>NZ_CP190048.1:4800000-7387917 GCF_050320175.1 Nocardia sp. FBN12 | reverse complement strand
TGTCGACAAACGCGAAGTCAAATCGCCTGGAAAATCCGGCATTTCCCCAGGTCACGAGCCCCACTCTACCCAGAGTTCGGCGCGCGCGCTCCCGACGCTCATCGCGATCGATCACCAGCGTCGACCGGCGATCGATTGGCAACTGATCAGCCGTCCAGCGCTTTGCCGATCTTCAATATGCCGTCCACCTGGTGACATGACGCGACAATCGTAGACAGGGCACACCCTGCGGGATACAGTTTGCCGTCGTTCAGCAATTTTATAGTTACCATGCGGGTGGAAGGCAGGCCGAGGTGCCGGAGGATCTCGACTCGGTCGAGCGTCGCGCATGGAGCGCGGTGGTCACCCTCTCGATGCGCGTGCCGAGTGCGCTCGATTCCCGACTACAGCGCGAGTTCGGAGTGACCCATTTCGAGTACCGGGTCATGGCCTTGCTCCATGACGCGCCGGAGCGCCGGATGCGGTTGAGCATGCTCGCGGCACGTGGACACGGGTCCATTTCCCGGCTCTCCCACGTGGTTTCGAAGCTGGAACGGGTGGGGTGGGCGCGACGCGAGGCGGCGGTATCCGGGCGTGGGATCGACGCGGTGCTCACCGAGAGCGGGCTGGCCAAGGTGGTGGCGACGACGCCGGACTATCTCGTCGCGGTGCGCAAGCTCGTGCTGGACGGACTCGATGATCCGCAGAAGGCCGAGCTCGCGTTCTTGGGCGAACGGCTCTCACGCCATCTGGTCGACGCCCTCGGCGACAGCGATGCAGGCTCGTCGGGGCTCGACCACTGAACTCGGTGACCACAGCGCAAACGAACAGCGCCGCCCCGGCGATCGAGGCGGCGCTGTCTGGTCGATTCGGTCAGGAATTATCCGGGCGCCAAGTGGCCACCGCCCAGATCACCACGATGTCGACGGCGATGATCAGGATCGACCACCACGGGTAGTACGGCAGCCACAGGAAGTTGGCGATGATCGAGAGCGCCGCGATCACCATCGCCGCCACCCGGCCCCAGGTCTGACCCGCGAGCAGACCGATCGCGATGATCACCGCGAGTGCGCCGAGGACGATGTGCCACCAGCCCCAGCTGGTGAGGTCGAACTGGTAGGAGTACTCCGGGCCGACGACGATGAGATCGTCGTTGGCGACCGCGGAGATCCCCTGGAAGATCTGCAGCACACCGACCACGGCAAGCAGGATGCCGGCGCCGATGGAGGTGCCTGCCGCGATTCCTTCGCGCACCGGGTGCTGATTCGTGTGTGTCATCGCTGGGCCTTCCGTCAGGTCAACGCCATGTGCCACCACGGCACACGACAACGGTAGGAACCCGGCGAGCCGCGCGCCTCACCCGTTGCGGGTGAACTCCCTGACCCGCCGCGGCACCGGACGCAGGGTCTTGCCGAGGTCGGTGCGCAGGGTGATCAGCGCGTCGAGCAGGTAGTTCTGCCTGACCCGCCACGGATGCCGGTCGCCCTGGCGGGGGAACGCGGCGATCGAGCGCTGGACATAGCCCGCGTTCAGGTCGAGCAGCGGGCGTTCGGCGAGCGCGCCCCTAGGTTCGGGGACGACTGCGGCGCTACCGGTGCGGTCCAGGTGGGTGAGGACTTTGCAGACCAGGCGGGAGGTGAGGTCGGCGCGCAGCGTCCATGACGCGTTGGTGTAGCCGACGCAGATGGCGAAGTTGGGCAGGCCGGTGAGCATGGCGCCCTGCCAGACGAACTGATCAGCCAGAGGCACGGGCGTGCCGTCGACCGAGGGCGCGATGCCGCCGAAAGCCAGCAGGCGCAGGCCCGTGGCGGTGACCACGATGTCGGCGGGCAGCGTCTCCCCCGAGACCAGGCGGATCCCCTCGGGGACGAAGGCGTCGATGTGGTCGGTGACCACCGAGGCCTTGCCCTTTTTCATCGCCTTGAAGAAGTCGGCGTCGGGGGCGGCGCACAGGCGCTGGTCCCACGGGTCGTAGTCGGGGGTGAAATGTTCGGCGACGAGCTTGTCGTCTTTGAGGATGCGGGTGGTGAGGTCGGTGAGCAGCTTGCGTGCGGCGGCGGGGCGGCGGCGGCAGAACTGGTAGAAACCGATGTTGAACAGGATGTTCTTGGTTCGGATCAGCCGGTGGGCGAGACCGGCGGGGAGCAGCTTGCGGAGCTTGTCGGCCTGCTTGTCGCGGCCGGGGACGGGGCTGATCCAGGTCGGGCTGCGCTGCAACATGGTGACGTGCGCGGCGTCCGCCGCGAGATTGGGCACCAGGGTGACGGCGGTGGCGCCGCTGCCGATCACGACGATCCGCTTGTCGCGGGTGTCGAGGTCGGCGGGCCAGAACTGCGGGTGCACGACGGTGCCCGCGAAGTCGTCGCGGCCGGGGAAGTCGGGGGCGTGCGGCTGCTGGTAGTCGTAGTAGCCGGCGCAGGTGTAGAGGAAACCGCAGGTCAGGTTGCTCAGTTCGGGGCCGTCGGGGCCCTCGTGGGCGATGGTGAGCTGCCAGTGTGCCTGCGCCGATGACCAGTCCGCGCCGATCACCCGGGAACCGAAGCGGATGCGCCGGTCGATGCCGTTCTCCTGCGCGGTCTCGTGGATGTAATCCAGGATCGCGGCGCCGTCGGCGATGGAGCGGGCCGCGCGCCACGGCTTGAACGGGTAGCCGAGGGTGAACATGTCCGAATCCGAGCGGATGCCCGGGTAGCGGAACAGGTCCCAGGTGCCGCCGAGGTCGGCGCGCGCCTCGAGGATGGCGTAGCTGCGGTGCGGGTGCTCTTCCTGCAGCCGGTAGGCGGCCCCGATACCGGACAACCCGGCGCCGACGATGACGACGTCGAGGTGTTCAGGGGCAACGGCGGTGTCGGTCATGGGCTCCAGTGTGCCTGCCGTGCGACCGTGGCAGAAGAGCCGATCCTCGGCCCGGTGGCCATCGTCGAGATTTGGGTATCGTCGGTGCCGTGTCGATTTTTCGGCGTGCGGGATGGTTGCTCGTCGGCGCACTGGTCACCGTGCTGGCTGCCGCATTCGCCGGCTGGCCGGTCTTCGTGCACCCGCAAGTCGACCCGTTGCGGCCCGCTGATGTGATCGTGGTGCTCGGCGGCACCGCCTACGAACGATTCGATCTCGGCATCGAGCTCGCCGAGCGCGGCCTGGCCCCGGAGGTACTGATCTCGCAGTCCACCGGGCCCGACGATCCGGTGATGGACAAATACTGCGGCGGCCGATTCGCCTTCCGCGTCTCGTGTTTCGTGCCGGATCCGTGGACCACCGATGGTGAAGCGCGCGAAATCGTCCGGCGCGCAAAGATTTACGGATGGCGACACATCATCGTGGTCACGTTCACGCCGCACGTGTCGCGTGCCAGGTACATCGTGGAGAAGTGCTACGACGGCGAGATCACCATGGTCGCCAGCCCCTCGGACTCGGGGCTGGAGTTCTGGTCGTGGATGTATGTGCGCCAATCCGCCGGATACATCAGGGCTTTCGTCAACCAGCATTGTGAGACCGACTGACACGCGGTGGTCCGGCTCTTAGAGTGAGACCAGCGGTTCGGGGACCGCGCTGGTGAGAGGACGCCGATGCTTGTGGAGGATCTGCGCACTGTCGGTGACGACGCGTTGCGCACCCAGATCTGCGTCATCGGGTCGGGCCCCGCGGGCCTGACAGTGGCCACCGAACTCGCGGCCGCCGGGCTGCGGGTACTGGTGCTGGAGAGCGGTGGTCACGAGATCACTTCGGATGAAACAGCTTTCACCGCGATCGAGAATGTCGGCGCTCCGCGCGCGGAGCAAGATCGGATCGCGGGTAACCGGGTGCTCGGCGGGAGCTCACACAGCTGGGCGGGGCGCTGCGGTGTGCTCGACGACCTCGACTTCGCGAATCGGCCCTGGGTCACGCGGTCCGGGTGGCCGATCGACGCGGGCGCACTGCGTCCGTATGCCGAGCGCGCTGCCGCGCATGCCGGGCTCGGGCACGGCACCGGCTTCACCGAGGGCGAGTTCTGGCCGCTGGCCGGGCGGCAAGCACCGCCCGACGCGCTCGATACCGGCTCGTTGCGTCCCTACTTCTGGCAGATCAGCCGCGATCCGGCCAACCGGTTCGACTGCAAGCGGTGGGGTCCGCACGTGCGTGACATCGTCGCGCCGACCGCGCGGGTACTGGTGAACGCGACGGTCACCCACATCGACACCGATACCACCGGCGCGCATGTGAATTCGGTCGAGGTGACCGGCGCGGGCGGGCGGGTGCGCACCGTCGAGGCGCGGATGTTCGTGCTGGCCGGGGGTGGGATCGCCACGCCACGGCTGCTGCTGGCCTCGCGGCGCACCGTCGCCGGTGGGATCGGGAATCGGTACGACCAGGTCGGGCGGTATCTGATGGATCATCGCTGCGGGGTCGTCGCGACGCTGCCGCCCGCGCAGGCCGGGGCTGCGCTGGACCGGTTCGGGAAATACGTGGTCAAGAGCGCGCGCGGGCGGCACACCTTTCTGCACGGGATGGCGTTGTCGCCCGCGCTGCAGCGGCGCGAATCGCTGGTGAACTGTGCGCTGTGGTTGCAGGAGGTCATCGCCGACGACGACCCGTGGGACTCGGTGAAGCGACTGTTGCGCGGGCGAACTCGATGGGCGGATATGCGAATCATGCTGTCCGGCACCGGACTTCTGGTCAACGGTGTGCGACGTCGGCTGGTCGACGGTGTGGGGTTGCCGCACCGGCTCGCGGGTGTCGAGGTGCGGGCGATGGTGGAGCAGACGCCGAACGCGGACAGCCGGGTGCGGCTTTCCGGACGGACCGATCCGGTGGGAATGCCGTTGCCGCAGGTGGATTGGAAGGTCGGTGCGCAGGAGGATCGCACGGTGCGGCGGGCGACAGCGCTGCTCGTCGGCGAGTTCGCCCGGCTCGGATTGCCCGCACCGCAGGTGGTTCCGGCGGCTCTGCCCGACAGCACCGATCCCCTACCGCTCACCGACTGGGCGCATCCCAGTGGCACCACGCGGATGTCGGCCGATCCGCGGCACGGGGTCGTGGACCAGCACTGCCGGGTGCACGGGGTAGACAACCTCTACATCGCGGGCAGTTCGGTGTTCCCGACGAACGGGCACGTCAACCCGACGCTGACCGTGATCGCGCTCGCGGTGCGCCTGGCCGACACCCTGCGCGCGGGACTGGCTGCCGCCGCTGACCCGTCGGCGGCCCAACGGAGCTGAGCGAGTGGCCGACGTGCGCCGATGATCTGCCGGTCGGCCGCACTAGGCTGGGTGGGTGCCGGACTCGCCTATCGAGAACAGTCGTCCGAGTGAAGCCGCAGGTGCGCCTCGGTCGGGGCATCCGCACGAGCCGCATACCGAAGGGCTTGCGGATCGGTTGAACTGGCTGCGTGCGGGGGTGCTCGGTGCGAACGACGGCATCGTGTCCACCGCGGGGCTGGTGGTCGGTGTCGCCGCGACCACGAACAACGCGCAGACGATCCTCACCGCCGGTATCGCGGGACTGGTCGCGGGTGCGATCTCGATGGCCGCGGGGGAATACGTGTCGGTGAGCACGCAGCGGGATTCGGAGAAGGCGCTGCTGGCCAAGGAACGGCGCGAGCTGGCCGACGAACCCGATTTCGAACTGGCCGAGTTGGCGGGGATCTACGAGAAGAAGGGTCTCAGCCCGGCCACCGCGCGCGCGGTGGCCGCCGAACTCACCGCCCACGACGCGTTCACCGCGCATGCCGAGGCCGAACTCGGCATCGATCCGCGCTCGCTCACCAACCCGTGGGCGGCCGCGATCTCCTCGGCGATCGCGTTCACCTGCGGCGCCCTACTGCCGCTGCTGGCAATCGTGTTGCCGCCCACCGAATGGCGGGTGCCGGTCACGTTCGCCGCCGTGCTCGTCGCCCTCGCGATCACCGGCTCGGTGAGCGCGCGCCTCGGTGGCGGCAATCGAGGGCGTGCGGTGCTGCGCGTGGTGGTCGGCGGCGCCCTGGCGATGGCGATCACCTACGCGATCGGCGCCCTCACCGACTCGCTGACGAGCGGCTGACCTGAGCGTATGCGCCGACCGAAAAACCTCGAACGCAGCCGTGAAACTCAGTGCGTCGGGCCGAGGTCGAGGCGGCGGGTGACTCGGTCGACAACTTCCGGGGGCATGCCGGGTTCGCGGCGCGCGGCTTGGGCTTCGCGGCGGCCCGCTTCGGTGACGGCGGCGCGGACCGCGCGCATCTGCGCGGCGAGTTCGCGTTCCCTGTCGAGGGTGGCCTTCGCGTCGGCGCCCGCCGCTTCGGGGTCGGCCTTGGCGGACAGGCGGCGCAGCACCGCCTTGAGATCCTCGTAGATGTCTTCGGGGAGGTTGTCGCGCGCGGCGATCGCTTTGAGTTCGGCGAGTTCGGCATTCACGACCCTGGTCCACAGTGCTTGTTCGACGGCGCGTTCCTGGCGGGTGTCGGCGTGTACCCCGGTGAGGCGGACCACCAGCGGCAGTGTCGGGCCCTGCACGAGCAGGGTGAACAGCACGACCGCGAACGCGATGAACAGGATTTCCGCGCGGGCCGGGAAGTCGGCGCCGGTGTCGAGGGTCAACGGCACGGCCAGTGCCAGTGCCACGGTGGCCACCCCGCGCATGCCGGCCCACCAGGTGACGATCACCTCGCGCCAGGTGAACGGTTCGTCGGTGTAGGGCAGTTTGCTGCTGATCGCCCAGGTGGCCATCAGCCAGACCAGGCGCAATCCGACGACCACCCCGATCACCGCGGCGCTGACCCCCGCCAGCGAGGGCCAGTTGTGTCCGGTGGTCTCGATGACCACGCGCAATTCGAGGCCGATCAGGGCGAACGCGAAACCGGTGATGAGCATTTCGGCGATGTCCCAGACCGAGTCGGCGACCACGCGATACCCCCGGTCGCCGATCTCGGTCACCGCGTCGGTGAGATACAGCGCGCAGACCAGTACGGCGAGAACGGCCGAGCCCTCCCAGTGTTCGGCGATGCCGTAGGCGGCGAAGGGCAGCAGCAGACTCAGGCCGACCTGGGTGGTGGGCGTGTCGAGGTATTTGGTGAGCTTGCTGCCGAGCCATCCGAGCACCAAGCCGACCCCGAGGCCGACGACCGCGGCGATCGCGAAGTCGCCGAGCGCGTGCCATGGACTGAACAGGCCCGTCATGACCACCTGGATGCCGACGGTGTAGATCACGATCGCGGTGACGTCGTTGAACAGGCCTTCGCCGCCCAGGGTGACGATCAGTCGGCGTGGCAGGCCGAGGCGGCCCGCCATCGAGGTGGCCGCCACCGGGTCGGGCGGCGCAACCAGGGCGCCGAGCACCACGGCAGCGGCGACGGCGGTAGCCGGGTTCCAGGCGTGGAACACCGCCGCGACCGCGATCGCGGTGACGATCACCAGGCCGACCGCGCGCAACGCGATGATCTGCCAGCTCTCCGCGAACTGCCGCCACGAGGTGCGGCGAGCGGCGGCGTAGAGCAGTGGGGGCAGGACCAGCGGCAGGATCAGCTCGGGCGGGATGTTCAGGCTCGGCACCGCCGGGATCAGGGCGAGCAGGCAGCCGAACAGCGTCATCAAGATCGACGGCGCGAGGCCGATGCGGGCGCCGAGTGGTTCGGCGAGCACGGCTGCGAGCAGGATCACCAGAGTCAGTACCAACTGGTCCATAACTGACCAGTCTCACCGACATCGACGACCGACGAGGATCGACCCGCCGCCGGTCACGGCCTCGGATGACGGCCCGATCAGGGGCGGACGGCGGCGGCAGGCGGGAGCAGGATCGGCGGGAGGGGGAAGGGGAGTTGCAGGACAGGAGGTGGGGGCGGGGGTGGCGGGGGCGCCGGGGCCGGTTCGGGTTCGAAGACCGGGGGCGGTTCGGGTGGGGGCGGCGGCTCGTAAGCCGGGGGCTCGTAGACCGGTGGCGGCGGTGGCGGCGGGGGCTCGAAGGCGGGCGGCGGCGCGGGCGCGTCGACGGGCGCTGGTTCGGGAGCGGGTTCGGGGCCGGGGGGCGGCGGGGGTGGCGGCGCCGGGCCAGGGGGCAGGGCGTCGGGGGTGGTTACCGTGCATTGCCATTTGCCGTCGTCGTGGACACGCCAGTGGGCGGTGATACCGCCTGCCGAACAGTTCCCGCCGATCCGCCTGGCCGGCCACGGTGGCGCGAAGTTCGCGGCCTGTTGCTCGGCGGCCTCCTGATCGGAGCCGGCGACCGGGAGACCGTTGCTGTCGGCTCCCATCGGGTTCACCGACGGCTTGTCGTCACCCTGGTCGGCGCGCAGCACCAACCCGATCGCGACCACCAGCGCGAGCAAGGCGGCGAGTACCGCCGCGATCGCGACCGTCCGAGTACTGCTGCCGGCCCGCGTTTGGGGACCCTCGCTGCTCTCTGCCATCGCACCGCCTTCGCCGCGGATCAGGTCTCCCCCGTCCAGCACGCTACCGCACGGTTGCTCGCAGACCACCCCGCTCGGCGGAACAACCACTGGCCAGGGCAGATACCTACATCCGATGGTTGCCAGATGTTTACTTGATCGCGACCCGCACCTTCACCGCATCGGCGTCGGTGTTGTGCAACGCCTGCGCAATCAGCGTGCTCAGATCGAGCTGCGGAGCGGCGGCGGTCGCCGATTCGGTGAGCGGGCGCAGCCCGGGCAGCAGTGCCGAGAGCTCGGGGCCGAGCTCGTTCAGCTTGGCGGTGAGCTGCTCGAGCAACGGCACCAGACCACCGTCGCGCACATACATCTGTGGATCGCCCTCGGTGGCCCGGCCGACCGATTCGACGAACTGATCGATCACCTGACTCAACCGGATGAAGGCCGGCGCGGCGGACGAGGTGGCGGGCCCGGCCCAGCCGATATCACCGGAGACGTACTCGAAGTTGTTCTGCAGCTCCCCGATCGCCGGCGCGCGACTCATGAGCGCCGCGGCGAGCAGGTCGCCGGCCCTGGCCAGCTCGGGGATCACGTTCTCGGTGCCGACCATCGCCGTGCCGAGCGTGTCGACCAGGGTGCCGACCACCGCGGGATCGAGCTGCTCGACGGTCTTGGTGACCAGCCGCGCGACCTCGGGGATCGACATCGGGGTGCGCACGTTCTCACCGGACAGTCGCTGCCCGTCGGCGAGATAGGGACCGCCCGCGTCGCGCGGCACGAACTGCACGTACGGCTCACCCAGCGAGGACAGGTGTTCGATGGTGACGACGCTGCTCATCGGCACCTTGTGATCGGCGGCGAACCGGAACCCGACCTGCACGCGGCCGCTCGCCGAGGTGTCGACGCCGGTGACCTCGCCGATCTCGATGCCGGTGAGCAGGATCGGCGAACCGACGCTGAGGCCACCGGAATTCGCGATCTCGAGCGAAGCCGAGGTGAAGTCGGCGAACGGGTCGACGCGCACCACGCCGAAAGTCAGGTAGCTCGCGCCGAGCACGGTGATGGCGGCGATGCCGCCGAGGGAGGCCAGTGCACCGATCTTCATCGCACCATTCCGATCATCCGCAGCGCGGTGACGATCTGCGCTACCTGGTCTTCTTCGGACACTTCGACGCCGGTGACGTTCACCTTCGGACCGTTCTCGACGAAGGGAATGATCTTGTCGCGCAACAGGGCGGTGAGCAGCGCCATATTGGTCGAGGAGCGCAGGTCCGCCGAACCGCCGGTGGCCAGCGGCAGGAACGCGGTCGCGGCGGCGTCGCCGGAACTCGCGATCGGGGCCAGCCAGGTGAGCGAGGAACCGACCGGGCCGAGCGCGTCGAAGATCTTCATCGTCTTGGCGATCGAGTCCTGGGTGCCCGTCAGCGAGGCCACGGCTTCGGGGGTGAGGATGCTGGTCAGCGCTTCCTCGGTGTCGTCGTGCAGGATCGCCGCATTGCGGCTCAATCCGTTGACCAGCAGGTCGACCTGGTCGAGATTGGCGGCCAGGTCGGCGGCGTCGGCGCCCATCACCGCGGAGATCCGCGCGGTTTCCCTCGGATCCTGTGGCATCACCGAGTTGATCCGGCCGAGCATCTCCTGCAGCTGACCGATCGCCCCGCCCTGCACGAACAGGGCCATGGTGGCCATCGTGTCTTCCAGTTGCACAGGCGGTTTCGTGCGTTCGATCGGGATCGTGCCGCCGTCGCGCAGCAGGTCGCCGAAGCCGTCCTTCGGGGTGGTGAGCGAGAGGTGGATGTCGCCGAGGATGGTGTCCTGGCGCAGTTCGGCGATGGACTTCGTGGGCAACTGCACGGTGTCGAGGATGTCGGCCTCGACGATGACGTAACCGCCGCGGCCCGCGGGCGCGTCGGCGGGCTGGACCACCCGCACACCGTCGACGATGCCGATCTCGGCGCCGTTGGCGATCACCTTCGACTTCGCGGGCAGGTTAAGCGCGCTGCTGAACTCGATCTGCACGCGGTAGGTCGACCCGTTGACGGTGGAGCCGGGCACCGGTACCTCGGCGGGGTCGAAACCACAGCCGCCGACCGCGAGACCGGCCGCGACCACGAGGGCGATCAGACTGTGCCGCAACATCTTTCGCGTGTTCATCGAGCACCTGCCATTCCCAGCACAACCTGCACGAGATTCACATCGGCCAGTCCCTGCGCCGGGTCGGCGCACTGCCCAGGGAGCACCGCGTTCACCGCGGTGCACACCTGGTCGGCGTCGCCGCTCGGCAACGCGACCTTCGGCGGCGCGTAGGTGATGGCGGTGCCGCCCTCTGGATTCGTCGCGGTGTGGAAGGCCGAGGCGAGCGCGGGCATCTTCGCCACGATCTCGCTCAGCGATCCGACGTTGGCGCGCAACAACTTCACCAGCGGGACCACGTCGTCGAGCGCACCGATCAATGGGTCACCGAGGATGACGGCGACATCGTTGAGCATCGGCAGCAACTCGCCGAGACCGTCGAACAGCGAGGTGGCCGGGCCGAGCAGGTCGTCGGAGGCCATATTGAGCAGCGGGGCCAGCCGGACCAGCATCGTCTGCAGGTCACCCCAATTGGCGGCGACCCGGTTCGATACCGAGGCGAAGGCGTCGAAAAGGCTGGCGAGATGGCCGATGTCGGCGTCGGGCTTGTTCATCGCCGAGCCGAGCTTGTGGATGAGTTCGTTGACTGTCGGGCCGGTGCCCTCGGTCGCGCGGTTCAGCGACGACAGGCCGTCCGACAGCGCACTCGGCTGACCCGCGGTACCGCCGGAGAGCTCGTCGGACAGGCTCGCCAGCGCCGTGAGCGTTTCGGTGATGCTCTTGGGGGTCAGCGTTTTGGTGATGCAGCCGCCCGCCAGCGGCGGCGCGGTCTTGCCGGTGGTGAGCACGGCCAAATTGCGGTCTGCGGCAACGGAATACGCGACCGTGGTCGCGGAAGCATCGGAGTAGACCGGGAATTCGGCGTCGACCGCGAACTCGACGCGGACCTTGGCGCCCTCGTTACGCACCGCGGTCACCTCGCCGACGTCCATGCCGCGCATGGTGACGTGGTTGCCCGGGTAGAGGCCGATCGCGTCGGGCATGAGCGCGCAATAGGATTCGGTCTTCTTCAGCGGATCGAAGGCGATGAAGTAACCGCCGGTCACCAGCGCCACGAGCACCGCGACACCGGCGATCGACATGAACGCCTGTGATCCGAGTAGTCGTTTCAGCATCAGCACGCCTTCCCGGGCAGCGGTACGCACACGCGGGCGCTCGACTCGTCGACGACCACACCGGCTTCGGGGGTCGCCAGCTGCGACAGCTTGGTCTGCAGCGCACCGACGGTGCCGATGACGGGCTCGAGCTGGCCGCTGAGCTCCCCCAGCCGCGGCAGCGCGTCGGCTAGCGCCTGCACCTGCGGTTTCAGGGTGGAGTCCCAGGTCGGGGCGAGTCCCGCGAGACGATTCACCACCGAGGTGAGCAGGCGAACCGCTTCGGCCATTTCGGCCTTCTTGCTCAGCAGCAGGTCTTCGAGCATGTTGACGTTGTCCATCAGCCTGCCCAGGTCCGCCTTGGCGCCGTCGTACATGAGGATGTACTCGTCGACGACCGCGATCGACTTCGACACCTGCGCACGCTGCCGATCGAGCATCTCGACGTACTTGCCGACGGTGTCGAGCGTGGTGCGCAGCGACTCCGGCGAGGTCGCGATCGCGGAGTTCGCGGCGGCCAGGTTGTTGCGCACGGTGTCGCCGTCGACGGCGGCCAGCGGGGCGGTCGCGTCCTGGAAGGTCTCGATCAGGCTGTAGGGCAAGCGAATTCGGTCCGTGGGAATCGCCTTCTCGCCCAGCGGCTTCGACCCTGCCGGGTAGAGCGCCACGTAGTGACCGCCGACCACGGTGAGCATGCGGACGTCCAGGGACGTCTGATCACCCACGAAGACATCGTTTTTCACGGTGAATCGCATGATCACCTTGTCGGGCTTCAGCTCGAGCGAGGTGACGCTGCCGACCGAGATCCCGGCCAGGCGCACGTCGTCACCCTCGCGCACCGACTGCGCTTCGCTGAGTTCGGCGGTATAGGTGTCCTTGCCCAGCGGGACCACGTAGACCACGCCGGCGGCGATGATGAACAGCACGACCAGGCTCAGGCCGATGATGCCCATGCGCAGTTCCCGTGCGCGTTTGCCCGCCTCATCGGGGATCGGGCGGTCACCGGCGAACATCCCGGTGAGCATTTTCAGCGGTTGCATACGGTGACCTTCTGTCCGGCGATCAGCACCTGCAGCGGCGCGGGCACCTCGGCGGCGCCGTTGCTGCAGTGCGGTGTGAAGTCGGCGAAACCGCGTGCGAGCGAGGCGTCGACCGTGGCCAGCAGACCGGGGAGCTTGCCGAACACCTCGACGGCTTCCTGTGGATTCGGGAACAGCGCGCGGATCATCGCGTCGACATCGGCGCCGCCACCCTCGACCAGGCCGAGCGAGGCGAGCAGCCGGTCCACCGGCGCCAGCACCGAGGGCGCGGTCATCGCGAACTGCGCGACGCCGCCGATATTGCGCTGCATCGCCTCGAAGATGTCGGTGAGCCGGGCCAGCAGCGGCACCAGGTGCCCGACCTTGCCGCCGTGGCGCTCGGACAGCCCGGACAGGTTGTGGATCAGCGTGCTGATCACCTGCTGGCGGTCATCGGCATAGCTCGCGAGCTGGTCGATCGCGGTGAGCGCGGGGCCCAGACCTGTGCCGTCGCCCTCGATCACGGCGAGCATGCTCGCGGTGAACTGGTTGATCGCTTCCGGCGACAGCGTGGCGAGCACCGGCTTGAGGCCGCTGAACAGGCTCGTCACATCGAAGGACGGGACCGTCATGTTCGCGCCGATCCGCGCGCCCGCCGCGATGGTCTTGCCCGGGTTCGGTGCCTGCTGCAGGTCGATATAGCGCTGGCCGGTGAGGTTCTGGTAGCGGATGGCCAGCTTGGAGTTGTCGTAGATCGGGGTGTCGGTCTTGACCGTGATCGCGACCTTGGCCTTGTCGCCTTCGAGGCTGATCTTCTCGATCTTGCCCACCTGCACGCCGAACATCCGCACGTCGTTGCCGACCTTGAGACCGTTGGCGTCGGTGAACATCGCGTCGTGGGCGACGGTGTCGCCGTCGACCGGGCGTTTGATCAGGGTGAACACCATGCTGAGGATGGCGATCATCACCAGGCTGAAGACGCCCAGGCGCAGTGCGGTTGCGCGAATCTTCATCGCCCACCGGCCTTTCCGAACAGCGGCACCGCGATACCGGGAACCCCCCTGAGCTCGACGTCGAGATTGAGGACAGGACCGTTGGGGCCATCGGGCATGGCGCCGCGCAGGTTCTGCAGCAGCGCGGTGAGGTCGGCACCGGTCTGGCGCGGGTTCGGTGACATCTGCGCCAGCGCGAGCAGCATCGGCGCGAGCATGTCGGTGGTCTCGGCCAAGTGCCCGCCCGCGGTGGTCACGGTGGTGGTCAGGGCGGGCAGGATGGAGCCGCCGATCACCCCGACGCCGATGTCATAGCGCTCCTTGTCGACCTGGGTCACCCTGATGTCGCTGAGCTGGTCGATCACCTTCATGGTGGCGCTCGCGAACTCGCCGCCGCCGTCGAAGGCGGGGCCGAGCTTGCCGAACAGCTCCGAAGGCAGCACGTCCTGGTTGTCGGCGAGGGTCTTGGAGACCGTGATCAGCGCCTGGACCAGCGGGGTGAAGGCCTTGAAGTCCGCGGCCAGCTGGGAGATGACGGTCGCCATCTGCGGGCTGGTCACGGTCATGCCGACCTGCGAGAGGCTGCGCAGGATCGCGCTCATCGTCGCGTCGTAGACCCGGTCGCCGTTCGCACCGGTGAGGTCGAGGACCGCGCCCTCGCGCAGCGGCGAACCGCCTGCGCCACGGCGCAATTCGATCTCGGCGATGCCGAACAGGTTGGTCGGGGCGTAGTCGATCGCGAGGCTGTCGTCGATGCCGACCAGTCGCCGCGAGTCGAGCAGCAGCGCGATCTGCTGGGTGCCGCGCTCGCCGGGGGTCACCTCGGCGACCTCGCCGACCGTCACGCCGTCGACGCGGACCTGGCTACCCGCGCTGATGCCGTCACCGAGATGCTCGGTGTGCAGGGCGATGCGCAGTCCGTCTTCGCCGCGCAGATTCGCGTAGGTGACGTAGGCGAGTGCGATGGCCGCGATCACCGACAGGATGATCACGCCGGTCAGCCGCGACGTGCGCCGATCAGCCGCGACGCCGGGCATTCCATAGTTAGGCATCTAGTTCACCCCGTAAAACTGATCGCCGAATTGAAGCCCCAGAGCATGATCGTGAGCACCATGTCGATGGCGATGATGGCTACCGAGCTGGCGCGCACCGCGCGACCGGAGGCGATGCCGACTCCCTCGGGACCACCGGTGGCGAAGAACCCGAAGTAGGCGTGCACCAGGATCACCACCGTGCCGAACACGGCCACCTTGATCACCGCGGCGATCATGTCGAAGCCGGAGATGAACTGGAAGAAGTAGTGGTCGTAGACACCGGCCGACTGCCCGTAGACCATCGTGAGCAACCCTCGGCAGGCGCCGTACGCCAGGATCAGCGCGATCAGGAAGGTCGGCACGATGGCGATGGCGCCGGCGATCACCCTGGTGGTGACGACGTAGGGCACCGAACGCAGGCCGAGCGCCTCGATCGCGTCGATCTCCTCGGAGATGCGCATCGCGCCGATCTCGGCGGTGATCCGGCACCCCGCCTGCGCGGCGAAGCCGATGGCCGCCGCGATCGGGGCCAGCTCACGGGTGGTCGCGTAGGCCGAGATCACGCCGGTGACCGGGCCCATGCCGAGCATGTCGAGCGAGGCGAACGATTCGACGCCCACCGAGGCGCCCATGACAAGACCGAGCACGATCATCATCGGGACGGTGCCGCCGCCGACGATCACCGACCCGCGACCCCAGGTCATATCGGTGACCGCGCGCAGCGTCTCGTCCCGGTAGCGGCGCAGCGTCAGCGGCACCGAGGACAGCACCTGCCAGACGAACACCGCGACGAAGCCGAGCGATTCACCGGCGGTGACGATGCGTTTGCCGACCCGAGCGGGCTTGCGCAGCCAGTGCAGTGAGGTGGGGATATACGAGGAGGCAGCCATCACGCCAACTTCGTCGGCAGGAACATGGCACTGATCTGGCTTGCGAGGAGGTTCACGATCGCGATCGAGACGACCGAGAGCACCACCGCCGCGTTCACCGCGTCGGCTACCCCGCGCGGTCCGCCCTTGGCCTCCAGGCCGCGCTGGCAGGAGATGATCACGACCAGGAACCCGAAGATCAGCGCTTTGAGCAGCGAGACCCACACGTCACCGGCGGTTGCGAACGAACCGAATGTCGACCAGTAGCTACCCGGCGTCACGCCCTGGCCGCCGACGGCGACCGCGTAACCGGCCAGCACGCCGACGAAGATGATCAGCACATTGAGCATCGGGGCGACGATCAGCATGGCGACCAGGCGCGGGATGACGAGCCGGTGCACCGGGTTGATGCCCATGGTGTTGAGCGCGTCGATCTCCTCGCGGATGGTGCGCGCGCCGAGGTCGGCCGCGATCGCCGCCGCACCGGCGCCACCGAGCAGGAAGCCGGTGGCGATCGGCGCGCCCTGCTTGATCACACCGAGGCCGCCGGTCGCGCCGAGCATGGAGTCGGCGCCGAGGCTGTGGATCAGGTTGCCGACCTGGACCGAGACGATCACACCGAACGGGATGGCCATCAGGATCGCGGGAATGGCGGTGACCGTGATCAGGCGCCAGGCCTGCACGAGGGTCTCGCGCCACTGGAACTGCCTGCGGGCGATGTCGGAGAACGAGCCGCCCACCGATTGCTGTGCGAGATCGACCGCACGCCCGAAGGTCCGCAGCGACGACACGACGGTGTCGGTGAAGTTCTTGCGGACGATCTGGGTAGCGGAATCCGGCTTCGCGGAGTGCAGATCGGTAGACATCAGGAATGCCTCCGGGCCGCTCGTGAAGCACGGGGCTTGGTGATTTTCATACCGCACTCTCTGGCTTCGGCGTCGGTGCCAACTCCAGCAAGCTAACCGGTACTCTGCGTCACAACAAAATTTCCAGTGGGTGACCCTCGTCGCTTTTCCGCGGTTTCCATGACAGATCTACCTGCCATGTGATCCGCAACACCTCAGCTACGGACTTGCGGCCAGGAACACAAAAGCCGCGAACAACGCCAGGTGGACGCCACTGTGCAGCAGGGTCGCGCGGCCGGGAACGATCGTCAACGTGCCGACCACGACGGTCAGCGCGAGCAGCACCATCTGCGTCGCACCGAGACCGAGCACCAGCGGACCGCTGAGCCAGATGGTCGCGATCGCGATCACCGGAATGGTCAGGCCGATGCTGGCCATCGCCGAACCGAGCGCCAGGTTCAAACCGATCTGCACCTGGTTGCGGCGCGCCGAGTTCACCGCCGCGATGGTCTCGGGCAGCAGCACCAGCATCGCGATCACCACACCCACCGCCGACGGCGGCAATCCGGCCGAGGCAATCGCCGACTCGAGCGCAGGCGAGACCACCTTGGCCAGGCCGACCACGCAGACCAGGGCCAGCACCAGCATGCCGAGACTGATCAGCGCGGCCCGGTTGGACGGCGCGTGACCGGGGGTGTCGCTGTCGTCGACCGCGCCGCCGTCCTCCACCGGGAGGAAGTCGTCGGGGTGACGCACCGTCTGGACCATCACGAACAGCCCGTAGAGCGCCAGCGAGGCAACGGCGGCGAAGGCGAGCTGCGCCGGCGAGAATTCAGGACCGTGCGCGCTGGTGGTGAAGGTCGGCAGCACCAGACTCAGGGTGGCCAGGGTCGCGACGGTGGCCAGCGCCGCACCGGTGCCTTCCGCGTTGAACACCGCCACTCGCCTGCGCAGCGCGCCGACGAGCAGGACCAATCCGAAGATGCCGTTGCAGGTGATCATCACCGCGGCGAATACAGTGTCGCGCGCCAGTGAGGCAGCCTTGTCGCCACCGGAGATCATCATCGTGACGATCAACGCCACCTCGATCACGGTGACCGCCACCGCGAGCACCAGCGAACCGTAGGGTTCGCCGACCCGATGGGCCACCACCTCGGCGTGATAGACCGCGGCCAGCACGGCACCGACGAGGGCGATACTCACCAGCGCGACGATCAATCCCGGTACCGAACGACCCCAGCTGAGCACGAGCACGAGCGCGGCGAGGATGGGCACGTACATGGTCCATTTAGTCGTCAACGCGGCAATCATGACCCCCATCTTTCCAGCTACGACCGGGCACACCCGGATCCGTCGCCGGACGGATCTCGGCGATGGATTCACTCGCACCCCCTCGATGGGGAACAATTCAGCGCGTGCGGACCCAGTTCACCCTCGAGCTCGTCGCTTTGGCCAACGATCTCACCCTGATGTCGCGCGTCGCCCATGACGCGACCGAGCGGGTCACCCAGGCGCTGGCCGGCGCCGACCTCGCCGCCACCTACGAGGTGTTCGCGCTCGACGAGCAGTTACAGCTGATGTTCGCGGCCTGCGAATCGCGCACCATGGCACTGCTCGCGTTGCAGGCACCGGTCGCGCGCGACCTGCGTCATGTGGTGACCGCGATTCAGGTCGCCGGTGAACTGTCGCGGATCGGCCGGCGCACGGAAACCGCTGGGCAGTACGTCTATCGGGCCCATCCGGCGGTCGTCGCGCCCACGCCGGTGATCGCCGAACTCGTGTCGATGGGCACCCTGGCCGCCGAGTGTGTGGCGCGGGTGAGCGCGGCGGTGGCGACCGGACGATTCGTCTCCGACGACGGCACCGACATCGAAGCGATGGAGACGCTGTGCAAGCAATTGCGCACCGCGCTCACCGAGGCCGACGTGAGCACCGAGGCCGCGATCGATATGGCGTTGCTCGGCAGTCAGTTCCAGCGTTGCGTCGACCACGCCGCGCGCATCGCACGGCTGATCCGCTTCCTCGACACCGGGATTCCGCCGGAATCGGGATCGCTGCCCGATTGACCGATTGTGATTTCAGTCACTGCGCGTTTGCGCGGCGACATCGCTGGTCATCTCCGTCGATAGATGAACGCTATTGAGCCGCAACCAGTTAGAACTGTGCTGTGCGGAACCTCATAGCGGACAATCACTGACGACTCCCGGTGCGGCCGTTAGGTTGTGCCGGTTCATTTTTCGACGGAGCATCTGGGTGGTACGGGCATGAAGTGGTCTTCGATCAGCGGTTCTCCCCTTGGCCGAGCCCTGCTCGCGCTCGCCGCCGCGGTGTGTCTGGCCGTGGTGGTCACCATCGCGAACTCGTTGCTGGACAAGGTGAGTCCGACCGCGCCGGGGCCGGGTTCGGCGGGCGCGGCGACGGTGTCCGGCAAGGAAGTCGGTGATCTGGTCGCCACGCTCGTCGTCGCCAAGGAAGGCCCGATGACGGGCTACACCCGCGAGAAGTTCCCGCACTGGGACACCAACAAGCCCGAGCACGGCTTCACCGGCGACCTGGCCCAGTACGCGAAATGCACCAGCCGCGAGGTGATGATGCTGCGCGACGCCAACGGCAAGGTCACCCTCGACGCCAAGACCTGCGACCTGAAAGTGGCGGCCGGCGGCGGCTGGCAGGACCACTACGGCTTCATCGACAAGAAGACCGGACAGCTCGGCCCGTACAAATTCATCACCGACCCGTCCAAGGTCGACGCCGAACACATTGTGGCCCTTGCCGAAGCGTGGCGATCCGGCGCCGCCGACCGCGACGAGGACACCCGCCGCCGCATCGCCAACGACTCGATGAACCTGGTCGCCGCCGACCCGTCGGCCAACCGTTCCAAGGGCGATCAGGATCCCGCGAACTACTTGCCGCCCGGCAACTTCCGGTGTGCCTATGTGGAGCACTACGTCAAGGTGAAGGTAAAATACGCACTGACCGTTGATACCGCCGAGCACACCGCGTTGCGCACCGCAGTCGATGACTGCCTACGCCGAGGAGAGTTCAAATAAGCGAGCCCATCGAGATCACCGCCGAGTGCGCCGTCATGACCGAAGAGGAAGGGACGGTGTCCGGGGAGCTCGATGTCATGCTCGACGACGCGGGCAAGGGCCTTGTCCGCTATCGCGGCACCGATACCTGGTACACGATCGGCAATATCGAGTGCGAGCCGCCGCGCACCTGGGACTGCGTCGCCGATCTGGTGAAGGCGATCAAGAAGGACGCGGGCACCCGCGACGTCGCGGGGAACACGGTCGTCTTCGAGGCCTGAGGCGCGAGCTGGCAATCTGGTAGCTATGCCGACTGCCTATCGACAACCCTCGCCTCCTGTTCTCGCCTGGTCCTCGTTCTGCCGTCGGACCCCGGTCGTGGTGGCGCTGATCGCGACCGCGGCGGTGCTGATCACCGCCCTCACCTGGGAGGTCACCAGCGGCGTCACCACGATGGATACCCGCGTGCTCGATTGGATGATCGCGCATCGCGGCGAAGCGCTCACCGACATCGCCACGGTGATCACCGACCTGGGCGCCACGCTGTCGATGACGATTCTCGCGGTGGTCACCGTCGGCTGGTTCGTGTTGCGGCGCAATCTGCCGGTGGCCGCCCTGGTCGCGATCACGTCGCTGGGAGCGGGTGTGCTGGTGTGGGTGATCAAACGGCTCGTCGGGCGCCACCGCCCACCCGAGGCGTCGCGGCTGGTCTTCGAGCCGAGTCTGTCCTATCCGTCAGGGCACACGCTCGGATCGACGGTGGTTGTCGGGATCGTGGCGATCGTCCTGATCCCGCAGCTCGCCCGGCAGTGGGTCCGGGTGGCCGCGACCGTGCTTGCGGTCGCGTTTCCGATCGCCGTCGGGCTGTCGCGGATCTACCTCGGCGTGCACTGGACCACCGATGTGCTCGCGGGCTGGATCATCGGGCTCATGTGGCTGGTGCTGTGCGTGACGGTCTTCACTCGGGTGTGGTGCGCTCGCCCCGCCGCGATCACCGCTTCGGATGGTCACCGGCGGCCGTAGGTTTGCCACGCCGGGTGGCTCCCGGTCGCTGACCCGCGACCGAGAGCCGCCCGGGTCAGCTTGCGGTACCGACCGATTCGTCCTGCACCGGGGCATCCCAGTCGATGCGGTAGCGGCGTTCGGCACCCATGGTCTTCTCCGGGCTCATCACCGTCTTGACCATGAGCGGCATCATCGCGTTCATGACCTTGCGGGCGACCGGTCCCGGCGTCTTGCTGTGGTTGATCCTCGCCGCGCGGGCGGCGATGCCCTCCACACGCGCCCGGCGCAGCCGCTCGTAAGTGGCGAAAGCCTGGGTGGGCGAGGCGATATCGCGCAGGCAGCGCGCCAGCTGCACGGCACTCTCGATCGCCAGCGACGCGCCCTGTCCTGAGCTGTTCGACGGTGCGTGCACCGAATCACCCACCAGCACCAGGCGATCGCGATACCAGTGTGGTACCGGCGGCATGATGTGCAGCGCGCCGACGATCTCGAGATTCGCGGCCGTGGTGCGACGGGCGAATTCGGCGCCGGGAGAATCCGGGGCATAGGTCTCGCGCAGTACTTTCAGCCAGTGCTCCGCCGGGACGGCACGCGCTTCGGTGAGCGAAAGATATTGCTTGCTCGGCAGATTCGCGCCCCACATCGCGCGCCCGTCGGCGAGTTTCCAGTACAGGTAGTAGGCCTTCGCACCGAACGCGAACACCATCGTGTCGTCGGGCAGGTCGAGGTCGCAGTCGACCATGGCACCGAAACCGAGCATGCCGGTGTAGCCGGGTCCCGGCGCGGCCGGATCGATCGAACGTCGGACGGTGGAACGGATTCCGTCGGCGCCGACGAGGACATCGGCGGTGGCGGTGGAGCCGTCGGTGAAGTGCGCGGTGACGCCGTCGGAATGCTCGTCGACCCGCGTCAGCCGCTTGTCGTAGCTGAACGGCACGCCCGCGGCGACCGCGTGATCGTGCAGAACGCGGTGCAGTTCGCCGCGGTCGACCGCCTGCAGCGGCGGCTGATCGGCCAGCACCGGCATGACGTGTTCGCGACCGCCGACGCGCAGCCGCATCTGCGCGACCGGCAGCGCGATCTCGCGGACCGCGTCACCGGCGCCGATGATGTCGAGCGCGGCGATGCCGTTGGGCGCGAGCGCGAGCCCGGAGCCGATGCCCTCGGATGGACCGGAATAGGCCTCGTAGACGTGGGCGTCGATGCCTGCCTTGCGCAGGGCGGTGGCGGCGACGGGTCCGGCGATGCCGCCGCCGATGATCAATGCGGAACGGGTGGTGGACATGGGTGATCTCCAGATCTGATGTCGACGGCACCCAGCTATCCTGTGGTAGCCAGCCTCGTGGCCGGGTGCGCCTGGTTTCGGGACGGTTTCTCGGGTCCGGTGGGGTGTTGCCGCACGCCACCGGGTCCGGGGTCTTCGGCGCTGAGCTAGTTGTCCCCCCTCTCACCGAGTGCGGGAATCTGTTCGGCGAGCATGCCGTCGACATGCCACTGCCGCCAGGACTCGAGTCCTTCGAAGGTGCCCGCGGCGAGTTCGTCACGCAGGGACCGCGCCCATCGAGCCTCGGCTTCCAGCATCGCCAGGCCGTATTCGGTTTCGACAAGGAACAGCCGGGGCAAGACCAGTGCGGCCAGTTCCGCCCTCGTCGTCGCGATGGTCCGCTCCAGCGCCGCGACGCGCACGCCGAGCAACTCGATCACCTCGTCCGGCGGCAACACCGCCAGAATCGACAGGCCCGCGGTGAAGCGGTGGTGTTCGGGCTCGGGTGCGGCGAGCAGTTCGCGGGTCCAGTCCGCCATCTCGGCGCGGCCCGCGTCGGTGATCCGGTAGATCACCCGCTCGGGGCGCGCACCGTCACGTTCACTGCCGATGATCTCGAGGAAGCCGGCCTTCTCCATGTTCTGCACGACGGTGTAGAGCGAGCCCCACTTGATGTCCATGTCGCGGTCTTTGCCGTGGGCGCGCAGGGTGGCGGCGATCTCGTAGCGGTGCATCGGGCGTTGCACGATCACCGAGAGGACGGCGAGCGCCAGCAGATTGTTCACTGCGCGCTTGGTAGCCATGACTACCTCCTTACTCGTCTACGAATATACGTCTACGAGTAATCGGCGGCAAGTCAGACTTTCGATACCTCACCGCTATCAGCGCCCTGATCCAGCAGTTTGGCCGCGATCTTCGACAGCGCCTCGTCAAGCAGTGCGCGATCGGCCGGGTCCTCGGAATTCCAGTCGTCGAGGCGGTCGCCGAGCCAGCGGCGCCAGCCGACCCGCAGCTTGTCGACCTCGGCATTACCGGCCTCGGTCAGCGCGAGCGTGCCGCCGTCGCCCCGCAGCAGGCCCGCGTCGGCAGCCTGACGGAAGACCGGCGAGAGCACCTCCACGGGCAGCCGGTGCCGGTAGGCGATGGCGTACACGGTGGCGGGTACGCCCTCCTTGCCATAGAGGTACACCTGCCCCAGCGCCCACGCCTTGTCCGGCGTGAGCGTGCTGCCCGAGGCCGCGATGAGTTCGGGGATGAGCGGCTTCTCCGCCCTGGCCTTGCGCACCGTCGTGGCGACCGCCCGTTCCAGCTGCACCACCCGGTCATCCGAATCGGGCACCGAGAAGCCCTCGCCGACATCGGCCGCGCCGTGGCGGGCACTGTCACGCAGGCGCACCTGCGGCAGTAACCAGGCGACGACGAAACCGGCCAGCGCCACCGGAACGACCCAGCGGAACACGTGGTCGATCGAATTCGCGTAGGCGTCGATGATCGGTGCCGACTGTTCGAGCGGAAGTTCGCGCAGCAGCTTCGGATTCGCCACCACCTCGGGCGAGACGCCGGGCACCTGCTGCAACGCGCCTGCCAGCGCGGGCTTGCTCTCGTTGTTGTACAGCGTCCCGAAGACCGCGGTGCCGAACGCACTGCCGAGGGTGCGGAAGAAGGTGACACCCGAGGTGGCGGTGCCCAGATCGGCGTAGGGCACGGTGTTCTGCACGACGATCGTGAGCACCTGCATCGAAAGGCCGAGCCCGGCACCCAGGATCAGCATGTACAGCGATTCCAGCCAGATACTGGTGCTGCGGCCCATCGTCGACATCAGGGCGAGGCCGATCGCCATCACCGCCATGCCGACGATCGGGAAGTACCGGTACTGCCCGGTCTTGCCGACGACCTGCCCGGAGAAGATCGAGGTGATGAACAGGCCGACCACCAGCGGCAGGGTTCGCACGCCGGAGATCGTGGCCGTCGCGCCGTCGACATACTGCAGATAGGCGGGCAGGTAGGTCATCGAACCGAGCATCGCGAAACCGACGATGAAACTGAGCACCGACGACACCGTGAACACCCGGCTGCCGAACAACCGCATGGGCAGCATCGGCGCCTTGGCCCGGTTCTCGACCAGCACGAACCCGGTGATCAGCACCGCGGCGAGCACGAAAAGACCGATGATCTGCCAAGAGCCCCACGGGTATTCGTTGCCGCCGAACTCGAGCCCGAGGATCAGCGACGAGACACCGAGCGCGATCAGGCCGATGCCGAGGTAGTCGATCACCGGCCGGGTGACCGCGCGCAGCCGCGGCAGCGTCCGCGCCGCCATCACCACCATGATGATCGCGATCGGCACATTCACGTAGAAGCACCAGCGCCAGCTCGCGTGGTCGGTGAACAGGCCGCCGAGGGTGGGCCCGACAACAGTGGTCACGCCGAACACCGCGCCGAGCGCGCCCTGGTATTTGCCGCGTTCGCGCAGCGGAATGGTGTCGGCGATCAAGGCCATCGAGGTGACCATCAACCCGCCCGCGCCGACACCCTGGATCCCGCGCGCCACGATCAGCATGACCATGCCGCCCGCGACACCGGCCAGCGCCGAGCCCGCGATGAAGATGATGCCGCTGATCTGGAACAGCAGTTTGCGGCCGAACAGGTCACCGAGTTTGCCCGCGAGCACGGTCGCGACGGCCTCGGCGAGCAGATACGCGGTCACCACCCAGGCCATGTGCCCCGCGCTGCCGAGATCGGCCACGATCGAGGGCAGTGCCGCCGACACGATGGTCTGGTCGAGTGCGGCCATGAGCATGCCGAGCACCACGGTCGCGAAGACAATGTTGATCTTCGCCTTGCTCATCGGCTCGACGGGCTTGTCCACAGCAACACCATCCGGCATTGGCCCAGTATGGGCTTTCCGGTCAGTGACCCGGCCCCAGTGACACGGCAGCAATCTCAGCGCACGGCGTAGGTGCCCAGTCCCCGCTCGAGTGCGTCGAAGGCGATCTCGGCATCGCGGAGTACCGCGGCGGCGATCTCGTCGTTGGATTCACCGTCGAGAGTGCGGCGGGTGACCTCGTCGAACAACACCCGCTGAACGCCGGCGAGTTGGGCAGCGGCGACGCGCGCGCTGATATCGCCCGGCTCGGCGCCCGTCTCCGCGGCGAGTGTTGTCGCCAACGCCGCCTGGCGGTCGTCGTGGAACTCGCGCACGCGCGCAGTCAGCGCGGGGCTGTCGGCGATCATTCGCGCGAACGGCTCTCCGCTGAAGCCGATGAGTTGGCTGTGCGCCGCTACCCCCGTCAGGTAGGCGTGGCGCAGCGCGGCGAGCGCCGATTGACCCGGTGCACGTTCCCGCACGACCGCGGCGAGCTGGTCGATGTAGATCTCCCCCAAGTCGAGGGCGAGGTCTTCCTTCCGGGGGAAGTAGTTGGTGACGGTCATCTTGGCGACATCAGCGGCTGCCGCCACCTCGGCGATGGTCACCCGGTCGAATCCCCGCGCCAGGAACAGCTCGGTCGCCCGGTCGGAGATCTGCTCCCTGGTCTGCTGCTTCTTTCTGGCTCGAAGCCCCTGTTGCGTCATGGCATCAGCATATCTGAACTCGACCCAAAATTGTTCTTGACATATTTTTAGGTTGGTTCTAAGTTTGTGTTCGTCGCCGCGAGCGACACGATCGAAGGAGACAGCGCATGCCGCACGGAACCGATATCGCCGCCCAGCCCCTCAGCACCCGTTCCACCCATGAAGGAGCAGCCGATATGGCCCGATTCACGACCATGCGAAGCACACTCGACGACGCGGTCCGCGACATGATGAGCACGCCGGAACCCCGCCCCCTGCCCGGCCGGTCCCGCGCCGCGCGCCGCACCGAAGCGCCTTTCCCGGCGCAACGGCGACGTGGAGCCGGCTCGGCTATTCGCGGTGCGCAGACCCGGTCGACGGCCGTGCGCCGCCCGATCCGAATTCCCGGCAAGTAGTCACCCCGACCGGTGGGGCGCGCCCTCGCCCCACCGGCCCACACATCTGGCCGCACATCGAACGGGAGTTCTCTTGACCGTCACCGCCGTCCCCATTCGCGACTACCTGACCGCCATCGGCCGCACTCCCCTACTGACCGCCGAACAGGAATACGCCCTCGGCGCGCGGATCGCCGCCGGCGCCGCGGCGCGTGCCGAGATCGACTCGGCCGGTCCCGGACTCACCGATACCCAACGAGAACTGTTGCGCCGCACCGAACTCGACGGCCTGCGCGCGAAAGATCAGATGGTGCGGGCGAATCTGCGCCTGGTCGTCTCCATCGCGCGCCGCTTTCCGACCAACACGGGGATGTCGCTGCTCGATCTGATCCAGGAGGGCACGCTCGGATTGATGCGGGCGGTGGAGAAGTTCGACCACGAGCGCGGGCTCAAGCTCTCCACGTACGCGACGTACTGGATCCGGCAGTCGATCGGTCGCGCGCTCACCGATCAGGGGCGCACGATCCGGCTGCCCTCGAACGTGGCCGATGTCCTGCACCGGGTGATCCGGGTGCGGCGCGAACTGGCCCATCAGCTCGGGCGCACGGCCACCATCGAGGAACTGGCCGCCGGTGCCGACCTCACCGTCGCCCAGGTCGAGGCGGTGCTGCGGCACGAAGCCGAGCCGGTATCACTGCACGCGCCCATCGGCGAGGACACCGACCTGGGCTCGCTGCTGCCCGACACCGCGCCCGCACCGGCCGACGTGGTCGCCGATCAGATGCTCGGCGGATACGTCGAGGAGGCGCTGAAAGTTCTCACCGAACGCGAGTCCGCCGTCATCCGACTGCGTTTCGGCCTCGATCGCGGCGAGGGACGCACACTGGAGGAGGTGGGTTCGGCGCTCGGCTTCTCCCGCGAACGGGCACGTCAGATCGAGGCGAAAGCCATGACCAAACTGCGCAAACCCGCCTGCGCCCGTACGCTGACCGGATTGCTGGGCTGAGCTTCCCTCCTATCTTACTCCGGAGTAAGATAGGCGCATGGCATGGAAACCAACTGACATCGCGGACCAGTCCGGGCGCACGTTCGTGATCACCGGGGCCAACGGCGGCCTCGGTGCCGAAACCACCAAGGTGCTGGCAGGCAAAGGCGCCACGGTGATCATGGCCTGCCGCAACGCGAGCAAGGCGCAGCCGATCGCCGACGCCATCCCCGGCGATGTGCGGGTCGCCGCGCTCGATCTGGCCGACCTGGCCTCCGTGCGCGAATTCGCCGATCAGCAGGGCGAATTCGATGTGCTGATCAACAACGCGGGCCTGATGAACATCCCGTTCTCGCGCACCGCCGACGGGTTCGAGACGCAGTTCGGCGTCAACCACCTCGGCCATTTCGCGCTCACCGGGCTGCTGCTCGACCGCGTCCGTGACCGGGTGGTGTCGATCGCCAGCATCGCTCACAAGCAGACGCCGAAGCTGTGGATCGACGATCTCAACTACGAGAACCGTCGCTACCAGCGCAATCTCGCCTATGCCCAGGCCAAGCTCGCCAATCTGATGTTCGGCCGCGAACTGCAGCGCAGGCTCACCGAGGCCGGGTCGGCGAAGAAGTCCTATGCCGTGCACCCCGGAGTCTCGGCGACGGATCTGTTCGCCCGCACCGAGACTCCCCTCGACAAGGTCAGCAAGCCGTTCATCAAGCTCATCGGCCACCCGCCGCACAAGGCCGCCCACTCCACCCTCTTCGCGGCCACCGAGCCGGATGCCGACCCCACCGTGTACTGGGGCCCCAACCGGCTGATGCAGTCGCAGGGACCGGTCGAGGCGTGCCCGTCGAGCAAGATCTCGCGCGATCCGGAGCTGCTCCGTCGGCTGTGGGAGGAATCCGAGCGGATGACCGGGATCAGCTACAAGCTCTGACAATCCTCACTCCGCGACCGAGAGCACGATCTTGCCGCGGGTGCGCTGATTGTCGATGATCTCGTGGGCCTTGCTCACCAGCTCCAGCGGCAGCACCGTCTCCACGTGGGGTCGTAGCGCACCCGCTTCGACCAGGTCGGCGACCGCGCGCATGCCCGCGGCGTCGGCCTCGACGATCATGAACCCGGCACGAAGGCCGAGCGGACGGGCCACCTCCACCAGGGCGGCTTCGGCCGGGGAGGCCAGCGAGACGATGATGCCGCCGGGGCGAAGGGTTCGCAGCGAGCGCGGGCCGTATTCGCCGACCAGCCCGCCCGTGCCGCGGTGCCAGGAATCGGTCGGGTTCACCCCGGCCGCATGCACGCGGATCAGCACCATCCGATCCCCGAACCCAGCACCGCCACGACCGCCGCCACCCGCGCCTGGGCGATGACCCACTTGCGTCCGGGTGTGGGCTGGTCGACAGAATTCCCGAGTCGGCGCTGACCAACACCATCGACCGGCGATGGTGTGTCGCATCGATCGCGGGGCATGAGCACATGCCCGCGAGCACTGAGCGCGGCGACAAAGACCGGCGCGCCACCCGGACTATCGTGCTGTGACGTCTGACTCCGCGGTTCACTCCGGCCGCGACCTGCTCCTACGTGCTCTGTAGTAGGCAGGTACCGTGGAGCTCGTGTCCGTTCCACCTCCTCGCCCGGCGCACAATCGACCGGCTCTGATCGCGCTGGTCTGTGTCGCCGCTCTGGGCTGTCTGGCGTTGGCCTGGTGGCAGTGGGAGCGGTTCGATTCGGCGACGGGGACCGGGCAGAATCTCGGGTACGCGCTGCAGTGGCCCTTGTTCGCCGGGTTCGCGGTGTTCGCCTATGTGCGGTTCGTGCGGCTGGAACGCGAGGCCGAGGAGCCCGCGCGGTCGCGTCCGGGTAAGGCCGAGGAGCCGCGCGAGATCCCCGCTGGCATCCTGCCCGAACGGCCGAAGGCCGCCCCGTCCGACGACCCGGAAACGGCCGCCTACAACCAGTACCTGGCGCAACTGCACGCCAACGACATCGATGCGCAGGTCCGCACCGCCGGCTTGCACTCCGCCGAGAGGAATGCCGGGTGACCGACAACAACACCACCGCACCATCGCTGGACACTGAAACCGCCGCCCCCGCGGGCAGCGCGCCCACCGCGAAGATCGCCCCGGCCCTGCAGCGCTACCGCGTCCTCGCCTGGGTCACCGGCCTGTGGCTGCTGCTGCTCACCATCGAGATGATCGCCAAATACGGCTTCGGTGTCGACACCCCCAGCTGGATCGCGGTCGTGCACGGCTGGGTGTACTTCGCCTATCTGCTGGTCACCGCCGACCTCGCGGTGAAGGTCCGCTGGCCCATCGGCCGCACCGTCGGCACCCTCATCGCAGGCACCATCCCGCTGCTGTCCTTCTTCGTCGAACACCGCAACGCCAAGGACGTGAAGCAGCAGTACAACCTCTGACTTCCACGAAAAGCGCCGCCGCCCGGTAAATCCGGAGCGGCGGCGCTGTCGTTGCACGGTCAACTACCTGGACGAGCGATCACCAGGCCCGCGCGCGAGCAACGACCGAGCGCGATTCCGTACCAGCGCCTGTTGATCTCGGTTCGAGACCTCAGGCCAGGGCGGACAGAGCGGGGATGAGCTGGGTGAGGGCGCGGCCTCGGTGCGAGACCGCGTCCTTTTCGGCGGGGGTGAGTTCGGCGGCGCTGCCTGCCTCGCCATCGGGGAGGAACAGCGGGTCATAGCCGAAACCGCCGTCGCCGTGGGTTTTCCGGGCGATGGTGCCCGGCCATTCACCGCGCACCACCGTGGTCGTGCCGTCGGGCAGTACCAGCGCGCAGGTGGAGACGAAGCGGCCGCCGCGACGGTCGTCGGGGACGTCGCCGAGTTGGGCCAGCAGCAGGGTGTTGTTCGCGGCATCGTCACCGTGGGTGCCGGCCCAACGGGCCGACAGCACACCGGGCATACCGTTGAGCGCGTCCACCTCGATGCCGGAATCGTCTGCCACACAAGGTAATCCGGTTGCGACGGCGCCGTCGCGCGCTTTCGCGATCGCGTTCTCCTCGAAGGTGGCGCCGGTCTCGGGCGCCTCTTCGTAGGGCGGCACCTCGTTCAGGCTCACCAGTTCGACTCCGGCCACCCCGGCTTCGTCGAGGATCCGGCGAAGTTCCTTCAGTTTCTTGGCATTTCGGCTGGCCACCAGCACGCGAACAGTCATGACTACTTCTTCGCCGACGGCTCGGGCAGGGTGCCCGGGTACGGCAGTGCCAGTGCCTCCTTCTGGATGGCGAACAGCTGCTCGGCGCCGATGAAGGCCGAGTCCAGCATCTTGTCCAGGGTCGAGCGCGGGAACGTGGCACCCTCGCCGGTGCCCTGGATCTCGACCAGAGTGCCGGTGTCGGTGGCCACCACGTTCATGTCGACCTCGGCGCGCGAGTCTTCCTCGTAGGGCAGATCGAGGCGAACGCGCCCATCGACCACACCCACACTGACCGCGGCGATCATGCACGAAATCGGCTGCGGGTCAGCCAGTTTGCCCGCGGCGGCGAGATAGGTCACCGCATCGCAGAGCGCCACATACGCGCCGGTGATCGCGGCCGTGCGCGTGCCACCGTCGGCCTGCAGCACATCGCAGTCGAGCGCGATCGTGTTCTCGCCCAGCGCGGCCAAATCGATGCAGGCCCGCAACGACCGCCCGATCAGCCTGCTGATCTCCTGCGTGCGCCCCCCGACCTTGCCCTTCACCGATTCCCGCCCACTGCGCGTATGCGTGGCCGCGGGCAGCATCGCGTACTCCGCGGTCAACCACCCCAACCCCGAATCCCGGCGCCACGGCGGCACCCCCTCGGTGACGCTCGCGGTACACATCACCCGCGTCTGCCCGAATTCCACCAGCACCGACCCCGCCGGGTGCGTGGTGAAACCCCGAGTGATCTTCACGTCGCGGAGTTCGTCATCCGCCCTACCATCAGCTCGTCTAGACACAGCCGACACACTAGCCGGTACCCCCCACATCACACCCAGCCACACCGTTCACCCCAGGTCCGCCATGACAGCACTCCCAACCTCGCACCCGCGACCTCTAGGGAGCGGCGGCCACGAAGTGGCCGGTCGCGGCCGGGTCGCACCGAACAACGGATCCCACCTAAAGGTCGAAGGTCTCCCCCGGCGACACCGCATGAACTGGCCCCGAAAACGCCGCCTTCGCTTCAGCGATCACATCTTCACGCGAAGTCCACGGCGGAATATGAGTAAGCAACAACTCCTTGGCCCCAGCCCGAGTAGCGATCTCCCCCGCCTCGGTCCCCGAAAGATGAATCCCCGGAGGACGATTCGCCGGATCATGAGTCCACGAAGCCTCAGCCATCAGCACATCAGCACCCTGCGACAACTCCACCACCGCATCGCACATCGCGGTATCCCCGGTGTAGACGAACACCCGGCCGTCGGCCGCGGTGATCCGCAGCCCGTACGACTCCGGCGGGTGGAACATCCGCCGAGCCTCCACCGTATGCCCGGGCCCGAACGGAATCGGCGTGTTCTCGACCCACGCCTGCGAGTCGATCACATCGGACCAGTCGTCGGTCTCGCCACCGATCTCCGCCGACGCGTTCCCGATCCGCAGCGGCGCATCGGAGGGCCCACGGACCAGGGCCTTACCGGTCGGCGGATTCGGGTGATAACGACGCCACACCAGCAGCGCGGGCAGATCCAAGCAGTGATCGGCGTGCAGATGAGTGAGGAAGATATCGACATCAGCGGGGTTCATGTGCTTCTGCAGCGCACCGAAAATCCCGGGACCGAAGTCGATGACCGTCGGCCGCATATCAGGAGCCGTCAGCAGGTAACCCGACGCTGGGGAGTCCGGGCCGGACACGCTGCCCGAGCACCCGAGGACGGTAAGGCGCATGCCCCCATGCTGCCACGACGTGCTGGTACTCAATGCAGGATCCCCCCATTTTCCAGACCGGATCCCCGGCTACCGCGTTGGTACTGCGCGGCCGACCGATACTCCACGGCGGCGTCGACGTTCATCTGACGAGAGTACCCAGCCCGCGAGCACTCCACCCACCGCCCCGAAAAGATGCCCCTGCCAAGAAATTCGAGGGTCGCTCGGCAGCACACCCCACAGCATCGAGCCGTAGAACACCAGGATCACCAGCCCCACCGCGATCTGGCCCACATTGCGCGCGAACCACCCGCGACAGATCAGGTAGGTGAGCCAGCCGAACACGATCGACGACGCTCCGACGTGCACGCTCCCCGTCGACCCGGTGAGCCAGGTCCCGACGCCCGCGATCACCCAGATGATCGCCGTCGCCGCGATACCCCGCCCGATCCCGGACAGCAACACGAGGAAACCGAGCACCAGCAACGGCAGCGTGTTGGCGAACAGATGGTCCCACCCGCCGTGCAGCAGGGGCGCCCACAGAATGCCGTCGAGTCCGGATACCTCGCGCGGCTCGATTCCGGCCGCGTCGAGTTCGCCCGCGGCGCCGGGTGGCGAATCATGGGAGAGCACCATATCGACGCCCTCGATCACATACAGCGCCCCCACGAAGCCGAGGATCCCGACCGCGGCCCGAATCCACGAACCGCCGCGCGACGCGCCGGTGCCCGAACTCGCGTTGCCACGCAGCCCCGAGATCCGATCAGGATCGAACGAGGCACCCACCCCACCGCTCACCGACATCGCCTCCACTCCGGCAAGGGACCGTCGAACAGCCCGTTAACCAGAGCGTACCGAAGTGGGGTGACATCAGCTCAGGCCCAGAGTTGCCCGTCCAGCTTCTCCTCGGCTTCGTCCAGCGTGCCGTCGTATGCCCCGGTAGACAGATACTTCCAGCCACCATCGGCGACCACGAACGCGATATCGGCCCGTTTCCCGGCCTTGCGCGCCTTCTTGGCGATACCGAGCGCGGCGTGCAGGATCGCCCCGGTGGAGATTCCGGCGAAGATGCCCTCCTCGCCGACCAGCTCACGAGTCCGCTTCACCGCGTCGTACGGGCCCACCGAGAACCGGGTGGTGAGCACCTTCTCGTCGTAGAGCTCCGGAATGAAGCCCTCGTCGATATTGCGCAGGCCGTACACCAGCTCGCCGTAGCGCGGCTCGGCGGCGACGATCTCGATATCGGGCACGTTCTCACGCAGGTACCGGCCGGTGCCCATCAGGGTGCCGGTCGTGCCGAGCCCCGCGACGAAATGCGTGATCTCCGGCAGATCGGCCAGCAGTTCCGGCCCGGTGTTCTCGTAGTGCGCGAGCGCGTTCGCCGGATTGCCGTACTGGTACAGCATCACCCAATCCGGGTTCTCCGCCGCGATCTGCTTGGCCATCGCGACCGCTTGGTTGGACCCACCCGCCGCGGGCGAATCGATGATCTCGGCGCCGAACATCGTCAGCAATTGCCGACGCTCCACCGACGTGTTCTCCGGCATCACACACACGATCCGGTAACCCTTGAGCTTGGCCGCCATGGCCAGCGAGATCCCGGTATTGCCGCTGGTCGGCTCCAGAATCGTGCACCCGGGCGTGAGCAGCCCGTCGGCCTCGGCCTGTTCGATCATCCGCAGCGCGGGCCGGTCCTTGATCGACCCGGTGGGATTGCGGTCCTCCAGCTTGGCCCACAGCCGCACATGATCGTCGCCGTCCCAGTGCGGCGACAGGTTCTGTAATCCGACGAGCGGCGTATTACCGAGCGTCGCGATCAGCGAGTCATAGCGAGCCACGGGAGTCAGGCCCCGCCGGCCACGGCGGGAAGAATGGTGACCGACGCGCCCGCGGGCACCTCGGCTTCGAGCCCACCGGAGAAGCGCACGTCCTCGTCGTCGACGTAGATGTTGACGTAGCGGTTGAGCTTGCCGTCGGAGAGCAGCTTCTCGGCAAGGCCGGGGTGATTCGCGTCGAGATCGGCGATGAGCGCGGACAGCGTCGAGCCCTCGCCCTGCACTCGCTTCTCACCTCCGGTGATGCCACGCATGATGGTCGGAATGGACACGGTTACCGGCATGGGAGCTCCTGAAGGGTGGTGACTTATCACGGACGGGTTCAGCGCGGACAGGTTCAGTAGGAATCGACGATGCGCACCGGTTCTTCGGTGACCTCGCCGTCGACGATGCGGTAGCTGCGCAGCTCGTGGGCCTGTGGGTCGCGGGTGGACACCAGCACGTAGTGCGTGTCCGGCCACGAGGCGTAGGAGATATCGGTGCGACTCGGGTAAGCCTCGGTCGCGGTATGGGAGTGATAGATGACAACGGCCTCTTCGTCAGCATCGTCCATCGCGCGCCATACCCGGAGGTACTCGCTCGACTCGAAGCTGTAGAAGGTGGGCGAACGTTCGGCGTTGACCATCGCCACGAAGCGTTCGGGCCGGTCACTGCCCTCGGGCCCGGCGATGATGCCGCAGGCCTCGTCCGGGTGGTCGGCGCGGGCGTGTGCCACCATCGCGTCAACGAGATCGGCCCTGATCACCAGCACTTCATCGACCCTTTCCACAACCTGTCTGCGTGCTGTCGAGCACCTTCCTCGACAACGACTCACCCTATTCGGGTATTCCGCAGGGCACACACTCCGGTCCACGCGCAGCGGTGCGCGACCGCCGCGCGGCTGGTCAGCGGCCTGAGCGGCACGGCAGCGATCAGCGCGGAAACAGGTCGCGGTAGGCGGGGATCGCGGCGATCGAGGTGGCGCTGAGTACCGCGTCGACGATGGCACGTTCGACAACCACGGCGGCGGCGGTACACAACTGATCGAGCAGCAACAGGTCGGCGGGGAAAGCGGCGGGCAACTCGATCGGCGCGACGTCTACTGCCCCGGTCGACAGGGCGAAGATCGTGTCGCCGTCGAGCGGGGAATGCACGGGCCGGATCGCGCGAGCGAGCCCGTCGTGCGCGGTCGCCGCCATCCGTCGGCAACCCGCCGGATCGAGGGCGGCGTCGGTCGCCACCACACCGATCGTGGTGTTGAGGACCATGCTCTTCACGGGCAGGGCGACCAGCGCCGCGATCTCCTCAGGGGTGCCCGGCCGCAGCCCGAAGAAGTCGGGTCCGTCGGTACCGGCACCCCACGGCAACCCGGTGCGCGGATCGACGACGGAACCGACAGGATTCGCGACGATCACCGCACCGACGGTCACGCCGGCGCCGGGACCATCCGTGAGAACGACACTCGCCGAACCGATTCCGCCCTTGAGCGCACCCGCGCGCGCACCCACACCGGCACCCGCGGTACCCCTGGCGAACTCGGTCGACGCCGCCGCGGCCGCGCGATATCCGAAATCGGCGTCGGGCCGGATGCCCCAGTCACCGACCGGCAGATCGAAGATCACCGCGCCCGGCACGATCGGCACCACACGGCTCGGATCGGCCGGGTCCATCGGAATGCCCTCGCCGTTCTCCTCCGACCAGCGCATCACGCCGTCGGCGGCGGCGAGACCGTACGCGCTGCCGCCGGTGAGGAGCACGGAGTTGAGCTGGCGAACGGTGTTGGCGGGGTCGAGCAGGTCGGTTTCCCTGGTGCCGGGGCCACCGCCGCGGACGTCGACCGAGGCTGTCGCGCCGCCGGGAACGCGCACGACCGTGCAGCCCGTCGCGGCGCCGGTGCCGAGCGTGACTTCGTCGTCGATCACCTGGTGGTGGCCGACCAGCACACCGGCGACATCAGTGATCGAGTTGCGTACCCCTGGACTGCTTCGCATCGTTTTCGTCCTTCAGGTGATCAGCGAAATCCGGCCGGCACACCGGCGGCCGCGACTCGCGACGGCAAGTCAGGGAGCCAGCGCCTGAAGCAGCGAATCCTGCATCCAGGTGAGCCAGTGGTAGACGTCCAGATGCGGGGCGCGCGGGTCTTCCGGATCGAAATGGTCGGGCGTGTCGTCGTCGATGTCGAGCAGTGTGCCCAGCGCGAGACGGACGTCGGTGAGCGCTGCCAGCCACGCGTCGGCCTGCTCGGGAGTGAGCGCGATCTTGCCGCCCGCCTCCGGGCAACTGTCGAGTACCGCCTGCCCGGCGGCCAGTTTCGCGTCGATGATCTCGGGCTCGTGCAGGCTGCGCAGCGCGCTGTTGAGGTCGGCGCGCTTGGCATCGGGGGAACCGGGTTCGGCGCGGTGGAAATCGGGCAGCAATCGCAGCAGTTGCGGGTCGTCGGGCGGGGCGGAGTTGCCGGTGCGCAGGCCGGTGAGCGCGGCGAGCTCGTCTTCGGGGGCGTCGGCGGCGCGGCCGCTGAGCAGGCCCGACACCGCGCCGATCAGCGAGCGCAGGACGGTGGCCTCGTGCTCGTCCATTTCGGATCGAAGCTTGAGGCCACTCAGTGAGTTCTTCCTGCTCCACTTACGCACAGGGCCCAGGTTACTCAGGTTGTCAGTCGCGCTGCATGGTTGCCCAGAGGCCCGCGGCGTGCAGCCGGCGCACGTCCTGCTCCATCTTGTCGCGCGATCCCGAGGACACCACCGCCTTGCCCTCGTTGTGCACCTGCATCATCAACTCGGTCGCCTTGGCTTTGCTGTAGCCGAAAAGCTTCTGGAAGATGTAGGTGACGTAGTGCATCAGGTTCACCGGATCGTCCCAGACGACGGTGACCCAGGGCCTGTCCTCGGCCTCCAGGATCTCGGTAAATTCCGTGGTCTCCGGCGTCGCCTGCGGTGCCGACAGTGCGGCGTTCACAGCGTCGGTGACGGCGCCGGCCCGAACGGTATTGCACACGGCCATAAAAACCAGGGTACGACGAGGCCCCCAGGAAACAACACCCGCGGTGACTAGAGTTTCTGGTGTGCAGATCCGTGACGAGTTCGCCAGCACCGCGCTGCTGACCGACCAGTACGAGTTGACCATGCTGGCCGCGGCGCTGGCCGACGGCTCGGCCCACCGGCAGTGCACCTTCGAGGTGTTCGCCCGGCGATTGCCGCACGGGCGCCGTTACGGTGTCGTCGCGGGTACCGGCCGCCTGCTCGACGCGCTGGCCCATTTCCGCTTCGGTCCCGACGAGCTCGCCGTGGTCGCGAAGTTCCTCGAGCCCGCCACCGTCGAGTGGTTGCGCGAATATCGCTTCACCGGCGATATCGACGGCTATGCCGAAGGTGAGCTGTACTTCCCGGGTTCGCCGATCCTGACCGTGCGCGGCAGCTTCGCCGAGTGTGTGCTGCTCGAGACCCTCGCGCTGTCGATCTTCAATCACGACAGCGCGATCGCCTCGTCGGCCGCGCGCATGGTGAGCGCGGCAGCGGGTCGGCGGATGATCGAAATGGGATCGCGGCGCACCCACGAACTCGCCGCGCCGTCGAGCTCGCGCGCCGCCTACCTGGCCGGCTTCGACGCCACCTCCAATCTCGAGTCCGTGCGCAGCTTCGGCGTGCCCGGTGCCGGTACCAGCGCACACGCGTTCACCCTGCTGCACAGCGGCGCCGACGGCGAACACGAGGCCGCGGCCTTCCGCAGCCAGATCGACGCGCTCGGCATCGGCACCACCCTGCTGGTCGACACCTTCGACATCACCAGGGGCGTCGCCACCGCCATCGAGGTGGCCGGGCCCGAACTGGGCGGGGTGCGCATCGACTCCGGCGATCTCGGTGTGCTGGCCAGGCAGGTCCGCGACCAGCTCGACGGGCTCGGCGCCACCGGCACTCGCATCGTGGTCTCCGGCGATCTGGACGAGTACGCGATCGCGGCGCTGCGTGCCGAACCGGTCGACGTGTACGGCGTCGGCACATCGGTGGTCGTCGGTTCGGGCGCCCCGACGGCGGGCATGGTCTACAAGCTGGTCGAGGTCGACGGCATTCCGGTCGCCAAGCGGTCCAGTCACAAGCAGTCGCGCGGCGGGACCAAGAAGGCGGTGCGATTGGCCCGTGCCACCGGCACGATCGTCGAGGAGATCGTCTATCCCGAAGGCGGAGAAGTACCGGCTACCAACGGTTTTCAGGTTCGGGAGCTGCAGGTACCTCTGATTCGCGAGGGCAAGGTGGTCGACGGTGTGGCGACGCTGGCGCAGAGTCGTGAGCTGGTCGCGCGCGGGTTGGTCAGCCTGCCGTGGGAAGGGTTGAAGCTCTCCGCGGGCGAACCCGCGGTGCCGACAACGTTCCTCGGCTGAGCGCGGTGCGGTGCGCCGAAGTGCCGACGGCTCGAATCGGCCGCCTCGCCGGACCGGGTGACCGCTCGGCGCTGCGCGGCGGAGAATGGTGCGGTCGAAACGAGCTGGAGGATGACATGGGACGCGGTCTGATCATCGTGGATGTGCAGAACGACTTCTGCGAGGGTGGCTCCCTCGCGGTAGTCGGCGGCGCGGCGGTCGCGGCCGCGATCACCGACTTCGTCGCAGCCGAGCAGTACGACGCGGTCGTCGCCACCCGGGACTGGCACATCGACCCCGGCCCGCACTTCTCCACCGAGCCCGACTACGTCGACTCCTGGCCGCCCCACTGCCGAGTAGGCACCCCCGGCGCCGATTTCCACCCGGCCCTCGACACTTCGCCCATCCAGGAAACCTTCTCCAAGGGTGAATACACCGCCGCCTATTCGGGTTTCGAGGGCGCGGCCGCGGACGGCACCTCGCTCACGAATTGGCTCCGAGCACGCGACATCGACGCGGTGGACGTAGTCGGCATCGCCACCGACCACTGTGTTCGAGCCACCGCCCTCGACGCCGCCGAAGCCGGATTCGACACCACCGTCCTGCTCGACCTCACCGCGGGCGTCGCCCCGGAAACCACCGAAACCGCCCTGACCACCCTCCGCGACGCGGGCGTCCACCTGCGCCCCTGAATACTTGCCCCATGGACTATCGATTCCCGGCGCACACCCGATCCGCCCTGACGAAGGCACTCGCCGAGACCGACAGCATCCACGACGCCGCCGACACCGTCTTCTGGTCGAACCCCGCCACCGACGACCTCCAGCGCCTCGGCATCGGCGCCTTCGGCAAACTCCCCCCGGCCTTTTCCCACCTGCTGGCGCTGTCGAGCCTGCACACCAGCGTCCTCGACGCGGGCTTCTCGAGCTATCTGAAAGCTCGCCGCAGCGAACTCCCGTGGGCGACAAGGGGTTTGCGGGCAGCAGGCATGCCCCAACTGGCCGCCGCGGCTATCATCGCCGCCCGCGACGCCTCCCTCAGCTCCCCCGACGACGACCTCGACCGCTTCTGGGAAGACGAACACCGAACCCTGGCCGCCCCCGACCAGATCCGCCGCCCCATCGGCGACCGCGCCGAAGACCCCGACGAGATCTACGACATCAACGAACCCGAAGACTTCGAACAACGAGTCCTCGACTACGTCCGCGACCACATCGACGACTTCGTCCAAGATTCCTGACCCGACCCCTACCGCACTCCCAACCACACCGCCCACCCCAGCCAGCCCCCGTATTCCACGCACCCCCGCACCCCAAACCACACCGCGCACTCCGGCCTGTGCCCGCCTTCCACACCCCCGCACTCCAGACCACACCGCGAACCGCGGCCTGTCCCGCCTTCCACATACCCGCACTTTCAACCACACCGTGCACAAAGCCTGTCCCCGTCTTCCACAACCCACCCAACCCAACCACCGCACTCCCGACCCTTAGGGAGGGACGGCCACGAAGTGGCCGGTCGCGGCCGGGTCGCCGGTTAGGCGCCGGTGCGTAGGCGACGAAGGAGCAAGCACCGGCGCCTAACCGGCGGCCCCTCAGGGCCGCGACTCGAGCGCGCCAGCGCTCCAATAAACACAGCCAGCGCCTCTAGGACTACTCAAACCCCAGAGCACTGCCACACCAACCAAACCTGTCCGACCCGACGGATAAGCTGCCAGCGTGCCCGAACTCCCTCCCGTAGCCGACCTGCTCGTCACCGCCGTGCACGCCCTCGGCGGCAAGGAACGCACCGGGCAGACCACCATGGCCACCGCAGTCGACCACGCGATCGACACCAAAGAACACCTAGCGGTCCAGGCGGGCACCGGCACCGGCAAGTCACTGGCCTACCTCATCCCGAGCCTGCGCCACGCGGTCCGGACTGGGCGCACCGTGGTGGTCTCCACCGCGACGATCGCGCTGCAACGCCAGCTCGTCGACCGCGATCTCCCGCGCCTCGCCGAGGCGCTCACCAAACCACTCGGCCGGGCACCTCAGTTCGCGATTCTCAAGGGCCGCAACAACTATCTCTGCCTGAACAAGATCAACAGCGTCATTCCGGAAGATACCGGCGGCGAGGCCGAACTGTTCGACGCCTTCGCCATCTCCCGCCTCGGCCGCGAAGTCCAGCGCCTCAACGAATGGGCCTCCGACACCGAAACCGGCGACCGCGACGAACTCGCCCCCGGCGTCACCGACCGCGCCTGGCGTCAGGTGAGCGTCGGCTCGCGCGAATGCCTCGGCAAGTCTCGCTGCCAGTTCGGCCAGGACTGTTTCGCCGAGAAGGCCCGCGCGGAATCGGCCCAGGCCGACGTGGTGGTGACCAATCACGCCCTGCTGGCCATCGACGCCATCAGCGGCATCCAGGTCCTGCCCGAACACGACGTGGTGGTGATCGACGAGGCACACGAACTGGTCGACCGTGTCACCGGCGTTGCCACCGCCGAACTGGCCGCGACCGCGATCAGCGCCGCCGCCCGCCGCTGCACCAAACTGATCGACGAACGCGAGGTCGACCGGCTCGAGGGCGCCGCGGAAGCCTTCCACCAGGCACTCGAAGACCTCCAGCCCGGCCGCTGGGACACCATGCCCGACGGCGTCGCCCCCGTGCTGGCGCTGGTCCGCGACGCCGCCTGGAACGCGCGCACCGCGATCGCGCCGCAGGGCACCGTCAAAACCCAGGACGACCCAGACAACGCCGCCGCCCGCACGATGGCGGTGGCCGCCATCGACGACGTGCACGACGCCGCGGTCCGCGCGCTCACCGCGTTCGAGGAAGCCGATCCGGCCGCCCGGCGCGATGTGATCTGGCTGTCGGCCGACGAGATGCGCGGCGTCGCCCGCCGCACCCTGCGGATGGCACCGCTCTCGGTCGGCGGCCTCCTGCGCAGCAGGCTGTTCGGCACCGCGACGGTCGTGCTCACCTCGGCCACCCTGCAGATCGGCGGCTCGTTCGACGGGCTCGCGATCACCTGGGGTCTGCCCTCGCAGTCGGGCGGCAAGGTCGATCCGGCGATGGCGAACGGCGCCACCGCGCCCGCCGACCTGGAATCGGTGCGCTGGAACGCCCTCGACGTCGGTTCCCCGTTCGACCACGCCAAGTCCGGCATCCTCTACGTCGCCAAACACCTGCCCGCGCCGGGACGCGACGGCCTCTCCCCCGCCTACCTCGACGAGATCGAACAGCTCATCACCGCCGCCGGCGGCCGCACGCTCGGCCTGTTCTCCTCCATGCGCGCCGCCAAGGCCGCCACCGAGGCACTGCGCGAACGGCTCGACACCCCGGTGCTGTGCCAGGGCGACGATTCGATGGGCGCGCTGGTGCGCAAATTCGCCGACGACCCGGCCACCTCCCTGTTCGGCACCCTCACCCTCTGGCAGGGCGTCGACGTACCGGGCCCGTCGCTGAGTCTCGTTATCCTGGACCGCATTCCGTTCCCGCGCCCCGACGATCCGCTTCTCACCGCCCGGCAGCGCGCCGTGGAGTCACGCGGCGGTAACGGTTTCATGACCGTGGCCGCCAATCACGCGGCGCTGCTGCTGGCCCAGGGCACCGGCCGACTACTGCGCAGCGTCGACGACCGCGGCGTGGTCGCGATCCTCGACTCCCGCCTTGCCACCGCCCGTTACGGCAGCTACCTGCGGGCTTCGCTGCCCCCGTACTGGGAGACCAGCGATCCCGAGGTGGTCGCGAAGGCACTGCGCCGGCTCACCGACACCGCGTGAACGCGCCAGATCGAGTCGCGCAATCCGCGTGACCACACTCGTTAATCAGCGAGCGTGCGAACGCAACTCGTGAGAACGTGTGGTGATGATGCACCACGCCGATGGCGAGGTACTCGGCGAATTTCTGGTCAGCGCAAGATCTTTGGCCGAGTACCGCGCGATGTTCCATCTCTCCGACGATGATCTCTCCGGTCGCCGTGTCCTCGATTGTCCAGGTGGCGCAGCGAGTTTCGCGGCCGAGGCGAGCGCACTGGGTGCCGAGGTCACCGCGATCGATCCCATCTACGCCACGCCACCGCTCGAACTGGCCGCCCGTGCGACCCCCGAAACCGAACGCGCCGTGGCCTGGGCCCACGCCCATGCCGACCGCTACTGCTGGGACTGGTACGGCTCAACGGCCGAGCACGCCGCGATCCGCCGCGGCGCCGCCGCCCGCTTCGCCGACGATGTGCGTGTGGCACCCCACCGCTACCTGGCGGGAGCCCTGCCCTCGCTCCCCTGCCCCGACGACGCGTTCGATCTGGCCCTGAGCTCGCACCTGCTGTTCAGCTACGCCGACCGGCTCGATGCCGACTTCCATCTGGCCGCCCTGCTCGAATTGGCCCGCGTCGCCAGCACCGAAACCCGCGTCTACCCCCTGCTCGACTACACCGGCGCGCCGCTGGACGACCTCATCGACCACCTGCGCACCGAACTCCACGACAAAGGCATCGCCACCTCTCTCGACAAGACCGGCTATGAGTTCCACCACGGTGCCGACACCATGTTGACGCTGCGCCCGGCCGCCTGATGACGCGCGGGCGCGGAGCGGGCCTCGGTCCTTCGCGTACGGCGACAGCGTCGTCGGACCGGCCCGCACCGCCGCCCTCAGCCCGTTCGCGGCCGCCCGGACTGCGTTCATGTCGGTTTCCTACCAATGTCGAACCGGCGGCGAGCCCCGTCGACCCGGCGCGGTAGGTTCTTAGTCGTGCATACGATGTGGGCCGGCCGGTAGTACGACCGTGGCGGAGAGATCGCGAGGCGTGGCACTGCCGCGCACGACCCTGACGCTGCTTCTACTTCTCGTCACCGCCGTCTTAGGCGTGACGCTGCTGTTCACCACCATGGATCCGTGGATGAACAGCGGCGGCATTCTCGTCGGTGGTCTCGACGTCCACATCTACCGCGACGGCGGTTGGCGGGTGCTGCACGAACGGGCGCTCTACATCGAGCCGACGCACTACGGCCTGCTCTACACCTACACCCCGTTCTCGGCGCTGGTGTTCCTGCCGTTGCTGCTGGTCCCGTGGGATTTCGTCACCACGACCTGGCTGGTGCTCAATCTGCTGGTGCTGTTCGGTGTTGTGCTGCAGAGCTTTCGGATGCTCGGGTACCGCGCCACCCCGAAGCTGGCCGCCGTCAGCGCACTGCTCGCGCTGGCCTGCACCTTCGCTGAACCGGTGCGCACCACCCTCTACTACGGGCAGATCAATCTGGTGCTGATGCTGGTGGTGCTGTGGGACTTCTCCCGCGCCGAGAACAGCAAGTTGCGCGGCATCGGCGTCGGCATCGCCGCGGGCATCAAGCTGACCCCGCTGTACTTCATCGCCCAGTATCTCGCGCAACGCCAGTGGCGTGCCGCCGCGACCGGCGCGCTCACGTTCATCGCTTCGATCGGCCTCACCGCCCTGATCCTGCCCAGCGACTCCTACCAGTACTGGACGTCGACGTTCTTCCACTCCGGCCGCATCGCCCCGGATGTCCACCCCGCCAACCAGTCCATCCGCGGCGCGATCGCCCACCTCACGCACGGTCCCGCGCCGGTGTGGCTGTGGCTGCTGATCGCCGTGCCGGTCGCGCTGGTCGCGCTGTGGCTGGCCGCGGTCCTGGTCCGCCGCGGCGAACCCTTGCTCTCGGTGACCCTCGGCGGCCTCACCGCCTGCGCCGTCTCCCCGTATTCCTGGGGCCACCACTGGGTCTGGTTCGTACCGTTGCTCGTCTACTTGATCCACCGCGCCCAGACCCGGGCGCCCTGGTGGCTCGCCGCGGCCGCCGTCTACCTGTCGATCGCCGCCTGGACCTACACCTACACCCCCACCTGGGTCAGCGTCGGCACCTTCCTGCTCCCGCCGTGGTGGCCACTGCCCCAGGTCATGATGAACATCTACGTGATCATCTACCTGATCACTCTGGCAGGCATCGCCCTGCACGTCCGTTCGCGCAAGCTACCGCCCGCGCCGGTCGAGCCGATCATCGATCTCCGTGCCCCCGAACAGCTTTCACCCGACAGCCGGAAGGTCGCCGCCCCGCACCCCGACGACGACCGCCCGGCGATGATGAACTGAATTACCCGCAGGACCAATCGAAAACGCCCGACTCCAAGTCGAGTTGGGCGTTGCCGCCGCCGAAGTTCATGCCGGAGACCTCTTCGATCTCCAGGTAATAGGGGGTCAGCCCCTCGGGCAGCGCCTGGACAGGGAAGGCCGTACCGCCGAGGTGGGAGCGGCCGAAAAGAGGCTCGGCCCAGGTGGTCCAGCCGGAATCCTCGGTGAGCGGGTCCTGGTATTTGGTGTTCGGCTCGTATTCGACCGGCGGGATACCGACATTGGGGTCGGCGGTGCGCTCGGCGAGCCAGACGCCGACGGTGGGATGGACGTCGTCCCAGGCGTTGCAGCCTTCGTCGCTCGCGGTCGGCGAGCCGGGCTGACGAACATCGGCGGGTGGGGCCACGGGGCCGCCGGCGAACTCGGAGTCCGTGAGCCAGATCAGGGCGAACGCGCCGCCGATCTCGTCGTGCATGATCTGCAATTTCGGGTGCAGGCGGGTGGCCACCAGGTCGCGGGCCAGTGGGTCGTCCGAGGACGCGTCGGCCTCGACCGCGTCGGTACCGGCGAACTGCCCCTCACCCTGAAAGAGCGCGATGGCGGGGAATCCGGGCCCACGGCGCTGGAAATCGGTGGGCAGGCGCAGGGTGAGCGCGTGCATCATCGGCAGGCCGGTGACGGGTCCGCGCGGCCAGGTCGCGGGGTCGATGTCCGGGCCCTCGCTGCCGATCCAGCCCGACCGCACCGGCGCGTCGAGAGCCAGCGGTTCACCGTCGGGCGTCTCGGCCAGTTTGTCCGCCGAGTCTCCGAAACCCAGGTCGTAAGCCTTCATCGCAGCTCTCCTCTTCCATCCGCGGACAATGCGTGGCACACCGCCTGCAACAGGCGCCGCCACGAGGTTAATCGCTGCTACCGACAGGTGCGCGCACTCCGTGGAACCACAGGCATACGGCCGATGACGAAACGAGCGCGGCTCCGAACGAAAAGGGCGGCGCGGCAACCGGATCCCGGTCACCGCGCCGCCCGCACGAGGAAACGATCAGATCAGAGCACAGCCTTGAAGATCAGCGTGATCACCGCGGCGACAACGGCGAGCACCACGGCGCCACCGCCCCACACCACACCCTCCCGCTGCCACGGCCGCCCGGCGTCGAGCGAGAACCGCCCCGGCCCGGTGAACGCCAGCGCGGCGGCGACCAACGCGAACAGCAGCGGCGTCGAGAACCCCATCACCGACGGATCGGCGGGGAAGAGCCCACCGCTCCACAGCGCGTTGATGGCATTGATCATCGTCCCGAGCACGATGGCGGCGGCCAGGGGCGTGAACAGGCCGAACACCAGCAGCAGCCCACCGACCAGCTCGGCGAGCCCGGCCAGCGTGCCGAAGACTTCGCCGGGGTTGTAGCCCATGGCGGTGAAGCCGTCGGCATTCGCGCGCCAGCCGGGTCCGTTCAACCAGCCGAAGAGTTTCTGGGTTCCATAGGCGGCCATCAGGCCACCGAAGCCGATGCGCAGCACCAGCAGGCCGATACCTGCGGCGGTGGTGGTGTCGTCGGCGGTGGTGGCGGTAGGGGTGATGCGGGTAGCGGTGTCGGTCATCGTGTCCTCATCTGCGATTCGAAACATGCCCGCAACCGGACCGCGGTCCGATTGCCTTCCTCGGTCACAACCCTGGGTCCACTGCCACTATTTCACGCCGTTCCCGGCAATTCTGTGATCCCAGTCACGAAAATACGAAAGGGCCGCCCCATCGGGACGGCCCTGCTCGAAATCTTGTCAGCTCACCACGCCATGGTGGCGTAACCGACCAGCGTCTGCTCGGATTCCTGCGACAGCTTCCAGGTGCCGTCGATGTTCTTCCAGGTCACCGGGATCGGGAAGGCGTAGTCGCCGAGGCGGCTGTTCAGCGTCGCCGACAGCACGTCGCCGTCCACGGTGACCGGGCCGGAGACATCCCAGCTGTAGCCGGGGATCCGGTTGACGGTGTCGCGCACGACCGCGAGGCCACCGGCATTGCCCGACTCGAGCTCGGACGCCGAACCGTTCATGGCGGCCTGCAGCTTGCCGTACAGCTCGCCGACCGACGGCGTGGCCGGGGCGGCGATCGCGGCGGGAGCGGTGGCGACGACAGCCGCGGTGACCGGCGCGAAGATGGTGGCAAACGCCATCGACGCGGCAACAAGCGAACGCTTCATGGGTGGATCTCCTCTAGTTAGGCAAGCCTAGGCTAGCCTGAGTATAGACACACCTATGGCCGGAACGTCTACTCGACCAGGAAGAAGAAGTACGCGAGGAACAGCACCATCAGCGCCCACATGGCCGGGTGCACCTCCTTGATGCGACCCCTGGCAACCATCACGATCGGGTAGAAGATCATGCCCATGGCCAGACCGTTGGCGATCGAATACGTCAGCGGCATCATGATGACGGTGATGAACGCGGGCACCGAGTACTCGAACTTCTGCCAGTCGATATCCCCCAGCGAACGCGCCATCAGGATGCCGACCACGATCAGCGCGGCCGAGGTGATCTCCGCCGATCCCGCGACCACCGCGAAGATCGGATAGCAGAACATCGCGATCAGGAACCAGCCTGCCGTGGTCACCGCCGTCAATCCCGTTCGGCCACCCGCCGACACACCCGCCGTCGACTCGACATAGGCCGTGGTGGTCGAGGTACCGATGATCGCGCCCGCGGTCGTGCCCACCGAGTCGGCGGCCATCGCACTGGCCGCGCGGGGCAGCGTGCCGTCCTTGTTCAGCAGACCGGCCTGGTTGGCGACGCCGATCAGTGTGCCCGAGGCATCGAAGAAATCGACGAACAGCATGGTCAGCACCACGACGATCATCTGTCCGGTGAACGCGTCCGGCAGGTGGATGATCGCCTGCCCGAAGGTCTGGTCCAGCCCCTTCGGCATCTCGGCGATCCCGTCCGGCAAGCCGACCAGACCGGTCACCATGCCCAGGATCGTGGTCGCGACGATGCCGTAGAGCACGGCGCCGTGCCAGCCGATCACCAGGAAGATCACGGTCAGCACCAGGCCGAACAGCGCCAGCAGCGTGGTGCCCTTGGTGAAATCGCCGAGGGCGACCAGCGTCGCGTCACTGTTGACGACAATGCCCGCGTTCTTCAAACCCAGGAACGCCACGAACAGACCGATACCAGCGCCCACCGCGAACTTCATCTGCAACGGGATCGCGTTGAGAATCCGTTCCCGGACCTTCGTGATCGCCAGGATGAAGAAGATGATGCCCGACAGCAAGGTCCCCGACAGCGCCACCTGCCACGGGATGCCCATGCTCAGCACCACCGTGTAGGCGAAGAACGCGTTGAGACCCATGCCCGGCGCGAGCGCGATCGGGTACTTGGCCCAGATGCCCATGACGAGCGTGCCGAACACCGCGGCGACGGCGGTGGCCGTGAACACCGCCTGCATCGGGATGCCCTTGTCGCCGAGGGCGCCCTCGTCACCGAGGATCGACGGGTTCACCGCGAGCACATAGGACATCGCCAGGAACGTGACCGTGCCTGCCATCGCCTCGCGCTTGAAGGTGGACCCACTCGACGTGATACCGAAATATCCGTCGATGCGCCCTCGGGCGCGGGTTGCGACATCGCTGGCCATGACTCTCCAGTCCGGGATTCAAGAAGAAAGATTGCCCCGGAACGGTAGCGGAATGTTCACTGAATCGAATAACCCGGCACCCGTGTCACCAGGCACGGTTACCCGCCCGCGACCGCCACCAAGCCCAGTTCGGCGTCCGAGGCGAGCAGCTCGTTGTGCGGGAGCACCCGGACCGTGTAGCCGACCGCGCCGGACAACGGCACCGGCGCCTGGATCGAGTACAGCTCGCTGCCGTCGTCGGTGCCGGTGTGTCGCATTGCCATCGTGGTGGTGTCGGACAGGTCGTCGGTCGGCGAGACCCGGCCGAGTACCGCCTGCACCACCACGTCAGAGGGCGCGAGCCCGCCGAGGTCGATGCGCGCGTGCAGCGACAGTTCCGCGCCGATCACCGGGGTGTCGGGCAGGCCGGAGCTGTCCACCTGCGCGATCCGCACCGACGGCCACGCGGCGTCGACGCGCCTGCGGTACTCCGCGACCTGCGCGGCGGCCGCGAATTTGTCGGCGGCGGCGCGGCCGAACGCGGCGGCCGCGGGGCCGTAGTACTGCTCGGCGTAGTCGCGCACCATCCGCGAGGCCAGGACCTTCGGGCTGGTGGTTTGCAGGGTGTGGCGCACCATCTCGGTCCAGCGGACCGGCACATCGTTGGCGTCGCGGTCGTAGAAGCGCGGCGCGACAGTGCGTTCGACGAGTTCGTAGAGCGCCGAGGCCTCGAGGTCGTCGCGGCGGGATTCGTCGCGGATGCCGTCGGCGGTGGGGATGGCCCAGCCGTTCTCGCCGTCGAACATCTCGTCCCACCAGCCGTCGCGGATGGACAGGTTGAGGCCGCCGTTGAGCGCGGACTTCATCCCCGAGGTACCGCACGCCTCGAGCGGGCGCAGCGGATTGTTCAGCCACACATCACAACCCCAGTACAGGTAGCGGGCCATCGACATGTCGTAGTCGGGCAGGAAGACGATGCGATGACGCACCTGCGGATCGTCGGCGAACCGCACCACCTGCTGGATGAGTGCCTTGCCGCCGTCGTCGGCGGGGTGGCTCTTGCCCGCCACCACCAGCTGCACCGGACGTTCGGGGTCGAGCAGCAGCGCGCGCAGGCGTTCGGGGTCGCGCAGCATGAGGGTGAGCCGCTTGTAGGTGGGAACGCGGCGGGCGAAACCGATGGTGAGCACGTTCGGATCGAAGACGTCGTCGATCCAGCCGAGTTCGGCGTCGGCGGCGCCGCGCTGTCGCCAGGAATCGCGCAGCCTGCGCCGCACTTCGTCGATCAGCACGCCGCGCAACGTGTTTCGCGTCGACCACAGCTGTCCGAGGTCGACATCGCTGAGCTTCTCCCAGCCCCGCGCCTCCTCGACCAGTTCCGGGCCGACGAGTTCGCGTGCCTTGTCGATCCATTCGCGCGCGGCCCAGGTCGGGGCGTGCACGCCATTGGTGACCGAGCCGATCGGCACCTCGGCCGCGTCGAATCCCGGCCACAGCGCCGCGAACATCTCCCGGCTGACCTCACCGTGCAGTTTCGATACGCCGTTGGCGCGCTGGGCCATTCGCAGACCCATGTGCGCCATATTGAACACCGAGGGATCGCCCTCGCGGCCGAACGAAAGGATCCGGTCGACGGAAAGCCCTGGCAGCAAGGCGGATTCGGACTCGCCGTGCGAGCCACCGAAGTACCTGCGCACCAACGGCATCGGGAAACGGTCGATGCCCGCGGGGACGGGGGTGTGTGTGGTGAAGACGGTGCCCGCCCGCACCGCGGCGAGCGCGGTCTCGAAATCCAGTCCGCCCGCGATGAATTCACGCATGCGCTCGACCCCGAGGAAACCCGCGTGGCCCTCGTTCATGTGAAAGACATCGGGATCAGGGAGCCCGGTGGCGCGGGTGTAGGCGCGCACCGCGCGAACACCGCCGATCCCCGCGAGGATCTCCTGTTTGATCCGGTGATCCTGATCGCCGCCGTAGAGCCGGTCGGTGACGGCGCGCAGCTCGGGATCGTTGTCGGCGATATCGGAATCGAGCAGCAGCAATGGGATTCGGCCCACCTGCGCGATCCATACCCTGGCCCGCAACACCCGGCCTTCGGGCATACCGACGTGGATGAGCACCGGCGAACCGTCACTGGTGAGCAGCCGCAGCGGCAGACCCTGCGGGTCGAGCGCCGGGTAGTGCTCCATCTGCCAGCCGTCGGCCGACAGCGACTGCCGGAAATACCCCGAGCGGTACAGCAACCCGACGCCGATCAGCGGCAGTCCGAGATCCGAGGCCGCCTTGAGGTGATCGCCTGCGAGAATCCCGAGCCCGCCGGAGTAGTTCGGCAGCACCTCGGTGACACCGAACTCCATCGAGAAGTACGCGATCCCCGCGACATCGGTCCCGGTCTGCTCCTGGAACCAGCGCGGCCGAGTCAGGTAGTCCCGCAGGCCCGCGGCGGCCGCGTCGACCCGCGCGATATACCCGGGATCGGCGGCGAGCTCATCGAGCCGCTCGGCGGGCACCTCCCCCAGCATCCGCACCGGGTCCTGCCCGACGGTCCGCCACAGCTCCGGATCGAGCTCGGCGAACAGATCCTGCGTCGGGCCGTGCCACGACCACCGCAGGTTGGTGGACAACTCACCCAGCGCGGCAAGCCGCTCCGGCAGATGAGCACGGACAGTGAACCGACGGAGTGCCTTCACCCCGGAAGAATAAACGATCGCGCGAGCGCGGGGGGTCTAGGTGAACTGGGCGGCGAACTCGGGACTCGGCGGGATCTCGGTGATCACGTCGATCAGGACACCGACGGGATCGGCGACGATGAAGTGACGTTGGCCGAAGTCTTCGGTGCGCAGCTCGAGTTCGGGGCGCAGGCCGCCGGTTCGCACGAGCCGGTCCCACTCGGCGTCGACGTCGTCGACCTCGAAGTTGAGCAGCAGGCCCTGGACCGGTTTGCCGAAGCCGGCCGGGATCGTGGGGTGGGTGGGGTCGAGCAGTGCCAGTTCGTAGGACGGTTCGCCGGCAGCGCCGGGCCGCCGCAGGCTGACGTACCAGTCCGCCTCGAAGACGATCTCGAAGCCGAACCAGGTCGTGTAGAAGTCGCGCGAGTCCGCGATCCGGCTGGTGGCGAGCACGGGGTAGTAGCTGCTGAGTTTCATGAGTTCACCTTTCACATACCGTTGGTATGTATCGTACGATAGTTCACATACCACCGGTAGGTCAATGGGAGGACGGTCGATGACGTCGACGGCACGGACGCGGCAACGCGAACAGACGCGGCGCATCCTGCTGCACGAGACCAGGGCGCTGTTCGCCGCGAAAGGCTATGCCGCCGTTGGCTTGTCGGAGATCGTGACGGCGGCCGGAGTCACCAAGGGCGCGCTCTACCACCACTTCGACAGCAAGGCCGACCTGTTCCGCGCGGTACTCACTGAGCTACAGGAGGAGGTCGGCGCGCAGGTGGCCGCCGCCGCGGACGCCGAGCCCGACCCCTGGACGCAGCTCACCGCCGGCTGCGCCGCGTTCCTGCGCGCCTGCGCCGATCCCCTCGTCCAGCGGATCCTGCTGATCGACGGTCCCGCCGTCCTCGGCTGGCACGAATGGCGTGCCATGGACGAGGCCAATTCGGCCCGCCACCTCCACGAGGCACTGCGATCCCTCGTCGACGCCGGTGTTCTCCCTCCACAGCCGGTCGCCCCACTGACCCAGCTGCTGTCCGGCGCGATGAACGAAGCCGCCCTGTGGCTGGCAACCACCACCGACCCCGACGCGCTGACCGACACCATCGCCGCTCTCGACCGACTCCTCGCGGGCCTGCGTACCACCTGACCCACGAAACCGTTCGCCACAGCCCGGCACTCCGTGCCACCATGCACCGATGCCGCACTGGGTCGATGTCCTCCCCGAATTCTTGGTCGCCGCCATCATCTTGGCCGCGCTTCCTGGACCAGCCACGGCGCTGTTTCTGCAGCGATCGGTACGCGACGGGCGAACCGCCGGTCTGGCCGCCGTGGTCGGCAACGAGATCGGCATTCTCGGCTGGACGCTCGCGGGCGGCACCGGGCTGTCGATCCTGCTGGCTGCCAACCGCTGGCTCAACACCACCATGCACATCGTCGGCGCCGCCGTCCTGATCTGGCTGGGTGTGCAGTCCTGGCGCCACGCCCGCGGCCATCACGACGACTTCGGCGCCGCCCTCACCGCGAAACTCCCCGGCGGCAACACCCCAGCGGCCGCCTTCCGCGCCTCACTGATCTCGATCGCCGCCAACCCGAAGGCCGCCGTCTTCGGCATGACGATCCTGCCGCAGTTCCTCCCGGACGAAGGCTCCGTCCTGCCCACCCTGCTCATCCTCGCCACCATCCAGGTCATCGTCGACGGCGCCTGGTGCGTCGGTGTGGTCCTGGCGGCGGACCGGGCGGGCGCATGGCTGCGCCGCGCGACAATCCGTCAGCGGATGGAACGAACCCTCGCCGCCATCCTGGTAGCCCTCGGCCTCGGCCTGGCCGCGGATACCCGCTGAACACCCCGTCCACCCCCAGCCGCCGAAGCTCCCCACCCAGCGAAAATGCAGTAAGTTAGCCGAGTGACCGGCCGGATAGCCATCGATGACATCGCCCCGTCCATCCCCGGCGGCCGCCCGGCCAAAGCCGCAGTCGGCGAGGTGTTCCCCGTCCGCGCCGTCGTCTGGCGCGAGGGCCACGACGCGGTAGCTGCGACCCTGGCGGTCCGAGCGCCCGGCTCCTCCCGGATCACCCGCATCCGGATGTCGCCGGACTACCAGCCCGACGTCTTCAACGCCGTCTTCACCCCGCACCTCCCCGGCGTGTGGACCTACCGCATCGAAGGCTGGAGCGACCCGCTCGCCACCTGGCGCAGCGCGGTCGAGGCGAAGCTGTCGGTCGGCCAATCCGCCGCCGACCTCGCCAACGACCTCGAGACCGGCGCCATCCTGTTCGAACGCGCCGCCCAGGCCGTCCCGAAGAAACAGTTCGAACGCCTCCGCGCCGCCGCCACCGCCTTGCGCGGCGACGAACAGCTACCGGCCCGGGTAGCCCCCGCGTTCTCCGCGGAGGTCGCCGAGATCCTGCGTGCCACTCCGTTGCGCGAGATGGTCACCCGCGGCACCCAGTTCTCGGTCCTGGTCGAACGTCGCCGTGCCCTGGTCGGCTCCTGGTACGAGTTCTTCCCGCGCTCCACCGGCGGCCGCGACGCCGACGGCAACCCGATCCACGGCACCTTCGCCACGGCGGCCAGGGAACTCCCCCGCATCGCGGGCATGGGGTTCGACGTCGTCTACCTCCCGCCGATCCATCCGGTCGGCGCGGTAAACCGCAAGGGCCGCAACAACACTCTCACCACCGAGCCCGGCGACGTGGGCTCCCCCTGGGCCATCGGCTCGGCAGACGGCGGACACGATGCCGTGAACCCGCTGCTGGGCACCGAGCGGGACTTCACCGAATTCGTGACCGAGGCAACGGCTCTCGGCCTCGATGTCGCCATCGACCTGGCCCTGCAATGCGCCCCCGACCACCCGTGGGTCGCCGCCCACCCGGAATGGTTCACCACCCTGCCCGACGGCACAATCGCCTACGCCGAGAACCCACCGAAGAAGTACCAGGACATCTACCCGGTCAACTTCGACAACGACCCCGACGGTCTCTACGCCGAGATCCTGCGCGTGGTACGGCACTGGATCTCCTTGGGCGTCACCATCTTCCGCGTCGACAATCCACACACCAAGCCCGCCGACTTCTGGGAGTGGCTGATCACCGAGCTGCGCCGCACCGACCCCGACGTGATCTTCCTGTCCGAAGCGTTCACCCGCCCCGCCCGGCTCTACGGCCTGGCGCGCCGCGGCTTCAGCCAGTCGTACACGTATTTCACCTGGCGCGTACACAAGTGGGAACTCACCGAGTTCGGCCACGAGATCGCCGCCAAGGCCGACGAGGCCAGGCCGAATCTGTTCGTGAACACACCGGACATCCTGCACGAAAGTCTGCAGCACGGCGGTCCCGGCATGTTCGCCATCCGCGCCGCCCTCGCCGCCACCCTCGCGCCCACCTGGGGTGTCTACTCCGGTTTCGAACTGTTCGAACACGAGGCGGTCCGCGAGGGCAGCGAGGAATACCTCGATTCGGAGAAGTACGAACTACGTCCCCGCGATTTCGCCGGCGCCCTGGAACGCGGTGAATCGCTGGAACCGTGGCTCACCCGCCTCAACGAGATCCGCCGCAATCACCCCGCGCTGCAACAGTTGCGCTGCATCCACTTCCACCACGTCGACAACGACGCGCTGATCGCCTACTCCAAGATCGACCCGGACACCGGCGACGCCGTCCTGATCATCGTCAACCTGAACCCGTACACCGCTGAGCAGGGCCATATTTCGCTCGATCTCCCCGCGATCGGCCGAGAATGGCACGACCACCCGGTGGTCTTCGACGAGGTCAGCGGCGAGGAATACCACTGGGGCCAGCGCAATTTCGTGCGCCTCGACCCCGCGCGGGCGGTCGCGCACATCCTGGCGCTGCCTGCCGTCCCGGCCGCCGCGCGCGCACCGCTGGCCTACCGCGAGACCCTGCGATGAAGCGCCGCGATCTCCTGCTGCTCGCCGCGGGCACCCACCCCGACCCGCACACCGTCCTCGGCGCGCACGCCCATGCCGACGGCACCGCGGTCCGGGTCTTGCGCCCACACGCCGACACCGTCACCGTGCTCGTCGGCGAGGCCGAACATCGGCTGAAGTCATTGGGCCACGGCATTTTCGACGCGGTCCTGCCATATCCGCGGATCGACGACTACCGTGTCCGCAGCGAATACCCCGGCGGCCAGACCGTGCTCTCCGCCGACGGCTACCGCTTCCTGCCCACTGTCGGCGAATTCGACCTGCACCTCATCGGCGAGGGCCGCCACACCCGCCTCTGGGAGGTACTCGGCGCCCACCCCCGCCACTACACCACCCTCGACGGCGAGGTCGACGGTACCTCCTTCGCGGTATGGGCGCCGAATGCCCGCGGCGTCACCGTCTTCGGCGATTTCGACCACTGGAGCGGCACCTCCGCCCCGATGCGCGCACTGGGCAGCTCCGGAGTGTGGGAGGTGTTCGTGCCGGGCGTCGGGCCTGGCACGCGCTACAAGTACCGGATCCACGGCGCCGACGGCCGGGTCATGGATCATGCCGACCCCCTTGCCTTTTCGACCGAGGTACCGCCCGCGACCGCCTCGGTGGTGACCCGCGCCGACCACGTGTGGACCGACAGCGACTGGCTCGACCGCCGCGCGAAAACCGACGCGGTTCGCTCTCCGATGAGCGCCTACGAGATCCACCTCGGTTCCTGGCGCCCCGGCCTCGACTATCGCGAATTGGCCCATCAGCTGGCCGATTACATCCAGTCCACCGGATTCACCCACGTCGAACTGCTGCCCGTCGCCGAGCACCCGTTCGGCGGGTCATGGGGCTACCAGGTCACCTCGTACTACGCCCCGACCTCGCGATTCGGCAGCCCGGACGACTTCCGCTACTTCGTCGACCACCTGCACAACGCGGGTATCGGCGTGCTACTCGACTGGGTCCCCGCGCACTTCCCCCGCGACGAATGGGCACTGGCCCGTTTCGACGGCACCCCGCTGTATGAACACCCTGACCCCCGCCGCGGCGAGCAACTCGACTGGGGCACTTATATTTTCGACTTCGGGCGCAACGAGGTCCGCAACTTCCTGGTCGCCAACGCCGCCTTCTGGATCTCCGAATTCCACATCGACGGCCTGCGTGTCGACGCCGTCGCCTCGATGCTGTACCTGGACTACTCCCGCCCCGAGGGCGGTTGGGAGCCGAATATCTATGGCGGCCGGGAGAATCTGGAAGCGGTCGAATTCCTGCAGGAACTCAACGACACCGTGCACAGCGCCCACCCCGGCGTGGTCACCATCGCCGAGGAGTCGACCACCTGGCCCGGCGTCACCCGCGGCACCGATGTCGGCGGTCTCGGTTTCACCATGAAGTGGAACATGGGCTGGATGCACGACACCCTCGGCTACCTGGGCCGCGACCCGATCCACCGCTCCTGGCATCACAACGAGATGACGTTCTCGCTGGTCTACGCGTGGAGCGAGAACTATGTGCTGCCGGTCAGCCACGACGAGGTCGTGCACGGCAAAGGCACCCTGTGGACGCGCATGCCCGGCGACGACTTCGCCAAGGCGAGCGGCGTGCGCGCCCTGCTCGCCTACATGTGGTCCCACCCCGGCAAGCAACTGCTGTTCATGGGCCAGGAATTCGGCCAGTTCCGCGAATGGGACAACGACCGCGGCCTCGACTGGCAGGAACTGGAAAACCCACTCCACCAGGGCATTTCAACGATGGTCGCCGACCTGAACCGTACCTACGCCGCCCACCCCGCGCTGTGGACCCAAGATGCCACCCCGGGCGGGCACTCCTGGATCGAAGCCGACGACAGCGCGGCCAACGTCTTCGCCTTCCTCCGCTGGGGCACCGACGGCAGCGCGGTGGCCGCCGTCTTCAACTTCTCCGGCTCCACCCGCGAGAACTACCGAATCGGATTACCCCGCATCGGTTCCTGGCAGGAGATCCTCAACACCGATGCCGCCGAGTACGCGGGCTCCGGCATCGGCAACCTCGGCGCCGTCACCGCCGGCGACACCCCGTGGCACGGTCAACCCTGTTCGGCGACAGTCACGCTGGCGCCGAACAGTGCCCTCTGGCTCAGCTCACCGGCCTAGCTCTTGTGCGCGATGTAATAGGTGTTGAGCGGGTCGCCGTCCACATGGCGGGTCAGCACCTCGGTGAAACCGGCATCGGCCAGCATCGACAGCGCGCGCTGCTCGCCCCAGACCGTGCCGAGCCCGTCGCCACCCTGCCCGAGCGAGACCGACATGCAGTGCATCGTCGACACGGTGTAGAGGAACGGGCCGAGCGGTAGGTCGAGATTCTCCTCGAGCATGCTCGAGGCGTGGATGTCCACCATCAGGAAGACTCCGCCGGGGCGGAGGGCTTCCGCGATATTGCCGAGTACGAGCGCGGGGTGCGCCTGATCGTGGATGGCATCGAAAACGGTGATCAGATCACAGGATTCGGGCACATGCAGGTCCGCGACATCACGCACGGCGAACTCGACATTGGTCAGTCCCATGGCGGCCGCTTCGGCCACGCCCACCTCGACCGCGTCCGCGGAGAAGTCGTATCCGGTGAACCTGCTCGCCGGATAGGCCCGCGCCATCAGGTTCACGGCATGTCCACTGCCGCAGGCGATATCGGCTACGTCGATGCCGGTCCGCAGTCGCTCGGGCAGGCCGGGCGCCATCGGCAGGATCACCTCGACCAACGCGGCGTCGAACACCTCCGCGCTCTCCTCCGCCATCAGCGCGTGGAACCGTCCGTAGTCCTGGTACGACAGGCCGCCACCCACGCGGAACCGTTCGACGATCTTCGGCTCCACCTCGCCGAGCTGGGCGATGAACTGCATGACGCGGGCCAGGTTGTCCGGTCCGGCGGCTCTGGTCAGGCTCGCCGCGTGCGCGGGCGGCAGGGTGTAGGTCGCGGTGGCCGGGTCGTAGTCCACGATGGCGGCGGTGGTGACGGCGCCGAGCCATTCGCGCACGTACCGCTCGTCCAGCCCGGCCGCTTCGGCGAGCTCTGCACTGGTCGCGCCGGGGTGGGCGACCATCGTGTCGAACAGGCCGACCTGGTGGCCCATGCTGAGCATCAGCGCGGTACTCGCCTGATCGAGCACCCCGATCATCTTCCCAGCGAAGGCTTCCACGTCGGCCCGGTCCACCGCCGCCGAGTGGTCGAGTGAAGTCATGACGTACTCCTCGAATCAGCTCGCGACGGGCGCCGCGGGTCTATCAGGAAATACGCGGAGGCCGCCCCGGCAGTTCAGCCGGGACGGCCACGAAGCGGTTTCAGTACAGGGCGGCGGCGAGCTTGCGCCGGGCGGCGATCACGAAGGGCTCGGCGGGGTCGAACAGCTCGAACAGTTCGAGCAGGCGGGTGCGGGCCTTGGTGCGGTCGTCGCCCGCGGTGCGCTTGATGACGGCGATGATCCGCTCGAAAGCGGCCTCGGGGCGCTGTTCGAACATTTCGATGTCGGCGGCGTCGAGCGCGGCGTCCAGATTCGCCGGGTCGGCGTCGGCGGTGGCGACCACCGCCGGGTCGAGCTGCTGGGCCCTGGTCAGGAAGCGCAGCTGGCGCAGCGCCGCCTTGGCCTCCTCGTTGCCGGGCTCCTCGGCGATGATCGCCTCGTAGGCCGCTTCGGCGCCGGCGAAGTCACCTTCGGACAGCTTGTCCTCGGCGTCGACGAAGCGCGGGTCCTCGACCTCGGGTTCGGCGGGGGCGGCACCGGGGTCACCCTCGAGCTTGCCCGCGGTCGCGTCCATGACCGCGTCGAGCCACTGGCGCACCTGCGGGTCGGGCTGGGCGCCCTCGAAGTCGGCCAGCGGCTGCCCGCCCGCCACCGCGATCACCGTCGGGATGCCCTGCACGCGCAGCGCCTGGACGATGTTCATATTGGCTTCGGCCTCGATCACGGCCAGGTCCCAGGAACCGCCGTCTTCGGCGTTGAACCGTTCCAGCGTGCGAACCAGCTCGACGCTGCCCGCGCTGCGCTGCGAGAACAGCGCGACCACCACGGGCACCTGTGTCGAGCGCCGGATCACCTTGGCTTCGAAGTCCGCCTCGGTGACCGTGTGGTTCCCCGCGGCCGGAGCAGCGGCGCCGCCGGGTGCGGCGGGCGGCTGCTTCAGCGCGGACAGATCCACCGCACCGGACATGGCGGCAGCGGCGACGGGCGAAGGACGGCGGGCAGCGGGTCGAGTCACGCTTTCCAGTTTGTCACGAAGCCGTCGGGGCGGCAGCCGCGGAGCCCTTGCTCGCGTCCGCGCTCAGCTCGCCGAGCTGACCGGTGCGCACCGCCCAGACCTCGAAGATCACGGTGAACAGCGGCGGAATGCTCGACGCCAGCGCCAGCACCGTGGTCAACCAGTTCCACTTCAGCTCCCGCGCGGCCAACAGCGCCGAGATCACGAACAGCACGAAGATCGCCCCGTGCACCGGCCCGAAGATCTTCACGCCGATCTCGTTGCCCTCCGCGGGCAGGTACTTGAACGCCATACCGGTCAGCAGACCGATCCAGGACAGCGCCTCGAGCACCGCGAAGAACCGAAACCGACTGGCCGTAGACCGCAAATCGAAGAAACCCATGCCCCCATTGTGCCGGACCGATTACGACACCGCGTAGTGGACCCCGAAGCCGCCATGACCGCACTCCCAACCCCCACCCGCGACCCCTAGGTGTGTTGACCATGCAGGTTGGTAACGGCGTGGCGAGCTGACATGGCGAAGACCTCCGAGTGAGATGCGAGCTGTCTAAGGAACGCGTCTCTCAACGGAGGTCTTCAATGACACACCGTAATGCACCCCTGACCGAACTCGGCCGTCTACGACTAGCCCGCTGTGTCATCGACGACGGCTGGCCACTACGACGGGCAGCCGAACGATTCCAAGTCTCACCCACCACCGCCGCCCGCTGGGCCAACCGCTACCGCCACCACGGTGCCGCCGCCATGTCAGATTTGTCGTCGCGCCCCCACCACAGCCCAACCAAAACTCCGACCCGCACCGAACGCCGGATCATCAAAATCCGAGTCCAACGCCGGTGGGGACCAGCACGGATCGCCTACCTACTCGGTTTGCATCCCTCGACAGTGCACCGAGTGTTGACACGCTACAAACTGGCCCGCCTGGCCTGGCTCGACCGCACCACCGGCACCCCGATCCGCCGCTACGAACACGATCACCCCGGCGACCTGGTCCATGTCGATATCAAAAAGCTGGGCAACATCCCCGACGGCGGCGGGGCCCGCGCGGTCGGGCAAAAACTCGGGCGCACCAACCGCACCCGGACCGCGGGCAAAACTCTCGACAGCCGTGGCCACAGCCATCTGGGCTACAGCTACCTCCACAACGCCATCGATGACCATTCCCGCCTCGCCTACACCGAGATCCTGCCCAACGAACGCAAGGAAACCGCTGCCGGGTTCTGGCAACGAGCCCAGAAGTTCTTCTCCACCAACGGGATCACCGTCAAACGAGTCCTGACCGACAACGGTCCCTGCTACCGGTCCCGGCTCTGGGCCCAGACGATGACCGCGGCCTCGATCACCCATAAACGGACCCGCCCTTACCGGCCACAAACCAACGGCAAGGTCGAACGGTTCAACCGCACCCTTGTCGATGAATGGGCCTATGCCCGCGCTTACCGGTCAGAGACCGAACGCCGAGCCGCGTTCACCGAGTGGCTCCATACCTACAATCACCACCGAGCCCACACCGCACTCGGAGGACGTCCGCCAGCTAGCCGCGTCCCTAACCTCTCAGGTCAACACACCTAGGGAGCGGCGGCCACGCAGTGGCCGGTCGCGGCCGGGTCGCCGGTTAGCCGCCGGGGCGTAGGCGACGAAGGAGCAAGCCCCGGTGGCTAACCGGCGGCCCCTTGGGGCCGCGACTCGAGCGCGCCAGCGCTCCAATAAACACAGCGTCAAACCTGCCTGGGACTACTAGACCCCAGATCAGAACCGAACTACGGAACCCGAATGATCAGCGCGTCACCCTGACCGCCACCGCCACACAGCGCGGCAGCACCCACCCCACCACCGCGACGCTTCAGCTCCAGCGCCAGGTGCAGCAGGATGCGCGCGCCGGACATGCCGAGCGGGTGCCCGATGGCGATCGCGCCACCGTTGACATTGACCTTCTCCGGGTCGTAGCCGAGCTTGCGAGTGGAAGACACACCCACAGCCGCGAACGCCTCGTTGATCTCGATCAGGTCCAGATCGGCGGGCGTGATGCCCTCCTTCGCGCACGCGGCGAGGATGGCGTTGGCAGGCTGATCCTGCAGGGTCGAATCCGGCCCGGCGACCTGACCCGAGGCACCGATCTCGGCGATCCACTCCAGACCCAGCTCTTCGGCCTTGGCCTTGCTCATCACGATCACCGCGGCCGCGCCGTCGGAGATCTGCGAGGCGGTGCCCGCGGTGACGGTGCCGTCCTTGCGGAACGCCGGCCGCAGCTTGCCCAGCGACTCGACGGTGGTATCGGCGCGAATGCCCTCGTCCTCGGTCACGTACACCGGGTCACCCTTGCGCTGCGGCACGGCGACCGGCACGACCTCGTCGTCGAATAGCCCGTTCTTCCACGCGGCGGCGGCGCGCTGGTGCGAGGCCGCGGCCAGCGCGTCCTGCTCCTCGCGGCTCACCTTGTCCAGGTCGTTGCGATCCTCGGTGAGCAGGCCCATGGCCTGGTCGGTGATCACGTCGTGCAGGCCGTCGTAGGCCATGTGGTCGACGAGGGTGGTGTCGCCGTACTTGAAACCCTCGCGGCTCTTGGGCAGCAGGTGCGGGGTCTGGCTCATCGATTCCATGCCACCGGCGACCACGATCTCGTGCTCGCCGGCGCGAATCAGCTGATCGGCCAGGGCGATCGCGTTGATGCCCGACAGGCAGACCTTGTTGATCAGGACCGACGGCACGTCCATCGGAATGCCCGCGGCGATGGCGGCCTGACGCGCGGGCAGCTGCCCACCGCCTGCCTGCAGCACCTGACCCAGGATCACGTACTCGACCTGTTCGGGCGCGACGCCGCCCTTCTCGAGCGCGGCCTTGATCGCCACCCCGGCCAGATCCGAGGCCTTGAAGCCCTTCAAACCGCCGAGCAGCCGACCGACCGGGGTACGCGCACCGGACACGATGACAGAAGTGGTCACGAAAGCCTCGCATTCATTGAGTCGAACCTCGCCGGACGCAGGCGGCATCGCCGCACGGGTTCAGGAGTTGACCTCCACGGTAACCGGTATCAGCGCGCAGGCGGCACGCAGGTTAGCTTCGTGGGGTGACCAACGAGAACTTCATCCCAGCCGATTACGTCATCGCCATCGACCACGTGGGCATCGCGGTGCCCGACCTCGACATCGCCGTGGCGTGGTACACCGACAATCTCGGCATGGTCGAGACCCACCGCGAGGTGAACGAGGCCCAGGGCGTCGTCGAGGCGATGCTGTCGTGCCCCGCCGCCGCCGACCGTGCGACCGCCCTGCAGTTGCTGGCCCCGCTCACCCCCGAGTCGACCATCGCCAAATTCATCGACCGCAGCGGCCCCGGACTGCAGCAGCTGGCCTACCGGGTCACCGATATCGAGGCGGTTTCGGGCTTCCTGCGCGGGCGCGGCGTGCGTTTGCTGTACGAAGCCCCACGTCACGGAACCGCCGATTCCCGCATCAATTTCATCCATCCGAAGGATGCTGGCGGTGTGCTGGTCGAGCTCGTCGAGCCGAACCCCGATGTTACGCACTAGTACAGCGGTACGGTCGGTTTATCTCGGCGGGATCACATTCGCAGTCGAGTCTCCATTGGCTCGCTCGAGGCTGTATTTTGTGTGCCATGTCGTCACCTGAGTCCGATCGCAATCGCTTCGTTGCACTGCCCTTCACCGTTGTGCGCAAGGGTTATGCGCAAGACGAGGTGCGCAACTACTTCGACCGCTTCGACGCTGAGCTCCGCGTCACCGCCACCGACCGGGATGCTGCCGCCGCGCAGGCCCGCAATCTCGCCAGCCAGCTGGAAGATGCACGTGACGAGATCGACGAGCTCCGCAAGGAGGTCGACCGGCTTTCCGTGCCGCCGACCACCGCCGAAGGCATGTCCGACCGCATCTCGCGCATGCTGCGCCTCGCCTCGGACGAAGCGTCCGAGGTCCGCGCGCTCGCGCAGGCCGAGGCCGCAGAGATGGTGTCGATCGCCGAGCAGCAGGCCACCGAGATGCGTGGCAAGTACGAGTCGCTGCTCGCGGAGACCAAGGAGAAGCGCGAGGCGCTCGAGATCGAGTTCGAGCAGACCCTCGCGAACGCGCGCACCGAGTCGGCCAAGATCATCGAAGCCGCCCAAGCCGATGTCGAACGTCTTGGCAAGGAGGCCGAAGCCAAGCGCAAGGCCACCCAGCAGGACTTCGAGGCCACCATGAACGATCGGCGCACCAAGCTGACTCGTGCCATGGAGGAGCTCGAGGCCACCAGTCGCGCCGAGGCCGCCCAGCGGATCAAGGACGCGACCGATGAGTCGAACCGTCTCATCAGCTCCGCCACCCAGACCTCCGAGCGCAAGATCGCGCACGCGAAGGAACTGGCCGAGGAGATGCGCGTGCTGCGCGGCCGGGTGCTCGCCCAGCTGCTCGGTATCCGCGGTCAGCTCGATTCGGTGCCCGCCATGCTCGCCGCCGTCAACCGCGAGAGCGAACTGCTCGACGGCACGCCTGAGCGCAAGTCGATCAGCAACAACGGCAACAAGTCGGTCTCGAGCTCGCGCCAGAACAAGGCCATCCCGGAGGTCGCCGACGAGGACATCGTCGATGAGGACCGCGAGAGCGCTGACGTCAACTAACCGACTGTCGGACTCGTAACGACATTCACCTGGAAACCGAAGGCCGCCTCGAATCATCGAGGCGGCCTTCGGTTTTCGGTGCTGTGGAGTCAGGACCAGCGGCGGGTGATGCCGCGGGTGCGTCTGCCGTTCCAGCAACCCTGGTGCCAGTGTCTGCGGTCGTCCTCGCCACCCTCGGCGGCCCAGGCGACGATATGGGCGACACCGGCCGCGATCTCGTGGTCGCAACCGGGACACCGATAGGTCTTCACCGCACGGGCGCCGGGAACCGTTCGCACGATATAGGTTTCGTCGCCCGGTCCGTCCTCGGTGCGGCCGTACACATCACCGATCGGCCTCGGCCCCGTAGAACGGCCGCTGCGCGGTCTACGTCGCGCCATGCCCACTCCTCCTAGAACAGGCGGAAAACGTTGCTCTCCGTGCCACGTAGCTCGTCGTAATCGAGCGTGAGGCAGCGAATTCCACGGTACTCGGCCAGCGTCTTCGCCTGCGGCTTGATCTGCTGCGCCGCGAACACCCCGGCCACCGGGGCGAGCAGCGGGTCACGGTTGAGCAGTTCGAGGTAGCGGGTGAGCTGCTCGACACCGTCGATGTCACCGCGTCGCTTGATCTCCACCGCCACCGTGGCGCCGTCGGCATCGCGGCACAGCAGGTCCACCGGGCCGATCGCGGTCATGTACTCGCGCCGCACCAGGGTGTACCCCTCCCCGAGCTTCGTCACGTGCTCGGCGAGCAGCTCCTGCAGATGCGCTTCGACACCGTCTTTCACCAGACCGGGATCGACGCCGAGCTCATGCGAGGAATCGTGCTCGATCTCCTCGATGGTGATCCGCAATTCCTCGCCGGCTTTGTTGGTCACCACCCACAGCGCCTTGGCCGTCACCGGCTCCGCTGTCTGCTCCTCGCGTAGGGGCCGCACACCGGCAGGCAACTCGGCGGGCATCGCGTCGGGCACGTCCTGCTCCACCAGCCAGCACGGCGGGCTCATCCAGTTCAGCGGCTTGTACGAGCCGCCGTCGGAGTGCACGAGCACCGACCCGTCGGCCTTGATCAGCAACAGCCGTCGAGCCATCGGGAGGTGGGCGGTCAGTCGACCGACATAGTCGACCTGGCAACGAGCAATGACGAGGCGCACCCAAGCACTGTAGGCGACGGTTCCGGGAACGCAAAAAGGCCCCCAACCAATGGTTGAGGGCCTTTCGCAATGATGTTCCGGCAGTGTCCTACTCTCCCACACCCTGTCGAGTGCAGTACCATCGGCGCAGGTGGCCTTAGCTTCCGGGTTCGGAATGGGACCGGGCGTTTCCCCACCGCTATAACTACCGTAACTCTATGAAACTAGACAGCGCTCCCCACACAACAACCCCAAAAAAGGTCTGTGTGAGTGTGCTGCAGTGTCTGTTGTTTCAGAAACCGCACAGTGGACGCGTAACACCTTTGTAGTAAGCCCTCGGCCTATTAGTACCAGTCACCTACACCAGTTACCTGGCTTCCAATTCTGGCCTATCAACCCCATGGTCTGTAGGGGGCCTTAACCCATCAAGTGGGAGAGAAACCTCATCTTGGAACAGGCTTCCCGCTTAGATGCTTTCAGCGGTTATCCCTTCCGAACGTAGCCAACCAGCAGTGCTCCTGGCGGAACAACTGGCACACCAGAGGTTCGTCCGTCCCGGTCCTCTCGTACTAGGGACAGCCTTCCTCAAGTTTCTTACGCGCGCGGCGGATAGAGACCGAACTGTCTCACGACGTTCTAAACCCAGCTCGCGTGCCGCTTTAATGGGCGAACAGCCCAACCCTTGGGACCTACTCCAGCCCCAGGATGCGACGAGCCGACATCGAGGTGCCAAACCATCCCGTCGATATGGACTCTTGGGGAAGATCAGCCTGTTATCCCCGGGGTACCTTTTATCCGTTGAGCGACACCGCTTCCACTTGCCGGTGCCGGATCACTAGTCCCGACTTTCGTCCCTGCTCGACCTGTCAGTCTCACAGTCAAGCTCCCTTGTGCACTTGCACTCAACACCTGATTGCCAACCAGGCTGAGGGAACCTTTGGGCGCCTCCGTTACATTTTGGGAGGCAACCGCCCCAGTTAAACTACCCACCAGGCACTGTCCCTGAACCAGATCATGGTCCGAGGTTAGAAGTCCAATACGATCAGAGTGGTATTTCAACGACGACTCCCACAACACTAGCGTGCCGCTTTCACAGTCTCCCACCTATCCTACACAAACCGTACCGAACACCAATACCAAGCTATAGTGAAGGTCCCGGGGTCTTTTCGTCCTGCCGCGCGTAACGAGCATCTTTACTCGTAATGCAATTTCGCCGAGTCTGTGGTTGAGACAGCAGAGAAGTCGTTACGCCATTCGTGCAGGTCGGAACTTACCCGACAAGGAATTTCGCTACCTTAGGATGGTTATAGTTACCACCGCCGTTTACCGGGGCTTAAATTCTCAGCTTCGCGGACAAAGTCCGCTAACCGGTCCTCTTAACCTTCCGGCACCGGGCAGGCGTCAGTCCGTATACATCGTCTTACGACTTCGCACGGACCTGTGTTTTTAGTAAACAGTCGCTTCTCTCTGGTCTCTGCGACCTTCCCCAGCTCTGAGTGCAAGACTCGTCACCAGGGCAGGTCCCCCTTCTCCCGAAGTTACGGGGGCATTTTGCCGAGTTCCTTAACCACAGTTCTCTCGATCGCCTTAGTATTCTCTACCTGACCACCTGTGTCGGTTTGGGGTACGGGCCGTGTACCAGCTCGCTAGAGGCTTTTCTCGGCAGCATAGGATCACTGAATTCCCCTCAACGGGTACGCATCACGTCTCAGGATATGTGTGTGACGGATTTGCCTATCACACTCCCTACACGCTTACACCAGGTATTCCATCACCTGGCCCAGCTACCTTCCTGCGTCACCCCATCGCTTACCTACTACAACCGGGGTCCTGTGCAGCAATCATCCCTCTCACCCGAAGGCTCGATAAGACAACATTTGGACAGTTAGCACAACTGATTCAGCATTGGGCGCGGATACACGGGTACGGGAATATCAACCCGTTGTCCATCGACTACGCCTGTCGGCCTCGCCTTAGGTCCCGACTCACCCTGGGCGGATTAACCTGGCCCAGGAACCCTTGGTCATTCGGCGGACGAGTTTCTCACTCGTCTTTCGCTACTCATGCCTGCATTCTCACTCCCGTGGCCTCCACAGCTAGTTCACACTGCTGCTTCCACGGCCACAGGACGCTCCCCTACCCATCCACACACCTGGCCCTGCACGAATGCAGGACGGGTTATTGTGTGAATGCCGCGGCTTCGGCGGTGTACTTGAGCCCCGCTACATTGTCGGCGCAGGATCACTTGACCAGTGAGCTATTACGCACTCTTTCAAGGGTGGCTGCTTCTAAGCCAACCTCCTGGTTGTCTAAGCGACCCCACATCCTTTTCCACTTAGTACACGCTTAGGGGCCTTAGCCGGCGATCTGGGCTGTTTCCCTCTCGACTACGAAGCTTATCCCCCGCAGTCTCACTGCCACGCTCTCACACACCGGCATTCGGAGTTTGGCTGACTTCGGTAAGCTTGTAGGCCCCCTAGGCCATCCAGTAGCTCTACCTCCGATGTGAAACACGTGACGCTGCACCTAAATGCATTTCGGGGAGAACCAGCTATCACGGAGTTTGATTGGCCTTTCACCCCTACCCACAGCTCATCCCCTCAGTTTTCAACCTAAGTGGGTTCGGGCCTCCACGACGTCTTACCGTCGCTTCACCCTGGCCATGGGTAGATCACTCCGCTTCGGGTCCATAATGTGCGACTGAATTTCGCCCTATTCAGACTCGCTTTCGCTACGGCTACCCCTCAACGGGTTAACCTCGCCACACACCGATGACTCGCAGGCTCATTCTTCAAAAGGCACGCCATCACCCCACACACTCGAAAGTGGAGGGCTTTGACGGATTGTAAGCGCACGGTTTCAGGTACTATTTCACTCCCCTCCCGGGGTACTTTTCACCTTTCCCTCACGGTACTAGTCCGCTATCGGTCACCAGGGAGTATTCAGGCTTACCGGGTGGTCCCGGCAGATTCACAGCAGATTTCACGGGCCCGCTGCTACTCGGGAGACATCCACAACAGCCAAGAAGTTTTCGTTTACCGGACTATCACCGTCTATGGCAGGCCGTTCCAGACCACTTCAACTAACCACTTGGTTTCTTACTGTTGCTCGACTCGGCAGAGTCGAGAAGAATGTTCCCACTACCCCAACCAGACAACGACTGCCGTCTATCACATCTGATTGGTTTAGCCTCATCCGCTTTCGCTCGCCACTACTCACGGAATCACTGTTGTTTTCTCTTCCTGTGGGTACTGAGATGTTTCACTTCCCCACGTTCCCTCCACACACCCTATATATTCAGATGCGGGTAACACGACATCACTCGTGCTGGGTTTCCCCATTCGGAAATCCTCGGATCTCAGCTCGGTTGACAGCTCCCCGAGGCTTATCGCAGCCTCCTACGTCCTTCATCGGCTCCTGGTGCCAAGGCATCCACCGTACGCTCTTAAACACTTACTAACAAAGATGCTCGCGTCCACTGTGCAGTTCTCAAACAACACACCCGCACCGGATTGATTTCCTGACCTACTCACCAACCCGAAGGTTGCCAGCGGTTTCGAAGGAGATCCGAGCGGATCGTTTGTTTTGCCTTGAAAAAACACTTTCGCGTGTTCTTTCAGGACCCAATAGTGTGTCGGTATACCCATCGCGGTCGAAGACATTGCTTCGACCGAATGCGATGAAAGTTGTCAGTGTTCCACCCATGAGCTCCAGCCGGACCACGAATGGGTCCGAAACTGTCTCTGCCAGCAGCGATCTCGACTCTTCGAGACGCTCACTGGAGAAGTGCTCCTTAGAAAGGAGGTGATCCAGCCGCACCTTCCGGTACGGCTACCTTGTTACGACTTCGTCCCAATCGCCGATCCCACCTTCGACGGCTCCCTCCACAAGGGTTAGGCCACCGGCTTCGGGTGTTACCGACTTTCATGACGTGACGGGCGGTGTGTACAAGGCCCGGGAACGTATTCACCGCAGCGTTGCTGATCTGCGATTACTAGCGACTCCAACTTCACGGGGTCGAGTTGCAGACCCCGATCCGAACTGAGACCGGCTTTAAGGGATTCGCTCCACCTCGCGGTATCGCAGCCCTCTGTACCGGCCATTGTAGCATGTGTGAAGCCCTGGACATAAGGGGCATGATGACTTGACGTCGTCCCCACCTTCCTCCGAGTTGACCCCGGCAGTCTCTCACGAGTCCCCGCCATTACGCGCTGGCAACATAAGATAAGGGTTGCGCTCGTTGCGGGACTTAACCCAACATCTCACGACACGAGCTGACGACAGCCATGCACCACCTGTACACCGACCACAAGGGGGCCTACATCTCTGCAGGTTTCCGGTGTATGTCAAACCCAGGTAAGGTTCTTCGCGTTGCATCGAATTAATCCACATGCTCCGCCGCTTGTGCGGGCCCCCGTCAATTCCTTTGAGTTTTAGCCTTGCGGCCGTACTCCCCAGGCGGGGTACTTAATGCGTTAGCTACGGCACGGATCCCGTGGAAGGAAACCCACACCTAGTACCCACCGTTTACGGCATGGACTACCAGGGTATCTAATCCTGTTTGCTACCCATGCTTTCGCTTCTCAGCGTCAGTTACTTCCCAGAGACCCGCCTTCGCCACCGGTGTTCCTCCTGATATCTGCGCATTTCACCGCTACACCAGGAATTCCAGTCTCCCCTGAAGTACTCTAGTCTGCCCGTATCCCCTGCAAGCTTAAGGTTGAGCCCCAAGTTTTCACAGAAGACGCGACAGACCGCCTACAAGCTCTTTACGCCCAGTAATTCCGGACAACGCTCGCACCCTACGTATTACCGCGGCTGCTGGCACGTAGTTGGCCGGTGCTTCTTCTACAGGTACCGTCACTTGCGCTTCGTCCCTGTCGAAAGGGGTTTACAACCCGAAGGCCGTCATCCCCCACGCGGCGTCGCTGCATCAGGCTTTCGCCCATTGTGCAATATTCCCCACTGCTGCCTCCCGTAGGAGTCTGGGCCGTGTCTCAGTCCCAGTGTGGCCGGTCACCCTCTCAGGTCGGCTACCCGTCGTCGCCTTGGTAGGCCGTTACCCCACCAACAAGCTGATAGGCCGCGGGCCCATCCTGTACCGATAAATCTTTCCACCACCGACCATGCGATCGGTGGTCATATCCGGTATTAGACCCAGTTTCCCAGGCTTATCCCGAAGTACAGGGCAGATCACCCACGTGTTACTCACCCGTTCGCCGCTCGTGTACCCCGAAGGGCCTTACCGCTCGACTTGCATGTGTTAAGCACGCCGCCAGCGTTCGTCCTGAGCCAGGATCAAACTCTCCGTTGAAGACTCTCGAAAACACCCCGAAGGGCGCAATCAAAATTATCTAACTAGAGTCCGAAAACCTAGCAAAGCCAAACACCAGCAAAAAAGATTCGCTGTTGTTTTCAATGTCCAACTCTCATGACCGGGGGGTACATGAGAAGTTGGCACCAATAATAATTATTGGCACTGACATTCATCGACACACTATTGAGTTCTCAAAGAACACACGCACACACTTCTACCCACGACTTCTCGGAGGGGTTTCGGTGAGGCAAGGGTTCGTACTTTAGCTCAGAAGGCTCATCGGAAGCAAGTCCCGAAGAGGTAACCCTGAACACATGATCAGTCAGGCGCTCAACGTCCTACCTCGTGTCCGAGCCAGTGGCTCAGTCGGCGTCCGTGTCGCTCTGACTCGAATAAAGTTACGCACCGACCAACACGAAGTCAAATCGGCTGGTCAGCACCCTATTTCGGCGTATCGACCCGTTCGACCTGTCCCCCGAGCGCCTGCATCTGCTCGACGAACCGGGGGTAGCCACGGTCGATGTGATAGACGTCGTGCACTTCGGTGACGCCATCGGCGACCAGGCCGGCCAGCACCAGGCCCGCACCCGCGCGGATGTCGGACGACCAGACCGGCGCACTCGACAACCGCGGGATGCCACGGACCACCGCATGGTGACCATCGGTCCGGGCGTCGGAGCCGAGCCGGATCATCTCCTCGACGAAACGGAACCGTGCTTCGAAGACGTTCTCGGTGATCATCGACGTGCCATCCGCGATCGCGGCCAGGCCGATGGCCATCGGCTGCAGGTCGGTCGGGAAACCGGGGAACGGCAGCGTCGCGAAGTTCACCGCGCGCGGACGCTCGGCCTGCACGACCCGGAAACCGTTGGGCTCGTAGGAGATTCGCGCGCCGGCCGAACGCAACTTGTCCAGCACCAGGGCCAGGTGCTTCGGGTTGACACCGGTGACCCGGACGTCGCCGGTGGTCATCGCCGCGGCGATTCCCCAGGTGGCGGCGACGATGCGGTCGCCGATCACCCGGTGGGTGGTGGGCGAGAGGCTCTTGACGCCCTGCACGGTGAGCACGGAGGAACCGGCACCGTCGATCTGCGCACCCATTTGCACGAGCATGGTGCACAGGTCGACGATGTCGGGCTCGCGCGCCGCATTGTCGATGACCGTCTCCCCCTCGGCCAGGACCGCGGCCATCAGGATGTTCTCGGTCGCGCCCACCGACGGGAAGTCGAGGCGGATCCGCGCGCCCTGCAGCTGTTCGGCCGACGCCACGACGCAACCGTGCTCGATCGCGCTGGTCGCACCGAGCAGGCGAAGGCCCGCCTGGTGCATATCCAGCGGACGCGATCCGATCGCGTCACCACCAGGCAGCGCCACCACGGCACGTTTGCAGCGCGCCATCAGCGGACCGAGCACACACACCGAGGCGCGGAACTGGGTCACCGCGGGGAAATCCGCGTGGTACTTGGGCTCGGCCGGGGTATCGATCGTCACCACCGAGTTGTCGCCGCTGACGTCGTCGGAGATCGTCACATCGCAGCCGAGGCCGCGCAGCACCTCCGCCATCAGGGGGACATCGAGGATGTCGGGGCAGTTGGTGATGGTGGTCGTGCCCTCGGCCAGCAACGAGGCAGCCATCAGCTTCAGCACGCTGTTCTTCGCGCCGCCGACCGCGACCTCGCCGACGAGTCGATTGCCGCCGGAGACCAGAAACCGTTCGCTCACGAGGTCAGCTTATCGACCGTCGCGCGGTGACACGCCCCCCTGGCACGAAAGAACAGGAAACCGGCCGATTCTCCGCGCCGGAGAGCCGGTTTCAGCGTGGGAGGCCGCCGCCGGGCTGCCACAGCACATCGCCGGCGGGATTGGTCGCCCGGCTGAGGATGAACAGCAGGTCCGACAGTCGATTCAGGTATTTCGCGGGCAGCACGCTGGTGTCGTCGGGGTGCGAATCGACGGCCGCCCACGCGGATCGCTCGGCTCGGCGCACCACGGTTCGCGCTGTGTGCAACAACGCAGCCAACGGCGTGCCGCCGGGCAGAATGAACGAATTCAGCGGTGCCAGACCGTCGTTGAACTCGTCACACCACTTCTCGAGCCGGTCGATATAGGGCTCGGTGATGCGCAGCGGCGGGTACTTCGGCTCGGCGACAACCGGGGTGGACAGATCGGCGCCCGCGTCGAACAGATCGTTCTGGATCTGGCGCAACACCGCCAGCACATCGGGTTCGGGCGCACCGAGGGCAACGGCGACACCGAGGGCCGCGTTCGCCTCGTCGCAGTCGGCGTAGGCGATCAGCCGTGGATCGTTCTTGGCCACGCGGGAGAAATCGCTGAGGCCGGTGGTTCCGTCGTCACCCGTACGGGTGTAGATCCGGGTCAGGTGCACGCTCACGACGGGCCTCCACGAGTACGGCGGGCGCGATCCGATGGTCGCGACTCCACCCAGGACAGAAAAGCCGCCATCGAACCGCGGTCGAGCGCGAGCTCGAAACTGCTGTGCGGATCGGTGACGGCTACCACCACGATGTCATCGGTCATGATGTCGAATTCGTCGCCCTGCGGCGCTCGGCGCTCGACTATTTCGAGGCCTTGCCGATGCACCGTGGAATCGGGACCGAATTTCAGGCTGGTCAGTTTGAAGAATACGAGGCGATCCTCGTCGTAGCGAATGAGCCCGTGCCGCCAGCCTTGGCCGCCGCGCGCGGGCAGTGCGCGTAGGAGCGCGGCTGTGCCCCCTCGACGCAGCATCACCAGGCGATAGGTCGAGGCTCCGGCTACGAACACGAGCGTCAGCACCAGAATGATCAGGAGAACCATCCCGGTTTGCAATGCCGTACGCCCTTTCGCTCTTGCCGGTGTCCAAGACACCCCTGCTCCCCCATTCAATCACGCTCGCTCAGGCACAAACCGGGCGGACCGCTTTTCCCCTTGAAAAGGCCCGGTAAACAACTCTGCCGGCGAGGAACCGAAGTTCCTCGCCGGCAGAGAGCCGTACAACTGCTGTCAGTCGGTGACGGTCGCTTCGACCGCACGCACCTGGCCCTTGGCCGCACGCAGCTCCACCTCGGTGGCGCTCGCGTCGCTCAGCACCTTGCGCGCCGCGTCGACGTCGACCTCGCCCGCGAGATCCGCGGACTCGGCCAGCACCCGCACGGTGTCGGCGGTAACCGAGAAGAAGCCGCCGTGCACCGCGGCGACGATCCGCTCGCCGTCGGTCGACACGATGGAAACCGTGCCGCCCTCGACGAGCTGACCGAGCAGCGGCTCGTGGCCTGCCATGATGCCGATCTGACCCTCGGTGGTCTGCGCGCTGACGAACGAAGCCTGGCCGGACCAGATCTTGCGCTCGACAGCTACGAGATCAACTGTCATCTCCGCCATAGTGGACTACTTCCCGAGGATCTTCTTCGCGGCTGCCTCGACGTCGTCGAGACCACCGCAGGAGTTGAACGCCTGCTCCGGGTAGTGGTCGAACTCGCCCTTGCAGACACGGTCGAAGTCGTCGATGGTCTGTTCCAGCGGAACGACCGAGCCGACCTGGCCGGTGAACTTCTCGGCGACGATGAAGTTCTGACCGAGGAACTTCTCCAGGCGACGGGCGCGACCGACGAGGACCTTGTCCTCTTCGGAGAGCTCGTCCATGCCGAGGATGGCGATGATGTCCTGCAGTTCCTTGTACTTCTGCAGGATCCGCTTGACCTCGTTGGCGACCCGGAAGTGGCGCTCGCCGACGATCGAAGCCTCGAGGATACGAGAGGTCGAGGTCAGCGGGTCGACGGCCGGGTAGATGCCCTTCTGCGAGATCGGGCGCGAAAGCTCGGTCGTCGCATCCAGGTGGGCGAAGGTGGTCGCCGGCGCCGGGTCGGTGTAGTCGTCGGCGGGGACGTAGATCGCCTGCAGCGAGGTGATCGAGCGACCCTTGGTCGAGGTGATGCGCTCCTGGAGCTGACCCATCTCGTCCGCCAGCGTCGGCTGGTAACCCACGGCCGAAGGCATACGACCCAGCAGGGTCGAGACCTCGGAACCGGCCTGGGTGAAACGGAAGATGTTGTCGATGAAGAGCAGCACGTCCTGGTGCTGGACATCGCGGAAGTACTCCGCCATGGTCAGCGCCGACAGGGCCACGCGCATACGCGTGCCCGGCGGCTCGTCCATCTGGCCGAAGACGAGGGCGGTGTCCGGAAGGACGCCCATCTCTTCCATTTCCAGACGGAGGTCGGTGCCCTCACGAGTACGCTCACCGACGCCCGCGAACACCGAGGTGCCCGAGAACTCGCGAGCGATACGGGTGATCATCTCCTGGATCAGCACGGTCTTGCCGACACCGGCACCACCGAACAGACCGATCTTGCCGCCCTTGACGTACGGGGTCAGCAGGTCGATGACCTTGACGCCGGTCTCGAGGATCTCGGTCTTGCCCTCGAGCTGGTCGAAGCTCGGCGGCTGACGGTGGATGCCCCACTGCTCGCCGTCCCGGCCGAGGCCGGGTGTGTCGAGGCAGTCACCGAGGGCGTTGAACACGTGGCCCTTGACGATGTCGCCGACGGGCACCGAGATCGGCTTGCCGGTGTCGGTGACAGTCGCGCCACGGACCAGGCCGTCGGTCGGCTGCATCGAGATGGTGCGCACGATGTTGTCGCCGAGGTGCTGAGCGACCTCGAGGGTGAGGGTCTTGGCCACCGACGGGAGCTCGATGTCGGAGTTCAGAGCGTTGAACAGCTCGGGGATGGCGCCACGCGGGAACTCGACGTCCACGACGGGGCCGATGACACGGACGACGCGTCCAGCGGTTTCGCCCGCCTTCTTCGCGTTGTCCTGAGTGACAGCTGCGGTCATTAGATTGGTTCTCTTCCTGCGCTTCTTAGTCGCGGTCCGAGCTCGACGCCAGCGCGTTGACGCCGCCGACGATTTCGCTGATTTCCTGCGTGATCTGGGCCTGACGCACCGAGTTCGCCTCGCGCTGGAGCACATTGGCCAGCTCGTTGGCGTTATCGGTCGCCGCCTTCATTGCGGTGCGCCGAGCCGCGGACTCGGATGCCGCTGCCTCGAGCAACGATGCGTAGATACGCGTGTTGATGTACTTGGGCAGCAGCGCCCCGAGTAGCACATCGGCGTCCGGCTCGAACTCGTACTGTGCCGTGGCCACCACGTTCGGCGAGTCCGACATGATGTCGTCGCCGAGCTCGTAGTTCTCGTCGACGTAGCTGACCTGGATCGGCGCCAGGCGGCGCACCTCCGGGTTCTGGGTCAGCATCGACACGAACTTGGTGTACACGATGTGCAGCTCGTCGACACCCTCGATGGTTCCGGTGCCGTCGAGCGAGGAGACCTCGCCGTCGGAGCCGGCCATGAAGGCCTCGACCAGGTGCTGGCACGCGGCCGACGCATCGGTGTACTTGGGCTGCTGGGAGAAGCCGAACCACGACGCCTGGAACGGACGGTTGCGGAACTTGTAGTACGTGATGCCCTTACTGCCCATCACGTACAGAACGGGTTCCTTGCCGTCGCCACGCAGCGTGGTCATGAGCTCTTCGGCGCGCTTGAGCACGTTCGAGTTGTAGCCACCGCACATACCGCTGTCACTGGTGATCACCAGGACAGCGGCCCGACGAGCGTTGGGACGCTCGGTCAGCAGCGGGTGCGACAGGTTCTTCGAAGCGCTCGCCAGTTCGCCGAGGACCTTGGTGATCTCCTCGGCGTACGGCTTGGCGGCCGCAACCCTGGCCTGGGCCTTGGAAATTCGCGAGGTCGCGATCAGTTCCTGAGCCTTGGTGATCTTCTTGATCGAATTCACACCACGAATGCGGGAGCGCAATTCGCGCAAACTTGCCACTAGCGGTTCACACTCCCTTCATTCGCCAGATCGGAAATTGCCGACATCATGACCCGGCTTACTTGTCGACGTGCTTGCGGGTGACCGACAGCGACTCGACCTCTTCGTGGTCCAGCTCGCCCGCGGCGGCCTCGTTCACGATGCGATTGCCGTTCGAATCGAGGAAGCCCTGCTTGAACTTGTCGGTCTCGGCCTTGATCGCGTCGGCGGCTTCGCCGGCCAGCGGCTTCTTGCCACCCTCGAGCGCGTCGAACGAGCTCTGGGTCGCGCCGTGCAGGTACTCGAGCAGCTCGGCGGTGAAGCGACGCACGTCTTCGACGGGCACCGACTCGTAGTAACCGGCGTCGACCAGGAAGATCGAGACGACCTGATCCTCGACCGAGACCGGGGAGTACTGGTCCTGCTTGAGCAGCTCGACCCAGCGGGCGCCACGCTCGAGCTGCGCCAGCGACGCGGCGTCGAGGTCGGAGGCGAAGGCGGAGAACGCCTCCAGCTCGCGGTACTGCGCCATTTCCAGACGCAGCGAACCGGCGACCTTCTTCATGGCCTTGGTCTGGGCGGCGCCACCGACACGGGAGACCGAGGTACCGACGTTGATCGCCGGTCGGACGCCCTTGTTGAACAGGTCGGACTCGAGGAAGACCTGGCCGTCGGTGATGGAGATGACGTTGGTCGGGATGAACGCCGAGACGTCGTTGGCCTTGGTCTCGATGATCGGCAGACCGGTCATCGAGCCCGCGCCCATCTCGTCGGACAGCTTCGCGCAACGCTCCAGCAGACGGGAGTGCAGGTAGAAGACGTCACCGGGGTACGCCTCGCGGCCCGGCGGACGACGCAGCAGCAGCGAGATGGCGCGGTACGCCTCGGCCTGCTTGGTCAGGTCGTCGAACACGATGAGGACGTGCTTGCCCTGGTACATCCAGTGCTGGCCGATGGCCGAACCGGTGTACGGAGCCAGCCACTTGAAGCCGGCGGAATCCGACGCGGGGGCCGCCACGATCGTGGTGTACTCCATCGCGCCGTGCTCCTCGAGCGCGGTCTTGACGCCCGCGATGGTGGAGCCCTTCTGGCCGATCGCGACGTAGATGCAGCGAACCTGCTTGTCGGCGTCGCCGGTCTCCCAGTTCGCCTTCTGGTTCAGGATCGCGTCGATCGCGACGGCAGTCTTGCCCGTCTTACGGTCGCCGATGATCAGCTGACGCTGGCCGCGGCCGATGGCCGTCAGCGCGTCGATCGCGGTGATACCGGTGGCCAGCGGCTCTTCGACCGGCTGACGCTCCAGCACGGACGCGGCCTGCAGCTCCAGCACGCGGCGCTCGTCGGACTCGATCTCGCCCAGGCCGTCGATCGGCTGGCCGAGCGGGTTGACGACGCGACCGAGGAACTTGTCACCCACGGGAACGGAGAGCACGTCGCCGGTGCGACGGACCTGCTGGCCCTCTTCCAGCGAGGCGTACTCGCCGAGAATGACGGCACCGATGTTGGTGTCCTCGAGGTTCAGCGCGACGCCGAGAACCCCGCCGGGGAACTCGAGCAGCTCGTTGGCCATCGCCGAAGGCAGGCCACTGACGTGGGCGATACCGTCGCCGGTATCGGTCACGACGCCGACTTCTTCGATGGAGGTTTCCGGGGTGTAGCTCTGGGTGTAGCTCTCGATCGCGCTACGGATCTCGTCGGAGGAGATCGTCAGCTCCGCCATGTTGTTCCTGCTCTCGCTGTGGTCTCGAATGTCGGGGGTCGGAAAAGTACTGCGTTGAGCGCCCTTTTCAGGACAGTGCCCGGCGCAGCTTCTCCAGTCGGCCGGTGGCGCTGCCGTCGATCACGTCGTCTCCGACGCGCACGACGACGCCGCTCAGCAGCGTCGGGTCGACCTGCACGTGCACGGTGACCGCCTTGCCGTAGATCCGCCGCAGGGAAGCCGACAGCTTCTCCTTCTGCTGATCGTTCAGCTCGACCGCCGAGTTCACGTGGGCGACGATCTGGTCACGACGGGCCGCCGCCAGATCGGACAGGGCGTCGAAGGCGACGCCGATGTTGTTGGTCCGCAGGCGGGTGACCGCCTGCTCGGCCAGCGCCAGGGTGACCGGCTCGACCTTGCCGTTGAGCAGCCGCTCGATCAGTTCGCGCCGCGCCGAGGCGGGCTTTCCCTGATCGGACAGTGCCTGCTCCAGCTTCGGGTTGTCGGCGATGATGCGTCCGAGCCGGAACAGCTCGTCCTCCACCGCGTCCTGTCGGCCACCGACGGCGGCAGACTCCAGCAGAGCCTCCTGCCCGAGCAGCACCAGGGTGTCGACCAGGTCGCGGGTGCGTGACCAGTCCTGCGCCACCGCGGTGGTCAGCACTGCCTGCGTGGCAGCGCTGACCTTGCCGCCGAAGACCCGCTCACTGAGTTCAGCGCGCGCCGAACCCGGCACCGAGGCGTCCGCGAGCGCCACACGCAGCGAACGCTGGTCGTCCAGCACGGCGACAACGGCGAACAGTTCCGACCCCGTTGTGGCCGCAACAGTTTCGCTTCCGGTCAGAGCGACCCGAAGCGCCTCGCGAGACCGGGTACTGGCCTCGCGGCTCGCTGCGTACATGCTTCTCACTTTCGCGTCGCTACCTTCCGACCCCGATGGCGTCGGTGTCGTCGAGTTCGCTGAGGAACTTGTCGATCGACGCCGCCTGCTTGGCTTCGTCCGAAACAGACTGACCGATGATCTTCTCGGCCAGGTCGACGGCCGTACGGCCGACCTCGGAACGCAGCTCCGTCAGGATCTGCTGGCGCTGGGCTTCCAGCTGGGAGTGACCGGCGGCGACGATACGGTCGCTTTCGGCCTGGGCATCCGTGCGCATCTGCGCGAGGATCTGCTGACCCTGGGTGCGTGCTTCCTCACGGATGCGCGCGGCCTCGAGCCGGGCGTCGGCGAGCTGCTGCTGGTACTGCTCCAGCGTCTGCTGTGCCTCGGCCTGGGCTGCTTCGGCCCTGGCGATACCGCCTTCGATCTTGTCTGTGCGCTCTTCGAGTGTCTTGGTCACACGCGGGATCACGTATTTCCAGAAGAGCACGCCGATGATGACGACGCAGACGATCGACCAGACGATGTCGTACGTTGCGGGAACGAGAGGATTCACATCCTCTCCACCCTCAGCTGCGAGCGTGATGAGTTCGCGCATCGGAATCAGAAGATGAAGCCGGCGACGAGGCCGATCAGCGCCAGGGCCTCGGTGAACGCGATACCGAGGAACATGGTGGTACGGATCTGGCCGGACAGCTCGGGCTGACGAGCGATGCCCTCGATGGCCTTACCGACGACGATACCCACGCCGATGCCGGGGCCGATCGCGGCCAGACCGTAGCCGATGGCGCCGAAGCCCTTGAAGGTGCTCTCGGTGGTCGCGGCTTCCTGGGCCAGGTAAGCGAGGCTCATGAATCTTTCCCTTTCTGTTGCTCACCCGCCGGTCGGCGTGTGTAGCAGGTTTCCGGTCGTTGGTCGGTCAGGTCAGTGGTCGGCAGCGTGCTGCGACTGGCCGATGTACACGGCGGTCAGCAGCGCGAAAACGTAGGCCTGCAGGAAGATCACCAGCAGCTCGAAGAGCGTGAAGCCGATGCCGGCCAGCAGCGAGAACGGCGAGAAGACCTTCATCCACGCGGCGGCGTCGAACAGGAAGTACCAGGTCGCGCTGAAGAACAGCACCAGCATGATGTGGCCGGCCAGCATGTTGGCCAACAAACGCACGGTGAGCGTGAACGGGCGCAGGATGAAGGTCGAGATGAACTCGATCGGGATCAGCAGCAGGTGCAGCGCGACCGGCACGTCGGGCACGACGATGCTGTGGCGGATGTAGGAGAAGAACCCGTACTTCCGAATGCCGACGTAGTTGTAGGCGATATAGACGATCGCGGCCAGGACCAGCGGCATGCCGATGCGCGCATTGGACGAGATGTTCAACCCGGGAATCACACCGGAGAAGTTCAGGAACAGAACCGTGAAGAAGATCGTCGCGAGCAGCGGGAGGAACTTCTTGCCGGTTTCCTTACCGAGAACCTCGTCGGCGATCTGCTCCTTGACGAAAACCACACCGGCTTCCATCACGTTCTGCAGGCCGCGCGGCACGATCTTCGGCGAGCGGAAAGCCAGCACGAAGACGGCCACCAATACGGCGGTCATCAGCAGTCGGACCAGCATCAGGCGATCGAGTTCGAACGGCGTCCCCGCGAACAGCACTGCTGGAGGGTAGAAGTCGGACAGCGATGGCGCGTGAAACTCGCCCGCCGCCAAAGTGATGACGCTCAGCGTTCTCTCCCGTGTTCGGGCCGCAGGTACGACTGTCATTCCCGCGGTTCGATCGGACATTGACGATCAATGGGGTCGACTCTGGTCGGCTCGAAATTCGACAGCCGCTCGTACGGTGTAACCCGTATCGGCTTCTGTTCGGGCGTCGGCGACATCGTCGACATGCTTCAACCGGGCACATTCCACCCGGATCGGCAGTAAGCATAGCGGCACCGGGTGGGATCTCGATGATCCCCCCTGGTAACTCGAGGCATAGCCCCGAGTTTGTCGGGCCGAGCCTCTAGCTTGGGTGCTTGCTTACCAACACTTTACCAAGCTATCTACGACAGTGCGTAGCTGGGTGGGATTATTCCTGCTCGGAAGCCGTTTCGCCGTCTCCCGCGCGTGTCGTGACGTACGGAACCTTCTGGCTCACAACGCCGTACGTCTCCGCACCGAGAACGATCAGCAGGGCTCCTACCACCGTAAAGAACAGCGCGGGCCTGCTGTAGAAGTCGAATTGGTTGAGCACCACGATCACCAGCAGCGCCACCAGCATCTTGCCGACCCAGCTGACCAGCATCACCGCGCCGGCCATGGTCGGCGGCAGCTTCGCGCCCAGCAGCACCGCGACGACCGTGGTGAGGATGAACCCACCACCGATCGCGGCGCCGAGCAGCGCGCCCCACACCCCGGGCATTCCGGCCACCGCGGCGGCGATCGCCACCGAGACGACGACGAGCACGCCGAGGCCGATCAGGCCGTAGCGCAGCGCGGCGCGCAGAGGGGCATCAGGGCCTGGCACGGTTTCGGGTGTAAAGCTCACGGCCCGAACTTTACCTTGCGCGCCGAACTCAGTGCTGCGTCGACTCCGACCTGCGCACCGACGGGATCGCGGTCACTACCAGCGCGAACACCAATCCGCCTGCCACCAGCAGAACAACAAGGCGTCTATCCATCAGCGAAGTTCCCACCGCGCCGAAGGCGAGTACGCCGACCCACAAATAGATCAACAGGACCACGCGCCGGTGCGAATGCCCGATCTGGAGCAATCGGTGGTGCAGATGCATTTTGTCCGGTGTGGAGAAACTCACGCCCGCGCGCACCCGGCGCACGATCGCGAGCAACAGATCGAGCACCGGAATGAACATCACCGCGCCGACCAGCAACAGCGGCGAGAGCAAACCGACAATGTCGCGCGGGCCGTAACCCTGCAGCGGAATTCGGCCGGAGGCGCCGGTGGATACCGCGGCCAAGATCAAACCGATCATCATCGAGCCGGTGTCGCCCATAAATATTCTGGCCGGGGAGAAATTATGCGGCAGAAATCCGAGGCAGGCGCCCGCCAGCGCGGCGGCCAGCAACGCGGGCGGATAGGTATCGACCGAACCGCCCTGGTCATAGAGCAAACCGATGGAGAACACGAAAACAGCGGTCGCGCAGATCAAACCGAGACCGGCGGCCAGACCGTCCAAACCGTCGACGAAGTTCATCGCATTCACGAGGGTGACGGTGATACCGACGGTGACCAGGCCGCCCTGTAGGGCATCGAGTACGACGGTGGTGTCGTTGAACGGGTTGTAGATCACATACCAGCTCAGGCCCATCACGGCCATGACACCGGCCGCGGTGATCTGGCCGACGAATTTGGTGAGGGCGTCCAAGCCCCACCGGTCGTCGACGATGCCGACCAGCACGATGATCGTCGCGGCGACCAGCACCGCCGGAATATCCGGGGCGTAGTCGAAACCTCTTCGCAGCGCGGGCAATTGGTGCGCGAACAACACCGCGGCGACGACGCCGACATACATGCCGACACCACCCATTCGCGGCACCGGCTTCACGTGCACATCACGCTCACGTGGCACCGCCACCGCGCCGAACGCGATGGCGAGCACCCGCACACCACCGGTGGCCAGGAAGGTCACCGTGGCGGAGACGAGCAGCACGAGCAGTAGCTCGCGCAGGGGAACGACTGAGCTCATCAGCGGCGTGCGATCACCGCTGCGCGGAGCTGATCAGGGCTTCCGGCACCATCCCGAGCACCTCCGCGATATCGGCCACCGACACAGCACCCTCCCGCAACACCCGCGGCTGATCCGCGGTGAGATCGACGATCGTCGAAGCCACGGCGTGCTCGGCCGGACCGCCGTCGAGATACACACTCGCCAGCGACCCCAGCTGCTCACGCGCCTGCTCGGCGGTGGTCGCGGGCGGCTGCCCTGACACATTGGCGCTCGACACCGCCAGCGGGCCGACTTCACGCAACAATTCCAGCGCTACCGGATGCAGCGGCATCCGCAGCATCACCGTGCCACGGGTATCACCGAGATCCCACGCGAGCGAAGGCGCCGCCTGCACGACAAGACTCAGCGCGCCGGGCCAGAACGCGCGAATCAGCTCCCGCGCCTGCGGCCGCACCGAGAAGACCAGCCCGTCGATGGTGTGCCACGAACCGACGAGGACCGGCACCGGCATATCGCGTCCACGGCGCTTGGCGGCCAGCAGATCGCTCACCGCGGCGGAATCGAACGCGTCGGCGGCGAGGCCGTACAGCGTGTCCGTCGGCATGACGACCAGTCGACCGGACTTCAAAGCGCTGGTAGCCGCCGTGATCCCCGCGGCACGCGAGTCGCTCTCGGCACAGTCATAGACGGTACTCACAGCGTCTCCGCCTCTCCGCGAAAAGTTTCCGGTCGTTGGTGCGCGCAAGAGTCTAACTCCCAGCATGAGGGCGGAGTGTCGGGGGACTTTTGGGACTACGCGCGCCTGGCGGTGCTCAGAGTGTGCTGATAGACCGCACGCGGCCCAGGTATGGGTATCTACCTGCAATATGTTGGTTGACCAGAGTTTGCCGGGGTGTGGAGGTCGCGACGATGCAGGCTTGGCCGCGAGGTTGGTGAGCGTTGTGTCAGTCCACTCGCCCCACCGTCGGATTCGGTCGCGGTCAGGGATTGCCGGAGCGGCGGGCGACGACGAACCGGGGCTTGTCGGCGAGGTCGGTGTGTTCGGCCACGTCGACGAACTCGGCTGCCGTGAGCAAGGCCGCTACTCCCCCGCCGTTGGTGTCGTCGTGTTCGATGGCGGTCGCGCCTGCGGGGCGGAGCAGGCGGGCGATAGTGGGGACCATCGCTCGAATGACATCGAGGCCGTCGGGGCCGCCGAAGAGGGCGCGGTGAGGGTCGTGGTCGGCTACCTCGGGGTCGAGGATCGCGGCGTCGGGGATGTAGGGCGGGTTGGCGATGACCAGGTCGACGCGGCCGGTCAGCGGGGTGAGCACGGTCTGGTCGGTGACGTCGTCGGCGTGCAGGGTGATCGGGGTATCGCCCTCGGCGATGCGGGTGCCGGCGTTGCGGCGGGCCCAGGTGAGCGCATCCGCATCGAGTTCGACGGCGTGGACCTCGGCGTCGGGGCGGGCGTGCGCGATGGCCAGCGCCAGTGCGCCTGAGCCTGTGCACAGGTCGACGACGATCGGCGGGTGGTCGTGCGGGAGGGTCTCGAGGTAGGCCAGCGCCCACGCGAACAGCAGTTCGGTCTCCGGGCGCGGAACGAACACACCGGGGCCGACAGCGAGGTCGATCTCGCCCATCGCGGCCGTTCCGGTCAAGTGCTGCAAGGGAATTCGCGCGGCTCGCTGTTCGATCAGCGCGCGGTACCGGTCGGCGATCCCGGGCTCGATCATCGGGATCAACGCCAGCCGCATGCGCTCGGTGCCGAGCACATGGGCGGCCAGACTCTCCGCGTCGGGCATCGGCGAACCGACACCCGCCTCGGCCAGCCGCGCGGCGGCTTCGACGATCAGCGGTCGTAACCGCAGCCGCTCGGTCACGGAATTACTCGGCAGCCATTCGCGCCTCGCGGTCGGCCTTGCCGAGCGCGTCGAGCAGCGGGTCGAGGTCACCGTCGAGGACAGCGTCGAGGTTGTGTGATTTGAACCCGATGCGATGGTCGGCGATCCGGTTCTCGGGGAAGTTGTAGGTGCGGATCCGTTCGGAGCGGTCGACCGTGCGGATCTGGCTGGCGCGACCGGCGGCGGCTTCCTGATCGGCCTGTTCCTCGGCGAGTGCCTGCAGCCGGGCGGCGAGCACCTGCATGGCACGCGCCTTGTTCTGCAGCTGGGAGCGTTCGTTCTGGCAGGTCACCACGATGCCAGAGGGCAGGTGGGTGATGCGGACCGCGGAGTCGGTGGTGTTGACACCCTGGCCGCCCTTGCCGGAGGACCGGTAGACGTCGATGCGCAGTTCGGTCTCGTCGATCTGCACCTGCTCGACCTCGTCGGGCTCGGGGTAGATCAGCACGCCCGCGGCGGAGGTGTGAATACGGCCCTGCGATTCGGTCACCGGCACGCGCTGCACCCGGTGTACCCCGCCCTCGAACTTGAATCGCGACCACACCCCGTCGCGCGCGGCGTCCTTGCTCTTGATCGACAGCGTCGCGTCCTTGTACCCGCCCAGGTCGGAATAGGTGACATCGAGCGTCTCCACCTTCCACCCGTGCCGCTCGGCGTAGCGGATGTACATGCGCGCCAGATCCGCGGCGAACAGCGCGGATTCCTCGCCGCCTTCGCCGGACTTCACCTCGAGGACCACGTCGTCGCCGTCGTGCGGGTCGCGCGGGGCGAGCAGGTCGGCGAGCGCCTGCTCGAGCTCGACCAGCTGCGTCTCCAGCCCGGGCACCTCGGCAGCGAACGACGCGTCGTCGGAGGCCAGCTCACGGGCGGCCTCGAGATCGTCGCGCACGGCCTCGAGCTTGCGATAGGTGCTCATCACCGGCGCCAGCTCGGCGAACCGCTTGCCCACCCGTCGCGCCGCACCCGCGTCGTTGTGCAACGACGGATCGGCGAGCTGCATCTCCAAGCCCGCGTACTCGGCCAAGATGTCGTCGATAGCGGACGGGGCCGTCTGATCGGCCATGCGTTGAGCTCCTATGGGAATGGTCCCGGCTGGGATGTCTTCAGGCCGAAGGCCGTTTCTCGGCCGCCTCGATCTGGACTGAGCGGAGGGTGCGACGAAGGAGTGCCCGGAGGGAGGGAAGATCGAGGCCCACAGGGCCGAGAACCCGCGGCGCCCGCGCCGCCAACCAACAACGCCCGGCCTGCTAGCGCAGTACCGGGCGTCGGATGAGGTAACTAGGAGGCGTCTTCGGCCTTCTTGGCACCTGCGCGCTTGCCGTAGCGAGCCTCGAAGCGAGCCACGCGGCCGCCGGTGTCGAGGATCTTCTGCTTGCCCGTGTAGAACGGGTGGCACTGCGAGCAGACCTCGACCGAGATCTGGCCGGACTCCTTGGTGGAGCGAGTCTGGAAGGTGTTGCCGCAACCACACACAACGGTGGTCTCGACATACGTGGGGTGGATTCCTGCCTTCATGGGCGTCCTCTCGATAATGGTCGCCGGGTCGTAGCTCCATGGAGTGGAGTACGTGAACCGGAACCGACTAGGCGGGATGTCTGCGAACTCGCAAGACACACAGTTGTCCAGTATGCCAGAGCAGACCGCACCCCTACTGAACACCCCCCACCACGCGTTTGTTCCTCCGAAAAACAACAAGGGCCCCGCGGAAGCGAGGCCCTTGCCGGTTTCTAGACGATCACTCGTCGAGAGCGCTCGGTGCGGTCTTGGAGACCGTCATCAAGAACTCGAGGTTGTTCTTCGACTTGCGCAGCCGATCCATCAGCAGATCGATCGCCTGGTGCGAGTCCAGACCCGACAGCACGCGCCGCAGCTTGTGCACCACAGCCATCTCGTCGGGCGAGAGCAGCAGCTCGTCGTGGCGGGTGCTCGACGGGTTGATGTCCACCGCGGGGAACACGCGCCGCTCGGCGATCTTGCGGTCGAGCTTGAGCTCGGCGTTGCCGGTGCCCTTGAACTCTTCGAAGATCACTGTGTCGCCGGTGGAACCGGTCTCCACCATCGCCGTGGCGATGATGGTGAGCGAGCCACCGTTCTCGATGTTGCGGGCCGCGCCGAGGAAACGCTTCGGCGGGTACAGCGCGGTCGAGTCGACACCACCGGAGAGGATACGACCGGAGGCAGGCGAGGAGTTGTTGTACGCACGACCCAATCGGGTGATCGAATCGAGCAGCACCACAACGTCTTTGCCCATTTCCACCAGACGCTTGGCACGCTCGATGGCGAGCTCGGCGACGGAGGTGTGGTCACCCGGCGGGCGGTCGAAGGTGGAGGCGATGACCTCACCCTTCACCGAACGCTGCATATCGGTGACCTCTTCGGGACGTTCGTCGACCAGGACAACCATGAGGTAGCACTCGGGGTTGTTGATCGCGATCGCGTTGGCGATGTCCTGCATGATCGTGGTCTTACCCGCCTTGGGCGGGGACACGATCAGCGCACGCTGACCCTTACCGATCGGCATGATCAGGTCGATCACGCGCGTGGTGAGCTTGTTCTGCGTGGTTTCCAGGCGCAGCCGCTCGTTCGGGTACAGCGGCGTGAGCTTCTGGAAGTCCGGACGACGACGCGCCGCTTCCAGCTCGCCACCGTTGACGGTGTCAAGGCGAACCAGCGGGTCGAACTTCTGACGCTGGTTGTTCTGCTCGCCGTCGCGCGGGGCGCGCACCGCACCGGTGATCGCGTCACCACGACGCAGGCCGTTCTTGCGCACCAGGTTCATCGACACGTACACGTCGTTGGGGCCGGCGAGGTAGCCGGAGGTCCGCACGAACGCGTAGTTGTCGAGGACATCGAGGATGCCCGCGACCGGCTGGAGGACGTCGTCTTCGCGAATGTCGTAATCGCGAGCCTCGGACTGGCCACCGCCGGCGGGACCACCATCGCGGTCACGACCACGACGACGCTCGCGGAATCGACGACCCCGGCGACCGCGGCCGCCTTCCTCGTCGTCACCACCGCGGTCGTCGCGGGGACCGCGATTGCCGCCGCTGTTGCCGTTCTGGCTCTGATTCTGGTTGCGCTCGTTCTGATTACGGTCGCCACCGGTGCGCTCGCCACGGTCGTTGCCGTTGCGGTCGTTGCGCTCGGAACCGTTGCGATCGTTGCGATCGCGTCGGCGATCGCCGGAGTCGCCGCCCTCGGCCTTGTCGGCCTGCTTGGTCTCCTCGGCGGGCGCGCGGTTCTCGGCGGGGGCGTTGTCGCCGCCACCGGAACGGGCCTGGTCACGACCACGACGCTGCCTGCCACGACCGCGCTGACCGCCGTCGCGACCGGCATCCTCGCCTGCGTCGGCGGGGGCATCGGTCTTGACCTGCTCGGTCGCGGCCGGTGCGGCCGGTGCCTCGACGGTCTTGGCCTCGGGGGCCTTGACCTCGGCGGGCGCCTGCTTCTCGGCGGGCGCGGCCTGCTTCTCGGCCTTGGCGGACTTGTCCACCTTCGCGGGCGCGTCGTTCTTGACGGGCGCCTCGTTCTTCGCGGGCGCCTCGTTCGCGACAGGCGCGGCGGCGGGCTTGTCGCCCTTGGCGGGCGCGTCGTTCTTGGCGGGCGCCCCGGATTGATTTTCCTTGATAGCGGCGATGAGATCGCCCTTACGCATTCCGGAGGTACCTCGGATACCGAGCTCCCCCGCCAGTGCGCGCAACTGCGGCAACAGCATTCCAGTCAGCCCCGATCGTGCGACGTCGGTTTGTTCGCTCATTTTCGAAATCTGTCCGGATTCACTTTCGCGGCTGCCCGAGTTCGTAGGGTTGGAATCCACCCCGGGTGTCGCGAGCAGGTCCGTTTCTGTCACGGAAGTCCTTTCCTTCCCTCGAATGCCGTGTGCTGATTCGAGGGTTCCGTTCCGTAGACCCGGCAACATATGCCGAGCTCGGATTATGCGTCCATGTTCGACGCCTGTGCCGTACTACCCGCCGCGGGAGGACCGGAGGCCTTCGCCACCAGAAGACAGTGGTGAGGGGAGCGATTGCCCTGATGATGCACCGGCGTCTGATGCGCACGATGTACGGACTTGCCCAGAATAGCTGCCTATTGCGAACAACGGCAAGGCAGGCACGCCGTCAGTCGACCGATACCCCGCCGGCAATGCCCGGCTCGACCACGCGCAGACCGTCCGATTCAGCCTGTTTGCGCAGGTCATCGGGGAATTCTTCGGTGGTCATGGCGAGAATTGTCGGGCCTGCGCCCGAGACCGTCGCCGCGATACCCGCCGCACGCAGCCGGGCGATCCACTGGGTTGTCAGCGGTAGCGCGGGGGCACGCTGGGTCTGGTGCAACCGGTCTTCGGTGGCCGACATCAGCAGATCGGGACGTTCGGTCAGCGCGACGACGGCCAGCGCCGCCCGGCTCACGTTGAACGCCGCGTCACCGTGGGGCACCTGCTCGGGCAGCAACCCGCGGGTGTGCGCCGTGGAGGAACGTTCCTGCGGGATCAGCACCACCGGGCGCAGCGCGGGTGCCGGGGTGAGCCGCACGGCCCGGTAGTCGCGCGCCGGCGTGGCATCGGTTTCGGTCCACGACACCACGATTGCGCCGAGCACGCTGGCCGCGGCATTGTCGGGGTGGCCCTCGAATTCCGAGGCGAGCTGCACGAGGCGGTCGTCGTCCATGCGCAGCGCGGGGTCGAACTTCGCGGCCAGCCCGGCACCGGCGGCGAGCCCACCGACCACGGCCGACGCGCTGGAGCCGAGCCCGCGCGAGTGTGGGATCACGTTGCGGCACACCACGTCGAGGCCGTCGGCCCACACACCCAGCGATTCCAGTCCACGCTCGATCGCGCGGACCACCAGATGCGTTGGGCCCCAAGGCACGTCGTCGGCGCCTTCACCCTCGACCCGGATTTCGAGGCCCGATTCGGTAGTGCGCACCACGATTTCGTCGTAGATGCCCAATGCCATTCCCAGACAATCGAATCCGGGGCCGAGGTTCGCCGTGGAGGCGGGAACACGCACGGTCACTTCGAGACCGGCGGGCAGGGTCGCTGTCATCAGCGTGGGCTCGGGTGCGGCCAACTCAGGCCAGCTCGAGTTCACGGGCGATGGCAATCGGGTCCACGGCGATCGGCTTGACCTCCGGCATCCCGGCCAGCGCGTTGTCGGGGTCCTTGAGACCGTTGCCGGTGACGGTGCACACGACGGTCAGGCCCGAATCCAGCCAGCCTTCCTTGCGCGCGGCCAGCAAACCGGCGACGCTCGCGGCCGACGCGGGCTCCACGAAGACGCCCTCCCTCGCGGCGACGAGGCGGTAGGCGGCCAGGATTTCATCGTCGGTGGCCGCGCGGAAGGCGCCACCGGACTGCTCCTTGGCCTCCATCGCACCGTTCCACGACGCGGGGGCGCCGATCCGGATGGCGGTCGCGATGGTCTCCGGGTCCTTCACCGGTGCGCCGTTGACCAGCGGCGCGGCACCGGCGGCCTGCACGCCGAGCATGCGCGGCAGCACCTTGGTGATGCCGTCGGCGTGGTATTCGCGGTATCCGCGCCAGTAGGCGGTGATGTTGCCCGCGTTACCGACCGGCAGCACGTGCACATCGGGTGCCTTGCCGAGGACGTCGCAGATCTCGAACGAGGCGGTCTTCTGGCCTTCGATACGCGCCGGGTTCACCGAGTTCACGAGGCCGACCTGCGGGAACTCCGCGGTCACCTTGCGCGCCAGCTCGAGACAGTCGTCGAAGTTGCCCTCGACCTGGATGATCTTGGCGCCGAGCATCACGGCCTGGGCCAGCTTGCCCATCGCGATCTTGCCCTGCGGGATCAGCACCGCGCATTCCATGCCCGCGCGGGTGGCGTACGCCGCGGCCGAGGCCGAGGTGTTGCCGGTCGACGCGCACAGCACGGCCTGCTGACCGCGGTACTTCGCGTCGGTCATCGCCATGGTCATGCCGCGGTCCTTGAACGAACCCGTCGGGTTGGCACCCTCGACCTTGAGGTACACCTCGCACCCCGTCAGCTCGGACAGGTACGGCGCGGGGACCAGCGGGGTACCGCCCTCGAACAGGGTCACCGGCTCCCAGTCGGCCGCACCGGCCAAGCGGTCGCGGTAGGCAGCGATCAGACCGGGCCAGCGCGAGTGCACGCCCGTCTGGGGGGCGATGCCGTTCGTCATTCTTCGGTGCCTTCCAATCTCAAAACGCTGGTCACAGCTGTTACGGATTCCATCTCAGCCAGTACTGCGACAGTATCTGCCAGCGACGACTCCACCGCATGGTGGGTGACGACCACGAGCCGGGCGCCGTCGCCGTGGCCCTGCTGACGCACGGTGGAGATGCTCACCCCGTGCTGGGCGAAGGTGTCCGCCACCGCGGCGAGGACGCCGGGACGGTCCTCCACCTGCAGGTTCACGTGGTAGCGGGTGGGGGTGTCGCCGATCGGCGCGATCGGCAGCTCAGCATAAACCGATTCGCCGGGGGCACGCCCACCGTAGAACTTGTTGCGGGCGGCCATCACCAGGTCGCCGAGCACGGCCGACGCGGTGGGGGCGCCACCGGCACCCTGCCCGTAGAACATCAGGCGACCGGCGTTGTCGGCTTCGACGACGACGGCGTTGAACGCGCCGTTGACCGAGGCGAGTGGGTGCTTGCGCGGGATGAGCGCCGGGTAGACACGCACCGAGACGCGATCCTTGCCGCCCTGTTCCAGCGTAGGCTCGCCCGGACCGGCCGAGACACGCTCGCAGATGGCGAGCAGCTTCACCGTGCAGCCGACGGCCGACGCGGTCTCCAGGTCTTCGGCGGTGATCTTGGAGATGCCCTCGCGGTAGACATCCGCCGCGGTCACGCGGGTGTGGAACGCCAGCGAGGCCAGGATCGCGGCCTTGGCGGCGGCGTCGTAGCCCTCCACATCGGCGGTGGGGTCGGCTTCGGCGTAGCCGAGCGCGGTGGCTTCGGCGAGCACGTCGTCGTAGGCGGCGCCGGTCTCGTCCATCGCGGAGAGGATGAAGTTGGTGGTGCCGTTGACGATGCCGACGACCTTGTTCACCCGGTCACCCGAGAGCGATTGGATCAGCGGGCGGACCACCGGGATCGCACCGGCGACGGCGGCCTCGAAGTAGAGGTCGGCACGGCTGCCCTCGGCGGCGGCGGCGAGTTCGCCGGTGTAGTCGGCCAGCAGCGCCTTGTTGGCGGTGACCACCGACTTGCCCGCGGCGAGCGCCTCGCCGATCAGCTTGCGGGCCGGGTCGATACCGCCCATGACCTCGACCACCAGGTCGACATCCTCGCGGGCGAGCAGCGCCTCGGCGTCGGTGGTGAGCAGCTCGGCGGGCAGGCCGCGGTCCTTGCTGAGGTCGCGCACCGCGACACCGCGCAGCACGAGCGGCGCGCCGATCCGCGAGCGCAGGTCATCGGCGTGCTCACGCAGCACGCGAACCACCTCGGTACCGACAGTGCCCATCCCGAGTACGGCTACACCCAGCGGGCGCCCCGCGTCTTTGGTGCCGTTCATTCTTCCACCTCCAGGCTGAGCAGGTCCGCCACCGTTTCCCGGCGCAGAATCAGTCGAGACGCACCGTCACGCACCGCGACCACGGCGGGCCGGGTGAGCAGGTTGTAGCGGCTCGACATCGAATAGCAGTACGCACCGGTCGCCGCGACGGCCACCAGGTCACCGGGGGCCGCGTCGGCGGGCATCCAGGTGTCACGAATGACGATATCGCCACTCTCGCAATGCTTTCCGACCACGCGCGCGACGACCGCATGGGCGTCCGACGAGCGCGAGACCAGACGGCAATCGTAGTCGGCCTGGTACAGCGCGGGGCGGATATTGTCGCTCATCCCGCCGTCCACGCTGACGTATCGACGGCGCGCGCCACCGTCGAGTTCGACATCCTTGATGGTGCCGACCTCGTACAGAGTCACGGTGCCGGGGCCCGCGATGGCGCGACCCGGCTCGACCGCGATGGTCGGCTCGGGCAGCCCGGCGCGGGCGGCTTCGGCGGCGACCAGGGCGCGCAGGTTGGCGGCGAACTCACCGAGCGGCGGCGGGTTGTCGGCCGGCAGGTACGAGATACCGAGGCCACCACCGAGATCCAGCGTCGAGATCTGCGCGGTGCGGTCGATCCCGAACTTGTCGATGGCCTCGCGCAGCAGGCCGAGCATGCGGCGCGCGGCGATCTCGAAGCCGTCGAGTTCGAAGATCTGCGAGCCGATGTGGCTGTGCAGGCCGACCAGACGCAGGTTGTCGGCCTCGAAGACGCGCGCCAGGGCTTCCATGGCGTTGCCACCGGCGATCGAGAAGCCGAACTTCTGGTCCTCGTGCGCGGTGGAGATGTACTCGTGAGTGTGCGCCTCGACGCCGACGGTCACGCGGACCAGCACGTCCTGGACCACACCCGCCGCACCGGCGACGGCTTCGAGCCGCTCGATCTCGTAGAGCGAGTCGACCACCACGTGCCCGACACCGGCCGCGACGGCCGCTTCGAGCTCGGCGACGGCTTTGTTGTTGCCGTGCAACGCAATTCGCTCGGCCGGGAATCCCGCGTGCAAAGCGACCGCGAGCTCACCGCCGGAGCACACATCGAGCGAAAGACCCTCGTCACGGATCCAGCGCGCGATCTCGCCACACAGGAACGCCTTGGACGCGTAGTGCACGCGGGCGTTCGGCCCGAACGCGGCGACCATGTCGCGGCAGCGCGAGCGGAAGTCGTCCTCGTCGATCACGAACAGCGGCGTGCCGTACTGCTCGGCGAGCTCGGTGACGGACACGCCCGCCAGCCGGACCACACCGTCGTCACCGCGCGAGGCGTTGCGCGGCCACACGTTGGCGGGGAGGTCGATCATCTCCCTCGGCTCGGTCGGGCGCTCGGCCAGACTCGGGGCGTGCGGGATCTCTGCGTGCCGGGGACCGGCCGGGTGTGCACCACTCATCGTTGTGCGTCCTTCCTGGAAAGTATGTGGGAGCTCACATGCGCTCCGGTGCGCTCACGCCGAGCAGGGCGAGGCCGTTGGCCAGCACCTGGCGGGTCGCCTTGACCAGTTCGAGCCGGGCGGCATTGAGCGGGGTGACAGCGTCGTCGCCCTTGGGGAGCACGCGCATGTCGTCGTCGGACTGGAACGGGTGGTAGACACCGGCCAGTTCTTCGAGGTAGCGGGCGATGCGGTGCGGTTCGCGGGTATCGGCGGCGGTCGCGACGACGCGCGGGAAGTCGCCCAGGGTGCGGATGAGATCACCTTCGCGACCCGAGGTCATCAGCGCGAAATCCGGTTCGACAGAAGCGAATTCGGGGTATTTCGCGGCGTTGCCGATGATGCTGTTGGTCCGCGAGTGCGCGTACTGGACGTAGTAGACCGGGTTCTCGCTGCTCGCCTTGGTCCACAGGTCCAGGTCGATGTCGATGCTCGAGTTCACCGAGGAACGCACCAGTGAGTAGCGCGAGGCGTCGACACCGATCTGCTCGACCAGGTCGTTGAGGGTCACCACGGTGCCCGCGCGCTTGCTCATCTTCACGGCGACGCCGTCGCGCACCAGGTTCACCATCTGCCCGATCAGCACCTCGACGGTGTCGGGGTTGTCACCGAACGCGGCCGCGGCGGCCTTCAACCGGCCGATGTAGCCGTGGTGGTCTGCGCCGAGCATGTAGATGGCCAGGTCGAAGCCGCGGCCACGCTTGTTCTGGAAGTAGGCGATGTCACCGGCGATGTAGGCGGCGTTGCCGTCGCTCTTGAGGACCACGCGGTCCTTGTCGTCGCCGTATTCGGTGCTGGCGATCCACCACGCACCGTCCTTCTCGTACAGGTTGCCGGAGTTCTTCAGCTGCTCGACGGCCCGTTCGACGGCGCCGGAGGCGAACAGTTCGCTCTCGTTGAAGTACACGTCGAAGTCGGTGCCGAACTCGTGCAGATCCGCGCGGATCTGGGCGAACATCTGCTGCACGCCCTCGCTGCGGAACACCTCGTGCCGCTCGTCGGCGGGCAGGGTGAGCACGTCGGGGTGCGCGGCGACGATGCTCGCGCTGATCTCGGCGATGTACTCGCCCGCGTAGCCGTCCTCGGGGGTCGGCTCGCCCAGCGCGGACGCGACCAGCGACTTCGCGAAGCGGTCGATCTGCGCGCCGTGGTCGTTGAAGTAGTACTCGCGGGTCACCTCGGCGCCCTGAGCGGCCAGGATGCGACCGAGCGCGTCACCGACCGCGGCCCAGCGGGTGCCACCGAGGTGCACCGGACCGGTCGGGTTCGCCGAGACGAATTCGAGGTTGATCTTCGTCCCCGCCAGCGCGAAGCCGGTGCCGTAGATCTCCCCCGCGGCCAGGATCTGGCTGACGATCGCGCCCTGCGCCGAGGCGGCGAGACGGATGTTGAGGAAGCCGGGGCCCGCGATCTCGGCCACATCGATTCCCGCGGTGGCCGACAGCGCCTCGGCCAGCCAACCGGCCAGCTCGCGAGGGTTGGTTCCGACCCGCTTGGCCACCTGCATGGCCACATTCGTGGCATAGTCGCCGTGTTCGGGGTTGCGCGGACGCTCCACTGTGACCTGCTCGGGCAGGACCGACGAGTCCAGTCCGCGTTCGACAAGCACCTTCGCCGCGGTGGTACGAAGGAGATCTGCAAGGTCAGCTGGAGTCACGAGTCTCTATCCTATTGGCTGGGCCCCTTGCAACCACGACCGCCCGCCACGAACCCACCGATCCACACGTCGAAAGAGCACAAGCAGCGATGCCGAGTAGGACCAGCGCCACATCAGCCAAGGCCGTGAAGGCCGCGGGGAAGTCGTCTCCGTCCCGCAAAACCGGCAAGGGCAACCTTCCGGGCAAGAAGCGTGACACCCCATGGGCCCTGCTCGGCGCCGGCGTTGCCATCGTCGCGCTGATCGGCCTGCTCGCCTACAGCCTGGTGCCCAAGTACATGGACCAGGCCGCGATCCGCGAGGCCCAGACCGATCTCAAGGAATGGGTGCCCTCCAAGGAGAACCAGGACCCGTCGACGAAGATCGAGGGCGTCGTGAAGGCGGAGTACCCGGCCGGCCTGCACGTGACCCCCGAGCAGCGCGTCGCCTACGACAAGGCACCCGCCTTCGGTGGGCCGCACGACGGCGCGTGGGCGAACTGCACGGGCACCGTGTACGCCAAGCCGATCCGGATGGAGAACGCGGTGCACTCGCTCGAGCACGGCGCGGTGTGGATCGCCTACAACCCGGACAAGGTCGACGCGGCCGGTGTCGAGACGCTGTCGAACTTCGTCAAGGGCCGTCAGTTCTCGCTGATGTCGCCGTACCCGGGTCTCGACTCGGCGATCTCGCTGCAGTCGTGGGGCCACCAGCTCAAGCTGGATTCCGCCGACGACGCGCGGATCAAGCAGTTCATCTCCGCCCTGCGCGAGAACCCCTACGCCTACCCCGAGGTCGGCGCGAGCTGCTCGAACCCGATCTTCGACGCGAACAACCCGCCGCCGTTCGACTCCTCGCCGTACGGTCCGGAAGCGGTGCCGATGGACGGTAAGGGCCTGACCCCGGACGCGACCGAACTCGGCGGCGGTGGCACCGGCTCCGGCATCCCCGGCCTGCCGAACATCCCGGTGCCGGGCGGCCTGCCCTCGGGCCAGTAGTGAGCACGGTCGAACCCGACGAGACCGCGTCCGAGTCGAGCGCGCGGCGCCCGACCGGAGCGGTGCTCGTCCTCGGCGCGATCGGTCTGCTGCTGCTCGGCGCGGTGGCGGGGGTGCTGTTGCGGATGCCGTTGGAGCAGAAGGCCGAGCCCGAACCGAGTGCGGTCGACATCGGTTTCAGCCAGGACATGACGGCCCATCACGCCCAGGCCGTCGACATGGCCGGGGTGGCGCTGATCGCCTCGACCGACAACGATGTGCGCCGCCTCGCCTACGACATCCTGACCACCCAGCAGAACCAGATCGGCCGCATGCAGGCCTGGCTGCAGCTGTGGGGTGAGTCCAACCAGAATGTCGACGGCTACATGGGCTGGATGACCGACGACCACGGCAGCACGGGCCACCACGGCGGTGCCACCGGCGAATCCGCGATGTCGGGGCCGATGCAGTCGATGCCAGGCATGGCGAGCCAGGAGGAAATGACCGCGCTGCGCCAGTCCACCGGCCCCACGTTGGACACGATGTTCCTGCAACTGATGCTGCGCCACCACCAGGGCGGTGTCCCGATGCTCGACTACGCCGCCGAGCACGCCGACACCACCGCGGTCCGCACCCTGGCGGCCACCATGTCCAAAACCCAGGAGAGCGAGTCCCAGCTGATGACCAGCATGCTCGCCACCCGCGGCGCCACCCCCCTCCCACTGAGCTGACCCACGGCCGGACCGGCGCATCCCCCCGGTCCGGCACAGTTTTTGGCACACCGCCCCGCATGCGATACGCTGTCGTCGCCCGATCGCCTCACCGCGACCGGCATCTATCCCGCCCTCGTAGCTCAGGGGATAGAGCGTCTGCCTCCGGAGCAGAAGGCCGCAGGTTCGATTCCTGCCGAGGGCACACACGAAGAAGGCCCCCGACCAGCTGGTCGGGGGCTTTCTCTTTCGCCAACCCCCGGATGCGACCGGAGCGCACGCGGGGGTTATGGTTCGCCTCGTTTGTTCGGTAGTCAGGTTTGATCTCGCACGGTTCCACACGTTTTGGGGGTCGACGCCCCCGATGACATCAGGAGCGTTGCCATGACGAATCCACAAGAGCCGCCGGTCGAGCCGGGGATGCCGGGCGGGCCACCGGGGTATCCGCATGCCGGGGGCGGTGGGCCGCAGGGGCCCGAGTATCCGGATGGGCCCGATGTTTTCGTGCCGCCGCCCGCGCCGAAGAAGAAGCGGACCGGGTTGTTCATCGCGCTGGGGGTGGTCGCGTTGGTGATCGTCGGCGTGCTGGTGACGGGGGTGGTGCTCACGTTGCAGGGGCGTACGCCGTTGTCGTCGGACGAGTCGCAGATCGATGTCGCGGTGCGGGATTTCTACGACACGCTCGATTCCGACGGGTTCATCGCGGCCGCGCAGCTGGCCTGTCAGGCGGATCGCACCGAGATCGACAATCTCACCACCGAGCAGCGGGCGCAGTTCGAGCGGGCGACGGTGCAGGTGACGATCGACGAGGTCAAAGACATCGAGATCACCGGTGACAATGCCAAGGCGACCGTGGTCGGTCAGCTGACGCTGTCGGTGGAGGGCGAGGAGCCCGATACCGAGTCCAGCACCGAGGAGCACCTCACCAAGGAAGACGGCACCTGGAAGATCTGCTCGGCGCCGGCCAGCAAACACTGACCGAACACCCGGTGACGCCTCCCGGTTTCGCCCGGAACCGTCGTTACTCTCGGTGACATGGGCTGCTGCGGAGCGTCGCGCCGGACAGTGCTCGCCGCGGCGGCGGGCGCGGCCTTCGCCACCTTGCTCCCGAGTCCTGTTGCCGCGCAATTCGATCCGCTGATCGCGCTCGATCTGGAGATCGTCACCGTGACCGAACGTGGCGTGGTGCTGACCTGGACCACGTTCGGTCTCGATCGAGCAGGTCGGCCGGTCCCGGTCCCCGCCGACACCGAAGTGCGCCTGGCCCCGGCAGATTCACCCCGCGAGCCGGTCACCGTCTACCACGACGACACCCGAACCCCCTACCACTACGCCGAACTCGACAACCTCGAGCCGGGTCGGCCCTACCGATTCCTGGCGCTGTCCGACGGAATTCGCGCCCTGCCGGGCCCGACCCTGACCACCTCGACACCCGGCGCACCCGAAGCTCGCGGCGAATTCACCACGCTCACACCGCCTCCCGGCCGGGTGCTGCACACCATCGCCCTGGCCAATGACGTGCACTACGGCGAAACAGTGAGCGGCATCGTGATCGCGGGTTTCCCCCCTGGATACCAGAGCGATCCACCGTATCCACAGTTCATGCTCGATGCGCTGCTCGCCGATGTCAGCGCCCACGACGCCGCCCTGCTCCTGCTGGCGGGCGACCTCACCAACGAGGCCACCGCCGACGAATCCCGTTCCATCCGTGCGCATCTGGACAGCTGGGGCACCCTCGGCACCGACTACCTGGTAGCCCGCGGCAACCACGACCGCCCCCACCCCGGTTACCCGGATTGCACCGACTGCTGGGGCGAGCACTTCCTCCCCCGCCAGCAACTGACCGAACACCACCTCGGCGACCTACGCATCCTCGGCCTCGACACCAGCGCCCCGGACGCGGCGGGCGGCACCATGGACCGCCCGCAACTCGACGCCCTCGCCGAAACCCTGCGCGCCGACCCGGACCGCCCGACCATCGTGTTCGGCCACCACCCCGTCACCGCGGAATCGGGCTTCACCAACATCGGCGGCCCCGCCTTCGTCCTCGACCGCACCGCCGCCCTCGAACTGCAAACCCTCTACCAGCGGGCACCGGGCGTCTTCCTGCACCACAGCGGCCACACCCACCGAACCAGACGCACCCGCGCGGACCTACCGTGCGCGGTCGAATTCCTGGAAGTCGGCGCGGTGAAGGAGTACCCGGGCGGCTACTGCCTGTTGACCGTCTACGAGGGCGGCTACCGGATCAATTTCCACAAGACCCGCACCGATGACGCCCGCCGCTGGAGCTCGCTGACCCGCGGCCAGTACTTCGGCACCGCCCCGGACTACCTGCTCGGCACGCTCGACGACCGCAATCACGTCGTCGCGCGGGATTTCTCCGGACTTTGATTCACCCGCCGCCTCCTGATCATTGGGATCACGCTGATCCGAACCCTCGCCGCGAACACCGACGCACGGCACTATCAAAGGCGAGGCGGGCGTGGCTGAGAGGTTGAGGCAACGGTCTGCAAAGCCGTCTACGCGGGTTCAATTCCCGCCGCTCGCTCTGTGGGAAAGCGGCTGGGTCGTGGAATGATCGTTTTCATGTCACGGCCCAGACCGCTCCCCCAAGACCCCATCGCCGAGGCCTACCGGCAGTGGGTGGCGCATGGCTGGGAGCCGGTCGCCGACGGCATGGCGCTGGTGACCTCGCTGGTTCGGGCGCAGCAGATCGTGATGGCGCGGGTCGACGAGGCGCTCAAGCCGTCCGGGCTGACCTTCTCTCGCTACGAGCTCTTGCAGCTGCTCAGTTTCAGCAAGACCGGCGCCCTGCCGATGGCCAAGGCGAGTGCGCGGCTACAGGTGCATCCGACGAGCGTGACCAACACCGTCGATCGGCTCGAAGCGGCCGGGCTGGTGGTTCGCGTACCACACCCCAGCGACCGGCGGGCAACACTCATCGAAATCACCAGTGCCGGAAGGAAATCCGTGGCCGAAGCCACGGCGGCGCTCAACGCCGAGGTGTTCGCCGAGCCCGGTCTGCCCGCCGACCAGGGCCGCGACCTGTTGCGCCTGCTGGCACAGTTCCGGCACGACGCGGGCGATTTCGAGACCGACGATCCGGAAAACCTCGCATTCCACGCGACCTGGCAATCGACGGGGGAATCTTCGGCCGATACCCTTGGCAGCTAGCGCAAAAAGGTCCACGATGTAGCCCATGGTGCTGATCCTCGGGGTATCGGCGGGCGCGGGTGGAGCCCGTGCCGTGCTGACCCATTCCGATCAGCCGCACATGCCGCCCATCGACCGGATCCAGGTGCCGCGGCGGGCGGGCGGCTCGATCGAGGAATCGGTCCTCACCGCGATCCATCGCATGCGCGCGGCGGCGGCCGACCGCGACGAGTACATCTCCGGCACCGCCGTCACCTGTCGCAGCGAACTGCAAGCCGACGCGATCAGGGCTGCCGCGGGCCAGGCCGATTTCGCGATCGTCGACGAACCGCTGGCCCAGTTGCGCTATCTGCGTTTCACCGGCCTGCTGCCCGCCACCGACTCGGTGATGCTCTACGACCTCGGCAGTTCCGGCTTGACCATCACCCACGCCGATTGCCGCACCGAAACGATCCTCGCGGGCAAACGCAGCACCGTCCTCAGCGGCAACGGCTACGACGCACTCCTGCGCTGGCAACTCGCGCGCAGTGGCGTCTGCGCCGACACACACGCCAGCCGCGAACACCGAGAATCGTTGAGCCGCACCAGAGTTGTCACCGCCACCGACGCCGACACCGGCGGCCGCACGGTACTCACGCGCAGCGATCTGGCCGCGCTATGCGAAGCGGGACTGCATCATTCGGCCTCGTTCGTGCGACTGCTGATCGAAGAGACCGGGGTGGAACCGGGCGCCATGGCACTGCTCGGCGGCTGCGCCCGCAACCCGAATCTGCGTGCCGATCTGGCCCAGCTGATCGGCTTGCCGATCGTGTACGACCCTGAGCCGGAATATGTTTCGGCGCGCGGCGCGGTGCTGCTGTGCGCCCGCCGCCCCTCGGCGCGGTTACGGATGCCGCGCCGGGGCGCGAGCGTCGTCGGCGGGGAACCACGCGTCGGCCGCCGAAAACTTCTGGCCGCGGTCGCGGTGACGGCCACCCTCGGTGGCACGGTCGTCGGCCTGCTCAGCAACGACAATTCCCCGGCGCGGTCCCCCGAACAGGGCACCGCGCCGAGTACCGCGCACTTCATCGACGGCGCGCCACAGTGGAAACCGAACTAGCGCGACGACAATCAGCGGTTGGTGAAGTTCGGCGGACGCTTCTCGACGAAGGCGGCCATGCCTTCCTTCTGATCCTCGGTCGCGAACAGCGAATGGAACACCCGTCGCTCGAACAGCAGCCCCTCGGCGAGCGTGCTCTCGAACGAGCGGTTCACCGCCTCCTTGGCGATCATCGCGACCGGCAGCGACATCGACGCGATGGTCTGCGCGGCCTCCAGCGCGGTGTCGAGCAGTTCGTCGGCGGGCACCACCCGCGAGACGAGCCCGGAGCGCTCGGCTTCCTCGGCGCCGATCATCCGGCCGGTCAGGATCAGATCCATCGCCTTGGCCTTGCCGATCGCGCGGGTGAGCCGCTGCGAGCCGCCGATGCCGGGGATCACGCCAAGGGTGATCTCGGGCTGGCCGAACTTGGCGGTGTCGGCGGCGATCAGGATGTCGCACAGCATCGCCAGCTCACAGCCGCCGCCGAGCGCGTAGCCGGAGACGGCGGCGACGGTGGGCTTGCGGAAGTTGGCCAGCCGGTCCCAGCGGGCGAAGTAGTCGGCCAGGAACATGTCCATGTACGACTTCGGCGCCATCTCCTTGATGTCGGCTCCCGCCGCGAAGGCCTTCGCCGAGCCGGTGATCACGACGGCGCCGATGGAGTCGTCGCCGTCGAGCTCGTCGAGCGCGGCGATGACGTCGTCGAGGACCTGGGCATTGAGGGCGTTGAGGGCCTTCGGCCGGTTCAGGGTGATCCAGCCGACCCCGCCTTTACCGTCGGTACCGCCCTTGCGCTCCAGCAGAATCGTCTCGAAATCGGTCACGGGCCACCCTCTTGTCGATCAACGGTTACGGATGACGCAGACCATACCGAGCCGCGCCTCGCTCCGGTGACGCGTGTCCGCGGCGAGCCGACGAAGTAGGCGTCCACCTGCGGCACGCCGGATGTGACGCATTCCACCGCGCCCGATTTGCGGCACAATCAGGGCATGGGCAGCGACCACTTCGTGCGGATCACCCGCCTGCGCGCACTGATCGACCACGAGAACACCGGCGCGGGCGAGCGCGCCACGGCCGAACGAATGCTGGAGCGGCTACTGCGAAAAGCAGTGGACCACAACCCTTCCGGTGCCGGCGCGGACCGCGTCTACGGCTCGCGGCACCACCGCGCGGGCCGGCACGCGAGCACCGCGTCGATCGTCGAATCGGTCCGCGAGGACATCGCCTTCGCCCGCACTTTCGTCGCCAAGGGCGGTCCCGGCGAGGTCACCGTGCACAGCCCCCTCGCCGCGGCCCCCGCCGAACTCACCGTCGCCGTCACCACCCCGTTCGCCGACCAGATCGTCGTCACCATCACCGACATCCCGCCCGCCTGGGGCTGGGAACCCGACGAATTCGACCGCATCATCGCCACCGAGGACCTGCGCCGACTCGCCGACGAGCTAGCCGAGATCATCGACAGCTACAACCACGACGGCGCCGACGTCGGCCCGCGATTCTTCCGCACGATCCGCGCCCAGGAAACCACCCTGATCCGCTGATTCACCCTGCCCGGCCCGGCCCTTGCCGAGCGAGCAGGACGACCAGGCCGACCGTGAGTACCAGCGCGCCGACCGCCAGCACCACGCTCGCGACGGCCGGACCCCCGCTGGTGTGGTCGGCCACCACCTGCACCACCGCGACCGCGATCCCCGCCGCACCACCGAGCACCAGGACGGCATCGCGGCGGATCGCGTACAGCACGAAGCAGAGCACCCCGATCAGCGCGGTCAGCCCGGGCCGCCACAGCGATTCGCCGAACGTCACCGACTGCGCGCCGACCACCGCGATCACCCCACCGAGGACGTATCCGGCCCATTCGGCCACGAGCAACCGGGCCGACGCCAGCCCGAACCACACCGCGCCGAACCCCATCAGCGCGATCCCCTGCCAGGGCGAACGGACGTCGAACAGTGCCGAGGTCACGCCCAGAATGCTCGCGACCCCGAACCCCGCCACGGCGACCATCCCGAGCACGCTCGGCACCAGCAGATATCCGAGCGTCGCGACGACCAATCCGGCGACCGACGCTTCCTCGCCGTACCGGCCGAACACCGTCGCCACCGCTGCGGTCACCGCGACCGCCGCCAGCACCGCCAGCACCGCGGCCAACCTGACCCGACCCGCCGAGACGATCGGCACCCGGCGGAACACCCCGGCACACCCATCGGCCAACACCACCGCACCCCACATCGCGCACCCGGCCACCACCGCCAGCAACACCACCCGCCCCGACTGCGCGACCTGCGCCCACGCCTTGTCGACGAACAGCCCGAGGCCCGCCGCCACCAGTCCGGCCCCGAGATAGGCCACGATCTCGGCGGCTACCCTGCCCCGGCACGCGCGCCCGGCCCGCTCCTGCTCGTCGACCGCCCACAGCACCGCTGTCCGCTGCGCCCCGCTGATCACCCCGGACGCCACCAGTCGCTCCAACGCCACCGCCACCCGATGCTCGCGAACCATCCGTCGAGTATGTCGACCTGCGGCGACGATTCCGCCGATACCCGGACGGGGCGTTTCGCGGCGAGGTGACGACGTTCACAGTAGAATTACTTTGATGTCCTAATATTGGGCGATCTACCACATGGCGGAGGCAGTCATGAGCCTGCACGTTCCTACGAATCCGGTGCGGTTCGTGACCTCGGCGGCCCTGTTCGACGGGCACGACGCGGCGATCAACATCATGCGGCGGATTCTGCAGGCCCAAGGCGCCGAGGTGATCCATCTCGGGCACAACCGGTCGGTACGCGAGATCGTCGACGCGGTGATCGAGGAGGACGTGCAGGGCGTGGCGGTGAGCTCGTATCAGGGCGGGCACATCGAGTTCTTCGAATACCTGGCCGAGGCGCTGCGCGAGGCAGGCGCGGGTGAGGTGCGGATCTTCGGTGGCGGCGGCGGGGTGATCGTCGCCGAGGAGATCGAGCGGCTCGCGGCCTGCGGCGTGCGGATCTTCTCCCCCGAGGACGGCCAGCGACTCGGTCTGCCCGGGATGATCAACGAACTGATCGAGCTGTGCGATGTGGACCCCGCGCGCAATGCTCCCGACCTCGACGCCCTCTACACCGGCGACCGGAATGCCTTGGCGCGCACCATCACCTGCCTGCAGCAGGGTGCGCTGACGGAGACGGATCGAGCCGCGATCGTAGCGGCGGCGAACACGCGGCGGGTGCCCGTTCTCGGCATCACCGGCACCGGCGGCTCCGGAAAGTCCTCCCTCACCGACGAATTGGTGCGCCGACTGCGCACCGACCAGCAGGACAAGCTGCGCATCGCCGTCCTCGCGGTCGACCCGACCCGCAGGCGAGCGGGCGGCGCCCTGCTGGGTGATCGCATCCGGATGAACGCCCTCGACGGCGATCACGTGTACTTCCGTTCGCTGGCCACCCGGGGCAATCACGAACTGCCCGACGATGTCGACACCATGATCGCCGCCTGCCGGGCCGCCGGGCACGACCTGATCATCCTCGAGACTCCCGGCATCGGCCAGGGCGACGCGGGCATCGTCGATCACGTGGATGTGGCGCTGTATGTGATGACGCCGGAGTTCGGCGCCGCCTCCCAGCTCGAGAAGATCGACATGCTCGACTACGCCGACGTCGTCGCGATCAACAAGTACGAGCGCCGTGGCGCGGCCGACGCGGTCCGCGATGTGGCGCGCCAATTGATCCGCAACCGGGCGGAATTCGGCGCGAGCCCCGGGGACATGCCGGTCTTCGGCACCAGCGCGGCGACGTTCGACGACGATGGCGTCACCGCGCTGTACCAGCACCTCACCGGCCTGCTCACCGAGCACGGCCTGACCCTCGAAGCAGGTGCACTGCCCCGCGTCGACACCAAAATCTCCACCCGATTCGCACAGCTGGTCCCTCCGTCGAGGGTTCGGTACCTGGCCGACATCGCCGACACGGTGCGCGGCTACCACGCCGATACCCACCGCGAAGTCGCTGCCGCCCAACGTATTCAACGGCTCGCACTGGTTCACGAAGAGCTGCCCGACGACGCGGCCGTCACCGATCTGCTCGATCGAGCCCGCCCCACCCTCTCCGCTGCCTCGACCGCCGCATTGGCCGAATGGCCCACGGTCGCCGAGAGCTACCGTGGCGAGGAACAAGTGGTCCGCATTCGCGATCGCGAACTGCGCACGCCCCTGCGTCGCGAATCACTGTCCGGCACCAGCATTCCCCGCGTCGCCCTGCCCCGATTCACCGACGACGGCGAACTGCTGCGGTTCCTGCGCGCCGAGAACCTCCCCGGCCGATTCCCGTTCACCGCGGGTGTTTTCCTCTTCAAACGGGACAACGAGGACCCGGCCAGAATGTTCGCGGGCGAGGGTGACCCGGCCCGCACCAATCGCCGCTTCAAGGTACTCAGCGCCCACGCCGAAGCCACCCGGCTGTCCACCGCGTTCGACTCGGTAACCCTCTACGGCCACGATCCGGCCGATCGCCCCGACATCTACGGCAAGGTGGGCACCTCGGGGGTCTCGGTGGCCACCGTCGAGGACATGCGCACCCTGTTCGACGGTTTCGACCTGCTGGCGCCGACCACCTCGGTCTCGATGACCATCAACGGCCCGGCGCCGACGATCCTCGCGTTCTTCCTCAACACCGCGATAGATCAAGCACTGCAACGGTTTTGCGATGCCGAAGGTCGCGAGCCGACCGCCGGGGAAGCCGCCGGGATCCGGGCGCACACGCTGTCGACCGTGCGCGGCACCGTCCAGGCCGACATCCTCAAGGAAGACCAGGGCCAGAACACCTGCCTGTTCTCCACCGAATTCAGTCTGCGCATGATGGCCGATGTGCAGGAATGGTTCGTGCGCAACGATGTCCGCAATTTCTATTCGGTGTCGATTTCGGGATATCACATCGCCGAGGCCGGCGCGAACCCCATCAGCCAGCTCGCCTTCACCCTCGCCAACGGCTTCACCTATGTGGAGACCTATCTCGCGCGTGGGCTGGCGATCGACGACTTCGCGCCGAATCTGTCGTTCTTCTTCTCCAATGGCATGGACCCCGAATACACGGTGATCGGCCGGGTCGCCCGCCGGATCTGGGCGATCGCGATGCGCGAGCGGTACGGCGCGGGTGAACGCGCCCAGAAACTCAAGTACCACGTGCAGACCTCTGGGCGCTCGCTGCACGCACAGGAAATGCAGTTCAACGACATTCGCACCACCCTGCAGGCGCTGATCGCCGTCTACGACAATTGCAACAGCCTGCACACCAATGCTTTCGACGAGGCGGTGACCACCCCCACCGAGGATTCGGTGCGCCGCGCACTGGCGATTCAGCTCATCATCGCCAAGGAATGGGGGCTGGCCGTCAACGAGAATCCGCTGCAGGGCAGTTTCATCGTCGACGAGCTCACCGATCTCGTCGAGGAGGCCGTACTGCTGGAATTCGAGCGGATCAGCGAACGCGGCGGAGTACTCGGCGCCATGGAGACCGGCTACCAGCGTGGCCGCATCCAGGACGAGTCCATGCGCTACGAGCAGCGCAAACACGATGGATCGCTGCCGATCGTCGGGGTGAACACCTTCCGCGGCCGCGACGACGGTGCCGAGCACGCCCCGCTGGAATTGGCCCGCGGCACCGAAACCGAACGCCGTTCCCAGCTGGACCGGCTGCACAGTTTCCAGGCCGGGCACGCCGAACAATCGCATCGCGCGCTGGCCCGGCTCACCGAGGTGGCGCATACCGACGGCAATATTTTCGATGTGCTCATGGACGCGGCGCGCGTCTGCACATTGCAGCAGGTCACCGATACTTTCTTCGCCGTGGGTGGGCAATATCGGCGCACTGTTTGAGCAGCGTAATCCGTCGCTCGCCGCCGCTGGCGTGTGACAATCGCCGAGAGCTTTGTCGGCGGCGGCGATGGGACGCACAGCATGGATCTGACCGACTTCGACATCATCGATGCCCATATTCACCAGTGGGATCCGCACGCCACGCCACGCGAGTTCAGCAGGATGGCGAAACTGATGCGCTATCTGCCAGTGCCGGTCGATATCGCGGCGAAGCTGGCGCCGCGCCGCGACCGTGAATTCGTCGGCGACCCCACTGCCTACCTTCAGCCTTATCTGCCCGCCGACTATCGCGCGGACCTGGGAAACACGCCGGTCGAATCGGTGGTGGAAATCGAAGCGGAGTGGACGGGCTGGAAGCCCGACGAGACGCGGTGGGTGGCGAGCCTGCCGTTCGGCGTGGACACACCCACCTTGGCCACCATCATCGGCGCGGCCGACCCCGCCGCGGCCGATTTCGGTGCGGTGCTCGATGCGCATCAGTCCGCGTCGCCGCTGTTCCACGGTATCCGGGCGATGGTCGCCTACCACCCCGATCCAGCCGTGAAGTCCTTCACCGCGCACGACGGCGCGCTCACGGCCCCGGCGTTCGTCGACGGCTTCGGGCAGCTCGCCGAGCGTGGGCTCTCGTTCGAGGCGTGGGTGTATTCGGGGCAGCTGCCCGATGTGACGGCGCTGGCCGAACGGTTCCCCGAGGTGCCGATCGTGCTCGACCATCTCGGCACGCCCGCGGGGATCTTCGGGCCGGTCGGCAAAGACACCGGGCACACCGCCAGGCAGCGGCAGGTGCTGTTCGATCGGTGGCGCGACGATGTCACCGATCTGGCCGCGCAACCGAACGTGCTCGCCAAAGTGAGCGGACTGATGATGCCGGTACTCGGGCATCCGGTACCACCACGTGGCACCTCGACGCCCGTGCCGACACTGCTCGGGCGGGTGGGTCCGCTGCTGGCGCACGCGCTGACGGTGTTCGGCGCCGACCGGCTGATCTGGGGGTCGAACTTTCCGGTCGACAAGCCGATCACCAGCATCGTCGGGGCCGTCGAGGCGGTGGCCACCGGGCTGAGCGACGCGGGGGCGAGCACCGATGACCTGCGGAAGGCGTTCGGCGGCAACGCCGTCCGGTTCTACCGGATCGAGCCGACCACCTGAATCGCCGCGCACCCGCGCCGGTGTCGGTGGACGGGCGGCACCGACCGGACCGACGAGTTCTTCCACATCGTCCGCCGCGGCAGCCAGCGAGACTCAGCTGTCGAATTCGGCATAGAGCGAACGTAATTCGCGCAGTCCGGTTGCCGCGGTCGGTTCGTCCTCGGCGGACATCCGCAGCGCGCGGCGCAGCGGGATCGCGTCGAGGTCGTCGATGACGGCGTGGAATTCGATCCGTGGCAGCTCGGGCAGGGCCAGGTCGTCACCGTAGGGGTCGTCGGAATCGGCGGTGCGCGTGGACTTCTCGACGCCGCCGATGAGAGTCTCGAGGTCGAGGCCGCGCAGGGTGAGGATTTCGCTGGGCTGTTCGTCCAGACGTTCGGCGAGCAAGTAGCAGACCGCGGCGACGTGCTTGCACGGCCAGCCCATGTCCGGACAGCTGCAGGTGAAGTCCAGTTCCGAGGCGGTGGTCGGCAGCAGGTGCGGCCCGAGCGCGGGTGGGAGCGCGCCCGAGGCGATCTCGGCGAGCATGCCGGGCGCCTGTCTGATCTCGGCCAGCAGCAGTTCGACCTCTTCGTCGCGCAGCGGGCGGATCGACAGCACCGAGGTGAACGGGCTCGGCTGGCTGCCCTGCACCTCCGCGGTCACCGCGCCGCGTTCGATCCGGTAGTTCACCACCTGCCCGGCCCTGGCGTAGGTGCGACCACGCGAGAGCCTGCCCGCGTCGGCCACCTTCTCCACCGCGTCGAGCAGCGCCTTGCCCCACCAGGTTCGCCCGAACCCGCCGCGCGCCTTGGCGCCGCCGCGGACCGGCTTACGCGGACCGAACTGACTGAAGTCGGTCATCAGTCACCCACCGCCTCGGCACCGAGGGTGAACAGCTCACGCAGCTCGTCGGTGCTCATCTCGGTGATCCAGTTCTCCCCCGCGCCGACCGCCAGATCGGCCAATTGCTTTTTCCCGTTGATCATTTCGCCGATCCGCTCCTCGATGGTGTCGACGCACACCAGCTTGCGGACCTGCACCGCGCGCTGCTGGCCGATCCGGAACGCGCGGTCGGTGGCCTGGTTCTCGACGGCCGGATTCCACCAGCGATCGAGATGGATCACGTGATTGGCGGCGGTGAGGTTGAGGCCGGTGCCGCCCGCCTTGAGTGAGAGCAGCATCAGCGGCGGGCCGTTCTCGCCCTGGAAGCTGGTCACCATGTCGTCGCGGCGCTGCTTGGTCACGCCGCCGTGCAGGAACGGGATCGGGGCGCCGAAGCGTTCGGTGAGGTAGGGCAGGATCAGGTCGCCGAATTCGCGGAACTGGGTGAAGAGCAGGGCTTTCTCGCCGTCGGCCTGGACCGCGTCGAGCACGTCCTCCACCAGCGCCAGCTTGCCGGAGCGGTGACCGCCGCGGCGCAGGATCGGCGAGCCGTCGCCCAGGTAGTGCGCGGGGTGGTTGCAGACCTGTTTGAGCCTGGTCAGCGCGCCGAGCACAGCACCCTTGCGCGCCATGCCTTTCGCGTCTTCGAGCTTCTCCAGCATGTCGTCGACGACGGCCTGATAGAGGGCGGCCTGTTCGACGGTGAGGTTGGCCCGCACCGTCATCTCCAGCTTCTCCGGCAGGTCGCTGATCACCGTCGGATCGGTTTTGAGCCTGCGCAGCACGAACGGGTCGGTGATCAAGCGCAGCCTGTCGATGGCTTGCTGGTCGCGTTCGCGTTCGATCGGCACCGCGAACTTGGCGCGGAACGATTGCGGGCTGCCGAGCAGTTTCGGCATGGCGAAGTCGAACAGGGCGCGCAATTCCTCCAGGCGGTTCTCGACCGGAGTTCCGGTGAGCGCCAACCGATGTCGAGCAGTGAGGGCCCTGGCCGCGCGCGCCTGCCTGGTCACCGCGTTCTTGATGTGCTGGGCTTCGTCGAGCACGATCCGCTCCCACTGCTGTTCGCTCAGCAGGGTGACGTCGCGTGCCAGCAGGGCGTAGGTCGTGACGACCAGGTCGCAATCCCGCACCGCGGCAGCGAATTCCGCGCCGGTCAGCCGGCTCGGGCCATGGTGGACCAGCACCCGCAGATCCGGCGTGAACCGCTGCGCTTCCCGCTGCCAGTTGCCCACCACCGACATCGGACACACCAGCAATGTCGGCCCGACACCGGCCCCAGCCTCCGCGGCTTCGCGTTCGTGGGCCAGGAGCGCCAGCACCTGCACGGTCTTGCCCAAGCCCATGTCGTCGGCCAGGATCGCGCCGCAGTTCAGCCTGCTCATCGTGGCCAGCCAGCTCAGGCCGCGTTCCTGATAGGGGCGGAGCTGGGCTTTCAGGCCGACCGGTATCGCGACCGGCTCGGGTTCGCCTTCCCTGGCGAACAATTCGGCCGCCCACCCGTCGGCGGTGACCTCGGTGACCGGGACGTTGTCGACCCGCTCGGTGGCGAGTTCGCCGATCATGTCGGCCAGGGTGATCGGGCTGTCGTCGGCGTGCTGGGCGACGTAGCGGGCGGCGGCGGCCAGCGCTCGATGGTCGGCCTGCACCCACTCGCCGCGCAACTGGACCAGATCCGACTTGCTGCTGATCAGCCGTTCCATCTCGGCCGGTGTGAGTACCAGGTCACCGAGCGCCAATTCCCAACGGTAGGAGAGCAATCCGCTCAGCCCGACCGTGGATTCGGCGGCGGCGGGGCTGCTCACGCGCAACCGCATGCTCGGTTCGGCGATGTTCCAGGCACGCGGCAGCAGCAGCCGGATTCCGGCTTCCTGCAAGGCATGTGCGCCGTGGGCCACCAGATCGGCGACGACCTCGGTGGGTAGCAGCAGGTCGAGACCGCGCGGATCGGTGGGCAGGTCGCGTAGGCGCGGGTAGGCCTTACGCGCTTGGCCGAGCTTCTCCGCCGCCGTGCGTACGAGCACTGGATCATCTTCGAAGACAACCGGTTTCGGCGCGTCGTCGACCGGGCGCAGACAGACCTGCAGCCGCCACAGCGCCACCGATTCGTCGGCGGTGCCGAACTCACCGTCGGGTTCACACAGGCGAAGCACGAGTTCCGGTTCGTCGGCGGCATAGCCTTCCCGCCACTGCGACAGCGTTTCGGACAGGCGGTAGGAGCCGACGTCCAACGGAGTATCGGCGATCAACGCGGCAAGCAGCGGGTGCGTCATCGTGCGATGGGTGAGGTATTCGCGAGCGATCGGATCGGTGAGGTGGTTGCACAGATCCTCGAGCACGGCGGCGGGCGGACCGGCGACCCGCAGCGCCGGTGGCATCGCGGCGGCCAGCTCGGCCAGCCACGCTCGTTGACGTTGGCCGCCGACCAGCCGCCAGCGCACCCACCACTGGCCGTCGGCCCGCTCGATCTGCGGCACGACCCGGCCGGCCCGTACCCACCGTTCGATACCGCGCGCGACGTGCGCGAGGAACCGCAGATCGCCGGAGATGTGCTCGCGCGGGAGCCTGCTGCGCAGCACAACGGCCGCCGTCGGTGGCGCGAGCGCGTGCGCGCGAACCTCGGCGGTCGCCGGCTGACCCGCGGCATCGACGACAAGCACCTGGGCGCGATGCCGGAACCTGGCGCGGTCCAAGATGTCGCCAAGTACCGACCCCACGGCGACCGGGTCCGCGTCGTGCCACAGCAGTAGGCCCGATTCGGGGGACCACAGACCGTGCAGCATGGGTCCCATCCAAGCAGGCGGCACCGACATCGATCGCGGCCGCCATACCCCTGGATTTCTCGCCGCAACGAGAACATACTGAAATAACCCCTGGTCACGGGCCGGAACACCCACCGGCGACAACTCCATACACACCCAGGCGAACCGGCTCGATCCGGTTCGGCCGATGACCCCCTTGTAATTCGTGCGGAGGGAAACGATGACGATTCTGCTCCAGGTACTCGAGCAGAGCTACACCCCCAACACCCCATGGGAACGGCGCAAGTTCACCTTCATCGACACTACGAAAATCCTCGGCATGCGCCTGGACGGTCAAGCAGGCGTCTGGCTCGATCTGTCGCGACCGGGCGAATCCCAGCGCCTGGCCCACACCATCGACCCGCGGGAATCCATCACCTTCCTACTCACCGTCTTCGCCAAGATCGCCGAATGCGAAGAGCGCGGCGGCTCCTGGCTGGTCGGCCACGACGGCGCCCACATCTCCTCGATCGCCGCGACCCGCTTCCCACCCCGCACCGCGGACCTGGAAGCCGACGACCTGCTGGCCCGCGCCTGGTTATAGGCCGCCGCGCCGGCGCAGGCGGGCCTTGTTCCTGCCTGCGGCCATTGTTGTCGGTGCCTGCGGCTACAACCTGCAGGTATGCGGAAACTGGCGTGGTTGCTCGTCGTGGCGCTCGCGACTGCCGGGTGCGGGGTGATCGGGCTGGATGAGCCGGTCGCTCCCGCACCGGGAAGTCCGACGCGCGCGCAGGTGACGGCCCTGCTCGACAAGGTGCGTGTCATCGCGTCGCGACCCCACCCCGGCGGTTACGAACGTGGCTGCAAGGCGGGCCAGGCCTGCGTGTTCGGACCGGCCTGGACCGACGACTCCGATGCCCCCGGCAGCCACGACGGCTGCGACACCCGCAACAACGTCCTGGCGATGCAATTGCGCGAGGTAGTGCATCGCGGCCGCTGCGTGGTCGTCGCGGGGATCCTCACCGACCCCTACACGGGAACCGACATCGACTTCACCAAGTCGGACGGCGGCCGCATCCAGATCGACCACGTCTACCCGCTGGCCGCCGCCTGGGACATGGGCGCCGCTTCGTGGACCCCGGACAAACGCCGCCGCTTCGCCAACGACCTCGCGGTGAATCTCCTCGCGACCGGCGCCGCCACCAACCAAGCCAAGGGCGACGACACCCCCGCCGCCTGGCTACCCCCGGCCCGCGCCAACCACTGCTTCTACGCAGCCAAGTACCTCACCGTCGCCGTCGACTACGACCTCCCGATCACCGCCGCCGACAACGCCACCCTCCACGACGTCGCCCGCGGGTGCCCGTGAGCCCGGGTGTGCCCGCAGCTGGTCCGAGCCGGTGCCGCCACACCACTGACGCGGTCGTTGGCGAACTCCCAGCAGCGCCTACTCTCCGGTCGCCACAGCCCGCTTCGGGTCGTTCGACCACTGCGAGTACGAACCCGGGTAGAGCGCGGCGTCGATGCCCGCGACGGCGAGGGCCGCGATCTGGTGGGCGGCGGTGACGCCGGATCCGCAGTACACGGCGACCGGGCCCGCACCGAATCCCGCGAAGCGCGCGCGAAGGTCATCGACACTTCGGAAATGCCCTGTGCCATCCAGATTTTCGGCAGTCGGCGCGCTGACGGCACCAGGGATATGTCCGGGGCGTGGATCGATCGGTTCGACCTCGCCGCGGTACCGCTCACCAGCGCGCGCATCGAGCAGCACACCAGACCATTTCGCCGTGGCGTCGGCGTCGATCACCGGCAGCCCGCCGGGTCGCACCACCAGGTCGCCGCCGACCGGATCCGGTTCGGCGCCGGTCGCTAGATCCCCACCGGCCGCGAGCCAAGCGGGCAGCCCGCCGTCGAGGATGCGCACGTCGTCCACACCTGCCCAGCGCAGCAGCCACCACGCCCTCGCGGCCGCCGTGCCGCCGGTCGCGTCGTAGACCACCACGGGTTCGCCTGCACTCAATCCCCAACTGCGCGCGCACTTCTCGAAGGTTCCCGGATCGGGGAGCGGGTGGCGGCCACGCGCGGGTGAGGGAGCCGCGGCGAGTTCGGTCTCCAGGTCGACGAAGACCGCGCCCGGGATATGCCCGTCGAGATAGTGCTGCGGTCCGTTCGGATCACCGAGCGCCCACCGCACATCGAGCAGATGGATCTTCTTGTCCGCCAGCTCTTTCCGAAGCACAGCCGAGGAGATCAACACCGCGCCCAAACCCACTCCCATCGAAGCCCCCGCCTGCGAAACCGTTGCCGACACTGTACTCGAGGCACAAGGGACGAGGCCCGAGGGCGGAACGGCGGGGCAGCGCGGCTACGAAAAGGACCTGAGCGGGTCGTGGGACTCGTGCTGGAGCTCGGCGATGGCTTCGGTCGTCTGGTCGTCCGCCGGGAGGAAGACGACCAACTGCTGGGTGTCCGAGGCCAGTTCGAGCGTCTCACGCACCAGCCGGAGCTGGTGTCCGTCCGGGTGGCTGAGCCGGAGCGTGCCGCGGCGCGGAATCACCCGGCTGTACAGGCGGCCGGTGAACTCCGGTCCGGCGATGGGGGCGAGCTCGGCGGTGAGCCACTCCAGGTTCTCCAGCGACGGCGCCTGCCACAGGTCGAAGGCCTGCTCGTCCGCGACGTCGTCCCAGTCGACGAAGAACGACCGGGCACGGGGGTCGGTGAACAGATAGCGGTTGAGGTTCGGCTGGGCGACGTCGAGCAGCCCCGTTCCCCTGGTGACCGACTGGAAGCCACTGGTACGGGCCAGGATGTCGCCCAGCCGATTGGTCACGATGGCGACACCGGGTTCGAGGAGGCGCAGCGTCCGCAGCACGGAAGGCCGTACCTGCCGGGACGGCGGTACGGGCCGGATCTGCACGGCGCACTCACCGCCGGTGATCTTCGCGAGGTAGCGCAGGTGGTTGCGCTCGGAGGGGTCGAGGCCGAGGGCCTCGGCGAGCGAGTTGACGACCGTCGGTGAGGGATTGCGGTCGCGCCCCTGCTCGATGCGAGTCAGATACTCGACGCTGATGCCCGCCCCGGTGGCGAGCTCCAGCCGGCGCAGACCGGGTGACCGCCGCCGGCCCCGTTCCGGAAGCCCGAGGGATTCCGGCTGGATGCTGTCCCGCTTGGCCCGGATGAAATTCCCCAACGGAGTCCCCATGAGGCCAAGGTACCGGGCGAGTTGACGGCCAGGCGGGGAAGACCTTGCGGAGGGTGACCCTCCGGGGGCTAGCCAAGATACGGCCTCGTTGTTCGCCGGCTGTCGCTCGATGATGTTCGGCATGGAGAACATGTCGACGCGGCGCTCCGGTCAGGCGTTGCTGGCGTTCGGGCTGCTCGTAGTGGCGGCCAATCTGCGGGCGAGTCTGACCGGCGTCGGGCCGTTGCTGGACCAGGTGCAGGCGGACCTCGGACTGGCACCGAGCGCGGCGGGCCTGCTGAACACACTGCCGTTGCTGGCGTTCGCGGCGCTGTCCCCGATGGTGCCGCGCATGGCCACGCGGTGGGGAGCCGAACGGCTCCTCGGGGGTGCGTTGGTGGTACTGACCGTGGGAATCGCGGTGCGCTGGCTGCCGACGGCCGTCGGGCTGTTCGCGGGAACCGCACTGATCGGTGCGGGCATCGCCGTGGGCAACGTGCTGCTGCCGAGTCTCATCAAGCGCGACTTCCCCACCAAGGTGGGTCTGCTGACCAGCGCCTACGCCACCGTGATGGGCGGTGTCGCCGCCATCGCTTCCGGCGTTGCGGTGCCGATCAGCGAGGTCGCCCCTGGCGGCTGGCACACCGCCCTTGGCTGGTGGGGGCTGATCGCGGTGGTGGCCTTCCTGGTGTGGCTGCCCCAGATACGGACCGGGCAGACCTCCCCGCAGGCGGTTCGCGGGCACCGGCTGCCCTGGCACTCGGGGCTGGCGTGGGCGGTCACGGCGTTCATGGGGCTGCAGTCGCTGGGCTTCTACGTCGTCGTGACCTGGCTGCCGCAGGTGTTCCAGGACAACGGCCTCAGCGCCGCGGCGGCGGGCTGGCTGCTGTTCCTGTTCCAGGCGATCGCGGTGCTGACCAGCCTGGCGGTGCCCGGTGCGCTGCGGTGGGCGCGCGACCAGCGGGCGCTGGCGACGGGGTGCTCCGCGATCATGCTCCTCGGCTATATCGGACTGTTCTTCGCACCGGGCTTGGCCCTGCTGTGGAGCGTGGTCCTCGGCCTGGGCGGCGGAGCCTGTCTGGTGCTCGCGCTGGCCTTCATGAGCATGCGGGCCAAGGACGCCACCTCGGCGGGCGCGCTGTCGGCGATGGCCCAGTCGGTCGGCTATCTGCTGGCCGCCGTCGGGCCGGTGGTCTTCGGGCTGCTGCACACCGTCGGTTCGGACTGGAAGGCGCCGCTCACGCTGATGTGCGTCGCTGCGGCGGCCCAGACGGCCGTGGCGCTGGTGGCAGGCCGGGGCACGGTGCGACCGGCGGACGGCCCCGAGGCCGAGGGCACCCCCTCGACACCGGAACGCGCCTCCTCGCCCAGCCACTGATCATCCGGCAGTGTTGCGAGGCATCGCCGACCGGGAGAGTGGCGACATTCACGGGCCGGTCGCGCAACTGGACTGGCCTGCGGATCGCACGAATCAGTCCAGTTTCGCAAGACTGGCAGGCGACGGCTTCGGATCGGTCGGGCAATATCTGCACAATGTCGCAGGTCTCCACCACTTCCGCCGATGCCGCCGAGAAACCGGCGGGTATCGCGCAGCCGCTCGGGGCGGGAGCGATCACCGCACTGGTCGGCTTCACGAGTTCGTTCGCGGTGGTGCTGAGTGGTTTGCGCGCGGTAGGGGCGAGCCCGGCGCAGGCCGCGTCGGGGTTGCTGATCCTGTGCTTCACGCAGGGCATCGGCATTCTGTTGCTGAGTTTCCGGTACCGGATACCGATCACCCTGGCCTGGTCCACGCCCGGCGCTGCGCTGCTCGCGAGCACCGGGTTGGTGGCCGGTGGCTGGCCGGGCGCGGTCGCGGCCTTCGTGGTGACCGGCGTGCTGATCGTGATCACCGGGCTGTGGCAACGGCTCGGCTCGCTGGTCGCCGCGATCCCCGTGCCGATCGCGCAGGCGATGCTGGCCGGTGTGCTCGTGCCGCTGTGTCTGGCCCCGGTGCAGGCACTGCGCACCTCACCCGCCGTGGTGGTGCCGGTCATCGTGGTGTGGCTGGTGCTGCAACGGTTCGCACCCAAGTGGGCAGTGCTCGTCGCCTTCGCGACGGCAGCCGTCGGCACCGGCATCGACATCGCCGTCAACGACCGGCACCTCGACCTGTCCGCCATGGTACCGACGGTGGAATGGACTGCGCCCCAGTGGCATTGGCAGGCCATCATCGGCATCGCGATCCCGCTCTACATCGTCACCATGGCCTCCCAGAACATCCCCGGCGTCGCGGTGATGCGCTCGTTCGACTTCCAGGTCCCCTGGCGCCCGGCCATGCTCGTCACCGGCATCGGCACCATCCTCGGCGCGGCAGCGGGCGGCCACGCGATCAATCTCGCCGCCATCAGCGCGGCCCTCGCCGCAGCGCCGGCCGCCAGCCCCGACCCCAAACGCCGCTGGATCGCCGCAGCCACCGCTGGCGCGAGCTACCTCATCCTCGGCCTCGCCTCCGCCGCCCTGGTCACCCTCATCGCCGCGGCCCCGGCGGGCACCATCGAAACCGTCGCGGGCCTGGCACTGCTCGCCACCCTCGCCGCCGCCCTGACCGGCGCCCTCAGCGACCCAGCCCACCGCATGGCAGCCCTCGTCACTTTCCTCGTAGCGGCCTCCGGCACCACCCTGTTCGGCATCGGCGGCGCCTTCTGGGCGCTGGTCGCCGGGCTCGTCGTTCGCCGGTTCCTCCCGACCGGCACCTGACCGGCCGCTTTCGGTACGCGGTCAGCGGTCTCACCGGCCCGGTGCACCGCTATCGCCTGGCGCAGTCCGGTCGGTCCGACCCGACTCGAACCGCCGACTGGATTCATCGTTGGCGCGACTTCAGCTCGGGCCGGCCAGTCGGTCGAGGAGAGGGCCCGTGCGCGGACCGACGAGTTCGCGCATGACCAGGGCCATGTTGGTGCGTTCGACGCCGGGGATCTTCAGGATTCGGCCCGCGATGCGGTAGAGGTCGTCGGCGTCGCGGGCGACGATGCGGACGGTGAGGTCGGTGGCGCCGGTCATGCCGCAGACCTCGGTGACCTCGGGGACGTCGGCCAGGTCCTCGACGACGGCGTCGAGTCGGTGCTGGTCGACGACGACCGCGACGAACGCTGCCAGCGGGTAGCCGAGGGCGCGAGGTTCCACTCTGCGTTCGAAGCTGCCGAGTACGCCACCGCTGTCCCAGCGGGCCAGGCGCGCCTGCACGGTGTTGCGCGACAGGCCGAGGCGCGCCGCGAGTTCCACGCCGGTGGCGCGCGGGGTGGCGATCAACTCGCGCAGTAGCCGCGCGTCGGTGGCATCGAGCGTCACAGCGTCGGGTTCGCGACTTGTCATACAACGCAGTATGGCAGCGTCGACCCCCCGCAGATCATGCATTCTGCTCAGATGCGCGTGCCTCGCTTGCGCACCCCGCGTAATCGTGGATGCTGAGTGATACACATCGCACTCAGCGGAGTGGCGTACCTTCATCGGCCCACAAGGCCCGGTGGCGAGGAGGCGGTCACGATGTCGCAGAAGCAGACCTACCCGGTCCAGCTGGTGCAGCCCGACGGCCGTCGGGTGTTCGACAAAGAGCACGGCGCACTGGTCGCCGATGTCGATGCCGAGCGATTGCGGCAGCTCTATCGGGACATGGTGATCACCCGCCGGATCGACGTCGAAGCCACCGCGTTGCAGCGCCAGGGCCAGCTCGGATTGTGGCCGCCGCTACTCGGACAGGAAGCCGCGCAGGTCGGCTCTGCGCACGCGCTGCACCCCGATGACTACGTCTTCGGCTCCTACCGCGAAACCGCCGTCGCCTACTGCCGCGGCGTCCCGCCCGAGCAGCTCACCGCCCTGTGGCGCGGCGTCGCCCACCACTGCTGGGACCCGGACGAGGTCAAGATGACCAATGCCAATATCGTCGTCGGCTCCCAGGGCCTGCACGCCACCGGCTACGCCTACGCCGCCCACCTCGACGGCGCCGATATCGCCACCATCGCCTATTTCGGGGACGGCGCGACGAGTCAGGGCGATATCGCCGAGGCACTCGGATTCGCCGCGGCGTGGAGCGCGCCAGTCGTGTTCTTCTGCCAGAACAATCAGTGGGCGATCAGCGAACCGGTCGCCGTGCAGAGTCATACCCCACTGGTGCGCCGGGCCGACGGCTACGGGATTCCGGGCGTGCAGGTCGACGGCAACGATGTGCTCGCCGTCCTTGCCGTCACCCGCCAGGCCGTCGAACGCGCCCGCACCGGCGGCGGCCCCTCCTTCATCGAGGCGATGACCTACCGGATGGGCCCGCACACCACCGCCGACGACCCGACCCGCTACCGCACCGCCGCCGACACCGAGTACTGGGCGCAACGTGACCCCATCGAACGCGTGCGCCTGCTCCTCGAACGCGAAGGCGATCTCTCCGCCGAGTTCACCCAGCAGGTCACCGACGCCGCCGACGACGTCGCCCGCCGCCTACGCACCGCGACGATCGACATGCCCGACCCCGACCCGGAGCGGATGTTCGACAACGTCTACGCGACCGAGCACCCATTGATGACCGAAGAGCGCCAACAGTTCTCGGCCTACCTCGCCGAAGGAGCGCAGTCATGATCACCACCTTCGCCGCCGCCCTCAACACCGGCCTGCGCAACGCGATGGAAGACGACACCAAGGTCGTCTTGCTCGGCGAGGACATCGGTCGGCTCGGTGGTGTGTTCCGCGTGACCGACACGCTGCAGAAGGATTTCGGCGACAACCGCGTCATCGACACACCACTGGCCGAATCCGGCATCGTCGGAACGGCTTTCGGGATGGCGCTGCGTGGCTACCGACCGGTGGTGGAGATCCAGTTCGACGGTTTCGTGTATCCGGCGTTCGACCAGATCGTCTCCCAGGTCGCCAAGATCCACAACCGTACCGGCGGAAAAGTGAAGGCCCCGTTGACAATCCGCATTCCGTTCGGCGGTGGCATCGGCGCGGTCGAGCACCATTCCGAATCACCGGAGGTGTATTTCGCGCACACCGCGGGCCTTCGCGTTGTCGCACCGAGCACGCCCGCCGACGCGTATTCGATGATTCGCCAGGCCATCGCACTGGACGACCCGGTGATCTTCTTCGAACCGAAACGTCGCTATTGGGACAAGGCCGACGTAGATTTCGAAGGCGAACCGGATCTGCCACTGCACAAGGCCAGGGTCTGCACCCGCGGCGCCGATGCCACCGTGGTCGCCTACGGCGGCACCGTCGCCACCGCGCTCACCGCGGCGAAGATCGCTGCCGAGGAAGGACATTCGATCGAGGTGATCGACCTGCGCAGTCTCTCGCCGATCGACGTCGACACGATCGCGGAATCGGTGGAAAAGACCGGCAGGCTGGTCATCGTGCACGAGGCGCCCGTGTTCGCCGGGCTGGGCGCCGAGATCGCCGCCCGGGTCACCGAACGCTGCTTCTATCACCTCGAGGCGCCGGTGCTGCGCGTCGGTGGCTACGACATCCCCTACCCCCCGGCTAAGCTCGAAAAGCACCACCTGCCCGACCCCGACCGCATTCTGGCGGCGGTCGACCGCTGTCTAGCCGCGTGATGAAAGGTGCCCTCGTGCCGGAACCAGCCGCCAGCGACGACGGTCATGTTCTCGAATTCCGCCTGCCCGACCTGGGTGAGGGCCTGGCCGACGGCGACCTGGTGTCCTGGGCCGTCGCGGTCGGCGACACGGTGGAACTGAACCAGACCATCGCCGAGGTGGAGACCGCGAAGGCGGTGGTGGCGCTGCCGTCGCCGTTCTCGGGGGTGGTGGTCGAATTGCTGGCACAGCCCGGCGACACCGTACCGGTCGGCGCGCCGCTGATCCGGGTGCGCAACGATCTCGAGGTGAGTGCACCGCCTGCCGCCGAGCCGCGCACGAATGTGCTGGTCGGCTACGGCCCCGAGGCCGAATCCACCTCGCGGCGAAAGAAATCGACACCGTCGATGGCTTCGAACACACCGAGCACGCATCGTGCCGCCGCGACCCCGGCGGCCCGTAAGTTGGCCAAGGAACTCGGCATCGATCTGTGGTTCGTCGCGGGTTCGGGGCCGGAGGGCGCGGTCACCGTCGAAGACGTGCGCTCGGCCGTGCCGGTGACGCAGCCACGCACCCCCGCCCGCCTCGGTGCCATCGCGCCGACGCCGTCGAACGGCCATGCCACCGACGCCGACGGCCTGATCGAGCCGACCGCCCGCGAAGAACGCACCCCCATCGCGGGCATCCGCAAACGCACCGCCGCCGCGATGCAGGCCAGCTCACGCACGATTCCGCAGGCCAGCACCTTCGTCACCGTCGACTGCACCGCTTCGATGGAACTGCTCGACCATCTGCGCACCACCAAGTCTTTCGAGGGCCTCACGCTCACCCCGCTGGCGCTGGTCGCCAAAGCGACACTGGCGGCGATCGCGGAATATCCGGGCATCAACACCTCCTGGGATGAGCAGAATCAGGAGATCGTCACCAAGCACTATGTGAATCTGGGCATCGCGGTGGCCTCGGATCGTGGGCTGATGGTGCCCAATCTCAAGGAGGCGCAGTCACTGAGCCTGCGTGAACTGTGCCGCGAGATCAGCTGGGCGGCCGATACGGCCCGGTCCGGCAATGCCACCCCCAACGACCTGCGTGGTGGCACCTTCACCCTCACCAACGTCGGTGTCTTCGGCGTGGATTCCGGTGTCCCGCTGGTGAATCCGGGCGAGGCGGCCATCCTGTGCATCGGCTCGATCCGCAAGCGCCCCTGGGTGTTCCGCGACGAGCTGGCCGTCCGCTGGGTCACCACCCTCGGCCTCAGCTTCGACCACCGCATGATCGACGGCGAACTCGGCGCCCGCTTCCTCGCCACCACCGCCGGCTTCCTCGAAGATCCATTGACGCTGCTCAGCCGCATCTGAGCGGCGTTCCGACCGATATATCCGACCCGCAACGCCGACGAAACACAACGCGCACTCGCGGTAAAAAACGGGGGCTACAACCTGTTGTATGAGTGAGGCACATCCCGTCGACACCCGGCTGCCGTTCGCGCGGCAACTGGCGTTCGGCGTTCAGCACGTCCTGATCATGTACACCGGTTGCATCACCGTGCCGTTGGTCTTCGGTGCGGCCGCGGGGCTGGACCGGGCCACGATCGGGCTGTTGATCAGTGCTGATCTGCTGGTCGCGGGCATCATCACGCTGGTACAGAGTCTCGGTGTGGGCAAGCTGGCCGGTGCGCGGTTGCCGATCGTGTGTGGTGCCACGTTCGTCGGGCTCAACCCGATGATCCTGATCGCCAAGGAGTACGGCCTCGAGGCTGTGTACGGGTCGATGCTGATCGGTGGTGTGGTCGGTGTCGCGCTGGCGTGGCCGTTCGCGCGGGTGGTGCGGTTCTTCCCGCCGCTGGTCACCGGGACCGTGCTGACCGTGGTGGGGGTATCGCTGATCGGGGTCGCCGGGGGCCTGATCATCGGGACCGATCCGAAGTCGCCGAGTTTCGCCGCGCCGTCGAATATCGGACTGGCTGCCGTGGTGGTGCTGATCGCGGTCGCGTTCGTCTGCATCGGGCGCGGGGTGTGGTCGCAGCTCGGTGTGCTGATCGCGCTGATCGCGGGCATCGTGATCGCGCTGCCGATGGGCCTGATCACGACGGCGGGCGTCGGCACCGCCGACTGGATCGGCATTCCGCAACCGTTCCACTTCGGGTCGCCGCAGTTCCCGGTGACCGCGGTGGTGGCGATGAGCATCGTGATGGCCGTGGTGTTCGCCGAGTCGACCGCGAGCATGCTGGCGATCAGCGAGATCACCGGCAAACCGCTCGGCAAGGGCGATCTCGCGCGCGGTCTGGTCGGCGACGGTCTGTCGGGCGTGCTCGGCGGCGTCTTCACCGCGTTCGTCGACACGATCTTCAATCAGAATGTCGGCGCGGTCGCCACGACCAGGGTCTACAGCCGGTATGTGACCGCGGTGAGCGGGGCGATCCTGGTGGTGCTCGGGCTGGTGCCACGCATCGGTGAGGTGGTCGCGGTGATTCCGAAGCCGGTGGTCGGCGGTGTGGGGCTGGTGCTGTTCGCGACGGTCGCGGTCGTCGGCGTCACCACGCTGCTGAAAGCTGATCTGACGGACCGGGTCAACGCGACCGTCGCCGCCACCGCGATCGGTATCGGCCTGCTGCCGGTCTTCACCAAGGACATGTTCGACAAGTTCCCCACCTCCGCGCAGATCCTGCTCGACTCCGGCGTCACCCTCGGCGCGGCCACCGCGTTCCTGCTGAACCTGGCCTTCAACCACACCCCGCTCGGCGCCATGGCCCGCGCCGCGATCGTCAAACCGCCCGCGACGGAACCAAGCGCGACCGACGACGCACCGACGACCACCACCACCACCCCGAAACCCGCCGCCGCGATCTGATCTCGATCGCCCCCGGCCCATCGCGGCGGCACAGCACTGGGTAATGCGTGGCGCCGGCCTCGTCCTGCCGACCGAGCACACACCGACCGCAAGCCGACACAACCAGTACCGCCCGTAACCGCGGCCTCCACCACATCCCCAGCCCCGCACATCCCGACCCCGAGGAGGGATCGCCGACGAAGTCGGCGGTTCGCGCCCGTCCCGTCGATCAGGTGCCGTTGCGTAGGCGACGAAGGAGCAAGCAACGGCACCTGATCGACGGGACCGCCGGGGGCGCGAACTCGAGCGCGCCAGCGCTCCAAAAATATAAGCTGCGGGGATGGAGATAGCAGGCAAGGTCGCGATCGTCACCGGTGCGGGCGCGGGTATCGGTGCCGCACTCGCTTATCGTCTCGTCGCCGGCGACGCACGGGTCGTCGTCGCCGATCTCGACGCGGACAGCGCGGCGAAGGTCGTGGCCGACCTCGGCGACAAGGCGGTCGCGGTCGGTGGCGATGTGGCCGACGAGCAGGTCGTGGCGGACTTGATCGCGACCGCCGAACGCGAATTCGGCCCGGTGGACCTGTATTTCGCGAATGCCGGCATCGGCGGCGGTCCCGGCCTCGACAGCACCGAAGCGCAGTGGGCCGCCACCATCGACGTGAACGTGATGGCCCATGTCCGGGCCGCGAAACTGCTCGTCCCCGGCTGGCTGGAGCGCGGCAGCGGCTATTTCGTCTCCACCGCGTCCGCGGCGGGCCTGCTCACCCAAATCGGCTCCGCCCCCTACTCGGTGACCAAACACGCGGCGGTCGGCTTCGCCGAATGGCTCTCGGTCACCTACGGCGACAAGGGCATTCGCGTGAGCTGCCTGTGCCCGATGGGTGTGGACACCCAATTGCTCACCGGCGCGCTCATTCCCGACAACCCGGAAGCCGGCGAACTGGCGATCAAAGCCGTGAAGACCGCGGGCGCGGTGCTCTCCCCCGAGGAAGTCGCCGACACCGTGGTCGAGGCGATGGCCGCCGAACATTTCCTGATCCTGCCGCACCCCGAGGTACTGCAGATGTACCGCAACAAGGGGTCGGACTACGACCGGTGGATTTCCGGCATGCGCCGCTTCCAGTCCATGCTTCGGGCGTGAACACGCACCGACCGCGCCCGAAATTTTCGGCGAGGTAGCGGCGAGATCGCTCGATTCCTGCCACCATGGTCTCCAAGCCGCCGGTCACGATCCGCTGACCGGCGGAGGTCTACGCGGAGATCCGGCGATGGCACAACTGATGTATTTCAAGAAGGTTCGCGACGAGCTCACCGAGGTCGAGTACCGCTGGGGACCGAGCCGGGAACAACTGGACTCGTCCCTGGTGATCGACAAAACCACCTTCGCCGCCCTCCCCGGACCACCGGGCTACTCGCCCGCGGGCCAGATCATCCTGCGCGCCCGTCGCGGCAGCGAGTGGCCCGAGGTCGGCGTAATCGCCTCCTGAGCTCCCGGCCCGAGCGCTACTCGGTGACGAGCTCCGCGGCCGCCTCGCGCACCACCGCGGGGATCGCCACCGGTTTGCGGGTGTCGGCGTCGACATAGACGTGCACGAACTCGCCGGTCGCGGCGAGCTCGAGACCAGCCTCGCCCTCACGGAAGATCGCCAGATCGTAGGTGATGCTCGAGTTGCCGAGGCGGGCGATCCGCAACCCCACCTGCAACTGATCGGGGAAGCTGACCGACCCGTGGAACTTGCACGAGGTCGTCGCGACGACGCCGAGCGCGGGCAGCGCGGTGATGTCGGTGCCGGTGGCGCGCATCAGCCAGGCGTTCACGGCGGTGTCGAAGTAGGAGTAGTAGGTCACGTTGTTCACGTGGCCGTACTGGTCGTTGTCGGCCCACCGGGTCGGCATCGGCCATAGGACGGGATAGCTCATCCGGCCATCATGCCGCGCTCCCCTGCCGATGGTCGCGCGGGCTCACCCCGAAGTGCCGTTTGAAGGCGGTGCTGAGGGCGAAGGCGCTACCGTATCCGACCTTGTGGGCAATGGATTCCACGGTCGCGTCCGATTCGGCGAGCAGGTCGGCGGCCAGGGAGAGCCGCCATTCGGTCAGGAAGCTCATCGGGGGCTCGCCGACCAGCTCGGTGAACCGGCGGGCCAGCGCGGCCCGCGACATTCCGACTGCCTCGGCCAAGGCCACCACCGTCCATGGGTGTGCCGGATTGTGCTGGAGCAGGCGCAGAGCCTTGCCGACCAGCGGGTCGCTGTAGGCGTGGTACCAGGCGGGGGCGTCCTCGCGGGCGAACCAGGCGCGCAGCGAGGCGATGAGCAGCAGGTCGAGCAGGCGGTCCAGGACGGCGGTCTGCGCGGGTAGATCCTTGGTCGCCTCGTCGACGAGCAGGTCGAGCAGCCGGGTATCGAGCTCGCCGCGCGGCAGCACCGCGACCTGCGGCAGCGCGCGCAGCAACCGCCGGCTCACCGCCCCCGCCGATTCGTAGGTTCCGGTGACCATCAGCGTCTCACCGTCGGGATCGGTGCCCCACTGCCGAACGCCGAGACTCAGTGTCTCACACAGGATCTCACCATCGGGAGTCGTCGTGACCTGCCCCGGCTGAATGACGACCTGAGGTTCGGTCGCCGGATCGTCGGCCACCGTATACGGCTGCGGCCCACGGAAAACCGCGACATCGCCCGCGGCGAGCTGCCGCGGCGGCATCGAATCCGTACTGACCCAAGCCTTTCCGCGGATCATCGCGAGCACCGTGAGCGGAGCTTCATCCTGCACGCGCAGCGACCACGGCGGGTTCAGCAGCGAACACATGAGGAACGCACCGCGGGCGCGTGGACCTTCGAGCAGACCGGCTAACGCATCCACTGTGCTGTTCCGCCTCTCCGTGTCTTTTGGCCAGACCACGTGCCACGCCCGGCAAAAGATCACCGCCACACCCTGAATCCACAATAGACGACTACGCATGTTCGTGAGCGGCACGACGATGTTGCCGCGGCCCGCGCGGCGGTGTACTTATCTCATGACAAACACCGCTTCTCACCAGCAGCTTTCCCTCATCACTGGCGCTACCGGCAAGACCGGCAGCCGGGTGGCGGCGCTCCTCGAAGCCGCGGGCCACCCGGTGCGCCACGGCTCGCGGACCGCCGAGATCCCCTTCGACTGGACCGATCGCGAGACCTGGGCACCCGCGCTGGCCGGTGTCGATTCGGTCTACCTCGCCTTCCAGCCCGACCTCGCCGTGCCCGGCGCTCCGGACGTCATCCGCGCGTTCACCGCCGCCGCCCGGTCCGCCGGGGTGCGCTCGGTGGTGTTGCTGTCGGGGCGCGGCGAGCCCGAAGCGCTGGAATGTGAAGAGATCGTGCAGAATTCGGGTCTGAGCTGGACCATCGTGCGCTGCGCCTTCTTCGCTCACAACTTCAGCGAAGGCGCCTTCGTCGACGACGTGCTCGCCGGCGCGGTGGCACTGCCCAACGGCGATGTGCCGGAACCGTTCGTGCACGTCGACGACATCGCCGAGGTGGCGGCGGCCGCGCTCACCGACTCACGTCACGCGGGTCAGCTCTACGAGCTCACCGGGCCGCGCGCCCTGAGCTTCGCCGACGCGGTCGGCGAGATCGCCGCGGCCACCGGTCGCGAGATCGCCTTCATCCCTGTCTCCCGGCCGGAATTCGTTGCGGCACTGAGTGAGTACCAGGTCCCCGATGACGCGATCAGCCTGCTCGACTACCTCTTCGGCACCATCCTCGACGGCCGCAATTCCGCGCCCGCCGACGGTGTCCGCCGCGCCCTCGGCCGCGAAGCCCGCGATTTCACCGAGTACGCCAAGGAGACCGCCGCCACCGGAGCCTGGACTCCGCAGTAAGCAGCAACCGGACAGTTGATCACCAGGCCCCCACCAGGGCCTGGTGATCTCGATCCACCAGGCACACCGCGATCCGCGACGAGGTCCCGGCACCGCCCGGTACCGTCGAAGCAGTGAGTTCAGCGACGATCGACCACAGTCTTCGCCTGACCAGGGCCGCGGTGTTCGCGGCTTTCACGCTGAACGGGATTCTGCTGGCCATGTGGGTGGTCCACATTCCGGCGATCACCGACCGGACCGGGGTCTCGCCCTCGACGCTCAGCGTGCTCGTGTTGCTGATGTCGGGCGCCGCGCTCGTCGGCATGCGGCTCGCGGGTCCGGCCGCCGACCGGTTCGGCAGCCGCACGCTGGTCGCCCTGGCCGCATCGGCCATCTCCGTGACCGTCCTCGGTCCGGGACTGGCGACCGGCCCGGTCACCTTGGCTATCGCCTTGGCCTGCTTCGGATTCGGCATGGGTGCCCTCGACGTGTCGATGAACACGCAGGCGGTGCACGTGGAACGTGGGTACCACCGCCCGATCATGTCCGCGTTCCATGCGATGTTCTCGGCGGGCGCCTTCGCCGGTTCACTGGTGGGCGCGGCCGCCCAGCACGCGGGCCTGGCGCCGCAGGTGACGCTGCTCTGCGCCGGCATCGGCGGACTGTGTGTCACCGCGTTGCTGGTGCCACGCCTGCTGGGCCGCGAGGGAACCGAATCCCCTTCGTATCCAGAGCATTACGACAACGACGGCCCCCAAAAGGCAACCACGGGTCGACGAGACCACCACGGCGTGGCCGACTCGACAGAACCAGGCGCCGTCGACTCGGCCGCGCCCCGCGCCGATCAGCGCAGCGAGCATCGTCAGCGCACACGAAAAGTGCTGGCCCTCGGGTGCATCGCGTTCGTACTCCTGCTCGCGGAGGGCGTAGCGGCCGACTGGAGCGCGCTGCAGGTACGCGAGCACCTCGACACGTCCGAGGCGAGTGCCGCCCTCGCGTTCGGAGCCTTCTCCGCCACCATGACCTTCGGCCGATTCATCGCCGACCGGATCAGCGCGGCCATCGGCCCCGTCGCGATGGTCCGCTACGGAAGCTTGCTCGCCGCAACCGGATTCGCCGTGGTCATCGCCTCCCCGTGGCTGCCGCTCACTCTCCTCGGCTGGGCGATGTGCGGCCTCGGCCTCGCCGGCGGCGTCCCCCAGATCTTCTCCACCGCGGGCAATCTCGGCGGCACCACAGCTGCCACCGACATGTCCCGCGTCTTCACCATCGGCTACCTCGGCCTGCTCGCGGGCCCCGCGATGATCGGCTGGCTGACCGCCGTGATCCCACTGACCGCGGCGCTGACCGTGCCACTGGCGCTCACCCTGGCCTGCGCGGCCGCGGCGAAGGTCGTCAGTCGGTGAAGGTGATCCGGACCGAGACCGGCGTGCTCTGCAATGCGCGGAAGGCCGCCCCGGCCAGCCCGGCGAAGACCGGATTGGGCGCGAAGGTGCGCGCCCGCGCCACGACATCGTCGGCCGGACGCAGCTCGGCGGTCCCGGTTCGCCACCGATTCCCTTGGCGGACCCGCACTTTCGGTTCCGCGCCGATATTGGCGGCCCATCCCGACCTGGTCCCGTGCTGGCTGATCACCCACGCGCCGCTGTCGTCGAACGCGACCGAGACCGGCACCACCCTGGCCTGCCCGGACTTGCGTCCGATCGTCTCCAGCTCGGTCGCGTACGAGGTGCGGATGCCGATCCGGCTCAGCGCGCGGACCGCCGGGTTCGCGACATAGCGACCCACCGCCCGCTCGACCTCGAACTTGCGCCGCATCGGATCCTTGGTGGTCATTGTCGAACTCCTTCTACTGCGAAACGCGTCGACGCCGTGATGTTTCAGCATGGCCGCCACCGTGAGCCACGGTGTACGGCCGGGGTCGGGCTCGTCGCCCGCCCCGAGCAGATGCAGCTGATCGGTGTGCCACTGCAGGTCGAGGGCACCTTCGAGGCTCTTGACGTTGGACAGTGTGGACACCCGCGCGGGCAGGCGCAGCGAGATCTGCGGGGAATGCAGCCGCGCGGTGCGCTCGTGCAGGATGTCACCCGCGGCGTTCGGTGACACCGCGCTCGGCCGGCCGAGGCCGATGACATCGCACTCCCCCGACTCGACCGCGTCGACCATGGCCACGCGGGAACGGAATCCGCCGGTGACAGCCAGCGGCACCGACCCGGCGGCCGCCCGGACCGATTCGGCGTACTCGAGGAAGTACGCCTCGCGCGCGACGGTGCTCGCCGAACGCGCCACCGGCCTGCCCATCATCGCGGGCGATTCGTAGCTGCCGCCGCTGATCTCGATCAGATCCAGCCGCTCGCCGGCGAGGCGGCGCACCACCTCACGCGACTCGTCCTCGGTGAAGCCGCCGCGCTGAAAGTCCGCGGAGTTGAGCTTGATCGCGACGGCGAACGACGTCGACACCTCGGCCCTGATCGCGCGCACCACCTCCAGCACGAAACGCGCCCGCCGCTGCGGGTCACCACCCCAGCGGTCGTCGCGCTGATTGGCCAGTGGCGAGAGGAACTGGGAGACGAGATACCCGTGCGCCCCATGGATCTGCACGCCGTCGAAGCCCGCACGCTCGGCGATCCGCGCGGTGGTGGCGAAACGGTGCACGATGTCGACGATCTCGCCGTCGGTGAGCGCGCGCGGCGCCGGGATACCGGGCAGGCCGAGACCGACCGCCGACGGGGCCACCGGCTGCGACCGGGTCGCGAGCGGATTCGCCTGTCTGCCGGGGTGATTGATCTGCATCCAGAGCCGGGTGCCGCCGTTTTTGGCGGTGCGCGCCCAGCGGCGCAGGTCGTCGAGGTGACGTTCGTCGGCGATGACGACATTGCCCGGCTCACCGAGATGGTCGTGGTCGACCATCACGTTGCCGGTGACCACCAGACCGAAGCCGCCGGTGCCCCACCGGCCGTAGAGCCGCTCGAGCCGTTCGTCCGGCGCGCCGGCGGAGGTGCCGAGACCCTCGCTCAGCGCGGCCTTCATCAACCGGTTGGGCAGCAGTTGGCCGCAGGGCAGGGCGAGCGGATCGGTCAGGGCTGTCATCGTCGGCTCCTCCACGGATAGCGTCGAGTACACCGATCGATGTACCTACCCGACGGTAGTACACCGATCGGTATACTACAATCGGACCGACCGAAAGGATGTCGATGGCAGCACGCGACGGACTCGTCCAGAGCACGATCGACCTGGTGCGCCGCAACGGCGTGGCCGGGACCGGTGTCGCGAACCTGCTCGCCCACAGCGGGTTCTCCCGCCGGACGATCTACCTGAACTTCCCCGGCGGCAAGTCCGAGTTGATCACCGAGGCCACCCGGGTCGCGGGCCGCGCGATGACGACGCTGATCGAGACCTTCAGCAAGGACACCGAGCCGGAGCAGACCATCGCGTCGTTCGCCGACGCGTGGAAACAGGTCGTCGAGTCCAGCGACTTCCTGGCCGGCTGCCCGATCGTGGCCGCGGCACTCGGACGCTCGGAGTCGCCTTCGGCGGCCGACGCGGCAGGCGAGGCGTTCGACGACTGGGAACGGGCACTGGCGACCCGGCTACGCGCGGAGAACATCGACGCCGACACCGCGAGCTCTTTGGCGACGACCGTGATCGCCACGATCGAGGGTGCGGTGGTGATGTCGCTCGCCAAGCACAGCACCGAGCCGCTCGACCGCGTCGGCCGTCACCTCACCGAGCTGGTCAGGGCGCACATCCGCCCGGTCGGTATGTCTTGACCAGCCGTCGGACACAAGAGCGCTACAGGTACATGCCGACGTCTGCCGAGTGGTCGATCGTCGATTGGATCTGGATCCCGCCGTCGCGGTGGGCGACCAGTTCGGCGAGGGTCGCCCCGTCCGGAAAACTCGACGCGACGGACTCACCGTCTTGGCGGGCCAGCCAGTCGTCGGCTTCCCGCGCCGACAACCGGCCGACCTCGAGTTGGGCCAGGCAGCGGCCGGGCCGGACGACGGCGGGGTGCAGCCGGGAGAGATCCTCGTTCGTGGTGATCGCGATCAACACATTGCGGCCCTGACCGAGCATGCCGTCGGTGAGATTGAGCAGGCGCGAAAGCTTCTGGCCCGCGGCTTCTTTCGCCTCACCGCGGATCAGCTCGTCACAGTCCTCCAGCACCAGCAATCGCCAGCGGCCGTCCTCGTCGTCACCGTCGGCACCCGCCGCGACTTCCATCAGATAGCCGGGATTGCTGAACAATTCCTCCGGATCGACGACACAATCGACCTGACACCACGGCGCCCATGACCGCGCCAGTGCCCGCAACGCAGTGGTCTTGCCGGTCCCGGGCTCACCGTGCAACAGCACCAGCCGACCCTTGATGTCGGCGACACCGAGCCCCATCAACCGCTCCATGCCCGCCGCCACCGAGACCGTGTAATTCCCACGAATCTCCGCCCACGCGGGTGCCGCGATCTGACGACGGCGACGCGCGGGCCGCCGGACGTCCATGTGCCAGAAACCCATCTCGACGGTGGCCTCGCTGTCACGTGACAGCGAAGCCCCATCCGTGGCCTCGGCCAGCACCTCGACGGCGAGTTCGTCGCTCACCGCGGTCACTTCGATCGTGGCCGAACCACTCGCCCATCGCACCGCGCGCAGTGCCCAGCCGTCACCGGCCGCGAGCAGCGCGCTGCTGTCGTCATCGGCGACCGAGCGCACGATCCGCGAGCCGGCGGGCCGCAGCGCCGCGTCGGGGCGCACCCGGTCGAGGTGGGCCTGCCGGGCGAAGGGCTGATCGCCACGCAGGAACGGGGCGAGGGCCAGCGCGTCGATCGCGTCGCGGGTCGAATAAGTGGAGTCGATGGTTGCCGACCACGGAAACGGCTCACCCTGATCCTGCGGCTGACGCGGCGAATCGACGAGCCTGAGCTGTTCATTGTGTGTGGACACCGAGCCCATGATCGTGGTCGCCTGGCCGGAATGTCCAATGACTTATGGCGGGCACCGCAGGGAAACTCGCTGGCATCGGAGGCGATCACGTCGGTACGGTCGTAGTGTGACGTCCACTCAGCACGACCAGTCCCCGCCGGAATCCGCCACCACGGCCGGACTCAAGGAGTGGATCGGGCTTGCAGTCCTCGCCCTGCCGACGCTGCTCATCTCGATGGACATGAGCGTGCTCTACCTGGCGATCCCCCACATCAGCGAAGCACTCGAACCCAGCAGCTCCCAGCTGCTGTGGATCCTCGACATCTACGGCTTTCTCGTCGCCGGCTTCCTCATCACCATGGGCACCCTCGGCGACCGCATCGGCCGACGCAAACTCCTGATGATCGGCGCACTCGCCTTCGGCATCGCCTCGGTGATCGCCGCGTACTCCACCAGCGCGAACACGCTGATCGGCACCCGCGCACTGCTCGGTATCGCGGGCGCGACGCTGATGCCGTCCACCCTGGCGCTGATCCGCAATATGTTCCACGACGACCGTCAGCGCACCGCCGCGATCAGCGTGTGGATGACCAGTTTCATGGTCGGCATGGTGATCGGCCCGCTGGTCGGTGGCGCGATGCTGGAGAACTTCTGGTGGGGTTCGGTGTTCCTCGTCGCGGTGCCCGCGATGGTGCTGTTGCTGGCGACCGGCCCGTTCCTGCTGCCCGAATACAAGGACCCGAACCCGGGCAAACTCGACATTCTCAGCGCGTTGCTGTCGCTGCTGTCGGTGATGGCTGTCATCTACGGGATCAAGGAGCTGGCCAAGGACGGCTGGTCGATCGAGGCGGTCAGCGTGCTGGTGACCGGTCTGGTGCTCGGCGCGGTGTTCGTCCTGCGTCAACAGCGACTGACCAATCCGCTGATCGACCTGCATCTGTTCGGCAATGTCCGATTCAGTGGCTCGCTGGTCGCGTTGATGGTCGCCATGCTGGCGATGGGCGGACTGTTCCTGTTGCTCTCGCAGTATCTGCAACTGGTACTCGGCCTCTCGGCGTTCGAGGCCGGGCTGTGGACCGTGCCGCAGGCGGTGGCGATGGTCGTGGCGGCGGGCGTGGTGAGCGCGCTCGCTCCCAAGATCCGGCCCGCGTACCTGATGGCGGGCGGTCTGGTGATCGCGATGGCCGGGTACGCGATCTTCACCCAGCTCTCGGGCAGCGATGACCTCGCGCTGATCGTCACCGGCATGGTGGTGTTCTCGCTCGGTCTGAGCCCGATGTTTGTGCTCGGCCTCGATCTGATCGTCGGCGCGGTGGACCCGGAACGCGCCGGTGCCGCCTCCGCCATCTCCGAAACGGGACAGGAACTCTCGGCCGCGCTCGGCGTCGCGGTGATCGGCAGCATCGGTACGGCCGTCTACCGCGGGCAGATGGCAGAACAGCTGCCCGCCGGACTTCCAGCGGAGATCACCGACACCGCCGAGGACACGCTCGCGGGCGCCCTGTACGTCGCGTCAGCGCTACCCGAACCGTTCGGCGCGCAGCTGACCACGATCGCTCGTGAGGCCTATACCCATGCGCTGCAGGTGAATTCGGTGGTCGGCATCGGGCTGACCGCGGTCGCCGCCGTGCTGGTCATGACCCTGTTGCGCCACATCCCCGCGCCGAACGCGAAGGCAACCGACTGACGTCCGGATACAGCGAATCCCGCCCGATGCTGATTCGGGCGGGATTCTTTTCTCGCTGAGTTGTCCCCTCCGCGAGCTCGGTTCGGCCGGTTCAGCCGAGATCTTGCGGCTTACTTGGCAGCCGGGGCCGGGGCCGGGTTGTTCGGCATCGGGGAGTTGATGGTGGTGATGTACTGCAGCGCGGCCATGATCGCGACCGGCGCGGTGATGAAGATCTGGCCCGCGATGGTGCCGAGCGCACCGAGTGCGGTGGCGCCGACGAGGCAGCCGCCGATGCCGCCGGGGACCGTGCCGACCAGGAAGCCGAGGATACCGCCGGCAACGGCGCCACTGGCCGCGCCCGCGACACAACCGATGGCCGCGCCACCGATGCCGCCGACCAGGGTGGCGATGCTGGCGCCGAGGGAGATGGTGCCGGTCATGCGGCTCCAGGCGGCCTGCTCACGGTCGTACTCGCTCTTCCACGGAGCCACGTTCTCGTAAGGCAGCGCGACCGGCTTGTAGGTGGCGTGCGCCAGATCGAACTGCGGGGTCAGCGTGGCGGTGCGGCCCGAGATATCGGCAGCGATCGGGAATTCGAATTCGTCTACCCGGAAGGACAATTCGGTGCCTGCGACAGTGGTGCCGTTGGCGGCCTTGATCTTGAACACGCCGTCCTCGACCACCATCGAACCCGCGTCGGTGCTGATGATCGCCGCGGTCTCGGTGGCCGTGCCGGTGTAGTTGATCGGCTCATCCGCCGCGGGTGCTGCGTGGCTGGCTCCGGCGGCGATGCCCATGGCAACGCTGACGGTGGATGCCAGCAGAGCGAACTTGGTGATTTTCACGGGGGGTGAACCTTTCGTTTCCTCATCATGAGATGCGCGGCGCGCAAGCTGCGGTCCGAACGAGATGTGACAATAGCGAGGTAAGCCTCACCTATCAAGACCTTGCTTAGGCTAACCTCCAAGACGACCCAGTTTCGCCGTGAGAGAGAACCCTGATGAGAAATCCGCGTTGGTGCGGGTGGCTTCTTGCCGTATTCGTGCTGGTCGCAGCCTGTGCGCTCAGCCTGCTGGTCGGCACGAAAGCTATTGCGATCGGCGATGTCTGGCAGGCGCTCTTCGGCGCGAGCACTACCCCCGACCACGTCACCATCACCGAATACCGGGTGCCACGCACGCTGATCGGCCTGGTCGTCGGACTGGCGCTGGGCGTCGCGGGCTGCCTGATGCAGGGCCTGACCCGCAATCCACTGGCCGATCCAGGGCTGCTGGGCGTCAATGCGGGCGCCGCCTTCGCCATCACCATCGCCGTCGCGATATTCGGTGTGAGCGAGATCACCTCGTATGTCTGGTTCGGTTTTCTCGGTGCCGCGCTGGTGTCGGTGGTCGTCTACCGAGTGGGCACCGCGGGCCGATCCGGCACCGATCCGGTGCGACTCACGCTGGCAGGTGTCGCCGCCACCGCGGTTCTCGGCGGTCTGACCAGGGGCCTGATCCTGATGCACCCCAAGGCCTTCGACGAGATGCGCCAGTGGGATTCCGGCGGCCTCACCGGGCGCGGGTTCGACATCCTGCTCGGCGCGACCCCGTTCATCGTGGTCGGCCTGATCATCGCGGCGCTGTGCGCGCGCTCGCTCAACGCCGTCGCGCTCGGCGACGACCTCGCCCACTCGCTGGGTGTGCACGTGGGTCGCACCCGCCTGTTCACCGCGCTCGCGGTGGTGCTGCTGTGCGGTACCGCGACCGCCGCGGTGGGCCCGATCGCGTTCGTCGGCCTCGCGGTTCCGCATGTGGCCCGGTGGCTGATCGGACCCGATCAGCGCTGGATCTTCGCCTACTCGCTGATTCTCGCGCCGATTCTGGTGCTGTCGGCCGACATCGTGGGCCGCCTCGTCATTCGTCCCGATGAAGTACCCGCCGGCCTGGTCACCGCGTTCCTCGGCGCGCCGGTGCTGATCTGGCTGGCCCGTCGCGCGAGAGTAGGTGCCGCCGCATGATCGACTTCGGACGCACGATGCTGGTGGTCCGGCCGCCCGGATCACGATTCTCCGCCCGGATCGGTGTGCGCACCCTCGTGGTGTGCGCTGTCCTGCTGACGATTTCGCTGGCGACGGCGGTCCTCGCGCTCGGCAGCGGCGACTACCTGATTCCGCCGCTGCGGGTGCTGCGCGCGCTGGTGATCGGCGACGAGCGGTTCGACCGGCTGGTGGTGTGGGACTGGCGGCTGCCGCGCATTCTGCTCGCCCTGATCCTCGGCGCCGCGCTGGGCGTGAGCGGTGCCATCCTGCAGTCGGTGACCAGGAATCCGCTCGGCAGTCCCGACATCGTCGGGTTCAACACCGGCGCCTACACCGGCGCGCTGATCGCGATCCTGACCCTCGGCGGCGGCCACCTGCAGACCGCGACGGGCGCGGTGATCGGCGGGCTCGGTGCCGCGGTGGTCATCCACCTGCTCGCCTTCCGGCACAACGTGACCGGGTTCCGGCTGATCATCGTCGGCATCGGCGTCAGCTCCATGCTGGTCTCGGTCAACACCTGGCTGATCCTGCGCGCTGATCTGGATGCGGCGATGTCGGCGGCGGCCTGGGGTGCCGGAACGCTGAACGGACTCTCGTGGCCGCAGGTCGGTCCCGCGATGGTGATCCTCGGCGTGCTCGCGATCGCGCTCATCCCGGCGGCCCCTCGCTTGCAGATCCTCGAACTCGGTGACGACACCGCGCGCGCGTTCGGGCTCAATGTCAGCCGGGCGACGCTGTGGCTGATCGTGCTCAGCGTCGCGTTCACCGCGGTGGCGACGGCGGTGGCCGGTCCGATCGCGTTCGTCGCGCTCGCCGCACCGCATCTGGCGCGCAGGCTGGCGCGCACGCCGTCGATCGCGCTCGGGCCGTCGGCGGCGATGGGGGCGACGCTGATGATCACCTGCGACTGGATCGCCCAGCACGCGTTCGCGCCGACCACCGTGCCGGTCGGCCTCGTCACCGTCTCGATCGGTGGTCTGTATCTGGCGTATCTGCTGGTCGCCGAGGCGCGACGGAACTAGGAAAGCGACAAGATGAACAACACTTCCCGCCTGCGCGCCGACGCGGTCCGCCTCGGCTACAAGGGCACCACCATCAGCGACCAGCTGTCGGTGGACATCCCCGACGGCAAGTTCACGGTGATCATCGGCCCGAACGCGTGCGGCAAGTCCACACTGCTGCGCGCACTCGCCCGCCTGCTCCCCCCCGAGTCGGGGACCGTGCTGCTCGACGGCAAACCGATCGGCTCCTACCCGGCCAAGCAGGTGGCCAGGCAGATCGGGCTGTTGCCGCAGACCTCGACCGCGCCGGACGGCATCCGCGTCGCCGATCTCGTCGCGCGCGGCCGTTATCCGCATCAGACGCTGCTGCGGCAGTGGTCGAAGGCCGATGAGGAGGCAGTCGCGTCGGCGATGGCGGCGACCGGTATCGCCGAGTTGTCGGCGCGGATGGTCGACGAGCTGTCGGGCGGTCAGCGCCAGCGGGTGTGGATCGCGATGGTGCTCGCCCAGGACACCCCGCTGATCCTGCTCGACGAGCCGACGACCTACCTCGACATCGCCTATCAGATCCAGCTTTTGGACCTGTGCCGGTCGCTGAACCGGGAATCCGGGCGGACAGTCGTGGCCGTACTGCACGACCTCAACCACGCCTTCCGCTACGCCGACCACCTGATCGCCATGCGTGACGGGCGGGTGGTGGCGACGGGTGCGCCGGCCGACATCGTGACCGCCGAGCTCGTGGACGAGGTGTTCTCGTTGCGGTGCCGGATCGTCGACGACCCGGAAACCGGTACGCCACTGGTGATTCCGCTCGCCGAGGATGCCGCGAAGGTGCGCTAGACCTGCGGTGACGCCGTCGGCGAAGATAGGTATTCCACAATTAGTTAAGTTAGGCTAACCTAACTGTTTGTGAATGTGACGAGGGAGGGAGTTGCCGTGACTGATGGTCTCGAGTTACCGCTGACCGGACCGCAGCTCGGCATCTGGAACGCCCAGCGCTTCGATCCCGAGTCCGGGCGCTACCTGGTCGGCGAGGTACTGGAGATCACCGGCGACGCGCCGATCGATGTCGAGCTGCTGAGCGAGGCGATCCGCCGCACCGTCACCGAGGCCGAGAACATGCGGCTGCGATTCGTCGAAACCGCCGATGGACCACGGCAATTCGTCAGTCAGACCGAGGCACAGCTCCGCCCGACCGTCGATCTGCGCGCGGCGGCGGAACCGATGGCGCTGGCCTACGAGGCGGTGGCGCTCGAGCGTGCGCAAGCTGCCGAGCGGTGTCGCGGCATGGTCGACCGGCAGCTGTACAACTACACGCTGATCCGGATCTCCGACTGCGTGGTCTGGTGCGTGCAGCTCTACCACCACCTCATCGTCGACGGGTACAGCGCGGCGCTGCTCTCGCGCCGGGTCGCCGCCCACTACACCGCCCTCCGACGCGGAAAGCCTTCGCCGAAAAATACTTTCGGGACCATCGCCGAGCTGGTCGCCGAGGAACAGGCCTATCGGGCCGGTCCCGAATTCGAGGCCGACCGCGCCTACTGGCGCGATCAGCTCACCCCATGGCCCGATCTCGACGGTCGTGGTCGCCATCTGGGTGGCGCGGTCGAGCGGACGATCCGCGCCGAAGCGATCCTCACCTCCGACCTGCTCGCGGCACTGCGCGACAGCGCCGAACGGCACGGCATCACCTGGGCTGACGCACTCGTCGCCTGCTACGCCGCGTTCCTGCACCGTCTGCTCGGCACCGGCGATGTCGTGGTCTCGATGCTGCTGATGGGCCGGGTCGGCCGCGCCGCGCTGCGCACCCCCGCCATGGCGGTGAACGTGCTGCCCCTGCGGGTGCCGGTGCGTTCCGGCGACCGGCTCGGCGAGCTGGGCCCGCGCATCGCCGACACCCTGCGCGAGACCCGCTCACACCAGCGCTACAGCGGCGACGACCTCGCCCGCGACTTCCACGGTCACGGCGCGGGCGAACTCCTGCACGGAATCGGCATCAACCTCAAGGTTTTCGACTTCACGCTCGATTTCGACGGTGCGCGTGGTGTCCTGCGCAACGTGGCGGGCGGTCCACCCGAGGACCTCGGGCTGACCGTCACCCCGCTGCCCGACGGCACGGTGCTGCTCGGCTTCGAATCCGATGCGCGGACCAATGACGCGGACACGGTGCGGGGGCGGGTCGCCGGGTTGGTGCGGGTGATCGAGTCTTTCACCGGCTCGGACAAGATCGCGGTCGGTGCGCTCGAGCTGCTCGACCCGGCCGAGCGCACGCGACTGCTCGATGCGCGTTCCATGGCGATGCGGCTGCTTGATTCGGCGTCTGACGACGAGCAGCCCGTCTCGATGGTGCCCGACATTCTCGAACGGGTGCTCGCCGAGCAACCCGACACCGTGGTGCTGAGTTCGGCGCAGGCGGCGTACACCGCCACCGAACTTCGGCTCCGGGTGAACCGGCTCGCGCGATTCCTGTGCGAGGCCGGGGTCGGACCGGATGCGATCGTCGGTCTCGCGCTGCCCCGCGATGTGGAATTCGTCGTCGCGCTGCTGGCCGTGTGGCGGGCCGGTGGTGCCTATCTGCCCCTTGATCCAGAGCATCCGGTCGCCCGGCTGCGCGCGACGATCGCGGACGCGGCGCCCGTTGTGGTGCTCAGTACGGGCGAGCTGGCGGCCCAGCTCGGTGCTGACGCCGTCGCGATCGACGATGCAGGCTTGCGCGCGAGGCTGGACGATTACGCGTCCACCGACCGCGACCCACACCACCCCGGCACCGGTCAGTTCACGGCCGGCGGGATCGCAGTGCGGCCGGCGCACGCGGCGTATGTCATCTACACCTCGGGTTCGACCGGGCAGCCGAAAGGTGTTGTCGTTCAGCACGGCTCGCTGGCGGCGCTCGTCGCCGCCCACCACGCCGGGATCTACCGCGCCGCCGCGAGCCGTGCGGGCGACCGTCAGCTGACCATCGCGCACACCACGTCCTTCGCGTTCGACGCGTCGCTCGATCCGTTGCTGTGGATGACCGCTGGACACCGAATCCACGTGTACGACAGCGATACGCGGCGCGACCCGGCCGCCCTGGTCGACGCCTTCGCCAAGGACGGCATCGACGTTGTCGATGGCACTCCGTCCTTGATCGCGGCCCTGCTGGAACACGGCTTGACCAGCGAATCGCGGTCACCCGCACAGTCGGGCGCCATCGCCCGGAAGCCCGAAGCCGTCGAACAGGTCTCGACGGCGACGGATCTCGCGAGTGCGGACAGCATCGGTGAGACAGCACCGCTGACGCTGGTGATCGGCGGCGACGCCTGCTCGGCGGAGCTGTGGGGCGCGATCGAGCGCGGTGGGTTCGCCGCGGTGAACCTGTACGGACCGACCGAGGCGACGGTGGATGTGCTCGGCGCGCCGATCGACGGCGCTGGTCCGCGGATCGGGTTGCCGGTCGCGGGCTCGCGGGTTCACTTGCTGGACAACGGATTGCAGATCGTCGCCGATGGGCAGGTGGGCGAGCTCTATCTCGCCGGTCCGCAGATCGCGCGGGGCTACCTCGGCCGGTTCGCCACTACCGCACAGTCCTTCGTCGCCGATCCGTACGGTCCGCCGGGAGCGCGGATGTATCGCACCGGCGACCGGGCGCGCTGGGTCCCCGGGCTCGGTTACGAATACTTGGGCCGGGTCGACAACCAGGTGAAGATCCGTGGCCACCGAGTCGAACTCGGCGATGTCGCGGCGGCGCTCGAAGGTCTGCCCGAGATCCGTAGCGCGGCAGCCGATATCCGTGAGATCGCCGGTCGCCCCACCTTGATCGGCTACGTAGTCGCCGCGACCAGCACCCTCGATACCTCGGACGCCCGTACCCGTCTGGCCGACCTGGTTCCCGAGCACATGGTGCCCGCGCGGCTCGTCGTCCTCGACGCACTGCCGACCACGGTCAACGGCAAACTCGACCGCGCCGCGCTTCCGGACCCGGCGACCGGCGAGGCCGGGCGCGCGCCGGCAACCACAGCTGAACATGCTGTCCACAAGGCGATTTCGGCCACGCTCGGACTCGACAACGTCAGCATGGACGACGACTTCTTCGCCGTCGGTGGCGACAGCATCACCGCCATCACCGTCAGCAGCACCCTGCGCGCCAAGGGCCTGACCCTCCTCCCCCAGCAGCTACTGACCCGCCACAGCCTCGCGGTGCTGGCCGCCGACGCAGCCGAGATTCCAGCCGCCGAAGGAGTTCTCCCCGGCGCCATCCAGGGCCTATCGCCGAGTTCCGGATCGATATCGGCACCGGCGTCGAACTCCGCGCCGAGGTCACGCGCTACCGAGCCCGGCAACGGCTCACCCGAGTCGGCAACCCAGGCGGTGGCATCGGTCGACAACAGCTCCGGGGCGGCAGGCACGTCGAACACGCAGGTCGCATCGTCCCTGCCCGCGGCACCCGGCCACCTGATCCCAGCGCTCTCGCAGACCGACGTCGACGAGTTCAGCGCCACCTACGGCCCGGTCGCCGATGTCCTGCCACTATCCCCGTTGCAAGAGGGACTGCTGTTCCACGCGTTGCGTGACGGTGCCGACGACGTCTACACGATGACGGCGCGGTTCACGCTCGCGGGCGCGGTCGATCCGGAGCGGATGGGTGCGGCGTTCGCGAACATGCTGCGGCGGCATCCGAACCTCGGCGCGGCGTTCAGCTACGAACAGCTCGACCAGCCGGTGCAGATCGTTCCGCGGACACCGGGCGTCTCGTGGCAGGTCGAGGATCTACGCGACAGCACCGATCCCGAAGCGCAAGCACGGCTTTCGATACAGCGAGCCGGTGCCGAACCGTTCGACATCGACCACCCGCCACTGATCCGCGGCCTCCTGATCCGCCTCACCGACACCTCGCACTGGCTGGTCCTCATCGCCCACCACCTCCTGGCCGACGGCTGGTCGGTGCCGACGATGGTCCGCGAGACCCTCGCCCGCTACACCGGCGAAACCCTCGCGCCCCCTGCCTACTTCGGTGACTACCTCGCCTGGCTGGCCACCCGCGACATCACCGCCACCCTGCGCTGGTGGACCGAGAACCTCACGGGCCTGCGCGCGCCGACCTTGCTCGCCGACACCGCTACCTCCGCGCCCGCTCCGGCCGCGTCCCCTTCGCTCGCACCGACCGGCACCGACGCGCCGCGCACCGATCCGGCAGCCGTAGCGCGACAGCGCCCCGTCGGACTGCGGGTTCCGCTCACGGCTGACGTGGCGACGGCATTGGCCGAGAACGCCAGGCAGCACGGGCTGACCATGAACACGGTGCTGCAGGGCGCGTGGGCGATGGTACTGGCGGATCACTTCGGGCGCACCGATGTGGTGTTCGGGACCGTGGTTTCCGGGCGGCCCGCCGATCTGGCCGGGGTCGGCGGGATGGTCGGGTTGTTCAGCAATACCGTTCCGGTGCGGGTCTCGCTCGAGGCCGGTCGCGCGGTGGCCGAGCAACTCGGTGACCTGCAGCAGACGTCGTTCGACGGCCAGGCTCGGGGATATCTCGGGTTGGCCACCATCGAGCGGGCAGTGGGGATCGGGCGGTTGTTCGATTCGCTGGTCGTGTTCCAGAACTTCCCGAAAGCCGGTCTGTTACAGCCGGACCCGGGTGGGGTTCAGGTCCTCGACGTCGATGTGGACGGGTTGACGGACTTCCCGGTCACGGTGACCGCGCTGCCAGGGGCCGAGTTCACGCTGATGCTGCACCACGACCCGGCCGAGGTGGCGGGTCAGGTCGCCGCGCGGCTGAGCGATCGGCTCGCAGCCGTATTGTCCACGCTGGCAGCCGATCTCAACGGCACCGTCGGGCAGACCATGACCGCCGCGATGCCGTCGGAAACACACGGCAGCACGCTGGCCGACTGGTCATCAGCAGCACCGATCGCCGCCGACGCGCCTGCCGTCACGGCGAACGGCGTGACGATCACGTTCGGTGAATTCGGCGGCCGGGTCCATCGGCTCGCGCGATGGCTCGTCGACCAGGGTGTCCAGCCCGAAACTGTGGTCGCGGTGGCGATGACTCGGGGGATCGATTCGATCGTCGCCGCGCACGCTGTGTGCCGAGCCGGCGGAGTCTATCTGCCGCTCGACCCGCACAGTCCCGCGCAACGCGCCGACCGAATCCTCGGAACATCCGCCGCCGCACTGGTTCTCACCACCGCGGTCGACGGCTTCCGGACCGATCGCGCGCCGGTGACGCACGTCGAAGCACTGGAGCTGTCCGGTTTCGCCGATACCTCGATCACCGACCTCGACCGACTCGCACCACTGCTCCCCCGCAATGCCGCGTACCTGCTGTTCACCTCGGGCTCCACCGGCGAACCGAAGGGCGTGAGCGTCTCGCACGAGGCGATCGTCAACACCTTCGAGTGGATGCAGCGACGGCACCGGTTCGGCGCGGGCGACACCGTCTTGTACCGCACCGCGGCGACTTTCGATGCCTCCCTGCTCGAACTGTTCTGGCCCTTGCTGGTCGGCGCACGCGTCGTCGCCGCACCGGTCTCCGGGCGACTCGACCGCGACCCGCACTATCTCGCCGACCTGATGGCGACCGAGCGGGTCGGCATGGTGCAGCTGACATCGTCGATGCTCACCGTGCTCGCCGAGGAAGCCGACCTGAGCGGCTGCACCGCGCTGCGCTGCGTGATCACCGGTGGCGAACCACTGCCCCCGCCGACCGCACAGCGGATCAGGACGCTCACCGGCGCCCGAGTGCACAACCTCTACGGGCCCACCGAAGCCGCGGTCTGCATCACCCACCACGAGACCTCCGACGCCGACAGCGGCAATGTCCCGATCGGCCTACCGGCCTCGGGTGCCGACGTACGCGTCCTCGACACCGAACTCCACCCGGTTCCGGCCGGGGTGATCGGCGAGTTGTACCTCACCGGAACACAATTGGCGCGCGGCTACCTAGCGCGTCCGGGCCGAACCGCGGGTTCGTTCGTCGCCGACCCGCTGGGTAACGGCGAACGGATGTACCGCACCGGCGATCTCGCGAGCTGGGGCCCGCACGGCGAACTCGACTACGTGGGCCGCGCCGACAGCCAGGTGAAGCTGCGCGGTCAACGCATCGAACTCGGCGAAATCGAAGCGGCCCTGCTGCATTGCCCCGGCGTCGCCCACTCCGCGGTGATCCTGCGCGAGGACACCCCCGGCGATCAACGCCTCGTCGCCTACCTGGTCGCCAAGGCGGACACCGAGATCGACATCGCCACCGTCCGGTCCGGCCTACAAGCACGGGTGCCCGCCTACATGGTCCCCGCCGCGTTCGTCGTCCTCGACCACATCCCCCGCACGACGAGCGAGAAGATCGACCGCAAAGCCCTGCCCGTCCCGACCTACGCGGTCTACGGTGCCGAGAACCTCACGGCCGCACCGAGTAACGCTGGGCCATCGCCCGAAATGCCCGCGGATACCCGGCACAGGCCGCGGAATACGCCGAGCGCCCGCGATCTGATTGCCGTCGGCGACACCACCGCGACCAGTACCGGCCGCAACCACGACACCGACCTGGTCAGCACCATCCGCACGGCAATGGCCGCGGTGCTCTCCACCGCCGACATCGGTGCCGACGCCGACTTCTTCGAGGCAGGTGGGCACTCCCTCACGGCTGTGCGGGTGATGGGCAGGCTGCGGCGGGCAGGGCTCGCGGTCGTGCTCGACGATGTGTTCGAAGCGCCGACACCACAAGCCCTCGCCGACCGGATCACGCAGAGCGACAACAGCTCTCGAACGGCGGAAAGCACGGACCTCGAGAATGCCTGGGGCTCCCGACTCGACCATGTCCTCGAACTGCGCCCCACCGGTTCGCGGGATCCGCTGTTCTGCGTTCACCCGGTCGGCGGCACCGCCTGGCAATTCGGCCCCCTCGCGACACTCCTGCGCGCCGAGCGCCCGATCATCGGCCTGCAACTACCCACCCTGAGCGACAACACTTTCCGTGCCGAGACCATCGACGACCTGGCCGCGCACTACATGTCGACCATCCGCCGAATCCAACCGCACGGCCCCTACCACCTGCTCGGCTACTCCCTCGGCGGCACCATCGCCCACGCCATGGCCGCCGCACTGACCGCGGCGGGCGAACAGGTCGACTTCATCGGCCTGGTCGACGCGTTCGCCCTGTCCGATCTCACCGAACAGGCGTCCCGCGCCCTTGCCGACCCCGCCGACCTGGACCAGCTGCTCCCCGAAATCCCCGAGGACGCACCGGAACTGGTGACGAAGCTACGCGAAGCCGCGACCACCCTGCTCGGCCTCGTCTCCGCGTCCACCGCGGCCGCGTACGACGGCCCGATGGCGCTCTACGCCGCCGACACCGGAACCACACCCGGCCGCACCGAGGCGCAACTGGCGGGCTGGCAGTCCGCACAGGCCCGGCTCGTGGTGCGCCGACTGCCCTACTCCCACTTCGAGATCGTGTCGCCCGCCGGCTGGGCCGAGATCGCGGCACTTCTCGACACAGACCCGGTGATCAGCGGCTGAGCATGCAGCACACCGCTTTTCACCGTTCGAAAAGAAAGATGAGGACAACCCCTTCCATGTTCACCACACGATCATCGGGCAGGCTCCGCGCCACCCTCGCCCTGCTGGTTCTCGCGCTGATCGCAGCGCTCACCGGCTGCAGTAGCTCCTCGGGCGACACCGCCGCACCCACCGGTCCGCGCGAGGTCCAGACGCCGAAGGGCACCGTCTCCGTGCCCGCCGATCCGCAGCGGATCGTCGTGCTCAACGGCACCCTGGCCGGCTACCTCTACGACCTCGAGGCGCCCGTCGTCGCCGCCGACCCGCGCCTGCTCGGCGTGGCAAGCAAGCCCGGCGAGTTCCCGACCGGCTGGGCCGAGGACGCGGCGAAGCAGGGCACGAAGGCCCTGCCGACCGGCGAGAACATCAACCTGGAGTTCATCGCCGCCCAGCGCCCCGACCTGATCATCGGCGGCGGCCAGGGCTACCCGGCCCAGCAGTCGGTGAACGCCTACGACCAGCTCAGCGCGATCGCCCCGACCGTGCTGGTGCCGACCGAGACCACCTACTGGCAGGACCAGCTGCGGGTGATCGCCGATGTGGTCGGCAAGCCGTCCAAGGTCGACCAGCTGATCACCAACTACAAGGACAAGCTGGCCAAGGCCAAGGCCGCCATCAAGGCGCCCGCGGGCAACACCGTGATCATGCAGTCGCTCAAGAGCCAGAAGCCGACCGCGTTCGTGCCGACCGCCGCACTGCCCACGCTGCTGTCGGAGGTCGGGTTCACCCTGGATCAGCAGCTCGAAGCCAAGGCGGGCAACCCCGCTCGCGAAGGCAGCGCCGACTTCATCAGCTTCAGCCCGGAGCTGCTGAACACCGCCGTCGACGCGCCCGTGCTGTTCATGATCCCGCTCAACGGCGGGCGGAGCCTGGCTGAGCTGCGGGCCGACCCGATGTACGCGTCGCTGCCCTCGTTCAAGGCGAACACGGTCTTCGAGCTGCCCGCCACCAGCTCGCGTCCGGACTACCGCACGGTCATGACCACGCTCGATCTGCTCGTGGAACGCTTCAAGTGACAGCGGTCGGCGGCCTGCTCATCGACATCAGCCCGCTACGGACCTCGCGTCCGTTCCGGTGCGCGTTCGCGGCGCGGCTGGTGTCGGTGCTCGGGCTCGGGCTGCTCATGGTGGCCCTGCCGTTGCAGGTCTATCAACTGACCGGCTCGACCCTGCAGGTCGCCGGCATCGCGACAACCACCGCGGCTGCACTGTTCGCAGGCAGCCTCGCCGGCGGGGTGATCGCCGACCGCTACGACCGGCGCACCGTGATCCAATGGTCGCGCAGTGCAGCAGGTTTCGGCTTTCTGATGCTCGGCATCAATGCCGTGCTGCCGGATCCGATGCTGTCGGTGATCTATCTGGCCGCCGTCATCGACGGGCTCGCGGGCGGGGTGAGCGGCTCGGCCCTGATGGCACTGGTCCCGATGCTCGTCGGGCGCGACAAGATCGCGGCGGCAGGCGCTTTGACCGCGCTCACCACCGACGTGGGCACGATGATCACGCCCGCGATCGCCGGTGTGCTCGTCGCGCAGGCGGGGGTGTCGGTCGCGTTCTTCCTGTGCGCGGGCGCCACCGCCGCCACGGTCGGACTGATCACCGCGATCGGTCCTGCCCCACCGCCGGCCCGCGAGCTGCAGAACCCGCTGCGCGAATTGGCGATCGGCATTCGATTCGCCGTGCAGCACAAGACTATTCGAATCATCTTGCTGACCGGCATGATCGCCATGCTGGTCAGCGGGCCACTGGTGCTGCTGCCCGCCTACGCCGATGTCGAACTCGGCGCGGGCCCCGGCACCCTCGGCCTGCTCTACGCCGCGCCGGGCGCCGGTGCTGTCATCGGCTCGCTCACCAGCGGCTGGATGAGCCGCACCCGCTACAACGGTTTGGCCCTGCTGATCTCGCTGGCACTCATGCCACTGGGGGTGATCGCCGCCGGACTGTGGTCGCACGCGGCGCTGGTCTTCCTCGGGCTGGCCGGATTCGGCCTGGCCAGGGCGGTGAACATCGTGCTGCGCTACACCCTGCTGCAACAGCAGGCGCCTGAGGAACTGCGCGGCCGGATGGCCGGGCTGCTCATGGTGCAGTCGGTGACCGGCACCGCGATCGGCTCGATGGTCGCCGGTTTCGTCGGCCAATTCTTCGCACCTGGCTCCGCGCTCGTGATCTACGGCGTCGCGGTCCTGGTACTCACCGGCGTGGTGGCACTCGCCGCCGGGCCGCTGCACGGAAAGGAACAGCAGTGACAGATCGCAGTGGCTATGCCGCGCGCATCGCCGAAGTGCTCGCCAGTGAGCACGGCGCCAAGGTCCCGTATCCGATCGGACTGCAGGAAGTGGAGGTGATCCGCACGGTCGCCGTCGGGGCCGGGCTGCTCAGGATCACCTTCGGCGGTCCCGATATCGCGTCCTTCCACAGCTACGTGCCGGATGAACATGTGCGCCTGGTCTTTCCGTGCGAGGACGGCGTGCTTCGCCTGCCCGCGCGCGACGGTCAATCACTCGAGTGGGGCAACCCGCGACCGGTGTCGCGCGAATACACCGTGCGCCGCCACAGCATCGCCGACAACGAACTCGACATCGATTTCGCGATCCACCCCGGCGGCTTGGCCTCGGAGTGGGCGAGCGCGGCGACCCCGGGCACCAAGATCCACATCGCGGGCCCGCCCGGCGGCGTCGTCGTCCCCGAGTCCTACGACAAGTTCCTCTTCGTCGGTGACATCACCGCACTGCCCGCCATCGCGCGCTGGCTGGAACGGTTGCGGCGGACCGCGCAGGGCTGGGCGTTCATCGAGGTGACCGGACCCGAGGAAGAGATCGAGATCGACGCGCCCGAGGGCATACAGGTGCGCTGGCTGCACCGTGGCGACCTCGAGCCGGGCACCGGTGACGCACTGGAGAAGGCCGTGCGCGGCGTGGAAGTTCCGGCTGGACAGCGCGTTTACGCGTGGGTCGCGGGCGAGGCCGGATGCCTGCGTGGCATTCGCAAGGTCGTGCGCGGCGAACTCGGCATCGGCCCCAAGGACTCACTGATCGCCGGCTACTGGAAGCGCGGCGTCGCCGACTTCGATCGAGAGGAATGAGCGATGACCGACGAACAAGTCATCACCGATGTGGCCACGGCACTCGGCGTCGACCGATCCGAACTGGCCACCGATACCGACCTGCTCGACGCGGGGCTCGACTCCGTACGCATCATGTCGCTCGTGGAGAAATGGCGGTCGGCCGGACATGCAGACATCGACTTCCCCACGCTCGCCGGTGATCCCGTGCTCGGGTCGTGGATCGAACTGCTGGCCTGAGCGCGCCGTTCGGGTGCGGGTCGGCGGTGACAGTGTGCCACCGCCGACCCATTCGGATGCCGGGCGCCGCGTCAGCGAGAACCTGCGAGCCGCCCTGTCAGTTGCCGTGCGCACCGTCGGCGAGGGCCTGCCGCAAATCCTTGCGACTGGTCTTGCCGACGCCGGTTTCCGGGAATTCGTCGACAACCACGACCGTGTCGGGCATCTTCCACGCCGCGACGCCGCGCGAGCGGACGAACTTGCGCACCGAGATCAGCGTGGGTCGCTGCGCGGGATCGATCGGCTGGACGAAGGCACAGATACGTTGACCCAGCACCGGATCCGGTGTTCCGACGATGACAGCGTCGCGGACCGCGGGATGTTCGAGCAGGTGCGCCTCGAGCTCCTCGGCCGACACCTTCTCGCCGCCCCGGTTCACCCAGTCGCCTGCCCGGCCCGCGACCACGAGGTTGCCGTCGGGGCGCACGGACACGATGTCGCCGGTGCGGTACCAGCCGTCGGCGGTGAAGCTGCGGGCGTCAGCGTCGGGGTTGTTGTAGTAGCCGCGAATTGTGTAGGGGCCCTGCGTGATCAGGTTGCCTGTACCGCCCGGCGCCACCTCGGTTCCGCTGTCGTCGACGACGGCGAGCTGATCGTGCTCCGACATCGGCCGCCCCTGGGTGCTGACCACCACGTCGATCGGGTCGTCGAGCCGGGTGTAGCAGACCAGGCCCTCGGCCATACCGAACACCTGCTGCAAGGTCACCCCGAGCGCGGGACCGATCCGGCGGGCGAGCTCGTCCTGGCACCGCGCCCCGCCTACCTGGAGCACTCGCAGACTGGACAGATCAGGGGTCTCGCCCGCCTCGGCACGCTCGGTCCACAGCCGCGCCAGCGGGGGCACCAGGCCCGTGATGGTGACGCCGAACCGCTCGATCAGCGGAAAGGCCGTCGCCGGAGTCGGATCCGGCGTCATCGCGACCGCGCCGCCCGCCCACAGTGCGCCCAGGATGCCGGGCGAGCTCATCGGGAAGTTGTGCGCGATCGGCAGCGTCGCGAGATAGACGGTCGCGTGATCGAGTGCGCAGATCTCGGCGCTGCGGCGCACGCTGTAGAGGTAGTCGTCGTGGGTACGGGCGATGAGCTTCGGGATGCCGGTACTGCCACCCGACAGCTGCAGGAACGCCACATCGCTGGCCGACGGACCCGCCAATTCGGCAGGGGTGTCCCGATATTCGTCGATGCCGTGCGCGCCATCGGGCAGCGACTCGCAGTCGATCAGCAGCAGGTGGCGCAGACTCTCGACCTCGGCGCGCACCTCGGCGGCCAGCGCCGCGTAATCGAATCGCTGATGAGTGCCACAGGTGATCATCGCCGTCGCCGCGGCGGCCTGCGCGATCGGCACCAGCTCGGCCTTGCGGTGGGCGGGCAGACAGAACACCGGCAGCGCGCCGAGTTTGAACAGCGCGAAGATCACCTCGACGAACTCGGCGCGGTTGGGCAGCTGCACCAGCACCCGGTCGCCGGGTGCGATGCCGAGGCGGACGAAACCGGTCGCGAGCGAGCTCGAACGGTGGTCGAGTTCGGCGTAGGTCCAGCTGTTCGCGTCGTCGAGGACCGCGATCCGGTCCGGCGCCGCGACCGCGCGCGCGGTGAGCACATCGCCGAATGTCTCACCGGTCCAACAGTTCTGCTCTCGATAGCGTTGTGCCAGCTCAGCGGGCCATGGTGTGAAGCCGGGGAGCACGGGATCGGTCAAGTCGAGCACCTCTTTCCAGCGGGTCTTCGGAATTCCTCGCCGGAAGCTGTGAGGGAAGCTAACCACCCGACGATGAAATCAGGTTAGGCTAACCTCATGCATAGTGGTGAGTCCAGAGGGCGGATCGTTGTCGTCACCGGCGCCGCGGGGGGCATCGGCGCCGCGATCGCCGCCCGTTTCGCCGGTGAAGCCCGGGTCCTCTCCCTGTGGGACCGCGACCCCGCCGTACACACGGCCGCCGCGGCAGTGGCGGCGTCGGCCGGGGGCCGCCTCTCGCGCGACACCGATGCCGTGTCGACGTCGGCCGCTCGGGGCGCCGCGACCGGGGCGCGTGGAACAGCCTATGCGCCAACACAATCTGTTCACGGCGTCGAGGTCGATGTCAGCGATGCCGGTTCCGTGCGCGCGGCCTTCGACCGTCTCGTCACCGAATACGGGCCGCCCGATGTCGTCGTGCACGCGGCCGGACTAATGGTCGGTGGCTCCGCGCTGGAGCTCGACCCCCAGGACTGGGCGCGTTGCCTGACCGTCAATGCCACCGGCACGATGCTGGTCACCCAGCGCGCGGCCGCCGAGATGGTGTCCGCCGGTCGCGGGGCGATCGTGGTCGTCTCCTCGAACGCGGCCGCCACGCCACGCGTCGGGATGGCCGCCTACGGCGCCGCCAAGGCCGCCGCGACCGCGTTCACCCGCTCCCTCGCCCTGCAGGTCGCGCCGCTGGGCGTGCGGGTGAACCTGGTTTCGCCGGGCTCCACCGATACCCCGATGCTGCGCGACATGTTCGGCGGCACCGTCGACGACGCGGCCGAGAACGCGCTGCTCGACGGCGATCCGAGTGTCTATCGCCTCGGAATCCCCTTGCGGCGCATCGCCACTCCCGCCGATATCGCGGGCTCAGTCCACTTCCTGGCGTCCGAGGACGCCCGCCACATCACCATGCACGACCTGCGGGTCGACGGTGGCGCAACGCTCGACATGTGACCGAGAGGAATGATCACCATCAGTACCGACAGCTCAGACCCCGCTTTCCTGCTGTCCCGTCCGCGGCGGACCGTGTCCGCCACCGCGGGCGGGACGGTCTTCCGCTCGGCACACGAGGCGATCACCGCGCTGCGCAGTGGCCGGATCAGCCACATCGTCGGCGCGCTACCGTTCACGCCCGGTGCCCCGGCCGCACTCTGGGCGCCGGATTCGGTGACGATCACCGAGGCGCCGCACCAGCCAGGTGCGCGGGTGCTCGATCCGCAGGCGGCTCCCCTGCCCAGCTCGCAGGGATCCCCCCGTGAGCCCAGCTCGCGTGCGCTCCCGCAGTTCGAATTCGACGCGGCGCTGCCCACGCCGGAGGAGCACCGGCAGCGCGTCGCCAACGCCGTCGAACTCCTCGCCGACCCCGCCCATCCGCTGCGAAAGGTGGTGCTGGCCAGAGCCGTTCGTGCTCGCTCCGCGAATCCGGTTCGCGCGCTGGACATTCTCGACATGATGATCGCCTCGGATCCGATGTCGAACGGCTTCCTGGTCGACCTGTCCGCGGCGGGTGGCCGATATCCCGGTCGACACCTCGTCGGCTCCAGCCCGGAGATCCTGGTGCACCGCACCGGAAACCAGGTCCTAAGCCATCCGCTGGCAGGTTCGGCTCGCCGCGTGCTCGACGACAGCAGCGCCGACCGGAGCGCCGCCGACACCCTGCTCGCCTCCACCAAAGACCTGGCCGAACATCGCTTCGTCACCGATCAGGTTTCGGCCGTACTTCGCGACCGGTGCGCCGAAGTCCACACTCCCGCACCGGAACTCATGGCCACTCCGGCCATGTGGCACATCGGCACCCCGATCACCGCCACCGTCCCGCTCGCCGGGCCCTCGGCGCTCGAGCTGGCCGTAGCCCTGCATCCGACGCCCGCGATCTGCGGCACACCCACCGCGGCGGCGGCCCGCGTCATCGCCGAACTCGAGGGCGAACGCGGCTTCTACGCGGGCGCGGTCGGCTGGTGTGATGCCGACGGCAACGGTGAGTGGATGGTGAGCATCCGCTGCGCCGAACTGTCCGCCGACGGCACCACCCTGCTCGCCCACGCGGGCGGCGGGATCGTCGCCGCCTCCGACCCCGCCGCCGAATTGGCTGAGACCACCGGCAAATTCCAGCGCATCCTCGGGCCGCTCGGTATCGCCGACCTGCCCGTCAGCGTCGGCTGACCCCCGCCGACCCCACCGAAGAGCCAACGGAGATCCCGCATGCCCATCCCCCCGATCGCGCCGTACCCGATGCCGAGCGCGGACGAATTCACCGCCGCCCAGGTCGACTGGACCGCCGACCCCGGCCGCAGCGCGCTGCTGATCCACGACATGCAGCAGTACTTCCTCGACGCCTACGACCTGTACCGCGACCCCGCCCGCACCCTCATCACCAATATCGCCAAGTTGCGCGACCACTGCCACCAGCTCGACATCCCGGTCATCTACACGATGCAACCCGGCGACCAGCATCCGTCCCGGCGCGGCATCCTCGCGGACTTCTGGGGTACCGGCATGTCCGAGGGTGCCGACACCGAGGTGATCAACGCCATCGCCCCCGATCCACGCGACATCCAGGTCACCAAGTGGCGCTACTCCGCCTTCCAGCGCACCGACCTGCGTGAACTGCTGGGCTACTACGGTCGCGATCAGCTTCTCATCACCGGCGTCTACACCCACATGGGCTGCATGCTCAGTGCCGCGGAGGCTTTCATGGGCGATGTCCGCCCCTTCCTCGTCCACGACGCCACCGCCGACTTCAGTCGCGACGAACACATCATGGCGCTGAATTACGTCGCCCGCCGCTGCGGCGCCGTCACCAGCACCGACAATCTGATCGATCAGCTCGGCAGCGCGCAGGTGGAATCCACCGAACGCCGATCTGCCTGATCCTCGATTCGAGCGCGGTTGTGGCACAGCCACTTCCGTGAACGACCAAGGGCCCTGCCGTTGCGCGCGACGGCAGGGCCCTTCTGGCCGCCGCATCCCGTTGGGCGGCAATCCCATAGAGAACAGGAACACCGTTCATGTCAGTTCATCAAATGACGGCGCGCATGCGTGCCGCCGTCGCGCTCCTGATCGTCGCGGTGGCCGCGACAGCCGCGGGCTGCGGCGGCTCCACCGCCGAACAGGCGGCAGGCACCGGCACTCGCCAGGTGGAAACCGCCAAGGGCCTCGTCACCGTGCCCGCCGACCCGCAGCGCATCGTGGTCCTCAACGGCGCGCTCGCCGGCTACCTCTTCGACCTCGACGCCAACGTGAAAGCCGCGGACCCGCGCATCCTCGGCCTCACGCTGAAGCCCGGCGAGTTCCCCCCGTCCTGGGCCGCGGACGCCAAGGAACAGGGCGCCGTGACGGTGCCTTCCGGAGACGACCTGAACCTGGAGTTCATCGCCGCCCAGCGGCCGGACCTGATCATCGGCGGCGGACCGGGCTATCCGGGCCAGCAGACGATCAAGAACTACGACAAGCTCACGGCCGTCGCGCCCACCGCGCTAGTGCCGTCGGATGCCACCAACTGGCAGGACCAGTTGAAGTCGGTGGCCAACATCGTGAACCGCGTCGACAAGGTGGACACCATGATCACCGCCTACAACGACAAAGTCGCGAAGGTGAAATCGACTGTGAAGCTGCCGCAGGGCGCGACTGCCGTGATGCAGTCCCAATCGGACGGCAAGCCCATCCTGCTCGTCCCCAATGCCCCGCTGGGCGCGTTGCTCGCCGACGTCGGCTTCACCATCGACGACAAGATCGAAGCGAAGGCGGGCAACCCGACCCGGCCCGCGGCAGGCGACTGGGTGACCTTCAGCCCCGAACTGCTGAGCACCGTCGTCGACGCTCCGGTGCTGTTCGTGATCTCGGTCGACAACGGCCGCGATATCGCCCAGCTGAAGCAAGATCCGGCACTGGCCATGCTCCCGTCCTTCCAGCAGGGCCAGGTCTACGAACTGCCCGCGGACAGCAAGCGCCCGGACTATCGGGTTGCCATGGCGACGCTGGACCTGTTGGCCGAGCGCTTCAAGTGAGACTGCGGCCCGCCTGATCGAGCGCACCGACCGGCAGGGCCTAGCGCGCCGTAGCCCGCGCGCTCTGATCGTCGACGCGATCACCTGCACGTGCGTCTTCGACGGAGTGCGTGATCGACGTCGGGATCTTGGGCAGCGCATAGGCGTGATGGCGCCCGATCCAGTGCAGTAGCTCCTCGCGGACCGCGCAGCGCAGGGTCCACGCGTCGTCGGCATCGGCGGCCGACATCGTCGCACGCACGACGATGTCGGTCGGCGTGCTGTCGGTGACCAGGAGATTCCAGTTGCGACCGTCCCATTCCTCGCAGTCGCGCAGATACGCGTGCAGATGCTCGCGCAGTGCCTGCACCGGGGTGCTGTGGTCGAGGTGCAGCAGTACCGTGCCGGTGACCTGCGCGCCGCCGCGCGACCAGTTCTCGTAGGGCTTGCTGTTGAAATAGGACACCGGCATGGTGAGCCTGCGGTCGTCCCAGATCCGCACGGTCAGGAAGGACAGGGTGATCTCCTCGACGACACCCCACTCCCCTTCCACCACAACGGTATCGCCGATCTTGACCGAGTCGCCGAAGGCGATCTGCAACCCGGCCATGAGGTTGCTCAGGGTCGACTGGGCGGCGACGCCGACGATGATGCCGATCACGCCCGCCGAGGCCAGCATCGAAGTGCCAAGGGTGCGCAGGCTCGGGAACAGCAACAGGATGGCCACCGCGGCGGTGGTGACCACCAGTACCGAGGTGACGATGCGGCGCACCAGTCCGAGCTGGGTGCGCAGCTGACGCACGCGCGAAATCTCGCTGGCGCGTTGGGCGTAGCGGCCGAGCAGGCTATCGGCGGCCACGTCGGTGGCCCGGATGACCAACCACACCGCGGCGATGATGGCCGCTGTCGCCAGGAAGTTCCGGATCACCGCGTCCTGGCGCAGGTCGAGCTCAGCATAGGGGTAGACCCCGTGCAGGGTGACCGTGCCGAGCAGCACCTGAAGCGGCAGTTGCAGTCGCCGCAGCGACGGCAGGTGGACGCTGGGACTGCGGCGCGCCGCGTAGCGCAGCAGACGCTCGACCAGCAAACCCACCGAAACCGTGATCGCCACCGTACCGAGCAGCACGATGATCGGCCGCAATATCTCCTCCACGAGATCGAACTCCTCTCGTTGTCGGCTCACCTCAGGTGGGGCATACCCGCACCCACCGACCACAGACATGACCGTCTGATTGCGAGTCGTGGGGTCGGCACAACGACAAGAGGCTCCGCTGTCCGACGCGAACAGCGGAGCCTCTTGCGGTTGTATTCGGCTGTCTTACAGCGCTTTCAGTTCCTCGGTGACCGCACCGACGGACTTCTTCGCATCACCGAACAGCATCGAGGTGTGGTCGGCGTAGAACAGCGGGTTGTCGATACCGGCGAAGCCGGAGTTCATCGAGCGCTTGAGCACGATGACGCTCTTGGCCTGGTCGACGTTGAGCACCGGCATGCCGTAGATCGGGCTGGACTTGTCGTCGCGGGCGGCCGGGTTGGTGACGTCGTTGGCGCCGATGACCAGGACCACATCGGTGCGATTGAACTCACCGTTGATGTCGTCCATTTCCTTCATCGCGTCGTAGGACACCTCGGCCTCGGCCAGCAGCACGTTCATGTGACCGGGCATGCGACCGGCGACCGGGTGGATCGCGTACTTGACCTCGACGCCCTTGCCCTCGAGCAGCAGCGCCATCTCCTTGACCGCGTGCTGGGCCTGCGCCACGGCCATGCCGTAGCCGGGGACCACGATCACCTGATTGGCGTAGGCCATCTGGATCGCGGCGTCGGCGGCAGAGGTGGCCTTCGCCGTCTTGGCCTCACCGTCGCCCGCACCGGCGACCGCGCCGCCGCCACCGAAGCCACCGGCCACGATCGCGGGGATGGAGCGGTTCATGGCCTTGGCCATCAGGTTGGTGAGGATGGTGCCCGAGGCGCCGACGATCATGCCCGCGACGATCATCGCGGTGTTGTTCAGCGCCAGACCCGCGGCCGCGGCCGACAGACCGGTCAGGGCGTTGAGCAGCGAGATGACGACCGGCATGTCCGCGCCACCGATGGGGAGCACGACCATCAGGCCGAGCACACCGGCGAGCAGGAGCAGCGCGATCATCCACAGCTGCGAGACGCCACCGTTGTCGGCGCCGAGGCCGATCACCACGGCGCACACGATCGCGCCGACGAGCAGCAGCAGGTTCAGCGGCTGCTGCAGGCGGCCGATGCCGATCGGCTTGCCGGACAGGATCTCCTGCAGCTTCGCGAAGGCGATGATCGAGCCCCAGAAGGAGATCGAGCCGATCACCGCGGCGAACAGCGAACCGATGATGATGTGGATGGTCGGTTCTTCGTGCAGGTCGGAAAAGCCCGCGCTGTCGACGAATTCGGCCCAGGCGATCAACGCGACGGTGCCACCACCGACACCGTTGAACGCGGCGACCAACTGCGGCATCTCGGTCATCTTGGTGCGGATGGCGGGCGGAACACCCAGTGCCACACCGACGATCAGGCCGGCGGCGATGAGAATCCAGTTGAGCATGGCGGCGTGGCGCACCGAGATCAAGGTGGCGACGACGGCCAAAGCCATACCGACAGCGGCGATCTGGTTACCACGGACCGCGGTCTTCGGACCGGTCAGGCCCATCAGGCCGTAGATGAACATGGAGAAGGCCACGATGTAGAGGCCGTTGACCAGGTAGGTCATGTTGTCGACTGCGTGCATCACTCGGCCGCCTTCTTCTTACCCTTGAACATGCCGAGCATGCGGTCGGTGACCACGAAACCACCGATGACGTTCAATGTTCCGAACACCACGGCGACGAACAGGATCACCTGCACCAGCAGCGAGGGGTCTTTCACATTGCCCAGGGTCACCAGCGCGCCGAGCACGACGATGCCGTGAATGGCGTTGGTACCCGACATCAGCGGGGTGTGCAGGGTGTTGGGGACCTTGGAGATCACCGCGAAGCCGACGAAGCCGGAAAGCACGAGGATCGCGATATTGGCGAGCAGTTCGGTGTACATCAGGCTTCCACCTCACGGGTGACGCAGGAATCCGCCAGCACCTGATCATCGAAATCAGGGGCGAGCTTGCCGTCGACCAGCATCAGTTCCAGCAGCGCCGAGATGTTCTTCGAGTACAGCTCGGAAGCGTGCTCGGGCATCGTGGCGGGCAGGTTCAGCGGCGAGGCGATGGTCACCTCGTGCTTGACGACGGTCTCGCCGGGTTCGGTGAGTTCGCAGTTGCCACCGGTCTCCCCGGCCAGGTCGACGATCACGCTGCCGGGCTTCATGCCCTCGACAGCGGCCGTGGTGACCAGGCGCGGTGCGGGGCGACCCGGCACCAGCGCGGTGGTGATCACGACGTCGAAGCCCTTGATGGCGTCTTCGAGGGCCTTCTGCTGCTGGGCTTTCTCCTCGTCGGTGAGTTCGCGGGCGTACCCACCCTCACCGGCGGCGTCGATACCCAGGTCGAGCCACTGCGCACCGACCGAGCGCACCTGATCGGCGACCTCGGGACGCACGTCGTAACCGGTGGTCCGCCCACCGAGGCGCTTGGCCGTTGCGAGGGCCTGCAGACCGGCGACACCGACACCGAGTACCAGTACGGTGGCCGGCTTCACGGTGCCCGCGGCGGTGGTGAGCATCGGGAAGAACCGGGTCGACTCCGACGCGGCGAGCAGCACGGCCTTGTAACCGGCCACGTTCGCCTGCGAGGACAGCGCGTCCATCACCTGCGCGCGCGAGATACGCGGAATCGCCTCGACGGCGAAAGCCTGCACACCGGCCGACTTCAGCGCGCCGATCTGATTCTCGGCATTGCGCGGGGCCAGGAAACCGATCATGGTCTGCCCGGAGGACAGCTTGGCCACCTCGGCATCGCTGGGCGGGGCGACCTTGACGACGACCTCGGCCGACCATGGGTCACCGATGGTCGCGCCTGCCGCTACATAGGCAGCGTCGGGGATGAGGGCGCCGAGGCCGGCACCGGCTTCCACGATCACCTCGACACCCTGCTTGGACAGGGCGGGGATGATCTTGGGCACCAATGCGACCCGCCGCTCACCCGGGCCGGACTCGCGAACGACTCCGACACGCGCTCCGCGCGGCGAACCCTCGCCCACGTTTTGCGTTGTCTCCACTAGTCAGACTTCCTTTTCGTGCTGGCTTCGAGCCTGGGAACAACGGGGCAGCCGAAGTTACCTGTGAGTAAGTTCGACTGAAATCCTGGCAACTGTACTCGGCTCGCGGTGAGCCTAGCGGAGATGCCCGTCACAACGGAGAACTGGACTGACGACCACAAAACGGACACCTGGGCCCTGATCAGCTGTAACAACCCGGCGGGCACCGGCCGGTGCCCGCACCCAGATTCGTCGCCGCAGGTGGGGCGTACAAGACCGCACATCCGGGTCGGTTACTTACCTCGACGTCCGGCTCCTGGCCGGATACCCCCACATTCGGCCAGACGTGACGCGCATCATGCCGGTGCGCGGTTCGGGCTGTTGCGCGACCCAGGTCACACCGTAGGGTCGAGGCCGTGAACGACTGCGCCTTCTGTCTGATCGTGGCGGGTGCCGCACCGGCGACCGTGATCTACTCCGACGACGCGGTGTGCGCGTTCCTCGACATCCGTCCCATCACCCGTGGCCATACGCTGATCGTTCCCAAGGTCCACGCGACCGAGCTCGACGATCTCGATCCCGAACTCGGGGCCCGCATCTTCCGTACCGGGCACCGTCTCGCTCGCGCCCTGCGCGTGAGCGGGCTCGCCAGCGACGGAGCCAATCTCATCCTCAACGACGGCACCGCCGCCTTCCAGACCGTCGGTCACGTCCATCTGCACGTGGTCCCGCGCAAACACGGTGACAGACTCACCTTCGCCAAGGGCTTCCTTTTGCGTCGTCCGCACGAACCGAATTCGACCGCAGCGGCGATCCGCGCGGGCCTGTCCGCGCTCGACCAGAGCGAAGCAGAAGGAGCACAGGGATGATCGAGACCCCCGGGCGCGAGCAGCTCACCGATCTGCTCGCCGAGCAGTGGGAAACCATCGGCCTGCTGGTCGCCGACCTGGACGAGAAGGCTTGGCGCCGAACATCTCCGCTGCCCGGCTGGACCCTGTTCGACGTGGTCGCGCACGTGGTCGGCACCGAATCGTGGCTGCTCGGCGATTCACCGCCGCCGCATGACCCGTTGCGTCCCAAGACCGACGTGCGCACGTTGCCGCATGTGCGCAACGAAGTGGCGGTGCTCAACGAGATCTGGGTCGACCGGTTGCGCCCGCTCTCCGGCAAGCGCCTGCTCGCGATGTTCGACGAGACCACCGAGCGTCGCCGGGCCGCACTGGCCGCCATGGACGACGAAGCCTGGCAGGCCTCGACCGTCTCGCCGGTCGGGCAGGTGCCCTACGGGCGGTTCATGCGGGTGCGGCTGTTCGACTGCTGGATGCACGAACTCGACCTGGCCGACGGGATCGGGCGCAGTGTGTCCGAAGGGGGTGCGCGGGCCGAGGCGGCGTTCGCCGAACTGACCATCGGGCTCGGCCGTGCGGTGGTGAAAGGTGCCAAGGCGCCGGAAGGTTCGCTGATCACCGTCGAGCTGACCGGGCCGGTGACCAGGCAGGTACACGTGTCGGTGGCCGGTGGGCGCGGGTCGGTGCTCGACGAGGCTCCCGGTGAGCCGACAACCGTGATCCGGCTGGACTCCGGACTCTTCGCTCGCTTGCGCGGCGGGCGCACCACCGCGGACCGGCACCCCGGCGAGGTCGCCGTCGAGGGTGATACCGCGCTGGGCGAGCGGCTCGTACGGAACCTGGCGTTCACCATCTGATGCGACTGTTCCTGGCCTCGTACCGGTTCGGTGGTTTCGCGGATCGGCTCGCCGGGCTCGTCGGCGCACCGGGGCGGGTCGCGGTGATTCCGAACGCGTGTGACGCGTGGCCCGATGCCTGGGCGTCGGCCGTGATGAGTGATGTGAAACCACTGGAGCAGCAGGGTTATTCGCCGGAGGTTCTCGATCTGCGTGCGTACGTCGGGCAGCCGGACCGGCTGGAACGGCATCTTCGCGGGTTTGCGATGGTCTGGGTGCGTGGCGGCAATACGTTCGTCCTGCGGGCCCAATTCGCCCGCAGCGGTGCCGATTCCGTGCTTACCGCCTTGTTGCGCGCGGATGCGCTGGTGTACGCGGGCTACAGCGCGGGTGCGTGTCTGCTCGGACCCGATCTGCACGGGCTGGAAACCATGGACGACCCAGCCGAGGTGCTGCCCGCCACCGGGATCGAACCACGCTGGGACGGACTGGGTTTGGTGGGTCGTCGGCTGGTCGTTCATCTGGACTCCCCCACTGACCCGGACGGAGAATCCGCGGCGATGCTGGCCAACTGTGTGGCCGAGGAGATCCCGCACTGGGCGCTCACCGACAGCGACGTCGTCCTGGTCGACGGCGATCGCACCGAGGTGCTCCGGGGCTGACCCGATCAGGCAGTGGTCAGCGCCGGTTTGCGGCGGAACACGATCCAGCGCATCGCGCTGTACATGTACACGGCCTCACACGCGCCCGCGAGCAGCCTGGCCACGTGATATTGCACGCCGAGCGCGGCGAGACCCGAGCCGACGCCGAGGATGAACGCCAGATAGTTCACCAGCACCACCACCACATAGACCGCGGCCTGCTTGCCCATCGGGGCGTGCGAGTGGAAATTGAAGGTGCGGTTGAGCAGGAAGGCCAGCCCGAACGCGACGATGTAGGCGAGGGTGATCGACAACCAGACCGCCAGGCCGAGGCCGCTGCGCAGGAGCGTGAGCAACAGCAGGTCGACACCGAAGGTGAAGCTGTTGATCAGCGCGAAGCCGAGGAAGGTGGCGGGCACATAGCGGTCGAGCCCCCACGGCAGCCGCGCGACGACCGCCTCGCACCAACGGGTGAATCGGTCGGCCACCGACTCGGTGACACTCGCCTGATGCTCCACGCCGCCAGCCTGCCAGCGGCAGGTGAAGCCAGGGTGAGCAACCGGCAAACGGGCCGGGCGTCAGCGCCCCGGGGTGCGGCCGACGCGACGCGGAGCGTCAGCGACCGACCGCGGCGATCGGGCGGGTGTCGTAGGTGGTCCATGTGGTGAGGCAGCGGCGACGGGTGAGCTCATCGGACTCGGTGAGGAGCGCATCGCGCAGCAGGCGCGGATCCGCGGCCCAGCCTTCGGCGATCTCGGCCAGCGCGCGGACACCGAACATCCCGGTCGCTTCCAGCGCCCGCAACCATTCGGCGTGTGCGCCGGTGTAGACGCGGTGCATCGCATCGGTGTCGATGCCCGCGTCGGCGAACTCGGCGGCCAACAGCGCACCGACCAGCTCAGCGCGGTTCTGCGGTTCCTTCATCATCGCCAGTCCTCCCTGCGAAAAACGGTGCGGCGCAACAGCGTCGCGTGATCGGCACGCGGGCGGCGCACCGTGGAGCGGAACTCGAAACACGCTGGGCGGCGAGGCAATTCACCGTCGAACACACCCGGTATGGGCATTGTGAAGCATTGGACGGCGTATACACCAACGGGGCGCGCCAAATCACAGTCATGCGGAAACTCACTTGTTCGGCAACACTGCGCATCTGGTCGCATGATCACCAGGCCGCGGTGGATTTCCCTTCTCGGGCGACCAGGACGAACTGCCCGCGAGAGACCGGGTGCGCGGGTTAGCGTGGGTGCGTGGACGAGCGCAGCGTTGACCTCGGTTCGTTGATTTCCGGCTTGTCGGACGGGGCTGTCGTCATCGACCCCGATCTGCTGGCGGGGTATCGCCAGGATTGGGCACGTGATCCCGACGCGGGGACGCCGATGGCCGTGGTGCGGGCGCGCGGGACCGCGGATGTGGCCGCCACGCTGCGCTGGGCACAGGCGAACAAGGTGGCGGTGGTGCCGCGTGGTGCCGGTTCGGGGTTGTCGGGCGGGGCGACCGCGGTGGACGGCGGGATCGTGCTCAGCACCGAGTTGATGCGCGAGATCAGCGTCGACGCGCTCACCCGGATCGCGGTGGTGCAACCGGGGTTGCTCAATGCCGAGGTGAAGCGGGCCGTCGCCGCCGAGGGGCTCTGGTATCCGCCCGATCCCTCGTCGTTCGAGATCTGTTCGATCGGTGGCAACGCGGCGACCAACGCGGGCGGGCTGTGCTGCGTGAAGTACGGCGTGACGACCGACTATGTGCTCGGTATGGAAGTGGTGCTGGCCGACGGGACCGTGGTGCGGCTGGGTGGGCCCCGGCTCAAGGACTCGGCTGGGTTGTCGCTGACGAAACTGTTCGTCGGGAGCGAGGGCACGCTCGGGGTGATCACCGAACTCACCCTGCGGCTGCTGCCCGCGCAGCCACCGCAGTCGACCGTCGTGGCGAGTTTCGGTTCGCTCACCGCGGCGACCGACGCGATCCTGGCCATCACCTCGACGCTGCGCCCCGCCATGCTCGAATTCATGGACACCGTCGCGATCAACGCGGTCGAGGACGAGATGCGCATGGGATTGGACCGCACCGCCGCCGCGCTGCTCGTCGCCCGCTCCGACGCCCCTGGCGAATTCGCCGGGCACGAGGCCCAGCTGATGGTCGACCTGTGCGAGAAAGCCGGGGCGACCGAGGTTTTTCACACCGCCGATGCCACCGAAGGTGAAGCCTTCACCGCCGCACGACGATTCGCGATTCCCGCGGTGGAGAAGATCGGGCCGCTGCTGCTCGAAGACGTCGGGGTGCCGCTGCCCCGCCTCGGCGACCTGATCGCCGGCGTCACCGCCATCGGCGAACGTCACGATGTGCTCGTGTCGGTGATCGCGCACGCGGGCGACGGCAACACCCACCCGCTGATCGTGCACGACCCCACCGATCCCGACAACACCGCCCGCGCCCATCGCGCCTTCGGCGAGATCATGGACCTGGCCATCGCCCTCGGCGGCACCATCACCGGCGAACACGGCGTCGGCCGTCTGAAAAAGGCCTGGCTACCCAACCAGGTCGGCCCCGAGGTCATGGCTCTGACCCGGCGTATCAAAGACGCCCTCGACCCCGAAGGCATCCTCAACCCCGGCGCGGTCCTGTAGCGCGACTAGCATCCGAACCATGACCACCAGGCTCGAACACAACGTCGCCGACACCCGCTACGAGATCTACCACGACGACGTCCTCGCGGGCTACGCCGACTACGCCGAACGGGAAGACACCAAGGTCCGCGACTTCCACCACACCATGACCTTCCCCGAATTCCGGGGCAGAGGAGTAGCGGCCGAAGTCGTGAAATACGGCCTCGACGACTCCCGCGAACACGGCTTCCAGATCATCCCCACCTGCTGGTACGTCGAAAAATACATCGCCGAACACCGGGAATACGCCGACCTGGTTGCCTGATCGGCGCCCGGAGCGAAAGGTCGGCCTAATCGCGCAGATACCGGGCCAGAATCGGGCCGATCACGGCAAGGGCAGCCGGGCCGGTGAGCCGGTTGTGCTCGTGGCCGGTCTGATGGTCGATGATCTCGCCACGGACGTAGGGCCGCCAGGTATCGGCGTTGGGCAGGTAGCCAGGACGGGCGCCGGTGCTGCTGAAGAACAGCAGGTCGCCGTCGAACATCCCGGGTTCGTACGCCGCGGCCTCGCGCACTATCTGCTGGTAGTCGGCGTAGAGCCGCCGCAGGTCCGCCGCGGTGAGCGCGCCGAGGAGCCCGTGGGCTCGGTTACCGGCGCCGACCTCGTTGTCGGCGCCAGTCAGCGGTGCGGCGGTGTAGCCCACCGTCGCGGAATCGGCCGGCGACGCTGGCGGCACGATTCGATCGGGAGCGTCGACGGCAGCGCCGGCACGGAGAAGTTCAGCGGCCTGTTCGGCCTGCGGGCGGTCGCCGTCGAGCAACGCCACGTCCACGCCGCCGAACTCGGCGAGCAGCACCTCCGGCGGCGGCAACTCGGCCGCGCTGGCCGGGTCTACGTCCGCGCGACCGTCGAGGATGGTCAGGGCGTCGACCCGCGCGCCACGGCGCTGGAGTTCGACAGCGACAGCGTGCGCGATCGGCCCACCCGCGGAGTAGCCGAGCAGCCGATACGGTCCGTCGGGCTGGATCGTCTGGATCTCGTCGGCGTAGCGGGCGACCCTGTCCCGGAGCGGGCGGTCGGGTTGGTCGGCCGCGATCCCGGGCGACTGCAGACCGTAGACCGGGAAGCCTGGGTCGAGGTGACCGACCAGACCGGTGTAGCACCAGGCCACCCCGATCGCCGGGTGCACGCAGAACAACGCGGGACCGCTTCCGCCCGAGCGCAAGGGCAACAGGGTTCGCAGGGCGGGGTCGATCTGATCGCCGGCCCCGGCGATGCGCTGGGCGAGCGCGCCGGGCGTCGGGTCGCCGAACATCCACTGCACCGGCATCGCGACATCGAGCCGGTCACGGATCTGGGAGACCAGCCGGACGGCGATCATGGAGGTACCGCCGAGTTCGAAGAAGTTGTCGTCCAAGCCGACTCGTTCGACACCGAGAACCTCCTCGAACACGGCGACGACGGCCTCCTCGACAGGTGTCACCGGCGGCCGGTAGGGCAGGTCGGCCCGGCGCTCGGGTGCGCGTACCACCGGATAGACGACGGTTCCGGGCGGTGCGGTGACGTCGATCTCGCCGAGCACCCGGCCCGGGTCGGCGGTGAGCGCGTCGAGCACGTCGACGAACCGGTCTGCCAGCGTCCGCGCGGTGGGCGCCTCGAACAGGTCGCGAGCGAAGGTGAGCGTGGCCGACATGCCCGCGGGCGCACCGTCGGGACCGAAGTTCTCGGCCAGCATCCATTCGAGATCGAATTTCGCGCCGACGGGCGGCATCTCGCGTGGGCTGATCCGCAGCCCGGGCAGTTCCACCGGCTCCCGATCGAAGTTCTGGAAGACGAGCAGCACCTGGAACAGCGGGTGGTGCGCAGTGGACCGGGCGGGTGCCATCACCTCGACCAGCCGCTCGAAGGGGACATCGGCGTTGCCGAACGCGTCCAGGTCACCGTCCTTCGTCGCGGCGAGCAGCGTGTCGAAAGTGGCCTCGGGGTCGAGGTGGCTGCGCAGCACCAGCGTGTTGACGAACATGCCGACGAGGTCGTCTAGTTCGCCGTCGCCGCGGCCCGCGACGACCGAGCCGATCGCGATATCGGTGGTGTCGGACAGCCTGGCCAGCAGTACCGCCAGTGCCGCGTGGGCAACCATGAACACGCTGACACCGTGCCAGCGGGCCAGCTCACGCAACCGCACCTGGATCGTGGTGTCGATGTCGAATTCCACCAAGCCCGCGCGGTGGGTGAGCACCGCCGGGCGCGGATGGTCGCTGGGCAGCGCCGATACCTCGGGCAGCCCATCCAGCACGGTGTGCCAGTACTCCAGCTGCTGGTGCGACACACTGGTGGGATCGCGCTCGGCGCCGAGCAGTTCGTGCTGCCACAGCGCGAAGTCGGGGTATTGCAACGGCAATGGCGTCCAGGTCGGCACGGCGCCCGCCCGCCTGGCCGCGTAGGCCACCAGCACGTCGCGGGTCAGCGGTGCCAGTGACCATCCGTCGGAGGCGATGTGGTGCAGCGTCACCACCAGCACCGACCGGTCGTCCTCGATCCGGAGCAGGCGCAGCCGCACCGGCAGGTCGGTGGTCAGGTCGAAGCCATGACCGATCTCGGCGGCGACTCGTTCCTGGATCTGATCCGGCTCGATGGTGTCGAGCTGAATCGGCACCGACGCATCGCCGACGGCACGCACCTGCTGATACGGCTCGCCCTCGGCGTCCACCGGATATACCGTGCGCAGCGATTCGTGACGGGCCACCACGTCCATCAGCGCGGCTCGCAGTACGTCCGGCTCGAAGTCGCCTTCGATCGTCAGCACGATCGGGACATTGTGGGCGGGCGAGGTGGGGTCGTACCGGTTGAGAAACCACATGCGCCGCTGCGCCGCCGAGAGCGGGACCCGGTCGGGGCGGTGGCGGGGGCCGGGGCGCGGGCCGGGCGGGGTGGCCGCGGTGCGCACCGCGACGGCGAGTTCGGCCACGGTCGGCGAGTCGAAGACCACGCGCAGGGGAATGCGGACGTCGAGCGCGGCGCCGAGACGGGCCGCGATCCGGGTGGCGATCAGGGAGTTGCCGCCGAGGGCGAAGAAGTTGTCGTCCAGCCCGACCGTGGGGACGCCGAGCAGTTCGGCGAAGGTGTCGGCCACCGCTCGTTCGGTGGCGGTGACGGGCGCGCGGAACCGGCCCGACCTGATGTCGGGGGTCGGCAGCGCGCCGCGGTCCAGTTTGCCGTTTCCGGTGCGCGGCAAGGCATCGATGACGACGAACGCCGTCGGCACCATGAACGACGGAAGACGCAGCGCCAGCGCTTCTTTCACTGCATCGAGGTCGAACCGCGCCGAAGACTCCGGCACCAGGTAGGCGACGAGCAGTTCACCGAGTGCCGCGTCGGTGTGGACGGTGACCACGGCCTGGTGCACCGTCGGGTCGGCGGTGCAGGCCGCTTCGATCTCGCCCGGTTCGATCCGCAGGCCGCGCAGCTTCACCTGCAAATCGGAGCGGCCGAGGTACTCGAGGCCATGAACGCGCCTGCGCACGAGATCGCCGGTGCGATACATCCGCTCACCCGGCGCGCCGTACGGGTCGGCGACGAAACGCGCGGTGGTGAGATCGGTGCGGCCGTGATAGCCACGGGCCAGCGCCTGCCCCGCCAGATACAGCTCGCCCGCCACACCGTCGGGAACGGGATAGAGCCGCTCGTCGAGAACCAGCGCGGCAAGGCCGGGAACCGGTGTGCCGATGGTGATCTCGGCGCCGGCGACGAGCGGGCCTGCGCCGGTCGCCCAGATCGTCGCCTCGGTCGGGCCGTAGTCGTTGAAGTGCACGCGATCCGGCGCCGCCCACCGCTGTACCAGTTCCGGCGGGCACGGTTCGCCGCCGGTGATGATCGCCCGCAGGTGTTCGTAGGCCACCTTGTCCACCGATGACAGCGCCGAGGGGGTGAGCGCGATGTGGGTGACCCGTTCCCGAGTCAGCAGCGCGCCGAGTTCCACACCACCGAACGCGGTCGGCCCCGCGACCACCAGGGTCGCCGATGCTCCAGCGGCCAGCAGCAGTTCCAGTACGGCGGCGTCGAAGCTGGGTGAGGCGACGTGCAGCACCCGCGATTCGCTGGTAGTGCGCAGCCGTTCCCGTTGTGCGACAACCAGGTTCGCCAGACCCGCATGGGTGACGACCACACCCTTGGGGCGGCCGGTCGACCCGGATGTGAAGATCACGTACGCCGGGTGCGCGCATCGCGGTGTCGCGTGGCGCTCGCCCGGATCGATGGGCGCGTCCGAGGTGACGGCGGGATCATCCAGCAGCAACCAGCGCACAGACCGGAAGTCCGGGTGCGCGCCATCGCTGTGCGGCGCAGAGCCCACCGAGCCGTCGGCACGCGGGCGGATCGATTCGGTGTCTGAGGTGGTGATGCCGAGCGATGCGCCGGAGTCGGCGAGGATCTGGGCGATGCGTTCGGCAGGGTAGGCGGGATCGACGGGGACGAAGGCGGCGCCGGTTTTGGCTACCGCCCAGACCGCGAGGACCGACTCGGCGCTGCGGCGGACGGCGATGACCACGAGCTTCTCCGGACCCGCCCCGGCCTGGATCAGCATGCGGGCCAGTCGGTTCGAGCGCTGGTCGAGCTCGCGGTAGGTGAGCCGGGTCGGCCCGTCGACGATGGCGATGCCGTCCGGGTTCTCGGTGACGGCGGTAGCGAGTATTTCGGGGAGGACGGCCGGTGCCGCCACAGCGGGTGATGCGTCGCCGGGCAGCTGAGCGTGCTCGCGAACGTCGAGCAGGTCGATATCGCCCACCGGCACCTCGGGATTCGCCACCACGGCGCGCAGGAGGCGGAGCCAGCGGTCGGCGAAGCTCGCCGCGGTGCTCGCGTCGAAAAGATCTGTGGCATAGCCGAACCGGACGGCGAGACCGCCCGCGGCGTCGTCGCCGACCGTGACGCTCAGGTCGAATCGCAGGCTCTGCTGGTCCAGGTCCATCGCCTCGACGCGGAGTCCGGGCAGCGAGATCTCGGTGCGGCCGAGGTTCTGGAACACCAGCATGGCCTGGATCAGCGGATGTCGCGCCGCCGAACGTGCGGGTTCGAGCAGGTCGACGAGTTGTTCGAAGGGAACCTCGGCGTGCGCGAAGGCGTCCAGATCGGTGCCACGCACCCGGTCGAGGAGCTGCGAGAAAGGCAGTGCGGCAGGTACTTCGGTGCGCAGCACCACGGTGTTGACGAACATCCCGACCACGTCGTCGAGTTCGGCGGCGCCACGCCCGGCAACCGGAGTACCGACGGCGACATCGGCGGTGCCGCCGAGCCGGGCGAACAGCACCGCGAGCGCGCTGTGCAGCACCATGAACAGCGTGCTGTGGTGACGCGCGGCGAGCTGTTCCAGCGCGGTTCGGAGATCGGTCTCCACCGTGCGTGCGATGGTGCCCGCACGCAGTGACGCGACGGCGGGCCGGGGACGGTCGGCCGGTAGTTCGAGCCGATCCGGCAGTCCGGCAAGGGTTTCGGTCCAGTAGGTCAGCTGCCGGGCCGACATCGAATCGGGATCGTCGGCACTGCCCAGCCGATCTCGTTGCCAGAGTGTGTAATCCGCGAACTGCACGGTGGGTGCGGGCCACTGCGGTGCGGCACCGGCGGTACGTGCGGTGTAGGCGGACATCACATCGCGCGCCAGCGTTCCCATCGAGTAGCCGTCGGCACTGATGTGGTGCACCACCACGGCCAGCACGTGTTCCCCGGGACCGGGCCGGAACAGTCGCACCCGCACCGGGACAGCGGTCGCTACATCGAAACCCGTTGCTATACAGGACAGTACGGCTCCCGGCAAATTGTCGGGGGCGATATCGAGCACGTCGATGTCGTGGTCGAGCTCCGTCGGTTCGACGACGACCTGGTAGCCGATTCCATCGTGATCGGGATACATCGTGCGCAGTGCCTCGTGCCTGCCGACCACATCGATCAGCGCCGTCCGCAACGCGACGACGTCGAGATGTCCCGTCAGTCGCAGGACGACCGGGATGTTGTAGGCGCCGGAGGACGGGTCGTACCGGTTGACGAACCACATGCGCCGCTGGGCGGGTGCGAGTGGAATCCGTTCGGGGCGCGGACCCGCGCACGGGCCACCGAGCGCACCCGCGGAGCCCACGGTGTCGCGGGCGATCCGGGCAGCGAGGCCGTGCACGGTCGGCGCTTCGAACAGCAGCCGCACGGGCACCTCGACGCCCAGTTCGGCGCCGAGCCGGGCGGCCACCCGAGTCGCCGACAGGGAGTCGCCGCCGAGCGCGAAGAAGTCGTCGTCGGCGCCGACGTCGGGATGCGCGAGGACCGCCGCGTAGGCCTGCGCCACCACCCGTTCGGTGCCGACCGGCGCGACGTAGGGCGCGACGGTGTACCGAGGTTCGGGCAGCGCGCGCACGTCGACCTTGCCGTTGCCGGTGACCGGCAGGGCGTCCAGCACCGTGACCGTCGCGGGCACCAGGTGCCGGGGCAGCCGCCGCACCAGGAACTCGCGCAGCGCGGTCGGGGTCAGCTCGGCGCCGGCGATCGGGGCGACATACGACGCCAGGGTCTGCTCGCCCTTCGGTCCGCGCCGCGGCACGGTGACGGTCAGCGCGACGCCGGGCGCCGCGAGCAGCGCCGCGTCCACCTCGCCCGGCTCCACCCGGATTCCGTGCAGCTTGATCTGGGAATCGTTGCGCCCCACGTAGCCCAGCCGGTTCGTCGACGTCCGGCGCACCAGATCGCCGGTGCGGTACATGCGTTCGCCGGGCGCGCCGAACGGGTCGGCCACGAAACGTTCCGCGGTGCGCGCGACCGCGCCCACATACCCCCGAGCCACGCCGGGTCCCATCAGATACAGCTCGCCGACCGCACCGACGGGGACGGGCCGCAGCCACCGGTCCAGGACCGCGAGGCCGCAACCCGGTAGTGGCGCACCGAGATCGGTCGTGGCGTCTCCGGTCAGCGGGGCGCTGACCGTCACGGCTACGGTCGACTCGGCCGGACCGTACGAGTTGAGGATCGTCCGCCCCTGACCCAGCCGCGCGACCAGCTCGGGCGGGCAGGCTTCGCCACCGGTGACGATCGTGCGCACCCCGGTGACGGTGGGCAGTGTGGTGAGGACCGCGGGCGGTGCGACCAAGTGGGTCACCGCGCCTGCGGCGATGACCTGGGCGAGCGCTTCGCCCGCCATCGCTCGCGGCGGCGCGACCACGAGCGTGGCGCCAGCATGACAACCGGTCAGCCACACCAGAATCGAGGCATCGAAGGCGGGATTCATGCACCACAGGAGGCGATCGCCAGGACCGGCGCGCAGGCGCGCGAGGACGCCGTCGACCAGTCCGCTGAGACCTGCGTGGGTCACCATCACGCCCTTGGGGACGCCGGTCGATCCGGACGTGTAGATCAGATAGGCGGGGTGTCCGGCATGCACCGGACGAACCCGTTCGGCGTCGATCACCGGTCCCGAGGGGCGGGCCGCGGTACAGGTGGCGGCCGGCTCGTCGTCGACTACTATCCAGGACACCGTGTCGGGCAAGGCTTTCCGGTGGACCGCGAGTGTAATGCCCAGTCGGGCAGCGCAATCGTGCGCGACAGCGCCGATACGCTCGACGGGGTGGTCGATATCCACGGGGACGAACGCCGCCCCGGACTTGGCGATCGCCCACGCGGCGAGCAACCATTCCGGCGAGCGCGGCATCGCGATCAACACGGCGCCCTCCGGTCCCGCGCCCACCGCGATCAGAGTGCGCGCCAACCGATTCGACCGCTCGTCGAGTTCGGTGTACCCGAGCTCCGCGTGATTCCCTACGACAGCGATCGCACCGGGCCGTACCCCGGCGGTGAGCAGTTCGGGCAGCAAGCGCATCGGCCGCGGCCTGGCCCGGACGATCGCGGCCCCGTCGACACCGCGCACCGCCGCGACCGGCAGCACTGGATCCGCGAGCAGGCCGACGATCCGGGCCAGCCGAGTCGCCAGCGCGGTGGCCTCGGCGTCGTCGAAGAACCGGTCTGAGCAGGTCAGGTGGAGCTGTAATCCGTCGCGCGCCTGCGCGGCCAGGCACAGCGGATAGTGGGTGCCGTCGTGGGCGCGGAAGTCGCGGATCCGCAGACTCGCCTGCTCGGAAGCCGCCCGCAGCCCCTCGACGTCCATCGGATACGACTCGAAGACCATGCTGGTGTCGAACAACGGGCCGACGCCGGCCAGCGCCTGGATCTCGTTGAGCCCCAAGAAGTTCTGATCGACAAGGGCGCCCTGTTCGCGCTGCACCCGAGCCAGCAGCTCGCCGACCGGCTCGTCCGGGACCAGCCCGATCCGCACCGGGACGGTGTTGACCAGCATGCCGACGATCCGCTCGGCGCCGGCCAGGTCCGGTGGACGACCGGACACGGTGGTGCCGAAGACGACGTCGGTGTGCCCGGTCAGCTCGGCCAGCAGCAGCGCCCACGCGGTCTGCACGAGCGTGTTCACGGTGATGCCGCGTTCGGTGCGATAGTGGGCGAGCGCGGCGACAGCGTCGTGCGCCAGCGGCACCTCGCGACGCAGCTCGCCGGGGTCGCCGTCGTGGCCGAGCGGGGGGCGGACCGCCGTGATCAGGGTTGGTCCGGCCAGTTCCGCCAGCGCTTCGGACCAGGCCACGCGCGCGAGCGCGGCATCCTGGCGGTCGACCCATTCCAGGTACCGCAGATACGACACCGGCTCGCCGAGCCCGCCGTCCGCGCTGTCGTACAGCGCGAGGAGCTCGCCGAGCAGCAACGGCATCGACCAGCCGTCGAGCACCAGATGATGATTGGTGACGATCAGGCGGACATCGCGCGGTCCGCAGCGCACACACAGGAAGCGCAGCAGCGGCGGCTGTTGCGGGTCGAACGGCCGGGCGAGTTCGCGCGCGGCGATCGCGGCACAGTCGGCCGGGCTCGCCTCGAGCACCTGCCACGGCACGGCGACCTCAGCGAGTACCAGCTGGGCCGCCGAGTCCGGGGTGGTCACGAAGGCGGTGCGCAGCGCGGGATGCCTGCGCACGAGCGTGGTGGCGGCCGTCTCGAGGCGATCGAGATCGACCTCGCCCGCCAGCTCGAAAACCGTCTGCACGGCGTACTTGTCGGCGTGCCCGGCGGTGAGCCTGGTGTGGAACAGCAAGCCCTGCTGCAACGGTGCCAGCGGCCAGACGTCCGCGAGGTCGGGATAGCGGTGCTGCCAGTCGGCGAGCTGGGTCGCGGTCACCGGCACCATCGCGATATCCGACGGTGTCAATCCGCCCGCACCCGGCTCGCCCACCGCGTCCGCGATCGCGGTCACCATCGAAACCCAGTGCTGGGCAATCCGTTCCACTTCCGCACGGCCGATGACTTCGGCCGGGAACCGCCATACGGCCCGGACTACGGGTCCGTCGGGCTCGTCTATGGTGACCGCGTCGAGGGCGATGACCGCCGATGCGGGCAGCTCTGCAGCGCCCGCCCCACCCAGTTGGTCGGCCACGCCGACCGGCAGCCACGGGATACCCGCGTCAGTGCCCGCGATCTGGCCGAGATAGTTGAACCCCACCTGCGGCGTGCCCGCGGCACGCAGCCGGTCGGCGCCACCGCGATGGCGCGACAGACCGACGCCGCCGTCCGCCACCGCGCCCGTCTGCTCGTTCACCGCTGCCACCTGACCGGCGCCCAGCTGATCGCTCACCACTGCCACCTGACCGGCGCCCAGCTGATCGCTCACCGCTGCCACCGGATCCGCGCCCAGGTGTCGCAGCAGGCCGAAGCCGAAGCCGCCGTGCGGCACCGCACGCAACTGTTCCTTCACCGCGGCGACCGCGGACACCGGATCGGGCGCGGAGTCGATGTCGAGCGCGATCGGGAACTGACTGGTGAACCAGCCGACGGTGCGTGACAGGTCAGCGCCGGGGACCACGGTCTCGTCCCGGCCGTGCCGCTCCACCATGAGCAGCGTGGGCCCTCGGTGACCGCCGTCGGCCGCCGCGGTTCCCCGGTGCTCGGTCAGCGCCGACACCAGCGCGGCGAGCAGCGCCTCCTCGACCCCGCAGCGCAGGGCGATCGGCAGATACCGCAGGAGCTGGCTGCTCGCCGCGGCGGGAATCCGCACCTCGATACGGTCGACGCCCGCACCGGCATCGCGCGCGGGGTCGAGTGCGCGCGCACCAAGCCGCGGCCGCGCCGTGTCGAGCACACCGCACCAATAGTCCAGCTCTTCGGCCCATTCCGGGGCCGCCGCGACCACACCGAGCGCGTGCGCCCAGGTCCGCATCGAGGTGCCCACAGGGAGGAGCTGTGGCACTGTGCCCTCGGATACCGCCGCCCACGCGGCCATCAGATCGGCAATCAGGATCCGCCAGGACACCGCGTCGACGGCCAGGTGATGCACGGCGAGCACGAGTCGTCCGCCGGGACCACCTGGGTCCAGCCAGGTAGCGGCGAGGACGACCCCCGCTTCCGGGTCGAGCCGGCCCACCGCCGCCGCTGTCGCCCTGCCGATGGTGGCGGAATCGATCCGCAGTCCGTGGTCACCAACCCCCGCCGCAACGACCGAACCTGCTGCGGCGGAAGCCATCCGCGCATCCGCACCATGGTCACCAACCCGCGCCGCGACCGCTGAATCTGCTGCGGCGGAATCGATTTGCACCTCCGCACCGTGGTCACCAACCCGCGCCGCGACCGCCGAACCTACTGCGGCGGAATCGATTCGCGCATCCGCACCGTGGTCACCAACCCGCGCCGGGACCGCCGAACCTGCTGCGGCGGAATCGATCCGGGTGCACAGGACGTGATCGAAACCCGTGGTGACATCGATGGTCGCGGGCGGGGTGACCTCGATTCGCGTGCCGTCGACAACGCGGACACGGAGCATGTCGTGGTGGTCGATGACCGCTTGGAGCGTGCGCACCAACCGGGTGTAGTCGACGCTGTCCGGCAGTGCCAGCACTATCGTCTGCGCGAATCGCTGCCAGCGTGGCTGGGACAGCAGCCAGTCCACAATCGGCGTCCGAGGCATCGAACCCACACCGCCGCCGGGTATTTCACGCAGAACGGCCCGCTCACCCGGCGCCTCGACAACCGCGGCGAGGCCGGCCGGGGTCGGGTGCTCGAACACGTCTCGCGCCGAGAAGACCAGTTCGGCGGCCCGGCCCCTGGTCACCAGCTGGATCGACAGGATCGAGTCGCCGCCGAGCGCGAAGAACGAGGACTCGGCGCCGACCTCCGGCACGCCGAGTACCTCGGCGAACAGTCCGCACAGCCGCTGTTCGACCGCCGACGCGGCCGCGCTCGGCATCGTGGGCGTGGTGTCCGGCTCGGGCAAGGCCTGCCGGTCGACCTTGCCGTTACCGGTGAGCGGCAGCGCCTCGAGCACCGTGACGGCGCCCGGCACCAGGTGCCCGGGCAACCGGTGCAGGCAGTACTCCCGAAGCGCGGCGCCGTCGAGCGTGCCCGCCTCGTGCGTCGGCACCACATACGAGGCGAGCACAGCACGGCCCGTTCGCCCCGTCCGCACCACCGTCACCGCGAATTCCACACCGGGACAGGTGGCCAGCACCGCATCGACCTCGCCCGGCTCCACCCGCATACCGCGCAGTTTCACCTGGAAGTCACTGCGGCCCGAGTACTCCAGAACGAACGGCACCTCGACACTCGCCGGTGCGGCCTTATCTACCTCCGCGCCCTCCGTGCTGTTCGGATCTGCGGTGCCACGAATCCCGTTGCGGGCGAACGGGTCCAGGGTTTCGCCGGACCCGGCCTGCTCGTCCGCGCGCCAGCGGACCAGGTCGCCGGTGCGATACAGCCGACTGCCCGGCGCCCCGAACGGATCGGCGATCATGCGCTGCGCGGTGGCACCGGGCCTGCTCGCGTACCCGCGGGCCAGACCGGGACCCGCGATGTAGAGCTCACCGGGAGTTCCGACCGGCACCGGCCGCATTCGGCGATCCAGGACATGCAGGGTCACGCCGGGTACGGGCGATCCGATCCCCGCACAGCGACCGGAGGCCAGCGGCGCCGTGAACGTGGCGGCCACGGTCGTTTCCGACGGGCCGTACGAATTCACCAGGGCGCGACCGGAACCGAAGCACGCCACCACCTCCGGCGGGCAGGCCTCGCCGCCGGTGGACACCACGCGCACGCCGTCGAGCGCGCCGGGCCGCAGCGTCGTGAGCACGGCGGGCGTCGAGCACAGATGGGTGATCGACGACTCGCGGATCACCGTGGCCAGGTCCGCTCCCGCTACGGCCTCGGCGATCACCAGCGTCGCGCCCGCACTGAAGGCGACCAGCAGTTCGAGTAGGGACGCGTCGAAACTCGGGTTGAGACAGTGCAATACGCGTGACTGCCGATCCGCTCCGTAGGCATCGCGCACCGCCGAGGCCAGCGTGGCGATCCCCGCGTGGGTGACCACGACGCCTTTGGGAGTGCCGGTGGAGCCCGAGGTGAACACGATGTAGGCGGGATTCTCGATCCGTGGCCGTGGCAGCCGCACCGCGGCGTCGTCATCGCCGAGGTCGTCCAGCACGATCCACGTCACCGAATCGGGCAGCTCGGGTCGCCGGTCCGCTGTCGTGATGCCGAGTAGCGCACCACATTCCGCCGCCATCGCCACCAAGCGAGGCGCCGGATTCGATACGCCGACCGGCACATAGGCCGCACCCGAGCGGACGACGCCCCAGAACGCCACCACCGATTCCACCGACCGCGGCAGCGCGACCAGCACGGCGCGCTCCGGCCCCGCCCCCGCCGCGACGAGCCGGCGCGCCAGCCGTGCCGAAACCTTTTCCAGCGCACCATAGGTGAGTTCTCGCTCGCCGGACACCACCGCGGTCGCCGCGTGACCCGCCGCCCGCAGCCCCGCATCGAGTACGTCGGCGAGCAGCCGCGGTGCGGGTGCGGGGGTACCGCGCAGACCCGCGCGCAGCGGTAGTTCATCCGGGAGGAAGTACTCGAGGGTACGCACCGCGGTGTCCGGCTCGGCGTCGATCATCGCCTCGAGCAGCGCGAGGAATCGCCGATGATGCCGGGCGAGGGTCTGCTCGTCGTAGAGGTCGGGGTTCGCGGTGAAGTCGACGTGGATCGGGCTGTTCGCGCCATGCTGGTAGAAGTTGACGAACAGGTCCTCGATCGGGCCCGAGGTCAGCACGTGCAAGCTCGTCTCGACACCCGTGAAGTCGACCTCGGCCGGGAACAGCATGATGTTGACCACCGGACCGACGAAGCCACGCCCGCCCGCCGGGTCGCCGTCGGCCTCCCCGTGCCGGATCTCCTCGTGCCGGTACTGCTGATGCCGCAGCGCGCCCGAGACCTCCACCCGGATCGCGTCGACCAGTTCGGCGACGGTGCTGTCCGCGCCGACGCGCACCCGCAAGGGCACCACGTTGGCCAGCATGCCGCCGGACCGGCGCAGCACCGCGGTGGTGCGGCCGGACACCGGCAAGCTCAATACGACGTCCTCGGTGCCGGTCGCCTGCGCGTAGTACACCGCCAGCGCCGCCATCGCCAGCCCCGGCGTCCCCGCCCCGAAGCGCGCGGCCGCCGCGTCGAGGCGCGCTTTCGTCGCGGCCGGCAGTTGCGCGCGGTGCTGGCGGCCGAGCGCGTGCGCGGGTGCGGCGGCGTCGACCAGACTGCACCGCTGCGGCATCTGCGCGATCCGTCCTGCCCAATAGTCGGCGTCGGCGGTGTGGCGTGTGCTCTCGCGATAACGCAGCTCCGCGTCGTGCACGGTGTGCAGGCTCGCGGCCGTGCAGGGCGGCGGATCCCGTCCGGCCAGCGCGGCGTTGTAGAGCTCGGCCACCCGGTACAGCGCTGTCGCGGAGGCGAACCCGTCGATCACGAGGTGGTGCGCACGCGAATACCACAGCACCCGCCGCGGTCCGATCCGGATCAACACCGACACCCACAGCCGATCACCGAGCAGATCGGTCGGCGCCGCCACGTCGGCACGCATCCAGCGCAGCGCCTCGCCCTCGGGGTCGGCCGCATCGCTGAAGTCCAGGCGCGACAGCGTCGGTTCGATCCGCCGGTCGACCGTCTGGTGCGGCCCGTCGTCGGTGTCGACCAGCCGCAACAGGCCCGATTCGAACTCCCGTCCCGTCTGCTGTGCCACCGCGACGAGGGTGTCGATATAGAGCGGGCCGCGCATATCGATGTATTGCGCCTCGTACAGCGGCACCGCCGGATCGAGCTGCTGGGCGTACCACATGCCGAGCTGGGCCGGGGAGAGCGGAAACTCCTCGACCGCTGCCGACTCGGTGTGCGGCGCGGTCGACAATTCGCGGGTCATCGCCGTCGCCCTCCGGCACCGATCGGCTGCGGCAACTGGGGCTCGTCGACGTGGTACGCGGGTACTTCGGCGCCGTTGCTCGCGATGAGTCTGGCCACCACGACACTGCGGACATGCGCGGGCAGGCCGGGCGCGAACTTCCGGACGTAGGCCGACATCCACTCCGGGCGCGAGAGCAGGAACGGGAAGTCGGTGGCCATCATCGTGCGCACCACCAGCATCGGGATCGGCGCGTCGAGCGGGTGATAGTCCTTGTTCCACAGGCCGGGCTCGGTGCACCCCGGATAGAACTGCCCGAGCATCAGGCCCTGTTCGACGAACTCCGACTTGAGCTCGGCGTGCAGGTCGTCGATCAGCGAGTAGTCGTGCAGATCGGGCAGGGCGGTCACCAAACAGCGCAGCACCGTGGACCCGCCCGTGTCCGGCGGCAGGGTCGGGAACAGCTCCAGCGCGTCGGAGAGGACCAATCGAACATACGGCGACCACGGCTGCGCGCCCGCGACCCGGCCGACCCAGGTCAGGTCCCGGTGCATCGATGGGCCGACATACGGGCAGACCGGTCCCTCACGGCCGATCATGTCCAGCGGCTGGGTGAGATGGTCCTGCGCCCACGTGCGGACCCGGTCGAGAAGGTCCTGCATGAATCGCGACCCGTCCCCCGAACTGGACAGCGGAAGCCAACTCATTCCCGAACGTGTTCCAGAAATTACCTCGGTCATAATTCACCCCGCTAGATAACGAGCGAGAGAATCGCGGCGGGACCGGGCACGCGAGTACATGGCCACTCGAATTTCGGTGGAGTCACGCACACTCAATATTTCAGCGCTCTGCATCCTGTTGCCGATTCCTGCGATCAGTGGGCTGATGGCCAGCTCACAGCGACTATCCAGTCAGGAGGATCGACATCGGCCACATACCTGCACCCCGACCGGCTCAGGTTGATCCCACCTGTCTTGGTATATGGCACGGAAGGCGCGAAACGAATCGCCGCCGAGCGGCAAATGAATAACCCTCCGATATCGGTTGAATTTCCCGATACATTATCCGTTCTAACTGCAGCCACAATTCGGTCGCCATTACCCGGTCAGCGGCCGAGATCGAGGTAACGCCGCGGAATCGGCCGGAATCAGGTGTCCGTCGCCGTGGGCATCAGAAACAGACGCGGCCCCCCGACGGGGGTCCGTCGGGGGGCCGCGGAAGCGCTGGCGTGCTGGGTATCAGCGCAGGATGTTGCGGGCCATCACCAGACGCTGGATCTGGTTGGTGCCCTCGTAGATCTGGGTGATCTTCGCGTCGCGCATCATGCGCTCGACCGGGAAGTCGGTGGTGTAGCCCGCGCCGCCGAAGAGCTGGACGGCGTTGGTGGTGACCTCCATGGCCACGTCGGAGGCGAAGCACTTGGCGGCGGCGGAGATGAAGCCGAGGTTCTTCTCGCCGCGCTCGGCGCGGGCGGCCGAGGTGTAGACCATCAGGCGGGCGGCCTCGATCTTCATGGCCATGTCGGCCAGCATGAACTCGGTGTTCTGGAAGCTGGCGATGGTCTTGCCGAACTGCTTGCGATCCTTGGTGTAGGCGATCGCGGCGTCGAGCGCACCCTGGGCCAGGCCGACGGCCTGCGCGCCGATGGTCGGGCGGGTGTGGTCGAGGGTCTGCAGGGCGGTCTTGAAACCGGTGCCGGGCTCACCAACGATGCGGTCGCCGGGGATGCGGCAGTTCTCGAAGTAGAGCTCGGCGGTAGGCGAACCCTTGATGCCCAGCTTGTGCTCGAGCGGGCCGACCACGAAGCCCTCGTCGTCTTTGTGGACCATGAACGAGGAGATGCCGTTGGCGCCCTTGTCGGCGTCGGTCACGGCCATCACGGTGTACCAGGAAGACTTGCCGCCGTTGGTGATCCAGCACTTGGAGCCGTTGAGGACCCAGTCGTCGCCGTCGGCCTTGGCGCGGGTGCGCATGGCGGCGGCGTCGGAACCGGCCTCACGCTCGGACAGCGCGTAGGAGGCCATCTCACCGTTGACGATGTCGGCCAGGACCTTGGTCTTGAGCTCTTCGGAGCCGTTGAGGATCAGGCCCATGGTGCCGAGCTTGTTCACGGCGGGGATCAGCGAGGAGGAGCCACAGATCCGGGCCACTTCCTCGATCACGATACAAGTGGCGACCGAGTCGGCACCCTGGCCGCCGTAGGCCTCTGGCACGTGCACGGCGTTGAAGCCGGCGGCGTTGAGCGCGGTGAGCGCCTCCTCCGGGAAGCGGGCGTTGCCGTCGACGTCCTTGGCGAACGGAGCGATTTCCTTCTCCGCGAGGCCACGGATGGCACCGCGCAGCTCGTCGTGGAAGTCCTCGAGCTTGAACAGGTCGAAATCGGGGTTACCGGCCATCGGGGGCACACTCCTGGTCGTGGTCGTGATCGCTGCGCGGTCTCACAGCGCGTGGTGCGTCGGCACGCAGTGCCAATCTACCGAGGATTATACGCGCGGCACTCTATCGCTACATGGGGATATATGGGTGGCACTCAGTGTCACCGTCTCACGCATCGGCGTGAGTGGCGCTCACAGGTTACCGAGGCGGGCGGTGAGTAGATCGGCCACCTTGCGTGGCGGCATGTCGCGGGGGAACACAGCGAGCACCATCTCCTCGGGCTCGGCCTGAGCCCGCCTGCCACGCGGGATCATGTCCAACTCGGTGCGCAGATCGGCCACCGTCGCTCCCGATTCGCCGCGCACCATCCGGCGCAGCAGGTAGTTGTGCGTGGCGGTGACAGCGGCCGTGTACTGCACCCGCGCGAGATCGGGTACCTCCGGCAACCGTCCGCGCAGGAACTCGGTGAACAGCCGCTCGTACCGGAACACCGTCACGATCTCGCGCTCCCGCAACGCGGGCACCCGCCGCACTACCTGATACCGCCGCGCCGCGATATCGCGCCACTGCGTGAACCGCTCGAACACCCCGATCACGGCCTCGCACACCGCATCCCACGGATCACCCTCGCCCCCTTCGAGGAACTCCTGCGCCGAGGCCAGCTGGAACTCGTGATCAGCGAAGATCACATCCTCTTTCGACCGGAACTGGCGAAAGAACGTCCGCCGCGAAATCCCCGCGGCCACCGCGATCTCGTCCACCGTCGTCGCCTCGTACCCTCGCTCGGCGAACAACCGCAACGCCTGATCAACCACCGTGAGCCGAAACTGCGCCGCATCATCGTGTGCCACGGGGGTCAACCGTAGTCATCGCCCGGCAAGTGCCTCACACGACGTCGTACAACGACACCACCCGAGCGGCGTGCTTGTCATTCGGCGAACAGTTCAGCCACCGAGGACACGTCCAGGGACCGACGGAGCCACGCGGCCAACTGATCTTCGTCATCACAATCCTGGATCCGGTCCGCCACCTCGTCGGTGACGACAACGCCCCGGTGCCGCAGAATCATCAGCACATCCTCGACGCACCGCTCCGCGCGCCCTTGCGCGCGCCCTTGCGCCCGGAGCTTCTGCGCGGATTCCGATCGGAAGAACGAGAGATCGACTGCCATGTACTTCCTCCAGGTCTCAGCGGCTTCGGTATTGGAGATGCCTTGCTCGATCAACTCGACGTAGAACTCGGTCGTCTCGTTCCCGCCGAGTCGGCGGATGCCCGCAACGATCGCTCTCAGTATCGCACCGATCTCCGCCTCACGGGCATGGGTGACGGCCGACAATGCCGCCAAGGGCAGATCTTGGACGACCACGGCCGGGTCGGTGACCGCTGGCACATTGCTCGGGCCGAGCACCAACGGATGCAATGTGATCGTCGTCCAGAACGCGTGCCCCAGTTTCATCGGAGCTGTCGCCCACCGCGCGGTGACGTGGTCATGACAGATGACGACGAGGATGACGGGCAGCTTGTACTTGTTGCGCAGGAAGGTCACGTAATACGACCAGGAATCCGGTCGGGAATCGTCGACAGAGGAATGAGCCTCGACCACCATCAGAAACCTGTCGTCGACAGTCGTGATGTCCAAGATCGTGTCAGCACGCCGCTCGACCGGATTCGTCTCCGTGAGATCTACCGAAACTTGCTCTACCGCAGTCGGTTTGGAGAATGGCAGCTTCAATACGGCGAAGGCGTGGGCAATCGCCGCCGCATCATGCTGGAAGATCCGATGCATCGCTTCGTGCGATGAGGTCACCATGCGGCGACGGTACGTCTGATCGAACATCAGCACGAAAGCGGCGGCGATTCCCCGGAATTCGGCAATTCGGATTCCGCGTCGATGGGGCGAGGTTTCGCCCCATCGGGTCAGCCCAGGAGTTTGTTGCGGAGCGCTTCATCCTTCTCCAGGACCATCTGTTCGAGGCCGGCCTGGAACTGTTCCATGCGGGTGCGCAGGGACTCGTCGGAGGCGCCGAGGATGCGGGCGGCCAGCAGGCCCGCGTTGCGGGCGCCGCCGATGGAGACGGTGGCTACCGGGACGCCTGCGGGCATTTGGACGATCGACAGCAGCGAGTCCATGCCGTCGAGGTACTTCAGCGGCACGGGGACGCCGATGACCGGCAGTGGCGTGGCCGAGGCGACCATGCCGGGCAGGTGCGCCGCGCCGCCCGCGCCCGCGATGATCACCTGGATCCCGCGGCCCGCGGCTTCGCGGGCGTAGTCGAGCATGCGCTGGGGGGTGCGGTGGGCGGAGACCACGCCGACCTCGAAGCGGATGCCGAATTCGGCGAGTGCCTCCGCGGCGGCTTCCATTGTCGGCCAGTCGGAGTCGCTGCCCATGATGAGGCCGACCTGGGGTCCGTTGGTGCTCACGTGAGTTCCTTAATGGTCGAAAAGCAGTGTGGTCGAATCAGTTTCACGCGCCGTGCGGATCCCAGCCGTCGGTCCAGACGGCGTGCGACATCCAGTGCGCCGCCCGTTCGGCCTGCTCGCGGACCTCGGTGACGTCGTCGCCGAGGATGTTGATGTGGCCGATCTTGCGGTCGGGGCGCTCGCCCTTGCCGTAGAGGTGCACCTTGGCCTCGGGGAGGCGGGCGAACAGGTGATGCAGGCGTTCGTCCATCGACATCTCGGGAGCCACGGCGGCACCGAGGATGTTCGACATCACGGTCACCGGCGCGAGGGGGCTGGTGTCGCCGAGCGGGTAGTCGAGGACCGCGCGCAGGTGCTGCTCGAACTGCCCGGTGCGGGCGCCGTCCATGCCCCAGTGGCCGGAGTTGTGCGGGCGCATGGCCAGCTCGTTCACCAGGAGTTCGCCGTCGTGGGTCTCGAACAGCTCCACGGCCATGACTCCCACCACACCGAGGCCCGCGGCGAGCTCGAGCGCCATGGTCTCGGCGCGCGCGCCGAGGTCCTCGTCCAGGTCCTGGGCGGGGGCGATCACGACGGCGCACTGACCGTTGCGCTGGACCGTCTCCACGACCGGCCAGGTCGCGGCCTGCCCGAACGGCGAACGCGCGACCATCGCCGACAGCTCACGCTTCAGTGAGACCTTCGACTCAGCCAGCAACTGCACACCGCGCGCGAGCTGGTCGGTGACCAGCCGGGTGGCCTCGGCCGCATCGGCGGGCATCCACACCCCGCGACCGTCGTAGCCACCACGCACGGCCTTCAGCACGAAGGGCCAGCCGTGCTCGTCACCGAAGGCGACAGCGTCGGCGGGCGCGGTGACCTCGACGAACGCGGGCACCGGCAGACCGAGCGCGGAGAGTTTGTTGCGCATCGCCAGCTTGTCCTGGGCGAAGATCAGCGCCTGTGGCGGCGGGGAAACGTTCACGCCCTCGGCGACCAGCACGTCGAGGTGCTCGGTCGGCACGTGCTCGTGGTCGAAGGTCAGCGCGTGCGAACCGCGGGCGGCTTCGCGCAGCGCGGACAGGTCGTCGTGGCTGCCGAGCACCACGTCGGGGGTGACCTGGGCGGCCGGGTCGTCGGGCCGCTCGGCGAGCACCCGTAGACGCTGGCCGAGGGCGACCGCGGCCTGGTGCGTCATGCGCGCGAGCTGGCCCCCACCGACCATCGTGACGGTGGGCATGGCTGACGGATCGAATGAACGTGCACTCACGTCGTGCAATGTTGTCATGTCGAATGCGAATGTTTGCGACCGGTACACTCAGAACTCGTGTCAATCGTCGACGACGTGGTCAGCGTCCTTCCCCCGCGCCTGCGCGAAATCGCGATCAGGCATAAAGAGCTGATCAAGTTCGCCCTCGTCGGCGCCACGACGTTCGTGATCGACAGCGGCCTGTACTACCTCCTGAAATGGACGGTTCTCGCGGATAAACCGCTCACCGCCAAGATCATCTCGGGCGTGGTGGCGGTGATCGCCTCCTACATCCTCAACCGGGAATGGTCGTTCAAGAATCGGGGCGGCCGGGAGAAGCATCACGAGGCGCTGCTGTTCTTCGGGGTGAGCGGGATCGGCGTGGTCCTGGCCAATATCCCGCTGTGGATCTCGATCTATGTGCTCGATCTGCGCGAACCGCATGTGAGCTTCGCCGTCGCGAACATCGCCGACTTCTTCAGCGCGTTCATCATCGGCAATCTGCTGCAGATGGCGTTCCGGTTCTGGGCGATGCGGCGCTGGGTGTTCCCCGACGAGATCGACGAGCTCGTCGCCGAGTTCGAGGACCTGGTCGAGGAAGAGCACCTCGGCCACAGCTGAGCCCGGTCCACCGACAATTAAGTCAGCGCGGCTCGGTCAGCGTCGCGTTCTGCGGGCGATTGAGCTTGGAGCCGAGGAACACCGCGAACAGGGCCGGACGGCGGCGCTGCAGCTCGAGCCTGCCACCGTCGGCCTCGACCAGCGCGCGGGCAAGCGCGAGACCGACACCGGTCGACCCGCCCGCGGAGAAACCACGATCGAAGATGTGCGGTGCGAGCTCATCGCGCACACCCTCGCCCTCGTCGGACACCTCCACACAGATCAGCGGGTCGCGCGAGCTCATCGTCGGGACCGTGCGCACCGAGACCGTGCAGGTGCCGCCACCGTGCATCAGGGCGTTGTCGACCAGCACCGCGACGGCCTCACGCAGCCGTGAACCGCTGATCGGGGCCTGCAGGGATTCGTCGCCGAGCAGCAGCAGTTCGCGCCCGGCCTCGTGGAACGGGTGGGTCCACTCGGTGACGACGCCGCGCAGTTCCGCCACCACCGGGACCGGGTCGCGGTCGGTGGCGTCTTCGTCGCGGGAGGCGCGGACCAAGTCGTCGATGGCCTCGGTGAGCCGGTCGACCTGCGCCATCGCCTCCTCTGCCTCGTGTACCACCTCGGGATCGGCATGGGTGGACAACTCGTCGAGGCGCAGGCGAACGGCGGTCAGGCGGCTGCGCAGCTGGTGGGAAACGTCGGCTACCAGCGCGTGCTCGCGTTGCAGTCGGCCCGCGATCTCGACGGTCGCCGAATCGAGCACGTCCGAGACCCGGTCGAGTTCGGCGATGCCGTGGCGGCGCGGATCGGGCCGGAAGTCGCCCATCGCCAGCCGCGCGGCCCTGGCGGCCACGTCGCGTAGCGGGTCGGCGACGCGGCGCGCGGTCACCACCGCGACCGAGAACGCCGCACCGAGCGAGGCGAGCACGGCCAGCGCCACCGCGGCCACCGCCTGCTCCTGCCGGGAGTGCATCGGCCCGGCGGGCACCTCGAGGCGCAGCGAACCGGACGTACCCATCGACAGCGACTCGACCAGCGGATCGCCGACCTCCGCGACCCCGATATCGGTACGCGCGGCATTGTCCTGCGGGGTCGGGTAGACGATCGTGAGCTTGCCGCCCTCAGGGACCAGCGCGCTCATGGCTCGTACGTCGAGGCCGTCGTGGACGGTCCCGTCGATACGTTCCTGGGCGATCACCTCGGTCGAGATCCGTTCGAGGCGGCTCTGCAGATCGTTGCGGGTGATGTCTTCGACCCACAGCCAGGCCGTGTAGATCAGCGGCACGCCGAGCACCACCGTGGTGATGGTCAACACGGTCAGGATCGAACGCAGGATGCGGCGGCGCACCCGTCAGCCTCGGTGCGAGGTGGGTCCGTCGGTATTGAGCCGGAACCCGACACCGCGCACGGTGACGATCCGGCGCTCCGCCATCGGGCCCTCGTCGCCGATCTTGCGACGCAACCAGGACATGTGCATGTCGAGGGTCTTGGAGCCACGCAGGTCGGCGTCGCCCCATACCTCGCGCAGGATGGTCTCGCGCGCCACCACCTGACCGGCCCGGTCGATGAGAACCTTGAGCAGCTCGTACTCCTTGTTGGCCAGGTTCACCTCGGCCCCGTTCACCAGCACCCGGCGGGCCGCTGGTTCGAGCCGGATCGCGCCGACTTCCACCGCGTCGTCACCGATACCGCTGCGCCGCAACAGCGCTCGCACGCGGGCGAGGAGTTCGGCCAGCCGGAACGGTTTGCCGACATAGTCGTCGGCACCCGCGTCGAGACCGACCACGAAGTCGACCTCGTCGGTCCGGGCGGTGAGCATCAACACAGCCAGATCGGCGCCGCTCGCGCGCACCTGCCTGCACACCTCCAGCCCGTCCATGCCGGGCAAGCCGAGATCGAGGATCAGCAGGTCGTGATTGCCCTCGAGGGCACGGCGCAACACCGCGGGGCCGAAGCGTTCGACGGTGACGGTGTAGCCCTCACGCCCCAGTGCGCGCGACAGGGGTGCGGCGATCGCCTCATCGTCTTCGGCCAGCAGGACTGCGGTCATGTGCACAGGTTAAATGTTTCTGATCAGCGAGGACGGGCAGCTCACCGGTAGCCGCCACCCCAGTGCTGCTCGTTGGCGGAACGACCCGCCTCGAACACCTGGTGGTAGAGCAGCGAGTGGACCTGCTGCACCTGGGGCACGTCGTCGTATTCGAGCGGCTCCTCCGACGAGGACCCGATGATCAACGTGCCGGTGCCGAGCACCCGGTCCCAGAGACCGTGCCGGAACTGCACACTGGAGATGCGGCTGAGCGGGATGTCGATGCCGGTGTGGGTGAGCACGCCCTGGCGCACCAGCACCCGTCGCCCGGTGACGATGAAATGCGTGGACTTCCAGGCGATCACCCGGGCGACGACCCGCCACGCGATCAGCCCGGCCCAGACCAGACCGATCAGGATCAGCAGCACCGTGCGCGCGTGGCCGGTGGTGTTGCGGTAGGCCAGCCCGCCGAGGAATCCGGCGAGCGCGGTGGCGGCGATGAGAAAGACGATGGGCCAGACCAGCATTTTCCAATGCGGGTGGCGGTGCAGGATCAGCTGCTCGTCGGGCGCGAGGACATCCTCCGGGTAACCCATGCTCGAACAGTACCGCGATGACACACCGCATTTCTCGATGCCACGGCTGAGGCGATACTGTGGATTACACGCTAGATGCCAGGTTTTGCCCATATCTGCTTGCTCGACACCGACAGTGGAGGCACGCGTGACCGAAGATCTGACTCAGCTCGAAATCCTCACGGCCCTCGAACCTGTGGCCGAACAGAACCTCAACCGGCACCTTTCCATCGCCAAGGACTGGAATCCGCACGACTACGTGCCGTGGGAGGAAGGCCGCAATTTCGCCGCGATGGGCGGAACCGACTGGGAGCCTTCGCAATCGAGGCTCACCGATGTCGCCAAGGCGGCGATGATCACCAATCTGCTCACCGAGGACAATCTGCCCTCCTACCACCGCGAGATCGCCGAGAACTTCTCCCTCGACGGCGCGTGGGGCACCTGGGTGGGCCGCTGGACCGCCGAGGAGAACCGCCACGGCATCGTGATCCGCGACTACCTCGTGGTGACCCGCGGCGTCGACCCGGTGGCGCTGGAAGAAGCGCGGATGGTCCACATGACCCAGGGCGCGCACGCACCGGCGAACTGGGGTGGGTTCCTGGTGAACGTCGCGTATGTGACGTTCCAGGAGCTGGCCACTCGGGTGAGCCACCGCAACACCGGTCGCGTCTGCGACGACCCGGTCGCCGACAAGATGCTGGCCCGCGTCGCCACCGACGAGAACCTGCACATGATCTTCTACCGCAACCTCTGCGCGGCGGCCCTCGACCTCGCCCCCGACCAGGCGATGCCCGCGATCACCAAGGTGCTCACCAATTTCCAGATGCCGGGCGCGGGCATGCCCAACTGGCGGCGCAACGGCGTGCTGATGGCCAAGCACGGCATCTACGACCTGCGCCAGCACCTCGACGAGGTGGTGCGTCCGGTACTCAAGCAGTGGGATGTCTTCGAACGCAACGACTTCGGTGCGCGAGGCGAGGCGGCCCGCGACGAGCTCGCGCTGTTCATCGACAAGCTGGAGAAGGACGTGCTGCGGTTCGAGGAACAGCGCGACCGGCTGCTGGCGCGCGAGCGCGAGGTGGCCGAGCGTGCGACCGCGGGTGCGGCCGCACGCTGATCCGTGCCGGGGACGGGCCCGCTTCGGGCCCGTCCTCAGTATTGTCCGCGCAGGTGGGAGACGTCGCCCGCGGACACCGCTTCGCCGCCGATGAGCAGTCGACCGGTGTCGTCGATGCCGGTCGCGACACCGGTGATCACCTTGCCGCCGGGAAGTTCGGCGCGCACGTCGACGCCGATGGTGGCGCAGCGTTCGCGATAGGCGGTCGCCAGTTCGGCGCTGTCCCAGCCCGACCGCTCCCATGCGGTGAAGCGGCGCGCGAATTCGGCCAGGATCGCCGCGACAAGGGCGGTGCGGTCGATACTCCGCGCACCGGCCAGCGACAGCGAAGTCGCGTGGGCGACAGGCAGTTCCGACTCGTCGAGGTCGACGTTCATCCCGATACCGACCACCACCGCGGGCGCGATGCCGGTCGCGGCGACCTCGGCCAGGATGCCCGCGAGCTTGCGGCCGTCGAGCAGCACATCGTTCGGCCACTTCAGATCCGGTGCGACGCCCGCCGCGCCGCGCAGCGCGTCGACCACGGCGATCCCGGTGAGTAACGGCAACCAGCCGAGCGCGCCGGGGTCGATGCCGGGCAGGCGCACCAGGATCGACAGCGAGATCTGCGCGCGCGGCGGACTCACCCAGGCGCGGGCATGCCGACCGCGACCGCTCACCTGTTCCTCGGCGAGCAGAGCCTGGCGGTCGACGGACGGGTCGGCGGCACGGGCGACCAAGTCGGCGTTGGTCGATCCGGTCGATTCGACTACATCGACCCGGTCGTAGAACGACAGTCCCTGCGAGCTGCGCAGACGCGGTACATCGATGGGTGCCCTGTTCATTCTCGGCACGTTACTGGAGTTCACTGTGAAGGGTCATGACCATACCTAGCTGGGGTTTCTCTACTGACCGGTAGGCGAGACTGCCGTAGTGCGTGACGGTGTCACTCGTTACACTCGCAACCCATGACGAGTGTCCAGCAGCAGCCCGCATCGGAATCGGCGGGCACCCCCGATATCCACACCACCGCCGGGAAGCTGGCTGATCTGCGGAATCGGCTGGAAGAAGCGCAACACCCGATGGGTGAGGCCGCGGTCGACAAGGTGCACGCCAAGGGCAAGATGACAGCGCGCGAGCGCATCCTCGCCCTCGTCGACGAAGGCTCCTTCGTCGAACTCGATGCCCTGGCCAAGCACCGCAGCGTGAATTTCGGCCTCGAGCACAACCGCCCGCTCGGTGACGGTGTCGTCACCGGCTACGGCACCATCGACGGCCGCGACGTGTGCATCTTCTCCCAGGACGTCACCGTGTTCGGTGGCTCCCTCGGCGAGGTCTACGGCGAGAAGATCGTCAAGGTGATGGACCTGGCGATCAAGACCGGCCGCCCGCTGGTCGGCATCAACGAAGGCGCGGGCGCGCGGATCCAGGAGGGCGTCGTCTCCCTCGGGCTCTACGGCGAGATCTTCCACCGCAACGTGCAGGCCTCCGGCGTGATCCCGCAGATCTCGCTGATCATGGGTGCCGCCGCCGGTGGTCACGTGTACTCCCCCGCGCTCACCGACTTCGTGGTGATGGTCGATCAGACCTCCCAGATGTTCGTCACCGGCCCCGACGTGATCAAGACCGTCACCGGTGAAGAGGTCTCCATGGAGGACCTCGGTGGCGCACACACCCACATGGTGAAGTCCGGTGTGGCCCACTACGTCGCCTCCGGCGAGCAGGACGCCCTCGACTACGTCAAGGACCTGCTGGGCTACCTGCCGAGCAACAACCGCGCCGAGGCCCCGCGCCACGCGCCGACCGACCCGATCAACGGTGCGATCGAAGACGCCCTCACCGACGAGGACATCGAGCTCGACACGATCATCCCGGACTCGCCGAACCAGCCCTACGACATGCACGAGGTCATCCGCCGTCTGCTCGACGACGACGAGTTCCTCGAGGTCCAGGCCGAGCGCGCGATGAACATCATCTGCGGCTTCGGCCGGGTGGACGGGCGCAGCGTCGGCATCGTCGCCAACCAGCCGACCCAGTTCGCCGGCTGCCTCGACATCGACGCCTCGGAGAAGGCCGCGCGCTTCGTGCGCACCTGCGACGCCTTCAACATCCCGATCATCACCCTGGTGGACGTGCCCGGCTTCCTGCCCGGCACCGGCCAGGAATACAACGGCATCATCCGCCGTGGCGCGAAGCTGCTCTACGCCTACGGCGAAGCCACTGTGGGAAAGATCACGATCATCACTCGCAAGGCCTACGGCGGCGCCTACGACGTCATGGGTTCCAAGCACATGGGCGCCGATGTGAACCTGGCGTGGCCGACCGCGCAGATCGCCGTGATGGGTGCCTCGGGCGCCGTCGGCTTCGTCTACCGCAAGCAGCTGCTCGAAGCCGCCAAGAACGGCGACGACGTCGACGCACTGCGCCTCGAGCTGCAGAACGAGTACGAGGACACTCTGGTGAACCCGTATGTGGCCGCCGAGCGTGGCTACGTCGACGCGGTCATCCCGCCCTCGCACACCCGTGGCCAGATCGTGTCGGCGCTGAGGCTCCTCGAACGCAAAATGGTGACCATGCCGCCGAAGAAACACGGCAACATTCCGCTCTGAAAACGCGATATTCCCGAAGAGCCGCGCACACTGATTGTGGGAAGCAACTATTGATCAGCGCGGTTCTACCGGGAATGATCGCGGCAACCGCGCTGTGAAGCGAAGTAAGTGCAGGAAGGATCTGGCACTGTGACAACTGTGGCAGAAGAAGACGTGCTGACAGTCGCCGAGCTCGAGCTCGCCGTCGAACCACTCGTCGAAGAGGCTCAACTGACAGTGGACGCGGTGGCGCAGGCCCCCGTCGACGCCGCGGGCGAGCCGCTGTTCCGCATTCTCAAGGGCTCGCCCACCGATCAGGACATCGCGGCTCTGGTCGCCGTCCTGAGCGTGGCGGCCGCCAGCGCGCCCGCTGCTGGATCGAACGGACCGGCCGACGCCTGGGGCACAGCGACGATCATGCATCGGGGCACGAACCCGTTCTCGCCGTACGTGTACCCGATGCTGTCGCATCTGCGCTGAGGTGAACGAGCTGGGTGCTGCGGTGAACGAGCTGGTGCTGCGGTGACCAGGCTGGTTCTCGCGTCGGCCTCCGTCGGCAGGCTCGGGATCCTGCGCAACGCGGGCATCGACCCCGTCGTGCGGGTCTCGGGCGTAGACGAGGACGCGGTCGCGGCGGCGCTGCCCGCGGGCACCTCGTCGCACGATGTCGTCGTTGCCCTGGCTCGCGCCAAGGCGGTCGACGTCGCCGCGTCGATTCCCGATCTCAGCGCGGACTGTGTCGTGGTCGGCTGCGATTCGATGCTGCTCGTCGACGGGGAGCTCCAAGGTAAACCGCACACCCCGGAGGTGGCGCGCGAGCGCTGGGCCACGATGGCCGGGCGCAGCGCGGACCTGATCACCGGACACTGCGTCCTGCGACTGCGCGATGGCGAGATCGTCGCGGACTCGGCCGAATGCAGCAGCACCACGGTGCATTTCGCGAAGCCGACGCCGGAGGAACTCGATACCTACATCGCCTCCGGCGAACCACTCAAGGTCGCGGGCGCGTTCACGTTGGACGGCCGGGGCGGCTGGTTCGTCGACCGGATCGACGGCGACCCGTCCAGTGTGATCGGGCTCGGTCTACCGCTGTTGCGCCGACTGCTCGAAGACGTCGGTATCGGTGTCACGCAGCTGTGGCGGGATCCGCGGGACTGACGGCGCGATCACGTGCTGATCGCCCGGCTCCTTGGCCGGGGTGCGATCGGGCGCGGTCATCGTCAGGTCGAGCCGGGCCGTACACAGCTCTGGCTCGATGAACGGGTGCAGCTGCACGTCCACCCGGCCACGGGCGCCGTTGCGTTCGAGCACCTCCCGCATGAGGCCCATGTGCACACCGCACACCACCTCGGCGTGCGAGCGGGCCAGTTCCCGCAGCGGGCAGGCGGTGAGGTTGATCTGGACGTGTTCCGGTGTCTCGCCGGCCGGGTCCTTCTCGGGCGCGAACCCGAGTTCCGACATCAGCGACATGGTGATGTCCCTGGCGTCGGCCAGGGTTTCCACCGGCTGCGTGCCGATATCCATCCGCGCGCCCCAGGCGCGGCCCGCGGCCACGGCGGCGGCGGACCGGGCGACCGGATCGGGGCCGAGATGGTCGGCCAGTACCTGCGCGAGCTCCTGATATCCCACCGAGCGCTGCACCGCGCGATAGCCGATGCGTGGGCGTCCGCGCCCGCGTGGCGGCTGCTGGAACTGGCGAACCAGCGATTCACGGGTGAGGACATCGAGGTGGAATCGGACGGTGGTGACGTGCTGTCCGGTGATGCGGGCAAGTTCCTGGGCATCGAGGGGCTCGGTGGCGCCACGTAGGATCGCGAGCAGTCGCCGTCGCGGCCAAGAATCGGACATAGCTCACCCCTCCTCTCCAGAGACTTTATCGGACATCCGTGCGCTTTATTCGCCCATTGTGTCGATTCGTGATGTGCCACCACACACTTACCATCGGCTGCGACCACACAGTGGTCGCACCCACCCAACTCGCGTGAAGGACCACACTGTGCCTGTCGCCCCGGATCCGCACCCCGCCTTCGGTTCCTACGCAGTCCCGCATCGATTGGTAACCACAGAATGGCTGTCCGCAAACATCGGCGTGCGTGGTTTACGAATCATCGAGTCCAACGATGACATCCTGCTCTACGACATCGGCCATGTCCCGGGCGCGGTCAAAATCGATTGGCGCGGCGACCTGAGCGACCCGGTGACCCGCGATTATGTCGACGGCAAGCGCTTCACCGAGCTGATGCGCGCCAAAGGTATCGAGCGCGACGACACCATCGTGATCTACGGCGATCGCGGCAATGCCCAGGCCGCGCACACCGCGTGGATCTTCACGCTGTTCGGCCACGAGGACGTGCGCCTGCTCGACGGCGGCCGCGACGCCTGGATCTCCGAGGAACGCGACACCACCTTCGACCAGCCCTATCCGGTGCCGAGCGACTACCCCGAGGTGGTCCGCGACGACTCGACCGCGCGCGCGTTCCGCGAGGAGGTGCTCGGCAGGCTCGGCAAGCCCCTGGTCGACGTGCGCTCGGCGCAGGAGTACTCGGGCGAACTCGAGGACAAACCACTCAACCAGGAGTACGCCGCCCTGCGTGGCGGGCACGTGCCGACCGCGGTGAACATCCCGTGGACCGAGGCGGCCACGAACGACGGCCGTTTCCGCTCGCGCGCCGATCTGGACGAGGTCTACGGCGCGCTGCCCGCCGACGATCTGGTCGTGTACAGCCGGGTCGGCGAGCGGTCCAGCCACACCTGGTTCGTCCTGACGTTCCTGCTCGGCCGCAGGTCGGTACGTAATTACGACGGTTCGTGGATCGAATGGGGCAATTCGGTGCGCGTACCGATCGTCACCGGCACCGAGCCCGGTGTCGCGAATCAGATCATTTGAAACATGTTCACATCCTCGGGCGCCGCGTAGTGTGACCTGCGACCTACTGGACAGTAGGGCTAGCCGAGTTCGAGCAGGGTTGGCACACTGCCTACACTCGCCCGAGACGAAAGTTGTCGATACCGGGCACGGGGCCTAACCGGCGACCCGTACCCCGACGCGACCAAAGATTGCACACAGGAGGCTCAGTGCCCAGCCATGCCAGCGCACGGATCACAAAGGTACTCGTAGCTAACCGCGGCGAGATCGCGGTTCGCGTGATCCGGGCTGCCAAGGACGCGGGAATCACCAGCGTCGCGGTGTACGCCGAGCCCGATGCCGACGCTCCCTTCGTGAAGCTCGCCGACGAGGCGTTCGCCCTCGGCGGTCAGACCTCTGCCGAGTCGTACCTCGTGTTCGACAAGATCCTCGACGCCGCGGCCAAGTCCGGCGCCGACGCGATCCACCCCGGCTACGGTTTCCTCTCCGAGAACGCCGACTTCGCCCAGGCCGTGATCGACGCCGGGCTGATCTGGATCGGCCCGTCGCCGCAGTCCATCCGCGACCTGGGTGACAAGGTCACCGCGCGTCACATCGCCGAGAAGGCGAAGGCGCCGATGGCCGCGGGCACCAAGGACCCGGTCAAGAACGCCGACGAGGTCGTCGCGTTCGCCAAGGAGTACGGCGTCCCGGTGGCCATCAAGGCCGCTTTCGGTGGCGGTGGCCGCGGCATGAAGGTCGCCCACACCATCGAGGAGATCCCCGAGCTGTTCGACTCCGCGGTGCGTGAGGCGACCGCCGCGTTCGGTCGCGGCGAGTGCTTCGTCGAGCAGTACCTCGACAAGGCCCGCCACGTCGAAGCCCAGGTCATCGCCGACCAGCACGGCAACGTGGTCGTCGCCGGTACCCGCGACTGCTCGCTGCAGCGCCGGTTCCAGAAGCTCGTCGAGGAGGCGCCCGCGCCGTTCCTGTCCGACGAGGTGCGCGCCGCCATCCACGAGTCGGCCAAGCGCATCTGCCGCGAGGCGGGCTACTACGGTGCGGGCACCGTGGAGTACCTGGTGCAGGGCGAGACCGTGTCGTTCCTCGAGGTGAACACCCGTCTGCAGGTGGAGCACCCGGTCACCGAGGAGACCGCGGGCATCGACCTGGTGCGCCAGCAGTTCCGCATCGCCAACGGCGAGGAACTGACCATCACCGAGGACCCCACCCCGCGTGGCCACTCGTTCGAGTTCCGGATCAACGGTGAGGACGCCGGTCGCGGCTTCCTGCCCGCTCCCGGCCCGGTGAACGTCTACCGCGAGCCCTCGGGTCCCGGTGTGCGCGTCGACTCCGGTGTGGTCCAGGGCAGCGTCATCGGTGGTCAGTTCGACTCGATGCTGGCCAAGCTGATCGTCACCGGCGAGAACCGCGAGCAGGCGCTGCAGCGTGCCCGTCGCGCGCTGGCCGAGTTCGAGGTCGAGGGCCTGGCGACGGTGATCCCGTTCCACCGCGCGGTCATCGAGGATCCGGCCTTCATCGGTGACGGCCAGACCTTCGACGTCTACACCAAGTGGATCGAGAACGAGTGGAAGAACACCGTCGAGCCGTACACCGCCGGTGGCGCGGCCGACGATGACGACGACGATCTGCCCCGGCAGAAGGTTGTCGTCGAGGTCGGTGGCCGTCGCGTGGAGGTGTCGCTGCCCGGTCAGTTCACCCTCGGTGGCGGTGCGGCCGGTTCGGCGGGCAACGGTGTGGTCCGCAAGAAGCCGAAGGCGCGCAAGCGTGGTGGCGCCGGTGCCGGTGCCGCCTCCGGTGACGCGGTGACCGCGCCCATGCAGGGCACCGTCGTGAAGGTCGCGGTCGAAGAGGGCCAGACCGTCGAGGCGGGCGACCTGATCGTCGTGCTCGAGGCCATGAAGATGGAGAACCCGGTCAACGCGCACAAGGCCGGTGTCGTCACCGGGCTCGCTGTCGCGGCGGGCGCGGCGATCACCCAGGGCACCGTCCTGGCGGAGATCAAGTAGAAGCTCTTCACCAACGGGCGCCGGTCTTCCCGACCGGCGCCCGTTGTCGTTCTCGCGGGAAACACCGGCCTTCGGACGCGTCCGAGCCCGTCTCCTCGCGACCGGCGGAAGTCGCGGGGACGGCCAGCTGAACGAACGGCGAAGATCACCCATCTCCGCAGGCCGAGCGGCCGGGTTCTGTCGTATCGTGGGTCGGGTGACCAGTACTGCGCACACCGATCTGGACCCGCTCTCGACGCCGGGTTCGGCAACGGTGGCCGAGGTCATCCAGAGCCGCCGGGAAACCGGGCATCGCACCGACGGTAACCGCCTCGCGCTGGTGATCGAGGGGGGCGGCAGCCGCGGTGTGTACTCCAGCGGCATGGTGCAGGCGCTGGAGGAATTGGGCCTGGCGAGGGTGTTCGACGCCGTCTACGGCACGTCGGCCGGGGCGATCAACGGCGCCTGGTTGCTGTGCGGGCGCGCGGCGACGGGGATGCGCTCGTGGACCGATCCGGCGATCATGCGCCGCGTGGTCGACCCGGTCCGCATCTTCCGCGGCCGCCCGGTCTTCGATCTGCACTATCTCGTGCACCGCGTGTACGACGGCATCGAGCCGATGGACTTCCCCGCGATCCTGGCCAACCCCACCACCTTCCACCCGATCGCGACCGATATCCGCACCGGGGAGTCGGTGGACCTCGGTCCCTACATCACCGATAAACAGACCCTCATGACGGCGCTGCGGGCCTCTGCGGGCCTTCCGTTGCTGGCGGGACCACCGGTCACCCTCGCGGGTGGCAGCTACTTCGACGGCGGGCTCACCGAAACCGTGCCGATCCGCACCGCCGTGGCCGCGGGCACCACCCACGCCTTGGTCCTGCGGACCCGACGAACCGACGAACTCCGCCCGCCCGCTCCCCTGCTGCATCGGGTGGTCGGCGGCGGCTACATGCGGGCCATCGCGCCCGGTGCGTTCCGGGCGTGGAGCAAGCGGCCCGGCCAGCAGGCGATGGAGGACAGCTACCTCGACGGCCTCGGCGATCAGGTCCTCCAGGTCCACCCGCCCGCCGGTTCGCCCGCCATCGACAGCGCGGCCCGCGACACCGACCTGCTCACCCGCGCCCTAGACATCGGCCGCACGGCGGTGCACTCGCTGCTCGGCGGCGGGACCCTCCGCACGGCCTGACTGATCCTTGGCGGCTGGCGCCGCGGGTCGCGGCCCTTCGGGCCCCGATTCTTCCCTCCCGGCGGGCACTCCTTCGTCGCACCCTCTGGTCAGTCCAGAATCGGGCGGGCCGCGACAAAGACCGTGACCGTGTTCAGGCCGGGAGGCCGACCTGAACCACCGCCTATAGGCTGCGAGGCGTGGAACCGATCGAGATCAACGCAGGGTCCTGGTATCTGCGCGCCCTTCGCGCCGACGAGCGGATCGACGATCGACCCGCGCTGGCCGCCGGCGGCATCACCGATCCCGAGTATGTGGCCACCCGGTCGGCGCAGTGGGCGGACGAGTCGCACTTCTCCTGGGCGGTCTGCGTTCCGACGACGGCCGAGATGGTCGCCGAGATCGGCGTGACGCCGGGCGCGGACGACACCGCGACCGTCACGGGGTGGGCCCGTCCCGGTGAAGACGAGGCACTGGCCGCAGGTCTGGCCTCGGTCCACCGATTCGTCGCCGGCGCACTCGGATTGACGCCCGTGCCCGCCTGATCATTTGTCGCGCTGCGCTGAACCGTCCGAGGTCGGCGCGGACATCCGAGCGAAGAAGGAACTGGGCCGACGGCGATCACGCCGTCGGCCCAGTCCGGAATCCGGTGAGTTACCGGCGTTCTCGCGTGAGCACCGCGTCGAGTGCGTCGACGGCCTGACGCAGCTCGTTCTCGGTGACGGTCAGCGGCGGACGGAAACGGACGCCGCGCTCCCCCGTACCGAGCAGCAGCACATGCTCACGTTCGCGCAGCTGCGTCACCACCCGATCGCGCAACTCCGGCGTCGCCAGCGTCACCGCGCACATCAGCCCACGCCCACGCGCCTGGCTGACCATGTCCGGATGCGCGGCGGCGAGCTCGCCGAGCCGGTCGAGCAGGAAGGCGCCGAGCGGCACCGCGCCCTCGATCAGCCGATCCCGTTCCAGCACTTCGAGAACGCGCCGGCTTCTGACCATGTCGGTGAGGTTGCCGCCCCAGGTGGAGTTGAGTCGCGAACTCACATGGAAGACATTGTCGGCCACCTCGTCGACCCGCCCGCCTGCCATGATCCCGCAGACTTGAGTCTTCTTACCGAAGGCCACCACATCGGGCGCAACACCCAATTGCTGGTAGGCCCAGGTGGTTCCGGTCAGGCCGACGCCGGTCTGCACCTCGTCGAGAACGAAGAGCGCGTCGTTGGCATGGCAGAGCCGCTGCATGGCCGCGAGGAATTGCGGCCGCAGATGGCGGTCGCCACCTTCACCCTGGATCGGTTCGGCGATGAAACAGGCGATGTCGTGCGGGTTTTCGGCGAAGGCCTGTTCGGCCTGGGCCAGCGCGTGTGCTTCGAGAGCCTCGATATCGGGCCCGGCACCGGTGTGCGGTGTGTCGATGCGCGGCCAATCGAATTTCGGGAAACGCGCGGTCTTGACCGGGTCGGTATTGGTGAGCGACATCGTATAGCCGCTCCGCCCATGGAAGGCGCCGGTCAGGTGCAGCACCTTGGTACCGAGTTCCGGTGCGCGGCCGTGCAATTCGTTGTGTCTGCTCTTCCAGTCGAAAGCGACTTTCAGCGCGTTCTCCACCGCGAGCGCGCCACCGTCGACGAAGAACAGGTGCGGTAGGTGGGGGTCGCCGAGAACGCGGGCGAAAGTATCGACGAAGCGGGCCATCTCGACGGTGTAGATGTCGGAATTGCTCGGCTTGTTCAGTGCGGCGGTGGTCAGTTCGGCGAGGAAACGTTCGTCGCCTGCCAGGTCGGGATGGTTCATCCCGAGCGCGTTGGAGGCGAAGAAGCCGAACATGTCGAGATAGCTGGTGCCGTTACGTTCGTCGACAAGCATGCGGCCGTGCGACTTGTGGAGGTCGAGCACCAGCTCGAAGCCGTCCGCGAGGATGTGCGAGGACAGGATTTCGTTGACCCGGTTGGCGGGGATGACCGCCGCGCCGGGGCGCTCCAGTTCGATGGTCACGAAACCGACGATACGCAAATATTTACGGAAGTTCTACGGAATGACGAATCAAATTACGAAGGATAGCTACCTGTCATAGAATGTCTGCAGGATGATCGTGCTGCGGGTGTGCACGTTGGCCGTGGCCCTGATCTCCTGCAGCAGATGTTCCAGATGCCGGGGCGAGGCCACCCGCACGAGCAGCACGTAGCTCTCCTCGCCCGCCACCGAGTGGCACCCCTCGATGCCGGGGATGTGCTGCAACAATGCGGGCGCGTCATCGGGCTGAGACGGGTCGAGAGGAGTGATCGCGACGAACGCCGACAACAAGTGCCCGAGTGCCTCGGGGTCCACCTGCGCCGCGTACCCACGGATCACGCCGCGCGCTTCGAGCCTGCGCACCCGCGATTGCACCGCGGAGACCGAGAGGCTGGCCTTCTCCGCCAGATTCGACAAGGTGGCGCGACCGTCGGCCATCAGTTCTTTGATCAATAGTCGATCGATATCGTCGAGCTGGGGTCGAACCGGTGTTTCCGCCATCAGCGAAGGCTAACGCAGCGTGGGGCTCGCGCGGGGAAAACTTCTTTCCGTTCCCCACCGAATTCTCCCGAACATTTCCGTGAGTCGTACCAAACAGCAGAAGGTGAGCAGAGTACCGATGACGCAGACCGTGAACTTCTCCGAGCAGCTTTCCCTGCGAGCCAGGGCGCTCCTGCACGGCCTCGGCGCCGCTGTGCCGGAACCCGGCCCGCTGCTCGCGCGCACACCGATCGCCGGCGGCGTGCTGCTGCCACTGACCATCGACACTCCCGCCGACGTCGACGCCGCGATCGGCCGCGCCGCGACCGCCTTCGAGGCGTGGCGCACGGTCCCCGCACCCGTGCGAGCAGCGTTGGTGCGCAGGCTGGCCCAGTTGCTGGTAACCCATCAGGGCGAGCTGGCCGAGCTGGTGACCCTGGAGGCGGGCAAGATCGGCCCCGAGGCACTGGGCGAAGTCCAGGAGATGATCGACGTCTGCGAATTCGCGATCGGGCTCTCACGCCAACTCTACGGCGCCACAATGCCTTCGGAGCGGCCCGGCCATCGGCTCATGGAGACGTGGCATCCGCTCGGTGTGGTCGGGGTGATCTCGGCGTTCAATTTCCCTGTCGCGGTGTGGGCCTGGAATACGGCGATCGCGCTGGTGTGCGGTGACACGGTGGTGTGGAAGAGCTCGGAGACCACACCGTTGACCGCGTTGGCGTGTCATACGCTGCTGCGGCGCGCGGCGATCGATGTCGGTGCGGATCCCGAAGTACACCAGCTGATTCGAGGTGACGCTACCGTCGGCTCAGCACTGGTCGACGATTCCCGGGTCGCCCTGGTGAGCGCGACCGGTTCGGTGCGGATGGGCGCCACCGTCGCCCCGCGGGTGGCCGCGCGGTTCGGGCGGTGCCTGCTCGAGCTGGGTGGCAACAATGCCGCGATCGTGGCGTCGAGCGCCGATCTGGAGCTGGCGGTGCGCGGCATCGTCTTCTCGGCGGCGGGGACGGCGGGGCAGCGGTGTACGAGTCTGCGGCGGTTGATCGTGCATCGTTCGATCGCCGATCAGCTGGTCGAACGACTCGCCGCGGCGTACCGCCAACTGCCCGTGGGGAATCCACTCGACGACGGGGTGCTGGTCGGGCCGCTGATCAACGAGCACGCCTTCGCGGCGATGCAGAAGGCGCTGGTCGGGGCGGTGTCCGAAGGCGGCGAGATCGTCTGTGGCGGTGAGCGGGTCGAGTTGCTCGGGCCGGACGCCTACTACGTGCGACCGGCCCTCGTTCGCATGCCCGCGCAGACCGAACTCGTGCGCGAGGAAACCTTCGCGCCGATCCTGTACGTGCTGACCTACGACGAACTCGACGAGGCCATCGCCCTGAACAACGGTGTGACCCAGGGACTTTCCTCGTCCATCTTCACCCTCGACCAGCGCGAGGCCGAACGGTTCCTCGCCGGTTCCGACTGCGGCATCGCCAATGTCAACATCGGGACGTCGGGCGCGGAGATCGGCGGCGCGTTCGGCGGGGAGAAGCACACCGGCGGCGGTCGCGAATCGGGCTCGGACTCATGGAAGGCCTACATGCGCCGCGCCACCAACACGGTCAACTACTCCACCGAACTCCCGCTCGCACAGGGCATCCATTTCGGCTGATCACGCACCGCGCGACTGCGCCCACCAGGCGATTTCGTCTTCCACCCCATCCCGTGTAAAGTGGTATTTGCAACGCGGGATGGAGCAGCTCGGTAGCTCGCTGGGCTCATAACCCAGAGGTCGCAGGTTCAAATCCTGTTCCCGCTACTACGAAGAAGGCCCCGGATTTTCGAATCCGGGGCCTTCTTCGTTCTCTGTCGCCGGGCGCTACGCGTTGCCGAGTCGCAGCGTCCAGTTCCCCCGATAGTGCAGGCGAGTGACGCTCGCGGGCGGAACATCCATGCGCCAGAACGACTTCGCCGGTGCGTCGAGCACCACGAGCAGCGCCGCCCGCACCACAGCCGGATGCGTCACCGCCACGGTGTCGCGCCCCGACGACGCGATCTCGGCCAACCAGAACCGCACCCGATCGACCAGTTCGGTGACCGATTCGCCACCGTGCCCACGGAATTCGGGATCGGTCAGCCAGGCGAACAACTGGCCCTGAGCGAGCTGGCTCATCTCACTACCCCGCCACGACCCCGCATCGAGATCCCGTAATCGCACGTCTTGTTCGCCGACGAGGCCCAATTCCTCCGCGGTCTCGCGAGCCCGCCGCTCCGGCCCCGTGCGCACCAGCGCGTCGTCGAGCGGCGCACAGGCCCGCACAGCAGCCCGCCCCGACTCGTCCAGGGGTTCATCGACAGGAAAACGCGCCTTACGTACCGCCTCGGTAAGGCCATGGCCGACAAGGTCGACTCTCAGCACCGTTTGCACGAGAGTCGAGGGTAGCGACGAGTGCGATCCACGCCACACCCCGGGCTACACGCGGGCCCGGTCAGCGACACGTCGACGCAGGTCGGGGTGCGTGACGCCGGCGAAGGTGTCAGTGGGTCGGTGCACACTTGGTGCTATGGATCGGTTCTCCCCCGCTACTGCCCAGTGGTTCGACGGCGCCTTCCCCGGCGCGACGTCGGCCCAGCTCGGCGCGTGGGACGCGATCGCCGCCGGCGAGCACACGCTGGTGATCGCGCCGACGGGGTCGGGCAAGACGTTGTCGGCGTTCCTGTGGGCGATCGACCAGCTGGCGCAGCGCGAGCCGCCAGAGCAGGGGGCGCCGCAGGGCACGTCGGTGCTCTACGTCTCGCCCTTGAAGGCGCTGGCCGTGGACGTGGAGCGCAATCTGCGGGCGCCGCTGGTCGGCGTGACGCAGACGGCGAAACGATTGGGGCTCGACCCGCCGGATATCTCGGTGGGGGTGCGCTCCGGTGACACGCCACCAGCCCAGCGACGGGCCATGTTGCGCACGCCGCCCGACATTCTCATCACGACTCCTGAGTCGTTGTTCTTGCTGCTGACCTCCGCGGCTCGCGAGACGCTCGCCCAGGTCAACACCGTGATCGTCGACGAAGTGCACGCCATCGCCGGGTCCAAGCGCGGGGCGCATCTGGCGCTCTCGCTGGCCCGGCTGGATCAGCTCACCGACAAGCCGGCGCAACGGATCGGGCTGTCGGCAACCGTGCGGCCGCCCGAGGAGGTCGGGCGGTTTCTGGTCGGGCACGCCCCGATCACCATTGTGCGCCCGCCCGCGCCGAAGACCTTCGACCTGTCGGTGCGGGTGCCGGTAGCCGATATGACCGATCCCGGGGGCGATTCCGATCAGCCGGGTTCGATCTGGCCGCATGTCGACGAGGCCATCGTCGACCTGGTGCTCGAGCACCGGTCCTCGATCGTGTTCGCCAACTCCCGGCGGCTCTCCGAGCGGCTGACGGCGCGACTCAACGAGACCTACGCCGCCCGGCTCGGCGAACCGGTGGCGACCGAGCACAAGCCGCCCGCCCAGCTCGGACCGTCCACCGAGGTGATCCACGGAGCCGACCAGCTGTTGGCACGGGCACATCACGGGTCGGTCAGCAAGGAACAGCGGGCCATCATCGAGGACGACCTCAAGACCGGTCGCCTGCGCTGCGTGGTGGCCACCAGCAGCCTCGAACTCGGCATCGACATGGGTGCGGTGGACCTGGTGGTGCAGGTGGAGGCACCGCCGTCGGTGGCCAGCGGGCTGCAGCGGGTCGGGCGCGCCGGGCACCAGGTGGGTGAGATCTCGCGTGGCGTGCTGTTCCCCAAACACCGCACCGACGTCATCCACTGCACCGTCGCCGCCCAGCGCATGCTCACGGGGGAGATCGAGAAGCTCCAGATTCCCGCGCACCCGCTCGACATCCTCGCCCAGCAGACGGTCGCGGCCTGCGCGCTCGAGTCCATCGACGTCGACGCCTGGTTCGATCTCGTCCGCTCCACCGGCAGCTATGCGAATCTGCCTCGCTCGGCCTACGAATCGGTGCTCGACCTGCTGGCCGGGCGCTATCCGTCCGACGAGTTCGCCGAACTGCGTCCCCGCGTGGTGTGGGATCGCGACGCGGGCACGATCACCGGGCGTCCCGGTGCGCAGCGCCTGGCGGTGACCTCCGGTGGCGCGATCCCCGACCGCGGGATGTTCGCGGTGTTCATGGTGGGCGAAAAGGCTTCCCGGGTGGGCGAACTCGATGAGGAGATGGTCTACGAATCGCGCGTCGGTGATGTGTTCGCGCTCGGTGCGACCAGTTGGCGGATCGAGGAGATCACCTTCGACCGGGTGCTGGTCTCACCGGCGTTCGGGCTGCCTGGCAGGTTGCCGTTCTGGCATGGTGACGGCCTTGGCCGCCCGGCCGAATTGGGCTCCGCGCTGGGCGAATTCGTGCGGACGGCGGGTCAGGTTCCCGCCGATGGGCTGAGCCGGATCGTGGCGAACATGGGTGTCGAGACGGGCGCGGTCGTCGAGCAGGGCAAGCCGGCGGCACGGCTCCAACAGTTGGTGCGAACTGCCGGGCTCGATCAGAACGCGACAGCGAATCTGGTGAGTCTGCTCGAGGAACAGCGCAGCGCCACCGGTCAATTGCCGACCGATCGCACACTGGTCGTGGAGCGGTTCCGTGACGAACTCGGCGACTGGCGGCTGGTCCTGCACTCCCCCTACGGCACCCCGGTCCACGCACCGTGGGCGCTGGCGGTGGGCGCGCGCCTGCAGGAACAGTTCGGCATCGATGCCGCTCCGACGGCGTCCGACGACGGCATCGTGGTGCGTCTACCCGACACCACCGACCAGCCACCCGGCGCCGAACTGTTCGCCTTCGAGCCCGACGAGATCGACGACATCGTCACCGAACAGGTCGGCGGCTCAGCCCTTTTCGCCTCGCGCTTCCGCGAATGCGCCGCCAGGGCACTGCTGCTGCCCCGTCGCGACCCCGGCAAGCGCGCCCCGCTGTGGCAGCAGCGGCAGCGCTCGGCCCAATTGCTGGACGTGGCACGCAAATTCCCGCAGTTTCCGATCCTGCTGGAAACCGTCCGCGAATGTCTGCGCGACGTATACGACCTGCCCGCCCTGCGCGACCTGCTCACCAAGGTCGCCCGCCGCGAGATCCGCCTGATCGAAGTCGAAACCGCGAGCCCGTCCCCCTTCGCCGGCGCCCTGCTGTTCTCCTACATCGGCCAATTTCTCTACGACGGCGACAGCCCGCTGGCCGAACGCCGAGCCGCCGCACTGGCTTTGGATTCCAGCCTGCTCGCCGAACTCCTTGGCCGCGTCGAGCTCCGCGAACTCCTCGACCCCGCCGTCATCACCCTGACCGAACAAGAACTCCAGCGCCGCACCCCCGAACGCCGAGCCCGCGACTCCGAAGGTCTGGCCGACCTGCTGCGCCTCCTCGGCCCCCTCACTCCCGCCGAGGCCGCGGCCCGCTGCGTCCCCCGCCCCGGCACCGCGTCCGCGGCTCGCCACACCGAAGCGATGGACACCGGAGCCCACCCACCCGACGAACCATCACACAGCACGCCGGACGAGGGACGCGAGTCCGCTCGCGGCACCGATGTGCCGCTCGCCGATTCCGATGCCACGGCGTGGTTCGCGGAGTTGCGGGATTCGCGACGGGCGCTGGAGGTTTCGTTCGCGGGACGGACCTGGTGGGTGGCAGTCGAGGATGCCGCTCGCCTGCGGGACGCACTTGGCGTGCCACTGCCGATCGGGGTGCCCGCGGCGTTCATCGAACCGGTGCCCGATCCGCTCGGTGATCTGGTCGGCCGCTACGCGCGCACGCACGCACCGTTCACGACGGCCGCGGTCGCCGAGCGGTTCGGCTTGGGTACCGCGGTGGCCGCGACTTCGCTGCACCGTCTGCTTGCCGAGAAGCGCGTTGTGGAAGGCGAATTCACGCCAGGTACCGCCGGCGGCGAGTGGTGTGACGCCCAGGTTCTGCGCCGATTGCGCCGCCGATCCCTGGCTGCCGCTCGGCACGAGGTCGAACCGGTCACCACCGCGGCCTTCGCCCGTTTCCTGCCCGCGTGGCAACACGTCGGTTCCGGCGAACTGCGCGGCGTCGACGGCGTGGCCACCGTGGTGGAACAGCTCGCGGGCGTCCCGATTCCGGCTTCGGCCTGGGAGTCGCTGATCCTGCCCACCCGAGTCCGCGACTACTCCCCCGCGATGCTGGACGAGCTGATGGCGACCGGCGAGGTGGTGTGGTCGGGACACGGCGCCATCACCGCCCGCGACGGCTGGATCGCCCTGCACCTGGCCGACCAGGCTCCGTTCACCCTGCCTCCGGCGGATGAGATCGAACCGACCGACATCCAACTCGGCCTCCTGGCCGCCCTCGGCGCGAACCTGGAGCCTGGACCCGCGCGAACCGCCTCCACGTCGCCGACCGACTCGGACGCACCCGCTACCCGCCCGAAAGCCGCTCGGGGCAAGGTGGCCGCCGACAAGGTCGTCGACCTCGACGCCGCGTCGGCACAACCTCCCGCTGCTGACCGACGACCCGGCCCAGAACACACCGCACCCGCCGATGCCGGTGGTGGCACCCGATTGCCGATTACGTTGAGCGGCGGCGGCGCCTACTTCTTCCGCCAGCTCTCCGATACCGCGGGCCTGCTCGACGACAAGGCAGCCGGGGACGCGCTGTGGCAGCTGGTCTGGGCCGGCTACGTCTCCGGTGACACCTTCGCCCCGGTGCGCGCGCTGCTGTCCGGCACCGCCCGCAGCACCACCGCGCACCGCACCCCACGCCGCGCTCCCCGCGGCCGCGCGTACCTGCCGCGACCATCGATGCCGACCCGGTCCGGCCCGCCGACCCTGGCGGGACGCTGGTCGATCCTGCCCGAACGCGTGCAGGACAACACCGTGCGCGCCCACGCCACCGCCGATCAGCTCATCGAGCGCTACGGCGTGCTGACTCGCGGTTCGGTGCAGAACGAAGGGATAGCAGGCGGTTTCCAGTTGATGTACCGGGTGCTCACCGAGTTCGAGGATCGCGGCCGGTGCAGGCGCGGCTATTTCGTCGACACGCTCGGCGGCGCCCAGTTCTCCACCACCGACACCGTCGACCGGCTGCGTTCGTTCGACACCGACCGCGACAGCACCAGAGCGGGTGTCGCGCTCGCGCTCGCGGCCTGCGACCCGGCCAACCCGTACGGCGCGGCCCTGCCGTGGCCGAAGGGCGATGCGGAAGGCGGTCATCGGCCGGGGCGCAAAGCCGGCGCGTTGGTGGTGCTGGTCGGCGGCGAACTGGTGCTCTACTCCGAACGCGGCGGCAAAACGCTGCTCAGCTTCACCGAGGACATCGGCCTGCGCCGGGCGGCGGCGATGGCGCTGGCCGGGCTGGTGCGCGACCGCAGAGTCGACAGCTTGGTGATCGACAAGATCAACGGCGAAAGCGTGCACGGCAACCTCTTCGTCGATGTCCTCGTCGAGGCCGGTTTCTCGATGACTCCCAGTGGTCTGCGGCTGCGCAGGCAGGTGTAGCCGAATGCCCGAGGGCGACACCGTCTTCCGCACCGCCGAACGCCTGCGCACGGCGCTGGCCGGTAAGACCTTGACCCGCAGCGACTTCCGGGTTCCGCGCTACGCCACCGTCGATCTGGTCGGTGATCTGATCGAGGAGGTCGCCAGCTACGGCAAGCACCTGTTCATCCGCACCGACCGCCTGAGCATCCACACCCACCTGAAAATGGAAGGCGAGTGGCGGGTGTTCCACTGCGGCCAGCGCTGGACCAAACCACGGGTCACCGCACGGCTCGTGCTCGGCAACGACGAGGTCGAGGCCGTCGGCTTCTCGCTCGGCAAGGTGCAGGTGCTGCCGCGCGCCGACGAACACACCGTCATCGACCACCTCGGTCCCGATCTGCTCGGACCGAACTGGGATCCGGCCGAGGCCTTGCGCAGGCTCACCGAATACCCGCGCCGCGCCATCGGCCTCGCCCTGCTCGACCAGCGCAATCTGGCGGGCATCGGCAATATCTATCGCAGCGAGATCTGCTTCCTCCGCAGAGTCCACCCCACCACCCCCGTCGGCGAGATCACCGACCTGGCAGCGCTCGTCGACGAATCCCACCGCGTCCTCGGCAAGGCCGCGCACGAACCACCATGGCGTCCCATGGTCTACGGCCGGACACGGCGCCCCTGCCCTCGCTGCGGCACCGCCATCGCCTCCCAGCTTCTCGGCGAAGACGACCCCGCCGACCGCATCACCCAGCGCGAACGCGGCATCTACTTCTGTCCACGCTGCCAGCCACGCCCGTGAAATCGCCTCGCCCGTGCACCAGTTGTCCGATACGATCTCGGGATCGTTTTCACCGCTGACGGCCCACGAGGTTCGCAGGTGGGCTGCCGGACGGTTCCCCAGGTCGAAAGCAGGTTTCGTGATGGCATGTCGGATCAGTGAGCTCGTGCTCGGTTGCCGTGACCCCGAGGCCCTTGCCCAATTCTGGTGCGAGGTACTGGACTTCGTCGTGCTCGATCGCGAAGACGACGGCACGGTGGAGATCGGCCCGCGCGAAGGGTTCGGCGGCCCGCAGGCCACGATCATCCTCAGCAGCAGGGAAGAACCCGAGCACGGCAAATCCCGCCTGCATCTCGACGTCAACCCCACCGACCGCGATCAGGACGCCGAGCTCGAACGCCTGCTCGAGCTCGGCGCGCGCCCGGCCGATATCGGCCAGACGGGGCAGGAGTCGTGGCATGTCCTCGCCGACCCGGAAGGCAATGAATTCTGCCTGTTGAAGGCACGCATCGACCCGGTCTGAGCGTCAGCGCTCCTGCGGCACCGGTTCCAGCAGCTGCGGCCGCGGCTCGGGAGCAGCGGCCCGCAACGCGTCGGCCGACTCGTCGTCGGGTTGGGTCTGCGATTCGATTTCGGCCCGCACGCGCGCCTGGTACGTCGACACCTCACGGTCGATATCGTCGGCGTCCCAGCCGAGTACGGGCGCGATCAGGTGGGCGATCTGCTCGGCGCTGTTCGCGCCGCGATCGGCGTATTCGATCGAGATGCGGGTGCGCCGGGCCAGGATGTCGTCGAGGTGCAGCGCGCCCTCGGCGGCGGCCGCGTAGACCGCCTCGATCTGCAGGTACGCCGGTGCGTCGGTAATCGGTTGCAGCAGTTCGGGTTTGCCCGCGGCCATGGCGAGCACCTCGTCGACCAGGGAGCCGTAGCGGTCGAGCAGGTGCGTCATCCGGTACGGATGGATGCCGTAGTGCTCGGCGAGCTGCACGGTCTGATTGACCAACGCGAAGTACCCGTCGGCGCCGAGCAGCGCCACCTTCTCGGTGATCGACGGGGAGACACGGGCCGGAATATCCTGTGCCGCTTCGTCCATCGCGTCGGCGGCCATCACCCGGTAGGTGGTGTACTTGCCGCCCGCGATGCTCACCAGTCCGGGCGCGACCCTGGCCACCGCGTGTTCGCGCGAGAGCTTGGACGTCTCGTCGTTCTCCCCCGCCAGCAGTGGACGCAGGCCCGCGTAGACACCGTCGATATCGGCGTGGGTGAGCGGGGTGACCAGCACCTCGTTGACCCGGTCGAGCAGGTAGTCGATATCGGCCTTGGTCGCCGCGGGGTGGGCGAGGTCGAGGTTCCAGTCGGTGTCGGTGGTGCCGACGATCCAGTGCGCGCCCCACGGGATGAGAAACAGCACCGAGGTGGTCGTGCGCAGGATGATCGCGGCATCGCTGATGATCCGATCGCGCGGCACCACGATGTGCACCCCTTTGGATGCTCGCACATGGAATCGGCCGCGCTGACGCGACAGACTCTGCACCTCATCGGTCCACACGCCCGTCGCGTTGATCACCACACTCGCGCGCGCCTCGCCGGTGCGCCCGTCCTCGGTATCGCGCAGTTTCACGCCGACGACCCGGTCGGCTTCGCGCAGGAATCCGACGACCTGCGTCGAGGTGCGAATGACGGCGCCGTAGTGCGCGGCGGTGCGGGCGACGGTCATGGTGTGGCGGGCGTCGTCGACCACGGTGTCGTAGTAGGTGACGCCGCCGATCATCGAATCCCGGCGCAGGCCGGGTGCCAGCCGCATCGCGCCGTGCCTGGTCAGATGATGCTGTCCTGGCACGGATTTCGCGCCACCCATGGTGTCGTAGAGGGTCAGGCCCGCCGCAACGTAGGGCCGCTCCCACACCCGATGCGTCAGCGGGTAGAGGAACCGCAGCGGCTTCACCAGATGCGGCGCGAGCGTCGACAGTGCCAGCTCGCGTTCCTTCAGCGCTTCCCTGACCAGGCCGAATTCGAGTTGCTCGAGGTAGCGCAGGCCGCCGTGGAACATCTTCGACGACCGGCTCGACGTGCCCGACGCGAGATCGCGGGCCTCGACGAGCGCGACCGAAAGCCCGCGGGTCGCCGCGTCGAGCGCGATGCCCGCGCCGACCACACCGCCGCCGACGACCAGGACATCGAACTGATCCTTACCCAGCCGCTCCCAGGCGGTCCGCCGATGTTCGGGGCCCAGATCACCAGGCCCGAGCCGGTCCCTTTTCCCGCCCGCGACCAACTCACCCGGGTGCAGGAACGGAAACTCCGGTGTCTGCGACATCTCGACTCCTCGCCGCCGACCGATTCCGGCCGGTCCCAGTCGACAGTGGGGCGTGCGCCGCGTTCCCGGCGCCGCTGCGTACACGCTAAACCTAGTGCCCGCTCCGCGCTCGGGACGTACCCGGCGAGGCGTGGGAGCGAAATTCGTCGCCGACGACAAAGGTTGCGGACGCGGGCCCGTGTTTCGGTAACCTGCAGCAATGCGTCGCTATGTGGCTGCCATCGATCAGGGCACGACTTCGAGTCGGTGCATCATCTTCGATCGGCAGGGCCGGATCGTCGGGACCGCGCAGCGGGAGCACCGGCAGATCTTCCCGAAGCCCGGCTGGGTGGAGCACGATCCCGCGGAGGTGTGGCGCAATACCGAGTCGGTGCTCGGTGCGGCGCTGGGCACCAGCCGGTGTTCGGCCGGGGATCTGGCCGCGGTCGGCATCACCAATCAGCGCGAGACCACGGTCGTGTGGGATCGAGCGACCGGCGAGCCCGTGTACAACGCGATCGTCTGGCAGGACACGCGCACCGACCAGCTGTGCACCGAACTTGCGGGTGATCAAGGGCCGCAACGCTATGCGGGCCGCACCGGCCTGCCGCTGTCGACCTACTTCGCCGGTCCGAAGTTGCGCTGGATCCTCGACAACGTCGACGGCGTCAGGGAACGCGCCGAGGCAGGCGACCTGTGTTTCGGCACCATGGACAGCTGGGTGCTGTGGAAGCTGACCGGTGAACACCTCACCGACGTCACCAACGCCTCACGCACCATGCTGATGGATCTGCGCACCCTGCGATGGGATTCGGAGATCTGTGCCGATTTCGACATCCCGATGTCTCTGCTCCCGCAGATCCGCAGCTCGTCAGAGGTGTACGCCGATATCGCTTCCGGCCCATTCGAAGGCGTCCCCGTCGCGGGAATTCTCGGCGACCAGCAAGCCGCCACGTTCGGCCAGGCGTGCCTGTCCCCCGGCGAAGCCAAGAACACCTACGGCACAGGCAATTTCATGCTCCTCAACACCGGCACTACGCCGGTGTTCAGCAAGCACGGCCTGCTCACCACCGCCTGCTACCAACTCGGCGACGCCCCAGCGGTTTACGCCCTCGAAGGCTCCATCGCCGTCACCGGCTCCCTGGTCCAGTGGCTGCGCGACAACCTCGGCATCATCACCTCCGCCGAGGAAGTGGAACCCCTGGCCCGCACCGTCGAGGACAACGGCGGCGCTCACTTCGTCCCCGCCTTCTCCGGCCTGTTCGCCCCCCGCTGGCGCCCCGATGCCCGCGGCGTGATCGCGGGCCTCACCCGCTTCGTCACCAAGGCCCACTTGGCAAGGGCCGCACTGGAATCCACCGCCTTCCAAACCCGCGAAGTCGTCGACGCCATGCGAGCCGACGCCACCGCCCAACACCTCGATCTGGAACTCACCACTCTCAAGGTCGACGGCGGCATGACCGGCAACAACCTCCTCATGCAATTCCAGGCCGACATCCTCGACGTTCCCGTAGTCCGCCCGGTAGTCCGCGAAACCACCGCCCTCGGCGCCGCCTACGCCGCCGGCCTGGCCGTCGGATACTGGTCCGACCTCGAAGACCTCCGGGCCAACTGGATAGCCGACGAAACCTGGACGCCCGCGATGTCAGAACAGGAACGCACCCACCGCTACGCCGACTGGAACAAAGCCGTCGAGCGCACCTACAACTGGGTATGAACCGACCGCGCAAGCTGCCCCGGCAACAGCGCTCACGGAACACCGTGGACACGCTGCTCGAGGCGGCTGCCCAGGTGTTCTCCCGCGAGGGCGCGACCGCGACCACCAATCGCATCGCGGAACGAGCGGGTTTGTCGATCGGCACGCTGTACCAATACTTTCCGAACAAGGAGGCCATGCTGCACGCATTGGCCGAGCGTCACTTCCTCGACGGCGGCCAGCGGCTGAGCGAGGTGTTCGCGCGTTTGCGTGCCGAGGAGCCGCCGTTCGACGAGAGCATGCGCGCGATTATGGAAGTGGTCGCCGACCTGCACCGCGATCGACCCGCCCTGCACGCGCTGCTGCACCGGGTGGCATTGAGCCTGCCGATCGAGCTCGCGGCGGTCCGGGCATTCGAGGACTACCTCGTCGCCGAGGTGGAACACCAGCTGCGACGCTGCGACCGTGGCGGACCGGATCCCTTGCTCACCGCACGGACGCTTGTGCACGCGGTAGACGCACAGGTACATCGCGTCCTCACCCGCCACACCGTGAGCGCCGACAGCCTGACGGCACTTGTGTCGGCCCTCACCCCGTCACCGCCGACTACCACCGACCTCGGCCAGCAACGTCCGTAGCGCGTCGGCGAGCTGCGTGACGCCCGGTTCCTCCACCGGAAAATGCCCGCAGCCATCTAGCAGCGTGACAGTGGTCGGCGCGCTGATGCGATCGAGGAATCGCACGCTCAGTTCCGGTGGCGTCCAGCGATCCGCGGCCGGGTGGACCAATGTCACCGGCGCCGCGACGAACTCCTCCGGCGGGGTGTGCCGGAACCGTAGGAAGTCCACGAGAAATCCGAGCGGAACTCGCACGCCGCCACCGCGCGGATCGGTGGCACACAGCCGCGACAACGCCGGGTCCGAACTCATATTCGCCATGTCGACCAGCCAGCGGATCGGCACCCGCACCCGGCCGAGGACCGCGGCGATGCCGGAAAGCAACACCGGTGGCACCGCCCCGGCAGGTGCCCAGCGCACCATCGCCCGCCGCATCGCCGGATCGGCGGGGTCGGGCAAACAGGTCGCCACCACATGCGCGATCCGCCCCGTCCGCGCGGCCACCTCATAGGCGAGCATCCCACCCACACTCGCCCCGAAAACCACCAGTGGCCGATCATCGGAGTCCGTCTCGGACACCACGAAATCACCGACGATCTCGACCCATTCGCGATACCGCACCGCGCCGGGGTCCGCGACGGCGGTGTCGCCATACAACGGCAGATCCATCGCCATCACCGAAACCCCCTCGGCCGCACCGATACCGAGCAGTGGCCACACCAACCCCGCATGCCCACCGGCCCCGTGCAGCGCCAACACCCGCACGGGTGCGTCCTCGGCACCGGCACGCGCGACATGAACCCGATTCCCGTGCCACGCGAACCAGCTCGACTCCGGTTCGAACATCACCTCGTCGCGATACCGCTGAGGCAGAAACCGCACATACTCCGCATATTCCATACGTCCAGCATCAGCGCCACCGAACCCGCCGCCAACTCGCATTCATCGGGTTCGGCGGTCGCGAAAGACCAACTCTGACCAGCAGCAATCCGGGCCGGATCAGCCGATGCCCCCCACTGCTCGCATTCGGGGAACACCGCTGAGCAGTACGTTTGTCCTGCAAGAACTGCCTGCAGGAGGCACTGCTTCGGCCCTGCTCAGGCTGACGACGCCTTCGCCAAGCGGGTGACCGCTTCGGTCAAGGTCTGTTCGTCGGACGTGGTGAAGCAGAGGCGGAGGGAATTGTCGGCGGTGTCGGAGACGGCGAACGCCGCGCCGGGGACGTAGGCGACGCCGGATTCGAGGGCGGTGGGGAGGAGGGCGGAGGTGTTTGTGTCGTCGAGGAATTCGGCCCAGATGAACATGCCGCCGGTGGGGGCTGTGCAGCGGATTCTGTCGGCGAAGGTGGAGCGGACCGCGGTGACCAGGGCTCGGGCTCGATTGCCGTAAGTAGTGCGGATCGAAGCTATGTGGGCGGCGAGCCAATCAGCGTCCGAGAGCAGATCGGTGGTGATCTGCTGGGTGAGGGCCGAGCCACAGAGGTCGGCGCCTTGTTTGAGGAGTTCGACTGCGCGGCTGACTCTTTCGGGGGCGATCATCCAGCCGACGCGCAACGCGGGGGACAGGATTTTGGAGACGCTGGAGAGACGGATCACCTGTGGTGAGTACGAGGCGACCGGGGCGGGGGCGGGCTGGTCGAACCAGAGTTCGCCGTAGGGGTCGTCTTCGATGACCCAGAAGCCGTGGGCCTCAGCGAGTTCCGCCAGACGGCGGCGACGCTCCGGGGCGAGGGTAACGCCGCCGGGGTTGTGGAAGGTGGAGACGGTATGGACGAGCGCGGGGCGTTCGCCCGCGGCCAGGAGATCTTCGAGGACGTCGAGACGCATGCCGTCGGAATCCAAGGGGACGGCGACGATTCGAGCACCTGCGGCCCGAAACACTTGCAGGGCACCGACATACGCGGGATCTTCGACGATCACCAGGGCGCCGGGGTCGAGGAGGACTTCGGCCAGGAGCGAGAGGGCTTGCTGGGAGCCGTGGGTGATGAAGACTTCCGCGACCGGGATCGTGCGGCCGATCTTGGCGGATTCGCGGGCCGCGATCACCTCGCGCAGGGCCGGCCAGCCGGACGACTCGGTGTATTGCAGGACGGCGGGCTCACGCAAGGCCGTGTCGGCGGCGAGGGCGATGCGTTCGCGCGGCATCAGGGCGGCGTCAGGGAGGCCGCCCGCGAGGCTGATGATGTCGTCGCGGGCGGTGAGTTTGAGCAGGTCCCTGATCGCCGAGCTCTGCAAGCCGGCGAGCTTGCCCGCCAATGCTGGAATGGTCAGCGACATGGGAACCTCCGGGGACGCCAAGGGAAGCAATCATCCTACGATTGCATATCGTCCACCAGAATGTGAAATTATGGTCTCAGATTGTGAGAATCTATCGGGCAGTGATGGACTTGACCTGCCACTTTCCATCGGTGTTCGTGGTGATGATCTCCTGCTTGTAGACCACTGCCGAGCCGTCGGGGTGCATTTCGCGCAGTTCGACGTCGTAGCGGCCCACGCTGGTCTCGCGCATTTTCACGCAGTGCGTGGTACCCGCGGGGATCTGGCCGTCGATCGCCTGCTGGATCGTCTCGGCGGGCGAGATGTTCTCGGCGTCGGGCGCCACGAATTCGCGCACCTTCGCGCCGGAGCGGTCGGTGTAGAAGGCGTACTGGAAACCGAGGATGGCCCTGGCACCGGTGGTGGTGTCGCCGGGACCGTTACCGACGGTCACGGATTGTTCTGCGACCGACTGACATTCGGTGCCCGACGCGACCGACGGGACGGGCGCGGCCGTGACGCCGGGGTCGGCACCGCCGCCGCGCTTGACCAGGCCGATCGTCAGGACCAGCGCCACCACGAGCAGCACGGCCGCGGCCACACCGCCGATGATCCAGCGCAGCCGCTTGCTGTCGGGTTCCTTCTCGACGGGCGCGGGGGCGATGGGGTTCTTCGGCGCGAGACGGCGCGCGATCGGGTCGTCGGCCCAGGAAAGGCCGGGCTCCGAGGGCGGCTTCGGAATCGCGCCGTCGTCGTCCGGGGCGTCCCACCATTTGTCTCCCGCGGGCCGCGGCGGATCGGGGCGAAGCGGGGTGCGCGAGCCCTCGGGGGGCCGTTCCTGCTCCGACATGGGCTTGGATTCAGGTGACTTCGCCTGCGACGCAGGGTCTTTCGCCCCGGGGCGACCGCGACGGATCACCTCGGTGAGCTCACGACCGGACGTCACCGGCACGGAATCACCGAACACCGAGCCCTCACTACGCGGCGGCTCGGCACCGAAACGCACAGTCGGGTCGGCAGCGGGCGGACCACCCGGCGTTGGACCGCCGAAGGGCGCGGGAGTACCGGGACGGGTGATGGGCGGCGGGGTCGCTACGGCGTCACCGAAGACCGAGGTGGGTGCGGACCGACGACCGTCGGGCAGCCGAGGCGGCGCTTGACCGCTACCCGGACCCTGGGCAGGCACGGAGCCCGCGGGCGGAGTCGACGGCCGCGCAGGCGGGCCGGGCGGCACCGATCCGGCGAACGGACCGCCGGGAGGCGGAGCGACAGGCGGCTGACCGGCAACGGGCCCACCGAACGGACCCGGCGCGGGCGCACCGGCAGGCGGACCGAACGGGCCGGGCGCGGGCACATCGGCCGGGCGCCAACCCCGTTCCGGAACCCCGGACGGCGCGGGCGGCGGCGTGGCGGGAACGGGCCCACCGAAACCAGCGTCATCGACCGGCGGCCCGAAATCGCTTACGGGAGGACCGAATTCCGCGGCAGGTCGTTGCTCGCCGCGTTCGTTGTCGTCGCCCTCGGTGCCCAAGTCCAATCCTTTCCCCAGGACACACGTGTGGGGCGGTCGAAGGCGACCGCCCCACACGACGTACTGCGTGTCAGTACTGGAGCGAGCCACCCCACTGGGTGTTCACACCCGCGACGTTCAACGTCTGAAGCAGCTCCCCCGGCACGGGCAGTGTAGCCTTCGCGGCCGCATCGAGCGCGGCGGTGCCGCCCGGCTGCGCCTTGATCCAGTTCTCCACCGCGGCCTTGGCCAGGTTGGCCTGCGTGGTGTCGAGCACGGTCACCGTGGTGTTGTCGGCCCGGCCGTCGCCACCGGTGAAGGTGGTGACCTTGACCTCGTTCGCGCCGATGTACTCGACCGAGACACCGGCGTCACCGAAACCGCCACCCGGCGCCCGGTAGCCGACGGTGCCGACGTAGCCCGAGGCGTTGTTGTAGTGGTGGGTGTTGGCCAGGATGCCCGCACCGTCGATGGTGGCGCCGATTTCCTGGTGCGGGCCTTCCATCTCGACGACGGGTGCGGCCGGCGCGTTGGCCAGGCGCGGTGCCTGCCAGGTCGGCTCCTCCGGCTCCTGGATGAGAGTCTCCGGAGACTCGGCCTCGGTGCCGGTGCCGGTGCCCTGATCGGACGGCACGGTGGGCTGCGTCTGCTGCTGGCCCGGCGTGGCGCCCGGCTGGCTCGGCGTAGTGCCCGGCTGACTCGGCGTGGTGCCGGTCTCGGGCGTGGTGGTGCCCGGCTGGTCAGGCGTCACGCCTGCGCGCTCCGGCTGAACCGCGGGCTGGGCCTGTCCCGGCACCGGCAGCGGCGCGGTACGCGGCTTGGTGACACCGGGCTGGCTCGGCGTCGGCTTGACCGGGGTGGCCTGTTCCGGCTGACCCGGCGCGGGGCTGGTGACGCCCGGCTGGGCCGGGGTCGGCTTGGTCTCGCCCGGCTTGACACTCTCCGGGGTTTCCGGAGCTTCCGCTTCACCCGAAGGCTGGCCCGGCTGCGCAGGCGCCGGAGTAGCGGGCGTGGTCGGCTGGTCGCTGGGGACCGCGCCGGCCGGTGCCGCGAGGAGGGTTGCCACGACGGCCGCGGTGGCCAGAGGCAACGACGTGCTTGCCATCGTTCGCTGCGCCCGACTCGGCTTACGATGCTTCACTTTTCGTAATCCCTTTCCCGGAGGGAATCCCCCACTGCTCCACCACGTGATCACATCTGATCACGCCTCGGCGGTGAGTCAACCACATGAGCGCGGGACAGGCAACGCAGCAACAGGATTCGTATTCCCTTGGCTTCGCCTGCGCAAACACCCAGTGTGACGGCCGCCTCGAATCGACGAGCAGCGTTGGCGACCAACACAATTCGAAACCCGAAACCCCTGTGATTCGTTTCACATTCGGCGCGTGCGGGCCTCAGTCCAGGTCGTCGTGGCGCATCAGCAAACGTCCGGCTTCGGTGAGCGAACCGGTGAGCGAGGGATACACCGAGAAGGTCTGCGCCAGGTCGGTGACCGTCAGGTTGTTCTGCACCGCCAGCGCGATCGGCAGGATCAGTTCCGAGGCGATCGGCGCGACCACCACACCGCCGATCACCACACCGGTCGCCGGACGGCAGAAGATCTTGACGAAGCCGCGCCGCAGCCCCGACATCTTCGCGCGCGGGTTGGTGTTGAGCGGCAACATCACCGTGCGCGCGGGGACCTCACCGTTGTCGATGGCGGTCTGGCTGACGCCGACGGTCGCGATCTCCGGGCGGGTGAACACCGCGGAGGCCACCGTCTTCAACCGAATCGGGCTCACACCCTCGCCGAGCGCGTGGTACATCGCGATCCGGCCCTGCATCGCGGCCACCGAGGCCAGCGGCAGCAGACCGGTGCAGTCGCCCGCGGCGTAGATGCCGGGCACCGACGTGCGCGAAACCCGGTCGACGCGAAGATATCCGCCGCGATCGAGTTCGATGCCGACCCGGTCGAGGCCGAGGTCCTGGGTGTTCGGGGTGGAGCCGACGGTCATCAGCGCGTGCGAGCCGGTGACGGTGCGGCCGTCGGACAGCTTCACCACGATGCCGTCGGCGGTGCGCTCCACGGCGTCGGCCCGGGCGTGCTTGACCAATTCGACGCCGCGTTCGGCCAGGGCTTCCTCGAGCACGAGGGCAGCGTCGGCGTCCTCGCCGGGCAGCACCCGGTCGCGGCTCGACACGAGCTTCACCCGCACACCCATCTCGGTGTAGGCGGAGACGAATTCGGCGCCGGTGACACCGGATCCGACGACGACCAGCGTCTCGGGCAGTTCCGGCAGGTCGTAGAGCTGACGCCAGTTCAGGATCCGCTCACCGTCGGGCTCGGCGCCGGGGAGCACCCGCGGGCTCGCGCCGGTCGCGATCAACACGACCTCGGCTTCGAACTCCTCGGAACTGCCATCGGCCAGGTTCGCGCGCACGCGATGCGCCAAACCCGGTGCGGGCCCGACCAGTTCGCCGTAGCCCGGAAGTAGTTGCACGCCCGCGGCCTGCAACTTGGCGCGGATATCGGAGGACTGCGCCAGCGCGAGCGCCTTCACGCGCGCGTTCACCTCGGGCAGATGCACCTTGGCCTGGTCGGCGTCGAGGGTGATGCCGAGATCGCGCGCGCGGCGCAGGTCGGTGCGCAGGCCCGTCGAGGCGATGAACGTCTTCGACGGCACGCAATCCCACAGCACACAGGCGCCACCGATGCCGTCGGCGTCGACCAGGGTCACCGTGGCCCCGTGCTGGGCGGCTACCAGTGCCGCCTCGTATCCGGCCGGTCCACCGCCGATGATCGCAATCCGTGCCACCAGTCACGCTCCTTGTGCTCGCCTGATCGGACCTGCCCCTTGTGAGGGCTCGCCCGTGCTGTCGCCCCATCATTTCAGGTGCGATGTGACTCGGCCGGGTCGGATCGGTGAACAACGGCGCGCGTGTTGTGTGCCACGTTCCCGGCGTGACCGGCGGCCCGGAAGCGTCGCCACGCAGGGCTCCGAGGAACGTCGGCGGTTGTGCACAGCACCACCGGCAAGTGTGACCGTCAGCCGATCTGGGTGGGAGACAGGAATTCCGCCGCGGTTATTGGCTACAGTTCCATGGTGCCGATCTATGCCGCCTACGGGTCCAACATGGACTCGACGCAGATGCTGGAACGCTGCCCGCATTCGCCCATGTCCGGGACCGGGTGGCTGGAGGGTTGGCGCCTGACCTTCGCCGGTGACGACATCGGCTGGGAAGGGCCGTTGGCCACGGTCGTCGAGGACCCCGGCTCGCGGGTGTTCGTCGTGCTCTACGACGTCTCCCCCGAGGACGAGGACAGCCTCGACCGCTGGGAGGGCTCCGATTTCGGGATCCACAAGAAGATCCGAATCCGGGTCACCGGCACCCAGGGCGAGTCCCGCCTGGCATGGCTCTACGTCCTCGACGCCTACGAAGGCGGCCTCCCCTCGGCCCGCTACATCGGCGTCATCGCCGACGCCGCCGAAAAAGCAGGCGCCCCAGAGGACTACGTCCACGCCTTGCGCACCCGCAACAGCAAAAACGTAGGCCCCGGCGCATAGCTGCACCGCCCACAGCACACACCCCAGGCCAGGCAGCCCTACCGACCTATCAACCACACCGCGAACAAAGCCTGTCCCCGCCTTCCACAACCCACCCAACCCAGCCCCCCACCCGCGACGCATAGGGAGCGGCGGCCACGAAGTGGCCGGTCGCGGCCGGGTCCCTACCCCCGCAGCACAATATTCGTCAACGTCCGCACCCCAACCGCCAGCGCACGCTCATCGATATCGAACGTCGGCTGATGCAGATCCAACTGCTCACCAACACCCGACCACACCCCGAGCCGAGCCATCGCACCGGGCACTTCCTCCAGATACCAGGAGAAGTCCTCACCGCCACCCGACTGCGGAGTATCGGCGAGCGCGTCCTCACCCATTCCCAGAATCGCGTCCTCGAACATCAAGGCAGACGTCGGATCGTTGACCACCGGCGGCACACCACGCTTGTAGTTGAGCTGATACCGCACACCCGTCGGCGCGAGCAATCCGTCGATGATCTCGCGGACCAGCGGTTCCAGCAGCAGCCAGGTGCCGTGGTCGCCGGTGCGGACCGTGCCGGTGAGCATGCCCGTCTGTGGAATCGCGTTGGGCGCCTTGCCCGCACTCACCGCACCCCAGACCATGACCGTGCTGGTCCGCGGATCGACGCGGCGGCTGAGCAGTCCGGGTAAGCCCGTGATGACAGTGCCGATCGCGTAGACCAGATCGCTGGTCAGGTGTGGTCGGGAGGTATGCCCGCCGGGCGAATCGAGTACCAGCTCGACGGTGTCGGCCGCCGACGTGATCGCACCGGTCCGCACGCCGACCTTGCCGACCTCCAGACGCGGATCGCAGTGCAACGCGAAGATCCGGTCCACCCCGGCCATCCCACCGGCGGCGACCACATCGAGCGCCCCACCCGGCATCACTTCCTCGGCGGGCTGGAATACCAACCGCACCCCCACCGGCAACGTGTGCTGCGCCTCGGCGAGCGCGAGCCCGGTACCGAGCAGCACCGTGGTGTGCGCGTCGTGCCCGCAGGCATGCGACACCCCTGGCACATTCGACGCGAAGGTCAGGCCGGTGAATTCCTGCATCGGCAGCGCGTCCATATCGGCGCGCAAGGCGATGCGTGGACGATCGGTGGGCCCGAAGTCACAGAGGAGCCCGGTGCCGCCCGGCAGTACTTCCCAGCTCAGCCCGGCCTTGGTCAGCCAGCCCGACACGAACTCGGTGGTGGCGAACTCCGAGCGCGACAACTCGGGGTTGGCGTGGATGTGCCTGCGCCATTGCACCAGGTCACCGGTGTGTTCGGCCAGCCATGCGTCGACGATCTCGGTTCCCGACATCAGCGTTGGTTCGGTGTCCGGCGTGGTCGGACACGCTGCGTTCTCCCGTGCCATCGAGTGGGTACCCATGCCCACCGATAGCGCCTCGGAGCCTGCGCGTGCGGTGCCCGGATGGCCGGAAATGGTCACCGAATGTCCTCCTGTCGGTCGATCAGCCGTTGCAACAACCTGTCCCTGTGTACTTCATCGCCCGCTATCGCGACAGCGGTACGCGCCAGCGCCAGCGCGCCGTCGAGCACCGCGCGGTCCGCCGAGGCGTTCACGGCGGCGGCGGCGAACTCCGGCTGATGGGTCGCCGCGCCACCGGCATCGATGCCGATCACCGGATGGATACCGGGGATGACGTTGGTGACGTTGCCCATGTCGGTGCTCCCGAGCGGCCGCAGCACCTCGAGCTCGGGTGCGATCGGCACCCGTCCCAGTCCGGTGATCTGCGCGCGGTAGGCAGCGGAAAGAACCGGATCGGGGGTGAGCTCGGTATAGGTGGGCGCGAGCGTCCGTATGTCGTGAGTGCAGCCGGTCGCCAGTGCGCCCGCTTCGAAACACGCCTTCGCTCGGCGCATCAGGTCGTCGAGTGAGCCGGAATCGGGAGCACGGAGGTAGTACAGCAACTCCGCGCGTCCGGGCACGATATTGGGGGCTACACCGCCGTCGGACACTATACCGTGCAGCTGCTGGCCGGGTCGCAGATGCTGGCGTAGCAAGCCGACGGCAACCTGGGTCAGCGTCACCGCGTCGCCCGCGTTGCGGCCCAGTTCGGGCGCGGCGCTGGCGTGCGCCTCGCGGCCGTGGAAGACGATGGCGAGGTCGGCCAGCGCCAGCGAGCGGGCGCCGACGATATCGGCGGGGCCGGGGTGGACCATCATCGCCATCGCGATGTCGTCGAAGGCGCCCGCTTCCAGCATGAGCACCTTGCCGCCGCCGCTCTCCTCCGCGGGCGTGCCGAGCACGACGACGGTCAGGCCGAGCGTGTCGGCCACGGCGGCCAGGCCGATGGCCGCGCCGACGGCGGACGCGGCGATGATGTTGTGCCCGCAGGCGTGCCCGATCTCGGGTAGCGCGTCGTATTCGGCGCAGATGCCGACGGTGAGCGGGCCACTGCCATACACCGCGCGAAAGGCGGTCGACAGCCCCGCTACGCCGGTCGTGACGGCGAATCCGCGCTCTACCAGCGGCGCGAGGACCTTGGCGACGCTACGAGTCTCGGCGAAGGCCAGCTCGGGTTCGGCGTGGATCGCGTGCGAGAGCCCGATCAGCTCGTCCGAGGCAGCCACGATCGCGGCGTCGGAGGCGGTGGCTGTGAGTTCGCCGGTGCGCGAGGGTGCCATACCCCCCAGTCTTGCATCAGTGCCCGACAGCGGCGCACCGGCGAGCGAGGTCAGTTGCCGAAAGGCAGGTTCTCCGGGGTGACCGGGGTGGCCAGCGCGGCCAGGGTCTCGGCGTGCAGGTCGGCCTTGATGATCGGGGTGATCGGCTTGCGCAGGCTGGTCAGCGCGGCGGCGCGGGCGATCGCGGTGGGCAGCACCTCGTCGGCGTCGGCCTTGGCGTCGGCGATGCCAGCGGCGATGGCCTCGTCGGCACCGAAACGGTGGCCGGTGGTCATCGCCTTGCCGCACACCTGGTTGCTCAGTCGACCCTTCAGCAAGCCGTTCATGCCGATCGTGAACGGCATGCCGAGGTGTACCTCGGGCAGCGACCAGAAGCCGCGGTCGCCGCGCATCACGCGGAAATCGTGGGAGGTGGCCAGCATGGCGCCCGCGCCGAACGCGTGGCCGTTGACCGCGGCGACCGTCGGCATCGGGAAGGTCAGCAGGCGGGTGTAGAGGGAATGCACCCGGTCGAGGTAGCCGTGGATCTTGTCGAGGTTGCCGAAGACGTAGTCGGTGTCGAGGCCGTTGCTGTAGAACTTGCCGGTCGCGACGGTGACCAGCGCGGCGGCACCCTCGGACGCCTCGACCTTGTCGAGTGCGGCGTGGAAGGCGTCGATCCAGTCCGGCGAGAAACGGTTCTCGTTGTCGGTCTCACCCTCGTTGCCGAGGTACAGGACGAAAACATCACCAGAGCGCTCCAAATACGGCATGCAGGGGAGAATAGTCCGCGCCTGAACCCTGCCCTACTCGCGGGTAGGGACCTTCCCAGCCCCGCACGACCCGACCTAGAGGAGGGTCCGGCGGGGTCGCGAACCTCGAGCGCGCCAGCGCTCCAATAAACTCAGCTCATGACAGCCGAACAGGCCGCTGTGGCGATCGCCGAACGTACGGGAGTGCCGCGTCATCGCGTGGCCGTGGTGCTGGGATCGGGGTGGCAGGAGGCAGCAGCCGAGATCGGCGCGCCGCATGCCTCGATTCCCATGACGGAGCTACCCGGCTTCGGCAAACCCAGTGCGCAGGGGCATGGCGGCATGGTGCATTCGGTCACCGTGAACGACAACAACGTGCTGCTGCTCATGGGTCGCCAGCACCTGTACGAGGGCTACACACCCCAGCAGGTGGTGCACCCGGTGACCGCGGCGATCGCGGCGGGCGCCGAGATCGTGCTCCTCACCAATGCCGCGGGTGGGCTCAGGGCCGGGCTTGCCGTGGGTGAGCCGGTGCTGATCGCCGACCACATCAACCTCACCGCGCGCACCCCGCTGGTCGGTGCGCGGTTCGTCGACCTGGTCGATGCCTGGGATCCCGAATTGCGTGCGCTGACAAGGGAAATCGATCCGAGCCTGACCGAGGGCGTGTACGCCGGGCTCACCGGTCCGCAGTACGAGACGCCCGCCGAGATCCGCATGCTGTCGACGATCGGCGCCGATCTGGTCGGCATGTCGACGGTGCTGGAGGCGATCGAGGCGCGTTCGCTCGGCGCGAAGGTACTCGGCATTTCGCTGGTCACCAATATGGCCGCCGGCGTTACCGGCGAACACCTTTCGCACGCGGAAGTGCTGGCCGAAGGACAGGCCGCCGCACCCCGGCTCGGCAAGCTGCTGCGCGGCATTCTGGAGCGCGTGTAAATGCTGCGCTTCGGGACCGCGGGCCTGCGTGGACCGTTGCGCGATGGCCCGGACGGGATGAACGTGACCACGGTGTCGCGGGCCACGGCCGGGCTCGCCGACTGGCTGCGTGACCGGTGCCTCGGCGGCGGGGCCGTTGTGGTCGGGCGGGACGCGCGACACGGGTCGGCGGAGTTCGCCACGGCGACCGCTGAGATCTTCACCGCCGCGGGCTTTCCCGTGACAGTTCTGCCGGATCCGGTACCCACTCCGGTAGTGGCGTTCGCGGTGCGCGAGTTGGGCGCGGTTGCGGGGGTGCAGATCACCGCCTCGCACAATCCGCCCGCTGACAACGGTTACAAGGTGTATCTCGACGGCGGGTCGCAGTTGATCGCCCCTGCCGACAGCGAGATCGAGAAGCGCATCGAGGCGGTTGTCGAACCGATTGCGCGGGAAGCTGTTCCGGTTTCCGGCGCTGACCTGGTCGACCGGTATCTCGCGCGCGTGGCGGAGTTGCCCGGTCTGCTGGGTGGGCCCGGCGAGCGGGCGGATGTGCGGATCGCGCTCACCGCGCTGCACGGGGTCGGCGGTGAGCTCGCCGTGCGCGCGCTGGCCGCGGCCGGGTTCACCGATGTGCACGTGGTCGAGGAGCAGTTCGCACCCGATCCCGACTTCCCCACCGTCGCCTTTCCCAATCCGGAGGAGCCTGGCGCGGCCGATCTGCTGCTCGCGCTGGCCGAGCGGATCGGTGCCGATGTGGCGATCGCGCTCGATCCCGATGCCGATCGCTGCGCGCTCGGCGTGCCCGGTCCGGATGGTTGGCACATGGTGCGCGGTGACGAGACCGGCGTGCTGCTGGCCGATTACGTGCTGCGAACCTCGCCGACCGATCCGCTGGTCGCCACAACCATCGTTTCCTCGCGTCTGCTGTCGAAGCTGGCGGCCGCGCGCTCGGCACGGTACGCCGAGACCCTGACCGGCTTCAAATGGCTGGCCAGGGCGGGCGAGGGGCTGGTGTACGCCTACGAGGAGGCCATCGGCCACTGCGTCGATCCGTCGAGGGTCCGCGACAAGGACGGCATTTCCGCCGGGGTGGCCGCCGCCGATCTCGTCGCCCTGTTGAAGGCTCAGGGCAGGACGCTGCAGGACGAGCTCGACTCCTACGCCGTCGAATTCGGCCTGCACGCGGGTGGGCAGGTCTCGCTGCGCCTGCCCGACCAGGCCGCCGCGAGCGTGCTGGTCGCCGCCCTGCGCGCGAACCCACCCAGCGACATCGCCGGCACCCCCGTGAAGTTCACCGACCAGGCGCAGGTGCGCGGCAGATTGCGCACCGACGCACTGATCTTCGACGCCGACGACTTCCGCATCGTCGTCCGCCCCTCGGGCACCGAACCCAAACTCAAGTGCTACCTGGAGGTTTTCGCCCCGGTGGCCGCCCCCGACGACCTGAAGAACGCGAGAGAGGCTGCCGCGAAGCGACTCTCTCAGCTCGCTCTCTTCTGTCGCGCGCTGGCCGACGAGTAGTTCAGCGCGGGCCGAACTGGCGGTCGCCCGCGTCGCCTAGGCCGGGGACGATGTAGGCGTGCTCGTTGAGCCGGTCGTCGATCGCGGCGGTGATCAGCCGAACCGGCAGGCCCGAATCTGCCAGAGCGGCAACGCCTTCCGGGGCTGAGACAACGCAGATCGCGGTGATGTCGGTGGCGCCGCGGGCGACGAGGAGTTCGATCGTGTGGCGCATCGAACCGCCGGTGGCCAGCATCGGGTCGAGGACGAAGACCGGCAGGCCGGTCAGGTCGGCGGGCAGGGATTCGAGGTAGGGCACCGGCTGGTGGGTCTGCTCGTCGCGGGCGATGCCGACGAAGCCGACGCGGGCTTCGGGGACGAGTTCGGCGGCGGCGTAGACCATGCCGAGCCCGGCCCGCAGGACCGGAACCAGCAGCGGGGGCGCCGCCAGGCGGACGCCGTCGGTGACCGCGACCGGCGTGTCGATCGGCTCGCGCACCACCGGCGCGTCGCGCAGCGCCTCGTACATGAGGATGCCGGTGAGATCGGCCAGAGCATTGCGGAAGGTCGCGTTGTCGGTGCGGACGTCGCGCATGGTGCTGAGCAGGGTCGCGGCAAGCGGATGGTCGACGGTGTCGGTGCGCATGAAAAGACGATAGGGTCGCTTGGCGCTTCGCGCCTACGACCGCTGGGGAAATTTTCGCGGTAATAGGGAACCGAACGCGGAGTCGGTGCGTCCAAGATGATGAGTGACGTACTCTGCCCGGGAACTCGAGGATTGGGGGAAGTTCGATGACGAAAAGGATGTCGGCCGATGCCGAGGGCATCACCGCCTACAGCGCGGCTGCCGAGGGGATGGCCACGGAACTGGCCACGGCGGCGGCTGGTTCGGTTGCCTCGGACCCCACCCTGCTCGGCCCGATCATGGGACTCATCGGCGGTGACTTCACTGCTGCCTACTCCGCCGCACACGCCGGTCACGTGGCGTCGATCGCCCAGCTGTCGGCGGTCATGGGCAGCATGGGCCTTGCCACCGCCAGCGCCGCGACCACGCTGGTCGAGACCGACCTGAACAACGCGGCCCCGCTCACCGCCATCGCGGGCGATCTCGGTACCGACGCATGATCGACCTCAGCGGACTTGCCCAGCCCCTCCTCGATCTGCTGTCGAGTTTCGGCACCGGTGTGCTCGGCACCGGCGGCGCGTCCGACGGCTTGCGCTCGACCTCGACCAACCTCGACCAGATCTATCAGCAGGGCCGCAGCAGCATCAACAATGTCAACACCGCGTGGGACGGCCAGGCCGTCGACGCCGTCACCGCCAAGGCGCTGCGCGTGCAGACCTCCTCGGCCACCCTGTCCGACAACGGCACCGAGATGGCGACCGTCGTCGACCAGGCCGCGGCCTATGTGCAGACCGGGCAGAAGGAGCTCGACGGGATCGTCAACTCGTTCCTGTCGCAGGTGTCCGCGCTCAGCCCCACCCTCGGCACCCCCGCCGGCCTCACCGCCGTGGTGAGCTCGGCGATCGACCACATCGGGCAGGGCATGGGGGTTGTCGGCCGGGTGCAGGACGAACTGGGCACCCAGACCGCCGCCATCCAGGAGCTCACTCCCGCGCCGTCGAGCACGGCGCTGGCGAGTGTCGCGTCCGGCGCGACCAACCTGGCGTCCTCGGCGTCGAGTTCCGGCCTGCTGTCGACCGCGGCGAGTGCGGGCAGCACGGTGCTCAGCTCCGTGGGGTCGGCGATGTCGACGGCGATGGGCGGCAGCAACAGCAGCGGCTCGAAGACCTCCACCGGCGGAACCTCCGGCGGGACCGGCGGATCGACGGGGTCCTCCGCCGGTTCGTCGACGGGTTCCGGCACCGGTGTCAAGATCACCCTGCCCGACGGCAGCACGGTCGAGGCGCCCAACGAGAAGGCCGCCACCGCGGTTCGCTCGGCGATCGGCGCGGTCGGCACCCCGTACGTCTGGGGCGGCAACGACCCGCAATCGGGCATCGACTGCAGCGGGCTCACCAAGTACGCCTACGGCGAGGCCGGGGTCGAACTGCCGCGCCTCGCGCAGGAACAGCACATCGGTAATCCCCAGGTATCCCCCGGTGACCTACAGCCCGGCGACCTGGCCGTGTGGGACGGCCACGTCGCCATGGTCGTCGGCAACGGGCAGCTCGTCGAGGCGGGCGATCCGGTTTCGATCAGTTCCATCCGAACGGAGAACAGTGGCATGGAGTTCTACGGCTTCTACAGGCCTACCGAATGAGCGGCACGCCGATCCCCGAGGTTCCCAACGTGGAGTCCGCGGTCAGCACCAACCGCTCCGGCACGATCTCGGTCCGCGCGACCAGCATGGGTCTGCCGATCGCGCTCAAGTTCGAGCGCAGCGAATACCAGTTCGGCGCCCAGGCGCTTGCCGATGAGATCCTGCGCCTGACCAGGCGCTCGACCATCGCCGCGGCCGCCCGCCTGCGTGAGGTCTACAGCGAGCAGGCGCAGATCCCCGACGAACTGCTCGACAAGATGAACCTGCCCACCCGGCGTCAGGCGGTCGACGAGCTCGACCGCATCGACGACGCCGACACCGGTCAGACGAGTTGGATGAGGCCACTGTGAGTGCGGAAATGGATGCCCTGGTCGCGGGTGTCACCGGAAAGCTCGAGGCGCTCGAGGCTGCGCTGTACGGGTTGAAGCAGGTCAACGGGAGATTCACCACCGAAGACGGCCTGGTCACCGCCGAGGTGAACAGCGACGGCGCCCTCGTCGGTCTGACCTTGGACGAAGGCATCACCGCGCTGGCGCCCACCGAGGCCGCCGCGCTCATCCTGACCGCCTGCAAACAGGCCACGGAGACCGCGGGCGAGGCACGTTCCAACATCATTGCGACACTGAACGAATCGCTCACCGGACCGAGTGCACAGCCCGACGGGCAATTAGCACCCGGGCCGGATAGTGCCCGGCGCTCGAGCTAGCTAGGCTTCGCGTCATGGCTTCTGGAGACATCGTCCCGATCGAGCTCGGTCTGACCGATGGCGATCTCGTCACCCTGTGGGCACCGCGCTGGCGCGACGGTGACGACGAGTGGGAGGCGTTCCTCGGTCACGAGGACGACCTCTACGGTTTCGAGTCCGTTGCGGAGCTGGCCGGGTTCATCCGCACCAACACCGACAACGACCTCGTCGACCACCCGTCCTGGGCGGTCATCGCCGGCCTTTCGGCCGCTGAGCTGGAGCCGGAGGAGAACTTCAGCTTCGATCTGGTCTCCGTGCCGGAACTGGCGGCGGGCGACCCCGACGTCGATGTCGTCGGCGAGCTCGAGGACACCCTGGCGATGGTGCGCAATATCGCCGAGGTGTGCGAGCTCGACGTGGTGACCAAGTTCTTCGGCAACAACCCCGTGCTCGGCGCGCTGGCCAGCGGGGCGAGCACGTTCGTCGGCCGCGACGGCGAAGAGCTGTGGGACCAGGTCGGTGCCGCGATCGTCAAGGGCTGGGACGACGTGCTCGATGCGATCGACAGCGTCGTGAGCACGCCCGAGGTCGACGCGGCCGCGGTGGCCGTCGCCGAGGCGGAGTTGCTGGCCGCCGAGGAGAACGAAGTCGACGCCGACGATGTCGCCGAGGAGGAAGAGGAGTTCGAGAACGTCGACCTCACTGCCGCCGACGAGGACGAAGAGGAGTCCTTCTGGGACGAGGTCGGCATCGACCCCGTCAAGATCGTCACCTCCGACGGCGAGCAGTTCACCCTGCGCTGCTACCTCGACGACGAGCCGATATTCCTCGGTAACGGCACCACCATCACCGTCTTCAGCTCCGCGCGCGCACTGGCCCGCTACCTGGCCGACGATCACGAGCACGAGCTGGCCCGGGTCTCGACCTTCGCCGAGGTGCAGACCGCGGCGGTGGACGGTTCGCTCGAGGTCGAGGTGACCGACGAGAACGTCTACGTGCTCACCGGTCTGGTCGAGGATCTGGCCGAGGGACCGGAAGCGGTCGACATCGAACAGCTCGATCTCGCGGTCGAACTGTTCAGCGACGCGGCCGACTACGCCGATGACGACAGCGTGGAAACTGCTCTCGCGCAGTCGAATCCGCTCGGCTGGTATGTCTCGTACCTGCTCAACCCCGATCCGAACCGGATGGCCCCGAACCCGCCGTACGCGTCGGAGGCACAGCAGTTCCGCGATCTGCAGCGCGCGTTCGAAGCGCGGCTCGTCAGCGAATAGGAAGTTCCAGGGGGTGGCACCGACGTGGTGCCACCCCCTGGTTTTCACCCGAGAAGTACCGCGTAACCCGGCTTGATCACTTCGTCGATGATCTTCAGCCGGTCCGGGAACGGGATGAAGGCCGACTTCATGGCGTTGATGGTGAAGCGTTCCAGATCGCTCCAGCCGTAGCCGAAGGTGTCGACCAGCTTGGACATCTCCTTGCTCATCGAGGTGTCGCTCATCAGCCGGTTGTCGGTGTTGACGGTGACCCGGAAGCGCAGGCGGGCGAGCAGGTCGAACGGATGCTTGTCCAGCGAGGGCACCGCGCCGGTCTGCACATTCGACGACGGACACAGCTCCAGCGGCACCCGCATATCGCGCACATAGTTCGCGACCAGCCCGAGCTGCGCGTCCGCGATGTCGCCCGGAACGCTGATGTCGTCGGTGATTCGCACCCCATGGCCGAGCCGATCACAACCGCAGAACGCGAGCGCCTCGTGAATCGACGGCAGCCCGAACGCCTCACCCGCGTGAATCGTGAAGTGCGCGTGGTTGGCTCGCAGATACTCGAACGCGTCGAGATGCCGAGTGGGAGGGAACCCCGCCTCGGCCCCCGCGATGTCGAACCCACCCACCCCGGCATCCCGGAACCGCACGGTCAGCTCGGCGATCTCGCGCGACCTCGCCGCATGCCGCATCGCCGTGAGCAGACACGTCACCCGGATGACATTGCCCTGCTCAGCCGCGATCGTCTCCCCCTCCCGGAACCCGGCAAGCGTGTGCTCGACAACCTCGTCGAGCGTGAGGCCCTTCTCGAGATGCTGCTCGGGCGCGAACCGCACCTCCGCGTACACGACCCCGTCATCGGCGAGGTCGATCGCACACTCCCGCGCCACCCTGCGCAGCCCCTCCGGGGTCTGCATCACCGCGACCGTATGCGCGAACGTCTCCAGATACCGCTCGAGCGATCCGCTGTCGGCGGCGTCACGAAACCACCCCCCCAAACTCTCGGCATCGGAAGCGGGTAATTCGTCATAGCCGCAGTCAGCAGCCAGCTCTAGCACCGTCGAGGGCCGCAGACCACCATCGAGGTGATCATGCAGCAATGCCTTCGGTGCGCGTCGGATCGAAGCAAGGTCTAAGGGCGCCGGTCCAGTCATGTTTAGACGGTAGCGGGCAGCGACGATCCCGGCAGAACATCGTCCACCCTGATTCCGTCATGACCGCACTCCCACCCACCACCTGCGACCCTTAGGTGTGTTGACCTGAGAGGTTAGGGACGCGGCTAGCTGGCGGACGTCCTCCGAGTGCGGTGTGGGCTCGGTGGTGATTGTAGGTATGGAGCCACTCGGTGAACGCGGCTCGGCGTTCGGTCTCTGACCGGTAAGCGCGGGCATAGGCCCATTCATCGACAAGGGTGCGGTTGAACCGTTCGACCTTGCCGTTGGTTTGTGGCCGGTAAGGGCGGGTCCGTTTATGGGTGATCGAGGCCGCGGTCATCGTCTGGGCCCAGAGCCGGGACCGGTAGCAGGGACCGTTGTCGGTCAGGACTCGTTTGACGGTGATCCCGTTGGTGGAGAAGAACTTCTGGGCTCGTTGCCAGAACCCGGCAGCGGTTTCCTTGCGTTCGTTGGGCAGGATCTCGGTGTAGGCGAGGCGGGAATGGTCATCGATGGCGTTGTGGAGGTAGCTGTAGCCCAGATGGCTGTGGCCACGGCTGTCGAGAGTTTTGCCCGCGGTCCGGGTGCGGTTGGTGCGCCCGAGTTTTTGCCCGACCGCGCGGGCCCCGCCGCCGTCGGGGATGTTGCCCAGCTTTTTGATATCGACATGGACCAGGTCGCCGGGGTGATCGTGTTCGTAGCGGCGGATCGGGGTGCCGGTGGTGCGGTCGAGCCAGGCCAGGCGGGCCAGTTTGTAGCGTGTCAACACTCGGTGCACTGTCGAGGGATGCAAACCGAGTAGGTAGGCGATCCGTGCTGGTCCCCACCGGCGTTGGACTCGGATTTTGATGATCCGGCGTTCGGTGCGGGTCGGAGTTTTGGTTGGGCTGTGGTGGGGGCGCGACGACAAATCTGACATGGCGGCGGCACCGTGGTGGCGGTAGCGGTTGGCCCAGCGGGCGGCGGTGGTGGGTGAGACTTGGAATCGTTCGGCTGCCCGTCGTAGTGGCCAGCCGTCGTCGATGACACAGCGGGCTAGTCGTAGACGGCCGAGTTCGGTCAGGGGTGCATTACGGTGTGTCATTGAAGACCTCCGTTGAGAGACGCGTTCCTTAGACAGCTCGCATCTCACTCGGAGGTCTTCGCCATGTCAGCTCGCCACGCCGTTACCAACCTGCATGGTCAACACACTTAGGGAGCAGCGGCCACGAAGTGGCCGGTCGCGGCCGGGTCGCCGGTTAGGCGCCGTTGCGTAGGCGACGAAGGAGCAAGCAACGGCGCCTAACCGGCGGCCCCTCGGGGCCGCGACTCGAGCGCGCCAGCGCTCCAATAAACACAGCCCAAACCTGCCTGGGACTACTCAAACCCAGGACATCACTTACCACCCAGGCGAGCCCTCACTCGCCCGGACCACCGCCTCAGCTCAGCCGATGCGCCCCAAAATCAGCTCGCCAGGCTTCCACTCGGAGCCGGTTTCAATGCCTACCGCGTCCGTGAGCGCCGCCAAAGCTCCCGCGAACGCATCCGGCGTATCGGTATGCAACGTCAACAACGGCTGCCCCGCCACCACCGAATCACCCGGTTTGGCGTGCATTTCGATCCCGGCACCCGCCTGCACCTGCTCCCCCTGACGCGCACGCCCCGCGCCGAGCCGCCACGCGGCAACCCCCACCCCCATCGCATCGAGCCGAACCAGCACCCCACTCGATTCCGCCCGCACGATCTCGGTATGCCGAGCAACAGGCAGCGCAGCATCCGGATCCCCACCCTGCGCCTGAATCATCGCCCGCCAGTGATCCATGGCCCGACCATCCGCGAGCACATCCGCAGGATCGATGTGCAGCCCTGCCTGCGCAACCATCTCCCGGGCGAGCGTCAAAGTCAGCTCGACCACATCAGCAGGCCCCCCGCCGGCAAGAACCTCCACCGACTCAGCCACTTCCATCGCATTACCCGCAGTCCGCCCGAGCGGAGTATCCATCGCCGTCAGCAACGCGACCGTGTTCACACCCGCATCCCGCCCGAGTTCGACCATCGCCGTAGCGAGTTCCCGAGCCCCGTCGAGCGTCTTCAGAAAAGCCCCCGACCCCACCTTCACATCGAGCACCAGCGCCGCCGTCCCCTCGGCGATCTTCTTACTCATGATCGAACTAGCGATCAACGGAATCGACTCGACAGTCCCGGTCACATCCCGCAGCGCATAGAGCCGCTTGTCAGCGGGCGCCAGATCAGCCCCCGCCGCGCAGATCACCGCGCCGATCGCCGGATCCGCCAGAATCTCGCGCATCCGCGGCACCGTGACATCGGCCTGCCACCCACGGATCGACTCGAGCTTGTCCAGCGTCCCACCGGTATGTCCGAGCCCGCGCCCGGACAACTGCGGCACCGCCGCACCACACGCGGCGACCAGCGGCGCCAGCGGAAGAGTGATCTTGTCCCCGACCCCACCGGTCGAATGCTTGTCGACAGTCGGGCGAGGCAGGTCGGTGAAGTTCATCCGGCTGCCCGAGGAGATCATCGCCGCCGTCCACCGCGCGGTCTCGCGCCGGGTCATCCCCCGCCACACGATCGCCATGGCCAAGGCCGACATCTGCTCGTCGGCCACGATCCCCCGGGTGAAGGCGTCCACCACCCAGTCGATCTGAGCATCGGACAGCTCCCCGCCGTCACGCTTACCAGTAATGATCGAAACCGCATCCAGTGCCGTCATGGCCCAAGTCTGGCACCGCGGTCCGACTACTGCTGTCCGGCCGCCAGATCATCCGGCCCGAAGGCGTAGGGCAGCAGCTCCGACAGTGGCTTCGGGCCGTCGGCGTGATCCACCAGGAGTTCGCCCCCGCCGTGTTCGAACAGCAGCTGACGGCAGCGCCCACACGGCATCAGGATTTGGCCCCGGGAATCGGTCACCGAGACCGCGACGAGACGCCCGCCACCCGACGCGAATAAGTTACCGACGAGTACACATTCGGCACACAGGGTTAGCCCATATGAGACATTTTCCACATTGCATCCGCTCACAATTCGGCCATCCGCACTGAGAGCAGCGGCGCCGACCGGGAAACCCGAGTACGGCGCATACGCCGACCCCATTGCCCGAATTGCCATGTCATGCAACGTATTCCAGTCAATTTCGGGCACCGAGAACCTCCAGCAGATCCCGCCGAACACGGGGAAACAGGAGCCGAATCACCAGTATCCGGCATCAAGAAAGGCAAACCTAACTCGCTAGTTTTACCCGCAACGCACGGCACGCCGAATTAGTTCCGAGAAACAGAGGGGATTAGAGTTCACCGAAGATCGGTTCAGGTTCCCGGCGGCGGGCCAGCGCTCGAGAATACAGCGCAGCCACCTGGGCATTTGCCTCTCCACGCATGCCGGCGTCGGATCTGTGACCGGGTCCATCAACGACGTTGGAGGCACCGCACTCTATGACCACGATAGAAGCTCCGGCTCCGGCCCAGCCGAAGCGGAAGACGCTGTACCGCGGCGACCCCGGCATGTGGTCCTGGGCGCTGCACCGGATCACCGGTGTCACGCTGTTCTTCTTCCTCTTCGTGCACGTGCTGGACACGGCACTGGTCCGGGTCAACCCGGACACTTACGACAACTCCATCGCGCTCTACAAGAACCCTGTGGTCGCGCTCATGGAGATGGGCCTCGTCGTCGCCGTCCTGTTCCACGCCCTCAACGGCGTCCGGGTCATTCTCGTCGACTTCTGGTCCCAGGGTCCGCGATTCCAGAAGCAGATGCTGTGGATTGTGCTCGCCATCTGGGTTCTGGTCTCCGCCGCCGGCGTCGGCCGCCAGTTCTTCTACCTGCTGACGGAGCACTGATATGAGCGCACCTGTCCTCGCCAAGTCCTACGATCGCCCGGCCAGCCTCGACCTGCCCCGCTCGCCGCGTGGCAAGTCGAACGGCAACTTCGAGAAGTACGCATGGCTGTTCATGCGCATCTCCGGCCTGTTCCTGATCATCCTGGTACTCGGCCACATGTTCATCATGTTGATGATCGACGGTGGCGTGAACCGGCTGAACTTCGCGTTCGTGGCCGGTCGCTGGGCCAGCCCGTTCTGGCAGTTCTGGGATCTGTCGATGCTGTGGCTGGCTCAGCTGCACGGTGGCAACGGCCTGCGCGTGATCATCGACGACTACTCGCGCAAGGACTCCACGCGGTTCTGGCTCAAGACCATTCTCGCGGTTTCGATGGTCCTAGTCGTCGCCGTCGGCACGTACGTCGTCTTCACCTTCGACCCCAACATCACAGGTTAGGAACAGGCCACCTCGCATGAGTGAATCCCGTCCGATTCAGGAGCATCGCTACGACGTGGTCATCGTCGGCGCCGGTGGCGCGGGCATGCGCGCGGCGATCGAGGCCGGCCCGCGTGCTCGCACCGCGGTCCTGACCAAGCTGTACCCGACCCGTAGCCACACCGGCGCGGCCCAGGGTGGCATGTGCGCCGCGCTGGCCAACGTCGAAGAAGACAACTGGGAATGGCACACCTTCGACACCGTCAAGGGTGGCGACTACCTCGTCGACCAGGACGCCGCGGAGATCATGGCCAAAGAGGCCATCGACGCCGTCATGGACCTTGAGAAGATGGGCCTGCCGTTCAACCGCACGCCCGAGGGCAAGATCGACCAGCGTCGTTTCGGTGGCCACACCCGTGACCACGGCAAGGCGCCCGTGCGTCGCGCGTGTTATGCCGCCGACCGCACCGGTCACATGATCCTGCAGACGCTCTACCAGAACTGCGTCAAGCACGACGTCGAGTTCTACAACGAGTTCTACGTGCTCGACCTGGTGATGACCGAGTCCGATCGTGGCCCCGTCGCCACCGGCGTCGTCGCCTACGAGCTGTCGACCGGCGAGATCCACATCTTCCACGCGAAGTCGATCGTGTTCGCCACCGGCGGCTCGGGCCGCATGTACAAGACCACCTCGAACGCGCACACACTGACCGGTGACGGCATGGCGATCGTGTTCCGCAAGGGCCTGCCGCTCGAGGACATGGAGTTCCACCAGTTCCACCCGACAGGCCTCGCCGGCCTCGGCATCCTCATCTCCGAGGCTGTGCGCGGTGAGGGCGGCATCCTGCGCAACGCTTCCGGCGAGCGCTTCATGGAGCGCTACGCCCCCACCATCAAGGACCTCGCGCCGCGTGACATCGTCGCCCGCTCGATGGTGCTCGAGGTGGCCGAAGGCCGTGGCGCGGGCCCGAACAAGGACTACGTCTACATCGACGTGACCCACCTCGGCGCCGACGTGCTCGAGGAGAAGCTGCCCGACATCACCGAGTTCGCGCGCACCTACCTGGGCGTCGACCCGGTCTCGGAGCTCGTGCCGGTCATGCCGACCTGCCACTACGTGATGGGCGGTATCCCCACCCGCATCCGTGGCGAGGTGCTGCGCAACAACACCGACGTGGTCCCCGGCCTCTACGCCGCCGGTGAGTGCGCGTGTGTCTCGGTGCACGGCGCGAACCGTCTCGGCACCAACTCGCTGCTCGACATCAACGTGTTCGGCCGTCGCGCCGGCATCGCGGCCGCCGAGTACGCCAACCGCACCGAGTTCGTCGAGATGCCGGAGAACCCGTCGCAGATGGTGATGGACTGGCTCGAGCTGATCCTGTCCGATCACGGCAACGAGCGCGTGGCCGACATCCGCACCGAGCTGCAGGCCACCATGGATGCGAACGCGGGCGTGTTCCGCACCGAGGAAACCCTCAAGAAGGTCCTCACCGACATCCACACACTCAAGGAGCGCTACACCCGGATCACGGTGCAGGACAAGGGCAAGCGCTACAACAGCGACCTGCTCGAGGCCGTCGAGCTGGGCTTCCTGCTCGAGCTGGCCGAGGTCACCGTCGTCGGCGCGCTCAACCGCAAGGAATCGCGTGGCGGTCACGCCCGCGAGGACTACCCGGATCGCGACGACGTGAACTTCATGCGGCACACCATGGCGTACAAGGAGGGGTCGGAGCTCATCTCCGAGATCCGCCTCGACTTCAAGCCGGTGGTGCAGACCCGCTACGAGCCGATGGAGCGTAAGTACTGATGACTGCTGTTATCGAACCCACCAAGCAGAAGCCGGCGCCGGTCCCCGAGGGCTCGGTCATGGTCACCGTCAAGATCGCCCGGTTCAGCACCGAGGACGACAAGGGCGCGCACTGGGATACCTTCCAGGTGCCGGTCCTGCCGACCGACCGCTTCCTCAACGTGCTCATCTACATCAAGTCCTACCTGGACGGCACCCTCACCTTCCGGCGCTCCTGCGCCCACGGTGTGTGTGGCTCCGACGCCATGCGGATCAACGGTGTGAACCGGCTGGCCTGCAAGGTGCTGATGAAGGACATGCTGCCCAAGGGCGACAAGACCCTCACCATGACCGTCGAGCCGATCCGCGGCCTGCCCGTGGAGAAGGACCTCGTGGTCGACATGGAGCCGTTCTTCGACGCGTTCCGCGCGGTGAAGCCCTACCTGATGACCTCGGGTAACGAGCCCACCCGCGAACAGATCCAGAGCCAGGCCGACCGCGCCCGCTTCGATGACACCACCAAGTGCATCCTGTGCGCCTGCTGCACCACGTCGTGCCCCGTCTACTGGACCGACGGCAGCTACTTCGGCCCCGCCGCGATCGTGAACGCGCACCGCTTCATCTTCGACAGCCGTGACGAAGGTGCCCGCGAGCGTCTCGACATCCTCAACGACGTCGAAGGTGTCTGGCGCTGCCGCACCACCTTCAACTGCACCGACGCGTGCCCCCGTGGCATCGAGGTCACCAAGGCGATCCAGGAAGTCAAGCGGGCCCTGCTCTTCACCCGCTGATCTTCCCCGCTCGGTTTCGGAGGCCGCCCTCATCGAAAGATGAAGGCGGCCTTCGTCGTTGGTACGTCACTAGGATCGGCACATGTCCGACTCACGCATCCCTGTGTTCTCCGCCGATGACCAGCGCTCCGGTGCCCGCGGGGCCATGTTGGGCGGGGCGATCGCGACCATCGCGGGCCTGTGGCTGCCCCTGTTCACCCTTACCGCCGGCGCGAGGCCGACTGCCCCCAGCCGTTCGATGTGGGACCTGCATCAGAGTGGGACGCCGGGCTTTCCGCTGTTCGTCCTGGGTGCGGTTCTCCTGATCATGGGCTCGTTCATCCCTGCGCACCTCGAAGCACTCGGAGTTCGAGGCTGGCTGGCGGGTGTCGCGGTGGCGGTGGGGATCGGGATCCTGCTCGCGATATCCATCGGATACTCCACAGCGCTCACGAACTACTCCGCGATGAGCTCGAGTTCGGTGAGCCATGCCACCTTCCACTACGGCCTGCTGGTATTGGTCGCAGGACCTGCCGCCGCTGTCGTCGGCTCCTGGCAGCTATGGGTTGCCGATGCTCGAAGTTCCGGCTAGCCAGGTGAGCCCTGAGGCCGTCTGCACCGAAAGGTGTGGGCGGCCTTTGTCGTTCGTCGGTACTTGCGGGAATGACAACAAGGCGGATAGTGTTACTATCCATAGTAGATAGTGTAAGTATCCATTCCGGGAGAAACTATGATCACCCTGATCACCCTCATCGGCTCGCTGGTTGTCTTTCGCACGCTCGGAGCACTCGGCGTGACCCGATTCGCCTCGTGGTCCGTCAGCGCGGCCCACGCGCTGGCCGTCATGCTGGTGATGACGGGAACCGCGCACTTCATGCCCGCGAGCGTCACCGTGATGCCCAACTACGCCGACATGGTCGGCATGATTCCGCCGTTCGTCCCGTTCCCCGGGTTCATGGTCCTGGCCAGCGGGGTGCTGGAACTGCTCGCCGCGGTCGGACTGGTCCTCACCCGCACCCGCAGGCTCGCGGGCTGGGCTCTCGTTCCACTGTTCCTGCTGCTTCTGCCCGCCAACATCTACGCCGCGCTCAACGACATCCCCTTCGCGGGAGAGCCGGCTTCGCCACTGTGGCAACGAATCCCGGAGCAGGCGCTCTACATCGGGTTCGCCGTGTGGGCCACCCGGTCGGCGCCGCATGTTCTGCCCGTTGCACGGCGACGCGAACCGGCTGCCGTCTGATCAGCGCACAGCAAGGCCGCCCCCTCATCGAATGACGGAGGCGGCCTTCGCCGTTCACTAGGATTGCCCGGTGTCGCAGACGTGGATGCCGATATTCGGCTACAACAACAAGGTCGCCCCCGCGAGCGGCATGCTGCTCGGCGGGTCCATAGCGACCCTTATCGGGCTCTGGTTTCCGCTCTTCGCGATCGATCGCCGACGAGGCCAGCGAATGTACTCGTTGTGGGACCTACGTGAGGTCGGCGCCCCCGGCTTGCCGGTTCTGGTCTTCGGCGCGGTACTGCTGGTCGTTGCGGGTTTCGTCGGGTACCGCCGACACATACCGAGAGCGTGGCTGTCCTGCCTGGCGGTCGCCGAAACCCTTGGCATCCTGGTCGCACTGAGCATCGGATTCACGATCACCTTCGCGAGCCTGGACTACCCGGCCTCCACGTCCATCACGTTCAACCCAGGTCTGCTGATCCTCATCGGCGGGCTCACTGCCACTCTTGTCGGCTCATGGCAGCAGCCGAAATCTCAGGGCCACCGACCCGAACCGGCCGAACAGAACAGCTGAGGCCGAACTGTTCCGCGACGAGCTAGTGATAGTTGGCCGCGGCCTCCAGAACGGCAGTTCGGTAGGTGCGGCCGAAGAGGACGGCGTGGGCCAGCAACAGGTGGAGTTGGTGCAGGGGGATCCGGCTCCGCCAGTCGGGCGCCAAGGGATGGATTTCGTTGTAGGCGGCGATGATTCGCGGCAAGTGTGGCGCGCCGCCGAACAGACACAGGGTGGCCAGGTCGGTTTCGCGGTGGCCACCGTGGGCGGCGGGGTCGATCAGCCAGGGGGTGTCGGACGGTCCCCAGAGGATGTTGCCGGGCCAGAGGTCGCCGTGTAGTCGGGCGGGGGGTTCGGTGGGGGCTTCGATGTGGATCGATTCGAGGTAGGTGGCGTCGGCGGGGTCGAGGGCGCCCGCGTCTACGGCGAGTCTCAGATACGGCAGGATTCGGCGCTCGCGGTACCAGGTGGGCCAGTCGTCGCCGGGGGTGTTGTCGAGTGGTAGGCCCGCGAGGAAGCCGTCCTCCTGCCCGCCGAAAGCGGGAGCGCCCGCGCGGTGAGTGCGTGCCAGTCCCGCGCCGAAACGTTCGGCGGCGGTCGCGGTCGGCTCGGCATGGTCGACCCACTGCATCAGCAGCAGCTCGTCGGTCTGCGCGTACAACTCCGGCACCGCGACGCCACCGGCCTCCCCCAGCCAGCGCAGCCCCTGCGCTTCCGCCGCGAACAGCCCGGGTGGAGCGGGCGCGGGCGCGGCGGTCGGGGCGGCGGACAGCCCGCCCGGCCAGGTCTTCAGAAACAGATGCGTCCCGTCGTCGAGCGCGATTCGCTCGGCGACACTGATCGACCCACCGGCGACAGGCGTCGTCCGCAGCCGCTGGTGAGCGAGAAACGTCGGCAACAGGTGCGGGTTCGCACGCAGAAACGGCAGGTCCACGCCGCCATTGTGCCCATGCGCAGCCGACGCCGGTCGGCGAATCGGTCGATCCGGAGCCAGTCCGGTCGACATCCGGCGCGGTGACCGGCGTCGATCAGCCCAGTTTGTGAACAGGTATTACTAAACACTGTTCATAAAGGGTGCGGACGTGGTTTCATCGTGTTGAACGTGTTCCACATCACGGTGTGACGTTCGCGCACCGGATCGAAGGAGGCAGCCGTGACCAGCACAAACATCCCCGCGGGATTCGATTTCACCGATCCCGATCTACTCGCCAGCCGATTGCCTATCGAGGAGTTCGCGCAATTGCGGCGGACCGCGCCGGTCTGGTGGTGCGCGCAGCCCGACCGCGCCAGCGGGTTCGACGACGGCGGGTACTGGGTCGTGTCCAAGCTGGCCGACATCAAGGAGATCTCGAAGAATCCGGAGGACTTCTCCTCGCACGAGAACACGGCGATCATCCGGTTCAACGAGGAGACCACGCGCGAGCAGATCGACATGCTCGGCAACATGCTGATGCTGAACCTGGATCCGCCGCAGCACACCAAGATTCGCCGCATCGTGTCGAAGGGCTTCACCCCGCGCGCGGTGGAGAACCTGCGCGCCGCGCTCACCGAGCGGGCCGAGAAGATCGTGTGGGAAGCCAAGAAGTCCGGTCGCGGTGACTTCGTCGAGCAGGTGGCCGTCGAATTGCCGCTGCAGGCGATCGCCGAACTGCTCGGAGTCCCCCAGGAGGACCGCCGCAAGATCTTCGACTGGACCAATCAGATGATCTCCTACGACGATCCGGAGTTCGAGGGCAACCACCACACCGCGACCGCCGAGGTGATGGGCTATGCCTGGAACATGGCCGAACAGCGGCGCGGCTGCCCGGCCGCCGACATCGTCACCCAGCTGGTCAACGCCGACGTCGACGGCGAGCACCTCGGTTCGGACGAGTTCGCGTTCTTCGTCATCCTGCTCGCGGTGGCGGGCAACGAGACCACCCGCAATTCGATCACCCACGGCATGAAGGCCTTCGTCGACAACCCGGACCAGTGGGAGCTGTACAAGCAGCAGCGCCCGCGCACCGCGCCGGACGAGATCGTGCGCTGGGCAACGCCGGTGACCGCGTTCCAGCGCACCGCGACGCGCGACCTGGAGCTGGGTGGCCAGCAGATCAAGCAGGGCCAGCGGGTCGGATTGTTCTACAGCTCGGCCAATTTCGACGAGGACGCCTTCGCCGACCCGTTCCGGTTCGACGTCCTGCGCGACCCCAACCCGCACGTCGGGTTCGGCGGCACCGGAACGCACTACTGCGTCGGCGCGAATCTGGCCCGCCTCGAGATCGACCTGATGTTCAATGCCATTGCCGACGCGATGCCGAACCTGCGCCAGGTCTCCGATCCGGTGCGGCTGCGCAGCGGTTGGCTCAACGGCATCAAGCGGTGGGAAGTCGAATACGCTTGAACCGAACCAAGATCGAAGGGGTGGCCGCTTGACGGGCAAGGCGCGTGGCCGTGCGCCGGTCGTGACCGATGCCGATATCCGGCGGGTCACCCGGGCGCTGCTGGCCGAGCGAGGTCCCGAGGCGGTCACCCTGCGGGCGATCGCCCGCGAACTCGGCGTCACCGCGCCCGCGCTGTACCGGCACTATTCGTCGCGCGACGAGTTGATCGAGCGGATGCGGATGGAGTTCTGCGTCGATCTGGCCGAGTTCCTCTCGACCGAGATCGAGCCGCTGCCCGACGACGGCGCGGTGCAGTTCCTAGCCATCTGCCGGGGTTTCCGGCACTGGGCGCTGGCGAATCCGAGGGAATTCACCCTGGTGTTCGCCTCGCCCACCTCAGGTCCGTCGATGATGCGCCGCTTCGACGAACCCTTCGGCCGGATCTTCCTGGCTGCCGCGGGCAGGCTGCTGGCGAACTTCGAGATCGCCACCCCGCCGGGCGAGACCATCCCGGCCGCGTTGCGCGAGGACCTGATCGGCTTCCAGACCGAACTGCTCGCGATGCTCTCGGAGTCGGGGCAGAAGTTCCCCGCCGAAAAGCTGGACCTCGGCGTGACTTACCTGATGGTGCAGATCTGGGCCCGGCTGTTCGGCCACGTCACCCTCGAGGTGTTCGGAAACTACCCGATCCCGCTGGCCGACCCGGAGATCATGTTCGACGCCATGCTGGCGGACATGGCTCGCACCACCGGTTTCGCCGGCTGAGCGCGCATCGCGCCCCACCCCGCACAGCACCCGCCGATCACGCGAAAGGCGGTGCAGTGGACCAGGTTTCGCCCGCGACCACGATATGGTCCAGGTAGCGCAGGCCTACCGTGCGGGCGGCTTGGTGGAGCAGGGTGCTGGCCCGGCGGTCGTCGGGGCTGGGAGCCGGGTCGCCGGAGGGATGGTTATGGACGACGGCGAAGGCTCGGCCGTCGTGACGGAGAACGGTGTTGAGGATTTCGCGCACCGGGACGGCTACGTGGTCGATGGCGCCCTCGGCGACGAACGCGCGATGCCGTAGCCGATTTTGGGTGTCACAGACGAGGACGAGAAGGCGTTCGACGCGGGCACCCGCGAACAGTGGCAACGCCACGGCCGCGATGTCATCGGGGGTGGTGAGCTGGGACAGCGCATCGGTGGGGGTGCGCGAGCGGGTGCCGAGGTGGAAGGCGGCGACGACCGTGGCGGCTTTGGCAGGCCCGATCCCCGCCCTTGCGGCCAGTTCCTCAGGGCGAGCGGCGGCGAGTTCGGCCAATCCGCCGTAGTCGCCGATCAACTGGGCCGCCACTTCCAGTGCGGACTGACCGCGGGTGCCCTGGCCGAGCAGCAGTGCCAGCAGCTCGCCGTCGCTGAGTGCGTGCGGGCCGAGCATGAGCAGACGCTCACGCGGACGTTGAGCGACAGGCAAACTCGCGATCGGTACCGACATCGTTCCCCCTGCGGATCGGTGACTGACTCCGATGATCGCAGGGGGGACCGACAAGTTCGAGCTACCCCTCGGCCACCACCTCGGTGACGCAACCCGAACCTGAACCCCTCCCCGCTAGGTGGACTCCGCGCTGAGCATCGGCTCTGTGCTGAATACCGAATCGGGATCAGAGGCGCTGCCCCGATCGGCAGGCGGATCTGTGCTGAATACCGAATCGGCCATCAACCGTTCCAGATTGCGTAATTGGCGTTCGTGCACCACGATGCGGCGCAATGCCTCGTTGACGGTGGCGTTGCTGTCGGCGGTGCCCATGATGTCGGCGGCCGCGGCCAGCAGGCGCTGATCGAGATCTATTCGCAGGGTGCGCACACATCCTCCTCATCTACGAACGCAATCTTGCGTGATGGTCACCGGCCTCGTCGGCTAATTCACCGCGTCGTTACCGAACCCACGCGTTCGCAAGTCCGCACAGCAGCCGGTGGCATCGGTCAGCAAGCGCACAGAAAACACAGTTCACCGCCGGAATTCGACGGCGACCAACCCTGCAACTGTGCAGTTTGCGTAGTTGGCAGCGTGGTTGTTGTCGCGACGCCACCGCGGTGCTTGCCTGGAGTCATGTTCACCGAGGCCCAGCTCTACTCGCCGGTGACGCGCGAGCGTGACGGCGACGTGACGGTGCATCTGAGCGACGACCACCCCGGCGTGCACGACGAGGACTACCGTGCCCGCCGCAATGCCATCGCCGCGCTCGCACTCGACTACTCCCCCGGCGCCCCCGCACCCCACATCGACTACACCGACGACGAGCAGCAGGTGTGGCGGATCGCCTCGTCGGAGCTGGCCCGCAAGCACGAGGTCTACGCCTGCCGCGAGGTCCGCGAAGCCGCGCGCGAACTCGCCCTGCCACACGATCACATTCCGCAACTCGACGAGGTATCGCGGCTGCTCACCCCCCTCACCGGCTTCCGGTACGTGCCCGCCGCCGGCCTGGTTCCGCTGCGTGAGTTCTTCGGCTCCTTCGCCGATCGCACCTTCCATTCCACCCAGTACATCCGCCATCACTCGGCACCGCTGTACACCCCGGAGCCCGATGCGATCCACGAGATCATCGGCCACGCCAACCAGATCGCGAGCCCGCGTTTCGCCTCGCTGTACGAGACGGTCGGCGCGGCGGTGGGCCGGCTGGAGACCGACAGCGCGCTGAAATTCCTCGCCGACGTCTTCTGGTTCTCGCTCGAATTCGGTGTGGTCCGCGAGGACGACGAAATCCGTTGCTACGGCGCCGGACTGCTCTCTTCGTACGGCGAGATCGACGAATTCCGGCACGCGCGACTACGTCCGCTCGATGTCGCGGAGATGGGCACGATCGCCTACGACATCACCCATTACCAGCCGGTGCTGTTCTGCGCGGATTCGGTGGATCAGATCGTGGGCGTGCTCGGCGAATTCTTCGCGACCATGGACGACGAGACACCGGCCAGACTCGGCCACCCCAGCCAGCCGGTGCCATAGCTATCTCCGAACACGTTGTGACAGAACACAGTTCGATCCTTCCAGTTTCTCACTTGGTGAGATCTGGCACGCGAGATTCGCTGCGCTGCTGTTACTTTCGACCCGTTCTTCGAGCTTTTTGAAAGGGTCGGGTAGACCAAAATGACTGTGGACGTGACGGATACGCAGGCCGAGCAGAACCCGGAACCGGAAGCCCCGCTGTGGCTGCGGGGCAGGGAAGCCGTGATCGCCGCCGCGGCGCCGGAACAATGGCGTGGCAACGTTCCCGACTATGAACTGAGCCACGAGGTGATCCCGCGCGAGCGCAGCGTCGAGCACGCGCCCGGTTCGCTCGAGGCGATCGTCGAGGACCTGGTGAAGGTCTTCGAGATGGAGGTCTCGCACAAGGCCGACCCCGCGACGTGGCTGTCGGTGGTGGCCGATCAGTATCGCGGCCGGGTCAACGGTGGGGTGTGGCAGGACGCCGAGGAGTTCGCCCGGATCGGCAGCTACAACATCCTGATCGGCGACAACCCGTTCTACGACGCCGAGAACGAGACCTTCGACTCCTCGCACAAGATCTTCCACACCGCCTTCCCCGGCGGGTTCTTCTGGGAGGTTCTCGAGGTGCTGTCGGGCCCGCCGGCCGTGAGCTTCCGGTGGCGGCACTGGGGCAAGTTCGAGGGTGAGTACAAGGGCCACCAGCCCACCGGCGAGCACATCGAGATGTTCGGTGTGACCATCGCCCGGGTGAGCGAGGATCTGCGCATCCTGGAGCTGGAGCACTTCTACGACAACAACAAGCTGCTGGGCCCGCTGGCGCACGGCTGCCCCGTGCAGCGCAGCAAGCCGGAGTGATCAGGCCTGATCGTCGAACGGCAGGCCTGCCTGCAGGAATGACAGGGCGTCACCGACATTGGTGACGTTCATCGGGGTGGCGGGCGCGATGGCGAGCATGGAGCCGATCATCGCGCCCGCGGCCACCCGCACATCGAAATCGTCGGCGGACCGGCCCGTGTAGTCGGCCAGCATCTGGGCGGCGAGTTCGATACTGCGCAGAAATTCCAGACCGATCACCGAGCGTAGTTCCGGAACGTGGAACAGCAGCTCCTGCCGTTCCTGCTCGAAGGCGAGCTCGGCGGGCGACATCCGCCCGAACACCGCCGCGGTCGCGGTGCGGATGGCGGTGATCGGATTCAGGCCGCGCGGCAGCGTGGCCAGTTCCTCGATCATCACCGCGTCCTGGTCGTCGGCGACTACCAGCTGTTCCTTGGTCGGGAAGTAGCGGAAGAAGGTGCTCGGGGATACCTCGGCCGCCGCCGCGATCTGCTCCACCGTCGTTTCGGTGTAGCCCTGTTCCCGGAACAGCCGGAACGCCTCGACCCTGATGGTTCGGCGGGTCCGCTCCTTCTTCCGCTCGCGTAGCGACATCTCAACCGACATGTATCGATTCTGCCGCATCCACGTCGGTAACCCGTGCCGTCGGCCGCCGCAGCCACAGCGCGGCCACGAGGCCTGCGGCAAGACACACCGCCGCGCACAGCCCGAGCATGGTGTCCATGCCCGCGACGAAGGCCTGCTGCACCTGCGCCAGCATCGCCGGATCACCGGTCTCGCCCGCGACGGCCACGCCCGCGTTGACACCGTCGGAGATCGGCGCCCGGTCGAAGGCGCCGAGGTCGGCCCGGTACCTGGTGACCAGCACGGTGCCGAGCACAGCGACGCCGATGGTGCCGCCCGCCTGCCGAAGTGCTTGCAGCAGTGCCGAACCCGAGCCCGAACGTTCGGTGCTCAGTTCACCCATCGCCAGACCGACCGCGGCGGGCATGACCAGACCCATACCGGCGCCGAGCACCGTCGTCCACAGCGCGGTCAGCCAGTACCCGCTCTCGACAGTGGTGAACGCGCCGAGTCCGAGGCCACCGGCGAGCACGAGCAGCCCGGCGGTGATCACCACCCGCACGCCGAGCCGGGGCAGCAGCAGGTCGACCAGTCTGCTGCCGAGCACGATGCCACCGATCAACGGCAGCAGCCGCAGCCCGCTGCCGAGCGCGTCGACGCCGAGCACCGCCTGGAAGTACTGCGGGACGGTGAAGAACATGCCGAACATCGCGAAGCTGACCAGGATCGAGATCGCGGTGCCCCACCGGAAGCCGGGCGCGGCGAACAGCGCCAGGTCGATCAGCGGGTACTCGGCACGTCGCTGCCACCACAGGAACACGGCGAGGGTCGCCGCCCCGGCCGCGACGACGAGCCACCCGACCAGGTCGTCCCAGCCGCGTTCACCGATCCGGATGAAGCCGTAGGTCAGCCCGAGCATGCCTACCGCCGAGAGCAGCGCACCGAGAAGATCGACCCGAAAAATGGTGTCGCTCCGCGATTCCGGGACCAGGGTGGCGACGGCCAGCGCGCCGATGACGACCAGCGGAACATTGATCAGGAACACCGAACCCCACCAGAAGTGCCGCAGTAGCCAGCCGCCGAGGATCGGCCCCAGCGGCAAGCCGATAGCGGTCGAGGTGACCCAGATCGTCAGCGCGCGTTGCCGCTGCGCGGGGTCGGTGAACAACACCGGCAGCACCGACATCGACAGCGGAACGAGTGCGGCGGCGGCGATGCCGAGCACCACCCGTGCCGCGATGAGCTGGCCGGCGGACCCGGCGATCGCGCAGGCCACCGAGGCCACACCGAACAGCACGAGCGCGGCGAGCAGGATCTTCTTGCGTCCGTACCGGTCGCCGAGCGCGCCGGCGGGCAGCATCAGCGCGGCGAGCGCCAGGGTGTACGCGCTGCTGAACCATTGCAGCGCAGCGGTATTCGCGTCCAGATCGACCGCGAGCGTCGGGATGGCAACGGTGAGCACGGTGACGTCGAGTCCGATGGTGAGCATCGCCAGGGCGAGCGCACCGAGCGCGAGCCAGCGGCGGGAATCTTCCGTACGCATTTCTCCTCCAAATGACAGCTACTACTTTTTGATAGTAACTCTCATTTGCGTGTTCATGTCAACTGTGTTGCCCGCGGGGACGACAGACCCGCGTGTCGACCCCGCTGGGCGCCCCCGCGAGCGAGGGCGAAAGACCGAGAATCCCGCCGCGACGGCGCCCGTTAGGCTGCCCAGTGATGAGGATTCGTGAAGTCGGCGTGCGCGCCGCATGCTGTCTCGGCGCCGCCCTTACCGTCGCCGCTCTCGCGGGTACCCCCGCCGTCGCGGTGCCCGCCACCGACGCACCGCCGTCCAGTGGTCCGAGCACGACCACCACGCCCCCGTTCACCACTCCGAACACCGACGACTGCCCGCAGAAGACGCAACCGCCCGCCCCGGTCGACACTTCGGAGGTCCCCGCACCGGGCGACCCGACGCCGAGTCCGCTGCCTGTCCCCTCGCCCGCCATCGGCGGTCAGCGGATGGGCGACTGCGGCGTGGTCCTGCCCGACGGCGCACCTCCGGTCCCCGCCGAGATCTCGGCCACCTCGTGGATGGTCTCCGACCTCGACACCGGCCGCGTGCTCGCGGCCAAGGATCCGCACGGTCGCTACCGTCCCGCCAGCACCATCAAGGTCGCCCTGGCGATCGTCGCGCTGCGCAGCCTGGATCTGGACGAAGTAGTGATCGGCACGCAGGCCGACGCCGATGTCGACGGCACCCGGGTCGGCATCGGCCCCGGCGGGCGCTATACCAACCGCCAGCTCATGCAGGCACTGATCATGTGTTCGGGCAACGACGCCGCGCACGCGATCGCCACTCAGCTCGGCGGCGACAAGCGGGCCGTGGCGAAGATGAACGAGGTGGCGAAGACGTTGCGCGCGATGGACACTCGCGCCGCGACCCCGTCCGGCCTCGACGGGCCAGGCATGAGCACCTCGGCCTACGACCTGTCGGTGCTGTTCCGCGAGGCGATGAGCATCCCGCTGTTCGCCGAGCTCATCCACACCGAACAGGTCGACTTCCCCGGCTTCCCCGCCGACCCCGCGATCCCCGGTGACAAGGACCACCCAGGCTTCCCGATCGCCAACGACAACCAGCTGCTCTACAACTACGCGGGCGCGATCGGCGGCAAGACCGGCTTCACCGACGACGCCCGCCAGACCTTCGTCGCCGCCGCCGAACGCGATGGACACCGCCTGGTCGTCACCCTGCTCAAGGCCGACGTGCGCCCGATCCGCCCGTGGGAGCAGGCCGCGCGCCTGCTGGACTACGGTTTCGCCCTCGACACCGACGCCAGAATCGGCAAGCTGCCCGAATCAGGCAGTGAGGCAGTGCAACCCAGTGTTCCCCTGGCCTCGCCGCCACCACGCGCCGACGGCTCGGAAGTCGAGCAGGACCGCCCAGCGCATCAGGGTGCCCGCATCGCGACTCTCATCGGCGGCCCCGTCGTAGTCCTCGGGCTGCTGCTGTGGGCACGTCGGATCTATCGCCGCCGACGGTGAGTCGTCCCCATTACCATCGGCAGCTGTGCACCAGTTCCGCCGATCCCTCGTCTCGCTCCTGCAGGCCCGATTCCCGCTGCTCTACATCGAAACGTTCGAAGAGCAGCGGGTTGTCGCCGAGATAGCAGCGGCGGCAACGGGTTTGACCGTGCCACGCGCGGTCTGGCAGTGGTCGGCCACCCAGGGCCTTTCCCGCGAAGACGGGCAGCCCGAACGCAACACCACCGAACCCGCCGCCATGCTCGGCGGGGTGGCACGGGTGCGGGAACGCTCGGTGTTCGTCCTCAGTGACCTGCACGCGTTCCTCGGCGACGGCACCCGCCCGGCGGACCCGCACGTGGTGCGCGCACTGCGCGATCTGGTGCGCGATTTCCGGGCCGGCGAATCCGCCCGGACCGCGATCATCGTCGCGCCCCTGTTGCGCATCCCGTCCGAACTCGAAAAAGATGTCACCGTAGTGGATTTCGCGCTGCCCGATGAACTGACGATGCGCGAGCTGCTCGATTCGATGATCTCGCACAACAGTGACACCGTCACCATCGCGCTCGGCAAGTCCGGTCATGACCGGCTCACCAAGGCCGCGCTGGGGCTCACGCTCGCCGAAGCCGAGAATGCCTTCTCCCTCGCCATGGTCAACGGGAACACCCTCGACGAATCCGATGTCGAGGTGGTGCTCGCCGAGAAGGCGCAGACGATCCGCAAGTCCGGACTGCTCGAATTGGTCGGTACCGACGTGCGGCTCGATGACGTGGGTGGGCTCGATGTGCTGAAAGCCTGGCTGGGCAAGCGGGCTGATTCCTGGCTGGCCGAAGCCGTCGCCTACGGGCTGCCCGCACCGAAGGGCGTCCTCATCACCGGCGTCCCCGGTTGTGGAAAGTCGTTGACCGCCAAGGCCGTTGCCGCCGCCTGGGGAATTCCACTGATCCGGATGGATATCGGGCGCATGTTCGCCGGCCTGGTCGGGGCGAGTGAGCACAACGTGCGCACCGCCCTGGCGACCGCCGAGGCTTGCGCGCCGTGCGTGCTGTGGGTCGACGAGATCGACAAGGGCTTCGCCGGTGCCGGATCAGCAGGCGACACCGGCACCAGCGCACGGGTTTTCGGCACCTTTCTCACGTGGATGCAGGAGAAGACCCGCCCGGTTTTCGTCGTCGCGACCGCGAACTCCATCGAGAATCTGCCACCGGAGTTCCTGCGCAAGGGGCGCTTCGACGAGATCTTCTTCGTCGACCTGCCCAGCCCCGGTGAACGCCAAGCGATTTGGCAGCTGCACCTGACCCGGCGACTGCGCGGCCCGGCGGCCGGGATGGCGTTGACCCCCACGCTGACCCATGATCTGGCCACCGCGTCGGAGGGATTCTCCGGCGCCGAGATCGAGCAGGCCGTGGTGACCGCACTGTTCGACGCCTACTCGGGCCGCCGCCCGCTGGACGCGGCGGACCTGTTCCACGCGATGGAGAACACGGTGCCGCTGTCGTCGCTGCACGGCACCCAGATCACCGCACTGCGCGAGTGGGCGAAGCTGCGTGCGGTATCAGCCTCCGGACTCGAGATCCCGCAACAGGATTGGTAAGCCGATTACAAGGGGGCTGCGCGATACTGCGGGCATGAGCGTATCCCTGATCCTGTTGCCGATCGCGATCGGCGCTGTCGCGAAGGCGGCAGCTACGCACAGCTCGCCGGCTGCCACCACCTGCACGGTATCGACTCGGCTTCGCGACCCACGACTGCTCGTGCTCGCCCTCGGCGACACCGGCGGCCGGGTCACCGCCACCGGCCCCGACTCGATCGATGTCGAATGGGCGGAGCTGGCAGCACAGCTGAGCCGCGACGGCGACGGCATCTGGCAGGCCCACTTCACCGGTACCGCCGACGAGCAGCGGTGTATCGCCTCGATCATGACCGTCGACGCGGCCTATGGGCGCCGCGTGCAGGCCGAGGTCCTGCACAAGGTGCGCGAGCGTGCGCCACGGGCCGGGATGACCTTGGTCTCGGAAACGGCGAACAACGACGCGTCCGTGACGGTCGTGCTGGAGGTGAACCGATGAGCGCCAACCCTGTTCGCATCACGCTGACCGTCGGGCCGGACGGCACGGTCGCCGCCGTTACCCACGACGCCCTCGGCCAGGAATGCCTCCCGTATGTGCACGCGCTGGAGGACATGCTCGACGCCATGACCGTCGACAGCGACTACACCCAGGATTGGTGGCGCTCGGAATCCGCGACCGTGCGGCCCCAGGCCGTCGAGCCACAGCCGGATCGCCTGGACGGCCACTGGTGACCGGCCCCCTACCCGGCACCCGGAATTGGCGGATCACCCACAGCCTGTGGGTGCTGCCTGCCTTCGCCTGCGGCCTGCTCACCTGGACGAGTTTTCTCTTCATCGGGGCGCGGACCAAGACCCGTATCTGGACGATCAGCGCGGTCGTCTATCTGATCGGCATAGTCGGCGCCATCGTGCTGATGGGCATGTCCGGTCCGACCGAGTCCGAAGTAGCCGCGGGAGCGACGCCGCCGACCGCCACCCAGCAGGCCTACTCCGATTGGGGCGCGGGACTGCTGATCGCGGTGTGGCTCGCCGGAATCACCCATGCGCTGCTCGCGCGCCCGCACTACCTGCACAAGCTGGCGCAGACCGAACAACGGCAGCCGTTGGTGCCTGTCTACCCCGGCGCGACCGACCGATCTGCCGCTCCGGACTGGGTCGGCGTGGATCCACGGCAGTTCTGGGGTCCACCCACGAGTACCCCGCAACCGCCGGTGTCGGTGCCACCGAGCGCCCGTCCGACGCCGGTGTCGGCACCGCCCGTCCTGGCGAAGACGTCGACACGGGTCGCCGTCAACAACGCGGGAGCACCTGAACTGGCGACGTTGGGCCTGTCCACGGGCGCGGCGACGGCGGTCCTGGCGGCCAGGGAGCGCAGCGGCGGGTTCCGCGACGTCCGCGATTTCGCGGCCGCCGCCGGGCTGAAACCCCATGAGCTGGTGCGTATTACCGACCGCCTCGACTTCGCCGACGCGGCGCCGACTCGTGCCACGCCGAGCATGGGCCGAAGGCTGGACCTGTGATCCCCGCGGCCACGTCGCCGGAGACGCTGCGGTTGGCGCGCGTGCTCACGGTCACCGAAGCGGAGGGTCCGGGCCGCCGCACGGCGATCTGGGTGCAGGGCTGCGCCATTCGCTGTCCCGGCTGTTTCAATCCACACCTGTGGGCCGCTGCGGGCGGTTCCGTTGTCGCGGTGCGTGATTGGTCGCGGGCATTGCTCGACGACGCGGTGAACGCGGGAGTGCAGGGGATCACTCTCCTCGGCGGGGAACCGTTCGAGCAGGCGGCACCGCTGGCCGTTGTCGCGGCCGCGGCGCGGGCACGCAACCTCTCGGTGATGACCTTCACCGGCTACGACTACGCCGACCTGCGGGAGTGGGCCCTGGAGCGCCCCGATATCGCGGAACTGCTCGCCCACACCGACCTGCTCGCCGACGGTCCGTACCGCGCCGACCTCATCGACCACCAACGTCCCTGGATCGGCTCGACGAACCAAGGGCTGCGCGCGCTCACCGACCGCTACCGCGAACTCGAATTCACTACTCTCCCAGACCGGGTCGAGGTTCGGGTCGGCGCGGACGGCATGATCTCGGTCAACGGCTGGGACGATATCGATTCCCTCGACACCTTGCTGAGCGATCTCGGCCGCCGTGCCGACCGGCCGCCTAAGCGTTAGCGCTACCTGCGTTTGCCGACCACCAGCAACGCGATCGCCGCGACCGCTCCTGCCCCGAAGTAGGCGGCGCCGGCCCCGGTCGACATCCCGTGGTCGACCACCCTCGGCCGGATGACCACAGCGTCCGGCGGCGCGACGGTGGCAGCACGTTCGTTGTCCGACGACGTCGCCGCCCACGCCGTCGCGAACAGCAGGATTCGGTAGGTCATATAGGTGAACACCATCAGACCGATGATCGACCCGAACGTCGCACCAGCCGGGCTCGACAGCACCGCACGCAGATAGATCGCACCGATGATCTTGAAGATCTCGAAGGCGATCGCCCCGAGCACCGCCGCCCGCGCCGCGCTGCGCAAGGACACCGGCTCGCGTGGCAAGCGCGCGATCATCCACGCGAACACCGCCCACGACGCGAGCAACCCGAGCGCGATCGACACCAGCCGCAGGACCAGCGACGCCCCGAGCAGATGATCTGCCCCGAGCAGTTCGAGCACCCGCTTGCCCAGCCCGCTCGCGGCGATCGCCGACAACCCCAGCGACACGACGAAGGCCAGACCGAGGCCGAACAACGCACCGATATCCGACAGTTTGGCTAGCCACCAGGGCTTTTCGGGACTCTGACTCTCCCACTGCTCGGTCAGCGCCGCGCGCAGGTTCGCGATCCAGCCGAGCCCGGTGTAGAAGCCGACGAGCAGGCCGATGACGCCGACCGTGCCGCGCGACTTCAAGGCCTGGTCGATGAGGTCATTGATCTGGGTGCCGAACGAACCCGGGATGTTCTCGATGACCTTGGCTTGCAGATCGGCCAGGAGGTCCGGGTGTCCGGCCAGAATGAATCCGGCCACCGAGAACGCGACCATCAGCAGCGGAAACAGCGACAGCACAGTGAAATACGTGATACCCGCGGCATAGAAGTCACCGCGCTGTTTCTGGAACCGCCCGCCGGCCCTGACCAGATGATCCAGCCAGGGCCTGCGCCCGATCTGCTTCTCGACGGCTGCCGAGATGTTGTCGATCAACTGCATGACACGCGCCCCTTCAGCGAAAACCTCAGGTGCGCAACGGGTCAGCGAGCGAGGAAACCAACCCGGTCGTACACCTGAGCAAGTGTGTTGCCTGCGATCTCACGCGCTCGCTCGGCACCCGCGGCCAGGATCCGGTCCAGTTCTGCCTGATCGGACAGATACTCCTGCACCTTCTTCTGCACGGGCGTCACGAATTCGACCAGCGCGTCGGCCACCTCGGCCTTGAGATCACCGTAGCCCTTGCCCTCGAAATTCACCTCGAGGTCGACGATCGGGGTTTCGCGCAGCGAGCTCAGGATCACCAGCAGATTGCTCACGCCCGCCTTGTTCTCCGGGTCGTAGCGGATCTCGCGTTCGGTGTCGGTGACCGCCGAACGCACCCGCTTGGCGGTGATCTTCGGGTCATCCAGGAGGTTGATCAGCCCGGCGTCGCTGGAGGCCGACTTGCTCATCTTCGCCGTCGGATCCTGCAGATCGTAGATCTTCGCGGTGCCCTTGACGATGTGCGGCTCTGGCACGACGAAGGTCTTCTTGTAGCGAGTGTTGAAGCGCTGGGCCAGGTTTCGGGTCAGCTCGAGGTGCTGACGCTGGTCCTCACCGACCGGTACCTGATGCGGGCGGTAGAGCAGGATGTCGGCGGCCATCAGGACGGGGTAGGTGAACAGGCCGACGGTCGCGTTGTCGGCGCCCTGCTTGACCGACTTGTCCTTGAACTGGGTCATCCGGCCCGCCTCACCGAAACCGGTGATACAGCTCAGCACCCAGGACAGCTCGGCGTGCTCGGGCACCTGACTCTGCACGAACAGGGTGGACTTGGCGGGGTCGATGCCGAGCGCGAGCAGCTGGGCGGCGGCGGATTTGGTGCGCGCGCGCAGCGCCTTGGGATCCTGGCTGACGGTGATCGCGTGCATATCCGGAATGAAGTACAGCGCGTCGTACTCGTCCTGCATCGTCACCCAGTACTGCAGCGCACCCAGGTAGTTGCCGAGGTGGAAGGAGTCGCTGGTGGGCTGGATGCCCGACAGCACCCGCTGCTTACGTTCGGCCGTCGCGGCCGGGGCAGGACTGGACATACCCCGAATCTTTCCATGCCCATCAAGCGGTATTTCGCTGCACCCAGTTGCGCGGATCGACACCGGGCATGCTCGGGTGGCCCGTCTTCACCATGCGCTGTTCGCGACGGGCCAGTAGCTGGTAGGACGGGGCGCTCGGCCCGGCGAGGGTGCCCGCCAGCACCCGCGGTGCCAGCGGTGGGGCGAAATGGGCGGTGCGGATGCTGCGGCACAGCGCGCGATGGGCGAGCTCGTCGGAAATCCCCCATTCGATGCCGTACATCTGCCGGATCCGTGGCGGCAGGCTGCCCTGGACCAGCAGATAGAGCGCGGTGCCGACCTGTTCGGCAGGTGGGCGCAGTCGATACGCCTTGCGGTGGCCCGCGAGATAGGAACCGACCAGTTCGGCCTCGTCGGTGAGGAACAGTTCGGTCGAGTTCAGGTAGTTGTCGAAGTAGCGGCGGAAGGCCGGATAGTCGGCGGGCGCGGCGTCACGTGGCATGCCGAACAGTTCGCCCCAGCGAACGTAGTCCTGGTAGAGGTCTTCGCGCTCGGTGGCGGTGAGTTCGCGGACCAGGCGGTCGTACATCGCCTCGGCCGAGTCGAAGGTGAAGGCCATGGTCATGAACATCAGGTGCGGGTCGTGGGCCGCGTAGGCGGTGCCCGCCGGATGGTGGGCGCCCGCGTCTTCGGGCAGCGTACCGACCACCGCATCGTGCTTGCGCCGGGTGAAGGCCAGCGCGCGATCGGCCTCGGCCTTGCTGCCGAGGAACACCGCCTCGAACAGGGCGCCGGTGATAGCCAGCCGGGTGTACGGGGTCTCCCGATGGGCGGTGTGTTCGCTGGTGCCGACGAACAGCAGCGGATGCACCGCGCCGATCACCAACGCCCGCACGCCGTAGGTCAGACCGACCGCGCGCTTGCTCATCACCCGCCTGATCATCGAATCGTCGGCGAAATACCCGGGTTCACGGTGCCTGGTGGCCATGCTGCGTCTCCTCGTCGAGTGCATCTGGCAATAGAATCCCCCAGAATTGATATTCTGGCAAGAGCCTCTACCAAATGACTGCCGGAGGGCGGCGACACGCACAATGGGAACCGTGGCAGCACAGCGGACATACGGTGGCGTTTCGGCGCGGGAGCGGCAAACACAGCGGCGCGGCGCACTGCTGGACGCGGCGCTCGACATTATCGCCTCCGACGGGCAGACCAAGCTCACCGTCGCCGGGCTGTGCGCCCGCGCAGGCCTCAACGAGCGGTATTACTACGAGAGCTTTCCGAATCGGGACGCGGTGCTGGAGGCGCTCCTCGATCGGATTGCCGAGGAATTGACCGCGGCCATCGCGCTCGCCCTCGCCGCCGCGGTCAAGGACAGTCGCGGGCAGGCGCACGCCGCGATCAGCGCGGGTATCGCGGTACTGACCGATGACCCGCGCAAGGGCCGCGCGGCCCTCATCACGAGCGCGGCGACGCCGGAGTTGCGGGCCCACACCGCCCGCACGGTGAGCGCGTTCGCCCGACTCGTCGCGGCCGAGGGCACCGGTTTCTACGGTGCGACGGCCCCGGAAGCGGTCGTCGACTTCCGGGCCCTCTACCTGGTCGGCGGGCTGGTCCAGACGCTCACCGCCTGGTTGGCAGGCGACCTCGCGATGACACGCGAGGAATTGGTCGACCAGATCACCGAGGTGTTCGTGCTACTCGGCGACGACCTGGCCGACCGCTACCGCTAGCTCGGGCAGACAGCCTGCCTCATTCCCACGCGCAGTTCGGGCCGAAGCTGACGCATGGCTCCGACGAGCCGTTGTACAACCAGGCGAGCGCCTGATTGATGCCCAACACGGCCTCCGGTGTCATCAGCGCCGATCCGCTGTCGGCCACCGGCACCGCCTGCGGCGCGCTCGCGGCGCCGATGGGGACGCACGTATCGAGCATGACCCCGTCGCACGGCTGACTCGAACCGAGCCCGATCTGCCGCAACAGCACATCGATCAGCGCACCGTCGGACGATCCGATCGCGGGCCCGGCTACCGGCGCCGTCATCGCATCGGCCGAGGCCACCGCGGCGCCCGACATCATGATCGCGGCGGCAATGCCCGCGCTCGCAAAGATTCGCTTCATCGTGTTCTCCTCACCAGCGGCCTCCGCAGCCGCGCGGTGAGAACGATAAACGCCGCAGATAGCGGGGTGGGAGCCGTCAATTCCGGTGGCATCGCCGAGCCTGCCGCTATCGGCGACCGCGCTTGCGCAGCAGGACGAACGCGATGACGCCGCCGCACACGACGACGAACGCGATGACTGCGATGCCGATCCCGAGCAGTGGCGTGGAGTTGTCGTCCGCGGTCTGTGCGGTATCGGGCACGGCGGGGCTCGCGGTGGACCCGGACACTGCCCGATAGGTGGGGCCCGGCTCCGGTGTTCCGGTCACCGCCAGGTCCAGCTCGATGGGCACGGGACGGACGGCACCGCGGTCGTGCACGGTCGGAGCCGCCTGCACGGCGATGTAGTACCAACCGGCGAGCGCGTTCTCCGACACCTCTTTCTCCGCGGATTCGCGGTTGAGATAGCGGACCTCGGGGATGGCCAAGGCTTCCTTGTTGGTCGGCACGGTGTCCGGCGAACCGTTATAGGACGAGAATTCGCTGTCGATCTCCTTGCGGTACGGGCTGTACAGCGTCGTGGTGACCGGCGAGACGTTGTCGAGGCCGCGACCCGGGCTCTCGAGGAACCGCACCCGGTACGCCAATCCCTGGCCCCAGTCGATTTTCACCTTGTAGAAGACGAACTCGCCGCGCTGCAAGGTGTCGCTGTAGACACCGGGCCCGTCGAGCGCGGTGGCCACGTTGAACGAGCCGCCGCCGGTCACCGGTTCGACCGGACTGCTCGGCGCGGTGAACGGCACCGGTTCGGGTTCGGCCACCGGGCCCGCATCGGTGACGCCCGGTTCGACGGCGACATTCAATTCCAGCGGCAATGTCGGCGGCGCGCTGTCTGCGACACCGGCCCATTCCACGGTGAAGTAGTACCGACCGCCGCCCTTGCATTTGTCGGTGCGCGCTGTGCCGTCTTCGGCTTCGGTCGCGCCGGTCCATGTCGAGCTGACCGTGAGCGCCACCCCATCGGTGGATCGCACGGCGCTCTCATGTTCGAAGACGTTGCAGTCCTTGCCTTCCGCACCGAATACGCGCAGGTACAAGCTGTTGTTGGCACGCTCGGCATCCTCGCCGAGCGGAAAGGACACCGTGCCGCTGAAGTAGGCGGTCGCGCCCTCTGGAACGACGACGGCGTAGTAGCGCGGCTTCTTGTGCCCGATGGTGTCGAGGTACTGCCCCGGTACGACCAGCGGTGCGCTCTGGTAGCCGTCGGCGCCTTCGACGGGCGTGCCCGCCGACGCGTATTCCCGCAGCGCATCGGTGCTCACGCGCGGCAGCACCTGTTCGAGAGCTTTGCCGTCGGCGGCGTCATTGTAGGTGCCGCCGGTGGTTTCCGCGATGCAGGTTAGCTGGGCGCGGGAGGCGTCGTCGACACCGAAACCGATGGCGTGCACGACGATTTCGGCGCCTTGGCCGCTGAGTTCGCGCGCGACCTCGCACGGATCGGGCGGTGCGCAGGTATCGAGGCCGTCGGAGACCAGCACGATCGAACGCGGCCCCTCGGTCGGCAGGGCAGCCGCCGCGGTGCGCAGCGCGGTGCCGATCGGGGTGAAGCCGCTCGGCGTGATGTTGTCGACAGCCGTTGTCAGCGCAGGCTTGTCGATGGTCTCCGCCGGTTGCAGCACCGAGACATCACGGCATCCCGCGAGCTTCTCCGCATCGGTGGAGCCGGTGCCCGTGCCGTAGACCGACAGCCCGACCTTCGCCGCGGTGGGCGCGGACTGCACGAAACTGCGAACCGCTGTCTTCGCCGCGTCCATCTTGGTGCCGCCGCCGGGGTCTGCGGCCAGCATCGAACCAGAGGCGTCGAGTACCAGCATGGTCGGCGCGAACTGGGAGTCCGTCGGGGCGGCGAACGCCGGAACAGCCAGCGGCAGTAGTCCGATCGCTCCCGCCGTCGCCAGACCCATCAACTTCGCGAAACGCACGGTGCAGCTCCATCCCGATCCGCCGGACCTCGACGCACCAGCACTAGACCTTAGCCGCGCGAACGACCCAAAGGGACAATACGGACGCGCGGCCTGGTCGGTGAGCCGCCGGCGTCGCTAGCACATCGGGGCGGGGCTGACGCACGGCTGCGACGAGCCGTTGGACAACCAGGCGATCGCCACAAGCGGCAAGTATGCTCGCGCCCACCAGTACTCGCTTCATCGTGCTCCCTCGTTCGGCGGCCGCCGAGGCCACTCGGCGAGAACGCTAAGCGGGTCGGCAACGCGAGAGCAGCCACCAATTCCGATGGCAGCGTCGATCAATCGGTCAGTGCGACCGCGCCGAAGGTTTCCGGATCACCTTGCAGGACAACACGAAAGGCCACATCGCGACGGGTCCAGTAGGCGGCGCAATCACGCATGGTCGCGTCGAACCAGGCGCGTTCGGTGGGTTCGGCGGCGAGCAGGTCGTCGGCGGTGCGCACCACCACCACGTAACCGGGGGCGTCGCCGACGAAATCGTCCAGGTCGCGCAGGCATTCGTCGAAGGCGTCCTTGTTCGCGCCGAAGTAGTACGGGAACTGGAAGGACGCGGCGAATTCGTCGAACAGTTCCGCCATGGTGCGCATCTTGGTGCCGCGCAGTTCGCGGACGCGGTAGTCGGCGGGGGCGTCGTAGCGGACGCCGCTGAACTGGTTGGCATCCACCGCCAACGCGCCGAGCACCGGTGCCGTGGTGGCGGCCGGTGCTTCGGCGTCGGGCCGAGCAAGGAACTGCGACAGCGTCATTCGCGGAGTCATCAGCGCATCCCGGTGAAGGTGTCGTAGTGGTCGCCGGTGTACCAGGCGGAGCCGTCGCTGCCGGTGACGATGCGTTCGGCGTCACGACCACGGTTGGGCTGCTTGGGATTCACATCCCATTCCTGGTACTTCACCGCTTTGCCCGCCGAATCCTTGGGCGGCAGTTTGGTTCCCCGGTTCATGAACTGCTCGCCACCTTTGGTGCCCTGCGCGTTGGCCGAGCCGGGCCAGCGACCGGCATCGATTTCGACGAGGGTCGCGTAGGCACGATCGGGCACACCCGCGGTCTTGGTGACCGGCGAGGCCGACGAATTCCCGGCGGGTGGACCAGGTTTCGGCGCACCGACCGTCGTGGTGATCCCGGCGACCGCCTTCGTGCTGGTCGCGGTGGTGGTGCTGTCGGTACCGCGACCGCCGAACAGGGTGAGGCCGATGGCCGCCAGAACAAGGACGAGTCCGCCGAGCAGGCTGAGAGTCTTGCGTGAGAGTTTCATCGATACTGGACAGTAACGGGCGCGTGGTCGGACCAGCGCTGGTCGTAGGCATCAGCGCGTTCGACGACGGCCTGCTTGGCGCGACCGGTCAGCTCACCGAGGGCCAGCTGGTAGTCGATGCGCCACCCGGAGTCGTTGTCGAAGGCGCGGCCGCGGTAGGACCACCAGCTGTAGGGCCCTGCGACGTCCGGATGCAGCGCGCGGACCACGTCGACGTAGCCCGCGGCGAGCAGATCGGCGATCCAGGCGCGTTCCTCGGGCAGGAAGCCGGCCGACTTCTGGTTGCCCTTCCAGTTCTTGAGGTCGACCTCGGCGGGGGCGATGTTCCAGTCGCCGCTCACCACGAACTCGCCGGTGCGCGACTTCAGGTAGGCGCCGAACTCGGCCATGAACCGGTACTTCTCGTCCTGCTTCGGGGTGTTCTCCTCCCCCGAGTGCACGTAGACGCTCGCCGCGGTGATGTCGTCGAAATCGGCTTCGATGTATCGGCCCGAGTCCGCGAACTCGGTACTGCCGAAGCCGATCCGGACCGCATCGGGCGCGCGCCGCGACAGGATTCCCACGCCCGCGCGGCCCTTGGATTCCGGCTCGGCATGGGAGAGCACCCACCCGGCGTCCAGCGCGGGGGCCAGCGCCGCCGCGGTCTGCGCGTCGGTCGCCCTGGTCTCCTGCAGGCAGACGATGTCGGCTTCGGTCGCGGCCAACCAGGCCAGCATGCCCTTGGTCGAAGCGGCACGAACCCCGTTGACATTCACAGTGGAGAGGATTATCGGCACCGTACGACCGTACAATGCAGGAGGGATACTCCCCCGGACACCGTCGTCCAGGAAGGGGTGATGACGATGACGTCACGCACCGCCAAGTCCACCGCCCGCCCAGCGCCCGTCGCGGCGCTGCATATCGGGTCCGGCGACCCGGTCCTGCTGTTGCACGGGTTCCTGCTGTCGCCACACTGCTGGGAACAGGTCGCGCAGCGGATGTCGGCGAACTGTGAGGTGTACGCGCCCGCGTTCGCCGGGCACTGGGGTGGTCCGAAGGTCGAGGGCTGGGCCCTGGATGTGTACGCGCTCGCGGATCAGATCGAAGATCAGCTCGACGAGCTCGGCTGGCGCACCTGCCACATCGCGGGCAATTCGCTCGGCGGCTGGGTGGGGCTGGAGCTGGCGCGACGCGGCCGGGCACGCACGCTCACCACGATCGCCGCGGCGGGCGGCTGGGCTTCGCCGTCGCTGAGCCAGGTCAGGATCGGGCTCAAGTTCGCCTCGCTGATCCCGTTCATCGAAGTCGGCAAGCTGCTGGGCGAGCTGGCGGTCAACAACGTGATCGTCCAACAGGCGGCCGCGATGCTGATCACCAAGCGCACCAGCGCCGTCGCCCGCCGGGAGATCGCGACCACGCTCACCGCGGTCCTGCACTGCGACGCGATGCTCCCGCTGATCCTCGGCAGCCTGCGCGCGCCGGGCATGGACGATCTGGGCGAGCTGAGCACGCCGATCCGGATGCTGCTCGCCGAGTACGACCGGATCATCCCCAACAGCGTGTACGCCACCCGCTACCTGCGCGAACTGCCCGAGTCAGCGGATCGCATCCTGGTGCACGGGGTGGGGCACGTGCCGATGCTGGAGGCACCGGATCGGATCGCCACCCTGATCGCCGAGCACATCTACGCCAGCCGCGGGCATCTGCGCGCGGTGTGAGCACGCGAAACCCCGACCGCGACAACACTGTTCGCGGCCGGGGTCGGCGGTAGTACTACTTGCCGAGCAGACCCTTGGCGATGTGGGTCACCTGGATCTCGTTGCTGCCCGCGTAGATCATCAGCGACTTCGCGTCACGAGCCAGCTGCTCGACCCGGTACTCGCTCATGTACCCGTTGCCGCCGAACAGCTGCACCGCCTCCATCGCCACCTCGGTCGCGGCCTCGGAGCAGTACAGCTTCATCGCCGACGCCTCGGCCAGGCTCGGCGGCTTACCCGCGCGAGCCCGCTCGAGCACGTTGAACACCATGTTCTGCACATTGATTCGTGCCACTTCCATCTTGGCCAGCTTGAGCTGGATCAGCTGGAAGCGCCCGATCTCCTGACCCCACAGCGTGCGGTTGCGCGCGTAATCGACACAGAGCCGGTGACATTCGTCGATCACGCCCAGTGCCATGAACCCGACGCCGATCCGCTCGGCGGTGAAACTCGCTCTGGCGCTTTCTCTTCCGTCGCCGCCCTGGTGCTCCTCGGTCTCACCGAGCAAGCGATCCTTGCCGAGCCGCACGTTGTCGAAGAACAACTCGCCGGTCGGTGAGGAGTGCAGGCCCATCTTCTTGAACGGTTTGCCCTGGGTGAGGCCTTCCATGCCCTTGTCGAGCACGAAGGTGAGCACCTTGCGGTCGCGCTTGTCGACGCCGTCACGCTCGTCGAGCTTGGCGTAGACGATCATCACGTCGGCGCACGGGCCGTTGGTGATGAAGGTCTTCTGACCGTTGAGGATGTAGTCCTCGCCGTCGCGCTCGACGCGAGTCTGCATGCCGCCGAACGCATCCGAGCCGGAATCGGGTTCGGTGATCGCCCAGGACGCCACCTTGCGCAGGGTGACGATGTCGGCCAGCCAGCGCTGCTTCTGCGCCAGCGTGCCGCGCGACATGATCGTGGTGGCACCCAGCCCGATGCTCACACCGAGCGCGGAAACCAAACCCATGCAGACACCGGACAATTCGCTGATCAGCACCGCCATCATCGACTGCTGATCACCGAACGGGCTGGGAGATTTCTTCTCGGATCCGCCCGCCTCCTTGGCGAGCATCTTCGCGACGGCGTCCTCGCCCATCGCGTCGATCCCGAACTGGCTGAACAGCTTTCGCAGGACGGGGTACGGCAGCATCTCACCGCTGTCGAGCGCGTCCAGATTCGGCCGGACCTCCTTGTCGATGAACGCCCGTACGGCGTCGCGGATCATCAGATCGGTCTCGGACCATTCGAACACTCTCGTCTCCTGACGCTCGCCTTCCGTTCAAAAACATACACGCGTGCTTGTTTTTGCGGGGCCGTTTCGGTGACCCCGGTCACCATCGGGCTGCGTAACAGCGGCGTAACGGAAAGGAAAATTCATGTCTACATCTATGCAGGACCGTCTGTGAGTCGCCGGTTACGGGCGGCAGCGGATGAAGGAGAGACGGAAATGGCTGGAGCGGATACCGCCGCCAAAGAAACACTCGAGGACTACACGCTGCGTTTCGCCCCGCGGAGCTACCGCAAATGGAGCCCCGCGGTCGTCGGCATTTCCGCCCTCGGCGGCATCGCCTACCTGGCCGATTTCGCGATCGGCGCGAATATCGGCATCGCGCACGGCACCGGAAACGCCCTGATCGGCATCGGTATCTTCGCCGTGGTGGTGATGCTCACCGGATTTCCGCTCGCTTATTACGCGGCGCGCTACAACATCGATCTCGACCTGATCACGCGCGGTAGCGGATTCGGCTACTACGGTTCCGTGATCACCAATATCGTGTTCGCGTCGTTCACTTTCATCTTCTTCGCGCTCGAAGGGTCGATCATGGCCCAGGGCCTGTTATTGGGCCTCGGAATTCCCTTGTGGCTGGGCTATCTGGCCTCCACGATCATCATCTTCCCGCTGGTCATCTACGGGATGAACACCCTGGCCAAACTGCAGGTGTGGACCACTCCCCTGTGGCTGCTGCTGATGGTGGCGCCGTTCGGGTTCCTGCTGCTCAACCACCCCGATTCGGTCGGCTCGTTCTTCGCCTACGGCGGTAAGGACGGCCAGGGCGTGAGTGTGTCCGGCGCGCTGCTGGCCGCCGGTGTGTGCCTGTCGCTGATCGCCCAGATCGCCGAGCAGATCGATTACCTGCGCTTCATGCCGCCCCGCACCCCGGAGAACCGGGCCAAGTGGTGGGGCTGGATGCTGCTCGCCGGTCCCGGCTGGGTGCTGTTCGGTGCGGCCAAGCAGGTCGTCGGCCTGTTCCTCGCGGTGTACCTGATCGCGAATCTGCCCGCTGCGCAGGGCATCGCGAACCAGCCGGTGCACCAGTTCCTGGAGATCTACAAGGACATGGTGCCGGGCTGGCTGGCCATGACGCTGGCCGTGGTGCTGGTGGTCATCAGCCAGGTCAAGATCAACGTGACCAACGCCTACTCCGGCTCGCTGGCCTGGACCAACTCCTACACCCGCGTCACCAAGACCTACCCGGGACGCCTGGTGTTCCTGGTGGTGAACCTGGTGGTCGCGCTGATCCTGATGGAAGCGAACATGTTCGACTTCCTCAACAGCATCCTCGGCTTCTACGCCAACTGCGGCATCGCCTGGATCGTCACCGTGGCCACCGATATCGCGGTGAACAAGTACCTGCTCAAGATCTCGCCGAAGGTGCCGGAGTTCCGGCGCGGCATGCTCTACGACTTCAACCCGGTCGGCCTGGTCGGCTTCGGGCTGTCGGCGGTGCTGTCGATCATGACCTTCTTCGGTCTGTTCGGTGAGCTGCTGAAGCCGTACTCACCGCTGGTCGCGGTGCTGGTCGCCTTCATCGCGACGCCGCTCACCGCGATCGCCACGAAGGGCAAGTACTACCTGCGTCGCACCGACGACGGCATCGACGTCCCGATGTTCGACGAGCACGGCAACCCCGCCGCCGATCTGCTGCCCTGCCACGTCACCGGCCTGGAATTCGAGCGCCCGGACATGATCGCCTCGGCGGTGCCCGGTCCCGAGGGCGAGATCCAGTACATCAGCTCGCTGGCGCTGTCCACGGACAAGGACGGAAAGCACCTGCTGCCCCGTCAGTAGTATTGGAGCGCTGGCGCGCTCGAGTTCGCGGCCCCTTGTGTCCCGTCGATCAGGCACCGTTGCTTGCTCCTTCGTCGCCTACGCAACGGCACCTGATCGACGGGACGGCCGCGAACCGCCGCTGCGCGGCGGCCCCTCCTCGAGGTCGGGGCGTTCGGGGCTGGTTTCAGATCATTTTGCGGACCACCGACAGCGGCAGTATCCGCAGCGCGAAACCCAGCGGCACCCACGGCCAACCGGGAACGTAGGCATTGGCGCGACGCTTCTCGATCGCGGCGACCATGGCACGGACGCCGGTTTCGGTGTCCACCATGAACTTCGGCTGATGCTTGACGCGGTCGTTCATCTCCGAGCGGATGTAGCCGGGGTAGATCACCGAGACGTCGACGCCCGGAATCGCTTCCGCCCGAACGCCTTCGGCCAGCGCGGCGACGCCCGCTTTGGTGGCCGCGTAGGTGGTGAGCGTCTTGGGCATGCCGCGCAGGCCGGAGATCGAGGAGATCATCACCAGGTGGCCGCGCCCCTGCGCGCGGAAGATCGTCAACGCGGCTTCGCTCTGCGCGAGAGCGGCAAGGAAATTCACCACTGCCGTCTCGCGGTTGGCCTTGTGATGGCCCGTGCCGAGTGGGGCGCCCTTTCCGAGGCCCGCATTGACGATCACACGGTCGATGGCGCCGAATTCCTCGGCGAACTCGTCGAAGACGGTGAACACCGCGGCGTCGTCGGTGACATCGAGTCGCTTGACCGAGACAACGCGATCAGGGTGTTCGGCGAGGATCTCGGCGCGCAATTCGTCGAGCCGCTCGGTGCGGCGCGCGCACAGGCCGAGGTCATAGCCCAGAGTGGCGAACTGGCGCGCCATCTCAGCGCCGAGCCCGGAGCTGGCGCCGGTGATCAGGATGGTGCCCCGGCTCACGAGCGCGTCGCGGTTCGTCGTGGGGTGTTTCGCAATTCCATGCGCTCACGCTAACCACGCGCGGCGGCCCGGTCTACGACGCCGCGGCGGTTCGCGCGGTTCGGCTCCGCTGACGGCCGGGCGCAATCGGTCAGCGGGCCGCGACCAGCCTGGCCGTGTTGGCGGCTTCGTCGTCGCTCGCCTCGTTGGCCGCGAGTTCGGCGTGCACGCGGTCGTAGTAGCGATTGATCTCGGTGTCGGTGGTCTCCTCGTTCCAGCCGAGCAGGGGCGCGATCAGCCGGGCGACCTCCGGTGCGGCGGCGAGGCCGCGGTCGGGGACCTCGATGGAGATGCGGGTGCGGCGGGTGAGGATGTCGTCGAGGTGCAGGGCGCCCTCGTGCGTGACGGCGTAGACGATCTCGGCGGCGATGTACTCCGAGGCGCCCGGAATCGGGTGGCGCAGTGCGGGGTCAGCGGCGACGAGGCCGAAGATATCGGTGCTCAGCGAACCGTAGCGGCCGAGCAGGTGTGCCACCACGTCGACGGGCAGTCGCTGCGAAGCCGCCAGGGTGTTCACTTCGGCGAGCAGGTCGAAATAGCCGTCCGCGCCGACGATGGGCAACTGCGCGGTCGACGAGGCGGGGATATCACCACCGAGGCGCGCGACGGCGGCGTCGACGACATCGGCGGCCATCACCCGGTAGGTCGTGTACTTGCCGCCGGCGATCACGAACAGGCCCGGTGCGGGTTCGGCGACGGCGTGTTCGCGGGACAGCTTCGCGGTTTCCTTCGTGGCGCCGGTCATCAGCGGGCGAAGGCCCGCGTAGGTGCCGACGATGTCCGCCCTGGTCAGCGGCTCGCGCAGCAGTGAATTGACGTGATCGAGGATGTATTGCACGTCGGCGGCGGTGGCCGTGGGGTGGTTCTTGTCGAGTGCCCACGCGGTGTCGGTGGTGCCGATGATCCAGTGTTCGGCCCACGGGATCACGAACAGGACCGACTTCTCGGTGCGCATGATCATCCCGGTGTGCAGGTTCAGCCGGTCGCGCGGCACGAGGATGTGCACGCCCTTCGACATCTGGACGTGGAACGGGAAGTCGACGCCGGTCATCTTGATCATGTCGTCGGTCCACACGCCGGTCGCGCTGATCACCGTGCGGGCCCGAATCGTGTGTGCGCGACCGGTTTCCAGGTCTTCGACCCGCGCGCCGACGACCTTCTCGCCGTCGCGCACCAGCCCGATCACCTTGGTGCGGGTCAGTACTGTCGCACCGTGCTCGGCGGCGGTCCTGGCGATCATCATCGTGTGGCGGGCGTCGTCGACCTGCGCGTCGTAGTAGCGGATGGCGCCGGTCATCGCGTCATCACGCAGTGCGGGCGCGAGTTCCAGTGCGCCCGAACGGCTCAGGTGCTTGTGCATCGGAACCGTGCGCGCGCCGCCGAGGGTGTCGTAGAGGGCGATGCCCGCGCCGATGTAGGCGCGCTCCCACACCCGGTGCTGCAGCGGGAACAGGAACGGCACCGGGCGCACCAGGTGCGGGGCGAGCGTATTCAGCAGCAGCCCACGCTCTTTGAGAGCCTCGCGCACCAGCGCGAAATCCATCTGCTCCAGGTAACGCAGACCGCCGTGGATGAGCTTGGACGAGCGGCTCGAGGTACCAGCGGCGAAATCGCGTGCCTCGACCAGGGTTACGGACAGGCCGCGTGCGGCGGCGTCGAGCGCGGCACCGGCGCCGGTCACGCCACCACCGATGACCAGGACATCGACTTCGGCGGTATCGAGCGAGCCGACGGCCTGCTCACGGTAGGTGGGGTCCAGTTGCACAGACACGATGATCTCCTTCTCGAAAGTATTGGGGTGACTCAGATTTCGGCCCAGTCGAGGGTTCGCTCGACGGCTTTGAGCCAGCGGCGATAGCCCTTTTCGCGTTGCTCGTCGGACCAGGTCGGATGCCAGCGGACGTCTTCGGACCAGTTGTCGAGCAGTTCGTCGGTGCCGCGCCAGAAGCCGACGGCCAGTCCGGCGGCGTAGGCGGCACCGAGTGCGGTGGTTTCGGCGACGACCGGCCGGGAGACGGGGACGCCGAGCAGGTCGGCCTGGATCTGCATGGCCAGCTGGTTCACGGTGACGCCGCCGTCCACCCGCAACGTCGCCAGGCGCACACCGGCGTCGCGCTGCATGGCCTCGACCACGTCGCGGGTCTGGTAGGCGATGGATTCCAGGGTGGCCCTGGCCAAGTGGGCGTTGTTGCTGTAGCGCGAGAGGCCGACGACCGCGCCGCGCGCATCGGGTCGCCAGTACGGCGCGAACAGGCCGGAGAAGGCGGGCACGAAGTACACGCCACCGGAATCCTCGACCTGACCGGCGAGATCCTCGATCTGCGCCGCGCCTGCGATGATGCCCATCTGGTCGCGCAACCACTGCACCGCGGAGCCGGTGACCGCGATCGAACCCTCCAGCGCGTAGGCGGGCTTGTCGTCGCCGAACTGGTAGGCGACGGTGGTGATCAGGCCGTGGTTCGAGCGCACGATCTCCGTGCCGGTGTTGAGCATCAGGAAATTGCCTGTGCCATAGGTGTTCTTGGCCTCGCCGGGCCGAAAGCACACCTGCCCGACACCTGCGGCCTGCTGGTCGCCGAGCACGCCCGCGATCGGCACCGAGCCCTTGAACGGGCCGTCGGGTTTCGTCGTTCCGAACAGTTCCGGGTTCGCCGACGGGGCGATGGTGGGCAGCATGGCGCGCGGGATGCCGAAGATCGCGAGCAGCTCGTTGTCCCAGTCCAGGGTTTCGAGGTCCATCAGCATGGTGCGCGAGGCATTGGTGGGGTCGGTGACGTGTACGCCGCCGGTGAGGTTCCAGATCAGCCAGCTGTCGAGGGTGCCGAACAGCGCGTCACCGCGCTCGGCATCGGCGCGCACGCCCGCGATGTTGTCCAGGATCCACTTCAGCTTGCCGCCGGAGAAGTACGGCGCGGGCGGCAGGCCGGTCTTCTCGCGGATTTGTGCGCTGTGGCCCGCGTCGTCGAGGTCGGCGATGATGCGGTCGGTGCGGGTGTCCTGCCAGACGATGGCGTTGCCGTAGGGGCGGCCGGTGCGGCGATTCCACACCACGGTGGTCTCGCGCTGGTTGGTGACGCCGATGGCGGCGAGGTCGTCGGCCGTGAGATCGGCGAGCGAGAGGGCGGTCTTGACGACAGTGCGGGTACGTTCCCAGATCTCGTCCGGATTGTGTTCGACCCAGCCGGGGCGCGGCATGATCTGCGAGTGTTCGAGCTGGTGGCGGGCGACCACGGTGCCGCTGTGGTCGAAAACCATGAATCGCGTCGATGTCGTGCCCTGGTCGATCGCGCCCACGTACCGGTTCATTTTCTCGCCTTCCCGGACCTCGTCGTCGAGTCCGCCGATCGGGCACCCGTGCCCGAAACCCACGCTAGGAACGCGCGGGTGCGTACACCACACACACCGTTCGACAATGCTGAACGGTGGTAGGTTCGGGCCCATGCCTGGCCCGATCCAGTCGATCGAACGCGCCGCCGCCGTGCTGCGCCTGCTCGCGCGCGGGTCGGGGCCGCTGGGTGTCGGCGAGATCGCTACCGCGCTCGACCTGGCCAAACCCACCGCGCACGGCATCCTGCGGACGCTGCTCGGGGTCGGGTTCGTCGGCCAGGACGCGCGCACCGGCAAGTACCTGCTCGGACCGGCGATCGGCGAACTCGGGACCGATCGGCTCGATGTGAACGAGTTGCGCTCGCGCGCGATCCATCGGGCCGACGCGCTCGCCTCGCGCGCCGGGGAATCGGTACGGATCGCGGTGGCGCGGGATACCGGGATCACGGTGATCCATCACGTCTTTCGGCCCGACAACAGCGAGCAGTCCCTGGCAGTCGGCGAGGTACTGCCCGCCCATGCGACCGCACTCGGCAAGGTGCTGCTCGCCTACGACGCCGCGGCGAAAGTCGGTGCGCTCCAGGGATTCACCCGGCGGACGATCACCGAACGCGACCGGCTCGACCGTGCGATCACCGAGGTGCGACGGCGGGGCTGGGCAGACGAAGTCGAGGAGTACCACTCGGGCGAAGCGGGGATCGCCGCGCCGATTCGAGCCAGAGGTGGCCTCGTCGTCGCTGCGATCGGCATCACCGGGCCGACAGATCGGCTGTGCGACAACCGATTACATGTGCGACCTGCCGCGATCGAGCAGGTGCGCGCCGCCGCCCTCGCCGTGCACCGTGATCTGACGGCGGCGCGATGATCTGGGACGTCACGAAGATACGCGCCGACGAGAGCAGCTGCCGATGACCCAACGTTTCGTGCTCGCCATCGACCAGGGCACCACCTCGAGCCGCTGCATCGTCTTCGACCAGCACGCGCGGCTGGTGGGGATGGCGCAACGGACCCATCGTCAGCATTACCCCAGGTCGGGGTGGGTGGAGCAGGATGCGCTCGAGATCTGGCGGACGGTGGAGCGGATCGTGCCCGCGGCGCTGCGCGATGCCGGGATCACCGTCGAACAGGTGGCCGCGATCGGGATCGCCAATCAGCGCGAGACCACCGTCGTGTGGGATCGGCACACGGGGATCCCGGTGCGCCTGGCGATCGTCTGGCAGGACGTGCGGACCGAGGAACTGGTCGATCGCTTGAAGGAAATGCCTGGTGCTCAACGTATTACGGAACTGAGCGGCCTGCCCTTGGCCACCTACTTCGCCGCACCTCGCCTGCGCTGGCTGCTCGACAATGTCGAGGGCCTTCGCGCCAGGGCAGAACGCGGCGACGTCCTCTTCGGCACCATGGAATCCTGGCTCATCTGGAACCTGACCGGCGAGCACGTCACCGACGTCACCAACGCGGGTCGCACCCTGCTGATGAATCTCGCCTCCCGCCAGTGGGACGCGGAACTGTTGCGGTTCTTCGATATTCCGCCCGCCATGCTTCCCCGCATCGAACCGTCGACCGGCGATTTCGGCACCGCGCGCACCGTCGTCCCCGGTGTGCGGATCGGCGCCGCCCTCGGCGACCAGCACGCGGCTCTCTTCGGCCAAACCTGCTTCGCCCCAGGTGAAACCGAGTGCACCTATGGCACCGGTGGCTTCCTCATGATGAACACCGGCACCGAACTGATCCGCTCCGAACACGGCCTGCTCACCACCATCGGCTACCAGGTCGGCCCCGAACCGGTCTACGCGCTGGAAGGCCCGATCGCGGTCACCGGCTCCCTGGTCCAATGGCTACGCGACATCGTCGGCCTGATCGCCACCGCCCCCGAAATCGAGACTCTCGCAAGCACAGTCGACGACAACGGCGGCTGCTACCTCGTCCCCGCCTTCTCCGGCCTCTACGCCCCCCACTGGCGCAGCGACGCCCGCGGCCTGCTCATCGGCCTGACCTCCTACGTCACCAAAGGCCACCTGGCCCGCGCCGTCCTCGAGGCCACCGCCTGGCAGACCCGCGACGTGGTCGAAGCCATGAACGCCGACGCGGGCCTGGAAGCGAAATCCCTGCGCGTAGCAGGCGGCATGGCCGCCAACAACCTGCTCATGCAGATAATCGCCGACGTCCTCGACACCCCAGTGATGCGCCCGCTGGTCACCGAAACAGTCTCCCTCGGCGCCGCCTACGCGGCAGGCCTGGCCGTCGGCTACTGGCCCGATCTCCAAGGCCTACGCCGCAATTGGAAGGTAGCCGCCCAATGGAACCCCGCCCCCGACCGCCGAATCCGCGACGAAGAATACGAACGCTGGCAACGCGCCGTCCAACTCAGCGTCGGCTGGGCCCGCCCGGCGAGTGGCCTGGCCAACCCGAACCCACCCTCCACACGGCGATAGCGATCACCATCACCTGTCCGGGTACGTCCCCGATCCGTCAGCCATCTTCGCCCGCACCACGTCCGGCCACGAGGTTGGTGGCGAAACGGGTGACATCGGCGGCCACTCCGGGATGCGCGCGTGGGTGCGGCGATTCGGTGGCTGCCAGGTCCAGCACGGTCGCGAGGGTGTCATCGACAACGTCGGCGGCGTCGGACAGCCCCCAGACCTTCCCCTCGGCGATCAGATGTGTGCGGGTGATCGCGCGATGGCGGTACTCCCGGTCGACCGCCAGCGCCATTTCTCCGTCGTTGGGCTGGTGCACTTGGGGAACGACGTCGTAGGCGGGCGCGAGACTGATCGACCCGTCGGGGTGGTGCAGCAGTGAGATGTTCTTCGCGTGCATATCCAGGTTGCCGACGGCGACGGCGAGCGTCGTCATACGCAGCAACTGCGCCACTGCCGCGCGGTCGCCGACCGCTGAAAGGACTCCGGCGATGCGCGCCGCGCTGACCTTGCCACCGAATTTCTGGTACTTCTGGTCCCCGCCCGCGCCGAGCACCTGACTGAAGTCCTCCTGATGAATGCGGCAGGCGGGGGCATCGGGTGCTCGGTCGTACCGCTCGATCACCAGGGCCGCGACGCCATCGAACTCCCGTATTTCGGTGCGGAACTCGCCATCCGGGCGAGCATTCGCCCCTCGGGGAGAAGTTCTCGAAAGAAATTCTGCCGCCGATCTTTTCGCGAACGGGTCGCGATCGCCGCCAAAGGGATCGACATCGACAAGATCGTGGCGTCGATCCCGAACTTGTCGACCGCCGCCGCATCTGCGATGAAGTCGAAGTTCCGCCAAGTGCCGACAATCGTTCCGACGCGAGTGCCGTACAACTCGACGACGAGGTCAGCCACGATCGCTCTTCGGCTCGATCGTGGCGGTGAGTTCCATCCCCGTTTCCCGCATCATGGCGAACAGCCGGTCGGTGTAGATCGACGGTTTGCCCGATTCGATCTCCCAGATGTAGCGCTGGGACGTGCCGAGTCGCTCAGCGAGCTCGCGCTGACTCAACCCGTTCAGCAGCCGTGCCTGCTGCAGGATTCGGCCGAGCGATTCCGCGCCGGACACTTTGCCCGTATACGCCATGCCACCTCCCGACTACCATTTAGTAGTCACGATACATGACTACCTTTTGGTAGTCGCACAACGTGACTACCATTTAGTAGTCAGGCCGCGCGCTGGCCGGGGCCTGGGAGGTGCGTCAGACGAAGAGTTCGTCGGTGCGAGTGGCGGTTACGGCCTGGGTCAACCACGCGTCGAGTTGGCTGAGGTCGGTGCAGGCGGCGAGCTGAGTGCGCTGTGCCGCCGACAACTCGAGTCCACGAGCGGTCAGCACCGTGAGCACCGCACGAGCAGCTTGCTCAGCGCGCCCTTCTTCACGACCCTTGGCTACGTACTTGGTAGCAATGCGGCCGCGGTATTCGGGAGTGCTCTTCATCAGTTCCTCCAAACGTCGGCTAGCCGCGAGGGTCAACGCGTCGTCGACCAGGTCCAGATACATTTTCACACGTTCGTCGTCGATTTTCATCAGCCCGGCCAGGAAAGCGGGTAGGACGTCATCCATGTGGGGGCCCGCCCCGTGCGCGATCGCTGACAGTGTTGCCCGTTCCGGACAACGGCGAGCCTCGTCGGGATCGGTCACCAGCGGAAAGCGATCCGGACCGAGAACCAACGGGTGTATCACCGAACCGCAGGGGCCCAGTTCGATCGGCTTCGCCGCCCATTCCGCGACCTGCCTGCTCGGCGTCACAACGAGCAGAACGGCTGGGCAGCCCAACCGGGATCGCAAAGTCGCCACGTAGACCGGCCACTTCCATCGCCGGTCATCCTTCTTGCTCAGCTGCACCTCGACGCACACACCGAGAATGGGCTGATCGCGATCGTCATGCGTACTCAGCGCCAGGTCCCCGCGATATTCCTTGGGGCCCATGTCGGTGAAGTCACACGGCTCGGCACGCATCTGGGCCGCGGCCTGCAGTGGTACGTCGAACTCCTCGACCAGCAGTGTCGGCGCCAGGGAGACCTCCGTGCGGAAAAGATCAAGCAAACCTTCGTGTAGGTAGCTCGGCATGCGCTGCACCGTATTCAGGTGCGGTGGGATCACGAATTCGGTTGCGGGGTGGCGGGGGAAACGCGACGGGCGAGCCAGACTGTGACGGTGAACAGGAGGACACCGGCGACCGCGAGGACAGCGCCGACCATGGCCGGGGCGGTGTAGCCGAGGCCCGCGGCGATCACGAGGCCGCCGAGCCAGGCGCCCGCGGCGTTGGCCATGTTCAAGGCGGCGTGGTTGAGGGCGGCGGCGAGGGTTTGGGCGTCGGCGGCTACGTCCATGAGGCGGGTTTGCAGGCCGGGGGCCAGGGCCGCGCCGGAGGCTCCGACGAGGAAGGCCCCGATCGAGGCGGTGATGGGGTTATGGGCGGCAAGGACGAAGCCGGCGAGGATGACGACCATCGCGATCATGGCGACGAAGATCGAGCGGTCGACGCCGCGGTCGGCGAGGATGCCGCCGCCGATATTGCCCACGATCATGCCGAGGCCGAACAGGGCCAGCACGATCGGCACCGCGCCGATGGGCATGCCCGCCACGTCGGTCATGGTGGTGGCGATGTAGGTGTAGACGGCGAACATGCCGCCGAAGCCGATCGCGCCGACGGCCAGGGTGAGCAGCACCTGCGGGCGGCGCAGCGCACCGAGTTCGGTGATCGGGTTGGTGATCTTCATGCTGGTCAGAGCGGGGACGTAGCGCCACAGGGCGGCCACCGTCGCCATCCCGATCACGGCGACGACCACATAGGCGTCACGCCAGCCGAAGTGCTGACCGAGCCAGGTCGCGCCCGGCACACCGACCACATTCGCCACGCTGAGCCCGAGCATCACCGCGGCCACGGCCTTGGCCCGCTGCCCGACGGGCGCGAGCGTGGCGGCGGCCAGCGAGGCGACACCGAAGTACGCACCGTGTGGCAGGCCGGACACGAAACGGGCGAGCACGAGCGTCTCGAAGGTCGGCGCGAGCACGGTCCCGATATTGCCGATGGTGAACGCGATCATCAACACGATCAGCAATTTCTTGCGCGCCACCCGCGCGCACAACGCGGCGATCAGCGGCGCGCCGACCACCACACCCAGCGCGTACGCCGACACCGCATGCCCGGCCGACGGCTCGGAGATACCGAAGTCCCGCGCGATATCGGGCAACAACCCCATGGTCACGAACTCGGTGGTCCCGATCCCGAATCCACCCAGCGCCAACGCGAGCATCGCCGGGACATGCCAGCTGGTGCGTGGCACGTCTAGGCGATCGGGGGCTGCAGTGGAAGAAGTCACGCTTCCATGCAACGGGCACAGATACCCATCCGCTACCCGAGATGAGCGTGAGTTAGCCCACCGTGGGAACAACCACCGGGTACGGACGCAGAAAGTGCTCGCATCGGATTCGATGCGAGCACCTTCTTACAGTCGTGTGGTTTCGCGGTTCAGCGCGGAACGCAGCACATCACTTCAGAGCGCGAGCCAGGTTCACATCGAGCGCGCCGAGGAATTCCTCGGTGCTCAGGTAACCCTGGTCCCCACCGACGAGCGCGGCGAGGTCCTTCGTCATCTGACCGCCTTCGACGGTCTTGATGACCACGTCCTCGAGCGCCTGCGCGAAGCCGATCACCTCGGGGGTGTTGTCCAGCTTGCCGCGGTGTTCGAGGCCACGGGTCCAGGCGAAGATCGACGCGATCGGGTTGGTCGAGGTCGGCTTGCCCTGCTGGTGCTGGCGGTAGTGCCGGGTGACCGTGCCGTGCGCGGCCTCGGCCTCACAGGTCTTGCCGTCCGGGGTGAGCAGCACCGAGGTCATCAGGCCGAGCGAGCCGAAGCCCTGAGCCACGGTGTCGGACTGCACATCGCCGTCGTAGTTCTTGCAGGCCCAGACGTAGCCGCCCTCCCATTTCATGGAGGAGGCGACCATGTCGTCGATCAGGCGGTGCTCGTAGGTGAGGCCCGCCGCGTCGAACTCGGCCTTGAACTCGGCGTCGAAGACTTCCTGGAAGGTGTCTTTGAACATGCCGTCGTAGGCCTTGAGGATGGTGTTCTTCGTGGAGAGGTACACCGGGTAGTTCTGCTGCAGGCCGTAGTTGAACGAGGCCCGCGCGAAGTCTTCGATCGACTTCTTGAAGTTGTACATACCCATGACGACGCCGCCGTCTTCGGGCATCTTCACGACCTCGTGGATGATCGGCTCGCTGCCGTCCTCCGGGGTGAAGGTCAGCGTGACGGTACCCGCCTCGTAGACCTTGAAGTCGGTGGCGCGGTACTGGTCGCCGAAGGCGTGACGGCCGATGATGATCGGCTTGGTCCAGCCGGGCACCAGGCGTGGCACGTTGGAGATGATGATCGGCGCGCGGAAGATGGTGCCACCCAGAATGTTTCGGATGGTGCCGTTGGGCGAGCGCCACATTTTCTTGAGGCCGAACTCTTTCACCCGCGCTTCGTCGGGGGTGATGGTGGCGCACTTGACGCCCACGCCGTACTTCTTGATGGCATTGGCCGCGTCGACGGTGACCTGGTCGTCAGTCTTGTCGCGGTACTCGATGCCGAGGTCGTAGTACTCGAGGTTCACGTCGAGATAGGGATGGATCAGCTTGTCCTTGATGAACTGCCAGATGATCCGGGTCATCTCGTCGCCGTCGAGTTCTACAACGGTGCCTTCAACCTTGATCTTGGACATGGATCTTCGTGTCCTCCTCGGTGGGTGCCCTTATTGCACGGCTAGGCGAACACGCTTGTGAGCGGACCCCAGCAGTTCCAACAGACAACGTATATGCCCCGCGTTGTCTGCGGGACGTGTGGTGCAAACAAGACGAGCGTACTGCTGTCCCCCACCTCACCGCGACGGGAGGCCCCACTGTGCGGGACGGCGCGAAGCCACCCCGCCCCGACCGCCCTTCGGTACCCGATCGGGCCCTGACCGGCTACTGAACGGTAACAACCGGGCCCGCGTGGTGACGCGCGCCCGGTCAGCCTGCGATCGGCACCGCGGCGGCGAGGCATCAGCTCGTGCCCGAATGTTCGAACACCGTCGAACGAGTGATCTTCAGCCGAAATGCGGGGGAAGTTTCCGCCTGCGGGAGATGTCCGGTTAACATGACGGCAAGGTCATGAGTACCAGCGCCAAGCCCCGGCTCGCTGGTCGGCAACCCTCCAGCTGCGGTGGGGTGCTCCGGGTGATGACCGGGCTCTCGAAAGTCGAGAGCAAGCGCGCATTGCAGGAGGCCCCCATGTGTTGTTGCCAGTCGATCCGACCCAATTGACGAGATCCCCCGGCTGACACCCATTTGGAGCACGACATGACCGACTCATCCCTGCCCGAGAACTGGTCCTTCGAGACCAAGCAGATCCACTCCGGCCAGGCACCCGACGCCGCCACCGGCGCGCGCGCACTGCCGATCTACCAGACCACCTCGTACGCGTTCCGCGACACCGAGCACGCCGCCGCGCTGTTCGGTCTCGCCGAGCCGGGCAACATCTACACCCGGATCATGAACCCCACCCAAGACGCGGTGGAGCAGCGCGTGGCCGCGCTGGAAGGTGGCGTCGCGGCGCTGCTGGTGGCCTCCGGCCAGGCCGCGGAGACCTACGCGATCCTGAACCTGGCGGGCGCGGGCGACCACATCGTGTCCAGCCCGCACCTCTACGGCGGCACCTACAACCTCTTCCACTACTCGCTGCCCAAGCTGGGGATCACGGTCTCGTTCGTCGAGGATCCCGATGATCTCGCGCAGTGGGAAGCCGCGATCCAGCCGAACACCAAGGCGTTCTACGGCGAGACCATCGCCAACCCGAGCAGCGCGGTGTTCGACATTCCCGGTATCGCCGGCATCGCGCACGCACACGGCCTTCCGCTGATCGTCGACAACACCGTCGCCACTCCCTACCTGATCCAGCCGCTGGCGCACGGCGCCGACATCGTCGTGCATTCGGCGACGAAGTACCTGGGCGGGCACGGTGCGGCCGTGGCGGGTGTCATCGTCGACGGCGGCACCTTCGACTGGACCGTGCGCGACGCCGATGGCAACGCGCGTTTCCCCGGCTTCACCGAGCCCGACCCCAGCTATCACGGTGCGGTGTTCGCCGATCTCGGCGCGCCCGCGTTCGCGTTGAAGGCGCGCGTGCAGTTGCTGCGCGATCTGGGCGCGGCGGTCTCGCCGTTCAACGCCTTTCTCATCGCCCAAGGCATCGAGACGCTGAGCTTGCGGGTCGAACGGCATGTCAGCAATGCCGAGACGGTCGCGAAGTTCGTCGCCGAGCAGCCGGGCGTCGACGCCGTGTTCTACGCGGGCCTCGAGTCCTCGCCCTGGCACGCGCGGGCCAAGGAGCTGGCCCCGAGGGGCGCTGGCGCGATCGTGGCGTTCGAGCTGGCGGGTGGTGTCGATGCGGGCAAGAAGTTCGTGGACGCGCTCAGCCTGCACAGCCATGTAGCTAACATCGGTGATGTGCGTTCTCTCGTGATTCACCCGGCGTCGACCACGCACTCGCAGTTGACGCCCGAAGAGCAGCTGGCGGCCGGTGTCACTCCCGGCCTGGTCAGGCTCGCGGTGGGCATCGAGGGAATCGACGACATTCTGGCCGATCTGCGGGCCGGGTTCGCGGCGGCGACGACGTGACTGTGAGCACCGAATCGCCGATCGCCCGACCCGGAACCGGGGTGGCCCTGCTGCCACCCCCGGACGGGCGTGTCGGCGTGATCGCCATCGGGGACGTGGCGCTGGAGAACGGCGCCGAAGTCCGCGATGTGCGGCTGGCGGTGCAACGCTGGGGCGAGCTCTCGCCCACGCTGGACAATGTGGTGCTCGTCGAACACGCGCTCACCGGTGACTCCCATGTCATCGGTGGGCCCGACGGGGCGCCCGGCTGGTGGGAGGGCATGGTCGGGCCCGGCGCGCCGATCGACACCGATGAATGGTGCGTGATCGCCACCAATGTGCTCGGCGGCTGCAAGGGCAGCACCGGGCCTGCCTCGCTCGCGCCCGACGGAAAGCCTTGGGGTGCACGGTTTCCCGAGCTGACCATCCGCGATCAGGTGACCGCGGAGGCGCAGTTGTTCGACGTGCTCGGCATCGAGCGGCTCGGCGCGGTGGTCGGCGGCTCGATGGGTGGCATGCGGGTGCTCGAGTGGATGATCGGCCTGCCCGAGCGGGTTTCGGCCGCGCTCGTGCTGGCCGTCGGGGCCCGCGCCACCGCCGATCAGATCGGCACCCAGACCACCCAGATGGCCGTTATCGCGGCCGATCCCGACTGGCAGGGCGGCAACTATCACGGCACCGGTCGCGCGCCGATGACCGGTATGGGGCTGGCCCGGCGCATCGCGCACCTGACCTACCGCACCGACGGCGAACTCGACCACCGCTTCGCCAACAATGCCCAGGGCGACGAAGACCCGTGGAACGGTGGACGTTACGCGGTGCAGAGCTACCTCGAGCATCAGGCCGACAAGCTGTGTCAACGCTTCGATCCAGCCACCTACGTACTGCTCAGCGAGGCCATGAACCGCCACGATGTGGGTCGCGGGCGCGGTGGTATCGCCGCCGCGCTGGCGTCGACATCGGTGCCGTGCGTGGTGGGCGGGGTCGACTCGGATCGCCTGTACCCGTTGAACACTCAGGCCGAGCTGGCCGAGGGGCTGCCGGGCTGCGCGGGTCTCGAGATCGTGCACTCGCGCGACGGGCACGACGGGTTCCTCACCGAGGCCGCCGCGGTGTCGAAGTTGCTGACCGAGACGATGCGCCTCGCGCGGGAGAACCGCTGACGTTCACTGCCCGGTCAGCAGGGTGACGATCGAACGGACGTAGGCCTGAAGCCGTTCGCGCGGATACTCTTCCGGCTCGCTGACCCCGAGCCGGCCGAGCATTTCGGCGACGGTGAGGGTCGAGCTCGCGAGCAGCCCGGCATCCATGCCCGACCACTTCGGCAGCACTGAGATGCCCATGCGGACAAGCGCTTCCGCACGCTCCAAGATCTCGGCGCGCGACGCGCGAAGAGCCGCGCGATATTCGTCGGGCGCACTCGCCGGGGTGGCGAGGATCAGCCGCCAGCGAGTCGGATTCGCCAGTGCCACACCGACGAACGCTTCGACGGTCGCCGAGGCAGCGGCCAGCGGGTCGGCGCCGAGCAGGTCGTCGGGCAGCGTGTCGGCGATCTGATCCAGTCCGCGTTCACGTTCGCGCTCCAGCAGCGCTTCGACGAGTTCGGCGCGGGTCTTGAACACCGTGTACAGCACAGGTTTTCCGACGCCCGCCGCCTGCGCGACGGCCTCCATGCTCAGCTCGTGCAGTTCCATCCGGCCCAGGACGGTGAACGCGGCGTCGAGAAGTTGCGCGCGGCGCTGTTCCGGCGGCAGGCGCGGTGCGTAGCGCCGTCGAGGTCGTTGCTCCTGCGTCGAGGTCACCCGCCCACCTGCCTTTCGCTCGCCGACGATACCCGTCAGCCTTCGGCACAAATCCTACGCAACCGTTGTATTCCCGTCGAGTGATTGCTACGGTGGTGTTGTATTCAATCTTCCTCGCACGGCAAAGGGGCATGTGCAATGGCTTTCGATGCGTCGACTCTGCGTCGCGACGACTACGGCTTCTTCGGGCCGGATTCCCCCACCTGGAAGGTGTGGGCGGCGCCGACCGCGCTGATCGGATTCCAGCGCGCGGTCACCCTCGAGCACTTCGATCCGTTCCTGACCGCCGCGGTCGCCGATTCGCACGGGATCTACGACAACCCCGCCACCCGTCTCGACCACACGCTGTCCTACTTCCTGCTGGTCGCGCTCGGCGACGGCCGCACCGCCATCCAGGCCGCCGAACACCTGATGAAGGTGCACGCGCCGATGACGGGCGTCGAACCGATCAGCGGCAAGCGCTACAGCGCCAACAACCCCGACTCCCAGTTGTGGATCCACGTCACCGGGTGGCATTCCGTGCTCAAGGCCTACGAGATGTTCGGGCCGGGGCCGCTGAGTCCCGCCGAAGAAGACCGGTACTGGGCCGAGTGCGTGATCGCCGCCGAACTACAGACCTGCAAGCCCGCGGATGTGCCGCGCAATCGTGCCGAGGTCCGCGCGTACTTCGAGCGCGTTCGGCCGCAGTTGTGCGTCAGCGAGCGGGCCGTGGAGGCCATGCACTTCCTGCTGTGGCCGTCGGTGAGCAAGGGTTTGCCGTTCGCGGTCGGTGGCCGGTTGCTGTCGCTGGCGACGATCTCGACGCTGCCCGCCTGGATGCGCGAGCTGGGCCGATTCGACCTGCCCCGGGTTGTCGACGCCGCGGTGCGTATCCCGGGGAAGGTGCTCGTCTGGGCCGCCGCACGTCGCGGCAACCGTGGGCTGATCGTGGCCAGCCCGTACGTCGCGAAGATGACCGGACAGATCCTGGCCAACCACGCCGGCGCCGCGCCCCCGCGAACCCGGTCGACGATCAGCCCGAGCGATGCCCGCGCGCGCTACGGCAGTAACGGCACCCACAGCCTCTGGGACAAGACCTCCGCCTGAACTGCTGTTTTCAGCTGACGCCGAGAGTATTGATGGTGGCCGCGAGGAAAACGATGGCGCTGCCGAGTGCGGTCAGCGCGGCCACGTCGAACGGGCGGCTGCGCACGGCCAGCAACCCCACCTGCACGGTCGGCAGGCACAGCCGGAACGCGGCGGCCACCAGCGCGGCACTGCCGAAGATCAGCGCGCCACGGCGCCACCGATCCCACGCCACGAAGCCGACCGCGATCACGATCAGCGCGGTCACCACGGTCATCGGCAGATGACTGCGCAGGTACTGCTCCCCCGCGCTCAACCGCGCGACCCGGTGCTTGCCGGTCGTCTCCGCCTCGTTCACGAGCCCGATTGTTCCAGATACCGCCTGCGCGCGGACGGGGTGGCGCATGACAGAGTGGTCCGCTGTGCTGCACCTGATCTTTCACGAGCCCGTGATTCCGCCCAATACCGGCAATGCGATCCGGTTGGCCGCGGGGACCGGTTGCGCGCTACACCTGATCGAGCCGCTGGGCTTCGACCTCTCGGAGTCCAAGCTGCGGCGGGCCGGACTGGACTATCACGACCTCGCGGTGGTGACCGTGCATCCCGACCTCGCGACGGCGTTCGCGGCGATCCGGCCCGGCCGGGTCTTCGCCTTCACCACCCAGGCCACCACCCGCTTCACCGATGTCGCCTATCGCGACAACGACGCGCTGCTGTTCGGCACCGAGCCCACCGGGCTGCCCGAGGAAGTGCTGGCCGATCCGCAGATCACCGAGCAGGTGCGCATTCCGATGCTGCCGGGGCGGCGGTCGATGAATCTGTCGAACGCGGCGGCGGTGTCGGTGTACGAGGCGTGGCGGCAGCTGGGCTTTCCCGGCGCGGTCTGACTCAGTCGATGTCGAAGCGCTTGAACCGTGAGGTCGCGCCCGCGGTCAGCCGGACAGCGGACTTGGCGACGCCGAAGTGTTCGGCCAGTAGTTCGATCGCGGCCTTGTTGGCCTTACCTTCGACGGCCGGGGCGCGGACGTAGAGGGTGAGGGTGCCGTCTTCCGCGGTTTCGACGAGTGGACCTTTACGGCTGTTCGGTTTGATCGTCGCCCGCACTGTGGGCACCGGGCGTCTCCTTTTCGGATGCTGCCGTGCTGGATGCGGTGGCGCCGGATGTGGTGGTTGCCGGGGCGGCGGGCGGCGGGGTCGTGGCTGCCGGGGCGGTGGTCGCGTGCGCGCCGGTGCGGCGCCTGCGCAGCAATCGCAGTGCGGCGTAGAGCAATCCACCGATCACCGCGAGGAAGCCGAGCCACGGGAGGGCCTTGCCGACGAAGACGATCGCGTCCTGCAGCCAGTCGATCAGCGAATGCCAGCCCGCGACGATGCCGTCCCAGAAGTTGTCCGGGTCGCCGGGGGCGTTCTTGTCATCGGCGGTGAGGGTGATGGTGAGCGTCGAGAACGCGACCTGATCGTCGAGGCTGCGCTTCTGCGCGGTGAGGCTGTCGAGTTCACCCTGCCTGCTCGACAGCGCCTCCTCGGCGGCGATCAGATCAGCGGTGTTGGTGGCGCCGGTGATCAGCGCCTTCAACCGATCGACGGAGGCCTGCAATGCCCTGATGCGGGCGTCGAGGTCCTGCCACTGCATGGTGACATCGTCGCGGTTGGTGCTGACCCTGGTCACCGTGCCGACCCCACCGAGCCCGGTGATGAAGGCATCGGTCTTATCGGCGGGCACCCGCACACTGAGCACGGCCCGCGCGGCGCGCTTGTCGGTGCCGGGCTGTTCGGTCCGGCTGTCGATCCGCCCGTCGACCGCGCGAACCTGCTCGGTGACAGTCCCGGCGGCGGCGATCGGATCGCCGGAGGTGACATCCACCGATCCGGTGATCACCTCTTTCCGATTCGACTGATCCGTCGGCGCCGGACTGTCCTGCTGCGGAGCGCCCTCCCGGAACCCGGGTGCCACCGCGGGAGCCGGCCCACCCATGACGGTGGGCGAGGACGCCTTACCGGCATGGTCCTCGCTGTCGTCATCGCCACACCCGACCAGGAACACGAGTCCGAGCAACGCGATCATCACCACGGCAAGCTTGCGCATGCTCGCAGCGTAGTGCGTGGGAGAGCCGGAGCGGGCGCGCTCGCGCGACCTGGTCATGACGGCTGATCGTCGGCCGTTGCCCGGTGCCGTTGAAGTTCGAGCGCTTCGACCGCGCGGCGGCGGTTCTCGGGCGACGGGTGGGTATGAATCAAGGGAGCCAGTAGGCGATTCTCGGCAGGGGTAGCGTCCCAGTCCGCCTGCTGTCGTCGTAGTACACCGCGAAGATCCTGGCCGTAGCCGAGTTCCACTGCTACTCGGTCGGCACCGTACTCCTGCCACTGGGACAGCCTGGCTCGCGCGAAGGGCTGCGCGACGAGGACCACCACCACGACCAGTGTGGTCGGCAGCCCGAGAAACCGGGTCGACACGGCGAGAAGCGCCCAACCCGAGCCGAGGACGGCTGCGGTCGGCACGATGGCGACCACCAGCACGCCGAGGAGGATGACCGGCCGAGGCCCCCGATACAGTCGGTGGGCGATCCACCGAGGCCCGATCTGCACCAACAACGCGACCCTGGACACAACTTCCACAGCGAGCTTGAAGAGCAGGTCGGCAGGACTTCGATACCACTTGATCAGCCGCCGTAACCACATTTGTCCCAGCAAGTGATGGCCCAACTCGTGCGCGAGTACTGCCTGCAGTTCCCCTCGCGTGAGCACGTCGAAAGCATGCCGGGTCACGACGACGTGTCGGCCCGCAGTCGCGTATCCGTACGCCTCTCCGTTCACCGATACGAGGTCGTAAACCCATGGCGTATAGCGAGAACCGTCGATCCGGGCAACGACGGCGACCGCCGCCCACGCGTCGTCCACTTCCGCGTGCTCGGGCGACGCGGACCGGTTGGCCTGTGCTGTCGCACCGGCGACCAGGACACCGACGAGCAGAACGCACGCGCCCGATACCGGCCACACCAGCGCGGCGATGACCACGAGCCAGTCCCCGACCTGCGCCGACAATGCCCAGATGAGCCATCCGCTGAGCACGATCGACGGCAGCGAGACAACCAGATCCCCGATCAGCACGAAGAACGTGGTCCGTCGTGCGACCAGCACCGGCCCCGCGGACTCCGACTCCTGCCGAACATGCGCGTTCATGCTGTACCCCCAATTCCCAAGATACCAACGGGGTTACCGCGAGATCAGCGGAAGTCGCGGGATCGGGCGACGATTCGCAGGTCGAGATGTTCGAGGTGGTCGGCGACAAGACTGGCGGCGCCTTCGGCATTCTGGATACGGCCGCGGATGAGCAGGGCGGTGGCGCTCTGCGCGAGGCGGCGGTAGCGGGTCCACAGGCCGACCGAGCAGACGACGTTGACCATGCCGGTCTCGTCTTCGAGGTTGAGGAAGGTGACGCCCGCGGCGGTGGCGGGGCGCTGGCGGTGGGTGACAGCGCCTGCCACCAGGATGCGGGCGCCGTCTTCGACGAGCAGTAGGTCGCAGGCTGGGACGACACCGAGCGAATTCAGATGGGCGCGAAGGAATTCGGTCGGATAGGTATCGGGCGAGATACCGGTTGCCCAGACGTCGGCGGCGGCGAGTTCGAGTGCGCTCATGCCGGGCAGGGACGGGGCGACGGTGGCGGGACCCGTGCCGGGTAGGCGATCGGGACGCTCCACGGCCGCCGCACCCGCTGCCCACAACGCCGCCCGTCGCACGCTGCTACCGCGCGAATCCCGTTGCACAAAACGGTGATCCGGCACGGCGTCGGGGTCCTGAACAGCCGCGATCCCACCGTGACCGTCGCCCGCGACGAGCCCGCTCGGTGGTGCGACGCGACCATTCGCGGTGTCGTCGTGGCGCGGTTCGGTATCGACCAGAACGTCCAGCGCCCCTGCGGTCGCGAGCGATTCCGATTGCGCGACAGTGAGTTCCACCCGGCCGGTGAGGTCGAGCATCGAGGTGAAGGGGCCGTGTTCGTCGCGGTCGGCGATGATGCGGTCGGCGAGGTCGGTGCCGATGTGGCGCACGCCCGACAGGCCGAGCCGGATCTCGGTGCCCGCGTTCTCGAGGGTGGGCTCGGCGCGGCTGGCGTTGATATCGGGGCCGTGCACGCGCACACCGTGCCTACGGGCGTCGGCGACCAGCGACTGCGGTGAGTAGAAACCCATCGGCTGCGCGCGCAACAGCCCGGCGCAGAACGCGGCCGGATGGTGCAGCTTGAACCACGACGAATAGAACACGATCGAGGCGAAACTCTGTGAATGGCTTTCGGGGAAGCCGAAATTGGCGAAGGCGTAGAGCTTCTCGTAGATGCGGTCGGCGAGGTCGCCGGTGATGCCGTGCAGGTCGCGCATGCCCTGGTAGAGGCGGTCCTTCAGCTGTTCCATCTTCTCCGGCGAGCGTTTGGAACCCATGGCGCGGCGCAGCTGGTCGGCTTCGGCGGGACTGAACCCGGCGACGTCGATGGCCATCTGCATCAGCTGTTCCTGGAACAACGGAATGCCGAGAGTGCGGGCGAGCGAGTTCTCCAGCGCGGGATGGTCGCAGACCGGCGCCTCCTTGCCGTTGCGCCTGCGGATGTAGGGGTGCACCGAGCCGCCCTGGATGGGGCCGGGCCGGATCAGCGCCACCTCCACCACCAGGTCGTAGAACTCGCGCGGCTTCAGCCGGGGCAGTGTCGCCATCTGCGCACGCGACTCCACCTGGAACACTCCGATCGAGTCGGCACGCGAGAGCATCTCGTAGACACCGGCTTCGGCGAGATCGAGCGCGTGCAGTTCGACCTTCTCGCCCTTGTGCTCGTGCACCAGGTCGATCATGTAGTGCAGGGCCGAGAGCATGCCGAGGCCGAGCAGATCGAACTTCACCAAACCGACTGCGGCGCAATCATCTTTGTCCCATTGCAGCACGCTGCGACCGGCCATCCGCGCCCACTCCACCGGGCACACGTCGGCGATCGGCCGATCGCAGATCACCATGCCGCCGGAGTGAATACCCAGATGCCGTGGTAGACCGTCGAGTTCGCCCGCGAGTTCGAGCACCGCGTCCGGGATGTCGGTGCCCGTCTCGGCAGCCACGCCGGACCAGCGGCTCACCTGCTTACTCCACGCGTCCTGCTGGCCGGGCGAAAAGCCCAGCGCGCGTGCGGCATCGCGCACCGAGGACTTGCCGCGATAGGTGATCACGTTCGCCACCTGAGCGGCATAGTCGCGCCCGTACTTGGCGTAGACGTGCTGGATGGCCTCCTCGCGCCGGTCGGATTCGATGTCGACGTCGATGTCGGGCGGTCCGTCGCGCTCAGGTGAGAGGAACCGTTCGAACAGCAAATTGTTGCCGACCGGATCGACATTGGTGATACCGATGGCGTAGCAGACCGCGGAGTTGGCGGCCGAACCTCTGCCCTGGCACAGGATGTCGCTCTGCTTGCAGAACTCGACGATGTCGTGCACCACCAGGAAATAACCGGGGAAGTTCATCTTCTCGATCACCGCGAGTTCGTGCTCGATCTGCCGGTACGCCTGCGGATTCCGCTCCGGCGGGCCGTAACGCTCGGCGGCACCGCGCAGGGCGAGCTCGCGCAGCCACGAGTTCTCGTCGCGGCCTGCGGGCACGTCGAACGGGGGTAGCTTCGGGGCGATCAACCCCAGGTCGAACGCGCATTCGCGAGCCAGCGCCACCGCGTTCGCCACCGCGTGCGGGTACTCGGCGAACAACTGCGCCATCTCCGCGCCCGAACGCAGATGCGCGCCGCCGGTGGGCGCGAGCCAGCCCGCCATCTCGTCGAGACTGCTCCTTGCCCGGATCGCGGCCAGCGCCATCGCTCGGCGACGCTGCGTGGGCGAGGCGAAATGCGCACCGGTGGTGGCGAGTACGGGAACATCGAGCCGATCGGCCAACGCGACCAGCAGTGCGTTGCGCTCGTCATCGGTGGCGATGCCGTGATGGGTGAGTTCCACACTCACCCGGTCGGCGCCGAATCGTTCGATCAGATCCCGCAGCGCCGCTTCGGCTTTCGGTAATTGTGTGTCACCGGCACTCAGGTCGTGCTCGAGTGCGGTGCGCAGGTGACCTTTTCGGCAGCCGGTGAGAACGTGCCAGTGCCCGCCCGCCGACGCGGCGAGCGCGTCAAGGTCGTACCGCAGCACCCCCTTCTCCCCCGCGGCCATGTGCGCCGCCGTCATCTCCCGCGACAGCCGCCGATACCCTTCCTGCCCCTTGGCGAGGATCAGCAGGTGCGGACCGTCCGGGTCGGGAGAACCCGTGCGCGGCACCGAGTCCGGCGCATCGACACCGGCTTCGCGCACCTCCGCCCGCCCGGTGCCCGGCGTGAAACGCACTCCGCCCCGAGGTACAGAACGGCGCCGGACCGCATCCCCTCGGCCCGGCGCCGCCTTCGCATCGGTTCCCAGTGACAGTTCGGCACCGAAAACCGTTGGCATTCCCCATTCCCTGGCCGCCTCGGCGAACCGGACGGTCCACCCCCTTCTCCCCCGCGGCCATGTGCGCCGCCGTCATCTCCCGCGACAGCCGCCGATACCCTTCCTGCCCCTTGGCGAGGATCAGCAGGTGCGGACCGTCCGGGTCGGGAGAACCCGTGCGCGGCACCGAGTCCGGCGCATCGACACCGGCTTCGCGCACCTCCGCCCGCCCGGTGCCCGGCGTGAAACGCACTCCGCCCCGAGGTACAGAACGGCGCCGGACCGCATCCCCTCGGCCCGGCGCCGCCTTCGCATCGGTTCCCAGTGACAGTTCGGCACCGAAAACCGTTGGCATTCCCCATTCCCTGGCCGCCTCGGCGAACCGGACGGTCCCGTAGAACCCGTTGTGGTCGGTGAGCGCGAGCGCTTCCAGACCGAGCCGCACCGCCTCCTCCACCAGCTCCTCCGGCTGGCTCGCGCCGTCGAGGAAGCTGTAGGCGGAGTGGGTGTGCAGCTCCGCGTAGGGCACCGTCGGGCCGGTCGGCCGGTCGAGCTCGGCGGCGTGGTACTCGCCGCGTTTGCGCGACCAGGCCGGACTGTCGCCGCCGTCGCCAGGGTGCATCTCTTCGGCCGGCCTGCCACTCGGCTTGCCCGAGAGCACTCGTTCCAGCTCCGACCAGGTCGGCGGACCGTTGCTCCAGCCCATGCACCCACTCCTCTCACGACCCCCGCATCACCGCACCCCTTTCCCCTTGTCGCACAACTCAACTCGCGGGCAAACGCTCCATCGATCGCGATTCCAGCGCCGCCTCCACATGCCCGAGACCCTGGCGGATCACCGCGCCGTAGGCATCGTTGGCGAGCACATCCAGGTGCCCGCGCGCGATCGCCAACTGCATCCGCGCCATCTCGAAGTCACCGACGCGGCGATGACTGTCGGCCAGGTTCAGATACAGCGAGGGCAGGAACCCACGCAGCCCCTCATCGAGCGGAATGCCCGGCCCGAACACCGCGGCCAGCGCCCGCTGATCCCACAGCAACGCACCCTCCGGCAACTCCTGCACATCGGCCAGGTGATGCGCCACCACGCAGCGATGCAACGGGTCGCCGCCTTCCCCTATTTCGCTCCACAGCCTGGTCAGCGCCGCGCGCGCCGCATCCGGGTCGCCACCGCCGAGCCGCACCGCGGCATAGATGTCCGCCATCCGATCGTCCGCCATGTACACCAGTATCGCACATACGTTCGAATAATAGCGAGAGGCGTTCGAACATATTTTCGAGTTTCCTGGAGGGTCTAGCCCTCGAACTTACTTCGGAGTAAGTTCGAGGAAACGAGCTGCGAAGGAGCAGTGATGTCTCAGGTTTCTCCAGGTGAACAAGGCCGTCGGCGGCGCGATCTCACCGGCAGGCATGTCGTGATCACCGGCGCGTCGTCCGGAATCGGGCGGGCCGCCGCGCTCTCGGTCGCCGACAAGGGCGGTGTCGTGTTCCTGCTGGCGCGCCGCGCCGACGAACTGGCCGAGGTGGTCGCCGAGATCGTCGACGCGGGCGGGCGGGCCTACGGCTATCCGTGCGATGTCACCGATTCCGAATCCGTTGATGCGGCCGTCAAGGCCATTCTCGACCAGCACGGCCACGTCGACATGCTGGTCAACAACGCGGGCCGGTCCATCCGCCGCGCCATCCACCGCTCCACCGACCGCCTGCACGACTTCGAACGCACCATGGCGGTCAACTACTTCGGCGCCCTGCGGATGACCTTGGCGCTGCTGCCGCAGATGCGCGAACGCGGCTTCGGCCACATCGTCAATATCTCCAGCGCCGGCGTCCAAGTGGCTACCCCCCGCTTCGCCGCCTATCTCGCCAGCAAAGCGGCCCTGGACAAGTTCACCGAGGTGGCCGCGGTCGAAACCCTCGCCGATGGAGTCACTTTCACCACTATCCACATGCCGTTGGTGCGCACGCCGATGATCGCCCCCAGCGGCGAACAGGGCCCCTCCGAATCCCCCGAATGGGCCGCGGGCACGATCGTCCGCGCCCTCACCGAACGGCCCAAACGCATCGACGTCCCCCTCGGCACGCTCGCCGAATACGGCGGCATCCTCACCCCCAAACTCCGCGACCGCATCCTGCACCGCTACTACCGCGCTCTCCCGGATTCCCCTGCGGCCAAAGGGGAATCGGTCGAGCCGACCGAGGTAGCGATTCCAGCTCATCCGAAGACTCCGTCGGCAGCCCGCAAAGCCACCGGCACTGCCCTGCGCCGCGCGGCCCGCTGGGTCCCCGGCACCCACTGGTAGCCCGGCGATGACGCCGGTTCCCAACGCGCGTCAGAGTTCGGAGTGGGAAGTCTCCGGGAGTGGTTCCACCGCGGCGGTTTCCAGGTAGGTGGCCGGTTTGGGGGCGGCGCCGCAGCTGGCTTGGCGAGGGGAGGCGGCGACGGTGCGGGCGGTGACGCGCCAGCGGCGGCCGTCGCGGTGGGTGACGATGGCGGCGCCGGCCAGGGTCGGGTCGTGGGTGGGAGCCGGGTCGGGGTGGACGGTGAGGTCGGTGGCGTCGGCCGGGACCCGTTCGCGCACAGCCACTTCGGCGAGCTGGGCGATCGGGGGGTAGCAGCTGCGGCCGCGGAGGCCGGTCAGGGAGACCTCGTCGACGTCGGCCGCTTCGAGCATCGCCTTGGCGGCGGGGGCGTCGACGCGACCGTAGGTGAGGCCGGAAGGAAGCAGGACGACCGCGGGGGCGAAGCGGTGACCACCGGTGTGCGAGGCCTCCCAGACCCGGCCCGGGTAATCGGCGGCCATGGCCGCGGCGATCGGGCGGCCCAACCGGGCACAGCACTGGTCACGTTTGCCGTGGGCGCAGACCAGGACCACCGAGTCATCTACCCGCACACCGACTCCCGGGGCCGACCCGTTGACGAGATGCAGGTCTATATCGAAGAGCTGGCGCAAGTCGGTGATCTCGAACCGTTCACACCAGGACCCCGCTGGCCGCGAACTGGCCAGCAGCACGGTGCGTGTACCGGTGAACTCGTTGCGGCCGGGACGACGGATCAGCGTCGGCCGAACCTGCGCAGCCGATGTCCGCGCCGCCAGTTCCGCGGTGATCTCCGAGCCGAGCACCTCGTCACCGATCACATCACCACCCCACGCGCCGGGATGCTCGATACACAGCCAGCCGGTGAAGTGCCCCGCGGTACCGAGAAGCGGAATGTCGGCAGCGGCCGCCGTACACAACATGCCCTCGAATGGGTTCACAGCGCTCCTCCCGCGACCGAGCCTTCCGGGGCAGATCCCGGACAGGCGTCGTTTCACTCTAGAACCGAGGGCTACTCGTAGACGCCCTCGGCGTGCCATAGCGTCGCGTCGTAGACGAGGAGGACAGCGCGGATCTCGGTGGGGTCGGCATCGAGTTGGACCTGGACGCGCACGGCAATGGCGGCGGGTTCGGCGGTGGACCACCATCGTTCGATGACCGGCCACGGGCCCGCCCAGCCGAGCAGTGCCCATTCCTTGCGGCCCCAGCGCAGGCGGGTGGGGGTGGCGGTGAACAGGCCTCGGTCGGTGATCCGGACGTGGGTGCCGTCGGCGGCGGTCAGGTGCACGACCGGGCGGTGCAGCAGGAGCAGGGTGGGGGCGGGTTCGGGGAGGCGGCCGGGCCAGGGCTGGGTGGGGTCGGCGGCGGGGGTCAGTTCGTCGCCGAGGGCGATCATCGTGATGCGTTCGGCGGGACCACGGCCGCCGCTGAGCACGCCGATGCGGACCGCTTCGCCGCCGAGCAGTCCCTGCACCCGGACAAGGGCACGGCGGGCACGTTCGGTCTCCTCGCCCTCGCCGCCCCACAGGCCGAGTTGCAGGGCGCCGGCGGCGACCACCTCCACCGGTTCCAGCGTGAGCGCGACGATCGGGCCGGTGGGGCGCGCGCGGCGGGTGAGCCATCCGTCGAGTTGCCAGCGGACGCGGTCGGCGGTGTCGGCGGGGGTGAGGGGGCGGGCGCAGCGCCAGATCCTGGTCAGCTCCTCACCCGTCTCGGTGCGCGCGGTCACGGCGAGCCGGGTGCAGGCCACGCCCGCCGCCGACAGCACCGCGTGCAGCCGGGTGGACAGTTGCCTGCCCGCGAAGGCGGCCGCGTCGACCCGGTCGATGGGTGGGTCGCAGGCCAGCTCGACGGTCAGTTCCGGGGCGGGGCGGCGCGCCGACGGTGGACGTTCGGGCAGGGCGCGAGCAGTGCGATGGGCGAGGACGGCGTCGGCGCCGAACCTGGAGGCCACTTCGGCCGGAGACAGACGCGCGAAATCGCCGACGCGGCGTAAACCCAAGCGGCGCAACAGGTCCGTCAATTCCTTGCGCTCGGGTGCGGCCAGGCTCGGTTCCAGCGCGAGCTCCGAGACCGGGAGCGGGGCGAGGTACCGCGCACCCTCCCCCGGTGCCACGATCGTGCCGCGCTTGGCCGCGATCACCGCCGTCGACATGGCATCGGCGATCCCGATCTGTGCCTCGGCTCCCGTCACGGCGACCGCATCGATCAACCGCACCACCGCCGCCTCCTCCGAGCCGAAATACCGTGTGGCACCGCGCGACCCGAGCACGATGAGCCCCGGCCGCAATACCTCCACCCCCGGCACCGTCGCGTCGACAGCCTCGACCACCGGCTCGAACAATCGCGCATCCCGATCCGGGTCATCCTGCACAACAACAAGTTCCGGACAGCAGCCCTGCGCATCCCGCCTACGCATCCCCCGCCGCACCCCCTCGGCCCGCGCGATCGCCGAACACGCCACCACCGAATTCCCCCGCAACACCGCGATCGGCCGATCCGCCGACACCCCCGCCACCGCGGCCGCCGCCACCGCGGGCCAATCCAGGCACCACACCGCCACCACCCGATCAGCGCGCGCCACGACACCACCGACCCAGATGCCCACCGCTACTGCGGTGTGTGCCCGGCATTTTCGTGTAATCCGGCCGCGGCCAGTCAGTTTTCCGACTGAGCGGCTCCCTCACGCCCATCGGTCAGAACCGGGTAACGGGATCACGACACAGCCTCGTGTAATGCGGTGACCTCGGTGGTGCGGGTGACGGTTTCACGAGGCCGCCATTCGGTGCGGCCTGCCTGGGCGCACAGGTCCATGCGGCCGTGGCGGGTCTGGCCCGCCTTGGCGCTGACCCGCACGTCGAGACAGACCGAGCGCAGGCGGCCGCGACCGGGGCCGAGACCTCGGTAGCCGGTGACGCGGGAGTCGAGGCGCAGGGTCGGGTTGGCCCATTCGCCCGCGACGACCAGGGTGGCGCCGCGGTTGCGGGCGCGGGCGGCGAGGACCCGGCACCGAGACGGCGGGACAACCAGCCCACCGAGACCGAGAACCACCAGGTCGAGGCCGTCGAGCAGGACCGCGGCCACCTCGGCGGGGTCGGGGCCTGGGTCGGCGATCACCGCCAGGTGGGACAGCTGGGCGCCCATTTCCGCGGCGGCCAGCAAACCGAGCCGGGGCAGGCCGACCACTGCCGCGTGCCCCCCGTTTCCGGTGACCGCGGCGAGCAGCCCGGACAGCAGGGAGTGCGCGCCGGTATAGGCGACCACCGCGCCTTTGGGCAGCCCACCGTCGGGCAGCAAGTCGGCCAGCGGCGGCGGTACCGGCAACAGATCGCGGCGTAATGGCTGTTCACGCGGTACATGACCGGTCGCGGACTCACCACGTCCCGGCACCGCGGCCATCCGCCTTCGCAGCTCGTCGAGCATGCCCGGATCGGGCGACAACGCTTCCGAACCCATCAACACCACCTACTTCCACGATGGACCCGCGAGCGGAAAACCGCCCTGCGCCGAAACGGCAGCACCGTTCCAGCTATCGATCGTATTCGAATATACGTTCGATAGCGACCAGCGTGACACCCACCCCTCCCCGTGTCCACCGCGAGGGACGCCCAGCCTCCGGTGCCGCGAACAACCGAGCCGCGCGGAGCTGGTCCGGGCGGACTCTGACCGGGATCCCGGCCAGTCAGCGCCGGTTTCGGCTACCCTCGCACCCGTGACCGAACGTGCTCGTCCCCATATCGGCCCCGACTACCTGGTCGCGGGTCGCTACCGCCTGCAATCCAAGCTGGGTGGGGGTGGCATGGGTGCGGTCTGGCTCGCGACCGATCGGTTGCTGAACCGGGAAGTCGCGATCAAGCAGGTGCTGTCCACCGCGGGACTGAGCGCGGCCGAGGCCGAGCAGGTGCGCAGCAGCATCGTGCACGAGGGCCGGGTGGCCGCCAAGCTGTCGCACGTGCACGCCGTGGCCGTGCACGATGTGGTGATCGAGGCGGGCGAGCCGTGGCTCGTCATGGAGTACTTACCCTCGCGCAGCGTGGCCAAGGCGCTCGCGCTGGTCGACACGCTGCCCGCGGTCGAGGTCGCCCAGATCGGCGCGCAGGTGGCCGACGCGCTCGCCGCCGCGCACGCCGCCGGCATCGTGCACCGCGATATCAAGCCAGGCAACATCCTCGTCGCCGACCGCGGCAACAGCATCGGTCTGGCCAAACTCAGCGACTTCGGCATCTCGCGCGGCGCGGGCGACACGCACGGTGACGAACCCGACGGTGTGATCACCGGCACCCCGGCCTACCTCCCGCCCGAGGTCGCGCGCGGCGCAAGGCCCACCGAGGCCAGCGACGTGTTCTCCCTCGGCGCCACCCTCTACACCGCGCTGGAAGGCCAGCCGCCGTTCGGCTTCGACTCCGACGAGAACGACGTCGTCGCCAAGGCCGCGATGGGCCGGATCATCCCGCCCACCCGCAGCGGCATCCTCACCCAGCCCCTGCTGCACATGCTCGAGCCCGCCCCCCAGCGTCGCCCCACCATGGCCGAGGCTCGCGACGAAATCCTCACCGCCGCCTTCGGACCCGGCACCGGCGCCTACATCCTCGGTGTGCCGCTGCGCACCGAGGACAGCACCATCCCCGCCTGGTCCACCCGCAACTCCGCGAGCGGCCTGCGCAGCCCCAACGCCGCCCCGCTCCCGCGCCCGCACCGCGCCCCCCTCGCCGCCACCGCCGCCGCGCCCCCACAGCGCACCGGCAGCTTCATCGACAACCTCCCCAACGGCGCCCCCCTCGCCATCGGCGCAGGCGTACTGATCGGCTTGATCATCCTGATCGCCATCATCATCGCCGTGATGTAGCGCCGCGGCCCTACCGCTTCACTCGATGCGGCGCCGATGAGCCCACCGAGTCAGCGCGTTCCGGTTCGACTGTTGTGTCTTACGAAGCACATTCGACGCGTGCGTCTCGACGGTCTTCACCGAGATGAACAAGGATTCGGCGATCTCCCGATAGGTGTAACCGCGGGCGAGCAAGCGCAGCACTTCCAGCTCACGCGGGGTGAGCGAGTCCAGCTCGGGATCGAGCGGCGGCTCGGGAACCGGCGAGCGCCCGGTGAACGAGTCGAGCACGAAGCCAGCCAGCCGCGGACTGAACACCGCGTCCCCACCCGCGACCCGGCGAATACCGTCGGCAAGCTCCGCACCGGAAATCGTCTTGGTGACATACCCGCGCGCCCCCGCCCGGATCACCGCGATCACGTCCTCGGCCGCGTCGGACACACTCAACGCCAAACACACCGGCCCCGTGGCGATCCCGCTCAGCACCGCCACCCCACCGCCATCGGGCATGTGCACATCCAGCAGCACCACGTCCGGCTTCGCGGCATCGATCCCGGCCACCGCCTCGGCCACCGCGCCCGCCTCACCGACGACCTCCATGTCGGTCTCCCGGCTCAGCTCTGCCCGTACCCCCGACCGGAAAACCGCGTGATCGTCGACCAGGAAAACCCGAACACTCACTACCAGACTCCTCATTCGAACCGTGTCGATCGACCTGCTGTCATCGGTACCACACCGCGGTGTCCTGGCGCCGAAATCGGCTCGGGTCGCGCTCAGTGATCGGCTGGGTGGTCCCGCGTCGACGCGCGATCATCGGGGCGCAGTGGGGTGGTCGGCGCGTCGACGGGGCCTGGTACAGATGTTTCGGCCTCGGTCGCGATTCCGCCCGGTCCTGCGGAGTCGCCCGCGACCTGGTCCGACGCGACGCCGCTCGCGCCCTCGTCCGGCTCGGAGGTACCGGAGTCGGTGCGCGGCATGACAATCCGTACTTCGGTGCCACGGCCGATCGTCGAGTCGATCTCGGCGGTGCCGCCACGGCGCTCGATTCTGGCACAGATCGACTTGGCCACCCCGCGCCGGTCGGCCGGGACCGCGGACACGTCGAAACCGGCGCCGCGGTCGCGCACGAAGATGCTCACCTGGTGGGGTTCGGTCTCGGCGTACAGGTCGATCTCGGGGACGTCGGCGTGCTTGGCGGCGTTCACCAGTGCCTCGCGGGTAGCGCCGAGCAGGGCGGTGAAATGTTCCTTGGGCAGGCCGGCGCCGGTGTCGCCGGGGTCCATCGCGACATCGCCGACGACGACCGGGGTGACCTTCACCCCGTGCTGGTCCTCCACCTCGCCCGCGATGGTGCGCAGCGCGGTGGCCAGGCTGGACTGGGCGGGTGCGGTGTCGTCGAAGAGCCACTTGCGCAGTTCGCGCTCCTGACTGCGGGCCAGCCGGAGCACCTCTTGCGGATCCTCGGCCTGACGCTGGATCAGCGCGAGTGTCTGCAGGACCGAATCGTGCAGATGGGAGGCGATCTCCTCGCGTTCCTCATTGCGGATGCGGGCGCCGCGCTCGGCATTGAGCGCGCGAACCATGCGCAACCACAACGGCACCGTGAGCAGACCCGCGCCCACCAGGGTGACCGCCACCGCGATCAGCGCCGACCCGAGCGAGCTGAGATCGATCCTGGCCAGCACCACCACACCGAGCCCGACCACGATCAGCGTCGCCCCGGCCACGATCCGCGACCAGGTGACCACCGAGGGTCGCGCGGGCAGCCCGAACAGCGCCCGTGGACCCGGCGCGGCGACATCGTATTCGCGCCACACCAGCGCGGCACCCACCGCGACCACCACGATCGGCACGATCACCTTCGCCGCGGTCCCCTGGAACAACCAGCCCACCGTGACCGCGAGCCCGAGCCCGAGCAAGGCCAGCCCGATGGCCTGCCTGCGCTCGTCACCGGTCGGTTTCACGGCGTCCGCGCCACCGGGAGTGAAGATCCACAGCAGCCCGTACGCCACCAGCCCCGCACCGACCAGCGCGGACAGCAACACGAACGCCAGCCGCACCTTGATCACGTCGACACCGAGATGGTCGGCCAGACCACCCGCGACACCACCGACTACCCGACCACCGCTACGGCGGACCAAGCGCGGAGTCTCGGGCAAGGGCGCACCCGTCGGTTCGGGGCCGGGGGCAGGCAGCATCGGCCGATAGCCGCGAGGCACGCCGTAGCCCTGCGGATAGCCCGGCGCTGTCCGGTACTGCTGGGGCGGAATGTATTGCTGCGGCGCTCCATAGACCACCGGCTCGCGCCCTACGAAACGGTCGCGTAGCCGATGTCCCCCGAACCGCGGATCCGCCGCGGCCCCCGGCCCATCGGAAGGTCCCGCCGAACCACGCGGCCGATTCGCGGCCGCCCCTGTGCCGATTCCAGGCTGATGGCCAGGCGCGGGGCTGCTCGCGCCGTTACCGATGGCACCGTTACCGGCCATCGGCTGGTAGCCCGCCCCATACCCGCCCCCTCCGACCGTCGAGCCGACAGCACTGTTGCCTGCGACAGGCCGATAGCCGGCAACGGCACCATTGCCCACTGGCCGGTAGCCGGGCGCGACGCCGTCGCTCGCATTCGCACCGCTGCCGCCCGCGGGGGCCTGGTAGTTGGGGGCGTTGTTCCCGGCGGCGGCGCCGGGCCCGGGTGGGGTGGCAGACCCCTGGGCGGCAGTGCGGGCGGAAACAGACGGATCCATGCTCTCGATAGTGGCACGCGGGGCGGGGTGCTGACATCAGGAAAGTCCCTGATCTCGTCCCCGATGTCGGCGATTCGGCGCTGACCTGGGCGCGAGCCGTCCGGTCCGGACAGAAATCAGTCCCTACCAGGGCGGATGCCCGCGCCGGTGACGAACAGGTCCGGTGGCGCCGGATCGCCGGACCGGAAACCCCGCCGCGGAGTCCTCAGCAGGCCTTTTAAGCCGATGCGCGGCCGCTCCGAAAGCCCGGCCGCAGAGGGTTTTCCTACGTTGATGGCAGGCCGGAATTACGGCCGCCGCTTCAGGGGAGGAACACGTGAACATCTTCACCACCGTGCTGGGTGCCGCCACCATCGGACTGAGCACCATCGGGCTCACACCGATCGCCTCGGCGTCGCCGATGGCACCGCACGAGACGACCTACCACGGGCCCGACGGCTTCGAACTCACCCTCGGCCACACCGAGGAGTCCTACCGGCTGGTGCCCCCGCTCAACGCGATGCCGACCAATCGCGAGGTATTCCTGGACAACACCGCCTACGTCACCGCCCCGCCCGGCGCGACCGGTGACCTCACCTCCGGCTATCTCGTCGCCTGCGCGGTGGACCTGACCCTGTCGGTCGGGCTCGACGGCGGCATCTCGGTCGGTGCGGGGGCCACCATCGGATTCGGCTCGTCCGGACCCGACGTGTCCGCCGACATCGGTCCCTCGATCTCGGCGGGTCTGGATCTGAGCCTGTCGCTCGCGCCGGGCGAGATCAAGAAGATCGATGTGGGATCCATGCCGCTCGGGTCGGGCACCACCTATCTGGTGAACCGGGACTTCCATCTGATGGTCGGCAACTGCGGCGGACCGCTCAACATCTACTCGTGGGCGACGGTCACCGCGAGCACCGGACAGGTGCGCGCGACGAACTCGATCTTCGGCGACACCATGTTCCTGTGAGCTGAACCGGGACCCGGCGAACTCGCCGGGTCCCGGTCCAGCCGAATACCATGGCCCTCGGTCGTTTTCATCGAACGGGGGGTTCCTTGACCAACAGTGACGCGCAGAGTTCTTCACCGCGTGTGCTTTTCGCCCAGCGGTTCGCCGAACTCTATGCCGCGGCGGGCAATCCGACCTTGCGCCGGGTCGCCGCGGCCACCGAGCGGCGCATGCGCGGCACCCAGGCCGGCACGCCGTCACCCCAGCGGATCAGTGACTGGAAGGCCGGGCGCAATGTGCCCGCTCGCTTCGAATCGCTGCTGCCGGTGGTGCTCACGCTCGTCGAGCTGACCGAGAAGGCCAAGCGCGACCTACCGCGCAGACTCGCCGACCCGCACGAATGGCGACAGCTCTGGCAGGAATCGGTCACCTGGACGGCGGCCGCGGGCGACGGCGACACCTGCCCCTACCCCGGCCTGCGCGCCTACCTACCCGAGGAGCACACCATGTTCTTCGGACGCGAGCAGGCCACCGCCGAATTCGTCGAGCTGGTTCGCGTGAGCACCGGCATCGCCGTCCTGATCGGCGCGTCCGGTGCGGGCAAGTCGTCCCTGCTGGCGGCGGGTTTGCGACCGGCGCTCGACCTGCCAGCCGCCACCATGACACCGGGTGCGACGCCGACCGCCGGACTGGCCGCGACGCTGACCGACGACCTGCGGGTCTTGATCGTCGACCAGTTCGAGGAACTGTTCACCCTGTGCCAGGACGAGGCCGACCGCGCGACATTCCTGGCCGCACTCGCCGCCCTGCCCGCGTCACTGACGGTCGTCCTTGCGCTACGCGCCGACTTCTACGAACACTGTCTGCACTATCCCGTGCTGCGAAACAGCCTGCAGCACAACAACTATCTGCTCGGCGCGATGTCCATCGACGAGGTGACACGCGCGATCGCCGGACCGGCGTCCACCGCCGGGATCACGCTGGAGCCGGGTCTGGAAGAGCTGGTGCTCACCGAGCTACGTGGGCTCGGCGGACATCTCAGCACCGACGGCTACGACCCCGGTGCGCTACCACTGCTGTCGCACGTGATGGCCGCGACCTGGCAGCAGCGCGAGGGTCGCAAACTCACCGTCGCGGGCTATCGCAAGGCAGGCGGTGTCGCGGGGTCGGTCGCCGAGACCGCCGAACTCGCCTGGAGCGAGCTCACCCCGGCTCAGCAGACCGCCGCGCGGGAACTGCTCGGCTCGCTCGTCACGGTCGGTCAGGACGCGCGCGACACCAGACGGACCGTCGATCGTGCCGAATTACTCAGCCGCAGCGGCGATCCCGATGCCACCGCGGAAGCGCTCGAGGTCCTCGCGGCCAGCAGACTGATCGCCCTCGACGCGGGCTCGGTGCAGTTCTCCCACGAGATCGTGCTGACCGCGTGGCCCCGGCTGCGCGGCTGGATCGACACCGACCGGGTCGGGCACCTGGTTCGTCAGCGGCTCGAGCACGATGCGGCCGAATGGGAAGCAGCGGGCCATGATTCGGCACTGCTGTATCGGGGCACCCGACTCCACAGCGCGGGCGAGCACACCGGTCGCACTTCGATCAGCCCGCGCGTACACACCTTCCTCCAGGCCTCCCGACGGGCCGCGCGGATCGGCGGACGCTGGCGAATCGGGGCGGTCGTGGTCGTAATCGCCCTGCTCGCCACCGGTGTCATCGCCGTCGACCGCAGCAGGCTCGCCGACCAGCGGGCCATGGACCGCGACTACGCCGAACTGGTGGCCGCGGCCCATCGGACGAGAAGCATCGATCCGTCGATCTCGGCGCAGTTCCTGTTGGCCGCGTATCGAATTCGGCCCGACGACGCGACGCGCACCCAACTGTTGAACACCCAGGATTCGCCACTGGCCGTCACCGTGCCCGCTCACGAACGAGGCATCTCCGTGCTGGCCTATCGCCCGGCCGACGCGCTACTGGTCTCGATCGACTACGCGGGCGACACCGCCTTCTGGGATCTGCGCGATCCCGCACGACCGCACCGAATCACCACCTCGCTCGGCACGCGAACCCACCAGTTCGATTTCATCCCGGGCCGCACCGACGCGGTCGCCCTCGGCGATTCCGGTATCCAGCTGTGGGATCTCGCCGACCCCGAGTCACCGCGTCTGATCCACACACTCGATACCCCCCGGGCCGACACGATCGCCATCGATTCGAGCGGAACCCGACTCGCCACGGTCGAGGCATCGACACTCACACTCTGGGATATCCGCGATCGGGCACGGCCGTCGCGCACCGTCACCCGTCCACTGGCCGGTGACCACCACGCCATCGAATTCGGCCCCGGCGGCACAGTGCTCGCGGTCGGCTCCGTCACCTTCGACACCGGTCTCCCCGATACCGTGCAGTTGTGGGACACCACGGCGGCACGCCCACTCGGACCGCCGATCTCGACGACGGCAGGCGACTTCCTCCAAGAGGTCACCCTCAGTCCCGATGGCACCCGCCTGGCCATCGGCACGCACGGCGCGAAGGGCACCAGCAGCGCACCGTCGAGCCAGTTCGAACTCTGGGACATCACCGATCCGCACCACCCGCGCTCCTTCGGTGCCTCGACTCGCGTCGACAACGACGTGCTGGCCTCGATCGTTTTCCACCAGGACGGAAATCTCCTCGCCACCGGATCCGACGAGGCCGCCCGGCTGTGGAACATCTCCGACCCGGCCCAGCCCGTGCAAGCGGGCCCTGCCCTCTCGGTGAGCCCGGCCGCCTGCCCACAAGCCCGGATCTCCCTGTGCAGCGGCGGACCGACGTCGATGCTTTTCATCCCCGGTGAGCCGGTGCTCGTCAGCGCGGGGCACGACGGCCTGCTGCGCACCTGGACACTGCCTCGATCAACGATCGACGTGATTCCCCGTATGCCCTCGGGCCCGGTGTTCGATCGAGCCGGAGATCGGATGGCCATGGTGACCCGGACCGGCGACGTCGGGGTCTGGGACACCACCGATCCGCGTCGCCCGACCCGGCTGACCACGATCCCGAACGTACTGGCGCTGTCGAACCCTGTTCTGAGTCCGGACGGACGGACACTGAGCCTGCACGAACTGGGCGGCAAGCGGCGGCTCCTCTTCGACCTCGACGATCCGGGTGATCCACGACCACTGCCCAGCTGGCCGACCGGCGAGGCCGACAGCTCGACCGTCAAGGGCGACCGGATGCTGCTGACCTTCCCCGACTCGGTCCAGATGTGGGACGTCGCCGACCGCATGGCGCCCAAGCCCCTCGGGTCGCCGATCACCGCGAGTTTCGGAAAGATCGTCGGCGACAGCTTCAGCCCCGACGGCAGCCTGGTCGAAGTGATGCTCGTCGACCAGGCTGACAATTGGCAGCAATACACCCGGCAGATCTGGAGTCTGGACGACCCGGCGCACCCACGTCTGATCGCCGAAGTCGACGTGGAACTCACCACCGTTTTACAGCCGTCCCGATTTCTGCCCGACAATCGAACAGTCGCCGTCACCAAAGGCGATCGCTTCGGGCTGTGGGACACCGAAGCACCGGAGACGTTCACCCCGCTCGTCGACGCGGTCCGCACCGAAATCGGGCCGATCAGCTGGATCTCCGCGTCGACGGACGGCTCCGAACTGGCCGTGTCGAGCGACGACGGCACGACCGGCCTGTGGAATCTCGACGACCCCCGCGCACCACGCAAATACATCGGCCCACTCGGGCCCGCCGACGGCCGCGACCGCCAGGTGACCCTGCACCCAGGCGGCGAACAGCTCATGGTCGTCACCGACAACGGCCAGCTCGGCGTGTGGGACCTCGACGCCGAGACCGTCGCCGCCCGGATCTGCGCGGCCACCGGCCGACTCACCGAAGCCGTGTGGCGCGGTCACGTCGCGAACGTCGCCTACCGTTCCCCCTGTTCGTGAACCCGGGAAATTCTCAGGGTTACCCCCGATGTGCGGAAGGGGTGGCTCGGCACACCATGGATGGCATGAGCAGAACGAGCTTCGCCGACCAGGTTCACCAGATGTGGCAGACGCGGCCCGTCCGGCTGCCTCGGCAGGGCCCGATTGCCGGGGTGGCGGCGGGCTTCGGGTTGCGGTACGGGGTGGATCCGGTGCTCGTGCGAGTGGCCTTCGTGGTGTCCACGATTTTCGGCGGGGCCGGGATCGTGCTGTACCTGCTGGCCTGGCTGGTGCTCGGGTCGGCGGGGAACGAGGTGTCGGCGGCGCAGGCCCTGGCCGCGCACGATCGGGGCGGGCATTCGCAGACCAAGACGATCGTGTTGATCGTGGCGCTGGCCATCGCGGTGTCGACCATGGGCCCGATCGGGTTGGGGATGGGCGGGTCCGGGGTGATCAGTCTGGGGCTGATGCTCGCGGGCTGGTGGATGCTGTATCTGCGGCATCCCGAGTTGCCCGCGGGGTTCGACGCCTACCGCTCGCCCCTCGGCGCGACCGGCTATCCGGGCGCGGGCTACCCGACCGGTGTCCCGGTGCGCGGTTACCCGTACAACCCGGAGGTGCCGCCGACCGGGATGTACACCCCCTACACCACACTCCCCGACGCCTACGTCCCCGATCCGGCCCGCGAGGAATCTCGCACGGCCACAGCCGAATCCACGCCGCTGCTGCGTGTCGATGCGACCGAGACCGTCGTTCTACACAAGGACATCGACGAAACAGCCAGCGCCACTGCTGATTCGGTCGACACGGTGCGAATCAGCGCGACCTCGGCGAACCCCGCCGCGCCCAGCGTCGAGGCGCCGACGAACCAGCCGGACACCTCACCAGCCATCGCGGATACCGAGCACGCATCGAATTCCGATCGCCCGGTTGATGATTCGCCCGCACCCATCGACCTCGGGAAGCAGGCGGCCACCTCGAACGAGGTCGTTCCCGCCGGCGAACCGACCTCGCTGGAGGAAGCCGACGCCACCGCGATCCTGCACAAGAACCTATCCCGAACCATCTCCGCCGCACCGGAACCCCCGCGCATCAACGCGCAGGTCCCCAACGGCTGGGACCCGCTCGCCGTCGCGCCGCTGGCCTGGGAGTTCCCGGAAGCCGCACCCCGCTACGCACCCGTGGCACCCCCGGCACCGAAACGTCCACGCTCCCGGCTGACTCCGGTCACCATCGGCCTGGCGATCCTCGCCGCTGCGCTGGCCGGTGCGGCAGCGGCATCGGGTGTCGAATGGATGACCCCCGCCCGCATCGCGGCCTTCGCGTTGGCCGTGATCGGCCTCGGGCTCGTCGCAGGCGCGTTCCTGCGGCGTGGGTACGGGCTACTGGTACTCGCCGCTCCGCTGGCCGGATTCGTGGCGCTGGCCGCGCTGATCGGGCCGATCGACTTCGACGAAACCGCCATCGGCGACCGGGTCTGGGCACCGACCTCGGTGGCCGAATTGCAGCCTCGCTACGCCCTCGACATCGGTTCGGGCACGCTGGATCTGCGCGGTCTCGACCTCACCGAGTCGCGCAGTGTCGAGGTCGCGGTGAATGTCGGTGACGCGAAAGTGCAACTGCCCGAAGGGATGACAGTGAAGACGACATGTGACATCGGAGTGACCGATTCCAACTCGACCTGCCAGGACGGGCTGAGCGGGCCGAACTCCGCCGGCGCGCCGGTCCTCGACCTGCTCATCACGATGCACGTGGGTGACGCGGTGGTGACCCGTGGCTGAGCCGACCGGTACCGAACCCGCCCGCCGACCCGCGTTCACCCTGCTGACCACCGGCCTGATCGCGCTCGCCGTGAGCGTCTGGGCCCTGCTCGGCGCACCCACCCCCGACGACGGCATCCTGCCCATCGGCTGGGGCGTGGTGATCGCGGCCATCGTCATCGGCCTGCTGCTCACGCTGGCCCCGAGCCGTAAACGCCACTGAGGACAACCCCGACGAACAGCGATGGCCCGTCATCGATGACGGGCCATCGCTGTTCGCGAACCAGTTGAAAGACAAGGGCGATGGACGAATCCGAGAAGCGACCGGAAACCCCACTGGCGAAGGTCCTGCCACCGGCCACCCACCGACCACACACCGGCGGCTTCCTCCTCGGCAGGCTCCTGCTCACCCAGGCGGCGCGGCCGGCGCGGCCGGCTTAGCTCACTCCCACTCGATGGTGCCCGGCGGCTTGCTCGTCACGTCGAGGACCACGCGGTTGACCTCGGCCACCTCGTTGGTGATGCGTGTGGAGATCCGCTCGAGCACGTCGTAGGGCAGGCGAGTCCAGTCCGCGGTCATCGCGTCCTCGCTCGACACCGGGCGCAGCACGATCGGGTGACCGTAGGTGCGGCCGTCGCCCTGCACACCGACCGAGCGCACGTCGGCCAGCAGCACGACCGGGCACTGCCAGATCTGCTTGTCCAGACCCGCGGCGGTGAGCTCCTCGCGGGCGATGGCGTCGGCCTGACGGAGCAGATCGAGCCGGTCGGCGGTCACCTCGCCGACGATGCGAATGGCGAGACCCGGGCCGGGGAAGGGCTGGCGCGCAACGATTTCCTCGGGCAGGCCCAGCTCGCGGCCGACCGCGCGGACCTCGTCCTTGAACAGCAGACGCAGCGGCTCGACCAGGTCGAACTCGAGGTCGTCGGGCAGGCCGCCGACATTGTGGTGGCTCTTGATGTTCGCGGTGCCGGTGCCGCCACCGGATTCGACGACGTCCGGGTACAGCGTGCCCTGGACCAGGAACTCGACCTTCGGCGCGCTGCCCGCGGCCACACCCTCTTCGGTGACGATGCCGGCGACCGCGTCCTCGAAGGAACGGATGAACTCGCGACCGATGATCTTGCGCTTCTCCTCGGGATCGGAGACGCCCTTCAGTTCACCGAGGAACTTGTCCACCGCGTCGACGGTGACCAGCTTGGCACCGGTCGCGGCGACGAAGTCGTGCTGGACCTGCTCGCGTTCGCCTGCCCGCAGCAGACCGTGGTCGACGAACACACAGGTGAGCCGGTCACCGATCGCGCGCTGCACCAGCGCGGCCGCCACGGCGGAGTCGACGCCACCGGACAGACCACAGATGGCGTGCCCGTCACCGATCTGCTCGCGCACACTCTCGATCAGCGACTCGGCGATATTGGCCGGGGTCCACTGCGCCGGAATGTCGGCGAGCTCATGCAGGAAGCGGCTGAGCACCTGCTGGCCGTGCGGGGAGTGCAGCACCTCGGGGTGGTACTGGACGCCGGCCAGGCGGCGCGCGCGATCCTCGAACGCGGCGACAGGGGCGCCCGCGGTGGTGCCGGTGACCTCGAAGCCCGCCGGGGCATCGGTCACCGCGTCACCGTGCGACATCCACACCGGCTGGATGGTCGGCAGGCCGCCGTGCAGCACACCGCCGTCGATGTTCAGTTCGGTCCGGCCGTATTCGCGAGTGCCGGTCTCGGAAACCGTGCCGCCCAGCGCCTGTGCCATGGCCTGGAAGCCGTAGCAGATGCCGAACACGGGAATGCCGAGGTCGAACAGCCGCGCGTCGAGTTGCGGTGCGCCCTCGGCGTATACGCTCGACGGCCCACCGGACAGGATCACGGCCAGCGGCTGCTTGTCGGCGATCTCTTCCACGGTCATCGTGTGGGGAATCACCTCGGAGAACACCCGCGCCTCCCGCACCCGTCGGGCGATCAGCTGGGCGTACTGCGCGCCGAAGTCGACGACGAGGACCGGTCTCTGAGTATCTGCCACCGCCACAGTTTAGTGACGGGGTACGACGAGCAAGCAGCGGGCATCGCCAGAGCCGGACGCGCCGTAGTGACCGAGCACGACGCGCCCCCGTTTTTGGGCGTGGCGCGGCAGTGCTGGCTATCCTCGTGCTCGTGCCATTCGCCCGCGCGATCGATGCCGACATCTACTACGAGGACAGCGGTGGCACGGGCCCGGTGGTGTTGCTCGCCCACGAGTTCTTCATGGATCGCACGATGTTCGCCTCGCAACAGGCCGCCCTCGCCCCCGAATTCCGGATTGTGGCCTGGGACGCGCGCGGGCACGGCCGCACCAGAGACCAGCGGTTGCCGTTCACCTACTGGACCGCGGCCCGCGACGCGCTGACCGTGCTCGACTCGATCGGGGTCGAACGCGCCATTGTCGGCGGCACCGCGCAAGGGGGCTTCACCGCGTTGCGGACCGCGCTGGTGGCGCCCGAACGGGTCGCCGCGCTGATCTTGATCAGTACCGAGGCGCACGGGCCGACGCTCGGCCAGTCCACCGCCACCCAGCGATTCCTCGACGAGTGGCACGACCACAGCTCCCGGGAGGAAGCCGCGGGGCGCCTGGCGGACTGGCTCATCGGCGACGACACCTGGTACCGCGATATCTGGACCCGACGCTGGGTCGGCGACGCCCACAGCGGCCTCGACGCCGCCGTCGGCTGCCTACTCGGGCGCGACTCGGTACTCGACCGGTTGCGCGAGATCACCTGCCCGGCGCTGATCATCCACGCGAATCAGAGCGGCATCGCGGGCGATCGCGCCCGCACACTGGCCGACGGGCTCACCGCCTCCACCTTCGTGGAGATCGATGGCGCCCGGCTGGCCGTCACGATGACCCACCCGGAACCGGTCAATACCGCGATCTCCCGGTTCCTGCGGGATCGGGTCTCACTGACCCACGTTCGCTAGCGGACGCTCAGCCCGACCTTCTGGAATTCCTTGAGGTCGGAGTAGCCGGCCTTGGCCATCGATCGGCGCAGGCCGCCGACCAGGTTCAGCGAGCCGAACGGGTCGTCGGAGGGGCCGTAGAGCACGCGCTCGAGGCTCGGGCGGGTCACCGCGCCGTCGGGGCCGTCCAGCCAGGCCTCGTCGACCGGCAGGAACGAACCACGCGGCACCGAGGGGTGCGCGGTGGCCGAAGGCCAGTACCAGCCGCGACCGGGCGCCTCGGCCGACGCCGACAGCGGCACACCGAGCATCACGGCGTCGGCACCACAGGCGATGGCCTTGGCCAGCTGGCCCGAGGTGGCCACGTCACCGTCGGCGATGACGTGCACGTACCGGCCGCCGGTCTCGTCGAGGTAGTCGCGACGGGCCGCGGCGGCATCGGCGATCGCGGTGGCCATCGGGACGCCGATGCCGAGCACCTCGCCGGTGGTGGTGGCCCCGGGGAACGAGCCGTAGCCGACGATGACGCCCGCCGCGCCGGTGCGCATCAGGTGCAGCGCGGTGCGGTGATCGCTCACGCCACCGGCCACGACCGGCACGTCCAGCTCGGCGATGAAGGTCTTGAGGTTGAGCGGCTCGTCGCCACCCACGTGCTCGGCGGAGATGATGGTGCCCTGCACGACCAGCAGGTCGACGCCCGCCTGGAGCAGCGCGGGGGTCAGCGCGCGGGCGTTCTGCGGGCTCACCCGCACCGAGGTGGTCACCCCGGCCGCACGGACCTGGGCCACGGCGGCGGCGAGGAGGTCGGGCTGCATCGGCGCGGCGTGCAGTTCCTGCAGCAGCGAGATGGCCTTTTCGTAACCACCCTTGTCGACCAGATCGAGCAGCTGGTCGATCTTGGACTGCACGTCGGCGTGGCGGGCCCAGAGGCCTTCGCCGTTGATCACACCGAGGCCACCCTGGCGACCCAGCTCGATCGCGAACTCGGGCGAGACCAGCGCGTCGGTGGGGTGCGCGAGCACCGGGATCTCGAAACGGTAGGCGTCGAGCTGCCAGGCCAGCGAGACCAGCTTCGACGACCGCGTCCGCCGCGAGGGGACGATATCGACGTCGTCCAGCTCGTAGGTCCGCCGGGCGACCCGTCCCATACCGATTTCGACCATGTCACGCACAGTTGCTCCTGTGTTTTTGGAGCGCTGGCGCGCTCGAGTTCGCTGTGTTTATCGGCGCGCTGGCGCGCGCGTGTCCGCGGCCCCAAGGGGTCGCCGGTTAGCCACCGTTGCTTGCTCCTTCGTCGCCTACGCAACGGCGGCTAACCGGCGACCCGGTCGCGGACCGGCCACTTCGTGGCCGCCGCTCCCTAAGGGTCGCGGGTGCGGGGCTGGAAGTGCGCCAGGTAGCGAACTCAGAGTCAGCCTCCATCACTTCCGTGCTCCGGGAGCTTATCTCCCGGAGCACAAACGCATCTATTGTACTCAGCCGCGCCCGGTGTAGTTCGGGGCCTCGACGGTCATCGTGATGTCGTGCGGGTGGCTCTCCTTGAGACCCGCCGCGGTGATCTGCACGAACTGCGCGCCCTGGAGGTGCTCGATGTTCTGCGAACCGGTGTAGCCCATCGCGGCGCGCAGGCCACCGACGAGCTGGTGGATCACCTGGTTGACCGGGCCGCGGAACGGCACGCGGCCTTCGATGCCCTCGGGGACGAGCTTGTCCTCGGCGAGCACGTCGTCCTGGAAGTAGCGGTCCTTTGAGTAGGACTTGGCCTGTCCACGGCCCTGCATGGCGCCCAGCGAGCCCATGCCGCGGTAGGCCTTGAACTGCTTGCCGTTGACCAGCACCAGGTCGCCGGGCGACTCGGCGGTACCCGCGAGCAGCGAGCCGAGCATCACGGTGGACGCGCCCGCGGCGATGGCCTTGGCGACGTCGCCGGAGTACTGCACGCCGCCGTCGGCGATCACCGGCACGCCGGCGGCCTTGCACGCGGCGACGGCTTCGAGGATCGCGGTGATCTGCGGCGCGCCGACACCGGCGACCACGCGGGTGGTGCAGATGGAGCCGGGGCCCACACCCACCTTCACCGCGTCGACGCCCGCCTCGACGAGCGCGGCGGCACCGGCGCGCGTGGCGATATTGCCGCCGACGATCTGGATGCGGTCACCGACCTCGGCCTTGACCTTGGCGACCATCTGCAGCACCTGCGACTGGTGGCCGTGCGCGGTGTCGACGATCAGCACGTCCACCCCGGCGTCGGCCAGCGTCATCGCACGCGACCAGGAATCCTCGCCGACACCGATCGCGGCGCCGACCAGCAGGCGGCCGTCGCGGTCCTTGGTGGCATTGGGGTACTGATCGGTCTTGACGAAGTCCTTGACCGTGATCAGGCCACGCAGGCGGCCGTTGCCGTCGACGATCGGCAGCTTCTCGATCTTGTGGCGGCGCAGCAGACCCAGCGCGGCCTCGGCGGTGACACCCTCACGAGCGGTGATCAGCGGCGCCTTGGTCATCACCTCGTCCACGCGACGGTCCTGATCGACCTCGAAGCGCATGTCGCGGTTGGTGATGATGCCCACCAGCGCACCGGTCTCGTCCACCACCGGCAGACCCGAGATGCGGAAGCGCGCGCACATGGCGTCGACCTCGGCGAGGGTATCGGTGGGACGACAGGTGACCGGGTCGGTCACCATGCCCGCCTCGGAGCGCTTCACCGTCTCCACCTGGGCGGCCTGGTCGGCGGCCGAGAGGTTGCGGTGCAGCACGCCCATACCGCCCGCACGCGCCATGGCGATGGCCATGCGCGCCTCGGTGACGGTGTCCATGGCCGAACTCACCAGCGGCGTGCGCAGGGTGATGTCCCTGGTCAGCTTGCTGGACGTCTCGACCGAGCTGGGGATGAGATCCGAGGCGGCAGGCAGCAACAGCACGTCGTCGAACGTGAGGCCGAGCATGGCGATCTTGGTCGGATCGTCGCCCCCCGTAGGAGGGCGCACCGCGATTCGTTCGCCCGATACGGGATTACTCATTCGGATCGACCCCTCCTGGTCGTCATAGCTACCGACGCGGTAGACACGGTGCGTCGGTGCTCGAGCGGAAAAAGCTTTCGGATCGGTCGGCTGGAACAAAGTCGCCGACGCCTGTATTCCATGGTATCCGGCGCCCGCAGACGCCTGTGAAGTGAGCCCTTCCGCAAAACTTGCCCCCCGCATCGCTGGCGCGATGCACCGAGTACTGCGTACCGTGGGGATGTGCGTGACCATCTACCACCTGGCCTGCCGCCGGATCCCTTCGCCGGAGACCCCTCCGACCCGTCTGCCGCGCTCGATGCGATCGAGCCCGGTGAGCCGTTGGATCCTCATGAGCGCCTCGCGGTCGAGGAAGATCTCGCAGACCTCGCCGTATACGAAGCCCTGCTGGCCCACCGCGGTATCCGCGGACTGGTCGTCAGCTGTGAGGATTGTCGGCAAGATCACTACCACGACTGGGACATGCTGCGGGCAAACCTCCTACAGCTACTCGTCGACGGCACCGTCCGTCCACACGAGCCCGCCTACGACCCCACCCCCGAGGCTTACGTCACGTGGGACTACTGCCGCGGCTACGCGGACGCGTCGATGAACGAGGCGTTCCACGGCGACGGGTTCGACGGGTTCGACAACTGAGCGGGTTCGATAACTGAGCGGGTTCGATAACTGAACTCAGCACAGCCGGGCCTGTCGCACGACCCCGCACCCTTCGCGGTCACGCACGCGTAGGGCCCGCCGGGCTCGCCAAGCCGGCCTCACACCAAAGAAGAAGGCCCCGAACAGGTTCGGGGCCTTCTTCTTTGGTTCAATTCATCGTTCTACTACGGAACCGGCACCACGGGCGGTGACTGCAGGATCGTCGCCGGCGGGGGCACCTGCTGCGTGGGCGGCAAGCTCGGCGGCCGCGGCGCGGACGTCGGGACCACCGTCGGCACAGTGATGACCGGCGGTGGTTCGGCGATGGTGGTCGGTGGGGTCGTCGGGTCGACCGTGACGGGCGGCGGAGTCACCGGCGGCGGGGTGGTCACCGGCGGTTCCGTCGGCTCGACCGGAACCAGCGGCTTGGTCTCCGGCCCCGGTGTCTGCATGATGATCGGGCCCGACGGATCGGTGGTCACCGTTCCGGGATCGGTCGGCGCCACCGGAGCGGAGGTGCCCGGGTTCGTCGTCGGCGGGACCTGCACGGGCGAACTCGGCTTGGTCGTCGGGTCGGTCGAGGTCGGCGGCAGTTGCGCGCCGATCTCCGGGGCGACCTTGAGCAGCTGATCCCGCAGCAGGTTCCAGCGCGCGATCAGATCCTCACGCTTGGCCTGGTCGTCGACCTGGCCCGCGTTGGCGGAAGCCTGTTCCAGCCTGGCCTTGGCCTGTTCCGGATCGCCCGAGGTGAGCAAGTTCTGTGCGGCCAGCAGATCTTCGTCGGCGTACTGGACAACGGTCGACTGGGCCTGCTCGCTGAACACGACCTCCTTGACCCGCCACAGCGGATCGCCGGGTGCCGCGCTGTACGCGAACGCCGTGATGCCGCCGAACACCAGCGACAATGCCGCTGCTGCCCCGAAAATCGGGCGGACCAGTCGTAGACGTCCGCGCGAGGAAGCTCCGACTCGAACCTGCCGCGCGCCGATCTCCTGATTGACCGCCGCGAACACGGTGTCGAGGTCAGGGCCCGCGGGCATCGGCTCGGCCAGTATGTCGGCCCGCCAATCCGCGAGTAACGACGCCAGCTGGAACTCTTCGGGGCTGTCGGTTCGTACCGGACCATCGCTCGCTATCGCGTCGATCAGCGCGTCATCGCTGCGCACCGCCGCGATGTCGACCGGCCCGGAATCACCGGCACCCTCGGCGGCGTAGGGACCGCTTTTGCCAAGACCGTGCTCGCCATCCCTAGCCATACATTTCACCTGCCCTCGCCACTTGTGACTTCAGTTTCGCGAGTGCCCTGTGCTGGGCAACCCGTATCGCCCCCGCCGTGCTGCCCACGGCGACTGCGGTTTCCTCTGCTGACAGACCCATGACCAAACGCAGGATCAGGATCTCTCGATGCTTCTCGGGGAGCGTCGCCAGCAGAGTGTTCATCTGCCTGCTCGTCTCCGAGTCGAGAGCCCGCTGTTCCGGACCTTGGTCGGTGGATATGACATCTGGTACTTCGGCCATCGCCTCCGCCTTGTTACGGGCGGCGTTGCGATGGGCGTCGGCGACCTTGTGCGAAGCGATTCCGTACACGAAGGCCATGAAGGGCCGACCCTGATCCTGATAGCGGGGCAGGGCGGTCATCACAGCCAAACAGACCTCTTGCGCAACATCGTCCGCGGAGAGCTGTCCGCGCTCCGCGGCCCCGATCCGCGCCCTGCAGTAGCGAACTACCAAGGGACGGACCAGTTCCAATACCCGAGCTAAAGCGGTCCTGTCGCCCTGCGCAGCCGCAGCGACGGCGAGGTCCAACTCTTCGCCCATATGCGTCATCGTCAGAGATTTTCCTGGCGTTACGAGTGGCGCGGTCGAATGTGACCGAGCTTCCACCGAAGTGGCGGAACGGGACTAACAATAGCGACCCCCGGATCGGCCGCCAGCGGGCGTGGTCGCTTCTAACCGAGCTCTCAGAAAGATCATCCGCAGCGATTCACGCACCCAGCGGGGCGATGTCCCCACCCAAGGCGCGCAGACGGGCGCCATGATCTGCGGCTTCGTCCGCCGCGGCGCGCGCTCGCGCCGGTTCGGCGACCCCCGCGCGCAGCATCGCGGTGGCCCAGCGCAGTGGGAGAAGGGCGTTTTCGCGGCAGGCCGTGTCGACCCGTTCGGCCAGTTCCGCAGACTCGGCGAGGTCACCGTTCGCGGCGGTCGCGGCCGCGACGAGCAGTGCTGATTTCACCCGGTGGCGCACCGAAGGCAGGGCCGCGGCGAGTTCGGCAGCCATGTGCGCGTCGCTCAGCGCTTCGCGAGCGAGACCGCCGGCGAGCGCGGTCTCGGCGCGCACCCAATGCCAGCGCACTTCGGCCCGCGGGGGTGCGTCGGCGAGCAGTGGGGGCACGCGGCCGAGTAGTCGCCGGGCGAGGGCGAGCCTGCCGGTGCCGAGCGCGTCGGCGGCTAGGCCCGTATACGCGTCGGCGAGTGCCTCGGCGCGGGCCGCTCCGGTGGCGCCGAGGGCGAGCGCCGCGGCGCGGCCGTCGAACGCCGCCGCTCCCGCGTGGTCGCCGAGCTGGCGCAGCAGCGATCCGCGGGTGCTCTCGACGAGCGATTTCAGGCCGGGTTCGGTCGCGATTCGAGCCAATATTCGCAGGTCAGAGCGGGCGGCGGCATAGCGGCCCTGCCCGCCGAGCGCGACCGCGCGGTACCACCTCGACAACGGGTCCCCCGGCTCCGGCAACTCCGTAGCGGCGAGGCCCGGGGTGGGCCCGAAAGCAGTCGAAACGAGTATTTCGGAACCGATATCCGCGGGTGAGGCCGTTGTCTGCACGGCGAGACTCTAGCCGCCACCGGCCCCGATCAGTTCGCGTGTTATGGCATCGCGGCACCCATTCGGCTAACAATCAGCATTTCTCTCGAGTGCCGATGTTGCCATCAGGTAAATCTCCGCTCCTCGATGCCACTACCGCAAAGTCTCGAATTCACATGCGTTTCGCGCAATTAACCTTCACGCCCCGTTTTCGCCATCTACCCGGACTCGACCAGTACAGGCCGTTGTGATCCAGCACACCCGCTCGCGACGGGTCCCCGCCGTCCAAACCGGGCCACTACCGGCGCGACCTGGGAAAACATGCGAAGAGTCAGAGACGCGAAGACACCCGATCCATAGCCAACCAAACAGTATGGAGGGATCGGGTATGAAATGTAAATAGTGAGTAGGTTAAATTTCAGCGTTGCAGATTTACTGAACTCATGCGCCGAACTATTGACGGAATTTCCCGCGTGCACCTAACGTAGCTCATCGCCACGGTCGGCGCTGCGCGAAATCGCAGCGACCTCCGAGCGGCAACGTCAGGCACCGTCGAGCCGGCCACCCCCATTGGGTGGCGCGAAGACCTGCCGCACCACTCGCTCGACAACGCTGACGAGCTCGCGCCACAAGGAGTTCACATGCCCATGCCCACCCACCTCCCCGGACCGAACGCCGATGTCTGGGATTGGCAGATGCGTGGCTCGTGCCGCGGACAGGACTCCGCGGTCTTCTTCCACCCCGACGGCGAACGCGGCCGTGCCCGCACGGCTCGCGAGATGCGCGCCAAGGAGATCTGCCGGGCCTGCCCCGTCCTCATGCAGTGCCGTACCCATGCCCTCAAGGTGAGCGAGCCCTACGGCATCTGGGGTGGCATGTCCGAGACCGAACGCGAGATGCACGCCCGCCGCAACCGGCGCCGGATGGCCGTCTGAGCCGCCCCGAGCCCGTCTGGCGGGGTTGGCAAATCTGTTCCAATCCGCTGGCCGTGGCGCGCCGAATCTCTAGCAAACAGCTGGCACCCGAATAAAAGGCACCCCCGGTCGCGGGGGTGTCATAGCCTCGGGCTACATTCGTGACCGATGACACAGAATGGGTTCCGAAGCGAAGCCTTTCCACCGAGCGTGGATTCTGCGGTTACCGCACGCGCGGCCGAAGGAGTCGAGCTAGCTGCACTGCTGGAACGATGCGGACTGTCCGACCAGCAGGCCTTTGCCGAACTGTACGACCGGACGTCCGCACGCGTTTTCGGCCTGGTCCTGCGGGTACTCCATGACCCCGGGTACGCGGAGGAGACCACTCAGGAGGTCTATCTCCAGATCTGGCGCACCGCAACGAGTTTCGACCCCGCCAAGGGGTCGGCGGTGACCTGGCTGATGACGCTGGCACACCGGCGCGCGGTCGACCGAGTTCGCGCCGAGCAAGCCCATACCCAGCGCGAGGTCGCGTACGGGATCCGGGTGCTCGGCCACGAATTCGACGAGGTCACCGAGGAGGTGGAACGCAGACTAGAACAACAGGCCGTCCAGCGCGGGCTCTCGACACTCACCGAGACCCAACGCGAGGCGATCTCGCTCGCCTACTACGGCGGGCGGACCTACGCGGAGGTAGCGACATACCTCGGCATCGGGTTACCGACCGTTAAGTCCCGAATTCGGGACGGATTGACACGACTGAAGAAAAGTTTGGGGGTGACGTGAGATGAACGAAGCCCAGATCGATCTCGCGCACACCGTCGCGCTCGGATTGATCGACGACGAAGACCATCACGCGATCCAGACCATCATCGATACCGAAGACCCAACCCTGTGTACCGAGTTCCTGCGAGAGCTCCGCGCTACCCGCGAAATCCTCGCCCAGCTCGCGTCCACGACCCCCACCCCACCGCCACCGTCTCTGCGCGTCCGTTTACTGGCCGCACTGGATGCCGAAGATCCCCCGGTAGCCAGCTAGCGGACAACGAAAGGCCCCCAGATCGCGTCTGCGATCCGGGGGCCTTCGTTATGCGTCAGTGCGAGTGACCGTGGTGGCCGTGATCGTCTTCGGCCTCGGCGGGCTTCTCGACGATGGCGCTCTCGGTGGTCAGGATCATCCGCGCGACCGAGGCGGCGTTCACCACGGCGGAGCGGGTCACCTTGACCGGGTCGACGACGCCGTCGGCGAGCAGGTCGCCGTAGGTCAGGGTGGCGGCGTTGAAGCCTTCCTTGCCCTCGGAGACCTTCGCGACCACGACGGCACCGTCGAGGCCCGCGTTGGTGGCGATCCAGTACAGCGGCGCCTCGAGGCCCTTGCGAACCACCTCGACACCGACGGCCTTGTCGCCGGAGAACGAGTCACGCAGCTCGCCCAGTGCGGCAGCGGCGATCACGAGCGCCGAACCACCACCGGGGACGATGCCCTCCTCGACCGCGGCCTTGGCAGCGGCGACCGCGTCGTCGACGCGGTACTTGCGCTCCTTGAGCGCGGTCTCGGTGGCAGCGCCGACCTTGATCACCGCGACGCCACCGGCCAGCTTCGCCAGTCGCTCCTCGAGCTTCTCGCGATCCCAGTCGGAGTCCGACGCCTCGATCTCGCGACGCAGCTGCGCGCTGCGGGCCTTGACGTCGTCATCGCTGCCCGCGCCGTCGATCAGCACGGTCTCGTCCTTGGTGACGACGACGCGACGCGCCTGACCCAGCTGCTCGATGGTGGCCTCGCGCAGGGTGACGCCGAGATCGGGGTTGATCACGGTGCCACCGGTGACGACGGCCAGGTCGTCGAGGAACGCCTTGCGACGGTCACCGAAGAACGGCGCCTTGACGGCGACGGCCTTGATGGTCTTGCGGATCGAGTTGACCACCAGGGTCGACAGCGCTTCGCCGTCGACGTCCTCGGCCACGATCAGCACGCTCTTGCCGGATTCGGCGATCTTCTCCAGCAGCGGCAGCAGATCGGGCAGCGAGCTGATCTTGTCGCGGTGCAGCAGGACGTAGGTGTCCTCGAGCACGGCCTGCTGGGTCTCGGGATCGGTCTGGAAGTAGGGCGAGAGGTAGCCCTTGTCGAACTGCACGCCCTCGGTGATGACGAGTTCGGTGTTCGTGGTCGAGGACTCCTCGACGGTCACGACGCCGTCCTTGCCGACCGTGGTGAGCGCCTTGCCGACCATCTCGCCGATTTCGGAGTCACGTGAGGAAACGGTGGCGACCTGGGCGATGGCCTTCTCGCCGGAGACGGGAGTGGCGAGCGCGAGCAGCACCTCCGAGACCTTCTCGGCGGCAGCGGCGATGCCCTGGCCGAGGGTGATCGGGTTGGCGCCCGCGGCGACGTTCTTCAGGCCGCCGCGCACGAACGCCTGGGCCAGCACGGTGGCGGTGGTTGTACCGTCGCCCGCGACGTCGTTGGTCTTGGTGGCGACGCTCTTGACGAGCTGTGCGCCGAGGTTCTCGAAGGGGTCCTCGAGGTCGATCTCACGCGCGATGGTGACACCGTCGTTGGTGACGGTCGGGCCACCGAAGGCCTTGGCCAGCACCACATGCCGACCGCGAGGGCCGAGGGTTACCTTGACGGCGTCGGCCAGCTTGTCGACACCGCGTTCCAGAGCCCGGCGAGCCTTTTCGTCGAACTCGATCTGCTTGGGCATAAAGGATTCAGCTCCTGTTTGTGAACGCAATCCGCCCCGGGTCTAGTGAAAGACGCCGGGGCGGAACGCTGATGCGGCGTTGGCCTTACTTGGTGACGACGGCCAGGATGTCGCGCGCCGAGAGGATGAGGTATTCCCCACCCTGGTACTTGATCTCGGTGCCGCCGTACTTGCTGTAGATGACGACGTCGCCTTCCTTGACGTCGACCGGGATGCGGTCACCCTTATCGGTGACGCGACCCGCGCCGACGGCAATGACGGTGCCCTCCTGCGGCTTCTCCTTGGCCGTGTCCGGGATGACCAGGCCGGAGGCCGTCGTCGTCTCGGCCTCGTTGGCCTGGACGAGGATCTTGTCCTCGAGCGGCTTGATGTTCACGCTCGCCACGTTGAGCCCTCCACTTTCAGGGGAAATTCGGTCGTCCGGAACTGGTGTTCCGGACCGGTTTCGGTCAGCTCGCGACCCTGCGCACAGGCCCCGTCGTCGCGGGTGCCGGAGCCGAAGCCCAGAAGTCGACCGGCACAGGTACAGCTACTGCAGTGCCGACTAGCACTCTATACGCGAGAGTGCCAGCACTCAAGGTCGGGTTCTGCCGATGTCGCATTCTCGACACGCCCACACTCGCCAGTGATCTTCACATCGCCTGCCACAATCTGTAACGTTCGCATAACAGGCTGTGACATAGCACAGGAAGGCGCCATCCGCTCGTAGAGCACCATCGGCTCGAAGGGAGGTGAACATGCGAACATCCCTCGGCATCTCGGCCGGGAACGAGGTGGTGTGCTCGGCACTGGTCGCGACGGGGTCCGCCGGCGAGCAGAGTTTCGACTACCGGGTCGTCTCCTCCGATGAAGCCCATTCCGACCTCGGTGATCTCGTGTCGTCCTCGATCGAGTTGATGACCACCCAGCTGCCGGTCTCTGCCCAGCTGCCGGTGTCGGCGGGCATGCTCGGCGAACCCCTCGGGCGCTACTCCGGCGGTCACCGTCGCGCCGAATCGCGTTCGCGCCCGACCAATGTCGCCGTCGCCTACCGCAACAAGGAACAGGCACAGGCCATTCGGGCCGCCACCACCCGCCATCGCGATCTGCGGCTGGTCACCGAGGGCGCCGCCGCACTGGCCTACCTGCGCCACACCGGCCTGCTCGACCGCTACGCCACCGTCGCCGTGATCGACCTCGGCGCAACCGGACTCACCGTCACTGTGGCCGATTACGCCGACAGCGTCGTCTTACACACCGAGCGCACGCCGACACTGAGCGGCAACGCGATCGACGAGTTGATCTACCACCACCTCGTCGACCTGCACTACGCCCGCCGCGGTACCCGTCCCAATCGCACCACGCTGACCAATCGCGGCCGCGCCGCCAAGGAACACCTCTCGCTGGCGCCCGTGGTCACCATCGATCATGTTGCGGGACAAGGGCTCGAGCTCACCCGCCCGGATTTCGAGGAACTCATCGGCGGCCTGCTGCGCAACATCGCGCTGTTCTCGTCGTCGGTGTTCACCCGCGCGCCCAAGTACCCCGACGCCGTGGCCGTGATCGGCGGCTGCGCCAACATCCCGTGCGTCGTCGACATCCTCGACACCCGCCTCGACGTCCCCGTACTGACCGTGCCAGACCCCGAAGCCGTGATCGCCAAGGGTGCCGCGCTGGTCGCCGATGCCGAGGCACCGGCCGGGGCGGCGGGCGGCGCGCACGCCGACGCACCGAGCGGCACCTTCGCCAAGGTCGTCGGCACCCTGGTCGGCGCAGTGGTCGTCGTCGGCCTGGTGATCGGCTACGGCGTCCAAGCCGTCACCCCCGACACCCCCGACGTCACCCCCGCTGGCACCAGCAGCACCGTGCGTCAATCCCCCTTACCGTTAGTGCCCTCCCCCGCCCAGACCCCCGCGAGCCGCGAGAGCACCGACCGCACCAGCGCGCCCGTCGCTCCGCCTGCCACCGAGCCCCCCGCGGTCACCACCGGCCGGCCGACCCCCGCGCCGACCACAACCCCCAACCCCTCGGCGCCCACCTCGCCTACGGCCCCCACCCTGCGCCCCGACCCGAACCTCCCGCAGATCCCCTACCCCGAGTCCCCCCTCGGCCCACTGGACAGCGGTTCCGGCGCTCAGCAGCGGCGCCCGACGACACCGAACACCTCCCCCACCCAGGCCCCGGCCCGCAGCGGCCTGCCGATACCACCTGCCGCGTCCGCGCCGAGCGAAGTTCCGCTCCAGCCCACCTCCTAGCAGGCGAATCCTTCGCCATCAGCCCGGCGGACGATACCGCGCTGTCCCGGTCAGGGCCGAGTCCGCGATGCCGCCTCAGGTGGCGGGAGATCACCGTCGACCGGCGGCGCCAGGGCGTGTGTGTGCCATCGGCCGTCGGGATAGGTGATGTAGAGCGGCCCCAGATTGCACGGCGTGAGGCACCCGGTCGGGGTCACCAAGGCGTCGGGGTGATCACGCCGCAGGGTGCGGTGCAGTTCGCCCGCGCCGTACACGGTGCACCGGGGGCCGCGGCAGACCAGGATGTGCTCGGTGTGTTCGGGAATCACCGACCAGGCCGGGCTGCGGAACGCACGAGGGCTCGCGGTGACCGCGGTGCCGCTGTCGCGCATTCTGGATCGCACCACGTCGACGAACCCGGTTGCGGTGTCGATGCTTTCGGTGATGCGCACGTCGAGGTCGCGCGCGCGGATCTCTTTCCAGTTCGCCACCGCTCTGGCGATCCAGGTCTCCAGGTAGCGGTCGCGCGGCACGGCAAGGGGAATCAGGACGACCGGCGAGTCGGCGGCATCGAGGGCGGCGTGAATCGTCGGCTCCCCCTGGTCGAGCAGCGCGTAGCCGATCCCGCAGGCCTGTGCCAGCGCTTCGACGGCGGCGAGGTCCACCCCCGACGGGGTGGGCCGGGCGACCAGCACGTAGCGGGGCGTCATGCGGTACGCACCGCTCGCCCGGCCGGTACCACCAGTGGGGTGCCCGTCATCGGATCGTCGATCACCGTGCAGTCCAGACCGAACACCTCGGAAACCAGCTCTGGACGCACGATCTGGGCAGGTGGACCCTGGGCGATGACCCGCCCGTCCTTCATGGTGACGATGTGATCGGCATAGCGAGCGGCCAGGTTCAGGTCGTGCAGCACCGCGATGATGGTGCGCGGCAACAGGTTCCGCAGCACGTCGAGGATGTCGAGCTGATGGGCGAGGTCGAGGAAGGTGGTCGGTTCGTCGAGCAACATCACCTCCGGGTCCTGCGCGATCGCCAGCGCGATCCACACCCGCTGCTTCTGCCCGCCGGACAGCTGATCCATGGTCCGATCGATGAGGTCGGCGGTATCGGTGGCCACCAATGCCTTTCGGACCGCGGCCGCATCGTCGGCGGACCACTGACGGAACCAGCGTTGATGCGGATGCCGACCGCGTCCGATGAGTTCGCCTACCGTGATACCGTCCGGCGCCACGGGTTGCTGGGGCAACATGCCGAGTCGACGCGCCACCGTGCGGGCCGGTTGAGGCGCGATATCGGCACCGTCGAGCAGCACCGCGCCCGCGGTCGGTGCGATCAGCCTGGCCAGGCCGCGCAGCAGAGTCGATTTCCCGCAGCCGTTGCGACCGACGACGACAGTGATCTGGCCGACGGGAAAATCGATGGTGGCCTCGGAAACGATCACGGTGTCGCCGTAGGCGAGTGTGAGTCCGTCGGTGGTGAGATGTGCGGTCATCCAGCGTGTCCGATTCGGGTTGAGCGGGCAAGGAGATAGATCAGTACGGGTGCGCCGAGGACCGCGGTCACAACCCCGACGGGCAGTTCCGCTGGAAACAGTCGCCTGGCAGCGAGGTCGGCGGCCACAACCAGCAGGGCACCCGTGGCGGCTGCGGGTGCGAGTCCGGCACCACGTTCGGCCAGCAGGCGTCGCACGATCTGCGGCGCCACCAGCGCGACGAAAGCGATGGGCCCGGCCGCGGCCGTCGCCGCGGCGGCCGCCGCGGAGGCGAGGACGATCAGCGTGGTGCGGTGCGGCCCACGTCGTCCGGCCAGCGAATTCGCGAGTTCGTCGCCCAGTTCGAGCAGTGGCAGCGAACGCGCGACAACGACCAGCGGCGGGAAGACAACGCCCAGTGCCGCGGCGGCGAACCAGACGTGCAGCCAGTCGCGGTTGGCCAAGCTGCCGGTGAGCCACATGGCCGCCGTATGCGCCTGGTAGATGTTTGCCCTGGTCAGGATGAACGCGATCGCCGACGACAACATGGCCGTCACCCCGATCCCGACGAGCACGAGGCGGTAACCGTCGAGCCCGTCCTTGGTCGCCACCAGCACGATCAACGCCATCGCCACGAACGCACCGGCCAGCGCGCCGCCGACCAGCGCGAGACCGGAGCCGCCGAGCAGCACGCTCACCGTCAGCGCCCCCAGCGAGGCACCGGTATTGATGCCGATGATCTCGGGGCTCACCAGCGGATTCGTCGCGATCCGCTGGAGGATGGCACCGGACACGGCGAAGGCCGCCCCGGCACCCAGTCCGGTGAGCACGCGCGGCAGCCGATCGGCTACGACCACGTCGTATTCGATGAGCGTGCCGCCACCACCCAGTACTCGCGCCACATCGCCGAGGGTGAGCGAATAGTGGCCGATGGTGAGCGACCAAGCCGCCACTGCCACCGCGGCCGTCGCGATCAGCACGGTCAGCAACGCCGAGCGGCGTTGCACCCGGACGACAACGCGCCGACCGGGTGTGCGCAGCAGCACAGTGCCGCTTGGCAGCACTCCGCGTTCGGTGAGCGTCATAGGGTCGCCACCTTCCGATTGCGTACGAGGTAGAGGAAGAACGGCGCGCCGGCGAACGCGGTGACGATGCCGACCTGAATCTCCTGCGGCCGCGCGAGAACACGCCCCCCGATATCGGCGAGCAGCAGCAACGTGGGGCCGAGTACGGCGCACCAGAGCAGAATCCACCGGTAGTCGGATCCGCAGAAGGCGCGGGCGATGTGCGGGATCACCAGGCCGATGAAGGCGATCGGCCCGGCGATCGCGACGGCCGACCCCGCGAGCAGCACCACGCTCGACGCACCGATGGCACGCACCGCGACCATGCGCGTGCCGAGGGTGCGCGCCAGGTCGTCGCCGATGGCGATGGCGTTCAGCGGTCGTGCCACCACGAATGTCAGCATCGCCCCGACTGCGATGAACGGCACTATCGCCCAGACGGATTCGAGATCGGCGCGCGTCAGCGACCCCACTACCCAGAATCGGAAGTTGTCGAACGTGGTCCGGTCGAGCAAAGTGATCGCGGTGGTGATCGACCCGCACAGCGCGGTGAACGCCGCACCGGCCAGCGCCAGCTTCACCGGAGTCGCGCCACCGAATCCCATCGACCCGAGCACGTAGACGAAGGCCGCCGCGACAGCCGCGCCGAGAAAAGCGAACCAGACGAACCCCGACTGCGCGGTCACGCCAAGTGTGCCCATACCGACCACGATCGCCAGCGAAGCACCCGCGTTGATGCCGAGCAGTCCCGGTCCGGCGAGCGGGTTGCGGGTCAGCCCCTGCATCACGGCTCCGGCCAGGGCGAGCGCGATCCCCGCGAGCAGACCGGCGACAGTTCTCGGCAGCCGGATGTAGCGCACGACCCGGTCGGTATCGGTGCCGCGGAAGTCGGTGAACGCCGCGACCGCCTGGTCGAGGGTGAGCGGATGCGAACCGATCAGGATGGATGCGACACAGACAGCGGCCAGCCCGGCACCGGCCAGGATCAGGCCGGTGCCGCGCGTGGTGCGGGTCATCGCCGGAACAGATCGGGGTGGATCAGTTCGGCGACCAGTTCGGTCGCATGCGCGATTCGTACGCCCGCGGCCCGATCCGCGAACAGGAACGGGTGCACCGCGCCTGCGCGGACGGCGGTCAGGTTCGCGAAGGCCGGGTTGCCCACGATTCTGTCGACTTGCGGCTGACCGTCGGCCCTGGTGTAGGTCGACTTGCAGCACTGACTGGTCAGGATGATGTCGGGGTCGCGGGCGATGAGCTCTTCAGCGCCGATCTGCACGTTGCGACGCTCGGTGAGGTCGGCGAAAGCGTTGACGCCGCCTGCTGCCTCGATGATCTGGGTGACGAAGTCGATCCCGCCCGCCGCGGTGTAGGACCCGTCGTCCTTGGGCGTGACGACCGCGACCCGCGGCCGCGCGGAGTTCTCCACCTTCGAGCGAACCACCGCGATCCGTGAACTCAGTTGGGTCACTACGTCTTCGGCGCGATCGGAGACGCCCCAGAGCGCGCCGAGATCGCGCAGGTCCGCGTATACGTTGTCGAACCGCACGGTCTTGGGATCTATCGCTTCGTCGGCGAGTCCGTCCGAGCTCGGGCACAGCGGGCTCAGCACCCAGGTCCGAACACCCAGTTCCTGCAGGCTGGCGCGGGTGCCCACACTGTTCTGCGCGGACTTCGCGAACACGCCGTTGAACCCGGACAGCACGAAATCAGGGTTCTGGGTGAGCAGTTCGTCGCGACTCGGCAGTTTCTCGACGTAGGCCGACTTCGCCTGCGCGTCTTGGTACTCGGGTAGCACCGTGGCATCCAGGAATGCCGTGCCCACCAGCCGATCGGTGACGCCGAGCGCGTGCGCGATCTCGATGGAAGGCTGATACGCCGCGTAGATCCGTTGTGGTGGGCGGTCGACAGTGATGTCGATGCCGCAGTTCGCGCGGGTAACGGCGTTCGCACCGCCGACTTCCTGGCTGGGTTGCGCGACACAACCGGTGACAACGATCGCGCACGCGATCAGCGCGCCCGTACGCAGGCGTGCGAAAACAGAGGGGGTCAAGATAACGGCCTTCCAGGTCCTCGTGGAATCGGTAGTGCGTAGCCGTGGCCGGTCTCCTGGCTGACGGGATAGTGCGCGGCGGATCTACCTTCCCAGGGCACAGGTGCCCCAGTGGTCCCGGATATGTTCATCCGGATCGATCCGCTACTCCCGATCACAGTGGCGAGGGCCGCACCGGTTTCTAACCGGTTTCCCGAACACCACGGCACGCCGACCCTACCAAGCCCAGGTCGCCGGTATGGTCGGCGCCCGCCCACCACTGAGACCGAGGTTTCTCGATGGCATGACGGCCCACTGGTCGTCACGGCGCCTCATCACGCAGTGCTCTCTGCGCGTCCCGACGAGTCTTGACGTCGGCGACTAGCCCCGCAGCGCGCTCACTGAGACCGGCAGCCCCGGATCGGTCGCGACGGTCAGTGCGGCGGGTTGCGCGCCCGCCCCGATCACGTGGGCGCCGAGTGCCGCGATCATGACGCCATTGTCGGTACACAGCCGCGGCTTCGGCACACGAAGCGTTAAACCCGCTGCGGCACAGCGCTCTTCGGCGAGCGATCGGATCCGCGTGTTGGCGGTGGCGCCACCGCCGAGGACGATTGTGTCTACGCCGACATCGGCGGCCGCACGCACGGCCTTCATCGTCAGCACATCGGCAACCGCCTCCTGGAAGGACGCGGCGATATCGGGAATGGGCAGCTGGTCGGGGGTGATGCCCTGGCGCTGGGCGGCCTCGACGTAGCGGGCGACCGCGGTCTTGAGGCCGGAGAAGGAGAAGTCGTAGCGCGCGTCACGGGGCCCGGTCATGCCGCGCGGGAACGCGATCGCGCGGGCGTCGCCGTCGGCGGCTGCCGCGTCGAGGGCGGGCCCGCCGGGGTAGCCGAGGCCGAGCAGTCGGGCGACCTTGTCGAAAGCTTCGCCGGCGGCATCGTCGACAGTGCTGCCGAGTTCGGTGATCGGCTCACCCAGGTCGGTGACCTGCAGCAGATGTGTATGCCCACCGGAGACCAGCAGCGCCACCGCGGGCGGCATCGGGCCGTGCTCGAGCGTGTCGACCGCGACGTGCCCGCCGAGGTGGTTGAGCGCGTAGAACGGCACATCCCACGCCGCCGCGTACGCCTTTGCCGCAGCGACGCCCACCAGCAGCGCACCGGCCAACCCCGGCCCGATGGTCACGGCGAGCGCGTCGGGCTTGCTGATCCCCGCCGTCGCCAGCGCCCTTCGCATCGCGGGCACGATCGCCTCGAGATGCGCACGCGAGGCGATCTCGGGAACCACCCCACCGAACCGCGCGTGCTGATCGACGCTCGAGGCCACCTCATCGGCCAGCAACTCGACCGAACCGTCGGCATGCCTGCGCACGATGCCGACTCCCGTTTCGTCGCACGAGCTCTCGATCCCCATGACGATCACGACAGCACCTCGTCCTGCCGCCCACGCGCGGCCCATTCATCGGCCGCGGCGGTCAGTTCCGGGCGCCGCATCGTGTACGCGTCCGCCCCGCTGGGGTGGTAATAGTTCTTGCGCAGCCCGATGATGTGAAATCCGTGCTTGGCATACATCGCGATGGCGGGCGCGTTGTCGGTACGCACCTCGAGGAACACCGGCCCCCCGCGTTCGGCCGCCGTGGCCAGCAGCGCTTCGAGCAGCAACGTCCCGATGCCGCCCCGGTGGCATTCCGGGTCGACGCCGATGGTGTGCACCTCGGCCTCGGGATGGGCGTCGTCACCGAGCAGCGCGATGCCCGCGTAGCCGACCATCGTCCCGTCGGCGGTGCGCGCGGTGATGTAGCGGTTGTGCCCACCGGCCAATTCGGACCGGAACGACACCGCCTGCCACGGGTCGTCCTCGGGAAACAGCAGGTGCTCTAGTTCGACGCAGCGGTCGATATCGGGCAGCGCCATGGGAGCGATCTGGTACTCGGTCACGGCACTCACGCCCCGGTCCGGTCGAGGGTGCGGAAGCTCTTCTCCACCGCATCGGGCCTACGCAGATACAACGGCACCAGCGCCTCCGGCACGTCCCCGGCCAGCAGCGCGGGCGCGGCGACGGTGACCAGCCCGGCAGGCGAGGGCGTCTCACTCGGCAGCACCGGCAGATCGAAGTAATCCACGTGCGCGGCCGACCCGGCGACCGCCGCGGCCTCACCGACCGGCACGTCGACAGCCTTGTTCACCTCGGGACCGGCGACCCGCGCCCCGTTCAGATACTTGGCCCAGTACACCTCGCGCCTGCGCGCATCGGTGACCACCAGCAGTTCGCCGGGGTCGCGCTGCTCACCGACGGTGTCGGCGGCGATCGCGTCCAGGCTGCACACCCCGTACACGGGTAACCCGAGGGCGTCGCCGAAGGCGGCGGCGGTGGCCATCCCGACGCGCAGTCCGGTGAACGGCCCCGGTCCGAGCCCGACGACGACCGCGTCGAGCTCGCCGCGACTCACCCCCGCCTCGGCCAGACATTCCAGGATCTGCGGGGTGAGGACCTCGGCGTGCGCGCGGGCGTCGACCTTCACGCGGGCGGCGAGCGTCGCCACGGCGGGCCGGGTGCCGGGTTCGCCGGCAGGTGACAGGTGCACCAATCCCGCTGTAACGGCGGGTGTCGCGGTGTCGACTGCTAGTACGAGCATGATTGTCTCAACAATACCGGGTGGTTTCGCCGCTCGGCGCGCACCGGTGCGCGGGTGATCGCGCGTTATTCGATCCATTCCCAGATCGCCGTGCGCACATCGGATTCCGGCTCCCGGGCGAGTTGCACGTGCAGATGACGGTCGGCGAGGTGTTCGACCACCCCCTTGCCCCATTCCACGACGACGACCGCGTGGTGCAGGTCGGTGTCGAGGTCGAGGGCGTCGAGTTCGTCGAGATCGCCGGCGAGGCGATAGGCGTCGACATGAACCATCGCCACCCCGGGCGTGCCGTCCGGCCGCACCCCGGCCTTGTGCGCTCGCGCGATGATGAACGTCGGCGAGCTGACCCGGCCCGCGACACCGAGACCAGCGGCGATACCCCTGGTCAGCGCCGTTTTTCCGGCCCCGAGCGGACCGTCGAGCACGACCAGGTCGCCCGGTCGCAGGGTGGCAGCCAGCTCGCGACCGAACGCTTCGGTGTCCTCGACGGTCTCCAGGACGCGTTGTTCAGCCACCGACGGCCTCCTCGCCACGCGCAGTGATCCCCGCGCGCGCCAGCAGCCGGTCGAGTGCGGCCAGGCTCACCTCTGGGAACTGCAGATGCGGCATGTGCGCCGCCTCACGCACCCGGACCAGTTCGCTGCTCGCCAGCGCGGCCGCCAGTGCGCGGGAGTTCCGGAACGGGATCACCACGTCGTGCGCGCCGCCGAGAATCAGCACCGGCGTTTCGCCGAGGACCGCCAGCGCGGCCGATTCATCATGCAGCTCAATCGCTTTCAGGAATTTCTCGATGGTGCCGACCGGCGTGCGGTCGATCATCATGGTGGTGAATCGCGACAATGTGGGACTTACCTGCCCGTGGAACGAGCTGACGTGCAGGATCGGCGTCACCACCTGCTTGCTCGCGCTGCGGCTGAACTGCACCAGCGCCGGCGCCGTCCGCACCGCCAGCCGGAAGCCGTCGACCGCGGGATGGCGAATCAATTGCGAGATCCCGGTCGCGGTCACCTCCGCGGCCGCCGTGCTGAACAGGCCGACCGCGCGTACCCGCGCCGCGAACAGCTCGGGGAACTGCGCGGCCGCCGCGAGCACCGCCATCCCGCCGAGCGAATGCCCCACCAGCACCACCGGCCCCGTGGGCGCGCACTCCCGGATGACGGTGGCGAGGTCGCGGCCGAGCTGGGCGACCGTGCAGCTGCTGGTACTCGGCGTGCCGGAACGCCCGTGCCCGCGCAGATCGAAGAACACCATCCGGATCCGCGAACCCCACTGCCGCGCGAGATCACGGCGCTGGAAGTGGAAGGACTCCATGCTGTTGCAGAATCCGTGCACGAAAACGACCGTGAACTCGGCGGAGTCGTCGCCGACGGTACGGGTGGCCAGCGACACACCGTCGTCGGCGAGCACCATGCCCGGATCGTCGGTGTCGATCAGAGCGAAGTTCTCGTCGCGATATTCGTCGCGTTCGGCGGGCCACATCACGCGCGCGCCGATCTGGCGCAGGGTGTGGGCGATGGCGAGTCCCGCGAGCAGCCCCGCGGTCGCGATGCCGCTACGGCGGATCACCGTGCGCCGGGTCATCGGCCGGTGCCCACGTAGCGGCGGACCACGCGACCACGCGGCGCGCAGACGACCTCGTAGTCGATGGTGTCCAGCGCCCGCGCCCAGTCGAGCGCGTGTGGCTGTCCCGCGCCGCCACCGAACAGCACCGCACGGTCGCCTTCCCGCACGCCACCCGCGTTGTCGCCGAGGTCAACCATGAACTGGTCCATGCACACCCGCCCGACATTACGGTGTCGCGCCCCGCCCAACCACACCTCGAAACGACCACTGAGCGACCGGAATACACCGTCGGCATACCCCGCCGGTACCAGCGCGATCGTGGTGTCGCGCGGGGCGGTCCACCGATGCCCGTACGACACACCCTCCCCCGCCGCCACCTTCTTCACCAGCGCGACCTCCGCCTGGAACGTCATCGCAGGCTTCAGACCGAACTGACCGAGTTCCGGGATGGGCGAGTGCCCGTACACCGAGATGCCGGGGCGAACCATGTCGAAATGCAGATCCGGCCTGGTCAGTGTGGCCGCCGAATTCGACAGATGCACTAGTTCGGGTTCGAGGCCGTGCTCCTTGGCCGACGCGATCGCTTCGACGAACCGTTCCCGCTGGCGGTCCAGCATCGGATGGCCCGGCTCGTCTGCGTGCGCGAGGTGGGAGAAGATCGCCCGAAACCGCACCACCTGCCCGTCGACAAGCCCGCGCAAGGCCTGCAGGACCTGCGGATACTCCGTTACCGACACCCCATTGCGATTGAGCCCGGTATCCACCTTCAGCGTCACCGTCGCGGTCTGCCCCACCGCCACCGCCGCCCGCTCCACCGCCCGCAACTGCGCCAGCGAAGACACCCCGATCTCGAGATCCCCCGCGACAGCCGCCGCGTAATCGGCATCAACGGTATTGAGCCAGCAGAGAATCGGCGCGGTGATCCCCGCCGCCCGCAGCGCCAGCCCCTCCCCGACAGTCGTCACCCCCAGCTCGCGAGCCCCCGCCCCCAACGCGGCCCGGGCCACCTCAACAGCCCCATGGTTGTACCCGTCAGCCTTGACCACCACCATCACAGCAGCGCCTTGCGCGTACTCCCGCAACACCCGCACGTTATGAGCAATGGCGTCCAAGTCGACGACCGTCTCCACTTGCGCATTCACACCCCCGATCGTGCCAGGGTCACGAGAATTCACGCGACCTGGGGCGCATCGCCGGGACTACCACCCCTGCGCTGCGCTCCCACCCATCTCCCGCAACACCCGCACAGCCTCCCGAACATGACCGAGCAGAGGCGTCGCGGAAATGGGCGCCCCGGCATCCTGGCCCTCATGAGCAGCGAGATTCGCCGCCAAAGCATGCACCCGAGCCCCCGCGGCAGCAGCCCACCCCGGTTCACGCCCCGCAGCGAGCAACGCCCCGACAATCCCCGACAACACATCCCCCGAACCCGGCGTAGCAGCCCAATCCCCGCCCGCGTCGTTGACGAACGTCGCCTCCCCCGGAGCCGCGACAACCGTCGCCCGCCCCTTGAGCAACACCGTCACCTGCCATTCCTGCGCCAACCTGCGCACCGCCGCCACCCGGTCCGCCCCCGGAGCCGCACCGGTGAGCCGCGCGAATTCGCCGGCATGCGGAGTGAGCACCGTCGGCGCCGAACGCTCGCGAACCAACGCCGGTTCCCCGGCGAGAATCGTCAACCCATCGGCATCGACAAGCACCGGCAGCTCGGTGGCCAACACCTCGGCCAACCGGTCCCGAGCTCCCGCATCAGTTCCACCGCCCGGCCCGAAAACCCAGGCCTGCACCCGCCCGGTCTCCGAAATCGACGAACTGGCGACAACTTCGGGAAACCTCGCCGACACCTCGGCATCGGACCCCACATACCGAACCATCCCCGACGTAGCCGCCACCGCTCCCCCCGCGCACAACACCCCCGCCCCTGGATACTTCGCACTCCCAGCACAAACCCCCAGCACCCCCTGGCTGTATTTATCGTCAGCGGGCCCCGGAACAGGCCACCCAGCCCCCACCGCGCCCGGATCGAGCTGCACCAACCCAGCCTCCGGAAGCCGTAACCCGATCGGCACCAACACAATCCGCCCACACCGCGGCACAGCCAACGCATGCACCGGCTTATGGGCCCCGAACGCAACCGTCACCTCCGCCGTCACCGCGGGCCCGTCCACCGCCCCGGTATCAGGATCGACCCCACTCGGCAGATCAACCGCGATGATCGGAACATCGACGCCCGCAACCATTTCCGCAGCAAAAGACCGCAACGCCCCCCGCCCGGAGATCCCCACGATCCCATCGACCACCAGGTCGACAGAGTCGAGCCGATCGACCACCCGCCCCCCAGCCGCCCGCAACGCGGCAAGCCCCTCCGGATGCGCCCGTTCAGGATTCAGCAGAACGGCCGACACCCGAACCCCCCGCCGCCGCAGAAAAGCCCCCGCCCACAACGCATCCCCACCGTTGTCACCGGACCCCACAAGCAAACCCACCGCCCGACCGGCCACTCCCCCAGTCCGCGACCGCAATTCGCCGGCGACTACCCCAGCCAGCCCGAAGGCGGCGCGTCGCATCGGCATCCCCGCAGGCACCCGCGTGAACAGCTCGGCTTCGGCCGCCCGAACCTCGTCGACGGTGTAGTAGCCACGCCGATCCGACATAGTCGCCTCCCAGCCACCCGAACGGGCCGCCGACCGGCCCGGGGTCGATCGCAGACTACGCTCCACACCCATGTCGATGGTTCGTCACCGCGCCGCATCCGCCCGGTTTGTCGCCGGATTCGTCGTGGCCGCCGCCCTGTTCTCCGCCGGCTGTTCCGGCGACTCGGGAAACGCCGCCACCACCACAACCCGCAAACCCCGCCCGGTCGCCACCACGACCGCCCAACAGCACGCACCGACCAACCTCACGGTCGAGGTCGACGTTATGAAGTACGCCCCCGCCGACGCCACCATCAAGGTCGGCGAGACGGTGACCTGGAAGTTCTCCGACAAGGTCCCGCACAATGTGCAGGGCATCGGTGACAAGGCGATGGGCCTCAACAGCCCGATCATCGACAAGGGCGAGTGGTCCTACACCTTCACCCAGCCCGGCACGTACCGCTACATGTGCACCCTGCACCCCGACATGCGCGGCAGCATCACTGTGTCTTAGGAGCGCTGGCGCGCTCGAGTTCGCGCCCCCGGCGGTCCCGTCGATATGTGTGGGGCTCTATTCGACGGTGACCGACTTGGCCAGGTTGCGCGGCTTATCTACGTCGTAGCCCAGCGTTTGCGCCACCTCGGCGGCGAAGATCTGCAGCGGCACCGTGGACAGCAACGGCTGGTAGAGGGTCGGCGCGGCGGGGATCTCGATCAGGTCGTCGGCGAACGGGCGCACGGTGTCGTCGCCCTCTTCGGCGATCACGATGGTGCGGGCCCCGCGTGCCTGGATCTCGCGAATGTTGCTGAGCAGCTTGGAATGCAGCACCGCGCGCCCCTTCGGCGACGGCATCACGATGATCACCGGCAGACCTTCTTCGATCAGCGCGATCGGCCCGTGCTTGAGCTCACCCGCGGCGAACCCTTCAGCGTGCATGTAGGCCAGTTCCTTGAGCTTGAGCGCACCTTCCAGCGCCACCGGGTAGCCCACGTGGCGACCAAGGAACAGCACCGTCGGCACGTGCGCCAGCTCGCGCGCGATGGCCCGCACCTGCGGCGCCGTCTCGAGCACCCGCGCGATCAGCTTCGGCATCGACTCGAGCTCGGCGAACTCGCGAGCCACCTCGTCGGGGTACTTGGTCCCGCGCGCCTGGGCCAGGGCCAGACCCACCAGGTAATTGGCGGCCACCTGCGCCAGGAACGCCTTGGTCGACGCGACGCCGATCTCGGGCCCGGTCCGCGTGTAGATCACCGCGTCGGATTCGCGCGGAATCTGCGCCCCGTTGGTGTTGCAGATGGCGAGCACACGCGCCTTCTGCTCCTTGGCGTGCCGCACTGCTTCCAGGGTGTCCGCGGTCTCACCGGACTGCGAGATCGCAACGACCAGTGTCGACCGGTCGAGAACCGGGTCGCGGTAACGGAATTCGCTCGCGAGCTCCACCTCCACGGGCACTCGCGTCCAGTGCTCGATCGCGTACTTGGCGAGCAGCCCCGCGTGATACGAACTGCCACACGCGACGACGAACACCTTGTCGAACTCGCGCAGCTCCTGGTCGGCGAGGCGCTGTTCGTCGAGGACGATCCGGCCGCCCTTCTCGTCGACGACGAAATGCCCCATCAGGGTGTCGGCGACGGCGGTCGGCTGCTCCTCGATCTCCTTGAGCATGAAGTAGTCGTGGCCGCCCTTCTCGGCGGCGGCGAGGTCCCAGTCGATGGTGAACGGCCGGCTGACCACGCCCTCGGTATTGCCCGCGAAGTCGGTGACCGTGTACCCGTCCTTGGTGATCACCACGGCCTGGTCCTGACCGAGTTCGACCGCCTCGCGCGTGTGCTCGATGAACGCGGTGACATCGGAGGCGATGAACATCTCGCCCTCGCCGACCCCCACTACCAGCGGCGTCGACCGACGAGCCGCCACGATCGTGCCGGGATGGTCGGCATGGGTGAACACCAGCGTGAACGCGCCCTCGAGCCGCTGCACCACGGACAGCGCGCTCGCGGTGAAGTCTCCCGCGGTGGGGCCCGCGGCGTAGGCGCGCGACACCAGATGCACCGCGACCTCGGTATCGGTGTCGCTGAGCAGCTCAACGCCCACGTCCTCGAGCTCGCGGCGCAGCGGCGCGAAGTTCTCGATGATGCCGTTGTGGACCACGGCGAGCTTGCCGGAAATGTCGCGATGCGGGTGGGCGTTGCGGTCGGTCGGCGCACCGTGGGTGGCCCAGCGGGTGTGTCCCATCCCGGTCGACCCGGCGAACCGCTCGGTCCCCGTCTCGCCCAGTTCGGCCTCCAGATTGGCCAGCCGCCCGGCCTTGCGTTCGACCGCGAGAGCACCGTTTCCGTCGAGGATCGCGACCCCCGCGGAGTCGTATCCGCGATACTCCATGCGCCGCAGCGCGTCGACGACAACGCCCAGCGCATCCCGGTATCCGACGTACCCCACGATTCCGCACATGGTCCCCCACCCTACTGATCGGATAGTCTTCTGGCCGTGTCGGTGTCTGCGAAATCGCTCATGAGCGCCCTGTCCGTACGCGGTCCCCACCGGGTCCTGCGCGGAAATCTGGGGATCGCAGGTCAGCCGGGTGTGGTGTACACGCCCGAGTCCGGGCTGAACCTGCCCGCTGTCGCGTTCGCGCACGGCTGGCTGACCAGCGCCGAGAACTACAAGAGCCTGCTGGAACACATCGCGTCGTGGGGTTTCGTGGTCGCCGCGCCCGACACCGAACGCGGCCCGATCCCGTCACATCTGGACCTCGGCACCGACTTGCTCACCACGCTCGACATCGTCAGCAAGGTCCGCCTCGGTGACGGCACCATCAGCGTCCACCCTGACCGCCTCGCCCTCGCCGGCCACGGCATGGGAGCCGGCGCCGCCGTGATCGCCGCAGCTCAACGCCGCGTAGCCGCGGTCGTCGCACTCTTCCCCGCTCCCACCTCCCCCGCCGCGGAGAACATCGCCCCCGAACTCGACACTCCCGGCCTGATCCTGACCGGCGACGACCTCGACTCGGTCAGCTCCAACGCCCGCCCCCTCGCCACCGCCTGGTCGGGCCCCTCGATCCTGCGCACCATCGACGGCGCCACCCACAACGGCATCATCGAAGGCCGCCGCCTCTTCGCCGCCCTCGGCGCAGGCCGCTACGAACACAAAACCGACAAAGCCACCCGCGCCCTGGTCACCGGCTACCTCCTCGCCACGCTCCTCGCCGACAAGAAGTACGCGACCTTCGCCGACCCGGAAGCCGACATCCCCCACACGAAGGTTGTCGACCCGCACGCCGAGGTCGAGGTCGAGGCGCCGAAGCTGTCCATCGGCACGGTCGCCAAACTGATCCGCGGCTGAGTTCGCGAACCAGCCAGTGTCGCAGCAAGATTCACCGAAGCGCTCAGCATTCCTGATCTACCTACTGCTCGCCACCTTCGGACTCTGCCTCGGTTCGGCGACGCTGTTCTTCGCCAGCCAACCGATCAATGTCGCCGCCTACTGGCTCGGCTACGGAACACCCCAGCAGGTCGTCGTCACCAAGGGGTCTTCGAGTTTCAGCGCCGGCCGTGGCGATCCAGGCGAAGGCCGAGTAATCGCCGACAACAGCACAATTCGCCTCTACGGCGTGCAGACCGGCGAAACAGTAACGGCCCGACCACGACTGATCGCCATCGGCGCAAACTCCTACGCCTTCCACAGCCCCTTGTCTGCCACAGCGGATCTGCTGTACCTGATCCCCACCGCCCTCTTCGGCTTCCCGTTCACCCTGCTCATACTCGGCATCGTCGCCCCGCAACGCCTACGACGAATCACGGAATGGCTCAAAACCCGCACAGGGAACACCACCGACTCATCCTCGACATGAACTGAAACGGCACCGACTCATCGACGCCGAACCCCCTCCGCGAGCGGATCCGGAATGCGGCGATGTGGGTCGTCTGGGGCGCCAGGGCCGTGACGAAGATGTCCCGCATCGGACCGAGCACCATTTCTTCCGACGGTCATGACCGTATGGACTCTCTGATTCAGAAGAACAGATCCTTCGCCCGAAGGATCTCCCTGACCCGCTTGTTGTGCGCGCCGACGCGATTCCGCTCCTGCCGGGCCTGTTCGGGATCGTCGAAGTGCCGGTGCACCAAGATGAGATTCTCCAGCGGCGTAACCGAGCCATCCTCACGAATCCGGTAGTGAGAGGAGGTTTCCCCGTCGTTTCCCTCTTTGTAGAAGTCAAGGAAGTATCCGGTCTCGTCGTGCTCGGCGCGGACGACAATCCGCTCGCGGGCCGACCCTTCTGGTGCGATCAACCCGATCCCGATCCCCATCGGCAGTGGATCAGGGAGCGCGGCGATGTGGGTCGTCCCCGGCTTCAGAGTTGTGACGAAGATGTCCCGCACCCGAGCTGGCACCATCTCTTCCGACGTCATGACTGTATGGTTTCACTGATTCAGAAGAATAGATTCTTCGCCTGCAGGATCTCCTTGACCCGCTTGTTGTGGGCGCCACGGCGCTCCCGCTCTTGCCTGGCCTGTTCGGGATCGCCGAAGTGTGGGTGCACCAAGATGAGATTTTCCAGCGGCGTGATCGAGCCATCCTCACGAATCCGGCAATGCGAAGAGGTTTCCCCGTCGTTCCCCTCTTTGTAGAAGTCGAGAAAGTAGCCGGTCTCGTCGTGTTCGGCGCGGACGCGAATCCGCTCGCGCGATGAGCCTTCTGGTGCGACCAACCCTATCCGGACCCCCAGCGGCAGTGGGTCCGGGAATGCGGCGATGTGGGTCGTGGTCAAGGTCGCGACGAAGATGTCCCGCACCCGATTGGGCACTTCTTCCGACGTCATGGACGTCTCCCGTCAGCGAAGTCGGAGATGTCATAGGCCACGCCGCCCCGGACCTCGAACAGGATGTTCTCCCCAGGCTGCCGCTCCCACCACGTCCCGCCGACCTCACCAGCGACCGAGGTGAACGCATTCCAGTCGTAGACGGCACCTGTGGTGTGATTCGCGAGGAAGCCAGGCAAATCCCAAGAAGCAATGGACAGCGATCTGAACAGCTCGAGCACCGCGGCCGGGGGGAGCTTGCTCAGGGAGTCGTTGACCGCCCCCACAAGCTCTGGACTGACGACTACATCGCTACGTTCTTCGCGCAAGCCCTCACCACCTCGATGAACCCAGCCATCTCCCCTCGGTGGAAGTCGCCACGGTCTTCACGTAAGCCCACCGCCGCCAGTCAGGGAAATGTGGCATTACTCAGGAAACATAGTTGCACGAGCCGTGAATGTTATCAAGGATCAACTGTGAAAAACGTCGGAGTGAGGTTCGACTTCCAGCCGTCGGCTATCAGTGCGGAAACTGCGGACTGCAGCAATTCGTGTTCACCAGTGCCTTTTTCCATCCACCGCGACCAGTTGACCGCCAGCGTGAGGTTGGGAGCGATGTCATAGTCGATCCGGAAGGTCACCGGGGGAAGCGCGGGAAAGTCGTCTGACAGGGGGGTCAGCCATGTGGTGCCGTCTGTCCTGGAATCAGTACTCAGGACGAGATCTCGATCCCAAAGTGTCACGGGAAGCTGGCCGCCCGCAGCAGATTCGTCAACATCCACGATACGTGTTTCATATCCGTCCGGCCAAATACCCTTGAACATTACGAAATAGCCATCAGGGCACGTTGCACTTGACAGTGCCTGCCGATAGATTGTTCGCATCGATTCGCCGGTTATCTCGTGGACGCGCTTAGTCGTAGCGGGCGGACCTACCGGAGGGAATGCGGTCGCCGCTGGAACGTCGCGCTCCAAAACTTCCCAGTATGCCTCTGACGGTTCCGGATCGTCGGTTTCGAGCCATGTACCGTCGAAAGCGCAACCGAGCCACAAGTCGGCCCGCGTTGGACGTGCGACAGCCGAGAGATGATCGAGGGCCCGAATGGTGTGGGCAAAAAGCTGCTCTGAACTAGCGATGTCGTCAGAAAAATCCAGCGTGAACGCGAGGTTCTCACCATGTGGTCGATATCCAGTGTAGGCAGTCACGAATTATCCCTTTCCCATCCATTGGTTCCACGTACTATTCGCCCGAGAAGATTGCCGTGCTCGTCGACGATGTTGACTGCGTCCAGGTTAGGCAAATACTTATGTACTTTCGACTCGTTTCGGTTGAACCCCGTGGCCAGATCGTCGAGTAGGTTTCTCGTTTGTCGATGAATTCCGCCTGCATAGACGTCATAATCCAACCCGTTCGGGTGGAACCTCTTCTCATTGTTCGCGCCTGTGACAGTGTGACCCTGTTCCGGCGGAGTTGGAATGACCACCGTCGTCTCGGCGGTCGGCACACGGCCAGGAGTGGGAGTCTCCGCCTTATCAGCTCCGTGTGTTGCTTTGCCTACCATTTGAGTGTGTGCGGTCGGGACATCTTTCATACGTTCGACCTCGACACGCCGCTCTACGGCCGTCTCGCCGTTGGCAGTGCGTTCCACGAGTATGTCGAACGACCGGCCTCCGCCGTGTTCGCCGGGGTTGAAGCGGACCCGCATCTCGGGATCATCCGCAATTTCCCGTGAGAGGCGATCCAGCTCAGTGAGTTCAGCAGCCTTGTCGAGTACTTGGTCTGGGTCGTTGGTGCGGGTCTCGGTTTCACTCAGCCATCCGTCGAGTCCTCCGACGTTGCCATTGTTCGCCTCACGCTGGAGCAGCTCATGGAGAAGGTCCGCCAGATCTGGTCGGCCTGCGGCGGTTAGGACGTCGGCGATGTCATCGGCCGACGAGGCCGAATCCGAGTTGGCGCCATCGGAGGATTGCTGTTGGTCGCCGCGGGGTGAGGGGCTATGCGGGGCACTACGGTCACGGGCGGAACCGGTGTCGTAAGTGGTGGGTTGAGTGGTGCTGTGGGCTGTTGTTGTGCCGCCTGCGTGGTGGGATTGCCACTGCCCGTCGGGTGGCACTCGTGGGCTGCGGGAACCGTCGGAGTTGGTTACTGCACTGGAACTGAAGACGTTTCCGCTGGCATCGGTCCAGGCGGCTTGGGTCGGAGCCAGGACTTCTACGCCCAAGTGTTGGGCGAGGCGGCCGGCGAAGCCGTTGGTGGAAGCGTCGCAGCCGATGAGGCGGATCGGAGTTACGCCGTCCCAGTCGGAGCGTCGGATCAGGTCGCCGTATTGCTCGGGGGTGAGGGTTTGTCCGCCGACAACGGCATGGCCGTCGGGGGTTATGTGGGTGTCGGCGGTGAAGCGGTTGGGGTCGGCGGGGACTCGGTGGGGAAGGTCGCCCATGGTGGGGTCGCCGCGGTGGTGGGAGATGCCGGCGGGGGTTTGTTCGGCGTGGTTGTTGTGGATTTCGTCGAGGTCGACGGTGGGGTCGGTGTCGACGGGAGTTTCTGGGGTTGTGGCGTGCTGATCAGCCCATGAAGGCTGGTGCGCGCCGGTCATGGTCGCGCGGTCGATGTCGGCGGCGAGTTGTCGGATGTCGTTGGGGGTGAGGCCGGGGGTGTTTTGCGGTGGGAGGCCGAGGTGTTGGCGGACGGTGTCGGCTAGTTCGGTGGTGGGGGTGGTGCTGAGGTCCAGGTGGAGGTCGGCATCGTTCGGGTTGGTGGCGGGAACGACGTCGACCATTACCCAGTCGCCGTTGGCAAATTGGTTGCCCTGGTTCAGGTTGTGGTCGATGGTTCGTTGGGCGTTGTCGGCAATCGCATCGCGGACGGCCGGCGGTAGGTCCGGGTTGCTGGTGATGTGCGCGGTGATACGCATGACCTGGACGGGTTGGCCGAGCGCGTTCGGATACCGCGCCACCTGGTATTGGCGGCCGCCGTATGGACTCACTCGGACCGACTGGTTGTTTTCTGGGGTGCGAGCGCGCAGAGATTCTCTGGCATGGCGGGCTTGGTCCGCGTTGGTGAGTTCCTGCGGGGTGTAGGCAGGCTGGGCCGAGGTAGGTGAGGCAGAGGTCGAGTTGACCGACGGTGCCGACGCGGGCGGCGGTAGCGTGGCGGTTGCGGGCGCAGAAGTCGACGGGGTGGAGTCAGGGGTACTCGTTACCGCTCGATCGTTTCCTCCATCGGCCAGGATCCCGTTGTCCGGCTGAGCATCTCGGCCCAAGCCGTCGCTTCCGAGAGCGTGCCCCCGCTCGGATGGAAGTACAGGGTTTCCTTGTTGATCGTGATCAGCTCGGTTGTCCCCGGGTTGTTCGGTTGATCCAGGTCGGTCACGTGGACTTGATACTGGACCGTCTGTGGGTCCTCGAAGGTCTTCAGCAGGTGGATTCGACGGAGTGGTGGATATACCTGGCCGCCCTGGATCGGTTGGCCCGTTTCGATCGCCTGGTCGAATTCCTCCCCGATCAGATGGGGCGGCAGGCTCCGGTGCGCTGTTATCACCCCGGTGTGCTTGTTCAGAACGTAGTTCCCCTGCCCTAGTCCCATCCCCTGGGAGACTTCTTCCTCCGTCAGGACTCCCCGACCCACCCAACCGTGTCTGGTCTCGATCGTTCGAAAATCCCGATTCGGGCCAAAGACCTTGGCCAGCAGTTGTTGGGCCTGTTCCAGTGTGTGAACTTGTTCCGGCATGTGGTGTCCCTCCATTGGCATCGACTGGGAAGAAGCCCAACGCCATCGATCCCGCGACCATGGTGGGAGGCGGTGAGTCAAATGTTTGGCCGGATTGCGGATCCCACCATACGGGGCCACTCGCACCCGGCGGATACACGATAACTGTCGCGTGCGCGCCGTCGGTCTCCGGCGAACCATCCTGGTTGAACTTCGGATTGCCTTGGTTGTCGAAGGCCTGCCAGGTGTTGATTACCAGAGCGGAGGACCCTGGCCCCAACGACGCTATGTGGTCGTGGAGCGCCTGGAACTGCGCAGGAATCGGCAGACCCGCAAAATGATAGGATGTTCCGCCGAGCCACGCTGCCGCCCGTGCAGTGCCGCCCTCCTCGCCACTCTCATTATCGCGACTCCCGTCGGAAAGAGCGTCCGGCCAACGAGGCGCGGACACCTGAGGAACGCCGTAGAACGACGAAAGCGCGGACAACGAACAATCGAGACAGTTGTTTCGTCGCCCGCCTCGCGTCGGTCCGCCATCGTTGACGGATTGGCCGTACGGATGGGTGCGAGGGTCTGCACCGACCGTGAATTGGTTGCCGTTACGGAGCTGGTCCTCGACCCGATTCTGGTGGGACGCCTGCTCAACGGGTTCGAGACGGAACGGAGCCATTACTCGACTGTCGGACGGGTTGGTGAACCGGGCCGGCGTATTGGCTCGGGCAATGTCGTTGCTGATCGCGCGGAGGTCATCCGGACTCAGTGGAGTATCCGGCGCGCTGCGCGGCAAGCCCATGTGGGCACGCAGATCGTTTGCCAGGTCGAATGCGTGTTGCTGCAAGTTCAGTTGCAGGTCAGCGGCATTCGGGTCAGTGGTCAGTTCGAGATCGACCAGGAACTGGTCCCCACTGAGGAGGTCTTGGACGTGATTGAACGCGGAATCGACTGCGTGCTGGGCGAATTCGATCTCCTGGCTCAGTTCCGCCGGGGTCATCAGATGCATGTTGGGGATGTAGGCACGGATGGTGGCTACCGAGACCCAACGGTTGCCGACCTGGAAGCGGCGAATTCGGTAGGAGGGGCGCGGTTGAGAAGGATTTTGGTTCGTACCGACGGTGGTTGTCCGGCCGTCGTGTGACGGTTGGTTACGCAGAGCTTCGCGTAGTGGACGGGCGTCAGGGCTGTAGCCGGGATCGGGGAGTTGGTTCGTCGTCGGCGTCGGCGTTGTAGTCGGCGTAGCGTTTTGCGGTGTTGCCTGGGTGGGGGTTGAACCCGGATGACTGCCGGTGTCAGAAGCCGTGTGTGTTTCGAAAGGCGTCGTCGCGGGAGTCGTGGTCTGGCTATTCGACGGCGCCGTCGGGGAAACAGTGGGCGCGACTGCCTGGGTTGTAGTCGCGACTGTCGGGGGTGGCGGCGAGGTCGTTCGGGGCGACGACGTGCCCTGGACGAATAGCGGTGGCGGCGGCGTGGTCGTGGGAGGCGGGGTGACAACTGTTGCAGGCGTAGAGGTTCCGGTTGGCGGGGCCAGAGTCGTTGTGGCGGCAGCAGTTGAGGTGTCCGTGGTGGTGGGGCGGCTGGCGTCGGGGCTGTTCGTGGGTATTGACGGAGGTGACGTGGTGGAGGGCGTCGGGTTGGTGGCAGCGGGAATCGACGTGGCTGGTTGCTGAGGCGTCGATTCCGGTGTTGCGGGCGGCGTCGGCGGTGGTGTTGCTGTCTGAGGGCTCGACGAGGTGGCGCCCGGCAGCGCCGTGTCGCTCGGCGGTGTTGCGGTCGGATTCTGTTGTTCAGTCCCAGTATTCGCAGGAGCGTTGTCTGTCGGAGTGCTCGACTGGAGTGGGGATTCTTGTGAGGGAAGATCCAGCGACGAGGTCGTGTTGACCGGCGAACTGGGTGAAGACGCAGGATCGCCGGAGGGCGGGTTGCTGGGGGTTTCGGTGGTCGGGCTGGTCGACACAGGGTTGCTGGTCGGTGTCGATGTGTCGGTGCCGTTGGCGGCAGATGCCGGGGGGTCGCCCTGGGTTGGTATTGCGGTGGATCCGGTGCCGTTCGGGATCTGCGGTGTGGTGTCGCCGGTCGATGGCGTTTCGGTGGGTGTGTTGGTGTTCGGGCTCGCCGGCGAAGAGTCACCGGGCTGAGACTCCGGGGATGCCGCCCCATTCGAGGTGGGCGATGGGGCAGAAGTGTCGCTACCGTTTGACGTACCTCCCACACCGTTGCCGTCGGTATTCGGCGCAGCGGAGTCGCCCGGTATCGGAGTTCCGTTCGCGCCGTTGCTGTTCGGTGTAGCGCTGGATGGCTCGCCCGTCGAAGGGGTTTCGGGTGCACTGTTCTGGGGCGAGGTCGCTGCCCCACTGTCCGCGCTGGGTTCACCAGTGGATGCGGGGGTAGTCGGCGAGCCGGTATCTGTCGCGGCGGGAGTAGTCGGGGCGGCGGCCGTTGGGCTGCCGGTCTCGGCCCCAGCTGGGGCGGTATGGGCGCCATCAGCAGGGCTGCCGTTGTCGGCCGGCGACTGATTCCCGCCCTCTGACGGTGCACCGGTTCCCGCAGGGGACGTCGCACCGGGAACGGTACTGCCCAACTCGGGAACTGTAGGAGCTGTGGAACCCGCACCATGAACACTGGAATCGATCGCGCTGTGCACACCACCCGCGCCCGCACTGGTGAAGGTATCGACACCGATATCGAGTTGGAATTCCCGATCCATGAACGCCGCACCGACACCAGCAGCAGCGACCTGAGCCGAGACATCAGCACCCAGTTCGGTGACCGCACCACCAACGACTTTGCTCGCAGCCTTGCCCACGGCTGAGGATGCGGCGTCACCGAGAGCGCCGGTCCCACCGCCCAACACACCACCGACCGCGCCACCGACAGCACCACCCAGGGTCGCCAACCCCAGATCGGCCAACCCGAACTTGTCGCCGGTGCGATCACCGTTGGAGACCTGGATCAACCGGGCCGCGAGATCGACACCGCCTTCTTCGGCCGCTTCGAACACCGCACCCCACAACGCCATCCGGCCCGCGGCTTTGGCCGCACCCCGGGTGAGCATGCGAGCGATGAGTTGACGGACCGCGATCCGGACCGCGATCTGGCCCGCGATCCGCGCGGCCGCGGAGGCGATCAATCCGACACCGGTCCACGCGGTCGCGAGGATCTCGACCGCGGTCACGATCATCGTGCCGATGATCACGAGCTTGGTGTGCTCGATATCGTTGGCACCATCTTCGAGCAGCTCCGCCTGCTTCTCACACCACTTCCGCACCGCGGTAAAGGTGGCCTGATCACCAGCGAGGAGTTTGTCACGCAACGTCTGGATCGAGGTATGGGTTTCACCCTCGGAGATCGCCGACAACACCACGTTCAACACTTTCGCGGCGTCGTCGTCGACGGTATTGAGAGTGGTGGCCATCGCGGTCCACCCGTCAGCGACACGGCGCATCGCGGTTTCGTCACCGTCGGGCCAATCACCGGCTCCGAGAATGTATTTCGCGACCCATTGGAGTTCGTCGGGGATCTCGATACCCATCTACAACGAACCCGCTACCTGACCGAGAGCACCGGCCTGGGTGGTGTCCTGGTTGTCGAAGGTCTCGGCGACAGTGACCATGTTCTGCCCCAACTGGGTCATGATCGTGGCCAACCCCGTCACCGCTTTCTGACCCGGGTCGACACCGGGGGTGTAGTTCTTGGCGAACGCGGCACCGATCTCGTCACCACCCCAACACTCACCCTCGGCCGCGATAACTGCGGCCAGCGCTTGAGCAGCGGTCGTGATCGTGGACGCGACCGCGACGAACCCGGGTTGGGTGTTGCGCAGCGCTTCGGGATCGACGTTGACTGAACTCATCGCAGATAGGTCCGGTTGCGGAAGTAGTCACCCTCGTCATCGTCGGTGTCATCAACAAGCCGCTCGGGTGCTTCCACGACCGGTTCGGGCAGTGGCGGCGGTGGCGGGGTCAACTGCGCGATCAGGTCTTTCATGCTCGGCGCACCCGGGACCAGGTCCGACAGGTCCGGCATCGACCCACTCAACGGGCCCAATGCCTGCTGCTGGGTCTGCGCGGTTCGCCGCGACAACTCCGAGATGGCCTCGGTCACCGAGCTACCCAACGATTCCGGGGTCGTCTTCTTGAACGCATCGGCCGAGATGTGGACCTCTGACACACCCGCGATCGTCCCGGACACCCGAACCAACCCGTCGGCCGACCACACGCTCACCAGTTCCGTGGCATGGGACTGGGCGTCGAGCAAGACGGCCTTCTCCGTGTTGAACGTGTCGAGCATCGAATCGATCTGCGCACGCAACGCATCGTTCTCAGCCCGGGTGGGCGCCGACCAGTCGTCCATGAAGCCTCGATCCGATAGAAATCACGTCCACAGGATTGGACGCACGAAGACAGACAGCGGTTGCATCGTGTGACGGGAATCTCACTCGCCACCGACAACACCCTGCTGGTTACATATGTGACACGGATCTTCCTCGTCGGACTATCGTCGAACTTACGTCGCACCGCGCATAGACTCCGCAGCTGCGCGAAAGTCCGGGTGGGCCGCCACGTAAGCGAACTTCTCATCGTCTATCGGACGAAATTCCACCGGCTCGGTTCCCTGCTTGAGCAGTAGCACCGCTATTACCAGTCCGACAGGAAATGAACCGGGGACAACCATTAACACCATCGGCAAAACCAACGAATCGCTGGCTTTCAACCCAGCCCATGCGGCTACGACCAATACCACCACCACAGCCAAATTGGCGGCCATAGCCTTCATGAGAACGGACGCAATACGACGGCACCACCTACCGTAACGTTCACACCGGTCACACACCGGCCACTTACCTACCAGCACAGTCGAGCACGGCCCCAAATGCTCCGACGTACCCCGAGCGAGACCTTGGCGCGGGGAACGCGGGTGACGTCGCGTTTCGAAAAAGTGTTCGCGGATCGGCTTACGCGATGTGGCTGGGCGACCATGTCGACTACAGACATCTGGGAGATCTTGAGCAATCTCCAACTCAAGTGGCTCAGCGGTCCGCGCACTCTTTGCCACGTAGAGCAACCTGGTCGACGGCCGTGAATTCTGGCACCGACGTAAACCAATCTTGACATCGCCGCTGTATTGCCGTTGATAACTCACCGAAGCCAGCCACCGTTGCGACGATCCTGAAAGTAGAGATCGTCGTCATCCGGTTCATCAGGCGTGACGATCCGATCACGATCGGGTTTACGAGTGCCAGGAATTACGCGATCGTGCAGCCCCGAACCTCGGGCGTTCGAATTCGGGGTCGGCGAAGGAGCTGGTGGCTCGCTCGGTGAAGTGTCCGCAACCTCCTCGGGAGCTTGGTTCCGGTAGCGCTCCAGCACCGCCTCTCCAGCTTTCGCCAATTGCAGCATTTCCTTGAGAGTCTTACTATTGAGTTCGGCGGCAACAGTCGGCATGACAGCGTCACCGAGTTTCGTTAACGCACCACTTTGCGCGAGATCACGCAACGAACCATTACCGCTACGAATCTCTAGCAGCTGCTTTTTCAATTCTGCATCGATCGGACTGTCAGCCAGGACCTTTAGCGCCTTCGACAAATGGCGCGACATCCCGGCATCACCATTGACGAGATCTAGCATCGGCTCATTGTGTTGCTTCACTACGATACTCCCGGATGATCGTACGAAGAACCCGGAAGAGCCGGAATCTGCGATGCCTCTACCGCCGCTTGTACGCCGGTACTCATCAACCCGACAAGGGCCTCCGAACTGTTGACCATGTGGCCGAGGTCGCCGATGATTTTCACCACCTTGGTTGCCATCATGGCAGCGATCGCCGCCGCCGCCAGTTCGAGCGTAATCCACACTCCGGCACCAACAGCTGTCGCTGCTGCGGCCTTTGCCGCCAACCACGTCACCAACCATTGGATAGCGAGATCACCAAGCCATTGCACCAGGTCAGCTATCCCGTTTGCCATGCCGTACGAGGCAAGCGCGTAGCTGGCGATCTCTTCGGCGACCTTACCCATGGCTTCGGCCTGACCCTCGAGAGCCGCTGTCAGGGACGAAAAATAGGATCTAGCACTCTCAGCCGCATTCCCCTGCCAGGTGTTCTCCACGTTGGCCATCGCAGCCTCGATAGCCGCCCTGTACTCGGTATTGTACTCCGATAGCTTTTTGATCGCATCGCCAGACTTCTGCAGTGCAACCCAATCACCGGAAAGATTGTTGGTAATCGTGCCGATGCAATTGAATCCTTCGCCCGACATAAAGGGCGCCGTGGCCATAGAGATCAGATTGTTGAGATGATAGGTCAGACTGGTTCCGTTACCGCTGATGATCAACTCAACGTAATCATGCACGGGATCCGAGCTTTCCGGGTCCACTAGTTTCTCAACCGGATATGCAGCAGTGGATGTCACTTACCCAGCCTTCCGTAGTACTCGTCCATGCTCTTGGCCGTGGCCAAATCAGTGGTGCGATACATCCTCGAGGCATTCGTCAGTTCCGTGGATGAATTGTCAGTGACTGCCCCCAGTCGCTCGTAGTTCGATTTCAGCTGATCGCACACTTCCTGAAGTTGATCAAGCACCGGCGTTAGTACGAGACCGCCACTTTTCTCAATTTCGAGCCACTCTTTCGAATACGATACGGCTCGGCTATTATCTTCGGCTATTTTCCATAGACTACGAGCTGTCTCATCAAGATCATCTGGGATAACACTGAAATCTTTCGCCATTTCCTACCTATCGGTACTGCGGCTGATCTTCGCGAAGTCGCCGCGCGGCGGTGTCGATCCAGGCGGTGAAGACGCCGGTGAGGTTCTGTGGGGCTACCGGACGAATGTCGAGGTGGGTGCTGTTGCGTTGTTCGATGTAGCGGCCGTCGCCTGTGATGTCGTACCACTGGATGAAGCGGTGTCGATCGGAGCGGGCGTGGTAGTTGCCGAGGCGCAGGATCGCGTGCCCACCGCCGTCGGCGGGGCGATCAGCCAGACGCCGGAAACGTCGGTGTTCGGCGATGCGTCGGTCGTCGGCGAAGTAGCCGTTCGCCGCGGCCGGTGGCGGTTTGATGTCATCGACGTGGAAGGTTTCAGGGCGTGCGGTACCTGGCGTGCACGGCGGGATGGCAGCGGTGATCGCGGCGGGCAAGCTCTCGGGGCGCAGGAGTTCGGCTCGGATATCGCCGAATTCGTCGTTCATAGCGGTTTGGAAGAGCAAGGCCGCGTAGTGGGCGGTGTAGGCGCCAACGATGCGGTACTGCTTGTGTGTGGTGCCGTCACCGCGGTAATGACGCACCGTGCTGCCGATGATCTCCACGCGCATCTCACACTGCGAAATGGTGTGCATCAACAGATTGATGCGCCCGCGTTCGTCGCTATCGCAGCTCGCGCGCACGGCGGCGTGATGCGCGTCGAGTCCCTCGCGCGTGGCGAATCTGCTGCGATAACGCAGCGGGTCGGGCATCAGATCGTTTGCGTCGGAGAACCAGTGTGTCGCGAAGGTGTCCGGGTCCCAGTTCCATGTCATAGCGTGCCCCTCATGCCCCGATGACCCCACCCGGAGGCAGCGCGGGCGGCTGAACGCCGAGGAGCTCCGACTCGCGGTCGTAGACCAAGTAGTCCGGCGTGGCGTGCTCATCGTCCTCGCTGCCCTGGCCGCCACGGGCACCACCAGCGCCCATGCCTCCCATGCCGGGCATACCGTTACGTCCGGCCGCTGCGTTGCCCGCCGATGCGGCTGCGACCGTGCCAGCTCGAACACCACCGGGTGTACCCGGCACCGCCTTGCCCGGTGACGCCGCGCCGCCTGCAGCCAACCCGGCGGCCGCGCCGCCGCCCCCGCCCCCGGATCCGCCGGGAGTGCCGCCGGTGGGTGTGCCCGAACCGGGCTGTCCTGTTGACGGAACGGCGGTTTGGGGGACGGTCGACTGTGGGGTCGTTTCTCCAGGCGAGGTCGACTGCGGCGTCGTCGACTGAGGGTCCTCGGCAGTCTCGTCCCCTGGGTTCGAGGACTGAGGATCTTCGGTGGCTGGATCCTCGGTAGTCGGTTTCTCTGTGGTGGGTGTAGCAGTCGTCGGGGTTGCGGAGTTCGCACCACCGTTGCCGCCGTTACCACCGCCACCGTTGTCTCCGCCGGATGACAGATCATCGGCCTTCACCGGATCTCTGGGTTGCGGAAGTACAGGTATTCCCCCAGCTGCGGCGGAGATCGGGTTCACATAATGCTCGTCGACAATTTTCTGCGCCTTTTCTTCCTCACGCTTGTCGGGATCGCCGTCGAACCAGTCGCCAGGATTCCAAGCACTCTGCGCGTCACCGTACTCAGGCATCAGCTCTTTGGTCTTGAGCACCGCGTCGACCGCATTGCTGACTCGAGTGCTCATCGCGTTCAAGGTCGGCGTCAGATTCTGCGCGTCGACGGCGTATTCGGAGATTGCCTGCCTGGCAGTGTTAGCCGCGTTCCCGCTCCACGCCGAGGTACTCGAACGATTGATCCGTGCGGCGAAGATCTCGATGTCTTGTTGCCACCCCGAGGCGATCTTCGCGTAGTCGGCTTTGGCCTCGATCGCCGGATCGGCCACCAGCTGATCGAAGGTGGTCTTCAAGGTGATGTGCGAGCGACCTACCGCACTATCGGTCATACCCCGAGTCACCGAGTCCTCGTATTCCAATCCGCTCATTTCCTCGCCTGAAATCCGTGCGGAGCCGACTCCATCAGCTCGGTGTACTTCGCCGCGAACTCTGTATCACTTTGTTGGTAGCGGTTAGCGACCTCGCGGTGCAGCTGCTGGATGCCGTCAATGATGTCCCAGTGCTTCTGCAGGATGGCGTACACGTCATTTCCACCTGCATCGCCTTTCGCTTTCGCACGAAAGCGACCGACAAGCAGCGAGGTGGACTTGATCCAGTCGCTCTGCTCGCCCAGCCCCCAGACCTCACGGTTCGAGATATCTTGCGCCACGCCCTGGTACATCTTGATCTGATCCTTCATCGCCTGGCAGTCGCGTTCGATGTACACGAACTCCTCGACATTGACGTAAAGATCGTCGCTGAACGAAACCGTCAACTGACCGTTCTTTGCCGCATCGATCAAACCCTGCATCGGCTTATCGCCACTCATCGCCGTACCCCCTGCACCTCTCGGCGACTCGGTGAAACATTACGCCCCAGCCGCGATCAACGGAACAATCTTCTGTGCCACTGACATACCGATGTCACACGCGTTCAGATGCTTGGTCTTCGGCGACGAACCATGCCCGTTTTCGACGGAAAACTCAAGGCTGCCGCGATGCATCTGCACATTCACGACGCACTGCTCTACGCCAGTTGGATCCGCGGCCTGGTGAGTCGTCAACACTGTTCTGCCGTCAACGACATCTTCCCGCCCGGGATAGTTCTTCTGCCGCAACATATCCAGCGTGAGGTTGGTAAGGCTCACAGTCGTCGTGTAGCCATCGGACACAACATATCGACAACCACGCCACTTGATCTTGCCCCGTGCGGTGTTGTCATCAACATTGCCCTTGCGCAGCCCAGGAGTGATCGACGTCAACACATCCTGCGGAATGTTGCACGGATCAATCCCCGTCGGCACATCCTCCGCGATGCCATCGGCCGCCGATGTGCTCGTCGGGTTGCCGACCACCGGATCACCTGATGACCCGCACCCAGCCAACACCAACGCACCGACCAGCACGACGACACTCGATAGCGCTCGCATACCCACCCCACTGCCCTGCCGGGCTCTCGATTGCCGCCCAGATTAGCATCGGCGCGCAACCCTCGCCGGGCCGTGGCCGACCGGGAACACCCCCTCACGCGAGGTCCACATCGAGCGCAGCAGAGGGGCGCGACGCTCGGCGGACAACGAGTTCCTAACGGTGACACAGCCCATCTGCCTGCTCTCACTCACCCGGAGGCTCGATGAGTACCTCCACTCGCCCGGGCCAATCCGGTAGTCTCCAGTCGACCGAGGCGGGGAGCCCGAAACTGCACCGATCACGGCACAACCTGATCTTGGCGACTTGCGATGGGGATTCGCCGAAAGTTGATGGAACCGAACACATCCCTGGTGCGTCCAAAGTTGTAGACGACACTGAACCGAAGGGGGGATGCGATGAACTGGCTCGCCAGAATCGACAGCATCACTAACGAACATATCGATGCTGCCCGACAGACCCAAGACCGCGTCGAACAGGTCCAGCGCGAAGCTGATCGAGCGATACAGCAGATCGGGGAGCGTGTCGCCGCGATGGGGTTCGGCCCCGAGACGCCCGGGGAACGGACCGCTCGCGAGGCACGCGAGGAACAGGATCGACTCATGCGCGAATACCGGTTGCGACAGGAAGCGGCCGCGGCCGAACGTCCACGGGAAGGCTACGTGCAGCCGACCGACTGGACGGAACTGGACGAAGCTCGTTCGCAGGGATACGGGCGCGACTCATGGCTGGTGTAAATAGACATAAAGGCGTTGCCTATACTTTTTTAAGGGGAATGGTCGATGAGTGACTTTCTGAGCGTGGATTCGGATACCGTGCGAGCGCAGGGGGGGAAGCTTCAGGCCACTGCGCAGGAACTGACTGCCGTCGCCGGGTTATGGGGAAACATGTTCGCAGCGGGCGATTTGGGAGAAGAATACGCGGCAGAAGCACAGGAAATTGTTACTGGCTTCGAGAAAACGGTAGCCGCTGTCAAGAACTGGTCGCAGGCTTGCACAGCGTTCGGTGATGCGCTCACGAACAGCGCCAACAGCTTGCAGTACACCGATACCCAGTTTTCCGACGCGATCGGCAAAGTATCTGTCGATAACACCGGCAACCTCATCACGGGGGGGAAATAGGCGATGGGGGACAACTCTAAGATTGGACTCGGTAACGGTAACCCCGGATCGTGGGTTACCGTCAATGGCACCGGCGAAGACCGATCGGCGGTATGGGCAGGATACGGAAAACATAGCGCTGGTGACGTCCGGGTAAATGAGTCACTGTCCAGCGATTCCGGCGCCTACAACCCCGAATACGATGCGTACAAAATCCTGAGCGGCGGCTACGCCGGGTTCAGTGCCGCCAGGTTGCGCTGGTTCTATCTCGTAGCAGCACGATACGCCTTCTCCGGCCAAGGCGGAGAAACAAACGCGACCGGAATCTCAATCGAAGCAGAACGCGCGATCGACAAACCCTATTACCAGCAAGAGTATATGCAGCTAAACAACTTGGTTGGTGCCGCTCAGCGAATATCTGCCGCAATGCCGAAAATTGAGACCGCGCAGACCGATCAAGAGCAGGTAGTCCGCGTTCTCGAGGATTCCTGGCAAGGCACCAGCGGGGCAGCAGCAAAGGACAGGTTGAGCAAACTCAACACATGGTCCGACGAGGCAGCTAGCGAGATCGGGCAACTACCCGGGGTTATCAACGCCGCCGTTGATGGGATCAAGAGTTGCATTCAGAGGAAGGCCAACGCCTTTGCGGAACTATCCGGCGTTACCAAGATAAACGGCGTCGAAATGACAAACGGCGACAGTGGCGGGAACGGCATCAACCTCCGCGATGACGACGATGCAGCGGCAGGCAATGATGACGTTTCGATGATCATCAACTACGCAGCACGACGCGGTGTTGGCGATACCGTTCGAGCCCGGATACAAGTATTGGCCGACAATGGAGTATTCGGCCCAGACCGCGGCGGACTGCAGCACTTCGCTCCCGGTAAGGCGCCACACTATAGCGACGGCAACGACGTAGGCTGGGAAATTTTCGACTACCAAGCCACGCAACTATGCGATCAATGGCGCAAGCAATTTCGCGAGAGCGCGGAGGGATATTTCAGAGCGTACACAAATCTTTGCACCGAGACCGATGTCGCCGTAAAGGCATATTTGAAAGTCGTCACAGATGCGCTGAATAACGTTGAGCGTCTTTCCGCACCCCCCACGCCTGAATCCACTGGTCAGCCAGGGACAAAGACGCCGGAAACATCACCATCGACCGGCACCCCGTCAACTGGTACCCCTACGACCGCTTCTCCGACCGAGGATACGACCGCGAATCCAGCAACAACCCCCGCAGCAACAACTCCGACCACCACGACGCCAACCACCGACGACGGTTCGTCCACAGATCTGAGCAGTCTGTTGACCACAGTCTCGAGTGGACTATCGACCTTGAGCTCAGTTGTCAGCGAATTGTCGAGCCTCACGTCAGGATCAACCGGCTCAGCCGAGTCCATCGCCGAATCGCTCGGCACCGGCCTCAGTTCACTGGGAACGTCGATCACAAATGGCATCGAACAATTGAGCAGCTTGTTCAATGGAACCGGCTCCACCGAATTCAACATCGCCGGAACAACTCTCAGCTTGGCAACCGGTGAGGATGGGCAACTCAAGCTCACCACGACTGACTCGACGGGCACAGCCCACGAATACGGCCTCACCTTGAACGAAAGCGGTATCCCGGTAGTAACCGACAACACCGCAACCGACTCCCCCACCGCCGGTGAGCCATCAGCGGATTCAGGTCAAGCCCCTACGGGGCTCGAAGACGCCGGCGCAGCATCGAGCGCGACACCGAACACCGCCGGTTCGCTCAGCGCCAAAGATCAAGAATCCGAACACAACCCGAACAGTTACACCGGCGTCCCATCCTGGTCTGCAGAGAACGAAACCGATACCGAGCATCGGTCATCAATCCCCGTCGGCAGCGAGCAACAACCGAATCCTGGCGGCTCGGGGGCACAACTCGCTGAAGCAGGTCCGCTGTAAGTTGTTGCTTCGCAGTTACATGGTCAGCGACGCCAACAGCGAGTTCAGCTGAGGGGAAGCGCGTTCCACCACGCCATGAGGGCGCCCTCGACGACCGAATCGCCGACTTCGGGTCGGTCGCCGAGGTACCCGTACAGCACGTATCTCGAACGATTCAGATCGGATTCGAAGCTGGTGATGGTGGCGTAGTGGTTCCATATCTGGGTTACCGCAGTTTTGCGGTGGTAGACCGTGTAGGTCTGCCCGCCGTTTACTTCGCTGGCTTTCGCGTTCCCGGCGAACGTCGTCTCCAGGGCGGCAGCTGCTGCCTCTGGCGTTTCATAGGCGATGATGAAGTAGCCGGGGGTGCCAGTACTGCGGTTTGCGTCGCGGCTACAGTCCCAGGCAGTGGCCCAGTCCGTGTGCGTCAGCGACAGTGAGTTCAAGCCGACTGTGAGTGTGTCACCTTGCTTCCGCCAATAGCAGCGCTGCTTGTCGTGCGCCGCGATACCGTCAGCAAATGCCTCGTCGTTCGGGGGCGCCAGGAGGGGAAAGGCCTGGTGCACTGCGACCCGGTCAGTGGGCGATGCGGGCGATGCCGTGGAGGTAGCCGAGGAGGTCTGCGGTGACGACGAGCTTGCCTGGGTCGCGGCACTGCTGCGGTTGTCCCTGGTGACAGCGAAGAGAGTGCCGACAGCGACAAGTGCGATTACGGCCGCGACAGCGAGCCCGACAACCAAGGCTGCGGATCGTGTGGGCTGTCTCGGCGAAGTGAAGTCGGTCATCGGGCTCGGCGTGCCACCGCCTGGTGATTGCCAATGACGAAACTCCGCTGGAAAGGCTGAATTATTAGACAGCGCAGCATGATTCCACTGTGGTGGTGCGCTCTCATGTGTTGGACGGACTTCGGCAACGCGGGTAACCTCCGCTGCCGGCGAGGGTTCGATCAATGCCCGGCGAACAGCGGTGGCGAACTCCGTACAGGAGGCGAACCGGCCGTCAGGATGCTTAGCCATGCCCTTCGCCAGCGTTGTGTCCATTGCCACGGAGACTCCGGGGCGAGCGGCGGACAGCGATGGGGGTGGAAGTTGCAGGTGGCCGCGGATAACCTCCCCCGGGTGGGCCATATCGAACGGGCCTGCGCCGGTAAGTAGCCAGTACAACGAACATGCCAGCGAATATTGGTCAGTGCGGCCGTCGATGGTGGCACCGGTCAGTTGTTCGGGCGACGCGAAAGCCAAAGTCGCGTTGAAGGTTCCGGTCTGGGTCAAGCGGCTGGATTCCTGGTGCAATCGTGCGATGCCGAAATCTGCGAGAAATATTCGACCCTGCTGCCCTGGCTCGGAATGTTCCAGCAGGATGTTGGCTGGTTTGACATCCCGGTGGATGATGCCCTTGCGGTGGGCGTAATCCAAGGCAGCGGCCACTCCTTCGATGATCTGAATTGCTCGCTCCGCAGGAAGATCTCGCGGGGAGACAGTTCGAGCGTCGTCACCGTCGATGTGTTGCATCGAGATCCACAGCTGGTCGCCCTCGGCACCGCGGTCGTAGACCGTGACGATGTTCGGATGATCCAGCTGGGCCACGAGATCAGCTTCTCGCTCGAACCGAGTACGAACTTCCCTGTCGGAGAACAGGTCCCGATTCAGCAGTTTCAGCGCCGTTCGGCGAGGTAGTCGAGGATGATGGGCGAGGTACACGGCCCCCATGCCACCCTGGCCGAGCAGTCGCTCGATGGCGAACCCGGCGAACACCTCCCCGATTTGCAACACTATGTCCCCCAATAATCACCGGTCGAGGGGCCCACATTACCGGTGTCTCTCACCGACTTCGCGGTGTGTCTGCGGCTGGACCTGGATCAGGTGAAGGCGCACTTCGAGCCCCGGTATTCGCCTGAAGTGGTGCGTGTTCGCGGCTGCTACCCCAACCGATGCTCATCGCGGTCGCGGCGACGAGCACGTCGTTGGCACCGATCTCCTCGCCTCGATTGGTCCGGTCAGCGCACGCCCGCGTGAATGTGAACGCCCGCGGCTTGTACGTAACCACCGAGTCCAGGACCAGGTGTCGCCCCCGCCGAGTTGAGCAGGCTCAGTGCCTCAGCCATGGATCGGCCGCGTCGGCCACCCTCATTCGGCAACTGACCGGGTTGGACGTGGTCGGGGCGGTTCGGGGCTCATAGCCGCGACACACGCAGGTGGGTTGACCGCGCCGACGAAGACCAGAACGCGAAGGTCAGGCGATGCGCATGTCGTTGAGGGAGGTGGCCGTGGCGAATCTGGTCGTCCACCGATACAACTGCTCCTGATCAGCGCGGTCTACCGCGTCGGAGATCTTGGCCGGCAGGTCACCGAACTTGATGGTCAACTGTTCGGTCAGCATCTCGCGCAACGTGGCAATCCGCCCTTCAGCGCGGCCTTCGGTACGCCCTTCAGTTCGGAGTCGGTCGGCGGTTGTCACGAAGGCCTCCTTTGCTTCGGGTCCAATGCGGTCGACGATTGGTTGTAGGCGCTCGTCAGGGATATCGCCCACACTCACAATGTACGTCAGGATGGTGGTCAAGTCATCGGCATCCAACGCCTTCAGGGTTGGTAGCAGGCGTTCGAGATCGTTGTCAAGGTGCTGGTTGTCCGGGGCCTTCTTCAGCAGCACCTGCAGGGCAAGCGTCTGTGTTGGGGCGGGCGTAGATCTCATCGACAGTCACGGCCGTGAGGTCGTCGAGCAGGAAGCGCAGGTGTGGGACGAAGGCGTCTCGGCCATCGAAACGGGCGCTGAAAAGCAGATCGCTGTAGGTGCCGCGCAAGTGGCGGGAGACGAAGCTGATCGATTCGAGGGAAAGGCTGGACCAATCGACGCGGGCGGCAAGAGCGGATGCGACGACCGGGCGTGCTCGAGCCGCTGCGTTGCTCGGCCGGCCGATGAAATGCCGGAAGAGCGCGTCGTGTGGTTTCGCCGCTGAATCCCCCATAGCGACAGGCTATCTCCCGAGCTATCGGGTGGCGAATGTTGTCCAGCAGAGGCTTTGCGTCTAGCTACCAGTTAGTGATGTCGGTGGTGACCAGGATGAAGAGCACCGCCAGGATCGATACATAGACCCAGGTCAGGACTTTCCGCGGTGAGTGGCTGAAGCCGTCACCGAGGATCCGTTGTAGTGGTTCGCGCTGCGGGAGGGTCGAGACGGGGGACTCGGCGTCACGCTGCACAGTCATGTCGATCCATTCCGGCCTGCCTTTGACAGCCGGTGGGCGTACCGGGCCAGAGTCGACTGCCGAGCGGCGCGGCTTTGGCACTACTGGCCGCGGCATCGGTTCCGATTGGGGCACAACAGGGCTGGATGTAATCGGCGGACTGTGCGCACCCACGGACACCGGATCCGTCGGTGTAACAGACGGCACCGATATCAGCTGGAACGCGCGCTGCACCGCGTCCGCGAACTCCCCGCAGGACGCGTACCGATCGCCGGGTCGCTTGGCCATTGCCCGGGCAAGCACCGCGTCGAGTTCCCACGGCAGGTCCGGGCGCACTCGGGTCAGCGATGGCGGAGGGGCCGACATATGAGCTTGGATCACCATCACCGGATTGTTCGCGTCGAACGGCTGCAAACCGGTGAGCATCGCGAAAAAGGCACAGGCCAGGGAGTATTGATCGCATCGGGGATCGAGGGGCGATGCCGCCAGCTGCTCAGGTGACGCAAATGCCAGCGTGGCGGTGAATGATCCGGTGCGGGTGAGCGGACTCTGGTCTACCCGCAGTCGAGCGATGCCGAAGTCGGCGAGCATCACCCGCTCCGGCAACCCGTGAACCGATTCGCCGAGCAGGATGTTGCCCGGCTTGATGTCGCGGTGCAACACACCGTGCGTGTGCGCGAAGTCGAGGGCTGTGGCGACCTCGGCCACTACTCGCACCGCCCGTGAAGGCTCGAACACCCCGACCGCCGCCGCATCGGTCCCCTTCACATACTGCATCGCGATCCAGGGCCGATTCCCCTCCACCCCGCTGTCATACACTGCGACGATGTTCGGGTGGTCGAGCCTGGCGGCGAGATCAGCCTCCCGCTGGAATCGCGCTTGCACCTCCTCGTCACCGAACATGTTCTCGTCCAGCAGTTTCAACGCGACGGACCGCGGCAGCCGAGGATTGCGCGCCAGGTAGACCGTCCCCATTCCACCCCGCCCGAGCACGCGTTCAACCGCATACCCGGCAATGAACTCGACCATAGCTACCCCTACCCGCATGTCGGCGGCGCCATCGTATCCAACAACGGCCCCCACCGCCGGGTACGGAACTGCCGCCTGAACCGAATCCCCCACACCACCTCATCAGCTCACCTGACTGATCCGGATCTGCTGGTCAATGTGGTGGCTTCGACGCAGATTGTGGGATCAATCCAGCCACGTCGACCGGCGGTAGTACTCGGACTCCTGGTCGAAGTCACCGTCCGACGGTACGACTGTCGACTGGGCCTGTCGGGCGGCCTTCGCGCGGGCGACCGCGGCACGAATCTCGGCTTGCCGCAGTTGTTCTGGAGACCAGTTGGGGTCGGGCTGCACTGCTTCCGGCGGCGGAACCTGCCGACCCGCTTCGGGCTGACTCCATTCCTCGCGAGTCGAGGGCGGCGCGGTCGGTTCCTGTTCGGGTTCCGCTTCGCTTTCGTCCTCAACTTCTTGGTCAACCAGTTCTCGAAGCCGATTGCCCGCTTCGATCGCGAACTCCTCGGCACGGATTGTGGTCTGGCGGTTGATCTCGTCGATCTCGTCCATCAGCAACGCTGATCGGCGACGCGCTTCGAAGGCGATCTGCTCAATCTCTGCTGCGTAGTCCATGGGCGGTCATTCACCAGCCATCGATCGTGAAATACCCAGCGTCACAGTGGGCCCGCCTCGGACAGGACCGCGCCCGAGTCGGCCGGGTTGCTCGGCTGATGGTCGTCTACGGTCGGGGTGTGCTCGCCGTCGGTTTCCTGCTGGGTTGAGCGTGGTCCGATCGGTACCCCGCCTGCACCGGACGACGGATCGCCGTCGCCGGTCCCGTCGGTGACCGGCGCGTCGGCCTGATCTGGTGTTTCACCGACGGCCGGAGTGGCTCCCTCAGCGCCCTGCCCGGCTTCGGCAAGGTCCGCCTCGCCTTGTCCGGTGCCGGGTTCTGGTGTGTCCGAACCCGACACACCGTTGGATCCATCAGTCGCGGCGGTGTCGGCAGAGCTCGACTCCTGCTCGATGACCGGCAATCCGTTCTCGTCCAACGTCAATCGGTACTGCTGGGTATCACCGTTGGCATCGGTGGTCGTCAACGCCAACCCGTTCTCCCCTGCCTCGATACTCACCTTGGTGTCGCCGAGCTGGAACGAAGCCTCGTGCTCGCCCGACAACAGGCTGCTGGCTTGTTCGGTCATCTGCTCGATGCCGTCGCTGATCGAGGTACCCACCGATTCGGCAGTCGAAGTAAGGGTGTCGCCGAGGTCGCCGGTCAACGCGCTCGACAATGTAGTGCCCAACTCACTGATCGCCGAGGTGAGGGTGCTCAGCGCACTGCTGGTTTCGGTGTCATCGTCGTCGGTGTCATCGTCGTCGGTGTCAGTACTGGGCGTTGCCGTCTTCGCGGGTGATCCCGTCGCAGCGGAAGCGTCCCCGGTCTGGGTGCCTGCGGCCTCGGTGCTGCCGCCGCTACCCGACTGATCACCGTTGGCTGTCGATCCGTCACCCTTCGCCTTGCTCGAGTCTCCGTTGTCGACTGGCGCCGACGCACCACCCGCAACCGACGGATAGCTTCGCTCCTCGACCCCGGCGGCTGCTGCCTCGATGGTGGCGTACTGGCCTTGAACCGCGGTCTGCGTAGTCGTGCACTGAGCGTTGAACACGCTCAGTTTGTCGGTGAAGTCCTTCTGGAAGACGGTCTTCAGCCAGTCGTCACAGATTTCCCTGACGGCTTGTTTCCACTGGTCAGAGCCGCGTTCATGATCTTTGGCGACATTCTCGATGTCCTTCACCTCGACCAGCCGGTTGAACAGGGTCAGATTGATGTCTCCCGACTTGCTGCTGCGAATGATCTGCTCGATATCCACAACGGTCATCTCGCCGACGGTGATCAGCGTGCGCTGACTGCCCACTTGGAGGCGATATCCAGTTGCGAATGCCTTGACGGTATTCGCTTTGGCCTCGACGATCCCCTGCAAAGCGGGCACCGCGTTGACCATCGCGGTGGCAAGCGCCTGCACCTTTTCCCGGTCTTGTACAGCCATGCCGACGATCTCGCGCAGCCGCCCGATTCCGGCGTCGGCCGCCGCCCCTTGCCACGACGACCCGAGGGCGTCGGCTGCCGCGGACTGCGCGGCTCGTTGGGTGTCGGCGACTCCGAGCATCTTCTGCAGTTCCGTGGCTGCCGTCCCGAGCTTCGCCAGGTTCATCCCCCGTTCCTGGTCGTACTTCGCCTGGATCTGCTCGATCGAAACGCTGACACCGATACCGAAAGCTTGTTGATAGAGCGGCAACAGTTGTTCGAAATAGAGGAGCCCCTGCGCACCCTCGTCGAGGACGTCATTCACGGACTTGGTCACTTCGCCACGACCTGGTTCAAGGCGCGCGCGTTCTGCGCGTCCACGGCAGTGAATTCGACCGTGGCTTTGCCGACTGCCTCCGCGGTGGCTTCGACCGCGGTGGTCCAGACCTTCAACCAGGTGACAGTTCGATCGAGTCCCTCGGCGATCCGTTTGCCCTGATCGAGGTAGGCACGACCGGCTTCGTAGTCGGCCCCGTTCATACCGTCGCCCCAACTGTTGGCGTCGACCACCTTCGCAGTACCGCGTACCTCGGACACCGTGGTCTTCAAGCTGTTGACCGATTGGGTCATCGCGGCCTGATTCACCACGATCCCGCCGGAAACAGTTGTGCCCATCCCCCACCTCCAGTACTCGAGGCACGCCACAACGGCGTCCCTACCTAGTTGGACGCACGAAACCACCCGCCGGTTCCCTCGCCGGCGGGGGAGAATCTACTTCTCCAGGTTCCCCTGGTCGGTCTTGCGCCACTCCGACGTCCCATCGGGATGGCGGTGGTACTCCCAGGCGGCGTAGTCGCCGTCTTCCTCGACAACCGTGACATGGTCGGCCAGACCATCATGGTCATAGTCGGACCAGATGCTGGTCGAGTCGGTGTCGCCGGTGGAGAGGGAGTCGGCGACGCCGTCGTGGTCGAGATCGAGGGATGGGTTGTTCAGCTCTACGGCGCCCAGGCCGCCCAAAGATGAATGGGCGTCGATGTCGGGGAGGCCGAAGCCGGGGAACTCGCCCGAGGTGACCATGACTGCTCCTCCAACGTAAGAACTCGCGGATGACGACGTGGCGGGGTTGGCCACTATCTTGTCATCCGCGAGCGGGAGGCGAAGGGTTCGGGGCTACTTCTTGGGGATGAGGATCCACATCGCCAGGTAGATCAGGAACTGCGGGCCGGGGAGCAAGCAGGAGACGACGAAGACCAGGCGGACGACGTTGGGGTTCCAGCCGTAGCGTTCGGCGAGGCCACCGCAGACGCCTGCGATCCAAGAGTTGCTGGTCGAACGGGTGAGGCGGCGGGCGGGGGCGGTCATGGTGTTGCCTTCCTGTGGAGCGGTGATATCTCCACTGTGCCGTCGCAACGCCCTCACCCGCATCGGTCCACAGACCTATCCGCACCCTGATTTCCCGAGGCCCCGACCTCAGGGTCGGACCCCTAGACGGGCACAATTGTCGAGGTGAGCACGACATTGCACGCCAGCGGCCTGTCCGCGGGGCACGCCGAACGGACCCTGTTCGCCGACCTCGATTTCACTCTCGCCCCCGGCGATGTGATCGGGCTGGTCGGGGTGAACGGCGCGGGCAAGTCGACGTTGCTGCGGATGCTGGCCGAGCGTGCGCCGGGCGAGGGCACCATCGCGTTGAGCCCGCCGGATGCGACCGTCGGGTATCTGACGCAGGAACCGGAGCGCATCGAGGGTGAGACGGTGCTCGAATTCCTCGCGCGCCGAACGGGAGTGGCGCACGCACAGCAGGTGATGGACGCGGCCGCCGAACGACTCGGCGACGGTGGCGACGACGATTACTCACCCGCGCTGGAACATTGGCTGGCGCTCGGCGGCGCGGATCTCGATCAACGCGCTGAGGAGGTCGCCGCGGATCTGGGGCTCACCGACGGCTTGGCCGGCGGCCTCGACACCCCGATGACGGGCCTGTCCGGCGGCCAGGCGGCGCGCGCGGGGCTGGCCTCGGTGCTGTTGTCGCGCTTCGACATCCTGCTGCTCGACGAGCCGACCAACGACCTCGACATGGACGGCCTCGACCGGCTGGAGAAATTCGTCACCGGCGTGCGCGTGCCGCTCATGGTGATCAGCCACGATCGAGAGTTCCTGGCGCGCACCGTGAACAGCGTCCTCGAACTCGATCTGGCGCAGCAGCAAACAGGCTTCTACGACGGCGGCTACGACGCCTACCTCGCCGAACGCGAGATCGCCCGCAAGCACGCCCGTGAGGCCTACGACGAATTCGCCGACACCAAAGCGGGTTTGGAGTCACGGGCGCAGATGCAGCGCAACTGGCTCGAGCACGGCGTGCGCAACGCCCGCCGCAAGGGCAAGAACGACTCCGACAAGATGGGCCGCAAGACCCGCGCGGAATCCACCGAGAAGCAGGCGGCCAAGGCCCGCCAGACCCAGCGCCGGATCGAACGCCTCGACGTGGTCGACGAGCCGCGCAAGGAGTGGGAGCTGCGGATGGAGATCGCGACAGCCCCGCGCAGCGGCGCGGTGGTGGCGACCGCCAACAACGCCTCGCTCACGCGCGGTGAATTCACCCTCGGCCCGATCACAACCCAGATCGACTGGGCCGACCGGATCGTGCTCACCGGCGCCAACGGCTCGGGCAAGTCGACCCTGCTCGGTCTGCTGCTCGGCAAGATCGCGCCCGATTCCGGTTCCGCCGCACTGGGTTCCGGTGTCGAGATCGGCGAGGTCGACCAGGCCCGCGGACTGTTCCGCGGCGACGACGCGCTGGCCGACACCTTCGCCGCGGCGATGCCGGACTGGCCCGACGCCGAAGTTCGCACGCTACTGGCCAAGTTCGGCCTTCGCGGGCCGCACGTGACCCGCGCCTGCGACACCCTGTCCCCCGGCGAACGCACCCGTGCTGCGCTGGCGCTGCTCCAGGCACGCGGGGTGAACCTGCTCGTCCTCGACGAACCGACCAACCACCTCGACCTGCCCGCCATCGAACAGCTCGAGCAGGCGGTCGAATCCTTCACCGGCACTTTGATTCTGGTGACGCACGATCGCCGGATGCTGGATTCTGTTCGTGCGACCCGTCGTTGGCATATGTCCGGTGGGCTACTCACCGAGGAATAGGCGCATGGACGTATTAGGAATTGATACCCGAATCACCCTGCTCATCACAGGTTTCATCTTTCTGAGCGCGTTATTGCTCGGGGTCTGGAAATACCACGGCATCCGGGTCGCCGGTGCGGCACACGTCTATGTCGACATCGCCCATCGCGCCGCGCTGATGTATTCCTTCGCGGGCATCCTGCTCGCGGTGTTCACCGAGCTCAGCGCCTGGCCGACGATCGTCAACCTGACCGCCGACCTGGTCGTGCTCGCGTTCTTCGCCGGTGCGATCGCCAGCTACGCCCTGCACGGGCTGCGCCGCGACACCACCAATCAGTTCGACGGGCAGATCCCCGCCGAATTGCGGCTGTCGATGTACGGGCTGATCGCGGGCGAGATCGGCGGCTTCGGAGTGCTGTTCAGCGGGTTCGTCGTCGGGCAGTTCTAGAACGACTGCACCACAACAGGTTCGGACGCACCGAACAGTTCGATGTCGGAACCGAGCTTCGCCCCGATCAATCCGGCACCGAAGGTGACACCGAGCACGGCGACCACCGCGATGAACGAACGTGAGCGTGGTACCCGCGGCATCGAGAACGGGCGCGGCGCCTCGGCGACCGGTTCGTACTGGCCGTAGCCTTCGTCGCGAATCGGCACGGTGTGCGAATACCCTTGCGGCACTTCGCGGCACCCCGGTCGCCCACAGGCCCCACCACAGCGGTGCGGCTGGTCGGCTTCGCCGTACTCGTACGGGTACTGATCCTGATAGTTGCGGGCAGGCAGCGGCGGAACCATGATCGGCCCCCTTCGAATCGTACTGCGCGCCAAAACAACCGCCTGCGCCGAGCAGCACACACGCGCCAGTGGCACACAGGTCCTTACGGCGTATCCCGATACTAGTTGTACCGAACCCGAACCCGCCAGCTGACTAGACCGCCGCGACCCGCTTCGCCAGATCGTCGGCCAGCTGACGCGCCTGCGCCGGATCGGTGGCCTCCACCATCACCCGCACCAACTGCTCGGTCCCACTGGGCCGCAACAGCACCCGCCCGGTCTCCCCCAGGATCCGCTCGGCCTCGGCGACAGCGTCGAGCACCTCGGGAGCGGCGGCGACAGCGCTCTTGTCCGACACCGCGACATTGATCAGCACCTGCGGCACGGTGGTCATCACCGCCGCGAGCGAGGCCAGCGAGAACTTGGTCTGCGCCATCCGCGCCATCAGCCGCAGACCGGTGAGCACACCGTCGCCGGTGGTACCGAACCGCGGGAACACCACATGCCCGGACTGTTCACCGCCAAGGCTGAACCCGCCGCGACGCAGTTCCTCGAGCACATACCGGTCGCCGACAGCGGCGGTGATCACGGTGATCTCGGCGGCGCGCATCGCGATGTGCAGGCCGAGGTTGCTCATCACCGTGGCGACGAGCGTGTTGTCGACCAACTCGCCCGCGTCACGCATCGCCAGCGCGAGCACGGCCATGATCGCGTCACCATCGACAACAGCGCCCGACGCGTCAACCGCGAGGCAGCGGTCGGCATCACCGTCGAGGGCGATGCCCAGATCGGCGCCGTGTTCGAGGACCGCGCGCCGCACAGCGTCCAGATGTGTCGACCCGCAACCATCATTGATGTTGAGCCCGTTGGGTTCGGCGTTGATCGCGATCACCGTCGCGCCCGCCTCCCGGTACACCTGCGGCGCCACCTCGGCGGCCGCACCGTGCGCGCAGTCGACGACGACGGTCAGCGAGGACAGGTCCTGGCTGGTGGATTCGAGCAGATGTTCGACATAGCGTTCGTGGGTGCCCTCGACGGTGTAGTCGCCACGCACGCGGCCGATGCCCGCGCCGGTCGGGCGCACGGTGACGCCTTCGGCGATCAGGGCTTCGATTCGCGCCTCGATGGCGTCGTCGAGCTTGTGCCCGCCCGCCGCGAAGATCTTGATGCCGTTGTCGGGCATGGGGTTGTGCGAGGCGGAGATCATCACGCCGAAGCACGCGTCGTACAGACCGGTCAGATAGGCCACGGCCGGGGTGGGCAGCACGCCCACCGAGAGAACGTCGACGCCGACGGAGGTCAGGCCCGCGGTCACCGCGGCCTCCAGCATCTCGCCGCTGGCGCGCGGATCGCGACCGAGCACCGCGACCGGGCGCTTCTTACCGCGCGAGAGCACCTGCGCTGCCGCGGCGGCGACGCGCATCGCCAGTTCCGGGCTCAGCGACTCGTTGGCGAGTCCGCGAACACCGTCTGTGCCGAATAGCCGTCCCATAAAAACCCTCTACCGGTAGTAGGTCCCCGAATACAGCACGAGAGCAGGCAACCAGCGGTGCTGGAAGCCTGCTCTCGCACAGATGCTCCGCCGACCAGGCTCATCCCCACTCGCGCGGGGAGCATACCTAGCGTATGCGAAAGCCAATAGTCGGCAGTGCGTAAATCAGCGCTTCGAGTACTGAGGCGCCTTACGGGCCTTCTTCAGGCCGTACTTCTTACGCTCGGTGGCACGCGGGTCACGCGTCAGGAAGCCGGCACGCTTGAGGGCGGGACGGTCGTCCGGGGTGACCACGATCAGCGCGCGGGCGATAGCCAGACGCAGGGCGCCTGCCTGACCCGACGGGCCGCCACCGACCAGGCGAGCGTAGATGTCGAAGTTCTCGACACGCTCGACCAGCACCAGCGGGGACTTCACGAGCTGCTGGTGCACCTTGTTCGGGAAGTAATCCTCGATGGTGCGGCCGTTGAGCTCGAAGTTGCCCGAACCGGGCACCATGCGAACGCGAACGACGGCTTCCTTACGGCGGCCGACGGTCTGCACCGGGCGGTCGAGGCCGAGCGGCTCGAAGGCCAGCTCTTCTTCGACGTATTCGCCTTCGGCGTAGCCTTCGCCGTCTTCGACGATCTCGACGACGACCTCATCGGTGGCGTCGAACTCTTCGGCTGCGAACTCTTCAGGAGCGGTCACTGGGCCACCTGCTTGATCTCGAACGGAACCGGCTGCTGCGCGGCGTGGGGGTGGTTCGGGCCTGCGTAGACCTTCAGCTTGCCCGCGATCGCGTTGCCCAGCTTGTTCTTCGGGATCATGCCCTTGACGGCCTTCTCCACGAGACGATCGGGACGGGTCGCCAACACCTCGCCGACAGTGCGCGACTTGAGGCCGCCCGGGTGTCCGCTGTGGTGGTGGATGAGCTTGTCGTTCTTCTTGTTGCCGGAGATGGCAACCTTCTCCGCGTTGATGATGATGACGAAGTCGCCACCATCGACGTGGGGTGCGTAGGTCGGCTTGCCCTTGCCGCGCAGCAGGCCAGCGGCCTGCACGGCGAGACGGCCGAGGACTACGTCAGTGGCGTCGATGACGTACCACTTGCGGGTGACGTCACCCGCCTTGGGGCTGTACGTAGGCACAGTCGTTCCCTGTCTGTCGTCGGTGTTGCCGGCCCTGACGTGTGGATCGAGACTGTCCTGGCGGCCGGTGGAGACCCAGGACATCGAGGAGACGCCGATCCGCGAACGGTTCGACGTTCCACACGCCAACGGGCAACGATACCAGCCACGCATCACCGACCCACAATCGGGCGATGGGCGACCACCGCCTCGACGGCTGGAGCTAGATCACTACCGGCGGACCGGGGTCGGTCGCGCGCGCGGGACCGGGAATCAGGTAGCGCAGGGTGTCGATGCCGGGAGTGACGCAGGCCGGATCGTCGACGAGCGTCCCGCGCGCTGTCTCGATGCCCTCGCGCGGGACCGTGTTCGCGTACGGGGTGAACGCGCAGCTCACCGGTTCGGCGGCCGAGGCTACGGCGGGATCCGGCGCGAAGGCGACCACGGCCAGCGCGCCGACCACCGCCGGTGCGCCGAAGAAACCCTTCTTCACCTTGCCGAGCAGTTTGCCGCGTCGGTCGTCGTCGTCATCGTCGTGTTCGAGGGCGTGCCGCGGTGCGCGAGCGGGTGGACCGGAAGGCTGCGGCGGTTGCGTGGCGGGCGGACCGGCGACGAATCCGGCGGGCCCCGGCGGTTGAGCCGCGGGCGGTGCTGTGGGTTGCGCACCCCAGCCGACCTGCGCGGCGACCGCCTGACCAGGATGTCCGGACGCCGGATAGTCGTCCTCCTCGTCGTCGAGGTCCGGCTCGGTGACCAGCAGATGCGCGGCACCGAGGACCAGCGCGTGCATCGGATGGTCGGCCACGTGCAGACGCTGACCGAGGTGGTTCTGGAAGGCGAAGCGCAGCGCGTCGTTGAAGCAGACATTGCCCGCGAGCAGCACCGTCGAGGTGTCGGCGCCGATCGAGCGGGCCGCGGCCATCGCCTCGATCACCACGTTGTCGGCGGTGCGGGCGTCGCGCAGGGCGTCGGGGCCGACCGCGACCTCCGTCGATTCGGTCGGCTGTTCGTCGTCGCCGTGCACCGCGACGACCAGCAGCGAGCGACCGTCGGAGTAGATCCCGGTGGCGCCGATCCCGTTGCGATGCCGCTCGCTCGGCGGGGAGACCAGGCCGAGCGCGCGCACATAACCCGAGAGCGCGACGCTTTCCGGTAGCGGCTCCACGACCACGTCGAGCTGCTCGACGAGCGCCGCGTAGACCTCGACCTTGTCCTCGGGCCAGCTGTCCGGATACGGCAGCGCCACCAGTTGCGGCTTGCCCTGGAGGTACTTGCCGATAGACGCGAGGGGGTTGTACAGCCGGGCCCGGAAAACGAGCTCGGCGGGCCAGGTGGCGCCGGCGATCACGATCTGCGGATGGCCGAGGATGTCGCGTACATCGGCGATCGCCATCCCCAGATCCGGTCGTTGCCGGTCGACGCCGGCGGTGTGCAACCTGCCCGCGGCATCGGCGAGCAGGTAGGCGGGCGGGGTGTAGGTGCCCTCGACCTGTACCGGGCGGACCGGCGTCGTGCCGCCACCAGCGGCCACGGACACCACGTCCCACCCCAGATGTAGGGCCCCAACTCGAACGGTCACAGGCTCAAGTGTGCCCGGTCGGCGACAGACACGCGCAGCTTGCCCGCCGAAATGGGTTTGACCTGGCCGATCATGCCTGTGACTTCTTCAGTCGTAGCCGGCTCCAGGTGATCACGGCGAGGATCGAGGTGATCACGATGAGCATCACGATGTCGAGCAGCCAGATCCACGTGGTGTGGTCCCAGAGCACGTCCTCCTGTGAGCCGAAGACCAGCGTCTTCAAATCGACCGTCGACGCACCCGCCGCATAACCCCAGCGTGAGGGGAACAGATACGAGATCGGCTCGAGGCCGACCCGGTCGGTCACCGGAATCAGGCCACCCGCCATCACCAGCTGCACCATGATCATCAGCACGAGCATCGGCATGACCTGCTCGTTGGACTTGGCCAGGCTCGACATCAGCAGGCCGAACACCACACAGCACACCGCGGTCATCGCGATATCGAAATACAGCTCGAGGCTGCCGTTCGGAATCAGCGAACCTTCGCCGGGCGCCTTCTTACCGAGGAAGGTGATACCGACCAGAACCGCCGACTGCAGGAACGCGGTCACGCTGAACACGACGATCTTGGCCATCAGATACGCCGATGGCAGCAGGCCGACCGCGCGCTCGCGCAGGAAGATCGACCGTTCGCCCACCAGGTCACGCACGCTGAGCGTGGCGCCCATGAAGCACGCGCCGAGGATGAGCACCACCAGCAACTGCTGGGCCTCGCCGCCGCTTTCCCGCCCGAACGAGCCGTCGGGCAGCTGCACCAGCGCGCCCTCGGTGAACCCGTCACTACCCGGCACCACCAGCGACAACGCGCCGAGAATGAACGGCAGCACCACCAGGAAGATCAGATAGCCACGATCGGAGAAGATCAACCGCAACTGCCTGCGAGACAACGTGCTGAACTGCCGCATCGCACTCGACTGCGGCGGCGCGCCCACGTTGCCGCGATTCGGTTGCGCGGGCGGCGGTGGCGGCACATAGGCCTGCCTCGACCGATACTTCGCGAACGCCTGGTCGGGATTGGCCGCGACCTCGGCGAAGATCTCCGCCCAGTCACTCGTCCCCATCGCCGCACCGACCCCACCCGGATGGCCGGCGAACGCCGTCTTACCGCCGGGAGCCAGCAGCACCACCTGGTCACACATATCGAGGCAGGCCACCGAGTGCGTCACCACGATCACCACGCGCCCGGCATCGGCCAGCTCGCGCAGCATCTGCATGACCTGGCGATCCAGCGCCGGATCCAGACCCGAGGTCGGCTCGTCGAGGATCAGCAGCGACGGACCGGTGAGCAGCTCCATCGCCACCGACGCGCGCTTACGCTGACCACCGGAGAGCCGGTCGACCCGGGTGTCGGCGTGCTGGGTGAGCGAAAGCTCTTGCAGCACACCGTCGATCACCTGCTGCCGGTCGGCCTTCGTGGTATCCGGCGGCAGCCGCAGCTCCGCGGCGAAGCCCAGCGCCTGGCGAACCGTGAGCTGACGGTGCAGCACGTCGTCCTGCGGCACCATGCCGATACGCGAACGCAGTGCCTCGTACTCGGCGTGCAGGTTGCGGCCCTCGAAGGTCACCACACCACCGGAGGGCTGGGTATTGCCCGCGATCAGCTTCGACAGCGTCGACTTGCCCGCGCCCGACGGTCCGATCAGCGCGGTCAGCGTCCCGCGCCCGGCCGTCATGTTCACATCGACGAGCAGTTGCTTGTTGTTCTCGACCGTGAACCCGACCCCGTGCACCGACAGGCCCTGCTCGGCGACCGGCTTCTGCCGATGCGCCAGTGCGCCCTGGGTGACGACGAAGTCGATGTTGCCGATGGTGACGATGTCGCGCTCGCGCAGCACCGAGCGCTGCTGGCGGTGACCGTTGACGAAGGTGCCGTTGGCCGAGCCGAGGTCCTCGATCACCAGGCCCTCGGGCGAGGCGAGGAGCTTCGCGTGCGCGCGCGAGGCGAGCGGATCGTTCACCACGATCTGGTTGTCCGAGGTGCGGCCGATGCTCAGGCCACCGGGCGGAATGCGGTCACCGCGCGCGACCGGTTCGGTCGAGGCGGCCTTGCGGACCGGCGGCAGCATCGACGAGTCGGCGCGGCGGGTCATGTTGATGTTGTCCTGCGGCTGCGAGGGCAGCTGCGAGGTGGGCACGTATTGCGGTTGCGGTGGACGTGACGGTGGCTGGAAGCCCGGGTGCTGCTGCTGCGGACGCGGCTGCTGGTGATGCGGTTGTTGCTGGTGCGGCTGGTGCTGTGGTTGGGAAGGCGGTGCGACCATGGTCGCCGCGTGGCGCGCCCCAGGCGCCGCGGGGACCAGGTGCAGCAGCGGCCCGGTGATCGCGTCACCCAGGCGCACCTGGGTTGGCCGGTCGATCGACACGGGCTGGTTCAGCCTGCGCGCGTCGACGAACACACCGTTCGTGCTCCCGTTGTCGGCGAGCACCCACGCGCCGTTGCTGAATCGCAAGGTGGCGTGCACACGCGAGACCAGCGGACTGTCCACGAACAGGGTGACCTCGGGCGCGCGGCCCATGGTGATCTGCTGGCTCGCTTCGAAGACTCGTTCGGTTCCATCATGGCGCACGGTGATGGTCTGCGCCCCCGGTGAAGACATGGAGCGGATACTATGCCATCGCCCGGACATCGGCGGTGCCCCCGAGACGGCTTCGATACCTGATCCGGCGATCGACCTGCACGTGTATCCGGCCGACCAGGGGGACCGATGCCGAAAGCTCAAGTGTTCATTGCGATCTCTGTGGCGCTATGCGCGCTGCTCGGAGTGGGTTGCACGCGGGCGATCGATGGTCACGGGGTCTCCATCTACGACGATCCGTTCCAGGTGGCCGGGTTACCGACCACCGGCGGACCCAACGGGCCGCGTCCCGGCGTCCCGGATTCGCCGCTCACCGCGTCCAATGGCGACGGTGGCGAGGTGGACACCTTGGCGCTCAACGCGATCGACGACATCCAGTCCTACTGGCAGTCCGGCTTCGGCACCGAATTCCCGGGCGAGACCTTCGATCCGGTCGAGAAACTGATCTCCTGGAACGCTCGCGCGGCCCGCAGCGAAGCGGTCGAATTCTGCTCCGAAACCACCTACCACCTCGTGAATGCCGCCTACTGCCGCAGCGACAACTCGATCGGCTGGGACCGCGAGATGCTGCTGCCGACCATGAGCGAGACCTTCGGGACGATGTCGGTGGTGATGGTGCTCGCCCACGAATACGGTCACGCCATCCAGACCATGGCCAAGATGGTCACCAAGAAGACGCCGGTCCTGGTGAAAGAACAGCAGGCCGACTGCTTCGCGGGCGCGTTCATGCGTCATGTCGCCGAGGGCAACTCCGAGCACTTCACGATCAACACCTCCGACGGCCTGAATTCCGTTCTCGCCGCTACTGTTTCGATTCGCGACTCCGATCCCGACGATCCGGAGAGCGTGCACGGTTCGGCCTTCGAACGGGTCACCGCGGTGCAGATCGGGTTCACCGACGGACCGCGCGGCTGCAAGGGCATCGACTCCGACGAGATCGACTCACGCCGCGGCAATCTCCCGCAGAGCTACGGCGGAGAATCCGGCGAACAAGAGGTTTCGAAATCCAACTTGGTCGAACTGGGCAAGGCTCTCGCATCGATCATGCCGACCAACCCTCATCCAGAGTTCAGCTACAGCGGTGCCGTCATCGCCTGCGAAAACGGCGTCCCCACCGAACCCGTTTCATATTGCCCCTCGAGCAACAAGATCGCGATCGACATTCCAGGGCTGGCAGAACGCGGCTCGGTCTCGACCGATGACGACGGCCCGTTGCCGGTAAAGGTCAGCGGCGATTACAACGCGTACATCGCGGTTATATCGAGATATACGCTGGCCGTGCAGAAAAGCCAGGGTCAACCGCTGATCGGAGCGAAAACCGGACTCAGGGCCGCATGCCTGTCCGGTGCTGTCAGCCGCGAACTCGCGCGGCCGGATCGCCCCGTTTCCGAGGGGGACATCATGTTGGCCGCAGGCGACCTCGACGAGGCGGTATCCGGCCTGCTCACCGACGGGTTGGCCGCTAGCGATACCGAAGCGAAAACGGTCCCGAGCGGATTCGCCCGCGTTGACGCGTTTCGCGCAGGCGTGCTGGGCGGCCCCGCACCGTGCTCAGCAAGGTACGAGTAAGCAACAGCAGAGCGAACAAATACTGGTTGACCTGGCTGTCTTGCCGACCATACCCTGGATCGAAATGGACACTTGGGGGGAAAATGTCGAGAACTAGAACCTTGTTGATCACCGGGCTGGCCGGAATAGCGTTGAGCGCTACGTTGACAACGCCCGCGCAAGCCGTCGCGCTGACATTCGACACACTCGAGAACTGCGCAAGATACCGCGATGCACATCGAGATGCGTATCCGAATGGGTACTGCACGCATCACTCGAGGCCGGGCGATGCGTACTACCCGCGATGGCAGTTCGTTCCGAAGTGATCCACCTCGCCGACTGAGGACCGTACCCGGCGTGCAGGTGGTCGAGTAGGGGTCAGCCGAACGGTGGTGGTGCGGCTGGTTCGTAGCGCAACACTCGGTTGCCGATCATGACCTCGGTGCCGGGGACGAGCACCATGGGCTGGTTCGGTGTGAGCCGGACCCAGTCGCGGTAGCCGGGGTGCCTGCTGCGGGTGCCGTTGGTGGAACCGCGGTCGATGAGCTGCACGTCCCAATTCACCAGGTGCACTTCGGCATGCGCGCGCGACATGCCGCCGGAGGTGTCGTCGATGCGCAGCGGGATGAGGCCGCGCTGGGCCGCGTCGGAGTTCTCCGGGTCGCGTCCGATCACCGCGTCGGCGGCCATCAGGTAGGTCATGCCGTCGTCGAGCACGAGCATGCCGAGCGGCGGGCGGACCACCTCGGCGAGCGCCTGGGTCTGGTCGACCGGCATGCCGCACACCGTGCAGAACGCCGAGCGCGGATCGCTGGGATGCGCACGCGCGCACTTGAATCCCATCACCTTCACCGCGAGCACCGTCGACTTGGCGGTGGCCTCGAGCCTGCGCTGCAGGTTGGGATCGGGTTCGGGCGCGGGATTGGTTCCGGCGTGCTGGGTTTCGGCGGTGTGCGGGTCGGCGACGGGGGTGTCGACCGTGCCATGCGAGGTGCCGGTGACGGCGTCCAGCATCGAGGTCGCGGGCTGCATCCCGGTCGAAGGCTGCTCGGCCGGGCGTGAATCCGGTTGCGGTGCTTGTGGTTCCCGATCTATGCGGGCGGTGGGCGGTGGGGGTCTTCTGGTTTGGCCTACCGGTTCGGCGGTCCGCACCCGGCTGCGCACATCGTTGGACCACATCACGGCCCCGCCCGCCTGCGCGATTCCTTCGACCAGCCAACCGATTCCGCGTTCCGGTGGCAGATCCGGGATGCGGCCCTTGGCGTCGTCGGCGAACAGCGCGACCGCCTTCGCGGGCTCGGAGGCCACCCGGTCGACGGTGAACGCCGCGTCACTACCGCGGTAGTACTCCGGCCCGCGCTCGTCGGCGAGCACCGCGGTCACCGAGCCGTGCAGGAAGATCGCCACGCCGCCGTTGTCGGCGGCCGAGAGCACCCCGAAATCGATCGGCACACCCGGTGAGATCTGCTCGGCGTACTTCATGAGCCAGCGGGTCGCCTCACGCGCCACCACCGAACCCGGCCCCGACGGCGCCTGCTCGTGCGCGTCACGCACCAACTCCGCCAACGACTCCAGCGCGATCGCCGCGGTATCGCCGGGCGTGAGCTTGCCCTGCCCGCGATGCGCGACCACGATCACCGCGCCCGCGACCCGCGCCACCGCGTGACTTCCGAGCACCACTTCGACCTGCCGATCCCTCACAGGTATCGGCCTCCACCGGAACTGCACAGCAGGGGGGTCGCCATGTCATCCAGAGTATGGCAAGCACCCCGCATCAGTCCCCCTGGGCGGGTTCAGTCCGGTAACTTCATAGGTGTTGTGGGAGGAACATCGAGGGGAACCTGATGATCGATTCGACCAGAATTCGCGTCGCGCTCGCCCTGGGTGGGGCCCTCGTCGCCCTCACCGGCTGCGCCGTCAGCGGCACACCCGTCGCCGGTGAGCCCGATGTGCGCGGTCTGGAGACCGGGACCTTCGCCACCGATCGGCACACCTACACCGACACCGCGGGCAACAAAGGCGCGCTGGTCGAGGGTGCGCGGATGTCGGCGGCCGTGGTGCCCGCGGTGCGGATCGATCCGTCGCTGTCACACGGCCGCGGCGGTGTCGTCATCCCCGATGTCGAACGTGCGCTGGATTTCGTCGCGAACGTGTCCAAACCTGTTCTGGAGAACCGCAAATTCCTCACCGGCTACGTCGCGCTCGGCGCCGACAAAGCCGATCCGGACGGTGAGACCCGCCCCGGCCCCGACGCGACCGCCCTGACCACGGCCCTGTTCCGCTTTCCCACCGCGGCCGCCGCCACCCTCGCCGCGCGCGAACTCGAGGACGTCGACCTGGCCGTCTCCCCCGACAACCGCAAACTCGCCTCCACCAAATATCCCGACGCCTACCTCCATTGGCGCCCAGGCGTTCCCACCATCGGCGCCTTCCTCGCCCACAAAGAGTTCGTGATCTCGCTGTTCATCCAGCGTCCGCGTGCCGACGCGGCCGACCTCACCTCCTGGATCGACAAGAACATCGCCGCCGAACTCGCCCAGCTGTCGAAGTTCGACCCCACCCCCACCGAGAAGCTCGCCGACCTACCCGTCGACCCCGCCGGGCTACTCGCCCGCGCCGTAGTCGACAACCGTTCCGCCATGCACCCCGGCCAGTACTCCTTCGCCTCCTACGCCCCCGAACACCTCATCAACAAGGCCGCCAACCTCACCACCCGCCAAAACCTCGTCGAGGCAACAGGAGTCGAGGCCTACGCAGTCGTCGACGGCGGCGCCGTCACCCGGGTACGTGACCAGTCCGCCGCCCAATCCCTCATGCGGGGCCTCATCGATTCCGCCGGTCACTACGACCCGATCACCGCCCCCGCCGACGTCCCCACCGCGACCTGTCTGAAACTCAACGACAACGGCAACTCCGAAGACGACTACGTCTACCGCTGCTACGTCGCCTACAAGCGCTATCTGGCGATGGTCAGCGCCGACGGCGAACCCGAGGTCCGCCAGAAGATCACCGCCCAGTACGCCCTGCTGGCCAACAGTTTGTAGGTTCGCTCGGCCCCACTCCTCGAATGCGGTGACGTAGGATTCCGCCGACAATCGTTTCGGGGAGGAATGAATTGCGAGCCACGAAAGTCGTCTGCGTCCTGGCGACCGCGCTGCTGACCACTGTTGCCGCGTGCGGTGGTCCCGACGAGATCGCCGCCACCGACGCCCCCGTCGACCTCGCCTCGCTCGACGTCGGCAACTATCCGACCGAACCCCGCCAGGTCGGCACGGTCGCGAACCTGGACCAGGGCCGATTCATCGAGGCCGAACGACTCGGCGACTTCGTTCCGACGCCTGCCGACATCGATCCCAGGTTCATCCACACCAATCCGTCGATCGCGTCGGTCTTCCTCGACGCCGAAGCCGCGCTCGGCAAGATCATGGCCGTCGACCGGTTCGCCGAGGCCGCCCCTGATTTCATCGGTGGATTCGTGAGCTCGGCCGAGACGAAGCCAAAGAACATGGGCCTCGACATGGTCAACGCGGTGATGATCTTCCCCGACGCGCAGAAGGCCGCGACCGCCGCCACCGAGCTGGAAAAACTCGATTTCGGCTACGCCCCGAACAATCAGCGCATCGAGATCCCCGGTTACCCGGCGGCGACCGCGCACTGGCAGCCCGACCAGCAGTCGATCGGATCCTGGTTCGCCACCGGCCATTTGGTGATCTACACCTGGCTCTACGACTACTTGAAGATCTGGCTGGAGAAGGTCGACAAGCAGGCGCTCCTCGACCTCACCCGCAAGAGCCTCGACACGATCGTCCCCGCGGTCGCGAAGTTCACCCCCACCCCGAGCACCGAGCTGATGAGCCTGCAACGCGATCGCGACGGCATGCTCGGCCGCACCGCACCCCGCCCCCGCGAGGATTCCTGGATCAACCCACCCGGTGTCTACGCGGGCCGCACCGCCCGACATTTCCTCTCCGACCCGGTGAGCACCGCGAAAATGATCGACGACTTCGGCATCGACCTCTACGCCAACGACGGCGCCGAGGTCTTCCGGGCCCGCGACATCGCGGCCGCCCAGGGCGTCCGTGACGAACTCGGCGGCATCACCCGCAAATTCACCGCCTCCGCCGCACCCAAGAACCTGCCGAGCGCCCGGTGCAAGGAATACATCGGCCGGGAGCAACGGATCGCGATCCGCTTCTATTGCGCGGTCTCCTACGACCGGTACGCCGCCTACGTCTGGTCGAACCAGCTCCTCGATGCCCAGCAGCGGGTCTCCGCCCAGTACGCATTGTTGGTGAACGCGAAATGAGAATCCGTTACGCCCTGATCGCCGCGCTGACCACGGTCCTCACCGCGTGCGGCTCCTCGCTGTCCGGCCAGGCGCTGCCCGGCGAGATCGATGTCCGAACACTCGACGTCGGCGCGTACCCCACCGAGCCCCTCAACGCCCACGACGACGATCCCGTCCCCGCCTTCTACTCGATGTACGACGTGGCGGCGATGCGGATCGCCGACTATGTGATCAACTCCCGCGACATCGACGCTCAGATGGTCTACGGCAAACGCGGGACCACCTTCTCCGCGGGCGTGATGCCCTCAGAGATGGGCGACGAGAACGCGATGTCGGTTGTCTCGAAGAAACACAAGATGCTGTACGGCTTCGAATCCAGCGGTGCCGCAAAGGATTCACGCGTCGAAACCTACGGAGACTGGCCGACGAAGAAGGCCGAGAACCGGCTCACCGCCACCACGGTGGTCATGCAGTTCCCCGACGCGGATCGCGCCGCTGCCGCGGCGAAAGAGTTCTACGACACCGACTTCGGCGCCACGCAAGGCCGCAACCAGCCGGTCGCCGTCCCCGGACACCCTGCGGCCCTGTCACATTGGCGGCCCGACTCGCCTTTCCTGCGAACCGTGCTCCCCCACGGCCCCTACGTGATCGCGTTCCTGCTCTCGGTGCCCACCCCCGATCAGCAAGCGCTCGCCACCCTCGCCGCGAGCGCCTACACCGAGCAGATCGAGGCCCTCGCCAAAACCACACCCCTGACCGACGAACAGGTTATGACCCTGCCCTTCGACCCCGACCACCTCCTGATGCGCACCCTCAACCCCGACCAGCTCGCCAACCCCGAGGGCGCGGGTTACTACCTGGTCACCGGCAAACACGGCATCCTGCACTACGCCGGCGACCAGCTCCCCACCGATCGCCACTACATCGACGAGCAGCTCACCAAGATGAGTGCTCAGCAGGTAGCCCTGTCCTGGGGCTCGATCGGCATCCGCACCCCCGACGAGCAAACGGCCCGCCGCGCGGTCAACGAAAAAATGTTCCCCTGGCAGGTAGAAGCCGAGGCCGCAGCCCCACCGAACCTCCCCGATTCGGCCTGCATAGAGAACAAGCGCCCCGGCGCCTCGAAACGCTTCAGCTGCATCGTCGCCTACAACGAATACGTCGGAATAGTAAGCGGTAACCAACTGCTGGATGCCCACCAACGTGCGGCAGCACAATATGCACTGTTCGCCAACAGCTGATCGCGGCCTACGGATGTTCCGATTGAGCTCTACCGCAGCCGAACTCACGCCCACGTACGACCACTCGCGGCACAGGCGGGCAAGTCAGCTCCATGCCAACCGCAGCTCAGGTGCATGGAGCGGTGAGCACCGAGCACACCGGTCGGTGCGAATGCTATCTTCTCCCCAGCAGTTGGGCCGCAGGAGCAAGGCGGGCACCAACACGCGGCCCCCGCAGGGCAGGACGCGGGTCGCCTCACGACGGAGGGGAATCACATGAGGAGAACGAGTTCGGCGCTGTTTGCGGTCGGGCTCGCTGTGGCGATCACAGCGACCACCGGATGCGGGTCCGAGACCGACGCGGATGGGTCGCCCGGCGCCCAGTCCGTCGACGTGAGCAAACTCGATGTGGGGAATCTCCAAACAGAGCCCAAAGTCTTCGGGAAACCTAAGAATCTCGACATGGCACACGCCGTCGAAGCTATGCGACTCGGCAATAAGATTCCCCTACCGATGGAGATCGAACCCGACGCGGTACACGCGCCACCCTCGATGAGCGGCGCTATACGCATCTTCACGGGGTTCGACTCATCCGCTATCAAATCACGCATGAACGCTGACCCGAATAAATTGACCGAATCCGCCAAAGGGTTCATGTCAGGGTTTGTCTCCACTGCTCGATCCAACGCAGAACCCGGCCTGTCTTACGAGCTCGACAATGTCGTCATGATATTCAATACCGAAAAGGATGCGAGTACGGCCGCGGAGGTACTCGCCACCGAGGAGGCGGCTACCGATCCAGACGCTAGACCCGCTGCAGTCGGCGACGGCTTCGGAAGTCTTACAAATGTTCGCGCGCAGGTTAGTTCGAAATGGCCCGGACAAATCAAGTCGTGGAAGCCGGTCGGCAGATTCGTGATATTCACGTATGTTTACGACAGCGTCATGGGGACGCTGAAAACCTCAGATGAGGCCGAGCTCATATCCAGAGTGCAGAACAGTATAAATAAGATCGCTCCAGCCCTTCAGCGATACACTCCCACCGCACCCGATAAATTGATGGATATCGACGTGGATATGGACGGAATGCTCGGTCTCGCGATGTCAACCGTCACGGCGGACGAGAATCAGCGTGGAATTCCGGGCGTATACGACCGACACGGCGGCCTCCAACTCCTTGGCGACACAGATAAGATGGCCGCATTATTCGAAGAAACCGGGGTAGACAGAGTCTCCTGGTCGGGCAACTTTGTCTTCAGGGCCAAAGACAATGATGCTGCTGCAAAGATTGCAGACTACTACGGGGAGCCATCCAAGTTCTTACGGACCGCCCCCGCTCCAGCCAATTTACCAATTGCACAGTGCCTGGAATACGTTGGACCGAACAAGTTCGCTACGAAGTACTATTGCAGCGTTTCGTACGGCCGATACGCTTCCCAAGTCGCCGCAACGCAACTCACCGACGTGCATCAGCGAATTTCGGCTCAGTACACAATTCTCACAAAGAGCAAATGATGCATAAGAAAAGCCGAGGATCGTCGATGCCTTCGTCAAGAATCCGCGTTTTTGGATGCATCGCGGCCACATTGGTCGCCGCGCTCACCGCTACGGGCTGCGGTTCATCCACAACCGCTACCGCGCTGCCCGGAGAACTGGATGTACGCACTCTGGATACCGGGTCGTACGCTAACGCGACGGCCCCGCTGGATATGCGATTCGACTATCACAACGACCTCTCAGGCGCCTCGAATCTCGCACTGATGAGGCTCGCCGATCACGTAGTCATCGGACCGGATATTGATGCCCGTTTAAAGTTTGGAACGGGTTCAATTCCTTTCCTGGACGCCGAAAAGGCGACCAAACTTCTGGCGAACGCCAACAAGCCAGTACTCGAGCGGAACAAGATGATGTTCGGATTCGGCGCGGGGTCCAGCGACAAAGAAAACGATTCATCAGGGAAGACTCCCCCAGGATCTACTTTTACCACCGTAGCCGTGATGCAGTTTCCGGACGAGGAGGCCGCGAAGCGCGCCGCAACCGAGATCGACGAGACCGACTTCGCCATAGCTGCCGATGCCAACCAGAAAGTCAGTCTGCCGAAATACCCGGCGGCACATTCACATTGGCGCCCAGGGGTACCCACCATTGGGTCGACACTGGCCTACGGCCGCTATGTCGTCAATCTGTATATGGGCACCGCCGAAGCCAAGCTCGAAGACCTGACTGATCTCGCGCAGAAGGCGTACGCTGCGCAGTTGCCGCTCCTGGATCAGATTCCCGCCCTCCCTCCCACCGAGATGCTGTTCCTCCCGGACGACCCCGACCAGATGCTTCGCCGTACGCTCAACCCTGAAGGGTTTGGTGCACCGAATATCGGTGACCAAGCATCCTTCACAGTGCGAGGGTTCCTCCACAACGTCGGGCCGCAGGACCACTGGAAAACCGTGATGTCCGAGGCCGGAGTCGACCGATTCTCCAAATCGACATCCATGTCCAGCACGAACATGTTGTACCGTGCCCGCGATGGAGCAGGGGCCAGCATGTTGGCATCGCGAATCCTGGAACGGAACTATCCTGGCGTCGCAGCTGAACCGCCGGTGCTGCCAGAGGCACGATGCGGTGAGAATCCGAAGGATGACTACAAGACAAAGCGCTTCCGCTGTGCCATCACATACCGTCAGTATGTAGCAACCGTCGAAAGCGATCAGCTCACCGACGCACATCAACGTGCCGCGGCCCAGTATGCTCTCCTCGCGAACAGTCAGTAGCAGTGCAGTGCTGGCCAGCGACATGAACCAATATGCTCTACTGATGCAGGACAGGAGACGATCACGGTGGCGATGACTCCTGGCACCATCGTTGGCGGCTACCGAATCGAGCGGATACTCGGAGCTGGCGGTATGGGCTCCGTATATCTCGCCAAGCACCCCAGCTTGCCACGGATGGATGCGCTCAAGATCCTAAGCCCCGAACTGTCACGTGACGCGGAATTCCGTGCCAGGTTCGAACGCGAGGCTAATCTCGCGGCCGGCCTTGACCACCCCAACATCGTGTCGGTCTTCAACCGAGGCGAAGAGGATGGCCAGCTGTGGATTGCCATGCAGTATGTGGAAGGCACCGATGCCTCCGCGGAGATGGCGCGCGATCCCCATTCGATGAATCCCCTTCGGGCACTTCGAATTGTCTCCGAAGTGGGGAAGGGATTGGATTACGCACATCGCAAGGGTTTGCTTCATCGCGATGTCAAACCAGCAAATTTCCTCCTCTCCAGCATCGACAGCGAGGAGGAGCGGATATTTCTCACCGACTTCGGCGTCGCCAAGTCCAATGATGATGCGACGGAGCTCACCCAAACCGGAAGCTTCCTGGCCACCATCGCTTACGCACCACCAGAGCAACTCGCCGGGTCGCCACTCGATCATCGTGCGGATGTCTACAGCTTGGCTTGTTCATTCTTCAAGCTTCTAACAAGGAGGAATCCCTACCCCGCCACTCAACCGGCAATGGTGATGATGGGCCACCTCCATGAGCCCCCACCCAGCGCCACCGCAGTCAATATCGGTCTCCCACCTGCGATTGATGCCGTATTCGCGAGGGCAATGGCCAAGAATCCTGCGGATCGCTTCAGGTCCTGCCGTGAATTCACCGACGCCGCCGCAAATGCGCTGATGCCCGGCCATTCGCCCGCGTCCACGAATACCAGCCCTACGTATCCAATCCAATCACTCCAACAGGCTCCGTCGAGTGGCTTTCATACCACAACCTCGACTGGTCCACACACTGCGGCACCGCAATTTCCTGCCGAGCGTTTCGATACAGCGTTTCGCCCGGCTGCTCCCAAAGGCCGGTCCAAGCTCATTATTGCCAGTGCTGCGGTAGCTGTCGTCGCAGTGGCAGTGGCTATCGGTATCTTCGCGGTGCAGAGCCAGGGCGGCGATACTGATCCATCGGCGATTCATTCATCGACCCCCAGCGGTTCCAGCCCTGTCGACCAGGCACGTGCCGCCAACCCCAGCTTCGCCGGTAAGACGATTGCGATGGTTGACGTCGCCGATGGTAGTGGGTTCGAGCTGGACATGGCGATGTACTTGTCGCCAACGACGCAAACAAGCTTCTTCAGTGATCTTGGCCTTGTATACAGCCCCGCTTTGACGAAATCGTCTGACGAACCGTCACCGCGCAACGTCACCAGCGATGAGCGCTACAGCATCTTTTCGAAGTTCAAGAGTGGCGACTACATCCTCGCCATTCGGAGTGATGCGAAGGCAGGTGGCGGAGGGCTGCTCGGGCTCCCGGGAGCAATCACCACATCGAACGCCACCGTTATCGTGGTCGACGACCCTGCGACTGTCACCGCTATCAGGAATTGGTCCGACAAATCGGAGCAACTACTTGTCGACCGATTGGTTCCGATTCTGAGCAAGCGAATCCAGTAGAAGGCCTGCGAAACGAAGTTCGGCCTCAGGGTCACAACCCTGAGGCCGAACTTTGTGCGCTCGGTGTCAGACGAACTTGCCCGACAACCACTTGTCGGTGTCGTGCAGCTCGGAGTTGCCGGTCTGAACGAGCTTTGCCGCTTCCATCAGCGTCGTATTCAGCTGCCCGGACTGCGAATTCCACTCGCCCTGCATCTGCGTGAAGGCCTCGTGTGCGCTACCGCCCCACTTCTCGGCAATTGCTTCAACCTTCTTGTGGAAGGCTTGCAGCTTATCGGCCAGCTGGTTTGCAGTGGCAATCATGTCCTGGGCGCCGGTATCAACCGAGTCCCGATTAGACGCAATAACATCCGACATTGGTGTGGATCCCCTTTACTGAGAGTTACTGAGAATTACTGAGAGGTACAGGTTGCTCGATCAGATGGCGGGCAGATCGAGTTCAGCCATCTTGCTCTCGACCTGACCCTTGAACATCGCGTCCTGCTCGGTGTAGCTGTCCGTTGCCTGCATCAGCTTCTGCGACGTCTCGAGGAGCTTGTCGTTCAGCTTCTCCGCGCGCGAAGCATAGGAGTCCATCAACTGGTCGAACGCGAGCTGCGCGTTGCCCTTCCACGTCTCCGTGGCTGCCATCTTGCCGGCCCAGATCTTCTTGACCAGACCTTCGATCTCGGTGTAGGAAGCTTCCGCTTCCTTGGAGAAAGTCTGCAGGTCGGCAACATTTGCATTAAGAGTCATCGGGTTCCTTTCGGGTTGTCAGCTGATCCCGGGTCGAGGGACCACTGCTCTACACTTGGTTAGACGCGAGACATGGGCGATCGGTTCCACTCATGTCGGAACTTTTTGATTCAGCCAGCCACAGCAGGGCTGGGAAGCGTTGGCGGGACGACACTGAATGATCGTCATGTGGTTTGCCCCCATCCATCAATCTCCCCCAATTTTGATGCAGAACCGCGCCCTGCAGACGGTACCCGTCGACAGAGTCGCGCGCAATTGGCACCCGCGAGCCGCTACGCCGCACCCGGCCCGGCGCGAGTGCTGACACCTACCGTGAGCTGGTCAGCCCCGCCGCGTGGCCAGTTCTGCCGCTGGGACCCGTTCTAACGACGATGCCGACCTCTGATCGACATGGCGACCGGTTGGCTCACCTCACCGGGCCGTGAATCCCGGTACTCAGAACCCCGCGCGCTCGAGGAACTTCAGGGCCGAGTCTTTGTCCTTGAATCCTGACATCGACATGTACAGCTTCGTGGTGGTGTTGAAGGTTTCGATGGTCGCTCCACCACCCGGGATCGTGTCGTCGATGCGGAACTTCTTCTCACCTTTGTCGGTCAACCACTCCGGATGCTGACTGCTCCACTGGCGGAGCAGCTTGTCCGGGTTCGTGTCGATCCAGGCGATCGGGTAACGGTCGATGTCGACGGCGGTACGCAGGAGGCCTACCGTCAGACTGTTCTTGGCCGGGACGGTGAACACCACTCGAACCGCGTACGGGTCGTTGCCGATCGGGGCCTTCTCGGTGATGTTGTTGACGGCGACGACGTCACGCAGGGGTGCGGGCAGCGCCTCGAGGACGGCCTTGGCGTCCGCCGAAACGGATTGTGGGGCAGCTTTGCTCGTTGTCGGTGCGGTCTTGGCGGTGCTCTTCGCTGAGGTGGGCGCGGAGGGCGCCTCCTGGACTACCGACGAGGGCGCTGCGACCGTGTCGGCCTCGGCGTCGTCTCCACTCGAGATCGCGACGACCCCGGCCACCAGCGCACCGACCACCACGACCGCGGCGCCGGCCAACACGAGAGGCGACTTCCACCACGGGTTCGGTTGCGGAGGTTGTTGCTGCCATCCCTGCTGTGGCGGCTGACCCCAACCTTGCTGCGGGTGAGGCTGTCCCCCAGGGTGCGGCTGCGTCCCGTACTGCGGCGGCACCCCCTGCTGCGACGGCATCTGTGGATACGGCTGCTGACCGGAATACTGCTGCGGCGCACCCTGTCCCGGCGCGTGACCAGGCGCCCAACCCGGACCTTGCTGCGGCGGTGGATAAGTCATGGTTCCCCTCCCTATTCACAGGCCGCTCAGACGAACACGCGACCCGCAGCGAGCGTACTTGCGCACACCACCGAACCCGAATCGAGCTGAATCCTCACGATGAAGTCTCCGTCGGCCGGGTGCCGAAAAATAGCGCCCGTACATGGCCGAACCAGGCGCACCGAGAGAGGTGGCCTTAAGGGTCGACCCGAACTGCTCCGACGACCTGTTCGCAAGCGGACATCACACCGGCCCAACCGTTTTCGGCGTATTGACAGCCGATGCTGACCTGGACGCCGTGTTCGACGAGGACCTGCCAGCGGACGGTGGATCCGTCGGCGGGGCGTTCTTCGTAGGAGAGGCCGGGGCGGCCGGCTAAGACTACGTCGCGGCGGACCTCGGTGACGGTTCCTGCCGGCTTTTTGGCTATTTGGGCGGCGAGGTCGGCGGCGACCTCGTCGTAGCCCGCGCCGGGGGTGACCGGTTTCTGGGTGATGGTGATGCGGTGGCGGGCGGCGTCGTCGGGGACGAGGTCGGCGCGGGCGTCGGTGGCGGTGGTGCGGTGCCAGCCTGCGGGGACTTCCACGACGACTCGGCCGACCGTCTCCGTGGAGGGTCTGGGCTTCGGTTTCGACGACGTGGGTGCCGGGGTCACCGTGGTGGGCGCAACGGTGGTGGTCGCGACCGCTGCGGTCGCTTCCTGGTCGCCGGAGCCGAACAGAAAGATTCCGCCGATCGCTGCCGCGGCGACGACGGCGACCAAGGCCGCGGCGCCGACGTAGAGGGGGCGGCGGTCGACGGGGTTGGTGGCCGCGGCGCGCTCGCGCAGGGGTTGCATCCACTCGGCCGCAGGCGGGATGGACGGGGTGTAGGCCGGGGGCTTCCGGGCGGGGCGCGCTAGATCCGTTCCCGTCAAAGGGCTCACGGATACACCTGCGCCGCAAACACTTTCGACCACTGCGGTCACCGAGGCCAGTACCGCGGGATCGGTGGTGCCGAACACCTGGACGACGTCGGCGGGGCGGTCGGTGAGCAGGAGTCCCAGCAGCGCCGCGAGGTGGCCGAAGCCTTCCTCGCCTGCGAGTTCCGAGGCAGCGAGGTTCGGTTCGACCTCGACTGCCTCGACATGACTGCCGTTTGTGTCGTAGACGACCGACGAGGCCGAGGTCGACAGCATGCCGAACTCGATAATCGCGGTGCGGCGGCTGCGGCTAGCTGTGATGTCGGCTGCTGAGGCGCGCAGCGCACAGGACTCGAAAACAACCTCGTGTGCGAATTGCCCAGCGGCAGTACCGAACAGTTCGAGTTCAGGCGGCCCCCACGCCGTCGGGTGCACGACGACGATTCGGTCACACAGCGGCGTAACCCGCAGGGCGTCCATGACCGCGCCGAGTATTGCGGACAGGGCCTGACCTGCCGTCGGCATCCGAGGAGGCAACGCGATCACCCCGGCAGCCAGATACTGAACCGCCGACACCGCCTGGGTGGGGGCAGTTAGTGGCTCGCCGACAACAAGGTCGAAACCATTACTGCCCACCACGATCGACGGTGGAACGTCCCAGTGTGTGGTGGCGCCACGCGCCCACACCTTCGTTTCGCTGACAACCAGTTCGACGACGGTCATTCCGGTTGCGGCATCCATGCGGTCTGGATCAGACCCTCGGTGTTACGGGTGACGAAGGTACCGCGACCGGTCGGCTTCGGGCCCGGTCGGGTAGTGCCGACCAGAACACCCTCGTCACGACTGCAGCTCAGGATCAGCGCAGCCGAGCCGAGGTCCTTCATCCTGGCCAGGGTTGCTTCGTACATAGCGCGACTGGCACCACCGGAACGACGAGCGATGATCAGGTGGAACCCGAGGTCACGCGCGTGTGGAATGTGTTCGACCATCGCCGACACCGGGTTGCCCTGCGAGGTTGCGACCAGGTCGTAGTCATCGACGATGACATACAGCTCCGGCCCACTCCACCAAGACCGCTCCCGCAGCTGCTGCGGTGTCACGTCGGGTCCCGGAGTTCGCTTGGCTACATATGTCGCCAAGCCGTTCATGTAGTCGGTGAAAAGGGGCGCCGTCGAACCGTAGCCCGCCTGATAGCCCTCGGGAATGAGCCCGAGCATGTTGCGCCGGTAGTCACCGATGATGAACTTGGCTTGATCGGGAGTATTCGACGCGGCGATGCCGTCGATGATCGAGCGAAGCAACGTCGTCTTACCGGACTCGGTGTCGCCGATGACGATGAAGTGCGGGCTCTCCGCGAAATCCAGATAGACGGGCGCGAGCTCTGCCTCGTTGATTCCGATCGGGATACGCATGCACTTGGACGACGGATCGACCCGTGAAGGCCAATTGCCGGCGAGGTGCAGCAGCTGGTCGCGTGGGAACTGGTCCGGCAGCATTCTGACCTGCGGAGCGACGCGCCCAGGCGTAGCCCGGCTGATGGTCTCGACCGCGGTGGCAACCGCCTGGCCAAGATTCGACGGATCGGAAGAACCGTCGAGGCGTGGCAGCGCCGTCAACATATGCAGGCATTCGGCAGTCATACCGCGGCCGGGGCGACCCTGCGGAACCAGCGCGGCGAACTTACGACCGAGGTCGGAGTCCATAGGATCGCCGAGGCGTAGCTCGATTCGGGTACCGATCTGATCCTTGAGCGCGGGGCGGGCCTCGGCCCATCGGTTGAGCGCGATAGCGACGTGCACGCCGTACGAAAGACCCTGCACCGCAAGGTTCATGATGGTCTGCTCAAGAGCGTCGAAATCCTGGCGGATCGAGCCGTAGCCATCGATGACCAGGAACACATCGCCGAACGGATCCTCATGTGCACCCGCGGCGGCGGGGCTGGACGCGGGATCTATCGAACGCAGTCGACGGAACTCGACCATCGACTCGATGCCCAGCTGACGGAACTTCGCCTCGCGGGTGCGGACGATCGTGGTCATCTCGGCAACGGTGCGCCGGACCTGGTCCTCGTCGAGGCGGCTCGCCACTGAACCAACGTGCGGCAGGCCGAGGAGGCTGGTCATCGTGCCACCACCGAAGTCGAGGCAGTAGAACTGCACCTGCTCGGCGGTGTGGGTCAATGCCATCGCCATGATCATCGAGCGCAGGGCGGTGGACTTGCCCGACTGCGGGCCACCGACGATCGCGACATTGCCTCGCGAACCGGACAGGTCGACCACGAAGGGGTCGCGGCGCTGGTCGTAGGGGCGGTCGACGATGCCCATGGGGGCGCGCAGGGTGGCGATCGCGGAGTACTCGCCGGTGAGGATCGAGCGTGGGACGAGCTGATCCATGGTCGGCGCCTCGTCGAGCGGCGGCAGCCAGATCTCGTGGGCGGGGCGGCCGTGGCCCTGGATGCGCGAGACCAGCATGTTCAGGTTCGACATCTGGTCGTTCTCGTCGCCGGTGGGCTCCGGCTCGAACTCGGCCTCGACCGGCAGCGGGACCCGGTCGGCGGCGCGGAAGCCGACGTGGGTCGCGGCGAAAGGCCGGGCGTTGACGTCGATCTCGCCGCCGACGATGCCCGCGCTGGTGACCTCGCGGGCTGAACCACCACCGACATACGGGCCCGAGACGTAGGAGGCCTGGAAGCGCTGGATCTCGCCCGAGTCGGACTTCAGGTAACCGCCACCGGGGGTGCTCGGCAGGTTGTAGGCGTCGGGGACGCCGAGGACCTGGCGGGATTCGTTGGCGGAGAAGGTCTTCAGGCCGATGCGGTAGGACAGGTGCGATTCCAGGCCCTTGAGCTTGCCTTCCTCCAGACGCTGCGAGGCGAGCAGGAGGTGGACCTGCAGCGAGCGGCCGAGGCGGCCGATCATCACGAACAGTTCCGCGAAGTCGGGGTGCTGGGTGAGCAGTTCGGAGAACTCGTCGAGCACGACGAACAGCGCGGGCAGCGGGTCCAGGTCGGCGCCTGCCGCGCGGGCCTTCTCGTATTCGGAGACGTTGGCGAAGTTGCCTGCCTGGCGCAGGACTTCCTGGCGGCGGTTCATCTCGCCTGCCAGTGCGTCCTTCATACGGTCGACGAGGTCGGCTTCGTCCTCGAGGTTGGTGATGACCGCGGCGACGTGCGGGACGCCGTCGAGGCCGAGGAACGTCGCGCCACCCTTGAAGTCGACGAGGACCAGGTTGAGCTGGTCGGGCGAGTGGGTGGCGAGCAGGCTGAGCACCAGGGTGCGCAGGAATTCCGACTTACCGGAACCGGTCGCGCCGATGCACAGGCCGTGCGGACCCATGCCGTTCTCGGCGGCTTCCTTGATATCGAGTTCCACGGGGGCACCGTCGGCGCCGATGCCGAACGGCACGCGCAGACGTTCGCGGCCGTAGCGGGGACGCCAGGCGCTGGCCGGGTTGAAGTTGCCGATATCGCCCAGGCTCATCAGCTGCGACCAGGTGGAGATCGTCTCGGTCTCGTCGGTCTCGACGTCGCTGCTGCGCTGGGTGGCCGCGCGATAGGGCGCGAGCCTGCGGGCGAGCTGCTGTGCCTGCTCGGCGCTGACGCGGTCGATGGTGGCGAAGCGCTCCTGGTTGCCGGTGGCGCCGCGGCCGAGGCACTCGCCGTCTTCGACGACCATCTTGATGCCGCGCGAAACAGCAAGGCGCGGTGCGTAATTGCACAGGTCGATGATGGTGACACCCTCGTACCCGGACTCGCGCAGCTGGTCGTCCTCGGCCTCGAGCAGACCGCCGTCGACGACGATCACCACGTGCACCATGTTCGGGTTGTTCGGCTGGTTACGCGAGTAGCGCACCCGGTTGCCGAGCAGCGGATGCAGGCCCGCCATCGCCTCGCGGATGGAGCCGTAGAACATGCGCTGGGTGCCGACGCCGTCCTGCACCTCGGGGTGCTGGGTGTGCGGCAGCCACTTGGTCCACTCCCACTCGCGGGCGGTGTCGGGGCCGCAGACCACGGCGACAAGCACCTGGTCGGGCGCCTGGAACATGCACAGCTGCAACAACATCGCGCGCGTCATGTCGCGCGCCTGGGCGCGGTCACCGTCGAGGGCGACGGTGCCGAAACCCTTCACCGCGATAGCGGTGGGCAGGTCGGGAACCGTGGAATGCGCTCGCACGAAGCGGCGCAGCGAGACCGCGGCGATGGGCTCCAGCTCTTCGACGGGGCCGGTTTCGGGGGCCACCAGCCTGGTCGCCAGGCGCTGGCCGCCGAGGCCGATGCGCGCGTGGCAGAAGTCCTTGTCGCCGGAGCGGCGCTCCCACATCCGGCTGGTGCCCGCGAGCATCCAGATCAGGCCGGGCTCAGGGTGGCTCCACTCGACGGCGGCGCGTTGCTGTTTGGCGGTCTCGTCGACATCTTTACGGACCTGATCGAGGTAGCGCAGGTAATCCTTGCGGTCCTCGTTGGCCTCCGCGGCCTTGGCGCCCTTGCCGCCACCCTGTCCGAACATGGTGACCATCGACATGATCATCATCATCGGGAACATCATCGACATCGGGTTGGACAGCATGCCGCTGCCCTGGGTGAACATCAGCGCCATCATGCCGACCATGCCGACCACCATCACGACGGGCATCAGCTTCATCAGCAGGCTGCCCGGGGTGATCCGCGGGATCTCCGGCGGCGGCTGCAACGTGACCTCGCCACCCGGCGTACGCGGCATTTCGCGCCGGGCACGGCGCTGGAACCTGACGGTGCTCATGGTCGAAGACTCCCCCTGCTTGACTACTCGCTCATCTGTCGTCGCGACGGGCTCAGTGTAGAGGTCGCGGCCGACATGTCGTATGGTTCGTCAGGCATTCTGCTGTCCGAACGGTGGGTTCCGCAAACTGTCGACCGTTAAGAGCGGTCGAGCGGAAACACGAGGTAGAGACGGAACTGGGGGAGTTTTGACGCACGCGCGACTCGATCATGTGGAAGAGGACTCCGCACGCGGCATCGTTCGCGCGCCGGACCTTGCCCGCGTCACCATCCTGGCCAAACACACGCAGGTAGACATGGCTATTCCGGTCGATGTGCCGGTCGCCCTCGTCATTCCCAGCGTGGTCGACATGGTCGCGCAGCACAGCCGCTCGAACGATTTCGACAACGACGGCGAACGCTACGAACCCGCCGAATGGGTCCTCGCGCGCATCGGCCACCCCCCGTTCTCGAACTCGCTGAGCCTGGGCGAACAGGGCGTGCGCGACGGCGAACTGCTCATGCTGGAAAGCGCCTCGCACGCGGCGCCGACGCCACTGTTCGACGACATCATGTACAACGTCGCGGTCGCCGACGCCGAGCACTACCGCAGCTGGACGCCGAAGACGGCCCGCATCACCGGTTCGGTGCTCGCCGCGATCACCATGCTGGTCGGCTGCTTCGGCCTGCTCGCCGCGCCGGATGCGTTGCCGTTCTGGGTGTCCGGGTCGCTGGCGCTGTTCGTCTCGATCTTGTGTGTGGTGGCGGGCACGGTGCTGAGCCGCATGTACCGCGACACCTCGGCCGCGCTGGTACTCGGTGGCTGCGCGCTGCCGACCGCGTTCACCGCGGGCATGCTGCTGGTCCCCGATCATTACGGCCCGGCGCACCTGCTGCTCGGGTTCGCGCTGCTCGGCTCGATCGCGGTGCTCGCGTGGCGGGTCACCGGCATCGGGCTGGCGCTGTTCATCGGAACGGCGACGGTCTCGGTGTTCGGCGTGCCTGCCGCGCTTGTGGGATTGCTCACAGATCAGCCCGTCAAGGCGATCGGGGCGGTCGTCGCCGCGCTCGGTCTGGCCGGACTCTCACTCTCGCCGCGGGTTTCGATGCTGCTGGCGAAACTGCCGTTGCCGCCGGTCCCCTCCCCCGGCACCCCGATCGACCCGACCGAGGACGACCCGGACGATCACCGCGCCCTGCCCACCCTCGACGCCCTGCGCGCGCGCTCGGAGCGGGCCCGTAATTACCTCGCAGGCCTGGTCAGCGCGACCACGCTGGTCACCGTCGCAGGCGCGCTGCTGGCGACCGGCGCAGGCGCCGAGGATCCCTACTGGCCCGGCATCGCGCTGGCGCTGGTGTGCGCGGTGGTGCTGATGTTCCGCAGCCGCACCTACGCGGGCGCCGAGCAGGCCATCGTGTTGATCGCGGGTGGCTCGGCGATCGTGCTGATCATGCTGGTCGGCGTCGCGCTCGAAATGCGCCAGCCCCTGGTCGTTTTCGGTGCCGCGCTGGTGATGCTGATCTCGGCGCTGGTGATGGGCCTGATCCTGCCGAAGCAGTCCGCGACACCGCCGATGCGCCGGGCCGTCGAATTGCTCGAATACGCGTTCGTCGCCGCGGTGCTGCCGCTGGTGTTCTGGGTCGCCGATCTCTACTCGCTGGTTCGCGGGCTGTGAGGCTCGGCTTTCGACTGACGGCCGTTGCTCTTGTCGTCGGTCTGAACGCCGGTTTCGGTCTGTACGGCACCGCGCACGCGGACCGGCCGCCGGCGATCGACCCCGGAATGTTGCCCGCCGGTGATCCCGCCGCACCGCCGGACAAGACCGAAAAGGGCAGCGGCACCAACGGACTGTGCTTCCGCACGCAGGCGAGCACTGCGACAGCGGTGATCCCGCCGAGCCAGCGTTCGCTCGATCTCGAGCGGGCGTGGCAATTCTCCCGTGGCGCAGGACAACTCGTCGCGGTGATCGATACGGGCGTGGAACCGCACCCTCGTCTGCCAGACATGTGGGCGGGCGGCGATTACGTAGCCGCCGGTGGCAACGGCACCGAGGACTGCGATGTGCACGGCACGGTCGTGGCGGGGATCATCGGCGCGACCAAGATCGAGGGCCAAGGCTTTTCCGGTGTCGCACCGGAATCACGGATTCTCAGCATTCGCCAGAACAGCCAGCTCTACCAAGCGGAAGGCGCCGGGCGGGACAAGTCGCCCGATGACTTCCCGGACGGCTACGGCAAGGTCTCCTCGCTCGCCAGTGCAATTCGACGCGCGGCCGACTTCGGCGCCAGTGTGATAAACATCTCACTGGTTTCCTGCCCAACCAGTTCGCCGGCGAACGAGCCAGCATTCCGTGCGCTCGGCGCGGCGGTGCAGTACGCGGCAGTCGAGAAAGACTCGGTGATCGTCAGCTCTGCGGGAAACTCTGATGGCGCCTGCAAGTCAGGCAATCCCGGGCCCGACCCGCTCAAGCCCGCGCAGGACTTGTGGAGCACGGTCCGCACCTACGTGAACCCGGCCTGGTACGACGAGTACGTGCTCTCGGTAGGCTCGATCAGCGCCAACGGCGCACCGTCGTCGTTCAGCGTCGCCGGCCCGTGGGTCGGCATCGCCGCACCGGGAGAAGGCATTACGTCCCTCGATGCCAGGACCACCGGCATCTCCGACGGCAAGTACGACAACCAGGGCAAGTACATGGCTTACAGCGGAACGAGTTTCGCGTCGCCGTATGTGGCCGGTGTCGCCGCGCTGGTGCGTGACCGGTTCCCCGAACTGACCGCCAAACAGGTGATCGAACGGCTGCAGGCCACCGCCCACGCACCGGCCGAGGGCTGGAATCCGTACATCGGCTACGGCGCGGTCGATCCGGTCGCGGCGCTGACCAACGAAGTGCCGAGAGAACTTCCGCCGAAGCAGGCCAGCCCGGCGCGAAGCCTGCAGCTCGCGGTGCCCGCACCGCCGCCGCCCGCGGACAACACCGCGCGCAATGTGGCGCTGATCGGTTCGGGCGCCATCGGCCTCATCCTGGTTCTCGGCGTCCTGGCGTCGTTCCCGATCCGCCGCAAGTTCGGGATGTCGGCAGACGATCTCTGACCTGCTCGACCACAGAGCAAGGTACGGTCGGCGGGCCAGCGCCCGTCGACCCAGGTAGCCGCATGAACACGTCAACGATCGAACGTCCACCCACCCGCAGGCAACGGTGGGAACGCGCGACCAATCTGCCGTTGATCGTGCTCGCGGTGATGTTCGTCGTCATGTACGCGTGGCGGGTGCTCGACACCGACGCGTCACCGCGGCTCGATGCCAGTCTGCTGTGGGCGGATATCGCGATCTGGGCGGTGTTCGCGGTCGATTTCATGGTCAGGTTGCGGTTGTCGAGCGACAGGTCGCGATTCCTCCGCAAGCACCCGCTCGATCTGCTGGTCGTCCTCGTGCCGCCGTTTCGCCCGCTGCGCCTGCTTCGAGCCTCGCTACTGCTGCTCGACGCTCTCAACCGCGCGACGCACCCACGCACCCGCCTGGTGACCTTCGTCGGCACCAGTTCCGTACTCATTCTGCTGCTGACGAGCCTGGCCTTCTTCGACGCCGAATACGGCGCACCCGACAGCAAGATCGAGTCCTTCGGCGACGCGCTGTGGTGGTCGGCGGTCACCGTAACCACCGTCGGCTTCGGCGATGTCTACCCGGTGACCACCGAGGGTCGGTTCGTCTCCCTGATCCTGATGACCTTGGGCATCGGCCTGATCTCGTTCGCCATCGGCACCATGACCAGCTGGGTCGTCGAACAACTCAAGACCGTCGACGACGCCGCCGACCGCGCGGAGAGCACGCTCCGCGAACTGGTCGACGAGGTCAAAGCCCTGCGGACCGAGGTCGCCGAACTCCGCGCCGATTCCGCGAAGCCGGCGACCCCGCCCGACTAATTCACCGCGGCGACAGGCTTTTTGGCGGGCGACGGATCCGGCGAGACGCCATCGTGCGCCACCATCGCCTCTTCCCTGCCCATCGTCGGCCCACCCGCGAGCAGTCCGACGATCGGCCACGGCGCCGGTTCGGCGGTGACTTCCTCCAGGCCGAGTGCCTTGACCGCATCGGCGTTCTTGATGCCGTAGCGGACGCCGGTATCGGCGATGTAGAACAGGCTGTCCTTGCGGCGGCTGTTCGGTTCGATGCCGGTGGACTGCACGTAGGCGCCCGAGGCAGGCGGGATGAACACCGTGTCGGCGTTGGGACCCGCGCCGTCGGCCTGGGCGAGATCGACCATCTTGGCCTTGTCCGGGATCGGCACGTCGATGCCGGTGAGCAAGGTCAGTTCGGCGCGCGCGGTGGCGTCGGCGTTGTCGGTGGCGCCTGCGATCGGCTTCCACGACATGCAGCTGACGGGCTGGTCCTTGGCGGTGATCAGCGTCGGCCGGTCACGCGGGTAGTCCTGGACCTTCAGCGTCTGCACCTGGGGTGCGTAAGTCCGGTCGGTGGACTGGATCGTGGTGCCGCTCATGACCGTCGGATAGAAGTTGCGGATGATCTGGGCGGTCATCGCCGTGATCGCCTGCAGACCGTCCTGGAGCACCACGTAGTTCTGGTTCGACTCGTTGAAGACCTGGACCACGTCACCGATCTTGTGACCGCTCACGTTGTAGGCCGGTGTGCCACCGGGATTGTCGATGACCGGCGTGATCACCGGCAGCACTTCGGGGATCGCGTTGAGCAGTCCCTCGCTGATCGTGCGCGGGGTCAGGCCGGTGATGCCGAGCGCATGGGTGACGGCCGGATCTTCCATCTTCACGCGAGCACGCTTGCCGTCGTAGACCAGATAGGTCGCGTCCTTGCCCTTCACGAGCATGGCCTTGCCGTCTTCGACCTTCGACGCCTTGGCGCCCAGACTCGGGTCACCGGCCAGTACCGATGTGGTCAGGTCGGCGCTGCCGTCGGACTTGAGCTGATCGCACACCGTCCACGTCCGGCCCTTGCCGCCCTTGTCGTACAGGATCGACGACGGTGCGCCCGGAATGCCGATCAGCTGACCACGCGGCTTCTTGCCCAGTTCGGATTCCTTGACGATCGCCGCCTTGGACGCCTCACCGGCCGCCAACCGGGCCGAGGCCAGGTTCAGCGCGGGGTGCACGACGTTCTCGACGACCACGTAGACGCCGCCGGATTCCTTGGCGATCAGGATCTTGCTGTCGCCGATCTTGTCCTGCGGACGCAGCAGCGCGAGGATGCCGCAACCGGCCAGGACCACCAGGCCGAGTACAAGTCCGACCACGTAGGCACGGGTCTGCGCGCGCATCGGGTCGTGCAGCATCCGCACATCCCGGCGCACCAGGGCGTGCTCCATTCGCCGCACCAGGAAGCGGTATCCGCTGACCTGCCAGCGCGTTGTGGGTTTTGAAGGCATGGTTCCTCCCCCGAACAGTGCTCTCGTCCGGGCAACACAGTACAGTTCCCGGCAGCAGTTGTTCGCATTCGGCCATCGGCCGATCGACAATCGGGTACCTGGGGGAGGAACGAATGGCTGAGTTCACCGGCGCGGGACCGCGCCCGCTGTTCGGCCGGATCACGTTGCCGCACCTACTCACTGCGCAGGTCCTCGGCCTGATCGTGGGGGTTGGCGCGCTGATCGCCGGGCTGGATCCGCTGCCGTCGCTCGGCATCGCGATCGTGGTGGCACTGGTGCCGCTGATCCCGTTCGGCAAGCGCCCGATCCTCGATTGGATCGCCACGATTCGCCGGTATTCCGGCAAGCGCGACTACACCCTCGGCGACACCGTCGACTTCCGTGACACCGACGGCCGTTCGCTCGGCCTGTACTGGGACGGCAGTCGCGTGGTCACCGTGGTCGAGGTGCTGCCGCCGCGTGGTGGGCTCACCCGCATCGCCCGCACGGCCGTGCACGCCTCGCACCTGCTGCCGCTGCCAGAGCTGGCGGCCTGCCTCAACCAGCACGACATCCTGCTCAGCGGGATCGACATCATCAGCCACGGCCACCGCAGCCGGTCCGGCACGCCGGCGGGCGCCATCTACGAATCGCTGCTCGGCCCGCTGCCCGCCACCGCGCACCGCACGGTCTGGCTCGCGATCAGCTTCGACGCGGTGGCCTGCCCGGACGCCACGGCTCGTCGCGGTGGCGGCACCGACGGCGCTTCCCGCTCGGTCACCATCGCCACCCAGCGGATCATGCGCACGCTCGAAGACGCCGATTGCAACGCGCGCATCCTCACCGCGCCGGAGATCCGCAAGGCCGTGCAGCAGATCACCGCGGGTCTGGATCCGCGCACGCTGAGTCAGCGGTGGAAGTACGCCGAGATCGGCAACGCGGTGAACATCGGCAGTGCGGTGGATCCCAAGCAGCTGGGTTCGGATCTGCTCGCACAGCTGTGGGTCGCGCCGTCGCGGGGCACCACGGTGGCCGTGCGGCTGCGTCCCGGTAGCGATGCCGAATCCGTGAGTGTCGGTGCCGCATGGCGATTGACCGCGCGTGAGCTGCCGGAGAAGACCAAGTCCAAGGGCATGGTGTCGATGAGCGGTCGGCATCGCGACGCTCTGCTGGCGCACCTGCCGATCGCGGTGCCCGGTGTCGACGACACCATCCCGACCATCGAGTACCCGATCGACGTCATCGGCGCGCTGCACCTTCCGTCGTCGGGTTGCGGGCAGCTGCTCGGCTCCGACGACGAGGGCAACGGTGTCGCCACCAGGATCGTCGGCGCCGGTATCTCCACCGTGTACGTGGCCGGTGAGCTGTATCTGGCCCAGCAGTTGGTGTTCCGCGCGCTGGCTGTCGGCGAGCGGGTGCTGGTGCGCACCGATCGGGCGCAGGCCTGGGAGCAGCTGGTGACCACCGTCGGCAATCCGGAGCGGCTGACCATCGCGGTCGAAACACACCAGTCCGACGCGGGTTTCACCGCGACGGTGGTCGACGGCGTGCTCGCGCCCGCCCCGCACGCCGGTGTCACCACGATCTACCTCACCGGTGATCCGAACGGCTGGCCCGCTTCTCGCCCCGACCTGGAGATCTTCCAGCCGGGCGCGATCGGCAACCGCGTCGTGCTGCGCACGGGAACGACCAGGGTGAACCTCACGCTGGTGTCGATCCCCCGCGAGTCGACCTACATCGGTCAGCCGCGCGGGCAGCGCGCCATGGCCTCGGCCTGATCGCCAGTTGTCACCCGGGCACCCCGGGGACGGCAGAGCTCAGCCCGGATAGGGCTCGACAGTGCGGGCTGCGCGCAAAGTTGTTCCCCACCAGGACAATTGGTTGAGCATACGATCGCAGGCGTCGATCGCGGCGTCGTCGCTGGTCATGCCGGTCTTGTCGAAGCGGCGTTTGGCCTGGGCGAAGCTCACCGATTCGCGCACCGACACCATGTGCAGTTCCGCGACCACCTGACGCAACTGTTCGACCGCGCGCAGCCCGCCGGACAGCCCGCCATAGGACACGAATCCGATCGGCTTGGCCCGCCATTCGTGCTTGGCACTGTCGAGCGCGGTTTTCAGCGAGGCCGGGTAGCCGTGGTTGTACTCGGAAGTGACGGCGACGAACGCGTCCGCCGCGCCCAACCGGGCCCGGAACGCCTCGACCTCCGGGGTTTCGGTGAGGTCGACGGGCAGCGCCAGATCACGCAGATCGAGCACGCCCACCTCGAATTCCGGCCGCTCGCTCAGCGCGGTGACCAGCCAACGCGCCACCACGGGCGCGAATCGCTCGGGGCGGGTGCTGGCGACGATGATCTCCAACCGCAGCGGTGCATTCATGGCGCGAGCTTATCGACACCACAGCGCCCCCTGGTCTGCCCCGCTCGTCGGATCAGGCACGATGGTCGGTGCATTGTTCATGGGGCGAAGGGGGTCGCACGTGCTCATCGGACGTTGGCAACTGGTGGAAACGCTGGGGGCGCCACCGACCTGGTCGATGCTGACCTCGGGTACTACGCCGCGTGAGTGGGCGTCGTATCAGCGGGCGATTCCGGCCCGGCTGCAGCCGTTGATCGCGGCCGCGCACGAGACGGGCGCGCCGGTGGAGGAGGTATTGCCGAAGTCGCGAAACCCGTGGTCGGAGCACCGTTTCCGGGCTGTGCCGGTGGTGTGGCCGGATGCGCCGACGCATGCGGTGAAGGTGTGGGTCGGGCCGGAGGTCCCGGAGGAGGAACTGAGCGTCGCGCCGTTCCAGGTAGACGCGCACCGCCGCATCGTGCGCACCCGGCCAGCCGGGCTCGGCCCCCACTTCGGTTCGGTACCAGCCGAATACCGCGGTGCCGAATCGTTCCAGCGCGTCGAGCGCTTCGACCGAGCGCTGGAATTCGTTGCCGAGCTGGTCCGTTCGGAGCCACACAGTCGCTGGTCGGGAGTGGCCACCGTGCATTCGGCGATCGGCCCACGTTCACTGCTGGTGGCCGCGCGCAACGGCGACGACGGGCAGCGATTCGGGTGGCGTGGGGTCGCGGTCGACGTCACCGACAGCATCGCCCCGCAACACAAGTCGTTCGAGGCCACGACGCTCGAATTGCTGCGCGAATCCCAGCCCGGCCTGTATCTGGTCATCCTCGACACCGCGCAGGTGCGCGCGGTGCGGTGGGTCACCGAGCCGGTGCCGGGGCTGCGGTGGCGCGGGATCGATGAGCGGACCGTCCCGCATCCCGACGACCGTCCCAGGATCGTCGCGCTGCGCGCCGAAGTGCTGGCCGGTGCGGCGCGTGCCGGGCTGAGCGGACTGCGGCTGGCCGCGGTCGACGGTGGCTGGCTCACCGTCGACGTCGAGGTGTCACCACTGCCCGGCGGCGGCGCGGCGCCTGCCTTCATGCTCGCTCAGTTGCAGGTCACCGCGCCGCCGGGGTGATCAGGGCAGCTCGAAGGGCAGCGATACCCCGGCGTGCACGCGGCAGCGCTCACAGGTGCCGGTGCCGTCGACCGCGGTCACCGCGCGCCGCATGAGCTCCTTGAACGGGCCGAGGTTCTTCTTGAACTCGGCGAACACGTCGACCGCGTGCACACCGTCGCCCTCTTCGAGACCGGCGTCCAGGTCGGTGACGAGCGCGACTGCCGCGTAGCACATTTCGAGTTCGCGGGCGAGGACAGCTTCGGGGTGTCCGGTCATGTTGACCAGGTCCCAGCCCTGCCCGGCGAACCAGCGGCTCTCGGCGCGGGTGGAGAAACGCGGGCCCTGCACGACGACCATCGTGCCGGAATCCACGACCCGTAGGTCACCGGCGGACTTCGCCGTGTCCGACGGCGGGGCTCCGGTGCCCGCCGCTCGCACCGCGGCGGCCCGCAGCTCGTCGCAATAGGGATCGGCGAAGGAGACGTGGACGCCACCGCCGTCGAAGTAGGTCTGCGGGCGACCCGACGTCCGGTCGACGAGCTGATCCGGCACCGCGACAGTCCCCGGACCCCAGTCCGCGCGCAAGCTACCGACCGCGCACGGCGCGAACACCCGGCGCACCCCGAGCGAACGCAGCGCCCACATGTTCGCCTGGTAGGGCAGCGTGTGCGGCGCGAACTCGTGCTGCTTGCCGTGCCGGGGCAGAAAGGCGACAGCGCGGCCTTCGACCTCGCCGATCGCGACCGGCGCACTCGGCGCGCCATACGGTGTGTCGACCTCGACGTGCACCGCGTCGTGGTCGAAGAAGTCATAGAAACCGCTGCCGCCGATGACGGCGAGTGCGGGCCGGGGAAGCGAACTCATGGCGCCGATTCTTCCGCCCGAGCTTGCCACGCGCAGCACCGGGGACCTGTCATCTGACAATTCGATCGCGAAACTGTACCCTAGGGGGGTATTAGTTCGCCAGGCGAGCTACCAGGCAGGCGAGGAGACCTACGGTGAACACACCCACCCCCGACACCGCGACCGGCGACGAGCACGCGGGCCACGCAGGCCACGGCTACATCACCGCCAAGGACGACTACCTCAAGCGACTGCGCCGCATCGAGGGCCAGTCGCGCGGGCTCCAGCGGATGGTCGAAGAGGAAAAGTACTGCATCGATATCCTCACCCAGGTATCGGCCATGACCAAGGCGCTGCAGGCCGTCGCGATGGGCCTGCTCGAGGACCACATCTCGCACTGTGTCGTCGATGCCGCGGTGGCCGGAGGGCCCGAGGCCGAAGCCAAGATCAAAGAGGCAACCGACGCGATCGCGCGGTTGGTCAGGTCCTGACGGAACCGTTCACGCGGGCGCCCCTGCTGTCGGGACGCTGCGGTGCGTTCATTTCACTATGCGTGAAGAATTCACAGGGGAACTGTCATGCGCTGCCAACCGGCAGACCGAGCATTCCAGCAACCGTCGACGAACTGTGCGCGCGCTCACGATATTCACCGGGAGTCATTCGCATCTCGGAATGGAAAGCGCGAAACAGATTTCGTTCGCTGATAAAACCAGCGGCTGCCGCGACTTTACTCATCGATAGGCCGGGATGCGAACGCAGCACCTCGCACGCGCGCTCGACGCGCATGGCGAGCAGTGCCGGAACGGGCGCCTGTTCGCCGTCGAAGAGCCGGTAGAGGGTGCGGCGCGAGATCGCGAAGTGCGCGGCCACCGTGTCGACGGTGAGGTCGGCGTCCGCACACCGTTGCCGCATGAACGCGAGCACACCAGCCCGGGATACCGCGCTGACCTGCCCGTTGTCCGGCAACTCCCCCGCGGCCATCTGCAGTGCCGAGGCCAGCAGGTCGATGCCGTGACCGGCCGCCATCGCCGCGGCTCGTTCCGGATCGGTGCCCTGTAGGCGCGCGATGCCACGAAAGAACGTGCCGACCGCCGAGGCGGGATGGCCGCGCGCGATCGTGATCGCCGACGGAACCGCCCGCAGCGGCCGACCGGCCACGTCGACGAGCACCGGGACCGGCACCTGCACGACCACCTTGTCGAACGGTTCGTCGATTTCCCAGCGATAGGGTCGGCCGCTCTCGTAGAACACCATGTCACCCGCCGAGACGTGCGCCTGCCTGCCGTCCTGGTGCATCACCCCACGACCGCTCAGGAACATGCTCGCCAGGATGTAGCGCTCCCCCGCCGCTTCGACCAGTCGCTGCGTGCGGCGCACGGTTTGCGCGCCCGCCTGCACCGAAGTGACCAGCAGCTCGTCGAATTCGGTCGCCGCGATCCGTCCGGCGAATCCTTCGACGACGTGCGGCGACACCGCGAGCGGAATGTAGGTCTCGCTCATCACCGATTCCCAGTACTCGACTCGGTGATCAGCCGAATCCGCCGTATCGGTCGCGACATGCAGGGTCGGGCTCGCACCCGATCGTGGGGTGCTCACCCGGGCCGGTGGCTGTCACGCCACTGCGCCGGAGTGGTCCCGGTGACGTCCCGGAACACTCGATAGAACTGGCGTTCGGTGCGAAATCCCGAAGCCGCGGCGACCGCGGACAGCGCACGCGTCAGATCGGCGCCGAGCAGTGTCTTCGCCCGTTCCACCCGCATCGTCCACAGGCGGGCGAGCACCCCGGGACCGCGGTCGAACAGCCGGTACAGCGCGCTGCGCGAGAGCAGGCATTCGGCGGCGATGTCGTCGACGGTGACGTCCGGGTCGTGGCAACGACGGCGCATGACAGTCAGCGCCTGCAGCCTGGCGAGCGCCTTCCCGCTCTCCGGGTTCGGCAGCTCACCCGCGGTCATCGTCAACGCCGAGGTGAGCAGCGGGAGCACGTGCGCGCCGAGGCGAGCCGCTGCCGCCGGGTCGGTCTCCTGTGCCCTCGCCACGTCACGCAGGTATTCCGCGACGAGGCCCCCGGCCGAATCCGGGGTGACGGTGAGCGCCGCGGGGGTGGTCGGTTGCGTCCAGCCGCCGCGTTCGAGTGCGGCGACGGGGACCTGGACGATGAGTTGCTCGTGGTCGCCGTCGGACTCCCACCAGTTCGGCCGCCTGCTGTCGACGAACACCATTTCACCGGGACGTTCCAGCTCGGCCAGCCGCCCGTCCTGCTGTATCCGCCCGCTGCCCTCGGTACAGATCCCGACATAGAGCACCTCGGTACTTGATCGGGAGATCAATCGTTCGGTGCGGATCACGCGCTGACCGGTCGAGCGCAGCAGTGTGAATTCGATGTCGTCGATGGTGGAATGGGTGATCATGCCGGTGAATTCAGCGGACGACTCGGGCAATGGCTCGATCGCCACCGGGACATAGGCGTTCGACATCACCGCTTCCCATTCGTCGAATGAATGGGCACGTAGCTGATTCACGCAATCACGCATCGGCGCGTCATGGCGACAATTCTCCCACGAGAGAATGCGTATCAAAAACTCGCAGCGCAGCATTTGATACGCGCGCTGACCTGCCCGCAGGTAATCCTGGCCGCACGGTCCACGGATCGGCCGCCTCGTCGACGACCTCGTGATACACCGTGAATCCGGAGAGCGCGGCGACGTGGGCCTGCTCCCGCCACAGGTCCACGCGCCGGTCCGGGCCCAGCTGGCCGGCTGTTGTCCGAAAATCAGTGTGGGGCAAAGAGCATCACGCTCGGTAGACCTACCGTGCCAGGCCGCTGACAACCGGTGCCAGGCTGATCATCCGAGATAGGATTCGCGATATTCGCCGGGAGTCATCCCGGTCTCCTGGTGGAATACGCGGTAGAAATGGCGGACGGACGCGAACCCGGAGCCGAATGCCACCGCCGCAGGTGGATGGCTTCTATTGCAGGTCAACAGTTTTTGCGCGTGCATCACCCGTAATCTGCGCAGGGTGGCGCCGAGGCTGTCGCCCGTCCCGTCGAAGAGGCGGAACAGGGTGCGCCGCGAGATATGACAGGCGGCCGCGACCTCGTCGAGTGTCAAATCCGGGTCGGTGCACCGTTTCCGGAGGTAGACCAGGACGTGTTCGCGGCTGAGCGAGTCGGCGGGAGTCTCACTCGGTCGGCTGCCCGCCGCGAGCAGTACCGCCGAACCGAGCAGGTCGAGCGCACTGGTGGCGAGGATGTCGGCCTGCGCGGGCGATTGCGCACGGACCCGCGCGAGTTCACGGAAGTAGGTGGCTACCACGCCCGCCGGGCTCTCCGGCTCGATCGCGGTGGCGGTCGGGATACGCAGGTCGGCGAGCCCCGGCTGCAGGCGCAGCAGCCGCGTCGGCACGCGCACGAGCACCTGCTCGTAGGACATGCTGTCGTTCCAGAGCGAGGGCAGCGAGGTGTCGAGAAACGTCATCTGGCCGGGCCTGAGCAGGACCGATCGGCCGCCTTGGGTGAGCCGCGCCTGCCCGGAGACCTGAATGCTCACCAGCAGGTATTCCTCGGCCGCGCAGGCCACATGCGTCTTGGTACGCCGAAACTCCTGATTCCCACCCGCGAGCGTGGACAGCGTGAAGTCGGCCGCGCCGGGCAGCGCGCTGCTGGTCACCCGGCCGAACGTGGGTGCGTCCAAGGTCGGGTCGAGCGCGAGCGGGAAATAGGTCCGCGTCATCAACGCTTCCCACTGCTCGAACTCCACGCTCCGTGGCGACGCCGCCGCGAACTCGAGCGTCGTCGGTTCGTTCGCCATGGGCTGCCGACCTCCGAACTCAGACATATCTGCCTCTATGGCATCGACCAACAATAGCCGCGGCGCCACGCCCACTCAAGGCGGACGCGATGCCCCCACCAGCGAAAATACTCCTGCGCAAGCCGCTTTCGGCAAGTCGGGATTCGCACCGATCACCTCGGGCACCTCCGTCGAACAGGGAACAGTCCGTGTTCTACTGGTAGTTGCCAGCAGGATGCTCGTCGATGCCTCACCGAGAGGACACGCCCATGTCTGCCGATTCCGCCGTCCTGTCCGCGCGCTCCGAGGACGGCCGCTCGTTCGTCGTCGACAACGCCGCGGCCAGTCCGTTTCCCGCCGGATCACTGATCGTGGTCAGTTGCGACGGGCGCAGGCAGCTCGCGCTGGTCGAAGAGCGCACGGCGACGATGCCGGTGGGGTTGCGCGGCAGACTGATCGGCGAACTCAGCGACGACGGGATCGATGTCAGGGCCAGTCACGCCTTCGACGGCGGGGAGGTGAGTCCGGCCGATCGCGCCAACGTCGCCGCCCTGCACCTCAGCACCGGCGCCGAGCTCGAGGTCGGCGAGAGCCTGTCGGCACCCGGTGGGCCCGCTCGACTGCTCCCGACCCGCTTCAACCGGCACACGTTCTGGTGCGGACAGAGCGGTTCGGGCAAGACCTACGCCCTCGGCGTCGTCCTCGAGCAGCTGATCGCGCATACCGCGCTCCCGATCGTCATCCTCGACCCGAATTCCGACTTCGTCCGCATCGGCGAGGTGGTGCCCGGCGCCACCGGCCCGACCGCGGCGGCCTTGCGCGAGCGCGATATCCGCGTGCTGCGACCGAAGGCCGAACCACCTGCTCGGCTGCGGGCGAAGTTCATCGACATGCCGCTGAAGTCGAAAGCCGCGGTGTTGCAGCTGGATCCGGTGGTCGACCGGGAGGAGTTCAACGAACTGATCCATCTGTCATCGGCGATGACCGGCGAGCTCCACGATGTTCTGGCCAACTTGCGCGCCGTCGACACCCCGGCTCGCCGCCGCCTCGCGATGCGCGTGGAGAACCTGGGATTGCTCGACTGGGAGGTGTGGGCGGGCACTGATCGGGCGGTCACCGAGATCGTCGCCGAGCGCCCCGACGTGACCGTCCTCGACCTCGGCGGATTCTCCACGCCCGCACAGCAACTCGTGGTCGCACTGTCGTTGCTCGACGACCTGTGGGCCAGACGCGAAGAACGACGCCCGGTCCTGCTGGTGATCGACGAGGCCCACAACCTCGCCTCGCCCCGGCTGGAATCGCCGGTGGCCGTGGCGGTGCGTGAACGGTTGATCCAGATCGCCGCCGAGGGCCGCAAATTCGGTCTCTGGCTACTGCTTTCGACCCAGCGCCCGTCGAAGGTGCACCCGGGCATCATCTCCCAGTGCGACAACCTCGCCCTCATGAAAATGACCTCACCGACCGACCTCACCGAACTCGGCACCTACTTCGGCTACGCCCCGAGCGGACTGTTGGCCCAGGCACCCTGGTTCCGGCAGGGCGAGGCACTGTTCGCGGGCGGTTTCGTCCCCACGCCCGCGCTGGCCAAGGTGAACGCGCGGCTCACCCGCGAAGCGGGCGCCGACGTCTCGGTGCCGCTGAGATAGCGGACCTCACCGTCGCGACGATCAGGCCGATTCGCTGATCACCACACGCCCCGGCTCACGTCGAGCGACTCGACCACTGGAGACTCGCGACGTTGCGCGGTCGCCGGGCACGCGATGTAACGACCGTCGGATGTCGAGGTCGGCGAAGATCAGACCCTGCTGGCCTTCGGCCAGCGGAGTGGCGAGCTCCAACCCGCCGGGTCCGAAGATCCGCGAGACGCCTCCGCCACCGCGCAGCAGACGCCGATCGGGCATCCGCGCGTCGACCACCTCCCAACCGGCCACCGGCACCACGGCGACGGGGGCGATGACGTAGGTCTTGCCGTCCATGGCGTAGCGCACGGCGGCGGCGGTGTCGATTTCCTGGCCGCGCTCCTTGCCCTCGCCGTAGTACACGGTGAAGCCGGGCCACGCCGCGATGTGGATCTGCTCGTATTGCTCGTGCATGCGCACCCGCAAGTCGGCGCGGAGATGGTCGGCGCCACCGAGGACACCGACGCGGCCGAGCGCGGTGTCACGGATCAGCAAGCCGCCGTCGGAGGTGCTGAACACGGTCCGCTCCAGCCCGGTCGGTTCGGCCTTGCGGACGACGCTGATCGTGCCGTCGGCGCCGATCAGCGCCTGCGACATGAACACCTCACGCCCGGCCCGCTCGGCGAATCCGACCGAGACATGAATCCCCTTGCGGCGGGCGGCATAGGCGATCGCCCGCAGCTCCGGTCCTTCGGCGGTGAGCGAGTTGGCGAGGTAGCGGGCGAGGAATTCTTCGCCCCAGTCGACGGAGTTGAGCCACATCCACCAGGGAAATCCGGGCAGGAAGGTCTCCGGAAAGGCAATCAGTTGCGCGCCCCCGTGTTCGGCCGCTTCGATGTATTCGATTGTCTGTTCGACTCCCGCAGACAAATTCAACCATTTCGGCTCGGCTTGCACCGCTGCCACGCGTACCCGACTCATCGTGCCCCCTTGTCGCTCAACCAGTGAAGAGTGTTCAATTCACTCTCTCGCAGAATGGCGCCACACAAACTGTCATCCTGTGCCAGCCGACTGACCGTCTGTGCCAATCCACAGATTAGGGTCGATTCCGCCACGCAGTGAGCCTTGCTAAGAGTTTGCCTGAGCGCCGACCATTCTTCAAGGACGAACAGATGTACGAAGAATGGCGATATCAGATAGCCGCGGTATCACATAGCCGGCGCACCCGCCGCGACCATGCGGAATTCACCGGGGGTCATACCCGTCTCCAACCGGAAGGCGCGGAAGAAATGGCGTTCGGACGCGAACCCGGACGCGAGCGCGACGGTCGCCGTCGCCCGGCCGGGGTCACGGGCGAGCAGCGAACGCGCGCATTCCACCCGCATGCGCCGCAGCACGGCACTGAGCCCGTCCTCCACGTCACCGAACAGCCGGTACAGCGTGCGGCGCGACACCAGACAGGCACGCGCGATGTCGTCGATCGTCAGGCTCGGGTCGGCGCACCGGGTTCGCATGAAGGCGAGTACCTGCTCGCGTGACAGCGCCTGCGCGGGCTGACCCGAAGGGATTTCCCCCGAGGCCAGCCGGACCGCCGAGGCAAGCAGTTTGACACCGTTGTCGGCCAGCACGGTGGCGTGACCAGGAGCGCTCTGCTGAATGCGGGCCAGATCGCGAAAGTAGCCCGCGACCACCCCGCCCGCGCTGTCGGCGGGGACCGTCATCGCGGTCGGCAACGCGGAATCACCCGGGCCGAGCTGCTGGCGCAGGACCTCGAGCGGCGTCTGCACGACGACCTGCGCCCAGGGACCGTCGAGATCCCACTGATACGGGCGCGAGGTGTCGTAGAAGACCATGTCACCGGGGCGCAGCGACGCGACGCGATCGTCTTGGTGCAGCCGTCCGGAGCCTTCGGTCAGGATGGAGACCAAAAGGTATTCGCCGTCGGTCTTCGCGATTCCACGGGGGGTTCGGCGGATGCGCTGGCCGCTCGCACTGACCGTCGACAGGTCGAAGCCGGGCTGGCTGGTGCGCTCGATCCGGCCATGGAAGGCGCCGTCGCCGCGCGGATCCGCCATCAGCGGGACATAACTCTCCGACAGCAGCGACTCCCACTCGGCGAACGATTCGCGCGCCCCGGCACGGGTCTGGCTGATCTCCACGCCAACTACCTCGCTTCCTATCCGAGTCGAACAGCAAACAGTTGGCGTCGCACAATCGTCGGGCTCGCCCTAGGCCGAGCCTGCCAGATCAACCGTCCAATTTCCATCGACTGTTTCCGGATGGGATGGTTTGTCGACATCGGAAATGCCACTAGCACTGACGATTCCAGCGGTTATCCAACCCGGGTCTTTCAAAATGAAACCTCCGTGTGAGGCGCATCACTCAACCCGGCTTGACGGAGTTCGAGCTCCGCTGTGGGCGCCCGAACGAGCTATCACCCGGTATTCACCCGGTGTCATGCCCGTCGCCGCCTGGAACGCGCGATAGAACTGTCGCTCGGAGCCGAATCCCGACGCGGTCGCGACCGTCGCGACCGAGCGGTAGTCGCCCGCCGCGAGTAGCACCCGCGCCCGCTCCAACCGCATTTCGCGCAGTACAGTCCCGAGCCCGCCCTCGAACTCCGCGACCACCCGATAGAGCGTGCGCCGCGACACCCGGCAGGCGTCCGCGATCCGCTCGATCGTCAGCCCGGGGTCGGTGTAGTTGGCGCGCAGATAGTCCAGCACCTGCTGCCCGTTCACCGCCGCGATCTGCGCCCTGCCAGGTCGCCCGCCCGACGCGATGGTGGCCGCCGCGCCGAGCAGGTCGATGCCGCTGCCCGCGAGCACTGCCGCCGACACCGGATCGGTGCTGTGCAGTTGTGCGACCTGCCGGAAGAATCTGGCCAGCATGAGCCCGACGCCACCTTCCCCGATCACCATCCCGGCAGGCAGCGCGTCGGCCCGAATACCCAGGTAATCGACGACCTGCTGTCGGGGCACCCGGATCGTCAGATCCTCGATCAGACCCTCCGAGCGCCACCGAATCGGCTGCGCGGTGTCGTAGAAGATCATCGCGCCCGGCGACAGCTCGACACGGTTACCCGCGTGCTCGACCTGCGCGTGCCCCGCGAGCACAACACTGCCGATGACGTGGACGTCGTCAGCCCTGGCGATATGCCTGCGCGTCCGGCGCAATTCGTGACCCTCGGCGACCACCGTGCCCACGGAGATATCACCGAAGTCGGCCGATCTGATCCGCCCCTCGAACGCCCGTGGCACGGTGGGCGCAATCGACACCTCGGTGATCGCATTGGTGACCAGCTGTTCCCAATGCCCGAACGCGTCCGGCACCGCGACCTGCGCGGTCGAGCAGATCTCGGGAAACCCGTCGAACGACGACGTCACCATTCGATGTCGCTATTCCAACGCGACAGGGCGCTGGCTCGCCCGGAATTCGCCTGGCGTCATTCCATGACCACTTCCCACTCGCCGAATGAGATGGTATCCATCGTCGGAGAAATCTAACATCGCGCGGTTACCACCTCGATAACATGAATGTCACCCCCGCATCCCGGTAGCCGGGACGAAACCCGCTCCGCATGCGCTGCCGGCAGGGAGAGTCTCGAATCAATATCGAATCGTCACTCCACAGATCAGGTGTCACAGAAATTCGTCGAACGGATCAACGGCCATCAATCGCCGCAGCAACCACCTTCGGGCACCGGCACAGTTCTGGATTCCCGGGTTTGGGCATTGCGGGCGGCGAGGTCGGCGTCGGCCGGATAGTCGACGGCGATGAGGCTCAAGCCGTGGGCAGGAGCGACGGTGACCGAGCTGGATCGTTCGGTTTCGGTGAGCAGGGTGGTGGTCCAGTCGGGGGTGCGGCGGCCTTCGCCCACCGCGAGGACGGCGCCGACGAGGCTGCGGACCATCGACCAGCAGAAGGCGTCGGCGCTGACATAGGCGGTGAGCAGGTCGCCCTCGCGTTCCCAGTCGAAGCGCTGGAGTTCGCGAATGGTGGTGGCGCCCTCGCGGCGGCGGCAGAAAGCGGCGAAGTTGTGCAGGCCCAACAGGTTTCGGGACGCTGCGCGCATGGCCTCGAGGTCTACGCCCGGCTTGCACGGCACCACGCCGCGCGCCTGCAACGGCTGGGCGCCGTAGGGGGCGGTGGTGAGCCGGTAGACATAGTGACGGCGCATCGCGGAGAAGCGGGCGTCGAATTCGGGAGGGGCGGTGCGGATTTCGGTGATCCGCACGTCCTTGGGCAGGAACTTCGCCATGCGGTACATCAGCTTGTCGGCGTCGAATTCCGACTCCGTGTCGAAGTGCGCGACCTGCCCCTCGGCGTGCACACCCGCGTCGGTACGCCCGGCGACCGTCAGCTGCAGCGGTTCACGCAACACCTTCGACAGCGACTCCTCTAGCACGCCCTGCACCGTGCGCAACCCCGGCTGACGTGCCCAGCCGGTGAAATCGGTGCCGTCATAACTGATCCCGAGCCGCACCCGCGTCATGTCATCCTCCTGAAGTCGCGCACAGAAAAGAACCGAGCCCGTCACCCACGAAGGGTGACGGGCTCGGCAGAACTCCTGAGAATCAGGCGTCCTTCTTGTCCTCGGTGGCCTCGTCGGCGGCCGGGGCGTCCGCCACGGTCTCCTCGACGACCTCAGCGGCCGGAGCCTCTTCGGTCTTCTGCGAAGCGGCGACACGACGGGCCCGATCGGCCTCGTTGGTCACGGTCTTCTCGCGGACGAGCTCGATGATGGCCATCGGCGCGTTGTCACCCTTGCGCGGCAGCGCCTTGGTGATACGCGTGTAGCCACCCTCGCGACCCTCGAACGAGGGGCCGATGTCGGCGAACAGGACGTGCACGACGTCCTTGTTGCGGATGTCCTTCATGACCTCACGACGGTCGGCAAGGCTGCCGGCCTTCGCCTTGGTGATGATCTTCTCGGCGTAGGGACGCACCGCCTTGGCCTTGGCCTCGGTGGTCGTGATCCGACCGTGCTCGAAAAGCGCCGTGGCCAGGTTGGCGAAGATCGCCTTCTGGTGCGACGCCGAGCCGCCGAACCGGCGACCCTTCTTGGGCTTGGGCATTGTGGGTTTCTCCTGGGCGTATTAAAGCTGTTCGGTTTCGGCGTAGTCCTGCTCGCCGCCGTCGGTATCACTGAACGTGCCGCTGTCGCTCCACGTTCCGGTGCTCGCGTCGTAACCCACCACGGAGGACGGGTCGAACGACGCCGGGCTGTCCTTGAGCGAGAGGCCGAGCGTGTGCAGCTTGACCTTCACCTCGTCGATGGACTTCTGGCCGAAGTTGCGGATGTCGAGCAGGTCCGACTCGGTACGGGCGACGAGCTCGCCCACCGTGTGCACACCCTCGCGCTTGAGGCAGTTGTAGGACCGGACGGTGAGGTCCAGGTCCTCGATCGGCAGACCGAACGAGGCGATGTGATCTGCCTCGGCCGGGCTGGGGCCGATCTCGATGCCCTCGGCTTCGACGTTGAGCTCACGGGCCAGGCCGAAGAGCTCGACCAGGGTCTTACCGGCCGAAGCCAGCGCGTCCCGGGCCGTGATGGAGTTCTTGGTCTCCACGTCGAGGATGAGACGGTCGAAGTCGGTGCGCTGCTCGACACGGGTGGCCTCGACCTTGTAGGTCACCTTGAGCACCGGGGAGTAGATCGAATCCACGGGGATCCGGCCGATTTCCGCGCCGGTCGCCTTGTTCTGCACGGCGGGCACGTAACCGCGGCCCCGCTCGACGACGAGCTCGATCTCGAGCTTGCCCTTGTCGTTCAGGGTGGCGATGTGCATGTCCGGGTTGTGCACGATGACGCCGGCGGGCGGGACGATGTCACCGGCGGTGACGGTGCCCGGGCCCTGCTTACGCACGTACATGGTGACCGGCTCGTCCTCTTCGGAGGACACGACCAGGCCCTTGAGGTTCAGGATGATGTCGGTGACATCTTCCTTCACGCCGGGGACGGTGGTGAACTCGTGCAGGACGCCGTCGATGCGGATGCTCGTGACCGCGGCCCCCGGGATGGAGGACAGCAGGGTACGACGCAGCGAGTTGCCGAGGGTGTAACCGAAGCCCGGCTCGAGGGGTTCGATGGTGAACTTCGAGCGGTTCTCCGCCACAACCTCTTCGGTCAGTGTCGGACGCTGGGAAATCAGCATGAGGATCTACTTCCTGTCTGGGCATCCACTATTTGATGCCTGATCAGTGATTGCGGGGGCCGCCGCGTAGCGACCCCCACCAAAAGCGCTTACTTCGAGTAGTATTCGACGATGAGCTGTTCCTGCAGCGGCACATCGATCTGCGCGCGCTCGGGCAGCTGGTGCACCAGGATGCGCAGGCGGCCGGGGACGACCTGCAGCCAACCGGGAACCGGACGGTCACCGACGGTCTCGCGAGCCACCTGGAACGGCAGCGTCGGGAGCGACTTCTCCTTGACATCGATGATGTCGTACTGGGAGACCTGGTAGCTGGGGACGTTCACCTTGACACCGTTGACGACGAAGTGACCGTGGCTGACCAGCTGACGGGCCTGACGACGGGTACGGGCCAGACCGGCGCGGTACACGACGTTGTCCAGACGCGACTCGAGCAGACGGAGCAGGTTGTCGCCGGTCTTACCCTTGAGGCGGTTGGCCTCTTCGTAGTAACGACGGAACTGCTTCTCCATGACGCCGTACGAGAAGCGAGCCTTCTGCTTCTCCTGCAGCTGCATGAGGTACTCGGATTCCTTGATCCGCGCGCGGCCGTGCTGGCCGGGCGGGTAAGGACGACGCTCGAACGCCTGGTCGCCTCCGACGAGGTCGACGCGCAGACGGCGCGACTTGCGGGTGATGGGGCCTGTATAACGTGCCATTTTAAGCTTTTTCCTTTCCCGCTGTTAGACGCGACGCCGCTTGGGCGGACGGCAGCCGTTGTGCGGCTGAGGAGTGACATCGGAGATCGAGCCGACCTCCAGGCCTGCGGCCTGCAGCGAACGGATCGCGGTCTCGCGGCCCGAACCCGGGCCCTTCACGAACACGTCGACCTTCTTGACGCCGTTCTCCTGCGCCTTGCGGGCAGCGTTCTCGGCAGCGAGCTGCGCGGCGAACGGGGTGCTCTTACGCGAACCCTTGAAACCGACGTGGCCCGACGACGCCCACGAGATGACATTGCCCTCGGGGTCGGTGATCGAGACGATGGTGTTGTTGAACGTGCTCTTGATGTGCGCGTGGCCGTGCGGGATGTTCTTCTTATCCCGGCGACGCGACTTCTGAGTCTTCTTCGGGCCAGCGGCCCGGCTCTTCGGAGGCATACGCTATCCCTACTTCTTCTTGCCGGCGACGGTCTTCTTCGGACCCTTACGCGTACGCGCGTTGGTCTTGGTGCGCTGACCACGCACGGGCAGGCCACGACGGTGGCGGATGCCCTGGTAGCAGCCGATCTCGATCTTGCGACGAATATCGGCCTGCACCTCGCGGCGCAGGTCACCTTCGACCTTGTAGTCCGTGGCCTCGATGAACTCACGAAGCTTCGCGAGGTCGTCGTCGGTCAGATCCTTGGAGCGCAGGTCGGGGCTGACGCCCGTCTCGGCCAGGATCTGGGTGGCGCGGGTGCGCCCGATTCCGAAGATGTAGGTCAGCGCGATCTCCATGCGCTTTTCGCGCGGGAGATCAACGCCCATCAGACGTGCCATGTGGCAGGTTCCTTAATGGTTGCGGAGGTCTGCTCCCCGTCCGTCCCCCCGTGTACAAAATGGGGGCACCGGCCTCCGTGCCGGTGGATGGCGCGCACACGTGCGTACGCGCTGGAACTGGGAGTTCTTCTTTCGGTCAGTCCGATCAGACGATCGGTGCCCGGTGGTGAGGGGAGACTCAGCCCTGACGCTGCTTGTGGCGCAGGTTGTCGCAGATCACCATGACCCGACCATGACGGCGGATCACCTTGCACTTCTCGCAGATCTTCTTGACGCTCGGATTAACCTTCACGTCAGTCCAATCTTGTATTGGTCCACACAGGTGGTGTGAACACAGTTTTTCCCCAGCCAGAGGACTGGGGAAGTCTGGGGTGTGTCCCGTTGCCGGGACACTGTCCGACGCCGCGCGCCGGTGTGGCTCGCGACGCCGTCAGGCATCACTTGTAGCGGTAGACAATCCGGCCGCGAGAGAGGTCGTACGGCGACAGCTCGACGACCACGCGGTCTTCCGGAAGGATACGAATGTAGTGCTGCCGCATCTTTCCGCTGATGTGCGCGAGAACCTTGTGACCGTTCTCGAGCTCGATCCGGAACATCGCATTGGGCAGCGGCTCGACAACTCGACCCTCGACCTCGATGGCCCCGTCTTTCTTCGCCATATCCTCCGCGATCCCGGTTACGCTCAACCTGAGTTTTGATTACTCGTGCTGCTCACTCGCGACGGCTGACGACGGCCAGCATGCATGCGAACAGTCGGCGCATAGGTGCACCGCCGCTCAAGCTTACCGGGCCGGGCGGTCTGAGGCAAAAGTGGCCCCGCACGGTACACCCCGATCGGGTCTCACGCCGGGCTATCCGGCTGGCTTGTTTTCCAGAGTTCCAGCGGTTGACGGTGGGCGATCCGAGGTCGCCTCGGGGAGTGGCCCTAGAGATGAGGCGCCCACCACGGTGTCGGGGTTGTCGCGTAAACTCCACGGCGTCGGAGAAGTGGGTCGATCAGATCGGGGGACCCTGGTGAGCGAGGCGTGCCGGTGAGCCGCAACAACGACAGCCTCCCCATGTTGCCGCCGTGGCTGTCGGAGAGCGACGTCACGCAGGTCGGTTACGAGGCTCCGGTCGAGAACCTGCCCCAGGACGACGAGATCGACGAGGCACCCAAACGCCGCCGGTTCATGGGCCGTGGTGACGACGCGCCGCGCAAGGAGAAGGGCAGGCGTCGCCGCAGGGAGCGCGAGTCCGAGGAAGAGACCGCCGCGCAGTCCGCACGTCCGGCCGAGCCGACCCACCAGTCCGGCTGGTCCACCCAGCCGCCCGCGAACCCGCAGATCCCCGGCCCCTCTCACCAGCAACCCCACCGCGAAGAACAGCCACGTCAGCAGCCCACGTACGAGCAACAGCCCGGCCGCGACCACCCGCAGCCGACGCACGAGCAGCCCCCGCATCAGCGAACCGGCCGCGATGGGACGCCGCACCAGCAGGTGCCGGAGCAGCCGAGGCCCGGCTGGCAAGCGGCACCGAACCCGCTCGCGCCGCCGCCTGTGCAGTCACCGCCCGACTCGGGACCGTGGCAGAACGCCCAGGGACCGGCTGCGACCACAGGTCCCGCGGCGACCGACGCGTCGCCGTGGAACACCGGCCAGTCGTCGCCGACGAGCCCGGCGCCTTGGCCTACCGGTCAACCCCCGGCCGATCATGCGCCGACGTCTACCGGCTCGACTCCCGCGAACGGGCCGCTGTCCACCGGCGGACGTAGCAGTGCCGAATCGGCCGCGCCGACCGGCACGTCACCCAGGCAGGCCGGACCGGCCGCCCATGCGGGGCCCGCATTGCCCGCGCCGCCCGTCGAGTCGCCGGATCAGGGCGCGGGCTCGCTCCCGACGCGCACCCCGGCCCCACCGTCGAACGGCTTCACCCCCCTCGGCCCGTCCCAGCAGCGCCCCGACCTGCCCCCGCCCCCTCCCTTGCCGGACCCACCCGCCCGGCCGACCGAGGCCCCGCCCCGGCTGACTGTCCCGCCGCAGCCGGTCGCCCCTCGGCGCGAAGTCGAGCAACCCGCCGACTCGGCGTCGCCTCGCGACGAGCACACGCGATCCGCGACCGGCACATCGTCAGCGCCCGCTCTCGATGAGACCGGACAGTCCGCTTCCACGCGTCGTGAGATGGCGCAGTCCACCGGCTCAGGATCGCGATCTGCCCCGTCCGACGAGGTCGAGCAGTCCGCGGCGATCGAGTCGCAAGCCGCGCCGGCAACCGGCGCTCCCGAATCAGCCTCGGCGACAACCGGCGCGGCCACGGATTCGCCGGCGACCGGCGCGCGTCATGCGGTCAGCGGTTGGTCGATGCCCGACGAGGACGCCCCCGCGCCCACGCCGCCCGCCACCGAAACCCCCGCGCCCACCGCCGAACCACAGGCACCCTGGGACCCGTTCGCCGACGGCACTCCCTCGCCGACACCTGCTGTCGCCCCCGAGTCGCATTCGACGCCGGCGCCAGCTGTCACAGCTGAATCGCAGTCGCCACTGTCGGACTCCGCGACTCCCGACACGTCCACCGACAGCGGGTCCCCGCACGCCACCGGCGCATCCGCGTCGCATGGGTCTCCCTACAGCTCCGGCGAATCCGTCGCTCCGCAGCAGTCCGCGGACCAGCGATCGCCGTATGCGTCGGGCGAGACCGCGCCGCCGTCGACTTATCCTGCGACGCAATACAACCCGGTTCCCGGCGATCCCACGCCGGTCGCGCCGACGCATGCGCCGGACGGGCGGACCGAGGTGTTCCGGTCCGATGACCCACGGCTGCCGAACCGGGCAGCGAGCGAGGAGCACGGTCAGGCGAGCCATGGCTCGAACGCGGCGGAGCAGGCGCGCGCTGTGCAAACCGGTTATCGCTCGGGCGAATTCGTGCAGGCGGCCGATGCCGTCTCGCCGTATCCGCGTCCCGACGGCACCCCGGCGCAGCATCAACAGCCCGACGGCCTGCCCACCTACGGGCCAGATGGGGTCGCCGTGCGACCCGACGGTGCCGCACAGCAACGGCCCGATGCCGCTCCCACACAGCACCCCGACGGCTCACCGGCACCGCAGTATCAGCCTGACGGCACCCCGAGTCCCCAGTACCAACAGCCGAATCAGGGTGCGCAACAACAGTTCCTGCCGAACGGCCCGTCGCAGCCGTACCAGCCCGACAGGGCGCCTGCGCAGCAGCAGCCCCACGGGCCCGCCCAGCAATACCTGCCCGACGACACCCCCGCGCCGCAGTACCAACCCAACAGTCCCGGCCAGCAGTACCGGCCCGACGGCATGCCCGCGCCGCAGTACCAGGCGGACGGCACGCCCGCGCAGCAGTATCAGCCGCCCAGCGGACCCGCCCAGCAATACCTGCCCGATGGCACCCCTGCGCCGCAGTACCAGCCCGACGGCACGCCCGCACAGCAATACCAGCAACCCGCTGCCGCCCCGCAGCAGTACCAGCAACCCAACGCCGCCCCGCAGCAGTATCAGCAGCCGGGCAACTACCAGCAGGGCCAGCAACAGCCACACGGCCAACCGGGTTGGGGCGCACAGCCACAGGGCTACCAGCCCTCGCTCGACAACGTTCCGGTCAAGCGCGCCAAGAAGGCGCCGGGCAGCGGTTGGCGCAAGGCCGTGCACCATGCGTCCGGTGGCGCGATCAATCCCGGCATGTCCGCCGAGGAGTTGCGCCTGCAGGAGCTCGTGGCCCGCATCCGCCAACCCGTGCGTGGCGACTATCGCATCGCGGTCCTCTCGCTGAAGGGCGGCGTCGGCAAGACGACCACCACCACCGGGATCGGATCGATCTTCGCCTCGATCCGCGGCGACCGGGTGATCGCCGTCGACGCCAACCCCGACTTCGGCACCCTGTCGCAGCGAGTAGCCATCCAGACCCGTTCAACAGTGCGTGATCTGCTGCTCGATCCGTCGATCCAGCGCTACTCCGATGTCCGCAGGCATACCTCCCAGGGCTCGAGCCGACTGGAAGTCCTTGCCAGCGAACGTGACCCGGCCGCGTCGGAAGCGTTCAACGACGAGGAATACCGGGCCGTTGCCCGCATCCTGCAGCGCTTCTACAACATCATCCTCACCGACTGCGGCACCGGCCTGATGCACTCGGCGATGAGTGGGGTCCTCGACCTCGCGCACTCGCTGGTGCTGATCTCCTCGGCCGCCATCGACGGCGCCCGCAGCGCCGCCGCGACCCTGGACTGGTTGTCGCTACACGGCCACGACCACCTGGTCCGCAACGCGGTGGTCGTCATCAACCTTCCCCGCGAGGGCTCACCGAACGTCGGCATCCAGCAGCTGCGCGAGTACTTCCTCTCGCGCTGCCGCGCCGTCCACATCATCCCGTTCGACGAACACCTCTCCGAGGGCGCCGAAATCGACCTGCACCGCCTGCACAAGAGCACCAAGCGCGCCTATGTCGAACTGGCCGCCACGGTGGCCGACGAGTTCGGCGTACAGCACCACCGTCTCGGCTGACCCGCGCGAAGAACACCACGCCCGCGACGAACACCGCGGGCGTGGTGCGCTCAGCGCTGGGTCACCACTCCGGCAACCGCCTGCGCCCGGCCAGCACGTCCCGCACCAGATCGTCGTAGGCATCGGCCAGTTCGGCCAGGTGGTGCCACGCGCAGTGCAGCATCTCGTCATGGGCGGCCATCGTCATCAGCGCGTGGTGCGCCCGCACGGAAGCCTCGGCCATGCGGTCGATGACCGAGCCGACGGTCTCGGTGTGCAGCGTCGCGCCGAGCCGGTGCTGCGGTATTCCGCGCAGCACCCAGTCGTCGATCGCCAGTACGAGCTCGCTACGGCGACAGTCGATTTCGCGCAACACCTCCGGGTCGGTATCGACCCGTCCGCCGCGCCCGACAATGCGTTTCTCGTGCAGCACCGCCAGATCGCGGGCGAACCACAGCAGCGGTCCACCGACCACCCGATGCCCGCGACACGCGCGGACGAGAAGATCGGAAAGGGGTAACAGACCGGTAGCGGCCGGAGGCCCGGCGGTATCGACACTTCGCACTGTGTCAGGGAAAGCCATGACAACTGTTGAACTTTCCGAACCAGCCACGTTGCCTCGCCGTCATCGCCGCAGAGCACCGGATCAGGACGTTCATTACAATAAACCTCGCAAGCTCTCTGTCAAGCATTACTCGGCCGTAGGTAACCGATACGAGTACACTTCGTTACCTGCACGACCTACCGAGGAGCATGATGGCGGACGGTCCGACCTATCTCCGGATCGCGAACCTTCTCCGTGAGGAGATCCGCGCGGGCACATGGAAACCGGGCGACCGGCTACCGAGCCACTCCGAGCTCGCCGATCAGATGCAGGTCTCGATCACCACCTCGCGCAACGCGATTCAGGTGCTGGTCGCTGAAAATCTCGTCTACACAGCGACTTCCCGCGGCACCATCGTGCGAAACCAGGAAGTCCTGGAGTCGGTGGTCACCGACCACATCCGGCGCGATCGGCCCAAGTCGGCGCACGACATCTTCGAGGAGATCGCGCGCGCGGCCAACCGCGAACCGTCCAAGCAGTTCAGCACCAGGATGGAACCCGCGAACACCGAGGTCGCGCACTGGCTCGGGGTCGCCGTCGATTCCTGGGTGCTTGCCCGCACGGTCGTGCAGTACCTGGACAACGAACCGTGGTCGTGGGAGGTGAGTTTCTACCCCCGCGACCTGGCCGAAGCCGCGGGCATCGACTCCCCCCGCGACATCCCGGAGGGCACCACCCGCCGTCTGGCCGACCGCGGCTACGGCGAGACCGCCCACCGCGACACCGTGCTGGCCCGCGCCGCCACCGCCGAGGAGGCGGCCGTGCTCGGCGTCGCCACCGGCACCGTCCTGCTCGACCACCTGCGCATCGGCGCCAACCACGAACGCGTCACCCGCGCCACCCGGCACCGCTCCCTCGCGGGCCGCAACCAGCTGGCCTACCAGCTCGGCGACACCACCGGCACCGACGTCATCGCCCGCACCCTCGGCATCGCACCCGGGTTGGCCGTCGCGCTGCCATGACGGTGCGCCTGCGCCCGGCCACCCTGGGCGACCTGCCACTGATCTGCCGCCTGCGCGTCCAGCGCACGTCGTGGCTGACGGCACGCGGGTCGGATCAGTGGACGGTGGCGGGGCGCGGGCGGCCGATCGAGAGCTTCGCCGGGGCGGTGGGCCGGGCGCTGGATCAGGGCGAGACGTGGATCGCGGAGGTGGACGGTGAGTCCGCGGGGACGATCACGGTCAACCATCGGGCGGATCCGGGTCTGTGGTCGGCGTGGGAGCTGGCCGATGCGGTGATCGTGCATTTCATGATCGTCGATCTGCGGTTCGCGGGGCGGCAGGTCGGGCACCGGATGCTCGCCCACGCCGCCCGGCTGGCCGACCAGAAGCACCGGCACTGGGTCCGCCTCGATGCCTGGACCGCCAATCGCCAGCTCCACGACTACTACCGCCGCGCCGGCTTCTCCCTGGCCCGGATCGCCGACCCACGGACGACCGGCCCGTCCTGCGCCCTGTTCGAACGCCGCACCGACAGCTGGTGTGGGCCGACGGTCCACCGGCCCGCCCACCGCCGCACCGCTGCCCCTGCACTTCCGCTGATGGACCGCTTTCCCAGCTGAGCGCCCGCTACACCGGTGGCAGGTCGGCGATCTGGACGAGTTCGATGCCCTGGCTGCGGGAGATCAACGTGCCTCGGCCCGGCGGCATCTTGCTCGGGCGAACGTCGCCGATCAGCTTTCCCTCGTCCCGGGATCCGCTCATGATCAACGACTGGACCGACAGGTTCTTCATCGCGCCGAGCACCGGATCGTAAAGGGCCCGCGACGCACCGCCGATGCGGCGGGTGACGACCAGGTGCAGGCCGATATCGCGCGCCTGCGGCAAGTACTCCAGCAGCGGGGCGAACGGGTTGACCGAACCGGTGACGACCATGTCGTAGTCGTCGACGACGACATAGATCTCCGGACCCGACCACCAGCTGCGTTCGCGCAGTTGCTGCTGGGTGATGTCGGAACCGGGGATTCGCTTGGACAGGTAGCCCGCGACCTCGGCGATCATCGGCCCACAGGTCTGCGACGAGGTCGAGTAGCCGGCGAGCTGATCGCCCTCGAGCACACCGAGCATGGTGCGCCGATAGTCGATCATGATGATCCGCGCCTGCGACGCGTCGGACTGTTCGGCGATGCTCATCACGATATTGCGCAGCAGCGTGGTCTTGCCGCACTCCACATCGGCGAAGGCCATGAAGTGTGGTTCGAGACCGAAATCCAGGATCAGCGGCTGCAATTCGGATTCGCCGAGACCGACGACGACCTTGGTGCGGTCGAGCGTGACGCCCTGCTGCTTGGCGGTCGCGACGACCTCGTCGCGCGGGAAGCTCAGCGGCAGCATGCGCACCTGCGGGGCACGCCGGCCCGGATACAGCGCCACGAGTTCCTCGCGCGCACTGGTGACACCGTCGGCGACCGTGGCCGGGTCGGAGTCGGAATCCAAGCGGGGCAACGCGATCAGCATGTGCAACTGCTCGCGCGTGAGACCGCGGCCCGGCCTGCCGACCGGAACCTGGTGCGCGGTACGGCGATTCATCTCCGAGTCGCCGGGGTCGCCGAGGCGAAGCTCGAGCCTGGTGCCGACCTGGTCTTTGACCACCGGCCGGATCTCGGCCCAGCGGGATGCACCGATCACCAGGTGGACGCCGTAGGAAAGGCCCTGGGTGGCAATGGCGTTGATGTGCGGTTCGAGCACATCGAATTCCTCGCGGATGGCGCTCCAGCCGTCGATCACCAGGAACACGTCACCGAACTGGTCGGCGGCCAGCAGGTCGCCCGGCGCGGCGGTGGTTCCGTTGATCTGCCTGGCCTCCAGCGCGGAGAACTTGCGGCGACGGAACTCGGCCATCGACTCGATGCCGAGTTCGGCGAACCGTTCCTCGCGCTGGCGCATCAGCGTGGTGAGCTCGGCGATGGTGCGGCGTACCCGGTCACCGTCGAGACGACCGGCGACCGAACCGACGTGCGGAATCCCGACCAGGCCGGCCATGCTGCCACCACCGAAGTCGAGGCAGTAGAACTGCACCTGCTCGGGCGTGTGCGTGGCGGCCGCGGCCAGAATGATCGTGCGCAGCGTGGTGGACTTGCCCGACTGCGGGCCGCCGACCACCGCGACATTGCCTTGCGCGCCCGCGAGATTGATGGTGAGCACGTCACGGCGCTGTTCGTAGGGCTTGTCGATGACGCCGATCGGCATCCACAGCTGGCCGTGCCGGTTCACCGGCGAACGCCAGTCCGGGTCGGGCAGCAGCATGTCGGCGGTCGGCGATTCCTCCAGCGGCGGCAGCCACACCTCGTGGGCTGGCCTGCCGTGTCCGGTGAGCCGCTTGACCACCACGTCGAGCAACGAGTCCGGGATGCCCTCTTCCGAGGCGGGCCCGCTGGGCGGTGGCGGCGGTAGTTCCGGCCTGCCGCGCAGGATCGGGTCGGCCTCCTCCAGGTCCGGCTCGGCCTCGACCACCTCGACCGGCGCCGCGGTGAACACGACCGGCCGTTGCCCGCCCATCGGCGCGCCGTCGTCGTCGATGACCGTGCCGACCGGTGCGACATAGGAACCAGAGACGTAGCTGGCGTTGAACCGAAGCGGTTCGGACGCATCGCTTTTCAGGTAGCCCGCGCCCGGCACGCTCGGCAGGTGGTAAGCATCGGTGATACCGAGGACCGCGCGTGATTCGTTGGCCGAGAAGGTGCGAAGGCCGATCCGGTAGGACAGGTGCGATTCCAGACCGCGCAGCTTGTTCTCCTCGAGGCGCTGCGAGGCCAGCAGTAGATGCACGTGCAGCGAACGGCCGAGGCGGCCGATCATCACGAACAGTTCGGCGAAATCCGGTTTCTGCGAGAGCAATTCGGAGAACTCGTCGACCACCACGAACAGCGCGGGCAGCGGATCGAGCGGAACGCCTGCCGCCCTTGCCTTCTCGTAGTCGGTGACGTTGGCGTAGTTGCCCGCCGAGCGCAGCAGCTCCTGGCGGCGGTTCATCTCACCGGCGAGGGCGTCCTTCATGCGGTCGACCAGTGAGAGCTCGTCCTCGAGGTTGGTGATCACGGCCGCGACATGCGGCAGCGAGTCGAGGCCGAGGAAGGTCGCGCCACCCTTGAAGTCGACGAGCACCAGGTTGAGCGCGTCCGGCGAGTGGGTGGTGACCAGCGAAAGCACCAGGGTGCGAAGGAATTCCGACTTGCCCGACCCGGTGGCACCGATGCACAGACCGTGCGGGCCCATGCCGTTCTCGGCCGACTCCTTGATGTCGATCTCGACCGGCGTGCCGTCCGGGGTGATGCCGATGGGCACCCGCAGCCGTTCGCGCGCGGTCCGCGGTCGCCACACCCTGGCGGGGTCGATCTGGGCGGCGTCGGGAATGCGCAGCAGTGCCATCAGGCCGGGGTCGCTGGTGGTGCCCTCCCCCAGGCTGACGATCTGCGCGGCCGTCGCGAGCCGGTAGCGGGCCAGCGAGCGCGCGAAGGCCGCCGCCTCGGCCGGGCTGACCTCGTCGGCGGTGGCGAACCGTTCCACCCCGGCGGCACTGCGCGCCGACACCACGCCGTCGGCGACGACCAGTTGCAGGCCGCGGCGCGCCGCGAGTCCGTTCTCGGGCGCGGTCAGATCGAGCACGGTCACCGAGTCGAGGCCGGATTCGCTGATGGTGCGTTCGTTGCCGCTGATGTAGCCGTCGTCGATCACGACCACCAGGTGCAGCCTGCCCTGGGTCGGCTGCGGATTGCGCATGAAGCGACCGCGTTCCATCAGCTCGGTCTGCAACGCCGATTCGAGTTCGCCGAGCGAGGTGTACATCATCCGCGCCGAGCCGAGCCCGTCGCGCACCGACGGATGCTGCACGTGCGGAAGCCATTTGGCCCAGGCCCAGTGCGTGTCCGGATCGGCGCAGACGATGGCGACGACGAGATTGTCCGGCCCGTGGAAGGTGGTCAGTTCCATCAGCATGGCCCGCACCAATTCGCGGCCCTCGTCGAGGTCGCCGCCGATATTGATGGCGGGGAAGGCGCGCAGCGAGACCGCGGTCGGCAGTTCGTGCACCACCGAATGGGTGCGCACGAAACGGCGCAGCGCCACCGTCGACACCGGCTCCAGGTCTTCCAGCGGGCCGGTTTCGGGCCTGGCCAGCTTGGTGGCGAGGCGGTGGCTACCGACGCCGACTCGCACATGCCCGAAGTCGGGGTCGTTGGGGCGGCGCTCCCACATCCGCCTGCTGCCGATCAGCGAGGGCAGGTCGGCGGGTTCGGGATGGCTCCAGCCGAGTGTCTCGAGCTGTTTGGTGCCGGTGGTGCGCACGTCCTTGCGCACCTGGTCGAGATACCGGAAGTAGTCCTTGCGTTCCTCGTTGAGCTCCACGGCGCGCTTGGGGCCGCCGCCGCGCATGCCCGCCATCATGCCGACCATCGACATGAGCATCATCATCGGGAACATCATCATCATCGGATTGGCCAGCAGATTGCGGCCCATCGTGACCATCATCGCGATCATGCCGACCACCGCGACCACCATGATGACGGGCATCAGCTTCATCATCAGCGGCGACGGGATGGCGCGCTCGATCTCCGGCGGCGGGGAGAGCGCGACTTCACCGCCCGGTGCGCGCGGCGGCGCGATCCGGGGGCGACGGACGAAACCTTCGGTTGCCATCGATCCCTCTACTACTCGAATTCCTGGTTCAGGTCGGCACTGCGCCGGCGGAACGGAAAGCCGAACGCGGCGCCGATTCCCAAGGCGGCCAACAAGAACAGCGAACCGGCGATCGCGACCTGGCGTGGTCGCGCATCGGGTTCCGGCGCCGCGTACGGCTCGGCGATCGGGTGGCCGACGTCGGCACCCTTGCTCGGCGGCTCGGCGGACAGCGGTGCGGTGAGCGCCGCGAGCGGGTCGATCAGACCGGCGCCGATGGCGTCGTCGCGGCCGCGCCCCGGTGCGTGCGCGGTGCGGGTGATCCGTTCGATCACCTGCTGCGCGGACAGTTCCGGAAAGCGGGACCGGATCAGCGCGGCCAACCCGGCGACATACGGTGCGGCGAAACTGGTTCCGTCGACCGGTTGCACGCCCTCCATCGTCTGCACGCCGTCGACCAGGCCGGTGCCACCGGGCTTGCTGTCCAGCGACACGATATTGCGGCCGATCGCGGCGGCCCCGACCCACGGCCCGCGCAGCGACAGCGCCGACGGCTTGCCGTCGGCGTCGACCGAACCGACCGACAGCACGTACGGGGTGAACCAGGCCGGGGACGGGACCGTGGTCACCGAACTCCAGCCGGACCCCTCGTTCTGGTTCTGGCACGGCCCGCCCTGCTCCACGTTGCCCGCCGCCGCCACAACCACCACATTGCGGTCGTAGGCGTACTTCACGGCGGCACCGAGCGCGCCGTCGGCGGTATTGGAACCAGCTGCGGTGCAAGCCACTTCGGAGATGTTGATCACGGTGGCGCCCATGTCCACCGCGCGGACGACCGCGCCGGCGAGGGTGAGCACGCTGCCGTAGCCGTCGCTGCGCAGCGCACCGTCCTCCTTGACCGAACCCTGCCGGTCCTTGCGGTCGTAGGCGAGGCTGAGCTGACGGATGGCCAGGATCTCCGCGTCCGGGGCGACACCGACGAACGCGTCGTCGGGTGAGGGCCGGGCAGCGATGATGCCCGCCACCAGGGTGCCGTGGCCGTCGCAGTCGACGGTGCCGTCGGAATCGCTCACATAGTCTCCGCCCGCTTGCAGCGCGGGCAGGCGCGGATGCCGATTGACGCCGGTATCGATCACGGCCACCTTCTGCCCCGCCCCCCGGCTGAACTGCCACGCCGAGGGCAGATCGAGGACCTGCTGCGCCATCGGGGGTTCGACCGGCGCGCTGCCGCGCAGCACCGGTTCGGCGCACAGTTCCCGCTGTTCGGTCGGTTCGAGCGGAGCCGGTCTAGTGCTCAGCGCGATGGCGGCGTCGAGCGCACCGGGATCGATCCGCGGCGGGGCGATCGCGCCCGCGGGCGCCGGGAAACCGGCGACCGTGCCGAGCACGGTCGCCGCACAGGTGAGCCGCAGTAGTGCGCGCCCCATGGCCGCGCCGGTCATATGTTGCGGGCGGTCGAGTACACATCCATGACCCACAGGGCGAGCGGGATCATCGTGATGATCAACAGGTACTCGAAGATCTCGATCGCCCGCCGCGTCACCGGGGTCACTTCGACATGGGGGCCGATCACACCGAACCCGACGACACCACCTGCCATCGCCAGCAACAGTGCCACCGCGACGAATTCGAGCGAATCGTGACCGAGCCCGAGACCGGTCAGCAGCGCGAGCAGGGCGAGCGCGCCCGCGGTGATCAGCGTGGCGGCCTGCACCAGATCGGCGTAGGACCGGCCGCGCAGACACAACACGATCGCCGCGACCGCCGCGAGGGCGACACCGCCGGAATGGAACGTGCCGAACGGGTCGGCCGCGCCGATGGCACCGATCAGCGCGGCCAGCGCGCAGGCGACGACGAGACCGGTCTGGATCTGATTCGCGACCCTGGCCCGTTCGCCGAGCCCGGCCGCCGACGGCAGCGCGATCGCGCCGACCGCGCCGACGCCCTCGATGGTCGGGCGCTGTTCGTGATCGGCGGGGTCGATCGCCCCGCCCGCGGTCGGTACCGGCGGAATCGGCAGTCTGGCCGTCACCGCGGCCAGACGTGGCACCGACGACAGCAGGATCACCGCCGCGACGAGTACACCGGCGAACAGCTTGGCCAGCCCCGGATGCCAGATCAGGTAGATCGCACCGGACACCGCGCCGAACACGCTGATCGTGATCGCGGCAGCGAACAATCCGGGCCCGATCCCGGTGACCCGATACCCGACCACCGCGGCGACCAGCAGCACCACGCTGCCGAGCAGCAGATTGCCCGCGCCGAGCTGGCCCGGCACCACCAGCGCACCACCGCCGAACAACAGCAGCAGCGCGTCCAGCGAAAGCCAGTTCGCGGTAATCGAATCCGTGAATTTTCGCGCGGCGATCCCGGCCGCCGCCGACGCGGCGATCCCGGTGCCGAGCAGCGCGAACGCGGGGGCCAGCGGATCGGTGTCGGCGCGCGAGACCACCAGCAGCGCGAGCGCGGCGATGATCGAGACGGTCGCCAGCACCAGGCCGGTCCAGCGGGCCGCCGATCCGGACCAACCGCGGAACTCGCCTGCGGTGAGCCGGGATACGGCGTCGATGACGTCGTCGAACAGCGCGGGCGACTCCTTGCGGGTCACCGGGCTCAGCACCAGCAGTTCACCGTCGTAGACCTCGGCCTCGGTGAGCGTGCGGCTCGGCGCGAGCGGGTCCTGGCCGAGGCGCGCCAGCGTCCAGTGCTGGGCCCGGACCGGAGCGGATTCCTCGTCGCCGTCCGGCAAGCGCGGATCGCGAGATCGGATCAGTGCCACCAGATCACCGATGAAGCCGGCGATCGGAACCGTGGCGGGCAAACCTATGTCTAGCTGCGTATCACCCCCGATCACTGAAACTCGGCATAGTTCGGGCTCATTGCCTAACAACGTCGACACCAGTGATGAACTCTCAGTCGTAGCTGACTACTTCCGTTGCGACCACACGGCAGCGTTACCTAATCTAACGGACATGGCAAACCGGCGCGATCGAAGTCGTCGCCGCCGGATTGAACACCAGCTGTCCATCAGAGGAAGATTTCGGGGTCCGACACCACATGCCAGACATTCGCCAGGCTCAACGCGCCTTCGACGCGGGCGTCCTCTCGCTCGGTCTGTCCATCGACGGTCAGGAGTCCGCGCGTGACGAGGAGTACGCGAAGCTGGCCTTCCAGCGCGCGACGGAATGGGACTCGTCGATGTGTGACGCGTGGCTCGGCCGCGCCGCCGCCGGCGAGCTGACCAAGGAGGTGCTGTTCAATCTGCATCGCACCAGCCTTGATTCGCTCGGCCGCGAGCAGCGCCGGATCGGCCTCGCACCGCGCGCCATGGCGGGCCGCTTCCTGCCCGGGCTCTACATCGACTACCCGCTGAGCGGACTCACCGAGATCTGGCTGGCCTGGGCCTCGCAGCTGATCGCCGACACCGACTACACCCAGGCCGAGCAGGTGCTCGACGAACTGGCCAAGCTGCGGGCAGGCCGCGCCGACGACCCCGACAAGCAGATCGACGATCGGATCAGCTCCTACATCCGCGGCATCCTGCACTACAACACCCAGCGCTGGTCGGACGTGATGACCGTGCTGGCCGGTTCGGAGAGCTGGAAGGACCCGTACCTGGCCACCGGCGCGAACGTGATGGTCGGCACCGCGTGCGCGCAGCTGGGATTGTTCGGTGAGGCGATCCGGCGGATGGAACAGGCTGAGGCGGGCCCGATTCCGTCGGCCAAGTTCACCGCCATGTACAACCGCGGCCTGTGCCTGCGGGAATCGGGCAACGAGGCCGAGGCCCAGAAGCTGTTCGAGCAGGTCTACTCGCAGCTGCCCGATTTCACCGCGAACACGACGGCGATGCGTGACCGCACCTTCCGGATCGTGGTCACCAGCCGCGAGGTCATCGACGCGCGGACCGACAAGTGGGATGCCGACTCGGCGCCGACCCTGGCCACGATGAACGAGGCCGCCGCCGAGGACCGCGCCAAAACGGTGCTCGCCGAAGCACGCGCCCAGCTCGACAAGCAGGTGGGTCTGGCCTCGGTGAAGAACCAGGTGGCCAAGTTGCAGTCCTCGGCGCAGCTGGCCAAGATCCGGGCGGGCAAGGGCCTGTCGAGTCAATCCCGTGGCCAGCACCTGGCTTTCACCGGTCCGCCCGGTACCGGTAAGACGACCATCGCGCGCGTGGTCGCCAAGATCTACTGCGGTGTCGGCTTGTTGAAGACCGACAAGGTGGTCGAGGCCAAGCGGGTCGACTTCGTGAGCCAGAACCTCGGCGGCACGGCGATCAAGTCCGAGAAGCTGATCGACAGCGCGATGGACGGAGTGCTGTTCATCGATGAGGCCTACACCCTGATCCAGACCGGGCTCTCGGGTGGTGACGCGTTCGGCCGCGAGGCGGTGGACACCTTGCTGGCGCGGATGGAGAACGACCGCGATCGGCTCGTGGTGATCATCGCCGGGTACGACGGCGAGATCGACCGGCTGCTCGCCGCCAACGACGGCTTGGCCTCCCGATTCGCCAAGCGATTGCAGTTCCCGTCTTACACCGCCGCCGAGCTCGGGCAGATCGGCGAAATCGTGGCGAACAGCCGTGATTCGCAACTGTCGCCGGAATCGCTGGCAACCCTGATCGAGACCTGCGACTACCTCTACAACCTGGAGAGCACCGATCAGAGCGGAGCGCCGCGTCGCGGGGTGGACCTCGCCGGTAACGGCCGCTTCATCCGCAATGTGATCGAGTCGGCGGAAGAGGAACGCGAGTTCCGGCTCGCCAATACCGACGGACTCGACCTGGCCGAGGTCGACGACGATGTGCTGATGCGCATCGAGGAGCCGGACATGCGTACCGCGCTCGCCGGTATCGTCGCCACCCTCAACATCGGGACGATCCCGAACCTGAGCTGAGCACCGACGAGCGGGGCCGGGTGCGCGCCCGGCCCTCGCTCGTTTCGGCTACTTGCTGGCCGAGGGCAGCGAATCGTAGCTGGTGAGCGCGTCTTTCGCGGACAGCGTCGGGCCGGGCACGAGCTTGCCGATGATCGACCACGGTGCGAGCCTCGGCTTGTCACCGAGGCCGAGCACGGCGGCGGTCGCGGCGTCGGGGACACCGTAGCGAATGCCGTTGTCGGCCACATAGAACAGCGATTCACGTCGCAAACTACCCGGCTCGGCCCCGGTGACCTGGACGTATTCGCCGGTGCTCGGCGGCAGGTACACCGCGTCCATCCGGTCGCCCGAACCGTCGGCGGTCGAGAGGGTCACCGGCTTGGCCGAACCGGACAGTGGCAGTTTCGTGCCGGCGAGCAACGTCACGGTGGCGCGTTCGGCGGGGCCGTCGACCGACTTGCCTTGCGCGGTGGCTTCGCCGGGATCCTTCGCCCAGTTCACGCAGGCCACCGGGGCGTCCTCGGCGGACAGGATCCGCGGCTTGCGTTCGGGGAAGGAGTCGATCGGCAGGGTGTGCAATATCGGCATCCGGTCGAGCACGTCCGGCGCCAGTTCGGCGATCTCGCGCATGCCGCGCGAATCGGCGTTTCGCAACAGGTCGGCGGTGAATTCCGAGACGCGCTGCACACCGTCGGCCAGCACCACGTACATCGTTTCCTTGCCCGCTGCCTCGACGCCGGTTACCGCGATGATGCCGCCGATCGGCACATTCGACAGCTTGCCGGGGCCCGGTTCCCCCGCGCGCTCGATGCTCGGGACGGCCAGCGGCGGGGCCTGGGTGGTCGCGCCGAGTACCGCGCTGCCGATCGGGCGAACCTGCTGGCCGGTCAGGCCGAGAGTGCGGGCGAGCACCGAGTTGCCCGGGTCGACCTCGGCTCTGGTCCCCTGGTAGACGAGGAAGGTCTTGTCGTCGTGGCGCATCAGCATGGCGTCGTCCGCGCCGACGGCCCCGATCCGGTCACCGGTCTCCGGCTTGCCGACGATGGTGGTGGTGAGACCGCCGCCCGCACCCGACGCACTGCCCCCGGCCGAGAGCTGGGTGGTCTCGCACAACGTCCAATTCGAGCTCGACCCCTGCTTGGAACCCGGCATGGCCGCCGGGGCACCGGGAATGCCGAGCAGCGGACCGCGCGGCAGCGAGCCCAGCTTGTCGTCCTTCACCGATTTCGGCGCCTGCGCGTCGCCGGCGATGAGCCGGGCCGAAGCCAGGTTGAGCACCGGATGGAGGGTCTTCTCGCCCTCCCTGGCCTCGACGACCACATACATGGCGCCGCTCTGCTTGCCGGTGACGATCAGCGCGTCACCGATGGCGCCCTGCGGTTTGAGGAAACCGAGGATGGCCGCCCCTGCCACGATGATCAGACCGAGGACCGCGCCGACCATCAGCGACCGGCTCTGCGACTTCATCGGATCGTGCAACATGCGCACGTCACGGCGGACCAGCGCGTGGTCGAGCCTGCGAAGCAGAAAGCGATAACCATTGACCTGGGCTTTGGTTGTCAGCTGTGCCGGCACAGGTACTCCATTGCTGAGTTGATCACCATCTCGTCGGACACGGTACCGTAAATCCGGAACTTGTCCTTCACCATGATTCGACGTACGCCAAGCGGGGACAACGGCTTTGAACAACAGTATGAACGCCGGGCAAACCGGCAGCGCACATGTCTACGACACCCTGCGTGACCCGGAATTCTGGTTGTTCCGGATGTACCCGCTGCGTGCGTGTGTGCCCACCGCGGTACTCGCGGCGATCGTGGCCTGGATCGTGCTGGCTACGACGGATTCGGTCTACGGCGCGATCGGCGGGGCCGCGGTCGTCCTGGTGATCGGACTCGTGCCGATCCGGCGGCGACCACCCGCGGTACGGATCGGGGACTGGCTGGCGCGCCGCCTGCGCGGCCGCGCCGACACCCTCGATCGGGCACCCGCGTTCGACGTGCCGCTGCCAGAGGGCGGCGGCTGCGGGGTGCGCTGGGACGGCGATCTGCTGCTCACCATGCTGCGGATAGATCCGCCGCCGGACACCCTCACGCTGCTGCGCCGTGGCTCGCTGAGTGCCGACCAGTTGCTGCCGCTCACCGAAGTGGCGCGCTGCCTCGAGCAGTTCGACGTGGGGTTGGTGAGCATCGATGTGATCTCCACCGGCGCGCGCACCGCGGGCACCGGCGCGGCCGCGCACCTCTACAACCGGATTCTCGGCCCGCTGCCCGCCATCGCGCACCGCACCTGCTGGCTCGTGCTGCGATTGGACCCGGTGGCCAACGCGACGGCGGTGGACAAGCGCGGTGGTGGTGCCACCGGTGCGCTGCGCACGATGATCATCGCCACCCGCCGGGTCGCGAATCGGCTGGCCACCCATGGCATCGACGCCGCGGTCCTCACCGCGACCGAGATGAACAGCGCGCTGCGCGAACTGTCCTACGGCTTCGACCCGCTGCGGCTGACCGAGTCGGCGCACGGGCTGGAGTCCGAGTTCGGCAGGCATCTGACCCACTACCAGCTCACCGCGCCGATGATCGGCACCAACGGCCTGGCCGAGATCTGGTCGCTGCCGACGCTGTCGACCACGGTCACGCTGCGCCTGCATCCCGGTGCGGGCCGGATCGGCCGCGCGGACGACAAAGCCGGGACCGTGGTGCTCAACGCCGTCGTCCGGTTCGATTCGGCCGAGCCCTACGACAAGGCGCCGCTGCCCGGCCTGCGTGAGCTCCCCGGCAGCCAGCGCCGAATCCTGCTCGACACCTTGCCCATCGGTGCCGCCGACGACCTCGGTGGCCGCGACGGCTACCGAGGCACCCTCACCGCGCTCACCGACATCGCCGTGCCGACGACCGGCTGCGGCCAGCTGATCGGCGCCGACGAACGCGGCCAGGGCATCGCGGTCCCCCTGATCGGCGCGGGCACCCGCCACGTCGATGTGATCGGCAACCTCGACCTGGCCCAGCAGGTGGTCCTGCGGGCCACCGCGCTCGGCGCCCATGCCGTTGTGCACACCTCGCGACCGCAGGCGTGGCAGTCGATGGTCGCCAATCTGGCCACTCCCCAGCTGCTGTCGATCGCGCCACGCGCCGCGGGCGCGACCCCACAGGCACCACCGGGCCCGCCGCCCGTCCCCGCGGCTCCGTACCCGACCACGACCGTGCTGGTGTTCGACGGCATCGCGCCGACCACCCATCTCGGTGGCGCGACCTTCGTCGAAGTCCGTACCGCCGAACGTGATCCGGACGCGCTGCAGCCCGACGTGACGCTCATCCAGGACCCGTCCGCCCCGAACCGGATCACGGTGCGCACCAGTGCGGGCAGCGCGACGGTGTCGATGGTGACCACCCCCGACGAAATGCACTACATCGGCGAATCACTCGCGGCACGCTGAATTCCTGAGCAGCACAACGAGTTCGGGAAAGACCACATCGCAGATCCGGCACCGGCCACCTCACAACCCGACCCGCACGGGGCCGACCTCGAGGAGGCCCACGCCCGCGCAGCGGGCGTAGCGGCCCGGCCGACCGAAAAACGGGGCGGGACAAAGTGCCGAAGGCACGAGTCCCGCCCCGTTTTTCGGTCGACCCATCAGGGGCCGCGCTCGAGCGCGCCAGCGCTCCGATATATCAGAAGTCAGCGAACCCGTCGCCGACTTTGCCGTCGGCCTCGAGCGCGCGGTTCAGCGCGGACTCGACCTGAGCGGCGAGCTTGTCGAGCTTGTCGAGGGTGTCGGTCAGCTCGGTGGTGACGTTCTTGTGCGCGGTGTCGAAGGTCGAGATCGCCTGGTCACCCTGCAAGTTGTTCCGGAAATCCGAAGCGGCGCCTTCGAGTTCGTCGATCTCGCCCTTCATCTTCCCGCCGTAGGTCTGCAGGTCGCTGAACAGCTCGTTCATCGCCGCGGGATCGTAAAGAATGGTCATGAGCTCAGTTCCTGTTCGTTTCTGATTCGCGGTCAGAGATTGGTGTAGCCGCCGCCACCGCCGGTGGAACCACCACCGGACAGGCCTTGGCCGTCCATGTTCACCAGGGTGGACTTACCGGTGCTGACCGCTTCGGTGAGCCGGTCGAACTTCTTGTTCAGCGCGTCGGACTCGTCGTGCCAGGCCTGGGCGACCTTCACGAACTCGTCGGAGGCGTCACCCTTCCAGCCACGGAGGACGGCCTGGGCCGCGTCATCGATCTGGCCGACCGACGTGCGGAGGTTGCCGATGCTGCTTTCGAGCTTGGAGACGACGCCGTCTACGCCGCCGGCTTCTACGCCTACTGGTCCCTGAGGGGGCATATGCCGAACCTTTCCTACTTGATGGTTGAAACGAGAGATGGCTTAATCTGGCCGCCACCCCCCACCGGGAAGCCCCTCGAGGAGCGCACCGATTGCCTGCGTGAGGCGGTGATCGGTGCCCGGCGTTATGGTCGACCACACCTGCCCGTCGGGCGCCGTCATCGGCGCTACAACGATCCGGCCGCGCGCGGTGTCGTACACCGCGACCGCGCCAGGGGCTCGGGTGGTCAGCCCGTCATGGTGGACTACGGCGACGATCTCGGTGTAGCCATGGCAGGTGCCGAAGGCCGCGCCGAGCACGGTCGCCTGGTGCGCGTCGATACCGAGCGCATACATCGCGTCCACGTACTGGGAAGTTGTTTCGGCGGCGTCGAGACGCGCCGCGAGTTCGTCGGCCGCGACACTCACCGCTGCTACCTCGGCGGGCGCGCAGGTCGGCAGCGCGGCGAGCAGCAGGCGGGCGAGTTCACGGGCCGATCCGTCGATGGTGTCGGTGGCGATCTCGAAGTTCTCGCCGGTGCGCACCGCGCTGGCGTGACCGGAACCGCGCCGCGCCAGGCAGATTCGCCGTCGGCCATCGTCGCCGTAGCCGCGGGCGACGAGTTCGGCATCGGGTTGGGCCAGCGTGTACAGCGCGCCGGCCAGGTCGGGCTCGACATCGCCGTAGGTGTCGAAGATGCCGGTGGCGGTGAGTTCGGCGACGGCGGCGTCGCGGGCCGCGCGCCAGGCGTCGAAGGAGTCCTGTTGCGGGCCGACGGCGAGCACCAGCGGCAGGGTCTGCACTCCGAGCCGGTCGGCGACGGCGAGCAGCGCGTCGTTGGTGAGCGTGGTCATGGCCGTCCCTCCGCGGTGGCGGTGCCGCCGGTCTGCGGGGCGGCACGTTCGGCGACGCCGAGTACCGCGGGCGCGGCCTGGATCTCGCCTTCGGCGACCAGCTGGTCGGACTCCTCGTGGGCGAGGCCCGCGCGAGGGAAGCGGGCGGCCGAGTCCTGGCCGCCACCCTGTGCCATCGCACCGGGAACAAGTGGCGCGGACTGCCCGGCGGGGGTGGTGGTGACCGGCGCCGACTGTGTCGTGGCACCCACCGTGGTCGCGGACTGGACGAACGTCGGTGTCCGGTAAGCGGTTTGGACGGGCGCGGGCATCGACGGCAGCGCGCCGAGCCCGATCGCGCCGAGCCCCGGCATCGCCACGGCACTCGGTGCCGGGGTGGCGGCCTGGCCCGACTTTTCGCCGGTCAGTGCGGCTTCGGGGGCGATGGGCGGCGGCGGCGCGTGCAACCACGGCGTCGCCAGCGGTTCGGTGGCGGCTTCGTAGCTGCGCATCACCCGGGAGGCAACGGCTTTGGCCACGTCGGCGTCGGCGTCGGTCTGCGCCGCGATCGCCTTGATCGGCGCGCCGAGGGCGGTGCCGACCTGCTCCAGTGCCTGCTGCATCGCCGTGATGGCGGCGATGTCGGCGGTATTGGGCATGGCGATGGCCGCCACCTCGTAGGCGAGGACCTGGGCCTGCATCCTCGCCGCGTTGGCGGTCGCGGCCGCCGCGGTCTCGAGCAACCACTCACGCAGCGTCGAGATCCGTTCCCACACAAGCTCGCTGCTCCCGGACTTCCAGGATCCACGCAGCGTCTGCAGCACCTGCTCGTAGTCGAGCACGGCCGCGCCGAAGGCCGCGGCGAGCCGCGTCCAGGCGGCGGCCGCGTCGGCCATCGGCATCGGTCCGGCACCGGTGGTGAGGTCGGTGGCGAGCTTGTCCGGCTCGCGCGCCTCCCACACCACTCCGGTGAAGCCGGGCTGCGGTGGTTCGATCATTATCCGTTGAAGCCGCTGGTGTTGTCGTTCTCCATCTGATCGAACTCGCTGACCTGCGCGCGCAGGGTGGCGGCCAGCTTGTTCATCTCGTGCGCGCCCGCCTCGGCGCCGGTCAGGTAGTCGTCGGCGACACCGTTGGCGGTGTTCGCGGCGCGCACCGACACCTCCTCGGTGCCCGCCGGTGCGACGTGCAGCGCCGGGGCGACCGCGGTGAGTTCGGTGGTGAGCCGGTCGGCGATGCCGTCCAGCGCTGCCGCGGCTTTGCTCGCCGCAGCCGAATCGAATTCGAAGGTGTTACTCATTGCTACCCCTGTCGTGGTCGTGCCGCGTCACAGTGAGAGTTCTTTGTCCGGCGGCGCTTCGGTGCCCACCGGTTCGGCGGCGCCGACGACCGGGGTCGCCACCCCCGCGATCGGGCCGACGACTTCGTCGCCGTGGTTTCCGGTGACCAGTTGCGAGTGCACGGCCTCGTTGCCGCCGCCCTCCACCGCGCGCGCCATCGGCATGCCCGCGCCTGCCCCACCCATCGGCATCATGCCCGGCGACGAGCTGCCCGCCGATGCCGTGGTCATGTTCGCGCCGCCGGCACTGCTGCCGCCAACGCCGCCTGCCGCACCGGTGGCGCCGACAGTGGACAGGCCGCTGCTTCGCCCGCCCTGCCACGGGCTGAGCGGCGACGATGCCGCGGCCCCGCCGCCGATCGCGCCGACCCCACCGATCGCGCCTCCGCCACCGCCGCCACCCGCGGCAGCCAGTTCCTCGGCGGATTCCTCGCCTGTCCCGGCGATCTCGGTACCGGTGCTCGCCGCGTCGCCGGCTGTGCTGGTGGACAGCGAACTCACTTGTCCGGCAATCGAACTCAGCGAGGAGACCGCGGTGCTCGCGGTACTGATCAGCGGGGTGATCAAGCTCATCAGCTGGCTCAGCGACTCGCTGCTCGCGTCGACACCGGATGGCGCGTTGGTCACCGGGACCTTCTCGCCCGCCTGCGCCATCTCGCCGCTGCGCGCCACCATCTCGGCCTTGGTCTCGGCCGTGATCGCCAGTCCCTCGGCCATCGCCTCCATGGTCGCCGCGATCAGCACCGCCTGACCACCCGGCGTCAGCACGTAGAGCGGAGCGAGTGCCAGTGTGGCCGAGTAGCGCGCGATCACCGCGGCCAGCTTGGCTCCACCGACGGCGACGTTACCCGCCGCCTGGGCGAGCACCGCCTTCTCCTGCGTGCTCTGGGTGGCGAGCTTGGCACCGTCGGCCTGTGCCGCGGTCGCCTTGGTCGTCGCCTCCGTCGCCCCCGAGCTCTGCCACAGCTGCATCACCGTCTGCAGTGCGGTCGAGCCGAGCGACATCACCGTCTCCAGCACCGAGGTGATATTCGTCAGCGCCTCGGCGGGATTGGTCGACGTGCCGGTGTCCGACGTCGCGCTCGTGCCGCCGAGCGCACCGGTACCGAACGCGGAGGCCAGTTCGGTGAGCGGTTGCATCAGCGCCGTGAGGTCGATCGTCGGCAGCGCGGGCATTTCCGGCAACTGGATGAACTCGGGCAGCTGCGGCAACTGCGGCAACCCCATCGAGCTGAGCGCCTGACTCACCGGCTGGTCGAGCATCGGCGCCAGCGAACTACCACGCAGCAGTTCGAGCACTGTCGGATCGACCGACGCTGCCGCGCCTGCCGAATCTCCCCCTGGATACGTCATTGCTACTGATCGACCGCCGAGATACCCAGCTTGGACGCGCCGTCGGCGCCCTCATAGGTAGCGGCTGCCTGGGTAGCGGTCAGCGCGGTGCCCGCGTGCACCGCGGCCAGCTGGGCCATCGAGGTGAGATGGTTGGCCTGCGCGTACGCGAACGACATCAGGAATTCCTGGCCGATCAGGCCGAACACGGGCACCGCGGCGGCCATCGTGGCGGCCTGGTCGACCGCGCCCGCCTGGGCGACCCCCGCCGCCATCGTGGCCGAGGCACCCGCGTACGCACGTACTGCATCCGGAACTACCGCAACATGATTCATGGCTATCGTCCAATCTCGAAACAGCCCATGGTGTTTCGTTACTTTATCTACCCGTCGGAAACCGGCGCCACCCTAATCGGCGGTGAAGATCAGTTGAACCTCACGTACCGGTTCGGTTATAGGCCGTCACCAGCTCGGCTCGTTCGCCGAAGGCACGGTGCGCGGCAGTCTGCGCGGTCTGTGTCAGCACCCGCTCGAAATCCTCCGGCGACAGCTTCGCGATCGCCCCGGTGAACGCCAGCCCGACCAGGGCACCCGCACCGTCGACGGTCACCGTCACCGCGCCGTCGGGCGAAGTCTCCTGCGCCCGGATGTCATTGGTCGCCTCGGTCAGGTCCTGCAGCCGGTAGAGCTGGCCCTGCACCTTCGCGATCAGCTCGTCCATGGTCTCGACCATCGCCTCGCCCTCCCTGTCCGCTCGCTAGACCGACCGCAGCCAGCTGTCCGGCTCGGTGTCGTATTCCTGCTCCTCGACGATCTCCGACGCCGCGACCTCGGCCTCGGTCGGCAGTCCCGTCGCCGCGAGCAGCGCCGGGTCGAACCCGGCCTCCGCCAGCTGATTACGCCGCGCCAGACCCGCCCGCTTGGCCGACTTCTGGCACAACCGCAGGATCTCGGCGGCCAGCTCAGCCGGGTCGCGGCGCAGCTGTTCGCGATCGACCGTGATCCCCACCGGCAGTCCCTGCTCGGTGGTACGCACCACGATCGCGCCCGTCACCGACGACGCGCTGAACTCGGTCGGAAACTCGTCCACCACTGCCCCTTCCGTCTGGCCCGACATCATTACGCCCGATCGTCCCTGATGGCTCTGACAACTTCGGCGATCTGGGTGTTGATCAGCGACACCACCCGCCTGCGATCGGCGCCGACGGCCACCCGCGGCGTGCCGGGCACCAGCACATAGCGGCCGTCGTCGGTCAGGTCGCGCCAGCCGAGCCGCAACCGCACGATGCCGCGCGGACCGAAGCGCGACCAACCCTGCTCGATGTCGATGAAGCCGTCCCGATCGAGTGGCGCCTGCTGAAAGGTCATCGTCCGCACCGCGGCGTCGTCGTCGTAGTGCTGAACCAGCGAGCGCCCGTACGAGTGATCGAACTGATCGTCGGCCGGCTCGTCGAGGCGGATCTCCTGGCCGCGGCCCGCGTCGGCCTGCGGCAGCTGGTCCGCGACGACGTCACCGAGGCTCAGCGCATCGTGGCGGGTGATGACGAATCCCGCTGCGTGATAAAGGGTCCGGCCGGGCAGCTGGCGCACCAGAAAGCCCACGTCCCCCTTGCGCGCCGCGAGCATCCGCACCGAGAACGCGGGATCGGTGAGTCGCTCGCCGCCGCCGTACCCACGCACGATCACCCGGATATCGGGATGGGTGAGCACCTCGATGATCTCGTCGAGCTCGTGGCCCCAGCGCTGCTTGATCGTCATCCAGTTCTGTTTCAGCGCGAACTCGGCCGCATCGGCGGTGCTCGGCTCACTGCTGTGGATGAACGGGTCCGGCATGTACTCCTCGTCGATGCCTGCCCACAGCGCGTCGAACTCGTCGCCGGTGAATTCCCAGGTGGGCGTCACTGTTCCACCACCGGCCTCGCGACGATCGGCGCGTCACCGAGGGCTTCGTCCAAGTGCGTCGTCGAGTCGAGGTAGTCGGCCCGCTTGTGTTCTTTCTGCTGGCCCTGACCGCCGCCGGCGCCACCCATCGGCGACATCGGCATACCGCCCATCGGCGTGCCCGCCGCCGACGACGCGACGCCAGCGCGGAAGCCCTCCAGACCCGTGGCGGCCGAGGCCCGCGGGAACAGCTTGGACGCGCTGTCCAGGCTCGGCGAGAGCGGCGCGGCGCCCGCACCGGCGCCACCGCCGCCCGCACCCGAGCCACCGCCACCACCGCCACCCTTGCTCGCCGCGCTGAGTGCCTTCTTGGCCTGGTCCTGCAGCGAACCGAGCGCCGCCGAACTCGGAATACCCGCCAGGGCACTCTGTTCCGCGGCCGAGGTCGCCTGCTCCACGGCCGACTGCGCGGCGGAACTGGCCTGTTCGAGACCGGATTGCAGGGCCGAGGTCAGCTGATCGGTCGAGGACGACCCCGTCGAACCGGTCGAACCGGTCGAACCCAACGAGCCGTTGCCCGTGCTGTCGGTGCTGCCGTTGCCCAACTGGCTGCCGGACTTCTGCCCCTGGAGTTCCGCCATCGCCTTGTTGAACGCCGCGGAGGTCTGGCCCGAACCCGAGCCACTTCCCGAACCGGAGCCGCTCCCGCTGCCGTTCCCGGAGCCGTTTCCGTTTCCGTTGCCGTTCCCATTTCCGTTGCCGTTCCCGTCGCCGGTTCCGTTGCCGGAGGTCGGCGAGGTCGGCTCGGGAAGCGTGGGCATGTGGCTCGTGGTGCTGTTGAGTCCGGGAACGTAGGTGTTCCACATGACTTGGCGGCCGTTCTTGGCACAGGCCTCCTTGTCGGCCTGTGCCTGTGTGCCGTTGGGATCGGAGTAGCACCGGGGCAACATGAGCGCGGTACCCAGCCCGGTGGAAGTGGCGTTGATCCAGCCGACGGCGTACTCGAGCGCGGTGGCCACCTGTTTGGTCTGGTCGACCAGCAGGCCATTGCCCTCGTGATAGGCCGACATCGCCGACATCGCGCGCGTCGCGCCACCCGGGCTGGTCCAGCTCTTCTTGCTCGCTTCGACTTTGGCGTTCAGGTCGTCGAAACCAGTTTTCAGCCAGCCCGCCAGGTCGCCCCAATACAACGCGGTGTGGGCCAGGCTGCTGGGAACCGTCGACAACGACGTCATGATCGCCTGGAGGTCTTTGTAGTCGTAGCCGCCGGGGTTCTCCGCCTTCATTCCGGCCGCATCGAAGGTCTTGCCGTCGGCCAGCGATTTCGGCAGGTTGACCGCGGTCGCCACGGCCGGATATTGGATGACGGTGGGCGGCAACGGCGTCTTGCTCATGCCGGCGCTGCGGCCCTGCTCGATCTTGGTGCGCAGCGCGTCCAGATCCACCTTGTTGCCGTCCTCGGCGCCCTTGTAATGCCGGGCCGCGTCGAGAAAGGTGTTGGCGATATTGTCGAGCACCGTCTCGTGCTTGCCGATGACGGTCTTCAGCTGACCGGCCTTGTCTTCGAACTGCTTCGACAGCTGCTTGCCGGACTCCAGCGAGGAGAACTCGGGCAGGTTCGCGACATTCTCCACATTGGTCTTGACCGAGTTGACCCAGTAGCGCGCGTTATTGGCGGCTTCGACCAGGTTCGGCAGCGCCGACGGCTCGAGCATCAGTGATCCGTCCGAGGCTGCCGAACGCAGCCCCGCCCACTGATCTTGCGCCGATGGTCCCGTCATGAAGTCGACCCTCCCTGTCCGTACCGGTGTCGCCCCACGCCCCGCCTGGCACCGCTACCACGACACCGCCGATTCGCACGGCTTGCTAACGATTCTACGGCCTGACGCATGAATTCCGCATGTACAGCAATGATCTCGCTGGTAGCGAAGGCTCGACGATCTCCGATCACCAGCCCGCGTCGGTCGCGGGCCGCGACGGGTCACGGGATCCATCCTCTTCGTCGGTCGAGAGTCGTTCCCGCTCAGGCGAATTAGGTGGTTCCAGCGACGCTTCCACCGGCTGCGGAATGGCGAAACCGTCCATGTCGTCGACCAATTCGGTGATCTTCGGCAGGCGGGCGCGTTCGTTCTGGATCGGCGCCATCAGCGCCTGCGTCTTGGCGGCCACCTCGATCGAGGCCTGCTGCGCGGCCTCGGTGACGGCCTTGGCGATCTCGGTGTAGGTGAGGTCGTCGATGTCGGGGGTGAACTTCGTCTCGATGACCTTGTAGTCGGCGTTGACCGTCACCGTCACCCGTTTGCGCACCGTGGCGCTGGCGATGATCTTGGCGCGATCCTGCTGCACCTGCGCGATCGCCCGCATCTGGGTCTGGACAGTCTCGAGGATGTCCGCCATCTGTGCCTTGGCGTGCTCGTTGGCCATTCCCGATTCCCTCCGACCCGCGAGCTGTCGCACCCAGCCCGTCGGTTAGCGAGCACACCACAACCGGCACACCCTCGCAACTCCCACGGCACCGCTCGTCAGGTCGCCAGGCCCACGGTGTGGGTGCCGAGCAAACCGGCGAGATTCAGCTGGAACCAGGCGGAATCGACGTTGTAGACGTCCGAGGGAAAGACGCGGGTGAAGGCCTCCCTCGCCACGGCCGCGCGCTCGGCTGCTTCGACCAGGCCGGGGACGGCATCCTTCTGCGCCTGACCCGCTTTCGCGCCGAGCAAGCCGGTCAGCACATCGATCACGGTTCTGGTGTCCCACATGCCGGGGACGGCGGGAGTCAGCGCGTCGGCACCGGCCGAGGCGCCGCGGTACCAGCGACCGCCCTCCCACCAGTAGCAGAAGGTGAGCAGACCGTTCTCGGCCCGGCGGTTGAGCACCGGCTCGGCGACCCAGTCGGGGGCACCGAGGTAGAACTCCGGCATCGGGAGTTCCTTGTTGTAGACGGCGTCGAGTTCGGGTGCGTCCCAGACCCCGCCGGAGAGCACCGCACGATCACCCGGGAGCAGGCACAGGGTGGAACCGCTGTGTTTCGAGCCCTCGAAAACGTGGAAGGCCGGTGTCACGCGCGGGCCCCACTTGGACCCGACCGCGACGAACGCGGCGGCGATCAGCGCCCACCGACGGGCCAGCAGATCGAGCGGCGGGAATTCCACGTCCGGCGCCGAACCGATGGCGTTGCGGCCCGCCGCGGTATCGGCGCGCGCCTGCTCGGCCGCGGCCAGCGGACCGCGGATCTGCCGATTGCCGTGACCGATGTAGGCGGCCAGCCAGATCGGCAGCCGATCGCGCGGATAGATCTCGATGTCGGTGCGGTACACCGTCGGCGGGAAGAGCTGGTCGTCCGGGAACGGGTCGTCGCCGTAGTCGAATTCGACGTTCATCCGGCCCGCGTTGCTCAGGGTGAGCAGGTAGCGCCACCACGGCCCGTCGCCCATCGAGGCGGAGAGGTGCCGGTGCTCACGCAGCAGATCCAGCAGTTCCGGGCTCGGGAAGACCCGGGCGAACCGCTCCTGCTCGTCGTGGAACACGACCATCGACACCTCGGCCGCCGCCGTCATCGCGAAGGAGGCCTCGACCTTGGTCCAGCCCGGCGGACCAAGTGCCGCCAGCGTTTTCGCGATGCGATGGCTCAGCGCGGCGGCCCGGTCGGTGATTCCGTCGTCGGCCACCACCGTGGTGAGGGTGAATCCGAGATCGGGATCCCCGGCCAGCTCGTCAGCCACTGCGCACTCCTTATACCTAGTCCTGGTTCTCGCCGTACCGCGCGGTCACGGCGCCGGTCTCGTCCCATTCGGTCCGGGTGAGCAGCGCGCCGTCGGGGGCGAAAACGGTTTCTTCCTTGCGAATTCCGGTGGGGAACCACGCACACCAGCGGCCAACCGCGTGCCGATCGGCGTATTCGCGGGTGTAGCGCGGGGTTCCGTCGAGGAACCAGCCGCGCGCCGGTCCGTCGGGGTAGCCGTCGGTGTAGCCGGCGAGTTCGGTGATCGGGCTGCTCGGCGCCGGGCGACGGAACTCCTGGCCGGTGAACGGCTCGGCGCCGTAGTACATGCGGCCTTCGCCCTCGTCCCAGCGCAATGCGGGATCGTCGGCAGGCACCGCGTCGGCCGAGAGGCCTTTGCGGGTGCGCTCGTCCTCGAATTCGAGCATCTCACCCGCCTGGTCCCAGACCGAGTGGGTGAGCAGGACGCCCTCGATGTCGTAGACGTCCTCGAGGCGGCGGGAGCCGTCGGGGTACCAGTCCTGCCAGGTGCCGACCGGCCGGTTGCGGTAGAACTCGCCGTTGTAGCGCATGGTGCCGTCGGGGTACCAGCCCGACCAGTCGCCGTCGCGGTCGCCGTCGTCGTAGCTCCAGTACTCGCGCCACGAGCCGTCGGCGCGGGTCTGGATCACCGCGCCGCTGTATGCCTCACCCCGGTACGACAACCTGCCGGTCGCCGGGTCGATCGCCACATCCGGATCGCTCAGTTCGATCGGATCGTCACTCACCTGCGAAACCTCTCCGATCGCATCAGACTCGGTCGCTGAAGATTGTCATCCGGCCTGCCGGATCGGCAACCACGTTACGGATCAGCAGGCCGAGGTCCAGTTCCGGCGGTAGCGAACGGTAGATCAGCTCACCCATCGGCCTGCCGTCCACCGCCACCGTGAACCGCGTCATCCGCTGCCGCGACCGTTCCCAGCCGATGTGCGCGGCATCGGTGAGGTCGATCGGTTGGGTGCCGACCTGCACCATCAGCCGATCGGCGAGGCGGTAGAAGATCACCGTCACCCCACCGAGGTCGGCGTACAAGCCGTCGGCCCCGAGTTGTCCCGGCGGCGCGGGCCGCAACGAACCGGACCGCGGATCGAACTCGGCCAGCACGCCACTGCCATACGGCCGGACGAGCAGCACAATTCGCTCGGTCGGCGACTGATACTCCGGCCGGTAAGGCCTGCGGGAATCACCCTGCCCACCGGCAGGAGGCATCACCGGCGGCGGGTACATCGGCGCACCACCCTGCGGACTACCGGTACCCGGCTGTTGCGAACCGGGTTGTCCATGGTCCACGTTTCCGTTCCCCGGCGCGTACGACTGACCGTTCCCCGGCGCGTACGGCTGACCGCTGCCCGGCGCGTACGGCTGACCGCTGCCCGGCGCGTACGGCTGACCGTTCCCCGGCGCGTACGGCTGACCGTTCCCCGGCGCGTACGGCTGACCGTTCCCCGGCGGATAGGGCTGACCATTGCCCGGCGGGTACGGCTGACCGTTCCCCGGCGGGTACGGCTGACCGTTCCCCGGCGGGTACGGCTGACCGTTCCCCGGCGGGTACGGCTGACCATTGCCCGGCGGATACGGCTGACTGCCATCCGGCGGGTAGGGCAGGCCCGAATTCGGCGGCTGGGTCACCCACGGCGGCAGTGGTGGCATGCCGACTCCACCAGGTGGAGTCGGCTGAATCGGCCAAGACGGCACCGTCGGCTCATTCGGCGGCGGATCCGTCGGCGACGGCTCGGTAGGCGGCGGTTCCGGGTGGCCCGGAGGTACAGGCGGGACCGGTAGCTGCGGCGGCCAAGGCGGTTCCGTCGGCACCGGAGGAACCGGCGGCTGCGGAGGAACCGGCAGCTGCGGAGGAACCGGCGGCAGCGGAGGCTGCGGCGGGACAGGCGGCAGCGGCGGTTCTGTCGGCAGCGGCGGCAGCGGCGGTTCTGTCGGCACCGGCGGGCGCGGAGGTTCGGGCACCTCCGGCGGGCACGGCGGATCCTGCTGGTCCGGAGGGCACGGCGGGAGCGGTGGAAGTGGCGGTCGCGGCGGTTCCGGCGGTTCTTGGGGTTCCGGCGTCAATTCCAGTGGCGGAACCGGCCATTCGACAGCGTCGAACACCGGCACCTCGAGCTCCACCTCGTACTCGTGCGGCGGATGCGGAATATGCGACCGATAGGCCGACCCCGGCAACTCCCGACGTGCGCCCGGCCGATCCCCGTCCGACAACCGCGGCGGCGGCCCCTGCTCGCCCGGATCGAATCCCTTGTCCGGATCCGCATCCGAGTCCTCGGACCTGCTCGCATCGACACCCGAATCCGGGTCAGCGGGCACACCGGGCTTCACCTCATCGGTACCGGATCCATGAGGCCTGCGCGAATCACCCTCACCGACAACCGAATCCGGGTCCACAGAAGGACGCCGTCCCGACCCGTCACCAGGATCCGACCCCACGGGCTCGGGCGAACCAGTGCCATCGGCATCGCGCTCAGCCTCAGGCCGGTGAGCCCCCTGGCCCAGCTGCCGATCCTTCGGAATGCCGGGATCACCCGGGTCGGTCACCGGGTCGAGAACTGGTGGGACGGACGGATCACGTGGGTACGGCCGACTCGCGTCTGCTCCGTTCTCGGCAACAGGATCAGCACCGCGCCGCTGCGAGCCATCGCCAGCCTCTGACGAACCATCGGCATCTGGCTCAGCCGTCGGACGATGGGCCCCCTGGCCAGGCTGCCGATCCTTCGGAATGCCGGGATCGCCCGGGTCGGTCACTGGGTCCAGAACCGGTGGAATGGAAGGACTCTCGACCGACGCCGAAGGGTCATGACCATTGGCAGGTGGGCGGGGCCGGCTCGAGCCGGCGGGTTCTGCGTTCTCGGCCGGGGGCAGGTCTCCGGAACGATCGGCCGATGGGGTTCCGTTGTCGCCGTTGGTCGCCGGGCCGGCGGGCAACCCGGGCCGCACCGGCGCTCCGGGCACACTCGGGCTCGGCGAGCCGTTCGGGTCCGACGCAGGCACGCCCTCGGACGGCCCGTCGCCCAGTGCGGGCGCTTCCGCGTCATCGGTCGCGGGCTCGGTGACGAACGGCTCGTTGAACAGCGCCCGCAAACGGGCGATGTCGGCGGCCTGCCTGCGGATCTCCGCGCGGATCTGCTCGTGCACCGCGGCGAGTTTGTCCAGGGTGAGGCGTTCGTGCTTGTCGATGCGGCCGTCGCGGAACCAGTCGTAGACCTTCGCGACCTTCTCGTCGTCGGCGTCGGTGAGGTCGGCGCCGAGCAGGCGGGCGTGATCGCGGCTCGGGCCGGGGACGGCGTCCTCGGGTGCGGGCGGTCGCGGCGACCGGTCGCTCAGATCGTCGGCGCCCACTTCGCGCAGGAAGTCGAGGGCGTCGCGCGGATGGACCGGCGGGTCGTCGCCGATCGCCCGCGGGTCGGTGTCCGGCTTGTAGACCAGTCCCTCGGCGTAGGGGTCGATCTTCGCCAGTGCCCGCACATAATCGGCGAGCGGGCCGGCGAGGTCGGCACGATCGCCGCGCGCGGCCTGGTTCGACAGGGCCTCGGCCAGAGCGGCGGCGGCATCCAGCGGCAGCCCACCGCGTGACAAGCCGAGATGCGGTGCGAGCGCGTCGCGCGCGGCATCGACGGCGGCCGGGTCGAGCGCGTGCAGCAGTTTCGCGTACTCGGTGAGGTCCTCGGCCCGCTGACGGTGCAGCGCCCCGGGGGTCGCGGGATCGGCGAGGTGGTCGGCGACCAACTCGGGGCTGAGGTCGCCCGCGTCGACGTCGAACCGCAGCGCCAGCGCGCTCCGTGCGACGTGCAGCGCGTTGAAGTTGTCGATCGCGTCCACGCTGAGCGCGTGGTCGACCAGACCCTCCAGTTGCCTGGCCCGCACCTGATTGGCCCGATCCAGTTCGGCGAGCAGTTCGTTGAGCTGCTCGGGCGACAGGTTCGACGGGTCATCGATCCCGAGCCGCCGCGCCACCTCGGCGACCTCGGCGCGCACCTCCACCAGCGAACGGGGCTCCGGGACAGCCTGATTCACGTCATCGGCGACGGCGGGCAGGTTCTCCGAGGCGGCGTGCCGGGGCGGCGTCTCGACCATCCGCCACGGCCCGGTGCCGTCGCGCACCATCGTCGCGTCGACGGTGCGACCGTCCAGCTCGCCACGCAGCTGACGCACTTGTGGCGCGTCGACTTCGCTGACCCGCACGCGCCCTTGGTCATCGACCCCGACGATCCTGACCTGGATGTCGACCTCACCCCGATTGAGCCGGTCGATGAAGTCGGCATCGGCGTCGGCGAGTGCCCGCGCCAGCGCGGCTTCGTGTCCCGCCCCGGTGTCGACGATCGCGATCGTGCCGTGCTCGGGATCGAGAACGAGCCGGTCGCCGGTGTCGCTGTCGGTGAAATCGGCTATCCGCCGGGCGAATTCGTCGAGCACGCCGACGTTGGTGTCGAGCTGATCCCGCAGCTTCGCGATCTCGGCGTCGAGATTGCTGACCAGCGCCGCGAGATCGGCGGCGGCGAGAGTGGCCCAGGTGGACCGCTCGTCACGCAGCCCCGCGCGGCGAAGGGCGTCGTCGAAGATCTTGCGCGCGTCCTCGGCGTGGATGGTCTGCGAGCCACCGTCGTCGCTCAGATCGGGCCAGAGGTCGACCCATTCGCCGCCGTTGTTCACCCCGCGCCAGTTCAGCATGTCGAAGCTGAACTTCTCGCCCCTGGCCGCGACGACTTCCTTGAGGTAGGCGCCCAGCGGGTCCTTGCTGAAGAAGTTGGCGGGCCGGAACGCGATGTCGGCGTGCTCGGCGTTGAAGGACCGCGCCGCGGCCTCCAGCGCCTGGATGACACCGTCGCGGCGCAGCAGCCGGTACTTCGCCTCGGCGAGCGCCTTGCGCAGACCCTCTTCGCTGAAATCGGTGATCCGCATACCGAGTTCGCCGGCGAGCGCGTCGAGCACGGTGGCGTCGGCGATCCGCTGATTGACCGCGTCGACCACGTCCCGCAGCCACGGCGGCACCGGTTCGGCCGGTTCGGGAGTCCGCTCGGGTTCGGCGTGAAGAGGTTGCCGCTCACCGGTTTCCGGCAGCTCGGTGGCCTGTCTTGCCGCCAGTTCCTCGGGCGTCAGGCTTTCCGGTTCGAGCAGATGCTCCAGTCCGGCGTCGCGCAGGTCCTGTTCGACCTGGCGGCGCAGCTCCGGATCGGCATCGGAGATCCACGGCTTGTACTCGGACCCATCGAGATTGCGCAGCGGCAGGAACTCGCCCGCCTGATCGGCGATCCGCGAGGACAGGTGCTTGAGAATGGGCACCAGCTCGCGCTTTTGCCACATGTCGATGAGCTCTTTGAGAATGCGCACCGGGTTGAACTTGACCTGCAACTGGTCGTACTCGCCGCCGGGCGCGTTGGGCGTCGAATCCTTCACCGCGGTCAGCGGAAGGCCAGCATGGTGGCCGACCATCGACAGACCCGCGCTGTCCTGGGTGGAGCCCGACGGGTACTTCGGATTCTCGCCCAGGTACGGCCGGTCGAAGACCCGATCCCAGAGCCTGCGCAGCCAGTTCTTCTTCGGTGTCTCGACCACCTTCTCGGCGGCCGGCGCCCGCGGCGTCGGCTCGGGGTGTGCCACGGGTTCCAGATGCCAGCGGTCGGGCCCGTCCTCGACCCGTCGCACCAGTGTCCGGTCCCCCTCGACGTCGACGGAGAGCATCCGGTCGTCGAGCTCGGTGCGTGCCAGCCGGTCCAGGTGCGCGAGGTCGGCGGCATCGCGGGACACCGAGCCACGCAAGCGGGTGATGTCGTCGGCCGCGCGGACCAGTCCCGGATCGGCAGGCAGACCGAGCCGGCCCGCCCACCGCCGCACGACGGCCTCGCGCACCGCCCGCTGCTGCGGATCGGTGGCCGCCTCGGCATGGCGCACCGCCGCGGCGAACGCCTCGACCGCACCCGCCCGCAACAACTGCCGGTAACGCGCCGCGTCGAACGAACCCGGATCGGTCAGGTCGACGCCGAACCTGGCGGCGAGCCGGTCGAGGGCCTGCTGCGCGGGTTCCATCCGTGGCCTACCCGGCTGCGCACCGTCGTCCGGCGGCAACACCGCGGACGGACGCAGCGGCTCTGCCTGCGGGTGCGGTTCCGGCTCGGCGCCGAGACCAGGGCGCGAACCGTGTTCGAGCCCGGCCCGGCGTAGGTCGTCGGCGATCTCCGCGCGCACCTCGGGGTCACCTTCGACCCGCCAGTGCTCGAGCCCGTCCTGCAGCTGGTCGAGATCGAGCGGGCTGTAGTCGTCGGGATACCGCATCGGCGCACCGAGCTCAGCGTCGGGATCCAGTGCGCTGTCGAGGAATCCGCGGGCCCGCGCCATGTCGGCGATCTCGGCCAGCGCGCCGAGCGGATCACGCTGGCCGGTGAGGGCTTCACCCAGACCGAGCGCGTCAGCGAGCCTGCGCACCTGCTCGGCCTGCTCCGGGGTCAGCGGCGGCGCGTCGGCATGGGCCGAGGGCGGCAGATCACTGAGATCCCGAAGGAACTGGCGCACGTCGTCGAGGAGATCGCCGCGCTGCTGGGCGCGGGTCGGCGGGTCGGCGGGCGTGTCACTGTCCGGCTGCACCAGGTCGGCGTCACCGGGCACCGCGAGCTCGGCGGGCGGCTTCGGCAGTTCACTGCCGCGCGGCGACGAACTCTTCGACGGCTCTTCGGGTTCCGGACTCAGCGCGGTCGGCGGATGCGCCGGCGGCTTCGAGGGCGGGCCACCGGGCGCGGGCGTGGGAGCGGGCGGATCGCCGGATTCGTCGTCACCACGCGATCCGTCGGCGCCATCGCGCGATCCCTCGGCGCCGGTCGACGGTGAGCTCGCCTGGTCAGCACCGTTCGCCGTGGGATCGAGGGCGCCAGGCGGGCGCGGCACCCCCGCATCCGCGCTGGGCGTACCGGGATCGGCGTTCAGCATGCGGTTCGCGTCGGCGGGCGGAGTTCCATTGTCGCCGTTGGCTTCCGGAGCAGCGGGCAACCCCGGCGGCACAGGCGCGCCCGGACCACTGGTCGGCAGACCGGGAGTGCCAGGTGGCGACGACCCGTCCGAGGCCGGCGCGGGCGGCCCATCGAGCGCTGGCGTGTCCGCACCACCGATCTCCGGATCGGTGACGAACGGCTCGTTGAGCAACTCGCGCAGCCTGGCGATATCGGCGCCCCGCTGCCGGATCTCGTTGCGGATCTCCTCGTGCACCTGCGCGAGTTGTTCGAGGGTGAGGCGCTCGTGCTTGTCGATGCGACCGTCGCGGAACCACTGGTAGACCTGGGCGACCCGCGCGTCGTCGGCGTCGGTCAGGTCGACGCCGAGCAGGCGGGCGTGATCGCGGCTCGGGCCCGGGACCGCGTCCTCGGGCGCGGCAGGCAGCGGCGACCGGTCGCTGAGATCGTCGGCGCCCACTTCACGCAGGAAGTCGAGGGCGTCGCGATCGTGCACCGGCGGGTCGTCGCCGATGGCGCGCGGATCTGCTTCCGGGTTGTAGACCAGATTTTCGGCATAGGGATCGATCTCGGCGAGCGCGCGCGCATAGTCGGCGAGCGGCCCGGTGAGGTCGTCCAGTTCGACACGCGCGGCCCGGTTCGAGACCGCCTCGGCCAGCGCGTCCGCGTCGAGCGACAGCTCCCCGCGCGACAGCCCGAGATGCGGGGCGAGCGCGTCGAGCGCGGCATGGACGGCGGTCGGGTCGAGCGCGCGCAGCAGCTCCGCGTACTCGGTGAGATTCTTCGACCGCTGACGATGCAGCTCCACCCGCGTCGCGGGATCGGCGAGCCCGCGGGCGATCACCTCCGGCGTGAGCGCCTCCGGGGTGACGCCGAACCGCAACGCCAGCGCACTGCGCACATTGTGCAGCGCGTTGAAGTTGTCGATCGCGTCGGCGCTGCGCGCGTAGTCGACCAGGCCCTCGACCTGCCTGGCCCGCACCTGATTGGCGCGTTCCTGCTCGGCCAGCAGCGAGTCGAGCCGCTGCGCGGACAGGTTCGACGGATCGTCGATACCGAGCCGCCGCGCCACCTCGGCGATGTCGGCACGCACTTCGGCCAGCGAACGTGGCTCCGGGACAGGCTGATTCGTGTCATCCGGCACGGCGGCCACCTCGGCGCCGGGCTCGACAGGCTTGGGCGGCAGCTCGACCATTCGCCAAGGCTCGCCACGGTCGCGCACCATCGTCGCGTCCACCGGGTGCCCACCGACCTCGGTGCGCAGGTGCCGCACCTCGGGCGCGTCGACCTCGAGCAGATGCACGCGGCCGTTCTCGTCGATTCCGACCACCCGGATCTCGAGGTCGACCTCGCCACGGTTGAGGCGGTCGATGAAGTCCGCGTCGGCTTCGGCGAGTGCGCGGGCCAGGGCGGCCTCGTGCCCGGCGCCCGTGTCGACGATCGCGATCTCGCCGTTCTCGGTGTCGACCACGAGCCGATCGCCGGTATCGCTGTTATTGAAATCAGCCATCCGCCGGGTGAATTCATCGAGCACCCCGATGTTTCTGTCGAGCTGATCCCGGACCTTCGCGATCTCGGCATCGAGATTGTTGACCAACGCCTCGAGGTCGGCACCCGCGAGATGCGCCCACGTGGACCGCTCGTCACGCAGCCCCGCGCGGCGAAGGGCGTCGTCGAAGATCTTGCGCGCGTCCTCGGCGAGAACGGTCGGGTCGTTGCCGTCGTCGGCGAGGTCGGTCCAGAGGTTGGGCAGCTCGCCGCCGTTGTTCACCCCACGCCAGTTCAGCATCTGGAAGCTGAACTGGTCGCCCTTGGCCGCGACGACTTCCTTGAGGTAGGCGCCCAGCGGGTCGTTGCTGTGGAAGTTGGCCGGCCGGAACGGGATCTGCGCGTGTTCGGCGTTGAAGAACCGCGCGGCCGCTTCCAGCGCCTGGATCACCCCGTCGCGACGCAACAGCCGGTACTCGGCCTCCGCGATCGCCTTGCGCAATCCTTCCTCGCTGTAATCGGTGAGCCGCACCCCGAGTTCGTGGGCCAGCGCCTCGAGCACGGTGGCGTCGGAGAGCCGTCCGTTGACCGCGTCGACCACCTCCCGCAACCACGGCGGCAGCGGCTCGGCGACCGGGGGGACTTCCGCACCCTTGCTCGAAACCTGCACCGGATCAGCGGATTCCGGCAGCTGCTTCGACTCCCGCGCGGCCAGTTCCGCGGGGGTCAAGCTCTCGGGTTCGAGCAGATGCTCCAGCCCCGCATCCCGCAGATCCTGTTCGATCTGACGGCGCAGCTCCGGATCGGCGTCGGAGATCCATGGCTTGTACTCGGTGCCGTCGAGATTGCGCAGCGGCAGGAACTCGCCCGCCTGGTCGGCGATGCGCGAGGACAGGTGCTTGAGAATCGGCACCAGTTCGCGGTTCTGCCACATGAGCACACCCTCTTTGAGGATGCGTGCGGGGTTGAACTTGATCTGCAACTGGTCGTACTCGCCGCCGGGCGCGTTGGGCGTCGAATCCTTCACCGCGGTCAGCGGCAGCCCGGCACCGTGGCCGAGCATCGACTGACCAGCACCATCGATACTCGATCCCGACGGATACTTCGGGTTCTCACCGTAGTGGCCACGATTGACGAACCGGTCCCACAGCTTGCGCAGCCAGTTCTTCTTCGGCGCCACCTCGACCGCCTTGTCCACGGTGGGCCCGAACGGCTTCGGTTCGACTCGCGCGAGGGGTTCGAGGTGCCAGGCCTCCGGCCCGTCGGCAACCAGCCGCACCAGCATCTTCTCGCCCTCGACGTCCATCGACAGCACGCGGTCGTCGAGGGTGTTGCGCACCATCTGATACAGATGCGCCATATCACCGGCGTCGCGCGTCACCCCCGCCCGCAACCGGTTGATGTCGTCGGCGGCGCGCACGAGACCGGGGTCGGCCGGTAGTCCGAGCCGGGCGGCCCAGCGCCGAGCGACGGCCTCGCGCAGCGCGCGCTGCTGCGGATCGGTAGCGGCCTCGGCATGCCGGACCGCGGCGGCGAACGCCTCGACCGCACCCGCCCGCAGCAACTGCCGGTACCGCGCGGCATCGAGGGAACCCGAATCGGTGAGATCCACCCCGAACCTGGCGGCCAGGCGATCCATCGCCTGCTGCGCGGGCTCGATCCGCGGACTGCCGGGCTGCCGCGCACCGTCTTCCGGCGGCAGTATCGATGACGGCTGCAACGGTGTGGCCTGCGGGTTCGGCTCCGGTTCTGTGCCGAGCGAGGGGCGCGCGCCGTCCTCGAGTCCGGCCAGCCGCAGGCCCTCGGCCATCTCGGCTCGCACCTGCGGATCGCCCTCGACCCGCCAGTGGTCGAGGCTGTCCTGCAACTCGTCGACGTCGAGCGGTTCGTAGTCGTCCGGATACCGCATCGGTTTGCCGAGTTCGGCGTCGGGATCCAGTGCGCTGTCGAGGAATCCGCGCGCCCGCGCCATATCGGCGATCTCGGCGAGCGCCCCGAGCGGATCACGCTGCCCGGTGAGCGCGTCGCCGAGACCGAGAGCTTCGGCGAGCATGCGGACCTGCTCGGCCTGCTGCGGCGTGAGCGGTGGCGTGTCGGCGGTTGTCGAGGGCGGCAGATCGCTCAGTTCCTGCAAGAACTGGTGGACGTCGTTGAGGAAGTCCCTGCGCTGGTACGCGCGTTGTGGTGCGCCGTCGGCATCGACACCGTCGGCGACCGGTCGAGTCTGCGCGGCGTCGCCGGGTACGGCCAGTTCGGCCGCCGCCGCGGGCATGCCGAAGTCCAGTGGCGACGAATTCTGCGACGGCTCTTCGGGTTCCGGGCTCGGCGCCGTCGGCGGCCGTGACGGTGGCTTGGACGGCGGGCCGCCGGGAGCAGTGCTCGCCGCGGGTGGTTCGCCCGGGTCGTCGCCGTTGTCCCGCGATCCGTCGTTGCCGGACGGATCCTGCTCGCGAGAACCGTCCTCGCCGGGGGAATCCTTCTCGCGTGCCCCGGCGACGCCGTCGGTGGTCGACCCGTCGCCGCTGCCCTGCCGTTCGACCGCTGCGGCGAACCTGGCTGCCATTTCCGCACGGGCGGCGTCGAATTCCTGCTGCGCGCGAAGGTACGACTCCAGTGCCTGGTTGTCGGCGAGTGCTTCGGCGTCGAGATCCTCGGCCCGCACCTGCGCGGCCTCGGCCACCTCGGCGCGCAGCGCGTCGAACTTCTGCTGCGCGGCGAGGAACGACTCGAGCGCGGCCAGGTCCGCCGCGCGCACGGCGAAATCCGCGTCGGGGTCGTTGCCACGCTGCGCGGCGGCCTCCGCGTCTCGAGCCGCCAGCTCCTCGAATCTGGCGGCGATCTCGGCCTGCGCGGCCTCGAAATCCCGCTGGGCGCGCAGGTACGACTCCAGCGCGGCCACGTCCGCTTCGAGGCCGTCGAGTTCACGCAGCGTGTCGTCCAGCGCGGCATCGGCCTGATCGGCGCGGCGCTCGTCGGCCTGATCGTGCAGCTTCTGCTGGCGTTCGACGGCGTTGTCGATCATCGCCAGCGGATCGACCGGCTCGCCCGGTCCGACCAGATCGTCCAGCGCGGCAATCGGTTCGGCGAGTTCGTCGGCGACCTCGTCCAGCTTGCGCATGGTCTGATCGAGCTTCGCCTCGGCCCGATCGTCGAGGTCGGTGCCACGTTCCGGCGGCACCTGCGCGTCGGGTCGACCCGAATCCGGTTGTGGTCCAGGCGGTTGCGTGCGCGGAGTGCCGTTCGGCCCACCACCTTCGGGCGCGCCGGGCAGCCCCCGCCGCCCCGCCGGCAGCTCGTCGGGCTGCGGGCCGGGATGCTCCCTGGCCGCGGCGCCGTCGCCGGCGGGCAGGTCCGCCACCGGCCGGTAGAACTCGTCGGTGAGCGCCTTCAACTGCTCGAGCCGCTCGGTCCTGAGGCGGATCTCCGCGCGGATGGCCGCGATCTCGGCGGCCAGCTTCTCCGGGCTCAGGCCCTCGTGCTTCTCGATCTTGCCGTCGCGGTAGGCCTCGTAGATCTCGACGAACTTCGCGTCGTCGGCGGTGGACACATCCACGCCAACCAAGCGCGCCCAGTCCCGATTCGGCTGTGGCCGTGGATCGTTCGGGCCGACCGGCTCGTCCGCGCCATACGAGCGGGCGACGTTGTCGGCGACCTGCGCGGCGAAATCGACCGGGTTCGCACCGGGCTCGGCGGCGCCGACCACATCGCGCAGGGCGTGGAGCGCGTCGCGGTCATAGATGTGGGGGTCGCCGGTGGTGCGCGGATCGGGCGCTCTGGTGCCTGCGGGGTGGTCGGTGTACGGGTCGATCCGCAGCAGCGCGTCGGCGTAGGTAGCCAGCGCCGTCCGGGCGTGGTCGCCCGCGCCGAGCCGATGCATCCGGGTGACGAGCTTGCGCAGCTTGGCCGGGTCGATGCCGGTGTCGGCGGGCCCGACCTTCGACCGGCCGGTGAGCGGGTCGGTCTTGCTCACCTTCGGCCGCAACGCCTCCGGATTCCCTGGGCTCAGCGCCTGGATCAGCGCTTCCTGCGCCGCCTTGACCGCGGCCTCGTCGACATTGCGCAGCTGCTGGGAGTAGCCGGCGGTATTGCTCGGGTCGCGCTGCTGCCCGTCGAGCAGGTCCTCGAACTGCTGCTGGCGTTTGCCGCGCCGCTGCTTCGGATCGGTCAGCGCCTCGGCGATCCGCTGGGGCGTGAGCTCGCCCGCCGGGATACCGAGCCGGGTGCCCAGTTGATCGCGCGCGTCACCGATCAGGTGGAAGGTCTCGATGTCGGCCATCGTGCGGGCGTAGTCCGACAGTGCCTCGGCCTGCCCGGCGCGCACCGCGTTGTCCAGGTGCAGCTCGCGGATGGTGGCGTCGATGTTGTCCGGGTGTAGCGCGGCAGGCCCGAGGTTCAGTTGCCTTGCCAGATCGACGATTTCGCGCACCATGTCGGCGCGGTCGCGCGGGGTGGGCGGCGGTTCCGGCGTCGGCTGGACCGGTCGCCACTGGCCGTCCTCGCCGCGCATCATCGTCACCTGCAGTTCGGCGCCGTCCACGGTGCGCCGAATGTGCTGTACCTCCGGCGTCGCCACCGGGTCCAGGAACTGCCTGCCCGCACCGTCGGCGTGCACGGTCCGGAAGTCCGGCCGCAGCACCCCGTTGTCGATGTCGATCGCCAGCTCCGGGTTGTCCCGCAACGCGCGGGCCAGCGCCTCCTCGCGGTCGAGCGGACCGTCGACGACCAGCAGCCGGTCCGGCCCACCGTCCGCGTCCGGCACCCGCGCGACCTGATCGCCGTAGGACTTGCCGACCGGTTCGGCGCCGTCGCCCTGCAGGATCGGCTGCGCGGCGGCGATGAAATCGGCCAGGTTCTGCGCCCGCTGCCGCGCCGCGTCCCGCAGTTCGCTCAGCGTCGGATCCATCCGGTCGCCCGACAGATCGCTCAGGTCGCGGCCGAACATCGCTGCCCAGCCGGACAATTCGTCACGCAGCTGGTCGCGGCGCAGCGCGTGTTCGAAGAACTCCCGCGCCCGCGCCTCGTCGCGGCCCGGTTCCCGATCGTCGGAGAAACTCGCCCATTCGGGCAACCGGTCCGCGCCGTTGCCGACCCGGTCGTAGTCGCGCAGCGAGGTGACGCCCTCGAAGGCGACGATCAAGTCGCGCAGGAACCTACCCAGCGGATCGTTGTCGAGGAAGCTGACCTCCCGCGAGAACGGCACCGGGCGTGGGGCACTGGTGTCGCCCCAGTGGCTCTGGCGCGGCTCGGAGGCACCCGGCTCGTCGTCGAAGTCGTCGTAGTCGTCGCGCGGTTCGTCCGAGTCGATCGCGCGCCGCTGGTCCGGTTCCGACAGCGCGCGCCCGTCGGGTGCCTGCGCCGGGTCGGCGGGATGATCCGCGCGCCGGTACGGGCGGGTCTGTTCCTCGTCGGCTCGTCGCGCCGCGTCGGCCAGGCCCTCGATCGCGCCGATCTCGCGCAGCAGCCGGTGGCTCTGCAGGTCGATCGCCCGGCGGATCTCCGCCGCCCCGTCACCACGCAGGTGGATACCGAGCCGGTCCGCCATCTCGGTCAGCGTCTCGCCCTCGGGCGGCGGCCCCTGCTGCTCCGGCTTCGGATCCACGGGCGGGACGGGTGCGTCCTCCATCGCCCGCGCCTCGTCGGTATCGATGAGCCCGTTGTATTCCAGATCGTCGATCAGGTCCTGGCGCAGCTGCGGATCGCGCGCGTTGCCGAACAGCTCCTTCAGGATGTCGCGGACCTCGTCGGCGTCCATCCGGTTGGCCCGTAGCTCGCTGATCACGGTGTCGCGCACCGCGTTCGGATCGGCATCAGAGATCCACGGCCGGTATTCGGTGCCGTCGGGGAAGTACACCGGGTGGTAATTGCCCGCCGAATCCGCCTCGCGCCCCAGCAATCCGCCGATGATCGGAATGTGCTCACGGTTGTGATACCAGGTGAGACCCTCGCGGCCGATCCGCGCCACATTCAGCGCGGGATCGCCTGCCCCCGGCGGCGGCTCGCCCATCACCGGGCCGTCCACCGGCGGCGGTGCGGGCTGTGCCGGTGTCGGTGCCGGACCGGAGATCAGCTGAGCGCCACCGGTCACACCATCGCGGATCGCGGTCTGCCCGAGATGATCGAGGCCGGAACCGGACGGGTACTTGAGATTCAGGCCCTGATAGCCGGCGTTGAGATCATCGACCAGCTTGCGCAGGGCGTTGCGGTTGTCGATCTCGCGAATACCCGCGTCGTTACGCGCGGGCACAGGCTGGGTGGCCTCGTCGCCGTCGTTGCGCGCGACCACCCATTGCCCGTCGGCCAGCTGGATGTGCAGCGCGACCACATCCCCGTTGTCCCCGAGCTCGATCCGCACTTCGCGCTGCGGGGTTTCCGGCTCCGGATCGGCGAAGTCCGGTTTGCGATGATGGTTTTCGCCGTCCTCGTCACCCATGAAGTCGGCATCGTCGTCGACACGCGGCGCACCGTCCCACGAGACCAATCCCGGTTTGCGTTGGGTGCCATCGGGATTCAGCTGGCCGGCCAGGTCGGCACGCCGCTCGGGGGCTGCCGGATCCTTCGGTTCGAAGCCATCATGATTGCGGTAGTGCCCCTCAGCACTCTCGGTCCCGGAGATCATTCTGGTGCAGTTCGCACAGCAGAGCATTCCGGGGTGTTCGCGGTTACCGACACTCACCGGAGCGTGCACCAGTGAGCGCATAGCATTTCGATCCGCCGGCACACCCAGCCGGTCGCGATCGTGCAGCGCCTCGTTGGTAGTCCGGACCTCGGCGTGGCGTAGCGGATCGTCACCGTGCGGGAAGGCCTGATCGTCCTTCTGGCCGCGCGCGAGCTCCGCGAGATCCTGCCCGGTGGCCCTGACGTTTTCGGCAAGGCGCGGATGGAGCTCACCGACCTCGATTCGGCTGCCGCTTGGACCGTTGGCCGCTTCGTAGACCCGTCCGGTGAGGCGATCGATCGTCACAGCCATGACCGGACCGATGGGATTCTGGGTGCCTGCGGCCCTGACACACGCACGCTGGGCGCGGTCGAGTTCTTCGCGCAGGCCGTTGAACGCCGCCTCAGTGCGCTTCAGCGCCTGGACCGCGGCACGCTTGTCCTCCGGCGCCGCTTGTTTCAGCGCGGCGATCGCGTCCGCTTTCGCTGTCTTCGCCGTCTCGAGCCGCCCCTCGACTTCGCTGCGCTTGCCCTCGGCAGCCGCGATATCCGCCGCCCGCTGACTCTTGGCGGCGTCGGCCGCCGCCGCGTAGTCGGCCGCGCGGTCGGTGGCGAGCCTGCGCGCGTAGTCGTCGATGTACTCGTTGTCGATCGACACGATTTCACCGTCAGCGTCTCTGACGATGTCACCGTCCAATTCGCCCAGCAGGTGTGCCTTCGCATCGGGCACATCACTGGAACCCGGCGAATCGGCGGTCTCGGGCACCGGTGCGATCTTCGCCATCGCCGACCCGAGGTCGGCCGTGTCGTCGGTCCGCGATTCCGGGGTATCAGACGCGTCCGGCGGCACGACATCGTCGTCATCCATATAGTCGATCCGGTCGTCACCGTTCCGAATATCCGAATCGCCGTCGATTGCCGGTGAATTGTTCAGCGCCGCTGCCGCATCCGCGACGAAGGGCAGCGGCACATCCGCGAGAACATTCGTGCCGTCCCGCTCGAGCAACAGTTCGGTGACCGTCACCTTGCCCTTTTCGGACGCGTGGACCAGCTTGTACTCGACCCGCAGCGTGCCGTCGTCGCGGGCAGCGCGCAGCGCGTCCACGGCTTCCCGCAGTGCGCGCCCTTCGGGGCTGTCGGGGTCGATGCCGCGCGCTCGCATCTGTTCGGGCATCTCGTTGAGAATGCGGCGCAGATTCCGATCCATGTCCAGCGTGCGCCGGAGGTACTCGGGCGACCCCTGTTCCGCTCGAGCGATCTTCGAACCGCCGAGTCCCGCGCCGACACCCTTGGCCTCGACCACGAGCAGGGTCGGCGGCGAACCGGCACCTGCGGGCGGCACATAGGACGCGATATCGACGACACCGGCACCGTCGAACGCACCGACGAACGGCGTGAGCAGCACCGCACCGGGTCGACTCAGCGCGACATCGAGTCCCGCTGTCTCACCCAGCAGTTTCGAGACGCCGACCATCTCCGTGCCGAGGGTGAAGTACCGCTCGGCGGCGGACTCCAGATCCGCCAGGGCCTCCAGCTTGCTGACCATTTCCTCCGGCGTCAGCGATTCGTCGGCCATGACGTCCGCGGTGAGATCCTCGATCTTCGCGGCGACCTTCTCCGGCGCCAGATCGTGTCGTTTCTTGACGTCGAATTCACCCATGAGGCGATCGAGGTCGTCTCGTACCCCATTGCGCTCGGTTTGGAGTTCCATCCGGCGCTCTGACGCATCACTCAATGCGTCGGCACGATCCGAATCCCGCATGGTGTGCGAGTCGGAATCGCCCTTCTGCACCTCGTAGAGGTACGCACTGTCGACGAGGGGGTCGCCGCGCAGAAACCCACCTTCGGGCCGTTGGAGCCGGAAACCCTTGTCACGAACCGAGTTCGCGGGATCATCGACGTGGTGCCAAGTCCCGTCCGGATCCCGATAGCTGTCCAGCCGATCGTCGGGCCGACGCAACAACCCATCGTCCCCACGAATCATCCCCGGTGGGACCGAATCCGCTGATCCACGATCCGGACCGGCGACATCGTCGTCGTCGCCCATGAAGTCGGTCTCCGGGTATTCGGGTGAGACCAACCGGGGTTCGGTGGGATTGCCGTCGCGTGCCGCCTGCTCGAGATCGGCATGGCGCAGCGGATCGACCCGGGGCGCGCCCTCGTCGATGATGTGGCCCGCGGTGCTCTCGGTGCCCTGGACCACGCGGGTGCAGTTGGCGCAGCAGGGCAGTTCGCCATGGCCCGGTACATACGGCGAGTTGAGGATGGAGGACAGACCGTCGAAGTCGGTCGGCAGCTGGTCCTCGGGGCCACGTTTCTGGTTGAGCAGTTCCCGGTCGTGCAGGGCGGCGTTGGTGCCGCGCACCTCGGCGTGGCCGAGCGGGTTGTCGTGGTGCGGGAATTGGGCTGGGTCGCGACCGTTGTGGTAGACGTCCAAGGGGTCCTGATAGCGAGCGACGTTGCCGTCGCGCAACGTCGAGTGCAGCTCGGAAGGGTGGATGCGGTAGTCGGAGGGGCCGTTCGCGGCCTCGTACACGCGACCGGTCAGCCGGTCGATGGTGATGGAGGTGACGTGGCCCCGCTGGGCCACCGGCAACCGCTCGGCTTCGGCCTTCGCCAGGCGCTTCGCGGGCGAATTGCCCACCGCGGCTTCGGCTTTGTCGGCGGCGATGAAGTTGTCGAGGGCGGCCTTGGCCGCTGCGGCTTCCGCCTTGGCCGTCGCGACGTCGGCCTGCGCGCGGCGGATCTGCTCCTCGCCGTCCTCGGCGCCGAGCTTGCGTGCGTTCTCGGCATCCTTCAGCGCGATGATGGCGTCGCGAACCGCCCGGCCCGTCGTCGCCTTCTGGACTTCCAGCGCCGTCTGCTTGGCCTTGTGCTGCTCGTTTTCGGCGACCAGGGCTGCGTCGGGTGTGGCTGCGACGACGAACGCGTCGCCACGCTCGGCACTGAGCCGGCGGGAGAAATCGTCGATCGGTTCACCGTCGACATGGGTGATCCGGGGCGGATCGCCTGCGGTCCGCACCAGTGGGTCGTTCGTATCCAGCACGCCGAGCAGATGCGCGTCCACCTCGGGCGCCCGGTTGAAAGGGGTGCCGTCGGTGCCGACTACCGGATCGAGGAACGACATCGCGGCCGGGCGGGTCGGCGGCGGATCCTGGTCGCTCATGAAGTCGACGAGGTCGCGATCCAGCGGTGGACCGTCGCCGTCGAGCGGGTCACGAGTATCGGACGGATCGGAATCCGTTCTCGGCGAAGGTGTATCGCTGGGCGTTGTCGCGGACTCCGGGCTGAACGTGCGCCAGTCGCCGCCACGATCGATCACCGGGTCCGAACCAGGCTCGCGCCGCACACCGACCCGGTCGGTGGGCGCGGTGACATCGACACCGAGCTGGTCGGCGACGTACTGCGCCCAGCCATTGCTGTTGCCCGCGTGGCAGGCGAGCAACCGGATAGGCGTTCCTGGAACATAATTCGGGTTGCTGCGGATCGCGTCGACGATATCGCGCGGGTGGACCGGGTCCCCGTTGCTCGGGGTCACCGAGCCGTCACGCCGCCCGTGCACGACCACGTCGTGGGAGCCGTCGTTACGGACGTTCTCGCTCACCCGGTGGGTACGGGCGTCCTCACCGATGGCCGTGCCGGTCGGATGGTGCACGACACCTTGACCGTTGGGCAGACGGGTGTCGTAGACCGGGCCGCTGTCCTCGTCGGCCTGCGGCTGCCTGCGATCATCCCCGGCGTCGGTGCGATCCCGCGGCGATGCGGTGTCGTCGGCGCCCGCGCGGCCGGGACGACTCGTTTCCGGGCCCGACCGGGCGGGGTTCGCGCCCGGATCGGCCCCGACGATCGGCACCACCGGCGCGATATCGGCCAGCGGATCAGCTTCGGACCTGACTTCGGAATCCCGCGAGCGCACCGGTTCGGCGGTGACCTCGGACTCGCCGGATTGCATCGGCGGCGCCTCGCCCGGTGCGGCCCGCAATCCCTGCAAAGGGGTATCGGCGAGGCCCGCTCCGCGCTGTTCGCCCACACCGGCGCGGCCTTCATCGGGACGGTTGGTCGGCGCACCGGGATCTTCGGCGGTGCCCTGCGAGTCGGCCACCCCCGACTCATCGACAGTCGGGCTGTCGGTTCTGACTTCCGGTGCGCCGGAACGGATGTCGGACCCGGGCTGCGCACCATCGGTCAACCCGGCGCGGACTTCCGGCGCGCCGGGGCGGGCCGCGGGCTGCGATCCCTGAGCAGGCGTCGACTGCTGGCCAGGCGTCGACTGCTGTGTCGACGTCGATTGTGTTGGCGCAGTGGGTGATTGAGTGGGACTCGCGGCCGGCTGGCCGGTGGCCGGCGTCGCGGCTTGATTGGTGACCGGCGCCTGACCGGTGGCGGCAGGCGATGGCCCCGCCGTCGCCACCGGCCCGGCAGCCGCCATGCCCGCACCGACCGGCGCCCCGGCATGTGTTGTCGTGTCCCGGTTCGTCGTCTGTGTGTCGTTGACCTGCGTGACCGGCTGACCACTCGACTGCGCGTCAGTGCGCGTGCCCTCGCCGACGCTCGCGCCGTCGGCTTGCTCGGCCTCACCCGCCCGCGACTTGTCCTGACCGGAATCCGATTGCGCCGCAGGGCTTTCCCCTTCGGCGCGGCCGCCGCCGTCCTGACGACCGCCGTCACCTACCTGCGATTCGCCGCCATGGACCTCGGGCTTGGACTCTTGACGCCCGGCACCCGCGCCGCCGTCGCCCGCGGTCTGCTGGTCGTCGCCGGACTGCTGATTCGCCCGTCCCTCTTCGGAATTCGTCGGTCCCTGCGCGTCGCCCTCGGGCGACTGCGTGCTGCCCGCGGGGCGCATCGACTGGCTGTCGTCCCCGGCACCGGCCCGCGACTCACCCGACCCCTCGTCGCCCATGGTGTCGTCGCCCGCACCCGCGCGCACGCCGTCGTCACCGCCTGCCCCGGTCGCCTCGTCGTCGGCACCGGCCCGGTTCTCGCCCTCGCCACCGGGACGGTTGGACGACCCGTCCCCGCCCGCGGTGTCGCTGAGCCCGAATGTTCCGAGGTCGTAGCCGGGCCCCATGGCTTCGCGAATCTGCGAGCTGAAGCTTGGCCGGTCGAAAAGGCCGGGCTTCATCGCCGACCACGCCGAGTTCGCCCCGGCCTTGTTCAGGCCGGAGAGACCGCCGTTGCTGGCACCCGCACTCCACATGAGCGGGTCGGACGCCGCGGTCTGCAGGTTGTCCCAGGCCTTGTCCCACCCCTGGGTGAACCCCTCGTAGCCGAACTGACCGAGCATGCCGCCGCCCGCGCCGACCAGACCGGCACCGGTGCCGGTGATCGCGCCCTTGAGCCACGGCGCCATCCCGTCGCCGAGTTTCTTGCCGAGGAAGTTGCCGAACGGGCCGGCCGCGAGACCACCGGCGGCGGACGAGACCGCGGCCGCCTTGACCTGGTTCCAGTCGACCTCCTTGCGGTGGCCCTGATCCACCTGCCACTGCTGGACACCGAGTTCCTGCAGCGTGCCGAGCGCCGTATCGATCGCCACGTGCTGGCCGATGAACTTCAGGACCCTGGTGATCGTCGCTTTCGCGCCGTGTCGCAGGATCGCCGCCAGCACGCGGCCGAAGATTCCCCGTGCGATGACGCGGGTCACGCCGACCGCGGCCGCCTGCACAGCGGGTGCCGTCGGCGGAAACACCCACGCCGCAGCGATTTCCAGCGCCAGCAAGCCCAGCGAGGAAAGGAACATGATCTTGGTGTATTCGATCTCGGTGCCGGTCTGATAGACCGAATCGCCGAGGACGTCGAACAGTTCGGCCAGCTTGGTCACCGACTGGTCGCCGCGGGCCATCCCCTCGAAGGCTTTGAGCATGTCCTCGACACCCTCGCCCTGCGGATACGCCTTGAACGCAGCAGCTTTGGCGGCGTCGACATCGTCGACCAGACCACGAAGACCGTCTGCGGCCGTGCGCCAGTCCTCGGCCATGGCCCACATCTCGTCTTCATTGCCCTCTGGCCACTCCATGCCGGCAAGAATCGAGAGCCAATGCAGCCCAGATGGGAGATCGATCATGGAGCGCTACGTCACCAACTCGAGTCCGTGAACGTCGCCATCGCCCCTCATCCCTCAATAGTGATGCCCGGTCGAGCACACCACAACTCGTTCGCCGCCGCAACAACAGTGTCAGGCACCGGCGAAGTCGCGGTGACGACAGAATGAACGCCAGGCGGCTGAAACGGACCCCGCACCGCCCGCATCGACCTGCCCGCGCGGGCGACTTGACGACCAGCCGGTCCGCGCGAAGGATCGGGGTCGGCGGCTCGCCGAAGTGCAGGCGCGCGGTGGGCACCCGCGCCGACGAGCACGGAAGCCGCGCACAGCCTCCAGGAAATCGAGAACGGGACGCACGCAATGGAATTGAAGCCGGTGGTCATGTACCGCGAGATGTACGAGCGCGGTCACGACGAACTGCCCTCGGTATTCGACGCGCCCACCGGCACTGTCGAGGGCGATCGCGACCGGATTCTGAACTACATGCGCAAGGTCCGCGCCATCTTCGACGTGATGGGCGAATCCCCTGACCTGTTCACCAAGGACACCGATATCGAGGGCGGCCCCTCCCTGTACTCCGACGGCGTCTGGATCTGGCGCGAGGACTCGCTGAAGTACCTCGCCGAACAGCCCCTCACCCTGCCCGCCGAGTTCGTCGAACACGTCCGCGCCCTCGACTACATTCCCCAGAACTTCGACACCCGCGCCCCTGATTTCGACGCGGCGTTCCTGTCGTACTTCTGACGGCATCCGGGTCCGATCGAGCAGTCCGACAGCGGAGGGTTCACATTGGCTGACGACGAAGACATCTACGACGAAGAGATCCAGAAACTTCTGGACAGCCAGATCAGTCTCCACGACGCCGATGTGCGGATGGACGGCGACAGGGCACTGTACAAAGGCAAGCCGTTCACCGGCGACATCGTCGACGACAGGGACGGCACGATCGTCGAAGGATGCGAGTATGTCGACGGCGTGCGTGAGGGCTACTGCTACGGACGCTTCCCAGACGGCAGTCAGCGGTTCTTCGGCGAGTACCACCGCGGCCTGCCGGGCGGCCGTTGGACCTTCCGGAACGCGGCCGCAAGCATCGTCGAGGAGTACGAATTCGATCCGAGCGGCTGCCTGCGATACCGCAAACGCTGGAACGACGACGGTGTTCTGATCGAGGATTTCGACGCTCGAGCGATCGCCACACCCACCATCGCCGGCGTGCGTGACCGCGAAGATCCCGACATCCACTACGACTCCGCCACCGACACCCGCTACGACCGCAGCGAATTGTTCACCGGGCAACTTGCCGAATACACCTGGGTGACCCGCGATATCGTCGAACTGTCCTGGTACACCCGCGGCCACTGGGACGGGCCACAACTCGCCTGGCATACCCTCGGCAGCCGCAAGTACGCGGGCACCTCGACCCACGGACAGCACTTCGGTCTCTGGCTCGCCTGGCACGAAGACGGCACCCTCCGCCGACGCACCCTCTTCGGCCTCGACGGGACGACCGTGCTCCTCGAGGAATGGGACGAGAGCGGTCAGCGCACCGAACACACCGCCGCCGACGACGTTCGCGTCGACGAACTGCTCCATACCGAGTACGACGACGGCCGGCTCATCCGCGCCGGGATGCGAACCCCCACCGGGCCCGTCGGTTACTGGTGCACCTGGGATGCCACCGGCCGCATCCGCCGCGAAGACCATTACAGCCCTCGACACCAGCTGCTCCTGCGCAGGGACTGGGACGAAGAGGGCGCGCTCGACCGGCCTGCCGAAGGCTCCGCACTCCAACCGGACAGGACACAACTGTGACTGCTTGGCGCACGAGAACCCCCGAAGAAGTCGCCGACCTGGCAATCCGGTTGCGCGCCGTCGACTGGACCTGGCAACTCACCGAAATCCCCCGGATCGCTGAACACTTCGGTTGGACGGTCATCTCCAGCAAACCCGCGTGGGCCCTGCTCGACACCGGACTCGGCCCGGCCAGTGGAAAGGCGTTCGCCGACAACGGACTGGTCGAACGTCTCCAAGTCGACGCCAGCACAATCGGACCCGACACGATCGAGACCCGCACACAGGTGCACGCCACCTATACGGCCATGGCCGACGCCCTGGTCGCGGCACTGGGCGAACCAACCGCCGAAGCTGACGGTGACCTCCGAGAACTGCGCTGGGCACGACCTGATTCCACCCTGCTCCTGCAAGAACTGGCGCGTTCGATCAAGTTGTCCCTGGTCACCAACGAATGGCTGACCGGATTCGACCACCGAGTCCAACTCTCCCGGCAAGGACAGCTATGAGCGACTGGGCTAGCTTCGCCGACTACCTGGCCGCGGAGCTCGACGAACTCCCCATCACCTCCCGCGTGATCATTTTCGAACCGGCGCCGGCGCCCAGCCGGAGGTTCGTGCAATTCGCGAGAGATGAGGACGTGCTGTCTGCCCAACTCGTCGGCAACAAGTCACTCGAACCCGAGCGCCGGCCCGACGCGGCGGGCTGGCGTGCGATCACTCGCGCGGGTTGGCACCAGCCCGACGCGGCCAACGCCCACCTGTGGTGGATCGACTTCGATGCCCCGGTCACCATGGACGACTGCCGACGAGCCGCCGCCATCGCCGTCACCGGCCTCCGCGACGGTTACGGCATCACCGGCCCGGACGCCCTGGTGTACGACGCCTGGGTCGAGCGGGCCGGAAACCGCACCATCGATCTGCGCACGCTGGGACTGAAGCAGCAAAGGATGTAGATATTCATCCCGGGCACACAGGCCCCCAAGGAGAGCGCCGAGCTGGGAGCGGCTACGTCAGGCCGTTGCGGTTGCCGTTTTCCATCTTGTCGATGTAATCGGCGCTTTCGGTCTGGCCGTCGGCGAACTCGCCCATGGACTTGGCCATGGTCTTGACGTTGTCGCTGGTGTTGGTCCAGGAGGAGTCGTAGCCGTCGTTCCCGCCGGGGCCGTCGTTGAAGCTCTGGCCGAGTTTGTCGTTGCCCCAGACATTTCCGCGGCCGTTGAGCGAGGCGTTCAGCGTGTTGATGATGCCGGTGAGCTGATTGCCGACACTGCGCGACTTGCCTGCCGCGGTCCGGAAGTCGTCGGCGTCGTATTCGAATGTCATCGCGCTCATCCCTCCACAAGTGATGCCTGTCGAGCACATCACAACTCCGATGCGTGCGCAACAGCCTCGCACGATGGTGCGAACCGCGGATGACCCCGCCGTGAACGGCCGGTGCCCTAAGCGCTTGCCTCCCAGTGCGATTCCACGCGCGACATCATGCGCTCGATGGAAGCGTTGATCTTCCCGGTCAGGTCGGACCGTGACATCGGGGTAGCGATGGGGTTCTCGCTGGGGAGATCGATGCCGTAGCGCCCGTCGCCGGGGAGGTCACGCCACACCACGATGTCGCGATGCATGCCGCGTGAGCCGAACATGGACTGGTTCTGCAGGATATTGATGGTCCCGGTGCGATCGGCGGGACGGTTGAAGAACTCGGTGCTGCGCTCGACGATCGAGGTGTCGGCTTGCTCGAAGAACATCGAGGATCGCTGCCCGTACTCGTCGCCGGTGCCCGCGTCGGTGGCGAGCGGGATCACCCCGCCGACGCCGGCACCGGTATCCGGCATCAGGTCCACGATGGCGTCGGCCAGGCCGTGCGGTCCGATGTCGAGCACCGTGTAACCACCACTGTGGGTGGGGGTTTCACCCGGCAGCTGGTAGATCAGATAGCCGTTGGCACCGGCCCTCGCCGCCCTGGCCTTGAGCCACTGCTCGGCGTCGTCGCGCGCCCGGTCGTGCCAACCACGCAGCCGCACATACACTTCCGGCCGCTCCAGGACATCGAAGACCGAACGAAGCGTCGGGTCGACGGTGTCCTGCAGCCGCTGCCAGACCTGATACTTCTCCTGCTCGTAGTCCTCGTGCAGGCGAGTCCTGGACTGGAAGGTCAGCGGGCGCGGCAGATCGGTGCCGACGAATCGCTGCCACAGCACCCGGAATTCGATATCGGTGAGTTCCCACTGCTGCGTCACGCCTGCGCCTCCGGCCGCGCGTGCGCGAGCGAGTCGGTACTGCCGACTTCCACGGACTCGACCGGCGCCTCGATGATCTGGGCAGGCGCTTCGGTCGCCGACGATTCGGCGAGCAGACCGGTGAGCGGGGTGACGACCTCGCCCAAGCCCGACAGATTGGAGAAATCGGGCAGCGAGGCGCGCGGGAATGCCTCGCCCTCAGCCGTTTCGGTGCTCTCCCCCGGCACGCTCGCCCCGTCGACCGCTGTCGTCGCGGTCTCGATGCCGAGCAACTCCGCCAGCGGCGAGAGGGCGGGGTTGTCCGCGATCAGCTGGTTGATCTCGGGCGACTGCGACAGCAGTTCGGTCAGGTCGGGGAATTGCCCGAACAGGTTGCCGAGCTGGGTGAAATCGGGCAGGCCCGATGTGGCGCCGGTCGCGCCGGTGTCGGCCGATACCTGCTGCAGCGCGGTGGCCAGCGACGGCAGCGCCTGGGTGAGCGAGGAGACCGCGGAGGTGACCGCCGACATCACCGAGGACAGGATGCTGGACATGTCGCCCGAGCCGGACCCGCTCGACCCCGACGAGGACCCGGTCGAACCCGACGATCCGGTAGAACCCGACGTCTGACCGTTCACACCCTGCTGCGAACCGTTGGTGCCGTTCTGCTGGAGCGCCGCCGCCGCCTGCTGAGCGGCTTGCTGGGCGGCCTGCTGCTTGGCCACGTCGGGCGCGACTGCCTGCTGCTGGCCGCCACCTCCGGAATTGCCACTACCACCGGAGTTTCCGCTGCCACCGTTGTTGCCGGTGCCACCGTTGTTGTTATTTCCAGCGTTATTGTTATTGCCGTTATTGTTGTTGTTGTTGTTGTTATTGTTGTTATTGTTCTCGGGCGGCTTCACCGGCCCCTTCGGCGCGGCAGGCTCCGCCGCCGCCGGGAACAGCTTCTCGGTGTTGGTCACACCGTTGACATAGTGGCGCTCGTACCGATCGCGATTCTCCTGCAGATCGTCGTCGCACTTGTCTTCGGTCTCGATCGGCATCGACACCTTCGTCGCGTACAGCCAGTTCGCCGTGTACTCGAGATTCTGCTGCATCATCTTGAAGGAATCACTGGCCACCATCGCCGACTTGCCGAAAGTCGTGATCGCGGCCAAGGCGGCCTCGCCGCCCTGACTCTCCCACCGGTCGCCGGTGATCTCACCGAGCTTCTGCTCGAGGTTGTAGGCGGCGCCGTGCACGGCGTGGGCCATCGCCTCCCAGATCGGTGCGTCGTTGGCCACCTCCTGCCAGGAGATCCGCTGACCGAGGTCGTACATATCGCGCCAGGACATGTTGTCCGCGGCGCGGACCGGGATCCGCACGCCGACCGATTCCGCCGTCGCGGTGCCCGCGTGCTTCGGCACGTTCGCGGTCTCGATGTCGTAGTTGTGCTTCTCCATCTTGATATCCATGCCGGTGCCCTGTCGCACCTTGACATCGACTTCCCAATGCGCCGGGTAATAGCCGCCGGCCTGGGAGACCTCCCCCTTCATATCCTTGGCGCCGGGCGAGGAATTCACATTCTTCAGATCGCCCTTGAGGGCGGCGATGTTGTCGCCCGAGCCCTTGTCGGTCTCGGTGTACGACTCGCCTGCGGCCTTGAACATCGAGACAAGGTCCTCGAGCGAGTCGATATAGCGCCCGAGCAGGTCCTTGGCCTGGGTGGCCTCGGAGATGAACTTGGTCCGCAGCGGCGGCCCGGCATCGACCTGGCTGCCACCCAGCTTGGACTCGTCATAGTTGTTGAGGTCGTGGTCGCGGAACAGATTCTGGCAACCCTTGAACACCTCGATCGCCTGGCTGCACGCCTTGGCGGCCTCGAGCGCGGCTCCCGTCTCGACCTTGACCTTCGCCTTGCCCGCCAGCCCCTCGAAGGGAGAATCGCCCACGCCAACCGCTCCTCGCAGCACCCCACCGACGACCCTCGCGCAGTCGGCTCGATCGCATCGCAGTCTAGTGAGCGATGCGAAATATGCACAGCCACACGGAAACACCGATCTGCTTCAGGATGAACATCCGGGTTCCGCCGACGATCAGGCAACCGTCGCCGATCTGTGACAAACTCGAACAACCACCATCGGCCGGTTACGGCCGTGCTCGACCAATGGATGAGGCCCAGGATTGACGTCGCGACGGAACTGCTCATGGCCAACGTGGACACGTCAACTCGGCCCACGATTGACGTCGCGACGGAACTGCTCATGACCGACCTGAGCGACCTCGAACGGCGCGTCGCAGCCAATCGCGCCAATACCCGCAGCCAGCACGCCGACGATTACCTGAGCTTGGCCGGTTCACTCACCGAGCTGGCCCAGGGTCTGCTCGCCACCCGGGACGACCCGTCGGGGCGGGATCGCACGGCCGAGGCGTTGGAGCCCGCGCAGGAAGCGGTGGCGATCCGGCTGCACTGGCTGGTCGGAGGGTACGTCTCCTACGAGTACGCGGGTGCGTTGCAGGACGCGTTGCGGTTGTTCGAGCAGGCAACCCGGCTGGTCGGGCATCGACAGCTCGCGACCAACACCATTCGCAGTGCCTGCTCGGCGTATCGGCAGGTCGCGCAGGACTACCCGGATGTTTCGGCCATGTGCGCCGATGGGCTGTCCAAGTGTGGCGTGTGGTTGATGCGGCTCGATCACGATGCGGCGGTAGCGGCCAGCGAGTCGGCGGTGCGGATTCGGGCGGGGATGTACGCGCGCACTTCCGAACAGCCGGGCAAATACCTGGCGAGCCTGAGTTCCCTGTTGCGCACTCTGATGGTGGGGCGCTCGCGTAAGCAAGCCATCGCCAGCTATCGCACGTTGTACTCCGAGGTGACCACGACCGCGAGCACCGCGAAACTGCGCGAAACCCGGGTCGAGGAACTCGATCTCACGGTCAAGACCACGCAGGCGCTGGTGAAGCTCGGTGCGCACACCCTGGAACGCGCGGGGCGGCTGACCCAGCAGCAGATCCTGTACCAGTCGGGTGGCGACCTGGCCACAATCGACGAGATCAATTGGCGATTGGCGCTCGTCGGTCTCAAACCCCTCGCGGCAGGGGCGATGCCGGAGCCGCCGTCACGCCCGGTGGAGATCTCGGCGACCTATGGCGCGATCGCCGTTCGCTGTTCGGCACCGGACGGGCTCGAGCAGGTGCGGGCCGCGATCGTCGCCGCCTTCGCCCAGGACGGGGCCGAACCGGTCGACGCGGGCAGGTTCGCGGGCGTGCACGAGAAGCATTGGGGCGTCAAAGAACCCAAGACCAATCTCGACACGAAGCTCAGCGCCGACGTCGTGCTTGTCGAAAAGTCTTCCGGCAGCTGGATTTCGGTGAAGAGTCTCAACTGGGAGATCGGCGCACTCGGCAAACACCCACTCGCCGTTGCCCTTTCAGTGAAGTGGCCGGTGCTCACCGTCGCCACGATCGAGAAGATCTCCTACGAACTGTGCCTCTACGACAACGGCGTCGCCACCCAGTACGCCGCCCTCGGCAGACCGGCCGGGCAGGCACCGCTCGACACCCCGCTGGCCCCGCTGGATTTCGCGACACTGGCCGACTACGGCGCCGACTACGCCTCCGAAACCCAGGTCAGAGCCGCCTTCGGCAACGCCGAAATGTTCGCCAAGGTCACCGAACTCCCCGGCGCTGGCATCCGCCAGGCCGCGGAGAAAGCCCCGCTCACCGACTACGGCCCGAATATTCTGTTCTTCGGCGAGAACTGACCCGGTACCGGCGCAAGCCGGTCGACCACCACACGTTCGCCCAGACATCTGACGCCGCCTTGTGCACGGGAGTCGCCCCGGCATGCCGCGGAGCCCGGCCGCCCGGCATGATCGGTGCCTGTGCGAGTACTGCTGCAACGTGTGACCACCGCCCAGGTGAGCGTCGACGGTCAGGTCGTCGGACACATCGACCCGGCGTCGAAAGGTGTCCCCCACGGCCTGCTCGCCCTGGTCGGTGCCACCCACACCGACACCGAAGCCATCGCGAAAGCCCTGGCCGACAAGACCTATCGCCTGCGCATCCTCGACGGCGAACGCTCCGCCGCCGATCTCGACGCCCCCATCCTGGTCGTCAGCCAGTTCACCCTCTACGCCAACACCGCCAAAGGCCGCCGCCCCTCCTGGAACGCTGCCGCCCCCGGCCCCCTCGCCGAACCCCTGGTCGACACCTTCGCCGAAACCCTCCGCGAACTGGGCGCCACCGTAGCCACCGGCAAGTTCGGCGCCCACATGCAGATAGAACTCACCAACGACGGCCCGGTAACCGTCCTCCTCGAAGGCTGACTACACCTACAGATCCAGATGCAGCCGAAGCGCGCGATCCAGATCCGCGGCGAGCGTAGCGGTCAACCGCCCGACTACTCGGCCGACCCGATCGACCGACACCGATCGGACCTGCTCTGCGTGCGCTTTCGACACCACGCGCAACCCGACATCGTCGAGCAGGACCTGGAACGGGTACACCTGATCGACGTTGCTGGTGACGGGCACCACCGTGATCACACCACGACCCAACTGGTCTGCTCGCCGATTCGCGCCGTCATTACTGACGATCACCGCGGGACGAACCTTGTTGACTTCGTTCCCGCGAACCGGGTCGAAATCAACGAGCACGATATCGCCGCGGCGCATCAGGAAAGGCCGTCAGCGAGCGTTTCCGACCACGCCGCTTCCTCGCCTGCCGCATCCCACTCTTCCCACGCGGACTCGTAGGCATCTTCGAGCGCACGTGCGCGCAACAAGGCAATCGCCCGCTGGATGGCCGCCGAGCGCCCGGGCAGACCCGACCGGCAGACTTCCTGGTCGAGAACCTGCAGATCTTCCTCTGAAAGGCTCACGCTAAGCTTCATACCAATAATGCTACCAGGGTAGCAACTGTGGTAGTACCACGGCGGGCAACTACTTGTCGCCAGGTCGGTATGGAATGCCGTCGGCCGCGGGCGCCACAGCTTTCCCGATGAATCCGGCGACCACGACGAGGGTGACGATGTAGGGCAGCATGCCGAGGAATTCGGTGGGGATGGGGTTGCCGGGCATGGTGTTGAGGAAACGTTCCAGGGCGCTGGAGAAGCCGAACAGCAGGGCGGCCAGGAGGGCACCGATCGGCTTCCAGCGGCCGACGATCATCACCGCCAGCGCCACGAAGCCGAGAGCGGCGGTCATGTTCTTGCTGAAGGCCACGTTGTTGGCGATCGTGAAGAAGGCGCCGCCGAAACCAGAGAGGGCGCCGGCGCAGGTGACGTTCCAGAAGCGCAGGCGGTTGACGTCGATGCCCGCGGCGTCGGCCGCGGCGGGGTGCTCGCCGACAGCGCGGGTGCGCAGGCCCCAGCGGGTGCGAAACAGCAGGTACGAGAGCCCGAACACGCAGGCCAGCGCGACATAGACGAACAGGTTCTGGTCGAACAGCACCGGGCCGAGCACGGGGATGTCGGTGAGGAAACCGAGACCGATGTCGTGCAGGAACTCGCCGATGCGCGGCACCGTGCTCGGCTCGTTGAGCGAATGGTCCATGCGCATGAGCCGTTCGAACAGGAAGCCGGTCAGGCCGAGCGCGAGCAGATTGAGGATGACACCGGTGACCAGCTGATTGACCTCGAAGCGGGTCGCCAGCCAGGCCAGCAGCAGCGTCGAGAGCATCCCGCTGATCACCGCGGCCAGAATGCCGATGTAGGGATTGTCGGTGATCGAGGAGAAGAGCACCGCCGTGAACGCACCAGCCAGGAACTGCCCCTCGATCCCGAGGTTGATCACGCCCGAACGCTCACAGACCACACCGGACAGCGCACCGAAGATGAACGGCAGCGCCAGGAACAACGTCGACGCCAGCACGAACTCCACCGGGAACCCGACACCCGGCGTCACCACCCACGACAGCGCCGCGATCACCAGCGCCGCCACCGCCGCGCCGACGATCACCCCGTGCGCTCGCTGCGACAACGGCCGGGCGAGCAGCACAGCCCCGAGCACCACCGTCACCACGCTGAGAATCAAGACGATCACGAGAGTGCCGACAGTCCAACCACTTTCGACCGTCTGATCCAGCCGGAAGGTGGTGGTCCGCCCGCCATCGATGAACAGCAGCCCCAGCACGCCGAGACCGATACCCAGCACGATCAACACCGCCCCGGCCAAGCTGTGCCGGGTGGTCTCGGCCGTGACGACCGGTGACGCGGTAGTGGTACTCACCAGCCCCTCGCTTCCAGAGTGTTGAGCCCACCACGCGGTGTACGCAGGTGCAGCAGGGTTTTCACCAGCGCGGGCGCGGCGACGAACAGCACGATCACCGCCTGCAGCAAGGTCGACATCTCGACCGGAATGGCCGGCTGCATGTGCAACGTGCCCGATTTCAGCGCACCGAACAGCAGTGCCGCGGCCACGATCCCGCCCGGATGCGCCCGCCCGAGCAGTGCGACGGTGATCCCGTCGAACCCGAATTCCGCGACCGTCCCCGGATTGACCGTGTACGGATTGAGCCCGAGCACCAGTGCGGCACCACCCAACCCGGCGAGCCCGCCCGACACCCCCATCGTCGTGATGAAGGTGCGCCCGATGTCGATACCGGCCGTAGCCGCCGCGTGCGTATTGGCGCCGACCGCCCGAATCCGAAACCCGAAGGTGGATTTCCGCAGCAGCCACCAGATTCCGGCGGCCAGCGCCAACCCGATCAGCAACCCCGCACTCACCCGCAAGCCCGAACCTGCCCAGCCGAGCAGCCGTGGCAGCCGACCGGAGAAGTCCACCTGTTTGGAGACCAGCTCCTGCGAGGTCGTCGAATGGATGAACGTGGTGCCCAACGCCCACAACAGGAAATAGGTGGCGATGTTGTTCAGCATGATCGACGAAATAACCTCGTGTGCACCGGTTTTCGCCTTGAGTACGCCGGGAATCGCCCCGAGCAGACCACCGGCCAGCGCACCCGCGAGCAACGCCAGCGGCACGTGCAGCAGCGGCGGCAGGTCAAGCGCGAACCCGACGATCACCCCGCCGAGCATCCCGAAGATGAACTGCCCGTGCCCACCGATATTGAACAACCCGGCCCGGAAGGCCAGGCCGACGGCGAGTCCGGTGAAGATCAGCGGGGTCGCGTAGGTGAGCGTCTCCGAGATCGGCCGCAGCACCTGGGCCAGGGTCGCGTCGCCGTCGAAATACTGTTGCAGGCGCCCGAAGTCGATGATCGCGCCTTCGAACATGTCGCGATATCCGGTGCTCACCGCCTGCCACGAGAAGCTCAGCGCGTCGGCGGGCCGGTTGAAGAAGTAGCCCCAGGCACTGCGGACCGACGCGTCGGAGACGATGATCAGCAAGGCACCGATCGCGAAGGCCAGCAGCAACGAGTAGATCGTCACCATCACGCTGTTGGCTTCGGTCAGGTATCCGATGAAAGTGCGGCCGACGTCGCGCTTTTCGGGTTTACGCTCGCCGGGTGAGTCGATGTCTGGCTCGGTGGTGGTACTCGGCATGAATGTCCTCAGCTCGCGGGGGCTGGATCTGCGGGACGGTGGCCTGCCATCAGCTGGCCGATGATCTCGCGCGGCGTGTCCGGAGCGAGCACACCGACGATCTGCCCGTTGTGGATCACCGCGATGCGGTCGGACAGGGCCAGGATCTCGTCCAGCTCGGCGGAGATGAGCAGGACCGCGGTCCCCGCATCACGTTCGGCGACCAGGCGGCGGTGGATGAACTCGATGGCACCGACATCCACGCCGCGGGTGGGTTGGGCGGCCACCAGAACCGAACGCGGCCTGGAGAATTCGCGCGCGATCACGACCTTCTGCTGATTGCCGCCCGACAGCGCCGACACCAGCTCACCCGGCCCCCTGGTGCGGATATCGAAATCGGCGATGGCCTTGTCCGCCAGGGTTCGTACCGCCGCCGCGTCGACTACGCCCCGATGCGACAGCGGTTTGTCGCGGTACTGATTGAGCACGAGGTTCTCGGCGACGGTGAAATCGGCGGCCAGCCCGTCGCGGCCGCGATCCTCCGGGATGTAGCCGAGCCCGGCGACAATACGCCGATACGGGTCCCGCCCGGTGACCGCGACACCGCCCATGTCGATCGAGCCACTCGCGGGTGTGACAGTCCCCAGCACCGCCCTGGCCAGCTCGGTCTGACCGTTGCCCTCGACCCCGGCCAACCCGACGATCTCACCGGCCCGCACAGCCAGATCCAGTCCGTCGAGCATCGGTGTGCCGCGCTCGCCGAGCACCGTCAGATTCTTGATATCCAGCGCGACCTCGCCCGGCTGCGCCGGCGGTCGATCCACGGTCAACACGACCGACCGCCCGACCATCGCCGCCGCCAGCTCGGCCTCGCTGTCATCGGGTGAAGCCTCGGCCACGACCTTCCCGCGCCGCAGCACGGTGATCGTGTCCGCGATGGCCTTCACCTCTTTGAGCTTGTGGCTGATGAAGATCACCGACATCCCCGAGGCCGTGAGATTGCGGATGATCCCGAGCAATTCGGCGACTTCGGGTGGTGTGAGCACCGCGGTCGGTTCGTCCAGAATCAGCAAATCCGTCTTACCCGACAGCGCCTTCACGATCTCGACCCGTTGCTGCACGCCGACGGGCAGCTCCTCGCAGATCGCGTCCGGGTCGAGCGCCAGCCCGTACTGCTCGGACACCTCCAGCACCGCCCGCCGCGCGGTCGCGCGATCCAGACTCCCCCGCTTGACGTGTTCGCGCCCCAGCTGCACATTGTCGGCGACACTGAACGGCCCGACCAGCTTGAAATGCTGATGCACCATGCCGATTCCCGCCGCGATGGCATCGCCCGGCGAACGCAGACGCACCGGCTCGCCATCGATCAGGATCTGGCCACTGGTCGGTTCGAGGATGCCGTACAGCATGTTCATCAGCGTCGACTTGCCCGCGCCGTTCTCCCCGAGAATCGCGTGCACCTGGCCCGGTTCGACGACCAGGTCGACACTGTCGTCGGCGAGGAAAGAGCCGAATGCCTTGGTCAAGCCCTGTACTTCGAGTCGCATGATTGTCCTCAGAGCTTCGGGGCGGCCGGGGAATTGATCACGATCTTGCCGTCGACGATGTCGCGTCGCAGCGCGATGAGCTCCTGCTTCAGCGGCTCGGGCACCTTCGCCTCGAAGTCGTGGAACGGTGCGAGCCCGACCCCGGCATTACTCAAGGTGCCCACGTATCGACCATCCTTGACGCCCTCGCCGTAGGCATTGTCGATCGCCACGCGCACCGCGGCGGAGATGTCCTTCATCGAGGACGACAGCATGATGTCCTTGTACTCCGGAACCGCCTCGTACCCATCGGAATCCACCCAGATCATGGACACGTTCGGCGAATCCTGCGCGGCGGAGGCACCGCCCATCCCGACCGGCCCGGCGACCGGGTGGATCACATCGGCACCCTGGGCGATGAAGTTCTCGGTGAGCGAGCGACCGGCGCTCGTATCGTCGAAATTGCCGGTGAACGAACCGTTCTGGTCCTCGACGTCCCAGCCGAGCACAGCGATCGCGGTGCCGTGCGCCGCGTTGTATCCGGCCACCCCGGCGGCGAACCCGTCCATGAAGATGGTCACCGCCGGAATCTGCATGCCACCCCAGGTGGCGACCCGGCCGGTCTTGGACATACCCGCCGCGAGATAGCCTGCGAGATAGGAGGATTGGGCCGCGTTGAATTCCATCGAGTAGACATTGTCCAACTCGACATGCGCGTCGACGATCGCGAAACGCTGATCGGGGTACTCCGCGGCCACCTGTGCCACCGCCTCGGCCATCAGGCCGCCGACGCCGATCACCAGATCGCAGTCGTCGTCGGCCGAGGCTCGCAAGTTGGGTTCGTAGTCGGCGGAGCTGTTGGACTGACGGTAGGAGCCGTAGACGCCGGGGTTGGCGTCGATCGCGGCTTTCACCCCGTTCCAGCCCGATTCGTTGAACGACTTGTCGTCGACACCACCCGCGTCGGTCACCATGCAGGTCTCGAAACCCGCGTTCGCCGTGCCGTAGGTGTTGCCCGACCCCGTGTAGCGCGTGTTCGGCGGCGGCTCGGCACAACCGGCGAGCAGTGCCGTGGCCGCGCAAGCGACCAGCGCGATGCGAGATCTCATCACTCAGAGATACAGGATCACACCGGCGAACAGACGGATTAGAAAGATTAATTCACCGGCGAAGTCGCCGGCGGAGCTACTCCGGGCGCAGGGTGAGGATGCGCGGGCCGTCCTCGGTGACAGCGACGCTGTGCTCCCAATGCGCGGCGCGCGACCCGTCGGTGGTGACCACCGTCCAGTCGTCGTCGAGCGTCTTGGTGTCGGTGGTGCCGAGCGTGAGCATCGGCTCGATCGCCAACACCGACCCGACCACCAGGCGCGGGCCCTTGCCGGGTGCGCCTTCGTTGGGCAGGAAGGGATCCATGTGCATCTCGCGGCCGATGGCGTGGCCACCGTAACCGTCGACGATGCCGTACTGCCGACCGTGCGCCTGCTCGGCCGCCCGGGTACCCAGCTCGATGGCGTGCGAGACGTCGGTCAGCCGGTTGCCCGGCTGCATCGCCGCGATACCGGTCTCCATCGAGAGCCGCGTGGCCTCGCTCAGGAGCTGATCGGCTTCGATGATATTGCCGATGCCGAACGTCCACGCGGAGTCGCCGTGCCAACCGTCGAGGATGGCGCCGCAGTCGATGGAGACGAGATCGCCCTCGGCGAGAATTTCCTTCGCCGAGGGGATCCCGTGGACCACACGGTCGTTGACCGAAGAGCAGATCGAGCCGGGGAAGCCGTGATAACCCTTGAACGACGGGACAGCGCCCGCGTCACGGATCGTCGCCTCGGCGACCTCGTCGAGCTCCAGCGTCGAAACGCCGGGCTTGGCCGCCGCGCGAACGGCGACCAGCGTCCGTCCGACGATCGCGCCGGCTGCCTGCATGGCATCCAGCTCGCCCGCCGAACGGAACGGCACGACCTTCTTCTTACGGTTGAAGACCATCCGGCCTCAGTACTCCGATCGGGGCTCATCCCCGCTCACGCGGGGAGGGAGAGCTACTTGCCGAGCGCGGCGAGCGCCCGTGCGTTGACTTCGTCGACCTCGCCGACACCTTCGACCGTCACGACCAGGCCGTCGTAGTACTCGAGCAACGGCTCGGTCTCCTCGCGGTAGACGCGCAGGCGGTTGTCGATCACCTCTTCGGTGTCGTCGGCACGGCCGCGCGCGAGCATCCGCTCCTTGAGCAGCGACTCGGGCACCACGAAGCACAGCACCGCGTCGACCTTGGTGCCGTGGTGCTCGAGGATCTTCTTCAGTGCGTCGCCTTGGTCGACCGTGCGCGGGTAGCCGTCGAGCACGAAGCCGTTCGAGGCGTCCGGCTCGGCCACGCGGGCCTCGACCATGCGGTTGGTGACGTCGCTGGGGACCAGGTCGCCCGCGTCCATGTACTTCTGCGCCTCGCGACCGAGAGCGGTCTGCTGACTGATATTCGCGCGGAAGAGGTCTCCGGTGGAGATGTGCGGAACGCCCAGCTTCTCTGACAGCAGGACGGCCTGAGTACCTTTGCCGGCACCCGGCGGACCGAGCAGAACAACTCTCACTTGAGGAACCCTTCGTAATTTCGATTCATCAGCTGGCTCTCGATCTGCTTGACCGTGTCGAGACCCACGCTGACCATGATGAGCACCGCGGCACCGCCGAACGCCATGTTCGCCGACTGGCCCGTGCTGCCCCCGCCGAGGAAAATGCTCGGGAGCACGGTGACCACACCGAGGTAGATCGAGCCAGGCAGGGTGATGCGGCTCAGGACGAAGTTCAGGTAGTCGGCGGTCGGCTTACCGGGCCGGTAGCCCGGGATGAAGCCACCGAACTTCTTCATCTCGTCGGCGCGTTCCTCCGGATTGAAGGTGATCGCGACGTAGAAGTAAGTGAAGAACACGATCAAGCCGAAGTAGATGGCGATATAGACCGGGTTGCTCGGGTCGACCAGGTACTTCTGGATGATCTCCTGCCACCAGCTCGGCTCCGTCGCCGTGCTGGATCCGGTCAGCTGCGCGACCAGGTTCGGCAGGTAGAGCAGCGAGGACGCGAAGATCACCGGGATGACACCGGCTTGGTTGACCTTCAACGGCAGGTACGTCGACGAACCGCCGTACATCTTGCGACCGACGACGCGCTTGGCGTACTGCACCGGAATCCGGCGCTGACCCTGCTCGACGAAGATCACGGCCACGATGATCGCCAGCACGGCAGCGCACACCAGGCCGAAGACCAGACCACCGCGGGTATCCAGAATGGCCTTGCCGTCGAGCGGAATACGCGCGGAGATACCGGCGAAGATGAGCAGCGACATGCCGTTACCGACACCGCGCTCGGTGATCTGCTCGCCGAACCACATGACCAGGCAGGCACCGGCGGTCATCACCAGCACGATGATGATCATGCCGAAGATGCTGGTATCGGCCAGAATCGGCTTGTTACAGCCCTGCAGCAGCTGCCCGCGGGCGGCGAGCGCGACGAGACCGGTGGCCTGCAGGATCGCCAACGCGACCGACAGGTACCTGGTGTACTGCGTCATCTTGGTCTGGCCGGATTGGCCTTCCTTGCGCAGTTCCTCGAACCGCGGGATGACGACGGTCAGCAGCTGGATGATGATGCTCGCGGTGATGTACGGCATGATGCCGATCGCGAACACCGAGAGCTGCAGTAGCGCACCACCGGAGAAAAGGTTGATGAGCTGGTAGATACCGGCGGAATCCCCACCGGAGACCAGCTTCACGCAGTCCTGGACCGCGCGGTAGTCGACACCGGGGGACGGCAGCGCGGCACCCAACCGGTACAGCGCGATCAACCCCAGCGTGAAGAGAATCTTCCGCCGTAAGTCCGGAGTCCGGAAGGCCGATACGAAGGCGGAAAGCACAAATCCTCCTGGCGAACGACATGGTCATGCCATGCGACTGGACCACTGGACAGCATGTGGAATCGTCAGCCGATGACGAGCTTGGCAGACAACACTTGGAACTCTAACAGTGACACCGGACGAGCTCGCGACTCGTCCGGTGTCAGCTGTTGACTACAGTACCGTCAGGCCAGTTCGGTGACAGTGCCACCGGCGGCGGTGATCTTCTCCTTGGCGGAGCCGGTCACCTTGTCGGCGGTCACCTGGATGGCGACACCGATCTCGCCGTCGCCGAGAACCTTGACGAGCTCGTTCTTGCGAACGGCGCCGGCCTCGACCAGTTCTGCCTTACCGATGACGCCGCCCTGCGGGAACAGCTCGGCGATGCGACCAACGTTGACGACCTGGTACTCGACCCGGAAGCGGTTGGTGAAGCCGCGAAGCTTCGGCAGACGCATGTGCAGCGGCATCTGGCCACCCTCGAACGCCGCGGGGACGTTCTTGCGTGCCTTGGTGCCCTTGGTACCGCGACCGGCGGTCTTACCCTTGGAACCCTCACCGCGACCCACACGGGTCTTCTCGGTCTTGGAGCCAGGGGCGGGACGCAGGTGGTGCAATTTGATGGTCATGTCTAGACCTCCTCAACTGTTACGAGGTGGCGCACGACGTTGATCAGACCGCGGTTCTGAGCGTTGTCCTCACGAACCACCGACTGGCGGATCTTCCGCAGACCAAGCGTCCGCAGGCTGTCGCGCTGGTTCGACTTGGCACCGATCGTGCTCTTGATCTGAGTCACCTTGAGATCAGCCATGTCAGGCTCCCTGTCCCGCACGCGCACGCAGCATGCCCGCCGGAGCGACGTCCTCGATCGGCAGACCGCGACGAGCGGCAACCTCTTCGGGACGCTGGAGCATCTTGAGCGCGGCGACCGTCGCGTGAACGACGTTGATCGCGTTGTCGCTACCGAGCGACTTGGCCAGAATGTCGTGAATGCCTGCGCATTCGAGCACGGCGCGAGCCGCGCCGCCCGCGATCACACCGGTACCGGGCGAAGCCGGACGCAGCATGACCACACCGGCCGCCGCCTCACCCTGAACCGGGTGGGTGATGGTCGAGCCGATCATCGGGACGCGGAAGAAGCTCTTACGAGCCTCCTCGACGCCCTTCTGGATGGCCGCGGGAACTTCCTTGGCCTTGCCGTAGCCGACGCCGACCAGACCGTTGCCGTCACCGACGATCACGAGGGCGGTGAAGCTGAAGCGACGACCACCCTTCACGACCTTGGAGACACGGTTGATCGCGACTACGCGCTCGAGCTGGTTCTTCTCGGCCGCATTGTCACGACGGTCGCCGCCACCGCGACGATCGCCACCGCCACGACGGTTGCCCTCGGGGCCTCCGGCGTTGCTGTTGGAGTTGCTGTTGGGTCCGGCGGGTCCGCTGCCGCCGTCACGCCGCTGACGTCCCGGCATCAGACGTTCCTTCCGTTGGAAATAATGGTCATCAGAACTTCAGCCCGCCTTCACGAGCGGCATCGGCCAGCGCCGCGATACGGCCGTGGTAGTCGTGACCACCACGGTCGAACACGACCGCCTCGATACCGGCAGCCTTGGCACGCTCGGCGATCAGCTGACCGACCTTCGCGCCCTTGGCGGACTTGTCACCTTCGAGCGCGCGCACGTCGGCCTCGATCGAGGAAGCGGCGGCAATGGTCTTGCCCACCGAGTCGTCGATCAGCTGAGCGTGCAGGTGGCGCGCGGAGCGGTTGACCACCAGGCGCGGACGCTCGGTGGTGCCTTCGACCTTCTTACGAAGACGGAAGTGACGGCGGGTCTTCGACAGGCGACGCTTCGTGGAAGCGTCCTTGCCCAGCGGAATCCGCTTCGCCTTCTGGTTAGCAGTTTGCGCCATGATCACTTACCCGTCTTTCCGACCTTGCGGCGAACGACCTCGCCGGCGTAGCGGATGCCCTTGCCCTTGTACGGGTCGGGCTTACGCAGTCCGTGGATGACAGCGGAGATCTGACCGACCGCCTGCTTGTCGATGCCGGACACCGAGAACTTGGTGGGCGATTCCACCGCGAAGGTGATGCCTGCCGGGGCCGTGATCGGCACCGGGTGGCTGTAACCGAGGGCGAACTCGAGGTTCGAACCCTTGGCCTGAACGCGGTAACCGACGCCGAAGATTTCCATCTTCTTCTCGTAGCCCTTGGTGACACCCTCGACCATGTTGGCGATCAGGGTGCGGGAAAGGCCGTGCAGCGAACGGTTCGCGCGCTCGTCGTTGGGACGAGCAACCTCGAGCTCATTACCTTCACCCTTGGTGACGGTGATGGGCTCGGCCACGGTGTGCGACAGGGTGCCCTTGGGCCCCTTGACCGTGACAACCTGGCCGTCGATGTTGACGTCGACGCCGGCCGGAATCTCGATGGGCTTCTTACCAATACGCGACATTAGTCCTGACCTCCCTTACCAGACGTAGGCGAGGACTTCGCCCCCGACGCCCTGCTTGGCCGCCTGACGGTCGGTGAGCAGACCGGTCGACGTGGAAATGATCGCCACGCCGAGGCCGCCGAGGACCTTGGGCAGATTGGTGGACTTCGCGTACACACGCAGACCCGGCTTCGAGACGCGACGCAGGCCCTGCAGGCTGCGCTCACGGCTGGGGCCGTACTTCAGATCGACGACGATGGCCTTGCCAACGGTCGCGTCTTCGGTGCGGTAATCGGAGATGTAGCCCTCACGCTTGAGGATCTCGGCGATGTTCACCTTGATCTTCGAGTGGGGAGCCTTCACCTGATCGTGGTACGCCGAGTTGGCGTTGCGCAGACGCGTCAAGAAGTCTGCGATCGGATCAGTCATGGTCATGGTTAGACCTCGACACCTTTCTCGCTGCGGTTCCCATGCAACATCTCCGGCGTTCGCACGCAGGTGACCGTGGGCCTACAACAATTCGGCTGGTCCGGTCGGCACTTACCGACCGGATGAGTTCTCTTGCGAGCTCTCGGCGCCTGGGGCGATCCGCTCACGTGGAGCGGACACAGATCTGCCCAGGCAACCGCTCTAGTGTAGGCAATGCCGTGGTCAGGACAAAACCCGGGGTCAGGCGATCTCCGTCACGCGGCCGTATGGTCCGCCCTGGCGCCCGCCTTCGAGGTGATCAGGATCGCCGAGGCCGAGACGCCGGTGGCGACGATCAACATCATCTCACCGCCCACCACCGTGCTCATCAAGCCACCGAGCAGGGCGCCGACGCCGAAGGCCGCGTACTGCAACCCGTAGCCGAGCCAATCGCGCGAGCTACCCCCGCTGACATGGCTTTCGATGCCCTGGCTCAGTTTGACGACCGTTCCGGTGGCGTAGCTGAGCGGAACGCTCGTCTCGCCGTTCTTGACGAACGCGGTGTTCAGCGCGCCCACCGCGAAGGCGACGAACGCGATCGGGATGAATCCCACGTCCGATCCGCCGGTGCGGTCGAGGGCGTAATCGACGACCGCCGCCACCGCGAGCGCCACCGTGGTGACCACCGACGCTCCGTAGTGGCCACTGCGCCACAGCCGTCGGCGGAGCAACGAGGCGACGAACACACCGAGCCCGAAGGAAAAGAGCAGGGTGATGGCACCGGTGGCCAGCAATTGATCGTTGTCGAACCAGCCGAGAACGGCGCGCTCGGTATTGCCGGTCATAAATGTCACGAAATATCCGGCGGAATGTGTATAAGCTGCCGCGCCGATAAATCCCGCCAATATCGAAAGAAAGGCGACCATCGGCATCGCGCCCGCGGGAATGCCACGTAGCGGCGGCCGGTGGGCCAGGTCACGCGGCTTGTTTACTGTGGTCAGGGTCACGAACTCACATCCTCTGCATTCGTCCGGCAAGGGATCGACACTGACACCCATCTACACGCTGCATTCTCACGCAACCACCCCGACAGTAGCGACGAAAGAAATCGCCGACCAGCCTCGGGATCACATTCTCGGGAAAGACACAGAAAAATGAGATGCCGGTAATGCTGCGGTAACCGAAAAATTCGAAATCAATTCCGGATATTCCCTTCGCGGACTGCGGGTGACCTGCGACGATGCCGCCGCAGGAGGCCGACCAGGGATCGAATTGTGTTAAGTACCAACCACTTTGCGTTCGTGAGCGCTGCTCACGATGTGGTAGCTTCGCGAGGTTCGTCGGATCTGCGCAGGAGGCTCGGCCGTTGTCTTCCCACCGTGCGTGCCGCCGGGGCTCGGCCTCTCTACTCGCCGCACTGCTCGGGATCGGCGTGCTCGTCGCGCCCGCGCATGCTGCGGCCGATCCCTATGTCGATCCGCTCGCCGAGGCGGCCGCCACTCCCACGCTGGCGTGGGAGGGTTGCGCGGACGGGTTCGAATGCGCGTCGGCCGAGGTACCGCTGGACTACAACCGCCCAGGGGCCGCCCAGATCGACCTGGCTGTGATCAAGTTGCCCGCGTCCGATCCCGACCGGCGCATCGGAACACTGTTCGTCAACTTCGGCGGGCCTGGCCCCTCCGGCGTGGATCGACTCCGCGAACGGGCCCGCTGGCAGTGGCTGTTCTCCGACGAACTGCGCGCCCGCTTCGACCTGGTCTCCTGGGACCCGCGCTCGGTCTCGCGCAGCGCGGGTACCCAGTGTTTCGCCGGTGCCGCCGAGCAGTCGAGCTACCTCGGCTCGTTCCCCGGAACACCGACCGATCCACGCGACGAACCCGCCTTCTTCGCCGCCGCCGCCGACATCGCCGACCGCTGCGCCCGCAACGCGGGCCCGATCCTGCACCACGCCTCCACCGCCAACACCGCCCGCGACCTGGACCTACTGCGCCGCGCGGTCGGCGACGAGTCGCTGACCTTCCACGGCATCTCCTACGGCACCCAGGTCGGCGCGGTCTACGCCAATATGTTCCCCGGCCGGGTCCGCGCGATGGCGTTCGACGGTTCCCTCGACTTCGAGGGCAATGTGAACGGCCACGGTGCCGACGGCGTGAATCTGCCGCTCGACACCCGGCAAGGCGTCGCCGCGGGCATCGCCGAAACCTTCGACACCTTCCTGCGCGACTGCTCCGCCGCGGGTCCACGCTGCGCGTTCGCCGCGGGCGACCCGAAACTCAAGTGGATCGCACTGGCCGAACGCGCCCGCCTCGCCCCGATCACGGTCGACGGAACCGCATGGACGTTCTCCCAGATAGTGAGCACCGCGGGCAGCTTGTCCCGCCCCGAAACCTACCCCGACCTGGCGATTTTTCTGCAAAGCCTCTTCGATGCGGTGACGGTCCTGCCCGTCCGGAACCCCGATGCCCTCTTCGCGAGTGACCACCCCGCCAATCGCGTCGAGGCCTTCTACACGATCCAATGCGCCGACAGCACCGTCCCGACAGACCCCGCCGTCTACAGCCGCGCGGCCGCGGCCGCCGACCTCCAGTCCCGCTACTTCGGCCGAACCGCCGTCTTCAACGCCACCCCCTGCGCCTTCTGGCAGGCCGAGGACCGAGACCGCTACACCGGCCCATGGAACCGCGAAACCGCCGCCCCGATCCTCGTCCTCAACAGCCGCTACGACCCGGCCACTCCCCTAGCCGGCGCGAAAGCTGGCGCGGCCCAACTAAACCGGGCCCAGGTAGTCGTCATCGAAGGCGCGGGCCACAGCTCCATGTACGTCCAGAGCACCTGCGCCGAACACCTCAAACGCGACTACCTGTTCACCGCCCAACTCCCACCGGCAGGCATCAGCTGCGGAATCGACCGCTCCCCGTTCAGCTGAACATGCAGAGCAAGTCGTAGAGCGGCGGCTTCTCGACGCTGCCGGTAGCGAACAGGATTCCCGCGATCGGCGAACAGATCAGCGCGGTCTCCGACGAACCCGACCCTCCCGACCCGGAATCAGCGATAGGGGCGGCGGACGCGACAGCAGGCGCCCCGAGGAGCGCGACGGAAAAGACAGCGACAGTGGCGAACTTCTTCATCCGCCCAAAGAACACACCGCCACGCCTCAATGGAGTGAAATGACTACATTTCATCAAAAGTCGGTGAGATCCCACAAACCCTGGGGCGCAGTGGCGTCCGTCTATCATCGAGCCATGACGAACGCGCATCCCCAGCGCCCCGACCTGCCCGAATACATGACGTGGGAAGAGCTCGAGCAACTCCCCGAGGAAATCGCCTCATGCATCGAACTGTGGGATGGGCGGGTGGTCTGGACGCGGCGTGGGCCAGGAGAACATCAGGAAGCCAGCAACCTGCTGTGGAGCACTCTCCGCCGAGACGCCAAGCGCGCGATGACCAACGAGCCCGAGAAGTGCTGGCAGGTTCGCACCGAGACGAACGTCTTCTTCGGCCAGCACGGCAAATCTGACTTCGTGACTCCAGATTTCATGATCCATCGATGCCTGGACAAGGCGTACGCCCACGTTCGCGCGGACGATGCGGTCCTGGTCGGCGAGGTTCTCTCCCCGTCGAACACTGCTGCCGAAATGGAAGCCAAACGAGCCCGATACGCCGCCGCGGGCATACCGTGGTACTGGGAAGTCACCCTCCATCCGCGGCGCAGCGAGATCGCGTATGTGCAGGTATATGGCCTGGCATCCGGGACCGGGGCCTTACCGGCGGGCGTTTCACCGCTCCACAAGGCCAACTACCTCCTGGCCGGTGCATGGTCACCGGCCGACTCCACTGAAATCACCATCAACTTCCCGTTCCCGATCACCATCGGGTGGCCTGAGCTGTCGCTCTGACCGCTGTGCACCAACCGCTCCGAAACGCACGAAGACACGGACTTCACGCGGAAGTCCGTGTCTTCGTTCGATATTCGCCTAGGCGGGTGCGCTCACGAGGAGCGCGAGCTCACCAGGAGCTCTTGTGCACGCCCGGGAGCTCACCGCGGTGCGCCATTTCGCGGACGCAGATACGGCACAGGCCGAACTTGCGGTAGACCGCGTGCGGGCGACCGCAACGCTGGCAGCGGGTGTAGGCGCGAACCGCGAACTTCGGCTTCGCCTCGGCCTTGATGCGCAGTGCTTTCTTAGCCATGTGCTCAGTTCTCCTTGAACGGGAAGCCGAGGTGCTTCAGCAGCGCGCGGCCTTCTTCGTTGTTGGTCGCCGTGGTGACAACCGTGATGTCCATACCGCGCGGGCGGTCGATGGAATCCACGTCGATCTCGTGGAACATCGACTGCTCGCTGAGGCCGAACGTGTAGTTGCCGTTGCCGTCGAACTGCTTCGGCGACAGGCCGCGGAAGTCGCGGATACGGGGCAGCGCGATGGACACGAGACGGTCCAGGAACTCCCACATACGGTCGCCACGAAGGGTGACCTTCGCGCCGATCGGCATGCCCTCACGCAGCTTGAACTGCGCGATCGACTTGGTGGCCTTACGGATTTCGGGCTTCTGGCCGGTGATCAGCTCGAGGTCCTTGACGGCACCGTTGATCAGCTTCGCGTCACGGGCGGCGTCGCCGACACCCATGTTCACGACGACCTTGACGACGCCGGGGATCTGCATCACGTTGGCGTACTCGAACTCGCCGTTCAGCGCGTCCTTGATCTCGGCGCGGTAGCGCGCCTTCAGCCGGGGCTGAGTCTGCTCAGAGGTGGTCATGTCAGATGTCCTTCCCGTTTTTACGGGAGATCCGGACGCGCTTGCCGGACTCTTCGTCGGTGCGGTAGCCGACGCGAGTCGGGTTACCGTCGGAGTCGACGACCATCACGTTGGAAACCTGGATGGGGGCTTCCTGGGTGACGATGCCACCCGAGGACGCGCCACGCTGGTTCGCGGAGTCCGCGACGTGCTTCTTGATGCGGTTCACGCCTTCGACGAGAACCTTGCCGGTCGCCGGGAAGGCCTGAATGACCTTGCCCTTGGCGCCCTTGTCCTTGCCCGAAATGACGAGCACGGTGTCACCCTTGTGCACCTTCATAGTCAGAGCACCTCCGGGGCCAGCGAAACGATCTTCATGAAGCGCTTGTCACGCAGCTCGCGGCCGACCGGGCCGAAGATGCGGGTGCCACGAGGATCGTTGTCCGGCTTGATCAGCACGGCAGCGTTCTCGTCGAACTTGATGTAGGAACCGTCCGGACGACGACGCTCCTTGGTGGTGCGAACGACGACAGCCTTGACGACGTCGCCCTTCTTCACGTTGGCGCCGGGGATGGCGTCCTTCACGGTGGCGACGATGATGTCACCGATACCGGCATAGCGACGCGACGAGCCACCGAGCACGCGGATGCAAAGGATTTCCTTCGCTCCGGTGTTGTCGGCGACGCGCAGTCGCGACTCCTGCTGAATCACTTCAGCACCTCCTGGACCTGGATGTATACGTACGCCGGATTGCCGACCCGACGCACATGGTCAGTCGCCCTCCGGACGCGCGCCTGCCAGCGGTTTTGTCCACCACTGGGGGTTCACTGCCGGATTGCGAGGGCATAGCTCCCGCAGGCAACCGTTCTAGTGTAGGTGAATCCCCAGGAAGAACCGAATCGGGGTCGATCCGCCGCATTACGCCGCTCAACTAGGTAAACCGGTTTACCCTTATTCAGGTAAACCCATTTACCTACTCGGAGGCGAAGTGGACAAGCCCGATCGTATCGTCGGCCGCGATCGCCAGTGGGGTGCGGTAGAGCGCTTCCTCTTCGACGGCGGCTTCGACGGCCCACTCCGACTCGGTCTCGTCTCCGGCCGCCGCCGCACCGGCAAAACCCAACTCCTCGCCGAGGCATGTCGCGAGGTCGGCGGCCTGTACACGGTCTGCGTCCAGGACGAGGGCGACTTGGCCGCCCGACGTCGCTTCGCCGCCGACATCAGCGGACACCTGTTGACCACCCCCATGTCGGCTGATCCACCCGACTGGGAAACGCTGCTGCGTTCCGCACTGGAAGTCGCCGAGCGAACAACTCCCCGAGGCAGACCACCGCTTGTCGTCATCGACGAGTTTCCGTACGCCGTAGCGCACGCACCGGAACTTCCGTCGATCCTGCAACACCTCTACGACCGAGTCCAACGTGGCAGCGGACTCACCGGCCGGTTGATCCTGTGCGGTTCCGCGCTCAGCGTGATGCACGAGTTGCTCTCGGGCGCGAAACCGCTGCGTGGTCGCGTCATGCTCGATCTGAGAATGCCGCCGTTGGACTATCGCGAGGCAGCCCATCTCTGGGGAATCGCCGACCCTCAGGTCGCCTTCCGCGTACATGCCACGGTGGGCGGCATCCCTGGCTACCGTCCGCTGATCCTGGGCACTCCACGCAGCGTCACCGAATTCGACGACTGGGTGACTACGAACCTCCTCGCCGTCGACTTCGGGGTATTCACCCACAGCGAAGTCGACCATCTACTCCGCGAGGATCCCCGAATCACCAGTCGCGCAATATATTTCGACATTCTCAGCGCGATCGCGGCTGGCGCCCACACGCCGACGGCGATCGGCGGCGCCATCGGCAGAGATGCCAACGCCGTCCGCTACCAACTGGGGGTCCTCGAGTCGGCGGGCTATATTTCCCGCGCGTCCGACCTCCTGCGCGCCCGGAAACCGACGATCACCGTGGCGGACCCACTGATCAGATTCGACCGCCTGATCACCGCGCCCCACCTCGGTCAACTCGAATTCGGCCGGGCCGCGCGAGTCTGGGCCGCGGCCGCGCCGACGTTCCGATCGAACATCCTCGGTGCCCACTTCGAGCAACTCGCGCGCGACTGGGCAGGCCGTTTCGCCCCCGACGAACTGAACCGCCCCGACGGTTTCGGCGACATCGGATTCGCGACCGTGCAGGACAATGCGGGGCGCGCCAAGCACGAAATCGACGTTCTCGGCGTCAGCGGCCGCTCGATCACGCTGATCGGTGCGGCGAAAGCCACCCTCGGCCGACGAGGGATCGCCGACTTGGCGCGGCTGGACCATATCGCCGGCATTCTCCGCACGTCCGACTACGACACAGCCGACTCGACGATCGTGTTGTTTGCGTCGTCGGGGTTCACGAGCGAGCTGGAACAGGCGGCCGCGCACCGCCGCGATGTCGAATTGGTCGACTTGGATCGGCTGTACGGCGGCTAGAGAATTCGGCGGGGCCGCAGCGGCCGAGCAAGCCCGATCAGGGCTTTGCTCGGCCGCTACCGGATCGATGTCGGATCAGCCCTTCACCGGCGCCAGTTCCCACGGACCGTTGCCTTCGAGGGTGAGGACCTGGGTGTGATGCTGGTCGACCGTGCTGCGGTGCGCCACCGAGACGACGATGGTGTCCGGCACCTCGGTGCGAATCAGCTTGTAGAGGGAGTATTCCAAGCCCTCGTCCACGGCGGAGGTGGCCTCGTCGAGGAAGACCACCTTGGGGCGGACCAGCAGAATGCGAGCGAAGGCCAAGCGCTGCTGCTCACCCGGCGACAGGATCTTCGCCCAGTCGGCCTCTTCATCGAGGCGGTCGACGAGATGGCCGAGGTGGACCTTGGCGAGGACCTCACGCAGCGTCTCGTCGGTGACGTCCTCGGCCTTGGCCGGGTATTCGACCGCAGTCCGCAGATCGCCGAGCGGGAGATAAGGGAGCTGGGACAGGAACAACGTATCGGTGCCGGCAGGCCGGCTGATCTCGCCGTCGCTGTACGGCCACATCTGCGCGAGCGCGCGCAGCAACGTGGTCTTTCCGCTACCCGAGGCGCCCTTGACGACCAGCGCGTCAGTGGGGACGAGTCGCAAATTCAGGTCGTCGATGAGCACTTCACCGTCGGGCTTGCGGACGTCGACCTTGTCGAGGCGCACGGCGTCGTCCAGGTCGACGGCGGCGAGCTTGGGCAGCTCACGCGATTCCTTGCTGGCAAGCAGCAGTCCATCGAGACGGATGAGGGAGGCCCGGTACTCGGCGAAGTCGTCGTAGGACTCACGGAAGAACGACAGGGAGTCCTGAATTTCCCTGAATGCCGTAGCGGTCTGATTCATTCCACCCAGGGTGATCGAGCCACTGAAGAAGCGCGGTGCCTGAATGAGATACGGGAAGAGATAGGCGGATTGGGTGACCACGAAGTTCCAGCCGGTGAACTTGATGTACCGATAGATGTAGGCCCACTGGACCCGGATCACCGCGGCGAATCGGCTGAGCAGGTTGGTCCGCTCGACACCCTGACCCCGGTAGAACGCGATGCTCTCCGCCGCGTCACGCACCCGAACGAGCGCGTAGCGGAAGTCGGCCGTGGTCCGTTCTCTCAGGAAGTTGATCCGGATCAGCGGGTGACCGATCCAGAAAGCGATCACGGTGGACACCAGGACATAGGCGAGCACGATGACCAGCGCTGCCCGGGGAATGGTAACGCCGAGAATGGTCATCGGCCCGGACAGATCCCACAGGACCTTGGTGAAGGACACGACCGAGACAACGGCCGTCACCGCGCCGAGCGCCAGTGCGCGGGACTGCACGGTGAACGTGTCGGTGTCGGCCTGGATTCGCTGGTCGGGGTTGTCGATCGTGTTGTCGATGAACCGGGCCCGGTAGAAGGCGCGGCCCTCCATCCAGTCGCCGGTGACACGCTCGGTCAACCACACCCGCCAGCGGATGTCGAAGGCCAGTTTGGCGTACAAGTACACCAGTTCTTTGACCGTCCAGATCGTGATCAGCAGGGTGAACAGCTTCGCGGAGTTCCAGAACCCGGTCTTGGCCTCCGAGAGTGACGCGTCGTCACCGGAGCTCAACGCGGATGCGGCGAGCTGGAACGAGGCGAACATGTCGTTGCCCCAGTAGCTGATCAGCACGCTCAATCGCACAGTCAGCAGAGCCATCGCCAGCAGTGCCGCGATGAAAAGCCAAGTGCGCCAAGCTCCGGGGCCGCGGAAATAATCACCGCTGACGTACCAGAACTGGCGACCCCACTTTGTCAGCCTGAGCAGCAGTACGGCGATCACCACGAATGCCACTGCGGTGATGAGGAAGGCGATCCCGAGCCATTTCAGGCTCTCGAACCACTCGACGCTCCAGTCTCTAGACGTCTCCACGCATGCATCCCATCCCACGACGGCCGAAATTCGGCGCAGTCTAACCCGGCTCGAGCACCTGCGCCGGACATGCGGCACGCGCCTTCGACCATCGATTGACCACCGAAAACGTACGTAGGTTAGCCTAGGCTGACTTACGCTGGAACTTGCTCTACGGAGGGTGCACCCATGACGACTGTTCGGACTTCGCGCGGCTGGCGACGCGCGGCGCTGACCGCGCTCGCCGGTGCCCTCACCCTCGGTGTCGTCGCCTGCGGCTCCACTGACGAGGTGACCACCGAGAGCGAAGCGGTGACCATCACCCACGCCCGCGGCGAAACCACCGTCCCCGGCACCCCGAAGAAGATCGTCGCCCTCGGCAACCAGTGGCTCGACAGCTCCCTCGCGCTCGGCGTGGTCCCCGTCGGCTACATCGACAATGTCTCCGCGGTCTCCAAGAGCACCCCGCCGTGGACCCCGGAATCCCTGAAGCAGGCCACCGCGCTCAACACCACCGGCAATATCGCCGAGCAGGTCGCGGCACTCGAGCCGGACCTGATCCTGGCCGACCCGTTCATCGCCGATCAGAAGACCTACGACGACCTGTCCAAGGTCGCCCCCACCCTGCCCGCGCTGACCAAGGACGCTGTCACCCCGTGGCAGGACCAGGTCACCGCGCTGGGCAAGGTGCTGCACAAGGAGTCCGACGCGAGCGCGGTGATCAAGAAGGTCGACGACAAGATCGCCGGCATCGTCACCGCCAACCCCGGCCTGAAGGGCAAGACCTTCGCCAGCACCTGGCTGGCGAGCCCCGCGCAGCTGATGGTGCTGACCGACCCCAACGACGGCTCGGCCAAGGTGTTCACCGCACTGGGCATGGGCATCCCGGCCAACCTCACCGCGCTGCCTGCCAACCAGGGTCGCCTTGCGCTGTCGCCGGAGCGGGTCGACGAGCTGTCCGCCGACCTGCTGCTGGCCGGTTACTCCCCCGGTCTCGACGAGAAGTACCGGCAGCTGCCGGGTTACGCCGATCTGCCTTCGGTGCGCAAGGGTTCGGTCGTGTTCCTGACCACGCAGGAGATCAGCGCGATCAACCAGCCGAGCGCACTGTCGGTGCCGTACATGTTGGACAAGCTGGAGCCCGCGTTCGCCGCCGCTTCGAAGTAGGAACCGAAACCGTTCGACCCAGCAAGGACTCGCCGTGCTCGCCTCCGCATACCCCGCCCAGACCCGATTCGCCCTCCGCGCGGGCGTCACCTGCCTCACGACTCCCGCAGGCGCGGTGCTGCTGAACCCGCCGCGCAACGAGAAGCTCACCGGTCTGGGCGCGGGTGCGCTGCAGGCGCTGAAAACCCTGAACCAGGGCCCGGCGACAGCGGCGGAGATGGCGACCGCGGCGGCGGGTGACGACATCACCGCCCTGATGCGCAAGCTCACCGATGGCGGCTGGCTCTCGGTGACGGTGCGCGACGGCGGCCGCGACCTCTACAGCATCCGCCCCTTCGCCGACCCCGCCCCGCGCCCCGAGGCGGCCTTGCCCACCTGGTCGGCGACGCTGTCGAAATTCGCTGTCCTGCACCGCGACAACCAGGGCTTCGTGCTCGAACACCCGCGGTCCTGGTGCGACCTGCGCATCCACGACCCGCGCCTACTGGCCCTGCTCGACGGTCCCCTCGCCGCCGACTCCCCGGTTCCCGCCGCCGTGAAAACCCAGTTCATGGCGGATCTGCAGTGGTGCGGTTTCCTGGTGGACGGCGACGAGGAGGAGCGCGAGTTCACCACCCGCTCCTGGAACACCCCCGACCTGTGGTTCCACCGCCGCAGCACCCTCGGCGCCCGCACGATCACCTGGGACGACTTCGGCCCCACCCGCTGGGCCGACGGCCAGTTCGCCGAATTGCCTTCGCGCCACGCGTCATTCGCGAGCGACCCGATCGCCCTCGCGAAGCCCGACCTGGTCTCGCTGCGCGTCTGCGACCCGAGCCTCGCCGCCACCATCGAAGACCGCGTCTCCACCCGCGCCTTCGACGACGCCGCCCCCATCACCTCAGTTCAATTGGCCGAGTTGCTCTTCCGCACCGCCCGCACCCGCGAAGACGGCTCCCGCCCCTACCCCTCCGGTGGCGGCGCCTACGAACTCGAGATCTACCCCGTGGTGCGCAATGTCGCAGGCCTGGAAAACGGTATGTACCACTACGATTCGGCCGACCACGCCCTGCGCCTCGTAGCGCCCGCCGACTCCCCCGCCGTCCAGAAGCTCCTGAAATCCACCTCCGCGACCTTGGCAGGCGGCGCGCAACCCCAAGTCCTGCTGCTGGTTTCGGCCCGCGCGGGCCGCGTCATGTGGAGCTACGAACAGGTCGCCTACGCCAACATCCTCAAACACGTCGGCGTCCTCATGCAGACCGTCTACCTCACCGCTACCGCCATGAACCTCGGCGTCGTCGCCCAGGGCTTCAGCGACACCGCCGCCTTCGCCGCCGCCACCGGCCTCGACGAACTCGAAGAGTGCAACGTCGGGAGCATCATCGTGGGCTCACCGACCCGCTGACCTACGTCCGAAGATCTCCTTGTGAACGGGTGCCCCAGCGATCGCCTGGGCGCCCGTTCGCACGGAAGTCCCTGGCCAGAGGGGGAACTCGCTAGTTGCTAGTGCGCGCGGGAGTGTGTAGCGTCACACGAACAAGAACGGCCGCCCGGTGAGCTACCAACTCACCGAACGGCCTGGGTACGAAACAGTCACTAGCTGTTCGCACCGTGGGATGAAATCCTACATGCAACGGCTCGGCGCTCCATGCGTCGGGCTTTCGTCGTTTCGGGGGTGAAGTCTGCCCTGACGACGGGCTATCTGTGTCGTGTCCTGGGCCTGGCCGCTCCTGTCGGTCGTTATCGGAGAGCCCGACCGAGGGACAGACAACCCTGTTAACCCAGCCTCCTGCGAGCACCTTCGTCGTACGCCTCGCACGTACGCACCTGGTCGGTTCGGGAGTGCACACCTTCGCCCAGGTCCGACATCGCCACACGCCGAAACGGGCGTGGGGCCAATTGTGTTGGCCGAGGACGCAAATCGGGGTTCGGTGCGGGGAAGCGGGCAGGGATGGTTACGACACCGGCACCCCTGGGTGCTCCGCTGACCTCACCGCCAATCCAGCTGGCCGTCGACAACGGTCGGCCTCGAATAGCCGTCGAACTCGGACCCGGTGCGCAAGCTCGTCGCGAGGTCGGTCAACATCGCGCTGATCGACACCCATAACGGGCCCGCGTCATCGGCATCGACCTTCTCGAACCGGGTGACGCAGCCGTATAGCTCGCCCGGCCGGGTATCGACGAACAGCAGGTAGCCGTCCGCACCCGCGAAGGGGATGAACTCAGGCAGATATGTCCCCGCCGGGTCGCCCGCCTGGCCGTCGGGATCGACCTCGAACCCCATCTCCTCAGCCATCGGCCCCCACACCTCCAGCTCGAGCTGACGCTCACTGAGAACGCGATCCAGATCGAACAGTTCGTCGCCGGGCAACAACCGCACCCACTGTTCGGCGGGAAACCCGTTGATCAAGGTATAGAGCTGGACCAACTCGGCAGGCCATGACCGACCGGTCGCGACAGCGGTCGCCCGAATCTGCTCTTCTGTCGCCCCGCCGATCGCCACCGTCGCAAGATTGCCCCGCAACCACTTCTCGATTTCGCCGAACTGCTCGGCGACCGACCCGGCCGGGGTCGAATACTTCGGCTCCATGACAATCCCCGTCCTCGCGCCTCAGCCCTCGTCGATGACACCGACGATGACGAGGGCGACTACTTCCGTAAACGAACCTACCTGCGAGTCAAGGGCGCCCGATCACGAGGATCCTTGTATCTCCAGGTACCAGATCGTTTGGTCGCCCCCCATGCCCTTGGTTACCGCTGACTTCGGGCTCACGAGGGAATCCGGAGTTGCGTAGGTCAGCCGCTTGACGATCGGACCTCGCTGTCTGTCGTCGTAGGCGAGGACAACCTTGCCCTCGTGTACGAACACCTGTGTCGTCGATTCGGAGTGGGTGTGTAGCCCGGTCCATTTCGCTCCGTCCGTCCCCAGTGTTCGGTTGAGCTTGTCACTGGTGTTGGGGGAACTGAAGCTGTACATGCGGTCCCACGCGCCGATCTGAATTCCCGATGATGTGACGATGTCGCCCAATCGAGCGGTTCCCCGTTCCTCCAAGAGGCGAGCGAAAGCTGCCGTCAATGCAGGGTTCCCGTCCTGAACGGAGATTTGTTCACCGCTCGAAGAAGAACTACATGCCACTACCGGGGTCAAAACTATCGCGGCCACGAACGTCGACAGCAGCCGACCGCTCATCCGTTTCCGAGTACGCACCTTCACTCCTTATGCGGCTTCACCGCTTCGTCGGACCCAAATCATTTGGGCGACGGCTTGTTGTCTGGAATCAGTGAGCCTGGCAGCGATTGCTGCTGGTCGCTTCGCTGGCGTCGTCGGACAACAACGCCCCGCCGATCGCCACCGTCGCAAGATTGCCCCGCAACCACTTCTCGATTTCGCCGAATTGCTCGGCGACCCGGCCGGGGTCGAATACTTCGGCTCCATGACGATCCCCGTCCTCACGCGAGACGTGCGTCACATAATGCAACCGCAAACGACTCCCGCGCGTCCAAACTCATGACGTGCTTCCTGACAGATCGAGGGTCTCATGAACGACGACTGGTCGGCGCCGACGTGGGCTTCCAACGACGCGTTGCGTGCGCAGATCGATTCGATGCTCGACACGTTCAACACGGAGAAGGCCGCCTTGCTCGACGCCCAGTCCCATGCCACGGAACTGGTAAGCGTGTGGTCGGCCGACGGCCTGGTCCGCGTCTCGGGCACGATCGCGGGCGTGTCAGAGGTCCATATCGCCGCGGACGCGTTCAAGAAGACGACGCCCGAGTCGTTGGGCAGCTCGGTCACCGAAGCCATTAGCGAACTGACGCGGCAGACCTCGCAGATCCAACAGCAGGCATTGAGTTCGCTGACCGGGTCGATGCCGGACCTGTCCGACCTGGTCCCCGGCGCCCCGAGCATGAAAGACCTCATCGCCCAGTTGACCCCGCCACCACCGCCGCTACCCGAGCCGGTCGTGGAGGCTGCACCCAGCCTCGTCGATGACACCGACGACGACGAAGGCGACTACTTCCGTAACCGGAGCTACCTGCGATGAGTTCGGTCAACGTCGACCCCGAAGCACTCCGTAACACCCAACCCGGGTTCGTCGCGGTCGCGTCCACGATCACCACCGCTGCCCAAGCCCTCGCTGCGGTCATCGCCGCCGAAGGTGAATGTTGGGGTGGCGACGAGATCGGTGCCGCGTTCGCCAAGAACTACACACCCGGTGTCGATCCCGGCCAAAAAGCGGTGACGGGGCTGGCGACTACGATGACCCAGTTGGGCCAGAACATGGTCACCGTCGCCGATACCTTCCAAGCCCAGGACACCACCCAGGCCGGCGCCATCGGTCAGGCAGGGGGTTCGCTGTAAATGGGTATCGAGATTCCCGGCGAGCTGCAATGGGTCGCGCAATACGTTCTCGGAGCAGGTGATTGGCCCGACGGTGACGAAACCGCGATGCGTCGGGTCGCTGATGGGTGGACCGCGATGGCCAACACCCTCAACACTGTCGACGACGACGCCGCGACAGTGTTGAACGTGGTGCTCTCGGCGATATCCGAAGGCGAAACCCACACCTCGATCCAGACCTTCCGCGACAAACTACTGTCCGGTGATCAAGCCACTTTTACCGCGGTCCGGCAGTGGTGTGAGAAGCAGGCCGAGCTGCTCGAAGACGGTGCCAACGATATCGAGCACACCAAACTCGTGATCATCGGCACGATGATCGTGACCGCGGTCTCGCTCGTCGCGGCCCTTGCGACCTCCTGGACCGGCGTCGGAGCGGCCGCCGGTGTCGCCGCACGAGTCGCGGCGCAAGTCGCGATCCGTACGGCGATAAAGCAACTCATCGCCCGCATGCTCACCCGTGGTGCCGCCAAAGCCGCGGCCCGACTTGCGTTGCGGGGCGCCGCGTTCGAAGCATTGGAAGAAGGTGGCGTCGACCTGGCCGCGCGGATGATCCAGGTCTCCAACGGCGACCGCACCGCGGACAAGTTCGGTTGGAAGGACTGGAGTCTGGCGACTGTCGGTGGTGCGGTCGGTGGTGCGGTCGGTGGTGTTCTGGGTGGTGGCACTGGCGCTCTCGGCGATGTCGCATCCTCTACCGCAGGCAAACTCGCAGGCAAGGTAGTCGGTGGCACGGTCACCGAACTAGGCGCTGACGTGTCGGCCCAAGTAGCCGCCGCCGGCGTCGGCGCGGCTTTGTACGATCGTGAATTCCAGCTCGATTTCGGCGTCGATACGTTCACCAGCGCTGGCGCGGGTGGTGTCCAGAGCGCAATCGAATCCGGTGGTCACGGCGGAAATGCCACGGCACCGACAGTTCCCGAGTTGGGCACCGAACCGCCTGGTGCGACATCCCCTACTGGGACTGACACGCCGTCAGAGGGCGGGAACCCGTCGCCGACCGACAACGGCAGCCCTGCTGATGGTGCCCCTACGACCCCGGCCGGAATCGACACCGAAAGCCCCACCGACGGCGCAGCCCCCACCACGCCGGCAGGAACCGACAACGGCAACCCAACGAACGGCGCGCCCACTACGCCAGCCGGAACCGACGGCGCCCCGACCGCACCGGCGGCCACAGGCGAACAGGGGACGGCGGGCAACGAGGCGCCCGCACCCCAGACCACCGCGCCCGATACTCCAACAATGGACGACCCTTCCGCTACTCCGAACAGCAACGGCGCGAACGGAACTCCGCCCACTAGCGACTCCGCACCATCCAACACCGACGGGACCACCGACTCCGCACCGCCTTCGACTCCGAACAGCCCGGCAGCCTCGGAGAACCCACCCGGCGACACCGAGCCATCCAGTCCGAACAACAGCCCTGCCGACACTCCCTCGACCGGCGACACGACCCAGTCGAACCCGAACACCAACGCGCCCAATGGAACACTCAGCCAGGGCGATGCGACACCATCGAGCGTCACTGACACGTCAACACCGACGAACAGCAACCCGCAGTCGACGAACCCGAGCACCGAAGCACCCGCCGACACATCCTCACCCAATCCGCCAAGCTCCACCGGATCAACACTTGATCTCCCCTCCCAGGACCGCCCAACCCAGGCGAGCGCTCCAGCCGACAACGCCCCCACCGAACAACAGAACCCGACCTCGGCTACCCCGAACGGCACCGGACAACCGAGCACCATCCCTACGACGCCCGCCAACCCTGAGTCGACATCGCCGGCACCCGCGGCAACTGCCGCCCCGGAGTCGACCCCCCAGCAATCGCCAACCTCTACTCCTGCTGCAACCACCAGCTCGCCGGCCACGACCTCCCAGCCGGCAACCCCGACGAACAGTCCGACGCACGCTCCTTCCGACACCACCCGCCCGTCCTCCACGGACACCTCGACAGCGACAACTCACACCGCGACTGCTCCCCAAACCACAAGCCCCACAACAACACCAGCCGCGTCGATCCCGCCGTCCACTGCTACACAGACATCAACGCCGGCACCCCCAGTAAGCCAAATTCCACCGTCAGCGTCATCGCCCAGATCGACCACGACACCCCCGGTAACCACCGGAACCCCGCCGACAGCTTCCGAAACGCGCCCAGCAACCAGCCCCGACAGTCGGCCGAGCTCCACCACGCTTGCCAACTCCGCCCAGACTGCACCGCAAAGCGGCACTCCCACAACAACTCCGACACCGGCTCCGACAACCCGATCACCCGACCCTGGTTACAGCCCCGATGCCCGACCCAGCCAGAGTCCGGGTACTCCCAGGACGCCTACTGTCGGGCCCGCGAATGTCCGGGGGACCGCACCAAATCCCGCTAACGGCCCCGCGCAGATGGCGCCTTCCCAGTCGTCGGCGCCTCCATCAAGTCCCACCCCCCAACAGATTCAGAATGCAAACCAGTCACGTATCGCCCGCGAGAGCCTGCGCCCGCAGCAGCCCGACGCCGGTGTTCAACCGGTCTCCGACCACAACGGTAATCGGCGCTTCATTGTTGGGCGCTACGCGACAGCACTCGGTGCTCCGGTATCGGTTCTGCGGATAACGGTTCGGATTATCGGCGGTGGCCACCTCAATTCCGCTGAGGTCAACGAATTGATCGAACGCGCTCAACTCGCCGTCGATCTGCATTTCAACGGCGGAAACCAGCTTTCCTCTGGCGACTGGGTGTTGGCAGACTTGGTTCCGCTTGCCGGACCCGGCATGTCCGACATGACGATTGATTTGACTCCGGGAAACCCTAACAGCGTCAACACTGCGGCAGACCTAGAGGCATTGACCACACTATTACGGCAACAGGTCGGCTTGCCGCCGAACAGCGGCTCCGTTCTTGACGCGAACGACCTTCAACAACTGAGTAACAACATCGGCAACGCGAATATACCGGGTCAGACTTCCCCTCCTACCTTGGATGAGGTCGATCATGGTCACCCGGGGCTGTACGACCGAACTGGGAATAGTGATCCGACCCCCGTAACTCCGCTTCAGGATCCTGCCGGATGGATCCAAAGGGTAAACCCGGGATATTCACACCTCCCCGGTACCAACAATAACTGCGGCGACTGCAGTCGTGCCTCCGAAATGAGATGGCGCGGTGTGGAGAACGAAGCTGGCCGCAGTACAAACCCGCCACAGGTCGGTGAACCAATGTCGTGCATGACAAGCTGGGAACGCGGCGAAAGGATCCCGGCGACCTTCCAAGAAATCCGGGATACACTTTCGCAACTCGGGCCGGGGGCGAGCGCTATCGTTGGCGTCGACTGGCACGGCGGCGGCGGTCACTGGTTCAACGCCTTCAACGTCGAAGGCACGCCGATGGCATCGGACTCGCAGAACTCCACAATCGAGCCGTGGCCGCCGACGGGCCAGGGCCTCGGGTTTGATGAGAGCGACGCAGTTTTTGTAGACGTGATGTACATCGATGCAAATGGAAACCATCTCAGAGAAAGTGAGCTCCCTTGATCAGCGAACCTGAGGCAAGAGAAATTGCCACCAAGTTTCTGGCTTCAGAAGACTTCACGCTCAGCGAGTTCGACGCCGGTTGGCGGGTCGTTCACACTTCTCCAGGCAGGGGTTCAGCCAGTCTTGTTATAGAACGGGAAACCGCCGATATCGTGAGCTTTCCATCCTCGGTACCCCCTCGTAGAATTGAGACCGGCTACGCTACCGTTCGACCCAAAGGGTGGCGCCACGAACCAGAACCTGAATAGGCGGTCGTTGCTCAGGGATCGGCTGTGCCAAGAATTCCGATGGTCGAGACTTTGCCGAATGGTGCTCTGCCCCGCGCATTCCCACGTTTTCGAGTGTGGTAGCTCGCTCCCCCCGGGGTTCGTGGGCGTGGTTCCATGCATGTGAATGCCTGAAGTTCTGTCGCCTCTCGGCGGTCCGTGATCGCGTTCCATCGAATTTCGACAGGGCTCACCGAGCGTTCCGCCGGCTCGTTCCTCGACTGGCACATCCAGCGCCTAGGCGAGATGTTCGGGCGAGATCTCACCGTTCTCGACCTTCGGCCGCCGAATGTTCCCAGGTCGTCAACCGCGTTGGCGCGAATCACTGTGGGAGTACCTGGTGAAGACTGCTTGTGATGGGATGGAACCGATCGGCTTCGGGGTGCGTCTAAGTTGATGTAGGCAGGTTACTGCCGTGTCCGACCAAGTAGGAGAGCTGTGCGAAGCGTTGTGGTGATGCGGGCTGTGGTCTGTGGTGTGGTCGGGGCGGCTGTGCTTGCGGGGTGCGGTGGGACCGAGGAGGGGTCGGCTGGGCCCACGACGACTGTGCGAGATCCGGACAGTATCGAGGTGTTCAATCCGTGCCGGGGGGCGTTGTCGGATGAGGTGCTGACGAGCGTCGGCCTCGACCCAGCCACAAAGGGCGTGCTCACTGACCCGCCAACGGGGCCCTCCGCGTGGCGGGTGTGTGACTGGATGCCACTCGATGACCGATACGGCTCCGGTAGCCGCAGCGTCAGCGTCTTCTCCACCAGCTTCACGCTGGACCAGGCTCGCAACAAAGAGTCTGCGACGGTCATCGGCGAGACCACGGTGAACTCTCGGGCGGGGCTGATCTCCAAGGAGAATTCGGACAATGAGAGTTGCTATGTTTCGTTTGAAGCGGAACAAGGCATGTTCGAGATCAATGTCGCATGGCTGAGTACCGAAGGATCGCACATCGGGGACACCTGCGAGATGGCAGCGAAGTACGCGGCAGCACTCGAGCCGCATCTGCCGAAATAGCAGCGGGGAGGAATCTAGATGTCACAGGACCACGCCACCTATTGGCGAAACATGAAGACACAGGCGGTCAATGGTGAGTTCAGGATCGAGGAAGACCTCGGCCAGGCTCTTGCAACCGTCGTGAGCCAATACATCACAGATCTCGAGCGACAGAGGGGCTACGCGCTGCGTCTCGACCGACTGACTGGTTGGGGCGGACTCCCGTCCGCCGAGACGATCCGCGCCAAGTACGAAGCCAAAGCAGTAGCAGGCGGCGCCGGTGACCCTAACGACTCCGCCGTCAAACGCCTCGACCAGCACATCGCCATCGCCCGCGACCAGCGCGACACCTTCCTCGCGGCGATCGGCAAACTACAAGCCGTCGACCAGCAGACCGCGGGCGCGCTCGGCGCGACGGGGGCGAGTATCTGATGGGGTTCTGGGGTGATGTCGGCGATGCCGGTGAGGCCGTCGGCGAATTCTTCGTCAGCGTGGGCACGCTGGGTGGTTTCAAGATCTGGGACAACCACAATCGGTCCGACAACGCCGACAACGAACGCAGCACGCTCGACAATGACGGCAAGCAGGCGTGGGAGGGCGACCGCAGCATCATCGGCGACGAAATGTCGAGGTTGCTGGCCGGCACAGCGGTGACCATGGAGGGAGAGAAGGTCTCCCCCGAGGCCTTCAGCACGTGGTCGCATCAGCAGATCTGGGATGCGTTGCGCGGCAAGGACGGCCAGCCCGGTGTCGATGCCGGCCAGATCAACGCCAGCGCGGACGCTTGGCGGCGCCTGACTACGGGAACCGAGACCGCGGTCAACAACTACCGAACGAGCTTCGAGCGCGTGTTGTCCGAGAAGTGGTCGGGCGCATCCGGAAACTCGGCGATCGATGGGGTGAAGAGCTACACCACCGAAGCCGCGAAGCTGCCCACCACATTCCAGATGGTCGCCAATGGCATCGACTACATGGAAGGTGTTCTCGGACAGGCGAAGATCGCCATTCCGAAGCCGGAGGAGGTTTCGACTTTCGACGAGTTCGTCAGCCATATCCCCGGCAACGGCGTGGTCAAAGCGGCAAAGCACCGCGCGAATGAAGCCGAGGAAGACGCACGGCTCTTCATGATCGGCACCTACCAGCCCGGCTCGATCACCGTCGACAGACAGACTCCGATTCTGCCCCTGCCCCACAACAACATCGGCGACCCGGGCAGCGTCCCCGGCACCGGAAACAACGGCGACACCGGTGGTTCCAACGGCAATACCGGCGGCAACAATGGTGGCAACCCGGCTACGGACACCGCTGGTACGCAACAGGATCCGGCCGCCACGTCGCCGCAGTCGACCGACCCCGGTGACGATCAGAACGAAGACGAGACCGGCGACGACTCCACCGAGCCGAGCGCGACCGACCCAGCCGCAACCACGCCCGCCGCGACCACACCAGTTGGAACCGGCACCCCGACCACGCCCGGCGGCGGATCACCCGGTACAGGATCACCGGGTTCGGGCTCACCCGGATCAGGTGTGCCGAACGGCGGCACACCAGGCGCCGCCGTGCCTGGAACTCCCGGCGGTGCGGGCGCGGCAGCAGGGGCGGCGGGTAACCGCGCCGGAGCAGGCAGCGCCGCAGGCGGTAGGGGCATGGGTGGCATGCCCGGCATGATGGGCGGCGGCCGTGGTGGCGGCAAAGGCGAGGACGACAGCGAGCACGCCATTCCGGACTACCTCATCCAGGATCGGGAAGACGAGCTCATCGGGCTGCTTCCGCCGACCCTGCCGCCAGGTGGGGTGATCGGCGCGTGAGCTGGAACCAAGCGCCGGCTATCGCGGATCGACACACGAGTTGGCAGCTCGACCCGCACGCGTTCGCTGTCGGGTTCGAAGCCCATGGCCGCGACCGCCTGCCCTACCCGCTGACCTTCCGACCCGAATTCGCCGAGACCAACGAGATCCACCAGGAGCGGCGCGAAGCAGCCTTCGCCAGGCTGCGACAGGTCTACGACGACGGTCTGCACAAGGTGTTCCGTGCTCTGCTCGAGCCTGAGGTTCGCGTCGAGATCGAGGGATTACACGGGCCTGGTCAGTCCGAGGCCGTCCGCGCGTATGCGGGAATCATCGAGGACCACGCGGCTTTGGCGGTCCAAGCATCAGGTCCCACCCGCGAGCAAGGCGGGGATATCACCTTGAGCATCGTGCCACTGCCAGAGCTGGCAGCCGCCATCGTCGCGAAACTTCCTCGTGCACATGGTGGTTCGACGCCACGCTTCGAAGGCCGTCGCAGCGACCTCGACACCGCCACCTACGCCCGCCACCCCACCCGCCTCTCCCCCGCCGAACAGACGCAACGATTCTTCCGTCGCCCCCGCACCGGCACCGGCGAAATCACCGTCTACCCAGGCTTCCAGGTGGACTCGCGCCCCACCACCGACGGCAAAGCCTTCCTCTGGCTGGACTACCCGACCGACGGCCGCTACCTCATCCAGCACCACGACGCCGACAACTTCACCGTCATCCCCGGCCCACCCGCCGAACTCCAACACCGCCTGGCCAACCACATCGCCATGTTCACCGAGCGCCGATAAGGGGTAATGCCCACATTTGGCGGTATCATCGACGTTACTATCATCAATGATACTAAGGGGTGCGATGGACTTCGTCGGGCGATGGCACGAGTTGCACACCTTGGGCGCCGCCCTGTCCGGCATCCGCTCCGCGATCGGAACCTCGAAACCGGGGTGTTGCCTGATCCTTCGCGGCCGTCGCCGTATCGGTAAGTCTGCAATGATCGAGGAGTTCACCCAGCGCAGCGGTGTGCCAAATGTCTTCTACACCAGCGAGATCGGACTCGGAACCGACCCGTTGGCCGAGTTCTCCGACACGGTCGCGCATTCCTCGCTGCCCGATGCCGAGATCTTCGGCGAGGCACTTCCGGCCAACTGGACCGCAGCCCTTCGGCAGCTCGCCGGCATTCTGCCCGACGGTGAGCCGAGTATCGTCGTTCTCGACGAGCTGCCCTACCTGATGGACGATTCCGGCGCGTTCGAGAGTGTCTTGCAACGCGCGTGGGACCGCGAACTGTGCCGCAAACCGGTGCTGTTGATCCTGATCGGTTCCGATCTCGCCATGATGGCCGCGCTCACGTCGTATGGGCGCCCGTTTCATCAGCGCGGCACCGAGATGCGCTTGGGCCCGCTCAATCCTGCCGATGTGGCTGTCATGACCGGCTCCGATGCCGCGGTAGCCTTCGATGCCACCCTCATCACCGGCGGACTGCCCATCATTTGCGCGCGATGGCGTGCTGGCGAGGGCGTGTGGGAGTTCTTGATGAGAGAACTGGCCGACCCGGTCAGTCCGCTGATCGTCTCCGCGCAGCTGTCCCTGGCGGCCGAGTTCCCCGATCAGACGTTGGCGCGCCGAGTTCTCTCTGCGATCGGCAGCGGCGAACGAACGTTCACCAATATCGCCCGTGCCGCCGGCGGTCTGGCCGGTACGAGCCTCACGCGTGCCCTGACCCTGCTGGTAGACAAAGGAATCGTGGCCGCGGAACTACCGATCAGCCTCACCTCATCGAAGGAACGCCGCTACCGGATCACCGACTCCTACCTACGGTTCTGGCTCACCTTTCTCGGCCCCTATCTGCCCGAACTGGATCGCCTGCGCAGCGACTTGACTGTGGATCGGATTCGCCGCGGATGGACGAGTTGGCGCGGGCGCGCGGTGGAACCGCTGGTCCGCGACTCGCTCGCCAGGATCCTCCCGGCCCAAGGCATCCCCGCCGTCCCCGCCATCGGCGGGTATTGGACTCGCACCAACGACGTGGAAATCGACATCGTCGGCGCCGATCGGGAACCGGTCGCGAAGGAGCTCGCCTTTCTCGGTTCCATCAAGTGGCTCGAGAACTCACCCTTCGACCTCCACGACCTCACCGCACTGCAAAACCACCGCTTCCGGCTGACCGATGACCCCATCCCTTTGATCGCCGTCAGCCGCTCCGGCATCTCCACCGACCACCTTGCCGCCTCCTTCACCCCCGACGACCTGATCGCGGCGTGGCGGCGTCCATGAAGCCGGCGGCGGCGTGGTCGCCTACCCGTCTACTACGTCGGCGAGCGTGCTGACCGCCTGCTCCCAGAGTTCGGCGAAGCGCGCGGCCTTGTCTTCGGTGAACAGGGATGCGCTCCAGCGGAAGTTGGTGGTCAGAGCTGGGCCTTCGGGGGTGGTGCCGATGCCTGCGATGACGTCTATCGCGTAGCGCAGGGGAAGGTCGGGTTCAGGGTCGAGCGGTAGAGCTTGGTCATGCTTGCCGACCAGGAGGGACCAGGGGTCGGATTCGTTGCCGCTGAGGTCGATTCGGCCGAGGTAGTTGAACTCGACCTGCGGCTCGGCGGCCGTGTGAAGTTCTGCGGCGCGGTTGACATAGCGGAGTAGTCCGTAATCGAGCCCCTGGTTGGGTATTTCGCGCAGATGGGTCGAGACCGAGTCGAGCAGTGCGCGGGCCGCCGCTGGGTCCGCTTGTGCGCGTGCGACATCCACCGCGTTGGCACCGACGCCGAGGCGGACGGGGAACACGCTGGTGAACCAGCCGAGGGTGTTGGCCGTGTCGGTGCCGAGGGTGGTGTCGGCACGGCCGTGGCCTTCCATGGCGATCAATGCGCCTGCGGCCGGGTCATTTCCGTTGTCCGCGTGCAGCGAGGTCATGGTCATGGTGAGGGCGGTGAGGAGGAATTCGCGAACACCCTCGTCCTTGCCGACGCGGTTGAGCAGGCGTTCGGTGACCGCCACGGGGGTCGAGACGGTACTGACGCGCAGGCTCGACCAGGTGTCGGTGGTCGGCGCGGGGTGCCGGGAGCCGAGTGCGGCATCAGGCTGGCGGACCTGAGTGGACCAGTAGTCGCGCTGGGCAAGGACTTCCGGCTCCGAGGCGCGCTGCCACATGGCCGCGGACCACTGCCGGTAGGAGGTGAACTCGGGCAGCGCCTTCGGTGTCACGCCCGCTTGGATCTGCTGCCAGGCGGCGGCGAGGGCGTCGAGCATTATGTGCCAGGACACGACGTCGACCGCGAGGTGGTGGATCGTCAGTAGGAGCATGTCGGCACCTTGGAACCACACCGCACGCACCATGTCACCCGCGCGGGGATCGATGGCGTCGTTGGCGATCCGCGCGAATTCGGTGATAGCCGAGTCGACTTCGGCACCGGCGAGATCGCGGGGTGCTTCGATCAACAGGTCGGCGGCGTTCACCGCACCAGGCGCGCGGGTGACCAGACGCGGGCCGTCCGTCGTGTCGGTGAGGACGGCGCGCAGGGTGTCGTGCGCGTCGAGCAGCGACTGGATGGTGGATTCCAGTGCGGCGCGGTCGATTCCGGCGGGCAGGCGCAGCAGTGCGGCCTGGGTGAAGCGGCGGTAGTTGCCGTATTCGTACATCCAGGAGACCACCGGCAGCGGCGGGACCAAACCGTAGGCGTCTTCTCCGGATTGCGCTGCGGCGACCGGTGCGTCGTCGACGGCAGCGGCGAGCTCGCGAATAGTCGGGCAGGCCAGCACCATTCGCGGGTTGAGGGCGAGGCTGCGGCGGCGGGCCTTGTTGACGAGGGAGATCGCGACGATGCTGTCGACGCCGAGTTCGTAGAAGTCGGCGTCGATTCCTGGGGCGCGGCCGTCGAAGAGTTCGGCGAAGAGCTCACTCAGCGCGATCTCGGTAGGCGTCTCGGCCGCCGCGTTGTTGTCGGCGACCGAAAGCGACTGCTCGGCGAGCTCGTTCAGCGCGTGACTGTCGAGTTTGCCGTTGACGTTCACCGGCAGCTGGTCCATCACGACGATGCGCGCGGGAATCATGTACGCGGGCAGGCGTTGTGCGAGATCAGCGCGCACCCGGCCGACGATCACGGCGCGACCGGCCTTGCCGACGACGAAGCCGACCAGCGACGCGCCACCGGCGCGGCGTACGACGGTCACCGCGGCGGTGTCGATATCGGCGGAGCGCCGCAGCGCGGTCTCGATCTCGCCGACCTCGATGCGATAGCCGCGCACCTTCACCTGGGCGTCGGCGCGGCCGAGGTAGCCGAACCGGCCACCGGGAAGCCTGCGTACGAGGTCACCGGTGCGGTACATGCGCTCGCCAGGGCGGGTGGGGTCGGCGATGAAACGGTCCGCGGTGATGGCGGGTTTGCCGAGATAGCCGCGGGCCAGCTGCACACCGGACAGGTAGAGCTCGCCGACGATGCCCTGCGGGACCGGGCGCAACCGGGAGTCGAGGACGTAGCCGACCATGCCGCCGTTGGCGGTGCCGATCGTCGGGATCTCCGAGGTGGCGACCGGTGCGACCACGGCTTCGACGGTGGTCTCGGTGGGGCCGTAGCAGTTGTACACAGCCGTCCCGGGCAGGGCGCGCAGTCGCGCCCACAGGGCGGTGTCGATGGCCTCGCCGCCGAGGGCGAGCACCGGCAGTTCGCGGTCGAGCAGGCCCGCTGCCGCCAGCTGGGCGAGCATCGACGGGGTCGTGTCGATCATGTCGATGTCGAATTCGGCTATCCCGGAGACGATTCGGTGCGCGTCGCGCATCTCCTCGGCGTCGAACAGGTGCAGGGCCTGGCCGGCGAAGAAGCCGACCATCGGCTGCCAGGAGGCATCGAAGCCGAGCGACCAGGCGTGGGCGATCCGCAGAGGGCGGCCGAGCTTCTCCGTGGCCGGGCGGTAGAAACGCTCCAGGTGATCGGCGAAATATCCCGCCAGCGCGGCATTCGTGCCGACGACACCCTTGGGTTCGCCGGTCGAACCGGAGGTGAAGATGATGTAGGCGCTGTGGTCGAGTTCGCGGCGCACTGCGGGGGCCTGTGCCGACCGGGCCGCGATCCGCTCTACGACGGCAGCCTCGTCGAGCGCCAACACCTGGACCACTCGCCGATCGGCCGATGTCGAGGTGACACCGGCAATCGCGCCGTCGCCGGCCGAATTGTGCCCAGCTGCCACGGCGGCGTCTGCGATTGTCACGGCGAAAGGCGCAGTGCCGTGCCCACGGTCCACAGACGATGTGTCGATGGTTGCGTTGTCGAGCAGGGCACGGTCTGCCCCGAGGAGCACAGCGAGCGTCGGGTTCGATTGGCGCAGGATGGATTCGATGCGGCCAACCGGCAGGGAGATGTCCACGGGGACGTAGGCAGCACCCGCGGCGAACGTCGCCAGGATGGCGATGATCGAGCGGGTGCCGCGTGGGAGCATCAGCGCGACAACGGTTTCCGGGCCGACACCGTGATCGGCGAACTCCCCCGCCAACCGGCAGGCCTCGTCATGCAACTCACGGTAGGTGAAAACCTCACCGGCGGTGGTGGTGAGGGCGATCGCGTCCGGGGTGGCGGTGGTCTGCTGCTCGAACAGTTCCCACGGGGCGGCGGTGGGAGCCGGGGTGATATCCGTTGCCTCGCTCAGGAGTTCGGCATGCTCGGCCTCGGTGAGCAGGTCGATCGCCTCGGTGGTCGCGGTGGCGTCGAGGGTGGACAGGGTGCGCAGGATGGTGAGCATGCGCGCGCCGAGGTCGGCGGGATCGAGGTGGCCGAGGAGGGCGGGGATCGCTTCGACGAGGACGAGGAGTTCGCCGTCACTCAGATGGGAGACGACCGTGAGCGGGTAGTGGGCGAGGCTTTCCATCTCGATCGGGCGGAACTGGGCACCGTCGGGAGTGGTGACCGTCTGAATGGCGTCGTCGATGGGGGCGTTCTCGAAGACGAACAGGGTGTCGAACAGGGCGCCGTGGCCCGCCGCACGCTGCAGGGTCGACAGGCTGAGGTAGCCGATGTCGCGCATGGTGGACGAATCACGTTGCAGGCGTGCGCATTGCGCGACAACCGGCTCGGTGGGATCGATGCGGTGCACCACCGGCACGGTGTTGATGAACAGGCCGACCATGCCTTCGACGCCGGTCAGCTTCTCGGGGCGACCGGAGATGGTGGTGCCGTAGACGACATCGCGGCGATCGGTGATGCGGCTCAGCAGCAGCGTCCAGGCGAACTGCACGGCCGTATTGAGCGTCATGCCGTTGGCCCGCGCCCACTGCTGGAGCCGCTCGGTCTCCCCGGCGGAGAGCCGGAGCCGCGTGGTCTGGGGAACACCGGCACCCCCGGTGCCGTCGGCCAGCACCAGCGGTGCGCTGACCTGCCGCAGGTACTCGGCCCAGCGGCGGGCCGCGGCGTCGTGGTCCTGGGCGCCGAGCCAGCCGATGTAGTCACGGTAGGGGCGCGGCGCGGCAAGGCCGTCGAGGGTGCCGCCCGCCCGATAGACCGCGAGCAGCTCCTGGAAGAAGACCGCGACCGCCCACCCGTCCATCAGGATGTGGTGCGCGGTGAGGATCATCCGCCTGCGCGGCTCGGGCGCGTCGGTGACGTCGAGCAGCAGCACGCGCAGGGCGGGCCCGCGGCTCAGCACGAACGGCACGCGCCGCTCGGATTCGGCGATCGAGTCGAATTCCGTTGAGTGCGCGGCACGTTCGGCCCACGGCAGTTCGGCGTGCGAGGGAATGATCTGCACCGGCTTGGGCACATCGGTGTCCCAGAACGCGGCACGCAGGTTCGGATGCCGGTCCAGCATGGCCTGCGCGCTGCGACGCAGCAGCTCGGTGTCGAGCGGGCCGTCGATGTCGACCACGAACTGCATCGTGTACAGGTCGATCTCGGTGCCCGTAAGCCGGGAGAGGGAGAACAGTCCCTCCTGCAGCGGGCTCAGCGCGAGTACGTCTTCGATCTGCGGCGCACTCATGCTGCGTCCTCTCCTAGCTGTGGGGTGTCGCTGTGGCGCGAGCTCGCCGAGTTGTTCATCCCTGGGCAGACCAAGCGGCCGTCAGCGCGGACAAGGCATCGGCCTCGAGGCCGGATGCACTCATCGGCGCGTGCGAAACCTGTTCGGGCTCTTCGGTGTGCGACTCACCCGCGGCCGCGTCGACGGCGGCGGCAAGTTCGGTGATCGTCGCGCACTCGAACACGAGCTGCGGGGTCAGCGCCAACCCCAGTTCCGCGGCGCGGGCCGACCACTGGATGGAGATCACGCTGTCGCCGCCGATGGCGAAGAAGTTGTCCTCGCCGGTGACGTCCTCGGTGTCGAGCAGCTCCTCGATCAGCGTGATCAGCGCCCGCTCGGTGTCGGAGTCGGCCGCCGCACCGGTGGCGACGGCGCTCGCGGCGACCGGGGCGGGTGCGGCCAGCAGTCGCTCGAGATCCGCGGCGGGCAGCACGCGCAGGTCGGCGACCGGCAGGTCGGACGTTTCGGCGAAGGCGCGCAGCGTGGCGGCGAGTGCGTCGGCGATCAGCGCGGCGGTGGCCGGGTCGTACAGATCGGCGTTGACGACGACGCGGACATCCATGCCGCCGTCGGCGGTCACATTCAGGCTCAGGTTCAGGTCGAGGAAGGAGACGTCGAAGTCGGCGGGCAGCACGGTGACGGTGCTCTCCCCCGAGGTCGCGAACGGGAGCGTGGTGGGCGCCCAGTCGGCGCCGCGGAAGTGGATCATGCTCTGGAACAACGGGTTCCGCGAACGTGAGCGACGCGGGTTGAGCGCTTCGACCAGGCGCTCGATCGGGAGCTCCTGGTGCGCGTTGGCGTCGAGCACCACATTGCGCGCCCGAATCACGGTGTCGCGCAGGGTGGGTCCGTTCGACAGGTCGTTGCGCAGCACGACCATGTTGGCGAACAGCCCGATCAGGGTGGTCGTCGCCGGATCGGTGCGCGCCGCGACGGGAGTGCCGAGGGTGATGTCGGTGCCACCGCCGAGCGTGTGCAGCAAGGTGGCGACCGCGGCCTGGCACACCATGAATTCGGTGGCGCCACTGCGGATCGCGAGGGCTTCGAGCCCGGAGCGAACGGCGGCGGGCAGCGAGAAGCTCACCACTTCACCGCGTTTGCCGAGCACCGGCGGACGCTGCCGATCGTGGGCGACCGCGATCTCCTCGGGGACGTCCGCGAGCGCGGCACGCCAGTAGTCGATCTGGTCCGTGGCGAACGCGCTCGGCGCGGCCTGGTCGAACAGCTCACGCTGCCACAGCGCGTAGTCGGCGAACTGGACCGGTAGCGGCGCCCAGCTCGGGGTGTCGCCCTGCTCGCTGCGCGCCCGGTAGGCGGTGGTGAGGTCGTCGAGCAGCACGCCGAAGGACGCGTGGTCGGCGACGATATGGTGCACCAGCAGCGAGAGCACGTGGGTGTCGGCGTCGAGGACGAGCAGTTCGGCGCGGATCAGCGGTTCACCGTCGAGGGTGAAGTGATAGTCGGCGATCTCGGCGAGGACCTCGGTGAGCTGCGCGGACGCGACCTCGCGCACCGGCAACGGGACCGGAGCGGCGGGGTGGACCACCTGGTAGGGCACGCCATCGTGTTCGGGGAAGGTGGTGCGCAGCGACTCGTGCCGGGCGACCACGTCATCGAGCGCCGCGCGCAGCGAGGCGATGTCGAGCGCACCGTCGAAGCGCATGGCCAGCGGCAGGTTGCCGACCGAACCGGCACCCTCCATCCGGTACTGGAACCACATCGCCAACTGCGAGTACGACAGCGGAACCCGCTCGCCACGTGGGCGCCCACCGATCGCGGGGCGAGGCGACCGCCCCGATCCGGTGACCGCTCCCGAGATATCGGTGGAGGCAGACTCCGCTGTCGCAGTGGTGGCATTCGCGGTCGCAGCAGTCGCGGTAGCGCTCTCGGTAGCGGCAGGGGTGTCGTCGAAATCGTTGTCGATGGCGTCGAGGTCGATATCGAACTCCGCCAGGAACCGGGCGACCAGGTTGACAGCGAGGGCGGCGGGGGTCGGGCTGTCGAAGACGACGCGGACGTCGAGTTCGATGCCGAATTCGGCGCGGACCTGGGCTACCAGGCGGGCCGCGAGCAGGGAGTGGCCGCCGAGTTCGAAGAAGGAGTCCTCCGCACTCACCTCGTCGAGGTTGAACAGGGCACCGAACAGGGCGCACACCTTGCGCTCGGTGGCGGTGGCCGGGGCGCGGTGGGTGCGCGCGACGGCGGGGGTCGCGGCGGGCAGGGCGCGCTTGTCGAGTTTGCCGTTGACGGTCAGCGGGATCTCCGCGATCACCGCGAAAGCGCTGGGCACCATGAATTCCGGCAGGGCGGACGAGGCGAAGGCCTGGACCTGCTCGAGGTCGATGGTCCCCTCGGCAGGGACCACGTACGCGGCCAGCAACGCGCCGATGGCCGGGTCCTCGGTCACCACGACAACGCAGTGGGCGACGGCGGGATGGGCCGCGATCGCGGCTTCCACCTCGCCGAGTTCGATGCGGAAACCACGCACCTTCACCTGCTCGTCGGCACGACCGACGAACTCGAGTTCACCGAAGCTGTTGCGGCGCACCAGGTCACCGGAGCGGTACATGCGCGCACCCGCTGCGGCGCTGCCACCGGCAGACGCGGCGGTGCCATTTGTATCGCCGGTAGCATTGCTAGCGCCACTAATGCTAGCAACGTTAGATTCAGTATCGTCGATAGAATCTGGCATGCTGGTAACGGTGAGGGCCGCCGCGTCTTCGACGGTCGAGCCGGCGGACCCGAGCACCGCACTCGCCGAGGCCGCGAACGGATCTGCGACAAAGCGCTCGGCGCTGAGCCCGGCGCGCTCCAGGTAACCGCGGGCCAGCTGGTCACCGCCCAGGTAGAGCTCACCCACCACACCGTCGGGCACCAACTGCAGCGCCTCGTCGAGAACGTAGGTGTAGACGTTGCGGTTGGGGATACCGATCGGCACCACGCCGGTGCCCTGCGGGCCCGCGACCGGCATGTGCGTGGAGCAGACCACGGCTTCGGTCGGGCCGTAGTGGTTGCGCAGTTCGGCGTCGAGGGTGTTGGCGAAGCGGTCGGCGACCTCACCGGGCAGCGCCTCGCCGCCGACCGGGATCTGGCGCAGCGACTGCCATTCGCTGATCTCGGGCAGCAGCAGGAAGGTGCTCAGCATCGACGGGACCATGTGCAGCACGGTCACCTGGCGGCGGCTGATGAGGTCGGCGACGTAGCGGATATCGCGGAAAGCGTTGGGCTTGGGCACGATCAGCTGCGCGCCGACGGTCAGCGTGATCGCGATGTCGACCAGGGAGGCGTCGAAGCTGACCGACGAAGACTGCATCAGCCGGTCGGCGGCGGTCATGTTCCAGTCGGCGGTGAAGCAGACGATATGTTCGGCGATCGCGTTGTGCGGCACCGGAACACCCTTGGGCTTGCCGGTGGAGCCCGAGGTGTAGATGACGTAGGCCAGGTTCGACGGGCGCAGCGGACGCAGGCGTTCGGCATCGGTGGGTGCCGTCGCGGGCAGGGCGGTCGCCGCCGCCTCCGCGGCGGCCAATTCGACTGCGCCGAGCAGCAATCGGGGCTTCGCGTCGTCGACCAGGTACTCGATGCGGTCGTCCGGGTAGGCGGGGTCGATCGGCAGGTAGGCGCCACCGGCCTTCAGGACCGCGAGCACCGCGACGATGAACTCGACCGAGGTACCAAGGCGAAGGCCGACGATGTCTTCGGCGCCGACGCCCTGCTCGATCAGCCAGTGCGCCAGGCGATTCGCGCGAGCGTGCAGCGCGGCGTAGGTGAGCTCGACGTCGTCGGAGACGAGCGCGAGCGCTTCCGGAGTGGCAGCGGCGGCCGATTCCAGCAGGGCGACAAGGGTTGTCGCGGGCTCGTCGACGAGCACGCCGTGCGAACGGCCGAGCAGCGCGGCCCGATCGGCGGCGCCGAGCATGTCGAGATCGGCGAGCCTGCGCTTCGGGTCGCGCAGTGCGCTGTCGAGGAGCCGGCCGAAGTGCTCGAGCAGCTGGTCGACGAGGGTATCGGCGAGTACGTCGGTCTGGTACTCGGCTTCCACCACCGCGGTACCGTCGGCCTCGAGCACCACGGCGAAGGCCAGCGGCACCTGCGCGCTCGCCGCGCCCAGCTCGAGCTGGGTGGACGTGACGCCGTCGATGGCGAAACCGTCGGCGCTCTTGCGCACGCTGAAACCGAGCCGGACCAGCTGATCCATGCCGTCGCGCCCGGCGACCCGGTCCGGATTCGCTTCGCGCACGACACGGTCGATGCCGACACTGCGGCGGGCGAACGCGCCGGTACACGTATCGCGGACACCGGCGACCAGGGTGGCGAAGTCGTCGCGCCCACCGATTCCCGCGCGCAGCAGCAGGGTGTTGCCGAAGTAGCCGATGAGCTGTTCGGTGCCGACGGGACGGTCGGTCACCGGGATGGAGACGAGGAAGTCGTCAGCGGCGGTGTAGCGGTGCACAAGGGCGTCGAAACCGGCCAGCAGCACCATGAACGGGGTCGCGGCCTGCTCACGCGCGAACTGTTCGGTGCGGGTGACGAGGTCGGCCGGGAGCCGGTGGGTTCGGCGCCGGGCGTGCCTGCCCGGGCGGGCCGCGGCGGCGCCGGGAAGTTCGAGGGGTTCGGGCAGCGGGCGCAGGGCCGCACGCCAGTAGTCGACGTCGGCCTCGGCGGGCTCGGCGATGGGCGCGATCGCGGCGAATTGGACGGTGCCGGAACGGGATTCCGCTGCCACGGGCCCGGTGGCGTTCGCCTCGTCCGGAGAGGTGCTCGTCGAAGCCGTGGCGCCTGCCCGGTAGGCGGCGTTGAGTTCGGTGAAGAAGATGGCCCAGGAGTCGTCGTCCCAGCAGATGTGGTGGATGGTGAACAGCACGACATGCTCGTCGGCCCCGGTGCGGATCAGCGTGGCGCGCAACGGGAGCTCGGTGCCGAGGGCGAAGGGGCGGGCGAAGTCGCGCTGGGCCAGCACCTCGACGCGCAGGTCGCGGTCGGACTCCTCGCGCTCGGTGACGTCGTGGGTCGACCACTCGGCGCGGGCATCGGCGGCGAACACCTGGTACGGCGTGCCCTCGGCATCCGCGCCGTAGGTGGTACGCAGGATGTCGTGGCGGGCCACCACCGCGTCGAACGCGGCATGCAGGCGGTCGGCGTCGAGCGGGCCGGTGAGCCGGTAGGCGACGCAGATGTTGAGGGCGGTGTCGTCCGCATCGCGGGTCTGCAGGAACCACATGCGGCGTTGGCCGGGAGTCAGCGGACGCTGCTCCCCCGCCGGAATCCGCGGTACGGCAACGGGTTGCGCGGTCACGGCGGCCATGCCGCGTTCGCGCAGCTTCTGCTGCAGCAGCAGTTTGCGGCGTTCCGCGACGGACAGGGTGGCTTCGGTGTCAGACATGTTCTTCGGCCCCTCAGCCCTGGTTGGTGTTCTGTGCCATGAGCAGCACGACATCGTCGAGCGATGCGCCGCCGAGAATCGCCGCGACCGGCAGATCGCGGTCGAGTTCCGCCTTCACGCGCTTGCGGAAGTCCAAGGCCTGCAAGGAGTCCAGGCCAAGCGCCACCAAAGGCATGGTGGCGTCGATGGACTCGGCGCTGTCGCCGCCGATCACCTTGAGCAGTTCGGTGCGCATGCGCAGGTCGAGAGGGACACTGTCCGACGACCCGATGCCGGGCGAGGTGCCGCCCCCCGCCCCTGCGCCCACCGAACCCGGCAGGCCGGAGACCGCCCGGATATCGGCACCGCCCGGCGAGCCCGCAGGGCCACCTGGACCGGCTACCAGTGCGGCCTCCGAACGGCCCGCGCCAGGTCTCGCGCTGGAACTCTCCGAACTCGGCTCGGCGGATTCGAGCCCGGTGAGCACGCTGGCCTGGCCGAACGCGCCGAGCACCTCGCGCAGGAAATCCCAGTCGGCGGCGATGATCATGCCGTCGCGAACCGGCACGGCGAGCCCGGCCTCGATCGCGTCGGCGGGCACCATCGGGAACACGCCTGCCTCTTCGACCCGGGCGAACCCGGCATCGTCGAGCGGACCGGCGACACTCCACAGCCCCCACTGCAGGCTCGCGGCGGCGATACCACGGGCGCGCAGCCGGCGGGCCGCCACGTCGAGCATGCGGTTGGTCACCGCGTACAGGACCTGTCCGCGCCCGCCCAGCGTCGCCGCCATCGACGAGCACAGCAGCACGCGGCAGTCCACGGTCAGCGCGACCGCGTCGATCAGGTTGTCCAGACCACGCAGTTTCGCGGCGGCGGCGGTGCGCACAGCATCGTCGGTGATCTGGTCGAGTTCAGCGTCCACATAGTTGACCGCGGCGTGAATCACCAGGTCCACCGGACGATCGGCGATCTCGGCACCGAAAGCCTTCGCGGCGTCGACGTCGCTCACATCGCAGGATCGCACCACGATCTCGGTCGCGCTGATACCGCGTAGCCGAGCCAGTTCCGGTGCCAGCGCATCGGTTTCGCCACTGCGGCTGAGCAGCGTGACCCGGCCCGCACCGGTGTGCGCCAGATGATCGGCGAACCGCAGGCCCAGCTGTCCGGTGCCGCCGACGATCACCACATGATCGAGATCTGTTCCGAGCGAGCCGGTTTCGGTGGTCACGTCGACAACAAGGCGCTTGACGAACAGCTTGCCCGCACGCAGCGCCAGCTCGGCTTCACCACTGGAATGCACCGCGCCGACGATCTTCGCGGCCTGCGCCGGAGCCGATTCGTTCGCGGCGAGATCGAGGTGCCGGAAGAGGATGCCCGGGTGTTCGATACCGACGCTGCGGAACCCGGCGCTGACGCCCGACTGGAACAACCCGGGAATCGGATCACCGTCGCGCACGGACTCGCCGCCGACGGTCAGCAGCCAGCACTCGCCACCGGGACGCAGCACCGACAACGCAGGGGCCCAGGCACGTTCGGCGTAGAACGAGGTCAGGGCTTCGATCGCCTTGGCGCTGTCGTCATCGAGGCTCGGGGGAAGCAGGACGATGACAGCGTCGGCCACGAGGTCATCGCCGGATCTGCCCGCGGCCGCATCCGCGCCCGGAACCGACTCGCCGACGATGCGCAGGCGCGGCGCGGAGTTCCCGGCGCCGCGGCTCTGCTCGCCGAGGTCGAGCGCGGGACTGTGTCCATCGGCCGGGCGAGGGCCACCGGCAGCCAGTTCCTGCGGCCCGACCACCCGCGCGTCGGCACCGTGGCGATCGGCAGCGGCGACCAGAGCCGTTGCCACCTCGGAGCATTCGCCGGTGTGGTCGACGATGAGCAGGCTGCGCGGGGCAGTCAGCGAGCGGCGCTGTAGCGGCGTCCACTGTTCCACCAGCCGTTGGGGTTTCGGCGTGGTGACCGCGAGTTCGGCGGGAGTTTCGTTGGCGCCCAGAGGCGCCCACAGCCGCTTGGGGAAGGTGGCGGTGTGCGGGAAGTCGCGCAGCGGGAGGGTGACGGTGTCGTCGACGCGCAGTGCGTCCCAGCGGTAGTCGATGTCGAGGACGGCGACCTGGGCGAGATTCCGGGTGAACTCGGACAGCCCCTCCGCGGTCCGCAGCGAGGTGCCGAGAACGCGGAAATCGCGCGCGGGCAGACCCGGACGATTCGGGACCAGGCTGAGGTTCTCCTGGATTGCCAGTTGCAGCACGGGGTGTTCGGCGACCTCGATCAGCAGGTCGACACCGTCGCTGCCCGCGCTGATCACGGCCCGGTCGAACCGGACGCGGTTGCGCAGGTTCCAGAACCAGTACTGCTCCTGCTCGAGGTCGGGGGTGATCTTCTCGCCGAGAGTCGCGCCGTAGCAGTCGATCTCGGAGGCGGTGAAGTTCGGCGTGCTCATCTCGTCACCGAGGAAGCCTTCGAAATCGGCCCGCACCTCGGCGACGATGGAGGTGTGCGCAGGGAAGGCGACCCGGATCTCCCTGGCGAACTGGCCGCGCGCGGTGGCCGCGGCCACCAGATCGACGACGCAGCCGCGTTCGCCGGAGATGGCAATGATGTGCGGCGAGTTGACGACCGCGAGTTCGGCCCATCCCGAGTGCCGCGCCATCAGCGCTTCCACGCTCTCGCGGTCCATCCCGAAGACCGCCATCGAGTAGCCGCGCGGGGACAGCCGGTCCGCGAGCAGGGCGCGGTGGGTCACCGCGAGCACCGAATCACGCAGCGTCATCACGCCCGAGACCGCGCCCGCGGCGAGCTCGCCCTGACTGTGGCCGATGGTCGCGTGCGGATCCACACCCGCCGCGCGCCACAGCGCGGCCAGGCCGGTCATGTGGAACATCAACGCGGGCTGCACTTCCCACACCGTGTCCTCGTACTGGCCCTCGCGGCCGAGCAGATAGTGCAGCGGCTGGGAGTGCCCGAAGCGTTCGGCGTGAATGGCGGCGCATTCGTCGACGACGGCGCGGTAGGCCGCCGACAACTCGTAGAACGCGGCGCCCATGCCGGGCCGCTGACTGCCCTGACCGGGGAAGACGAACCCGATCCGACGCGCGCTCGCGGGTACGTCGCCGTGCACGACGAGCGCGTGCTCGGAGCCGGTCGCGATCGCGTCGAGCGCGGACAGCAGCTCATCGGTCGCCGAGGCGCCGGCCGCGTCCACGACTGACACTGACACGACTTTGCCCACAGAAGATCCCGCGGTCGGTCCAGCCTCGGCGCCCGAAGCGATACCGTCCAGGGCGGCCGTGACCACCGGGCCGTTCGTGCGAGTCGGCGATGCGAGGATCAGTACTCGGCGACGGCGGGGAGTACGGGTGCGGAACAGCATGTCCGCCAACCGTTCCGGAGTCACGGTGGGATGCGCGGCGAGATAATCGCGCAGGGCGGCGGCCTCGGCGCGCAGTCCGTCGGCACTGTCGGAGGACAGCAGGACGGGAACCCGCCCGTCCGGCAAGCGGTACTCAGCCATGGTTGGTCTCCTCCAGCACCGGCAGGCCGACGATGGCGTGCGCGTTGGTTCCCGCGACACCGAACGAGGACACCGCGGCGTAGCGCAGGCCGTCCGCGCGTGGCGCCCAGTCGGTGAGTTCGGCCGCCAGCCGCAAACTGGTTGCGTCCCAGTCGATATCGGTGGTCGGCGCGTCGGCCCACAGGCTGGGTGCGATGACACCGTGCGCACCGCACAACAGCACCTTGATCAGCCCGAGCATCCCCGACGCCGCCTGGGCGTGCCCGATATTGGACTTCACCGAGCCGAGCAGGGGGCCGTCGGTCCGGTCAGGATTGCCGTAAGTCGCTGCCAGCGCGGTCAATTCGAGTGGATCGCCGACAGCGGTGCCGGTGCCGTGCCCTTCGATCAGCCCGATGTCGTCGGCACTGACCCCGGCCGCGGCGACCGTGTCCTCGATCAGCCGCTGCTGAGCACCGGCGCTCGGCACGGCGATCGGGGCGCCGGATCCGTTGTGGTTGACCCGCGATCCGAGCAGCTGCCCGTAGATCCGGTGGCCCAGCGCCTTCGCGCGCGATTCGCGTTCCAGCACAATGACTCCCGCGCCTTCGGCCCAGAGGGTGCCGGTCGGGTCGGCGGCATAGGAACGGCAATGGCCGTCGGTGGCGAGGGCGTTGTTCTTGGAGAACTCGTAGAACGCGCCGGGCGAACCCATCACGCACACCCCGCCGGCCAGCGCCCAGTCGCACTCGCCCGCGCGGATGGCCGAGGCCGCCTGATGCACCGCGGTCAGCGACGACGCGCACGCGGTATCCACGCTGATCGAGGGACCGACCAGGCCGAGGCCGTGCGAGATCCGCCCGGCCACCGCACCGAGCGCGGTTCCGGTCGCGCGATAGCCGCTGTACTCGTTGACCGACCCCACCCGCGGCCCGTACTCGACGGTCGAGACGCCCATCCATACACCGGCCGAATCACCGTCCAGCGCACCAGGATTCAGGCCAGCGTGCTCGAGCGCGCGCCAGGCCACCCGCATGGCCACCCGCTGCTGCGGATCCATGGCCACCGCCTCGCGCGGGGTGATGCCGAAGAACTGCGCGTCGAACTCGGTCGCGCCGTCGAGGAAACCGCCCGCGTCGCGGACCGGTGCCCAGCCGTCGAGCCTGCCGAGGGCGAACAGTTCGTCCAGCGGCCAGTCACGGTCGCGCGGGAAGGGACCGATCAGCTCACGTCCGGCCGCCAGCGCGGACCAGAACGCGGCCATGGTGTCGATACCGCCGGGGGCTTCGACGCCCATCCCGACGATCACAATGGGATCAGCGTTCATCGCGCGAGCGCCTGGCCGACGAGCGCCTCGGCGATGCTGTCGATGTTCTCGTCGAGGTAGAAGTGTCCACCCTCGAACAGGTTGACCTCGATCTCGGCGGTGGTGCTCTGCTCCCAGCCGTAGAGGTCACGCGGGCCGACGAACGGGTCGTCATCGCCACCGAGAACCAGCACGGGCGTCGTGACCCGCACCTCGGGGCCGCTCGAATACGCGTCGAAGGCACGGTAATCGGCCTTGAGGACAGGCAATGCCATCCGCATCACCTCACGGCTGGCCAGCACATCGGTGCCGGTGCCGTTGAGCGTGGCCATGTGGTCGAGCAATTCGTCGTCCTCGGTGGGATGGCCGGGGAGCTCGGCGATTCGGTGCGGTGCGGCCGCCGCCGACACCACCAGCAAACGCACGGCCAACCCCGCGGCCTCGGCCAGCCGGACGAACTCGAATGCCACGATGGAGCCCATGCTGTGACCGAAGACTGTCAGCGGTGCGCCGGTGTTGTGCACGCCTGCGCGGAAGGCTTCGAAGGCGCCCGCGGCCAGTTCGGGCAGGGTTTCGGCGGCGGCTTCGCGCGCACGGTCCTGACGGCCGGGGTACTGCACGATCGTGGTGTCGAAATCGGTGGCCATACGCTTGGCGAACACCCGATAGGCCGAGGCGCCCGCGCCCGCGTGCGGGAAGACGATCAGCGGCGGTAGGGAATCGGTCCTGGGGGCCTGAAACTGCCTGATCCAGCCGAGTTCTCTTGCCATGTCGCTCTCCCTCACCAACCACGCAAAGCTGCGCGGCCGTTTCGCACTGTCCAACGCCGCGCTCACGCGCGGGCCCGCCCGGCGCAGTCGTCCGGGACCGGGGCGAATCCTGTTGCACCCGAATCCGACCCGGATAAGGGACGGCCCGGCTATCACCGGGCGATCGGTCGGGCAACAGTAACACCCGGCCATTAGTATAGGCTAGCCTTACCACTTGAGGTGACCAAGGTAACGATTGAACGGAGCACCGAGCAGATGAACCCCGCCGGGACCCCCACCGCGCTGCCCCGCGAGCAGACCGACCTGCCCGCCGAAGTGGCCGCCGCCCCCGCGCCCGTGCTGCCCGTCTTCGCGGCACCGTTCAGCCTGCGCCTTGCCGATCCCGACGGCTCCGACCCCGAGCTACTCGCCGAATGGATGGCCCGCCCGCATCTGCTCGAGTCGTGGGAACAGGACTGGGACGCCGATCGTCGCCGCGAGAACTTTCGTGCCCAGCTGGCCGGAACCTATTCCCGCCCTTGCATTCTCAGCCTCGACTTCGCGGTACTCGGCGAGCCCGAAGCCGGTGTGCGCGAGATCGCCTATCTGGAGTTCTATCGCGCGGCCAAGGACGAGATCGGCCACTTCTACGACAGCGATCCCAGCGACATCGGCTTCCACATCGCCACCGCCGACACCGCCGTGATCGGCAAGGGCATCATGTCGGCCTGGATCTCCACCATGGTGACCGCGGTCTTCGCGGCCGACCCGCACTGCCGCCGTGTGCTCGGCGACCCCGACCACCGGAATGTGGCGATCGCGCGCAGCCTGGCCAAGGCCGGCTTCCAGGTGATCGGCGAGATCGATGTCCGCCCGGACCGCCGCATCGCGCTGCACGCCGCGTCGCGCACGCCGGCGGATCTTCCCGCCTGAGTCACTGGCGTCATCGCGCAATTCGCCGCCGCGCCATCAGTTTTCTGATTGTCGCGGCGCGAATCGCACGGTTACGCCAGCTTCGAGTCGCTCAGCGTGCGGCGACCCTGGCCCGCGCCCGGGCAGGCTGCGTCTGCAGCACCCGGTCCGAAAGTTCGCCGAGGCAGCTGAGATTCGGGAAACCGGGTCCCTGCGCCATCGCGGCCATGTTGGGCAGGTAGAGCTTTCCGGCGAGCCCGCCGACCGCCAGGTCGTAGCCGATCGACGATTCGATCCGCGCCTGCGTCAACGCCCCGCCGACAGCGAGTTCGAGCTGGTCGGCGGTCCGCTGGTCGAACAGGTCGAGGAACCACAGCGGCTGGCCGCCGGTCGCGTCGACCACCAGGTCGAAGTTGTGCACCTGGTCCGCGCGCAGCTCGTTGCTCAGCGTCAACGCCAGCGACTCCCCCTGCGGCGCGATCTTGGTGACTCGCCCCTGCAGATGATGAACGCGGTTGTCGCCCAGCAGGCTTTCCTGCACACGCACCGAGAACACCCCGCGGTCGGTGCGCCGGATCACGTCGCGGCGTTCCTGCACGCTCAGTGCCGCCCACTTCACGGGATCGCTGAACAGCGAGTTCTCGAAGAAGCTCTCGCCACGGGTGTAGAGGGTGGCCAGCGGGGAGATCACCGAGATGGTGAGCATCTCGTGCCGGACGAGTTCGTCCAGCGCCGAGCCGCCGGTCTCGCCGCCACCGATCACCGCGGCGCGGGAGGCGGCGGGCAGCGTGCGTTTGCCCGCGCGGTCCCAGAATTCGGCGATGCTGAGCACGCGCGGATGGTCGAGCAGGGCGCGGCTGCTGCGGCCGGGGCCGGTGATCATCAGGCCGTCGGCGGTCAGTTCGCTGCGCGCGCCGTCGGCGTCGACCACGTCGACCTGCCATTGCGCGCCGTCACCGTGACTGATCCGCTCCACGCGACCGAGTACCAACTCGAGGTCGATGGATTTCGCGACCCACTGCAGGTACTTGGCCCAGACATGGTGCTGCGGGCTCGGCCTGCCGCGGTCGATCCACTCGGCGTAGGTGCCGTGTTCGATCAGGAAGGTGGTCCAGCTGAAGGCGGCCATCGCGTGGTCGATATCGCGATTGCGGCCGCGCGCCCAGGTGGAGTGATACGGGAAGCCGATGTCCTTTTCCGGGCTGGTGCCCAGGCGGTGCTGTCCGTCGGTCCAGCCGCCGGTGGGCAGCCAGTTGCCGCCGACGGCATGCGCCTCGACCACGACAACGCGCGGCGCGGCCATTCCGAGCGAACGCAGAACGTGCGATTTAGCCGCCACCGCAAGGGCTTTCGGCCCCGCGCCGACTACCAGGAGGGTTTCCACCGGTTCGTTCTCCGCTCTCTCACACACCAGCCAATATTTGCATAGGCTTACCTTATTTAACCACCAGAGCAGACAAACAAGTGTCGTTAGGCTAACCTAACGAACATGGGTAAGGGATTGAATGGTCTGATAACCAAGGCCTGGGGCGGCGCCGACTATCGCCTGACGGTGACCTCCAACGAGCAGATCACCGACAAGTTCGTCCGCATCAGCTTCACCGCCGGCGGCCTGCTCGCCGACCACCCGGTGCACCCGACCCAGTGGATCCGCCTGTGGATTCCGGACGCGACCAGCGACAAGCTGCACCACCGCGGCTACACCCTGGTCGACCAGAACCCCGGCGAAGACACCATGAGCATCGACTTCGCCCTGCACGACGGCCCCGCCGCCGACTGGGCCCGCCGCGCGAAGCCGGGCGACCCGCTCGACGCCACCGTGCTCGGCTCGGACTTCCAGCTCCCCGAACAGGCCCCCAGCGAATACGTCATCTTCGGCGACACCGCCTCCCTGCCCGCCATCAACTCGCTGCTCGACGCCATCGGCGACACCCCCGCGCGAGTCTGGCTGGAGTGGCAGTACGAGTCCGACCAGACCATCCCGGTCAACAACAAGCCCCACCACACCCTCACCTGGCTGCAGCGCGTCGACGACGGCCGCCTGCTGCGCGAGGCCGCCCAGGAAATCACCTGCCCGGCGGACGCTTTCGCGTGGGTGGCCTGCTGCGGCAACACCACCCGCTCGATCGTGAAGACCCTCAAAACCCAGCACGCCCTGCCCAAGACCGCGATCAAGTCGCAGGCCTACTGGAAGTGAGGTCATCCTCCGGGATGACCCGCACCGCACCCTTGCCACTGCGTTCGGTTCCGGAGTAGGCCGCGAGGCGGGTAGCGGGGTGGCGGGATTTCGGCAAGGGTGGAACGGACGTTGTCCCCTGTCTGCGAGGAGAGCACCGTGTCCATTCTCGATGCCGCCACCCCGTTCGGCGTAGAGGTCGGCAAGCGGCTGGCCAAGGAAACCGTGATCTGGTTGACCACCATCGGCGCCGACACCACCCCGCAGCCGAACCCGGTGTGGTTTCACTGGGAAAACGACGAGTTCCTCATCTTCACCATGCCCGAGGCCAAGAGATTGCGGCACATCGCGCGCAATCCGCGGGTCGCGCTGAACTTCAACTCGAGCGAGACCGGCGGCGAGGTCGCCGTTTTCACCGGCACGGCGCGCCTGGACGAGCCGGCTACCGAGGACGAAATCGCCCACTACGTGCGCAAATACACCAAGGGGTTCGTCGATATCAAGATGACCGAGGCGGAATTCTTCGCGGCCTACTCGGTGCCTGTGCGCGTCACCGCGGAGCGCCTGCGCGGCTTCTGAAACCCGCATGCGGGCGCGGGCTCCCTGCGAGTACTGTGGCGAGCTCCGTCCGTATCACGGTGGGAGCCGACATTGCAGTTCAAACAGTCGAGCAAGCTCGCGAATGTTTCCTACGAAATCCGCGGCCCGATAGCCGAGCACGCCGCTCGGCTCGAGGCCGAGGGACACCGGGTGATCAAGCTCAATACCGGTAACCCACAGCAGTTCGGGTTCGACGCACCGTCGGAGCTGCTGCGCGACGTCATCGCCAACCTGCCGACCTCGGCGGGCTACGCGACCTCGAAGGGTTTGCTGCCCGCCCGGCGCGCGGTGGTGCAGTACTACGAGGGACGAGGGGTGCAGGACCTCGATATCGAGAACGTCTTCCTCGGCAACGGCGCGTCCGAGCTCATCATGATGGCGATGACCGCGCTCATCGAGAACGGCGACGAAGTCCTCGTCCCCGCACCGGATTTCCCGCTGTGGACCGCCGCGGTGCACCTCAACGGCGGCAAGGCGGTGCACTATCTGTGCGACGAGGGCGCCGACTGGTATCCCGATATCGCCGATATCGCCGCCAAGATCACCGACCGCACGCGGGCCATCGTGATCATCAACCCGAACAATCCGACGGGCGCGGTGTATCCGAACGAGGTGCTCGAGCAGATGCTCGAACTCGCCCGCCAGCACAATCTGATCGTCTGTTCCGACGAGATCTACGACAAGATCCTCTACGACGACGTGCCCCACACCGTCACCGCCTCGCTCGCGCCCGACCTGCTGTGTCTGACGTTCAACGGGCTGTCCAAGGCCTACCGGCTCGCGGGCTTCCGGTCCGGCTGGCTCGCCGTGTCAGGGCCGACCCGTCATGCCGAGAGCTACCTCGAAGGCCTGACGATGCTGTCGGGGTTACGGCTGTGCGCGAATGTGCCCGCGCAGCAAGCTGTTCAGGCGGCGCTGGGCGGGCATCAGAGTATCCACGACCTCACGCTGCCCGGTGGGCGACTACGCGAACAGCGCGACCGCGCGTGGCAGGCTTTGAACGCGATTCCGGGGGTGTCGTGCGTGAAGCCCAAGGGCGCGCTGTATGTCTTCCCCAAGCTCGATCGTGCGACCTATCGGATCGACAGCGACGAGAAGTTCGTCCTCGACCTGTTGCTGGCCACCAAGATTCACGTCGTGCAGGGCACCGGCTTCAATTGGCCCTCCCCCGACCACTTCCGGATCGTCACCCTGCCGCAAGCCGATGAACTCGACCAGATCATCGGCCGCATCGGCGAATTCCTGTCCACCTATCACCAGTGAACTCGGCCTCGGCGGTGTCGCGGACATCGCCGAGGCCCTGGCGTTTACGCGGAGACCGGTTCCAGACGCCAGCCGGTTGCCCGCTCGCGCTCGTTCCAGAACGCGGCGTAGCGGCCGTTCAGTGCGAGAAGCTCAGTGTGCGTTCCACGTTCGGCGATACGGCCCTTGTCCAGGAACAGGATCTGGTCGGCGTGGGCGATCGTCGAGAGCCGATGCGCGACGACGAGAACCGTTTTGTCCCTGGTGAGTTCGTGGATGCCACGGACAACGACGGCCTCACTGTGCGGGTCGAGCGCGCTGGTCGCCTCGTCGAGCAGGACGATCGGCGCGCCCTTGAGCAGGGCGCGGGCGATCGAAACCCGTTGACGCTCACCGCCGGACAGTGAGGTGCCACCTTCGCCGACGGTGGTGTCGAAGCCGTCCGGCAGCCGCTCGACGATCTCGTCGACCCTGGCGGCCACCGCCGCGCGGTGCACCTCGTCCTCGGTGGCGTCGGGCTTGCCGATGCGGATGTTGTCGGCGACCGAGCGGTTGAACAGGTAGACGTTCTGGAAGACCAGGGAGAGCTGGTCGAGCAGGGTGTCCGAAGGCTGTTGCCGCACATCGTGTTCGCCGACCGTCACCGCACCGGAGTCCACATCGTAGAAGCGGGCGGCGAGACGAAGCAGGGTGGTCTTGCCCGAGCCGCTCGGTCCGACGATGGCGGTGGTGGTGCCTGCCGGGACGGTGAAGGTCAGGTCCGACAGCACGGGCTCGTCGGGGCGGTAGCCGAAGCTCACCTCGTCGAAGACCACCGCGGGCGCACCGGGGGTGACCGGTTCGGTCGCGGCGGGCAGCGGCGATTCGGCGAGCAGGTCGGTGATGCGGTCGGCGGCCGCGGCGGCCGAGCGCAGAGCCGTGCCCAACTGGGCGGCCTGGTTCACCGGTTCGATGAAGCGCGCGCTCACCGCGATCAGCGCGATCGCCGCGGCGGCCGAGATCGCGCCGTCGGTCACCTGGACGACCGCGATGTAGGCCAGCACCAAGAACACAGCCTGCACGAACAGCGCGAACACTGTCAGCCCCGGCACTGTCGCGACCATCATCTTCAGCATGGCCGAACGTTGCCGCACCAGTGCCGAATCCAGCTTCTTGTTCCCCGCGCCGACGGCCCCGAACGCGCGCAATACCGGCTGGGCCTGCGCGAATTCCACCACCCGCGAGTCGGCTTCGGCCGCGGCGGCGTGCAGCCGGGCGTCGGCGCCGGTGTAGGCGCGATTGGCGAGATTGTTCACCAGGTAGAGCACCGGCGCGGCGAGCAACATCGCCACACCGACTCGCCAGTCGATGAACAGCATCCCGATCGCGACGACCAGCGGCACGATGACACCGGTGAGCACCTTGGTGAGCAGATAGGCGATCAGGCCCTGCATCTCGCGCACCTGCTCGACCATCACCCGCGAAAGCGGGCCCGCGTCACGATCGTCGAACCAGCCGAGCGGCAACGCGTTGAGCTGATCGCCGAGCCTGGTCTGCAGACCACGCTGCATGCCGAGGCCGATCCGTAGACCGATCACGGCCTGCAGGTAACCGAAGACGACCACCCCGGCCACGGCGGCGGCCATACCGAGCGCCCACAGCCACGCGCCGCTCAGGTCGTCACCGAACAGCGATTCCAGCACGGGTACCAGCAGCAGATACGCGATGGCCTGGCACAGCGCCTGCACCACGATCACGGCGAGCAGCCGCGGAATCAGAGGGGCGAACTCGGCGGGGACGAGCCGGAAAACCTTGCGAATCATCGTGTTTCCTCCACCAGGGCGAGCGCGCCGAGGGCAGCTTCGTTGATCTCCCACAGCCGCTGATACAGGCCACCGGCAGCTCGCAGTTCGGCGTGGGTGCCTTGCTCGACCAGGGTTCCGTTGTCCAGCACCAGGATCCGATCGACACCGGTGATGGTGTGCAGGCGATGCGCGATGACCAGCACCGTGCGCCCGGCGACCAGTGCGGCCAGTGCGTCCTGGACCGCGGCCTCGGACTCGGGGTCGGCGAACGCGGTCGCCTCGTCGAGGACCAGGACCGGGGTGTCGGCCAGCAGTGCGCGGGCAATCGACAGCCGTTGCGCCTCACCACCGGACAGCGTGGCGTCGACGCCGATCTCGGAGTCGTAGCCGCGGGGCAGCGCCAGGATCCGGTCGTGGATCTGGGCGGCCCTGGTGGCGCGTTCGATGGCCTCGGTGTCCGCGCCGGGGCGGGCAAGCAGGAGGTTCTCGCGAATGGTCCCGCGGATCAGGCGCACGTCCTGGAAGACGAATCCGACCGTGCGGTAGAGCTCTTCGGTCGTGAATTCGCGAATATCACGGCCGTCGATGGTGATTCGGCCCGCGCCCACGTCGTAGAAGCGGGGCAGCAGCTTGGCCAGGGTCGACTTGCCGGAACCGCTCGGGCCGACCAGAGCGGTGATCGTGCCCGGCGTAAGTTCGAGGTCGATGCCGCGCAGCACGTCATGCCCGGTGCGGTAGGCGAACTCGACGCCTTCGAAGCGCACGATGCCCGTTTGAACGCCCGCCGGTGTCTCGGCGATCTCCAATTCCGGGGTCTGCAGGAGTTCGTGCAGGCGCAGAGCCGCGGCGCCACCGGCGCGCAGCGCCTGCGAGCCGTAGCCCAGGCCGAGCAGCGAACTGCCGATGCCCAGCCCCACCAGCAGGAACGGCAGCAGATCGAGCGGGTGCACCCAGCCGAGGCCGACACCGGCAAGGCCACCGAGGACCACGACCAGCATCACGAACACGGGCATCACCACGATGTCGGAGGCTGCCTGCACGCGAATGATCGGCGTCTTCATCCGATGTGCCGCCTGGACCTGGCCCTCGACCGCGTCCTGGAACTCCTTGTGCGCCTTGCCCGCCTGACCGAACGCCCGCACCACCTGGATGCCGTCGACGAACTCGACGGTGGCGGCGGACAGGCGACGCTCCCACCGGGTGTACACCGCGAGGCGGTCGCGGCCGTCGCGGTCCATGATCTTGCCGAACAGGATCATGTAGGCGATCAGCGGGATCATCAGCACCAGCGTGAGTCGCCAGTCGACGGTGAACAGGTACCCGAGGGTCACCAGCGGAACCACCAGCGCGCCGATGAAATCGAGGCGGGCGTGCGCGACCAGGAAGTGCAGGGCGTCGACATCGTCGCGCAGATAGCCTTTGACCTCACCGGAACTGCGCTCGCCGAACCAGCCGAGTGGCACCCGGGTGAGCTTGGCCGCGAGCAGCCTGCGCAGGGTGAGCTGGTAGCCGGCGTCGACCGCGTGCGACCAGCTGAGCGCGACGACCTGCAGCAACGCCCGCACCACGAGCACGAGCACGGCCGCGCCGAACAGCCACCACACCCGGTCGGTGTCGACCGGGGAGTTGAGCAGTTCGCGGCAGGCCGCCACGATCAGCAGGAACGGGACCACCGAGCAGACCGACGCGATGGCCACGATCAGGCTCGCCACCGTCAGCATGCCTGAGACCGGTGCCAGAATCTCCTTGCGTGCCAGCGCTTCCCGCTGCTTCTGCGCTTTCGCTGCCGCCTTGGGCAGCCGGTTCCCCGACTCCGCCCCCGGCGGCGGCGCTACCTGCACCGTCATATCGTTCTCGCCTCTCGACCCGTCCGCGGCAACTCCGCAAAGGTAGGTTAGCCTAAGTTGAGCGGTTGTGGCCGATCGGGGAAGGTTGCGTGAACTGCCCGTCAACCCGTCGGCAATTCACTCTTTCGGGCGTAATTTCCTCCCTACCTCTTGATCACGTGCAGCGGTGGGAGAACGAAAATGTTTGTCACGTCAATCATTTCAGCAATTGCCGATTGTCATTCCGATCCTGGAAAGCTGTCGCCCGAACAGGCGCATCGGGCGATGCAGATACATCTCGAATGCAGCGTCGACCTGTGCCGGGTGCGACGCCGAGCGCGCCATGTCCTTGTCGAAGCGAAACTGATGGTGCTCGATCAGCGCGCCGGCTGACGATTGAGAAGCCGAATTCAGGGAATGCGTTTCTCATGTTCACTCCCCTGCCATCTTCGGCCGCGTGGTTACATCGGGACGCCCGTACCGGATTCGAAGTGACGTATTTTCGCGAAGACGCACGGGGACTTCTCGTCGAAGGATGCGCGACCGCTGTCGAGGACGGGACAGTCTGGGCGATCGAGTACCGGTTGCGACTCGATCGGAGTTGGCACACCCGGTCCGCGCAGATCGTCGGACGGTATCCCGCGGGCAGACGCACGGTGCATGTGCAGTCCGACGGATCGGGGCGCTGGCAGGTCGACGGCACGCCCTCACCCGAGCTGGACGGGTGCCTCGATATCGATCTGGAGGCGTCGGCGTTCACCAACGCCCTCCCGGTGCATCGGCTGGGACTGGCTGTCGGCGACGCCGCCGACGCACCCGCGGCGTACGTGCGGGCCGCCGACCTGACGGCGGCCCGATTACCGCAGCACTATCGCCGGATCATCGACGGAATCGGTCAGCGCTACGACTACAGCGCACCCGGCTTCGACTACCGCGCCGAACTCGGCTACGACGAATCCGGCCTGATCATCGATTACCCGGGGCTGGCCACGCGCGCGGCGTGAACCGGCATCCCCCGGGGCCACGAGGGGGTCGCGAGCACTCGACACCGGACGGCCGACGAGACTGTTTTCATGCGACGTAGGCAGCAGCCGCCGCTGCCGAAACGGCACGGCCTCGATCCCGCCCGGCTCCGGCTCCCCGAGGACGGGCAGTGGGCGACCGTGCGCGACCACCTCGTCGAGCGGTTGCCCCGGGTGGACCCGGCCCGTATCGACGCGATGCTGGTGGCGGGCGAGATCGTGGATCTGGAAGGGCCCCTCGCGCCGGACGCGCCGTTCGTACCGGGCAGTGCCGTGTGGTTTCACCGCGACCTGCCCATCGAAACCGATGTGCCGTTCGAGATCGGCATCGTGCACCGCGACGACGACATCCTCGTGATCGACAAACCGCACTTCCTGGCGACGATCCCGCGTGGTCAGCACATCCTCCAGACCGCGCTGGTGCGGCTGCGCAACGACCTCGAGCTGCCCGACCTGATCCCGGCGCATCGACTGGACCGGGTCACCGCGGGCCTGCTGCTGTTCGTCGTGAATCCGGCCCGGCGCGGGGCCTATCAGACGATGTTCCATCGCAAAACCGTGCGCAAGGAATACGAGGCCATCGCGCCCTACGACCCCGCGCTCGAGCTGCCACGGACCGTGCGGAGCCGGATCATCAAGGAGAAGCAGGTGCTCGCCGCTTTCGAAGTGGCGGGCGAGCCCAACGCCGAGACCGAGGTGGAGCTGGTCGAGCACCGGGACGGACTCGGCCGCTATCGCCTGCGCCCGCATACCGGTCGAACCCATCAGCTGCGCCTGCATATGAACGGGCTCGGTGTGCCGATTCTCGGCGACGATTTCTATCCGGTGATCACCGATAAGCCGGTCGACGATTACACCCGGCCGCTGCAATTACTTGCGGCTTCGCTGGAATTCCGGGATCCGATCAGCGCGGAGCCGCGCCGGTTCGAGACGCGGCGCGAACTACAGGCGTGGACCGATTTGGCCGGATGGTCCGGATCGGCTGTCGAGTAGCTCACAGCACCGCACCGGCTGTCGATCTTGATGGGCTCATTCCGGGCCGCTCATCGAGGGGCAGGCGGGTTGTCCGGCATTCACCGGACCGTTTTCATTTCGTGATAATTCCGTACACTCGGTCGGGTGCCCGTACCCGCCGTCGCCGATTCCCGGCCGAAGCTGCATGCCTATATCGATATCGCGGTCGTTGTCGTCGTGTTGGCAGGCACGAATCTGATCGCGCACTTCACCACGGCCTGGGCCAATATCGTCACCGTGCCCATCGCGGCGATCGCGCTCTTGGCGCTGATGCGCAAGCGCGGGCTCGGCTGGGCGGAACTCGGGCTCTCGCCCAGGCACTGGAAGCGCGGGACGGTGTACGCGCTCGGTGCGGTCGGGATCGTGCTGACCGCGGTCGCGATCGGCGCCTTGCTGCCGTTGACCAGGCCGTTCTTTCTCGCCGACCGGTACGCCACAATTTCCGGCGCGCTGATCGCGTCGATGATCGTCATCCCGCTCCAGACAGTGATCCCCGAAGAACTCGCATTCCGCGGGGTACTGCACGGCACTCTCGATCGAGTCCTCGGCGTCCGCGGGCTCTTCGCGGCCGGTTCGCTGATGTTCGGCCTCTGGCACATCGCGTCCTCGTTCGGCCTGACCTCGGGCAACAAGGGGCTTTCCAGCATCGTCGGCGGCGGGGTACTCGGCCAAATGGTCGGCATCGCTCTCGCCGTGGCAGCCACGGCCGCCGCGGGCGTCGTGTTCACCTGGCTGCGTCGCCGCAGCGGCAGCCTGCTCGCCCCCATCGCACTGCACTGGTCGCTCAACGGCGCTGGCGCACTCGCGGCCGCCCTCGTCTGGCACACCGCCCTGCGCTGAGCCGGGCAGCCGACGCTCCAGCCGGGCGTTTAGGCAATAGTCGAATACCGCAGGCGTCTGGTGATCAAGTGTCCAGAAGTCTGTCTCCGAGGCTATCGCCGCGTCGCGATCGCATGGAATACTGGCGACGATTTCTGACATGACGACAAGTCAGACATGGGCGGTTTCCATCGAGGGGGCATTTCGCAATGAAGCGTACGCACACCGGACGGGTCGTCGCGGTGACCGGCGGGGCCGCCGGGATCGGGCTGGAGATCGCGCGGCAGTTCGCGGTGGCGGGGGCTCGGGTGTGCCTCGGCGATCTGTCGGGACAGGCGGCGCGTGACGCCGCGGCCGGGCTGCCGGGCACCGTGCACGGGTGCGAACTCGATGTGACCGATGAGCGCTCGTTTCATGACTTCCTCGCCGTCACCGAGGCGATCCTCGGGCCGGTCGATGTGCTCGTCAACAATGCCGGGGTGATGTGGGTCGGGCCGTTCGACGACGAACCCGACAGTGCGACGGCACGGATGCTCGCGGTGAATCTGCACGGGGTGATCCGCGGGGTGCGACTGACGGCGCCGGCGATGCGGACACGCGGACGTGGGCACATCGTCACCATCGCGTCGATCGCGTCGAAACTCTCCCCCGCCGGTGAGGCGACCTACGCCGCGACCAAACACGGCGTGCTGGGTTATCTGACCGCGGTGCGGGAGGAATTGCGTGGCACCGGGGTGCGCTTGACGGCGATCATGCCAGGCGTCGTCGATACCGAGTTGGCGGCGGGAACAGCCACGGGCGCAGCGCGATTGCTGCAGCCCAGCGATGTGGCCGCGGCAGTTCTCGACGCTGTCGCCCGGCCGCGCTTCGAGGTGACATTGCCCGCGCATCTCGGACCGGTGGTCGGCCTGGCTGGTGCGCTGCCACAGTGGTTGCGCGACATCGTGTTGCGTCGGACGGTCCCGAATCAGGTTGCGGCGGTGGCCGGATCGTCGACACGTGCTTCCTACGAGAAACGGCTGCTCCGCGGCGATGCCGATTCCTGAATACCGGCGTGTCGCCGCCGGGGATTCGGCGGAATCGGCTCGTTGTCGTTGACCGGGGCACGGTCGGCGTTTACGCTCTCTGGCAATCACACATATGTTCGATAGTCCATATGTTCGAGTGGCGGAAGGCGCGGTATGTCCGACGATCGGTTGAGCGAGAATGCCGCCATCGCACCGAACACCGAGATCACGGCGCTCGCCCAGCAGGTCGCGACGGCCCGCGACAAGCTCCCCCTGCAGCACGACACCGCCCTCTACGACGCGCTCTCCGACACCGAGATCCGCGCCGAACGGGAACTGGCCGAATGGATTCGCACGCAACGACGCAAACAGCGTCGGCGTGCTGTGGGCGACGAGCTCGCCGCCGAACAACGCGACCGCCGCACCAGCGCCATCATCCGCCGTACCGACGAAGCCGACGCGCGCTGGCATCGCAAGGCGCTGGCCGCACGACGACGGGTGTCGAGCGCCGACGCGCGCCTTGCCCAGCTGTACCGGCGGTCGGAATGGTCATCGCGCGCGCTGATCGGGGTCGTCGTCCTCGGCATGGTGTGGGCCGGGGTCAATGTGCAACGCAATCTCGTGCCGAGCGGCGACATGAGCGACCCGCTGTACTGGCTCAGCTACGGTATCGAGGCCATGATCTCGATCCCGATCATCGTCATCATGGTCACCGCCACTACCGCGGCCCGATGGGGACGTGAGCTCGAGCGCGGCAAGGTGATCGTGTTCGAACTCGCCCTGCTCGGCACCACCATCGCGTTGAACGCGGGCCCCCACCTGGCCGCCGGATCCTTCGGCCGCGCAGCCGAATTCGCCATCGCCCCGGTGATGGTGGGCGTGGTGATCTGGCTGCATGCCTGGGTGTCGGCGCGGTACGCGATGTTGATCGAGAGCGCCTCGGTCGAATTGCCCGGTGACACCGGGTATTCCGCTGCCGAACGGATCACGTCGTCTGCGTTCCCGCGCAAGCAGGCCGCTTCGCTCGGTGACGACAGGCAGGCGCTTGGATACACAGCGCCGAACCCCACCAACGGCGAGGCCGCCGAATCGCTTGACCAGCAGGTCTTCTCGGAGCCGACTGTTCGAGCTGCCTCGGCGCCGAGCGTGGCGCCGCTGATCGCAGCGACCGATGGGAAGACCGCAGCGTCGGCGACCGAACGCACCTACCCGCACGGCCTGCGCCGCCCCTCCACCGACAAGCCGAGCGCCCCCGGCACTCTCGAACTCATCCACAAGGCCGCGGCCGACCATCGCCGCAACGGCACCGAACATGTAGGCCGCACCAATGGTGCCGCGGCGACCTTGCGGCGAATACCGGTCACCACCGCCGCGCACTCCCCTGCGGGCGAAGCGACCGGTACCGACCCGGTTCCCGAGGCGACGATGCACGCCGGCACCGTCGCCCGTGACCCTGATGGCGACACTCCACCGATCACCGATCCGGTAGCGGTGCACAACGATCCACAGCCCCCCGCCGCGGAGCCGGAGCAGCTGACCCTCACCGCGGAACCCGCTGAGCAACTGGTCCTGCAACCAGAGCCCGCTCCGCACACCGAACGGACCGCCACCACCTCCCCGGCGTCAATCCCCGAGGGCGCCAACTCCACCTCCCCGGCATCACCCCTCGCGCGGACCGCCACCACCGTCGCGTCCCCAGCCCACGAGCCGACCGACTCCACCATCACAACTCCGCCCGCCGGCCGTACCGACCACACCGTCGCAGCCTCCACCGCCAGCCGGGTCGATCACTTTGTCGAGGCCGAGACTCCTGAGCCGTCGCGGGCCACCGCGCAGCCGAAGACGTCCAGCCCTGACCTCGCCGCCGCCTTCGACAAGCCCGCAGCAACAGCCGACCCGGTCGACGCCGATGCCCCAGACGAAGACGAGGAAGACTTCCCGGCCCCCGACGACTTCGACTTCGACGAAGACACCGAGGTCCGCGCCCTGGCCCGCCAGGTCGCCCACCGCAGCCCCCTGCGCCTGACCCTCGGCCAGATCGAAGAGATCCTCGAACTCACCGACCAGTCCTGGTCGGCCCGCAGCATCGGCAGCGAAGTCGGCGTCCCCAGCAGCACCGTCACCAACATCGTCGAATTCGCCCACAAGATCCGCCAGCCCTACGCCTTCACCGGCTGACAGCCCAGCGGTTCGGAGCGACACCATCGGTTTTCCCGGCGGGGACCGCGTGTGGGCTACCCGTTGCTGATGCGAGTCAGCTCAGACCACTGCTCCAGGTTCTTCGCGATCTCGGCGACCTCCACATCACCTGTCGCAATCCGATTCATCAGCGCCTCCTGCTCGTCAGGGAGCGGGCGGACACGGTATCCGTTCAACCGAAGCATGGCGACGCTTGCGACAAATGCGGTTCTCTTGTTGCCGTCGATCAGCGCGTGATTTCGGGCAATCGAATGCAGTAGAGACGCAGCCTTGAGGAACAGCCCCGGGTAGGCCTCCTGGCCGAACACCGTCGCTTTCGGTCGCTCCACGGCGCCTGCCAGCAGACCGATGTCGGCGACGGCATGCGGTGTCCTGTTCACTGCGCGGGCAATGGCGACGACCTCAGCGAGATCGAGATAGATCACGCGAGCCGGCGCATCAGTTCGGCATGCTCATCCATAATCGAGTCCACCATCGCCCCGAACGCCTCCGCTTGCCGAGCGACGTACATATGAATCGCTTCCTGCGCCAAGTCCTGCTTACTCCGGCCGAGTCGCTCCGCTAACTCGGAAAGCCGTCGGTCATCGTCGCCATTGAGTCGCAGTGTCATCGCCATGATCTGATGGTATCAGCCAGGTATCAACCGTCGATGCAAACGACGAAGGCCCGCTTCCCAGAGGGAAACGGGCCTTCGCAGAAACGATCTCGATGGATCGAGGAGGGAGGCTTACTTGGCCTTCTCCAGGACCTCGACCAGACGCCAGCGCTTGGTGGCCGACAGCGGACGGGTCTCCATCAGCTGAACGTGGTCGCCGACGTGGGCGATCTCGTTCTCGTCATGCGCCTTCACCTTGGAGGTGGTGCGAATGATCTTGCCGTAGAGCTTGTGCCGGTGACGGTCTTCCAGCTCGACGACGATCGTCTTGTTCATCTTGTCGGAGACAACATAGCCGCTGCGTACCTTGCGGCTGTTGCGCTCTTCGGTGTTCTCGCTCATGCCGCATCTCCCTTGCCAGCGGGCGCCGTGGCCAGGCCGAGCTCGCGCTCACGCATGACCGTGTAAATGCGCGCGATCTCGTGGCGGACGACGCGCAGTCGACGGTTGTTGTCGAGCTGACCCGTCGCCATCTGGAAGCGCAGGTTGAACAGCTCTTCCTTCGACTCGCGCAGGCGTGCCACGAGCTCTTCTTCGTTGAGCTCACGGAGCTCTGCGGCCGGTGTTTCGGTAGCCATCAGAACTGCTCCTCCCTGGTCACGATCCTGCATTTCATCGGGAGCTTGTGCATCGCGCGGCGCAGGGCCTCACGAGCGGTCTCCTCGTTGGGGTAAGACATCTCGAACATGACCCGACCGGGCTTCACGTTCGCGACCCACCACTCCGGCGAACCCTTACCGGAACCCATGCGGGTTTCGGCCGGCTTCTTCGTGAGTGGACGGTCGGGGTAGATGTTGATCCAGATCTTGCCGCCACGCTTGATGTGGCGGGTCATCGCGATACGCGCCGACTCGATCTGACGGTTGGTGACGTAGGCGGGCTCGAGAGCCTGGATGCCGTACTCACCGAAGGCCACCGCGGTGCCGCCCTTGGCCATGCCGGAGCGACCGGGGTGGTGCTGCTTGCGGTGCTTGACGCGACGGGGCATCAGCATGCGTCAGCCCTCCTTGTTCTCTGCCGGAGCCTCCGCCACTGCAGTGGCGGCGCGACCGACCTCGGTGCTGGTCGCGGTGGTGCCAGTGGCGCCGGACCGACGAGGGCGGCTCGGACGCTCGCGACGCGGGCGTTCCGGAGCAGCGGCGGCGGCGGTCAGTTCACGACGACCACCGACGATGTCACCCTTGTAGATCCAGACCTTCACACCGATGCGACCGAAGGTGGTCTTGGCCTCGTAGAGGCCGTAGTCGATGTCCGCACGCAGCGTGTGCAGCGGAACACGACCTTCACGGTAGAACTCCGAGCGCGACATTTCGGCGCCACCGAGGCGGCCCGAGCACTGCACACGGATGCCCTTGACGTTCGGCGAACGCATGGCCGACTGAATGGCCTTACGCATCGCACGACGGAACGCCACACGGTTGGACAGCTGCTCGGCAACACCCTGAGCAACCAGCTGCGCATCCGATTCGGGGTTCTTGACCTCGAGGATGTTCAGCTGAACCTGCTTCTTGGTGAGCTTCTCCAGCTCGGCGCGGATGCGATCGGCTTCCGCGCCACGTCGACCGATCACGATGCCGGGACGCGCGGTGTGGATATCCACACGGACGCGATCACGGGTGCGCTCGATCTCGACCTTCGAGATGCCTGCCCGCTCCATGCCAGTGGCGAGGAGCTTGCGGATCTGAACGTCTTCCTTCACGTATTCCGCGTACTGCTTGTCCGCGTACCAACGCGACTTCCAGTCGGTGGTGATACCGAGGCGGAAGCCATGGGGGTTAATTTTCTGTCCCATTTACTTTGCCCCTCCCTTCCGGCGGCTACGAGTGGCAGCGCCGGTGGTGGGCACGCTCTCGACCTCGATGGTGATGTGGCTGGTGCGCTTACGAATCCGGAACGCACGGCCCTGGGCCCGCGGCTGGAAACGCTTCATGGTGGCGCCCTCGTCGACAAAAGCAGTCGAGATGACCAGGGTGGCCGGGTTGAGGCCGAGGTTGTTCTCGGCGTTCGCCGCGGCCGAAGCCACGACCTTGGCCACGGGCTCGCTGGCAGCCTGCGGTGCGAACCGCAGGATCGCCAGCGCGTCCTCGACGCTCTTGCCGCGGACCAGGTCCACGACTCGACGGGCCTTCATCGGGGTGACCCGAACGTGCTTGGCGGTTGCGCGTGCAGTCGGGTTCTGAATGGTTTCAGTCATCGCCGCTTGCTCTTCCGGTCGTCCTTGACGTGGCTCTTGAACGTCCTGGTCGGCGCGAACTCACCAAGCTTGTGGCCGACCATGTTGTCCGAGATGAACACCGGGACATGCTTGCGACCGTCGTGGACGGCGAAAGTGTGGCCGATGAAATCGGGGATGATGGTCGAGCGACGCGACCAGGTCTTGATGACCTGCTTCGTGCCCTTTTCGTTCTGGACGTCCACCTTCGCGAGGAGGTGGTCGTCGACGAACGGGCCCTTCTTGAGGCTGCGTGGCATTTCTTACCTCCTCCTTAGCGCTTCTTGCCGGTCTTACGACGGCGAACGATGAGCTTGTCGCTCGGGCGGTTGGGCTTGCGAGTACGGCCTTCAGGCTGACCCCACGGGGAGACCGGGTGGCGACCACCGGAGGTCTTACCCTCACCACCACCGTGCGGGTGGTCGACCGGGTTCATGACGACACCACGGACGGTGGGACGACGGCCCTTCCAGCGCATACGGCCGGCCTTGCCCCAGTTGATGTTCGACTGCTCGGCGTTGCCGACCTCGCCGACGGTGGCGCGGCAGCGCACGTCGACACGGCGGATTTCACCCGAGGGCATACGAAGGGTCGCGTACGGCCCTTCCTTGCCCAGCAGCTGAATGCTCATTCCGGCGGAACGAGCCATCTTGGCGCCGCCGCCCGGACGCAGCTCCACGTTGTGAATCGTGGTACCGGTCGGGATGTTGCGCAGCGGCAGGTTGTTACCCGGCTTGATGTCGGCCGTGGGGCCGGACTCGATCGGGCTGCCCTGCTTGATGCCCTTCGGCGCGATGATGTAGCGCTTCTCGCCGTCGGCAAAGTGCAGCAGTGCGATGTTGGCGGTGCGGTTGGGGTCGTACTCGATGTGAGCGACCTTGGCCGGGATGCCGTCCTTGTCCAGCCGACGGAAGTCGATCAGACGGTAGGCACGCTTGTGACCGCCACCGCGGTGACGCGTGGTGATGCGACCGTGCGCGTTACGACCACCGGACTTGGTGAGCGGGCGCAGCAGCGACTTCTCCGGCGTCGACCGGGTGATCTCGGCGAAGTCCGAGACGCTCGAGCCTCGACGGCCCGGCGTAGTCGGCTTGTATTTACGGATTGCCATGAGTTCTTCTCGCTTTCTGGAGTCCCAGGCGCTTACGCGACCGGTCCTCCGAAGATCTCGATGGGCTTGCTATCGGCCGAGAGGGTCACGAGTGCGCGCTTGGTGTCCTTGCGCTTTCCGTAACCGAATTTGGTCCGCTTGCGCTTGCCCTGACGGTTGGCGGTATTGACGCTGGTGACCGTGACGCCGAAAACCTTCTCGACGGCGATCTTGATCTGCGTCTTGTTCGAGTCCGGGTGCACCAGGAAGGTGTAGGTGCCTTCCTCGATCAGCCCGTAGGACTTCTCCGAGATGACCGGTGCGAGCAGGATGTCGCGGGGGTCGGCGATGGTGCTCACTTGCTCTCCTCCTGGGCCGCCTCGGCGGGACCGTGAACGAATGCGTTCAGGGCCTCGACGCTGAACACCACGTCGTCGCTGTTGAGCACGTCGTAGGTGTTGAGCTGATCCGGGGCGATCGGCAGCACGTTCTGCAGGTTCGCCACGCTCTTCCACGCGGCGACGTCCTCGCGGCCGACGACGACCAGGAACTTCTTGCGGCCCGAGAGCTCGGCCAGGAAGTCCTTGGCAATCTTGGTCGACGGGTTCTGACCCGAGACCAGTTCGGTGATCACGTGGATGCGCTCGTTGCGGGCCCGGTCGGAGAGGGCACCGCGCAGGGCGGCCGCCTTCATCTTCTTGGGGGTCCGCTGGCTGTAGTCACGCGGCTGCGGGCCGTGGACGGTGCCACCGCCGGCGAACTGCGGCGCACGGGTCGAGCCCTGACGGGCGCGGCCGGTGCCCTTCTGGCGGTACGGCTTCTTGCCACCACCGGAGACCTCGCCACGAGTCTTCGTGGAGTGGGTGCCCTGGCGAGCGGCGGCCAGCTGAGCGATAACGACCTGGTGCATCAGCGCGACGTTGGCGGTCACGTCGAAGATCTCCGAGGGGAGTTCGACGGTGCCTTCGGTCTTGCCGCCTGCAGCCTTGACGGTCAGCGTCAGGTTGGCCTTCTTGTCGAGGCTGGTCATGCGTGCGCACCACCCTTCACGGCGCTCTTGACGATCACGATGTTGCCCTTGCGGCCCGGGATAGCACCCTTGACCAGGAGCAAACCGTTCTCGGCATCGACCTTGTGAACCGAGAGGTTCTGCGTGGTGACGCGGTCGTTACCCATACGGCCCGACATGCGCATGCCCTTGAACACGCGGCCGGGAGTGGCACAGCCACCGATGGAACCCGGGCGACGGTGCACAGCCTGCGCACCGTGCGAGGCGCCCTGGCCCTTGAAGCCGTGACGCTTCATGGTGCCGGCGAAGCCCTTGCCCTTGCTGATTCCGGTCACGTCGACGTAGGTGCCCTCTTCGAAGACATCAGCCGAGAGTTCCTGGCCGATCTCGAAGGTGGAGGCATCCGCGACGCGGATCTCGGTGACGTGGCGGCGCGGGGTGACACCGGCCTTGGCGAACTGGCCGGAAGTCGGCTTGTTCACCTTGCGCGGGTCGATGGCGCCGAAAGCGATCTGCACGGCCGAATAGCCGTCGCGCTCCACGGTACGAATCTGGGTGACCACGTTCGGGCCCGCCTTGATGACGGTGACCGGGACTACGCGGTTCTTCTCGTCGAAGACCTGGGTCATGCCGAGCTTGGTGCCCAGGATTCCGGCCTGGGGCCGATTCTTGTTGTCAGTCATGTCTCGAGTCCCCGTCACTGAATGTTGACGTCGACGCTGGCCGGCAGGTCGATGCGCATCAGCGCGTCAACCGTCTTCGGCGTCGGGTCGAGGATGTCGATGAGGCGTTTGTGCGTGCGCATCTCGAAGTGTTCGCGCGAGTCCTTGTACTTGTGCGGCGAACGGATGACGCAGTAGATGTTCTTCTCGGTCGGCAACGGCACAGGCCCGACCACACGGGCGCCGGTGCGGGTCACCGTTTCCACGATCTTGCGCGCTGACGCGTCGATCGCCTCGTGGTCATAGGCCTTGAGCCTGATGCGGATCTTTTGTCCCGCCACGCTAAGTGTCCTTTTCTCCGCTTTCCTTCGTGGTCACAGGAGCTAGCTCCCGCACCACCCTCAATTTGCACAGCCCGAACACAAGAAAGACGCCTCAGCGTGGTTTCCCACTAAAGACCCGCAACCAGGGCGCACCAAAAGGCACTACCTAGTCCTCGCCGCTGTTCATCTGTCATGGTTCTCCGGTCCACGCGGTCGGGCGTGTCGCCCTAACTCTTAATCTCCGACCCTGGTCGATTGCTCACCATGGGCCGGAAGTGCGTGGTTCCGAACGTATCCACGCCGGCGAACCAGCGGGATACAAACTACTGCTCCCCTTGCCCGGATCATCCGCTCCGGAGAGTCGGTCGATCCTGCGCAAGGCAACCCGAACAGTATGCACCATGCCGACGACGTCCTTCAAATCGGGGGTCATGAGGTATCGATCACGCCCTCACAGGGGCTTCCACCTCGACCGCACCGCCGGCTGGGCTGTACCGATGAATGGTAGCTGCCGTATCGCCGCGCCTGGTCACCGGAGGGTTACCACAGAACTTACTTTTGAGTAAGATAGTACTCATGACACAGGAAACCGCGACCTACCGCGGCTGGAAGAAGCTGCCCGACAACCGCATCGGGCACGCGCTGTTCTCGCTCGGCATGGTCGCCCGGGTCCCCTACTTCGGCACCGTGCTCCCCCAGGTGGTCCGCCTCGAACCCGGCGTCTGCGAGGTGACCTCCCCGAAGTGGTTCGGCATCCACAACCATCTCGGCACCTTCCACGCCATCGCGGCCTGCAACCTCGCCGAGGTGGCGATGGGCATGCTCAGCGAGGCCACCGTTCCCACCACCCATCGCTGGATCCCCAAGTCGATGAACGTCCAGTACCTGGCCAAGGCGGAATCCGGCCTGCGCGCGGTCGCGAAACTCGACGAGATCCCCGACTTCGACGCGATCACCAAGGGCATGGAACTGACCGTTCCCGTCTCGATCTACGACAAGGACGGCATCGAGGTCGTCCACGCCGACATCACCACCTGGGTTTCGCCGCGCTGATTGCGGCCGGGTGAACCGTTGCCTCGGTACGGTTGTGGGCAGACAACTATCACGATGGGGAGTCCGATGTTGGAAGTCGCCCAGCTGACGCGGCGGTTCGGGGACAACGTCGCGGTCGACAACGTGTCGTTCGCGGTACCGCCCGGTGCGCTGACCGGTTTCGTCGGTGGCAACGGGGCGGGCAAGACCACCACGATGCGAATGATCATGGGCGTCTTGGCCGTTCATTCCGGCGAGATCCGGTGGGACGGCAGGCCGGTGACCGAGCTGGATCGGCGCTCGTTCGGATACATGCCCGAGGAGCGGGGGCTCTATCCCAAGCAGCCGGTGTTCGACCAGCTCGTGTACCTGGCCCGGCTGCGTGGGCTGCCCGTCGGCGAGGCGAAGGCACGTACCGAGAGCCTGCTGGAGCGGTTCGATCTGGGCGCGCGCGGCAAGGACAAGCTCGAATCGCTGTCGCTGGGCAATCAACAGCGCGTCCAGATCGCGGCGGCGGTGATCGCGCGACCGACGGCGCTGATCCTGGACGAGCCGTTCTCGGGACTCGACCCCCTCGCCGTGGATTCGATGGTGGATCTGCTGCGGGAACACACCGATCAGGGTGTGCCCGTGCTGTTCTCGTCGCACCAGCTGGATCTCGTGGAGCGGTTGTGCGATCAGCTGGTCGTGCTCGCCGCGGGCCGGGTGGTCGGACAGGGCTCGGTCGACGAGCTGCGGTCCAGCGGCGGCACGCGGTACCGGCTGGTGCTCGACGGTGACCCGGGGTGGTTGCGGGATTACCCGGGGGTTCGGGTGGTCGAGAGTGCCGGGCCGGGCGTGTTGTTCGAGGTCGACGGCGCAGGCACCGACGGGGTGTTGAAGGAGGCGCTGTCGCGGGGATCGGTGCGGGAGTTCGCCGAGGTGCGGCCGACGGTCGCCGAGATCTACCGTGAGGTGACGAAATGAGCGGGTCATCGCGCAGCGTGTGGCGGATCGTCGCGGCCAGGGAGATCGTGGTGAAGCTGCGTGATCGCAACTTCGTCATCTCGACGGTGGTCACGATCGTGGCGATCATCGCCTCGCTGGCGATCAGCGGATTTGTCAGCAGCAGGCCCGACAAGGTCGACGTGGCGATCGCCGGTTCGCAGACCTCAGTCGTGCTCGACACGGCCAACAGCCTGGCCGCGGGCGCCGGCACCGACATCACGTTCACCGCGCGACCCGTCGCCGACCGTGCCGCGGTCGAGCAGCTGGTGCGCGAGGACGCGGTCGACGTGGGTTTGGTGCCCGCCGAACCCACCGGGTGGCAGCTGATCGGGAAGACCGCCGAAGACGACGACGCCACCACCTACATCACCGCCGCCGCGCAGCAGATCGCGGTGCAACGCAATGCCGCCGCGGCGGGCGTCTCACTCGAAGAGCTCGGCCGTGGCGCCACGGTGACCTACGACCTGCTCGAGAAGGGTTCGATCGACCCGGGACTCGCCAAGATCGTCTCGTTCGTCTTCGCGTTCCTCTTCTATCTGGCGTCGATTCTGTTCGGCATGTCCATCGCGCAGAGCGTGGTCGAGGAGAAGCAGAACCGGATCGTGGAGATTCTCGCCAGTGCGATGCCGTTGCGGCAGTTGCTGATCGGCAAGGTCGCGGGCAACGCGGCGCTGGCGTTCGGGCAGCTCGTCCTGTTCGTCGGGGCCGGACTGACCGGATTGGCGGCGACCGGCCAGGCCGACCAGCTGGGCCAGGTCGCCGGGGCCGCGGGCTGGTTCATCGTCTTCTTCCTCGTCGGATTCCTCGCCCTGGCGAGTCTGTGGGCCGTCGCGGGTTCGCTTGCCACCCGCAGCGAAGACCTCCAGTCCACCGCCACCCCGCTCTCGATGCTGATCATGATCGTGCTGTTCGCGGGCATCTTCCTCACCGGCACCGCCCGCGTGATCGCCTCCTACGTTCCGATCATGTCGATCGTCGCCATGCCGGGTCGCCTTGCCGAAGGCACCGCGGCCTGGTGGGAACCGTTCCTCGCCCTTGCCCTGATGGCGGTGGCCACCTACGGCATCGTCGTCATCGCCGAGAAGATCTACCGCCGCTCCCTGATGCAGACCCAGGGCCGCCTGACGATGCGCCAAGCGCTTGCGCTGGAGGACTAGCATCTGCAGCCGGCCATCACGGGCTGGTCGCGCGGACGAAGTGACGACCGGATCACATGGTGCTTGCGTGGCAGCGGGTGCTGCCGATTGAATGCGGACGTGAGCGTTGCGCGGGAATTCGATATCTGTGTGGTCGGGCTCGGTCCGACCGGGCGGGGGTTGGCGCATCGCGCGGCCGTGGCGGGGTTGCGGGTGGCGGCGGTGGATCCGCGGCCGGAGCGGCTGTTCCCGCCGACCTTCTCCTGCTGGATCGACGAGTTGCCCGAGTGGCTGCCGGAGAGTGCGATCGCGCAGCGGATCGCGGCGCCGACGGTGTGGACCAAAGGCGAGCATCGGATCGAGCGGCCGTATTGCGTGCTCTCCAAGGCTGGGCTGCACGCGACGTTGGCCTTGGACGACGCGACGGTCTTCGCGGATCGGGCGCGGCGGGTGGACGCCCACGAGGTCGAGCTCGCGGACGCAACGGTGATCTCGGCGAATACGGTGTTCGATACCAGGGGGCTGCCGACGCTGGGCAGGCGCAGGGCCGCCTCGGCGCACGGAATCTTCGTCGATGCCGAGACCGCCGCGCCGATGGTCGCGGAAGGTGAAGGGCTGCTGCTGGATTGGCGGCCGGAGAACGGGGCGGGCCCGGATGAGCCGCCGTCGTTCCTCTACGCGGTGCCGCTCGGCGACGGGACGGTGATCTTCGAGGAGACGAGCCTCGGGTTACGTGGCGGGATGCCGCAGCACGAGTTGCGCAAGCGCACCCTGAACCGGCTCGCTGCCCACGGCATCACCCTCACCGGCGACGAACCGCACGAAGCCGCCCACTATCCCCTGGATCAGCGACCCCCGAAGAAGGGCACCGCCGTCGCGGTGCCGTTCGGCTCGCGCGGCGGGATGATGCACCCCTGCACCGGTTACAGCGTGGCCGACTCCCTCGCACTGGCCGACACCGCCGTCGCCGCGGTGCAACGGGGCGAGAACCCGATCGAAGCCCTCTGGCCGTGGCAGGCCAGGGCCGTGTACTGGATGCGCATGCGCGGCCTGTGGGGTCTCGGCCGGCTCACCACCGACCAGTCCATCGCCATGTTCGACGCCTTCTTCACCGAATCCGAACGCGGCCAGCGGGCCCTGCTCTCGGCCCACGACGACTACACCGCCCTCGGCGCCGTCCTGTTCAACACCGTCGCCCACACCTGGCCGTTCCGCTGGCGCTACGACCTCGTCGGCTGGACCAACCGCGACCGCTGGCTCGACTACCCCTTCGCGCCCGCAGACGCCGCCTCATCCAGCCGATAACGCACTGATCGCCGCCACAGAAGTTCGTGGCGGCGATCAGAATCGGGCACGACTCAGGACGACTCGGCGGCCTTCTTGTAGCCGACAATCGCCGGGTAGGCGAAGACCGCGACCATGCCGACCGTCCACGCGACCGTCTTGAGCAGCGGTTCGGCGACCGGCCCGCCGTAGGACAGGCCCTTCATCGCGTCGATCGCACAGCTCATCGGCTGATTCGCGACCACATCCTGCAACCAGGTGGGATAGGCGAACACGGGCACGAAGCCGGTGTTGAAGAACATCAGCAGGGTGTTGAGGATGCCGATGAGGCTGATCAGCATCACGCCCTCGGTGATCGTGGCCAAGGCGGTCACCATCACCGCGAATCCGATGCCGAACAGCACCGGAACGAGCACCAGCGCGATATTGGCGAGCGGGTCCTCCATGAACAGGAACCCGAGCGGCACCGCGACGAGCAGCACGATCAGTGTGGTGAGCAGGATGCGCAGCATCTCGGCCAGCAGTCGACCGGTCAGCAGCGAAGCCTTGTTCAGCGGCATCGTGTAGAACCGGCTGAGCAGCCCTGATGCCTTCTCGCGCTTGAAGCCGAGCGCACTCACCACCGCACCGGTCATGGCCGCGACCAGGGTGAGCAACGCGGCCTGGCCGTAGATGCTCGGTGCGCCGGTGGCCGCGGTGATCGAGTCACCGAGCACGATCCGGAACATCAGCAACGTCACCGCGGGGTAGGCGATGGTCTGGATGGTGGTGGACGGGTCGCGCAACCACACCATCAGCAGACGCTTGGTCTGGATCAGGCTGTGGGTGAACCACACCGACACCGAGTTCTCCGGTTTGGCGTGCACCACCGGCAGCTCGGCCGCGGTCTCGACGGCAGCGGTCTCGATGGTTGTCATGATCGCCTCACGCTCGCCCACACGGCCAGTGGGAGGAAGAAAATGGTGAGTCCGCCGAGCCAGGCCAGCGATACCCAGGTCCCAGCCCAGCTCAGCTGGCCCGCGGCCATATCGCTGAGCGTCTGGGCGAACTGGGAGATCGGCTGGTTGCGCGCGAACGGCCGCACCCACGACGGGAAGCTGGCCTCCGGCACGAACCCGGTCGACATCATGCCGAAGATCAGGATCGGCAGGGTGAGGGCCTGGCTGAGTGCCTCGGGGTTCTTGGTGAGGCTGCCGAGCGCGTCGGCGCCGAGCGTGAGCACCACGCCGACGATCAGCGCGAAGCCGCAGAACGCGAGCGCCTGCAACCAGCCGCCGGTGAACCGGAACCCGATCACATACCCGTAGCCCACGGTCGCGATCAGCGAGACGATCGACCGCACCAGACCCGCGCAGATGCGCGACAGCAGCGGAACCAGCGAACCGATCGGCATCGTCTGGAGCCGAGTACTCAATCCGGTGAGCGCTTCGAACGCCGCGAGCTGCGCGTTCGACATCATCGTCATGGCCATCGTCTGCAGCACGACGATCGGCATCACGTACTGCGCGTAGTCGATGCCCTGGACCTTCATCACGTACCGCAACGGCAGGTAGAAGGCCACGGTCACCACGAGCGGGGTGAGCACCGCGACGATCAGCTCGCCCTTGGTGGCCATGGTGCGCACGATGCGCCCGGTCAGCGCGCGCCACTGCGCGAAACTGCTCGGGCGCACAGCCGGAAGCTCGGCGAACAACGTGTTCGCCGCGGGGGTGGACACGCTCACTAGTGGCCGCCCGTGTGGCCGGTGATCGACAGGAACACGTCGTCGAGCGAGGGGCGGCGCAGGGCGATGTCGGCCAGGTCGATGCCCGCGGCGTCGAGCCTGCGCAGTGCCTCGGCGAGGGTGGCGGCGCCGTCGGGGGCGGGAATGGACACCTTGTCGGCACCGTCGGTCTCGGCGGCGACCGCGGCCGGGACCAGGTCACCGAGCGCCTTGACGGTCTGCGGGACGCGGCTCGGATCGAGCGGGACGATCTCGCAGAAGCTGCCGCCGGTTTTGGCCTTGAGCTCGTCGGCGGTGCCTTCCGCGATGACGGTGCCCTTGTCGATGACGATGATGTTGTCGCTGAGTACGTCGGCCTCTTCGAGGTACTGCGTGGTCAGCAGCACCGTGATGCCCTGGTTCTTGAGCGCGGTCACCAGATCCCACACGCCCTGCCGGCTGCGTGGGTCGAGGCCGGTGGTCGGTTCGTCGAGGAACACCACCTCGGGCCGCACGACCAGCCCGCAGGCGATGTCGACGCGACGGCGCATGCCGCCGGAGTAGTTGCGCACGGCCCGCTTACCGGCGCTGACCAAGTCGAACTCCTCGAGCAGCACCTCGGCGCGCTTGCGGGCGGCCGACTTGGGCAGGCCCATCAGGCGACCGAACAGCTCGAGGTTCTCCTTGCCGGTCAGGTTCTCGTCGAGCGCGGCGTACTGGCCGGTCATCATGATCGAACGGCGCACACCGGCGGCGTCGGTGAGCACGTCGTGCCCGGCCACCACGGCGGTGCCGGAGTCGGGGCGCAGCAAGGTCGACAGGACCTTGACCATGGTGGTCTTGCCCGCACCGTTGGGTCCGAGGATGCCCAGCACACTGGCCTTGCCGGCCTGGAAACTGATGCCCTGCAACGCGTGCACGTCACCGAACGACTTGCGCACGTCGGACACCAGCACCGCGGGTTCACTGTCGCTCGACGCGACGCCACCTGCGGGCGAATCCACTGAGATCGAACTCGGCATCAACTCTCCACCATCGGCCGGGTGCGCACGGCCCTGACGAGACGAGCGCACGCGGAATAAATTCTTCCCGGTAAGTGATCCATACCGTTCGGCGCGATGTTACCGGTCCGGTGGTTTTCCCGGCCCGGTCTGCGTTGATGCGCCCGGTTTGCCGGGCCGTGTTCGCCGCCCGCAGTGGTATTGCTCACGTGGGCAGTGCAAGGGCAGTGCGCTGACCTTGTCGGCCGGGCCGTACGCCCATACGCTGACAGCCGGGGAAACACTCGTCTCACCGGCCCGCGTGCGGGCGTGCTCGATCTTTGTGGGGAGGTGACCGTGGTCGAATCCGCGACAACCGGTCGATCCGATGTGCTCACGTCTTTCGATCCGCGCACCGGTGAACAGTTAGCGCAGTATCCCGTGCAGGGCACCGCCGAGGTCACCCGCGCGGTACGCACCGCACGTGTCACCCAGAACTGGTGGGGCGAACTGGCTTTCGGTGAGCGCAAGCACCTACTACTCGACTGGCGTCGCCAGATCGCCCGCAACGCGGGCGAATTGGTGGAGCTGCTGCGCAGCGAGACCGGCAAGCCGGAGGCCGACGCCACCCTGGAAGTGATGCTCGCGGTGGAGAATCTGGACTGGGCCGCCCGCAATGCCGAGCGCACACTGGGCCGAAAACGCCTGTCCACCGGCTGGATGACCCGCAATCAGCATGCCTCCGTCGGCTATCTGCCACTGGGGGTGATCGGGGTACTCGGCGCGTGGAACAACCCGGTGTTCACACCGATGGGTTCGATCGCCTACGCCATGGCAGCCGGTAACACGGTGGTGTTCAATCCACACGAACTCAGCACCGGCGTCGGCACCTGGCTGGCCGACAGCTGGGCCGCGGTTTCGCCCGAACAGCCTGTGCTGCAAGCGGTGACCGGAAATTCGCGGACGGCGACAGCCCTGTGCAAGGCGGGGGTGGACAAGATCGCCTACGCCGGGCCGGAAGCACGCGGGCGCGAGGTGATCGCGCTCTGCGCGCAGACGTTGACGCCGGTGGTGGTGGAGAACCTCGGCAAGGGCTCGATGATCGTGCACGTCGACGCGGTGCTCGACGCGGCCGCGGAGGCGGCGGTGTTCGGCGCGATGGCCAATGCCGGGCAGAACTCCTCGGGGATCCAGCGCTGTTATGTCGCCGATTCGGTGTTCGACGATTTCCTGGCCAAGGTGGCCGAGCGGGCGGCGAAGCTGCGTCCCGGCGCCGACAATCGTGCCTCCTACGGCCCGATGATCAATGCCACCCAGGTCGACGTGGTGCGCAGGCAGGTCAGCGACGCGCTCATCCACGGTGGGCACGCGGTGCTCGGCGGACTCGATTCGTTCCGCGACCCGTATGTGGAGCCGATCGTGCTGGCCGAGGTGCCCGAGGAGAGCATCGCGATCACCGGTGAGGGGATCGGCCCGGTGCTGGTGGTGAACCGGGTCGCCGACCTGGCCGACGCGGTCGCCCGGGTGAACGCGGCGGGCAACGGCATCGCCGTCACCATCTTCACCCTCGACATCCCCAGCGCGGAGTTCATCGCCGAGCAATTGAAAGTCGGTGTGGTGACGGTGAATTCGTCGACCGCGTTCACCGGCATTCCGGCCCTGCCGTTCGGCGGTGTCGGCGAGTACGGCCAGGGACACAGCCACGGTCAGCAGGGTCTGTTCGAATACAGCCGGACGATGTCGATCGCCCGCAGGCGCTACCGGGCGCCGGTGCGGCTGTCGACCTTCGATCGCCGACCAGGGCACTTACAGGCGGCGAAAGCCCTGTTCCGCCTGCGTCACGGTCGCGGCTGACCTAGTTCTGTCTCCGCCGAGCCATTTCCGAGCAACACCGCGTCGGTCAGCGCGGCGAGGCGGGCGAGCTGCTCGGGGCGCGAGTCGAAGCGCAGCAACCGGCCGACATCGATGATCTGGCCGACGGCGGCGTGCACGCGGAAGCGGGCTTCGATCGGGTCGCCGTCGAGCAGGTTGGCCCATTCGAGGATGTTCTGTCGCTGGATGGCGCGCAGGCGGTGCTGCTCGGCCTGCGGGAGATTGCTGAACTCCGCGTAGTAGACCGGCGCGATCTCGGGCGTCGCGAACGTCAAGCGCGCGTGCTGGTCGGCGATGCGGCGGGCGGCGTCGGCCCGGTCGTCGGTCTCGGCCAGCGCATCGCCGATCGCGACCGCGAGCCGGTCGGCGGTGCGATGGAAGGCGGCGGCGAGCAGGTCGGCCTTGCTGTCGAAGTGACGGTAGACGCTCGAGGCATTGATGCCGACGGCGGCGCCGATCTCCTCGATGCCGGATTCGTGATAGCCGTTGCGGCCGAAGATCCGGATCGCCTCGGTGAGCAGCTGTTCACGTTTCGACGTGACGGGCAGACCGCGGGTCTGCTTGTCCGGCTCTGCCTCGCCGGGGGTCGGCGGGAGCTCGGCGCGCACGATCGCCCAGGCCATCTCGAGCTGGACCGCGAGCATGCGGCCGTGCGAGAGGGTGGTGCGATGCGCGGCGATGCTGGCCAGCGAACTCAGTGCGCCGACCGCGAGCAGGACGACGTCGTCCGCGCTCGCCTCGGGGCGCAGCTCGGCGATCCGCGCGGCGACGGTGGCCTCGAGTTCGCGGTAGTAGGCGCGGATGCGCACCCGGTCCTCGCGCTCGAGATAGCGGCGTTCCCAGCGGTAGAGCCCGGCCTCGCGGCGGATGTCGATATTGCGTTCGGCGACCGCGGTGAGCACCGCGTCGAGCCTGGCCTCCGGGCTCAGCGACGGGTCGTCGGCCGCGGCGGCGACATCGCGCAAACCCCGAGCACCCTCCTCGGCGGCGGCGACGAGCAGCGCGTATTTATTGGCGAAATGGCGGTACAACGCCGGGCCCGAGATGCCCACTTCGGCGGCGATCTCGTCCACGCCGACGGGGTAGTAGCCGCGCGCGCTGAACGCACGGGCGGCGGCCCGCATGATCTGCATCTTGCGGTCCTTCGGCCTGCGGCGCACGACGCGGGCAGGTGCGGTCGTCGGCTCGCCGGCCTGTTCGGCCTCACTGCGATCGGCGACCATGCACTCACTTTCCGTTGCGCGAACCGGGTTGGACCAGTCAACCTAAGTTAACCACAATTCGCAAACGTCGAGGGCAGGTCGGGGAAATGGAACCGCCTCGGCAGCGACGTGCTCGCTACCGAGGCGGTTCGGGAGAAACTGTGGTCTACAGGCCGAGCCCGCGAGCCAGGGTCGGCCACGACAGCTTCAGCTCGTCCTTCCAGTAGCCCCACGAGTGGGTGCCGTTGGGGCGGAAGTTGAAGGTCGCCGGGATACCCAGCTCGTTGAGGCGGTTGGCCAGGTTGTGCGTGCAGTAGTTGGTGCCTGCCTCGATCACGCCACCGATGACGATCTGGTTGGCCAGGCCGTAGGCGCCGGGCAGCGCGTACGGGCCGTCGAGAGTGTCGTACGGGCCGGGCAGGCCGTTGCCGGTGGAGACGTAGAGATCCACGCCGCGCAAACCCTCGGCATTCACGTACGGGTCGTTCTTGACCCATTCCTCCGAGCCCTGCGGACCCCACATGTTCATGGTGTCGCCGCCGCCCCAGGTCTCGACCGTGAGCTTCACGAACTCCGAACCGACCGGGTCGGAGGTCTGCGCGCAACCGCTGTAGGCCGCGGCCGCCTTGTACAGGCCGGGCTTGGCGATCGGCAGCGCGAGCACGGTGGTGCCCGAGGTGGACAGGCCCGCGATGGCGTTCACACCGTTGGTGCCCAGCGCGCCGTCGACCAGCGGGGGCAGTTCCTCGGTGAAGAAGGTCTTCCACTTGTTGCGCCCGACAACCGGATCGTCGGCGATCCAGTCGGTGTAGTAGCTCCAGGAGCCACCGATCGGCTGGATGACGTTGACGTTCTTGTCGCCGAGGAATTCGAGCGCGTCGGTCTTGGCCACCCAGGACGCCGAATCCTCGCCGCCGCCCGCACCATTGAGCAGGTACAGGGTGGGGCGCGGGACCGAGGCGTCGGCGGGACGCTGCACGTCGACGATGATGTTCTGGTCCATGGCCGCGGAGTACACGTGCAGTCGCAGACTGCGCGAATCCTTCACTTCGGCCTTGACGATCTTGGAGCCGTCGTCGGAGACGGGATTGGCGAGCAGGCTCTTGGAATCGATGATCGGGTCAGCGGATGCCGGACTCGTGCCGATGCCGGACATCAGTCCCGCCGCCACTGCCGTTGCCGCGATCATCGCCGCGGCCCTTGAGCCACGACGCCGGGTGGGCCGACGCATCAATTTCGCACCTTCGCTTCGTCTCGAATTCCGACTCGGTCCGTGCTCCCCAACAGGGCACGAAGTTGCAACACGCCAGACCCTACGGGTTATCCGGTAGTTACAACAGGGGTAATCGTTACAACAGCGCGGTCACATCATGCCTCACGGGCACCGTTGATGTCATCGCGCCCCGGCGTTGTGTCACCACGCCTCCGGGCGTATTCGTCACCGCGCCCCGGCCTCGCGGTCGCCGGCGTCGAGCAGTTCGGCCAGCCGCGGCCCGATCTCCGCCAATGCCTGCGGCGAGGTCATCTGATCATGCACCACCGCGACCGGTCGATCACGCACCGCGCCGTCGACATACGGAGCCCAATTCGCCGCCGCCGCCTCGTGTCCGAGCGCACTGAAGTACTCGAGCCTGCCGCGGAACACCGCGGGCCGATGCTCGGCGATCAACTCCGCCGAGCGCACCGCGCTGCGATAGATCCGGCGCACCCGTTCAGGAGTCAGCACGGCCATGTTGGCGGGGATGATCGCGTGCAGCGCGGCCAGTCCGTCCTCGCTGAGTTCGCGCACGCCCGCGGCGGGCAGCGCGGCGCTGATGTCGACACCGAGTTCGGCGAGCGCGTCGCGGACCGCCGTGTGGAAATCGGGGACGTCGATATCGGGGTGCGAATCCAGCATCGCCAGCAGCGACACCCGCTCCCCCGCCGCCTGCAATTCGGTGGCGACGGCATGGGCGAGCACACCGCCCAGCGACCAGCCCATCAGCCGGTACGGGCCGTGCGGCTGCTGGGTCCTGATCTCGGTGGCGTAGCGGCGCGCCATCTCGGCGAGCGTGCCCGGCAGGTAGCCCGCCTCGCTCAGCGCGGGTGACTGCAGGCCGAAGATCGGCCGTCGCGCCGGAATGTATTGCGCCAGACCGGCATAGCACCAGGAGAGGCCGTACATCGGGTGGATGCAGAACAGCGCACCGCCCGCCTCGGTGCCGTGCGGCACCCGATTGCGAATGGCGAGCAGGACGCCGAGGGCGTCGTCGGATTCGAGATCGGAGGTGAGGTCGTAGTCGCCGGCGGCGGACTGGGTGGCGTCGATCCGGTCGGCCAGCGCGGCCACCGTGGCATCGGTGAAGAACCACTGCACTCGCACCTCGGCGCCGACCCTGGTGCGCAGGCGGCTGATGGCTTTGGTGGCGACCAGGGAGTTGCCGCCCAGTTCGAAGAAGTCGTCGTCGAGGCCGACCTTGCCCGCGCCGAGCACCTCCGCGTAGACCTCGGCGACGGCGCGCTGCAACGGTGTGGTCGGCGGGCGGTAGGCGCGGGTGGTGAAGGCGGGTACGGGGAGTGCCTTGCGATCGAGCTTGCCGCTGGCGTTGAGCGGCAAGGACTTCAGCGTCACCAGGGTCGCGGGCACCATGTACGACGGGAGCGCCGCCCTGGCATGGGCGAGCAACACGGCTTGATCGAAACCGGCAGTGGCGGTGCCGCTTTCGATCGAGTAGCCGGCCGCTCGAGCTTCCTCGTCCGGCGCCTCGGTAGGTACCACGTAGCCGACCAGGCGATCTCCCGTCGGACCGTGAACGAGCGCGACGGCAGCGTGGCGGACACTGTGATGGTCGCGCAGGACGGCCTCGACTTCGCCGAGTTCGATGCGCTGCCCGCGCAGTTTCACCTGGAAGTCGCTGCGACCCAGGTATTCCAGGCTCTCGGCGGCCGTCCAGCGGACAACGTCACCGGTGCGGTACAGCCTGCCACCGCCCGGGTGGGCGACGAAACGTTCGGCGGTGAGAGTCGGAGCGCCGAGGTAGCCGCGAGCCAGCTGCACACCTTCCAGGTACAACTCCCCCGCGGTGCCGGGCGGTACCGGCCGTAGGTGACGATCGAGCACGTGCACTCGCGTGTTGGCGACCGGAGTGCCGATCGGAACACCAACGGCGGCACCAGCTTCGACAACCTCCGCGGTCGCCACGGTGGCCTCGGCGGGCCCGTACCAGTTGACCAGCGTCGCCGTGGGCAGCACCTGAGCGAACCGGCGAGCGGACGCGGACGACAGCGCCTCACCCGCGGCGAAGACCCGTCGTAGCGAGGGGAATTCGCCGTCGCAGCGCTCGGCGAGGAAGGCATCGAGCATCGACGGTACGAAATGCACTGTGGTGACTGCGCGTTCGGTGATCACCTCGGCCAGGTAGGCCGGGTCGCGGTGGCCGTCGGGGGCGGCGATCACCACGGTGGCGCCGGTGTGCAACGGCCACAGCAACTCCCAGGTGGAGATGTCGAAGGTGACCGGGGTCTTGTGCAGCACCACGTCGCCGGGGCCGAGCGGGTAGGTGCGCTGTGCCCAGCGGAACTGGTTGACCAGTTGCCGGTGGGTCAGCATGACGCCCTTGGGCTTTCCGGTGGACCCGGAGGTGTGGATGACGTAGGCGAGATTGCCTGCCTTCGGCAGCTCGAGATCCACTACGTCGTCACTGACAGCGGCTGTTTCGACGACCGGGATGTCCGAAGTGGTCGTGAATCCGGCGGCGGCGAGCACACAGATCGGAGCGGCGGCGGCCAGTACCCGCTCGGTCCGTTCGGCCGGATGGTCCGGGTCGACCGGAACGTAGGCCGCCCCGGTCCGCAGCACCGCGTAGATCGCCGTCACCAGGTCGATTCCGCGCCGCATCGCCACCGCGACGAGCGTCTCCGGCCGGGCGCCCCGTGCTCGAAGCGCGGTGGCGAACTTTCGTGCCCGTTCGTCGAATTCCGCGTAGGTATAGGTGGTTTCACCGTCGATCAGCGCGGTGGCGTGCGGTGTGCGCTTGACCTGCGCGTCGAACAATGACAGCAGGGTCGCGTCGTCGAGCAGTTCGGGGGCGTCGGTGGCGTTGATCGCCGCGACGGTCGCGCGCTCTTCCGCCAGCAGGACATCGATCTCGGCGAGCCTGGCCCGCGGGCTGGTGGTGAAACGGGCGAGCAGCATCGAAAAGCGTTGTGCCAGCGCGTTCGCGGTGTCCTCGCCGAACACATCGCGCAGGTACTTCACCGATACCCGCAGCTGCCCGTCGGCGACCACCTGCACGGTCAGCGGGTAGTGGGTGCCGTTGGCGGCGTCCATCCCGGTGACCGCGGCCGATCCGGACGCGGCCTGCGCCAGTCCCGCGCGGTCGACCGGGAACGACTCGAACACGACGAGCGAATCGAACAGCGCGTCGATGCCCGCGATCTCCTGGATCTCGCCGAGACCCAGGTAGTGGTGATCGAGCAGCGCGGCCTGGTCGTCCTGCAGTCTGCGCAGCAGCTCGGCGACGGTATCGCCGGGATGCACGCGCACGCGGATGGGAATCGCGTTGAGGAACAGTCCGACCATCCGCTCCACACCGTCGAGCTCGGCGGGCCTGCCGGACACGGTGGCGCCGAACACCACGTCGTCGCGGTCGACCAGCCGGGCGATGAGCAGACCCCATGCCGCCTGGACGACGGTGTTCACCGTGACGCCGAGGCTCGCGGCGAGCTCGCTCAGTGCGGTGGTATCGGCCGGGGAGAGCGCGAAGCCGGTTTCGCCGGTGCCCGTGGCGATCTCACGGCCCTGGTCGACGGGCGCGAGCGGAGTGGGCTCGGCCAGGCCGGTGAGCGCGGTGCGCCAGGCCGTCCTGGCGGCTTCGAGATCCTGGTCGACGAGCCAGGCCAGGTAGTCGCGATAGGGCGCGACCTTCGGCAGGCGCCTGCTCCGACCGCCGACCACGTACGCGGTGAGCAGTTCCTGCAGCAGCAGCGGGGTCGACCAGCCGTCGATCAGGATGTGATGGCTGGTGACGAGCAGGTGCGCGGTCTCCGCGGTGCGCACCATGGTGAACCGCAGCAGCGGGGCTGCCGTCATGTCGAAGTGCGCCGCCAGGTCGGCAGCGCGAATGCGCTGGTAGGCGGCATTGTCGGCGTCGATGACCTGCCACGGCACGTCGATGTCGTCGAGCACGACCTGCAGCGGGGTGCCCGCGGCGTCGGTGGCGAAGGCGACGCGCAGGTTGTCGTGCCGGTCGAGCACGGCCTGCGCAGCCTCGTGCAGGCGCTCGACGTCCACGGACAGATCGAGGTCGAGGACGAACTGGGTGATGTAGGGGTCGACCGAGTTCTCCGCGAGCAGGGCGTGGAACAGCATCCCCGATTGCAGTGGGGTCACCGGCCACACGTCGCTGAGCAGCGGGTAGCGGCGGACCAGGCGGGTCAGTTCGGTCTGGCCGAGACGCACCAGCGGGAAGTCCGACGGCGTGAATCCGCCCGCACCGGGCTGCAATCCGTGTTCGGCGAGACCGCCGAGCGCGCGGATCCAGTGTTCGGCGAAGGTTTTGACGGCGTCCGCGGTGAGTACGGCGGTGGCGTAGTCGAACCGGGCGACCAGGCCGTCGTCGGTGGCGTCGACGGTGAGTACCAATGCCAGGTCGTCGGTGGCGACATCGGTGTGCACGCGCGCGGGGCGCAGGTCACGCAGACGGACCGCGAACCGGCCGCGATCCAGGGTGCGGACGCTGTCGGAGGTCTCGGCGTCGAGGTAGCGGAGCAGGCCGAAACCGGCGCCGTGGGCGGGGACCGCGCGGCGCAGTTCCTTGATCTGGGCCAGGGCCGTTCCCGCGGCGGGACCGCCGACGAGCGCGTCGGCGACGTCGATGCCATCCAGGCGCAGCGCGAGCGGATAGTCGGTGGTGAACCCACCGACGACGTTCTCGGCATCGGATCGGCCGAGCAGACGCTGATCGGCGCGCAGCCGCACCACCGTGCCGATCGCCCGCGCGACGGCGGTGTCGGCCGCGGTGTGCAGGGCCAGCGCGGCGGCGGTGAGCAGCACCTCGTCGACGGTGGCGCGGTAGGCCTCGGCGACCGTGCGGACCGCGGTGGTGCCCTCACCGGTGATGCTCAGCGAGACCCGGTTGCGCTGGTGCAGATCGGCGGATTCGCCTGCCCTGGAACGGATCGCGCGATGCCAGTATTCGCGTTCGGTGCGCGCGGGGGCGGTGGACGGGTAGTCGGCGAGTCTGCGCACCAGGTCACCGAGTCCGGCATCCGGCGCGGCGGGTGCGGCGTGGCGGCCGCGGCTCCAGGCCGAGGTCAGCTGGTCGACCACGGCGCGCCACGAATTCTCGTCCAGGACGAGAGCATTCGCGACGACGACCAGAGTCGCCGAGTGCTCGGCGTCGCCGGTGAGGATGAAGTGGATATTGCGACCCTCGTCCGGGTCGAGCGCGGCGGCGGCCGCGGCGACGATGTCGTCGACCGGCAGTGAGGACTCACCGTCTTCGGTGTCGAGCCTGCGGAACGCGCCGCCGATGCGTTCTTCGGGCGGCGGGATGCGCAGCACCGGGGTGTCGCCGGTGCGGTCGAGCAGCGCCCAGAGCATCGGGTGCTGGTTCATCACCGCGGTCGCGGCGGCGGCGACGGCCTGGTCCGGGCAGTCGGCCGGTACCTCGAGCAGCACGGCACGCGGTTCGACCGCGGTCTCCCCCGCTTCGATGAGCTGGGCGGCGGTCGCGGTGAGCGGGAGCGAGGCGGACGGGGCACTCGGTGCCACGGTCACCTCGGCACGGTCGGCGAGCGCGATGACGGTGCGCGCGTCGAACAGATCACGCGGCCGCAGGACCACGCCGGCCGACCCGGCCCGCGACACCACCTGGATGGCGGTGATGCTGTCGCCGCCGAGGGCGAAGAAGTCGTCGTCGAGGCCGACCCGGTCACGGCCGAGCACGTCGGCGATCACCCGCGCGACGGTCTTCTCGGCGCTGGTGCGAGGCGGGCGGTAATCGCGGCGGGCGGTGACCGGGTCCGGCAGCGCGCGCCGGTCCAGCTTGCCCGCGGGGGTCAGCGGAATCTCGTCGAGGACGACGATCGCGGCGGGCACCATGTAGCCGGGCAGCACCTGCGCGGCGAGCGCGGTGAGTTCGGCGGTATCGAGGTGGCGGCCCTGCTCGGCCATGACATAGGACACGAGCATGGTCGAACCGGAGCCGTTGTCGCGGCCGAGCGTGGCGACCCAGGAGACACCTGGCGCGGCGGCCAGCACGGCGTCGATCTCGCCGAGTTCGATCCGCAGACCACGGATCTTGACCTGGAAGTCGTTGCGGCCCTGGAACTCCAGGACATCAGCGCGGCGGCGGACGAGGTCGCCCGTGCGGTAGAGCCGGGCGCCGCCGTCGCCGATCTCGGCGGCGAAGGGGTCCGCGACGAAGCGGGACGCGGTCAGGGCGGGGCGCTGGTGGTAGCCGCGGGCGAGCTGGATTCCGCCGAGGTAGAGCTCGCCGGTGACCCCTTCGGGGACGGGGCGGAGGCGTTCGTCGAGGATCAGGGCGCGGATGCCGCGGATCGGGCCGCCCATGTGGACGGGGTCGCCGGGGTGCAGTGCGTCGCTGATGGTGGTCATGACGGTGGTCTCGGTGGGGCCGTAACCATTGTGGAAGTGCCGCTGGGGCAACGTGTTCCAGCGTGCGGCCAGGTCGGCGGGGACGTGTTCGCCGCCGACGATCAGGGCGCGCAGGCCAGGGACGCCGTCGGGATCCAAGGTGGCGAGGACCGACGGGGTCAGGAAGGTGTGGGTCACGCCCTCGGTGCGGATCAGTTCGGCGAGTTCGGTCCCACCGACATACCCGGTCGGCGCCACCACGAGGGTGCCGGCGCCACCGATGGCGAGCAGCAGCTCCAGCATGGAAGCGTCGAACGACGGGGAGGCGAAAGCCAGTGCGCGCGTGTCGGAGTCGAGGTGGTAGCGCTGTTTCTGCTCGGCGCAGAAGTTGGCGAGTCCGGCGTGGGTGACGACGACGCCCTTGGGTACGCCGGTCGAGCCGGAGGTATAGATCATGTACGCCGCGTTGCCGGTGCTCGGCGGTGCGAGTAGTTCGATTTCGCGCAGGCTCACGGTCGCGCACCCGGCGATTTCGGCGGTGAATGCGCGATCGTCGAGTGCGACCCAGCCCCCGTCGCCGGGCAGTTCGGGCAGCCCGGCGAGTTCGGCGGCGAGGGTGATGCCGAAGACGGCACCCGAGTCGGCGACCATGTGACTGATCCGCTCGGCGGGGTAGGCCGGGTCGATCGGCACGATCACCGCGCCGGTGCGGGCGATCGCCCAGACCGCGAGCACCGATTCGACCGACCGCCGAATCGCCACGGCGACAGCGGCTTCCGGGCCCGCACCGCGGGCGATGAGGCCGCGGGCCAGCTGGTTGGCGGCGGCGTCGAGCTCAGTGTAGGTGAATCCGCGACCGTCGCCGCGCAGGGCGATGCCGGTCGGATTGGCCCGCACCGCATCGTCCAGCAACTGGGCGAGGGTGCGTGCGGGCTCGGCCGCCGGGCCCGCGAAGGTGGTTTGCGCGCGGAACTCGGCGGGGTCGAGCAGGGCGATATCGCCGACGGCGAGGTCGGGGTCGGCGGCTACCGCGGCGAGCAGGCGGGTGAACCGCTCGCCGAAGCTCCGCACGGTCGTCGCGTCGAACAGATCTGTGGCATAGGTGAATTCGGCGTGCATGCCGCCGTTGTCCGGCTGCTCGCGCACAGTGAGCAACAGGTCGAACTTGGCCTCAGCGGTGCGGGCGTCCAGCGCGCCCACCGTGATCGCGGGCAGCTCGAAGGCGACCGGGGCGAGGTTCTCGAACGACAGCGCCACCTGGAACAGCGGATGCCGACCCGCCGATCTGGCGGGCTGGACCGCCTCGACCACCCGCTCGAACGGGACGTCGGCGTGGGCGAAGGCGCGCAGATCGGTGTCGCGGGTCTGCGCCAGCAGGGCGGTGAACGGTGCGCTCTCGGTGATCCGGCTGCGCAGCACCAGGGTGTTGACGAACATGCCGACCAGGTCGTCGAGCTCACGGGCACCACGTCCCGCGATCGGGGTCCCGATGGCGACATCGTCGGTACCGCTGAGCCTGGCCAGCAGCACCGCGAGCGCGGCCTGCACGACCATGAACACCGTGGCACCCTGCGCGCGGGCCAGCCCGGCGAGCTCGGCGTGCAGTGCGGCGTCGATCGTGAAGGTGCTGGTGGCGCCGGCGAACGACTGCACCGTCGGGCGCGGGCGGTCGGCGGGGAGCGCGATCTCCTCGGGCAGACCGGCGAGTTCGTCGTGCCAGTAAGCCAGCTGGGCGGCGGCCGTGGAGGCCGGGTCCGACTCGTCGCCGAGTGAGTCTCGCTGCCACACCGCGTAATCCGCGTATTGCAGCGGCAGCGGCGGCCAACCGGGCGTGGACCCTGCCGTGCGCGCGGTGTAGGCGAGAACGAGGTCGCGGGTGAGCGGCCCCATGGAGAAACCGTCCGCGCTGATGTGGTGGGCGACGAACACCACGACGTGGTCGTCGGCGCCGAGTCGCAGCAGTCGCAACCGGACCGGCGGCTCGGCGGTGACATCGAAACCGGTGGCAACGATCTGGCGCACCTCGTCGGCGAGGGTGTCGGCAGTGACCGGCACCGGCGTCAGATCGACGTGCATCGCGTCGGGCGCGAGGACATCTTGGAACGGCACGTCCGCATGCGCCGGGTAGCGGGTACGCAGTACTTCGTGACGGGCGAACAGGTCGGCTACCGCGAGGCCGAGCGCGGGCACGTCGAGTGCACCGCTGAGGCGGATCGCGGCCGGGATGTTGTAGACGGTGGCGTCGGGGTCGAGTTGGTTGAGCAGCCACATCCGCTGCTGTGCCAGCGACAACGGCACCCGCTGCGGGCGCGGTCCGGCGAGCAGCCGGGGCGCGGTGGCCTCGTCCGATCGGTGCACGCGCAGGGCGAGATCGGCCACCGTCGGTGCTTCGAACAGCAGGCGAACGCCGACCGCGCGATCGAGCGCGGTACCGATCCGGGCCGCGGCCCTGGTGGCGAGTAGCGAGTTGCCGCCGAGGGCGAAGAAGTCGTCGTCGGCGCCGACCGAGGCTACGCCGAGGATCTCGCCGTAGACCTCCGCGACCGCCTGCTCGGTGGGCGTCGCTGGGGCACGGAAGCTGGCGGCCTCGAAGACCGGCGCGGGCAACGCCTTTCGATCCAGCTTCCCGTTGACGGTATACGGCAGTTCGTCGAGGACAACGAAGGCGTCGGGCACCAGATAGGTCGGCAGCTTTTCCTTGAGCACGGACTTCAACTGCGCGGCATCGAGATCGGCGCCGACCACATAGGCGACCAGCCGATCACCGAAGTGGGCGTCGGTGCGGGCCAGCACGGCGGCCTGGCTCACCCCCGGCAGCCCGAGCAGAACAGCTTCGACCTCACCGGGCTCGACCCGGAAACCACGGACCTTCACCTGGAAGTCACTGCGGCCCAGGTAGATCAGCTCACCGGACGCACCTGCTACCGGAGCGGCCGACATTGCGGTGCGGGCCACCAGGTCGCCGGTGCGGTACATACGGGCACCGGGTTCGAAGGGATCGGCGAGGAAGCGTTCGGCGGTCAGGGCGGCCTTGCGGAGGTATCCGCGCGCGAGCTGGATACCACCGAGGTACAGCTCACCCCTGATGCCGGGGGCGACGGGGCGCAGACGCTCGTCGAGGACATAGACGCGGCTGTTCCATTCAGGGGCACCGATCGGCACGGTCAGCACGTCGGCGGTGGTGACGCGGTGGTCGGTGATGGAGACGGCTGCCTCGGTGGGACCGTAGAGGTTGTCGATCCTGGTTTCGGGCAACGCCTTCAGCAGGCGTTGGGCCAGCGCGGCGGGCAGCGCTTCACCGATCGCGAGGATGCGGGTCAACGCGACGATGCGGGGTGCGGCGGCGCTGTAGTCGTTGTGCGCGTACGACTCCCAGTAACCCGAGAGCGCGTCGAGCAGAGACGGCACGGCGGTGAGCGTGGTGACGCCGGCGTCGGCGATGAGGGCGTCCAGATAGGCGGGGTCGCGGTGGCCGTCGGGGGCGGCGATCACCAGGCGGCCACCGCAGACGGCGGCGGACCAGAATTCCCAGACCGACAGGTCGAAGGTGGCGGGGGTCTTCAGCAGGAAGACATCGGCGGCGTCAGTACCGAATTCGGCTCGTAGCCAGTGCAACTGGTTCATCACAGCCACGTGCGGCACCGCGACGCCCTTGGGGCGACCGGTGGAGCCGGAGGTGAAGATGACGTAGGCGGTGTTCTCCGGGTGCAGCGGCGCACGGCGATCGGCATCGGTGATCGGGCCGGGGTCGGCGGAGGCGATCACCGGGTGGTCGACCCGCACCACCGGCGCGGCATCGGTGCGGAAACCGCTGGTGAGCACACAGATCGGGGCGGCCGTGTGCAGGATGTAGTCGGTGCGGTCGGCGGGCTGATCGGGGTCGATGGGCACGTAGGCGCCGCCGGAGCGGGTCACCGCGAACATGGCGACGACGAGATCGATCGAACGCGGCAGGGCGATCGCGACCAGCGACTCGGGTCCGACACCGATCGAGATCAAGTGGCGCGCGAGCCTGTTCACCCGCGCGTCGAACTCGGCGTAGGTGAGCTCCAGACGACCCTCGGGCAGATCCGCGACGAGCGCGATGGCGTCGGGCCGAGCGACCAGCGGCAGGTCGGCGAGCGTGCCACCGGGCACTGCCAGATCCGCCGCACCGCTGACGATTTCGGCCGCGAGCTCAGCGGGGGTACGCAGGTCGACATCGCCGACCACCACGGACGGCTCGCGCACGAACGCGGCGAGCAGCAGCTCCAGCCGGTCCGCGAAGGTGGCCACCGTCGAGGCGTCGAAAAGATCGGTGGCGTAGGTGAAGAAGCCCTCGATGCCCGCGGGTGCCCCGGCCGCGTCGTAACCGTCTCCGACGATCAGATGCAGATCGAATTGCGACACAGCGAGTTCCGTGGAAACCGGCGCGATCCGCAGCCCGGGCAGCTCCAGTTCGGCGCGGTCGACATTCTGGAAGGAAAGGCCCACCTGGAAGAGCGGATGACGGGCGGTGGAGCGCGGTGGATCGAGGACATCGACGAGTCGCTCGAACGGCACGTCGGCGGCGGCGAACGCGGCCAGATCGCTGGTGCGCTGGGCGGCGAGCAGCTCGTCGAATGTCGACCCACCGTCATAGCGTGTGCGCAGGACGACGGTGTTGACGAACATGCCGATCAGATCGTCGAGTTCACGCTCACCGCGCCCGGCGACCGGGGTGCCCACCGCCACGTCGGCGGCACCCGACAGCCTGGCCAGCAGCACCGCGAAGGCGGTGTGCAACACCATGAACACGGTCGCGCCACGCTCGCGCGCGATCCGCGCGAGCGCCGCGTGGGTCTGCGCGTCGATGCGCACCGGCACTCGCCCACCGGCGAGTGAGGCGAGGGCTGGGCGCGGGTAGTCGGTGGGCAACTCGAGCAGATCCGGCAGGTCGGCGAGTTCGGACCGCCAGTACGAGAGCTGTTGGGCAGCAGCCGAATCCGGCTGGTCTTCCGTGCCGAGCCGGTCCAGCTGCCACAACGCGTAGTCGGCGTACTGCACCGGCAGTGCGGCCCAATCCGGGGCGTGCCCGGCGGCGCGGGCCAGGTAGGCGGTGGTCACGTCGCGTACGAGCGGCACCATCGAGGAGGCGTCAGCGGCGATGTGGTGCACCACCACGGCGAGCACGTATTCGGTGGGTGCGTCCGGCGCGTTCCCGGTGACGTCGAGCAGCCGAACCCGCAGCGGAACCTCGGTGGTCACATCGAACGCGGTCGACGCGAGTGCGCGCACCTGCTCGATCAGCCCGGTCGCGGTGCCCGAGGCGCCGTCGGCGGCCGTGCCCACCCGGTACACAGCGAGGTCGAGATCCACCTCGTCGGCCGGCAGGATCTGCTGGATCGGGCCGTTCGTGGTGTCGGGGTAGATCGTGCGCAGGACCTCGTGCCGGGCCAGCACGTCGCGCAGGGCCGCGGTGAGGGCGGGGACGTCGAGGGTGCCGGTCAGGCGGAGGGCGAAGGGGAGGTTGTAGGCGGCGGCTCCGTCTTCGGCGCCCTGGTCGAAGCGGTTGAGGAACCACATGCGGCGCTGGGCGGGCGAGAGGGGCAGCTCGGCGGGGCGAGGCAGGGTGCCGAGACCGCTGGTCGGTTCGGCCGCCGCATCGGGGTCGAGGGCGGCGGCGAGTCCCGCGACGGTGGGTGTCTCGAAGAGGGTGCGTACGGCGACTCGACCGCCGGTGGCGGCACCGAGGCGGGCGACCAGGCGGGTGGCGATCAGCGAGTTGCCGCCGAGGGCGAAGAAGTCGTCGTCGGCGCCGATGTCGGTGCGGCCGAGCACTTCCCCGAACAGGCCGGCGACGAGCCGCTCCTGCGCGGTGCCCGGCGCACGGAAGGCCCGGGTCGTGAAGCTCGGCGACGGGAGCGCCTTGCGGTCGAGTTTGCCGCTGGGGTTGAGCGGCAACGCGTCGAGCACGGTGATCGAGGCCGGAACCATGTAGGCCGGCAGGGTTTTCGAGACAGTCGCCTGGAGCCGGTCCGGCACAGCGGCATAGCCGGGAGCGGGCACCACATAGGCGACCAGCTGGTCACCGAGCTCGGTCGACGCCACCAATGCCACTGCCTGGCTGACGGTTTCGTGTGCCAACAGCGCGGTCTCGATCTCCCCGAGCTCGATCCGCTGACCACGGAACTTCACCTGGAAGTCGATGCGCCCCAGGTAGTCCAGCCGGTGGGGTGCGTTCGAGCTGGGCTGACGCCACACCACCAGGTCACCGGTGCGATACATGCGCGCGCCCACCACGGGCCCGCCGCTTGCTCCGTCGGCCACGCCACCATCAGCTGATCCGCTGACGGAAGCCGCTGCGGCGAAGGGGTCAGCGACGAAGCGATCGGCGCTCAGGCCGGGCCGGGCGACGTACCCGCGGGCGAGCTGGTCGCCCGCGAGATACAACTCACCCGCGATACCTGGCGGCACGGGTCGCAGCCGCTCGTCCAGGACGTATACGCGAGTGTTCCACTGCGGCAGGCCGATCGGCACCGAGCGCTCACCCGGACGAGCGGGCCAGTAGGTCACCGAGACGGCCGCCTCGGTCGGCCCGTACAGGTTGTGCAACCGGGCCGAGCTCACCGCGGCCATGGCATCGACGGTCTCCGCGGGCAGCGCCTCCCCGATCACGAAGATCTCGCGCAGCGACGCCAGCCCGGCGTGGTGACCGTCTCCCCCGGACGCGATGACAGCACCCGGCCCGGACGGCCCGTCGGGGGCAACGGACGCGCCGCTGCCCGCTGCTGCTTGCGCCGCGAACACCGTGAGCATCGACGGGACGAAGTCCGTGACGGTCACCGAGTGCCGCGCGATCAGGTCGATCAGATACGCGGGGTCGCGGTGGCCGTCCGGGGTGGCGAGCACCAGTTTCGCGCCGACCCGCAGCGGCATGAAGTAGCCCCACAGCGACACGTCGAAGGTGGTTGCCGTCTTCTGCAGGTACACATCACCCAGTGCCAGTGGGTATTTCGCCAGCATCCAGACCAGCTGGTTGCCGATGGCGGCGTGCGAGATCGCGACACCCTTGGGCTTGCCGGTGGACCCCGAGGTGAAGATGACGTACGCCGGGTTTTCGGGGCGCAGCGGTACCCGCAATTCCGGCGCGAGCACCGGATCACCCTGTACCCCAGCGAGATCGAGCTCATCGAGCAACAACAACGAGGTGCCGTGCGGGACCGCGACGGCATCGGCGCGGGTGCTCAGCACACAGGCGGGCCGGGCGGTGTCGAGGATGTAGGCGATGCGCTCGGCCGGATGATCCGGGTCGAGCGGCACAGCGGCGCCGCCCGCGGCGAGCACCGCGTACATGCCGATCACCAATTCGGGCGAGCGCCGGATCGCGAGGCCGACCAGGCTTTCCGGCCCGACGCCCGCCTCGATCAGCACCCGCGCGAGCGTGTTCACCCGATCGTCGAACTGCCGATAGGTCAGCTCGGTGTCCTCGAAGACCAGCGCGGTGGCGTCCGGATGCATCTGCACCGCACGGCGATACGCCTCGAGCACCGGTTCCGGCGCCACCGGATGCCGGGTGTCGTTCCAGCGCACCAGGGTCTGCGCGCGCTCGACCTCGGTGAGTAGATCGATCTCGCCGATCGCGACATCGGCGTCGGCGGCGACCGCCTCGAGCAACCGCGTGAACCGGGCCGCCATGGTCTCGACGGTGTCGGGATCGAACAGATCGGTGGCGTAGTTGAACGACGCGGCCATCGGTTCGGTCGGATCGGCGCCGGGCACGATCGTGAGCTGCAGATCGAAACGTGCCACCGCACCGTCGAATTCGACCGGCGTGGCGTCGAGGCCGGGTAGTCGCAGGCTCGGCAGATCGAGATTCTGGAAGAACAGGGCCACCTGGAACAGCGGGTGATGCGCCTGCGAACGCACCGGATCGAGCAGCTCGACCAGCCGCTCGAACGGCAGATCCGCGTGGGCGAAGGCGGCGAGGTCGGCACGTTTGGTCGCGCGCAGCAATTCGGCGAAGCTCGCGCGCGGGTCGAGCTGCGAGCGCAGGACCAGCGTGTTGACGAACATGCCGATCAGGTCGTCGAGCTCGCGGGCACCGCGCCCGGCCACCGGGGTGCCGATGGCGATGTCGTCGGTGTGCGCGATCCGACCCAGCAGCACCGCGAAAGCCGCGTGCACGACCATGAATTCGGAGGTGCCGCTGCGCTGGGCGAGCGCGGCGACCGCGCCGTGCACCGCTGCCGGGATCTGGAAGCCGAATTCGGCTCCGCGACCGGTGAATACGGGTGGGCGAGGGCGATCGGTGGGCAGGTCGAGCCGGTCGGGCAGGCCGGCCAGCGCCGTACGCCAGTGCGAGATCTGCGCGGCGGCCACCGAATCCGGGTCGGTTTCGGCACCGAGCAGCTCGCGATGCCACAGTGTGTAGTCGGCGTACTGCACCGGCAGCGGCTGCCACCTCGGCCGCGAACGGTTGCGGCGAGCCAGGTAGGCACCGAGCAGGTCGCGCAGCAGCGGTGCCACCGAGGCGCCGTCGGCGGTGATGTGGTGCAGGGCCACGGCGAGCACGTGATCGTGCGGTCCGAGCTCGGCCAGCGCCACCCGGAACGGCACGCCCGCGGCGACATCGAAGCCGGTGCTCGCGAATTCCCCCAGCCACAGCGGTAATTCGTCCTCGGTGAGCGAGTCGACCAGCACGTCGGGCACCGCGTCGGCCATCGGCAACACCACCTGGTGGCCGACACCGTCGACCACCGCGCCGTCACCGTCAGCGCGCGCCTCGTCAGCGTTGTAGACCGGGTACCACGTGCGCAGGGATTCGTGGCGCCCCACCAGATCCGACAACGCCGCGTGCAGCGCGCGAGCGTCGAACGGCCCGGACAGGCGAAGCGCGAACGGGATCGTCTCGGCCGTGGAACTCGGATCGAATTGGTTGAGGAACCACATCCGCTGCTGCGCGGGCGAGAGCGGGATCAGCTCGGGTCGGCCACGCGGTGTCAGCGGCGCCTGCCCGCCTGACCCCTTCAACGGTTCGAGCAGCGCGGCAAGCCCAGCGACAGTGGGGCTTTCGAACAGATGACCAGCGGGCACCCGCGCCGAGAGCTCCGCACCGAGCCGAGCCGCCGCCTGAGTCGCGAGCAGCGAATTGCCGCCGAGCGCGAAGAAGTCGTCATCGGCGCCGACCGGGTTCTCCGGGGCGAGGAGCTCGGTGAAGATCTGCGCCACAAGCTCTTCCATCGCACCCGTCGGCGCCCGGAATTCCTCGGCGCGCAACGTCGGCGCGGGCAGCGCGGCCCGGTCGAGCTTGCCGACGGGAGTCAGCGGAATGGTGTCGAGCACGGTCAGCGCGGTCGGCACCATGTGCGCGGGCAGGCCCGCTCTGGCGTGCGCGAACAGCGCGTCGGTGTCGATCAGCGCACCGGGCGTCGCATGCACGTACGCGGCGAGAATCGTGGTGCCGTTGTCGAGTTCATGGCCGAGGGTCACCGCGAAGTCGACGGTGTCGTGCGCGGTGAGCACGGTGTCGATCTCACCCAGCTCGATCCGGAACCCGCGCACCTTCACCTGGAAGTCGTTGCGCCCCACGAACTCGATCGCGCCGTCGACCCGGCGACGTACCAGGTCGCCGGTGCGGTACATCCGCCCGTCGGCCCCCGCGAAGGGATCGACCACGAAGCGCGACGCGGTCAATCCCGGCTGCCGGTGATACCCGCGCGCCAGCCCGTTACCCGCGATGTACAGCTCGCCGATCATCCCGTCGGGCACCCGGACCAGGCGCTCGTCGAGCACGTACTCGGTCACCCCACGCAGCGGGGCCCCGATGTTCATCGTGTCGCCGACCACCAGCGGTGCGCTGATATTCGTCACGATGGTGGTCTCGGTCGGCCCGTAGCAGTCGTGGAACCGGCGCGAATCGGTGGCCCAGCGCCGGATCAGATCCGGTGGGCACGCCTCGCCACCGGTCGTGACCACGGCCAGCGCGTCGAGACCGGCCGGATCGAGTGAGGCCAGCGCGGCCGTGGTGATGAACATGTGCGTGACGGCTTCCCGGCGCAGCACCTCGGCCAGCTCGGCGCCGCCGAGCACGCCCGCGGGCACCAGCACCATCGCGGCCCCTGCGCCCACCGCCATCAGCAGTTCGAGCACGGCGCCGTCGAAGGACGGCGACGCGAAATGCAGAGTCCGCGACGACGGTTCGATCCCGTAGTGCGCGCGCTGCTCGGCGCAGTAGCCGGCCAGCCCGGCGTGCGTGACCACCACGCCCTTGGGCAAGCCCGTTGAGCCGGAGGTATACACCACGTACGCGGGGTGCTGCAGCCGCAGCGTGCGCACCCGGTCGGCGAAGGTCACCGGGTCGCCGGACTGATCGTCGGTGGCGCGCCGCACGCTCGCGTCATCGAGGCACAACCACTCGAGCGCACCGGGCAGCCGGTCCATCGCCGCACCGACCGCCACACCGAGCACCGCGCCGGAATCGTCGAGCATGTGGCGCACCCGGGCAGCCGGATAGTTCGGGTCGACCGGCAGGAACGCCGCGCCCGCCTTGGCCACCGCCCACATCGCCAACACCGATTCCGGCGAACGCGGGATGCCGACGGCCACCACGTCCTCGGGACCGACACCACGGGCGATCAGCAGCCGCGCCAGCCGGTTGGATCGTTCGTCGAGCTCGGCGTAGGTCCAGCGCACCGGCGCGGAGACACCGTCGTCCCACGACAGCGCGAGCCCACCGGGATTGGACTCCACCGCCACGGACAGCAGTTGCGGCAGCGACTTCCCGCGCTGCCGGGCACGGGCGCCGGACGCCCGGGTCGCCCGGGTCACGACAGTTCCATCCGATCGACGGAGTCGACTTGCCGTTGCCCGGTCATGCACACCTCGTACCGATCTCGACGCGCACCGGCACGTCGCGCACCGCGCGGACCAGCCAGTGTTCGTTCCACCTATCCATCCATCCCGACCACCGTGCGCCGCTCGTGCGGCTGCCCGGCGTTGCCGATCATCTCACCGATCGCGACAATCCTCGCACCGGTCCCGTCGCCCGGTTCGGCGACTGCCACCGCGGACTCGGTGAACACGTGGCTCACCTCGTCCGCACCCCCCTGATCTGCCCCCAGCACCAGCGTCGCACCCGCGATCGCGGCCGAGACGATCTCGAGCACCCCCACCACCGAATCCGGTCGACCAGCCGCTCGCGTGCGCGATTCGAAAGTCAGCCCGGTGCGCTCGGCGACCTGTTCGGCCGCGGCCGCCAACTCGTCGTAGCTCAGCGTGCGGCCACCGCCGACGAAGGCCACGTCGTCGCCGCGCAGCGCCCGCGTGCGATGGGCGTAGCCGATCGGGCGCGGCGACTCGGCGGCCAGTTCGGCGTGCAGCGCGGGATCGGCCAGGTCGTACCAGTCCAGGCCGTCGGGCGCGTCGAGGATGTCGATGGTCAGGCCGAGTTTCACCTCGAGGCTGCCCGGCAGCCCCGCGTCCATCGTCATCAACGGCACCACCGCGGCACCGGCCTTGAGCACCGCCCAGGTCGCGATCGCCGCGTCCATCCCGCGGTCTAGACGAATGGCGACTCCGGTGCCAGGCCCTGCTCCGCGCGCGATCAGCGAGCGCGCCAATTGCGAAGAGCGGGCATCGAATTCGGCGTAGGCGAGCTCGGCTTCGCCCAGGTCGAGGGCAGGCGCGTCCGGGTCTTCCTCGACGGCGGAGGCCAGTTCCTGCGCCAGGGCGGCACCGTTGGCCGACGGCGCGGGGGCATAGGCGGCCGCGGTCAGCGCGCGTTCGCGTTCGCCCGCGTCACGCAGGTCGATATCGCCGACGCGCACCGCGGGGTCGGCGGCGACCGCGGTGACGATCTCGGTGAGCCCGCGGGCGAAGGCCGCGACGGTGGGCTCGTCGAAAAGGTCGGTGGCATATGTGAAGACGACGCCGATCTCATCGGGTTCGCCAGCGGCCGACAGTCGCGGTTCGACATTGACCTGCAGGTCGAACTTGGCGGGCCGGGCCGCGAGATCCATCGCCTCGATGGTGAGGCCGGGCAGGCGGAGCACGGGGGTCTCGTTGTTGTGGAACGAGAGCACCACCTGGAACAGCGGGTTGTGCGAGACCGTGCCGGTCGGAGCCACCTCCTCGACGACCCGCTCGAACGGCAGGTCGGCGTTGGCGAACGCGGCGAGACCGACTTCGCGTGCGGCACTGACCAATTCGTCGAAGCCGCGTTGTGGATCGACTTCGGTGCGCAGGGTCAGGGTGTTGACGAACATGCCGACCAGGTCGTCGAGCTCGGGTTCGCCTCGTCCGGCGATCGGCGTGCCGATCGCGATGTCGGTGCTGCCGGAGATCCGGGCGAGCAGCACGGCCAGTGCCGCGTGCACGACCATGAACAGCGACGCGTTGTGCGTGCGGGCGATCTCGACGAGATGGGCGTGGATCTCGGCGGGCAGGATGGTGCTCACATCGGCGCCACGCAACGAGGCGTGCGAGGGGCGTGGATGGTCGTGCGGCAGTTCGACCGTGCCGGAATGACCGGCCAGGGTGTGTCGCCAGAAGGCCAGTTGCCGCGCGGCGGTGGAATTCTCGTCGGTTTCGGAGCCGAGCACCGCGCGCTGCCACAGCGCGTAGTCGGCGTACTGCACCGGCAGCGGCGCCCACGCCGGTGAGCGACCTTCGACGCGCGCCCGGTAGGCGATCACGAGGTCGCGGGCCAGCGGCGCGAGCGAGCCACCGTCGGCGATGATGTGCTGCACCACCACGGCGAGCACATGCTCCTCCTCCGCGAGCGGATCATCGCCGGGGACCGTGAACAGCCCGGCGCGCAGCGGAACTCGGTCGGCGACATCGAAACCGCCTGCGAGCAAGCGCATTATCCGATCGCGCGGGTCGTCGCACTCCTCGATCGCGAGCCCGGTCGGCAGCACCGCGCTGACGGGCAGGATCTCCTGGTACGGAACAGCTTCGGTGTCATCGGCCGGGAATCGGGTGCGCAGCGCCTCGTGCCGTTCGAGCACATCGGCGACGGCATAGCGCAGCGCCGAGGTGTCGAGCGCACCGCGCAGCCGCAGCACCAGCGGAATGTTGTACGCGGGTGAGTCCGGGTCGATGCGGTTGAGCAACCACATCCGCTGTTGCGCGGGCGAGAGCGGAATGACGCCACGATCCTGCGCCGGGATCAGCGGCGGTCGTGGCGCGGCCACCGCACCGGGGCGCACACGGGCGGCGAGCGAGCCGACGGTCGGCGCCTCGAACAGGTCACGTACCACCAGGTCGGTGCTGAGCGCCTGGTCGATGCGGGCGATGGCCCTGGTGGCCAGCAGCGAGTTGCCGCCGCGGTCGAAGAAGTTGTCGTCCAGCCCGATCTCGGGCACGCCGAGCAGGGTCGCGAAGACCTCGGCGACGCTGAGTTCGATGGGCGTGGTCGGGGCGCGGAAGGTGGTGGCGGCGGTGAACTCCGGTGCGGGCAGCGCGGCGCGGTCGAGTTTGCCGTTGGTGGTCATCGGTAGTTCCCCGACCACCACCACAGCGTCGGGAACCATGTAGCCGGTGAGGAATTCGCCGACGGCGGCGCGCACGTCCACCGGGTCGAGAGCTGTCTCCGAGGCAGGCACGACGTAGGCGATCAGGCGGTCACCGGCGTGCTCGTCGGCGCGCACGATCACCGCGGACTGGCCGACGCCGGGCACGCGGAGCAGCGCGGCCTCGATCTCGCCCGGTTCGATCCGGAAGCCGCGCAGCTGGACCTGCTGGTCGCCGCGCCCGCCGTATTCGAGAGTGGGGGTGCCGCGGAAACCGATCCACCGGCCGAGGTCGCCGGAGCGGTAGCGGCGGGCACCCGGTTCGCCGAACGGGTCGGCGACGAAGCGGGTGGCGGTGAGGCCCGGCTTGCCGAGGTAGCCGCGTGCGAGCTGGTTGCCCGCGATATAGAGCTCGCCCGCGACGCCGAACGGGACAGGGCGCAGACGGTCGTCGAGGACGACCACCGACAGTCCGGGCAGCGCACGACCGATGAGACTGCCTGCCAGTTCGGCGGAAGTGTCGCGCCGATCCGCCGCCGCGTCCGCATCCGAGCCGGCCCGATCGGCCACGATCTCCGCCGTCCGCGAAGTCAGAACCTGGTGCGAGACATGGACGGTCGTTTCGGTGATGCCGTACATGTTGACGAGTTCTGGTGCGCCCGCGCCATTTCCGTAGCGGTCGTACCAGCGGTTAAGCTTGCGGGGGTCCAGCGCCTCGCCGCCGAACACCACGTAGCGCAGCGGTAGCGGTGCGGCTCCGGCGGCCTGCGCGGCGCGGTCGGCTTCGTCGAGTTGGGCGAAGGCCGTGGGGGTTTGGCTCAGCACCGTCACGTGTTCGCGGGCCAGCAGTTCGCGGAATTCGATCGGCGAGCGAGAAGTCAGGTGGTCGACGACGACGACCGACGAACCGCCCGCCAGCGCGCACCACAGCTCCCAGACGGAGAAGTCGAAGGCGAAGGAGTGGAAGACCGTCCACACGTCGTCGGCGTCGAAGGCGAACAGCAGTTGGGTGTTGGCGAACAGCTCGAGCACATTGCGGTGAGTCACGCCGACACCCTTGGGCAGGCCGGTGGAACCCGAGGTGTAGATGACGTACGCGAGGTGGTCCGGGCGCAGCGGGGCGTGGCGCTCACCGGGCCGCAGCGGCGCGGCGGAGAAGGCGCCCTCTTCGCCGAGCAGCACCACCGGCAGGTTCGCCAGTGAGGTACCCAACGGCACCGTCGACAGTGGATCACCATCGACCGGCGCCTTCAGTCGATCACCCTCGCCCGAAGTCGTCAGCAGGACAGTGGGTTTCGCGTCGGAGATCACGTATTCCAGCCGCTGCGCGGGATATCCGGAATCGATCGGGAGATATCCGGCGCCGGAGAGCAGCACGGCCAGTAAAGCGACCGGGAGCTCCGCCGTGCGCGGAACAGCGACGGCCACCAGTGTTTCCGGTCCGGCGCCCTGCGCGATGAGCGCGCGGGCGAGTGCCGACGCGCGGCCGAGGAGGTCGGCGAAAGTGACGGACTCCGCCCCCGCCCTGATCGCGATCGCCTCGGGTCGCTGCTGGGCCTGGATCGTGATGAGATCGGCGAGCGTCACCTCGGGCACGGCGACACCGGGTGAATTGCCTTCGCGCAGCACGAGTTCGCGCTCACCGGGAGCGAGCACATCGATATCGCCGACCGGTTTGCGGGGATCGGCGACGATCGCGGCCAGTACCCGCGTCCAGCGATCGGCGAAGTCGGCGACGGTGGCGCGGTCGAAAAGGTCTGTGGCGTAGACGAAGGTGGCCGCCATGCCCTGCGGTGCGCCGTCGACGCCGATGTGTTCGGCGAGCTCCACCTGCAGGTCGAACTTCGCCAGCGGCACCGTGAAATCGGCGGCGGACACGGCGAGGCCGGGCAGCGCCAGGTCGGTGCGGGCCAGGTTCTGGAAGGTCAGCATCACCTGGAACAGCGGATGCCGCGCGGTCGAACGCACCGGCTCCAGCAGATCCACGAGCCGCTCGAACGGCACATCGGCATGCCCGAAGGCCGCGAGATCCCGAGCTCTGACCTCGGTGAGCAGCTCGGCGAAGTTCGCCGCCGGGTTCACCTCGGCGCGCAGGACAAGGGTGTTGACGAACATGCCGATCAGCTCGTCGAGCGCCTGCTCACCGCGGCCCGCGACGGGGGTACCGATCGCGATGTCGCGGGTGCCGGAGAGCCGGGCGAGCAGCATGGCCAGCGCGGTGTGCACCACCATGAACAAGGTGGCGTTGTGCTCGCGGGCCAGCGCGGACAGACCAGCGTGGACCGAGGCCGGAACCTGCACGCTCAGCGAGCCACCCGCCCGGCTCGACACCGCGGGACGCGGGCGGTCGGTAGGCAGTTCGAGCTGTTCGGGCAAGCCGGACAGGGTCTTTCGCCAGAAGGCGAGTTGCGCGGCGAGCAGTGAATCCGGGTCGTGCTCGGCGCCGAGCAGCTCACGCTGCCACAGCGTGTAGTCGACGTACTGCACCGGCAGCGGCGGCCAGTGCGGTGCGCCGCCACCTCGTCGTTCGGCGTAGGCGGTGAGCAGATCCCTGGTCAGCGGCGCGAAAGAGAAACCGTCGGCGGCGATGTGGTGGACCACGCACACGACTACGTGCTCGTTGTCCGAGATCGCGAGCACCCGCACGCGCACCGGCGGCCCGGCGGTGACGTCGAAGCCGGTCAGCGCCGCGGCGCCGATCGCCTCGGTCAGCTGGTCTTCCGCGACCTCGACGACTTCGAACTCCGGCACCGCGGCTGGGTCGCCTGCCGCCAGCACCAGCTGGTGGCCTTCACCATCGAGCACCGCACCGCCGCTGACATCAGCAGGCTGGGCGCCGTTGGATACCGGGTAGACCGTGCGCAGGACTTCGTGGCGCGCGATCAGGTCGGCGATCGCGGCCCGCAGGGCGGGCAGGTCGAGCCGACCCGACAGGCGCACCGCGACCGGGATGTTGTCCACCGCCGAAGTGGGGTCGAAGCGGTTGAGGAACCACATCCGTTGCTGGGCATACGACAACGGGACCAGCGCTGGACGCGGACGTGGTGTCAGCGGCAGGGCGTGCGCCGACAGTCGTTGCTGCTCGGCCCGATTGGCGAGCGCGGCGACCGTGGGCGCATCGAAGACCGCCTGCACCGGCACCCGCACGTCCAGCGCGGCACCGATGCGGGCCACCGCCTGCGCGGCGAGCAGCGAGTCACCACCCAGTTCGAAGAAGTCGTCGTCGGCGCCGACCCGGCCCGCGCCGTCGCGCAGCAACAGTGCGGCGAACACATCGGCCACCACCTGTTCGGCCGGGGTGGCGGGCGCGCGGAAACCACGCGCGGTGAACACCGGCGTCGGCAACGCGGCACGATCGAGCTTGCCGACCGACGTCAGCGGCAGCGCGTCGAGGACCATGATGACCGACGGAATCATGTACGCGGGCAGCGATTCCGCGAGGAATTCCGCCAGCGCGCCGGTGTCGACGGTGCGCCCGGCACGCAGCAGCACATAGGCGACCAGCGCGGTCGTCCCCGACGGCATCGTCTTGCCCAGCGTCACCGCGTAATCGAGGTCGGGGTGCGCGGTGAGCGCGTTGTCGATCTCGCCCAGCTCGATCCGGAATCCGCGCACCTTCACCTGGAAGTCGGTGCGGCCCAGATATTCCAGCGTGCCGTCGTGTTCGTATCGGCGCACCAGGTCACCGGTGCGGTACAGCCTGCCCGGCCCGAACGGCGAGGCGACGAACCGTTCCGAGGTGAGCCCCGGCCTGCCCAGATACCCCTGCGCCAGCGCGGGGCCGGCGAGATACAGCTCGCCGACCACTCCGGCGGGCACCGGCCGCAGCCGCGCGTCGAGCACGTACAGGCCCATGCCGGGCACGGCGTTGCCGATGGTGATCGGCGCGTGCGGGTGCAGCTTTGCGGTGCTGGTCGCGAGGATCGTCGCCTCGGTCGGCCCGTAGCCGTTGTAGAACGCGCGCCCGCCGGTTGCCCAGCGCCCGACCAGCTCCGGGCCGAATCGGTCACCCGCGACGATCACGGTCGTCAGATCCGGCAGCCCGGCCGGGTCGACGGACTCGAGCGCGCCCGGGGTGATCAGCAGGTGGGTGATGCGTTCGCGGCGCAGCAGGTCCGACAGTTCGAAACCACCGAACACGCGCGGCGGCGAGATCACCAGCGTCGCCCCGGTACCGAAGGCCAGCAGCAGCTCGAGCACCGACACGTCGAAGTTCGGTGAGCAAACATGCAGCACACGCGAATCCGGTTGCACACCATAGTGTTCGCGCTCGGCGGCGACCAGCGTGGCGAGCCCGGCGTGCGTCACCTCGACGCCCTTGGGCTTACCGGTGGAGCCGGAGGTGTAGATGACGTAGGCCGGGTGGGCCTCGTCGATCGGGCGGACCCGGTCGGCGTAGCTCACCGCGTGCCCTGGCCGCACCGCGATGCGTTCGGCGACCACCGGGTCGTCGAGTTCGATCCAGTACGCGGTGGTGCCGAGGCCCGCGCGATGGGCCGCGGTGGTCAGGCCGATGGTCGCGCCGGAGTCGGCGACGATGTGGGCGATCCGCTCGGCCGGGTAGGCCGGGTCGACCGGCACGTACGCGGCACCGGTCTTGGCGATGGCCCAGACCGCGAGCACGGATTCGACGGAGCGGGCGATCGCGATCGCGACGACGTCGCCCGCGCCCATGCCACGGTCGATGAGTTCCCGTGCCAGGCGCGAGGATCGCTCGTCGAGTTCACGATAAGTGAGGCGCTGTTCCGCACCGGGCATGCCGGTGGGGTTGGAACGCAGCGCGATCGAATCGGCCGCGGACTCGACGGCGGCCGTAAGTAGTTGTCCGAACAACGGTGCGCCGGTCGCCCGTCGGCGACCGACACGGCCCGTGCGGCGGGGGGTTTCCACAGACCAATACACCTCTCGCGTCCGGCGGCCGAGTCGGACACAGCATAGCTACACCTACATAGCCACTGCCGACCGTCGCCGAGGTGTGCGCCACGACACACCAACTCTATCGCAACAGGATCGTAATACCCATGTAGTCCGTTACGGAGAGGTATCGGCGGATCCGTGCGCACCCGCGACGACCTGCGCAATTACCGGTCCGGACGTGGCTACCGCCACAGCCGAGAGCAACTCCTGGTGGGTGGCCTCGACCGGGTGGTCAGCAATGATCCCGCTGACGAAACGCCGCCATCGCGAGGCTCCGTCCCCCAGCTTTTGGGGGGTCCGCAGAGCGGTGAAATAGGTCAGATCGCCGTCGAATCGGGCGGGTTCGAGCTCGGTCAGCACCGCCACCGAATGCAGCGCGCCGCGGTACATGCCGACGAATTGCGCGCGCGAGATCGGCGTGTCCCCCGCCAGCGCGGCGTGCAGCGATTCGAGCGCGTCGTCGCCGAGTTCGGCGAGCTGGTCGGGTAGTCGATGCTCGGGTATGCCGAGTTCGGTGAGCACGTGTCGCAACTCGGTCTCGAAATCGGCGAGCGCGGCGCCAGGCAGGCTGTCGAGCATCGTCAGCGACGCCACTGTCTCGCCCTCGGCTTGCAAACGGGTGGCGACGGCCTGGGCGAGCACACCGCCGAGCGACCAGCCGAGCAACTGATAGGGGCCGTGCGGTTGGACGCCACGAATTTCGGCCAGGTAGCGGTCGACGAGTTCTTCCGCCGAGTTGGGCCGGAATCCCGGATCGCTCAGTGCCGGCGACTGAATGCCGACGACGGGCTGATCGTCGGGCAGGTACGGCACGAGGCTCGCGTAGGCCCATGCCAGGCCGGAGACCGGGTGCACGCAGATCAGCGGTGCGCGGGTGCCGCGGCGGGCGATCGGGAGGACCACCGCGAGCGCGGCTTCGAGGTCGGCCGCGGTGGCCGGGCCGTCGCTGATTCTCGTCGCGAGGCCCGTGACGGTCGGATCGGCGAAGAACGCGGCGACGGTGAGTTCGACGCCGGTGTGTTCGCGCAGGTGATGCACTACGCGGGTAGCCAGCAGGGAATTGCCGCCGAGGGCGAAGAAATCGTCGTCGAGGCCGGGGTTTTGCGTGCCGAGGACCTCGGTGAAGACAGCGGCCACGGCTCGCTCGTGATCGGTCTCGGGGGCACGGTAGCGGCGCGGTTCGAGTACCGGTGCCGGAAGGGCGGGTCTGTCGAGTTTGCCGTTCGCGTTCAGCGGGAGATGGTCGAGGACGACGAAGGCCGCCGGGACCATGTACGACGGGAGTACCTGCGCCACCGCGGCTTTGGCGACCACCGCGGTGAGCGTTGCGCCGGGTACGGGTACGACGTAGGCGACGAGACGGTCGCCGAGCTGCGGATCGCTGGCGGCGATGACGGCAGCCTGGGCGATCTGCGGCGCGGCGAGGAGGGCGGCTTCGATCTCGCCGAGTTCGATGCGGAAGCCGCGGATCTTCACCTGGAAGTCGGTGCGGCCGCGGTATTCGAGTTCGCCGTCGGTGGTCCAGGCGACGAGGTCACCGGTGCGGTACATGCGCGCGCCACCGGCGAAGGGGTCGGCGACGAAGCGGTCCGCGGTGAGATCGGGGCGGCTGTAGTACCCACGGGCGAGCTGAGCGCCCGCGAGGTACAGCTCGCCCGCGACACCTGCCGGGACGGGACGCAGCCGGGCGTCGAGAACGTAGACCCGGCTGTTCCATTCGGGTCGGCCGATCGGCACTGTCACGACGTCGTCGGTCGTGACGCGGTGATCGGTGATCGACACCGCGGCTTCGGTGGGGCCGTACAGGTTGTGCAGTGCCGCCGAGTTCGCCGCCAGGAAACGCTGGGCGGTCGCGGCCGGGAGAGCCTCGCCGATCGCGAGGACGCGGCGAAGCGAATTCGGCAGGGCGCCATCGGATTCGATCAGCAGCGCATCGAGCATCGAGGGCACGACGTGCAGCGTCGTCACCGCCTGTTCGGCGAGGACGCGGAGCAGGTAGGCGGGGTCGCGGTGGCCGTCGGGGGCGGCGATCACCAGGCGGCCGCCGCACACCGCGGCCGACCAGAACTCCCAGACCGAGAGGTCGAAGGTGGCGGCGGTCTTCAACAGCACCGAATCGTCGCGGCCGAGGCCGAAAGTGGCTGTTTTCCAGAGCAACTGGTTGACGATCGCGCCGTGCGAGACCGCCACACCCTTCGGCTTGCCGGTCGAGCCGGAGGTGAAGATGAGGTAGGCCGTGCTCTCCGGACGCAGCACACCGATGCGTTCGCTCGCCGTGATCGGCGCGGTCGAGATCGCGGACAGGTCGACCTCGTCGATCACGATCACCGGTGCGGTGACACCACCGATGGCGACTGCCGGCGACAAATCGCTGCCCGTGGGCTCGACTGCCGAGGCTGCGACCGAACCGTCAGCGGAGTGGGCCATCGCATCGGGCGCGGCCGTCGCCGCGCCGGCGGCCTCAGTGCGCGCGAGAAACACACCCTCGCGCGCGGTGGTCAAAATGCAGGCAGGCGCGGCTGTTTCGACGATGTGCGCCACCCGGTCGGTCGGTTGATCGGGGTCGACAGGAACGTAGGCGGCGCCGGCCTGGGTCACCGCGTACATGGCGATGACGAGATCCACGCCGCGGCGCATGGCCAGCGCGACACGGTCCTCGACTCCCACGTCCCGCGTGATCAGGTGCCGTGCGAGCCGGTTCACGCGGGCGGCGAAATCACGGTAGGTGACCTGTGCGCCGTCGGCGTCGACCAGCGCGATGCCGACGGGGTGGGCGGCCGCGGTGTCCGCGAAGAGTGCGGCGAGGGTCGCGGTCGGGCAGGCGTGGCCGGTCGCGTTCCAGTCGTGCAGGATTCGTGCCCGTTCGGCATCGGAGAGCAGTTCGATCTCGTCGACGGGGCGGTGCGGGGAGGCGGCGATCGCGGTGAGGACCCGAGCGAACCGATCCGCGTAGGTTTGGGCGGTCGAGGCGTCGAACAGGTCGGTGGCGTAGGTGAATACGCCGCTGATCCCTTGCGCGGCGCCCGCGCTGTCGTAGGCGTCGGCGACGATCGCGTGTAGGTCGAACTGGGATACCGCGAGATCCACGTCGACGCCCTCGACCGCGGTCTCGCCGAGTTCGAGGCCCGTGCGGCTCAGGTTCTGGAAGGACAGGCCGACCTGGAACAGCGGATGCCGGGCGGTGGAGCGGGCGGGGTTGATCGCCTCCACGAGCCGCTCGAACGGGAGGTCGGCGTTCGCGAACACCTGCAGGTCGGTATCGCGTTGGCGGGCGAGGAGTTCGGTGAACGACTCGCCGGGCTCGAAGGTGGTGCGAAAGACCAGCGTGTTGACGAACATGCCGATCAAGTCGTCGAGCGCGGCCTCGCCGCGACCGGCGACGGGGGTGCCCACCGCCAGATCGCCGGTGCCCGCCAGCCTGGCCAGGGTCACCGCGAGGGCGGTGTGCACAACCATGAACAGGGTCGCGCCGTGTTTGCGCGCCAAAGCCATTAGCGCGCGGTGGGTTTCGGCGTCGACCTCGATCGGGACGCGACCACCGGCGAAGGACTGCACCGCGGGGCGCGGGCGGTCGGCGGGCAGGTCGAGCTGGTCGGGCAGGCCCGCCAGCGCGGCACGCCAGTAGCCGAGCTGGGCCGAGGCCAGCGACCGCGGATCGTCCTCACTGCCGAGCAGGGCCCGCTGCCACAGCGCGTAGTCGGCGTACTGCACGGCCAGCGGCGCCCACTCCGGCGCATTGCCCGCCGAGCGCGCCGCGTAGGCGAGCATGAGATCCCTGGTCAGCGGTGCGAGCGAGGAGCCGTCACCGGCGATGTGGTGCACGACCACGGCGAGCACCGACTCGTCGGCGCCGAGCTCGAACAGCGCGACCCGCAACGGCACCTGGCTGCGCACATCGAAGCCGGACGAACCGAACTCGTGCATGGCGGCGGTCAGCTGGCCGGGGGCGATCGCGCGCACCTCGAGCTGTGTCGTCGCCTCGGTCAGGATCTGCTGGATCGGCCCCTCGTCGGTCTCGGGGTAGATCGTGCGCAGGGTTTCGTGGCGGGCGACCAGGTCGGCCACGGCAGCGCGCAGGGCTTCGCGATCGATGGCGCCGTGCAGCCGCACCGCCATCGGGATGTTGTAGGCGACCGACCCCGGGTCGAATTGGTTGAGGAACCACATCCGCTGCTGGGCCAGTGACAGCGGAATCCGCGCGGGCCGCTCCCCCGCCACCAGCGCGGGACGCGTACCCGCACCGGCGGCTTCGGCGAGGCGCCGGGCCAGTGTTTCCACCGTCGACACCTCGAACAACAGCCGGACCGGGAAGTCGGCATCCAGTGCGGCACCGAGGCGGGCGGCGACCTGGGTGGCCATCAGCGAATTGCCGCCGAGTGCGAAGAAGTCGTCGTCGAGGCCGAGCTGGGTGTCGCCGAGGTCGAGCACCTGGGCGAAGGTGCCGGCCACGATCTGCTCGACCGGTGTTGCGGGAGAGCGGAATTCAGCGTGCTCGAGGATCGGTGACGGGAGCGCCCTTCGGTCGAGTTTGCCGACGGGGGTGAGCGGGATGGTGTCGAGTTCCATCAGCACCGTCGGCACCATGTGCGCGGGCAGGCTGCGTTCGGCGAAGGTGGTGAGCGCGGCGGTATCGACGGTCGCGCCGGGTGCCGCGTGCACATAGGACACCAAAATGGTCGCGCCGCTGTCGAGTTCGTGGCCTATCGTGACAGCGAAGTCGATGCTGTCATGCGCCGAGAGCACCGCGTCGATCTCGCCGAGTTCGATCCGGAAGCCGCGGATCTTCACCTGGAAGTCGTTGCGGCCCACATAGTCCAGTGCGCCATCGGCGGTCCAGCGGACGAGATCACCGGTGCGATAGAGGCGAGATCCGGCGGGGTCGAACGGATTCGCGACGTAGCGCGAGGCGGTGAGGCCGGGGCGGGCATGGTAGCCGCGGGTCAGCTGAGCGCCGGTGATGTAGAGCTCACCGGTGACGCCCGGCGGAACGGGGCCGAGCCGGTCGTCGAGGACGTATTCGGCGACACCGTTGATCGGGCCGCCGATGGTCATCGGGTCGCCCGGTTTCAGCGGCACGCTGATGTTGGTGACGATGGTCGTCTCGGTGGGCCCGTACGCGTTGTGGAATTCGCGCAGTGTGCCGTCGGCGAGTGGAATCGCCCAGCGCCGCAGGAGATCCGGCGGCACGGCCTCACCGCCGACCGCCACCACCCGGAAGTCGTCGAGCCCATCCGGGTCGATCGAGGCCAGCGCGGCCGGGGTGATGAAGGCGTGACTCACCCGCTCCCGCCGCAACAGCGCGGCCAGATCGTCGCCGCCGTACACACTCGGGTCGACGATCACCATCGTGGCGCCGGCGCCGATCGCCAGCAGCAACTCGAGCAGCGAGGCATCGAAGGACGGTGAGGCGAAATGCAGAGTGCGCGAGGCGGCTTCGACGCCATAGTGCCGACGCTGTTCCTCGCTGAACCCGGCGAGCCCGGCCTGGGTCACCGCGACGCCCTTGGGCAGTCCGGTGGAACCGGAGGTGTAGATCAGGTAGGCGAGATCCTCTGCCCGAACCGGACGCACCCGGTCCGCCGACGTGATCGCCGCACCGGAGAGGTCGTCGAAAAGTTGTCCGCCGTCGAGCCCGCCACTCGGCAGGTGTCCACCATCAGGCCGCGCGCCATTGCCGCGCGTGTCGGTCAGCGGCTCTGTGGGTGCGGCTGCTCCGTCGGTTCGCTCGGCGTCGAGCGCGAGCCATTCCACCTGTGCGGGCAGACCATCGGCGACGGCCGCGACAGTCAAGCCGAAGACGGCGCCCGAATCGGTGACCATGTGGACCACGCGGTCCGGGGGGTAGTTCGGGTCGACGGGGACGAAGCCCGCACCGGTTTTGGTGACGGCCCAGACGGCGAGGACCGATTCGATGGAACGTGGGATTCCGACGGCTACCAGGTCGCCCGCGCCGATGCCGCGGCCGATCAGGAAGCGGGCAATGCGGTTGGAGCGCTCGTCGAGTTCGGCGTAGGTGAGCGCCCCGAGGGTCCGGGTGGCATCGGCGAGGACGACCGCGAGCCCATCCGGGTTGGTCTCGACCGCGGTGGCCAGCAGCTGTGCCAACGCGGTGACGCGCGGGCGACGAGTCCGTACCGGTCGGGTTCGTGCCGGTCGTGTCATAGCTGTTCCACCTCACCCATCACCGAAACTTGTTGTCCCGCAGCGGGGCCCCGTGCCGTGAGCACGCGGCTCACGCCACCGGGGCGCGCAGCTCTCCGAGTACGAGCACTACCTCGGCCGCACCCGGATTGCCCGGCGCGGCATCGTCGGCGATCAGGGCCTGCAGGTCGCCGAGCTCGGCGGTGTCGAGCGCCTCGATCCCCGCTCGATCACCGAACAAGTGGGTCACCCATTCCTCGGCCAGCGCCGCCGACGCATCCGCGACGCCGGGCACCAGCACCATCGACGCGCCCGCGACACCTGCGGCCACCGGCTCGACCAGCGCCGTGAAGCTGTCGACGGAGCCATGGCCGAAGGTCCGTGCTTCGAAGGTGAGGTCGGTGTCGGTGCGGACTCGCGCCCCCGCCGTGGCGAGTTCGTCGTAGTTGCAGGTGCGGTCGGCGCCGACGAAGGCCGGGTCCGTGCCACGCAGGGCTCGGGTGCGGTCGGCGTAGGTGACCGGGCGGGCGGATTGGGTCGACAACTCGGTCTTGATCGCCGGGTCGTCGAGGGAGATCCAGTCGACGCCGCCAGGTTCACCGACGGTGATGCCCAGCTTCGCGGCGGGTTCGGTCCGCGATTCGGTGCCGGTCACCGGAACCACGGCCGCGCCCGCCTTGAGGATCGCCCAGACCGCGATGACCCACTCGACGCCGCGCGGAAGGTCGACGGCCACACCGTCTCCCGGGCCGAAGCCGCGACCGATCAGCAGCCGCGACAGGCGCGCGGAGCGGGCGTCGAGCTGCTCGTAGGTCAGCGCGTCGTCGCCCCAGACGAGGGCAGGGCCGTCGGGGTCGTCCTCGGCGGCGGCCGTGAAAGCCTGCGCGAGGGTGGTGCCGCCCGAAGGAGCGCTCGGTGCGGGAGCCTGGGCCGCGCCGGCGAGCAGCCGGGCCCGTTCGGACTCGTCGAGGATGTCGATATCGCCGATCCGGATCTGCGGGTCGGCGGCGACGGCGGTCAGGATGCGAGCGAAACGGGCCCCGATACTGCGCACAGTGGCCTCGTCGAACAGGTCAGTCGCGTAGTTGAACAGGGTCACCAGTTCGTCGGGCTCGCCGGCGGCGGTGAAGCGCGGTTCGACGTCGACCTGCAGGTCGAACTTCGCCGCGACCGCGGTGTCGAGAGCGTTCACGGTGAGACCGGGCAGTTCGAGCGCGGCCGCCTCGTTGTTGCTGAAGGTGAGTGCCACCTGGAACAGCGGGCTCTGCGCACTGCCCCGGCCCGGCGCGACAACCTCGGCGACTCGCTCGAACGGCAGGTCGGCATTGGCGAACGCGCCGAGGTCGGTCTCGCGCGCCACGTCGACGGCCTCGTCGAAGGACGCGGCCGGATCGAGAATGGTGCGCAGCGTCAGGGTGTTGACGAACATGCCGACCAGCTCGTCGAGCGCCCGCTCGCCACGACCGGCGACCGCGGTACCGATGGCGATGTCGGAGGTGCCCGACAACCGGCCGAGCAGCACGGCCAGCGCCGCGTGCACAACCATGAACAGCGACGACTTGTGTTCACGCGCGAGGTTGTTCAGCGCGGTGTGCACGTCGGCGGGCAAGCGCAGCTCGGCGGTGGCGCCGCGCAGGGTCGGCACCGAGGGCCGCGGGCGGTCCTGCGGCAGCTCCAAAAGCGCTGGCACGTCAGCCAACTGATCGCGCCAGTAGTCGAGCTGCGCGGCGGCCAGCGATTCCGGCTGCTCGTCGTCCCCGACAACCGCCCGTTGCCACAGCGCGAAGTCCGCGTACTGCACCTCCAGCGGCGCCCACGCCGGGCTCTGCCGCGCCGCACGCGCGACATAGGCGGTCATCAGATCGCGGGCCAGCGGCGCCAGCGACGCACCGTCGGCCGAAATATGGTGCACCACAACAACAAGCAGCCAGTCGGCCGAAGTCCCGTCGGTGAGCAACCGCGCACGCAGCGGCACCTCACGGGTTACGTCGAAGCCTGTGCCAGCCAATTCGGCCGCCCGAGTGAGGATGTCGGAGGTCGACTCGACCTGAAGCCCGCCGGGCAGCGCCTCGGCCACGGACAGAATTTCCTGGACGGGCATACCATCGGCCACGGCCTCGCCCGGAGCGCCGGCGCGACCGGCGTCGATCCGGGCAACGCCGCCACCGGCCACCGGGAAGAAGGTGCGCAGGGACTCGTGTCGGCCGAGCACGTCGGCAACCGCGGCGTCGAGTGCGGCCACATCGAGTTCGCCGGTGAGGCGGATGGCGAAGGGGATGTTGTAGGAGGCCGAAGTGGGGTCGACCTGGTTGACCACCCACATGCGCTGCTGGGCCAGCGACAGCGGAATGCGTAGCGGGCGTTCGGTGGCGACCAGCGGCGGGCGGGCGGCGGTACCGCTCGCACCGCCGATGCGCGCGGCCAGCGCCGACACTGTGGGCGTCTCGAACAGGTCGCGGATCGCGAGCTGGGCGTCGAGGGCCTCGTTGATACGGGCGATCGCGCGGGTGGCGAGCAGCGAGTTGCCGCCGAGGGCGAAGTAGTCGTCGTCGGCGCCGACCCGGGCCATGCCGAGCAGTTCCGCGAAGACCCCGGCGACGATCTCCTCCGCGGGGGTGGCGGGCGCGCGGAACTCGCCCGCGGTGAAGGCGGGAGCGGGCAGCGCTTTGCGGTCGAGCTTGCCGCTCGGGTTCAGCGGGAAGCTGTCCAGCACTGTCACGACGGTCGGAACCATGTAGGCGGGCAACGATTCCGCGACAGCTGTCCGCAGCGCCGCGGGGTCGGGCTGCTCGCCGGGGCGCGCCACCACATACGCGACCAGATGCTGGCCCGATGCGGTGTCGAGCACCAGTGCCACGGCCTGGCTGATCGCATCCCGCGCGAGCAGCGCGGTCTCGATCTCGCCGAGCTCGATGCGCTGACCACGGAACTTCACCTGGAAGTCGGTGCGGCCCAGGTATTCCAGCGCGGGCTCGGCCGACGATCCACCCCAGCGGACGAGGTCACCGGAGCGGTACATCCGCGCGCCGGGCTCGAAGGGGTTGGCGACGAACCGATCCGCGGTGAGACCGGGGCGGGCGACATAGCCGCGCGCGAGCTGGTCACCGGCCAGGTACAGCTCGCCGACCACTCCGGCGGGCACCGCACGCAGCCGCGAATCCAGCACGTAGACACGGGTATTCCACTCCGGGACACCCATCGGCACCGAACCGCGATCGGAATCGACTGCGGGCCAGCGCGTCACGGTGACGGCGGCCTCGGTAGGTCCGTACAGGTTGTGCACACGCGCCGCGGAAACGCGGGCCACGTCGGCCACTGTCTCGGTGGGCAGCGCCTCACCGGCGGCGAACACCGCACGCAGACTCGGAATCGAGCCTGCGGTGGTGTGCGCGGCGAACACCGAGAGCATCGACGGCACGAAGTCGGTGAGCGTGATGCCCTGCGCCGCGATCGTTTCGGCGAGATACACCGGGTCTCGGTGTCCGTCGTGGGTCGACACGACCAGCTTCGCACCGGTCCGCAGCGGCAGGAAGTAGCCCCACAGCGACACGTCGAACGTGGCGGGCGTCTTCTGCAGGTACACATCCGACGGGCCGATCCCGTACTCGGCGCCCATGTAGACCATCTGGTTGACGATCGCCGCGTGCGATACCGCCACACCCTTGGGCCGCCCGGTGGAACCGGAGGTGAAGATGACATAGGCCGGGTTCGCCGGCAGCACCGGCCGCGACAACTCGAGCGGAGCAGCCGAGAACTCTTCGAGCGCAACGGAATCCACCAGGATCACCGGCACGCCGACCGGCACCTCGACGGCATCGGAGGTGGTGCTCAGGACAGCAGCTGGCGCCGCGGTATCGAGAATGTGCGCGATGCGATCTGCCGGATGGTCCGGATCGATCGGCACATACGCTCCACCAGCGGTGACGATCGCGTACATCCCGACCACCAGGTCCAGCGAACGGCGCATCGCGAGCCCGACCAATGATTCGGGTCCGACACCCTGCGCCACCAGCAACCGCGCGAGCCGGTTGACCCGCTCGTCGAACTCCCGATAGGTTAGCTCGGCACCCTCGTAGGCGACGGCGACAGCGGCGGGGAACTCCGCGACGGCACGCCGATAGCCATCGAGCAGCAGCTCCGGCGCGAGTTCGTGGCGAGTGTCGTTCCACTGCACCAGAATTCGATCCAGCTCGGCGGGCTCCAAGAGCTCGATCGCACCGAGCGGCCGAGCCGGGGCGGCAACGATCGCCGCCAGCAGCCGCTGGAACCGGTCGGCGAATCCGGCGATGGTGTCGGCGTCGAACAGGTCGGTCGCGTAGGTGAGCCCGACCGCGATGCCGTGCGGGGCACCGTGGCGATCGGTGTCCTCCACCATCTCGAACTGCAGGTCGAACTTGGCGAACGGCATGGTCAGCTCGACGCCGGAGACGGTCATCCCGGGCAGCTCGAGGGCCGTGCGCGCCATGTTCTGGAAGGCGAGCATCACCTGGAACAGCGGGTGCCGCGCGGTCGAACGGGCCGGGTCGAGCAGCTCGACCAACCGCTCGAACGGCACGTCGGCGTGGCCGAAGGCGGCCACATCGACCGCCCGGGTCCGGGAGAGCAACTCTTCGAAGCTCGCCGCGGGGTCGACCTCGGTGCGCAACACGAGCGTGTTGACGAACATGCCGATCAGATCGTCGAGCGCGGCGTCACCGCGTCCCGCGACCGGCGTGCCGATGGCGATATCGGTACTGCCGGACAGCCTGGCCAGCAGCGCCGACAGCGCGGCATGCACAACCATGAACAAGGTCGAATTGTGGGTGCGCGCAAGCTGATCCAGCCCCGCGTGCACCTCGGCCGGAATGCGGAAGTCCAGGCTCGCACCACGGTAGGAGGCAGTAGCGGGCCGCGGCCGGTCGATGGGCAGCTCGAGCTGATCGGGCACCCCGGCGAGCTGGGTGCGCCAGAACTCGATCTGCTGGGCCAGGATCGACTCCGGGTCGTCCTCGGTACCGAGCACCGCACGCTGCCAGAGCGTGAAATCGGCGTACTGGACAGCCAAGGCTGGCCAGCCGGGCGCAGAACCCGCGCTGCGCTGCACGTAGGCCGTCATCAGATCGCGGGTGAGTGGACCCATCGACACACCGTCACCGGCGATGTGGTGCATCACGCAGACCAGCACATGCTCGGTCGCGCTCAGCCGCAGCAGCCGCAACCGCAGCGGCGGGGCCACGGTGACATCGAAGCCCGCACCGGCGGTCTCGGTGACCAGGGCGGCGATCGCGTCCTCGCCGATGTCGTCCACCGCGAGCGCGGGCACAGCGCGCGGGTCCGACAGCGGCAGCACGAGCTGCGTGCCGACCCCGTCGACCGGCGGATACATCGTGCGCAGCACCTCGTGGCGGGCCACCAGATCGGTGACCGCGACGCGCAACGCCTCGACATCCAACACACCCGACAGGCGCACCGCGATCGGCATGTTGTTCACGGCGCTGGCCGGATCGAACTGGTTGAGGAACCACATCCGCTGCTGGGCGAACGACAGCGGGATCGAATCGGGGCGCTGCTGGGCGACCAGCTCCTGGCCCGAACCGGTGCCGATATGGCGTTCGACGCGTTCGGCCAGCCCGGAAACGGTGCTGACCTCGAACAGCACCTGCACCGGAATCCTGGTGTCGAGCGCGGCGCCGATGCGCGTGGCGGCCTGGGCGGCCAGCAGCGAGTTGCCGCCGAGCTCGAAGAAGTCGTCGTCGGCGCCGACCCGGATCTCTTCCGGCGCACCGGCGGTCAGCAGTTCGGCGAAGACGTCCGCCACCACCTGCTGCACCGGGGTGACGGGCGCACGGAACTCGCGGACCGCGAAAACAGGTTCCGGCAAGGCCTTTCGATCCAGCTTGCCCACCGGCGTCAGCGGGATCCGGTCCAGGACCATGATCGCGGCCGGAATCATGTAGCCGGGCAACGATTCCGCGAGGAACGCGTCGAGCGCGGCCACATCCACGGGGGCGCCGGCACGTGGCATCACATACGAAACCAGTGCTGTCACACCGGAAGGCAGGGTCTTGCCGAGGGTGGCCGCGAAGTCGATATCGGGGTGCGCGGTGAGCGCGTTGTCGATCTCACCGAGCTCGATCCGGAAGCCGCGGATCTTCACCTGGAAGTCCGAGCGCCCCATGTACTCGATGACGCCGTCACCGGATTCGCTGCGCCGCACCAGGTCTCCGGTGCGGTACAAGCGGGCGTTCGCGTCACCGGATTCGGCACCGAAGGGGCTGGCGACGAAACGCTCCGCGGTCAGCGCGGGGCGGTTCAGATAGCCCTGCGCCAGCGCGGGACCCGACAGATACAACTCACCGATCACACCCGAGGGCACCGGCCGCAGCCGGGAATCCAGCACGAACGCGCCGACACCGGCGATCGCGGCACCGATCGTCACCGGCGCGGCCGGATCCATCGGCGCGGTGCTGGTGGCGAGAATGGTGGCCTCGGTGGGGCCGTAACCGTTGTAGAACTCCCGCTCGCCGACGGCCCAGCGCCCGACCAGTTCCGGACCGAACTTGTCACCCGCGACGACCACTACCTGGAGATCGTCCAGATCGGCCGGGTCGACCGATTCCAGCGCACCCGGAGTGATGAGCATGTGCGAAACCTGTTCGCGGCGCAGCAGATCCGCGAGTTCGAAGCCACCGAACACCCCGGGCGGCGCGATCACCAGGGTGGCGCCCGCGGAGAAGGTGAGCAGCAGTTCGAGCACCGACACGTCGAAGTTCGGCGAGCACACGTGCAGCACACGCGAGTCGGCGGCGACGCGGTAGTGCGCGCGCTCGGCGGCGACCAGACCGGCCAGACCGGTGTGGGTCACCACGACGCCCTTCGGCTTGCCGGTGGAGCCCGAGGTGTAGATGACGTAGGCCGGGTGCCGCTCATCGAGGGTGCGGATCCGGTCGGTGTAGGAGATCGGGTGCGCGGGCTCGGCCGCGATCCGGGTGGCCGTCTCGGCGTCGTCGAGCTCGAGCCAGGTCAGGGCCGTACCGAGGATCTCGCGATGGGTGGCGGTGGTGAGCCCGAGGACCGCGCCGGAATCGGACACGATGTGCGCGATGCGGTCGGCCGGGTAGTTCGGGTCGACCGGGACGTAGGCGGCGCCGGTCTTGGCGATCGCCCACACGGCCAGCACGGATTCGATCGAGCGGGCGATACCGATGGCGACCACGTCGCCGGGGCCGATGCCGCGGGCGATCAGCGCACGGGCCAGCTGCGAGGACTGCTGGTCGAACTCGGAGTAGGTGAGCTGACGCTGATCGGCGGGGTCACCGGACGGGTTGAACCGAACCGCGACCCGATCGGCGGCCGATTCGACGGCCCCCGTCAGCAACTGCCCGAATGTCGGACTGCTCGACCGGCGACGGCGGTTACCGCGGGCAGAACGACGGGCAGTTTCCATTCGAGTTCATTCACCTCTCACATCGAGCCTGCCCGTGCGGCTGCCGCATCGTGCAGATCGAGCCATCATATAGACCGACGACATAATGTCCGAGTCGTGTGCCCCCAGTGCTCGGGGCCAAGAGGACTATCGGCCCGGCCCAGGAACGTGTTGCCCCCACCAACAGCAAAGTGACGGGGCTCATAAGAGCCACCGTCACTCACTAACGCTGTCAGAGCAAACCGCGAACCCCGACCCTTAGGGAGGGGCGCCGCGCAGCGGCGGTTCGCGGCCTTCCCGTCGATCAGGCGCCGTTGCGTAGGCGACGAAGGAGCAAGCAACGGTGCCTGATCGACGGGACACCCGTGGCCGCGAACTCGAGCGCGCCAGCGCTCCAGATAATCAGTGCGCGGAAGGGCCCCACTCGAGCGGGACACCCTTGGAGGCGAGGTACGGAATCGGGTCCATCTTGCCGCCGCCCTGATCCCAGATCTCGAGGTGCAGGTGCGGGCCGGTGGACTGGCCGCGGTTGCCGACGGTCGCGATGACCTGGCCCGCGTTGACCCGCTGGCCCTCGCTGACCAGCATCTCGTTGACGTGGCCGTAGACGCCGGTGGTGCCGTCGTCGTGCAGCACGCGCACCCACAGGCCGAAGCCCGACGCCGGGCCCGCCTCGATGACGGTGCCGCTGGACACGGACTTGATCGGGGCGCCGATCGAGTCGGCGAAGTCGAGGCCGTAGTGCATGGCACCCCAGCGGGCGCCGAAGCCGGAGCTGATCGGACCCGCGACCGGGCGGGTGGCCTGCGGCGGCGCGACCTGATGCTGAATGCCCTGCAGGATGTCCTCGACCTGGCCGAGCGGGCCGGAGATCTCGGGGGGCAGGTTGCCGATGCCGAAGGGCGCGGCCACGGGGGCGGCGATCGGCGCGGCGACCGCGTCTACCGGCGCCGGAGTCTCGACGTGCGCGGAGACCTGCTGCGCGGCGACGAGGTCGACGTCCTGGCGGGCGGACTCGGGAACGACCGATTCCTCGACGCTGTCGTCGTGGGTCGGCAGCAGCGGCGCGGCGAAAGCCAGGGCGGGGGCGATCTGGGCGGTGACGCCGACCAGGGCGCCCGCGGCGACCGCGGCACTCGCGGCGACTCGCACCCGATCGGTGCGCGAGGCCTCGGCGCGGTGCCTGCTCCTGCTCGGGCTCCGGCCATCCGCGTGCGCAAGCAGGTCCTGCACGGAGATGGATTCGGGACCCACACGGTGCTGCGACAAGATCTCGTCCTAGCGTCCGACAACAAGGAAACGAAACCGGTCTGCGACCGGCCCGGAGACCACCTGGGTGTTCTCCACTGCCGAACTATGTGTAACGGTTCGGCATACGTTGTGACGGGAACACTACCCGGCCGTGACCATTCCGCAACCTTGCGTTGCGAAGTCGCAGGTAGATGGCGTGTCACACAGTAACGATCACCGTGTCGAACCCATCACACGCGCCGTCAGGTGGCCTGAACACGGCCTCGACCGACCACACTCGACCCATGGTGATCGAGACCTTGACCGTCCCCATCGTCGCCGCGCCCATGGCAGGCGGCCCGTCCACACCCGAACTGGTGGTCGCCGTCGCGGCCGCGGGCGGGTTCGGCCAGCTCGCCGCCGGCTACCTCGGCACCGAGGCGCTCGCAGCGCAGATCGAGGCGACGCGAGCGGCCACCACAGCGCCGTTCGGCGTGAACCTGTTCGCACCGGGAGCAGTGGCCGATCCGTCCGCGTACGCGACCTACCTCGCCGAACTCGGCGCCGAATTCCCACTCGGCACCCCCGAACACGACACCGACGGCTGGGCCGACAAGCTCGATCTCCTGGTCGCCGATCCGGTGGCGGTGGTCTCGACGACCTTCGGCTGCCCCACCGCGGTGGAGGTGGACCGGCTGCACGCGGTCGGTTCGGAGGTGTGGGTGACGGTCACCTCCCCCGACGAGGCACTGATCGCCGTCGACGCGGGCGCCGACGTGTTGATCGCCCAGGGTGCCGAGGCGGGCGGGCACCGCGCGAGCTTCCTCGACGACCCCGCCGGCGATCCGATCGACCCACCCGGCCTGCTGACCCTGATCCAGCTGCTCACCGCCGTCACCTCCCGCCCGCTCGTCGCGACGGGTGGGATCGCGACGGGTGCGGGCGTGGCCGGCGTGCTGGCGGCCGGGGCATCGGCGGCGCAGATCGGGACCGCGCTGCTGCGCTGCCCGGAGGCGGGCACCAATGCCGTGCACCGCGGCGCGATCGGGACGCCGGAACCGACGATGCTCACGCGCGCCTTCACCGGACGCCGCGCTCGCGGGATCCGCAACCGTTTCCTCGTCGAACACACCGCCGACGCGCCGGCCGCCTACCCCGAAATCCATTACGCCACCGCCCCGTTGCGGGCCGCCGCGCGCGCGGGTGGCAACACCGACGAAGTGAATCTGTGGGCGGGGCAAGCTCATTCGCTGAGCACCGGGCAACCGGCAGGCGAACTCGTCGCCGACCTGGCCTCGGACGCGAAAAGCGCACTCCGAAAAGCACTTTCGGAACGAATCCAGGGTTATTGACAACCGATTTCGTTTAGACTCGACCTGGCATCGCATCCCGCCGACCACCCCCAAGCAGGAGGAGAGCGCCATGTCCCTCGATGTTCCCGCCGCACTACTCGAACGCGCCGAGCAGGGCGATATCGACGACGCCGAATTCGTCGAATGTGTCCGTACCTCATTGCCTTACGCATGGGAGGTGGTGAGCCGGGTCGCGGACGACCTGCGCACCGGCACCGACGAATACGCCGACAACCGGGTACCGCCGCCGGACGAGGTGGCCCGCGGCCAGCTGCTGCGTGCCCTGGCCTCCGACGCCATTCGCGGTGGCCTGGAACGGCACTTCGGTGTGAAGCTGGCTTTTCAGAACTGCCATCGGGTCGCGGCGTTCCCGCTGTCGGCCGTCGGCGGGGAGACCTACACCCGCTACATCAGCCCCCGCGCCCAGCTCTTGAACCAGAGCCCCGAGCTCCGGAACTGCTGAGTTCTTGGCGGCTGGCGCCGCGGTTCGCGGCCCTTCGGGCCCCGATTCTTCCCTCCCGGCGGGCACTCCTTCGTCGCACCCTCTGGTCAGTCCAGAATCGGGCGGGCCGCGAATAACGTAGCTCGCAGTACAAAAGGGCGGGCGTGGAAGCGATTCCACGCCCGCCTTTCGCTGTCTTACACCGTGACTACGTCCAGTTCGCCCTCGGCGTACTGGGCGCGCAGACGCTTCTTGTCGAACTTGCCGACGCTGGTCTTCGGGACCTCGGCGATGAAGGTCCAGCGCTCGGGCAGCTGCCACTTGGCGAACTTGTCGGCCAGGTAGTCGCGCAGTTCGGCGGCCTCGGCAGCGGCGCCTTCGGCGAGCACGATGGCGACCAGCGGGCGCTCGTCCCACTTCTCGTCCGGCACGCCGATGACCGCGGCCTCGGCGACGGCCGCGTGGCCCATCACCGCGTTCTCCAGGTCCACCGAGGAGATCCACTCGCCACCGGACTTGATGACGTCCTTGGAGCGGTCGACCAGGGTGAGGTAGCCGTTGGGGCTGATCTTGCCGACATCGCCGGTACGCAGCCACCCGTCGTCGAACTTGTCCGGGTCGATGTCAGCGCCGGTGGGCGAGTAGTAGGAGCCGGTGATCCACGCGCCGCGGACCTCGAGCTCGCCGAGCGACTCACCGTCGTTCGGGACGACCTTGCCGTCGTCGCCGACGAGCCGGGCCTCGACGTTGGCCGGGAAACGACCCTGGGTGTAGCGGTAGGTCCAGGCCTCTTCGCCCTCGACGCCGGCGGGCGGGTGCCCGACGCTGCCCAGCGGGGAGGTCTCGGTCATGCCCCACGCGTGCAGGATGCGCACGCCGTGCTTCTCCTCGAAGGCGCGCATCATCGCGGGCGGCACCGCGGAGCCACCGACTACCGCGGTGCGCAGGTGCGAAATGTCCTGCGGTGCCGCCGAAAGCGCGGCAAGCACGCCACCCCAGATGGTGGGCACGGCGGCGGCGAAGGTCGGCTTCTCGGCGGCCATCATCTCCAGCAGCGGGCCGGGCTGCAGGAAACGGTCCGGCATCAGCACGTTGGCGCCCGACATCAGCGCCGCGTACGGCAGGCCCCACGCGTTGGCGTGGAACAGCGGCACGATCGCCAGCACGTAGTCCGAGCCCTGGAAACCCATGCCGTTGGGCGAGTTCACCTGCATGGCGTGCAGCCAGTTGGAGCGGTGCGAGTAGACGACGCCCTTCGGGTCGCCGGTGGTGCCGGAGGTGTAACACATCGCGGCGGCGGAGCGTTCGTCGACGACCGGGAAGTCGAAGTCGGCGGACTGGGCGTCGAGCAGCTCGCGGTACGAGTGCACGGCGACACCCTCGGGCGCGGTGAGCGCGGCGGCATCACCGTTGACGACGATCACGTGCTTCACGGTCTTCAGGTTCGGCAGGTACTGCGCGAACAGCGGCAGCAGCGTGCCGTCGACGAGCACGACCTTGTCCTCGGCGTGATTGGCGACGAACACCAACTGCTCGGGGAAGAGCCGGATGTTGAGCGCGTGCAGCACCGCGCCCATCGCGGGCACCGCGATGTAAGCGACCATGTGCTCGTTGTTGTTCCACATGAAGGTGCCGACGCGGTCACCTTCTTCGATGCCGAGACCACGCAGCGCGTTGGCCAGCCGAGCCGAATCGGCGCCCAGCTCGCGGTAGGTCATGGTGCGAACACCGTCACCGGTCCACGTGGACACTGTCGAATCGCCCTGGAAAGTAGCGGCATAGTTGAGCAGTTTGGCCAGCGAGAGCTGGTCGTCCTGCATGGTGCTCAGCATCGGTGCTCCTTCAAGTCCCTGCCGTGGCATGAGCCACGTCACAACGGATGCTACCGAAAGGTTTGAGGCTCGCAATCGTTTCCTCCGACAACATTCCTGCAGGTCGAATCGTCATCGCGAACCAGGCGGCTCCGCGTGCGGCGGCTGACCATCAGGACCGCTATGGTGCGACGGCACGCCAGGACCGGCGTGTTCGGCGTTGTGTACCGCGTCCACGACCAGGCTGCGGACGTGATCGTTGTCGAGGCTGTAGTAGATGGTGGTCCCCTCGCGACGGGTGCGCACGAGCCGCGCCATGCGCAATTTCGCCAGGTGCTGGGACACCGAGGGGCCCGGCTTGCCGACTCGGCTCGCCAATTCGTTCACCGAGAGTTCTTCCTCGGCCAGCGCCCAGAGGACCTGGACCCTGGTCGGGTCGGCCAGCATCCGGAACACCTCGACCACCAACCCCACCTGGTCCTCGGCAAGGGGCGAACGAGCATCTGCGTTCATACGCAGATAATAGAGCCGCGAGTGTTCGCCTCGCCACAGTCGGCGATGTGAACGGCAGTTACTGTGACGAGCATGGCTGTTGACCGGATGCTGCCCACCGACGAGGCGCGCGACCTGATCGAACTGACCCGCGATATCGCCGACAAGGTGCTGGAGCCGAGGGTCGCCGAGAGCGAGAAGACCGGCGTCTTTCCCGACGGCGTTTTCCCCGCGCTCGGTGCGGCCGGGCTGCTGAGCCTGCCTTACCCGGAGGAATTCGGTGGTGGCGCGCAGCCCTATGAGGTGTACCTGCAGGTGCTCGAGGAGATCGCGAGCCGTTGGGCGGCTGTCGCTGTCGCCGTGAGCGTGCACGGTCTGTCGTGCCATCCGCTGTTCACCTACGGCACCGACGAACAGAAGCAGCAGTGGCTCGAGGGCATGCTGTCGGGCGAAACGATCGGCGCCTACAGCCTTTCCGAAGCGCACGCCGGTTCCGACGCGGCCGCGCTGCGCTGCCGGGCCACCCCCGTCGACGGCGGCTACAACCTCAACGGCACCAAGGCCTGGATCACCAACGGCGGTCGCGCCGACTTCTACACGCTGTTCGCCCGCACCGGCGAGGGTTCGCGTGGCATCTCCTGCTTCCTGGTCCCCGCGGACACCGAGGGCCTGAGCTTCGGCAAGCCCGAGGAGAAGATGGGCCTGCGCGGCATCCCCACCACCACCGCCGCCTACGACGATGCCTTCCTGCCCACCGAGCGTCGCATCGGCGAAGAGGGACAGGGACTTTCGATCGCGTTCAGCGCGCTCGACGCGGGCCGCCTCGGCATTGCCGCCGTCGCGACCGGTGTCGCCCAGCGCGCCCTCGACGAAGCGGTCGCCTACGCCAAGGAGCGAGAAGCCTTCGGCCGCAAGATCATCGACCACCAGGGCCTCGGCTTCGTCCTCGCCGACATGGCCGCCGCCGTCGACACCGCCCGCGCCACCTACCTCGACGCCGCCCGCCGCCGCGACGCGGGCCTGCCGTATTCGCGCCAGGCCTCGGTCGCCAAACTGGTCGCCACCGACGCGGCCATGAAGGTGACCACCGACGCGGTCCAGGTCTTCGGCGGCTACGGCTACACCCAGGACTTCCCCGTCGAGCGCTACATGCGCGAAGCGAAAGTCATGCAGATCTTCGAAGGAACGAACCAGATCCAGCGCCTGGTCATCGCCCGCCACCTCGCCGGTAGCTAATAGGCAACGCGCTGATCAACGCCGGTCAATGCGTTTGGGCAACCGATCAGTAAACTGGATGACATCTCGACACCTCGACGAAATGAGGCGCGCGATGCTCTGGTGGTTGATCGTGATCGTGGTTGTGTGCGTCGTTGCTCTGTTGTACCTGCGTGCCGAACAGAACAAGCGGAACGCGCGCGAGCTCGAGGAGGCGCAGGCCGACGCGAGGGTGACGATCGAGCGACTCGGCGGGCAGGTCTACCAGCTCTCACCCCGCAACGAAGCCGCCCGCCAGGCCCTGGCCGACGCCTCCGAGCGATACAACGCCGCAGGCGGCCAGATCGACCGCGCGGGCTCCCCCACCCAAGCCCGGCTCGCCAAGCAATCCGCACTGGAAGGCCTCTACTACATCCGGGCCGCCCGAATCGCGATGGACATGGACCCCGGCCCCCCGATCCCCGCCATCGACGGCCAGGACATCGCCGGTCAGGTCGACGAACAGCGCACCGTCGCCCACAACGGCCGCGCCATCACCGCCTCCCCCGCCCCCTCCGCCGGCACCCCGAACTACTTCCCCGGCGGCCGCGTGGCAGGCCGCCCCGTCCCCGCGGGCTGGTACTCCGAGCCCTGGTGGAAGCCCGCACTGATCGCCGGAGCCTGGGGTGCGGGTTCGGCCCTGCTGTTCACGACGCTGTTCGCCGGAATGGGCGGGGTCGGCTACGACGCGCAGGCGTTCGAGGACGGTACCGGCGAAGCTGCCATTGATCCCGGCTATGACCAGGGCGGATTCGACCAAGGCGACAGCGGCACCGATTTCGGCGGCAGCGACGGTTACGACAGCGGGAGCGGCTTCGACAGCGGCGGCGGCGGTTTCGACGCCTTCTGACCCCAAGCCCACAGGCCTACGCCACCGAGCCCGCCCCCACGCTATACTCAGCTCGGCCAGCCGAGCCTGGCCACGCCTTCGTAGCTCAGGGGATAGAGCAACCCTCTCCTAAAGGGTAGGTCGCAGGTTCGAATCCTGCCGAGGGCACCACAACGACCGAGGCCCCACCCGTTTGTCCTAAAGGGCAGGTCGCAGGTTCGAATCCTGCCGAGGGCACCAGAGTTTCGCCTGGTGCGAGGAGGGATGACGATGTCGACTCCGTCAACGGAGTTCCCCCAACTGCCCCTTCGTATGACCTGGGCCGAGTTGAGCGCCCTGCCCCCTGACCAGTCGGAACGTATCGAACTGGTCAAAGGGCATCCGGTCTGGGTTCGTACCGGTCCGCCAGAGCACCAACGCTTCGCTACTCGCTTGCGCAACGCACTGGAGAACGCCGCGCGACGCAGCATGAAAGCCCGTCCTGGTGAATGCTGGCAGGTGGACACCGAAACCAATGTCTTCCTGAATCGCACCAAAGACGACTTCCTCACCCCGGATTTCATGGTCTACCACCGCCCCGACGAACCATGGACACCGATCTTCGCCGAGCACGTTGTCATCGTCGGCGAAGTACTTTCCCCGTCCAACCACATCGGTCAATTGCTGACAAAACAAGCGCGCTACGCCGAAGCCGGGATAGGCGAATATTGGGAGGTGCTGCTCGACCGGGAAGGCCGACGCATCGACACCGTCTTGACCTACGTTCTGGCGACGCCCACTGACCTGCCAGCAGGCGTCACTCCTCTGCGGCCGCGCCAATACGCCCTGGTCAGCGAATGGTCACCAACCGCCCATCCCGAAATCGAGCTGAGCCACCCGTTCCCTCTCACCCTCAGCTGGACCGACCTCGAATATTGAGCACACTCGCCCGTTTCGGTAGGCCACAGGTTCGCATCCTGCCGGGCGCAACCCACCGTCAGCAGACAGAGAGGTGCCGGGCAGACTCGATGAATCGTTCAGGATTCGACGCGCTGGGACTGCCTGGCCTGTGCCGCCGCGTCCAGGTATCTACCGAGCTCATCGGCTAGGACACGCTCGAATGCCCGATCCAAGCTGTCGCGGACAGCCTCGGTGCCGAGTTCGCGCCAATAATTGAGTGTGTGGGTCAGTGTGGCGATTTCGCTGTCGGATTCGGGGAGCCAGCCGACGCCGTGCTCACCGATAATGATGTCTCGAGCGGTACCGATCATCATGCTCGCGATTTCCTCGAGGCGCGCCGAGATCCGTGCGTGCATGTCGATCTGTGTCGACGTCGCGATTCCGTGTTTGTTCAGCTGGACGAACACGTCGATCAGGTTGGTTTGGAGCACTTCGATGGTGCCGGGTTCCGCACCCGGCTGCACCACACCCAACTCGATCAGCCGGTCGACCTCGGCGTTGGCGAGGGGCCCGTTTTCCGGATCGCCGACCATGGCTTCGAAGGTCTCGCGCGACATCGTCAGCTCTTCGTCGCGGTGACCCCAGGCTGCCGTCACCGCGCTCTGCAGGCCGAGGACCTCGGTGATGTCCTTGCCGGTCTCCCAGCTGGTGATGAAGTCGGCGATATGGGCGATGGTGAAACCACGCGTGAGCATGCGGTCGATGAGGCGCAGACGACCGAGGTGGGTGTCGTCGTAGATATTGGCTCTACCCTCGCGCCTGATCGGGGCGGGCAGCAGACCTCGCTCATGGTAGAGGCGTACATTGCGGCTGGTCGTGCCCGCCGCGCGGGAAAGTTCGTCGATGCGGTACTCGCTCACGTCATCACCTCGGTCGCCCTGTCCCTTATACCCACGTCGCCCCGATATGCCTGTGCCTCCGGCCCGCGTGACGGAACCGGAGGCACAAGCTATATATCGACATACCCTAGCCGAACGCAGGCATCCGGTTGATATCGCCGATCTCGGTGACCACACGCGAAGTAACGACGTAGTCGTCGAGGTCGAGTTCGTCGAGTTGACGCACGAACTGCGTGCCGAAGCCGGGATACATTGTCGCGTTGAACCCGTCTTCGGTGAGGTACCAGCTGCTACAGCCGGAATTCCAGGTCGTCGACGCCAAGCGCCGCTGCATTTCGATGTTGTACTCGTCTTGCCGCTGCTTGTCGACCTCGAGCGTGCGCAGGTCGCGGCGCAGCAGCAGGCCGATCGCCTCGGCGATGTACTCGATCTGGGCTTCCATGTACACCAGTGCCGAGTTGTGGCCCGGTCCGGAGTTGGGACCGAAGGTGAAGAACAGGTTCGGGTAACCCGCGACCGCCACGCTCTTGAACGCGTAGGAGCCGCGGCTCCATTCGTCGTCGAGTGTGCGGCCGCCGCGACCGGTGATCGGGATCGGTGCCCCGGATTTGGACACCTCGAATCCGGTCGCGAACACTATGCAGTCGGCACGATGCACGACGCCCTCGGCGGTGAGGATGCCCTCGGGGACGATCTTGACGATCGGCCAGTTGTTGAGCTGGCAGTTGTCCGCTTGCAGCGCCGGGTAGTAGTCGCTGCTCATCAACAGCCGTTTGCAGCCGGCCCGGAAGTCCGGGGTGAGCTGGCGACGCAGCCACGGGTCACGCACCTGTGCCCGCAGGTGCAGTTTGGCGACCCGCTCGACTACGCGGGTGAGCGGGCTCTCCCAGACAACACCGAGCGCGACGGTCTCATGTCCCCAGAACCACGCGCCACGCGCCAGCGACTGGGTGACCGGGAAGCGCTGGTACAGCTTCTTCGCCAGGCCGCTGGTTTCCCGGTTGACCCGCGGCAGGACCCAGCCGGGCGTGCGCTGATGGACCTTCACCGATGCGGCGGTCTTGACCATCTCGGGCACGATCTGCACGGCACTGGCGCCGGTGCCGACCACGGAAACCTTCTTGCCCGCGTAGTCGTAGTCGTGGTCCCAGCGGGCGCTGTGGACCTTCTTGCCCGCGAAGTCGTCGATGCCGGGGATGGCGGGGAAACTCGCGTTGGACAACGGTCCGGAGGCGACGATGACCGAGCGCGCCCGCAACAGCTTGTCGCGGCCCTCGATGGTGATCGACCACAGGCCTTCGGCCTCGTCGAACTCCAGGCCGGTGACATTCTGACCGAACCGGATGAAGGGGCGAACGCCATACGAATCGACCATGTTCTCGATGTAGTCGAGAATCTCACCACTGCCCGAATACGTCTTGGACCAGTCCGGGTTCGGCGCGAAGCTGTAGGAGTACAGCCGCGACGGAATATCGCATGCGGCGCCGGGGTAGGTGTTGTCGCGCCAGGTGCCGCCGACGCGGGTGTCACGCTCCAGAATCGCGAAGTCGTTCACGCCACGCTGACGCAACCGCAACGCGATACCGATGCCGGCGAAGCCCGCGCCGATGATCGCCACGTCCAGTGGCTTGACCACGGCGCTCATGCCGCGGGCTCGTAGGTGAGAGCCTTGGACCAGCTGGGGTTCCGCAGGAAGCGTTCAGGGAAGCGCGCAGTCACCTTGACCAGCGAGTCGGCGAGCAGGTGGTATTTGTGACCGCGGTCGATGACCCAGCGGCTGTGCATGCGCACGATCCGATACATCGGCACACGGTTCACGATCGGCGCCCGCTCGGCCACCGCGGCGAAGCGCTCCATCGCCGCGTACAGCCGCTCCTCGGACACACCCATGTCGACGACGTTGTCGCGCATCTTGTTCAGCAGTGGGACGTAGCTCAGCGTGCCGATGATCAGCGACGGCTTGGCCCAGCCACCGATGAAGTCGATGGCGAGCTTGCGCGTTGTCGCGTGTCCGAGCAGCTCCATCACCGCGTAATCGGTGGCCAGGTGCCGCGATTCGTCGGCGTTGATCTTCTTGAAGACTTGCTGGGCGACCGGGTCCTTGACCTCGTCGGTGATGAACTTGATCAACGCACCGTCGAGGGCGACCTCGAGCATCGGGATGACGGTACCGAGGAAGGACATCGACATGCCGTCGGCATACTTGTCCAGGAAGTCGATCACCAGCTTGACGTTGATGTTCGGCTCTGGCATCTCGTCACCGTCGAGCATCCCCCATCGGCGCATCAAGGCGAATTCGGCGTTCGCGTGCCGCTGCTCCTCGGCGTGGAAATACCGATAGATCTCGGCGAGCGTCTCGGTGGGCGCCTTCTTCGCCATCGCGGCGAAACCACGTGCACCGACGTTCTCGATCCACATCAGATCGGTGAGGAACGGCTTGAGCTTCGCGTGCAGTTCCGGGTCGATCATCTCGGCGCCGGGGGCGTCCCAGTCGATATCGGCCAGCGCCCATTGGCGGGCCTTGATCTTTGCCAGCATGTCATCGAAGTCGAACGACATCGTCAGACTCCCTTCTTGTCGAAATCGTCGGTGGTCTCGGTCGTGTCTTCCTGGGGCAGAAAGCGATTCAGCAATCCGAGAACGTTGGTGTAGGTCGCGGGGAAAGTCCGCTTGAGCTGCCAGATAAGCCGGGCATCCAGCTGGGGCAGCACATAGAGGCGGTTGCGGTCGAGCGCGTCGAGGGTGCCGGCGGCAACCCGCTCGGGTGCGAACCCGGTCAGCCGCATGAGGCCGTCGGCCAGGCGTGATGAGCCCGAGGTGATCCGGCCGTCGCTGACGACATTGGTCTTGACGAAGGTCGGGCACAGTACGGTCACCGCGACCCCGGTACCGGCGAATTCGGCGGACATGGTCTCCGACAGCGACAGCACACCTGCTTTGGAGGTGTTGTACACCGCCATCGCGGGTGCCGCGGTGAAGCCGGCCGCCGAGGCGACGTTGATGATGCCGCCACGGCCTGCCGCGCGAAGCTTGGGCGCGAAGATCTCACACCCGTGCACCACGCCCCACAGGTTGATGCCGAGCGCCCATTCCCAGTCGCCGAAGCCGATCTCACCGACGCGCTTGCCGCCGATACCGACACCAGCGTTGTTCACGACGACCGTCGGCGCACCGCCGAAGACCTCGTCGGCGAAGTCGGCGAGGCGCTGCACATCGGCTCGCTCGGAGACGTCGCAGAACATGGCGTGCGCGGGTCGCCCGTACCGCGCTTGGATCAGACGCACGGTCTCCTCAGCACGATCTTTGTCGATATCGGCGCAGACGACTTCGCCGCCGCGCGCCGCCAACTCCATCGCGAAGGCGCGGCCGATGCCGCTGCCCGCTCCCGTGACCACGGCCTTGGCGTCATAGCTGCGCTGCTGCCTGCCGAGAGCCTTCTGGAACGATTCCAGCAGATTCATACTCAACTCGCTTCCGCCGCAAGAAAATCCGCGGCCGAGAACGCATCGGTGACGAAGTCCGCGACATGTCGCAGCGCCGATGCGGCTTCGGGGACCATCAAAGGGAGGGCTTGAAAGACGTGAATGCGACCCGGCCACAGTTCCAGCCGACACGGTGTCGCGGCCGCCGCGGCCATCTCGGCAAGGTGGCGGGCGTCGTCGCTGAGCATCTCCTCGGCCGAGGCCTGGATGAACAGCGGCGGCAGTGCCGCATTCGGCGGAATCGACAGCTTCAATCGCGGTGATTGCGCCGGTTCGGGCTCGGTGTAGAGCCCGATCAACTTGCGCCCGGTCACGGCCGCTGCCATCGGGTCGGGCCGGTGGCGATCGAGCCGTTCGGCCATGGTGAGCGACAGGTCCATCAGCGGCGAGAACATGAAAGCGCCGACCGGTTGCGCTGTGTTCGAACGGTGGTTCTGCAAGAGCAGGTCGAGGGTGAGATGACAACCCGCGGAATCACCGCCGACGACGATGTCACCGGGCTGGTGCCCCTGGTCGAGCAGCCACTGGTAGCCGGCGGCGACATCGTCGGCCGCGGCCGGGAAACGATGCTCGGGCGCGAGCCGATAGTCCAGGACGAATACGGGCAGTCCCGTCACCTTCGACAGCCGAGACGCCAGGCCGCGATGCGTTCGCGCCGAGCAGACCACGTAGCCGCTGCCGTGAATGTAGTACATCACCCGAGATCCACTGGCCACACCGGCCGCCCGAATCATCTCGCCCCGAGTAGCGCCCGACTCAACCCGAGTGACTCGCGTTCCGGGTAGGACGGGGCCGCCGACAGCCATGACTGCCGCTATCAGGGCGCGACCCACACCGATTCCTACCTTGTTGCTGGGCAGCACGTTGTTTACCTGACGAATGCTCATTACCGACCCTGCCGCCGCGACCCGAGTTCTGACAGACGCGTCACGCGGTACCGGGCGGGTCAAAGTCGCCGTTGACTCTGTTCTCACCATGGACTTAGCATCAGTGACCAATGCGCCCTTTGTCAATGGCTCATTATCGAGTGACAATTAACCGGATGGTCGCCGATGGTGAAGATCTGCAAGTCAGGAGCTAGAAATGACCCGATCCGCGAACTCGACTCGCCCTGAACCCGCCAGCCCGGTAGTCCAGCTGACCGTTCACCAAGTGGTCCGCGAGACGGCCGATGCGGTAACCCTGGTCCTGAATTCGCCGACGGGAAACACGGTGCGCTACCGCGCAGGCCAGTTCCTGACTCTGCGCGTACCGGGACAGGACGGCCCGCTCGCTCGCTGCTACTCGCTGTCGAGTTCGCCCGCGGCAGACAATCTGCCCGCTGTCACGGTCAAACGAGTACGTGACGGCCGTGCGTCGAACTGGATCTGCGACAACGTCACCGCCGGAATGGTCCTCGACACGCTGCCACCCGCGGGCAACTTCGTGCCCCGCGACTGGGACGCGCCCTTCGTCCTGCTCGCAGCAGGCAGCGGGATCACCCCCGTCATGTCGATTCTGCGCACTGCCCTTGTCGCGCACCGGAATCCGATCACCCTGGTGTACGCCAACACCGACCGCGAATCGGTCATCTTCGACCGCGACCTCGCAGAGTTGGCGCAGCGCCATGCCGACCGGCTCACCGTCGTGCACTTGCTCGAAACCGAGCACGGTCTACCCGACGCCACACTGATCGCCTCAGCCATCGCGGATCCGACGGGCGCCCACGTCTACATCTGCGGGCCGGGCCCGTTCATGACCGTGGCCCGAGCAGCGGCCTCCAGCAAGGGAATCGACGAAGCTCGGATCCACAACGAGGTCTTCGTCTCGCTCGAGTCCGACGCGTTCGAGGCGCGCCCGGTGGTATCGAGCGCCGACGGCGATCAGGTCACCGCCACCGTCGAACTCGAAGGCGAAGAGCACACCATCGCCTGGCCCACGAGCACCGTCCTGCTCGACGTGTTGCTCGACAAAGGTCTCGATGCCCCTTACGTGTGTCGCGAAGGTACCTGCGGAGGTTGCGCCTACACCCTGCTCTCCGGCGAGGTCGAGATGCTCGACAACCAGACACTCGACGACTACGACCTCGCGCGTGGTAGCCGGTTGGCGTGCCAATCTCTACCGCGCAGCGAGCACCTCGACATCGCATTCGACATCTGACCAACACCCCGATGCCGGCACAGGTATCGCGGGTGAACCAGACTGCGAAATCGCTACAGCACAAGCCCGGAAGCCGACGCAGGTGTACGGCACAGCAAGGGGCACGTCTTCCCCTGCTCCTTACCAGTCGATCCCCTTGCGATCCCCCTTAGCCAGAAGGCGCTCACCGTTCACCGCAACGAACTTGCCGCAGACGAGCCCAAACGTCGCAGAAGCAGCGAAGGATTCACACAGCACCCGGATCCTCCGTCACATGCCCGATCGAGGTGGCGCCGGGAATCGGCAGAATTGCGCGGCCGTCGGGATCACTCCGCTGACGGCACCAAGGTGTTCTGCCGGGCCGCGGTCCACCACCGCCCGTCCTGCTTGACCAGGACGTAGAGCGCGACCATTGCCGGCTCGGGGTCGATCAGGCTGCCGTCGGCGGTGGTGGCGCGTGCCGTCTTGCGAGCGATAGCCACGTCTGGGCGCAAGAAAGTCACGTCGGCGATGTCGTATCGGACGTATTCATCCTTCAGGAATCCGGCCAACCCGCGCCTGTTCGCATCGAGCAGCGCGTCACGCCCGCTGATCAGCATGCCAACGGCATTGCCCACCACGGCATTCGCGGTGAACTGCGCGGTCATGAGTTCTGCGTCGTTGGTGTTGTACGCGGTCTGCGTGTCGGTGATGATCCGACGAATCGCGGCGATGTCGGCGGTGTGGTCCACGGTGTCGTCGTCGACGACCGGGGGCTGAATCATGTTCGTACTCATGAGAGAAACTCTCGACCCTCAACAATGGTTCAGGTCAAGAGCTGCGGTCAGGTCACTCCACGTCGAGGCCATCGAGTTGCTGTACTCCGATTTCGAGCACCCCACCGAAATGGAACCGTTCATCCCGTTCATGCCTGCACCAGCCGGTGCCACACCTGGCATGACGGGTCTCGAGGAGCGAGTATGTAAATACCTGACGCAGCGGTGGCAGTACTTCTGGGTCGATCGCGACCCGGAACGGCCGCGCGGGAACGAATAACCTGGTCGGACGGGTGGCTGCAGAGCTCCGCCAAAGTCGCGAGGGCACCACGCGATCGACGCTCAGCGGCTGTTCGTAATTCGCGTCCAGGCGGCTCGGACCGCGGACCGCGCTATCTCGGCGCTGATCGTCAGCCGAGTCTGGCCGGCCAGTTGTGCGTTCCAGTCGGCCTCGTCCGGTGCTCGATCGAACAACTGCGGGGCAGGCAGCCGGTTGGTCGGGCCGTGCCTGCGGTACAACACTCCCGCAGTGTCGTCGATCGCACCGATGCCGTTCAGCGCCCACAGGTCCCACAGGTCGCGTGATGCGCGCCGGTCATGCCATGTCACGGTCTTTCCCGCGACAAAAGCCGGCAGTGTGGGCACGAGAAGTTCGGACGGTGGCACGTCGGTGTAGCGCTGCTCGAGGTTGCGGAGCTCGGTCGGCCACACCGGTCTACCACGCGCCGACAGCAACTGGATCTTGACCGAAACACCGGACGCGGAGCGAAGGTGGGCGGCACCGGTATCCGGGACAGTGCTCAACGACGGCGCCCACTCCAGCCGACCATAGCTTCGCGCGACCGATCGCGGTAGAGCAGCGTCGAGTTCGGCTGCCAGCACTGTCCGGTTGTCCAAGGCAACCAGATCGATGTCTTCGCTGAGTCTGCCGCTTACCAGATGCGTACGGGCAAGGGCGGTTCCGCCGATGAAGTGCAGCCGCTCGCCGAACCTTCGACTGATTGCCGCCAGTAGATGGGAGATCAGATGGTCGCGTTCGACCTGCTCCGGCGAAACACCGAATTGAACTGCGACACTGTCGCGTTCGTCGATCCTCATGCCCCCACCCAGGTTTGCGCGCGCCGAAGGGCCGCACCCAGGCGCTGATCAGAAGCGAGCTCCGTGAGTCGTGCCGGATCGCTCCGACGGTAGAGGGTCTCGATCGCCGGACGAACCTCCGCCTCGGCATTGCCCAGCTCTGGACGTCGGGCCAGATCGAGCACGGTCTGTTCCGGCGTCGTGACCAGCGCAGGGCCCAGCGGCGTTTCGATACGCTCGGCGTCGAGTGCGTCTGTATCGCGACGAGTAAACCGGACTTGCGCCGAGCGATCGGTCAGTGCGATCGGCCGATGCTGGCGCGGAACAGCGACAATCGCGGTCGCCAGCGCACGCGGCACGGCTCCCAGTACGCGAGCCGCGCTGATTCCCATGACAATGGCCCGATCCGGCCCGTAAATCGAGGTCGCGATACCGGCGGCGACGGCCTCCAGGGCGGGCAGCCAGGTCCGGCCGACATGGTCCGGCGCGACGATCACGTAGTAGCCGTGAGCAACGCGATGCAGCACGCCCCGATCGACGAGCCGCGCCATCTCGGGGCGCGGCTGTGCGTAGATGTCGGCCAAATCCTGCGGCCGAAGGGTTCGAAGGGGCGCCCGCCAGAGTTCGCCGGGCAGCACGGTGCTGCGATGCTCCGCCATCAGCACCACACCTCCTGGTAATAGTATGCATTTAGTTGGCTATTACCCAACTAAATGCATACTACTGGATTGGTGACGGCCGCCCACTCCACCAGTGTCTATGCGTTGCTGTTGTACATGTTGCCGTGGTTCCGGGCTTTCCAGATGAGATGCGGCCTACCGACTGCTCAGTAGTGCTTTGCTGAGAACTGCTCGGATGTGGTCGGGGTCGGCCTCGTGGTCGTTGAGGAGGATGGCGGTGCACAGGCCGTCGGACAAAGCGACGACGGCTTCGATCAGATCGGGATCGTCAGTCTGTGTTCGGGCGAGTTCGGCGACGTTGTCGCGCCAGCGTCGCGCGACTGGTCGTAGGGCTGGTCGGCGTGCCGCGAGGGTCGACAGCTCCCGCTCGGCGAGAGCTCGCTCACGTCCAGGCCCGGCAGATTCGGCGATGAGCTCGGAGAGGCCGCCGAGTGGGTCGTCATCGGTGTCGATGAGCTGACGGATGCGGTGCGTGTATGCCTCCGTGACGCTGGTCAGGGCGGCTATCAACAGATCGTCCATGGTGGCGAAGTAGTAGAGGGTCAGGCTGGTGGTGATCCCGGCTTCCTTGGCGACGGTGCGGTGGGTGACGCCGGTCGCACCGTCGCGGCGGACGATCTCCAGCGTCGCCTCGATGATCTGAGCTCGTCGGCGTCGGCCGCGCAGTTTGCGCCCGTCGACAGTGTCTTGGTCAGTTGACATCGCTTTATCCGTCATCGCTTGCTCCCGGATGTCGAGGCTACCGGCTCGGCCTCATGATCTGCGGCGCCGAGGGGCTGGAGATGCCGCAGCATCACGAAGCAGGCCACAGAAGCGACCGAGATGGCAATACCTGCTGCGAGAGACGCGGCGTTGAGTCCGCTGGTGAACACGGTTCGCGCGTGGTCGAGAGCGTCGGCTGATATCTGGTTCTCCAGGGATGAGGCTCCGGAGAGGCTGTTGCCGTAGGCCTCGGCCGCCGGTGCCGATAGGCCGGAGGGAACCTCGATGCTTCTCCGGTATATCGCGGTGGTGAAGCTTCCCAGGAGCGCGACGCCGATGGCGATGCCGAGCTCTTGCACGGTCTCGGACAGTGCAGCCGCCGATCCTGCCCTTTCCGGTGGTGCCGCACCCACGACGATATCGGTGCCCAGCGCGGCGACGACCCCGAGCCCGAGGTAGACAAGGGTGAATCCAGCGACGACAGCATGCTTGCTGTCGGTTCCGGCCATCGCTAGCAGGGTGTATCCGGCCAGCGACAGCGCCAAAGTGGCCGCCATGACCACTCCCGGTGAGATGCGGCCGGCCACGAGCGGCGCCCCGATGGCCCCGATGAGCATGGCCACCGCGGGCGGGCCCATCCACAGCCCAGCCGTCGTTGGCGAGAGGTCTGCGACGAGCTGCAGGTACTGGGTGACCAGGAACATCACGCCACCGAACCCGACAAGGCCGATCAGCAATACGGACAATGCTGCGGAGAAGGCCCGACTGGTGAACAGCTTCATGTCGAGCAGCGGCTCGGCAAGGCGCAGCTGACGACGGACGAACACGACTGTGGCGCCGCCACCGACAAGGAAGACTCCCACAGCCTGGAGGTCCATGCCGTGGGCGGCGGCATGTTTGATCGCGTAGATGATCGACAGCATCGCCGCCAGCAACAGCCCGACACTGAGCAGGTCGAGCCGACCGGCACGCGTCCGGTGCTCCGGCAGGAGCACCGGTGCGCCGGCCAGCACCAGCAATGCGACCGGGACTGCGATGAGGAAGACCGCGCCCCACCAGAAGGCGGAGCTCAGGACCCCACCCACGACCGGGCCCGCGGCCATCCCCAAAGCGAACATTGTCGCCCAGATCCCGATGGCCAATGCCCGTTGCCGGACGTCGGTGAATGTGGTGCTGATCAGGGAAAGAGTCGAGGGCATCAGGGTTGCCCCGGCCACGCCGAGGAGCGAACGGGCCGCGATCAGCCACAGGGCCGTAGGAGCGAACGCCACCAAGACCGAGGCTGCGGCGAACGCCGTCACGCCGATCATCAGCAACCGGCGGCGTCCGATCCGGTCGCCCAACGTTCCCATCGTGATCAGTAGCCCGGCGATGAAGAAGCCGTAGGCATCCATGATCCACAGCGTCTCGGTCGCGGTCGGATCCAGGTCCACGGCCAAACCCGGGACAACCAGGTAAAGCGCCGTCACATCCAGCCCCAGCAGCATGGTTGGCAACGCCAACAGTGCCAGACCACCCCATTCTCTCCATCCAGCCGACTGTCCCGCGCTCATCTCGCCGCCTCCCAGCATAATTGAACTATCGTACTAGTTGTACCATCGTTCAAGAATAATGACCGCTGCGGTGCCGCCACTCCTCACTTCGCGGTACCAGCCTGATGGATATCGTTCGATTGGTTAACGAACGAGCGGAGCTTCCCCTATCAACCAACGGCCTGGTTTTCAGCCTGCATGGAGAGGAATACTGAAGGTGATGATGAGACGAGCGATAGCAGTTGCGGCAGCGGCAGTTCCGGCGACGTTCATGGTCCCGGCTATCAGTTCCGCACAGCTGCCGATCTGCTCGGCCGAGATGTTGACCGCGACCACCCAGCATGACCCGGCGCCCTCGACCCAGCAGAACTCGCTGCGGATCGTGCTCACCAACACGTCCCAGCAGAGTTGCCTGGTCCAGGGCTATCCGGGCGTCGACCTGGCCGGGCCAGACAACCCCACCTACGGGCCGATCTACTCACTGCCCCGCCAGGAAACCGGTTTCGCCCCCGTGACGGTCGCGCCGGGCGCCGCCGTGAGCAGCGAACTCACCTACCTCTCGGACGGAGCGCACGGGTGGACGCCGACCACGATCGTCCTGACACCGCCCGACACCACCACCCAGTTGCAGGTGCCGTGGCCGCAGGTCGGCAGCGTCTCCCGGCAGGACGGCGCCACCCACCCCGGCACCTTCATCGGTCCACTGCGATCGGCCTGATCACATGAAGAAGGGAACCCCTATGAATCGCCGAATCGGCTTCACCGTGCTGCTCGGTGCCGTGCCCGTCATGATGATGGCCGCGCCGAACGCCGCCGCGGCAGTGACCGGGCTGAGTGTGGAACAGCCGACCGAAGGTCTGCGGACCGGATGCGCCTACACGGTGACGGTCAACGTCGACGCTCCGGTTTCCGAGGCCGGTGAGGTGAGCATCGGCATCAGCGGTGGCTCGGTTCCCGGGAACGGCAAGCGGCTCGGGGTCGCTGTCTATCACCCGGAGAACAGCACCGCGACCTTCGACTGGACACCCGAGTACACCGGTCGGCAAAATCTCGTCGCCCAGCAGTTCAAGCCAGGGCAGTACACCTCCGCGCAGTACGTGACAGTCGACGTCGTCGGGCGCGGTGTGAACACCGGGAGCTCCTGCCTGCCGCTCCCGTAAGACCGCAGACCAGGCCGGCTTCGCCGAAATCCGACGCCTCGCGCGATTAGGCTCGCGACCGTGGGATTGGTGTTCGAGAGCCGGTTATCGGATTCGCCGTGGGTGGAGTCGGTCTGGAGCTGCCGGAGTGAGCAGGTCGCGGAGATGACTTCCGTGGCTACCGAGACCTGGGGATTGGTGTTCTGGGAGCAGCAGGGTGTGCCGCACGCGGCGGTCACCGGGCCGGAGGTCGCGACCGGCACCGCGCCGGTCCCTGAGGGCGCGGACTTCGTCGGCATCCAGTTCGCGGTCGGCACATCATTGCGGGCGGTGACCGCGACGAGCCTGGTCGACAGCGGGATCGTGCTGCCGGATGTGAGCACGCGGGGATTCTGGCTGGACGGCGAACGCTGGGAGACACCGGGCGCCGACGACGCGGAAGCGCTCGTCGAGCGGCTTGTCGGCCAGGGTGTCGTGGTCCGCGATGCCCTGGTCGCCGACACCCTGCGTGGTCTGACGCCCGCGATCACCGAGCGCACACTCGAACGTCGATTTCGGGCGGCAACCGGCCTCACCCAGGGCGCGGTCCGCCAGATCGAGCGTGCGCGTACCGCGGCGCTGTTGCTGAGCGCGGGGGAGGTGCCGGGCGATGTGATCGACAAGCTCGGCTACTACGACGAACCCCATCTCGCCCGCGCGCTGCGCCGGTTCGTCGGCCGGACGGCGCGGCAGCTGCGCGAGGGTAGCGAGGGCGCGATCGCACTGGATATCGGTCAGCGCACGACGTCGTAGACCATTTTCGCGATGCCGTTGGAGTAGGTCGCCGAGTCACGCAGGCGCAGTTGCTGTTTGGGGCGATCGGCCCGGCCGAACAGGCTCTTGCCCGCACCGAGCAGCACCGGGAACACCAGCAGGTTGTAGCGATCGATCAGGTCGACGTCCGAAAGTCGCTGGGCCAGTTCAGCACTGCCGTGGATGTAGATCGGGCCACCGTCGGTCTGCTTGAGCTTCTCGATGTCGGCGGTCGAGCGCAGGATGGTGATCTCGCCCCATCCGTCGATCAACGCATCATCGGTAAGTGTCTCGGAGACAACATATTTGGGCAGATCCTTGTAGGCGGCATGGTCCTCGGAATCACGCCAGATCGGAGCGAACGCCTCGTAGCTGCGACGGCCGAACATCAACGCGGTGGTGTCGGCGAGTTCCTCACCCTTGAGCGAATACGCCTCCGGCACGAACTCGGTCTCCATCACCCATCCGCCACTGCGGTGCCCCTCGGCCTTTCCGCCCGGTGAGTCCACCACGCCGTCGAGCGACATGAATCCCGTGTAAACCAGTTCGCGTGCCATCACAATCCTCCTGAATACGAGCGTCGAAAACTGCCTGCGGTCAGCCTAGGGAACTCGGTCCCACACTGTCTTGGACGAAACCGACACGTGCGATTCATCGGCGGCGGTCACATCAACAGCAAGGTCTTCCCGAGGGCGGTGCGGTTCTCGATCGCACGGTGCGCGTCCGCAGCGTGTTCCATCGGAAAGGTCTGTCCGATCACCGGCCGGACGACCCCGGCAACGGCATGGGCGAACATCTGCTCAGCCCATCGCACCGCATGCGGCCCGAACCCGAACAGCTGCTCGATGCCGAGCACTTCCACGCCTTCGCGCAGCGCTTCAGCGGGATCCACCACGGTGACATCGCCGCTGGAAGCACCGTGGATCGAGAACCGCCCGCCACGCGCTGTCACCCCGAACGCCGACCGCCCGATCCGGCCACCGACACCGTCGAACACCACATCCGCTCCCGCTCCACCGGTCACGTCGAGCACCTGCGCGGCCCAGCCCGGACGGGAGTAGTCGATGGCGGCGTCGGCCCCCAGCTCCCGAATCAGTTCGAGCTTGCGTTCGCCACGGGCGGCCCCGACGACCCGAGCACCCGCCAACCGGGCGAGCTGCACCAACAGGCTGCCGACACCACCGGCCGCCGCCTCGACGAGAACCCAGTCACCGGGGCGGATCCGAGCCTGCTCGACCAGCCCCTGCGCGGTGCTGCCATCACTGTGCAGCGCAATGGCATCCGATAGCTCCACACCGTCCGGCACCGCGAACAGGTCCTCAGCGTCGGCCACCGCGCGCTCGGCGAAGCCACCGGCCTCGGTTCCGGCGACAACCCGCCTCCCGAGCCAAGCCGGGTCCACTCCCGCCCCCACCGAACTCACCGTCCCGGCCACCAAACTGCCTGGCACATAGGGCAACGCGGGCTCGGCATGCCATTTGTCGACGCCCCGCCTGATCTGCGTTTCGACGAACGACATCCCCGCGACCGCCACATCGACCACAACCGAGCCCGCCTCCGCGCTCGGATCAGGCGCCTCCCCCAACACCATCACCTCGGGACCGCCGAACTCCACTACCCGAACGACTCGCATTACCGCCCACTCTCATCCGTGCTCCACTGATGAGACAGACGCTATTTCGTCAACCGTGGTTGAGGTAAAGCCGTCGCCGAGATGTTCGGTGTCAGCTCAGCGCTGACGCCAGCTCAGGGGGCCGGGGAGGTCGACGCTGTTCTTGCGGGTGCGGGAGTTCCAGGACCATGGGCCGATCTTGATGCCCCAGGACGACAGGCCCGATTGGGTGAAATTGAACTTCAGCGGTCCGAAGGATTTGCGCTGACGGAACTTGATGGGCATGAACAGCCTCCCTGATCACCACCAGGATAGCCGATCCGGTTATCTCCCACCGGTTTCCACAGGCGCCCCGGCCGCGCGGCCCGCGTCCGAGCTCCTGCGGTGGGCGATGGCGAACATGGTGAGGCCGGCGGTGGTCGCCAGGATTACGGCGAGGGTCAGCAGGATCAGGGGGACAGAGGCCATGGCGTCGGTTCGGCCCGCGCCGCTGCGACGGATCAGCAGGGCGGCGATCAGGGGACCGATCATTCCCAGTGCGACGGCGATCAACAGCAATCCGCCGGTGATCAATTCGACGGGACCGAGTCTGGCGTCGACCGACGACCGCACGGGCCTGACACTTACCGACATGACCTCCCCTTTCGCTGGTATCTGAAAGGTACCGCGCCGAGCGGAATAAACCGGCACCATGAGACCCGAACGTCGCGGAACCTGACATCAGCAAACGATTAGCGACCGAAAATGTCAGTCGGGTGCGATCGGCGGTGCTATTCGGCCGCGCGTCGCTCGGCGCGCGTGCGTGCCCGGTCGTGGGCCTCGCGCAGCAACTCGCGGACCGTCGCTTCGGTGGCGGCCCCCGGGTTCACCACCGCGAGCCAGTTCGCGGCAGCGTAGAGGGGGTGGGCGACGACGGTGTCCTCGATGCTCGCGTCGGTCGGGGCGGCCGCTTCGTCGAAAGTCGTTTTGCTCGCGGCGATGTTGACGCGGAAGCTGCCGGGGCGGTTCAGGTCGGATGTCTCGTCGCCGGGGTAATCCTTGATCACGATGGTGGCGAAGGGCTGACCTGCGGGGACGACGCCGTCGGGGGCGTAGTAGAAGAAGCTGTCACCCCAGCTGATCTCGGGAGCGTCGCTCCCTTCGGTCGGCCGCAGCACCAGCACGCCGCCGAGGGCGGTCACGTAGTCGGTGATTTCGTCGATCGTCATCCTTCGAGCGTCTCATCCCGAGACGACCGGCGCAGGCGCAGGGTCAGCGAGCGCCGACCAGTTCGCGGGCATCCAACGCGGCGATGGCATCGCTTGCCGAGGATGCCGGGTCCACCGTGTAGACCACCAGCAGCTGATCCTCGTCGCCGGGCAATGCCAATGTCTCGTAACCGAATTCGATCCGGCCGACCACGGGATGCTGAATCAGCCTGGTGCCGTGCGGATCGCCCGCCGGGGGCTGAATCGACCAAATGCGGTGGAACACCGGGTTACCCGCGGTGAGCTCGTCGATCAGGGCCGTCAGCCTGCGATCGCGCGGACAGCGGGTGACCTGGCGACGCAGGTAGGCGGCGGTTTCCGCGGCGACCGGTTCCCAGTCGGGATAGAAGACGCCCGCGTTTGGGTGCAGGACCGTGAAACGAGCCAGATTGCAGCCGGCAGTGAACCCGAACACCTTGTCGCCCATGGCATTCCAGGCCAGAACTTCCATGTGGCGGCCGAGCACGAACGCGGGCGTGGTGATCGAGTCGAGCAGTAGCCGGGTGCCGGGGCGAATCATCGGCGCGTAGTTGTAGTCGGGGTCGGCGGGGCGCACCAGCGTGTAGAAGTGGTCGCGTTCGGCGGCGTCGAGACGCAGGGCACGGGCGACGGAGTCGAGCACCGAATCGGGGAAGTTCTCACCACGCCCCCGCTCGAGGCGGGTATAGATATCCACACTCATCCCGGCCAGCTGGGCCACTTCCTCGCGGCGCAATCCGACCATCCTGCGACGACCGTATTCGCTCAGTCCGACGGCGGCGGGTTGGATGCGAGCGCGCCGGGTGCGAAGGAACTCGCCGAGAGCGGGTGACGACATGGCAGCCAGCGTAGAAGGTATAGCCCGCCCCCCTTGCATCGCACCGTGCGAAGGGTTCTGTTCGGCCGGTTAACAACGTGCGTCGGGGCGGCGAAATACCAGGTACAACACAGTCGAGGGAGGCGTCCTATGTTGCTTCGATCCACACTCACCGTCGCGTCCGGTGCCGCGCTGACCGCCGGGTTCCTGGCCGGGGGAACGGCCGCGGCCCAGTCGGGAATCGGCGATTACACGCCGGTCGACCCCTTCGACTACCACCTTCCCGACTACGAGAACCCCGGCAGCGTCTTCTTCACCACCCCCGACGGGCGGCACTGCGCCATCTACTGGAACAACGGCCCGGCCGGATGCGACGCCGTCTCGCTCGACGCGCCCGCGGGCACCGACCAGCTCCGGGTCGCGATCCTGGAAGCAGCGCATTTCGTCGACGCCGACCGCCCCGGCTTCACCCACCCGGCCGCGAAGGTGCTGCCCGAGGGGCACCGGGTCACCTCGGGGAACACCACCTGCGGCGTGGGCTACCAGGGCACGGTCAGCTGCGAGGTCGGGGCGCACGGCTTCACCCTGTCGGCCGTCTACAGCGTGCTGCGCTGACGCGTTGTCAACAGCTCGATCAGCGCGGTGATGCTCTGCGCGCCGCGTCCGTCGGCGACCGCACGGCTCAGCAGCTCGTGCATCGGCGCGTGCCAGGACAGGTCGACACCGGTTTCGGCGCCGAGCCGCTCGTCGTCTGTCACGGCGGCGTGGAAAAGCTCGACCGACGAACCCAGCCGGGTGTAGTCCCTGTCGTCGATCTCGCCCGCCAGGACCGGCAGCAGCGACTCGATCATCTGCAACCACTTCACCGAATGCGGCACCATCGACGATGCGGGCAGTCCGCGCGAGGCCAGGACCGCCGCGCCTTCCAGGAAACCGAGCAGCGCCGGGAGCAGGGTCGCGCCGACGGCGGATTCGTAGAGCGCGGCCAGGTCTGGCTCGGCACCGAGGAATTCGAGGTCCCCGCCGAGCACGCCCAGCGTGGCGGTGTGGGTGTCGAAGACATCGCGGTCACCACCGAAATACAACAGCGTGTCCGGATTGCCCACTGCCGCAGGCACATTCTTGATCGCACCACCCAGGAACCGCGCGCCCTCGCCGTTGGCGTACCGGGCGAATTCCCGTGCCTGGGCGGGTGTTCCGCTGTTGAGGGTGATGAGGTCCCGACCCGTCAGCCCCTCGGCGCCGCGCAGGCTGTCGCGGGTGGCGTCGAAGGTGGTGAGGCAGGAGATGATCACCGGGCTCGCGGTGATGGCATCGGCGATGTCGCGGTGCGCGGTCGCGCCCGCGGCCACCAGCGCGGCCGTTCGGTCGTGGCTGCGGTTCCAGATCTGGGTGCGGTAACCCGCGCCGAGAAAGGCGCCTGCCAGCGCGCTGCCCATCGACCCGGTGCCGAGCACCGTCACCGATTCCTTGATCATCCCGGCTCCTGTCCTCGTGGGCGATCCGACGATCGCTATGGACCGAGTGTCGGTTCGCCGCTCCGCCGCCGACAAGTACGCACTTTTGCCATCCCCTGCGCACGGGCGGGTAAGTGACCAGGTCACCGATATCGGGGCCGGGGTCGCTGTGCCAGGTGTCACCGTCGAGGCCGGCCGATTTATGACCCATGCCAAGGCGCGGACGAGGATGACCAACACTGGCGCGGCGCAGTCGTAGAGTTTGGGTATGTCGAAGGCCGAGATGACCGAGTTGGTGCAGCACAGCGTCGAGGAGGCGCTGCTCGGCGGGCCGCGGCGGTATACGCGCACGCAGGTGGCCGAGCAGTCGGGGGTGCCGGAGGCGCAGTCGCGGCGGTTGTGGACCGCGCTGGGGTTTCCGGCCAACGAGGACGCCGAGGTCGACTACACCCAGATCGATGTCACCGCCGTCACCAACTTTCGGAGCATGAAAGTCGTTGCCGCGTCCGATATTCGACAGCAGGCAGCGGCGGCACGGACGATCGGCCAGGGCATGGCGCGGCTGGCTGAGTGGCAGGCCGATCTGGTGCTGGCCGAGATCACGGCGCGCGTCGCGGCGGGCGACCCCGCTGTTGCCCTGGAGGAACGGGTCAGGGCCGCAACGGAATCCACCATGGCGAGCATCGATCAGTTGCAGTCGTATGTGTGGCGCAGGCATCTGGCGGCCGCGGTCGCTCGGTCCAGCGATGCCCAAGGCGGCGGTTCGATGCGAACGCTGGCGGTGGGATTCGCCGATATGGTCGGCTTCACCCGGCTCACCAGGCACCTGCACCCTGACGAATTGTCCACGCTGCTAGAGGCTTTCGAGTCCACCACCACCTCGGCGATCACCGACAACGGCGGCTGGGTGATCAAGAATGTCGGCGACGAGGTGATGTTCGCCGCCGAGACCGCCGAGGACGCCGCGTTCATCGCGCTGGCCATCCAGGAGTCGACCATGCTCGTCGGCGGCACCCCGGAGCTGCGCGTCGCCTTCGCCTACGGCGAGGTGTTGCAACGCTTCGGCGACCTCTACGGCTCGGTCGTCAATATCGCCGCCCGGCTCACCGGTGTGGCCAGGCCCGGCAATGTTCTCATCGACGACGCGGCCGCCGATGCCCTCGGCGAACATCCCGATTTCGCCATCCGCCATCTGCGCAGCGTCCGCGTCCGCGGGTTCAATCGCCTGCGCCCCCATCGCCTGCGGCAGGCATGAGCCGCCGGGTGACAACACCATTATCTAGGGTGTTGTAGTGGACTTGGATTGGCGCAGCGTGCGCGAGGATTACACCGTGTTCGCCGATGACGCGGTGCTCGCGTTGAACAAGCCGTCGGGAATCTCGGTGACCGGCGAGCGGCACGACACCGACCTGGTGGAGTTGGCGCAGGCGGCGGGGACGCAGTTGTATCCGGTGCACCGGATCGACAAGGTCACCTCCGGGCTGGTGCTGCTGGCTACCGATCTGGCCGCGCACGGACCGTTGACCAGGCAGTTCAACAATCAGACCGCGCGCAAGGTGTATCTGGCGATCGTGTCGGGCGCCGACCTGCCCGATCAAGGCGAGCTCGATCTGGCCTTGAGTGTGGGGCGCAAGAATCGGGTGCGCATCGCGGCGCCGCGGGAGGCGATCCAGCGCGAGGGCGATCGATGGTTCGTCGACGAGGCCGATCTGCTGCCCGCGAAGAACTATCCGTCGCGGACCTTGTTCAGCACCGTCGCCCGGCACGGCGAGCACGCGCTGCTCGCGCTGCGGCCGGTGACCGGGCGGCGTCATCAGATTCGCGTGCAGCTGGCCTGGATCGGCCACCCGATCCTGGGCGACCCACTGTTCGACCGCACCGCCGCGCTCCCCCGCACCCACCTGCACTCCTGGAAACTCGGCCTCAACGCCGCCTGGCTGACCCCACCGCGGCTCGACCTCGAGGCCACCCCAGGACCTGATTTCTGGGAACCGCTCACCCGTGACCCGGACGAAGGCGCGCGACTTCTGCACACCGCGGCACAGCTGATTTCCGGCTGACCGCGCTTACCTTCTCGGCATCCACTCGGGTGCGCGACCGAGAATTCGCAAGATGCGAGCCAGCGTCGCCGTCGTGTCCGTGACCTCGAGCGCGGGACCGAACGCGGCGCCGGGGCGAAGGCGAGCCGTGCCGGTGGGGACCGCTTCGGCGATCCGCAGGGCAGCGGGGGCCAGGTCGGCGTCCACTGCGATCGCACCGCCTACCGATCGGGCGACGTCCCAGGCATGAACGACGCTGTCGATGAGATGGAAGCCGAGCGCGGTCGCGGCGGGGAACTCGCCCGGTGGGATTTCGGGGAGCAGCACGGTGCGGGCCTCGCAGGTAGCGAAGGCTTCGACCACATCATGGGCGGACCGGACGTAGTCACCGATCGGATCGACGGCAGGGTGCACCGTCCACACCGCCGGGTCGTTCGCACCGCGAGCGGCGGCGGCGAAACCGCGATTCTGGGTACCCATATGGTCCAGCAGAGCGCGCAAATCCCAACCAGCACAGGGTGTTTCGATCGATAGCGAGGCATCGGAGGCCGCCTCGACAGCGTCGATACTCAGTCGCACCGCCCGCTCGTGCCTGGCCAGCTCTTCCGCCGCAATAGTACGCATACGCCGACCGTACGCTCATGCTTACAATCTGCCAAGGATTATCGACCGACCCGCCCGGCGGTAGATTTCGACCATGCCGAAAGCGACCCGCCCGGATCTCGCGGCCATGCTCGTCCCCCTCGGCCGTGCGCTCACCGAGGCGGAGCTGCCCGTCCTCGACCGGCACGGGCTCACCATGTGGGCCTACGTGGTGCTGCTCGGACTCGACGAACAGCCCGTCCATACCCAGGCCGCGCTCGCCAAGGCGATCCGGGCGGACAAGACCCGGATCATCCCCGTCCTCGACGATCTCCAGCAGCGCGGCCTGATCCTGCGCGAGCCCGATCCGGCCGACCGGCGCGTCAACCTGATCCGGCTCACCGCCGACGGCGCCGACCTACGCGACCGCGCCCAGCACGACATCCAGCAGCAGGAGCAGCGACTACTGGCCGACCTGCCCGCCGCCGATCGCCGCACCTTCCTCCGCGTACTACAACTGCTCGCCGACCGCACCGGATCCACGAGATCGCAGCGGTGACGAGTGACACAGACCACGGCTTGGGTTTCGGCCCGTGGTACGGCTCATGCAGACGAATAAACGCAGGTCATCTAGCCTGGAGAGGTGCCGATGAGTCATACCGGCGCACTCTGACGCAACGGAGCGATCCCAGAGAAGAAAGCGACTGCCGATGATCCTGGCGGCTCAGCTCAGCGATACCCACTTCGACCACAGCGCGCGCAACACCGAACGGGTGGAGGCGGTGATGGGCTATTTGGCGGAGCTGCCGCGCAGGCCCGACGTCATCCTCGTGACCGGCGACATCACCGATTCCGGCACGCCGGAACAGTACGCGCAAGCACGAACGGCCCTGCGGGCCGCGGAAATCCCCGTGTACCTACTGCCCGGCAACCATGACGACCGCGTGAACTTCCGTACCGCGCTGCTCGGCGAGCCCGCCGCGACGACTCCCATCAACAATGTCTACCGGGTCGGCGAGCTCACGGTCGTCATGCTCGATTCGAGTATCCCCGGCCAACCGGCGGGTCTGCTGGGCGAGGACACCTTCGACTGGCTGCGCGCCACGCTCGCCGAGGCGCCCGACGGGCCGATTCTGGTTGCCCTGCACCACCCACCCAAGCGGGTGTTCAGTCCCGTCGTCGATGTCATCGCGCTGGCCGACCCCGGCCGGCTGGCTGCCGTGGTCGCGGGCGACCCACGCATCGTCGGCATCCTCACCGGCCACGCCCACTCCCCCATCGCGACGACCTTCGCGGGCAAACCCATGATCAGCTGTCCCAGTACCGCTTCCGTTCTCGGCGGCGAATGGGAGGTGACGCCGCCGGACCGCGTCATGGACTACGCCCCCGACCCGGCCATCGCACTGCACGTGATCGACGAAAGCTTCGGGCTCACCACGCATTTCCGCTCGGTGGCGATGGGTGGCTGGCTGGCCCAGCCGCCCGTCTGATCGCCGGTGCCGCCGCGGCCCGCAGCAACTCCATCGTCCGGGTGACGACCGGGCTGTAGGACTCGGCGTCCTTGATGTGCGCGCAGATCGTGCGGCGCGGGGTCGGGTTGGTCAGCTCGAGCGCGCAGGCGCCGGGCGGCAGGTCCGTGGCGCCGAGACGCGGGACGACGGTGATGCCGACTCCCCGCGCCACGAATCGGAGCGCGGACGGGTAGTCGGTGGTTTCCACGACGAACCGCGGGGTGAAACCCGCTGCGGCGCAAGCGTTCAGCATGGCCTGCCGGCAGGGGCCGTGGCTGGTGTCGTTGTCGATCCAGCGGTACTGCTCCAGTTCGGCGACATCGACGGTGGTGCGTGCCGCGAGTTCGTGGTCGGCGGGGACCACCGCGACGTAGGGCTCGGTCATCAGGTCGTGGTGGGTGTAGCCGGCGACCTGGGCCGGTTTGCCGAGCCGGACCGTCAGGGCGATGTCGGGGCGGTTGTCCGACACCGCGGCCAGCTCGTCGACGATCCGCAGGCGAACCCTGGTGTCGGGGAACTCGTCGGTGAGGGTGGCGACCACGTCGGGCATCCAGTTGGTGCCCGCCGAGCTGAACGAGTTGATCGTGATCCGGGCGGCCTTGCCCGCGCGCAGGTCCGACACTGTCGACCCGAGCGCGGTCAACTCGTCGAGCACCTTCGCGGCCTCACCCGCGATCACTCGTCCCGCCGGGGTCGGCTCCACGCCACGGCCCACCCGCTCCAGTAGCCGCAAGCCGGTTTCGCGCTGGAGCGCGGCGAGGTGCTGGGAGATCGCCGACGGCGAGTAGCCGAGCGTCGATGCCGCCGCGGCCACCGAGCCCGTCGCGACCACGGCGCGGAAGATCATCAGGCGATGGGTGTCGATCATGCGAGTTCCTCAATTCAGTCTTACTGAATATTAGATGGCTGATAACCGCTTGTGCTTACTCCTCGACAGGGCCACCGTAGAGGAATGAAGTCACGCCTGCCCGCGCTCGCTCTCGTTGCCGTGATGCTGACCTGGGCATCGTCGTTCGTGATCATCCGCGGCATCGCGCCGTACGTCTCGCCCGCCGCGATGGCGTCGGGGCGGATCCTCGTCGGCGCGATCGTGTTGGGCGTGGTGCTCGCGGTCCGTGGTGGGCCGATGCCGCGCGGCCTGGCGCTGTGGCTGACGCTGGCGTACGGCGCGCTGTGGTTCGGGCTGTACACGGTGCTGGTGAACGCCGCCGAGCATCATCTCGACGCGGGCACCACGGCGCTGCTGGTGAATATCGCGCCCATCGTGGTGGCGGTGCTGGCCGGGTTGTTCCTGAACGAGGGCTTCCCGCCGCTGCTCGTCGTGGGGATCGCGGTCAGCTTCAGCGGTGCGGCGATCATCGCGTTCACCGGCCCCGGGCAGCGCGATCGCATCGGCGTACTGCTCGCGGTAGCCGCCGCGCTGCTCTACGGCGTGAGCGTGGTGGCACAGAAACTCGTGCTGCGCACGACCGATCCGGTGACCACGACGGCGTTGGGCGCGATCGCCGGAGCAGTCGTCCTGCTGCCGTGGGCGCCGCGGATGGCACACGAACTGGCCGAGGCGCCGCTGTCAGCCACCGTCGGCATCGTCTACATGGGCCTCGTCCCGACGGGCTTGGCCTTCCTCCTCTGGGCCTACGCCCTGTCGCACACCCCCGCAGGCGTCACCGCCTCCTCGAGCTACGCCGTCCCCGCCCTGGCCATCCTCATGTCCTGGATCTTCCTCGCGGAAATCCCGACGCCAACCGCCCTCCTCGGCGGCATCCTGTGCCTGACCGGCGTTGCCATAGCCCGCCTGAACCCGACCATGTTCCACCGCACACCCGTAAATCCCGAGCCCGCCATGACCGCACTCCCGACCCCCACCCGCGACCGATAGGGAGCGGCGGCCACCAACTGACCGGTCGCGGCCGGGTCGCCGGTACACAACCTCCACATCAGCCCCACACCCCCACTCCCAACCCCCTGGCAGACTGGACACGTGAGAGACAAGCCCGTGGACCTGCCCAGCGGTCCCCTGCGCCCGATCGAACTCGCAAGCGGCGCGGTGATGGCTGGGCTCACGGTCGGCCTCATCACCGTCGGCTCCCTGGTCCCCATGGCCGCCGCACTACAACTCGTCGCGGCAGTCCCGCTCGGCCTGCTCGCCCAGCGGTATCGAGCGCGCGCGCTGGTTACCGCCACTATCGCGGCGACGCTGGTCACCTTCGTAGCCGCGGGCGTCATGCCCGCGCTCGGCGTGATGGGCGCGGCCACCGTGGCGGGAATCATCGGAACGGTGAAACGCCGAGGCGGCGGGCTTCCCGCGGTGCTCGCCATCGGGATCGTCGCCTCGGCGGGCTGGGGTGTGTTCACCGTCGGCGGCCTCGTGGTCTTCGCGCGAACTCGTGAGCTGTTCTTCGAGGCGTTCCGAAATATCGCGAAGGGCATCGACGAACAGACCGCGAAAGTACCCGGGCTGGAACCAGTGGGCAGGATGGCCGCCGAGGCGGTCGAGGTGATCCTGCAGTGGTGGTGGATCTACATCGGCGCCACGGTGGCGCTCGGCGTGCTGGTCAGCACAGTGATCTCCTGGTTCGTGCTCGGCGCGGTACTCGATCGGCTGGCCTGGTTGCCGGGCAGCGACCGCCTCGACGCCCCGCTCGACGATCGCCCGGTCGGACCACTACCGGTATCCCTGCACGGCGTCGGCTACCGCTACGAGGGCACGAAGATCGACGCGCTCGCCGACATCGACCTCACCATCCGCCAGGGCGAATTCGTCGCCGTCGTCGGCCACAACGGCTCCGGCAAATCGACCCTGACCCGGGTCCTGGCAGGCAGACCACCGACCACGGGTGCGGTGGATCGTCCGGGTTCGGCGGGCTTGGGTGCCATCGGCGGAACCGCGCTGGTCCTGCAACGCCCCGAGAGCCAGACCCTCGGCGTCTCGGTCGCCGACGACGTGGTGTGGGGTCTGGCGGCGGAGTCGGCCGCCGAGGTCGACGTCGACGCCCTGCTCACCGAGGTCGGCCTGGCCGACATGGGCGCCCGCGAAACCGCCACCCTCTCCGGCGGCCAGCAACAGCGCCTCGCCGTGGCCGCCGCCCTCGCCCGCCGCCCGGCCTTGCTCATCGCCGACGAAGCCACCTCCATGATCGACCCCGACGGCCGCCGCGAACTCGTCGCCCTGCTGGCCGAACTCCCCCGCAGGCACGGCACCGCCGTCGTCCTCGTCACCCACCACGAAGCCGACGCGACCGCCGCCGACCGGGTGATCCACCTGGCCAACGGCCGCACCGTCGACCATCTCGCGAGCTGGCCGCACCCCGCCCGCGACCAGCGCCGCAGGCCGATGGGCGCCCCCGTCCTCGAACTCGCCGACGTGCGCCACACCTACAACCGCGGCACGCCGTGGGAGGCACCCGCCCTGCACGGCGTCGACCTCTCGGTCCGCAAGGGCGAGGCGCTGCTGATCGTCGGCGGCAACGGCTCCGGCAAATCGACGCTCGCCTGGATCATCGCGGGACTGATCGCGCCGAGCTCGGGCCGCTGCGAACTGCGCGGCACCGCGGTCGACAAGCAGGTCGGCGGAGTCGCGCTGGCTTTCCAGCATTCCCGGTTGCAACTACAGAAGCAGACCGTCGGCGCCGAGATCGCCGACTGGGGCGGGCGGGCGACCGGTTCCGGCGCGGTCGGGCAGGCGCTGGACGCGGTGGGGCTGGATCGCCGCCTCGCCGCCCGCTCGGTCGAGGAGCTCAGCGGCGGGCAGGCCAAGCGGGTAGTCCTCGCCGCCATGGTGGCCAGTCATCCGCAGGTGGTCGTCCTGGACGAACCGCTGGCGGGCCTCGATCCGCAGGGTCGCGCCGAGATCGTGGAACTGCTTGCCCGGCTGCGGGATTCGGGGCTGACGCTGATCATCATCTCCCACGATGTCGCCGAGATGTCCATGGTCTGCGACCGCACAGTGCACCTGGACGCGGGTGTGGTGGTCTCCGCGGACGGGCACGCGATCCCCCGCCCCGAGCACGCTCGCGAGAAGCCGTCGTTCGCACCGGGGCTCCCACTGGGGCGCCGGAGTGACGAGGGCGCGACGGCGAACCTACGCGTCGGCCCGGCGACCCATCCCAGCGCACCGAAAGGCACGACCCGATGAGCACCGTGCTGCTGCGTGAAGTACCGGTCGACAGCGTCGTGCACCGCCTGTGGGCCGGCACGAAGATGATCGCCGCGTTCCTGCTCAGCCTGCTGCTGATGTTCCTGCCGTCGTGGCCGGTCCTCGGCATCATCACGGCCTTCCTGGTCGCGATCTGGGTGCTCGCGCGGCTGCCGTTCGGCGCTGTCCCCCGGCTGCCGTGGTGGTTCTGGGGGCTTGTCGTGCTCGGCGGCCTGATCAACGCGCCGATCGGGATGAAAGCGGTGCTCGGCTACCTCCAGATCTTCGTGTTCGGACTGGTGTTGGTGGTGGCCTCGTTCCTGATCGCGTTCACCACCCCGATGGGCGAGATCGCCCCCGCTCTCGCGAAACTCGGTGCGCCGCTGCGCAAGTTGCGCCTTCCGGTCGACGAGTGGGCGGTCGTCGTCGCACTGACCCTGCGCGGGCTGCCGCTGCTGTTCGACGAGATCCGGGTGCTGCGCGCCGCGCGCAAACTGCGCCCGAAGGACGGCCTACTGCACCGTGCCGCCGACAATCCGCTCATCGACATCCTCACCGCGTGCATGGCGGTGTCGTCGCGACGCGCGGGCGAACTGGGCGAGGCGATCACCGCGCGTGGGGGCACCGGAATGCTGACGGCACACCCGAGCTCACCGCATCGTCGCGACGCGATCGCACTGGCGGTCGTGGTCGCGGTCTGCGCCGGCGCGGTGGTGCTGAGCAACGTCCTCGGCTGAATCCGGGCGCTCGACCTGTGCGGCGGGTCCGCGTGGGCACCGGCCACATCCTGAAGCAGATAGCAATACCCGGAATTCACTGTCCCGAAACCCTATGGCGGGCTATTGTTCGTCACAGAAATCGAGCTAGGCAGCTTCTCGCGCCGGTTACGAACTCTCGGGGGAAGTCACCACCACGGCGCATGTTCGGGCACGTCACACCTGATGAACTCCAGATGGGAAATGTTCATATGATCATCCGCAAAATCGCCGCGGCCGCCATTCCCGTGCTCGCGGCAGCACTGGTGGGTACCGGCGTGGCCGGCGCCGATCCGGTAACGCCGAATGTCGAGTATCGCACCGAGCTCGTCGGCAACACCGTCATCACCACCCTCACCCACGGCACCTTCGTGGTCACCGGCGGCGCCGTCGACATCCGCGACGAGGCGGGCGCGACCCTGGTCTCGCTGCCCCTCTCGGTCCGCGACGGCAGCTTCGAATACCCACTGCCGCACACCGTTCGCGAGGACAGCCGGGTGCTCGAGTTGACCGCGGTCAAGGATGTCGCGGCGGCACGGCCCAACCTGACGCCGGTCGCCTCGCCCGCGGAAAACTATGCGGCGCAAGCGAACTTCGCCTCCACCTTCGGCCTTGCCACCGCCGTCGGTAGCTTCGTCGGCATGGCCATCGGCGCCGTCATCGGGCTCGTGGTCGGCGCGGCGGCGGGTGGAGTTGGCGCGGTTCCCGGTCTCATCACCGGCGCCACCGTCGGCGGGATCATCGGCACCCTGGTCGCGGGCGGGCCGACGCTGATCATCGCGGGCATGGATCTGATCAACACGTGGAACGCGCCCGCGGGCACCACCCAGTGGGCCGCGAAATAGCCTGCGACACAGCGTGACCGACCGAGCCGCACCGGCACCTACGGGGATGCCGGTGCGGCTCGTCTCGACTGTCTGACCGCGAACCTCAGCGATGCGGCCGCACGCAGCCGCCCACGATGGTCGACACACCCGATCAGTTCGACGATACTGGCGCCGGTGCGACAAGGAAACGGACTCGACATACCCGATACCCTCGATGATCTGTGCGCGCCCGACCGGATGGCGCTGATCGTCTACGACATGCAAGTCGGTGTCCTCGGTCAATTGCCCGACGGGCAGGAGATCACCGAACGCGTCGTGCGGGTGGTCGAAGCGGCCCGCCGCGGCGGCTATCCGGTGATCTTCCTACGGCACTTCTTCCCGCCGCGGCGACTGACCGGCGTGTACGGGATGCGGCTGCTGATGAGCTGGCAGAACGCCGAATCCGTCGACGACGTGGCCTTCATCCTGCAACGCGATACGCCAGCGTTCGAGCTGGTACCGGAGCTGGTGCCGCGCGCGGACGAGCTGGTCTTCGACAAGATGTCGATGTCGGCGTTCGAGGGGACGCCACTGGCCACCCTGCTGCGCGATCTGCGGATCGGCTCCTACGCCATCGCCGGTGTCGCGCTCGAGATCGGGATCGCGCCGACCGTCAGCCATTCGACCGATCTGGGTTTCGTGCCCGTGGTGATCAGTGATGCCTGCGGCGGTCGCGACAAGGAAGCGATGGCGCGGGCCTACGCCGACTTCGCGTTCCAGGGCAACGCGCTGGTCACCGATGCCGACACGATCTCCGGCCTGATGACCGACAGCTGACAACCGGCAATCTTTCAGCACTGGATTTTCGGCCGCCTCGGATCCGAGGCACGAGACGGAACGCCGGATGCGCAGTACCGTGCCTCGGATTCGAGGCAATCAGAGCCGAAAATCCCGCGGCGCCAGCCGCAGAAAAGACTCAGCGCAGGGCGTTCTTGGCTGCGTCCTGTGCGGAGTCGACCTGGCCGCTGAACTTGCCGCCGGTCTTCTCGTCGACCACGTCACCGGCCTTGTCGATGACGCTGTCGACCTTGTCCGCATGCTGGGCAGCCAGGTCCATCGCCTTGCCCGCCAGGTTCTTGAAATCCACCGCGCACTCCTCGTTGATTCGACACCGGGTCTAGCGCGATTACCGTAGCAACATCGCAGCTTTCACGGTGCGCATCATCGTGGCTTACTCGTCACACCGTCCCATACGGGGTGCCAGAGCCGTCCGGTATCGGTCCACGCCTGGAAGCGGACCGTGCCGGTGAGTTCGGGGGTGACCCATTGCGCGTCGCGGCGTTCGTCGGCGGTTAGCTCATTGGTGAACGGTGACGTGTCGCGGTGGAGCTTCTGCAATTCGGCGGCGATCCGGCGGGACTGTTCCTCCCCGAAGCCGGTACCCACCCGGCCGACGTAGATGAGGCCGTCCTCGTGCGGCATCCCCAGCAGCAACGACTTGAACTGGCGTTTGTCGCTGCGCCGCCACCCGCCGACCACCACTTCACGCATTCGCCAATTGCGTTGTTTGAGCCAGGTCTGACTGCGCTTGCCCGGCTGATACACCGAACCAAGCCGCTTGGCGACCACCCCTTCCTGCCCCTGATCACGACTGACCTTCATCGCCTCGGCGCCCGAACCATCCAGCAGCGCACTGACATTCATCGACGGCGACAGCCTGCCCAGCGCTTCGAGCACCGTGCGGCGGTCGGTGTACTTCTTGCGCAGCAGGGAGGTGCCGTCGAGGTAGAGCACGTCGAAGGCGACGAAGACCGCGCGGGCCGAATCCGCTTGCAGCGCTGAGATATCCGAGAGTCCGGCGTCGTCGAGAACTACCGCCTCGCCGTCCAGTATCACCCGGTGCCCGGTCAGTTCCTCGCCGAGCACGGCCAGGCGCGGATATCGGTCGGTCACCGTGTTGCCCGCGCGGCTGCGGACCGTGACTGTGCCGTCATCGATCTCGACGATCACCCGGAAGCCGTCCCACTTGGTTTCGAAGGCCCAATCCGCGGCGGTCAGCGATTCGACCTCGCCCGCGGTGGCCAGCATGGGCGCGAGCCCGCGCGGGAAGCTGCTGTCCGCCATGGGCTCTCGGCGGGACTGGTCGCGCATGAAGTGCATCAGCCACTGGTCGCCCTTGGTCTGGATGAAGGCATAGCGGCCGGATACGCGCTCTCCCTCGAGTTCCACGATCACCTCGTCGGAGCGCCACTTCTCGGTGACATAGGTGCCCGAATCCCAGATCGTCATCTCCCCCGCGCCGTATTCGCCCTTCGGAATGCTGCCGTGGAAGTGCAGGTACTCGAGGGGGTGATCCTCGGTGCGCACCGCGAGGCGGTTGTGTTTCGGCTCGGTCGGTGGCCCCTTCGGCACCGCCCAGGAGGCCAGGACGCCGTCGTGCTCGAGGCGCACATCCCAGTGCAGGCGGCGGGCGTGATGCTCCTGGATGACGAATCGGTTGCCCGGGCCCGGTTCCGGCGTGGCCTCGGGGACGGGCTCGGGCGTGCGCTGCGGGTCGCGCATGCTGCGGTACTTGGTGAGGGAGTCAGGGCGGGCGGGCAGCGGCGGGTCGAGTTCGGCGAGCAGGTCGCCGTCGGCCTTCCAGCGAGCGAGCACCTCGTCGAAACGTAACTGGCGCAACGTATCCGAGTCTTCGATCTCGGACCAGGCGCGTGGGGCGGCCGCGTTCGGTTCGGCGCGACCGCGCAGCGAGTAGGGGGCGATGGTGGTCTTGGCGGCGTTGTTCTGGCTCCAGTCCAGGAACACCTTGCCTTTGCGGGCCGACTTCGCCATCGTCGCCGTCACCAGATCCGGGTGCAGCGCTTCGAGATTGGTGGCGACCTGCTTGGCGACGGTGGACGCGCCACGTGAACTCACCGGCCGATCCAGCGGTACGTAGACGTGAATCCCCTTGCTACCACTGGTAACCGGGAACGCCCGCATACCGATCTCGGCGACCAGCTCGCGCACGGCGAGTGCGACCCGGGCGCATTCGGCCAGTCCGGCACCGGGACCCGGGTCGAGATCGAACACGATCCTGGTGGCCGGGCCGCGCTCGGCACCGTCGAAACGCCATTGCGGCACATGGATTTCCAGCGCCGCCTGCTGCCCGAGCCAGGCCAGCCCGGCCTCGGAATCGATCACCGGGTACACCACACGGCGGCTGGAATGCTCGATCGCGGCGCGGTGGATCCACGCGGGCGCGTGCTCAGGGAGGTTCTTCTCGAAGAAGTCGGAGTGGTCGACCCCGTTCGGCCACCGTTTCCTGGTGACCGGCCGACCGACGAGGTGGGGCAGCGCGGCCTCGGTGATCGCCGAATAGTAGGCGATCACCTCGCCTTTCGTGGTGCCGGTCTGCGGGTACAGCACCTTGTCGAGGTTGCTGAGCTCAACCTCGATGTCCGGTTCACCCGGCGCGGCTCGAAATTCCCGGCGGACCATCGACGCGATCCGGCGGCGGGGACCGTCTGCCGGTCCCCGCGCACCGAATCAGGCCTTGGGTCCCGGATCTGTCGGAGCGGGGCCGCCGGGGGCAGTACCGGGACCTGCCTGCGGGGGCACGACCTTCTTGGCCGCGTCCTTGCCCTTCTCGATCTTGTCGCTGTACTTGCCCTTGGTCTTGTCATCGATGAAGGTGCCGGCCTTGTCGACCGCCTCATTGATCTTGTCGGCGTTCTGTTCGACCGTTTCCTTGCCCTTACCGAGCAAGCCCTTCAAGGTATCCACGAGACTCATCTGCCGATGTTCCTTTCGCGAGGAGGGTCACTCCACATCTTCCCACCACGAATCCCGTGGTGGGAGGTCATTCGGAACCACCCGCTGGCCCGGCTTGGGCACTACCACTGGAGTACCCGCGTCCCCGGCCGCCGACACCAGGCGCCGGACGGGTTCGGACCAGCCGTGGAAGGCCAGGTTGAAGGTGGCCCAGTGGATCGGGACCAGCAGGCCGTATCCGGCGTCGCCGAGGCACAGGTCGGCGTGGGCGCGCACCGCCTCTTCGGGATTCATGTGCACATCGGTCCAGCGCTCGTCGTAGGCGCCGATGGGCAGCAACGTGAGGTCGAAGGGGCCGAGCACCGCGCCCGCCTGGGCGAACGCCTTCGTGTAGCCGGTGTCGCCACCGAAGTAGACCCGCTTGGCCGGGCCCGACAGCGCCCACGACGCCCACAGCGTGGTGTTGCGGACCAGGCCGCGGCCGGAGAAGTGCCTGGCCTCGGCGCAGGTGATGGTGAGGCCGCGGTCGCCGGTGTCGTGGCCGAGCGAGACCGAGCCGCCCCAATCGAGTTCGATGATCCGGTACTCGGGCACACCCCACTGCCGCAGGTGCGCGCCGATGCCGGTGGGCACGACGAACGGCGCGAGCTGGGTGCGGACGAGCTCGTCGACGGTGGCTTTGTCGAGGTGGTCGTAGTGATCGTGGGAAATGATCACGGCGTCGACTTTGGGCACCTGCGACAGCTCGCCGGGGACCGGGTGCAGCCGGGCCGGACCGACGACCGGGGACGGGGAGACCCGTTCGCTCCACACCGGGTCGGCCAGCACTCGGTAGCCGTCGAGTTCCACCAGTGCGCTGGCGTGTCCGTACCAGGTGACCGCGAGGTCGGCGGCCTGCTCGGGAGCTGCCGGGGTAACCAGCGGGACGGGTTTGGCCGGGCGGCCGACGCGTCCTTTGGTGAGGCCCGACCAGAGCAGTGACGGCGCCGCACCGGCGGCGAGCATCGAGCTCGGCTCGGTGTTGTGGAACCGGCCGTCGCGGTAGGAGGACTTGCCGATCGCGGTCGGCGCGATGGCCGACGGGCCGGCGCCGATCGAGGTGGGCAGCCCCCACACCGCGCGCGCCATCCAGGCGAGACCGAGCGTGCTCGCCACCGAACCGGCCAGGCGTGTGATCCGCATCAGCGCCCCACGAACTTCGCTGGACGCTTCTCCTGCCGGGCCAGGCGGCCCTCTTTGGCGTCGTCGCTGCTCCACGCGGCGGCCAGCGCGGCCTCCTGCTGCGCGCTCGCCGGGGCGCCGGTGCCGTCGTCGTTGAGCATCAGTTTCATGGCCTGCAGCGACAGCGGCGCCAGCGCGGCGATGGTCTTGGCCCAGTCCTTCGCATCGGCGAGGGTGCCGAGCTTGTTGGCGAAGCCGTAGGCGTAAGCGTCTGCGGCGGAGACGGATTCGGCGCCGAGCAGGATGGTGCGCGCCGGGCCGCCGCCGATCAGGGCCGCCAGCCGCGACACCGTCCAGCGATCGACGGAGATCCCGAGCTTGGCCGCGGGCACCGCGATGTAGGCATCGGGCTCGATCACCCGCAAGTCCGAGGCCAGCGCCAGTTGCACACCCGCGCCGAGCGCGCCGCCGTTGATCGCCGAGATCACCGGCACCGGAACGGATTCGATGGTGTGCAGCATGTCGAGCAGGCCGTTCAGGAACGACTCGGAGTACACCCCCGACAGGTCGGCGCCCGCGCTGAAGATCGGCCCTCGGCCGGTGAGCACGATGGCGCGCGCACCTTGGGCCACCGCGTCGAGGACCGCGGCGCGCAATTGCCCGACCAGGTCCTCGTTGAGCGCGTTGCGCCGTTCCTCGCGCTGCAATTCGATGGTGATCACGTCACCATCGCGGGTCACGCCGAGCATGCGTCCTCCCCAGAATCGCCAGATTTCGTGGATGTTCACACTCTGCCACAGGCCGCCGACAACGCCACGGAAGGCGATAGCATCGACGACCGTGGCGACACACAACGCACCGCGTCCCGGCCCGATTCCGGCCGCCTGGTGACCGACTTCGACATTCTGGTGATCGGTGCGGGGCAGGCCGGGCTCTCCGCCGGTTACCACCTGCGCAAGCTCGGATTGGTGCCCGAACGTGATTTCCGGATCGTCGATCACGCGCCCGGTCCCGGTGGGGCCTGGCAGTTCCGGTGGCCCTCGCTGACGCTGACGACGGTGAACCGGGTGCACGATCTGCCGGGGATGTCCTTCGCCGAGACATTGCCGACGGGGTCGGAGTCAGCGCGCGCCGCCACTGCGGTGCCGCACTACTACGAGCTCTACGAAAAGCGCTTCGACCTGCAAGTTCAGCGGCAGGTGACGGTGAAAGTGGTGTGCGATCGGACGGCGGACGGCCAGAGCTGCGCGGGCCGCGGCGAGGTTTTGCAGGTCGAAACCGAGGGCGCTGGCACCATCCGCACGCGCGGTCTGATCAACGGCACCGGCACCTGGGAGCGCCCGTTCATCCCCCGGTATCCAGGTGCGGACACCTTCGCCGGCCGCCAACTGCACACTCGCGATTACCGCACCGCCGACGAGTTCGCCGGCAAACATGTGGTCGTCGTCGGTGGGGGTATCTCGGCGGTGCAGCTACTCGATGAAATCTCGCTCGTGACTTCCACCACATGGGTGACCAGATCGGAGCCGCGGTGGCGGGAGACGCCGTTCGCCGAGCAGGACGGGCGGGACGCGGTGGCCATGGTGGAAGACCGGGTGCGCGCCGGGCTGCCGCCAGGGTCGGTCGTGTCGGTGACCGGATTGCCGCTCGACGAGCGTCTGCGGGCCGCCCGCGAGCGGGGCGCGCTGCGTCGGTTGCCGATGTTCGAGCGGATCGAGCCCACCGGTGTGCGGTGGGCCGACGGGAGTTTCCAGGCCGCCGATGTCATCCTGTGGGCGACCGGTTTCCGCAGCTCACTGGACCATTTGGCACCACTGCGGCTGCGCGGACCCGGCGGCGGGATCACCATGACCGGGCGATTGGCGACCCAGGTGGCCGTCGACCCGCGCATCCATCTCATCGGCTACGGACCATCGGCCAGCACCATCGGCGCCAACCGGGCGGGCCGGGCCGCCGCCCGTGAACTGACCGACTACCTCGGGATCAGTCCAGACCGGCGCTGAACGTCGACGGATCGGCGCCGACCCGCTTGCCTGCGTCGAGGCGGCTGATCGACTCCATCGCCTCGGCGTCGAGTTCGAAGGTGAACACGTCGAAGTTCTCGGCGATCCGCGACGGCGTGACCGACTTCGGGATGACGATATTGCCCAGCTGCAGGTGCCACCGGATGATCACCTGCGCGGGGGTGCGGCCGAGATCCTTCGCGATGGCGGCGATGGTCGAGTTGTCGAGCAGCGTGCCCTGTCCCAGCGGACTCCACGCCTCGGTGGCGATCGCGTGATTGGCGCCGTATTGGCGCAGGTCACGTTGGGAAAGTGTGGGATGTAGCTCGATCTGGTTCACCGTGGGGATCTCGCCCGACTCGGCGATCAGGGTCTCCAGGTCGATCACCCGGAAGTTCGAGACACCGATCGAACCGATCCGGCCCTGCGACTTCAGCGCCTGGAACGCGCGGAAGGTGTCGACATAACGACCGGCCGACGGCACGGGCCAGTGGATCAGATACAGGTCGAGATAGTCCAAGCCGAGGCGCCCCATGCTGGTATCGAAGGCACGCAGGGTGCTGTCGTAGCCCTGATCGGAGTTCCACAGCTTGGTGGTGATGAACAGTTCGTCGCGGGGGATCCCCGATTCACGGATGGCGCGGCCTACGCCTTCCTCGTTTGCGTAGACCGCGGCCGTGTCGATACTGCGGTAGCCGACCTTCAACGCCTCGGCCACCACCCCGGTGACGTCTTCCGCGGGCACCTGGAACACACCGAAGCCGAGCTGTGGGATCACGTTCCCGTCATTGAGCACGATGCTGGGGACAGGGCTGCTCTCACTGCGGAAGGTCACCCTTCCGACCGTAGAAGCGGTTCGGGGTGCCGTCAACGACGGTGCGTCGCGTGTTTCCCCGGGCAGGCGAATGGGTACGAAGCGGGGCGCGAGTCAGGTGACGCGCCCAGATTCAGTACGCGGTGCCCGCAAGTCCGATTCGCCGGTATCTGGCCTGGCGCAGAATGCGCAGTGCGGCCGGATCGTGGGCACGCAGGTCGGCCAGTTCAGCGGCGATCGCCAGGACCGCGCGGCGGGCGAAGGCGACCGGTTCGTCGGCGGCGTCGGGGTACTCCTCGACGATCCGGTCCACCACACCGTCTTCGAGCAGGTCGGCCGATCTGATGCCTTGTGCCGCAGCCATTTCCGGCGCGTGGGCGGTATCGCGGAAGACGATCGCGCTCGCTCCTTCCGGTGGCAGCGGGGCCAGCCAGCCGTGCCTGGCGGCGAGCACGCGGTCGGCGGGCAGCAGCGCGAGCGCGCCGCCACCGGTCCCCTGACCGAGCAGCACGGAGACGGTCGGGGTGTCGAGGGTGACGAGATCAGCCAGGCAGCGGGCTATTTCGGGGGCGAGCCCGCGTTCCTCCGCCTCCTTGGACAGTGCCGCACCGACGGTGTCGATGACGAGCACCAGCGGCAACCGCAATTCCCGCGCCAGCACCATCGCGCGCCGTGCCTCGCGCAGGGCGGCCGGACCCATCGTGTGCTCGCCTTCCTGACCGGACCGGTCGTGGCCGAAGACGACGCACGGTTGACCGGCGAAGCGGGCGAGGGCGAGCAGGACAGTGCGATCCGAGTCGCCCCGGCCGGTGCCGCTGAGCGGAACTCGTTGTGTCGCATGGCGAAGCAGGTCCTGGATGCCAGGTCTGGCCGGCCGACGCGAGCTGCGCACCGAATCCCAAGCGCTCGCATCAGGATTCGCGGGCGTCGCCGGACTGCGGACGGGCACAGCCCAACCCGGTTCGGATGTCACCGGCTCGACCACGCCACTGGCGACACTCATCGCCCGGTGCGCGATCCGGCGAAACACCTCCACCGACACCACTCCGTCGATCACGCCGTTGCGATAGAGGTTCTCCGCGGTCTGCACGCCGGGCGGAAAAGGTCTGCCGTACAAGGCTTCGTACACCCGGGGCCCCAGGAACCCGATGAGCGCGCCCGGCGCGGCGAAGGTGATGTGCCCCAGCGAACCCCACGAGGCGAACACCCCACCCATCGTCGGATCGCGCAGGTACACCAGATACGGATGGCCCGCCGCCTTGTGCACGGCCACCGCTCCCGCGATCTTCACCATCTGCACGAAAGCGACTGTCCCCTCCTGCATTCGAGTGCCACCGGAGGTCGGCGAGGCGATCAACGGCAACCCGAGTTCGGTCGCGCGCTCGACCGCGCTCACAATCCGCTCGGCCGCGGCCACCCCGATCGACCCGGCCAGAAACGCGAACTCACAGGCGAGGACCGCGACTCGACGCCCGCGCAGCAACCCCTCCCCCGTCAACACGGCCTCATCGGTGCCCGCCCGATCGGCCGCCGCGATGAGGTCCTGGCGATAGCGCGGCGATACGGCAGGCTCGATCGGCGCCCGATCCCAGCTCACGAAAGAGCCGGCGTCGAGCAACTGGCCGAGCAAGTCATCCGCCGACATCCGCACGCTCCGAGCCTAGCCGGACAGGTTCGGCGACGGTGTCGAGATCACAACGGCACATTGGGACATCTTGACAATTCGTTGTGTTTTTACAACACTTCATTAGGTGAGCCCAGTCAGACGAGGGGAAACCCTACCGATCTTCAACCGCATCGCGGTGGTGCGCGCAGAGCATCGGATGAGCCGGGCGGCGCTTGCGGAGGCCGTCGACGTCAATGTCCAAACGATCGGCGCGCTCGAGCGTGGCGATCACTACCCGAGCCTCGATCTGGCGATGCGCATCTGCGATGTGTTCGCGCTACCGATCGAAGCCGTCTTCTCCCGCAAGGAATTCGGGCCGTTGTCGGCCGAGCTCTACCCACGCACGAAAGGCGAAGTGCCATGACCAGCACGCTCATCGACCGCTACCAGAACTATCGGGTCCGGCGCTGGCTCGTCCAGGAGCAACGGACAGCGGGGATGCTGAAGAGCTGGCGGCCGCTGCGTCGGCGACGGATTCTCGTCGTAGTCGTGACGATCGCGCTGGCCGGGATCGCGATCGCGGGAGTGATGCGCGCGCTCGATCTGTTCGGGGCGCCAGGGGTCGCGGTCGTCTCGGCACTGGTTTTCCTGCCGAGCTGGACGATGCTGCGGATCGTGTCGGGCGGCCAGGATCACGCACCCGACCAGATGCTCGACGAACTGGAGATCACCGAACGCAACAAGGCACGTTCGGCGGGACTCGCGCTCACCCAGTCGCTGACCATGGCGCCGTTGGCGTACTTGATCTTCGGCAGCGCGTTCTCACCGGAGGCCGACGCCTATCGCATCGCCTACGCGGGTGGATTGATGATGCTGGCCACGATCATGGCAGGCGGCTGTGCGCCTGCGATGATCCTCGGCTGGAACCGGCCCGATCCCGAACCCGAGTCCTGAACGAAGAGCGGGGCTGCGGCCTTCATCGCGACAGCCCCGTCCATCGTCACTCAGTAGCCCTGCATGACCTTGCGCAGTGCGTACTCGGTCAAGGCGACCAGGGCCTGCTTGGCCGGTTCCCGGCGACGGGCGTCGATCGACATGATCGGCACGTCGGCGGGAACCGCAAGGGCCTGGCGGATGTCCTCGAGCGGGTACTTGGGCGCGTCGTCGAACTCGTTGAGCGCCACCAGGAACGGCAGCCCGCGGGCCTCGAAGTAATCGACAGCGGCGAAGCTGTCTTCGAGCCTGCGGGTGTCGACCAGCACCACGGCGCCGATGGCACCGCGGATCAGGTCGTCCCACATGAACCAGAACCGGTACTGGCCCGGCGTACCGAACAGGTACAGGACCAGGTCGTCGGCGAGGCTGATACGGCCGAAGTCCATCGCCACCGTGGTGGTCGACTTCTGCGGAATACCGGTCAGGTTGTCGATTCCGGTACTGGCGTTGGTGACCAACGCCTCGGTGCGCAGCGGAACGATCTCCGACACCGCGCCGACCATCGTGGTCTTACCCACACCGAAGCCGCCGGCGACCACGATCTTCGCCGAAGTCGGCTTGGCCGTGCGGGTGTCGACCTGCGCCGTCGAATCAAATACGCCGGAGTCCACTGAGAACCCTTTCGATCAGCTCGCGACGTTCATCGTCGCTGGAATCGTCTTTCAAAGTTGCCGAGACCCGGACGTGGCCGGCCTCGATCAGATCGGCTACGAGTACCCGGGCCACCCCGATCGGGATGTACAGCTGGGCAGCTATCTCGGCAACGGACGGCGATTGCCTGCACAACTCCACGATGGACGTTTCGAGGTTGTTCAGTTCGTACTGCCGCTCCATGGCGACCGGATGCGATGCTACGAGTGCCTCCAGCGCCAACTCGACCGCCGGCCTGGTACGGCCGGCAGTCAAGGAGTACGGGCGGACGAGGCTGGGCTCGGCGCTCCCCATGCGGTGATCGTCTATGTCCATCCCACCATCAGGAACCCATCGTGACGCGAGGCGTGGCCTGGACTGTCTGGCCAACGCGCTCGACCAGAAGTGCCATTTCGTAGCCGACCTGACCGATGTCACACGAGGTGTTGGTCAGGACCGCGAGATACGAGCCGTCGCCGACTGCCATGAGCAGCAGGTAACCGTGCTCCATCTCGACGACGGACTGGAGTACCGTACCGCCTTCGAACAGATTCGACACGCCGACGGATAGGCTCGCCAGTCCGGCGGTCACGGCGGACAGCTGCTCGGCGCGGTCGACCGGGAGCTGAGCGCTCGCGGCCATCAGAAGTCCGTCAGCCGAGACCAGCACGGCATGGGCTACGCCAGGAACCTCGTTGGCGAAGTTCGAAACCAGCCAATCCAGCTGACGGTTCGTACCACCTAGATCGGGGTTCATCGGTCTCCTTTATCTCCGGTTAGGTTCATTGCCTTCATTGCGCGGCCATCCCGGACGCCCTGCTGGTGACGACTCAGGCTGTTGCGGATCGTGGCGGGATCGCGCGGGGGCGGGGTGCGATCGGCGGTGCCGCTCACACCACCCGGCACGAGCCTTCCGCCCGGACTGCGTTGTGGCAAGCCGGCGGCGGTACGCACCTCGGACTGGGCTTCGCTGGCCGCGCGAGCGGCCTGCCAACCCTCGTCACCGGGTGATTCGAAGGCGGCAGCCATCTGGTTCCGGTCGGAATTCTCGTCCGTGAGCCACGCCGACATCATCTCGGCGAAGATCGGCGTTCCGCCCATCACGGAATCACCCTCGGGTGCCGGCTGCAACCTGGTCTGGAAGAACGACGCAGCCTTGACCGGATTGGACCGGAAGCTGTGCCGACCCGGATCACGCCCTGCCGACGCAGCGTTATCCGGCCCCGCAGGGTCCCGATCCCGTTGCGGCAGAGCCACTCCTGGCCCGGCGTTCGCCTGCGGTACAACACTAGCCCCGGGATCGCGCTGCGGCAGCCCATTCGGCGCAGCCGCACGTCGAGGCAGTCCGTTGGGCGCGTCCTGCGGCGGTTGACCCGCGGCCGGGGCGCGCTGCGGCAGACCGTTGTCGGCCGAATCCTGCTGCGGCGCAGGGGTTGCGCGCTGCGGCAGGCCGTTGGCCGGACGGGCGGGCTGCGCACGCGGCGGAAGGCCGTTGGCCGGATCACGCTGGGGCAGACCACCGGTCTGCTCCCGCTGCGGCAGACCGTTCGCCGGATCACGCTGCGGCAGCCCACCGGACGGATCACGCTGCGGCAGCCCACCGGTCTGCTCACGTTGCGGGAGACCGCCGGTCGGATCGAGCCTGGGCAGGCCGCCCGACTGGTCCCGATGCGGCAGACGCGGCGTGGGTTCCCGCTGCGGCAGCCCACCGGCGGCGTTGCCGCGCTGCGGCAGACCGGTCGACGGATCACGCTGCACCGGTTCGGAATCGCGCTGCGGCGCGGGATCACGCTGCGGTGCGGCGCCGCCCGGCGCACGCTGCGGCAAGCCGGTCGACGGTGCCGAATCACGCGACGCGGCTTCACGCTGCGGCAGACCCGTTGCCGGGTCACGCTGCGGCAGGCCACCGGTCTGGTCACGCTGCGGTAGCCCGGTCGAGGGATCGCGCTGCGGGAGCCCGGCGGACGAATCGAGGCGGGGTAGCCCACCGGACTGATCACGCTGCGGTAGTCGCGGTGACGGGTCACGCTGGGGCAGACCGACGGACGGATCACGCTGCGGGGCACCGTTGGCGCCGGGCGAACGCTGGGGCAGACCACCGGGGGTGCTCGCCCGCTGCGCCGGTGGCGCCGAATCACGCTGGAGCGGTGCCGAATCACGCTGCGGCTGCGCAGGCGGCTGCGCGGAATCCCGCGACGGCGCGCCGTTGGCACCCGGCTGACGCTGCGGCAGCCCACCGGCCTGCGACGGCTGCTGCTCACCCGGACCCTGCGGCCCCGGCCCGGCGGGCGGACGCTGCGGCCCGCCCGGTGCCAGATTGCGCTTGGGCAGATTCGCCGCGGCGAGCTTGCCGCGCTGCGGCACGTTCGCCTGGCCCGGCGCGGGCGGACGCAACGACGGCGACGACTGCTCCGTCGCGTCCTGCGCCATCCCCGAAGCCATCGAGTTACCCGGCTGACGCTGCGGCAACCCGCCACCCGCACCCGCCGGAGCAGGCCCGCTGACGCCGGGATCCACGGTGACCATCATGTTGCCACCCGGGGTGCGGGTGATCGCGCGGGTCTGCATGGTGCTCGGCTGCTGCTGCGGGTTCGGCCGCTGCTGCTGTTCCGGCGCGGGCGCCTGCTGCTGCTTCTGCAGCTGATGCGGTGGCACCACCGCCCCACCGGCACCCGAGACGATCAGGCCGACCGGCACGTGCACGGTGACGGTGACGCCGGGATCGCGAGCGGTATCGAAGGTCGGGCGCAGGCGCACGGTGAGACCGTGCCGCTCGGCCAGTCGGCCGACCACGAACAGACCCATGTGGCGGGCGGTGTCGGGACCGGGCTCGGCGGTCTGCTCGAGCCGGTGGTTGATCTCCGACATCTCCACGGGCGGCATACCGATGCCGCGGTCGGCGACCTCGATCAGCAGACCCTGGTCGTGCGCCTGGGCGAAGGTGAACTTGACGTCGGTCTCCGGCGGGGAGGCGCGCAGCGCGTTGTCGAGCAGCTCTGCGAACAGGTGCGCCATATCGGAGGCGGCCGGTTCGACCAGCGAGCCACGCGGCGTGGCGCCGAGCTTGACCCGCTCGTAGTCCTCGACCTCGGAGATCGCGGCACGGAGGACGTCGGCGATCTCGACCGGTGCCGACTTGGTGCGGCGCTGCTTGGTACCCGCGAGAATCAGCAGGTTGTCACCGTTACGGCGCATGCGCGCGGCGAGGTGGTCGAGCCGGAAGAGGTTCTCGAGCAGGCGCGGGTCCTTCTCGTCGTACTCCATCGCCTCGATGAGGGTGAGCTGATGGTCGACGAGCGACTTGGACCGGCGGGCCAGGGTCTCGAACATGTCGTTGACCTGCGAACGCATCTGCGCCTGGTCGCTGGCCAGGCGCAGCGCCTGACCGTGGATATCGTCGACGGCGCGGGCGAGCTGGCCGATCTCCTCGTCGGAGCGCACCGGCATCGGCTCGAGCGGCACGTCCTCGGGCGCGGCGCCGTTGCGGAGCTGGGCGACCTCGTGCGGCAGATCGGACTCGGCGACGCGCAGCGCGGCCAGGCGAAGGCGGTGCAGCGGCACGATCATCGAGCGGGCGACGAACACCGCGAGCAACAGCGCGGCCAGGATCGTCGCGATCACGACCGCGGTGTAGGTCCAGGCGCCGGTGGCGGCCGAGCTGGTGAGCTCGTCCATCGAGACCTCGATGGCCTTGGTGGCCTCGTTCACGACGCCTTCATAGGTCTGCAGACTCGAGTAGAGCGAGGTTCGCAGATCGCCGACGGGCAGCTTGCCCGCAGCCACCTCGGGACCGTTGATCAGGTTCTGGCGGACGTCGGTCTGTGCCTTGAGGTCGGCGATCACTCGATCGCCGTCCGGGAAGCGGTTGGACAGTACGTCGAGCAGATGGCGCTCGGTCGCGACACCGGTGAGGAAGTTCTGCGTCCCCGTGTCGAGGCCACGCAGCAACTCGGACAGGCCCGCGAGCTCGTCGACGAGCACCGAACGCGTGTTGAGCGAGTCGACCAGGCGCAATTTGGCCGTGTCCATCACCGGATCGCTCACCTGAGCGATGGTGGCTTCCACAATGCTGACGCTGTCCTGCGTCAACTGCTCGACCCCGGCCAGCACCGGCTCGGCCGACGACGACAGCGCCTTGCCCTGCGCGCGCACATTCTTGGCCTGTTTGATCATCCGCTCGAGCGCGACATGCGCGGTCGGCAGCTCGGTCAGCCGCCCGAGCGACCCCTCGGCGACGCTGATCGCGGTGTCGAGATCGGTGAGGTCCTTGTCGGTGACCAGGGTGACCCCCGGACCGGCAGGCACCAATTGGCTGCCCGCCACCTTCGCCGTCGAAGCACTCAGCGAAGTGACCGTCGGAATCGTGTCTACCTGCTCGTTGATACTGGAGAGCCGGTTGGCCTCCGAGAACTCGGAGGTAATTCTCGACACGCCGAGCCCGACCGCGACCGCGAGGGGCACGGCAAGCACGGCCGTAACCTTCCAACGCAGGTCCCAGTTGCCGAGCGCCCAGCGTTTGCTGCCGGACCTAGCGGCGTCACGCATCTCCCACTCACTTTCCAAACTGGCCTCGTACCGTACGCCTGAGGCGAACCTCCACAGGCGCGATGGTGGCTCGCCAGTGGCTGCTGGCCGAGAACTACGGCTGGCCGAGAAATTGCGTCTACGACTGCCCGAATAAGTGACATCGGATTCTAACGGATCAATAACTTCTTGGCTGACTCCCGGTCGAGGTCCGCTCGATGACCAGCCTGTTGTAGGCAAAACCAAAGGTCGCGGCACCCCCTCGGGTGTCGCGTGAAGTCTGCCACAATCATCTGGATCTATCGAGCGGGCATCGAAGCGAGGCTAGGGAGTCACGGGGTTGGACACCGAACACGAGTACCGGCCGGTCTATCAGACCAGCCTGGTCGACCCAGCCGACTTCTGGTCCGCCGCAGCTCAGAGCATCGAGTGGGATGTCGAACCGCAGCAGATCGTGGATGCCGCCGACAAGCGGTCGGCCCGGTGGTTCCCGGACGCGCGCCTCAATACTTGTGTGAACGCACTGGACCGCCACGTTCGGGCGGGCACTGTCGACCAGGGTGGACACGCCGATCAACCCGCCCTCATATATGCCTCCGCTATGACGGACACCACCACGATTTACACCTACGCCGAATTGCTCGACATCGTGGCGGAGTTCGCCGGTGCCATGCGCGATCTCGGTGTGGTGGCCGGTGATCGGGTGGTGATCTATCTGCCGATGATCCCCGAAGCGGTGATCGCGATGCTGGCCTGTGCCCGCATCGGCGCGGTGCACTCGGTGGTGTTCGGCGGGTTCGCCGCGCCCGAACTGGCCGCCCGCATCGACGACGCCGAGCCGGTCCTGATCATCACCGCCTCGGGCGGGCTCGAACCCAACCGCCGCATCGAATACCCGCCGATCGTGATGGCCGCGCTCGATCTCGCCGAGACCGCGTCGGTGCGCACGGTGATCGTCAAGCAGCGACCCGAGTTCACGACGATCGAGTTCCCGGCCGCGCTGCCCGCCACCGACGTGCTGCCGTCCTCGGAACAGACCGTCGCGGCCCGCTGGGTCGACTGGGACGCCACGGTCGAGGGCACGGCGCCCGCCGATCCGGTCTCGGTCGCCGCCACCGATCCGCTCTATATCCTCTACACCTCCGGCACCACCGGGAAGCCGAAGGGCGTGGTGCGCGACAACGGCGGACACGCGGTGGCGCTGGCCTGGTCGATGCGCAATATCTACGACGTCGGCCCCGGTCAGGTGTTCTGGGCCGCCTCCGACGTGGGCTGGGTGGTCGGCCACTCCTATATCGTCTACGCGCCCTTGCTGGTCGGCGCGACGACGGTGCTCTACGAGGGCAAGCCCGTCGGCACCCCGGACGCCGGGGCGTTCTGGCGGATCGTCGACGAGCACAACGTGCGGGTGCTGTTCACCGCGCCGACGGCGTTGCGCGCGATCCGCCGCGCCGACCCCGAGGCCACCGCGGCCCATCGCTACGACCTGTCCCGCCTGCGCGCGCTGTTCTGCGCGGGCGAGCGCCTCGACCCGGCCACCTTCGACTGGGCCAGCGACATCCTGCTCGCCGACCACCCCGACACCCCGGTGGTCGATCACTGGTGGCAGACCGAGACCGGGTGGCCCATCTGCGCCGATCCGCTCGGCCTGCAGGAACTGCCGGTCAAGTCCGGTTCGGCGAGTGTGCCGGTGCCCGGTTACCGGCTGCGGGTGCTCGACGCGAACGGCAACGCGGTACCCGCGGGCACCGAGGGCAACATCGTCATCGGGCTACCACTGCCCCCCGGCTGCCTGACCGGGCTGTGGCGGGACCGGGACCGTTTCATCCGCTCGTACCTGTCGGCCTTCCCCGGCCACTACCTGACCGGCGACGCGGGCTACTTCGACGAGGACGGCTACCTCTACGTCCTCGGGCGCAGCGACGACGTGATCAACATCGCCGGGCACCGCCTGTCGGCGGGCAGCATCGAAGCCGCCATCGCCGGGCACGCCGCCGTCGCCGAATGTGCCGTGATCGGCATGCCCGACGAGCTCAAGGGCAGCCTCCCGCTGGCGTATGTGGTGCTCAAACAGGGTGTCGAGATCGACCAGCGGCAGTTGCGCGCCGAGCTCGACGAGCGGGTGCGCAGTCAGATCGGCGCGATCGCCACCCTGCACGACTCGATCATCGTCACCGGCCTGCCGAAGACCCGCTCCGGCAAGATCCTGCGCAAGACGATCCGCCAGCTCACCGCCGGTGAACACGTCGAAACCCCCGCCACCATCGAGGATCCCAACGTCCTCACCGCCCTCGCCGACCGCATCCTCGCCAACCCACCGCTCGGGAACCCGGCGCCGACCCCCGAGCCGAACGGCGACCCGGTCTCCCCTGCCCCGTGACCACCTAAGATCACCAGCGTGACTCCTTCTACCGTGCTCGTCGTCGATGACGACGAGGACGTTCTCGCCTCGGTCGAACGTGGCCTGCGACTGTCCGGGTTCCGCGTGCTCGTCGCGCGCGACGGTGGCGCCGCGCTGCGGGCCGTCGCCGAGCAGGCGCCCGACGCGGTGGTTCTCGACATGAACATGCCCGTCCTCGACGGCGCGGGCGTGGTCACCGCCTTGCGGGCGATGGGCAACGACGTGCCCATCTGCGTGCTGAGCGCCCGTGCCTCGGTAGACGACCGGATCGCGGGCCTGGAGTCGGGCGCCGACGACTATCTGGTGAAGCCGTTCGAGCTGGCCGAACTGGTGGCCAGGATCAAGGCCCTGCTGCGCCGCCGCACCGACACACCCGACCCGGTCGCCCCCGGCGCCCTGACCGTCGGGCCACTGCTTGTCGATGTCGCCGGCTATCGCGCACTACTGCACGGACGCGAAATCGAGCTCACCAAAAGGGAATTCGAATTGCTGTCCACTCTGGCCCGCAATGCCGGTGTGGTGTTGACGCGCGAACGGCTGCTGGAATTGGTGTGGGGTTACGATTTCATAGCCGACACGAATGTGGTGGATGTGTTCGTCGGATACCTGCGCCGGAAACTCGAAATAGATGACACGCCAAGGATTTTGCACACGATTCGCGGGGTGGGTTTCGTACTCCGGGAATCGAAATGATCTCCGCACCTTCCAAACGTCGTCGCAGACAATCGTTTTCGCTCCGGACAAGGGTGGCGGGGGCGGCCGCGGCGGGTGCCGTCATCATCGTCACGATCGCCGCTTTCGTGGGTTTCCAGGCAATCGAACGCAATAATGTCACCCAAACCGATCAGCAACTGGAAATCGCTTCGCGCATCGTGCTGATCGAGCCGGTGCTCGCCACCGGTTTCGTCAATCTGACCGGCCTGCAGAACACGATGGCACTCACGGTGCGCGACGACGGCCAGGTCACCGCGTCGAGCTCGACCCAGCTGCCGGATCTGCCGCCGGGATCGCAGACCGTCGTGCTGCACGACCAGCCCTACCGGGTGCTCACCACGACCGAGAACCAGCCGGCGGGTCGCACTGTCTCCCTGGCGATTCCGACCACCGAGGCGACCAAGGCGACCGACGACCAGCAGCGCTGGGTACTCGCGGGCGCGGCGATCGCGGTGGCGGCCGCGGCGGCGCTCGGCTGGTTGCTCGCCGGGCGCGCGGTCGGCCCGATCGTGAAGCTCACCAGGCAGGTGTCCGCGGTCGGCGAGCCGGGCGATCCCGCGCAACCGGTCGACGGTTCCGGTGTCGACGAGGCGGTGAAGCTGGCCGACGCGGTGAACACCATGCTGGCCCGTGTCGACCAGGCCCAGGCCGAGACCGCCGCCGCGCTCGAAACAGCCCGGGATTTCGCCGCCGTCTCCGCCCACGAACTACGCACGCCCCTCACCGCGCTTCGCACCGATCTCGAGGTCCTGCGCACCCTTGACCTCACCGACGATCAGCGCCGCGAGATCCTCGACGACCTCGCCCGCAACGAGACCAGGGTGGAGACCACCCTGTCCGCGCTGGAGCGCCTCGCCCGCGGCGATCTCACCGCCGAGGCCGACCACGTCCCCACCGATGTCGCCGACCTGTGCGACCAGGCCGCCCACGACGCCATGCGACACAACCCCGGCCTGTCGGTGCGCATCGACACCGACGCCGAACTGGTGACCCGCGGTCTGCCCGCAGGCCTGCGCCTCGCCGTCGACAACGCGCTCACCAATTCGGTCAGACACGGTGGCGCCACTACCGCGGTCGTCTCGGCGCACCGCACGCCGTACGGCCGGATCGTCATCGCCGTCGACGACAACGGCACCGGCGTCGCGCCCGAGGAACGCGAGGCCGTGTTCGCGCGGTTCGCGCGTGGCGCCAACGCCACCAAGGGCGGTTCGGGCCTCGGACTGGCGCTGGTCGCTCAGCAGGCCCAGCTGCACGGCGGGCTCGCGTACTTCGAACAGAGCCCGCTCGGTGGCGCCCGCCTGGTGATCGACCTACCGGTTCGGCCGCCCCGCCAGTAACACGAAAGCCCCGCACCCACGGTGATGGTGGGTGCGGGGCTGACCTCGCTACTACTTGTCGCTCTTGAATGCGTCCTTCACTCTGCCCGCCGCGCGCTCGGCAGCTTCCTTCACGTTGGCCGCTGCCTTCTTCGCTTCCGCCTCGATCTTCTCGGCCTCAGCTTTGGCCTTGGCTTTGACATCGTCGGTGTCAGACATCGAACCTCCACTCTCGTGAGTTCCGCGCCTGATCGGCACGGGGTGAAGACACTCGCGAGACTACCGCACAGTTAACGCCCAGCGACTGAAGCGGAAATCAGGGGAGAACCTGCGGGATCGACTCCGGGATGACCAGCCCGATCACCGCACCGAGCACCGCACCGGTGATCGCGAAGGACACGCCCGAGGTGAACGCGCACAGGAAGTAGCCGATGATGAACGCGGCCAGGCCCGGGATGCACAGGATCGCCGCGGTCAGGAAGCCGATGGTGGCACCGGCGGCCGCGCCGTTCTGGACGGGGTCGTGGTTGCCGGCCTCGGGGTTGGTGGCGATGCTCTTCAGCTCGGCGGTCGTGGCGGCGGAGAGCTGCGGCGCGATCTGCACCGTGCGACCGTCCTCGGAGATCACCGAGGCAAGCGCGATGTTGTTGCCGCCGACGGTGGCCATCGCCAGCGGGAACTCGCTGACCTTGGCGCCGGTGGCGGAGACGACATCGACCTTGGTGGAGTCGGGCGAGAGCACGAAGCGGCCGTTGTCGACGGTCGCGGAGATGGTGCGCAGGTCCGGCGAGACGACGGTCTTGTAGCCGATGCCGTCGGCGACGCCCTCGCCACCGAGCCCGGTCGCGATCTCGGCCTGACGTTCGGCGGTGACCTCGGCGGCCGCGGTGCCCGTGGTGACGAGCGAGGCGGCGACGACGAGCGGCAGTGCGGCGAAGACCGCCCGGCGACCCGCGCGAGTGATGTTGTGGCTGAACATGTTCGGTTCTCCCTCCCGATGCTTCCGAAGAATCCCCGAACCCCCCGGACGAATCGAAAAAATCTCGATGTCGATTGACTCGAGAGTTGTACCGAACCACCACGGGGTAGCGAAACATGTTGTGACACACGGCATAGTTTGAACTGCTAGCTATCAACCGGCGATCGTTCGCCTCCACCGGTCGGCATCCCTGCAGCTACCTGCGATCCGGCCTTCCTCAACGAACTCTCAGACATCTCCCACAGTCGGCGACCGAGTCTGCGGTTACCGTCGCCGATGTGATCGACAAACGCGCCCGTCTGCTCTGCCTTGCCACCGCCCTCGCGCTGGCGGGCGGTGCCGTCGCCTGCACGGGCAAGGATGCCGCACCGACCGGGATCGCGCTCGTCAACGCCGATTCCGGGCCCACCGGTGAACGGGTGGCCAAGGCGGTGCAGGACGCGGGCGGCTACGAATGGACGGTCGCGAAGCCCGGCGAGATCGAGGCGGGCGACTATGCCGCCGTGATCACCCTGCCCGCCGATCTCACCGCGTCGATGGCCACCCTGGCCACCCCGGAACCCAAGCGCGCCAAGGTCACCGTCACCACCCACGACGACGCCGATACGAACACGGTGAACGGCGCGGTCGACGCGGTGACCCACCGGATCGGCGCGTCCGGCGTCGACGCCGCACTCGCCGCCGTCTCGCAGGCGCGCAACCAGATGACCTCCGTCCAATTCACCGCCCAGCTACTCAGCGCGGGCGTGAACGCGGCAGCGGACGGCGCAGGCCAGTTCAGTGGCGGCGCACAGGAGATGCTCGGCTTCCTCGACTACGCGAAAGAGGGCGCGGGCCAACTCACTTCGGCCATCGAGCTGCTGAATCAGACGGTCGACGGCGCGGCCAAACAGGCCAACCAGCTGGCCGACGCGCTCGGCGCCACCGGCGTCACCATCGCGGGCGTGCAGAGCAGTGCGGCCGCCTTGGGCTCTGGCCTCGACCAGATCCTGCCGCTACTGCGAGCCCTCCCCTTCGCGGGCGACCCGCAGCTGGCCGACATCATCACCAAACTCGAAGCACTACGCGGGGTTTCGACTCAGGCAGGCACTCAACTCGACGGGCTCAGCGAATTGACCGGCGCCGCAGTCGATCCCAATACCGACCTCGGGACCCTCCTGCGCACCGTCGTCGCCCGCCTCAACAGCGCCCGCGACCAGCTCACGCAGGGCGCCGAACTGGCCAAGGGTCTGCCCACTCTCGCCGAAGAGGGTGGCGCCCAACTTGTTTCGGCCATCGAACAACTCACCGGTGGCGTAGGCGCTCTGCAGAACATCGTCGGCAACCTCAACACCCAAACCGCCAAGGCCCTCGAAGCCCTCCCCCCACGCGGCCAGTCGCAACAGTCCGCCCTCGCATTGGCACTCACCGACCCCGTGGAAGTCGTTCGGGAGTGAACGCACTGCGGCCCGGTCGATGCCGACCGGGCCGCAACGATTTTCGGAGATCAGGGCAGCACCTGCGGGATGATGTCCGGCGCGGCCACCCCGACCACCGCGCCGATCAACGCGCCGACCAACGCGTTCGGCAGACCCACCAAGCCGACGCACGGCAGGTAGAGGATCATCGTGGTGATCATCGGGATACACACGACGGCGGCGACGATCACGCCGATGCCCGCGCCGACGGCGGCGGCGTTCTGGACCGGGTCGGGGAATTGCGCGGTGGGCGAGGTCGCGATGCTCTTCAGTTCCTCGCTCGCCGCCGCGGTGGGCCGCGGGGTCACCGTCATGCTTCGCCCGTCGGCCGCGATCTCGGTCGCCATGGCGATCACATTGCCGCTGACCGTGGTGAACGAGGTGGGGATCTCGCCGATCGGATCGCCGGTCGCCGACTCGACGATCACCCGGCCCACATCGGGTGCGAGCAGGAACCTGCCCTCGTCGACCGACGCGGAAACGGTCCGCAGATCCGGGGCGACAGTGGTGCGGAACCCCTGCCCCGCGCTCGACAGTCCGGCCGCGTACTGCGTCTGCTGATCGGCCTCCGCCGAGCACACACCGGCCCCGGCGAGCCCCATCGCGACGGGTAGCGCCACCGCCAGCGCACGGCGAACAAGATGGTGTTGGAACATGATCGAGAATCTCCCTCCCGAAACTCCCGAAGAACCCGGCCCCGGGCGAATCGAACAAGTCACTGTCATGGACAACGCATTGGCAACGAATCACGCGGGAGCGCAAGCTCCGTCATACGCGGGGCACATTACCCCGCGCCGAGAGGCCGGGAGTCTTTACCCCTGAAACAGCGACGGCCCGTACCTCCGTGCGGAGGTACGGGCCGGGAAAGCTGAGATCAGCTCGCGTTGAGCAGGTCGATCACGAAGACCAGGGTCTTGCCCGACAGCGCGTGGCCCGAACCGGCGGAGCCGTAGGCGAGCTCCGGCGGGATGGTCAGCTGACGACGGCCGCCGACCTTCATGCCGGGAATGCCGTCCTGCCAGCCCTGGATCAGGCCGCGCAGCGGGAAGGTGATGGATTCGCCGCGATCCCAGGAGGAGTCGAACTGCTCACCGTTGTCGAACTCGACGCCGACGTAGTGCACCTCGACGGTGCCACCGGCCACCGCTTCCTTGCCTTCGCCCTCGATGAGGTCGGTGATGACGAGCTCGGTGGGCGCGGGGCCCTCCTGGAAATCGATCTCCGGCTTGGTCATGCGGGCTATCCCCTTCGATAGATTGCTTTACCCAACAAAAGTGTCCAACAACAGCCGATTGAAACTAGCGGTTGTCGATCGCACGATAGTCGCGTTCGCCGTAACCGGTGTAGATCTGGCGCGGGCGGCCGATCTTGAGCGGCTCGGAGTGCATCTCACGCCAGTGCGCGATCCAGCCCGGCAGCCGGCCCATCGCGAACAGCACGGTGAACATGCGGGTCGGGAAGCCCATGGCCCGGTAGATGACGCCGGTGTAGAAGTCGACGTTCGGGTACAGGCGACGCGACACGAAGTAGTCGTCGGTGAGGGCGGCCTCTTCGAGCTGCTTGGCGATGTCGAGCAGCTGGTCGTCGCCGCCGATCTTCGACAGGATCTTGTCGGCGGCCTGCTTGACCAGCGTCGCGCGCGGGTCGTAGTTGCGGTAGACGCGGTGCCCGAAGCCCATGAGCTTCACGCCGTCTTCCTTGTTCTTGACCTTGCGGATGAATTCCTTGACGTCGCCGCCGTTGGCCTTGATCTCGTCGAGCATCTCGAGCACGGCCTGGTTGGCGCCGCCGTGCAGCGGGCCCCACAGCGCGTTGATGCCACCGGATACCGAGGTGAACAGGTTGGCGTCGGAGGAGCCGACGAGGCGCACGGTCGAGGTGGAGCAGTTCTGCTCGTGGTCGGCGTGCAGGATCAGCAGCATGTCGAGCGCGGCGGCGACCTCGGGGTCGACCTCATACGGCTCGGCGGGGAACCCGAAGGTCATCCGCAGGAAGTTCTCGACCAGCGACAGCGAGTTGTCGGGGTAGAGGAACGGCTGGCCGACCGACTTCTTGTACGAGTAGGCCGCGATGGTCGGCAGCTTCGCCAGCAGGCGGATGGTCGACAGCTCGACCTGCTCGGGATCGCGCGGGTCCAGCGAGTCCTGGTAGTACGCCGACAGCGCGTTCACCGCGGACGACAGCACCGGCATGGGGTGCGCGTTGCGCGGGAAGCCGTCGAAGAACCGCTTCAGGTCCTCGTGCAGCAGGGTGTGGCGACGGATGCGATCGGTGAAATCGTCGAGCTGGGCCTGGGTCGGCAGCTCGCCGTAGATGAGCAGGTAGCTGACCTCGATGAAGGTCGAGCGGCCCGCCAGCTGGTCGATCGGGTAGCCGCGGTAGCGCAGGATGCCCGCTTCACCGTCGATGTAGGTGATCGCCGACTTGGTCGACGCGGTGTTCATGAAACCGGGGTCATAGGTGACGTAACCGGTGCTGGCCAGCAGCTTGCCCAAGTCGAGCCCGTCGTTACCCTCCGCGGCCTTGGTGACCGAGATCGGGAACTCGCCACCGGGGTACTGGAGTACCGCCTTGGCGTCTTCGGTGACGTTGGTGATGTTCTCAGCGGGCACGGAAGGATCCCTCTCAGGCTAGAACCGTAGGCACCGATGCGGTCGGCACAGGTGCACTTGCGCTAACGCTAGCTGTTGTTCGGACAGGGCAAGCAATCAGGGTTGTCCTGTCCGGTTCTCACACCGGCCGCGTGCGGCGGTGAGGTCGATGCGGGGCCGGGGACCTGCGCCGATCCCCTTTTCCGTACCTGTACCCAGCCTGCCCGCGACGGCGCTGTCGCGAACGGAATCGGTGCTCGAATCCGATTGCCGCACAACTCAATTCGCTGCCGGCGCGGAGTGTGCGCGAGCTACTCGGTAACGCACGAAGGCGGGGAAGGCCAGCGCGGCGAGCACCACGCCGAGCACCACCAGCACGCCGCCACCGGCGGCAGCTACAGCAGTACCCATGCTCGCCGCCGCGAAACCGTGGGCAACATCACCGATCCGCGGCCCACCTGCGACGACCACGATGAACACGCCCTGCAAACGCCCGCGCATCTCGTCGGTGGACACATTGAGCAACATAGCCGTGCGAAAGGCTGCCGAGACCATGTCGGCCGCGCCGCCGAGCGCCAGGAACACCACCGCGATCGCCAGCCACACGCCAAGCCCGAACCACCGCCCGGCCAACCCCACCGCCAGGCCGAACCCGACCATCGTCACGCCCCAGATCGCGATGCACACGAGCACCGCCAGCCCCTGCCTGCGCACGCGCGGAATCCACCCGGAGAACACCCCGCCCAGCACCGACCCGACCGCCATCGCCGCGAACAGCAGGCCGAGGGCCACGCCGCCTTCGGCCGGATCGTGGAAGGTCTCATGCGCGATCTGCGGATACAGCGCGCGGGCAAGGCCGAACACCATGGCGATCAGGTCGACGACGAACGAGGCGAGCAGGATGCGCTGCCCAGCGAGGTAGCGGAAGCCGTCGAGCACGGTGCGCAGCCCGGCCCGGCGCTGCGCACCGGTCGGCGGGAAGGCGGGCAACTGCCAGACCGCCCACAGCGTCGCGAGCAGGGCGATCGCGTCGATCAGATACAGCGTGGACAGCCCGATCACCGGAATGAGCAGCCCGGCCAGCACCGGTCCCGCGATCGCGCCGACGTGGAACACGGTCATGCTCAGCGAACTGGCCGAGGCCATCTGCTCCGGCGGCAGCAACCGGGCGACCAGGGCGCTACGGGTGGGCTGATTGACCGCGAAGAACGCCTGCTGAATCGCGAAAAGCCCGAGAACGACCCACACATTGTTCACCCCGAGCGCGGCCTGCACCCAGAACGCGACAGTGGTCAGACCCGTACCTGCCGTCGTGATGACGAGCAGGGTCCGCCGATCCATCACATCGGCGAGCGCGCCGCCCCACAGCCCGAACACCACCAGCGGAACCAGACCGAAGAGACCGGCCAAGCCGACGTAACCGGAACTGCCGGTGATCTGGAAGATCTGCTGCGGCACCGCGACCACCGAGAGCTGCGCGCCGATGACGGTGACGATATTGGTCGTCCAGAGTCTGCGATAGTCGCGATTGCGCAGTGGTTCGGTGTCGGCGAGCAGCTTCACTCACCGCAGATTAGCCACATCCGTGTGGTCATCCCATGTTTGGGCGCGGTGAGATAGCCCACCACCCGTTACGGCTGCAAGCGTTCGACCAGTGTGTTCGGCCCGTCGATCCGAACCACGATGCGGTTGTGCAGCCTGCCGTGCCTGCCCTGCCAGAACTCCACCTCGTCGGGGCGCAGCAAGTAGCCGCCCCAGAACGGGGGCACCGGAATGTCGTCGACATCGGCGAACCGGGCCGTCGTCTCGGCCAGCACGCGATCCAGTTCGGCCCGCGAGGCCACCGGCCGCGACTGCTGCGAAGCCCACGCGCCCAGCCGCGATTCCCGCGGCCGCGCCGCCCAGTAAGCCGCGGTCACGTCGGCGGACACCCGCTCGGTCACCCCGCGCACATGCACCTGTCTGGCGAGCGCGGGCCAGACGAAACTCGCCGCCGCGTACGGATCGGCGGCGAGCTGGGCGCCCTTGGCCGAGTCGTAGTTCGTATAGAAGGTGACGCCGTCGGGCGAGAGTCCCTTGCACAGGACCGTGCGCGCCACCGGTCGCGGCGCCGGGCCCGTGAGCGAGACGGTTGCCAGCACCATCGCGTTCGGTTCGGCGACTCCTCGGCTACGCGCGTGCTCGATCCAATTGCGCAGCAACGGTTCCCAGCCACCCGCCACCCAGGTCTCGTCGAGATCGGTTTCATCAGCGGGAACGGAGAGCGGATTGCCGTAATCGACGCGCATCGCGGCGAGGTCTGCCACGCGGTCTTGGTCACGCATAGGGCTGAGATTACCCGCTGGCAAGTTCGGGTCTAGGGTTGCGAAAGATCGCCATGCCCCTGCAAGGAGAGTCACCATGACTGCCAGCTCGGTACCACAGGATTTCGTCAGCGGATTGGAAGGCGTGGTGGCCTTCACCACCGACATCGCCGAGCCGGACAAGGACGGTGGCGCCCTGCGATATCGGGGCGTCGACATCCAGGATCTGGTCACCGACCAGGTGACTTTCGGCGACGTGTGGGCCCTGCTGGTCGACGGTGAGTTCGGTCGCGGGCTGCCACCGGCCGAGCCGTTCCCGCTGCCGGTGCACACCGGTGACGTGCGCGTCGACGTGCAGGCGGGCCTGGCCATGCTCGCCCCGATCTGGGGCTACGAGCCGCTGCTCGACATCGACGACGAGACCGCCCGCGAGAACCTCGCCCGCGCCTCGGTGATGGCGCTGTCGTACGTGGCGCAGTCCGCGCGCGGCATCTATCAGCCCGCCGTTCCACAGCGCAAGATCGACGAGTGCGACACCGTCACCGAGCGGTTCATGACCCGCTGGAAGGGTGACCCCGACCCGCGCCACACCGAGGCGATCGACGCCTACTGGGTGTCGGCGGCCGAGCACGGCATGAACGCCTCCACCTTCACCGCCCGCGTCATCGCCTCCACCGGCGCCGACGTGGCGGCCTCGCTGTCCGGCGCGATCGGCGCCATGTCCGGCCCGCTGCACGGTGGCGCGCCCGCCCGCGTGCTCCCGATGATCGAGGCCGTCGAAAAGTCCGGTGACGCACGGGCATTGGTCAAGGGCATCCTTGACCGCAAAGAGAAGCTGATGGGCTTCGGCCACCGCGTCTACCGCGCCGAGGACCCCCGCGCCCGCGTGCTCCGGGCCACCGCCCAGCGCCTCGACGCCCCCCGCTTCGAGGTGGCCGCCGCACTCGAGCAGGCCGCGCTGGCCGAGCTGCGCGAACGTCGTCCGGATCGCGCCATCGAGACCAACGTCGAGTTCTGGGCCGCGGTCATCCTCGACTTCGCCGAGGTCCCGGCCCACATGATGCCCGCGATGTTCACCTGCGGCCGGACCGCCGGTTGGTGTGCCCACATCCTCGAGCAGAAGCAGCTGGGCAAGCTCGTCCGCCCCGCCGCCATCTACACCGGCCCCGGCCCCCGTACACCGGCCGAGGTTCCGGGCTGGTCCACCATCACGCAGCACTGAGTCGTCGAACCGGGTGCCGGATCACCCGGCATCCGGTTCACTCTCAGCTAATTACCGCCTCTCATGATTGACCTGGTGGTACGCGTCCAGCGCGCTCATGGGCCGAATCCGCGATAGCATCCCAGCGAACATTTTCGCGAGGGGTGGCTTGTGGACAGCAATGGTTTGTCGCGGCGTCGTCTGCTCACTGTCGGTGCCGCTCTCACTGCCGGGCTGACAACGGGATGCGCTGTCGCACAAGGTGATTCGATCGGGACGGGTCACACCCTTGCGGAGCCCGTCGCCCCGGTGAACGCGCAGCCGCTCGCCACCGGGGAGGCGGTGTCGATACCGTTCCCCGCGCAGGTCGCTGCCCGGCACGCGGGCGCAGTGCCCCAGCAGTGGGGTGTCGATCTGGCGGGCATCACCAGCAGCTTCCCCGCCCATGGCAAACAGTTCGCGCTCACCTTCGACGCGTGCGGCGGGCACGGGAACAGCGCCATCGACCAGCCACTGATCGACTTCCTGATCGCCGAGCAGATCCCGGCCACCTTGTTCCTCAACAAGCGGTGGGTCGACGCCGATCCGGCTCGGGTGCAGCTACTCGGCGCGAATCCGCTGTTCGAGCTGGCCAACCACGGTTCCGCGCACAAGCCGCTCTCCGTATCCGGACGTTCCGCCTACCGGATCGCCGGCACGGGTTCGGCCGAGGAAGCCGCCTACGAGGTGTGGGACAACCATCAGCGCATCACCGAACTCACCGGCCGCGCACCGCGCTTCTTTCGTACCGGCACCGCCCACTACGACGAGGTGGCGGTCGCCATCGTCAACGAATTGGGCGAGACGCCACTGGGTTTCACCGTGAATGCCGACTTCGGCGCCACAGCTTCCCCGGGCCAGGTCCAGCGCGCGATGAGCGCCGCCGCCCCCGGTGGGATCGCCCTCGCGCACATGCACCGGCCCGGCTCCGGCACCGCCGCGGGCATGGCGGCCGCGCTGCCCGCGCTACGCGCCGCGGGCTACACCTTCGTTCACCTCTGACACCGGCCGACCGGGCAAGGACCTCGATCCGGCAGCAGCCGCTTCAGGACAGTGCGGCGAAATCGATCGCGACGGAATCTCCACGGTCGACGGTGAAGAAGGCTGCCGCGAGACGAGTGCCCAATTCGATCTGCCCGACCGCCGCCAACGGCACCGGCTGGATCAGGCGCACCCGCCACGGCGACGGCTCGTCCCAGGCCCGCAGTTCCAGGTCCAAGCGCAGCACCGGATCCTCGCGCCCCGTGTAATCGGCCGCGACCGGCGCCACCGCGAGGACCGTCGCCTCGGCCCGGCGCCCGTTGGCCAGGATCTTGGCGGCCGAGCGGCGGCCCGCTACCGGTGTCTCTGGCACGAATAATGCCACCCGTTCCCGATCTCCCGGATCGACACGACAGCCGACGAGGTCGCCGGGACACATGCATTCCAGATCCTGGCTACGCACCCGCTGCCGCACCCGCGCGTCATAGGCCAGCTCACCGGGCAGCTTCACCCGCACCGAGAACCGATATCCACCCTCTCCGCGCCGGGTTCGCACCGACAGCACGGTCGCGGTCGCGGACAACCCCCTGAGCAGCAATTCCCGCCGCCCACTTTCAGACAGCAATCCCGGCCGCCGCCCGAACGCCCACACCCACCGGTCGAGCATCGTCCGCCCGGTGTCGACCGCAACAAGGCTCATGGCGAGAGACTAATGCCAACCCTGTTCCCACAGGGGCAAATTCCCCGCACTCCGCGCCACACCCAGCCCACCCATCACCGCCGACCGTACAGATCCCACAACCCACCGACCGCTACCCAGCGCTGGTTCCCCATTTTCCCCACGCCACCACCGACCCCGAGTGTCCCGCCTCACACCGCCACCCACCCCGACGACCACGATCCCCGCACCACTAAACTCGCCCCCATGACCAGTGCGTTCCCGACCATTCCCGCCGACCTCTTGCCCGCCGACGGACGGTTCGGCTGCGGTCCGTCCAAGGTCCGTCCGGAGCAGCTGCAGTCCCTGGTGTCTGTCGGCGCCTCGGTCTTCGGCACCTCGCATCGCCAGAAGCCGGTCAAGGACGTGGTCGCCCGCGTTCGCAACGGCCTGCGTGCGCTGTTCTCCCTGCCCGACGGCTACGAGGTCGTGCTCGGCAACGGTGGCACTACCGCGTTCTGGGATGCCGCCGCCTTCGGCCTGATCCGCGAGCGTTCGCTGCACCTGACCAACGGCGAGTTCTCCTCGAAGTTCGCCTCGGTGGCCAAGGGCAACCCCTTCATCGGTGACCCGATCGTCGTCAAGGCCGAGCCGGGTAGCGCGCCCGAGCCCGTGTCGGACCCTTCGGTCGACCTCATCGGCTGGGCCCAGAACGAGACCTCCACCGGTGTGTCCATCCCCGTCTCGCGTCCGGTCGGTTCGGAGAACGCTCTCATCGCCATCGACGCCACCTCGGGTGCGGGCGGTCTGCCGGTGAACATCGCCGACTCCGACGTGTACTACTTCGCCCCGCAGAAGTGCTTCGCCGCCGACGGTGGCCTGTGGATCGCGATCATGAGCCCGGCCGCGCTGGCCCGTGTCGCCGAGATCAAGGAATCGGGTCGCTGGACCCCGGAGTTCCTTTCGCTGCCGATCGCGGTCGACAACTCCTCCAAGGACCAGACCTACAACACCCCGGCGCTGGCCACCCTGCTGCTGTTCGCCGACCAGATCGAGTGGATGAACGCCAACGGCGGCCTCGACTGGACCGTGAAGCGCACCCTGGATTCGTCCTCGCGGCTGTACTCGTGGGCCGAGTCGAGCTCCTTCGCCACCCCGTACGTCACCGATCCGGCGCACCGCTCGCAGGTCGTCGGCACCATCGACTTCGACGACGCGGTCGACGCGGCCCAGGTCGCCAAGATCCTGCGCGCCAACGGCATCGTCGACACCGAGCCCTACCGCAAGCTGGGCCGTAACCAGCTGCGTGTCGGCATGTTCCCGGCGATCGACCCGGAAGATGTTTCGCAGCTGACCCGTTCGATCGACTGGGTCGTCGGCCAGCTCTGAGATAAGACCGCGATAGGGCCGGTGCCCGGTGAACCCATTCGGTTCGCCGGGCACCGGCCCTTCTTGCTTTCAGTGCACACATTCGCAATATTCGCCGGGTTTCGGCAGATCTCGGTACCGAGATTTGATGTTGATCTATCACCAAAACGCCTGTACACAAGCGGAATTCGTGCGGTGAGCCGCTCAGATTAGCCCCCTGGGCAGCCCTGGCGTGCGATTTAAGTCGTGCGTGTCTGCTGCCGCGGCCAAGTAATGTGCACTACTGTCAAGGAAAGTGGGCGGTGTCGTAGCCGACGCGATAGGGAGGTAACGGTGCGTGAACTTCGAGTGATCGGGGTGACGCCCGACTCCACCCACATCGTGTGCAGCGACACCGAGTCCGGTACCAAGTTCCGGTTGCCCGCCGATGACAAGCTCCGCGCCGCGGCGCGCGGCGACCTCGCACGATTCGGCCAGATCGAGATCGAAACGGAGGCGACTATGCGTCCTCGCGATATCCAGGCCCGTATTCGCGCTGGAGCGTCCGTCGAGCAGGTCACGGCAGAGTCCGGTATGCCGGAATCCAAAGTCGAACGATTCGCCTATCCCGTCCTGCTCGAGCGTGCGCGCGCCGCCGAATTGGCGCAGAAGGCGCATCCGGTGCGCCCCGACGGCCCCTCGGTCGAAACGCTGCACGAGATCGTCACCGCGGCCTTCGCCGAGCGCGGACACACCATCGAGCAGGCCGAGTGGGACGCCTGGAAAGACGAAAAGGGTTTCTGGGTCGCCCAATTGCAGTGGCGGCACGGACACTCCGAGATCGCGGCGCACTGGCGCTACCAGCCCGACGCGCACGGCGGTTCGGTGTCTCCCCTCGACGATCCGGCCAACGACCTGATCGATCCCGACTTCGGCCGCGCGCTGCGTGGGCTGGCGACGATCCTGCCCACGCCGGTTCCGGCCGCCTCGCCGGTGCTCGAACCGCCGACCCCGGTGGAGCCGCGCCCGCGCGAGCAGATCGCCGCGCCCGCCGCCCGCCCGCAGAGCCGTCCGGCGCCCAATGTGGACGAGTACTACGAGCAGCGTCAGGTAGCGGCAGGCGGTGGGACGGCGGCGATTCCGGCCGCGCCCATCCCCGCGGCACCGATCCCCGCCGCCACTCCGAAGCCCGCTGCGCCGATTCCTGCTGCTCCCACTGCGCCTAGTCAGCCTGCGGCGCAACAAGAGAAGCCCGCTGAGGAGCCGGCGGTCGAGAAGCCCGCACCGAAACCAGCGCGCACGAAGCGCGGCAAGGCTCCCATGCCTTCGTGGGAAGACGTCCTGTTGGGCGTCCGCAGCTCCGGCAACTAGGCGCACCGAGATGGCGCGAGTACGCGGGTAACTCACCGGGTACGAGCTGGCACCTCGCCGCTGGAGACCGTCGGCCACCGACATGACGAAACTTCCGACTGGGCCTGGCCTTGATCCACGTAAGTGGCGGATCAGTTGCCCATGTTCTTGCGAGATCGGTTGATTCGGTCCGAATGGGAGGTGGTGACTCATGTCGGCAGCTTCAACGCTCTGGTATGTCGATACGGCCGATCCAGTTGCGGTGCTGCGGGGGAAGGTCGAGTCAGATCCCGTTGCGGCGGCCGCGCTGGCCGGGCAGTTGTACGAGGACCACGATGTTCGCCCGCACATGGTCGGGACGCTGGGTGGGTGCGCGGCGCCGGATCGGGATGAGGTCTATATCGGGTGTTATCCCGGGTTGACCGTGGTGTGCACGGCCGAGGCCGCGCTGGTCCACCCGACGAAGCTGCCCGATCTGCTGGTGCGCCCGCTCGCGTCCGAGCACACGTTTCTCGTGTCCTACGACCAGAAACCGCACTGGGGCGCGTTCGCGCATTGGGAGCGCGGCGAATTCCGGCGGTCGTTCAGTTCTACCCGGGCGGACATTCTCGAGAACGAGGGGCTCCCGATGGTGTGGGAGCGGACGTTCTGGGCCGGTGAACACCCCGTCCCGTGGCACGGCGAGGACCGTCCCGAACCGCAGTCGCTGCCGTTCGATCCTCCCGATTTCGCCGACGCCGCCAATGCCGAATGGCTCGGTTTCCGCTACCTGACTCCGGCCGGGCCCGGCCTGCTCGCCCCCGGTGATCTCGCGGTCTGCGGTTTCACGCTGTATCCGAAAGGCCAGGCGCCGGAACAGAAGCACGCGCTGATGGGGCGACCAGGTGCGGCGACGCGGCGCAAGCGTGGCCTCTTCGGCTGGCTGCGCGGCGCCGACCGGGTGCTGTGACCGCCTCAGCTGAGCACGTAGACGATCGCGGCGATCCAACCGAGCACCACCGCCGCGGCCGCACCCGCCAGCACCCACCGCACCACCGGCGTGAACCGCCAACGCCACGCCGTCGGGGCCACCCCGACCACGGCCACCACGTTCACCCCGATCGCGAGCAGCGGATTGACCGCGGCCAGCGCACATCCGAAGGCGAACACCGCGACCCCACCGAGCAGCGCGACCAGCACGACAACGGTGCCGCCCGCCGCCCACGGCACCGGATCCGCTTGCGCCCGATAGGGCCCCTCACATTCCTGACTCATGACATGCGCACACGTTCGTAGAAGGCCATCGCCGCGGCGGTCGCGACATTGAGCGAATCGGTTCCGGGTGACATCGGAATCCGCGCGCGAATATCGGTGGCGCGCATGGCTTCTTCGGTCAGGCCCGGCCCCTCGGCGCCGAGCAGCAGCGCCACCCGCTCCCCTGTCATCGCCGTCGCCAGATTCACCGCTTCGGGATTCGGCGTCAACGCGATGACCTGGAAACCCTTGTCCCGCAGACTATCCAGGCTGCGCGGCCAGTGCGGCAGTTGCGCGAACGGCACCCGCAGCACGTGGCCCATCGACACCCGCACGGCCCGCCGGTACAGCGGATCGGCACATCGGTCGCCGAACAGCACCGCGTCCGCGCCGAGCCCCGCGGCATTGCGGAACATCGAACCCAGGTTCTCGTGATCGTTGACGCCCTCGAGCACGGCCACCGTGCGCGCACCGTCGAGCACCTCGTCCACGGTGAGTTCAGCCGGGCGCGGCGCGACGGCGAGCACCCCGCGATTGAGATGGAAGCCGACCACCTCGGCCATCACCTCGGCGCTCGCGCGGTAGTACGGCAGCTCGTGATCGGCGAGGTCGCCGGCGAGGGTCTCGAAGCGTTTCCCGACACCGAGCAGGGCGCTCGGCACGAAACGCGAGTCGAGCATCCGCTGCACGACTACCACGCCCTCGGCGATGACCAGGCCTTTTCGCCCCGGCAGGTCCGGCCTGCGGTCGGCATTGGACAGGTCACGGAAGTCGTCGACGCGCGGGTCGGTGGGGTCGTCGATATCGATCACTTCGGCCACCGGCTAATCCTGGCATGCTGGAAGCATGAAGATTGTCCAGTTGATCTTGAACGTGCTCTGGGTGGTGCTCTGCGGGTTCTGGATGGCGCTGGGGTACCTGCTCGCGGCACTGATCTGTTTCATCCTGATCGTCACCATCCCGTTCGGGATCGCGTCACTACGGCTGGCCGGGTACGTGCTGTGGCCGTTCGGCCGCACGGTCGTCGACAAACCGAGCGCGGGCGCGGGCTCACTGATCGGCAATGTGATCTGGTTCGTCTTCGCGGGCTGGTGGCTGGCGCTCGGCCATGTGTTCACCAGCATCGCGCTGGCGGTGACGATCATCGGCCTGCCCTTCGCCTGGGCCAATCTCAAGCTGGTGCCGCTATCGCTGTTCCCGCTCGGCCACGACGTGGTCTCGGCCGACGACGCCAGGCAACCGCGCTGATCACTCCGATTCGGCGACGATCTGGTTCATGATGCCGACGGCTTCGCCGAGCACCGCGATCTGCTCGGAGCTCAGGCCGGCGAGCTGACCGGTCATCCACACCTCGCGGGCGTTGGTCTCGTCGGCGATCAGCGCGCGACCGGCGGACGAGAGCGAGACGATGATCTGTCTGCCGTCGGTCGGGTGCGGACGGCGCTGGACCAGGTCGAGGTCGGCGAGCGAGGCGATGACCCGGGTCATCGACGGCGGTTGCACACGTTCTTTGCCTGCCAGCGCGCCGGGCGTCATGGCGCCATCACGAGCCAGCGTCGCCAAAGCCGACAGCTGAGTGAGCGAGATCTGCGCGTCGGAACGGCGTCCGCGCAGGTGTCTCGTGAGCCGTACGACGGCCAGTGATAGGTCACCGGCCAGGGCACGGACGTCCGATGGCGTTGTCACAGTGCAGAACTCTACGGTAAGTCCGGCTGTGCTGATGGGTTTCACACGGCTACTGTTTGGGTATGGACGCCGGACCCGTCAGTCCCGAGATACCGCACCTGCCCCGATTCCTGGTCGATCCGCGCCCGGTCGTGCTGGGTGGCTTCGCCCTGTGGGCCATCGCGACGGTGGTCGTGTGGATGAACGCGAGCTGGGCCGATGCCCGCCCGGTGTGCCTGATGGGGCTCGTTGTGGGGGTGATGGGGTCCTCGATCTTCCTGGCGCAGCGACGTTCCGCCCGTCGCGGCGACAAGGGCGCGCAGGTGGGGCTCGACACCGACTAGGCGTATTTCAGGTCACCGCGAATTCGTCGCTGGTCCCGGTGACGGGGCGGAGCGTGCCGTCAGTGCCCAGCGCGTCGGCGTAGTGCACGAATCGGTGCACCCCGGGTTCGGCGGTCGCGGGGATGTCCCAGGTGAAGCGTGCGATCGACACCGCCGTGCCCTCTTTGCGCCAGTGGAAGCGAACGTCCCATTCGCCCTCGTTGGCTACCCGCGTCCAGCCCGCCGCGGTCTTTCGCTGCACGTCGAGGAAGGTGTCGCCGCGGCGTGGGTTGTGTTTCGGATGGGCCGAGACGAATTCGACGGCGACCTGTTCGCCGCGCCGACCGGGTGACGGCTGGATCAGCACATCACCGAAGCCGCGGCCCCGCGGTGTCTCGTCAGGCCCTGGCGCGGCGGCGAAGTTCGGTTGCAGCGCGGAGACATCACGCGGCGCCGGGCCGCGCCCGACCGGCTGCCCGGCGGCGAATGCCTCTGCCAGCCTGGTGAATTCCTGCACATACCCGCACAGCGTGTAGCGGCCGAACAGCGTCGAGGCGCCCTCGTACTGCTGTGAGTCGTATTCCTCAGGCGTGGTGACATATTCGTGGTAGCTGTTCGTATAGCCCTGTAGCAGCACTTGTTCCAGCTCGACGCCGAGCACCGCCGCCACCGCGCGTCGCACGCGCAGCCCGGCGACGATCGTGAATTCCGCGCCCGCGGCGGCCAGGTACAGGTCACCGAGGCGAATCAGCTGGATCGGCACCACATTCGGCACCCACGGCACCGGGGGCATCAGCCCGAGCGGGGCGAAGATCGCCTTGGGCGCCTGGGCGTCGGCGAGCCAGGCCGGGTGCGGATGGTCGATGCCGCCGAGGAAGTCGACCATCGGATTGCGCACGCCCTCGGGGATCGGGCCGCCGGGCAGGCCGGGGCCGTCCTCCACGCTGCCTGCCGCCAGGGACACGCCCGCCGCGGCCGGCGAGGTGCGTCGCGGGGCGCCGTCGGGGGTGAAGCGGCCGTCGATCGTCAGGGCGGCGAGGTCGATGTAGCAGAGGATCGAGGCGACTTCGGCCGGCTGCGTAGCGCCCTTGGCCGCGGCCGCTTTCGCCGCCGCGTGCTGGCGTTCGCCGAGAATCCTGGTGTTGTCGAATTCGTCGGTGGTCGGTCCGTTGCCGGGCGTGAGACCGAGGTTGGGCGACATGTCACCGGCGTTGGTCTGCGCGAAGGCGGCGATGAATTCGGCGCCGTCGAGGTGGCGAACACCGTGTTCGAGGTGTTCGGCGGCGTAGCTCGCGTAGCCCTTGTTGTCGGAGCTGATCAGGCGGTTCGCGTTGGTCATCGAGGTGTTGTGGGTAGCGAACCAGGTGAGCGAACCGACCGGACGGCCATTTCTGGCGAAGGTCAACGTGGTCACCGCCGGGTCGATCGCCTCGGGGAAGGCGGCGCGATCGGCGGCCGGATTGCGGTCGAAGGCCACGCGCGAGCGGTTCACGCTGGCATCGTGCAATTGCGCGCGGCCCAGGGTGATGGCGCCGGGCGCGAAATCCGCGTCGGCCGCGACGATCGCCTCGACGATGCCGTCGACCTCGGCGTCGAAGACCTGCCGCTGAAATCCCAGCGTCGCCAGCGTGTAGGCGTAGTCGTGTGCGGAACCGCCACAACTGGCGTGGGTGTGGGTGGAGGTGAGCACGACATTTCGCTCGGAATACCGGTCACCGAAACGGCGGGCGAGCGCGAGCAGCACCGCGCCGTGGACCGACCCGAACACCGCGCCGTTCTCCACCGCGACGAACGCGATCCGATTTCCACCCGCGCCGATCACGAACGCACGCGCACGGGGGCGCAGATGAATTCCCGCCGTGGTCTGTTCGAGTTGGGAGTAACCCATCATGCCGCATTCCGCGGCCGGGCCCGTGAGATCGGCGATGCCGAGCCCGAATTCGAATCCACCCGGATTTGCCTGTGCGACCGGCATTCCCAAGCTGGAGAGGACGGGCAGCGCAGTGGCACCCAGTGCCGAGGCGGCGAGAACGGTACGGCGGGACAGGGACATCGGGCGACTCCTTCGCAACTTCCATTTCGGAGACAACCACATCAACTGGTCAAATGTCCAGTATTTTCTGGCGGACCGGCGAATTGACTGTTCGTGGCGCGAGCGCTTAACTCGCACAGTGTCCTCCCGATTGAGTGTCGAAGAACGACGGGCCCACCTGATCGAGGCAGCGATCGGTCTCGCCGAGAAAAAGGGCGTGGCGGGCGTGACCACGCGTGATGTCGCCCAAGCGGCCGGCGTCTCGCTAGGTGTGGTGCATTACTGTTTCGAAAACAAGGACGCGCTGATGACCGAGCTGGTCAAAGCGCTCTCGATGGAATTGCGCGATTCCGTCGATGCCGATGAATCGGTATGGGAAGACGCCGGAACAGGAAAAGAAGCACTTCAGAAATTGGTGCGCCGCGGATTGGAACTGATGTGGCGCAACATCGAAGCCACTCCCGAACGGCAGTTGCTCACCTACGAGACCACCACCTACGCGCTGCGCGAGGGTGAGTCGACGCCGGCCAAACTGGCGATCGCCCGCGAACAGTACGGGTTCAACGACAACACCGTCGCCGATGTGATCGACCATTGCCGGGAAGCGACCGAAACGCAATGGAACACCCCGGTGACGACGCTGAGCCGGTTCATTCTCAACGTGATCGACGGGATCGTGCTGCGGTGGCTGGTCGATGACGACAGCGAGTCGGTGCAGGTTCAGCTCGATCTGCTCGCCGAGATGATCACCGCCCACGCCGGTTCTGCTAGCCGCGCGGCACCTGGACGTGCGTGACGTCGCCCTCGCACCACCACGGGACGCGGACGGTGCCCGAGAGCGCGCCGCGCAGGTGCACTTCGAGGGTTTCGTGCAGGACCAACTCGCCGGTGGTGTCCTGGGGCGACCACAGCTGACGCAACACTACGCCCAAAGGTGCTGCGGCCCACGTACTTCGGCTACCCGTGCCGAGCACCTCGGCGCTGACCTCCTCGGAGACCAGGGGTAGGTCGAGGAGGGTGGCCAGCGCTTCGGCGTGTTCGGTGTCGCCGACGACCAAGCGTTCCGGGGGAACGACGAGGCCGAAGCAGGGCTGGTCGAGGACCATGGCGGTGCTCGCGTCGACGACGTCACCGGACAGGGCCCGGATCTGTTCGGGGAGATCGAGTTCGCGCGGGTCGAGGGCGCCTGACGCGACCGCGGCGGCTAAGCGGGCGTTGGTGCGGGCGATCACCTCGGGCGCTGGGGATTTCGACGGATCGGCCAGTGCGTCGAGGAGTTCCTCGGCCAGCGCGGCTGACATCACATCGGGGCGGACCAGCACCGGGCGCAAAGTGTCGAGGTCGGTTCCCTCGATCCCCGCCACCGCGAAAGTCGGTAGGAGTCCGCCGAATTCGTTGTCGTCGGGGTGGTGCAGGCGGCCCAGCGGGATGCCGCCGATGTGGGCGTGGCGGTGCAGCCACCAGGTGGTGTAGCCGTCGCGATCGGCGAGCAGTGCGCGGGTGCGCGGCTCGGAGAGCAAGTGGCGCAGGGCTTCCGGCCAGCGGTCCTCGTCGACCAGGTCGAGGTCGCGGACCGCCGTGAGCGTGCGCGGGTCTTCGGAAAGACTGTTCCACCAGGACTGTTCGTCGTCGAGGTCGTGATCGGGGCCGATCGGCTCGGGGTCGGTGAGGACCGCGAAACCCCAGCCGACACCGATCGCCCGCAAGGCTTGCTCGCCGTACTCGGCGACGACCGCGTCGGCGATGGTGGCGAAGGGCGCGTCGTCGGCCAGGACATCGGCCAGCGGGGCTCCGGGGAGCAGTAGCTCGTCGGCCGGACGGAGTTCGCCTGTGTCGTCGGGTAATTCGAGGAGGCCGAGCCAGTCGGGCAACGCGTCCGGCGAGGCGAACGGCGCCAGCTGGAGTACCGCGGTGACGGTGTCCGGGTCGGCCGGATCCTGCTCGAGCAGATCGTGTAGGCCGGGGTCGGTGAGTAGGTCGTCCGCGTTCGCGCTGCGGGCGCCGAGGCGGCCGAGCAGCGGATGCGTGGCGTCCGGGTGGACCAGTCGAGCCCAGTGCACCGGCACGGCCACGGTGAGCTGATCATCGAGCACCACGGTCCTCGGCCCGGTGACCAAACGGCCGTCGGCCAGCGGCACTGCGAGCGCGCCGAACTCCTCGGCGGTCCTGGTATCGACGACGAACGGTTCCAGCGCGGCGTAAAACCGCCGCCACCACCGTGGTTCGCGTTCCAGTCCACTCGACAGCTCGGCCAGCGCGGCCGGGCCGAGCCGATGGACATCGAGGACCGCCAGCTTGTCCTGACCGGCGCGGCCGGACAGTTCCGGAATCACCAGCGGGCCGGTGATCTCGGCCAGCAGCGCAGCCGATTCCGGTGTGAGATCAGGGAATACGCTCGCGCGGGTCGGCATGGCGGACGGGTAGTCGACTCCGCTCGGGGCGGAACCATCAGCGGCGAACGGGTCAGGGAGGTTGTCACCTCCTGGCTCGGACTCAGCGGCCATGAGCAGGGCATCGAAGTCGGGAAGATAGCTACCCGAAGGGGTTTCGGTGAGGTCGACTTCCGGAGACGTGAAGGTCTGCGGTTCGAGCTCGCCGGGTTCCAGTGGATCCCAGGAGCTCGCTTGCGCGGTGTCGCGCGTCGCGCACACGGGCAGCCAAGGATTGGCGCGAAGTTCGGCGATGAGGGCTTCGCGGAGAATCGCGTCTGCCTCACTGCGCGCGAAACCGGGCGTGGGGACCAGGACGAGGCGGTCCTGAGGCGGGAGCGCGCGGGCGAAGTCGGCGTAACCCGTGGCCAATTCGGTGAGGCGGGCGCCGGGGAGGAGGCGGCGGCGGTCGGGTTGCATCGGGATGTCCGCGACCAGGACCGCGGGGAGCGAGAGTTCCTCGTCGGAGCGGGTGGGGGCGCGCAGGACATCCGGGGCGGTCGCGACGGGGCGGCCATGACGGAGCGGGAGAAGCCAGCGGGCTCTGGGCGTGCGGTATTGCCACCACGCTCGGCGGGTGCCGGACGGGAGGGTGATTGTCAGCTGGGAGAGCGTCCCGGGCGCGTCGACGTCGGCTCCAGCAGCGTGGGCGACATCGGCGGCAGCGGCAGCGTTAGTCGCGGCAGCTGCAGCGACATCGGCGGCAGCGGCGGTGGCGCCCGGCTGCGTGGCGTCCGCTCGAGGGGCATCCACAGGGTCAGCGCTGGTGGTGAGAACGCTGACCGTACTGGTGAATTCGTCGGATTCTATTCGGATGCGCTGGAGGGCCGGGAGTTCCAGGAGGAGGTCGGGGGCCTCGGCTCGCATGGCGTCGAGGAGGGCTTCGTGGTCGATGTCGTCGCGCAGGTGTACGACGATCTCGGTATCGGTGCCCGCGAGCGGGGTGGTCGGGACCGGCCAGGCCAGGCGCAGGACAGGGGGTGCGATCGACGCGAGGTCGTCGGGGATGGTGATGCCGATGTCGTGCAGGTCGTTCAGCGTCGCCGTGCGCGAGAAGCGGATGGAGCCGGTGGTCGAGCGGACCTCGATCTCGTCGCCGACCGACCGCACCGCGGTGAAGCCGACGCCGAAGCGGCCGACCTCGGTGGTGTCGGATTTGCCGGAGGCACGCAGTGCCGTCAGTGCGTGTACGCCGGAAACGCTCAGTGGCGCACCGGTATTCGCGACGTGCAACCGGCCGTCGAGCACCCGCACGATCAACTCACCCGCGACACCGGCTTTCGCCGCGGCGTCGGCCGCGTTCTGCGCGAGCTCGGTGAGCAGCCGATCCCGGTAGCCCGCGGCCACCAGATCCGCCTCACTGGCACTGTCCTCACGCAGCCTCGTCGGCGAATCCCGCCACGCCGCGAGCACTCCGGCCCGCAGCTGCGCGGTACCGAACGGATCCGGCACTCCGTTCAGCGCGACACCGACGATCCGTGCTCACTCAGGTCAGCCGATTCCGCCGTTTCGCCGGATCCCGCACCACCCGACGCCGCGGCATCGCCTTCCGCGGGCACATCGGCACTTACCTCTGCGGTCTCGGCGGGAGCTTCCGCGTCCGACGTGGCGTCGACGGCAGGTGCGGCTTCGGTCTTCGCGTCGCCTTCGGCCTCGACGGGCCGCACATCGCCGGCGGCGGGTTCGGCAGAGTCGGTGGATTCAGTAGCGACGGCAGGTTCGGCCAGGGCAGCAACCGTGGCGTCCGAAGCGATCTCGGCGGTGACGACCTCGTCGGCCGACTCCGGCAGCGTGCCCTCGGCGAGCGCCGCACGCTCGGCGTCGGCAGCGGCGACTGCTTCGGCCTCCGCGGTCTCCTGCTGGTCGCCCGCCCGCTCCGCCGCGGCCTCGCCGACCTCGGTCAACGAGTCAGCGGGATCAGCCACGGCCTCGACGTCCGAAGGTGCGGGCTCGGCGGCGATCGTTCCAGCCGCGACCTCCACGACCTCGATCGCGGGGTCGGAGGTCGTCTCGGCGACAACCTCCACAACCACCGTTGCGTGGTCGACGTCATCGGACACGGCCGCGACGTCGACCGCCGCCGGGGCGTCGGCTGCCTGCACGTCGGCCGATGCCGAAGCGTCAGCCGCAGCCTCACCGACTGGTACCGAAGCGTCGGGTGTGGCCTCATCGACCACTGCCGAAGCATCAGCCACGGCCTCGTCGACCGTTGCCGGTGCGGCGGCCTCGTCGATCGCGTTCTCGACCGCCGGTCGGACGATGTCGACGAAGTCAACCGCGTGGTCGTCGAAGGCCTCGTACAGGGGCGACCCGTTGCCGCTGGGGGCGACTACGTCGGAGTGGGCGCCGCAGCCGTATTCGCTGTGGACGACGTGGCCGTCGGCGCCCATCGCGTTGCCGCAGACGCCGAAGGATTCGCGCAGGGCGCCGGCGAGTGGCAGGTAGAAGCCGCACATGCCGCAGGTACCGGGGGCGGCCTTGGCCATCTCGGTGTCGGGGCCGAATTCGGTGAACCAGCGCTGGGCGGCGTCGGCGCGGCCTTCGACGCTGAGCACCTGGACGCGGCCGAGGCCGACCTCGCGGGCCACCTCGTCGATCACCGGGTCACCGGTGGCGACGTAGCCGGGGACAAGGCGGGGGTCGTCGGCGGGGGCGGCGAGCAGGTCGCCGGGGCCGAGGTCGCCGGGGCGGACTCGCTGGTCCCACGGGATGAAATCGGGGGCGATCAGGGCGTCGAGGGCAGGCAGCAACGCCGACTCGCTCACCGTCGCGTGGTCGGCGCCGGGGGGCGCGGCGACCACGACGGCCCACTGCCAGCCGCGGTAGCCGGGCAGGGTCGCCTCGAACCGGTGGGTGGCCGCGGTGTCGTCCTCGGCGCTCACCCCCAGATGGACTCCTACCCCGTCGGGTTCCAACGCGACGAGCGCACGACGTGCGACCTCGGCCGCGTCGGCCAGAACAGGACGCACGCCGGACTCCGAAACAGATACTGCGCTCACGACATACATTTTGCCGTATGAAGTGCAATCGCAGTTCGTTGGCCGTCGCAGTGCTGGTCAGTGTGCTCGGCGCGGGGGCCTGTAGCGGACCGGAGGAGCCAGGGCCGCCGCGGTTACGAGTGGAGGTGATCGGCTCGTCACCGCACGATCCGCAGGCCTTCACCCAGGGCCTGGAGGTGGTCGACGGCGTCCGCTACGAGAGCACCGGAATGTGGGGCGTGTCGACCGCGCGGGCCGCCGACCAGCGCACGGGCGCCGAAACGGCCCGCGTCGACCTACCCGGCCGGATCTTCGGCGAGGGGATGACCAAGGCGGGCGCGATCGTCTGGCAGCTGACGTGGCAGGACGGCTTCGCCATCGCCCGCGACCCGGTGACCCTCGCCGAAACCGGTCGCGCCGACTATCAGGGTGAGGGCTGGGGATTGTGCGCACAGCCACACCGGCTGGTGATGAGCGACGGCACCGGCACCCTCACCTTCCGCGACCCGGTGACGTTCGCGCAGACCGGTTCGGTGACCCTGTCCGGCTACCGCGATCCGAAGCCGAACGAACTCGACTGCGCCGAGGACGGCACCGTGTACGCCAACAACTACCCGTCGGACGAGATACTCCACATCGATCCACAGACCGGCCGGGTGCTCGCCGTCATCGAGGCGGGCGGCCTGCTCACCCCCGCCGAACGACAAGGCACCGACGTGCTCAACGGCATCGCGCACCTGCCCGGCACCGACCGGTTCCTGCTGACCGGAAAATATTGGCCGCGCATGTTCGAAGTGCGATTCGTCGGAAAATAACCGCCGGTGGCCGACATTGCTCCGGCGCGGGTGAACACGCACAGCCCGAGTGCGACAGAATTGGACCTGTGACTACGCCCCGCGATCCATCCGGTCCCGACCGTGGTCGCCGGGACGGTACTGCCGCCGACCCGCACCCCGGCTACGGGCAGTACCCGCCGCGCGCACCGCGCAAGGTCTTCCCCCGGCCCGAACGGCCGCTCCCCGCCGAGCCACCGACGGTCCGGTCGAGAAGCCTGTTCCATCGCAAACGCCCCGTCGACCCCGCCGCTCCGACCACTCCGGTCCCGAACGCGGACGAGCGGTCGAAGAGCCGGCAGGTTCCGCCGTTCGACGATCGGGGCCGTCCGCGCAGTGAACACGCCCGTGCCGAGCATCCGCAGAACCGCCCGATTCCGTCCACCGGTGATCGCCACGCGCCACGCGACGATCACCGGCACGGCGGGCTGTCGCGCGAGGAGCAATGGCGCGACGAGCCCGCACGGTCGAGCCCACCTCGTGACGACACCGGCCCGGATGGCACCCGCCCCTTCCCCCGCGGCGAAGATCCGTTCGACGATCAGATCCACCAGCGCGTCCCCCGCAAGCTCACCGTCACCCGGGTGGCCGCCATGCGCAGCCGCGAACTCACCGAACGCGGCATCGCCACCTTCCAGCGCGCCGCCAAGGCCGACGGCGCCGACCAGTCCGGCCTGACCGCGCTCACCTACGCCACGATGGCGAACTTCGCGCTCGACGCCGCGATCGCCGTCGCCCTGGCCAACACCCTGTTCTTCGCCAGCGCCACCGCCGAATCCAAAACCAAGGTGGCGCTGTACCTGCTGATCACCATCGCCCCGTTCGCGCTGATCGCGCCGCTGATCGGCCCGCTGCTCGACCGCCTGCAACGCGGTCGCAGGCTGGCACTGGCGACGACCTTCGGGCTGCGCGCGGGTTTCGCGCTGCTGTTGATCTTCAACATCGACACCTGGGGCCTGTATCCGCTGGCCCTGTGCATGATGGTCGGCTCGAAATCCTTCGCGGTGCTCAAGAGCGCGGTGACTCCGCGCGTGCTGCCACCGGATATCGACCTGGTTCGCACCAATTCCCGGCTGACCGTCTTCGGCCTGGTCGGCGGCACCATCGGCGCGGGCGCGCTGGCCGCGCTCGCCGCTCTGATCGCCGGTTCCACCGGCGCGTTGATCTTCGCGACCGGCATCGCCGTCGCCGGCGTGTTCCTCAGCTTGCGGATTCCGCGCTGGGTCGAGGTCACCGAAGGCGAGGTCCCCGCGACCCTCACCTATCACGGCCCTGACGCCCACACCGAGGTCATCCACCGCGGCCAGGAATCCTCAGTGCCGCCGCGGAAACGACGGCAGCCATTGGGCCGAGCCGTGGTCACCGGCCTGTGGGGCAACAGCGCGATCCGCGTGCTCACCGGCTTTCTCACCTTCTACATCGCCTTCGTCGCCAAGGGCTCGGGTGGCAGTCCCACCGAACAGGCGGCGATGCTCGGCCTGGTCGGCGCCGCGGCGGCCATCGGCAACTTCGGCGGCAACGCCACCGGTGCCCGGCTGCAATTGGGCAGGCCGTCGCCGGTGGTGCTCGGCTGCACCAGCGCGTGCGCGGTGGTCGCGCTGTTCGCGGCGTTCACCGGGAACCTGTTCGGCGCCGCCGTGGCCGCGCTGGTGGCCTCGGCGGCCAGCGCGCTCGCGAAGGTCTCGCTGGACGCCGCCATCCAGGACGACCTGCCGCCGGAGTCGATCGCGTCGGGCTTCGGCCGCTCGGAGACCGTGCTGCAATTGAGCTGGGTCGTCGGCGGGGCGGCCGGTGTGCTGATGCCGACCGACTACTGGAAGGGTTTCGCGTTGATCAGCGTGATCCTGCTGGTCGGTCTGCTCCAGACGTTCGTCAGCTACACCGGGCACTCGCTGCTACCGGGTATCGGCGGCAATCGCCCCCAGCATGTGGAGCAGGAAGTGCCCCACACCCACTCGAGAGGGACAGGAGACCCCACCTGGTGAGCAAGCTCAACGCTCGAACGATCGTCGCGCTGGTCGCGGCCGGACTGTTCGCGGTCGTCGCGGTGACCGCGGTGTGGGTGGGGGTGGCGGTATCGAAGGCGCCCGCGCACAGTCCGCAGCTCACCGCGTACGCGAACGGCACGGCCATCACCGTCGACCCGTTCATGTACTGCACGGTGCGGATGGAGGAATGCCGGTACGGCGAGACAGCGCCGCTGGAGGTCCCCGCCGGTGCACCCGTGCAGCTGTCGCTGCCCGACGCGGTCTCGCAGTCCCCCTGGCTCATCCAGCTGATCTACCAGCGCCCCAGCGGCGAACAGCTGGACCGGGTCCTCAGCTTCGCCGACTACCCGGACCGTGCGAGGGCACTCACCATCGAGTCGAAGCCGGAACCGGACCTGCGCCTGATCGGCATCGAAGTGCAGCTCCCGATCCTGGCCCGTGACATCGCCACCGGGCAGGAGAGCTACATCCCGCACGCCGCCTGGTCGATCGTCACGCCCGAGCCCGAGCCGCGCGAGTCCTGAGCCATAAACGAGACCGCCCCCGAACGAATGTTCGTTCGGGGGCCGGCTCAGCGTCCTTCCCCGCAAACCTCGAACACCTGAGCGCCGCTGTGTAAGTCCCTTTAGGGGCCCGCCCTGATCTGGACTGACCGAAGGGTGCGACGAAGGAGTGCCCGTAGGGAGGGAAGATCAGGGGCCCGAAGGGCCCCGCTCGAGCGCGCCAGCGCTCCAATAACTCAGTGATCGAGTTCGCGGGCCACGGCCCGCACGACCTCGGAAATACGCTGGGACATCTTGCGATCCGGGTACTTGCCCCGTCGCAGGTCCGGCTGCACGGTGCTCTCCAGCAGCGTGATCATGTCCTCGACCAGGCCGTGCAGCTCGTCAGGCGTCTTGCGCGGCCCGGCGTCCTTGCGCGCGGGCGCCTGCCCACGGTCACGATCGCGCACGACGGTCGGCGGCGCCTCGAGCACCGTCACGCTGAGCGCCTGCGGCCCTCGACGCCCGGCCGCCATGCCGAATTCGACGCGTTGTCCGGGCTTGAGCCCCTCGACACCGTCGGGCAGCGCGGACGAGCGCACATAGACGTCCTCGCCCTCGTCTTGAGACAGGAAGCCGAAGCCCTTCTCGACGTCGTACCACTTCACCCGGCCGGTCGGCACTGCGCTCACCCGTTCATCATTCGGCACCCGCGCCCTTGTGGCCCGGGTTACACAATCGTGCTTGTCGCGAAAAGAACGCGCCCCCCAACAAGGCGGGACGCGATGTGGTGCGAGTCTACCCCGGTGGCTATACCGCGAGCACATCAGTTTTACGGTTCACCCGTGACGAACTCATCCGAGCCGGCCTCGCCCGGTCCTCGACGCTCCGGCGATCGCCTCCTGCACGCGGCCCTGATCCTGTTCGGGATCGGGATTCTGGGGGTGATCGGAATCTTCGTGACGCCGATCGTGTCCGACAGCGATCCCGGGCTGTGGCTGTACGGCCTGGCGATGCTCGCGCCCGTCGGCTTCCTGCTCGCGCTGATATTCGCGCTGTGGTCGGGCCGACGCGCACGTTGATGCGTCAACCGATTACCCCTCGAAATCATCATCCCGCTAAACATGTGATCCTCATCACATAACAGCACGGTCACGAAGTGAGCGCACAGCCGTAGCGCACATTCGCCACGGCGACTACCTGCGCGGACACATCAGGGATCACCCTGAGACGACCCCGAGACCCACCGGGACCCGCCGGTTACCAAATAGTGACATTCGCCGCTGACCGTCGTACCGTTTCTCTCAGCCGGGGTAACCCCCGGAACCACCGGCCCGCCGCACCGAACCTCACCCCGCGGGTACCGGACCCCGATTGGAATCAAGGGATGAGGGCGGACCGGGAGACCTCTCAGTCCGGGCCACATGCAGGTGCGAACGAGAGGAAGAAACCCGATATGAGTGGACGCCACCGCAAGCCGACTTCCACCGGGCGCGCTGCTGCCAAGGTCGCCGTCACCGGCGCGATCTTCGGCACCGCAGCCGCAGCCCTCGCAGGAAACGCCAGCGCGGCCCCTGACTCCGACTGGGATCGCCTCGCACAGTGTGAAGCCGGCGGCAACTGGGGCATCAACACCGGCAACGGCTACCAGGGTGGGCTGCAGTTCTCGCCCTCCACCTGGACCGCACACGGTGGTGGCGAGTACGCCGCCTCCGCCAACCAGGCCACCCGCGAACAGCAGATCGTGGTCGCCGAAAAGGTTCTCGCTTCCCAGGGTTGGGGCGCTTGGCCCTCGTGCTCGTCCCAGCTGGGGCTGAGCAGTGGACCGTCCGAGCGTGTCGCCCCGTCGGCCCCGAGCTGGGCCCCGCAGGTCAACGTGCCGCAGGTGCAGGACCCGAGCGCCGAAGTGTTCTCGGCCGTCGACCGCGCACTCACCGTCGTGCAGCAGCAGGGCATCGCCGTGCCGCAGCAGGCTCTCGACTTCGTCAACTCCGCCAAGGGCGCTCCGCTCGACCCTGCCGTGATCGACTTCTTCCAGGCGAACAAGGGCCTCCTGCCCTCCTGATTCGCCCTCTGAATACAACAAGAGCCCGCATCCTCGAGGATGCGGGCTCTTGTCTTTCTCGTCCGAATTACACCCGGTTGATGGTGGTCTGGGGGTGCACGTACGGCAACGTTGCGGCCGGGACGGGAAACTCGGTGTCCTCACCGAAAGGCGAGAGATTACCGGCGCGGGTCGACGACAGTTCGGTCACGGCGTGCTCGCCGTCGGCCACCTCGGGCCAGCCGTTGTCGACGTAGGGTTTCTTCGATTTGTTCACCACGCGCTCATTCTGGCATATCGCGTTTATCGGCGGCTGGTGCCGCAAGTTCGAGGCGGCCGAGAACTGTAGGCTCGATCGGTGATCGCGACAGACTCTCTCGCCGATTGGCTCGGTGCGCGCACCGATGCCCAGCTGGTGAAATTGCTGCAGTTGCGGCCCGACCTGGCGGTGCCACTGCCCGCGTCGATGTCGGTGCTCGCGGTGCGCGCTCAGCAGCGCGCCTCGGTGTTGCGGGCCGCCGACGATCTGGACACGCTCGAGTTCGCGATCATCGAGGCGCTTACGGCCAATGAGGACGCCCGCACGATCGGCGCCGAACTCACGCCGCTGACTCGCAGCACCCTGCACGCGCAGCTCAAGGATCGCGTGACCAAGACCGCGTTCACCGCCGCGCTCACCCGTCTGCTCGATCGCGCCCTCGTCTGGCAGGTCGGCGACGACCTCGACCTGACACCCAGCGCCGCCGAGGCCCTGCCCTGGCCGCTCGGCGCGACGACAGCGCTCCCCGACGCCCTCACCGAGCCCGAAGTCACCGCCGCGCTGGCCACGGCGAGCCCGCCCGAACGCGCGCTGCTGGACAAACTCGCCACCACCGGCCCACGCGGTCGCACCAGGGACGCCGCGCCCGGCACCGACCCCGATCGGCCGGTACCGCGTCTGCTCGCCGCCCGGCTGCTGCACCGGATCGACGACGAGACGGTGGAATTGCCGGTCACCGTCGGCCAGATCCTGCGCGGCGAACCCGTCACCGACCCGCACGCCCTCGCCCCGCCCAAACCCGCGCTGGCGAAGAACTCCGCCACCGAGGTGAATGCCGTCGGCGCGGGCGAAGTCGGCGAGCTGCTGCGCGACGCGGGCGATCTGATCGACGCACTCGGCGCCCTGCCCGCCCCAGCCCTGCGCGCGGGCGGACTCGGCGTGCGCGAATTGCGCAGGCTGACCAAACAGACCGGCATCGACGAGCAGCGCACCGGCCTGCTGCTCGAATTGCTGGCCGCCGCGAAACTCGTCGAAAAGGGCCTGCCCGAACCGACACCCGACCTCGACTCCACCGACGACTTCTGGGCCCCGACGCCCGCCGCCGACGCCTGGCTCGACGCCCCGCCCGCTACCCGCTGGGTCACGCTCGCGCAGGCATGGCTGGAGCTGGACCGGATGCCGTGGATGATCGGGATGCGCGACGCCGCAGACAAGCCGATCGCGGCACTGTCGGCGGAGCTGCGCGTGCCGCACGCGGTGCGCGACCGCGCGTCGATCCTCGGCATGCTCGCCGAGTACCCGACCGGCACCGCGCTCACGCCAAGCGACATCGGCAAATTGCTCGCGTGGCGAATGCCGCGCCGCCGCAGGCACTTCCGCCTCGAAGCTGTCACCTCGACACTCGCCGAAGCCGCGGTCGTCGGCCTGCTCGGCCGTGGCGCGCTCGACTCCGCCGCCAGGGCCCTGCTGCACGGTTCCATCGCCGACGCCGAATCGGAAATGGCTGCGGCACTGCCGAAACCGGTCGACCACGTGCTGGTCCAGGCCGACCTGACCGTGATCGCCCCCGGCCCGCTGATCCCGGAACTGCGCGGCAAGATCGCCCTGGTGGCCGACGTCGAATCAGCGGGCGCCGCGACGGTGTACCGAGTCAGCGATGCCACCGTCCGCCGTGCGTTGGATGCCGGTCTCACCGCCGCCGAACTCCACGCCCTGTTCGCCACCCACTCGCGCACCCCCGTGCCGCAGTCGCTGACCTACCTGATCGACGACGTCGCCCGCCGCCACGGCCAACTCCGGGTAGGCATGGCCCAGTCCTTCCTCCGCAGCGACGACCCTGCCCTGCTGGCACAAGTCCTGGCCGCCCCCGTCGCCGAAACCCTGGCCCTGCGCGCCATCGCCCCCACCGTGGCGATCGCCCTCGCTCCGCTTGCCGAAATGCTCGACCAACTCCGCAAGGCAGGCTTCGCCCCCGCGGGCGAGGACTCCGGCGGCACGATCGTCGACCTGCGCCCCCGAGGCGCGCGGATCTCGGTCCGCCCCCTCGCCCGCAGGCCCTACCGCCCCACACCCCCGAACGACGACCAACTCTCCCAACTGGTCACCGAACTCCGCGCCGGCGAACGAGCCGCGGGCGCCCGCACCGGCCGCTCGGTCCGCACCGACGGCACCCGCACCGGCACCGCGGCCACCCTCGCCCTACTCCAACTGGCAGCGAGAGTAGGCCGCCCGGTGAACATCGGCTACGTAGACGCCCAGGGCGTAGCCACCCAACGGGTCGTGGAACCGCTGCGGGTGGGCAACGGCCAACTCGACGCCGTAGACCCGGTCAGCGGCGCGACCCGCCACTTCACCCTCCACCGAATCGCCTCGGTAGCCCTCCTCGATTAGGGCTTTGCCATGCAGAAGGTCGTCTTCGGATCGGGAACGGTCCGGAACTGCGTCGCGTCCGCCCCGCACAGCAGCTCGTCGGTCTCCCCGTCGATCCGCTTGACCACCTTGAACGAAGCCTCCGGCGCAGTGCAGGCAACAGACTCCGCGGGCCGCTTCCCCGCATCCGCGTAACAGCTGCCCTCGGCGAAGTTCGGAGCCAAGCACAGCGTGTTCTTCGCGTCCCCCACAGTCCCGGTGAACGCGGCATTGTCGGCAGCGCAGTCCGCGCCCAGCTTCACGATCCGGTAGTTCGACTTCGCCGACGAGCAGTCGCCCACCGTCGCCTTCATCGCGTCGGCAGCGTTGTCACTGACCTCCACACACGACCCCACCGCGACAGCATCGGCCGACGTCGCATCCGCCGACGAGCACGAAACCACCGCACCGACCAGCGCCATCGCGGCCACCGGCCCGAGCACGATCCGCGCCAACAGTCGCTTCTCTGGGAAAATCACTGAAAACCTCACTCACCGAACGGTTCAGGGCGAATACAACCGCCGGTGACGATACCCAAGTGCCCCGCGTCCGCGCTCCCCCGTTACGCAACCTGTCTACCATCACAAAGATGACCCTCGACGACGTCGCAGGCGAGCTGTACGCACTCGACCCCGGCGACTTCGTGTCGACCCGCGCCGAGCGCGCCGCCCAGGCCCGCGCCGACGGCGATCGCGACCTGGCCAAGGCCATCACGGCCCTGCGCAAACCCACGGTCGCCGCCTGGACGGTGAACCTCTTGTCCCGCCACGCACCGCAGGAGATCGCCGCCCTGCTCGATCTCGGCGACGCGCTGCGGTCGGCCCAGCGCCAGCTCTCCGGCGACAAGTTGCGCGCCCTCGGCACCCAGCGTCAGCAGGTCGTGAACGCGATGACCAAGCGCGCCGCCGAACTGGCCGCCGAACACGAGCGCCCGGCGAGCGAGCAGGTGCTCCGCGAGGTCGGGCAGACCCTGACCGCGGCGCTGGCCGACCCCGATGTCGCCGACCTTGTCCGCGCCGGAGTGCTGCCGACCACCGTCACCTATGACGGCTTCGGCCCGGCCGGCCTGGTCGCGATCACCGGTGGAAAGGCCATCCCCAAGCGCCCGAGCAAACCCCGGCCGTCCTCGAAAGACACCGAAGCCGAGCGCCGCGCCGCGGCTCGACAGGAACTCGACGACGCCGAATCCGGCCTGGCGGCAGCCACTACCGATCGCGATGAAGCCGAAGCCGCTGCCGCACAGGCCAAGTCGGAACTCGATGCGATCGAGAACCGGATCGCCGACCTGCGCACCGAACTCGAACACGCCGAACAGCAACGTCACTTCGCGCACACCGCAGAACACCGAGCGCGCGGCGAATTCACCGCAGCGCGTAGTCAATTCGATCGCATGCAGCGCTGGGTCGAGCGGGCGCGCGCTCGGCTCACCGACGATTAGGGGTGCAGCGTGCCCGGGTAGAGGAACGCGTCGCGCGGCGGCCTTGTCCCATCGAGCCATTCGGCCAGGAACTCGGTGAGCGGCATCGAGGTCCGGCTCTGCAAGAACGTCCGGAACTCCGGCATCGACGCGTGCCCGTCGCGGTGGGCGTTCACGAAATCCCTGATCGCCGTGAAGAACACATCCTCACCGATCAACTTGCGCAGCGCGTGCAGAAACAGCGGGCCGCGGTAGTAGACGGACGTGAACTCGTCGCCCACACCGGGGGCGGCCAGCGCGATCTTCCAGAACTTGGGCTCATCAAGGTATTTCGCGACGGTTTCGCGGTATTCGGCATCCACATCGGCGTGGTCGATCCGCTCGGGCCACAGGTAGTCGGCGGTGTAGCTGGCGAAGCACTCGTTGAGGCAGATGTCGGACCACTGGCGCACCGACATCGTGTCACCCCACCACTGGTGAGCCAGCTCGTGCACCACGGTGTTCAGATCGGCCCACGGCGCGTAGATCGGCCGGGTCTGGGTCTCCAGCGAGAACGGCAGCTTAGTGTCCACGTAGATCCCGCCCGCCACATCGAAGGGATAAGGGCCGTACAGGTTCTCGAGGAAGTCGAGGATCTCGGGCAGCCGCTGCTCGTCTTCGCGATTCTCGTCGGATTCCGGCGCGAACGCGCTCAGCACCGCGGTCCCGTTCGCGCGCCGCTGCTCGAGGAAGGTGAAGTGGTCCACGGCGACTGTGGTCAGGTAGCCGATCGTGGGCTGACGCGTTTCCCAGGTGGTGTGCAGCCGGCCGTCGCGCACCACGTGCTCGGTGCGATCACCGGTCGACATGACTTCCCAGTCGGCGGGGACCGTGGCGTGCAGCGTGAAGGTCGCCTTGTCCAAGGGGGTGTCGTTGAGCGGATACCAGGTGCTGGCGCTGTGCGGCTCGCCGACAGCGAACGCGCCACCGCTTGGCGCGTGGGTCCAGCCCTCGCCCTCGGTATCGGCGGCCTCGCCCGCGTAGTCGACGATGATCCGCATCGGCAGGCCGGGCGGCAGGGGTAGCAGCGGCGTGACGACCAGCTCGTGCTCGGCGTCGCGCGCGAACCCCGCAGGCAGGCCGTTCACCGTCACCATCAGCACCTCGGGACCGCTGTAGTCGAGGTTGAACCGGGCCAGCGGCTGGGTTACCCGGCCGTCGATGCGGGCGGTGCCGCGCAGGTGGTGATCGCCTGGTTCGTAGTCGATCGACACGTCGTAGTGGGTGACGTCGTAGCCACCGTTGCCATCGAGCGGATAGTACGGATCCCACAGCCCCGGAGCCCCGATCAACGCCGAATCCGCCGCTACCGGACGCACTCCCACCGCCAGCAACGCCACCACCACACACAACCCGGCCGACCATCGCATGTCGAAGACACCTTTCGCCGACCGGATCGCGCGGACCTGACCATCGTCGCAGGCGTATGCCGCGGACCCTAACAGGCCGAGCACGGCAAGCCTGTCCACCCGGTCGGCGCGACAGAGGTACGCCTAGCCCAGATCGGAGGGCAGGTGCTGTGGGTCGAGCAGAAGTCGTTTGGTCGCCGTGCGTTTCACCCGGGAAGCCAGCGCCAGATTCTCCGCGAGCAGCCGCCATTCGACCTCGTTGATGGCAGCACACGCCGCCTCGATCACCGCGTCGTCGCGGGTACCCCAGGCGATCGGCATGGCGGTGACCAGTTGCCAGCGTTCGCCGACCTGCCTAGGGGCGCTGTCGGTGCGCACCGCGACGGCGGGCACGCGCTCGCCCGGGCGCGGCGCGTGTCCCGGCAGCGTGCGGACCTTGCGGGTGATCAGCGCCCAACTTCGTACCGGCGCAGCGGGTTCGGCGATATCGACCAGGGCGAGCAAGACGATGGCGCCCGGCTCGGCATCGCTGACGACGGCGGGGATCAGCACGCCGTCGTGATAGAGCTTTTCGATACTGGAGCGGTGCGGGGTCCACAACGCCACCCACAGCGCGATGCCCGCGACCAGCACGCACACCACCGCGAGCAGAAACCCCCACGCCTGCCCACTCCACACCAGCGCCACCGTGGCCGCGACGGCGAGCCCGGCGACCAACAGTGCCACCAGGCGCAGCCTGCGCAACCCGGTGAACGTCTCGTTCACCGCATGAGCGTGTTCTCGGTCGACCACGAATTCGAAGCGGCGCACGCCTTCCTTCCTAGCACAAGTTGCGGAGGAGTTGCCTCCACTTATCTGCCGAGAGGTTCACACATCGCACGCTACCCCCCTTTGACCTGGCGAACAGTGCTACACGCCGTCTCCGATGGGCGGACCGAGCAGGTCGTCGGCGTCGACGATGCGGTAGGCATAGCCCTGCTCGGCGAGGAAGCGCTGGCGGTGCGCGGCGTATTCGGCGTCGAGGGTGTCGCGCGCGACCACCGAGTAGAAGTGCGCCTGTCCCCCATCCTGTTTCGGCCGCAGCAGGCGGCCGAGGCGCTGAGCCTCTTCCTGACGCGAACCGAAGGTGCCCGAAACCTGCACCGCCACAGACGCTTCCGGCAGGTCGATGGAGAAGTTGGCGACCTTGCTCACCACCAGCACCGGAATCTCGCCGGCCCGGAAGGCGTCGAACAGTGCCTCGCGCTCCCGGTTCTTGGTGGCGCCGGTGATGACCGGGGCGTTCAGGTCGGCGCCGAGTTCGTCGAGCTGGTCCAGGTAGGCGCCGATCACCAGGGTGGGGGCGCCCTCGTGGCGGGCAAGAATGGACTCGACCACCGGGATCTTGGTGCGCGCGGTGGAGCACAGCTTGTAGCGCTCCTCCGGCTCGGCGGTGGCGTAGGCCATCCGCTCGGCGTCGGTGAGCGTCACCCGCACCTCGACGCAGTCGGCGGGGGCGATCCAGCCCTGCGCCTCGATGTCCTTCCACGGCGCGTCGTAGCGCTTCGGGCCGATCAGCGAGAACACGTCGCCCTCGCGGCCGTCCTCACGGACGAGGGTGGCGGTGAGGCCGAGCCTGCGCCGCGACTGCAGGTCGGCGGTCATCCGGAAGACCGGCGCGGGCAGCAGGTGCACCTCGTCGTAGATCACCAGGCCCCAATCGCGGCTGTCGAACAGCTCGAGGTGCTTGTACTCGCCCTTCGTTTTCCGGGTGATCACCTGGTAGGTGGCGATGGTGACCGGACGGATCTCCTTGCGCTCGCCGGAGTATTCGCCGATCTCCTCCTCGGTGAGCGTGGTCCGCGCCAGCAACTCGCGCCGCCACTGCCTGCCCGCCACGGTATTCGTGACCAGGATCAGCGTCGTCGCCTTCGCCTTGGCCATCGCGGCCGCGCCGACCATCGTCTTGCCCGCGCCACACGGCAGCACGACCACCCCGGAACCGCCCGCCCAGAACGAGTCGGCGGCCATCTCCTGGTAGTCGCGCAGGTGCCATTTGCCCTCGGTGTAGTCGAGGCCGATGTCGTGCGCCTCGCCGTCGACATAGCCGGCGAGATCCTCCGCGGGCCAGCCGATCTTCAGCAGCATCTGCTTGATGTGGCCGCGCTCGGACGGATGCACGATCACGGTGTCGTCGTCGATGCGAGCGCCAAGCATCGGCGCGATCTTCTTGTGCCGCAGCACCTCCGCGAGCACCGCGCGGTCCAGGCTCACCAAGCAGAGGCCGTGCGCGGGATGTTTCACCAACTGCAATCGGCCGTAGCGGCCCATCGTGTCGACGATGTCGACGAGCAGCGGCTGCGGCACGGCATAGCGCGAGAAGTTCACCAGCGCGTCGACGACCTGCTCGGCATCGTGGCCCGCCGCGCGGGCATTCCAGAGCGCAAGCGGGGTGATCCGATAGGTGTGCATGTGCTCGGGCGCCCGCTCCAGCTCCGCGAACGGGGCAATGGCCTGGCGCGCGTTGCCTGCCAGCTCGTGGTCGATCTCGAGCAGCAGGGTCTTGTCGCTCTGCACGATCAAAGGACCGTCGGTCACACGTTGCTCCTGTGTTTGTCGGCGGCTGGCGCCGCGGGTTTTCGGCCTCGTCACCCCGGATCCGAGGGGCGATACTTCGGCTTCGCCGTTACGTCTCGCCCCTCGGATCCGGGGCGGCCGAAAACGTGGGGGTTGGGCTGGGAGTCCGTAGGTGGACTCGTCAGGTGCGACGTTTCACTCGCGACAGTTGGTTCTTTGTGGTCGGCGGCCCGGGATTCGGCCTCGTTGTCCCGTGCGGGGACGTGGGTCGTGGTGGGGGCCCTTGTCGATTGTACGGACCGATACCGACAGGGTCGGGGTGGTCTTCCCGGGTCCAGCGGGTGCTGACTGGACCGCGACAATCTTCTCCTGCCCGGGGAAACTCAGTGCATGCTTCAGACGACGGCGGTTCTCGGGGTCGCGGCGGCGGCGCTCGGCATGGTGCTGACGCCGGGGCCGAACATGATGTATCTGGTCTCGCGCACCGTCGCACAGGGGCGCCGGGCGGGGATGATCTCGCTGCTGGGGGTCGCGGCGGGGTTCGGGGTGTATCTGATGGCGGCCGCGGCGGGAATCACAGCGGTGTTCGCGGTCGTACCCGGTTTGTACATGGCGGTGAAGCTGGCGGGGGCGGCGTATCTGCTGTGGCTGGCGTGGCAGGCGATCCGCCCGGGCGGGGTCTCGGTGTTCGCACCCGCCGACCTACCGCACGATCCCGCGCGGCGCCTGTTCACGATGGGGTTGGCCACCAACCTGCTCAATCCGAAGATCGCGATCATGTACATGGCACTGATCCCCCAGTTCGTCGACCCTGATCGCGGTGCGCTCTGGTTGCAGAGCCTGTCGCTCGGCGCGGTCCAGATCTCCGTCGCCCTCACCGTCAACGCACTGATCGTGCTCGGCGCCGCGGGCCTGGCCACCTTCCTCGCCGCCCGCCCCCGGTGGCTGCGCATCCAGCGCTACCTCATGGGCACCGCACTGGGCACCATCGCCGTCCTCCTCGCCACCGACAAGGCCCGCCCCACCCCAGCCTGACGCCGCCGCCCGCTCACTTCCGGGGGCACGTGTCTTTCCCGCCCCAGATCACCGACCCCCGCACCCGCACATGTCACGCTGCTCCGGACAGTCGGAGCGAAAGGAGCGTGCCGTGAGCATGGGGATGCTGATAGAGGTCGTGGCGGCGGGCCCCTTGGCCACAGAGCTCGATTCAGCGGTGACAGCGGTGCACCGCAGCGGCGAGATGATGGGTGTGATCTCCTTCGCGGCCTCGGGCGCACTGGTCGCCGTGCGCAAACGCCTCGATCTGTTCGGGATGGTCGTCCTTGCGTGCGCGACCGCGCTCGGTGGCGGCATCGTGCGTGACCTGCTGATCGGGCGAACTCCCCCGGCCGCGTTCACCGACCTCACGTATCTGTCCGCATCGATGCTGACCGCGCTGGTCCTCTACTTCATCGCACCATCGCGCCGACTCACCAAAGGTCCCCTCGAAATCGCCGACGCGATCGGACTCGGGCTGTTCTGCGTCACCGGGACCGTGATCGCCGACTCGGCGGGGCTCGGAGCACCCACCGCCGCCCTGCTCGGCATGACGACCGCCATCGGTGGCGGGGTGATTCGCGATGTCCTCAGCGGCGAGGTACCCAGCGTCCTGCGCCCGGACCAGGACCTCTACGCGATCCCGGCCCTGTTCGGCGCGGCCGCGACCGCCGCACTGCTGTCGTTCGACCTGTACCAAGCGTGGACGGGACTGCTCGCCGCCGCGGGGGCGGTGGGGTTCCGGCTGCTGGCGCGGCATTATCAGTGGCACGCTCCGCTGGCCCGGCACGCGCGTGACTGATCGGCGGGCATGTCCCGCCCCATCGGATGTCACCGCACCGGGATACCGACCCGTAGGCGACGCACTCCTTCGTCGATCGTCTCGTCGCGTTTGCTGAAGGTGAAGCGCACCAGGTGTTTCCAGTCGCCGGGATGGTCGGCGAAGACGCTGACCGGCACTGCCACCACGCCGAGGCGCGCGGGGAGCTCGCGGCAGAACGTCAGCCCGTCCTCGGCGCCGAGCGGCCGGATATCGGCGCAGACGAAATAGCCGCCGTCACTGGATGACACCGTGAACCCGGTGTCGCGCAACGCCTGCGAGAGACGTACCCGCTTGGCCGCGAGTTCGTCGCGCTGCGCGTGCACCCAGTCGAGTTCTTCGTTGATCGCGTGGGCGACCGCGGGCTGGAACGGCCCGCCGCCGACGAAGGTGAGGAACTGCTTGGCCGCGAGCACACCGTCGAGCAGCGGCGCGGGCGCGCAGGCCCAGCCGATCTTCCAGCCGGTGACATTGAAAGTCTTCGCGGCACTGGACACCACGATGGTCCGCTCGCGCATTCCCGGGAGCGTGGCGAGGCTGATGTGTTCGGTGCCGTCGTAGACGAGGTGCTCGTAGACCTCGTCGGTCAGCACCAGCAGATCGTGCTCGACAGCCAACTCGGCGATCGCGGTGAGGTCGGCACGGTCGAGCACCGACCCGGTGGGGTTGTGTGGCGAATTGATCAGCAGCATGCGGGTTTTCGGTGTGATCGCGGCTCGAAGGCTGTCCAGGTCGAGCACGAATCGGTCGCCGTCGGGCACCAGGCGGGCCGTCCGCCGCCGCGCGCCGGCGAGGGCGATCGCGGCGGGGTAGGAGTCGTAGTACGGCTCGATCAGCACTACCTCCTGGCCCGGCTCCACCAGGCCGAGCACGGCGGCGCTGATCGCTTCGGTCGCGCCGACGGTCACCAGGATCTCGGTGGCCGGGTCGTAGGCGGTGCCGTAGCGGCGGGCCCGGTCGTCGGCGATCGCCTGGCGTAGCACCGGCATCCCGCGGCCGGGCGGGTACTGGTTCAGCCCGTCGGCGATGGCCGCGCGCGCCACCTCGAGCATGCCGGCGGGCCCGTCGGTATCGGGAAAGCCTTGGCCCAGATTCACGGCGTCGTGGCGGACGGCCAGCTCGGTCATCTCGGCGAAGATGGTCGATCCGAACGGGCGCAAACGGGCGACGGTGGGCGGCACAGGCGGCATCTTCGCAGCGTAGCCCACTGTTCAACGGCGTTGCCGAACGATAGCGAACACGCATGTTTCACAAACGTTTTCCCTTGTTGACCTGGGCTATTGTGCGTTTCCCCAACCTCAGCTAGCCTCGCCGTGTTCTACCTCACACACCACAGCGTGGTGGTATATCGAAAGGGGCTCACATGGCCTCACCTCTGCTCGACTTCATCCTGCAACCGGCTGCGTCGGAGGTAGCCGGTTCGGCCCTGCGATTCATCCGCGAACAGCTGTTCGCCGGCCAGATCGTCGACATGTTCACCGGTTCGGCGACGCCGGACAACAACATGGGTTCCTCGACCGGCGACCACAACCTCGGTTCGTCGACCGGCGATCACAACTGGGGATCCACCTACCCGTAAACCAGCGAACCGCTGACCCTCCGCGCGGGGGTCAGCGGCGGCGGGCGCCGGACAGTTTCGCTACGTTGGCGAAATCGTAAGTGGCCCAGATCTTTCCGTCTCGCACCACGAAGGCGAGGACCCGCACCGGTCGGCCGAACGGCGAGTTCGGGTCGATGATCACCAGTCCCGATTGCCCGTTCACCGTTGCGGCGCCCAATTCCAGGCCGGGTTCCTCCTGATGCTTGCGCCACAGACCGAGCGCCAAGCGGGCGACCTTGTCTTGTCCGGCAACAACGTTCAACGCCGTCTTGGTGGTACCGCCCGCATCGGCGGTGAATGTCGTGTCCGGGTGCAGTGTCGCGGCCACCGCGGCGACATCGCCGGTAGCGAGGGCAGCGAGAAATCTCCGCACGGCCAGATCGTGCACATCGTCGGCGACCGGTTCCGGCGCCCGAGCGGCCGCCCGGCGCGCACGCACCGCCAATTGCCTTGCCGCATCGGCGGAAACACCGAGGATGTCGGCGATCTCGTCGAACGGCACCCCCAGCCCTTCGTGCAGCACCAGTGCCACTCGCTGCTGCGGCGTCAACGCGTCGAGCACCACCATCGCCGCCAGCCGGCTGTCCTGATCGCGCACCACCACGTCCAAGGGATCCGGGGTGCGCGAGGACGACCCCACCGACACGATGGGTTCCGGAAGCCACTGCCCCACATAGGTTTCGCGGCGCACGGCGGCACTTCGCAAGTGATCGAGGCAGATTCGGGTGACCACCGTCGTCAGCCAGGCGCGCAGATCGTCGATCTCGGACTGGTGCACCCCGGCCATCCGCAGCCAGCTCTCCTGCACCGCGTCCTCGGCGTCGCCGACGCTGCCGGTGAGCCGGTAGGCGACCGAAAGTAAATGCGTTCGATGCGATTCGAACAAGTCGGCGAGAAACGGGGAGACCATCGATCCAGATCCTACGGAAGGCCCCGCCCGGCTCCGCCCCACGGGTCGGCACCGGTGATTCTCCGCACGCCACCTCGTCTGTACTACTACTGCCAACATCACGAAGGACGGCGTCACGTGAGTACATCCGAGGTTGTGCTGAAAGGAATCGTGTTCGGCGAGTCACCGCGCTGGCACGACGGTCGACTGTGGTTCGCGGACTGGGGCGCGAACCAGGTGATCGTCGTCGACGGCCACGATGCCGAGGTCGTCGCCCAGGTCCCGTCGTTTCCGATGTGCATCGACTTTCTGCCCGACGGGCGGTTGGTGATCGTCGACTCCGCGGCCCGGCGCCTGCTGCGTCGCGAACCCGACGGGTCGCTGGTGGCCTACGCCGACCTTTCGCCGGTGTCGGACAAGCCGTGGAACGACATCGTCATCGACGAGGGCGGCAACGCCTACGTCAACAGCATCGGCTTCGATTTCCCCGGTGGGGAGTTCGTCCCCGGATTCATCGTGCGGATCACCCCGGAAGGTGCGGTGCGCCGGGTCGCGGACGGGCTCGCCTTTCCCAACGGCATGGCGATCACCCCCGACGGTGCGACGCTGATCGTGGCCGAGTCGTACGCGAATCAACTCACCGCCTACGACATCGCGGCCGACGGCGAGCTGAGCAATCGGCGCGTGTGGGCGGCGACTCCCGGCGATCACCCCGACGGGATCTGCCTCGATACCGACGGTCAGGTCTGGTACGCGGATGTGGGCAATCAGCATTGTGTCCGGGTCCGTGCGGGCGGCGAGGTGACGGAGCGGGTCGAGCTCGACCGTGGAGCGTTCGCATGCACGCTCAGCCGGGACGGGGATCCGCGGTTGTATGTCGTCGGACAGAGCTGGGGCGAGGCCGAAGCCGCCGGACCGACCGGACAGGTCGTGGTCTTCCCCGCGCCCGCATCAGGTGCGGGAAGGCCGTGAAAATGCGGCGAGATTTTCGGCGCCGACTGTCAAGATGACCGGATGTACGAGCACACGCTCACCGACGGCACGGTCTGGCTCACCCGCCCGACCGCGGCCGATATCGACCGCATCGTCGAGTGCTGTCAGGACCCCGAAGTGCAGCGCTGGACCACGATCCCCGTCCCGTATCACCGCGGCGACGCCGAGGAATTCCTCGACCGTCTAGTCGCCCCCGGCTGGGCGGACAACGCGCCGGTCTGGGCGGTCCGCACCGCCGAGGACGGCCGGGTCGAGGGCATGATCGGCCTGCATACCCGCGGGCCAGGAGCGTGTGAGGTCGGCTTCTGGCTCACTGCCGGTCACCGCGGTCGCGGCCTGATGTCGCGCGCCATCACCCTGGTCTGCGAGTTCGGTTTCGCACCGGACGGCCTCGCGCTGGACCGGATCATGTGGCGCGCGATCGTCGGCAACATCCCCTCGGCCGCCGCCGCGCGCCGCAACGGCTTTCACTTCGAGGGCGTGGCCCGCTCGGGCGGGGTCCAGCGCGGCACCCGTGTCGACGAATGGGTCGCGGCGCGGCTGCCCGCCGATCCCGCCGGCGTCGGCGACGGTTGGCCGGCACTGGCCGGGCGCGCGCATGGCCGATGACGCGCGGTTCGACTGGTTCGCCGACACCATGGGGGTGCGGGCGGGTGAGCGTGTACTCGAGCTGGGGCCCGGGTCCGGTGCGTCGCTGACGCGGCTCGCGGCCCGGCTGGGGAACGGGCGGATCGTCGGGGTCGACCGCTCGGCGACCGCGCTCGCGCAAGCCGAACGCCGCTGCGCAGCGGAGATCGCCGCCGGACAGGTTCGCCTGGTCGAAGGCGAGATCGGCACGGTGCGGGCCGACCGATTGCTCGACGAACTCGAGCCTGGGCAGCGCTTCGACCTGGTCTTCGCGGTCAACGTCAACCTGTTCTGGACCGGCCCCGCCACAGCCGCCTGGTCGACGATCCGCGAATGCCTCGCCCCCGACGGCCGCATCTGGCTCTGCTACGGCTACGGCACGCCCAACAGCCCCACCCCGCGCACCGCGCAACTCGCCGACCGCTGCGCCGCCGCCGGCTACCACTGCTCAACAGTCACCACCGACAACCTCGTGGCCGCCCGAGCGACGCCGGTCACCTGACGATCGAGACCGTGTGGTGGGCAGTCAGTTCGGGCGGTTGGCGGCTCGGCGAGCTGTTCCCCGGTGGGCGGGGACAGTGGTGGGGTCCTCGGGCCAGGCGTGTTTGGGATAGCGGCCGCGGAGGTCGGCACGGACTTGGGGCCAGCCGGTTTTCCAGAAGGAGGCCAGGTCGGCGGTGACGGCGACAGGGCGTTGGGCCGGGGAGAGCAGGTGCAGCAGGATCCGGGCGCGGCCGTCGGCGAGGGTGGGTGGCTCGGTCCAGCCGAAGATCTCCTGGACCTTGACCGCGAGGATCGGCTGATCGGCGGAGTAGTCGAGGCGAACGCGACTACCGGAGGGGACTTCCAGCCGTTCCGGAGCCAGCTCGTCCAGGCGTGTGGCGGTGGGCCACGGGAGCAGCCGGCGCAGGGCCGCCCCTGCGTCGATGCGGGTGAGGTCGGAGCGGCGGCGGGCAGTGGACAGTTCGGGGCCGAGCCAGGTGCCGAGGTCGCCGAGGAGTGCCTCGTCGTCGACAGCGGGCCAAGGATCGCCCAGGGTGCGGTGCAGGAAGTCGAGACGTTGACGCAGGCCGCGAGCGTCATCGTTCCACCGCAGCAGATCCAGCCCCTCGTCTCGAAGGCCTTGTCGCACGGCCTGTTCCACCAGAGCCTGGTCGGGATGACGTAATGCCTTCTCCGACAAGATGATCGCGCCCAATCGTGCCACCCGTCGCGCCACCACATCACCCCCGTCCCACCGCACCTCGTCCGCCACGACCACCAACCCTGGCGCGGCTTCGCGAGCGAGATCCTCATCAGCGATGGCCGCCAACCGAATTCGCCCCTCGGCCCGGCCCGGATCACGATCAGCGACCGCCACCGCGAGCCATTCCGCCGCGGCCAGGCCCGACCCGGCAGGCAAGGTCACCGCGGTACCGCCCGCCATGAGATACGTGGACGACCCGCTCGACCGCCGTCGAGCCAACCGCTCCGGCTGCGCCAGCGCGATCAACAGCGCCGCGACATCCGTTCCACCGTCACCACTCGCGTTCCCGACCTCGCCGACGACACGATCCCGGCGACCCGGCCTGCCTGCCACCGAGCCGGTGATCGCCGAGTCCGGCAGGTCCGGCGAGACATCAGCCTTCGGGCCATCGACGCTCGACCGGTCGCGTCGCCCCACCCGCGACGGCGTATCAGCCTGCGCGCCGTCGACGGACTGGCGGTCGGGGTTGTCGCCGGTTGTCGTGCTGGTGACGAGTCGCGTCAGGCGTTGGACTTCGCGGGACCAGCGGGGTGGGCGTTCGGAACGGAGGGCGCGCAGGGCCGCGGTCGCGTCGACGGTGCCGGCGAGGGAGTCGTCGTCCATCAGGACCACCATTTCGGCGGCGGCTTTCGCGCCGACTCGGGCGGTGCCGTCGAGCAGCGCGCGGGCGAGGCGAGGGTGGAGGCCGAGGGCGGCCATGGCCTTGCCGCGCGGGGTGATGCGGTCGGCTTCGTCGAGGGCGCCGAGGGCTCGCAGGACGGTTCGGGCCGCGGCGAGGCCGCCCGCCGGTGGAGCGTCCCACCAGGCGAGGCCGGTGCCGTCGGGGGTGCCCCAACAGGCCAATTCCAGTGCGAGACGGGTGAGTTCGGCGGTGCGGATTTCGGGTTCGGGGTAGGCGGGCAGGGTTTGGTGTTCGTATTCGGGCCAGCAGCGCCAGGCGTGGCCGGGGGCTTCGCGGCCCGCGCGGCCTGCGCGCTGCTCGGCTACCGCGGCCGAAACACGCACTGTCGCAAGGCCGGACAGTCCGCGTCGGTGATCGACGCGGGAAACCCGGGACAGGCCGGAGTCGACCACCGCGCGCACACCGGGGACGGTGAGGCTGGATTCGGCTACGGCAGTGGACAATACGACTCGCCGTCGCGTTCCCGGCCGGAGCGCGAGATCCTGGGCCGCACCGGCGAGTCTGCCGTGCAACGGCACCACATCGACATCGAGGTCGCGCAGCAACCCGGCCGTGCGGTTGATCTCGCCGACACCGGGCAGGAAGACGAGCACATCACCGTCGATGGTGGCCAGCGCACTGCGAGTAGCCCGCGCGACCTGTGCTTCGATCCGTTCGCGGGGCTGGGCGGGCACGTAGTCGACCTCGACCGGATACGTCCGCCCGCGCACCTCCAGAACCGGTGCACGCGACCTGTCGACCAATAGCACCCGCTGCGCCGAACTCTCGTCAGCCCGGTCGGCTTCGGCACCGAGGACACCCGGCCCAGCCGGAGTTCCGGCTCCGTCCCCATCGATGACACCCTGCCCGGTCCCTCCGGTGCCGAGCAGGTGGGCCAGTCGATCCGCGGCCACTGTCGCCGAGGTCGCCAGCACCCGCAGGTCCGGCCGCAACCCCGACCGCGCGTCGAGCAACAGCGCCAGCAGCAGATCAGCGTCCAGGTGCCGCTCGTGGCATTCGTCGAGTATCACCGTGCCGACCCCGGCCAACTCCGGATCGCTCTGCAACCGCCGCACCAGCAACCCCGAGGTCACCACCTCGATCCGCGTCCCCGGCCCCACCTTCCGATCCCCCCGCACCGCATAGCCCACGGTCTCCCCGACCCGCTCCCCCAGCAACGCCGCCATCCGCGCCGCCGCCGCCCGCGCCGCCAACCGCCGAGGCTCAGCCACCACGATGCGCCCCGCCGACCCGGCCGCCAGCGCCAACGGCACCAACGTGGTCTTGCCGGTGCCCGGCGGCGCGACCAGCACCGCGACACCATGCTCGGCCAGCGTCGCGGTGATCCGCGCCAGCGCCGGTCGCACGGGAAGATCGGGAAGTTCGGGAAGCTTCATCGTCGACCAGTCTGCCGCGCCGTGGCCAGAACCCAGCTACCGGCCGAAGACCGTCGCACCCAAACTTCGTAGTTGACCTGCGCAAGAAGTATCTCTAGCATGTAGCTACCAACCCAGTCCTCACGTAGGGCTGGGTCTTTTTTTGCCCGATTGGCAGCCGGTCGGGCAGCGGAGCGCTCGTTCACACTGCAACTTCAGTGGGGGAATTATGCGGGTCGGCGTGTACATCGATGCTTTCAACTTGTACTACGGCATGCGGGGAATCTGCGGTCGTGGAACTTCTGGCTGGCGCTGGCTCGATGTGCGCGCCGTTGCAGAATCACTGTGCGGTTGGCAGGGGTCGACCGTTCACCGCGTGGTCTACTGCACGGCGCGAGTCGATCCGAAAGACAACCCGGACGCGCATCGCGATCAGAGTGTGTACCTGAACGCGATACAGGCCAACGGCTCCATCGACGTCCTCGAGTTGGGGCGCTATGTGGCGTGGCCGAAGTCAGCGCCACTCGCACGCGCGAACAAGTCCGGCCAGGCCGAGCTTGTCGTCGCGGACGGAAAGCAACAGTGGTCGTCAGATCTGCCGATCCGCCTCGCCACCAACCCGAATGGCGACGATGTGCTGATGGCGACGGTGCGAATGCGGGAAGAGAAGGGCTCCGACGTCAACGTGGCCACCCACTTGCTCACCGATGTGTTCTGCGGGCAGGTAGACGCTGCGATCGTGATCTCCAATGATTCCGATCTCGCATTGCCATTGCACACCGCTCGACAGCGGGTGCCGGTCGGGACTGTGAATCCCAGCTCACGGCAACTCGCTGGCGCATTGCGCGGCACCGCGACGGAAGGCGCAGGCAGGCACTGGTGGGCACGGCTGTCCGCCCAGCACTATTACGCGTCTCAGCTCGCAAATCCCGTCGATGGCCACTGGCGAAAACCGACTGGCTGGTAGTTGTGCGGGCCCCGGAATCCGGGGCCCGCACTGTCGATCGAACGAACTACCCGCGGCGTGCGGCCACGGCGTCGGCCAAACGGTCGAGCTGGGTGGCGGTGGTGTTCCAGTCGATGCACGCGTCGGTGATGGACTGGCCGTAGGTCAGGTCGTCGGCCTTGCCGAGGGTCAGGTCCTGGCGGCCCGCGACGAGGAACGACTCCAGCATCACGCCGACCACGCCCTGCTCGCCGGCGGCGATGCGGTCGGCGATGTCGGTGACGACGTCGACCTGCTTGTTGTGGTCCTTGTTGCTGTTGCCGTGGCTGGCGTCGACGACCAGGCGCTGGGCCAGCGACGACTTCTCCAGGCGCAGCTTGGCCTCGGCGCAGGACGCGGCGTCGAAATTGGTGCCGTTGCTGCCGCCGCGCAGGATGACGTGGCAGTCGGGGTTGCCCGAGGTGCGGATCAGCGCGGAGCGACCGTCGAGGTCGGTGCCGGGGAAGACGTGGCTGGCCGCCGCGGCGCGCACACCGTCGACCGCGACCTGCACGTCACCGTCGGTGCCGTTCTTGATGCCCACCGGCATCGACAGCGCCGAGGACAGCTGCCGGTGCACCTGGCTGGCGGCGGTGCGGGCACCGATCGCGCCGTAGGAGACCAGGTCGGCGATGTACTGCGGGGTGATGGGGTCGAGGAACTCGCACGCGACCGGCAGGCCGAGGGCGGTGATGTCGACGAGCACCTTGCGGCCGATGCCGAGGCCGGTGTTCACGTCGAACGAGCCGTCCAGGTGCGGATCGTTGATCAGACCCTTCCAGCCCAACGTGGTGCGCGGCTTCTCGAAGTACACGCGCATCACGATGTGCAGCCGGTCGCTCAGCTCGGCGGCCTTCTCGGCCAGCTTGCGGGCGTATTCCAGCGCGGCGGCTGGGTCGTGCACCGAGCACGGGCCGACGATCACCATGAGGCGGTCGTCGTCGCCGTTGAGCACGTCGACGGTGGCCTTGCGGCCCGAACGAACGGTGTCGGCGAGGGCGTCGGTGATCTGGTGGACCATGCGGACCTCGGCGGGCGAGCGCAGGGGGCTCACGCTGAGGGTGCGCTGGTCGTCGAGATCAGAATGCCGCGAGTCGACATCGGCTGCGGTGGTCATGATGTGGGTCCTTTGCGTTAAGAGGCCGACCCACGGAAATCGCTACCGTCGAGCCGGGCGTTATCCGGCTCGAGGTGGAGGAAGTCAGCGCGCAGGGTCGCAGACCGGCCCACCCAGGGCCGGATAGCTAAACCAGAAATATGCGCGCTGCATGCCGTGGACTGTACCACCGGTAAAACGCCGAAAGGTGAGCCATGGTTGCCCGAAGTGTGGACCGTCACATCCAGACGGCTCGAACCGAGGCCTTGACCTCAACCTTGCTCGAGCTCCTAGCGTCGGTGGTCGAGGAAAGGAAATCGACTGTGACAACACTTGTTTCGGGCGCGACCGCCGACTACGTGATCGGCTGGTACGCGGAGTCGAGTCCCGAGTCGTACACCGTCGACCCGACGGTGGAACAGGTGCTCGGCCGACCCGCGCGCACCTTCGCGCAGTGGGCGGCCGAGCACGGACACCGGTTCGGTTGATCAGCTCCACTGACCGGGAACGTAGTCGCCGGCGGGCGTGTGGGCGATGGCGTTGAGGCGGTTCCAGGCATTGATGATCGCGATGGCGCCGATCAGGGCCGCGATCTGGTCGTCGTCGTAGTGCTTGCGGACCTGGTCGAAGGTGTCGTCGGAGACGTGGCCGCCGTCGGCGGTGCGGGTCGCTTCCTCGGTGAGGGCGAGGGCGGCCCGTTCCGCCTCGGTGAAGACGTTCGCCTCTCGCCAGGCGGCGACCAGGTTGATCCGCACCGAGGTTTCGCCCGCGTGGGCGGCGTCCTTGGTGTGCATGTCGACGCAGTAGCTGCAGCCGTTGATCTGCGAAGCCCGGATCTTCACCAGTTCATGGGTGGCCTTGGGCAGTGGCGAATCGTCGATGACCTTGCCCACCATGATCATTCGCTTGCTGAAGCTCGCGGCGATGGCGTTGCCGTAGAGGTTGAAGCGCGCTTCCATGATGACTCCTTCGTCGTGGGTTCCACTCAGACGACGAGACAGCCGGGCACGGTGTGACATCGGCGCGTGTGACGCCGATCACCGAATCAGATCAGCCCGCAGAGCTTCTCGGAGAGCTCCCACAGTTCGGCGGCGACCTTGCGATCCTTCGCCGCGGGCGCACTGCCCGCGCGGGCCGGGTTGCCGCGCAGGCCGAGGAAACCGTCGGGGCCGTAGAACGCGCCGGGCACCACATCGGCGGTGGCGGCGAACAGCGTGGGCAACGCGCCCGCTTCGGCGGTGGGGGCGAGCAGGCGATTGCCCAGCCACATGATCGCGTCCTGGATGGACTCGGTGTGCGACATGAGCTCGGTCGCGGCGTAGCCCGGATGCGCGGCCACCGAGATCACCGCGGCGCCCTCACCCGCCAGGCGACGCTGGAGTTCATCGGCGAACATCAGGTTGGCCAGCTTGGACTGGCCGTAGGCGAGCCAGCGGTCGTAGCGGCGCTGCTCCCAGTTGGGGTCGGCCAGATCGATCTTGCCGATGCGGTGCGCGACGCTCGACACCGTCACCACGCGATCGGTGATGCGGTCCAGCAGCAGGTTGGTGAGCGCGAAGTGGCCGAGATGATTTGTGCCGAACTGCATTTCGAAACCATCGGCGGTGCGGTGCAGCGGTAGCGCCATCACACCGGCGTTGTTGATCAGCACGTCGACGCGCTCGATCGAGTCGGTGAAAGTCCGCACCGAATTCAGGTTCGCCAGATCGAGTTCGCGAACCTCGGTCTCGCCACGCATCCCCGCGGCCACCCGCTCGGCCTTGGCGATATCGCGACAGGCCAGGATCACCCGCGCCCCCGCCTCCGCCAGCGCACGCGCGGTGGCGGCGCCGATACCGCTGTTGGCACCGGTCACGATGACGGTGCGGCCGGTCTGGTCGGGCAGGTCAGCGATAGTCCACTTGCTCACTGCCGGAAGTGTAGCGACGCCGCGGCAAAGCGCGAATTGGCAAGAGCTGGTGCGTAGTTCGCCCGCGACACCCGATGCGAGCGGCGGCGTGTCGTCATTACGACTGCGCGAGAACCTCGTCGTCTGTCATCGCGGCCACCTCCAAGTACATCGTGGCGACCAGCTCCAGCCTGCCGGTATCGCCCGAGTCCCTTTCCCGATCGAGCATTCGGGCCGCCAGCGCGGCGACACTGCGGGCGGTGAACAGGTCGGCGACGACGGTGTCGGGGGCGTCGAGCCATTCGCGGATGCGGGCGACGGCGGTGGTGGCGAGGACCGAATCGCCGCCGAGGGCGAAGAAGTCGTCGGTGACGCCGATCCGCTCGGCCGCGAGCACCTCGGCGATGACCGCGGCGAGTGCGCGTTCCAGATCGGTGCTCGGCTCGACGAATTCCGCTGTGCTCTCGCCCTTTTCGAGGACGGCGCGGATGGCTTTGCGGTCCGGCTTGGCGTTCGGGGTGAGTGGGAGTTCGGGTAGCAGTTCCAGGCGGGTCGGCACCATGTAGGACGGGACCAGGTCGGCGGTCGCGGCGAGCACGGCGTCGACGTGCAGGGTGGCGTCGGGGGTCGGCACCACCAGGGCGACCAGCTTCGGCGCGGCCTTTCCGATCACCGCGGCTACCGCGTGGCGGACACCGGGGACGGCGCGCAGGGCACTCTCCACCTCGCCGAGTTCGACCCGGTAGCCCCGGATCTTGACCTGGTGATCGGCGCGGCCGAGGAATTCCAGGCCACCGTCGGGCAGGTAGCGGGCCAGGTCACCGGTGCGATACCAGCGCAGACCCTCGTGGGTGACGAAGCGGTCGGCGGTGCGCTCCGGGTCGTTGCGGTAGCCGGCGGCCACACCATCCCCACCGATCCACAGCTCGCCGCTGACCCAGTCTGGGCAGTCGTTGCCCGCCGGGCCGACGACGCGGCACCGCACATTGCGCAGCGGGGTGCCGTAGGGCACGGCGGTCCACTCGGCGGGGACCTGCGCGTCGACGACCTCGCAGATGGTGGAGTGGATCGCGGTTTCGGTGGCGCCACCGAGCCCGGCGAAGCGGCTGTTCGGGGCTACCGCGGCGAGGCGTGCGGGGAGCGCGATGTCGACCCAGTCGCCGCCGAGGATCACGGTGCGAAGTGAGGTCAGCGGCTCCGGCGGCGACGCCGGGTGGGAGTCGTCGGCGATGGCTTCGAGCTGCGCCGATCGAACGGCCGTGTGGGCGCTCGGCGCGGCGGTGAGCAACATGTCGAGCAGGCTCGGGACGCAGTTCAGCAGCGAGATCTGGTGGCGGCGAATGAGTTCCACCCAGGCGGCGGGGTCAGCGCGCTGAGCGTCGTCGACGGTGACCACCGCGCCACCCGCGGCGAGCAGGCCGAAGATGTCGTAGACGGAGAGGTCGAACTCGAGGGCCGAGAGGGCGAGCGCTCGGTCAGCGGGGCCGAGGCCGAAGCGTTCGTTGAGGTCGTCGATGGTGTTCATGGCGGCGCGGTGCGGCACCTCGACACCCTTGGGCTTGCCGGTGGAGCCGGAGGTGAACAGCACATAGGCGATGTTCTCCGGGTCGCCGAAGAGGGGGCGCGCCAACGGTTCCGCGTGGGTGCGAGCCTCGGCGAGGTCGATCGCGCGCACGTCGGGGATCTGCGCGCCGCCGACCGTGAGTACCGCGACCGCACCTGCGGTGCTGAGGATTTCGGCGCGACGAGCGTTGGGCTGATCGAACCCGATCGGCACATAGACCGCACCCGCCGCGAGCACACCGAGCACCGCGACGATCTGGTCGGGACCCTTCGGAAGCTGAACAGCCACCGAATCACCCGGCGCCACACCGGCTTCCCGCAACGCACCGGCCACCGCCAGCGCATCGGCGGCGAGCTCGCCGTAGGTCAGCTGCCCCGCGGGCTCCCACAGCACCGCGGGCGCAGCAGGATTCGTGGCGGCGTTCGCGAAGAACCCCGTATGCAGCAGCCCGCCGCTCACCGGCCCCGCGGTCGCATTGACCCGAGCCCGAGTGGCCGCCTGCTCCACCGGAATTCGCACGCCTGCCTCGGCCTGCCAGCCCGCGCCGCCGACCACGGCACGAGCGCGATCGTCGCCCGCCCGTGTTCGGGTCGCGCTGTCGAGGACCTCGACGGGCGCGCCATCGACGGTGACCTCGGCCTCGGTGCTGGTCTGCCCACCCAGGCGTTCGATCGCTTCGATGTAGCGGGCGAACATGGCGTCGACCATGCCTGCGGGGAAGGCGCTTTCGCGGATGTCCCAGTTCAGCAGCAGCCCGCCGCGGACCTCGGTGATCTGCGCGTCGAGCAGGACCTGGGGGCCCTGGGAGATGATCCAGACGGGGTCGCCGAAGGTGTCGGTGACGGTGCTGGGGAAGAGTTCGCCGAGGTTGAGGGCGCTGGTGTAGACGATGGGGGCCAGGACCGGTTCGCCGCGGTGGCGGCCGAGGTCGCGCAGGACTTCCAGGCCGGAATAGGCGGAGTGGGCGCCTGCTTCGTGGAGGCGTTGCTGGAGCGCACGCGCGCGGTCGGCGACGGTGGCGGGCTCGGTGACGTCGACTTCGAGCAGGACCGAGGAGGTGAAGTCGCCGACGACACCGTCGACCTGCGGGTGCACCGGCTCACGGTGGAACAGCGGCAGATTCAGCAGGAAGCGGCGCTGGGCCGACCAGCCGCCGATGGTCTCGGCGAACACCGAGGCCAGCGCCATCGCCGGGGTGATGCCACGCGCGTGGGCGGCGTCGAACACCTGCGCCTTGGCCTGCGGGGAGAGCCAGCGGTGCAGGCGGATCGTGCGATTCGGGTCCGAGATGTGCTGGGCCAGCGGCAGTTCCGGCGCGCCGGGCAGATCGCCGAGCCGGTCCTGCCACCAGGCGCGATCACGAGCCCGCTCGTCGCCGAGGGCGGCAATCGCACCTTGCTGAGGGCCGGCGGCCGTCTCGGGCCGTGGCGCGCCGGCGTTGTCCGAGCCGTGGCTGTTGCGCTGGTGCTCGGCCAGGTACTGGCGGAAGGTGTAGTCCTGGGGTGGAAGCTGTTGGCCGTGGTAGAGGCGGGCGAGGTCGGTGATGAGGATGCGGTAGCTCATCGCGTCGGCGGCGAGCATGTCGACGTCGAGGTGCAGGCGGGTGCGGCCGTCGGCGAGGCGGGTGAGGGCGATCTCGATCACCTGGCCGTCTTCCACCGCCATGCGCTGATGGGTGCGCGCATACCGCAATTCCTCGAGCCGCTGCTCGGCCTCCGCGGCGGAGGCCTCGCGCAGGTCGGTTACACCGAACACCGCTCGGCCCGGCCGGTCGAGGGTCTGCTGGGTGCCGTCGGGCAGGAACCGGGTGCGCAGCATGGGGTGGCGCGACAGCAGCTGTTCGACGGCCCGCTCGAGCCGCTCGGGATAGACGTCGGCCCCGTCGAATTCGACGTAGAGGTGGGCGGCCACACCACCGAGCTCCTGCGCATCGGAGCGTCCGATCCAGTACGCGTGCTGCATGGGCGCGAGCGCGAAGGGGCTGCCGTCATCGAGGACGATCGGGTATTCGCCTGCGGCATCACCGAACTCGCGATCCGGAGCTTCGACCGCGGCATCGGCACCCGGGCCGGTACCGGCCACGTCCGCGACAACCGGGTCAGCGGCCGCAGTCGGTGCGATGGCGCTCGGCGCGAGATCTTCGGGATCGGCGCCGTTGAGGAGGGCGTGCCAGGCGTCGACGGTGGGGTGGGCGGCCAAGAGGGCGAAGTTCACGGCGATGCCGCGTTTGCGCCAGGCGCCCGCGAGCTTCATCGTGCGGATGGAGTCGAGGCCGAGCTGGATCAGGTCGTCGGCGTCGGCGACGGCTTCGGCGGTGATGTCGAGGTGGCGGGCGATCGCGGCGCGGATCTCGGCGCGGTCGATCCCGGCGCCACCTGCGGGTGCTGTCTCCATCTGCCGATCACTCCTTGCTCGCCGCCCAATTCCCGGACGGATTCGGTACTGCCCGGCGGCAGCCTACTCCATTGAGATAGGGTTGCCTAACCTTTGCAAGAGTCTATGCGGTCCAGTAGCCATCGAGGTCGATAGGCCGAGAACCCGCGGCACCAGCCGCCGAAAATACAGTGAGGCAGTACGTGACGTCGACATCGGCAACCGGCCACCGCGAGGGCTACGTCCCGTTCCCCGAAGCCGCCGCGCAGCGATACCGGGCCGCGGGCTACTGGACCGGACGCACACTCGGCGACCTGCTGCGCGACACCGCGCGCACCCAGCCGCAGCGCCCGGCCGTGCTCAGTGCCACCGGTGCGCAGTCCTACGCCGAGCTCGATGCGGCGGCCGACCGGATGGCGCACGGCCTGCTCGCGCTCGGCATCAATCCCGGCGACCGCGTGATCATGCAATTGCCGAACATTCCCGAATTCGCGACGGCCCTGTTCGGCGTGCTGCGCGCGGGCATCATCCCCGTACTCACCCTGCCCGCGCACCGTCGCGCCGAGATCGAGCACCTGGCCGCGCTGTCCGAAGCGGTCGCCTACCTCATTCCCGACCGCCTCGGCGACTTCGACTATCGCGAGCTGGCCGCGACGGTGCGGCGTGCGGTGCCGAGCCTGCGCCACGTGCTGGTCGCCGGCGATCCGCGCATGGCGGCAGCGCAGCCGGTGGCGATTTCCCAGCACACGACGGCCGATGCCGACCTGGGCGGCGATGGTGCCGAGGCCACCACCGGGTTCGTCGCCCTTGATTCGATCTCCCGCGAAGGTGATTCGCTGCCCGCGATCGACCCCGCCGAGATCGCGGTAATGCTGGTCTCCGGTGGCACCACCGGACTGCCGAAGCTGATCGCCCGCACCCACGACGACTACGTCTACAACGCGACCGCCAGCGCGCGGGTCTGCGAACTCACCCCCGACGACGTCTACCTCACGACGCTGCCCGCGGCACACAACTTCCCGCTGGCCTGCCCCGGCATCCTGGGCACCGTCGCGACCGGCGGCGCCATCGCCTTCACACTCGACCCGAGCCCCGAAGCCGCGTTCGCCGCGATCGAGAAGCACCGGGTGACCGTCACCGGCGTCGTCCCGCCGCTGGCTCAATTGTGGAGCGCGGCAGTGGATTGGGAGGACGCCGACCTGAGTTCGTTGCGCTTGCTCCAGGTCGGTGGCGCGCGACTGGCCGAGGTGAACGCCCGCGATGTCGAGCCCGCGTTGCAGTGCACCTTGCAGCAGGTGTTCGGCATGGCCGAGGGGCTGCTCAACTACACCCGGCTCGACGATGACAAAGAACTCGTCTGCACCACCCAGGGCAGGCCGCTCTCCCCCGCCGACGAACTGCGCGTCGTCGACGCCGACGGCAACGACGTACCCCCGGGCGAGGAAGGCGAACTGCTCACCCGCGGCCCCTACACCCTGCGCGGATATTACCGTGCGCCCGAACACAATGCGCGCGCCTTCACCCCCGACGGCTTCTACCGCAGCGGCGACCTCGTTCGCCAGTTGCCCAGCGGCCACCTGATCGTGAGCGGCCGGATCAAGGACGTGATCAACCGCGGTGGCGAGAACATCTCCTGCGACGAACTCGAGGAGCACCTGCTCGCGCACCCCGCCGTCCGCCACGCCGCCGCCCTCGGCCTACCCGATGCCTCGCTCGGCGAAAAGGTCTGTGTCGTCCTGGTTGTCACCGGCGAGCTACCCACCCTCGGCGAGCTCAAGACCTTCCTCACCGAACGCGGCCTGGCCACCTACAAGCTCCCAGACCTTGTCCGACAGGCGGATTCACTGCCGATCACCGCCGTCGGCAAGATCGACAAGAAAGCCTTGCGTGCTCTCAACGGTTGACCGGCGGATCTTTCCGGGACAAGCGGTCACGGAGCGGCGGTAAAAGCCTTGACTACGTAAGGCGCTACGCTGCCGAGCTTTTCGCACGTCTCCTCGAACTCACGTTCCGGCCGCGACTGCCCGACGATCCCCGCGCCCGCGCGCAACCACGCACCCTCGCCGGTCTGATAGATCGCCCGCAACACCAGCGTCGCCTCGAGCGCGCCGGTCGGCGAAACGCACACCACCGCACCGGAATACAGTCCACGCGGCTCGTGGTCATTGCGGAACACTGAGTCGACCCCCTCGCGCTTGGGGATACCGGACGCGGTCACCGACGGGAACAGCACCTCGAGCGCGTCCCACGCGGTGCGGTCGGGAGCCAGCGTGCCACGCACCGTGGACGCGAGATGCTGGACACTGCCGCGCTCGCGCACCGCCATGAAATCGGAGACCGCGGGCGTGCCTGGCACAGCCACCGCGGCGATCTCGGCGAAGGATGTCTGCACCGAAATCGCGTGCTCCACGATCTCTTTCGGGTCGGCGAGTAGTTCGGCGCGGGCGGCGTCGTCGGCCTCGGCACCGAGTCCGAACGCGCGCGTACCCGCCAGCGGTTCGGTGGTGACGACGCGATCGTCGTCGACCGAGGCCACCAGCTCCGGACTGAACCCGGCCGCTTCGAGCCCGCCCAGCCGGAGCAGGAACGAGCGCGCGGGTGTGTTGTTAGCCCGGCCGAGGCGATAGGTCGCCGGCACGTCCACCGCGAACGGCAGCTCCACCTTGCGCGACAGAATCACCTTCTGGTACTTGCCGGAACGAATCTCGGCGACCGCGGCGGCGACGCGATCCTCATAACCGGTCGGGTCGGGCCGCACATCGACCGGCGCCGCGACCGGCAGCTCGACGCCCTGCGAACCGGCGATCAGATCGTGGATGTCACACGCCTCACTCGGGGTGGCGCCGCTGATCCGCACGCCCGTGGCGTCGACACGCACCTCGATCCGCGGAATCATCAGGTGCGCCAGCGAGGTCAGCGGATTGAGATAGCGGGTCGCCGCGAGCGAGTAGGCGCAGAATTCGAAGCCGATCCAGCCGTAGGCATTGCGGCCGTCGAGCGGCAGGCTCGCCAGGGCCGCGTCGATGACGGCGGCCGGACTGCCGGTCCACGCGCTGGTGCTGGTCTCCCCGCCCCAGACGGTGCGCAGCTCACCGGCATCGAGTTCCACGCTGCCGAGCGGATCGGCGGCGAACACCCAGACACCGGGCTGCTCGTACATCACGTACTCACCGAACCGGTCGGAGACGGCCAGACGTGACATCGCTGCCGCCGGGTCGGTCACATACTCCACCCGCACGGGCTGTTCCGTCGACGACAACGATCCTCCAAGGTAAAGCTGACCTAACTTAGCTTGGTTAGGTTAGCATTACCTCGCCGTTTAGCCAGAGCGCTGCTGGGTATTCTTCGCCACTCCCTGGCCGCGGCGACGCGCTGTAGCCGAAGTTCGGTGCGCCGAACCATAACTGCGGCTTCAATGGAGGAATGATCGACACAGGTGGGCGGCGCGGCCCGCAGGCAGACTCGGTGGTCGCCCTCGTCGACGCGGCCTCCGGCGTCGAACGTGCGGTGATCGGCGACTGGATCGCCCGGGGTGGGCTCAGCGACGAGATCGACTCCACGGCCCCGGTGACCCAGCTCGACCTCGACGCGAAAGCCATCACCAAACGACTGGTGGCCCGGCACGACGACCCGCTGGTCGTCCCGGTCCGGGTGCTGTGGCTGCCGCCCGAACGCGACGGCGTGCGCCGGGTGACCTTCGCCGACCTGGCGATGCTCACCAATCCGCGCAAACCCAACCGGCTCGTCCAGCGCAGGCTACTGCGCACCGAACCCGACCGGCACCGCGTCCTCGTCGGCGCACCCGCCCGGCTCAGCGCGCTGCGCACCAACAATCCCGAGGCCGCGGCGCTGCTGCGCGCGGGTTCGGCCGACCCGTTCGCGCGCGCGGTCGTGCGCGCCGCGGTGGTCGCGCTCGAACGCGCCGAACGCACCGTGATCGGCGACCGATACAAGGTGCCGCAGCTGGTGGCCGAGGAAATCCTGGATTCCCCCGAATTCCAGCGCAAACTCGACTACATCGCCGACGAGATCGGCTCCGAACCCGACCAGGTGTATCGCAACGCGGAGAAGGCGCTGCGCGAATTGGTCGCCGCGCAGAGCCGGTTGGTCTCGGACCTGTTCACCCAGGCGATGCGCCCGGTGCACGCCTCGACCTGGAAGGTCGACACCGATCTGCGCGGCCTCGACGCATTGCGCACGCTCAATCGCAAACACCCGCTGGTGTTCCTGCCCTCGCACCGCTCCTACGTCGACGCCTTCGTCCTCGGTGACGTGCTGGCGCGCAACGACTTTCCGCCCAATCACGTGATCGGCGGCGCGAACCTGAACTTCTGGCCGATGGGACCGATCGCCCGGCGCACGGGCACGGTGTTCATCCGGCGCAGCTTCGGCGACGACGAGGTCTACAAGGCGGTCGTCGAGGAGTACTTCGCCTACCTGCTGGCCAAGCGCTTCAATATGGAGTGGTATTTCGAGGGCGGGCGCACCAGGACCGGCAAGCTTCGGCCGCCCCGCTACGGACTGCTCAATTACCTTGCCGCCGCGGTCCGTTCGCGTCGGGTCGACGATGTGATGCTGGTGCCGGTCTCGATCACCTATGAGCGGCTCAACGAGCTCGGCGCGATCGCCAGCGAGCAGGCAGGCGGTACGAAGAAGGCCGAGGGCATCGGCTGGCTCGCGAAATACGTTCGGCTGCAGCAGCACTCGGCGGGGCGCGTGTATGTGCGCTTCGGCGAGGCCATTTCGGCGCGCGAGCGCCTCGGCGTGCACGGCGACCCCCTCGACCAGCGCCCGGTGACCATCCCGCTGCGCGATACCGAGACCGGCTCCGCCAGCGTTCCCGATGAGACGGCCGTCGCCGACGCCGAATACAAAGCGGTGCAGCGCTTGGCCTTCGACGTAGCGGTCGGCATCAACGCGGTCACCCCGATCACCGTCAACGCGCTGGTCACCCTGGCCCTGCTCGGCGTACACGAACGCGCGCTCACCCTCGGACAGGTGCGCACGGTGCTCGATCCGGTGCTCGGCTACATCACGGTACGCGGGCTGCCGAGCGGCGAATTGTCCACGCTGCGTGACGAACAGGGCCTGCGGGTGGTGCTCGAGCAACTCGCGCTCGCGGGTGTGGTCACCGTGTATCGCGGCGGGCTGGAGCCGGTGTACGCGATCGAACCCGGCGTGCACCTCGAGGCGGCGTTCTACCGCAACAGCGCGGTGCACTGGTTCGTCAACCGGGCCATTCTCGAATTGGCGGCGCTCACCGCGGTGGAACAGCCCGGTGACGATCCACTGCGGGCGGCGTGGAAGGCGGCGTTCGCGCTGCGCGACCTACTCAAGTTCGAGTTCTTCTTCCCCGAGCGGCAGGAGTTCGCCGAGCAGATCATCGAGGAAGTGCGTCTGATCGTGCCCGAGTGGGACGAGCACACCCCCGACGACCGGCTGGATCGCCAATTCCTCGGCGCTGTCACCGAATCCGGGTTCGTGATGGCCCATCGCGTGCTGCGTTCGTTCTTCGACGCCCAGTTGGTGGTAGCCGAGCGGCTGGTCGCCCGGCCCGCCGACGCGCCGATCGATCGCAAGGAATTCATCGACGAATGCGTGGCGGTCGGCAAGCAGATGCTGCTGCAGCAGCGGTTGCACAGCCCGGAATCGGTATCATCGGAATTGTTCACCAGCGCCTGGAAACTGGCCGACAACCACGCGCTGATCGCGCCCGCCGCGGTCGGCGCCGAAGCCGAATTGCGCGAGAAGCGACAGGAATTCGCTGATCAGCTGCGCGATCTCGGCGACCGCATCGCGCGGGCGGCCTCGCTCGATCCGTCGAACAGGAACACGAACTGATGAGCAGTCTCGCCGAAGCCGTTGCCGCGATCCGGTCCGGCCCGCAAGGTGCGCAGGTCGTCGCGGTCTTCGACTTCGGCGGCACGGTGGTCGACGGCCTGCCGCGACGTGGGCTGGCACGCAAGATATTCCGGCGTGGTGACGATCGCCTGGCCACCCTCCTCGGCGGCATTCAACGCGGCGGTGACGACGGCGACTACGGGCGGTTCCTGCACGCCGTCGAGCGCACCTGGGCGGGCGCCTCGGAATCCGAACTGGAACAGCTGGGCCGCAAGGCTTTCAGCAAGGAGATCTACGGGCGGCTGTTTCCTGAGGCATGGCAGCTCGTGCGCGCGCACCAATTGGCCGGTCACACAATCGTATTGGTCAGCGAGCTCACCCGATTCCAGGTGCGGCCCGCTGCCGAGCGACTCGGGATCGACACTGTGCTGTGCACCGAACTCGCCGTCCAGGACGACGTCCTGACCGGCCACCCGGCTGGCGCGCCCCGGTGGCGCACCGGAAAGTCCACCGCGGTCACCGAATTCGCCGCGGGCCGCGAGATCGGCTACGTGTACGCCGACAGTGTGACCGACCTGCCCCTGCTCGAACTGGCCGCGCGGCCCACCGTGATCGACCCAGACCCGGCGCTGGCCGAGATCGCCGCCGCCAATGACTGGCCCACACTGACTTTCCGGCTCCGCCGCGCCCCACGCCCCCTCGACTACCTGCGCACCATCGCCGGATTCACCGGCCTCATCGGCGGCGCGCTGGTCGGCGTCGCCCGCAAGTCCTACACCGGCAAGCGCCAGGCGATGGCCGACGCGCTCATGCACGACGCCACCACCGCCACCCTGCGCGCCATCGACGTGCGGCTACGCGTGGTCGGCGCCGAAAACGCCCGCGCGCCGAGGCCCGCGGTGTTCCTGTTCAATCACCAGAGCCAGTTCGACGTGATCATCGTCCCGAAGGTCCTCGACGGCGCGGTGACCGGCATCGGCAAGAAGGAACTCGCCAACCACCCCCTGTTCGGTCCACTGATGCGCTTCGTCGGCGTCACCTTCATCGACCGCACCGATACCGAGCGCGCGAAAGCCGCACTCGCCCCGGTGGTTTCGACCCTGCGCGACGGTCTCTCGATCGCGGTCGCACCCGAGGGCACGCGCTCGTTCACCCCGGGCGTCGGCCCGTTCAAGAAGGGCGCCTTCCACATCGCCATCCAGGCGGGCGTGCCGGTGATCCCGGTGGTGATCCGCAATGCGGGCGAGATCGCTTGGCGTGATTCGCCGATCGCCCGCCCCGGCATCGTCGACGTCGCGGCGCTGGCGCCGATCGACGTCTCCGGCTGGGACCCGGCCGATATGGACGCCGAGGTCGAGAGCGTTCGGCAGCTGTTCGACACCACCCTGCGGAACTGGCCGGACCCCGACTGAGGTCCGGCCGGGCGCGCTGGGGCGCCAGGCCGGACTCCCTCAGCTCTCGAACAACTGCTGCCCGAGATAGTTCCCGGGCCCGGGGACGCCGGGCGGAATCGCGAACACGGCCGAGCCGACCGGTGTCGTCCATTCGTTCAGCGCGTCGAACTCCGCCAGCCGCTGCTGCACCGGCAGGAACTGGGTGTCGACGTCGCGCTGGTAGGCGACGAACAGCAGTCCCGAATTCGACAGCTGCCCCGGGGCTGGCGCCTCGTCGTAGTTGAAGCCACGCCGCAGGAACCGTTCGCCGTCGTGGGTGTGCCTGGCGCGGGCGACATGCGAGGACGGCGGGATGATCGGGATGCCGTTGCGGTCGACCGCCGTCAGATCGGGTTCGTCGTGCTCGGCGGTGCCGGTGAGCGGGGCACCGGTGGTGACCTTTCTGCCGACGGTCAGTTCGCGACCGTCGGCGTCGAGTTCGTCCCAGCTGTCGAGGTTCATGGCGATCCGGCGCAGCACCAGCGAGGTGCCGCCCGCCAGCCACGGCGTCGACGCGCCGTCGTCCCACACCAGCCGATCGAAGTCGACCGTGCGCGGGGCGATATTGACGGTGCCGTCGACCTGGCCCATCAGGTTGCGCATGGTCTGGCCATGCGGCGCGTCCCGGAAGCCGCGCTGCACCCACCGCACTGTCACCAGCGATTTCACATGCTTGGACAGCACCCGAACCGCGTGTGCGACCGTGGTCGCCTCCTCCGCGCAGACCTGGAGTACCAGGTCGGCGCCGGTGTAGGCGGGTTCGAGCCGGTCGACCGGAAACGCCGGCAGCTGCCGCAACCAGCTCGGCCGTCGCGCGGTGAGACCGGCGACGGTGAACAGCTCGGGGCCGAACCCGACCGTGACCGTGAGACGGGCGGGCCTGGCCGCGAGTTCGGGTTCGGTGTCGGCCAGCGCGGGCAGACCCTGGGTGAGCCGCGACGCGTCGTCGGTCCAGATCCGGAGCAGCCCGATGACGTCCTCGCGGCCGACGCCGGGTGCGAGGTCGAAACCGGCGAAGGCCACGTGGCCGGGTGGTGTCGTCTCGATGCCTGCCTGGTGCGTGCCGTAGAACGGAACGACGTCGAGCGCGTCGTCCCGATCTCTTTCCCGGAGACCGGCTGCGCCCCAGCCGATTCCAGCCGCACCGACGACACCCGCTGCCGCCGCTCCCCCGCCGAGCAACCGGCGGCGGGAGAGCCCGGCGTGCGGATCAGCCACCGTGCGTGGGGTTCTCGGCACCCGGCGCGTAGTTCTCCTTGCCGCCGGCGAAATCGCGCACCTGGGCGCGGACGACGGTGCTCGAGCCGTCGGAGAAGGTGAGGGTGAGCGAGGTTTCCGCGCCGGTGCGCAGTGGCCGCAACAGGTCCATGAACATCAGATGCTCGGCGCCGGGCTTCAGCGTCACTTCGCCGTGCGCCGGGATGGTGATGCCGCCTTCCTTGGGGCGCATGGTCTTTGCCCCGGTGCCGTCGGGCACGACCTCGTGGATTTCGACCCGGTCCGATGCCGGGCTGGTCGCGGCGACCAGGGTCACCGGTGCGTCACCGGTGTTGCGCAGGATGCCGAAGGCGGCGGACATGCCGGAGTCGGCGGCCTTGATCCACTGGTCGCTCATGGTGATCCGGTCACCCGCCGACGCGGGGGCCGCGGGTTCGGAACCCGAGCAGGCGGTGGCGAAGAAGGCCAGGACGGACAGTGCGGTCGCGGCGCCGAGACGGCGGGCGGCACGGGGTGAACGCAAATGGGTACGCGCGTACGCGGACATGGAGAACTCCGATCATCGGGTGAGGTGAACCGAGGACCGGCCGGTCGGCACAGCGAATCATCCACCGGGGCGGCGGAATTCGGTGGCGTTGACCTACGCCGGTGCTTGGGTGAGTACGGTCGCGCCCACTCGGGGCGGACCTCGAAGCCCGATATCCGGTCGCAGGAGGAGTTGCCGCAGCACCGCGCGCTCGTCGGCGGCGGGTGGCCGGACCACCCGCGCGGGCGGGCACCCGACCCCGGCCAGCACGACGACCAGCTGTCGCACGCTGGTGATCGCCCGGCGCATCCCGACCTCGGCGGCGCGAATCGCGATCGTACCGACGGGGATCGCCACCAGGTGAGCGAGCACCATCGCGGCCGAAACGGTGTGGTGCTGAACATGTCCCAGCGACAGCGCGGTGTGCCCGACGCACTGGCCGACAGCCAGCACCGCCATGGTCGACACCGGGCCGTTCCCGCGTGGCAGCGCGGTGGCCACGACACCGATCAGAGCGCAGGCGGCGAACAACAGGGCCATCGACGATCCGGTGGGGAGTGCGGTGGCGCCACCGAGCCCGTGCGCGAGCACTGCGACCGCACCGGACGCGGCACCCACCGCGGCGCCGCGTAAGCGCGCGGTGTGATCCGTCGGTGAACGCACGCCGCCATGCTACGACCGCATGTCGTAGATGCCGGGATCGGCAGGTGTGACCGGCATCTCATCGACTCCGCGCGCGAATCCTGAACTAAGGCTTGACCTCAACTATCGTTTGGGTTTGATGATGGTCTCACCACCGAATGAGGGAGAACATCATGACCACCACCACCACCACCACCGCCCCCGCCACCTACACCGTCCCCGCACTGAACCGGCCCGTCGCCGTACTGGGCGCCGCTGCCGCCGCCCTGGTGCTGAATCTGATCGTCTGGGCCATCGGCGCCGCCGCGGGCGGGTCGTTCATGGTCACGATGGAAGGCAAGACCGAATCCGTCGCACCCGGCGGCGTGATCATGATGTCGACCGTGCCGCTGCTGATCGGACTGACTGTCGCCGTGCTGCTGTCCTACCTGTGGACCGGCGTGCTGCGGACCGCCGCTGTGGTCGGCTCGCTGCTGTCGCTCGCGACCATCGCAATGACGGTCGACGCCGACTTCGACACCGCCTCGACCGTCGCCCTGTCGGTGATGCACGTGGTGCTGGTGCCGGTCATGGTGATCGCGCTGGAAGGTGTGCGACGCAGCATCACCGCCAAGTGACAGACAGCGAAAGGCCCCGCCGAATTCATCGGCGGGGCCTTCTTCGCGTCAAAAATTACACCGAGCGGCCGAAAAGCAGCTTCCACGGCATCATCGCCGACTCGAGCTGGATCTTGAGGCTCATCTTCGACGCGCCGATGGTGCGCTCCTCGAAACGGATCGGCACCTCCGCGATCGTGTGACCCTTCTTGATCGCGCGGTAGTTCATCTCCACCTGGAACGAGTAACCGTTGCTACGGATCGACGCCACGTCGATGTCGCGCAGGGTTCCGGCTTTCCATGCCTTGAAACCGGCGGTCGCGTCCTTCACGCCGAGGCGCAGGATCAGGTTCACGTAGAAATTCGCCCACGCCGACAGCGCCTTGCGATACCACTTCCACTCCGCGGCGACCTCGCCACCGGGAACGTAGCGCGAGCCGAGCACGACGCCGACCTCAGGCGTTGCCAGCTTCTCCAACATCGACGGGATGACCTCGGCGGGGTGCGACAGATCGGCGTCCATCTGGATCACCACGTCGGCGCCCTCGTCGAGCGCGGCGGTGATGCCCGCGATGTAGGCGCGGCCGAGGCCGTCCTTCTCGGTGCGGTGCAGCACGCTCACCACGTTCGGCAGCTCAGCGGCCAATTTGTCAGCGACGTCACCCGTGCCGTCGGGTGAATTATCGTCTACGACCAGCACGTGCAGATCGGACACCGGCAGAGCCGTCAGCCGCTCCACCGCCACCGGCAGATTTTCCCGCTCGTTGTAGGTCGGCACAACAACGGTAACCCTCAAGGGTCGCCCTCCCTGCTCACCTGGATAGCCCCGCAGCCCAACATCCGGGCACGGAGCATGTCATCGATTCGTTATGACGGTACTCGATGGCCCTGACACTTTCCTGAGTGGCCGGGCCGGGCGCTCACCACAGCCGACCAGCGTGGACCAGCGCGTCGACGACCAATCCGATGCCGAACACGACGAAGAGCACGCGGATCGCGGGCGGTCCGTAGCGGGTGATGGCCCGCACGAGCAGGCGATATATCCGACGCGTGCGCGGCGTCCTTCGCATGGCCAATGCCAGCACGACCAGGGGCAGAACCAGCGCGATCGCGCAATAGGCCGCCACGATCAGCGGCCAGCCGACCGGCAGCGGGCGCTGTGCGGACAGCATCGCCAGCGCCGCGAGGTACGGCACCGAGGTCGGCACCTTCGCCAAGCCCAGAGTGAATCCGATCACGCCCATCAGCCACGGGTACTTGCGCACCGGCCCGACCCAGCGACCGCCGGTCGAGGCCGTGGTGTCGACCGGGAGCGCGGCGACCGCGATCAGCACCAGGCCGATCACCAGTTCGCCCCAGTAGCGCAGGGTCGGCGTCAGCTCGAAGTCGAGGAGCCGGACCAGGAAGTCGATGCCGAGCACCGTGCACACACCGAAGGCCACCGAGACCGCGAAGACACCGCCGAGAAAGCTGAGCACCCCCGTCATCGGCGAGCGCCGGGTGAGCCGGGCGTCGGCGACCACGGCCGTGGTGATCGCCACCAGCAGCACGTCGAGCGCGTCGAGCAGGGCGAATCCGAGTAGGGCGAACAGCAGGACAGACATGACGTGGCTGACCCTACTCGCCGGTCATGTTGGGATCGCCGACCCGTCAGTCACACCAGCACCACCCCGGCTTCGCGGCGAAAGTGCTTGACCTGCGCGGTCTCGAGATCGATCCCTCCATCTGGACTGGACTCCCCCGCAAACGGCGCGCGGTGGTTACGCTTTTCAGCACCGGCCGTGCCGGGATCCGCGATCGTGAAGGGGCAGACATCGTGGCAGAAATGTCATTCGACCCGTCAGCGCTCGACGCTTATCAGCGTGCGGCAGCTCGGGTTTCCGAACTTCTTGGCACAGCGGCCACCGATACGACGACCGCGGCCGGGGTCGACCTGTCCGGGCTCGGCGTGCTCGGACGTGAATTCGCCGCCGCCTGGTCACAGGCCGCGGGCGATCACGCGTCGACGTTGAGCACGGCGGGCAATCTGGTCACCGCCTATCAGGACATCCTGAATCGCTTCGGCGCCACCGTGACCGGGATCGATACCGGGCTGGCAGGCGATCTGCGCACAGCCGAGGGCGAGGTGGCGTGATGCGTTCCAAGTCGCTGGTCACCGAGACCACCGTGAGCACGATCACCCCCGCCGAGGCCGAGGCGAAGATCGCGCCGGTGATCGCGCTGCTGGAGGTGCCGTTGCTCGAGTTGCGTAATTCGCTGGGCAGTAATACTTCCGCCGATCCCGATGCCTCGGTGGTCGCCGCGCTGACCTCGGCCTCCGCCGCGACCACGGCGACCGAGGACCCGCATCGGCTCGGGTTGTACGCGCTCGAGTCGACCGAGACCGCGGCACCGGCGACACCCGCGCTGCGGCAGACCGCCACCGAGGTGTCGGCCGCGGCCGATCGCGGGACCAGGTTGAGCGCACTACTCGGCCAGGCGCATTCGACGCAGTCGACCGCCGCCGCCAAGGTCGACGCGATCATCGCGGACTTCCGGGCCAAGGCGAAGAAGGCCGCGCCCGCGGTGAACGAGAACAACCTGGACGCGATCGTCGCGCTCGCCGAAGAGGCGATTTCCGAAGCGGTCGGGGTGGTGGGTAACGCCAGCACCGAGATGGATCAGTACACCCGGGACACCAAGGGGCTCACCAGCGATCTCGGCGGGACCAACGGGGTGACCGTGCCCACCGGCGCCACGGAGGTGGCGCCCGGGGTCTATGTGCTCGGCACCGGCGGGTCCGATACGTCCTCGTGGAATAACGGCACCTCCTCATGGAATGACGACGATGACGAAGACCTTGACCCGGCGACAGCGGCGCAGATCGCGTTACAAGAGGCGCTGATCGACGGTGGGGTGTCGCTGGGGACGGCCGCGATCGATGCCGGTGTCACCTTCGGTACGCATCTGATCGACAAGATCGCCGAGGTCGCGATGCACGGGATCGACAAGGGTTCCGAACTGGCGACCACCGGGATCGACACACTCGCCGCGAACGCCACCGGAACCGAGGGCGGCACGTCGACGGCACCCGCGGGCACCACGCCCACCTCGCCGTCGACCAATGGTGGTGGGACTGGCACGAACACCTTGTTCGGCGGCCTTGGTGGCGGCACCAGCGGCGGCGGGACCACCGGTGGCGGAACCACTGGGGGCGGCGCGAACGACAACGGCGCATCGGCGAAGCCGGATACACCGGCCCCGGCCGCCCCGTTCCAGTCGAACCAAGCGCCGAAAACCGAACAGCCCCAACAGGCTCCGAGCACACCCGCGCCCGCCCAGCAGCCGATGCAAGGCGGGGTGGTTCCACCAGGCAGTCGTCCGCAGCAGGATCAGGAGACCGAAAAACCCTCTGCCGCACCCAAACACGGTCAACCGGGAGTCGTCCCGGCGCCGGCTTAGGACACCCGCATGGACAATCCGTTCGGCGCCTACTTCGCCTCGCCGGACGCCACACCGCCCGGCGGCCGTCGCCCGCAGGGCAAACGGCGGCGCAGGCGGCGGCGTGAGGCCGAGCCGCAAACGATCGGTACCAACCCGGAGACCTGGCCGCCGCCCGATCCGGAACCGTTCGACGACAACCCTTTCCATCCCCCGGCCGTCGAACCGGTGTACCGAAATCTGGCCGATGACGACGGCTTCACGGGTGACTGGAACGACTGGAACGACGGCGACGCGCCCGCCCAGACCCCACGCGGTGACGATGTGGACTGGAACGACTGGGCCACCACCACCGCCACCGAACAGAGCGGCGACCACGTCGAGATGCCGGTATTGCCACGCCTCAAGGACTTCGGCGGCGGCGGCCAGATCGCGCGGCGCCCCCGTAAGAACTTCGACGACGAACGCTACGACGAGAGCGGCGGCCGGGCGAAAGCCGCGGCCGCGATCAAGGGCGTCGTCGGCGCCCTCGCCTTCGTCGTCATCCTCGGCTTGGCCGCCACCATCTTCCTCGGCCCCGCCGACACACCGAAAACCACCACCCAAGCCGCCGTCTCCGGCACGCGCGCCACAGCGTCCACCCCGGTCCCCCCGCTGCCCGCCCATGCCCTGTCGGGCTGCGAATCCTTTCGCACGCCCTCGATCACCATCAGCGCCGAACGCGGCGACACCGCCACCCCCGAGGGCGCCATCCTCGGCTTCGAATACAGCTACTACGTCGACCGCGACGCCGCCAAGGCCCGCTCCTTCGTCACCGACAACGCCCACGTGGGCGACGCCTCCGCCCTGGCCGCCGGCATCGGCTCGCTGCCCCTCGACGTCAAATACTGCGTCCACATCACCAAGGCCGACGCCGCCGACCCCACCCTCTGGAACGTCACCATCCACCAGAAATGGCCGGGCGACGCCACCACCGAGAAAATCGACCAGGTCATGCGCACCACCGAGGTGGCCCCCGGCCGCCACCGCATCACCAGCATCGACCACCGCGCCTGAGGAGCAGCCCGCGTAGATTGAGCTCGTGTCGATCCAGATGAACAGCCCTCGGCTGTTCGGGCACGGCGCGCAGCCGGCGCTGGCCGTGGTCATGGCAGCGATGCTGCTGCCCGCGAGTCTGCAATCGGTGCGGGTGAGCGGTGTCTCGGCCCCGTGGGTGCTCGCTTTGACCATCGCGCTGCTCGCGCTGCACGTCTGCGTCGCGACGGCCCGCCGCTGGCCGATTCCGTCGTTCGCGATCGGCATCGGTGGATGTGCGGCGCTGCTGGTCGCGCCCGATATCGATGGGGTCACCGACTTCTCGGAGTCGAGCCGCTACAGCCCGATCCTGTTGCCGAGCATTCTGTGCTTCTTCGCCCTGTTGTACGCGGTGAGCGCGCACACGACGCCACCGTGGCCCACCGCCGCGCTCGGCGTCGGGCTGACGGGCAGCCTGCTGACCTTGGCCAGACTGTGGGAATTCACCGCGGCGCCCATCGAGGCATGGGCATGGTGGCTGTTGTTGTCCACCACGGCATTCGGTGGGACGACCGCCGCGTGGGCGCTCGGCCGCTACCGCGCGACCCGGGCCGCGTGGACGTCGCAACTGGCCGAACGGGCCGCGGCCGACGAACGCCGCCGGATCGCGCGCGAGATGCACGATGTCGTCGCGCATTCCTTGGCCGTGATGGTCAGCCATGCCGAGGCCGGTCGGCTGATCGTGCCGAACGCACCCGAACGCGCCACCGAAATCCTCACCACCATCGCCGATGCGGGTCGCGAGGCGCTCACCGAGATGCGCGGCCTGCTCGATGTGCTCCGCGACGAATCGGCGTCGACCGAGCCGCAGCCAGGCCTGCAGGATCTGCCCGCGCTCGTCGACCGTGTGCGGGAGTCGGGCGTCGACGTCGAACTGGCGATGGACCACCACCTGCGTGTGACCCCCGCCGTCGGCCTCACGCTGTACCGGGTCGTCCAGGAATCGCTCACCAATGTGACCCGCCACGCCGGCGACCGTCCGCGCGCTCGGGTCAGCCTGACGACGGTCGATGCCGCGATCGCGGTGCGGGTGACCAACACCGGGCCATCGACGGAGCCGGCCGGGCACGGAAAGGGGCTGGTCGGTATGCGGGAACGCGTCGACGCTGTCGGTGGCACGCTGTCCGCCGGGCCGACCGACGGTGGCTGGCTGGTGCAGGTGCGGGTGCCGTGCTGAGCGACACAACGCGCGTCCGGGTGCTGATCGCCGACGACCAAGAGCTGATGCGATCGGCCCTTCGGATGATGGTGCACAGCCAGGCCGATCTGGAACTGGTCGGCGAGGCGGCGAACGGCGACGAAGCGGTGGCGGCCGTGCGCACCCGTCCGGTCGATGTCGTGCTCATGGATCTGCGCATGCCCGAGCTCGACGGCATCGAGGCGACCGCGATCATCACCGCCGAACAACCGCGCTGCCGCGTGATCGCCCTGACTACCTTCGACCTCGATGACTACGTCTTCCCGGCCATCCGCGCCGGCGCGAGCGGCTTCCTGCTCAAGGACGCGCGCGGCGAGGAGATCGTCGACGCCATTCGCATGGTCCACGCCGGGCACGGGGTCGTCGCACCGTCGACAACGCGCCGCCTGATCTCGCATGTCGCCGCGACGCCGACCGCGAATACCGAAGCGGCGCTACGTATTCGGGCCACTCTCACGCCGCGCGAATTCGGCACCTTGCTCGAGATCGCCACCGGCGACACCAATCGCGACATCGCCGCGCGCCTGCACCTGTCCGAAGCCACCGTGAAGACCCATGTCGGCCACGTACTCGCCAAATTGGGTCTGCGCGACCGGGTTGAGGCCGTGGTGCTCGCCTACGAGACCGGCCTGGTCGGACCGTCCCGGCGCTGAACCGTCCTCATCCTGGAGGACGAGAACATCGAGACCAGCGGCCGACGAGCATCGCCGAGTCAACCGCGATCGTTGAAGCATGAACGCGATCGCGGGCACCACCGCCGCACTGCTGACCGGAGTCGGCCTGCTCCACGCCGTGTGGACCGTCTCACCGTGGCCATGGAAAACCCAGCTCGACCTCGCCCACGCCGCCATGGGCTGGACGAAAGACGAACCGCCGCCGGGCCGCTGGTTCATCCCCGCCTGTCTCGCCGTCACCGCCGCGCTCACCGCCGCGGGCTACGCGCTGCTGCTCCGCGCCGGAATCTGGACCTCGCCGTTCCCCGGCTGGATGGTCACCACCGCCACCTGGACGGTCGCGGGCGTGCTGCTCGCCCGGGCCGCGTGGGGCTTCGTCGACCCGAGCAGCGGTTCGGCGGATACCCCGGCGGTCTATCGGCGTCTCAACAGGCGCGTCTACGCGCCGCTGTGCCTGGTCCTGGGCGGCCTCACCACCGTGGTGGCGGCTTCATGATGCCCGGGACGGCGCTGCGGGCGGATCGCGTCGGGACGGGCCTAGACCACCGCGCCTGAACAGGTCGTCGAACACGAAAGTCCCCCGCACCGGAATCGGTGTGGGGGACTTTCGGTGTTGCGACCCTGACGGGACTCGAACCCGCGACCTCCGCCGTGACAGGGCGGCGCGCTAACCAACTGCGCTACAGGGCCTTGCTTCGTTACGTCGGGGGATATTACCCGGTGGGTGCCGGATTCGGTAACCGGACAGGTCAGGGGACAGAATGCGCATTGACATTGACGTCAACGTCAACAACACTTGTGACGGTGACCACAAGTGAGGCGCAGGAGCGGGCTCGGTCTGCCCGGAAGGACAGTGCGGGCCCGCGACGGGGTGAGCTGCTCGATGCGGCGGCGGGGTGTTTCGCCGAGTGGGGGTACGACCAGACGTCGGTGGAGACGATCACGACGCGGGCGCGAGTTTCGCGGGCGACGTTCTACGCGTACTTCTCGTCGAAGGACGAGGTATTCGGGGCGATCACCGAGCGGGTCTGCGCCCAGTTTCTCGACGCGCAGCTCGTGGTGGACGTCGAGGTCACCGAACCGGTGGCGGTCATCGGGGCCACGACGCGGGCGTTCGCGGAGGCGGTGTTCGCCAACGGCGCGCTGGTGGCGCTGATCGAGCACAGGGCCGGCATCGATCCCGCCATCGGCGCCAAGTGGTCGCAGGTGCGTACTCGCCTGCGCAAGCGGTTCACCGCGTTTCTCGAACGCGACGAGGTGCGCGGCGGGATCGATCCGTGCGCGCCGCCCGCGCGGATCGTCGAGACCCTCGCCGACGCGCTGCTCATCGGCGCCTCCCGGCTCGCGGGCGCGGGCCACGACCGGCACGAACAGTTCATCACCGACCACATCGCCATCGCCGAACGACTGATCGGCTTCACCCGCTAGACCCGCACCGGAACGGATGTGCCCATGACCGTCGAACCAACCATCGCCCCGTCCACGTTCAGCACCGCGCTCGCGGAGATCCAGGCGCGCCAGACCGCGGCCTGGCCCGCCCAGGTCCCGCGCGCGGTGGCGTATCCGATCGAGTCGATGGCCGTGGTCGACTACCTGCGCCACTGGGCGGCACTTAGGCCCGACGCCACCGCGATCGCGTACTACGGCCGTGACGTCAGCTACGCCGAATACGACGAGCTCTCCGACCGTTTCGCCGGCTGGCTGCTCGCGAACGGCGCCGAGAAGGGCGACCGGGTCGGGGTGTATCTGAGCAACTGTCCGCAGTTCCTCGTCGCCATGCTCGGCATCCTGAAGATCGGCGCGGTGCACGTGCCGATCAACCCACTGTTCCGCGCACACGAACTGCGCCACGAACTCACCGACGCGGGCGTGACAATCCTGCTCGCCCAGGACAATCTGGCCCCGCTGGTCGACGAGGTACGCGCGGACACCCCGCTGCGACTCCTCGCGTACACCGCGCTGTCGGACATGTTCGCCGCCGCACCCGCCGTCGCCGCGCCCTTCGAGACAACCACCGCCGACACCGACTGGCACCGGATCATCGAAAGCCCGCGCGCCCCAGCGCAACCCGCTGATCCCGACGCGCTGGCAGCCCTGAACTACACCGGCGGCACCACCGGCATGCCCAAGGGCTGTGAGCACACCCAGCGCCACATGGTCTACACCGCCGCGACCGCCACCGTCGCCAACGGCTTCCCGGTAGGCGAACGCGCGATCGTCGCGCTGAACTTCCTGCCGGTGTTCTGGATCGCGGGCGAGGACTTCGGCATCCTGTTGCCGCTCGTGAACGGCGGCACCGCGGTGCTGATGAACCGCTGGGACGCCGGGACCGCACTGAGCCTGCTCGACCGCTACCGGGTCACCTCGATGGTCGCCATGATCGACAACTACGTGGAAATGCTGGACCACCCCGCGTTCGACCCCGCCGGCCTCATCGCGCTGGAGAACACCACCGGCATCTCGTTCGTGGTGAAACTGAACGCCGAGATCCGGGCCCGGTGGCGCGCGGCAACGGGACTCACCCTGCGCGAGACCAGCTATGGGATGACCGAGACGCACACCGCCGATACCTTCACCCTCGGCCTCCAGGACGACGACTACGACCTGCGCAGCGAGCCGGTGTTCTGCGGCCTGCCGGTCCCCGGCACCGACATCCTGATCGTCGACGACGACGGCGTACCGGTTCCGATCGGCACCGAAGGCCAGATCATCGTGCGCAGCCCCTCGATCCTCACCCGGTACTACGGCAATCCCGAAGCCACCGCGGCGACCGTGCGCGCGGGCTGGTTGCAGACCGGCGACGTCGGCAAGCTGAACGAATTCGGCGCCCTGCACTATCTGGCCAGGAACAAGGAGATGATCAAGGTCAACGGGATGAGCGTCTTCCCGTCCGAGGTCGAATCGCTGCTGATGCTGCACCCGCAGATTCAGACGGTCGGTGTGGTGCCCAAGCCCGATCCACAGCGTGGGCAGGTGCCCCTCGCCTTCGTTCAGCTGATTCCCGAATCCTCGGTCGCGCCGGCCGAATTGCGGAGCTGGGCCAAACAGAACATGGCCGGTTACAAGGTTCCCGAGATCCAGATTCTCGACGAATTGCCGATGACGGCGACCGGCAAGATCCGCAAGGGCGAGCTGTTCACCATGACCGAGCGCATCGCCGCCACCGAATCCGAGGACATCCAGTGAAGCTGCTGATCGCCAACCGCGGCGAGATCGCCCTGCGCATCATCCGCACCGCCACCGAGATCGGCATCGACGCCGTGGCGGTCTACGCCGAGGACGACGCCGACAATACCGACGTGCACGCCGCGGGCGAGGCGATCGGCTTGGCGGGCACCGGCGCCGCGACCTATCTCGACCAGGCCGCGATCCTGGCCGCCGCCAAGGAATCCGGCGCCTCCGCTATCCATCCCGGCTACGGATTCCTCAGCGAGAACGCCGAATTCGCGCGTGCCTGCGCGGCCGACGGGATCACCTTCGTCGGACCGGATCCCGCCGTACTCGACCTGTTCGGCGACAAGTCCACGGCCCGGGCGACCGCCGTGGCCGCGGGGGTGCCCGTGCTGCCCGCGACCGAGGGATCGGCCACCGCCGAGCAGGTCCACGCGTTCTTCGCCGGCCGACCGGGCGCGATCATGATCAAAGCGCTGGCCGGTGGCGGCGGTCGTGGCATGCGGGTGGTGCGGACCGCCGAGGAGATCGACGACGCCTACCGCCAGTGCGCCGCGGAGGCACAGCTCGGCTTCGGCAATCCCGCCGTCTTCGCCGAGACGCTGTTCGAGAACGCCCGGCACATCGAAGTGCAGATCGTCGCTACCGACGGCACGGCGCTGGCACTGGGCGATCGCGATTGCAGCGTGCAGCGCAGGCATCAGAAACTACTCGAAATCGCTCCGGCCCAAGGACTTTCGGATACGGTGCGGCGCCAGCTCCATTCGGCGGCGGCTCGGCTGTGCGCCCATGTGGGCTATCGCGGGCTGGCCACCGTCGAATTCCTGGTATCCGGCACCGAATTCGTGTTCCTCGAGGTCAATCCACGAATCCAGGTGGAGCACACCGTCACCGAAGAAGTGACCGGCGTCGATCTTGTTGCCGTACAACTCGCGATCGCCGAGGGCACCCCGTTCGACGACCTGCGCTTGCCTAGTGGAATCCGCGCCGACGGAACAGCATCCACCGGTGATCCGGCGATCGCGGACGGGATCGCGATCCAGGCCAGGGTCAACATGGAGACGATGACGGCCGACGGTGCGGCGATACCGACCACCGGCACACTGACCACCTTCGCTCCCCCGACCGGCCCCGGCGTGCGGGTCGACACCTTCGGCCGCCCCGGGCTCACCCCGAGCCCGCGCTACGACTCACTGCTGGCCAAGGTGATCACCCGCACCCGCGGACCGTTCCCCGCCGCCGCCCGCAAATCCGCGACCGCGCTCGGCGAGTTCACCGTGACCGGCATCGGCACCAATATCTCGTTCCTGCGAGAGATACTGGCCGACAGCACCTTCCAGACCGGCCTGGCCACCACCGGCTTTCTCACCGAGCGACTGCCCGACCTGGTCGCGGCGGCACAGACCGATCAGCCCGAGCCGGCGATCACCGCGGTCGAGCTGTATCCGGGCCAGGAGGCCGTGCGCGCCCAACTCGCGGGCACAGTGGTCGAGGTGACGGCCGAGGGAGCCGACATCGCCGCCGGTGGCCAGCTCGCCGTGCTAGAGGCGATGAAGATGCAGCACGTACTCACCGCGCCGGACGCGGCCAGGACCGTGCGGGTCCTCGTCCGCCCCGGCCAAGTCGTCGCGCCCGGCGACCCACTGGTCATCATCACCCGCACCGGCGCCGACGAAACCGGCAGCGCGCAGACCGAACTCGACCCCGACCGTTCCCGCGCCGATGTCGACGAGATTCGCGCGAGACACCAGGTGACCCTGGACGAATCCCGCCCGGCCGCCGTGGCCAAGAGACACAAGCTCGGGCGCCGCACCGCCAGGGCGAACATCGCCGACCTGGTCGACGAGGGCAGCTTCGTCGAATACGGCGCCCTCGCCTTCGCCGCCCAACGAACCCGGCGCACCGAGGAAGACCTCATCGCCAACACCCCCGCCGACGGCCTGGTCACCGGTTTGGCGACAATCGGCGCCGACCGCTTCGACAACGCCGAAGCGGTGGTGATCTCCTACGACTACACCGTGCTCGCGGGCACCCAGGGCAAGAACAACCACGCCAAAACCGATCGCGCCTTCGAACTCGCCGAACGTAAGCGGATCCCGGTGGTCCTGTTCGCCGAGGGCGGGGGCGGCAGGCCGGGCGACACCGACACGACCGGCATGGGCCTGGACGTGACGACCTTCCGCGCACTCGGCGCCCTGCGCGGCAAGGTCCCGCTGGTGACGATCGTGTCGGGCCGGTGCTTCGCGGGCAACGCCGCCCTGGCCGGCACCTGCGACGTGATCATCGCGACGCCCGACGCCAATATCGGCATGGGCGGCCCGGCCATGATCGAAGGCGGCGGGCTCGGTGCCTACCGCCCCACCGACATCGGCCCGATCGAGGTGCAGCGGCGCAACGGCGTGGTCGACCTGGTGGCTCGCGACGAGGCGCACGCGGTGGCACTGGCCAAGCAGTATCTGAGCTACTTCCAGGGCCGCACCGCCGATTTCGAAGCACCCGATCCTCGGCTGGCTCGACATGTGGTGCCGGAGAACCGGTTACGCGCCTACGACATCCATCGGGCCATCGACGCGATCGTCGATGTCGGCTCGGCGCTCGAGCTGCGACCGGACTACGGCGTCGGCATCGTCACCGCGCTGGTCCGGGTGCACGGCGAACCGTTCGGCCTGATCGCCAACAGCAGCCACCACCTGGGCGGTGCCATCGACGCCGAGGCGGCCGACAAGATGGGCGAGTTCCTCACCCTGTGCCAATTCTTCGGGCTACCGGTCGTCTCCCTGTGTGACACACCGGGTTTCATGGTCGGGCCGGAGGCGGAGAAGACCGCGACGGTGCGCCGGTTCAGCAAGCTGTTCGTACTCGGCGCGCAACTGAGCGTCCCGTTCGGCACGATCATCCTGCGCAAGGGCTACGGCCTCGGTGCGATGGCCATGACAGCGGGCCACTTCCACGCACCGAACTTCACCGTCGCCTGGCCCACCGGCGAGATCGGCCCGATGGGCCTCGAGGGTGCCGTTCGCCTCGGCTTCAGCAAAGAGCTTGCCGCCGTGGCGGATCCCGGCGAACGCGAGACACTGTTCCAGCAGTTGCTCACCCTGGCCTACCAGCAGGGCAAGGCACTCACCGCCGCCACCGGTTTCGAACTCGACGACGTGATCGACCCCGCCGACACCCGCACCTGGATCGCCACCCTCGTCAATAGCCGGGGGCGCGCAGGATCCTGAGCACCAGATCGGCGTTGATGTCGCCGAGTTCCTCCGGGGTGAACTCACCGCCGGGCCGGTACCACCGGCAGATGTCGATCCCCAGCGACATCATCGCCAGCACGGCGACGCGGGGGTCGGCGACGGTGAACACGCCGCGCTCGATCCCCGCCCGCACCTCCGCGACCGCGGCCTGCCGAATCCGGCGGCGAATCGCGGCGACGATCTCGTGGTGCCCCGGGGCGAGATGCCTGCTCTCGTACTGGGCGATCCGCGCCCGCCGATAGCTGCGCGCGTGCAGGATGCTGAACGCGGTGACCAGGGCCCTGATCCGGTCCACCGGCTCGTGGTGGGGCGCGACGGCGGCTTCGATGATGGTCAAGGTGTTGGCGACCGCGTGCTCGACCAACCGGAAGAGCACATCCTCCTTCGAGGCGAAGTGCACATACATCGCCGCCGGGCTCAACCCCGCCTGTGCGGTGATGTCCCTGGTGCGCGTGGCCTCGAAACCCTTGTCGGAGAACAGCACTACCGCGGCGTCCAGGAGGCGCTGGGTGGTGTCGCCGAGGCCGGTCGCCGGGTCGGCCAGTGGGTCGTCGTCGAGCAGCTCGGCCACCTGATACCCCTTCGCTATGCCTGTGATTGACATTACATGTTCAGTGAATCACACTGAGCAAGCGCTCACTCACTTGAAGTTGACGTCAAGTTCCAATAGTTTCATCCCTGCGGATTCACCGAGGAGTTCACGATGATCGAACCCGGCCTGCGGACAGGCATCGAAACACCGCCGACCTTGCCCGACACAGCACCGTCGCCGGCCGCGACCAAACGCGCGCATCGCAAGTTGCTCGCCGCGGGCCTGGTCGGCAGTTCGATCGAGTGGTACGACTTCTTCCTCTACGGCACCGCCGCCGCGCTGGTGTTCCCGCACGTGTTCTTCCCCGACGCCTCGGCGCTGATGGGCACCCTGCTCTCGTTCAGCACCTTCTGGGCGGGCTTCGTCGCCCGCCCGCTCGGTGGCCTGCTGGCCGGGCACTTCGGCGACCGGTACGGCCGCAAGCCCGTGGTCGTCGTCTGCCTGCTTGCCATGGGCCTGGCCACCTTCGCGATCGGCTGTCTGCCGAGCACCGGCACGATCGGGGTGCTCGCGCCCGTGCTGCTGGTGACGCTGCGCTTCGTGCAGGGCATCGCCTGCGGCGGCCAGTGGGGCGGGATCGTGCTGCTGCTCACCGAATCGGCGGGCCCGAAGAAGCGCGGGTTCGCCGGCACCTTCGGGCAGATGGGCGTGCCGCTCGGCTTGATCATGGGCAACCTGGTGTTCCTGGCCGCCACCGCGGCGCTGTCGACCGACGCCTTCCTCAGCTGGGGCTGGCGCGTGCCGTTCCTGGCCAGCGCGCTGCTGTTCCCCGTGGTGCTCTACATCCACACCAAGGTCGAGGACTCCCCCGAATTCCGCGAGTTGCAGGCCGCGACCGCGAAAAAGCAGAAGACTCCCGCCGTCGCCCAGGCCCCACTGGCCGAGGCGGTCAAGGGGCACTGGCGCACCATCCTGCTCGGCTGCGGTCTGCTGGCGGGCACCAACTCGCTGTTCTACGTGAGCATCGCGGGTCTGCTCAGCTACGGCACCGCCGAACTCGGTATGAATCGCAATGCGCTGCTGGCGATCTCGCTGGTCTCCTCCGGCCTGCTCACCGGGGTGATCCTGTGGGCGGGCGCCCTTTCGGACCGGGTCGGCAGGCGACCACTGATCCTGATCGGCGGCGCCGGGATGGCGCTGTGGGCGTTCCCGTTCTTCGGGCTGGTCAATACCGCCAGCGTGCTCGCCGTCTTCGTGGCGGTGGCGGTCGGCGCGGCCATGCAGGCGCTCACCTACGGCCCGCTCGCGGCCTTCATGGGTGAGCTGTTCGCCCCTCGGGTGCGGTACTCGGGCGCCTCGCTGGCCTACCAGCTGGCCGCGATCACCATCAGCGGCGGCACCCCGTTCATCATGACCGCGATCATCGCCGAAACCGGTTCCACCACCGGGGTTTCGCTGTTCCTGATGGCCATGGGGCTGATCACCGTGTTCAGCGCGTGGAAGCTGCGCGAGACCAACACCCCCGCGGTCCGCGACGACCCGGAGGCGGTGCCCGGCACCCAGCTGTACTGACAGATCCCCTTCGATTCGACTGTTGCTCGGGCTGGAAACAGCCCGAGCGAAAGGACTTCTCGTGAACATTGCCGACAAGGTGGCCATCGTGACCGGTGGCGGTGCGGGCATCGGCGCCGCGCTGGCCGCCGCCCTCGCCGCAGCCGGAGCGAAGGTGGTGGTGTCGGACCTCGACGAACCCGCCGCGCTCGCGGTGGCGGAGCGGATCAACGCCGAGCACCCCGGTGCCACCGTCGGTGTCGGCGCGGATGCCGCCGTCACCGAGGAGATCAAGGGCCTGATCGCGGTGGCGCAGCGGCACTTCGGGCCGGTGGACCTGTACTTCGCCAACGCGGGCATCGTCGGCGCCCCCGGCCTCGACGTCACCGACGACGATTGGGACCGTGCCCTCGACGTGAACCTGCGCGCCCACATCCGCGCCGCGCGGTTGCTGGTACCGGAGTGGGCCGAACGCGGTGAGGGCTACTTCATCAGCACCGCCTCCGCCGCAGGCCTGCTCACCCAGATCGGTTCGGCCACCTACTCGGTGAGCAAGCACGCGGCCGTCGGGTTCGCCGAGTGGCTCAGTGTCACTTACGGCGACAAGGGTATTCGCGTCAGCTGCCTCTGCCCGATGGGCGTCAACACGAAACTGCTGTACGCGGGCCGGGATTCGGGCGAGGAACTCGGCGCCACCGCGACCCGCGCCGTCGTCGCGGCGGGCACTGTCCTCGAACCCGCCGAGGTGGCCGCCATCGTGCTCGCGGCCGTCGCCGCCGAGGAATTCCTGATCCTGCCGCACCCCGAAGTACTGGAGATGTACCGCCACAAAGGCGCCGATTACGACCGCTGGCTGCGCGGCATGCGGCGCTACCAGGCGTCACTGCTGGCCGAAACCCACTGAACGAGAGAGAAATCCATGTCACTGTTCGATCTCAGCGATCGCGCGAAGAAGTACTCCGAAGACCTGCTCGACTTCATGGACGCGCACGTCTACCCGGCCGAAGCCGTCTACGACGAGCAGATGCGCGAATCCGGTGACCCGCACTTCCAGCCACCGATCGTGGAAGAACTCAAAGCCGAGGCCAAGCGGCGCGGACTCTGGAACCTCTTCCACCCGCACCCCGGCCGCGGCCCCGGCCTGACCAACCTCGAATACGCGCCGCTGGCCGAGATCATGGGCCGCAGCCACCTCGCGTCGGAGGCCTGCAACTGCAACGCCCCCGACACCGGCAACATGGAAGTGCTCGAACTGTTCGGCACCGAAGAGCACAAAGAGAAGTACCTGAAGCCGCTACTCGACGGCACCATGGCCTCGGCCTTCGCGATGACCGAACCGCGGGTGGCCAGCTCCGATGCCACCAACATCGAACTGTCGATGGTGCGCGACGGCGAAGACTACGTGCTCAACGGCCGAAAGTGGTTCGCCAGCAACGCCTTGCACCGCAACTGTCGCGTGATGATCGTGATGGGCAAGACCGATCCCACCGCGGCACCGCACCGCCAGCAGACCATGATGGTGGTCCCGATCGACGCACCGGGCGTGACGATCCTGCGCGGGCTGCCGGTGTTCGGCTACCAGGACCGCGAAGGCCACGCCGAGATCGACTTCGCCGACGTGCGGGTGCCGGCCACCGATGTGCTCAAAGGTGAGGGCGAGGGGTTCGCGATCAGCCAGGCCCGGCTCGGGCCCGGCCGCATCCACCACTGCATGCGCAGCATCGGCATGGCCGAGCGCGCGCTGGAGATGATGTGCAAGCGCGCGCAGCAGCGGGTCACCTTCGGTAAGCCGGTGGCCGAGAACGCCAATATCGGGGACTGGATCGCGGAGTCGCGCATCGATATCGAGATGGTCCGGCTGCTCACGCTCAAGGCCGCGCATCTGATGGACACCGTCGGTAACAAGGCCGCGCGCACCGAGATCGCCGCCATCAAGGTGGCCGCGCCGAAGATCGCGCTGCAGGTCGTCGACCGGGCCATCCAGGTATACGGCGCGGGTGGTGTCACCGACGACTACCCGCTCGCCATGGCCTGGGCGCACCTGCGCACGCTGCGCCTGGCCGACGGACCCGACGAAGTGCACAAGCGGGCCATCGCCCGCCAGGAACTCGGCAAGTACAAGGAGAGCAACTGAGATGACCGGACTTGATCTGACCGGCCGCACCGCCATCGTCACCGGTGCCTCGCGCGGTATCGGACTGGCGATCGCCCAGGAACTGGCCGCGGCGGGCGCGAATGTCGTAGTGACCGCGCGGACGCAGGAATCCGCTGACGCGGCCGCCGCCCAGGTCGTCGGCACCGCGATCGGCGTCGGCGCCCACGTGGTGGACGAAGACGCCGCGCGGCGCTGCGTGGAGCTGACCATGGAACGGTTCGGCAGCGTCGACATCCTGGTCAACAACGCGGGCACCAACCCCGCGTTCGGGCCGACGATCGACCAGGATCACGCCCGCTTCGCCAAGATCTTCGATGTGAATCTGTGGGCTCCCGTGCTGTGGACGTCGCTGGTCACCCGGGCGTGGATGGGCGAGCACGGCGGCGCCGTCGTCAACACCACCTCCATCGGCGGACTGAGCATGGAGCCGAACATCGGGCTGTACAACGCGTCAAAGGCCGCGCTGATCCACCTCACCGAGCAGTTGGCGCTGGAGCTGTCGCCGAAGGTGCGCGTCAACTCCGTCGCACCGGGCGTGGTGCGGACCAAACTGGCCGAGGCTCTGTGGCGCGAGCACGAGCAGGCCCTCACGGCCTCGACCGCGCTCGACCGGATCGGCGAACCCGCCGACATCGCAGCCGCGGTGGCCTTCCTGGTCTCCGACGCGGCGAGCTGGATCACCGGCGAGACCCTGGTGATCGACGGCGGCCAGCGGCTCGGTGATGCCGCGCCGTTCCGGCGCGCAGCCGTGGTCAATGTCTGAGGTGCGCGAGGTGGTCGGTGTCGACCCGGTCGCGGTCGCCGGTTGGTTCGCCACGCTCGGCATCGAGCACACGGCGCCACTGCGTTTCGACCGGATCGGCCTCGGCCAATCGAATCTGACCTACCTGGTGCGCGATGACGCGGACCACCGGTGGGTGCTGCGCAGGCCGCCGCTTGGTCACCTGCTCGCCTCCGCGCACGACGTGGTGCGCGAGGCCAGGATCATGGCGGCGCTGGAATCCACCGCGGTGCCGTGCCCGCGGATTCTCGGCGTCGTCGACGATCCGGCGGTGGCCGAGGTCCCGATGGTGCTGATGGAATACGTCGACGGGCAGGTGGTCGACACCATGGACATCGTGGAATCGCTGACGCCGCACCGTCGTCGGGCCATCGCCGAATCGCTGCCGCGCACACTGGCCGAGATCCACGCCGTCGACCTGGACGCCGTCGGCCTCACGGATCTGGCCAGCCACAAGCCCTACGCGCAGCGTCAGCTCAAGCGGTGGGGTGGCCAGTGGGAACAGTCCAAAACCCGCGAACTTCCCGAGCTCGACGAACTCACCCGCAGACTCGTCGCGACGGCACCGGAGCAGCGTGAGATCACCCTGGTGCACGGCGATTTCCATCTGCGCAATGTCATCACCGCACGGACCACCGGCGAAGTGGTTGCCGCGCTGGACTGGGAACTGTCCACCCTCGGCGACCCGCTGGCCGACATGGGCAGCCTGCTCGCCTACTGGCCCGAACCGGGCGAGGACACCGGTGGCGACTTCCCCGCGTCCACGCTGCCCGGATTCCCGAACCGCGCCGAGATGGCCACCGCCTACCTCGCGCTGACCGGGCGCGACCCGGCCGCCCTCCGGTACTGGCACGCCTTCGGGCTGTGGAAGCTCGCCGTCATCGCCGAGGGCGTGCTCCGCCGAGCGCTGGACACACCGCAGAACAGGGCAGCCGCGGGCACGCCGACCATCGAACGCATCGACGCGATCGTGCACAAGGCACTCGACGTCACCGAAGAAAGCTAGACAGGAGCAGACATGACCCGCACCGCCATCGTGACCGGCGCCGCCCGCGGCATCGGCGCCGCCATCGCGACCCGGTTGGCCGCCGACGGTATGGCCGTCGCCGTGCTCGACCTCGACGAATCAGCCGGTAAGACAACGGTCGACGCCATCGAGACGGCGGGCGGCACCGCACTCGCGGTCGGCGCCGATGTCGCCGACGAGGCCTCCGTCGCCGCGGCCGTCGAGCGGGTGTCCGCCGAACTGGGCGCGCCGACCGTGCTCGTGAACAACGCGGGCATCCTCCGCGACAACCTGCTGTTCAAGATGACCGTCGACGACTGGGACGCGGTCATGAACGTGCACCTGCGCGGCGCCTTCCTGATGACCCGCGCGGTGCAGCAGCACATGGTGGCGGCGAAGTTCGGCCGCGTCGTCAACCTGTCGAGCACTTCGGCACTCGGCAACCGCGGCCAGGCCAACTACTCCGCTGCCAAGGCGGGCATGCAGGGCTTCACCAAGACCCTCGCCTTCGAACTCGGCAAGTTCGGCGTCACCGCCAACGCGATCGCCCCCGGCTTCATCGAGACCGAGATGACCGCCGCGACGGCCGCGCGGATCGGCATGGACTTCGACGAGTTCAAGCGGGCGGCCGCCGCGCAGATTCCGGTCAACCGGACCGGCACGCCGGACGACATCGCGCACACCGCGGCGTTCCTGGCGAGCGAGGGCGCGGGGTTCGTCTCCGGGCAGGTCATTTACGTCGCCGGCGGACCGAAGGACTGATCACGATGAAGGCATGGCAGGTCGCCGAGCTCGGCGAACCACGAGACGTATTGCAGTTCAACGACATCGACGACCCGGTAGCCGGACCGGGGCAGTTGCTGGTGCGCGTGCTCGCGGCGCCGGCCAACTTCCCCGACGTGTTGCTGTGTCGTGGGCAGTATCAGATCAAGCCACCGCTGCCGTTCACGCCCGGTGTCGAACTGTGCGGTGAGGTGCTGGCGATCGGTGCCGGGGTCGACCGGTTCGCGATCGGTGACCGGATCGTCGGCACCGCGAATCTACCCGGCGGCGCGTTCGCCGAGCTGGCGGTGCTCGATGCCGAGAGTGCTTTTCCCGCACCGGATTCCCTCGACGACGCCGAGGCGTCCGCGCTGGTCATCGGCTATCAGACGAGCTGGTTCGCACTGCACCGCCGGACTCGGCTGCTGCGCGGCGAGACGCTGCTCGTGCACGCCGCGGCAGGCGGTGTCGGCAGTAGCGCCGTGCAGTTGGGCAAGGCCGTGGGGGCACGGGTGATCGGTGTCGTCGGCGGGCAGGCGAAGGCCGACTACTGCCGCGAGCTCGGTGCCGACCTCGTGATCGACCGGCACACATCGGATTTCGTGCCGATCGTCAAGGAGTTCACCGACGGGCGCGGCGCCGACGTGGTCTACGACCCGGTCGGCGGCGACGCCTACGCCAAGTCGACCAAATGCATCGCCTTCGAAGGTCGCATCCTGGTGATCGGCTTCGCGGGCGGCACCATCCCCCAGCCCGCGCTCAATCACGCGCTGATCAAGAACTATTCGATCATCGGCCTGCACTGGGGTCTGTACAAGCAGTACAACCAGCGGGCGATCCACGACTGCCACGCCGAGCTGACCCGGCTCGCCGCGGCCGGGCAGGTCAAGCCGCTGATCAGCGAACGCCTTTCGCTCGGCGAGGTCCCCGACGGCCTCGGCCGTCTCGGCGACGGCGACACCGTCGGCAGGCTCGTCTTCCACCCGTGAACACCACATCGAGCATGCGAAAGGAGATCGTGGACCGATGCCGCCGACCCGGCGACGGCTCGCCGAACAGTTCGGCATCGGCACCACGCTATAAATAGGACATGGAACGACGCGCGGAGACCGCAGGCGACAGCTCGCCGCCATCGATGGCGCGCACCTCGCTGCTGCGCGAGCTGCCTGCGACTCCGCGCGGCCTGCGCACCAGGACCGCACTGATCGACGCGGGCCGGAAGGTGTTCGAGCGCATGGGGTATCTCGATGCCCGGCTCCTGGACATCACCCAGGAAGCCAACTGCTCCTCGGGCACCTTCTACACCTATTTCGCCAGCAAAGAGGAGATCTTCGCGGCCATCCTGGAGCACGCCCAGGAAGACATGATGCATCCGGGAATGGAGCATGTGGCCGGCGACAACGATCCCGTGTCGATCGTCGAAGCCAGCAATCTGGCCTACTTCGAGGCCTACAAGCGCAACGCGAAGTTGATGGGGCTGCTCGAGCAGGTCGCCAATATCGACCCCGAGTTCAGCAAGCTCCGCCAGGAACGAGCCGACGCGTTCATCCACCGCAACGCCCGCAGCATCGCCGATCTCCAGCGGCGCGGCCTCGCCGATCCCGAGCTGGATCCGATGCTGTCGTCGCGGGCGTTGTCAGGGATGGTCAGCAGGCTGGCCTTCAACTATTTCGTCACCGGTGACGGGGTCCTCGACGGCAAGGCGCGCCCGGTCGAGGAGATCGTCTACACGGTCACCCGGCTGTGGGTGAACGCACTGCGGATGCCGGTCACGAGCTGACCGGGCCGATACGCGAAAAAATCCCCCCACCACGTCAATGGTGAGGGGATCGAAGGTGGCCAGAGCCGGGATCGAACCGGCGACCTACCGCTTTTCAGGCGGTCGCTCGTACCAACTGAGCTACCTGGCCGGAAGTACCGGATTGCTCTGGTACTACGTGCGACCCTGACGGGACTCGAACCCGCGACCTCCGCCGTGACAGGGCGGCGCGCTAACCAACTGCGCTACAGGGCCATGCTTCTGCAGTACTGCTAGACACAGTCCGAAGACTGTACCCCCTACGGGATTCGAACCCGCGCTACCGCCTTGAAAGGGCGGCGTCCTAGGCCGCTAGACGAAGGGGGCTCGTTCCGAATCTCTCCGGGGCGGCTTCAACGTTTCCGTTGGGAGCTCGCATAGCTTATGACAGGTGAGTGCGGACTTCCAAATCGCCTGGTCAGGCGCCCAAACCGAGGTCATCCAGGCGTGCTTGCTCGCGCCAGCCCTCGGTGCGGAAGTTCTGGATCCACACCGGGGTGGCCATCGCCTCCACGATAACCTCCAGCACCTCGGCGAAGCGGGCGCGCAGGTCGGCCGCGGAACCGTTGGCGATCGGGTCGACCAGATAGCGCTGGCCCGCCAGTGCCGCGGACAGGGTCCGGGTGAAGCGGTCCGGGTCGGCGTCGGCGCGCAGCTGACCGTCGTCGATGGCGCGGACCGCGAGCACGCGGGTGGCGCGGCCGACGATGCGGCTGCCGCCGTTACCGGTATCGCGATGGAAGTCGGGTTCGATCACCAGGCGGTACTCGGCTTGCACGATGGTGTCGTGCTCGAGTCGAAGCGCGATCTCGTCGACCATGCCGTGGAGCACGTCGAGTGGGCCGAGGTCGGCGCGCGCGAGCCAGCGCTCCGCGCAGATCCGGTAGCGCTCGACCGCGGTCTCCAGTACCGCGCGCGCCAGGTCTTCCTTGGAGTCGAAGTGGAAGTACATCGCCCCTTTGGTAGCGCGCGAACCTTCCAGAATGCGGTTGAGCGATGCCGCCGCATATCCGCTCTTCCCGAACTCGACGGCCGCGGACTTGATTATCGCCGCGCGTGTCCGGCGCGCCCGCTCTTGCTGCCGTGCCATGCTCGAAACGCCTCCGAACCTTCTCGACGCCGACGGCCAATACAGACCGTTGGCGCGAATTGTGGTTTTAATTCAAACTTTCGGTATGAAAGACTCGCGGTGCCTCGCACAGCGGCCCCGCCACCTGTGAGAACCGCCTCCTCCTGCGGTAGCGACTACCCCTTTGCCGGGAGTTCGCGCACCCATCGCGATCACCTCGGCCTGCAATCGGTCGATGAATTCCGAAACGCCGCACCCTGCACCGGAGCCACGGAAAACGCGGCACCGGTGATTGTTTCGAAATTCACCAGACGATCACCGTACCCGTATTCCCGAGTCGACACGCGGCGATTCGAGTACCCATCCGAACATCCGGTTCGGTTATCCAGATCAGCAAACGAAGCGCAACCGGAATGGTTACATCGGGTACGAATTCCATAGGCGCGCAGCCCGGTTGACCGGCTCACCGGCACCGCCGAAGTTCGCCGAACGGTCGCGAGACCGGCGCCCACCTTGGACCTCTCCATCGCTGCTGCACCCCTGCTCGTCGAAAGATGTTGCGATACAACAGTATTCGACGACCATACGCAACCCCCAGCGTGAACGCCGCTGGGCACCAGGTGTTTACCACCGAATCGTCGGCGGCGTCCGCGTTGTTACCGGCTGCCACCAGCGGCGACCAGGCGCCCCCGACCCGACCCGGGACCACTATTCGGCCCTTCGGCACAGCGTCCGCTAGACTCCGCTGCGCGCCCCTTTAGCTCAGTTGGTAGAGCTGGTGACTTTTAATCACTAGGTCGTAGGTTCGAGTCCTACAGGGGGCACCACGCACCACCACACGTGACCATCGTCACGTGTCGGCGACGTACGCTGAGCTGGACCCGGGCTACCGGGCGCCCACAACCTCAGGCGGAGCCGATGACTTCCTTCGATGATTTGCTCTCCCAAGTTCCCATCGCCCAGATCGCCGACCAGCTCGGTGTCGACCAGGCGACCGCGACAACGGCCGTGCAGGCCGCGCTGCCCACGCTGCTCGGCGGACTCCAGGCCAACGCCGCCCAGCCACAGGGCGCGGCATCACTGCTCGGCGCGCTCGACAACCACGGCGGCCTCGTCGAAGGCGAAGGCGCGGTGGATCTGCGGCAGGTGGATGTCGGTGACGGCGAGAAGATCGTCGACAATGTCTTCGGCGACGAAAAGAACACTGTCATCAGCGCACTCGGCGCGGGCGGCGGAACCGGTGGCAACGATCTGATCGGCAAGCTGCTGCCCATCCTGGCCCCGATCGTGCTCGCCTACATGGCCAAACAGCTCACCGGCGGTGGTGCCGCGGCACCACAGCAGACGCAGGCCTCCGGCGGCGGTCTCGGCGATCTGCTCGGCGGGCTGCTCGGCGGGAGCAGTAACACCGGCGGGCTCGGCGGCATGATCGGCGAGGCGCTGTCGAAGAACGGCAGCGGTGGCCTCGGCGGCCTGCTCGGCGGGAAGCGCTGACACTGTTCATCTACCTGTAGCTAACGTCGCGAGGCCCGCAGCGATAGTCCCTATGCTGCGGGCCGAACGCCTAGACTCGTCAGCACGACCATCGGGCCGATCCGCGAGTTGTGGCGTTGCTCAATATCGCCGGAAAATGGCTCTGTTGCGTTTCGCATCACACCTACGGTGCCGTAAGGTATGGCCGCATCGCGACGTTCGACCGCAAGCACGACAGCGAAGGGTTTTTACATGGCAAGGGATCTGACTCAACTCGAACTGCTCACGGAGTTGGAGCCGGTTGCCGAGGAAAACGTCAACCGCCACATGTCGCTCGCCAAAGAATGGCATCCGCACGACTACGTCCCGTGGGACGAGGGCCGCAACTTCGCCGCCATGGGCGGCATCGATTGGGATCCTGAGCAGTCCAAGCTCAGCGAGGTCGCCAAGGCGGCCATGATCACCAACCTGCTCACCGAGGACAATCTGCCGTCCTACCACCGTGAGATCGCCGAGAACTTCTCCCAGGACGGCGCCTGGGGCACCTGGGTCGGTCGCTGGACCGCCGAGGAGAACCGGCACGGCATCGTGATGCGCGATTACCTGGTCGTCACCCGTGGCGTGGATCCGGTCGCCCTCGAAGAGGCGCGGATGATCCACATGACCAACGGCTTCGCCTCCCCCGCAGAGGTCGACGCGGGCTTCCTGCACTCGGTCGCCTACGTGACCTTCCAGGAACTGGCCACCCGGGTGAGCCACCGCAACACCGGCAAGGTCTGTGACGACCCGATCGCCGACCGCATGCTGCAGCGCGTCGCCGCCGACGAGAACCTGCACATGATCTTCTACCGCAACCTCTGCGGCGCGGCGATGGACCTGAGCCCCGACCAGACCATCGAAGCGATCTCGATGATCGTCGAGAACTTCCAGATGCCCGGTGCGGGCATGCCGAACTTCCGTCGCAACGGCGTACTCATGGCCAAGCACGGCATCTACGACCTGCGCCAGCACCTCGAAGAGGTCGTGCAGCCGGTGCTCAAGAAGTGGAATGTCTTCGACCGCACCGATTTCACCGCCCGCGGCGAGGCCACTCGTGAGCGGCTGGCCGGCTTCCTGGAGAAGCTGGGCGAGGACGTGCTGAAGTTCGAGGAGCAGCGCGACCGGATGCTCGCCCGCGAAGCCAAGAAGCGCGAGATGATCAGCGTCTAGGTCTGCCCAAGTAAAAGCGCCGCCCACCTTCGCAGGTGGGCGGCGCTTTTTGTGCGAGCTACTTGATCGGAAGGGCGCCGTCGGCGCTGCCGACATCGGTGATCTTCCAGGCCTGGCCCGCGTCGACGGTGATGTTGTAGGTGACGGTGTTGCGCAGGCCGTCGGGGTTCTGGGCGTTGGTGGTGCTCACGTCCACGAAGGCGGCGACCTTGTAGACCTCGCCCTCCTGCGAGAGCACCTTCGCGGTGATCGGCGTCGCGGTGGAGGTCCACTTCAGCGGGATGATGATCTGCTCGAGCTTGGCGCCGGTGGCGTCGAACTTCTTCGACAGCTCGGGCGAAGTGCCTGCCTTGAGCTTGGCGACCCAGGCGTTGACGTCCTGATAGTTCAGGCTCGCCGAGCCGACGGAGTAGTCGAGGGCGATCTGCTCGGCCTTCGCGTTGTCGGCGGCCTGGTCCTTCGTGTCGGAGATCTCCGAGCGGGCCGAGCCGAGCAGCACGCCGAGCACGAGCGCGATGATCGCGAGGACGGCGATCACACCGCCGCCGACCAGCGAGGAAACGCGCACGGCGACGGTGCCCTTCGCGGGCTCGGCGGGGGTTTTCGTGAGGTCGGTGGCGCCTTCGTTGCTTTCGGCCATGGGGGTCTTCTTCTCCGATTACGTGGGGACAGCGCACCGCCGGAGGCGACGATGCCAGCTTGTCCAGGCTACTGAGTCGCGAACAATGCTCGTACTGCGAGTAACAGGTAAACCGAGGTGCGCGGTCGTGATGGCGGTCATGACCCGGGCAAAGTCCTCGATGCGCGAGATCGATCACATCGAGCCGGATGAGAGAATGGCAGCCGTGACTACCACGATGCCCCAGGCGCCGACGGCGCTGCGGATCGGGCCCTACCCGGTCGATCCGCCGGTCGTGCTCGCGCCCATGGCGGGCATCACCAACCGCGCCTTCCGCAGACTGTGCCGGGAGTTCGGCAGCGCGACCTCGATCTACGTGTGCGAGATGATCACCGCACGCGCGGTGGTCGAGCGCAACGAGAAGACGCTGCACATGATGTCGTTCGACGCCGACGAGCATCCGCGCTCGATGCAGCTCTACGGGGTGGATCCCAAGACGCTGGGTGAAGCGGTGCGGATCATCGTGGGCGAGGGCTGGGCCGATCACATCGACCTCAATCTGGGCTGCCCGGTCCGCAAGGTGACCAAGCTCGGTGGTGGCTCGGCGCTGCCGTACAAGCGCAGGCTGTTCGCCAATATCGTCCGCGAGATGGTGGCCGCGGCCGAACCCGCCGGCGTGCCGGTGACCTTCAAGTTCCGCGTCGGCATCGATGACGACCACCACACCTACCTCGACACCGGCCGCATCGCCGAGGCCGAGGGCGCTGCCGCCGTGGCGCTGCACGCGCGCACCGCGGCCCAGCTGTACTCGGGCGCGGCCGACTGGTCGGCCATCGCCCGGCTCAAGGAAGCCGTCACCTCCATCCCGGTGCTCGGCAACGGCGATATCTTCACCGCCGACGACGCGCTGCGGATGATGCACGAAACCGGCTGCGACGGCGTGGTTGTCGGCCGCGGCTGCCTGGGCAGGCCGTGGCTGTTCGCCGAACTCAGCGCGGCCCTGCGCGGCGAACCGATCCCCGAGGGGCCGACGCTCGGCCGCGTCGGCGAGATCCTGGTGCGCCACGCCACCCTGCTCACCGAACACGACGGTGAGGACAAGGCCATGCGCGATATCCGCAAGCACATGGCCTGGTACCTGATGGGGTTCCCGGTCGGCTCACAGCTGCGGCGCAGCTTCGCCACGGTGTCGAAGCTGTCGCAGATCGAGGAGCTCGTCGGACAGCTCGACCCGACGGTGCCGTTCCCCACGGACGCGCTCGGTCCGCGCGGTCGGCAGGGTTCGCCGCAGACCAAGGTCGTGCTCCCCGAGGGCTGGCTCGACGATCCCGAGGACGACACCGTCCCCGCGGCGGCCGATGTGATGCACAGCGGCGGTTGAGGACGCGCGGGGGCGCGATCCGGCGCCGATAACAAGCTGACATCAATTCGTAAGCCATCGCTATTTCGGGCCACAGCACGCGCTCGAGCAGGGCTTTCCGTCCGGTCTTCGAGTGTCGCGATCACATCGTCAGCGATTCCGGTGTGCACTGGAGTGGCCACTCGTGGCGGAATCGTTATCATTGCGGGATCGTTCGACTTCGGTTCGAATCGGGGCCGGGCGATGACGCGCAGGCTGCGCCAGATAGAGAAGTGAGGTTCGTTGGTGGGTGACGATCGGCGCGGGCGTACGCCCCGGCCCGGAAATCGCGCCCCCTGGGAGCGCTACCCGACGGCCGAACCCACCGAGCAACCGGAAACCGGCTCGCGACGGTCCCGGCACGCGGACGCGGCGCAGGACGCCGCCCCGCTGACCGTCGCCGACCTCGTCAACCGGGTCGACAGCGAACGCACCCGACGCGGCAGACGCGTGCCCCCCACCGAAAGCGCCGACCCCGACTCGCGTGCGGGCCGCCGCGCCCGCGAACAGGCGCCGCGCCCCACCCCGCGCCCCGATATCGCCCCACGCACCGACGGCTCCCCCGTCGTCGACGACATCGCGGGTACGCCGTCGCATCGCGCCGAATCCCCCGCCGACCGCACCGCAACCACCGCGCTGCCCGCCCAGCCGAACCAGCAGCCGCGCACCGCCGCCCCAGCGCGGCGGGTGGGTCCCGTCGACCCCCCCACCGACATCCTGCCCACGGTCGCCCCCGCCCCTGAGCCCGAGCGGGCAAGGCCGGTCAAAACCGCGTCCGCCGCACCGCCACGTCGGCCGGGCAGTCGCGCGGGTACGAACGACCGCCGGAGCAAGCAGGCACGGTATGCCGGACGGGTCGCGCTGACGGTCGTCGCGGTACTCGCGCTGGTGATCACCGGCGGCGGCTGGAGCTATCTCCAGGCCACCGGCAACAGCCTCAATCAAATCGACGCCCTCGGTGGCGGCGCCTCCGGTGACGTGCTCGACGGCGATATGCAGCTCGGCGACGAGAACTACCTCATCGTCGGCACCGATACCAGAGCCGGCGTCAACGCCGACATGGGCGCGGGCTCGGCCACCGACACCGAAGGCGCCCGCGCCGACACGGCGATGCTGGTGCACATCCCGAAGAACCGTTCGCGCGTGGTGGTCGTGTCGTTCCCGCGTGACCTCGACGTCACCCGCCCGGTGTGCGCGGGCTGGGACAACGAGAAGGCCGCCTACACCGACCAGAAGTTCCCCTCGGCCATGGGCGACAAGCTCAACGCCGTGTACGCCCTCGGTGGCCCCAAATGCCTCGTCGACGTGGTGCGCAAGATGTCGGGCCTGACCATCGGCCACTTCATCGGCATCGACTTCGCCGGTTTCGAGGCCATGGTCGACCAGGTCGACGGTGTCGAGGTGTGCTCGACCAAGCCGATCATCGATGGTGTGCTCGGCCCGGTGCTCGAGACCTCCGGCAAGCAGCGGGTCAACGGCGAGACCGCGCTCAACTACGTGCGCGCCAGGCACGTGATCGGCGAGGAACGCAGCGACTACGACCGGATCAACCGGCAGCAGCGCTTCCTCGCGTCGCTGTTGCGTGGGGCGTTGTCGAGCAAGGTCCTCTTCGATCCTGGCAAGCTCAACGGGTTCATCCAGGAGTTCTCCAACCACACCTTCGTCGACAAGGTGACCCCGCAGGACCTGCTGCTGCTCGGCCGTTCGCTGCAGAAGATGGACGCGGGCGCGGTGACCTTCCTGACCATCCCGACCGCGGGCACCACCGCATACGGCAACGAGATTCCGCGCGAATCCGACATCAAGGCGATCTTCCGCGCCGTCATCGACGATCAGCCGCTGCCGGGCGAGACCAAGGCGCCCGAAGTCGAGAGCTCGGCGCCGTCACCGGCCCCGGTCGCGCCGAAGCAGTACGCGGTGGCCCCCGGCACGATGTCGCTGCTGGTATCCAACGGTTCGGGCACGGCGGGCGCGGCCAAGACCGTCGCCTCCAAGCTCGGCTATCAGGGCTTCGGGATCTACAGCACCGGCAACTACTCCGGCGGCCAGTCGCAGACCTCCAAGATCCGTTTCGCCGCTGGGCTGGAGGCCGAGGCGGCCACCGTCGCGAGCACCATCCCCGGCGCGGTCCTGGAACAGGCCAACGAGCTGGGCAGCATCATCGAAGTGGTGGTCGGTGCCGATTTCGGCGGCACGGTCCGCACTGCTACCGCGGTCGGCGCGGAACTGCCGAACGTGCCGATCGGTGAGCCGCACAGCGCGGGTCCGGTCGCGCTGCCGTCCGATCTCGAGCACATGAACGCCGCCGACGACACCTGCAAGTAGGCGTTACCTCCGCTGACCTGCCATGACACTGCCACGCGGCATTAACCCGGTGTTGGGTGACAGGGGTCCGGGTACCCACTAGGGTTTGCAATCATGCGTGTCATCTACAACGAGCAAATGGCCGACCTCGCCAACCTCCTTGGTGAGATGGCCGGTCTCGCTGGCCAGGCCATGGAACAGGCCACCCAGTCGCTGCTCCAGGCCGACCTGGGTCTGGCCGAGCAGGTCATCGGTGAGCAGGATCAGATCTCGGTGATGATCACCGAGGCCGAGGAGAAGGCCTTCGCGCTGCTCGCCCTGCAGGCCCCCGTCGCGGGCGACCTGCGTCAGGTCGTCAGCGCGATCCAGATCGTCGCCGATGTCAACCGGATGGGCGCGCTCGCGCTGCACGTCGCCAAGGTGACCCGCCGCCGCCACCCCGCCCACGCCCTGCCCGAGTCGGTCAACGGCTACTTCGCGGAGATGGGCCGCATCGCGGTCAACATGGGCGCGGGCGCCAAAGAGGTGCTCGAGACCCGCGACCCCGAGCGCGCCGCCCAGCTCAACCAGGACGACGAGGCGATGGACGACCTCCACCGCCACCTGTTCACCCTCCTGATGGACCGTGACTGGAAGTACGGTGTGGCCGCCGCTGTGGACGTCACCCTGCTCGGCCGCTACTACGAGCGCTTCGCCGACCACGCCGTGGAGATCGGCCGCCGCGTGATCTTCCTGGTCACCGGTGTCCTCCCAGGTGACGAGGACCTCGAAACCAGCTGAGAGCTGTCCCGGCTCCCCGCGTATTCAGGCCAGACCTGAGTCGCGGGGAGTTTGCGTCGGCGGCCGGACTGTTGTCGCGGGTCAGGTCCGCCTGCACCCGGCGAGTTACCGATGTGCGGACGAAATCTCTTGTCCTGCAACGCGAAAGGCCCGTGCAGTCGCTGCACGGGCCTTTCGCGTATTCACTTCTTACCCGAAGCGGCCGGAGATGTAGTCCTCCGTGGCGCGCTGGGTGGGGTTGGAGAAGATCTTCTCGGTGTCGTCGATCTCGATCAGACGGCCGGGCTTGCCCTGCGCCTCGAGGTTGAAGAAACCGGTCTGGTCACTCACGCGGGCGGCCTGCTGCATGTTGTGCGTGACGATGACGATCGTGAACTCTTTCTTGAGCTCGGTGATCAGGTCCTCGATCGCCAGGGTGGAGATCGGGTCCAGGGCCGAACACGGCTCGTCCATCAGCAGGACGTCGGGCGAGACCGCGATGGCGCGGGCGATGCACAGACGCTGCTGCTGACCACCGGAGAGGCTGCCACCGGGCTTGTCGAGCCGGTCCTTGACCTCGTTCCAGAGGTTGGCGCCCTTGAGCGAGCGCTCGGCGACCTCGTCGAGTTCCTTCTTGTTGCGCACGCCCTGCAGCTTGAGCCCGGCCACCACATTGTCGCGAATCGACATGGTGGGGAACGGGTTCGGGCGCTGGAACACCATGCCGATGGTGCGGCGCACGCCGACCGGGTCGATCGAGGAGCTGTAGATGTCCTCGCCGTCGAGCAGCACGGCACCTTCGACGCGAGCGTTCGGGGTCACCTCGTGCATGCGGTTGAGCGAGCGCAGCACGGTGGACTTGCCACAGCCGGAGGGACCGATGAAGGCGGTGACGCTGCGCGGCAGCACGGTCAGTTCCACATTCGCCACGGCGTGGAAGCTGCCGTAATAGATGTTGAGATCTTTGACGTCGATCCGCTTGGCCATGAGAAGTATTCCGTTCGCTTCTATCGGTTCCGGGTGAGCAGCTTGTTGACGCCGGCGGCAGCCAGGTACAGCAGGGCGATCATGAGGATCAGCGTGAACGCCGCACCCCAGACACGTTCGCGGCCGGCGGCCTCCGGGTTGGCCAGCTCTTGGTAGATCAGCAGCGGCAGCGAAGCCATGTTGCCGTCGAAGATGTTCTGGTTGATCGACTTGCTGTAGCCGACCAGCACGAGCACCGGCGCGGTCTCACCCATGACGCGGGCCACGGAGAGCAGGATGCCGGAGATCATGCCGGGCGCGGCCGTGGGAATGACGATCCGCAGGATGGTCTTCCACTTCGGCACACCGAGCGCGTAGGACGCCTCACGCAACTCGTCGGGCACCAGCTTCAACATTTCCTCGGTGCTGCGCACCACGACCGGCAGCATCAGCAGCACCAGCGCGAGCGAGACGGCGAAGGAGCTCTGCGGCATGCCGAAAGTGGCGATCCAGAGCGCGAAGATGAACAGTGCGGCGACGATCGAGGGCACACCGGCCAGAATGTCAACCATGAAGGTGGTGACCTTCGCGAGTCGACCGCGACCGTATTCGACCAGGTAGACCGCGCCCATGATGCCCAGCGGCACCGCGATCACGGAGGCGACCGTCGCCTGGACGATGGTGCCGTAGATGGCGTGGTAGACACCGCCACCGGTCTGGTCGGGCAGGATGCCCTTCTGCGAATTGAACCACCAGTCCGACGAGATGACCGCGGTGAAACCCTTGCTGATCACCAGGCCGAGCACCCACACCAGGGGGATCAGCGCGATGAGGAAGCAGAGGGTCACCAGGCCGGTGGCGATGTTGTTCTTGATCCGCCTGCCGGTACTGACGTGCCGGAAGGTCGGCGCCTTGAGCGGCTTGTCGAGCGTCGTCGTGGTGGTCATCAGCCGTTCACCTTTCCACCGGAGGCCAGGCGGGCCAGCGCGTTGACGACGAAGGTCAGCGCGAACAGAACGAAGCCGGCCGCGATATAGGCGCCGGTGGGCAGCGGTGAACTGAACTCCGAGGCCGCCGAGGCGATCTTGGAGGCGAAGGTGTAGCCGCCGTCGAACAGCGACCAGGTACCCGCGTTGCTCGCGGTACGCAGCACGACAAGGACGGCGATCGTCTCACCGAGGGCGCGGCCGAGGCCGAGCATGGAACCCGCGATCACACCGCTGCGGCCGTAGGGCAGCACGGTCATCCGCACGACTTCCCACTTGGTGGCGCCGAGCGCCTGCGCGGCTTCGATGTGCGCGCGGGGCGTGAGCGCGAACACCTCGCGGGCCACCGAGGTGATGATCGGCAGGATCATCACCGCGAGCACGACGCCCGCGGTGAAGATGGTGCCGCCGCCCGCGATCGAGACATTGCCGTCGGAGAACAGGAAGAACCAGCCAAGGTTCTCGTTCAGGAATTCCTGCACCGGCGCGATCTGCGGCGCCAGCACGAGGAAGCCCCACAGACCGAACACGATCGAGGGCACCGCGGCGAGCAGGTCGATCAGCATCGTGAACGGCCTGCCGAGTCGCGACGGCGCGTAGTGCGTCAGGAACAGCGCGATACCGACACCGATCGGCACCGCGACGATGAGCGCGAACACCGAGCTCAAGACCGTGACCATGAACAGGTCGCGGATACCGAAGCGGAGATTGTTGGCGTCACCGGTCGAGAACTCGGTGCTGGTGAAGAAGTTGGCGTTGTCGGCCATGAGCGAGGGGACCGCGCGGATCAGCAGGAACAGCGCGATCAACGCGATGGCGGCGACGATCGTCGCGCCCGCCGCGGTGGCCGTCCACCGGAAGATCGTCTCGGCGTTCAGGCGGCCGGTACGACCCCCGTCAGGGGCCTTGTCGATTTTCGGTTCGGTCGGCATATTCGCAGTATCTCCGGCCGCCCGTGGGCCCGTCGAATTCGACGAGCCCACCGCGGTCACCTCAGGGTGCATGGTCATGGCCAGAAAGCGATCAGGAAATGGCGTTGATCGCGGTGGTCAGCTTGGTCTTGAACGCGTCGGGCAGCGGCACGTAGCCTGCCTCGGTCAGACCGGACTGGCCGTTGGTGACGGCCGAGGTCAGGAACGCCTTGACGGCCTTGCTGGTCTCGGCGTCGGCGTACTTGGAGCACACGACCTCGTAGGTGGCCATGACGATCGGGTACGAGCCGGCGACGGTCGGCTTGTAGAACGAGCTGGTGTCGAGGACCAGGTCGTTGCCCTCGCCCTTGACCTTCACGCCGTCGATGGCCTTGGCGGCGGTCTCGGCCGACAGCTTCACCGGGTCCTTGCTCGCGGAGGTGATGATCTGCGAGATGGACAGGTTCTGCGCCTTGGCGAAGGACCACTCGTTGTAGGTGATCGAGTTCTTGGTGTTCTTGATCGCGGCCGAGGTGCCCTCGTTGCCCTTGGCGCCTTCACCGACGCCACCGTTGAAGGTCTTGCCGCCGCCCTTGCCCCACGCGCCGTCCGAGGCCGCGTCGAGGTAGAGCTGGAAGTTGTCGGTGGTGCCCGACTCGTCGGAGCGGAAGATCACGGCGATCTTCTCCGAGGGGAGCTTGGCGTTGGGGTTGAGCGCCTTGATCTCGGGGGCATCCCAGGTGGCGACGGAGCCGTTGAACACCTTGGCGGCGGTCGGGCCGTCGAGCACCAGGTCGGTGACGCCGTCGACGTTGTAGGTGATGGCGATCGGGCCGAAGACGGTCGGCAGGTTCCACGCGGGGGCGCCGCAACGCTCCGCGGCCTTGGCCGGCTCTTCCTTCTTGGAGCTCAGCGCCGAGTCGGAGCCACCGAAATCGGTCTGGCCGCCGAGGAACTCGTTGACGCCCGCGCCCGAGCCACTGGAGGTGTAGTTGAGGGTGAAGCCGTCGCAGTTGGCCTCGTACGCGGCGACGAAACGCTCCATGGCGTTCTTCTGCGACGAAGCACCCGACGCCTTGAGCGCCTTCTTGCCACCGCAAGCGACGCTGGTGTTGGCCGCGTTGCTCGGATCGCCACCGGTGTTGTCGTCACTGCCACAGGCGGCCAGGGTCATGGCGCCCACGGCGAAGACGCCGACCAGGGCACTGGTGCGCTTGAAGTTCACTTTTCCTCCGACAATGCTGGGTGTCTCACTCGGTCCCTCACCGGCCCGAGTGAGGCTGGCTGGCGCTCGCTGTCCCGGAGGAATGCGCGCACCAGGCGACGACGGTGCCGCCCAGAAGTAACCTAAGGTCGTCCGGTTGACAGTTGGCCCGATGTGGGTTAACGGAGAATGAACAGCCCGGCGCGATCAGTGCCCTGTATGTGACGTTAGCCCCAGTTTTACTCGCGCTTACCCGGTCATCCTCGCAATATTCTCCTGGCGCCCGAGAATTCATCTCGCATGTGAGGTGTCTCGCATCAGGGCAGCGAGTACGCGACATCGACGTGGGCGGTGGCGAATCCGAGCTTGGTATAGGTGTGCACGGCGGCGGTGTTGTCGGCCTCGGTGTAGAGCAGGACTTCGGTGGATCCAGCCGCGCGCAGGTGCCGCAGACCGGCCAGCGTGAGCAGTCGGCCGAGGCCACGCCCCTGCGCCGACGGGTCGATGCCGACCACGTACACCTCACCGGCGGGCGCGGCGTCGGGAGCCTGTTTGGTCCAGTGGAAACCGAGCAGGCGGTCGGGGTCGGCGGCGTCGAAAGCCAGAAACAGACCGGCCGGTTCGAACCAGGATTCCGCGCGGCGGGCGGCGATATCGCGCTCGGCCCAGCCGCCCTGCTCGGGATGCCAGGCGAACGCCGCGTTGTTCACGCGCAGGAGCTCGAGGTCGTCCACGGGGCCCGCGTAGGTGCGCACGATGAGGTCTTCGGGGATCTCGAGTTCCGGTAGCTCCGGAGTTGCCAGCGAGCGGCGCATCTGCCACAGCTCACGGGCCGTTTTCAGGCCGAGGCCGGTTGCCAGCGCCCTGGCCGCGGGCAGGTCACCGTGTGCCCACACTCGCGCGCCCGGTCCACCCTCGGTCAGCGCGGCGCGGACCAGATCCGCGCCGATGCCTGCCCCCCGCGCGGCCGGGGCGACGGCGACCTCGGCCATCGCGGGGTGTTCGTCATGTGCCGCAACAAGATTCGCGTAGCCGACCACCTCGCCCGCGCGTTTCGCGAGCACATGCCTTGTCGACGGGTCAGCCTCGGCCAGCGACAGCACAGCTTGCTCGGAGACCGGGGCGACACCGTCGATGCCGGCGGCGCGTTCGAGCAGTTCGCGCACCTTTTTCGCGGTGCCGGGCTCGACCCGATCGGTCCAAGTCAAGGTTGCTGTGTCCGGCATCGCCATCCTCCTCGGTGTGCGGCCGGGTCCACCGCGCGGTCGGCCCGAGCGCTGGTGCTGCACCCCGACCACCGTATTGCGACGCGCCGACCGGCGCCACCACACGGTGTCGACCTGCTACCGCGCAGCGCCGACCGTGTTACTGCGCGGTGCCGTTGACCGGGACGTAGGAGTCGTCGCCGTCGATGTCCTCGTCGACGAAGGTCACCGCGGGCTCGCCCTTGGCTGTCGCAGTCCGGGCCGGGCGCACGGCCTTGTAGCCGACATTGCGCACGGTGCCGATCAGCGACTCGTACTCGGTGCCGAGCTTGGCGCGCAGGCGTCGCACGTGCACGTCGACGGTGCGGGTGCCTCCGAAGAAGTCGTAGCCCCAGACCTCCTGCAGCAGCTGCGCGCGGGTGAACACCCGGCCCGCGTGCTGTGCGAGGTACTTGAGCAGCTCGAATTCCTTGTAGGTGAGGTCGAGCGGGCGACCACGCAGGCGCGCGGTGTAGGTGCCCTCGTCGATCACCAGCTCACCCAGGGTGATCTTGCCGGTGTTCTCCGGGCTGGCGACCCCACCGTTGCGCCCGACCAGCAGCCGCAAGCGCGCGTCGAGCTCGGCGGGCCCGGTGCCGGGCAGCAGGATGTCGTCCAGGCCCCAGTCCGCGTTGACGGCCACCAGGCCGCCCTCGGTGAGGACCGCGACCACCGGCACCGAGGACCCGGTGCTCCCGAGCAGCCGGCACAGACCGCGCGCGGCGGCCAGGTCGGTGCGGGCGTCGACCAGCGCGACATCCGCGCTGCTCGCCTCCAGCAGGGACGACACCTCGGTCGGCGCGGGCCGGACGTTGTGCGCCAGAAGCGTCAACGACGGCAGGACCGCATCCGGGTTGGGGTCGGAGGTCAGTAGGAGCAGCTCCATGGGGCTCTCCTCCTATCTCGTTGCTCCGCGGACGACAGCAGCCGCGTAGCTACGTCGCCGAAACACAGGTTAAGTCGTGTGCAACATTAGCGCCTACACAGCCACTACCTCGCAACACGGCGTCCATTTTGTGTCGTTCGCTCCGGTCCCGGTCGCGGGCCGTCCCGCTTCTGGACTGAGTGGAGGGTGCGACGAAGGAGTACCCGGGGGGAGGGAAGAAGTGGGACCAGGGGCCCGCGACCCGCGGCGCCAGCCGCTAGTGTCACGGCATGCGCAAGCTGATCATCGGGCTTCTCTGCCTGGCCGGTTTGGCGGTGGTCATCGATTTCGGCACCGCCGCCTACACCGAGTACCACGTCTCCCGGCAACTGCGGACAGGCGCGGATCTGTCCGCCGATCCGGAAGTCACGTTCCACGGGTTCCCGTTCATCGCCCAGGCGATGAACGGCCGCTACGACGACGTGACGATCCGCGCCCGTGGCGTGCGCCCCGACATCCCCGGCGAGGTCGGCATCGAGGCGAAGCTGCAGGGCTTGCACGCCCCCGCGGGTGAGTTGCTCGACGGCGCGGCGCGCAATGTGCAGGTCGACCGGATCGACGCGTTGATGCGTTTCGAGCCGACCGAGCTCGGCAAACTGTTCGGCATCCCGGACCTGCAGGTCCACACCCCGCCCGCCGACAAGTCCGACGGCACGGGCGGCTCCGGCGGCTCCGGGATGACCACCGCGGGCGTGCTCGTTCTCAAGGGCACCTTGCCGACCGCGGCGAACGGTCGTGTTCTCCCCGCGGGCGTCACCCCGTCCAGTTCCGCGACGCGCGTCCCGGTGCAGATCCAGGCCGACCTGCTGCTCGAGGGCGACACGGTTCGCATCCAGGCGACCGGTTTCTACACCGACACCACCGGCCCCGTCGACACCACCGCCGCCGTGACCACCGATTCGAAGATCCCCGAGACCGATCACGCCGCGGTCCTCGCCCGGTTCAGCCGTACGATCGATATCAAGGAGTTGCCGTTCGGCGTCGCACCGAATGAGGTGTCGGCGCTCGGCGGCCAGATCGTTGTCGAGGGTGTCGGCCGCAATGTCACCATCGACCTGGACCGATTGCAGCAACCATGATCGAGTTAGCCATTCTGGCCGTCGTCATCGCGGCCGCTGTCGCGGTCGGCGTGTACCTCTCGCGCAGGCAGGGACAGGTTCGTCCCGCCACCCTCGACCCCGAGACCGAGCAGCGCGCACGCTTGCTCGGCGCCGCGGGCGTGACCGGCGAGGCCCCTGCGGTACTGCACTTCTCGGCCGACTGGTGCGGCCCGTGTGACGCTGTCCGCCGGGTCGTCGCCGGCGTCACCGCCGAGCTGTCCGAATCCCCGAATGCCCCGCGCGACATCGAGGTCGATATCGACGCCGACCCCGCGCTGGCCCGCGAACTCAACGTCCTGTCGCTGCCGACCACCTTCGTCTTCGACGCCGAAGGCAAGGAACGCTTCCGCATCTCCGGCGTCCCGAAAGCCGGCGACCTCCGCACCGCCCTCGAACCCCTGACGGTGTAGTTTGGCGGCTGGCGCCGCGGGTTTGCGGCCTCTGGTCCCGGTTCTTCCCTCCCTCCGGGCACTCCTTCGTCGCACCCTCCACTCAGTCCAGAACCGGGACGGCCGCAAACCAGGGCGACGGCTGGCGCCGGTACTGAGCCCAGGACGGTCGACAACTGTGATCCAGCCCCCTATTCAGGGGGCCCGAGACATTCCCCGGGGAGACCGGGTAAACTACTTCTCGTGCAAACCGACCACGAGCTGATGCTCACCCGACGCCGCACAGTTGACCTGTGTCGCCTCGGTGGTTGTTGCTGCCTGTGCTGCTGACCGATCGGCTTTTTCTCTCCCGAGATTTCTGACGTCGATCTATGCCCGCCGTGCGAGTGATCCCTCGGATCCCCCGGTGACCAGGCAGATCCTTGACTTACTGACAAGCCCAGGAGTTCGCACAATGACCAATTCCTCGCAATCCCCACCTCGCGTCGACGTTCGCGGGCCGCGTTTCGTGGCCTGGATCACCACCGGCGTGCTCGTACTCGTGCTCGCAGTCAGTGCCTTCTCGCCCGCCGCGGCCGCGATCCTGATCGGCCTGCAGGCCGTCGTCTTCGCGATCGGCGCGGTCGCGGGCCCTGCCAAGCACCCCTACGGCCGGATCTACGCCGCGCTCGTCGCGCCGCGAAACGGTCCGCCCACCGAGACCGAGCCCGTGCCCCCGCTGCGTTTCGCGCAAGCGCTCGGCTTCGTGTTCGCCGGTCTCTCCCTGCTGGGCTTCGCGCTCGGCTCCTCGATCGTCGGCGCGGTGTTCGCCGGCTTCGCCCTGTTCGCGGCGTTCTTGAACGCGGCGTTCGGGGTCTGCCTGGGTTGCCAGATCTACCCACTGGTCGCCCGCTTCCGCCGGTCACCAGCCCCGGCACCGAACTGACCCCCTTGCACGTCATCTCTGAAAGGAACAACATGGCTCGCTCCGATGTCCTGGTCTCCGTTGACTGGGCCGAAGAGAACCTCAACGCCCCCGGCGTCGTCTTCGTCGAGGTCGACGAGGACACCTCCGCCTACGAGGGTGGCCACATCGAAGGCGCCATCCGCCTTGACTGGAAGACCGACCTGCAGGATCAGGTTCGTCGCGACTTCGTGAACCAGGAGCAGTTCTCCGACCTGCTCTCGGCGCGCGGCATCAGCAACGACGACACCGTCGTGCTGTACGGCGGCAACAACAACTGGTTCGCGGCCTACGCCTACTGGTACTTCAAGCTGTACGGCCACAACGACGTCAAGCTCCTCGACGGCGGCCGTAAGAAGTGGGAACTCGACGGTCGTCCGCTTTCGCGTGACGCGGTCTCGCGCCCGGCCACCCAGTACAAGGCCGCCGCGCCCGACCTGAGCATCCGCGCCTTCCGTGACGAGGTCATCGCGGCCATCGGCACCAAGAACCTGGTCGACGTGCGCAGCCCCGACGAGTTCTCGGGCAAGATCCTCGCCCCCGCGCACCTGCCGCAGGAGCAGAGCCAGCGTCCCGGCCACATCCCGGGCGCGATCAACGTGCCGTGGAGCAAGGCCGCGAACGAGGACGGCACCTTCCGCAGCGACGCCGACCTGGCCGAGCTGTACAAGGATGCGGGCCTGGACGGCGAGAAGGAGACCATCGCCTACTGCCGCATCGGCGAGCGTTCCTCGCACACCTGGTTCGTGCTGCAGGAGCTGCTCGGCCACCAGAACGTCAAGAACTACGACGGCAGCTGGACCGAATACGGTTCGCTCGTCGGTGCGCCTATCGAGTTGGGAGCGTAATCAATATGTGTGCAGCACCTACCCAGGGTCAGGCCATTCCGGCCGGCGTCGACGTGGAGAAGGAAACGGTCATCTCCGGCCGTGTCCTGAGCACCGACGGCCAGCCCGTCGGCGGCGCGTTCGTGCGCCTGCTCGACGGCAACGGTGATTTCACCGCCGAGGTCGTCGCCTCGGGCACCGGTGACTTCCGCTTCTTCGCCGCGCCGGGTTCGTGGACCCTGCGCGCGCTGAGCTCGTCGGGCAACGGCTCGGCCGAGGTCAGCCCCGAGGGCGCGGGCATCCACTCCGTGGACGTCGCGGTCGCCAAGTAAGACCTCACAACGGCCCTGGTAGTTCCTGTGCGGGAACTACCAGGGCCGTTTTCGTATCTGTCGCGCGCAGTAGCTAGACTCCGAATGTGGTCATCTTCTTCGAGGTACTCCTTGTCGCCGTGTCGATTCTCATCGGCTGGTTCGGCCTGTACGTCTTCTACCGGCTCTTCACCGAGTCATGAGCGGGCTCGCCGGCGAAGGTAACGACAAGGCCGAGCGAGCGAGCACAGAGCAAGACGCTCCGGCCGAGCGTCGTAGCGGCGACGAAGCAGTCAACGTCGCCGCCGAACGAGCGAAAGAAACCGGCGCCCGAAACATTTCGGTGCTGCCCGGTCTCCCCCTGCCCGAGGACACGGCCAATCTGCGCCTCGGCCCGGATCTGAATCACGCCATGCTGGCCCTGCTGCCGCTGGTCGGTGTGTGGCGCGGCGAGGGCGAAGGCCACCACCCCACCGAGGGCGGCTACCACTTCGGCCAGCAGATCATCGTCTCCCATGACGGCGGCGACTACCTGGCCTGGGAATCACAGACCTGGCGACTCGACACCGACGGCAAGTACACCGGCCCCGACCTGCGCGAGAGCGGCTACTGGCGGGTCGGCGGTGAGGGCACCGACGAGCTGCTCGAACTCCTGCTCACCCACAGCAACGGCGTCATCGAGCTCTACTACGGCAAGGCCCGCAACCAGGCCTCCTGGGAACTCGCCACCGACGTCTCCATCCGCAGCACCTCCGGCGCGGTGGTCGGCGGTGCGAAACGCCTCTACGGCATCGTCGACAACGGCGACCTCGCCTACGTCGAAGAGCGCGTAGACCCCGACGGCGCACTGGTCCCCCGCCTGTCGGCGCGGCTGGCCCGCTACATCGGCTGAGATTTTCGCGAACTCCCCCATCCGGATCGCTCTGGGCGGGGGAGTTCGCGTCTGGAAATGGAGCGACCCCCGAGCCGTTCCACTGCGTTCGGTGAACACGATGGTCCCGGTCGGATCGTCCGGGGGCTCGGGGGTCGGGTACCTGCTTGGGATTCGCTCTCAGCACCGCTGGGGGGATCCCACAGTGGTGCTGCTAGCGAGCAGCCACCTCACGCATCCGTTGAACATACATTCTTCAGACCACCTCCTCTCTTGTGTACTGATGAATCTAGCCCCACCCCCCAACCTCGGCAATCGAATTAATTGCCGTTCTGACCTGGCAATCTGAGACCTAACCCGACCAGTCTGCTCCGCGACCACGCGCGTGAAGTAGACCAAGCCGCTCAGCGAAGGAAGTCGATAACCACGACACATTCGCCGTCGTACCTATCGAGGTCGTCGACTAGCCAGCTTTCGTCGGGCCGGATCCGATGAAACCTGAACGTGCCGTTGGTTTCGTTGGTCGCGATGATGCATCGCAGCGGAATCGGCGTGCTCAGTTCACCGGCCAGTCGCCCGACTCCTCGAGCCAGTGCGATCCCTTGTCTCAGCAGAGTTCGCTGCGCGCCGAAGCCGATGATCGGCCCGTCCGCAGAGGTAGTCGCCACCGGCACAAAATCTTCCAGATGCATGCTGGTATGAAGGCATTCCCACCCGGTGAGATCTTGATGGCGTCTCGCCGCGTCATCAGCCTGCGCAGGCACCGGGGCCCAGCACACCACCTCGCCGCGGCATCCGATCCCGGCATCAACCCGTGCCCGCAACCCAGATGCCAAGCCCTCGTTCGGATCCAGCCCCACGAAGCCGCCCTGCACATCGAGCAGTCTCGCTGCTCGATCGTTCATCGTCACTGTCAGCACGTGCAAAGCTATCGCGCGACCGAGGTCGAGCAGACTACGCGAACACTTCCGACAAGGAACCAGCTGTCAGAACCCGCCTGGCCCACAGGTGGAGTTGCTCTGCATCAGCCAGCTGAACCCGCTCGGTCACGGCACCCGGCAACGGACCGAACTTGACCGTCAACTGCTCGACCAGCATCTCGACACGACCCGCCGCGCGCCCACGCGCCTCCCCGCGCGCTTCCAGCCGTTCCGCTGTGGTCATCACAACTTCCTTCGCTCGGGGACCGAGACGATCGGTCAAGGGCTGCAGATCAGCGACGCTCACATCACCGACGATGAACAGATACGTCACCAAAATGTCGAACTCCCGGGCACCCGAAGGACCATCCAACAGCGCCCGCAGCTCGTCAACCACCTCCATGATATCCGAGCCGAGGTGCGGATTACCTGGTCCGATCTTGTGCATGATCAGCATCAGCCGCGCCGCCGGAGTCAACTCGCGTGCCCGCAACGCCGCGACATCCAGTGGGGCGACGTCATCGAGAAGGAACTCGAACCGAGGCAGATACCGATCCAGCAGGCCGCGCGCGGAGCCATCGAGGTCGATCAGATCACCGAGCTGGGTGGGAGCCGTCCAGCGCAGACCCGTATGGGTGCTGTGCACCACAAGCGGGACAACAACGGGAAGCACCTGCGGCGTCGGGTTCTCGTCCAGATGCCGACGCCAGATATTGACCACATAGCTGAGCATCCGGAAGGCCATCAGTTGGTCACTGCACGACTGATGCTCGATCAATATGTAGAGGTAGGCGCCGCGGTCGTCGATCGTGGTCCGGTAGAGGACATCGCTGTACTGCGAACGGAGGTCCTCGGTGATGAAACTGCCCGGCACCAACACCATCCCGTCGAAATCGATGCGAGCGGCGAGCTCGGCATCGATGTTGACCCGGATCTCACTGGCCGCGTCGGCCGCACGACTGAGGACCTGACGAGCGTAGGCATCGTGCGGGTTCGACGGCTTCTTGGTCATAGCGAAACGCTACCTCTCCCGTCCGGCGCGCCGCCAATTAGATCATGTTGCGCAGCACCGCTATTCGACTGAGCACAGGCTTCGTCAGGTCGGACCTGAGCGGTGTCGACTAACAGCGCATCACTGTTCTCCACTACTCACGTCTCATGAAGACAGTGATAGAACCCTCCACAGCAGGCAACGGAATCGGCGAGTCGATCCTCGACGGTAACCTCCTCGATTCGAGGATCCGGAAAGTCCGCAATTACCTCAGCGCCTACACAGCTCACCGAGTCCGCATCCTCGTCTGAAATCGCGCCAAAGACCTCTCCCCATAGGGCGCGGTTGACGGAAAGAACGAGACTGGCTGCGGGTATTGAATTGACCGGTTGCACTACGACGCCGACCTTGATTCGAGGACTTGGTTCAACGTATCGAAACTTGCCATTGGAAACGGCATACCCCACCGCTCGAGGTAACCCGCCTCCCCCCAGGTATCGAGCACGATGCTGCCCACGAGCTGGACCGAGTTGACGAAGTCGATGAGCGACACCACCCCGCTCCATTTCACCCCGCCCTCCTCCCAGGTCGTATCGTCGGTAGCGCCAAAACGTACCAACTGAAGGTATACGCGATCATTTTGAAATGATGCACCGGAGAGAAATGCTCACGTACACCCACCACCGAGGTCGAACGTACAGGTCGCCCAGCCACGTCCGTCCAACTCCCATCCCAACGCAAACGATTTCACTTGGCTCACACCGATATTCCCTACTTCGCTTCCAACCTCGATTTACTGTAGGCGACGCTGAATACCTGCAGTTACGTCAGAATTTCGAAATTCCGTCTCACGGGATTTAATCCGATATGGCGTCAGTGCCACTCGGGCTGCCATGACGCGTGACCATCTATGGTCACAGCGCCGGTGGCGTCGACAGTGACAATCGTGTCGGCGCGGTGGTCGGTGGGGAGTTGGTGGGTGACGACTACGACTGTGCGGTCGGGGTCGACGAGGCCGCTGTTCGCGTCGAGTAGGTCGCGTAGGAGGTGGTCGCCTTCGGTGGCGGACAGGTGCTCGGTTGGTTCGTCGAGGAGCAGGGTGTGGGCGGGGGCGACGAGGGCGCGGGCGAGCAGGATTCGGCGGCGTTGACCGCCCGAGACGGCGGCGGCGCCTGCGATGAGCGAGGTATGGATCCCGTCGGGTAGTGAATCCAGCCAGAGTCCGAGACCGACTGTGCGCAAGGCACTTTCGGCCTCTTCGGTGGTGAGGCTGCCGCGGGCCACGCGCAGGTTCTCCAGGATCGAGGTGCCGAACAGGTGGGCGTCCTCGGCGAAGAAGATGACACCTGCCCGAGGAGTGTCGAAGAGCCCGGCCCAGGCCATGAGCAGCGTCGTTTTCCCCGCGCCGCTGGGCCCGACGACAACTACCCGACGTCCCTCGGGCATCGGCACGGCCAGCGCGCCAGCCATCGTGGCAGATCCACGCACAGCCGCCGTGGCGAGTTCGGCCGCCGCCTGTCGCGCCGGTTCGTCGTCCGGCATCGCGACAGAGCCGGGTTCACCCGCTTCGACGCCGTCCATGACCGGGTTCAACATACTGCGTAAGCGATGGAGCGCGGCCCGGGAAGTGGTGAGGGTGGTCGCGGCGGCGGGGAGGGCGCCGACGGCCTCGAAGGCGGAGAGCGGGACCAGGACGAGCATGGTGAGGGCCATCGGGGTCATGCCGCCGGGTTGCCCTCCGGTCGGCCCGTAGACGGCGATACCGACCAGCAGCGCACCGAACGCGCTGATCCCGATCGAGAGCGGAGTCGCGGCGGCCGCCCACGCGCTCCGCGAGGCAGCCGAATCCTCGGCGACCACCGCTCGGCGGGAAGCCTTGTCCGCCACCGTGATCGCCGCGTCCAATCGCCCCGCGACCCGCAGTTCGGCCGCGTGATCGAGCACGGTGAGCGCTTCGGCGGTGAACTCCGCGCGATCGGCCCGCACCGCCCGCTCGGCCTGCCGCGCGGCCAATGCCGACAACCAAGGCGCGAGCATCCCCGAAACCCCCAGAGCCACGGCCAGAATCACCGCCGCCAACGGTGAGATGATCGCGATCAGCCCGACCGCTGCGATCGACAACACCACAGCCACGGCCACCGGTACCAGTACCCGGACGACCATGGCCCCGAGATCGTCGATATCGACCCCGATGCGCACCAGCACATCCCCACGCCGCATCTCCCGACCCGAATCCGCCGCCCCGTCACGACCGACGACCGACGACCCGGCCCGAGGCGATGTCCGCTCGGCGCTGATCAACGGAGCCGACCCGCTCCGGTCTCGCCACCACCACACGTCGGACTGCGCCAGGGTGCGATACACCGAGGTCCGTGCGGTCGTCATCGCCCGCAACGCCACATCGTGGGTGGCCAGCCGCTCCAGGTACCGGCACAATCCCCGCGAGATACCCAGCGCCCGCACCGCGACCACCGCGACACTCAGATCCAGCACCGGCGGCATCTGCCAGGCCCGCGCGATCAACCACGCGGCCAGCGCCGCCAACCCGAGCCCACTCCCCAACGCCGCGACACCCCACGCGATCGCCACCGCGACCCGCGCGGGCGACAACGTGAGTAGCCGCCACATCTCCCGCACGTCCCGCACGAGGCCGGTGCCTGCTGATCGGTCCTGCCCGTAGGGGGCGCGACCACCCGGTCGCCCGACACCTTCGACCTGGTTCACCCGCCGACCGCGAACATCCTGAACGGCACTCACGAGACCTGCACCTCCTGGCCGGTTCGTTCGGTGGACACCGCTTCGCCCGCGACCACCTGGACGACAACGTCAGCGGCAGCGAGAACCGTTGGGCGATGGGCGATGACGATCACCGTGGCGCCGCGGTCGGCGAGGGTGCGCAGGGTGCCGAGTACGCGTCGCTCACTCTCGGAGTCGAGGTGGGCGGTGGGTTCGTCGAGTAGCAGAATCGGGCGATCCGCGGCGAGGACTCGGGTCAGGGCCAGGCGCTGACGTTGACCGAGGGAGAGGCCGGTGCCGTTCTGCCCGACGATGGTGTTCCAGCCATCGGGAAGTTCGCCCAGCACACTCTCGAATCCTGTCGCGGTACTGACGGCTCGAAGATCAGCCGTCTGGTCCGACACCGCCCCGAGTAACTCGACGTTCTCGCGCAACGTCCCGGGAACCAGCACCGGCCGCTGCGGCAACCAGGCGATGCGACTCCACCAGCTGTCGAGGTCGAGTTCACGAACATCGGTCCCGTCCACGAGGACAGCACCTTCGTCAGGTTCGATCAGCCCCAGAATCGCCTGCACCGTAGTCGATTTCCCGCACCCGTTCGGCCCGGTCAAGACGGTCACCACACCGGGTTCGAGCACGGCCGACAATTGATCGGGCGCGGTGCCCGCCCTGGCGGCGACGGACAATCCGCGCAACGTAATCCGTGCCGGTCCTACACCTGCTCCGGTACGTGCGCGCGACGTGCGGCTGCCGCCCACCCGCGACCCCGATTCCTCATGGCCAACGTTGCCCACCTCAGGCAGGCCGGATCCCAAGGCGGCGTGAGCAGGCGCGGATCGCCGGTGCGCATCCCTCGGTTCGAGCACGGCGAAAGCCCGGTCAGCGGCGGCCATTCCGTCCTGCGCCGCATGGAACTTCTCCCCCACCTGCCGCAGCGGCCAATACACCTCGGGAGCGAGAATCAACGCCACCAGCCCGCTGTACAACGCCATATCCCCATACACCAACCGCAGCCCGATCGCGACCGCGATCAACGCGACACTCAGCGTCGCGAGGCTTTCCAGCACCATCGAGGACAGGAACGCGATCCGCAGCGCGCGCATGGTCCGCTGCCGCAGCGAATCGCCAAGAGCCTGCACCTGATTCATCATCGAAGGACCGTCCGCACCTTCACGACCGAGCGCGCGCAAGGTGGGCATTCCCGCGAAGAGATCCAGGATCTGGTCCGATAAGCGAGTGGTCGCGGTCAGCGTCGCTTCGGCACGGCCCTGGGTGAGCAGCCCGATCAGCACCATGAACACCGGAATCAACGGCACGGTGATCACCGCGATCAGCGCCGAGGTCCGATCGTGAAAGGCGATGACCACCAACACAACCGGCGGCACCAGGCAGGCCAGTAGGAGCGCGGGCAGATAACCCGTGAACCATCCACGCAACCCGCTGAGCCCATTACCGACGACGACTGCGATCTCCGTCCGCCGCACGTCGAGCTCGCGTGGCGGCAGTTCGGCGCCCGCCCGCAGCACCGCCGTCTCGAGCTCCGCGACCACCGTGCTCCCGGCCCGATGCGCCAACCGCGCCTGCCACCAACTCGCCACCCCGCGCACCGCGACAGCACCGGCGAGCACAATCAATTCCGTGGTCCAGGCACCGAATTCACGCTTGGTGGGATCGGTGATGACCCCGGCGAGCACCCGCCCCAGCACGATGGCCATCACCACGATCGTCGCTGTGATCACCAGCGCCAGCGCGACGGCGATCACCAGATGCGGCCGCGCCGACCGCGCATACCGCCACAATCGCGGATCCACGGGTCCGCGCCTGGACCGTGTCGCGCCCGGCCCCGGTCCATCCTGCGACAAGCTCTCCGACACCACAGCGTCCGACCTTTCGCGAGCTACCACGTCCCGAGACAAGGCCGACGCCATCGCCTCAGCCCTTACCGCTCAGCGGCAAACCCACCGGCGGCGGAATCTGTTCGACCCGAATCCGCTGCCGGAAGACCCAATAGGTCCACCCCTGATAAATCAGCACCACCGGCGTAGCGATCAACGCCGCCCAGCTCATCACCTTCAACGTATACGGCGTCGATGACGCGTTGTAGATGGTGAGGTCGTAGAGCGGGTCGATTGTCGACGGCAGCACATTCGGAAACATCGATCCGACGATCAGCACCGTCGCCGAGACAACAGTGAACGTCGTCCCCACAAAGGCCCAGCCATCACGCCCCGCGACATTCGCGACCGCGGCGAGGACAAGCCCGAGCACCGCGGTCGCCAGCGCAATCCAGGTCCACCCGGCGCCATAGGCGAGCTGTGTCCACAATCCGAACCCGCCAACGACAAGCGCAGCGGGAATCAGCAGCAACCTGGCGATCCGCAAGGCGTCGACCCGAACCTCGCCGGCCGTCTTGAGCACCAGGAACACCGCACCGTGCAGCGCGAACAACACCGCGGTCGCCAGCCCACCGAGCAGCGCGTACGGGCTGAGCAGATCCCCCACCGACCCGACGACCTGCTTCTCCGCGTTCAACGGCACACCCCGCACCATATTCGCGAACACCCATCCCCAAGCCAGCGCCGGAATCCACGATCCGATCCCGATGCCGATATCGCACCAGGCCCGCCATTTCGGGTCATTGATCTTGCCGCGGTATTCGATCGCGCAGACCCGCAGAATCAACGCGACCAGCAGGAGCAGCAGGGCCAGATAGAATCCCGAGAACATGCTGGCGTACCACTCGGGAAACGCCGCGAACAGCGCACCGGCGGCGGTGATCAGCCACACCTCGTTGCCGTCCCATACCGGCCCGATCGTGTTGAGCACCACGCGGCGGCGGGTATCCGAACCCTTTCCGAGAATCGGCATCAACATGCCCACGCCGAAGTCGAATCCCTCGAGCACGAAGTAGCCGGTGAACAGCACGCCGATCAAGATGAACCAGAACTGTTGCAGACCCATCGTCGGCTCCTAGTACGCGAAGGAAAGTTGGGGAGTGTCAGGGCCGTCCGAACTCACGGCGTGCACCTGGGTGTCGGGCCCCGCGACGACATACCGTCGCATCAGGTAGAACCACACCACCGCGAGCGCGCCGTAGAGCAGCGTGAACACCGCCAGCGAGAACATCACGGTCCCGGCGGAGTGTTCGGACACCGCCTGCTGCACCGTCATTCGAATATTCGGATCACCGGTCGGATTGGGCACCACCGCCCACGGCTGACGTCCCATCTCGGTGAACACCCACCCCGCGGCATTGGCCAGGAACGGCGTGGGAATCGCGAGCAGACTCAGCCAGGCGAACCACCGCTGATTCGGCACCCGGCCACCGCGCGTCACCCAGAACCCGGCCAGCAACAGCAGCACCGACCCGCCAGCCAACCCGATCATGGCACGGAAGGACCAGTAGGTGACGAACAGATTCGGGCGGTAATCGCCAGGACCGTAGGCGACGTTGTAGGTCTTCTGCAGATCGACGACACCGTCGAGCGTCACCCCGCTGAACTCGCCCTCCGCGAGATAGGGCAGCACATACGGCACTTCGAGCACGTGGATCACGCCATCGCAGTTGTTGTGCGTACCCACGGTGAGAATGGAGAAGTCTGGATCAGTTTCGGTGTGGCACAACGATTCCGCCGAAGCCATCTTCATCGGCTGCTGTTCGAACATCAGCTTGCCCTGGATATCGCCGGTGAAAATCAAGGCGCCACCCGAGAGCGCGACCACCACGAGCGCGAAGCGTCCCGCGGGCCGCCACATTGTTCGCGCCTCTTCGAGTTTCGCCGAATCACCGCTGCGCGCGTTACGCACCATCCACCAACCGGCGATGCCCGCGACGAAGGTACCCGCCGTGAGAAACGCACCGGCGACGACGTGGGGGAACGCGGCCAGCGTCGTGTTGTTGGTCAGCAGCGCCGAAATGCTCTCCAGCTCAGCACGTCCGGTCTCGGGGTTGTACCGAGCACCCACCGGATGCTGCATGAACGAATTGGCAGCCACGATGAAATACGCCGAAGCATTCACCCCGATGGCAACGATCCAGATCGTCGCCAAATGCACCAGCCGGGGCAACCGGGTCCACCCGAATATCCACAATCCGATGAACGTCGACTCCATGAAGAAGGCGATCAGCGCTTCCAAAGCCAGTGGCGCACCGAAGACGTCGCCGATGAAGCGCGAGTACTCACTCCAGTTCATCCCGAACTGGAATTCCTGCACGATGCCCGTCGCCACGCCGAGGGCGAAGTTGATCAGGAACAGCTTGCCGAAGAATTTGGTGAGCCGATACCAGCGCTCGTTACCCGTGACCACCCAGGCGGTCTGCATCACCGCGATCAGCGGCGCAAGTCCGATGGTCAGCGGAACGAACAGAAAGTGGTAGACGGTCGTGATCCCGAACTGCCACCGGGAGACATCAAGGGTGTCCATCCGACCTCCACCGATCTACTACGACGACTTGTAGTAGATCGTACGCCCGGAATCACCCAGCTAGAGCGTGACAACCGCCACGGCGCGCGGAAGTCCTTCCCGCAGGGGCACGCCCACCCGTGCCCCACACGCGGATCACCAGTCTCCGATGGTCCCCGGCCGTTCGATGCCGAGGTCGACCATGTCGATGATCTCCTGGGCATTGTCGGGCGCCGACAAACGGATGCCGTCGAGCTGGTTCACTCGCGCGGCGAGGGTGATGCTCGACAGCAGCCAGATGCTGTCACAGTCGAAAAGGTCCGCGGTGAACAGTGTCTGGTACTTGCACGCCCACCCCGACTTCTCGGCCACGTTGAACAGCGCACGCTGCGTGACACCGGGCAGCACACCGCTCTTGGCGGGCACGGTGATCAGCTCCTTGCCCCGCGCGATCACCACCGACGAGCGCGGACCCTCCAGAACCTTGTGTTCGGTGCTGTGGAAGATCACGTCCTCGGCGCCCATCCGCCGGGCGAACCGCAGCGCGGCCATGTTGGTCGCGTACGACAGCGTCTTCGCGCCGAGCAGCTGCCACGGCGCCGCCTGCGCGAGGTCGACGGAGATGCCGCGCGCCAGCGACATCACCTTCACGCCCTCGGCACGCGCCGTCGCGACCCGCGCGGGTACCGGGGAGACGAGCACATACGCGGTGGGTTGCGGATCCTCCGGTGCCAGCTCCGAGCGCGGCGCGTCGAATTCCGAGTCGCGGCCGCGCGTGTAGATCAGCCGCAACATTCCTTCCTCTTCCGATCCCCATTCCTTCACGGCCAGTTCCACCGCGGTGCGCCACCTCGACAGCCCCGGCTCCGGAAGTTCCAGCGCCTGCGCCGAACGACGCAGCCGCGCCAGGTGGAATTCCAGCGCGGTGGCCGTGCCGCCGCGCACCAAAATCGTTTCGAATACGCCATCGCCGCGAAGTGCGCCGATGTCGTCGGCATAAAGCGACGGCACGTTCGCGTCAGCGACCGTCCCGTCGAGTGTCACAAGAACCCGTTCTCCCATGCGCCGAGCGTAGGCGTTATCGGTCCGTTACGCCTATGGCTGGATCGAATCAAGGGTTGCGACGCGCGTCGCCGGCAAGCCCGCGTGCGGCGCGTATCGGCAGACGCGCCTACAGTGGGTGTCGTGTCACAGGTCGTCGTCCCCAGTCCTGTTCTCCATACGCCGGGTGCCGTCGCGGGTGCTCCCGACACTCCGGACGCCGCGGTCGCCTGGCATTACGGTGATCCGTTCGGTGAGCAGAAGGCCGCCGCGGAGCGGGTCGCGGTCGTGGATCGCTCCCATCGCCACGTCGCGACAATCACCGGTGCCGAGCGTCTGAGCTGGCTGCACACCATCACCAGTCAGCACATCGCGTCGCTGGCCGACGCGCACAGCGCCGAGACGCTCGACCTCGATCTCAACGGTCGCGTCCTGAATCACTTCGTCCTCACCGACCTCGACGGCACCCTGTGGCTCGATACCGAGGCCGACCGCGGTGCCGAGCTGCTGGCGTTCCTGAAGAAGATGGTGTTCTGGGCCGATGCCAAGCCCGAGGACGCGCCCGATCACGCCGTGCTGAGCCTGCTGGGCCCGCAAGTGGGCACGCTGCTCGACACGCTCGGCATCGCACAACTGCCAGAGACCTACATCGCCGCCGCGCTGCCCGGTGGTGGCTTCCTGCGGCGGATGCCGGACTCCTTCGACCTCGTGGTGCCCCGCACCGAGCTCTCGGCCTGGTGGACCGAGCTCACAGCGGCCGGGGCCGCGCCCGCGGGCATGTGGGCCTACGAGGCACTGCGCGTGGCCGCGCTGCGGCCCCGCATCGGTGTCGACACCGACGAACGCACCATCCCGCACGAGGCCCGCTGGATCGGCGGCATCGACGAGCGGGGAGCCGTCCACCTCGACAAGGGCTGCTACCGCGGGCAGGAAACCGTCGCCCGGGTCCACAATCTCGGCAAGCCGCCGCGCAATCTCGTGCTGCTGCACCTGGACGGCTCGGCCGACGAGCGCCCCACCACCGGCGACGACGTGACCGCGGGCGGCCGCACCGTCGGCCGCCTCGGCACCGTCATCGACCACTACGAACTCGGCCCGATCGCCCTGGCCCTGGTCAAGCGCTCTGTTCCGGCGGGCACCGAGCTGGTGGTCGGCAGCATGGCCGCCGCCATCGACCCGGATTCGATTCCGGCCGACAACACCGAGCAGGCGGGCCGCGCCGCCGTCAACCGGTTGCGCGGGCGATGAACCACCCGATCACGCGCGTCGGCGATACCGGCCGCGTCGAGGCGGTGTGCGTCGTCCACGCCGAGATCGAGGTGCGTACGCGCGTCGGCCGCACGGCCATCGACAAGCGTCCGGTCGACGGTCGCGTCGCCGTCGCCGCACTCGGCCTGGCCGGTGACCACGTCTGCGATACCGAGCACCACGGCGGCATCGATCAGGCCGTCTACGCCTACGCCGAGCAAGACGCCCACCGCTGGGCCGCCGAGCTCGGCCGCGACCTCCCCGCGGGCTGGTTCGGTGAGAACCTGCGCCTGACCGGCCTCCCGGTCAGCGACGCGGTGATCGGCGCGCACTGGGCGATCGGCGACACCCTTCTCGAAGTGAGCGCACCTCGCGTCCCGTGCGCGACCTTTCAGCAGTGGTCCGGCGAACCGCGCTGGGTGAAACGCTTCGCCCTGCAGTCCGACACCGGCGCCTACTTCCGCGTGCGCACCGAGGGCACGATCGGCGCGGGCGACGAAGTGCGGGTCGTCCACGTTCCCGCACACGGCATCACCGTGCGCGATCTGTTCACCGGCGCCGACCCCGCCCGTCTCGAACGTCTGCGCGCGGAGGAACCGACGATCTCCGCCGATGTCCACATGCAGATCGACCGCCACACCAGAACCCGCACCGGCGTCTCCCTCGGGGCCCGGGCATGAGTGGTCACCGCGCGCGGACGCACTACGCAGGGCACGCACCGAGCGGTCCGCGCGCGATCGCGGCGGCTCGCCTCACCACGGAGGTCAGCGTATGAGCGTCGAACTGGTCGAAGTCGTCCGTTCCGGCTTCCGTGAGTGCGTGCACCGCGGTTCGGTGGTCATCCTCGACGCCTTCGGCACCCCCACCCTCGAACTCGGCGAGACCCACGGCCCGATCTTCCCCCGCTCCACCAACAAGCCGATGCAGGCGCTGGCCTTGCTGCGCAACGGTTTCGACCCCGTCGACGACAACGAACTCGCCATCGCCACCGCCTCCCACTTCGGCGAACCCGACCACATCGCCCTGGTCCGCCGCCTGCTCGATCGATACGGTTTCGCCGCCGACGACCTCGCCTGTCCCCCCGACCTCCCCTTCGAGGAAAACGCCCGCGCCGCCGCGATCACCGGTGACGGCCGGAGCCCGCTGTACATGAACTGCTCCGGCAAACACGCCGCGATGCTGGCGACGTGCGCGATCAACGACTGGCCGCGCACCGGATACCTCGAGATCGAGCACCCCCTGCAGCAAGCGGTCCTGGCCACCATCGCCGACGTCACCGGCGAACCGGAGACCGATCTGGGCATCGACGGCTGCGGCCTGCCGATCGTGCCCGTGTCGCTGATCAACCTCGCGCGCGCCTTCGCCGGCTTCACCACGGCCGAGTCCGGCACCGCGCCGCGCCGGATCGCCGACGCCGTTCGGGCGAATCCACGAGTGATTTCCGGCACGAGCGGCCCGGATCTGCTAGCCATGTCGGCGACCCCTGGACTGTTCTGCAAGATCGGCGCCGACGGCGTGCACGCGGGTGCGCTCCCCGACGGAAGGGCCTTCGCGTACAAGATCGAAGACGGTCACGATCGGGCCCGGATGCCGCTGACGCTGGCGATTCTGCGCGAACTCGGCGTCGAGTGGACCGATGAGCACACCCGGCTCGCGGCCACCGCGGTGCTCGGCGGCGATGCCAGAGTCGGGGTCATCCGCGCGATTCCGGGAGTCTTCTGAGACCGGCCGGTCTGGGCGAAGACGGGGCAAACCGGGGCGCTTCGACAGGTCTTCACCCACTCCTGGGAGCGCGACGCTCTGACACACGCTAAAGTGTCTGTCAGGAAGAGTATTAATTCGAACGGGGCCGCCAACAAACCCCAGGCCGCCCCGCAGTGACGCGAGGGGGTCAGCCATGGGCCGTGGCCGGGCTAAGGCAAAGCAGACCAAAGTCGCACGTGAGCTCAAGTACAGCTCCGCGCCGACCGACTTCGCGAGCCTTCAGCGCGAGCTGTCGGATAGCGATGCTCCGCCCTACTCCCAACCAAGGAGTAGTGCAGTGCTGTCCGATGAGCACGATGCGGATGAGTCGCCGTCTCGTTGGAACGACGAGGACGACGGCTACGACAGCTGGCGCCGCTGACCGAACAGCGACAAAGGGGGAGGCCACCAGGCGTCCCCCTTCCAGCCGTTCTCAGGTGAGCGACGACAGGCTCGCAGTAGTAGTAGCGAATATCTGAATACACGACGAGCGTCCTGTGCACACACAGGACGCTCGTCGTGTTCGCCGCCTCGAGGCCCCGACCACCGCGAGCCGACGGGCACCTACCCTCCGAGTACTGGATTAACCACTCGTGGCTCCAGCAAACCCCCGAACGCACCTGAGCCGGATCGCGAACATCCGCGACCCGGCTCAGTGACTGCGCAGAATCAGAACCTGGGGTGGTCACCCAGCAGCACCGCACGCGGCGCTTCGACGTCGGCCGCCTTCTTGACCTGACCCAGCGTCCAGCAGTCGATGTGGCGGGCGGTGAGCACCGCCAGCGCACGATCAGCATCCTCGGGCGCCACGATCGCGACCATGCCGACGCCCATGTTGAACGTCTTCTCCATCTCGATCCGCTCGACGCGGCCGCGCTGGGCGATCATCTTGAACACCGGCGCCGGGTTCCAGGTGCCACGATCCAGCTCTGCCACCAGACCCGCGGGCAGCACGCGCGCCAGGTTGGCGGCCAGGCCACCACCGGTGACGTGCGAGAAGGTGCGCACATCGGTTTCGGCGATCAGCGCGAGGCAGTCCTTGGCGTAGATCCGGGTCGGCTCGAGCAGTTCCTCACCGAGGGTGCGGCCGAACTCCTCGACGTAGCCGGTGAGCGACATCCGGTCGATGTCGAGCAACACCTTGCGGGCCAGGCTGTAGCCGTTGGAGTGCAGGCCCGACGAGCCCATGGCGATGACGACATCGCCGGGACGCACCCGGTCGGGGCCGAGCACCGCGTCGGCCTCGACGACGCCGACGCCGGTGGCGGACAGGTCGTAGTCATCGGGATCCATCAGGCCCGGGTGCTCGGCGGTCTCGCCACCGAGCAGTGCGCAACCGGCCTTGATGCAGCCCTCGGCGATGCCGGAGACCAGCTCGGCGACCTTCTCCGGGATGACCTTGCCGATGGCGATGTAGTCCTGCAGGAACAGCGGCTCGGCGCCACACACCACCAGGTCGTCGACGACCATGGCGACCAGGTCGAGCCCGACGGTGTCGTGCTTGTCGAGTGCCTGGGCGACGGCGATCTTGGTGCCGACGCCGTCGGTGGAGGCGGCGAGCAGCGGTTCCTTGTATCCGCCCTTGAGCGCGAACAGCCCGGCGAAGCCGCCGATGCCACCCTGCACCTCGGGTCGGCTGGCCTTCCTGGCCAATGGTCCGAACAATTCGACGGCGCGGTCACCGGCTTCGATGCTCACGCCCGCCGCAGCGTAGGAAGCGCCTGCACCGCTGGGTGTCTGTTCAGTCATTGTGGGGGAAAGCTCCAAACCGAATCGGCGGATAGATGCCTAGTAACTCTAAGCGATCCGCCAGTTCAGCTGTCGTGCGGCTCCTAACTCATTGTTCCGTTTCGGTGGCGAATGTGGCGGCGATCTCGGCGCGACGGCGGCGCTGTTCGACCGGGTCGGGGACCGGAACGGCGGCGACGAGGCGGCGGGTGTACTCGTGCTGTGGGTTGCGCAGGATCTGCTCGTTGTCGCCTTCCTCGACACAGGTTCCCTCGCGTAGCACCATGATCCGGTCGGCGAGCTGGTCGACGACGGCGAGGTCGTGGCTGATGAACAGACAGGCCCACCCGCACCCGCGCTGCAGTTCGGCGAACAGTTCGAGTACCGCCGCCTGCACCGAGACATCGAGCGCGCTGGTCGGCTCATCGGCCACGAGCAGATCCGGGTCGAGCACGAGTGCTCGCGCCAGACTGGCCCGCTGACGCTGCCCGCCGGACAGTTCGTGCGGATACCGATTCTCGGTGCCCGCGGGCAGCTGCACGTCGTCGAGCATGTGCCTGACCCGCTCGCGGATGCTCGCCTTGTCGCCGATGCCGTGCACGACCAGGGGTTCGGCCACGCACTCGCCGACCGTCAGGCGTGGGTTCAACGATCCCGCCGGGTCCTGGAACACGAACCCGAACCGCCGCCGGATCGGCCGCAGCTTGCGCTGGGACAGATCCGCGATGTCCTGCCCGCGAATCAGCACGTGCCCCTCGGAGGGCCGTTGCAGCGCGGCCACACAGCGCCCGATGGTCGACTTGCCCGACCCCGACTCGCCGACCAGACCCAGGGTCTCCCCCGGCCGGATCTGCAAGCTGACGCCGTCGACCGCACGGAAAGCGGGCCGCCCGAACGGCCCGGGGAAGGTGACGACCAGATCCTGCACATCGAGCACCGGCTCGACGGTCCGGTCGATCGCAGGCCGTTCGGTGGTCGCCGCGCCGAGATGTGGCACGGCATCGAGCAGCGCCCTGGTGTAGTCGGCCTTCGGACTGGCGAACAGCTCGTGCACGGGCGCCTGTTCGACCACCTCGCCCGCGCGCATCACCACCACCCGGTCGGCCAGGTCCGCCACCACACCCATGTTGTGGGTGATCAGCACGATCGCACTGCCGAGCCGATCACGCAGATCCCGCAGCAGTTCCAGGATCTCGGCCTGCACGGTGACATCGAGCGCGGTGGTCGGCTCGTCGGCGATGATCACCTTCGGCTCACACGAGATGGCGATCGCGATCATCACGCGCTGCTTCTGCCCGCCGGAGAGCTGATGCGGGTAGTAGTCGACGCGATGCTCGGGATCGGGCAGACCGACCGTGCGCAGCAGCTCGATCGCCTTGGCCTTGGCGGCTTTCCGGCCCATCCCGCTGTGCGCGCGCAGCGCCTCACTGATCTGGAAGCCGACGGTGAACAGCGGGTCCAGCGCACGTGCCGGCTCCTGGAATACCATCGACACCTCGCCACCGCGCAGTGCGGTGAGCTGACGTTCGGTCATCGAGGTGACCGGCCGATCACCGATGGTGACGAGCCCGCGCACCGAAGCGGAATGCGGCAGCAGCCCGATCGCGGTGCGCGAACTCACCGATTTGCCCGACCCCGACTCGCCGACGATGGCGAGCACCTCACCCGGGAACACCTCGTAAGACACATTGCGCACCGCGTTCACGGGTCCGGCGTCAGTCGAAAAGGTGACCGATAGGCCCGAAACAGCCAGTGCGGCAGTCTTGTCACTCATCGACGGTTTCCTTGTCTGCCGAGGTGACCGCACGCCGGGTGCGCAGCAGCGGATTCAGCGTTTCGTCGAGGCTCTCGCCGACCAGCGTCATCCCGAGCACGACCAGCACGATCGCGGTTCCGGGGAAGATCGAGGTCCACCAGATGCCGTTGGAGACATCGTTGAGCGCCTTGTTCAGGTCGTAGCCCCACTCGGCGGCCTGGGTCGGCTCGATGCCGAACCCGAGGAAGCCCAGCGCGGCGAGGGTGAGGATGGCGTCGGCGGCATTGATCGTGACGATCACCGGCAGCGAGCCGGTGACGTTGGACAGGATGTGGCGGAACATGATTCGCGTCGTCGACGCGCCGGTCACCCGGGCCGCATCCACGTACGGCTCGGTCTTCACCGCCACCGTCGCGTTGCGCACTACCCGGAAGTACTGCGGCACATAGACAACCGTGATCGCGATGGCCGCCGACAGCATGCCGCCGAGACTGCTCGACGTACCACCGGCGACGACGATCGACACCACGATGGCCAGCAGCAGCGACGGGAACGCGTAGATGGCGTCCATGATCAGCACCAGGGTCTTGTCGACCCAGCGCCCCACATACCCCGACAGCAGGCCCAGCGGCACCCCGACCAGCAGCGACAGCGTCACCGAGATCGCGATCACCAGCAGCGCGGTGCGCGCGCCGAACAGCACTCGCGAGAGCACGTCCTCGCTCCGCACCGAGGTACCGAACCAGTGCTCGGCCGATGGCCCCTGCTGCGGCACGAAAGCCACACCGTCAGCGGTGTTCTGGGCCAACCCGTACGGCGCCAGCAGCGGCGCGAACACCGCCACCAGCACGAACCCCGCCACCAACACGAGTCCGGTGATCAACGTAACCCGCTGCAAACCAACGGTTTTCGACAACAACTCGGCGCCGGGCAGGCGCCGCCGTTTCACCGAAGCGGTAGTCATCTAGAACCTCACCCTCGGGTCGATCAGCGCGACGATGGCGTCCACGACGAAGCTCATCACCGCGACGACCAGCGCGATGAACGCCACGATGCCCTGCACTGCGATGAAGTCGCGCGCCCGCAGATACTCGGCGAGCTGATAGCCGAGGCCTTTCCATTCGAAGGTGGTCTCGGTGAGCACCGCACCGCCGAGCATCATCGCGATGCACATGCCCATCACCGTGATGATCGGGATCAGCGCGTTGCGCACCGCGTGCCTGCCGGTGACCACCCGTGAGGACAGCCCGCGCGCGCGTGCCGCCTCGACGAAATCGCTTCTCAGCGTTTGGATCAGGTTCACCCGCACCAGCCGAAGGAAGATGCCGCCGGTGAGCAACCCGAGCGCCAGTGCGGGCAGCACCGCGTGCTCGAGCACGTCGAGAATGTAGGACGGTTCGCCGTACAGGAACGAATCGATGATCAGGATGTTCGTCTTCGGCGAGACATGTTGCAGCGCGAGCTCCACGTCCGTACTGGCCCGCCCGCCGACCGGGAACCAGCCCAGCCACACCGAGAAGATCAGCTTGAACAGCATGCCGACGAAGAACACCGGCGCCGCGTACGCCAGCACGGCGGAGAACCGCAGGAACGCATCCGAGGCCGTATCCCGGTGTGTCGCAGCGTATCTGCCCAGCGGAATGCCAACGGCGAACGCGACCACCAGACCCCAGAAGACGAGTTCGAAAGTAGCGGCACCGTAGGTGATCACCACATCGCTGATCGCCTGGTTGTCCTGCGTCCGGCCGAAATCACCGCGCAGAAAGCCAGTGATGTACTCCCAATACTGCGTCAGGATAGGGCGATTGAGCCCCGCGGCTTCCTTGCGTTCCTCGATCTGATCCTGGGTCAGCCGGCCACCCATGGCCGCGCTGATCGGGTCACCGATCACCCGCATCAGGAAGAACACCACTGTCACCAGCAACCACGCGGTCGGCAGAATCAGCAACAGCCGAATCAGCAGGTACCGCAGCAAAGCCACCTGGCGGGAACCCCCGCCGCGCATCCACCCGAAACGTTGCGCCCGGACCGGTGATCCGGGCGCAACGGGAACGTCACTCACTTGCTCAGGACCGTGAACCGGAACTTGAAGGAGCCGTCGAGGGTCTGATCAACGCCGTTGACGCCCGGCGTCGACACCGCGACCTGCTTACCCGAGAGCAGCGGCAGGGTCGGCAGGAAGTTCTGCGCCAGATCGGTCTGGACCTTCTTCAGCAGCTCGGTCCGCTTCGCCGGATCGGATTCGGTGGCCTCGGCGGTCAGCTGCGCGTTGATGCCGGGGTTCTCGAAGTGCGACTGCAGGAAGTTGTTCGGGCCGAAGAACGGCGTCAGGTAGTTGTCGGCGTCCGGGAAGTCCGGGAACCAGCCGAACTGGTACATCGGGTAACCGTCGGAGGCGCGCTCCTTCTGGTAGGTCACCCACTCGGTGGACTGCAGGTTCACCTTGAACAGACCCGAGGCCTCGAGCTGCGACTTGACCGCCGCGTACTCCTCCGAGGAGCTGGAGCCGTAGTGGTCGGGGTTGTATTGCAGGTTCAGTGTCACCGGGGTGGTGACGCCCGCGTCGGCGAGGAACTTCGCGGCCGCGACCTTGTCGGGCTTGGCGCCGTAGAGATCCTTGAGCGGCTCGGCCGAACCGGCCATGCCCTGCGGCACATAGCCGTAGGCGGGCTGGTAGGTGCCCTTGTAGACACCGGCGGCAAGCGCCTCACGGTCGATCGAGGACGCGAATGCCTTACGCACGGCCAGCTTCTGCTCCGGGGTGTTGCCCGGCATGGTGTTCATGTTGAACACCACGTAGCGCAGCTCGCCGCCGGGACCATCGGTGACCTTCACCTTGGAATCGGCCCGGAGGGAATCGATATCGGTGGGGGTGAACGAGCGGTAGCCGACGTCGATGGCGCCGTTCTGCAGGTCCAGCTTCAGGTTGTCGGAGGTGGCGTAGTACTTGGTCGACACCGTGCTGTTCTTCGGCGTACCGAGAATGCCGTTGTAGTCCGGGTTGGCCTGGTACTCGACGAGCTTGTTCTTGTCGTAGCTCGAGATCGTGTACGGACCGGAGTAGCCCTTGGCCTTGACGACCTCGTCGTCGGTGGCGACCTTGTCTGCGGGCAGCGACTTCTCGTCGACGATCGGACCGGCCTGGGTCGGCAGGATCGTCGGGAAGGTCTGATCGTTGGCGACCTTGAGCGTGAACGCGACGGTGAGATCGTCGACCAGATCGGTCTTGTCGAGGTTGCCGAGCAGCGAGGCGGGACCGTGCGGATCGTTGATCTTCACCATCCGGTCGAAGGAGAACTTCACGCTCTTGGCGGTCAGCGGGTTGCCGTTGGCGAATTTGAGCCCGGGTTTGATCTTGCAGGTATAGACAGTGGGGCTGGTGAATTCGCACTTTTCCGCCGCATCGGGCTTTGGCGTGGTATCGCCCGGCGCGAAGTTCAGCAGATACGAATAGATCTGGTTCTCCACCAGCAGCGACCCGTTGTCGTATGCCGCGGCCGGGTCGAGCGAGAAGATCTTGTCGGTGGTGCCGACGACCAGGCCCGCACCGGAGCCCGCCTCATCGGTGCGGCCGGAGCCACAGCCCGCCAGCGCGGCCACGACCAAAGCGGCAGCACCTACTGCGCCAACTTGTTTCGCACGATTGTTCAACATCAGGTCCCATTCTCGAACGCTGCGCGGCCGCCCGAACCCGGGTCTCGAGAGCGGCGGCCGCGCGTTTGAGCTAGCGATATAACGGGGGACCGTACCTGTGAACCATTACCGGCCAGTTTCAAATGAGCCGAAATATTGCCTTCATGTTATGAACTAATCTTACGATATTACTGCTTACCGGAATTACTCTCGTACACAACACAAAAGGGGCCGTCCAGGTTTATCCTGTCCGGCCCCTCTGCGGGCGTGCGCTGACGATCCTTACGGGCGGCTGAGCGCGTCCGCGTTCACGTTCTCGCTGAGCAGCTTCGACTCGGCCTTGCCCGAGAGCATCCCCTCGAGCACGTTCTTGCCGATCGCGGCCTCCGGCGGCAGTTCGATCGGGTAGTCGCCGGTGAAGCAGGCGGTGCACAGGCGCGAGCGCGGCTGTTCGGTGGCGGCGATCATGCCCTCGGTGGAGACATAGCCGAGGGTGTCGGCGCCGATCGAACGACGCACATTCTCGACCATGTCGGCGTAGCTGTCGTCGGCGCCCGCGCCGTTGGCGATCAGCTCCGCGCGCGAGGCGAAGTCGATGCCGTAGAAGCAGGGCCACTTCACCGGCGGCGACGCGATGCGTACGTGGATCTCGAGCGCACCGGCCTCGCGCAGCATGCGGATCAGCGCGCGCTGGGTGTTGCCGCGCACGATGGAGTCGTCGACGACGATCAGCCGCTTGCCGCGGATCACTTCCTTCAACGGGTTGAGCTTGAGCCGGATGCCGAGCTGGCGGATCGTCTGGCTGGGCTGGATGAAGGTACGGCCCACATAGGCGTTCTTCATCAGGCCCTGGCCGTACGGAATGCCGGAGCCCTGGGCGTAACCGACCGCGGCGGGGGTGCCCGACTCGGGCACCGGGATCACCAGATCGGCCTCGACCGGCGACTCCTTGGCCAGCTTGCGGCCGATCTCCACGCGGGTGGAGTGCACCGAGCGCCCGGCGATCGTGGTGTCGGGACGAGCCAGGTACACGTACTCGAAGACGCAACCCTTGGGTTCCGGATTGGCGAAGCGCATCGAGCGCACACCGTCGGAGTCGATGGCCAGCAGCTCGCCCGGCTCGATCTCGCGGACGAACGCGGCGCCGACGATGTCGAGCGCGGCGGTCTCGGACGCGACGACCCAGCCACGGTCGAGCCTGCCGAGCACCAGCGGGCGCACGCCGTGCGGGTCACGCGCGGCGTAGAGGGTGTGCTCGTCCATGAAGGTGAGGCAGAACGCGCCACGCAGCTGCGGCAGCAGCTCCATCGCGGCGGCCTCGATGCTGGAGTCCGCCGAGGCGTGCGCCAGCAGGGCGGTGACGATGTCGGAGTCGGAGGTGGCGCCGGTCATCTGCGGGCGGCCGTCGATCACACCGGTGCCGATCAGGCCGAGTTCGCGTGCGCGACCGGCCAATTCGGCGGTGTTCACCAGGTTGCCGTTGTGGCCGAGCGCCAGGCCGGAACCGACGGAGGTGGTGCGGAAGATCGGCTGCGCGTTCTCCCAGGTGACGCCACCGGTGGTGGAGTAGCGACAGTGGCCGATGGCGATATGCCCCGGCATGGCCGCGAGGGTCTGCTCGTCGAAGACCTGGGAGACCAGGCCGAGATCCTTGAAGACCAGGATCTGCGAACCGTCGGAAACGGCGATTCCAGCCGCTTCCTGCCCGCGATGCTGCAGGGCGTACAGGCCGTAGTAGGTGAGCTTGGCCACGTCTTCGTCGGGAGCCCAGACGCCGAAGACGCCACACTCCTCGCGAGGGTCGTGTTCGATCTCGTCGGGGGTCATGGGCGTTGGCACGATCGTGGGTTCGGCGTCGGTCACCGTTTGCTCCCTGTTCGGGCGGGCTGGGGGCAATAGTCAGTCTACGGGTCATCGGCAGCGGGTAGTACGCCCGCTCGCATCCGGGCGGTTAACACCTGCAAATTGTCGCTGATTCATTGCTGATCGCTGTTACCGTCCCGGTTGTGACCACGGACGAGGGCGCCAGCGAACAGGCCGGTCGGACCGGTTCGGACAGTTCCAACGCCGAACCGGAGCCCGCGAATTCCCGTCGCGCGAAGGGACCGAGAGCGAGATCTGCCACACGTGAGCTCCGGCGCGGTGAGTTCTTGCGCATGGTCGCGCGTCCGACGGTGGTGCTCGCGATCCTCACCGCCCTACTCGGCGTGATGTACCTCGATTACGTGGCCGATCCGGAGGGGAATCTGCACGATTTCCCGATCGCGGTGGTCAACCTCGACGTCGGCGATGTGACGGCCACCGGCACCAAGGTCGACTTCGGCAAGCAGGTCACCGACGCCCTGGTTGCCGGGGTGCCGCAGGACAAGGTCGATCTGCGGGTGATCGGGGTCACAGAATCCGAGCGGCAACTGCGCAATGGTGAGATCTACGGTGCGATCGTCATCCCCGGCGATTTCAGCAAACGTCTCGGCATCCTCGGCACCGGGTCGATCGTGGCGGGCGAGATGGAACGTCCGGTGATCACCTTGCAGACCAATCCGCGCCTCGGTGCCTTCGGCGCGCAGATCACCAAGCGCATCGGCGACCAGGCGCTCACCGAGGTCGACAAGCAGGTCGGCGTCCAGCTCACCGATCAGGTGAAGGCGGCGCTGGCAGCCACCCCCGAAGGCGCCCCGGCACCGCAGGTCTCCGGCGCGGCGATGCTGACGCTGCAGCACCCGATCGACATCGTCGAGTCCGAGTTCCGCCCGCTGCCCGACGGCACCGGCGAGGGCCTGACGGCCTTCTTCTACGCACTGTTGCTGCTGCTGGCCGGCATGATCGGCGCGATGGTCGTGCACACGATGACCGACGCGCATCTCGGTTTCGTGCCCAACGAGTACGGGCCGTTCTATCTGCACCACGAGCCGGTGAAGATCTCCCGCTTCGGCACCTTGCTGGTCAAATGGGCTGTGATGGTGGTGGTTTCGCTCGTTGTCGCGCTGGTGTACATCCTGGTCGCCGAGGCACTGAACATGCCCGTCAGCAACCCCTTCGGCCTCTACCTGTTCTCGGTGCTGTGCCTGATCGCCTGCGGCTGGACCGGTCTGACCATGCTCGCCGTCTTCGGCACCCCCGGCCTGCTGATCAACATGGTCCTGTTCGTCATCCTGGGCCTGCCGTCCTCGGGCGGCACGGTCCCCATCGAGGCCACTCCCAAATACCTCACCTGGCTGGCCGAGTTCGAGCCGATGCACCAGGTGTACCTGGGCGTCCGCTCGATCCTCTACTTCGATTCCAACTACGACGCAGGCCTCGGCCGCGGCACCTTCATGGCCTTCCTCGGCATCGCCATCGCCGTGGTCCTCGGCGCCGCCGTAACCAGGTTCTACGACGTCAAGGGCCTGCACCGCGAGAACCTGCTCGCCCGCGAGGCAACCGACCCGTCCTGATGGGCGCGGCCGCCGGCGACCGCGGCCGTACGCCTAGCCGACCGCGGGCAGCGGCACGATCGGCAGCCACCCCGCGATCTCCCCGGCCCTGGTCCCCGACGCACTCACCACCCCCGTCCGCACCGCCTCCTCGAACCCGAGCAGCCCGGTAGCCAGCAACAACCAGGTCCGAGCATCCGTCTCCACCACATTCGGCGGATTCCCCCGAGTATGCCGAGGCCCCTCGATACATTGCACCGCCACGAACGGCGGCACCCGCACCTCCACCGAATGCCCCGGCGCACTCCCCGCCAACGCCCGCGCAGTCCCCTTCACCGCCGCCCCCAACTCCCCCCGCCCCGGCACCGGCAACCCCGGATCCCGCAGCCACTCCCCCACCCCCAACACAGCCGCCCGCACCTCAGCAGCATCAACCTTCTGTCGCGCCATTACCGAGACGCTACCGACCGCCACCGACACACAGAGGACACCCATGACCGCCTACCACCTCGAAGTCTTCCGAGACGACCAGTGGTGGATGATCCGAATCCCCCAACTCGACGGCCTCGACGGCAACATCGAAGGCCTCACCCAAGCGCGACGCCACGCCGACATCGCCACGGAGGCAACCGACTACATCTGCACCGTTGCCGGCGTCGCGGCCGCCACCGTCGAACTCGTGTACGCGCTAGCGTGACAGTCGATGAGACGTGCGACAGCCTTGATCTCGATACCGGCCGCGGTGCTGATCGCCGCCTGCCAGACGCCCGACGACACCACCCCGCCCGATCCGCCACAAACCGTCCTCGCGTGCCAGGGCAAATTCGTGACCGGCCCACAAACGATCGCTGGGTTGGACCTCTCGAAGTTCATGCAGCGCACCCGCCTCCCACCGGGTGTCAGCGTGGCCGCGGGTAGATCTGCCTTGTCGCCCGAGCATCCGGGCCTGGTCGACTTGTACCTCGACCTCTGTCTGCCGGACACCGCCTCGATGAACGACCTCCTCCCGGTCGCCACCGCTCTGGCCAACGACCTCAAAGCCGACGAACTCGGTTCCCGCACAGCGTCATTGGCCATTGCCTGTGTCTGTGCCCATCTCCCCGGCCGCACCGAAGTACGCGACGAGGATTTCCAGCAACACCCGTGGAACGGCACACCGTCCCGCGACGCGGAGTACCTGATCTGGACCAGGTCCGACAGCTGAACCCGGAGCCGATGGCGTCGAACGCCGCGCGTCCCGACCAGCGATCTATTGCCCGGCAGCACGGGCGGAGGTGACTCGTCGTACATTCGTCCTATGAGTTTCATCGATCCACTGGAGCCGACCGTGCTGCGTTTGCGCGCTGCCGACGGCCTCACCCTGGTGGCCGACAACTTCGGCGCGGAGGACGGCCCGCTGGTCGTGATGCTGCACGGTGGTGGGCAGACCCGGCATTCGTGGAAGCGGACGGGGCGGGCGCTGGCGGCGGCGGGAATGCGGGTCGTCGCCGTTGACGCGCGCGGGCACGGGGACAGTGATTGGTCGCCGACGGCGGACTACTCCAGGACCGCGATGGTCAGCGACCTGCACGCCGTGCTCGAGCAGCTCGGCGCGACGCAGGAGGCGGGCGCGGTGGTGGTCGGGGCCAGCATGGGTGGGATCACCGGGCTGCTCGCCACCGCGACACCGGGTGGGAGCGCGATTCGCGCGCTCGTCCTGGTCGACATCGTGCCCCGCTCGGAATCGGCGGGCGTGGAGCGCGTCATGGATTTCCTCGGCAGGCATCGCGACGGCTTCGACACCCTCGATCAGGTGGCCGACGCGGTCGCCGCGTACATGCCGCACCGGCCGCGCCCCGACAACGCCGACGGCTTGCTGCGCAACCTGCGTCAGCGGGACGGGCGCTGGTACTGGCACTGGGACCCCGACCTGATCAGCGACGTCAACGACGACCCGGAAGCCCGCATCATCGAGATGGAAGCCGCCGCCGAAGCCTTGACCATCCCGGTCCTGCTGGTCCGCGGCGGCAAGTCCGATGTGGTCAGCGACGAAGGCGCCGCGGCATTCCTGGCGCTGGCACCGCACGCCCGACTGGCCGAGATCGGCGCCGCGGCCCACACCGCGGCGGGCGACGACAACGACGCCTTCACCGAGGCCGTCGCCGGTTTCGTCGCCACGGCCTGAGCCCGGTCACCCAGCCTGCCCGCCGCAGGCTCCCTGCCGCATCCGAAAGCCGGCAGCGCTACCGCGTGCGCCCATCGACCCACCGGGCAGCGACAGGCGCGAGCGCTCCCCCCGCATTGATCGCCAGATGCAGGAGCGCGGGCGCGGTCGCACTCCCCGATCGACGGCGAAGCACGCTGAAAACAAGGCCGGCGAGAGTGGTGGCCAAGACGGTCGGGAGCACGGGATCCTGTGCGGCTCTTGCCGGTTGGATGTGCCAGAGGCCGAAATCCACCGCGCTGATCGCGGGCGCCGTGGCACCGGCACTCGCGGCCAGCAGTGGATCGAGGGTGCCCCGGAAGATCGCCTCCTCGGCCAGGACCGTGCCGACGGGGATGTGCAAGGCGATCCATTCGAGGGTCGAGGTCTCCGGTGCGCGGACAGCGATTTCGAGCGGAAGACGCCGCAGCGACGGAACAGCAAGGGCTACCGCGTAACCGGCGAGAACTACCACCGCACTGCCCAGTCCCCATCGAAACCCACTGGGCGACGACCAGTTCGGCCGGCCTCGAAAGACCTTCGTGTATCCCGCGGCGAAGGCGGCGTTCGCTACGGTGCGGCCACGAAGCCCAAGGCCGAGGGCGGGCAGGACCCGGTTGCTCCAGAGGAGCGGAAGCGCCAGCGCAGCAACATTTTCCAGCCTTCTCACTTCACCACCCGCTCGATTCGCTCCGCCGATTCCAGTGCCACCCGAATTCGCTCGACGACCTCGACACTCACCCCACCGGGCGCACCCACCGCCAACCACCCGTCCAGCACCAAACTCCCGTACCGGTGCCCGTGCCCGTCCGAAACCCCCTGCGCATTGGTGAGATCAGCCGTGACCTGCCAGAACGTCACAAAAGGCGCCCACCGCATCTGCGTCGACACATCGGGCCCACGCGGCTCACTCAACCAGTCCGGCCGCGTGAAGATCAGATCGGCCGACCACCACACGATCGGATCGGACGGGTGTTGCAGGTAGGCGATGCGGGGTGCGCGCCACGGCTCCGAACCGGCGAAATCCGTTGCGTCATCGGCGAATCGGACGACAAGCCCATCCGCGTACACCGGCGCTACCGCGGGCGTCCCAGGATCGCGCCGATCGACGAACTGCCGCCACAACCGATTCGAATTAGGCGGCCCCACCCACAGCGCGCCATCGACCTCCTCGCGAAGATCGGCCAGCCCGTCGAAAGCCTCCTCTGAGCCCTGCGAACCCAAACTCTCCCCATAGACGAACAACTTCGGCCGATGCCCCTCCGGCTGGGCCGACCACCTTTCGTATACCGCGTCGAACAACTCCCGGCTGGCCGCCGCCGCCTTCTCCCGGTCCGAGAGAAACGACAGCACGCTGGGCAGATACGAGAACTGCGTCGCCACGATCGCCGTATCCCCGCCGTAGAGATACTCCACGGCCCCCGCCGCCATCCCGTTGACCCAGCCGGTACCGGTAGTCGTGACCACCACCATCGCCTCGCGTTCGAAGGCTTTGGTCCGCTCCAGTTCGGCCACAGCCAGCTGCGCCGCGGTCTGCTCCCGCCGCACCGACTCCAACCCCACATACGCCCGAATAGGTTCGCGCGCCGCCTTTCCCGTCACCTCGCCGATCGCGGCGGCACTCGGCCCATTGGACACGAACCACCGCCCCTCGAACCCCAGCGTCTCCCACGGCGCGAGCGACCCGGCGCTCCCCGAACGCTCCGGCGCCACCGGCTGCACCGCATACGGCGTGGTCCGATCGTTGCGCACACTGAACGCCGAGTTGGCCACCGCGAAGAACGCCCGCGACGCGACCCCGTTGAAGATCGTCACCGTGAGCACGACCAGCACCAGCAACCCGGCGGCCGGCGCCACCTCACGCGGCACCCGTACCCACCGATTGAGCTGGCGTGCCAGCCCCAGCACCATCACCCGCACCGTCCGATACGCGGCCACCACCGCCACTCCGACCGCCACACTGAGCAGCCCGGTGCGCAGATACGCGGGCGTGGTCGTGCCCGCCATCCCCATCAGCGAGGTGATCTCGCGCTGCCACTTCGCCGACTGCACCAGCATCAGCGCCGCGACCAGCGCACACCCCACCAGCACGCTCGCCTTGATCGCGTACCGCACCCGATCGGAAGGACTCGGAATCGGCAGCCGCGACCGCACCCACTGCCGGAACACCCACTCGAGCACACACCCGAGCCCGTACCCGATCGCCGCGTTGATCCCACTGATCAGTCCCTGGAAGAGCCAGTCGCGCGGCACCAGCGAAGGTGTCACCGACAGCCCGAAAAACAGCGTGGCCAGCACCAATCCGACATAGTTCAGGTCGATCATCTGCTCCACGCGCCGCGCGAGAACACCGCCGCGCGCACGCAGCATCGCGGAAGTCGAAGCGCGCTCGGTCACCGCCCCAGTATGGCGTCCGCCACCGACAATCTCGAAGATTTACGCCTGCGGAGCCGCTCACAAAATACGTAGCGCACTCGAGTAGTTGTACGCGCGATCGCGACGCCGCGGGTCAGCACACTGAGAACCATGAGCACAAACCACAAGCCGAAGAACACCTCGGCCTACATGGCCCAGGCCGCGATCGCGTTCGCTGTCAGTCTGTTCGGGACCGGCGCCGGAATCGCGTATCTGCCGCTGGACGGCTGGCAGCGCGCGTTCCTCGCGATGTCGGGGCTGTTCCTGGTGACCAGCTGCTTCACCCTCGCCAAGGTCGTGCGCGACCAGCAGGAGACCCAATCACTGTTGAGCCGGGTCGATGAGGCGCGGCTGGAACAGCTGATCGCCGAACACAATCCGTTCAAATCGGTGTCGTGAGTGCGCCGGGGCTGCGCCGATCGAGGGGTTCGGCGCTGCCCCGGTTTCGTCACTTCAACTGCCGCTCGGTGGCCGCGGCCTCGAGCACGAACGTCTCGATGCGCGCCGCCAATTCCGGTGTGTAATCCGGTGGTTGGGCTACCGCCGCCCAAGCCTCGGGGACGACATTGCCGTAGTTGTGACCGTGCCCGTCCGAAACCGTCTGCGCGCGCGGCAGATCCGCGGCCACCTGCCAGAACGTCACGATGGGATACCACGACATCGCCGGCGACACATCCGGACCGCGCTTCTCCCGCAACCAATCCGGCTGACTGAACAACAGATCCGGCGACCACCACACCACCGGGTCGGAAGCGTGCTGCAGGTAGACGATGCGCGGATCGTTCCAGACCGGCGTCGGCTGAGCGAGCTGATCAGCGCTCGCGGCGAACCGCACCGACATCCCGTCGGCGTAGATCGGGGTGATCTCGTCGGTGCCGGGGTCACGTCTTGTCACGAATTCCGACCACAGCCGGTTGGAGTTGGGCGGCCCCACCCACAGCACCCCGTCGGCGCGATTGCGGATATCGGCCAGCCCGGAGAACGCGCCCTCCGACCCCTGCGAACCGAGGCTCTCGCCGTAGACCAGCAGCTTGGGCCTGGCGTCTTCGGGCAGCGCCGACCAGCGGTCGTACACCTTGTCGAACAGCGTGCGCCCCATGGTCATCGACTTGTCCCGGTCCGACAGGAACGACAACGCGCTGGGCAGATACGAGTACTGCGTCGCCACCAGCGCGGTGTCCCCGCCGTACATCAATTCGACCGCCACGGCACTGGTCGTGTCGACCCAGCCGGTGCCGGTGGTGCTGATCACCACCAGCGCCTCGCGTTCGAAGGCCTTGGTGCGTTCGAGTTCGGCGACGGCCACGTCGGTCTGCGCCTCGACACCGTCGGCGGATTCCAGCCCGGCGTAGACCCGAATCGGTTCGCGCGCGGGCGTTCCGGTGACCTGACCGATCGCGAGGGCGTTCGGCGCGTTCGAGACGAACCACCGGCCTTCGGATCCCAGTGTCTCCCATTTGGCCAACGAGTCAGGGCTACCGGAACGTTCGGGCAGCGTCGGCTGGACCGCGTGCGCCGAGGTGTGACTGTTGCGCGCGCTGAACGCCGAATTGGCCACGGCGAAAAAGCCTTTCGCCAACACGCCGTTGAACAACAGCACCGCCGCCACCACGACCACGATCACCCCGAGCGGCCGCGCGAACGCGGCCGGAATCCGCACCCACTGATTCAGCGCCCGCGTCACCGTACGCACCAGCCGCACCACCAGTCGCGAGATCCAGATCAGCAGCCCGACCACCACCGCGCCGATCAGCACCGTCCGCGGATACCCCGCGTCGGAGACCGGCGCCATCCCCATCAGATCGGTGATCTGCCGCTGCCACTTCGAGGACTGAATGCTCATCAGCACCGCGAAGATCAGGCACGCCACCACGATCGCGCTCTTGCCCGCCACCAGCGACCAGCCCGGTCGCCGAGCCCACGCCGTGCGCACCTGCTCGGGCCAGGTGATCCGCGGCGCGACCCACTTGCGCCACGCCAGGGCCAGCGCACAGCCGAGCCCGTAGCCGATCGTCGCGTTGATCCCGCTGAGCAGACCCTGGAAGAACCAGTCACGGGGCAGCAGCGAGGGGGTCAGCGACAGTCCGAAGAACATCGTCGCCACCACAAGGCCGGTGTAATTGGGATGAAAAAACCTCTCCACCAGGTGAATTCCCCTGATGAAGAGGTTGTCGTGCGCAGCGTCTTCGCGCGCGACCGGCCGAGGAGTCGAGCTCGTATCCGCTGTAGTCAAGCTCGACTCCTCATCGGTCAATTCACGCGGTATGGGCTCCGAACAGCTTAGGCAGCGTGCCTTCGAACGCCTCACGCAATTCGGTGAGTGTCACGGAGAACTGCCCCTGCACCTCGACCGAATCCGAGCCCTGATCGGCCACGCCGATGCGCACCCACGGCAGCTGCCGCGCATCACACATCTTGGTGAACCTGGTCTCCTCCGAGCGCGGCACCGCGACGAGCACGCGCCCGGCCGACTCGGAGAACAGCTGCACGAACGGATCCGAGCCCTCGGGAAGCACGATGCGGCAACCGGTCTCGCCCGCCAGCGCCGCCTCTATCACGGTCTGCGCCAGCCCACCCTCGGACAGGTCGTGCGCGGCGGAGATCATGCCGTCGCGCGAACCCGAGGTGAGCACCTCCGAGAGCAACTGCTCGCGAGCGAAGTCGACCTTCGGCGGCACGCCACCGAGGTGATCGTGGGTCACCTGCGACCAGATCGAGCCGTCCAGCTCGTCGTGGGTCTCGCCGAGCAGGATCAGCGATTCGCCCACTTCGATGCCGAGGCCGGTCGGGATGCGGCGGTGCACATCGTCGATCACGCCGAGCACCCCGACCACCGGGGTGGGCAGGATGGCGTCCTTGCCGGTCTGGTTGTAGAAGCTCACGTTGCCGCCGGTGACCGGAATGCCAAGGGCCGCACAGCCATCCGCGAGACCGCGCACGGCCTGCTGGAACTGCCACATCACGCCAGGATCCTCCGGCGAACCGAAGTTCAGGCAGTTGGTGACGGCCTTGGGGGTGGCGCCGGTGGTGGCGACATTGCGGAACGCCTCGGCCAGTGCCAGCTGCGCGCCGGTGTACGGGTCGAGCTTGGTGTAGCGGCCCGACGCGTCGGTGGCCAGCGCGATACCGCGGCCGGAGGACTCGTCGATGCGGACGACGCCCGCGTCGGCGTGCTCGGCCAGCACGGTGTTGCCACGCACGTAGCGGTCGTACTGCTCGGTGATCCACTTGCGGCTGCACAGCTGCGGGCTGGCGATCATCGTGAGCAGGGTCTCGCGCAGCTCGTCGCCGGTCTTGGGCCGGGTCAGGGTGGCGGTGGTGTCGGCGATCAGCGCGTCCTGGGTGTCGGGACGCTGCACCGGGCGCTCGTAGACCGGGCCCTCGTGGGCGACCGTGCGCGGCGGCACGTCCACCACGGTCTCGCCGTGCCAGGTGATGACGAGGTGGTCGCCGTCGGTGACCTCACCGATGTCGGTGGCCAGCACGTCCCACTTCTTGCAGACGGCCATGAAGGCTTCCACGTTCGCCGGCGTGACGACCGCGCACATGCGCTCCTGCGATTCGCTCGACAGGATCTCCGCGGGGGTCATGTGCGCCGCGCGCAGCGGGACCTTGGTCAGGTCGATGTGCATGCCACCGTCGCCCGCCGCGGCGAGTTCGGACGTGGCACAGGACAGTCCGGCGCCGCCGAGGTCCTGGATGCCGACGACCAGCCCGGCCGCGTACAGGTCGAGACAGCACTCGATGAGCACCTTCTCGGTGAACGGGTCGCCCACCTGCACGGCGGGCAGCTTCTTGCGGCCGGTACCCGACTCGTCACCGGAGAAGGAATCCGAGGCGAGCACGGACACGCCGCCGATGCCGTCGAGGCCGGTGCGCGCGCCGAACAGGATGATCCGGTTGCCGTTGCCCGAGGCGAACGCCAGGTGCAGGTCTTCCACGCGCATCGCGCCCGCGCACAGCGCGTTCACGAGGGGGTTGCCCTGGTAGGAGGCGTCGAACACGGTCTCGCCGCCGACATTGGGCAGGCCGAGCGAGTTGCCGTAACCGCCGACGCCGCGCACCACACCGTCGACAACGCGACGGGTGTCGGGGGCATCAGCGGCGCCGAAACGCAGCTGGTCCATCACCGCGATCGGACGGGCGCCCATGGCCATGATGTCGCGCACGATGCCGCCGACACCGGTGGCCGCGCCCTGGTACGGCTCCACATAGGACGGGTGGTTGTGGCTCTCCACCTTGAAGGTGACGGCCCAGCCGTCGCCGATGTCGACCACGCCGGCGTTCTCGCCGATCCCGGCCAGCATCGAGGCCTTCATCTCGTCGGTGGTGGTCTCACCGAAGTAACGCAGATGAACTTTGGAGGACTTGTAGGAGCAGTGTTCGCTCCACATCACCGAGTACATCGCCAGCTCGGCATCGGTGGGCCGACGGCCCAGAATCTCCTTGATGCGGGCGTACTCGTCGTCTTTGAGACCGAGTTCCTTGTACGGCTGCGGAGCATCCGGGGTGGCTGCGGCGGTAGCGACGGTGTCGACCTGCAGTGTCACGGGAGACCAGGGTCCTTTCGGCCGGGGGGAACTTGATCTGCAGAGTCTAATGGTTGCGAGCTAGCCGCCTGCCGCCCGTACTGCCCTCATGCTGGGGAGGTAACCGGATTCGGTCTGGTCACACTTGCGACTGGGGCATTGGAGTACCCATTACTCTGGCGCTGTGAACGAAAGTCCGGGGGTTGCCGAGCAGGTCGAGCCGCCTGTTCCCGCGCGAAGTGCGGAACCGAGCTCCATCTCTTTCGAACAGAATTCCGACCGACAACGACGCTGGCTCACCGCCGCGATCGCGTTGTTCGTGTTCTCCGCCGCCGTCGCGCTGTTCGCGCACTGGTGGCACGGCTTCATCGACCTGCAGGTGTACCGCAACGGCGCGCGCGTGTGGCTCGACGGCGGCGACCTCTACGGTCCGATGCCGCCGGTCCACGGGCTGGGTCTGCCGTTCACCTATCCCCCGCTGGCCGCGATGTTCTTCGTGCCACTGGCGTTGATGCCGTTGGTGGCGGCCGAGGTCGTGGTGCTGGTGACCTCACTGGCGAGCCTGGGGATCGCGCTGTGGCTGGTGCTGGTTCGCGTGCGTCCCGAGCTCGACCGGATCGCGGTACTCACCGTGTTGATCGCCGGGCTCGGCCTCGCGCAGTACCTCGAGCCGATCCGCCAGACCGTCAATTTCGGCCAGATCAACCTGATCCTGATGGCCGCGGTCACCCTCGACATTCTCGTGCGCAAGCCGTTCTGGCCGCGCGGGATGCTGATCGGCATCGCGGTGTCGATCAAGCTGATTCCGGCCGGGTACCTGCTGTATTTCCTGCTCCGCCGGGATTGGAAGGCCGCGGCCACCATGGTCGTCTCGGCCGCGGGCGCGATCGGCGTCGGGTTCCTGCTGTTCCCGAAGGACTCGGTCGAATACTGGTTCCACACCGTCTCCGACACCGACCGCATCGGCACGCCCTACTTCGCCGGCAACCAGTCGATCAAGGGCACGCTGTTCCGTCTCGGCCTGGACGAATCACTGGCGACGGGCCTGTGGATCGGCCTGTCGGCGCTGACGATCGCGCTGGCCGCGGTGTGGATGTACCGCCTGATCGGCGCGGGTAACGACGTCGGCGCGCTACTGGTGAACGCGGCCGCGGTGCTGTTGGTCTCGCCGGTGTCGTGGTCGCATCACTGGGTCTGGGTGGCGCCCGCCCTGGTCGTGGCCGTCAGCCTCGCCGATCGCCGCCGCTCGCGCGCCTTCACCACCCTCGTCGCCCTGTTCACGGTGATGTTCATCATCGGCCCGCAGTGGGTGCTGCCCCATTCGGGCGACAAGGAACTCGCCTGGGCCTGGTGGCAGCAGATCATCGGCAGTAGCTACGTGTGGGCCACCTTCGCCGTGATCGCCTACGCGGCGATCACCTATCGCCCCGTCCGGAAGCCCTCGGCGGCAACCGAACTCGCGACTGCCTGATCGCCGCGACCGACGGCGAGCGCGCTGCGTACCGCGCCCGACCCGCCGCGACGAGCGCGCTGAGTGCCGCGCGCTCGACCCGCAGCCAAGTCCTCCGAGCGCAGGCCCAGCCGAGCTGATTCCGGGTTGGAGCGCGGCTCGTCGTACCGGGGTCAGTCCGTCGCTTCGGGCGTCAGGAAGGCGGCGAGAGCGGAGGCGTAAGCGGGGACATCGGCGGCCCCCATGAGTTCGCGGCACGAGTGCATGGCGAGCTGAGGTGCGCCGACGTCGACGGTCGACATGCCCGTGCGGGCGGCCGTCATCGGGCCGATGGTCGAGCCGCACGGCAGATCGGCGCGGTGGACGTAGCGCTGCAGCGGCACCTCCGCCTGCGCGCAGGCGAGCGCGAACGCACCCGCACCCGCCGCGTCAGTGGCGTAGCGCAGGTTCTGGTTCACCTTGAGTACCGGCCCACCGCCGACCTCGATGCGATGCGCAGGCTCGTGCCGGTCCGGGTAGTTCGGATGTGTCGCGTGCGCCATATCGCCGGAGGCGACCACCGAACCCGCAAGCGCGGCAAGGTAATCCGCACGCCCACCACCGCGTGCCAGCACGATCCGCTCCAGCACCGCGGGCAGCAGATCCGATTGCGCCCCACGATCGGACTGGCTCCCGACCTCCTCGTGGTCGAACATCACCAGTACCGCCGTCGCCGCACCCGGCTCGTCGGCGGCCGCGAGAAACGCCTGCAATCCGGCGTAGCAAGTCCCCTGATTGTCGAGCCGCGGCGCGCTCACCAGATCGAGATCGCGACCGACGATCGTGCTCGACGCGAGGTCGTGCGTCATGAGTTCCCAGCCGAGCACGTCGGCACCGTCGACCTCGGCTCGCTCGGCCACGAAGTCCAGGAACGAGGCGGGTGCGTCGCCGATCCCCCAGATCGCGTTCACGTGCCGCTGCGGGTCGAGGGTGACCCCGCGCCGATCCTCGGACAGGTGGATCGCCAGTTGCGGCACCCGCAGGATCGGCTCGTCGATCCGCACCAGCACGTCGCGCATTCGCGCGCCCTCGCGCACACTGAGCCGCCCCGAGAGCCCAAGTTCCCGATCGAGCCAGGAGTTCAGCCAGGCCCCGCCGTACGGCTCGAGTCCGACGAGCTGCCAGCCTGCGCCCGCCAGATCGGGATGCTGCTTCACCCGCAGGTTGGGACTGTCGGTGTGCGCGCCGACCACCCGGAACGGGGCCGCGGGTACCGCGTCGTAATCGGCCCACGCGATCAGCGAACCACCGCGCACCACATAGTGTTTCCCGCCCGCGTCGTCCCACGCCGACGCCTCGGTCAACGGCGTGAACCCGTTGCCGTCCAGCTCGGCCGCCACCGTCGCACACACATGGAACGGCGAGGGTGACGCATCGATGAAGGCACAGAGTCCGCTGGCCGTGGCCGCTGTCAAGGAAACGGGCATCCTGCGATCCTAGGCACGACACCGCGTACCGGCACCCCGCACCGGAATACCGGCGTGCGGATCAGTCGTCGCGTTCGGCGATCACCGCGAGCGCGGCCAGCAATTCGCCGTACCGGCGATTCCCTAATCGGGACCGCAGTTCTTCCTCGGCGAGCTTTTCCTGCGCGCGGATCCTGGCGACCAGCCTCGCGCCGAGACTGCTCAGTCCGATCAGGATCCGGCGCCGGTCGTCGGTGGCGGCGACCCGGAAGATCAGACCGCGTTCGGCCAGGTTGTCCGCGTGCCGGGTGGCCGAGGAGGGAGCCAGGCGCGCCTGGGCGGCCAGTTCCGACATCGTCATCCCGTCGTCGGTGGACAGCTGCGACAGGATCGCCCAATGGTCGGCGGTGAGGTTGTCAGCCGTCAGCGCCGCTTCGAGCCGACACACCCAGTTGCGCTCCGCGGAGCGCAGGGCGCCGTGCAGCGTGGAATACCCACTCGTGACCAACACTGATCGCATTCTCCACCTGCCGAGAAATTCATTCGAACAAACCCTGTTCGCGCTAGGCGATAGAGTACAGAGTGCCTAATTTCGGTCCTGGTCGGGATGAAACGATCGAGATTCTCTCGATCGTCCCCACGCAGGGCCCCGGTGGCATCATCGCGCCGTCGTGCACCGCCGCCATTTCCCTGGCTGTAGACGAGATCAATAGCGGCACAGGAATTCTCGGCCGCGAAATCCACCTCACCACCATCGACGGCGGCCGCGAACCACACGAGGTAGCCGCCGAGGTGGAGGCCTTTCTCGCCACCGGAATGGTCGGCGCGATCACCGGCTGGCACACCTCGGCGGTGCGCCGAGCAGTCGCCGACGCCGTCGACGCCCGCGTCCCCTATCTCTACGCCACCGATCACGAGGGCCTGCCCGACGAACGCCCCGGCGTCCTGCTGGTGGGTGAACATCCCGACCACCAAACAGTCCCCGCCGCCGCCTGGATGGCTCGCGAACTCGGCGTGCGCCGCTGGGCGGTCATCGGCAACGACTACATCTGGCCCCGGCGAACAGCTCGCGCGCTCCGTCGGTCCCTGCCGAACCCCTACGACATCATCGTCGAGCAGTACGTCCCACTCGGCACCACCGATTTCGGCGATTTCCTCGGCAACCCCACTCTCCTGCTGGCCGACGCAGTCCTGATCCTCATGGTCGGCGCCGACACCGCCCGCTTCAACCGCCAGTTCACCGCCACCGGACTCCCCACCGTCATGCCCCGCCTCAGCCCCGCGGTCGACGAGAACGTCCTACTCAGCGCGGGCCCATCGGCCAACACCAACCTCTACGTGGCCTCGAGCTTCTTCATCGACAACCACACCCCCGAGGGCCGCTCCCGCCAGGCCCGCTACCACCGCCACCATGGCCAATTCGCCCCCGCCCTGACAACTTTCAGCAACTCCACCTACGAAGCGATCCACCTGCTGAACACCCTGGCCGACACGACCGGCACCCTCGACGTGAACAAGATCACCGCCGCGGTGGAAACCGGCCTGGTGCTCGACGGACCAGCCACCCGCCGAGGTTTCCTCGGCAATCAAGCAGTCGGCCCCGCCCACATAGCCCAGGCGAACGGCATCGACTTCGACATCATCGACACCCTCCCCTGACCCCGCACCCCAAACCACACCTTCACCCCAGCCCGACCCCGCCATCCACAACCCACCCCACAACCACCCGCGCACCCAGCGCGTCCCCGTCTTCCACAACCCACCCAACCCAGCCACCGCACTCCCGACCCTTAGGTGTGTTGACCACGCAGGTTGGTAACGGCGTGGCGAGCTGACATGGCGAAGACCTCCGAGTGAGATGCGAGCTGTCTAAGGAACGCGTCTCTCAACGGAGGTCTTCAATGACACACCGTAATGCACCCCTGACCGAACTCGGCCGTCTACGACTAGCCCGCTGTGTCATCGACGACGGCTGGCCACTACGACGGGCAGCCGAACGATTCCAAGTCTCACCCACCACCGCCGCCCGCTGGGCCAACCGCTACCGCCACCACGGCATCGCGGCCATGTCCGACCGATCCTCACGCCCGCACCACTGCCCGAACCGGACCCCGACCCGCACCGAACGCCGCATCATCAAAATCCGTGTCCTACGCCGGTGGGGACCAGCACGGATCGCCTACCTACTCGGTTTGCATCCCTCCACCGTGCACCGGGTGTTGACACGCTACAAACTGGCCCGCCTGGCCTGGCTCGACCGCACCACCGGCACCCCGATCCGCCGCTACGAACACGACCACCCCGGCGACCTGGTCCATGTCGATATCAAAAAGCTGGGCAACATCCCCGACGGCGGCGGGGCCCGCGCGGTCGGGCAAAAACTCGGGCGCACCAACCGCACCCGGACCGCGGGCAAGACTCTCGACAGCCGTGGTCGCAGCCATCTGGGCTACAGCTATCTCCACAACGCCATCGATGACCATTCCCGCCTCGCCTACACCGAGATCCTGCCCAACGAACGCAAGGAAACCGCTGCCGGGTTCTGGCAACGAGCCCAGAAGTTCTTCTCCACCAACGGGATCACCGTCAAACGAGTCCTGACCGACAACGGTCCCTGCTACCGGTCCCGGCTCTGGGCCCAGACGATGACCGCGGCCTCGATCACCCATAAACGGACCCGCCCTTACCGGCCACAAACCAACGGCAAGGTCGAACGGTTCAACCGCACCCTTGTCGATGAATGGGCCTATGCCCGCGCTTACCGGTCAGAGACCGAACGCCGAGCCGCGTTCACCGAGTGGCTCCATACCTACAATCACCACCGAGCCCACACCGCACTCGGAGGACGTCCGCCAGCCAGCCGCGTCCCTAACCTCTCAGGTCAACACACTTAGGGAGGGACGGCCACGAAGTGGCCGGTCGCGGCCGGGTCGCCGGTTAGGCGCCGGTGCGTAGGCGACGAAGGAGCAAGCACCGGCGCCTAACCGGCGGCCCCTCGGGGCCGCGACTCGAGCGCGCCAGCGCTCCAATAAACACAGCCAGCGCCTCCAGGACTACTAAAACCCCAGTTCTCAGGCCCCGACAAAACTATCGATAACCGAGAAAAACATCCCCAACCCATCATCACTAGGCCCAGTCAAAGCCTCAGTAGCGTGCTCAGGATGCGGCATCAACCCAACAACCCGGCCGTTAGCCGACGAGATCCCAGCAATCCCACGCTGCGACCCATTCGGATTGCCACCCGAATACCGAAAAACCACCCGACCTTCGCCCTCGAGCTCATCCAGCACCTTCTCCGAAGCCTGGAACCGCCCCTCACCCGACTTCAACGGAACAAGGATCTGCGCACCCGACTCATACCGCGAACTCCACGCGGTATCGGTCGCCTCGACCGTCAACCACTCGTCCCGGCAGATGAAGTGCAGCCCCTCGTTCCGAGTCAGCGCACCCGGCAGCAGCCCGGCCTCACACAGCACCTGGAATCCATTACAGATGCCGAGCACCGGCAGACCCTGCCCGGCCGCGCGAACGACCTCGCCCATCACCGGCGCGAACCGCGCGATAGCGCCGCACCGCAGGTAGTCCCCGTAGGAGAACCCACCGGGCACGATCACCGCGTCGACACCCTTGATATCGGCGTCGGCATGCCACAGGCTCACAGCCTCGGCGCCGGCCAGCCGCACCGCGCGAGCCGCATCGACATCGTCGAGCGTGCCCGGGAAGGTAATTACGCCAATACGCGCGCTCACGAGACCCGAACGACCTTCCAGTCCTCGATCACCGTGTTCGCCAGCAGCGCCTCGGCGATCTGCTCGAGCTGAGCGTCCGACACACTGTCGTCCACCTCGAGCTCGAATCGCTTGCCCTGCCGCACATCCGAGATTCCGGCGAATCCCAGACGCGGGAGCGCGCCGACCACGGCCTGTCCCTGGGGGTCCAGAATCTCGGCCTTCGGCATGACCTCGACCACGACTCGTGCCACGCGTTGCTCCTCAAGTGGTGTGGGGGGTTACCTCGGAAATCTTAGTTGACCGGGCCGTCGTGCCCGCGTTCCGGGGTCGCGGCGGCTTAGCATCGGGTATGCGCATCGCCCACTTCGGTCATTCCTGCATCCTCGTGGAACTGCACGGCGTGAAAGTACTGTTCGACCCCGGCACCTTCGCGCACGGGTTCGAGGGCATCACCGGCTTGGACGCGATCGCGGTGACCCACCAGCATCCCGACCACATCGACCCGAACCGGATCGGTGACCTCATCGAGAACAATCCCACCGCCCGCCTGCTGTCCGACCCGCAGACCGCGCAGCAGCGCAGCGAGGGCTGGGAGCCGGTGTCGGCCGGCCAGGTGCTCGATATCGGCGACTTGCAGATCACCGGCGGCGGTGGCAGGCACGCGGTGATCCACCCGGAGATCCCGGTGGTCGACAACACCGTCTTCCAGCTCGGCACCGAGGCCGACCCCGCCCAGCTGGTCCACCCCGGTGACTCGCTATGGGTGCCGCCGGTCCCGGTGGGCGTGCTCGCGATCCCCGCCGTCGCCCCGTGGATGCGCATCGCGGAGGCCGTCGACTACCTGCGCGCCGTCAATCCGCGCACCGCGGTACCCATCCACCACGGCATCATCACCCCGTCGGCCCAGGGCATCTACTTCGGCAGGCTGACCGAAATGGCCCCGGCAGGCACCGAGTTCCGCGTCATCGAACCCGAGGACCAGGGCCAGTTCTGATCAGCGATAGCTGTTCAAGAACAATGCCTCGGCCAGGGCCATGTGCTCGATCTCGCTGGGGTCGACGCTCTCGTTGGGCGCGTGGATCAGGCATTTCGGCTCTTCGACGCCGATCAGCATGATCTCGGCGTTCGGATAGGTGTCGGCGAAGACATTGCACAGCGGGATCGACCCGCCCTGGCCCTCGGTGGTCACCTCGCGGCCGTAGGAGGCCGCCATCGCCTGCTCCATCGCCGCTCGAGCAGGCCCCTGCGTGGACGCGACGAACGGTTCGCCGAGCGCCTCGACCTCGATATCGATCTCGGCGTTCCACGGCACGTGCGCGCGCAGGTGCTTTTCCAGCAGGTCATAGGCCTGTTTGGGCTCGGTGCCCGGCGGGATGCGCAGGTTGAGCCTGGCCCTGGTGCTCGGCTGGATCGCCGCCGACGAGCCGACCACAGCGGGCACATCCATCCCGAGCACCGTGAGCGCGGGCCGCGCCCACACCATGTCGGAGACGGTGCCGCTGCCGAGCAGATCGACGCCGTCGAGCACACTCGCGTCGGCGCGGAAGTCCGCGACCGGATACTGCACACCGGTCCACTTCTGGTCGCCGGTGAGCCCGTCGATGGTGGTGTTGCCGTCTTTGTCCCGCAGCGACGACAACAGCTGGATCATCGCGGCGAGCGCGTCGGGCGCCGGTCCGCCGAACATGCCCGAGTGCATCGGACCCGCCATCGTCTTCACGGTGACGACGACATTCACGTTCCCGCGCAGCGTCTGGGTGAACGTGGGCACGCCGACCGCGAAATTGCCGCAGTCGGCGACCAGGATCACGTCGGCGCTCAGCAGATCGGGATTGGCGACGACGAACTTCTCCAACCCGCCCGTGCCCTGCTCCTCCGAACCCTCCGACACCACTTTGATGCCGATCGGGAAGTCCGGTCCGATCGCCCGCAGCGCCGTCAGATGGGTGACGATATTGCCCTTGCAGTCCGCCGATCCGCGCCCGAACCAGCGGCCGTCCTTGTCGGTCAGCGTCCACACCGGGGTCTCCCACGCGGCGTCGTCGAGCGGGGGCTGCACGTCGTAGTGGCAGTACAGCAGCACCGTCGGCGTTCCGGGCGGCCCCGGCTTGTGCCCGACCACCGCGTTGCTGCCGTCGGGAGTCTCGTGCAGTCCGACCTCGGTCAGCCCGGCCGCTTCGAAGGCGTCTGCCACCCACTGCGCGGTCTGCGCACACCCTTCCGGCGGGAACTGGCGCGGGTCGGCGACGGATTTCATCGAAACGAGCTGGGCCAGATCCTTTTTCGCCTGGCCCATCAGCCCGGAGACCTTGCCGCGCAGCGCCGTCACATCTTCGGTCATCTCTTCGCGCCTCACTTCGTGGTGTCGTCGAGCTTCAGGGTGTCGAGATGAGAAAGGTAGTCCTGCAATCGATCTGGGCAATAGGTGGCGATCGTGAGCGCCACCGCGTGGGTGGTGTCGCGCGGGCCGATCACCGGTCGCTGTCCTGGACCGGCCGCACCGTTGGTGATCGAGGCCTGATATTTCGCCTTGATCATCGGCGAACTCGGGTCCTGGCAGACCGACCCACCGTCGTCGCCGAGCGCGTTGGCGATCACGCTGGGCTCGGGCGCGGGCAGTCCGGCGGCCACCAGATTGTTGTGCAGCTCTTGGGCTTTCGCGTTCGCCTGCGTGTTCTCGCGGATCGCGGAGAAGGTGAACAGCCCGATCAGCGCGAACACCACGAGCAGCACACCTGCGGTGAGATAGATCCACCGCCGCTTGTGGTCGGGAGCGTCTCCGGTGGTCATGCCTGCGCCCCTTCCGGTACGTCGAGTTTCCAGCTGTCCCTGCGATTTCGGTAGAACAGATACGGAATCAGCAGACCGACGATGCCCATGCCGCCACCCACGATGAGCACATACACCCACGGGCTGCCCGCGCCGAATTGGGACGGCGGCACGAAGCCGATCGTGAACGCGGCGATCGAGGACAGGGCGCCGAGCGCGCACAGCGCCATCAAGGCGGGCGCCCGGTAACCGCGCGGATGGTCCGGATCGTCCCTGCGCAGCTTCGCGGCCGCGGCGAACATCAGCACGTACATGATCAGGTACACCTGTGTGGTGATCACCGACAGAATCCAGTACGCGCTGGAGACATTGGGGATGAACGCGTAGAGCAGCGCGATCAGCGTGGTGAACACACCTTGCGCCACCAGCATGTTCTGCTGCACGCCGTGCTTGTTGAGCCGGGTCAGGATCGGCGGCAGATACCCTTCGCTGCGCCCGATCAGCAACAGGCCCTTGGACGGTCCGGCCAGCCAGGTGAGCATGCCGCCGAGCGCGGCGGCCACCAGTGCGATGCCGATGATCGGGGTGAGGAAACCGATTCCGAAGTGGCCGAAGAAGGCATCGAAGGCCTGCATCACCCCCGCGGTAAGACTCAGGCTGGCCGACGGAACCACCCAGCTGATCGCCAGCGCGGGCAGGACGAAGATCACCAGCACCAGCGCCATCGCGAGAAACATCGCCTTGGGGAATTCCTTGGCAGGGTTCTTCAGCGACGACACATGCACCGCGTTCATCTCCATGCCCGCATAGGAGAGGAAATTGTTCACGATCAGCACCAGGCTCGCCAAGCCGGCCCATGCGGGCAGCAGATGCGACGAATCCATCGGAGCCGCAGACGGATTGCCCTGCGCGAGAAACACCAGGCCGAGCACGACCAGCAGAGTGCCGGGAATCAACGTGCCGATGACCAAACCCATACTCGACAGTCCCGCAACAGTTTTAGTGCCCTGCGAGGATACGTACACTCCCGCCCAATAGACGGTGATGATCACGATCGCCACATACAGGCCATTGGAAGCCAGCGACGGATGAATGATGTACGCGAAAGTGCTTGCCACATAAGCGAGCAGGCTCGGATAGTAGAAGATCGTCATGGCGAACTGGCACCAGACGGCAAGGAATCCGAGCGGCTTACTCAATCCCTCACTCACCCATTGATACACCCCGCCCTGCCATCCCGACGCGAGTTCCGCGGCGACCAGCGAGGTCGGCATCAGGAACAGTATCGCGGGAATGACATAGAGGAATACACAGGCCAACCCGTACACGGCCATCGTCGGCGCCGATCGCAGACTGGCCACCGAACTCGTTGTCATCAACGCCAATGTCACCCAGGACATATATTTCGTCGTTGTCGCGACTTTCGTCGCCGTGCCCGTCATCAGCGCTGCCTCCTGCTGCGTTTACACAACTAGCGGAAACCACTCGATCAACTGATGAATGATAAATCGCGCAGGGAGGTATCGAGGCCACCGCCGCGCGCCGATCGCCAGTACGCGCGGCGGCGGTGGCCGGGTCAGGCAGCTCTGGCCTCGGTATGAGGCTCCCAGCGGTACACGTCGCTGCGGGCACCGTGGTAGAGCGCCAGGTCGACCGCGTCGAGCATGGCCTGGCGCGGACCCGACCGCTGCAACTGCGCCGCCGACACCGCCAACCGCAGCACCCCGCCGCGCCGGGCGGTGCGCGCGGCGCCCATCACCAGCGCCCGGCACCACCACGGCTCGGCCCGGAATCCCTCGCCGATCCCGTACACCCGAGCGCGCTGGGCCACATCACGTTCCAGGTCGAGCATGCTGGTGAGCCCGAACGCCATCCGGAAACCCACGTCGGGCAACGCGGCCAGCGCACCGGCGGAGGCATCCCAGCGCGGCGCGGCGAACAGCCGGGTGCGCAACTCCACCCGTTCCATCACCCGATCAGCGGCCTTGAGCCGCAGTGTCGCCTCGTGCCGCGGCAGATCCGCGAACTCGGCGCGCCGCGCCTTGGTGGCGGCCTGGTCGTAGCCGTGCAGCACGATCGCGTCACCTTCGTGGCGCCGCCCGCGCAGCCACGATTGCGTCGCCGGATCGTCGACCAGCCGGTATTTGCCCTTCAACCGAGGCGCCACCAGCAACGACAGCCGCACGGCCCGCGCGTCCATCTCCGCGGCGAACTCGATCGCGGCGTCGCGAGTCGTATCCCGGATCCCCGACACCGAAACGATCAACTCAGCGTTCATGCACCTAACAGTGACAGCCGCAGGTGACACCCGAGTGCTACACCGATGACACCCGAACGAATTCGCATCTTCCGGCGGCCGGCGCCGCGGGTTCTACTCCTACGCGTCGGCGAGGCCCACTCGGTCCAGGACCCAGGCGTACTCGAAGCCGACTTCCTTCCACTTCTCGTAGCGGCCACTCACGCCGCCGTGGCCTGCGGTCATCTCCGTTTTGAGCAGCACCTCGTTGGCACCGGTCTTGGTGGCGCGCAGTTTGGCGACCCACTTGGCCGGTTCCACGTAGAGCACGCGGGTGTCGTTGAGGCTGGTGATCGCCAGGATGGCCGGGTAGTCCTTGGCTTCGACGTTCTCGTAGGGCGAGTACGACTTCATGTACTCGTAGACTTCCTTGTCCGCCAAGGGGTTTCCCCACTCGTCCCACTCGATCACCGTCAGCGGCAGCGACGGGTCGAGGATGGAGGTGAGGGGGTCGACGAAGGGGACGTTGGCGAGGATGCCGGTGAACAGCTCGGGCGCCAGATTGGCGACGGCGCCCATCAGGAGGCCGCCCGCGCTGCCGCCGTCGGCGATCAGGCGGTCCGGGGCGGTGGCGCCGCTGTCGATGAGATGTCTTGCGCAGGAGACGAAGTCGGTGAAGGTGTTCTTCTTAAGTAGCGTCTTGCCGTGCTCGTACCAGAGCCTGCCCATCTCGCCGCCACCGCGCACATGCGCCACCGCGAACACCATGCCGCGATCGAGCAGCGACAGCCGCGAGACCGAGAACGACGGATCGATGCTGGCCTCGTAGGAGCCGTACCCGTACAGCAGCACGGGTTTCGGCCCCTCGGGCAGCCCGCTGCGCTTGATGATCGAGATCGGAATCCGGGTGCCGTCGGCGGCGACCGCCCAATCACGATGCTGCTCATAGTCATTGGCGTCGTACCCGCCGAGCACCGGTTGCTCTTTGCGCAGCAGCAGCTCGCCGGTGGCAGGCACGTAGTCGAACACCTGCATCGGCGTGATGAACGAGGTGACCCCGACGCGCAGCGTCGGCTGCTCCCACTCCGGGCTCGAACCCGCGCCCGCGGAGAACAATTCGAGGCCGAAGTCGAGTTCGGTCAGCTCGCCGAAGCCCGCCGGCGTGAGCGGCCACACCGACAGGCGGGGCAGCGCGTCGCGCCGGTAGCTGAGCACCAGGTGGTTGGCGAAGGCGTCGATGTCCTCGAGCCGCACGTCCTCGCGATGCCCGATCAGCGTCGTCATGTCGGAGGGATCGGTGGCGGGCGCGACGGCGAGCACGAAGTTCTCCGCCTTCGCCCCGTCGACCACATCGTTGTGCAGGATCAGGAACTTGTCCTCGCCCGCGATCACCGCGTGCTCGGCCGAGTACTCCACGCCTTCGCGGCGCGGCAGCAGCACCCGGAACTCGCCCTCGGGGTTCTCCGATTCCAGGACCCAGCCCTCGGTGGTGATCTTGGAACCGAGCCAGATCATCAGGTACTTCTCGGAGCGGGTCGCGCCGACGCTCACCCAGTAGCGCTCGTCGTCCTCGTGGAACACGGTCACGTCGGCGTCGGAGCCGGTGCCGACGCGGTGGCGCCACACGGTGTCGGGCCGCCAGGACTCGTCGACGGTCTGATAGAAGATGTGCGTGCCGTCCAGCGACCAGGTCGCCCCCGGCGCCGCGCCCGCGACCTCGTCGGGCAGCAGCTCACCGGTGCGCAGGTCCTTGATCCGCAACGTATAGCGCTCGTCGCCGGAACTGTCGACCGAGTAGGCCAGCAGGTTGCCGTCGTGGCTCAGCGAGAACGCGCCGAGTGCGAAGAAGTCCAGGCCCTCGGCGAGGATGTTGCTGTCGAGCAGCACCTGCTCACCCTCGATCGCCGAGCCCACCTCCAGCTGCGGCGGCGTCCACGCGTCGATGCCCTCGGCGTTCGCGTCGACGGGACAGCGGCAGTGCACGCCGTACTGTTTGCCCTCGAAACTGCGCGAGTAATACCAGTAGTCGCCCAGCCGCGTCGGCACCGAAAGGTCGGTTTCCTGCGTCCTGGCTTTGATCTCGTCGAAGATCTTGTCCCGGAGGGGCTGCAACTGGTCGGTCTGCGCCGCTGTGAAGGCGTTCTCGGCCTCCAAATAGGCGATGACCTCGGGATCTTCCTTATCCCGCAGCCACTCGTAGTCGTCGACGAACGTATCGCCGTGATGCGCCCGCGCGAAGGGCACCTTCTTCGCGATCGGCGCCGACACCGTCTCATTCTCGCCAGGCATGGGTCCACCGTAGCCGGACCTCTCCGGCCGGGCCCGCCAACTCGGCTGCGAGCCGACTTGGCGAATCATTCGACATCTGGTCAGCCCGCGCCGCGCCGCGCCATCGAGGCCCCGACTCAATTCAACGGGCACCGACCCCGTCGATGCCTACAATTGCCTTCCTGGATACCAGTCGACCAGCGGAAAGGCACATTGTGACCGATCTGAACGGAAAGACAGTGGTTATCACCGGCGCGGCACGCGGCATCGGAGCCGAGACGGCCCGCCAGGCCGTCGCCGCAGGCGCCAACGTCGTAATCGCCGATGTGCTGGCGGAAGAGGGCGCAGCGACGGCAGCAGACCTCGGAGACCGGGCCCGGTTCACCGAGCTCGACGTCACCTCCGAAGAACAGTGGGGCGCCGCGATCGCGTTGGCGAAGCGCGAATTCGGCACCGTCACCGGACTGGTCAACAACGCGGGCATTTCCACCGGACAGCCCTTTGATACCGAAACACTCGAGCATTTCCGAAAAGTGGTGGAGATCAATCTAGTCGGCGTTTTTCTCGGCATGCGAGCGGTGGTGCCCGAGCTGAAATCGGCCGGCGGGGGTTCGATTGTCAATATCTCTTCCGCTGCGGGTCTCATGGGCCTCGCGTTCACCGGGAGCTACGGCGCGACGAAGTGGGGCGTCCGGGGACTGACCAAGGTCGCCGCGGTCGAAAACGGGACCGAGAACATCCGAGTGAACTCCGTTCACCCCGGTATGACCTTCACCCCGATGACCTCCGGAACCGGAATCCGAGAAGGCGGGGGCAACTACCCGAACACCCCGATGGGCAGGGTCGGGGAACCTGCCGAGATCGCCGGGGCGGTCGTGTTCCTGCTGTCCGACGCCGCCTCCTACATCACGGGCGCGGAGCTGGCGGTGGACGGCGGGTGGACCGCCGGTCCGACCGTCAAGTACGTCATGGGCCAATAGCTGCCGGCTCAGGCCCCCAGAGCCGGACCGATAGTCGGCCACGAGGCGTGCAGTGCGTCCTGCCAGTAGGACCAGGAGTGCGTGCCCACCGGGTGGTAGTCGATCTTGGCGCCGATGCCCGCGGCGCGCAGCCGCTGGTCGAACGCCACCATGCAGGTGTTGACGCCCAATTCGATGGGTCCGCCGAGGAAGATGTTCTCGGCCAGTGTCGGCTTGAGTTCGGCCTCGTGCGGGCCGGGGATCCCGGTGCCGGTGGACATGTACAGCGCCTTGCCGCGCAGTCCGTCGAGCATCAGTGCCGGATCGTGCGCGGCCCACTCGGGACTGCCGGGCGCACCCCACATATTGCCGGGATTGCCACCCCGGTTGACGATCGAGAACATCATCGCGCCCGCGGCCATCGCGATGTCCGGGCACGCGCTGTAACCGGCGACGGCGCGGTAGAGGCCGGGGTGGCGCACGGCCAGGATGTAGGCCGCGTTGCCGCCCATCGACAGCCCGCCGATGCCGTTCACGCCGTTGCCGTTGAAGTGCCCGTCGATCAAGCCGGGCAGCTCCTGGGTGAGGAACGTTTCCCACTTGTACCGGCCGAAACGCGGATCATCGGCGATCCAGTCGGTGTAGTAGCTGGCCTGGCCGCCCATCGGCAGCACCACGTTCACATTCTTGCCGCGGAAGAAGGCCTCGGCGTCGGTGGCGTTGGTCCAGGTGCTCTGGCCGATGCCGGGGTCGAGCCCGTCGAGCAGGTAGTACGTGCCGCGCGAGCCGCCGCCCGCCGGGTGCAGGACCTGCAGATCGATATTGCGGCCCATCGCGGGCGAGGTGACCGTGATCGCGGTCCGGTGCGGAGTCATCTCACGCACCCCGACGATCTCGGCGGCCGACGCCGTCGCCGGGTGCACCACCGCCGGTCCGATCAACGCGAGAGCAATAGCCAGCACTGAAGCAGCAACACCTGTACGACGCACGATCTACCCTCCATAACCGCATGCCAATGACAGTCCAAAGTAACCCACAGGTGAACAAACTGGAAGCATTCGGCGTTTCGGGCGTTTCTCCAGCAAACTCCACGGTTTGCAATGCCCGCTTCGCCCGGAAATTCAGCGGGTGAGCGCGCCCCGGATCGAACCGGCCAGGTAATCGAGGTCCGCTCGGGCGGGCGAGGTGGGCCGCGCGCGCAGGCCGAAGCCGTCACCGGGCGTGCGCGGGATCACGTGCAGGTGCACATGGAACACCTCCTGCCCGGCCGTCACCCCGTCGGCGAGAAAGAAATTCACCCCATCGGCCGCCACTTCACTGCTGCGCAGCGCGGCCGCGATCTGCTGCCCGACCTGAAAGAGCTTGCCGCCCAACGCGGGATCGAGATCGGCCAGACTCGGCGCGGGCACCTTGGGCACCACCAGGACGTGCCCCGGCGTCACAGGACGAATATCCATGAAGGCCAGCACTTCGTCGTCCTCGTAAACCTTCGAGGCGGGGGCGAGCCCGGCGATGATGTCGGCGAAGATCGTGTACGGATTCACCCGCACACGGTATCGGCCTCGACGCACAAAAGCCCGCCACCTGCGCCGGAAAAGCGGCAGGGGCGGGCTGATTCGCACGGGTCTACAGGATCGGCGACGGCGAGTAGCGCGCGGCTTCCGGATTCGCCTCGACCAGCTTCTGCACCTGCGCGACCACCTCGGACACCTGATCCGAAGCCGCCCCGATGAACGCGGCCTTGTCGGCGAGCGCCGCGTCAAGGCCGGCGCGGTCGAGCGGCATCCGATCGTCGGCAGCGAGACGATCCAGCAGATCGGGTTCGCGGCCCTGCTCGCGCATGGCCAGCGCCACCGCCACCGCGTGCTCCTTGATGACCTCGTGCGCGGTCTCGCGGCCGACGCCCGCACGCACCGCCGCCATCAGGATGCGGGTGGTCGCCAGGAACGGCAGGTACCGGTCGAGCTCACGCGAGACCACCGCCGGGTAGGCGCCGAACTCGGCGAGCACCGTCAGGAAGGTCTCCATCTGCCCGTCGATGGCGAAGAACGCGTCCGGCAGCGCGACGCGGCGCACCACCGAGCAGAACACGTCGCCCTCGTTCCACTGCGCCCCCGCCAGCTCGGCCGCCATCGAGCCGTAGCCGCGCAAGATCACCTGCAGGCCGTTCACCCGCTCGCACGAGCGCGTGTTCATCTTGTGCGGCATCGCCGACGACCCGACCTGGCCCGGCTGGAAACCCTCGGTGACCAGCTCGTGCCCGGCCATCAGCCGAATCGTGTGCGCGAACGACGACGGCCCGGCACCCAGCTGCACCAGCGCGGACAGCACATCGTGATCGAGCGAGCGCGGGTACACCTGGCCCACGCTCGTGAACACGTTCGCGAAGCCGAGGTGTGTGGCCACCTGCTGCTCGAGGGCCGCGAGCTTGTTCGCGTCACCGTCGAGCAGGTCGAGCATGTCCTGGGCGGTGCCCATCGGGCCCTTGATCCCGCGCAGCGGGTAGCGGTCGATCAGGTCGCGCATCCGCGCGAGACCGACCAGCATCTCGTCGGCGGCGGAGGCGAAGCGTTTGCCCAGTGTGGTGGCCTGCGCGGCGACATTGTGCGAGCGCCCGGCCATCACCAGGGTCTGGTACTCGGCGGCCCGCTCGGCCAGCCGCGCCGCGATCGCGATGCCGTGCTTGTAGACGTGCTCGAGGGAGAGCCGGATCTGCAGCTGCTCGACGTTCTCGGTGAGGTCGCGGCTGGTCATGCCCTTGTGCACGTGCTCGTGCCCGGCGAGGGCGTTGAACTCCTCGATGCGCGCCTTCACGTCATGGCGGGTGACCCGCTCACGCTCGGCGATCGAGGCCAGGTCCACCTGGTCGATGACGCGTTCATAATCCTCGACAACCCCTGCGGGGACATCGATTCCGAGTTCGGCCTGCGCGCGCAGCACCTCCAGCCACAGCCTGCGCTCGAGCACGATCTTGTTCTCGGGCGACCAGAGCGCGACGAGCTCCGGGCTGGCGTATCGGGTGGCGAGGACATTCGGGACGAGGCTCACGAGCACTCAGTCTAATTGCCGCACCCGTTCGGCCTGGGAGGGCATCACGTTCGGGACCACGGGCGGGGCGACGATATCGATCATTTCGAGCAGACCGGCCCTGGCGGGTCGACGTGGTTCGGGGTGGCCTTCGATCAGCGCGGCGACCACCGCACCGTCGACGACGGCAACCATCCTGCGTAACTGCTCGGGGCGCACCACTCGGTCGGAGCGGCGCAGCACGTCGGCGAGCAGTTCTTCGAGCTGCGTGCGTAGTCGGAGCTGGACCTCACGTAACTCGGGATGACGGGCCGACGCCACGGAACGCTCGTAGCGGGCGATGAGCTGGCCGCGGGCGTCGAGGTCGCCGTCGTCGGGGCCGACGAGCACGTCGAGCACGAGCTCGACCGTCGCCTCGGTGCCGCGCCTGCGATGGCTGACCTCGCCGACCCGGCGGCGCATCGCGTCGAGTTCGATCGCGCCGCTGAACTCGACGGCGCGGGCGATCAGATCTTCCAGTGATGCGAAGTAGTAGGTGGTCGACGCGAGCGGAAGATCGGCTCGCGAGGCCACCGAACGATGTCGTACGGCGTCGAATCCGCCCTCGAGCAACAGCTCGGCCGCCGCCGCCACCAGAGCCTGACGACGTCGTTCGCCTTTCGGAGTCGTTGCGGTGGTCACCGTGCAGGAGTGCCAGTCATCATCAGTTCAACCGTGCGCAATCGTCATCGGGGAAACACTGGGAATTCGGGATAACTGAGTTTTACCGTATCCCGGCACAGATGTGTTCGTACTAGGCAAAGTTGTTGTCGCACATCACTGTTGACACGACATCGGATCACCCCTTCAAGAACCGCCCCAGACGCTCCAGAGCTGCGGCGATGTCGTCTGTGGCACCTGCGAAGGAAAAACGGACCGTGTGGTTTCCATTCGTGGTGTCGAAATCGAGTCCGGGAGCCAGTGCGACGCCGGTTTCGGTGAGTACCTCGGCGCACCAGGCCCGAGAATTATCGGTCAAATGACCAATATCGGCGTAGGCGTAGAAGGCGCCGTCGGCCGGCGCGAGATCGGTGATTCCGATCGCGGGCAAACCCTCCGATAGCAACGACCGGTTGCGCGCGTACCGGCGGACATGCCCGTCCAGTTCATCCTTGGCTTCCGGCCCGAACGCGTGCACGGCCGCGTACTGCGAGATCGCGGGCGGGCACACCGTCATATTCGACGCCAGCCGTTGCAGCGCCGGGCGCAGGTCGGCCGGTGCCAGCATCCAGCCGAGCCGCCAGCCGGTCATCGAGAAGTATTTCGACACCGAACCGATCACCACCGATTCGCGGGAGAACTCCCACGCCGAGGAGGTCGGCGTGCTCGCGCCCGCGTAGGTGATGCCGTGGTAGATCTCGTCGGAGATCAGCAGCGTGCCGTGCCGCTCACACCAGCGGGCCAGCGCGGCGAGTTCGGTGGGGTCGATCATCGTGCCGGTCGGGTTGGCCGGACTGGCCACCACCAGGCCCTTCGGTGGCTCGGGCATGGCCTCGAGCATCGCGACGGTCGGCTGGAATCTGGTCTGCGGGCCGCAGTCCAGTTCGACGACCTCGCAGCCGAGCGCGGACAGCGTGTTGCGGTAGGCGGGATAGCCGGGGCGCGCCACCACCACGGTGTCACCCGCGTCGAAGGCGGCGAGGAAGATCAGCGTGAACGCACCCGACGACCCGGTCGTCACCACCACCTCGTCCGGGTGCACGTCGTAGCCGTAGGTCTCGCTGTGATGGCCCGCGATCGCCTCGCGCAGCGGCAGAATGCCGAATGTCTCGGTGTAGCCGAGCAATTCGTGATCGATAGCCGCCCTGGTCGCCCGCAGGACCGGCGCGGGCGCCTGCGTCGAGGGCTGCCCCGCCGCGAGTACCAGCACATCCCCGTGCGACCTGGCGCGTTCAGCTGCCGCCTTCCACACATCCATGACGTAGAAAGGGGCAATGGCCGACCGGCGCGATTCTCTGGACACCCGAGAGACGGTAGAGCACCCGATTGTGGGTGTTCACAGATATGGTCGGCACAATGGCTCCGACAGCGAATACGCAGCCACCGACGCGACCACTGTGGGTGCGTCGGGGCAGGGGCGCGGGGGCGGGATGAAGCGGACACGGACGGCGCGGGATGTGCGGGTGGGCACCCCCGAGCGCAGCGTTGACACCGAATCGGTGACGGCCGGACAGCACCCGATCGACACCTCGCGACAAGACCCCGTCGAATCGGCGCGATCCGGTGACACCGAGAAACGCCGGGCCGTCAGCGTGAACGGCCGGATCCTGCAGGCGAATTGGCGGGAGCAGTTGCCGTCGAAGGTCGCGACGCGCGATCGGATGGCCGAGTGGGCGGCGCGGTATCCGGTGGTCGGGGAGATCGCCGGTGAGCTGCGCAGTGGTGAGGTGCGCAAGGTTTTCTGGCGGCGGCCCAAGGCGCAGGCAGAGGGGCTGTGGGCGCGGCGGCCGAGTCGCGAGCGGGTGCGTCAGGTGCTGGTCGAGCGGCGGGTACTCATCGCCGGAATGGTCGCGGTGGCGGTGTTCGTCGCTGCCGACGGACAGTTCGGCGGCGTCGTCGACGGGCCCCCACTCGCACCCGGCGAAGCGATCCACGTGGCGATCGCCTATCCCCCGCAACTGCTCCCCAACCCGCAATCGGCGACCCGCATGCTCAATGCCATCGACGCGGGTGAGAAGCGTCGCGAGGCACACGTGGTCGCCGCGGCGGCCCGCGCCACCCTCGAACGCGCGAAAGCGGAGGCAGCGGCCGCGGCCTCGGGTGAATGGCAGGACTGGATGGGCCAGCGCGCCCCGGTGGTTCCCGGTGCGATGGTCCCCGGATCGACTCCCTCGGTCGGCGGGTTCAGCCTGCCCGCGAAGGGCGCGTTCACGTCCGGTTTCGGCTCCCGCTGGGGCACCATGCACCGCGGCATCGACATCGCGGGCCCCATCGGCAGCCCCATCTACGCCGTGGCCGACGGGACCGTGGTCGAGGCGGGCCCGGCCCAGGGCTTCGGCCTGTGGGTCCGTATCCGCCACGACGACGGCACCATCAGCATCTACGGCCACATGTACGACTTCTTCGTCTCCCAGGGCGAGCGCGTCCCCGCCGGAATGCAGATCGCCCGCATCGGCAATCGCGGCGATTCGACCGGCCCGCACCTGCACTTCGAGATCGTGCAGAACGGTCAGCATGTGGACCCACAGGCCTGGTTGGCCGTGCACGGGCTACAACTGACATAGCCCGGCGCGGGAACGCGAACTACTTCGCGACGGTATTCCGTTCCGGCACAACAACTTCGGTCGCACCGATGTCGGTACGGAAGTGGCTGCCCGCCAACTTGATTCCGGCCAGCCGGGCGTAGGCGCGCTCCCTGGCCTGCGCGAGATCCGCACCGACACCGACCACATTCAGCACGCGACCACCCGCCGACACCAGCGCCTTGTCTTCGCGCTGCCCCGTACCGGCATGCAGCACAAGGGTTTCGCCCTCGAGCGCACTGTCTTCGGCACCGGTGATCACGTCGCCGGTGCGGGGGCGGGCCGGGTAGTTCTCGGCGGCCAGCACGACGGTGATCGCCGAACCGTCCTTCCAGCGCGGTGCGGCTACCTCGGCGAGCCGCCCGGTCGCGGTGGCGTGCAGGAGTTCGGCGAACGGGCTGTCGAGCAGTGCCAGCACCGCCTGGGTCTCGGGATCGCCGAAGCGGCAATTGAATTCGACGACTGCCGGGCCGTTCGTGCCGATCGCCAGCCCCGCGTACAGCAGGCCGGAGAACGAGCTGCCCCGCGCGACGAGTTCGGCGGCGACCGGCTTCACCACGTCTTCGACGATCTCGTTCAGCGTCTCCGCGGGCAGCCACGGCAGCGGAGTGTAGGCGCCCATGCCGCCGGTGTTCGGGCCCGCGTCGCCGTCGCCGACGCGCTTGTGGTCCTGCGCGGGCAGCAGCGGGATCACGGTTTCGCCGTCGACCAGGCAGAACAGCGAGACCTCTGGGCCATCCAGGAATGACTCGAGCAGCACCGGGTGACCTTGTTCGAGCAGTTCGGCGCCGTGGTCGCGGGCCGCGTGCCGGTCGGCGGTCACCACCACACCCTTGCCCGCGGCGAGCCCGTCGTCCTTGACGACCCAGGTCGGGCCGAAGCGATCCAGCGCCGCGTCCAGCTCGGCCGGGCTGTCGACGATCTCGCTGTGCGCGGTGCGCACCCCGGCCACCGACATCACATCTTTGGCGAACGCCTTCGACCCTTCGATCCGCGCCGCGTCGGCCGACGGGCCGAACACCGGGAACCCCGCCGCGCGCACGACATCGGCGACACCGAGCACGAGCGGCACCTCGGGACCGATCACCACCAGGTCAGCGGCCGTTTCGGCAGCGAGAGCGGCGACGTCTTCGCCGGAGCAGGGGTCGACCGGGCGTAGCTCGGCGTGCTGGCCGATGCCGGGGTTGCCCGGAGCGGCGATCACCGCCGTCACGGACGGATCCCGGCGCAGCGCCAGGACGAGGGCATGTTCACGGGCTCCGGAACCGATGACGAGTACGCGCACGGCCTCAGATTAGTCGCGCACTGCGCGCACCTTGCGCACGCCCCTGACCGCGCACTTCGCACATCGCGAACCGATACACCGTTGCGCTACCTCGGGAGCAACCATCAGCCGGAGCCCTCGCACCCCGGGTTCGATTGCGCCACAATGGAACCAGGTGCGGCACGGCAGCCGCCACCGAAACGGGGAGCACATCATGGGCCTGCTCGACGGGATGATGGGCAATGCCGGTCGCATAGATCCGGCCGCCGCTCAGCAGGAGTACGCGAAGCTGTTCGGCCAGGGCGAGCAGGTGTACGCCGCGTTCATCCTGGTGCGCGACGCCATGCTGTTCACCAACCGCCGCCTGATCATGGTCGACAAACAGGGCGTCACGGGCCGCAAAGTGAGCTACCACAGCATCCCCTACCGTTCGATCAGCCACTTCGCCGTCGAAACCGCGGGCACCTTCGACCTCGACGCCGAGCTCTACATCTGGATCGGCAGCGGCGACGAGCCGGTCAAGCAGCGTTTCAACCGTCAGGTCGACATCTACGAGGTGCAGGGCATCCTGTCGCATTTCGTGTCGATCTAGCTACGCTCAGCGGTATGGCATCCGTCTTCAGCGCGATCATCGCAGGTCAGATCCCCGGTCGCTTCGTCTGGGAAGACGACGAGTTCGTCGCCTTCCTCACCATCGCCCCCGTCACCCAGGGTCACACCCTCGTCGTCCCGCGCGCGGAGATCGACCAGTGGCAAGACGTTGATCCCGCCACGACGGCCACGATGATGGGCGTCGCCCAGAAGATCGGCCAGGCCGTCCGCGTCGCCTTCGACGCGCCACGCGCCGGCCTGCTGATCGCCGGCCTCGAGGTCCCCCACTTGCACACCCACGTCTTCCCCGCCTACTCGATGGGCGATTTCGACATCTCCGGCGCCAACACCGACCCCACCCCCGAATCCCTCGACGAGGCCCAGACCAAGATCAAGTCCGCCCTGCGCGACCTCGGCTACGGAGCCAACGTCCCCGCCTGATTACCTGCCGATGGAACCGGAGCGGCCCGGGGACGCCCGCGGCCGCAGTCGGTGAGCGTCATTCACCCCGGCGAGCGAGTCGGGCGGCGACCACCGGGATGACGATCGCGGCGGCGACGAGGTGGGTGAGCATCAGGGTGAGCTTGGTTTCGACCGCGGCGTTCACGAATACATCGGGGACCAGCGACAAAGCGGTCAGTGCGATCGTGGTTCGGACGAAGACGGTGCGGGGATTTCCGGCCCACTTGCGCAGGGCGGCGGCCAAGAGGATGCCGATCGCGGCGAAGATCAGGGTGAGCTGGGCGAATCCGGCGAGTGGGATCTGCTGACCTTCGATGGCGAGGGAAACGCCGGCTGCGTGAGCTACAGCGGCGACGGCCGTGGTCGCCGCCGCGGCTACGACGGCTGCCGCGGCGGCGGGACGCCAGAACGCGGAACTGCTACGGACGGTGGATGCGGCGTAAGTAGTCATGTCGGACTCCTGTGTGGTGTGGCGGCCTGTTGCCGCCGCTCATCAGTTCCACGAACAGGACCGGCCGAATACGACAGGTCGCGGCGAAGTTCTTTCAACCCCACGGACACGGTTCGGCGCCGGTATCGACGAGCTCCCTTGTTCTTTCGCCCAGGAAACGATGTACTGGGCTCCGGTTCGTTCCTATCGGAAGGTTTCGCCCATGCGTTCGACCGTCGGACTCATCACCATCGTCGCCATTTCGCTACTCGGTGCGGGAACAGCGTCGGCGGAGGTGCGCGAGGCGAAAGTTCAGTGCCTCGGTTCGAACGCGAACTTCCACCTGTACCCGTTCTACCTGTCCCTCGTGGCAACCTCGTCGGACGACCGACCGGGCACCATCTCGATCCAGCCGCGCGCGGAGTCGATGTTCGGCCCGTTCGGCTACCACGCCACCGTCAACTGGACCAACCTCGACACCGGCGAATCCGGCGTCGCCGCCCAGAACGGCACCGTCGGCGGCAATATGCCCAGCTTCGACGTACACACCGGGTGGGGCACGGTCCGCCTGACCGGTGCGGTCGGCACCTCCGGTCTTTCCGCGGGCCAGACCATGAACTGCTCCGGCGCGGACCTCTACGTACCGTAGCGCTCGTCAGCCGATGAACACTCCGCTTCTGCACCAACGCTTTCCACACCTGCGCGAAACCCTGCCGCATATCGGACTCGGCTCCGGCCCGACACCGGTGCGCCGACTCGATGCGCTGCCTGCCGGTGGCGCGCCGGTCTGGCTCAAAGACGACTGCGCATTCGGTGACGGCGGGTGGGGTGGCAACAAAGTCCGCAAGCTGGAATGGATTCTCCCCGACGCACATCGGCGCGGCTCCCGGACCATCCTGACCGTCGGCGGATTGGGGACGAACTGGGGCCTGGCCGTCGCCCTGTACGCACGCGACCACGGACTCCGCACCGCTCTCGCTCTCGTCGACCAGCCTGTGGATGAGCACGTCCGCGCACAGCTGAGCCGACTCGAGAACAGCGGCGCCGCGATACATTTCACGCATTCGAAGACGCGGACCATCCTCGCCGCGCCGATGCTGTTCGCCCGGCACACCAGCGGTAGGCATCTGCCCTACTACCTGCCACCCGGCGGATCCTCGCCGATCGGGGTCCTCGGATACCTCGAGGCCGCGCTCGAACTGGCCGGACAGGTACACCGCGGGGAGCTGCCCGAGCCCACCCACCTCGTGACCGCCGTCGGATCCGGCGGGACGATCGCGGGGCTGCAACTCGGTTTGCGGATGGCAGGCTTGACGACCCGAGCAGTGGGTGTCGTAGTCAACGACACGCTGCGGCTTGACTCAGCGACGATTACCCGGCTCGCCCACCGCACCGTGCGACTGCTATGTCAGCGAGGCGCGGACCTGTCCGATCTCGAACCGCGAGTCGAGGACATCGACATCGTCATCGACTGGCTCGGCAGCGGCTACGGCCACCCCATGCCGGAAGGCGAACGCGCCCAGACTTTGTCGGCCGAGCGCGAGGGCCTACACCTCGAACCCGTCTACACCGCCAAGGCCATGGCGGCGCTGCTGGCGATGAACGAGCAGGGCACGTTCGGCGACGGCCCCGTCCTCTTCCTCAACACGAACGGACCGCGCTGACCGAGCTTCCGCCCGCCGACGACGCCCACAGTGCGCCATCCCCGCAGGACATAGCAGCTCTACACGAGATGCTCGCGCCTCCTGGCCAGGTACGCGCGTTCCGCCGGGTTCTGCGTGGCGGCGATCGCGGCGTCGTAGGCGGACCTCGCCTCGGCGCCGCGTCCCAACCTGCGCAGTAGCTCGGCGCGGGCGGCGTGCCAGGCGTGATACCCGTCGAGCGGGAGTGAATCTATCTGCGCCAGAGCCACATTGGGGCCGTCGAGTTCGGCGATGGCGACGGCTCGGTTGAGGGCGACGATCGGGGTGGGGGTCACAGCGTAGAGCTGGTCGTAGAGGGCGACGATCTGGCTCCAGTCGGTGTCGCGGTAGTCGGTCGCGTCGGTGTGGACGGCGTTGATCGCCGCCATGAGCTGGTAGCGGCCGGGGCGAGGTCCGCCTGCCGCGACTCGGCTCAGGCATTCGCGGACGAGCGTGTGGCCTTCGGCGATGAGGGCGTGGTCCCAGCCGCCACGGTCCTGCTCGTCGAGGGTCACCAGCTCACCGCCTGCGAACCGCGCGGCACTGCGCGCATCGATGAGCAACATCAGCGCGAGCAAGCCGGCAACCTCGCCGTCATCGGGCAGCAGGTCGCGCATGATGCGGCCGAGCCGGATCGCCTCGGCCATGAGATCGGCCCGAATCGATTGCGCGCCAGCTAGATACCCCTCATTGAAGATGAGATAGACGACCTCGAGCACTCCGCCCAGCCGATCGGTGACGTCATCGCGATCGGGCACGCGGAACGGGATGCGCGCGGCTTTGATCTTGGCTTTGGCGCGGGTGATGCGTTGCGCCATAGTCGTTTCGGCAACAAGGTACGCACTGGCGATCTCGCCGACCGTGAGCCCGCCGAGCAGGCGTAGGGTCAGCGCGACTCGCGCCTCCGGCGCCAATGCCGGATGGCAACAAGTGAATACGAGCCGGAGACGATCGTCGTTGACCGGTCCGGTCGCGTCGTGCGGTGCGTGATCTTCGATGATCATGGCTGCCTGGTGTTTCGAGTCGCGCAGTGATTCCCGGCGAATCCGGTCGATGGCGCGGTTGCCCGCGGTCTTGGTGAGCCAGCCGCCCGGGTTGGGCGGGATGCCGTCGACCGGCCACCGTTCGATGGCGGTGAGCAGGGCCTCGCCCGCGGCGTCTTCGGCGATATCGAGATCGCCGAACCGTCGCGCGAGCGAGGCGACCACCCGGCCGTACTCCTCGCGATAGATCCGATCGATCCGCGCGCGAGTGTCCTCGCTCATGCGCCGTCGAACGTCCTGATCTCGATCCGCTGCTCACAGACCTTCGACGCCCTGGCGGCGATCTTCAGCACGGCATCGAGGTCGGGAGCCTCCACGACCCAGAACCCGCCGAGGCATTCCTTGGTCTCGGCATACGGCCCGTCTTTGACCACCACGTCAGCGCCGGTGTTGTCGACCGTGGTCGCCTCGTCGATCCGCCCGAGCCCGCCCGCGAACACCCACGCCCCTTCGGCCTTGAGTTCGTCGTTGAACCTCCCGGTCGCGTCGTACTGCGGCTGCGCCTCCTCCTGCGGAATGTCGTACGCACTCGGATCGACAACTACGGAAAGCAGGTACTGCGTCATGGCGATTTCCCTTCGTCGGTGGCCGCCGATCGGCTGCCTCTACCAACACCACGAACGACCGAACACGAATACGACAACTCTCACCGAGATTCCTCGAATCTTCCACGAAACGCGCCTCGGCTTGCACTTCCCTTCCGCCACCGCCGCCATGACCGGACAGCTAGCCTTGCAGGGTGACCGCAGATCTCGGCTGTGCCGGTGAACTCCCCGAAACGCTCACCTGGGAGGAATACCTGGCACTGCCCGATGCCATCGCGCAGTGCGTGGAAGGACTCGACCGTGGTCATGTCATCTGGGCACGCACAGGACCTCGCCGTAATCAGCGGGCGGCCGTGCGCCTGCGCAACGCGTTGGAGTCCGCCTGGTCAGTAGTGCAGGCAGAGCGCGATGAATGCTTCGAAGCCGACGTCGAGCAGCCGGTCTTCTTCAGTGCCAAGAACGACTTCCTCAAACCTGACTTCATCTTGTACAGCTGCTTACCGGACCAGGATCAGGATGTTCCGGCGTCAGCTGTGGTCATCGCCGGTGAGGTCTTGTCACCGGCGAACTCCGTTCAGGATATGAACCGAAAGACCACCCGCTACACCGAGGCGGGCATCCCTTGGTACTGGGAGGTCGATGCCGGGGAGCAGTCAGTAACGATTCGGATCAACGCCCTGCTGCCCGCTCCAGAACACCGCCCGATCGGCGTCACGCCACTGCGTGCGTTCCACTACGAGCCGGTCGCGCAGTGGGCAGGCGACGGCGATTTCGCCTACCACCTCCCGTTCCCCTTCACGATCCCGCCGGAAAGCCTCGCCTACTAGACGCAACGCACGAAAAAACGCCCCGGACGGATCCGGGGCGCTTGTCGAGCCCCCTGTCAGGATTGAACTCACGGGTCAGCCCAGGCAGGGGGCCTTTTCGTGTCCCGACCAGTGGAAACAATGTCAGTGGTGATCAGTGGTGATCACCGGTAATCAGTAGAGATTGCGTCCAAAATGAGGCCAGGGTGAGGCCACCGGAATCACTGCCTGACCTGGGCGGCGCAGCGCCTCACACAGCCATCTCCGGCGCGACGGCAGCGACCTTGGCGACCGCCTTGCGGGTGCGGTCGGAATCCACCCCGGCCACGACCTGCAGCGCCGACCGCCACAACTGGGCCGCGTCTTCATGCCGTCCGAGTTTCCAGCGCAGCAGTCGGGTCTCGATTTCCGTCAGTGCCCGAATCCGGGTGTGCGTCTCCGGGTTCCAGGCCGCCACGCTCATGTCCAACTGCCGTTCTGCCTCATTCAGATCACCGAGCGCGGCGAACGCCTTCGACGCCTGTCGGCTGACGCCCGCATCAAGACTTCGATCCCAGGCCCCAGGTCGGAAGTGACCAGGCCGCTCAGATCATCGGGAGCAGAGGTATCTCCTGAGTCGTCGTTCTCGTGAGTCGTCGTTCTCGCCGGTACTCATCTTGCCGATTCTCGGCGGAACCGCCCAGGATCTGAGGTTTCCACACCGCGCTCGCTTGTCTCTAAAACGATCGATTGATGAACATGTTGAGCCGGCCCGGCCGCAACGGCGGAAGTTGCTGTACCGCAAGACGCTCCTCGGCCGGAGGCGGGCAGTCCGTACCTCACGGTGCACGGTTGCTACGACTCGGATGCTTTCGGGTTTGACTTCCGAGGACAAGGTCGAGTTGTTGGTCGACGAGTTCGATTGCCCGCTGGGATGTCCCGTGGCCTTGGATCATGCCCTGGGCGATTCCGGCGATGGATGCCGTGATGAGTTCGGCGATGAGGTCGATTCGATTCACCGAGGGTTCGAGATGGTCGGCTCGCCCGAGCTGGTCGGAAACGATGGAGACCAGCAGCCGCGATGCTGTGAGCGTTTCTTCGGGTGTGATGCCTTGACCGGTGACCGAGCCCGTGCCGAACGCTCCGAGAACGATGGTCTCCTCCCGGCGCTGTTCGTCGAGTGGAAGTAGTTCGGTCAGCACTGCGCGAATGGCTTCGCGGGGCATTACGTCCTCGCCCAAGGCGGCCCAGCGCTGCGCGAATCGTGTACCGACGTTTTCCATCACCGATCGGTAGGTGGCGAGGAGGAGATCCTTCTTCGTGCCGCAGTAGTACTGCACCAGGCTCACCGAAAAGCCCGCTTCGGCGGCGACCGATTGGAAGGTGACCGCGTCCAGGCCGCCGCGGACGATGAGTCGCCGTACGGCGCCGGTGATCTGCCGTCGCCTCAGTTCGTGGTCGACCAATCGTGGCACGCGCGCTCCTTCTCTCTGACCATGGACGACTCTACTTCATAGTATGTCTGTACTATCTAAGATAGTATGGACATACTATAAACATCGAGGAGGAGCTCATGCCGAAGATCGGGCGGTTCACCAGCGACGAGGCGAAGGCCGACTATCTGCGCATCTACGACGCGTGGGCGGAGCGGTGGCCGATTCCCTCGACCGTCGTAGACGTCGAAACGTCGTTCGGAACTACACGTGTGCGTAAGTCCGGAAGTGGGACGGGTGCCCCGGTCCTGCTGCTGCCCGGGACCTCGGGCAACGGCTTGGTGTGGCAGCGATTCATCGAGGATTTCGCGAGCGAGCGTGTGGTGTACACACCGGACGTCATCGGATGGCCGGGACGCTGTGTGCAGACCGCGCCCGTGCGCGACGGCGCCGACGTAGCGAAGTGGGTGGTCGAGACCCTCGACGGACTCGGTGAGGATCGAGTCCACCTGGCCGGGAATTCGCTGGGCGCCTGGATGGCCGGCATGGTCGGGGTCTACTACTCCGACCGTCTGGCGAGCCTCACCATGTTCGAACCCGGTGGGGCCACCTTCGCCAAACCGAAATGGAGCCTGCTGCTCAAATTCCTCGCCGCCGGCCTGCGGCCGACACCCGAACGGATGCGCAAGCTCAACGCCTGGCTGACCCCTCGCGCGCAGCTCACAGACGAGGAATTCGCGATGGTGATGGCGAGCCTGAAATTTCGGCCAGGCATGCCATGGGACCGAGTGCTCACCGACGAAGAACTGGCAGCCATCACCGCGCCGACGCTGGTGCTCTTCGGCGCCGAGACCGTCGTCAACGATCCCGAGTTGGGGGCAGCTCGCGCCCGGCAACACATCCCGTCGGTCGACGTGCAGATCTACCCGGGTATCGGACACGACCTGCTGTGGGCGAACCAGGAAGTGGTGATCCCCCGCTTCCTGGACTTCGCCGACAACCACGATCAAGTCCGGAACTGAGCACCAGACGTTTTGAGGTGACGCTGTTGTCCGCGCCCGAGAGGAGGCGCGGAACGGCACCGAGCCAGTTCCCCGAAGGCTGCTAGCGCGCAAAAAAGGCTCTAACCTGGGCCAGAGCCTTTCTTACGAGATGAGCCCCCTGTCAGGATTGAACTGACGACCTTCGCTTTACAAGAGCGGTGCTCTACCACTGAGCTAAGGAGGCGGGTGGTGCGCGACTATCTTAGCCGCGCACGCCAACCGCGTGGCACCGGATGGGTGTCACGCGGTGGCGGAGGAGATCAGGACTGGGCGCGGGCCGCGTCGTCGGCAGCCATCGCGTCACGCAGGCTCTTGGGCCGCATGTCGGTCCAGTTCTTCTCGACGTACTCGACGCACGCTGCCCGGCTTTCTTCGCCGAACACGACACGCCAGCCCGCCGGGACCTCCGCGAACGCGGGCCACAGGGAGTGCTGCTCTTCATCGTTGACCAGAACGAAGAAGCGGCCGTCCTCGTCGTCGAAGGGGTTGGTGCTCATTTCACCTCACTGGATACTGGCGCTGTGTACAGGATCACTGCGCGGCCGCTAAGCCACGAGCGTTAGGTCGACCCTAGCAAGGCATACGTTACTGGTAGGCAGTTACCCGATGCTGTATGCCGGGTCGATCAGGCGGCGAAGAAGTCGAGCAGGATCTTGTTGACCGCCTCTGGGCGCTCCAGGTAGCCGTAGTGGCCCGTATCGGGGACCTCCTGGTAGCGGGCGCCGGGAATGGCCTCGGCGACCTCACGGGACAGGTACGGCGGAATCATCCGATCGTCGGCGAATCCAATTGCCAAGCAGGGCACCGTAATCCCCCGATACGCGGCGACCCGATCGAACTCGTGATCCATCGCCCGCTGAGCACGGATACCGGGCGACGGGGTCCCCACGGTGAACTCGAACAGGTCGAGCCAGTCGCGCGCGGCATTGGTGTCGGCCATCGTCGCGGGCGACAGGTTCATCACCGCGGCCAGCGCCGCCTCGAACTTCGCGGGCAGCTTCACCGCGGAGGCGTCGAGGTCCTGCTCACCGATCGAGAGCGTCTTCTGGAACTGGTCGAGCCTGCCGTGGCCGGCCATGAACACGGCCTTGCGCACGAGATCGGGGCGGGCAAGCGCCAGCTCCTGAGCCACCCGCGCACCCATCGACGTCCCCGCGATCAGCGCGGGTCCTTCGTCGAGGAACTCGATCAGCGCGGCGGTATCGGCGACCAGTTCCTCGATCCGCATCCCACTCGCGGCCTCGAACGACGGCGCGATCCCGCGATTGTCGAACACGCAGACCCGATAACCCGCCGCGACCAGCGCGGGGACCTGGTGCAACTCCCACACCCGCCCCGGCGACCCGGTCCCCATGATCAACACCACCAGCGGACCACCGCCCTTGACGTCGGTGCCCTTGGTACGGTCGCCCTTGACCTGATAATTCAGTGCGATGCCGTTCACCGTGGCCAGTGGCATGAAACAAACCTCTCTGCGGGGGTCGATCGTGTACTGCCTCCACGGTAACGGGACCGCCACGACACGGCACCGGGGCGGGGTGTCGCGCGTCGCTAGTTCATCGGCCGTGCGCCGGCGCCCGATAGTATTGATCACTCGCAGGTAGAGCGCAGGGAAAACCGGGAGGACGAACCCATATGGCCGCGAAGAGCACCGCCAACGACATCGCCGACGACGAACTCGAGCCGCTTGCCGACGAGACCGCCCGCCAGGCACAGAAGGTCGTCGCGGCACACGCCGAAGACGCCGACGAGTGCCGCATGCTGCTGTCCATGCTCGGCATCGCTCCCGCCTGACACAGCGCACCCCTGCGACGCATAAGGATGCGTGAGTGGACCAAATGATCGATCAACCGTCCAACGACCGTCCGTCCGAAGAACCTCTCGCGCCCAGCGGATCGGGTTCGGGATTCGTAGTCGTCGCCAACCGGCTCCCGGTCGACCTCGAGCGCCTGCCCGACGGCACCACCAGGTGGAAGCGCAGCCCCGGTGGGCTGGTGACCGCGCTGGAACCGGTGCTGCGCACCAACAAGGGCGCCTGGGTCGGCTGGTGCGGCGTGCCCGACGTCGAGGTCGAACCGATCATCGAGGACGGGCTGGAGCTGTATCCGGTGCCGCTGACGGCGCAGGAGGTGGAGGACTACTACGAGGGGTTCTCCAACGGCACCCTCTGGCCGCTGTATCACGACGTGATCGTGCGCCCGGTGTACGACAGGGACTGGTGGGCAGCCTATGTCGAGGTCAACCGGCGGTTCGCCGAGGAGACCGCGAAGGTGGCCGCCGAGGGCGCGACGGTGTGGGTGCAGGATTACCAGCTGCAGCTGGTGCCCAAGATGTTGCGCATGCTTCGGCCCGATCTGACCATCGGCTTCTTCCTGCACATCCCGTTCCCGCCGGTCGAGCTGTTCATGCAGATGCCGTGGCGCACCGAGATCGTCGAGGGCCTGCTCGGCGCCGACCTGATCGGTTTCCACCTGCCCGGCGGCGCGCAGAACTTCCTCTATCTGGCCCGCAGACTGGCCGGTCAGCCCACCTCGCGCGGCACGATCGGGGTTCGCTCGAAGCTGGGTGTGGTGCAGGTCGGTTTCCGGACGGTGCGCGTGGGCGCGTTCCCGATCTCGATCGATTCCGCCGAACTCGACGAGCACTCCCGTCGCCGCTGGGTGCGCGAGCGGGCCGCGAAAATCCGTGCTGAGCTGGGCAATCCCAAGAACATCATGCTCGGCGTCGACCGCCTCGACTACACCAAGGGCATCGACATCCGGCTCAACGCGCTGCAGGAACTCCTCGAGGAGGGCCGCATCGACCCGTCCGAGACGGTGATGGTGCAGCTGGCAACGCCCAGCCGCGAACGCGTGCAGAGCTACATCAAGATGCGTGGCGACATCGAACGCCAGGTGGGCCGGATCAACGGTGAGTTCGCGCGCGTCGGCTATCCGGTCGTGCACTATCTGCACCGCCCGATCCCCCGCGACGAACTGATCGCCTTCTTCATCGCCGCCGACGCGATGCTGGTCACGCCTCTGCGCGACGGCATGAACCTGGTCGCGAAGGAGTACGTGGCCTGCCACAGCGACCTCAACGGCGCCCTGGTGCTGAGCGAGTTCACCGGTGCCGCGGCCGAGCTGCGCCAGTCCTACCTGTGCAATCCGCACGACCTGGACAGCGTGAAGGACGCGATCATCGGCGCACTCGACGACGATCGCGACACCAAGCGCCGCCGGATGCGGTCGCTGCGCCGCCAGGTACTCACCCACGATGTCGAACGGTGGGCCCGGGCGTTCCTCGATGCCCTCTCACACGGCAATGTGGCGGGTTCGGCACTGATGAGCGACGAGGAGCAGACCTACCCCGCCGACGCGCGCTGAGGCGCACAGCGACCTCACAGCGAGGGTCCAGCCACTTCCCAGCGGGGTGGTGGAGCATAGGGGCATGAGTGGTGTGCCGGAAGCGCGGGTGCTGGTCGTCGACGATGAGCCGATGATCGTCGAACTGCTCGCGGTGAGCCTGGGCTACCAGGGCTTCGAGGTGGCGACGGCGGCCGATGGTGCCGAGGCGCTGGATCGGGCACGCGTGTTTCGGCCGCAGGCGCTGATCGTCGACGTGATGATGCCCGGCATGGACGGCTTCGGGCTGCTGCGCCGGTTGCGCGCCGACGGGATCGACGCGCCGGTGCTGTTCCTGACCGCGCGCGACGACGTGGACGACAAGATCACCGGGCTCACCCTCGGCGCCGACGACTACGTCACCAAGCCGTTCAGCCTGGAGGAAGTGGTGGCCCGGCTACGGGTGATCCTGCGTCGCGCCGGGCACGCCGAGCCCGAGCACGCGAGCACCCGATTGCGCTTCGCCGATATCGAACTCGACGACGACACGCACGAGGTGTGGAAGGCAGGCGAGCCGGTTGCGTTGTCCCCCACCGAGTTCACGCTGCTGCGCTATTTCGTGGTGAACGCGGGGAGTGTGCTCAGCAAGCCTCGCATCCTGGATCACGTGTGGCGCTACGACTTCGGTGGCGAAGTCGGCGTCGTGGAGACCTACGTGTCCTACCTGCGCAAGAAGGTCGATACCGGCGAGCAGCGGTTGATCCACACGCTGCGTGGGGTCGGCTATGTGATGCGTGAGCCGAAGCGGTGAGCAGACTCCCCCTGCGGGTGACGCTGGTACTGATCCTGGTCGCGCTGGCCGGATTCGGTTTGGTCGCTTCGAGTTTCGTGGTGACCAAGGCGATGGAGAACTCGCTGCGAAACCGCACCGATCAGCAGCTGCAGGACGCGGCGATGGAGTGGGAGCGGCGAGTGGGGCTACCAGCACCCAACCTGCCCCCGCCGTCCTCGGTGTCCGGGCAGCCGCCCGGTCGCTACTTCGTGACAGCGGAGAGCGCGGATGGCACACGAAAAGTACGCCTGGACAACGTCTTCGGCACTACCTCCCAGCCCGATCTCCCCGACTCGCCCGCACTGCAACCAGTCACGGTCGGTTCGCTGGACGACTCGGGCGATCAGTGGCGGGTACTGACGGTCGACGGTCGTCATGCGACGGCGACGGTCGCGTGGCCGCTGGCCGAGAACATCGAGACGGTACGCAATCTCGTTGTGCTGCAATTGATCGTCGGCGCGATCGTGCTGCTCGCGCTGGCCATCGCGGCCTATTTCGTGGTGCGTGGCAGTCTGCGACCGCTGCACCGGGTCGAAGCGACCGCGGCGGCGATCGCGGGCGGCGAACTCCATCATCGAATCCCCGTGCACGGCAACGTCACCGAGGTCGATCGACTGTCACAGTCGCTCAACAGCATGCTGACCCAGATCCAGCAGGCCTTCGCCGCCACCGAGGCCTCCGAGACCGCCGCGCGCGATTCCGAGGCGAAGATGCGCCGTTTCGTCGCCGACGCCAGCCACGAACTGCGTACGCCGCTCACCACGATCCGCGGCTTCGCCGAGCTCTACCGCCAGGGCGCGACCGCCGACCCGGCGATGTTCATGAATCGCATCGAACAGCAAGCCCAGCGCATGGGCCTGCTGGTGGAGGACCTGCTCATGCTGGCTCGCCTCGACGCCCAACGCCCCGTCGAACTGGGCCAGGTGGACCTGCTGGCAGTGGCGGGCGACGCCGTGCACAGCGCGCGGGCCGTCGAGGCCGCCGAAGGTCAGCACCGCCCGATCACCCTGGCCGTCGCCGAGGGCCCTGGCACCCTGGAAATCCTCGGCGATGAGCACCGCCTGCGCCAGGTACTCACCAACCTGCTCGACAACGCCCGCACCCACACCCCCGACGGCACCTCGATCACCGTCCGCCTGACCCCCGCACCCGATGCGGTCCAGCTCGAGGTCGTCGACACCGGTCCCGGACTCACCGGCGAAGACGCAGACCACGTCTTCGAACGCTTCTACCGCGCGGATATCTCGCGCACCCGCCGCGGCGGCACCACCGAACCCGGCGCTGTCACCAGCGGCAGCGGACTCGGTCTTTCGATCGTGGCGGCACTCGTCGCGGCCCACGGCGGCATGGTTCGAGTCGAGACCACGCCGGGTGGCGGCGCGACCTTCGTCGTACGACTACCGCGCGGCGGCGAAGTCAGGTCCGTGTGAGCCGAGGGTGCGGCGATCAGACCGGCGTGACCTGGGCGACCAGCCAGCGGTCGTCGGACTTGTCCAGTGAGACGCGCACCCGGCTGCCGGAGGTCGCGCCGTCCGGGGTGTCCTTGCTGGTGGTCAGCTGGTTCAGGTAGAGCAGCACCACGGCGTGCTCGGGCTCGGCGGAGACGACGCCCTCGGCCTGGGTGGTGGCCTTGACGGTGAGCTGCTTCTCCTTGGCGCCCGGCGCGATGGCTTCCTTGATGAGCTCGAGGTAGTCGTTGCGGAAGGACTCGGTCAGGCCGTCGGCCGCCTTCGGCAGTTCGGTGTCGACGGTGGCCGGCTCGTAGGTGAACATGGCGCTGACCGTGCGGCTGGCCGTGCTCATCGCGTCGGTGCGGGCCTGCTCGGTCCGGTCGTGCTGCCAGAGCTGATAACCGCTCACACCGAGCACGATCGCGGCGATCAGGCCGAGGGCGCCGAGGCTGCCGAAGACGATCTTCATACGCTGGCTCATCCCACGAACTCCACCTTCGACACGGTCATTCCGGTGTCGCCGTTCGACACCGTGACCCGGAACCGGTACTGCCGCGACTGCGGTTCGGGCGAGCCGTTGTTGCTCACCATCTGCTTGGCGGCGACGAGCACCTGTGCGGATTCGCCGTCCGCGGTGACGATGCCCGACTCGACCACCTCGCCGGTGGAGACCACGTTCGCCTGCTTGACGACATCCATGAATGGATCGACGCGACCGTCGAACTCGGTCTTGAAGTCGCCGGAGGCCACCGACAGGATCCGGTCGATGTCCTCCTTGGCGGACTCGGCGCGGATCGTGGTGAGGTTCAGCACGGCCTGGCGGGCGGTCTCGGTGTACTGGGCCCGTAGGTCCTCGTCCTTGTTCACCGAGTAGGCGGTGAAGGCGGCGAAACCGGCGCCGACGACCAGGGCGAGCACGAGCACTATCGCCGCGGCGAGCGCGAAGATGCGCCCGCCCGAGCCGGGCGCCTTTTCGTCGGCGGTCTTGCTCAGGTCGACCGGCTCGCTCGGCGCGACCTTCCCGGTGACGTCCTCGGACACCGCGGCGGTCTCGGCGAGCTTCACCGTGGCGGCCTCGGACACCGCCGTGGTCTCGGCGAGCTTCACCGTGACCTCGGCATCCACCGTCGCCGCCGACGATGCGGTTTCGCTCTTACTGACGGTGACCGTCTCGGCCGCCGTCCCCTCGACCGGCGGACCGGCCGTGCGCGCGGCCCGCCTACGCGGACGGCGGTTGTCGTTGTCGTTCATCGTTGCTGCTCCTCCAACATCGCCTGCCAACTGGCCGGTACGGTGCCCGACCCGTCCTCGGCGATGTCACCTTGGCGGTACGTGCGTCCGTCCGTGCCCAGATAGCTGCCCGTTGACGGATCATAGGGGCGCGCTGCGGCGGGCGTCACAGCGCCCGTCGATGCGCCTGCCGGTGCCGACGCCGGAGCGACCGGCTCGACCGGTCCGTACGTCGGGTTGTTGCCTTCCGGCACGTACCCGGTCCGGCACAGTTCGGGCGTGGGTGCCCGGACGCCGGGGAACTCCATGCACGGCGTGTTGCGGATGCCGCGTACCGCGATATTCGAGTCCTGCGGCACCTTGCAGTACAGCCCGGGTGGCGTGTCCACCTGGCTCAGCTCGCTCGGCTGCCGCCACTGCTCCGACGGCAGGAACCCGGTGGTACAGGCGGGCGGGTCGTGCACGGCGGTCATGAAGTCGACCATCAGGCCGTACTTCGTCGGCCCACGGATGCCGGTTCGCAGCGCCGCGATCAGCGGTGGGAAGACGACCATGAGCTGTTCCAGGCTCGCGTTGTAGGTCACGCCGACCTGTCCGAGGCTCACCAGATTGGTGGCGAGCAGCGGCAGTGTTGGACGCAGATCCTGGAACTGCTTGTTCACCGTCTCCATCGCGGAAGGGCTGTTGTTCAACAGGTTTCGCAGAGCCGGATCGTGCTCACGGAGTTGATCGGTGAGCGTGGCCAGATCCGCTGTCCAGGAACGGATATCGTCGGCGGAGCGGGTCTGGGTGTCCAGCAGCGGACCGATCTGGTCGAGCAGCTTCTTGGTCGGCTCGATATCGGTCTCGGCCTGCTGCACCAGCAGCGCCGCCGAATCGATGAACCGCTGCAGATCGGGCCCGGCGCCGTTGAACGCGTAGAACGCCTCGTCGATCACCTGCTTCAGGCGGGTGTCGGCGACGGTCGCGAGCAGCTTGTCGGCCTGGTCGAGCATCGCGCCGACATCCTGGGGCAGGTGGGTGCGCTGCACGGGGATCACCGAGCCGTCGCGCAGATTCCCGTCGGCCGGTTGCTCGGTGGGCACAAAGTCCACGTACTGCTCGCCGATGGCCGAGACGCTGCGCACCCAGGCGCTCGAATCGGCGGGCACCTTGTAGTCGCTGTCGATCGACAGATCGGCTTCGACCCCGGCCTGCGTCAGGCGCACCGCCTCGACCTTGCCGATGTTCTGCCCGCGGTAGGAGACATTGGCGGTGGGATAGAGCCCACCGGTGGCAGCCAGCTGCACGGTCACCGCGTACCGGCCGATCCCGAACATCGCGGGCACCTGCACGTAGGCGCCGCCCATCACGACGAGACCGATCACGGTGAGCACCGCGAAGATCGCGAGCTGGGCTCGCACGAACCGGGTGAGTTTCATCGACCCGCCCCTTCCTGGCCGGGCAGCGGCGCGGTGATGCCGGGTATGGCGGGCAGACCGGGAATGGACGGCAGCCCCGGAATGGTGGGCATGGGTCCTGGGGCGGGCGGCGCCGCGAACGGGGCGGTGGCCGGGTCGGCGGCATCGGTGGCGGTCGACGGCGCGAATGATCCGACGACACCCTCGACACCACCGAAGCGACCGCCGAGTGGCGTTCCGGTGAGCCAGTTGCTGTCGAGACGACTACCGGTCAGGTCGAACGTGATGAACAAGTTCATGTAGTCGCCCTTGATCGCGTTGTCGATGTTCCTGATCGGGAACGGGAACGTCGGCAGGATGCCCATCGCCTGGATCAGGTTGTTGCCGGTGTCGGCCAGCGTCTGGAGCACGGGTCCGAGGCTGCGCAGATTGGCCACCAGATCGTCACCGCTGGTCTTGATCAGCCGCTCGCTGACGTCACCGAGCTCGCCGAGCGCGGTGATGGCCCGGGTGATCTCCGCCGAGCGGTCGGCCAGCACGGTGAGCGCGGGATGGATCTGTTCGATCGCCTCGGCGATCACGTCCTTCTGACCGGCCAGCTTGACCGCGAGATGGTCCAGCCCCTCCATCGCGCTGATGATGCTGCCGGTCTGCCGTTCCAAGCCGGTGGTCAGCTCGTTGAGCTGCGGCAGCAGGTCGGCGATCTCGTCCTCGCGACCGCTCAGCATCGCGTTCAGTTCGGTGGTGATCGTCTCGAGCTGCGCGATACCGCCGCCATTGAGCACCACCGACAGCGAGGACAGCACCTGCTCGGTGGTCGGGTAGGCGCCTGCCCGCTCGAGCGGGATGACGTCGCCGTCACGCAGCTGACCGCTCGGCGCGGTCGTCGGCGGGGACAACTCGACATGGTTGCTGCCGAGCAGACTGGTCTGGCCGATCTTGGCGACCGCGTTGGCGGGCAGGCGCACATCGGGGTTGAGCGAGACCGTCACCAGCGCGTGCCATCCCTCGACGTCGATCCCGGTGACATTGCCGACCGCGACGTCGTCGACCCGCACCGGCGAATTCCGGGTCAGGGTGGTGACATTGGGCATCTGGATCCGCACCGTGTAGGAGCCGGCCATGCGCCCCTCGGAGCCGGGCATGGGTAGGGAGTTGAGCCCGTCGAACTGACAGCCGGTGGTGCCGAGCGCGACGGCGACGCCGACGGCCAGCCCGGCGAGTGTGCGTTGCCGCCTCATCGCTGTCCTCCTGGAACGGCAAGCCCGGCAAGACCTTCGGGCACGGTGATCGGAGCGGCGGCAGGCGCCTCGTTCGGTTGCCCCGCGCCGGCCAGGCTCGGGTCGCTGTACACCAGCTGCTCGGGGAACGCGGTCACGCCGGTGGCCGGGTTGGTCATGATCGGCACGTAGTTCATCGCCAGCGAGCTGATCACCGGTGCCAGGAACTCCGCGCACAGATCCGCGGACTTGTCCGAGTTGTTGTGCTCGAGCGCCCGGATCGAACCACACAGGAAGCTGAGTGGATTGGCCGTGTTGTTCAGCGAGACCGAGCCGGTGAACGAGCCCTGCGCGGGCTTGTAGAGCTGGTAGAAGTTCACCATCGCGGTGGGAGCCGAGTGCAGCACCCGTTCGATCTGGGGCCGCTTGTCGACCAGGGTCTGGGTGACATCGGCGAGTTTCTCTACGCCCTCGGTCAATTCACCCCCGGTGCCGTCGAGGAACCTCTTCACATCGGCCAGCGCCACATCGAGGCTGTCCAGTCCGGCGCCGAGATCTTCCGACGCGCCGGCCAGCACCGAGGACACCGAAGCCAGCCGACCGCTGAACTGCACGATCTGCTCGTTGCTCGCCGAGAGCACCTCGACGAACTTCTGCAGGTTGCGGATGGTGCCGAACAGGTCGGTTCGCCCGTCGGACAGGGTCGTCAGAGTCGCGGACAGCTCACGCAGGGTGTCCCGGAACTTCTGGCCGTTGCCGTCGAGGTTCTCGGCCGCGGTGTCGACGAAGCGGCCGAAGGAACCCTGCTCGTCGTCACCGACCGGACCGAGTGCCGCCGACAGTTTGGTCAGTTCGGCCTTGATCTCGTCCCACTCCACCGGCACCGCGGTGCGGTCGAGCGGAATCTGCGCGCCGTCGGCCAGCTTCGGTCCGCCGCGGTAGGCGGGCGCGATCTGCACGAAGCGGGCCGAGACCAGCGACGGCGCGACAATCACCGCGCGTGCGTCCGCGGGCAGGTCGACGCTGCTGTCGATGCTCATCTTCACCCGTGCCTGGCCCTGGCCCGCGTCGATCGAATCGATGCTGCCGACGGTGACGCCGAGTACCCGGACCTCATCGCCTTCGTACAGGCCGGTGGTGGAGGTGAACGCGGCGGTCACGGTGTTCTTTCCGCCGCCGGTGACGAAGTAGACAGCCACGACGACCAACGCCGCGACAACTACCACCGCCACGGCGACAGTCCAGCGCGGCAACCCGCGTACCTGCTGAGTCAAGCTCATCGCGGGGGATCCTCCTCAGTAGGAGCGATGTACGGCGCCCTCGGATTGGTGAAGATATCGATCAGGTCCTGTGGCACCTGTTCCGGCCAGACCAGCGCGTCGACGAGCGGGCGCAATTCGGTACTGGTCGCGTTCACCACGTAGGCGTTGAACCAGGGACCGTTGCCGACCTGCTCACCGAGCGCGGCGGCGTAGGGGCCGAGGCCGTCGAGGGCTTCGTTGAGGTTCTGTTCGTTGCGCTGAAGCAGCGCGAGTACCGAATTCAGCCGGTCCAGCGTCGGCCGCATCTGGGGCTCGTTGTCGGCGACCAGGCCCGAGAGCTGCCTGGCCACATCGTCGATGTAGACGACGAGCTGGTTGATCGCGGCCCGGCGCCGGTCGAGCTCGCCGAGCAGCTCGTTGCCGTCGAGGAGCAACGTATTGAGCTGGGTGCTGCGGTCGGCCAGGATCTTGGTGACATTCTGCGCCCTGGCCAGCAGGTCGGTCAGCGCCTGATCGCGCACATTGATGCTGCGCGACAGGGCGGTGACACCGTCGAGGGCGTTGCGCAGCGGGCCCGGCGTGTCGGCGAAGGCCGCCGACAGGGTGTCGAGGGTCTGGTCGACCTGATCCAGATCGAGATCGCGCACGGTCCCACCGAGATCGCTCAGCGCTTCGTTGAGCGAGTAGGGCGAGGTGGTGCGGTCGAGGGGGATGGTGTCACCGGTGCCGATCTCGCCGGTGCCGGTCGGCACCACGTCCAGCGACTTGCGGCCGAGGACCGTGTTGGTCTTGATCGCGGCGGTGGTCTTCTCCCCCAGCACGATCGACTCGTCGAGGTCGAACTTCACCAGCACCTTGTCACCGTCGAGGCTGACTTCGCGCACCTCGCCGGATCGCACTCCGGCCACATGCACCGGGTCGCCCTGTACGAGCCCGCCCGCGTCGAGGAAGTTCGCGGTGAAGGTCGCGCCGGAGCGAATGAAGGGCAGCTCGGTGAATTGCAGCGTCGCGAGCGAGATCGTCACCACCAGCACCAAGCCGACGATGCCGATCGTCGCCGACGACGACTTGTTCTCATTCATTGGGCGCGCACCTTCCAGTCGCCTGCAGACCCGGCAGGTGAACTTCCATCGGCTTGCCGTCGGGGCCGGAGACCAGGATGTTGGTACCGCAGATATACAGCTGCAGGAAGGAGCCGTAGGCACCGATCCTGATGAGCTTCTTGTATGTCTCCGGCAGTTTTCCGAGCACCCATTCGATATGGTCGGAACCCTCGTCCAGGTTCGTGGCGAGCCTGCCGGTCTGTTCGATGGTGTTGCGCAGGTCGGGACGGGCCTGCACCAGCAGGTCGTTGATTTCCTTGGTAGCGCCCGCGATTCGCGGCAACGCGTTGCCGATCGGGTCGCGCTGTGCGGACAGGTCGCTGACCAGGCGCTGCAGTTCGTCGATGGTGGTGGCGAACTGGTCACCGCGATCGTCGATGGTGGCGAGCACGGTGTTCAGGTTGTCGATCACGCTGCCGATCAGCGCGTCGCGGTCGGCCAGGGTCTTGGCGAAGCTCCCGCCGCTGTTCAGCAGCGAGACCAGGGTGCCGCCCTGTCCCTGGAAGATCTGCAACAGCGCCGCGGTGAGGTCGTTGACCTGCGCGGGATCGAGCCCGCGCAGCAGCGGCTTGAATCCGCCGAGCAGCAGATCCAGATCCAGGGCGGGTTCGGTCTGCTCGCGGCCGATGGTGTCACCGTCGGAGAGCCGCCGAGCCGAGCCGGGACCCTCCAGCAGTTCCATGTAGCGGTCGCCGACCAGGTTCTCGTACTTGATCCCCGCACGGGTACTGGCCAGCACCGCGTACTTGCTGTCGACATCGAACGCGACGTGGGCGAGGTTGTCCTCGCCCACCTTCACCGAGGTCACCGAACCCACCGGCACACCGGCGATGCGTACCTTGGAACCCGGCAGCATGCCCGATGAGCTGGTGAACACCGCGTGATAGCCGGTCTCACTGGAGAACCGTGCCTGGCTCAAGACGATCGCCAGGCCGGCGAACACCAGCGTCATCACCACGGTGAAGATCGCCAGTTTGATCGTCGTTCCCGTGTTCCTCACCGTGTCACTCCCGGCAGTCCGTCCATCAGCAGCTGGAATACCTTTGGCACACCGTTGAATTCGTGGCGGGTACTCGGGGTGTACGGCGCGCCCTGGCTGGTATCGGTCACCAAGTAGTCCGAATGGCTTTCCGGTACCCGCTCCACCACACCCTCGCAGCGGGGGCCACCCGTGGCGTTCACCTTGGGCAGATCGTTCGGGTAGGAGTAGGGCTGGGAACCGAGCATGAAGCTCGCGTTCATACCGACACCCGGCAGCAGCCCGCCCATCATCTCCTCGGCGATCGGCACCAGCGGGCCGAGGCCGTTGATGACGCAACTCAGTGCGGGCGCGTAGTCGAACAGCAGGGCGGTCGTCGGTCGCAACAGGTCGAGCGCGGTCACCAGATCGTGCTCGTTCTCGCGCAGTACCGATCCCACCGTGTCGGACAGCCCGGTCACATTGACCAGCACATTGTCGAGCTGGCCCGGCATCTCGGCGATGGTCTGCGAGGTGCCGGTCGCGTTGTCGACGGTGCGCAACAGCGGGTCGGCGACCTCGGCGTAGAGGTCGGTCACCGCGGCGGTCTTGTCCAGATCCGCTTCCAGCGTCGGCAGGTATGGGTTGAGTTCGCGCAGATACCGATCCGAGCGCACCAGCAGATCGCCGAACTTGTCGCCACGACCTTCCAGTGCGGTGCCCAGCGCGGTCAGCGTGGCGTTGAGCTTCTCCGGTTCCACCTGGGCGAGCACATCGGACAGATGCTGGAACAGCGTGTTGAACTCCACTGTCACCGCGCTGGCCGCCACCGTGCTGCCCGCCTTCAGCGAGTTCGACGAAGGCTGTTCGGGGACAATGAAATTCACATACTTGGCGCCAAACACCGTGGTCGAGCGAATATCGACACCCGCGTTCGACGGCACCAGCTTCAGCTGTTCCGGGTCGACCTCGAGCAGGATCTGCGCGCCGTCGTCGCGCAGGTTGATCTCGGCGACCCGGCCGATCTCGACGCCGCGCACCTTCACCTTGGCGTCGGGGTCGAGCACAAGGCCTGCGCGGGGGGCGTCGACCAGCACCTGCGCGGTGGTGGTGAACGCGCCTTGGAACAGGGCGAACGCGAAGGCCACGAGCCCGACGAGCAAGCCGACCATCGTGAGCGCGGCGAGCTTGCGCCCGAGCCCGCCCTGCAATGCGGCAACGAATCGTGAAGTATCCATCACGCTATCCCGAGAGGTGGAAGTTGCCGGAGGTGCCGTAGATGGCCAGCGAGATCAGCAGCGTCACTGTGACGACCGCGATCAGCGACGACCGCACCGCGTTACCCACCGCGATGCCGACGCCGACCGGACCACCCGCGGCGTGGAAGCCGTAGTAGGTGTGGATCAGCATCACGGCCAGTGCCATCACGATCGCCTGCGCGAACGACCAGAGAATGTCGCTCGGGATGAGGAAGGTCGAGAAGTAGTGGTCGTAGACGCCGCCGGACTGTCCGTAGATCACCACGGTCGCGAAGCGGCTGGCGATGAACGAGGCGATCACCGCCAGTGCGTAGAGCGGCACGATCGCGATCATGCCGGCCAGCACTCTGGTGCCGACCAGGAACGGGATCGGCCGAATCGCCATCGATTCCAGCGCGTCGATCTCCTCGGCCACGCGCATCGCGCCCAGCTGCGCTGTCGCGCCCGCGCCGATGGTGGCGGCCAGGCCGATGCCGGAGATCACCGGTGCCGCGATGCGCACATTGATGAGCGCGGCGAAGAAGCCGGTCAGCGCCTCGACACCGATATTGCCGAGCGAGCTGTAGCCCTGCACCGCGATGGTGCCGCCCGCCATGAGCGTGAGGAAACCGACGATCACCACGGTGCCGCCGATCACGGCCAATGCGCCACTGCCCATGCTGATCTCGGCGATGAGGCGGATGGTCTCGGTGCGGTAGTGCACCAGCGCGCGCGGCACCGAGCCGAGCGCCTTGATAAAGAAGATCGCCTGATCTCCCAGGGAATCCACCGATTTCGACATTCGCTCGAAACGGCGGACCGTGCGCGGAAACTTGCTGCGAACTATGAATGCCATCGTGGTCACCGCACCGTGAATTTCAGGCCGATCGCGGTGACGACGACATTCACCACGAACAGCGCCATGAAGGCGAAGACCACTGTTTGGTTCACCGCGTCACCGACGCTCTTGGGTCCGCCTTTGACCTGGAGCCCGAGATAACACGCCACCATTCCGGCGATCAGGCCGAACAAGCCCGCCTTGATTTCGGAGATGATCAGCTCGGACAGATTCGTCAGCAGCGGAATCCCGTTGACGAACGCGCCGGGGTTCACACCCTGCAGGAAGACCGAGAACACGAAGCCGCCGGCGATGCCGATGGTGCACACCAGGCTGTTGAGCATCAGCGCCACGAACATCGAGGCGAACACGCGCGGCACGACCAGCCGGCTGATCGGGTCGATGCCGAGCACCTTCATCGCGTCGATCTCTTCGCGAATCGTGCGTGCGCCCAGGTCGGCGCAGATCGCGGTGGCGCCTGCGCCAGCCACGATCAGCACCGTGACGATCGGGCCCACCTGGGTGACGGCGCCGAACGCGGCGGCCGCGCCACTGAGGTCGGCGGCGCCGATCTCGCGCAGCAGGATGTTGAGCGTGAAGACGACCAGCACCGTGAACGGGATCGCGACCAACAGCGTCGGCACGATCGAGACCCGTGCGACGAACCAGGCCTGGTCGACGAATTCGCGCCATTGGAATGGTTTGCGGACGGTGGCGCGTGCCACTTCCGCGCCGAGTTCGAAGAATCCGCCGACCGCCCGCAACGGGACAGCAAGGAGGTTGCTCATACCGAATCCTCCTCTTTCGACGGGCGGACTGATTTGTCCGCGTACCCGTACTTCACCGCCACCCCGATCTGAAGACTGCCCAAAGACTAGAACATGTTCCTGCTAATGTCTGCCATTTTGGTAGACCCGGAGCAGGACTTTTTCTCGTTATTCGCTGTCAAAACTGAAACGGATACTTATTCAATTCGGCGGCCCTCCTGTGAGGCGTCACACACCCCGACGGTCATGTCTACCAATACCTGGACTGGTGATCAACACGACAGGCAAGACAAAACCGGCGGGGTGCGCGGCGAGCCAACATCGGGCAAACCGCGGACTGGACTACTCAGCCCAGATCGCGGAGGTCGCGCGCCGAAAAGGTGTGATCGGCGGGGCGCTCTGCGAAATAGCTGCCGAGCGTGGCGGCGAGGTCGGCCTCGGACCATTCGGCACCCGCGGCATCGAAGCGCTGCTCGACCGTCGGCGCCGCCATCAGCGCCACCATCGGGCCGTAGACGACGAAAACCTGACCGTTCACCGCGTCCGCGGCGGGCGAGGCGAGGTAGGCGACCAGCTTGGCGACGTGCTCGGGTGCCAGCGGGTCGACCGCTCCCGCTGGCGCGTCCGCGAAGACCGCCTCGGTCATCGCGGTCCTGGCCCGGGGGCAGATCGCGTTGGCGCGCACGCCGTACCTGGACAGCACGCGCGACGCGGTCAGCGTGAGGGCGGTGATGCCCGCCTTGGCCGCACCGTAGTTCGCCTGGCCCTCCGGTCCGAGCAGACCCGCCTCCGAGGAGGTGTTGACCAGCCGGCCGTAGACCGGCGCGCCCGCCGCCTTCGACGCCGCGCGCCAGTAGGCGGCCGCGTTGCGGGTGAGCAGGAAGTGCCCACGCAGGTGGACCGCGATCACCGCGTCCCAGTCCTCGTCGGACATGTTGAACAGCATGCGGTCGCGGGTGATGCCCGCGTTGTTGACGACGATGTCGAGCCCGCCGAGCGATTCCTGCGCGGTCGAGACGAGCGCGTCGGCGGTCGAGCGCTCGGCGATGGAGCCGCCGACGAATTCCGCCTTGCCACCGAGTTCGCGGATCGCGGCGATGGTCTCGGCCGCCGCGTCCTCGGTCAGGTCATTGACGACCACCGCCGCACCGGCCGACGCCAGCGCGAGAGCTTCGGCCCTGCCGAGCCCGGCGCCCGCACCGGTCACGATCGCGACCCGGCCCTCCAATGAAATCTGCGTCACACTCATTCGGCCGACTCTAGAACGTGTTCCACCATCCGACAAGAGGCGATCACGCCAACCTCAGCGCGGCCTTGGGGCATTGCGCCACAGCTTCCTCGGCATCGGCGAGGCGATCGGGCGCGACATCGCCCTCGGCGGCGGTCAACATGTCGTCGTCGTCAAGTTCGAACATGTCAGGGGCAATTCCGACACAGACGCCGTTCGCTTCACACCGGTCGAAATCGACGATGATCTTCATGAGAACTTCCTTCCACACGGTCTTCGCGACACTAACCCAGACAGCCCGGACCGCGGAGCGGAACAGGCGACTGATCACCATCAATACTGGAACATGTTCCAGTTCGTATGCAATGATCGGTTTCGGCGGGGCTCACCCCCTGCGCCCCGCCACCCGCCCTTTCAGCTCGACACCGAGGTAGGAAGCATGCGCGTCGCGTATACGCCGCAGCAGGAAGAATTGCGCGCCGAGCTGCGCGAATATTTCGCGAAGCTGATGACGCCCGAGCGGCGCGCGGCACTGAGCCTGCAGACCGGCGAGTACGGCGAAGGCGATGTCTACCGCGAGGTCGTGCGTCAGATGGGCCGCGACGGCTGGCTCACGCTGAGCTGGCCCAAGGAGTACGGCGGCCAGGACCGCACCACGATGGATCAGCTGATCTTCGTCGAGGAAGCGGCCATCGCGGGCGCGCCGGTCCCGTTCCTGACGCTCAACTCCGTGGCCCCGACAATCATGCAGTACGGCACCGAGGAGCAGAAGAAGTTCTTCCTGCCCAAGATCGCCTCCGGTGAGCTGCACTTCGCCATCGGCTACTCCGAGCCGGGCGCGGGCACCGACCTGGCCTCGCTGCGGACCACCGCGGTGCGCGACGGCGACGACTTCGTGATCAACGGCCAGAAGATGTGGACCAGCCTCATCGCCTACGCCGACTACATCTGGTTGGCCGTGCGCACCGACCCGACGGCCAAGAAGCACAAGGGCATCACGATGCTCATCGTGCCGACCGACGCCGAGGGATTCTCCTGGACACCGGTACACACGATGGCCGGGCCCGACACCAGCGCCACCTACTACCAGGACGTTCGGGTACCGGCTTCCTCGGTGGTCGGTCCGGAGAACGGTGGCTGGTCGCTGATCACCAACCAGCTCAACCACGAGCGCGTCGCCCTCACCTCGGCGGGTCCGCTGTCGCTGGCGGTCGCGCAGACCGTGGCGTGGGCACGCGAGACCGTCGCTTCCGACGGCAAGCGGGTGATCGACCAGGAATGGGCCCGGCTCAATCTGGCCCGCGTGCACGCCAAGGTCGAGTACCTCAAGCTGCTGAACTGGGAGATCGCCAGCCGCGCCGACCTGGGCGGCGAGGCAGCGCCGAAGCCGTGGGACGCCTCCGCCTGCAAGGTCTACGGCACCGAACTCGCCACCGAGGCCTATCGCCTGCTGATGGAAGTCGTCGGCCCGCACGCCTACCTGCGCCAGGACTCCCCCGGCGCCGCTCTGCTCGGCCGGCTCGAGCGGATGCACCGCGCCGCACTGATTCTCACCTTCGGCGGCGGCACCAACGAGGTGCAGCGCGACATCATCGCCATGACCGCCCTGCGCCAGCCCGCTTCCGCCCGCTGATCCCGAAAGCCGGTATCTCCCATGGATTTCACCCCTACCGAAGCCCAGACCGATCTCGCCCGGCTGACCGGCGAGATCTGCGCGAAGCTCGTCACCGCCGACCGTCTGCGCGAACTGGACACCGCGGGCCGCTTCGACGAGCAGCTCTGGAAGTCGCTCGCCGAGACCGGCGTGCTGGCCGCCGCGCTGCCGGAAGCCCTGGGCGGCAGCGATTTCGGCATGCTCGAGCAGACCGCGATCCTGCGTGAACTCGGCCGCGTCGTCGCGGCGGTGCCTTATCTGTCGTCGATCGTCCTCGGTGCGGGCGCGCTGGCGAAGTTCGGCGACGCCGATCAGCAGGCGCTGGCCGCGCGAGCAGGCGCGGGCGAGGTCGTGCTCACCGCCGCGCTCGCCGAGGAACTGCGCGCCACCACCGACGCTCCCGGCATCGTCGCCGAGACCGCCGGTGCCGCGTGGACGCTCACCGGTACCGCGACCACCGTTCCCTACGCGGACCGGGCCGAGCGAATCCTGGTGCCCGCCATCACTTCCCATGGTGTCGGCGTCTTCGTGATCGATCCGGAGCACACCTCGGTGACCCGTACCGCCCAGCAGGTCGTCGACCTGAGCCCCGAATTCGTCGTCGAGCTGGCCGCCACGCCGGCCCACCTGCTCGGCACCATCGAGGCGGGCGCCGACATCCTCACCTGGCTGCGTGAACACGCCTGGCTGGGCCTGTCCGCCTTGCAACTCGGCACCCTGGAACGCGCACTCGAACTGACCGCCGAGCACACCCGCACCCGCGAACAGTTCGGCAAGCCGATCGGCTCCTTCCAGTCCGTCGCCCAGCGCCTTTCCGACGCCTACATCGACATCGGCGGCCTGCGCCTCACGGTCACCCAGGGCGCCTGGCGTCTCTCGGAGGACCTCCCCGCCGCCGAGGCCATCCACATCGCCAAGTTCTGGGCCGCCGAGGCAGGCCACAAGGTCGCCCACACCGTCGTCCACGTGCACGGCGGCCTCGGCATCGACCGCGACCACATCACCCACAACTACTTCACCGCCGCCAAGCACAACGAATTCGCCCTCGGCGGCGCGACTCCCCATCTCCTCGCCCTCGGCACGGAACTGGCGAGCTAGCCCCCTTCGCCGACAGTTCGTACGAACTGTCGGCGAAGATGTACAATTCTAGGCATGACTGCAGCCCCCTCGCCTGAGAACTGGGAGCTCCCGGTAAGTGAAGCCAGGGAGCGCCTCGCTGAAGTGATCGCGGCCGCCGAGGGCGGCACCGTCGTGCACTTGACCCGCCATGGCCGCCGCGTAGCGGCGGTGGTGCCGGACTCGATGGCCGAGACCGCAGACAGCCAAGTCCGCGCACTATCGCGACAATTCGCCAAGCGTCACAGGAGCCTGCTCGACAGGCTCGCCGAGTGAGCGAAGCGGAGATCTACTACCTCACGGTCGCCGACCTGCGAGCAATCGCCGAGGATGTGGCAGGGCTGTACGTCGTACGCGACGCGGGACTGCTCGCGTCGGCGGCTGCACGCCCGGCAACTACGGTGTTCGGCACCGACGCCTATCCGGGCATCTGGCAGAAGTCCGCAGCGCTCCTGCATTCGATCGCAGGTAACCCTCCACTCGTCGACGGCAACAAACGCCTTGCCATCGCAGGCGCGATCGTATTCCTGGCCCACAACGGCATCGACACGAGCTCTCTCGACGAAGACCTCGCCTACGACCTCATGATCGACGTCGCCAGTGGCACAGTTGTCGATGTTCCCGAGATCGCATCCCGCCTCGCCACCGCCTTGAAGCACTGACCACTGGCCTGGCTGAATCCCGAACGATTCCGGTCGACCCTCATCCGGGGCACGTTACCGTTGCGCCTACAAGCGTTGGCAAAAGCGTTGACCAGGAGTCGAAATGGCCGCCACCTCAGTGCCCGAAACCACCTCCGTCGTCATCGTGGGCGCGGGTCCCGCCGGGCTCACCGCCGCGATCGTGCTCGCCGAAGCCGGCATCGACCACGTGCTCATCGATCGACTCGGCGAGGGCGCCAACACTTCTCGGGCCGCGGTAGTGCATGCCAGGACGCTCGAGGTGCTCGATGACCTCGGCATCGCGAGTGAACTCGTCGAACGCGGGATCAAGGTGCCGATGTTCAGGCTGCACGACGGGGCGAAGACGTTGGCCACCATCGGATTCGGCGATCTGCCCACCGCGTTCCCGTACACGCTGATGGTGCCGCAGGACGTCACCGAGCAGGTGCTGCTCGATCGACTGCACAAGCTGGGCGGCACCGTGCGCCGGCCGCTCACCGTCACCCGCGTCACCGGCGAAAACGGCAGCGTGACGGTCGAATACACCGATGAGCACGACCGGCAAGGCGCGATCAGGGCCAACTACGTCATCGGCGCCGACGGCATGCACAGCGTCGTGCGCGAGTATGCAGGCATCGGCTTCACCGGCGACACCTACCCCGCGTCGTTCATCCTGGCCGACGTCCGCATGAGCTGGCCGACCCCACGCACCGAGGTCTCACTGCACCTCTCCCCCGAAGGCGTCACCGTCGTCGCCCCCCTCCCCGACGACGAGGCCAACCGCTACCGCGTCGTGGCCACCGTCGACGAGGCCCCCGAACACCCCACCCTCGACGACGTCCAGACCCTCATGAACGCGCGCGGCCCCGCAGGCGACATCCGAGTCGACGAGATCCTGTGGAGCTCCCGCTTCCGCGTCCACCACCGCGTAGCCGACCACTACCGCGCCGGCCGCATCTTCCTGGCAGGCGACGCCGCCCACGTGCACAGCCCAGCAGGCGGCCAGGGCATGAACACCGGCGTCCAGGACGCCGCCCTACTCGCCACCCTGCTGACGAAAGTCACCGCAGGCGAACCTGATTCGATCCTCGATACCTATGAAACCGTCCGCAGGCCGATCGCCCTCGACGTCGTGGCGTTCACCGATCGCATGACCACGATGGCCACTCTCCAGTCCGCGCCGATCCGCTTCGCGCGCAACACCGCCCTGCGTTTTCTCAGCCGCATCCCCGTGGTGCGTGGCCGATTGGCCTACCAACTCTCAGAACTCGGCAATCGCTGACCGGAACCCGGTTGACCACAACGTTTCGAACACGACGAAAGCCCGCCCGGCGACGCTGCCGGGCGGGCTTGTTCGTGTGGAGCCGGTACTACGCCGAGCCTGCCTCCGCGTGCTCATCCGCAGGACGCTCGTCGGTCTGGGACTTGGCCCAGCGGTAGTCCGGCTTGCCCGCGGGCGAGCGCTTGATCTCGTCGACGAACCACAGGCTGCGTGGCTGCTTGTACGACGCGATCTCCTGGGTGAGGATCGGTTTCAGGTCGGCCAGGGTGGGGCGGTTCTCGCCGCGACACTGGACGACCGCGCAGACCCGCTGACCCCAGCGCTCGTCCTCGACACCGACCACCAGCGCGTCGAAGATCTCGGGGTGGGCCTTGAGGGCGCCCTCCACCTCTTCGGGGTAGATCTTCTCGCCACCGCTGTTGATGCTCACCGAACCGCGGCCGAGCATGGTGACCGAGCCGTCCTCCTCGACGCGCGCGTAGTCACCGGGGATCGCGAAGCGAACGCCGTTGATCTCCTTGAACGTCGCGGCTGACTTGACCTCGTCGTTGTAGTAGCCGAGCGGGATGTGGCCGCTGCGGGCCAGCAGGCCGACGACGCCGGAACCCGCTTCGACCGGGTTGCCGTCCTCGTCGAGCACCTGGGTGGCCGCGTCGATCTTCACCCGGGGACCACCGGTGTGGGTGGCACCCTTGGCGACCAGCGAGAGGCCGCCGAATCCGGTCTCCGAGGAGCCGATGGAGTCGGAAATCATCCGGTTGGGCAGCACCTCGAGGAACTTGTCCTTGAGCGAGGGCGAGAACAGTGCCGCACTGCTGGCCAGCACGTACAGGGTCGAAAGGTCGTAGGGCTCACCGGTTTCCGGGTTGCCTTCGGCGAGGGCGTCGAGCATCGGGCGCGCCATCGCGTCACCGGTGATGAAGATCAGGTTGATGCCGTGCTTGTCGACGGCCTGCCACACCCCGTGCCCGCTGAACTCGGGAATCATCACGGCTTTGCCACCGCCGAACAGGCTGTGGAAGGTGGCCCACTGCGAGCCGCCGTGGATCATCGGCGGGATCGGGAAGCGCACCATCTGCGGGTTGGCCGCGCCGACCTTGGCCAGCTCCCACTCGTCCTTGACGTACTCGCCGGTGACGAAGTTGATGCCGGCGCCGAGGACGCGCCAGACGTCCTCGTGCCGCCACATCACGCCCTTGGGCAGGCCGGTGGTGCCGCCGGTGTAGAGCATGTAGATGTCGTCAGGCGAGCGTTCCTCGAAGTCGCGTTCACCCGACGAACCGGCCAGCGCCGCTTCGTACTCCACGGTGTCCGCGCCGGTGGGGCCATCGGTGCCGTCCTCGACGACGATCACCGTCTTCAGGGCGGGCACCTTGTCCCGCACCGCCGCCACCTTGTCGGTGTAGCGGCGCTCGTGGATCAGCGCCACCATGTCGGAGTTGTCGAAGATGTGCAGTAGCTCGTTCTCGACATAGCGGAAATTGACATTGATCATCACCGCCCGCGCCTTGAAGACGGCCACCATCGCTTCGACGGCCTCGACGGTGTTCCTGGAATAGATTCCGACTTTGTCGCCGGGACGCACACCCTGTTCCAGCAGGTAGTGGGCCAGTTTGTTGGCCCGCTCCTCTAGTTCGGCGTAGGTCGACTCTCGATGCTCGCCGACCAGCACGATCCGGTCGGGCATCAAGTCGACGGCATGTTCGACGAGATCGGCTATGTTGTAGCTCACAAGGACAAAAATAGAACGTGTTACTGTTTCTGACAAGACCAGATCGTCAGGAGAATTCAGATGGCCCACTGCTTGGTCGAGAAACGCGACCATGTCCTCATCGTCACCATGAATCGGCCGGAGGCGCGCAACGCCCTGTCCAGCGAGATGATGGCGATCATGCTCGACGCCTGGGACCAGGTGGACAGCGATCCCGACATCCGCGTCGCGATCCTCACCGGCGCGGGCGGGGCCTTCTGCGCGGGGATGGATCTGAAGGCGATGAGCTCGCAGCATCCAGGAGACACCGCGTCCTCCGGCAGCTGGGACCCGGCCTACCTGCCCGCGCTACTGAAGGGGCGGCGACTGGCCAAGCCGCTGATCGCGGCGGTCGAGGGCCCGGCCATCGCCGGTGGCACCGAGATCCTGCAGGGCACCGACCTGCGCGTGGCCGGGGAGAGCGCCAAGTTCGGTGTCTCCGAGGCCCGCTGGGGCCTGTTCCCGCTCGGTGGTTCCGCGGTGCGGCTGGCCCGGCAGATCCCGTACACGGTGGCCACTGATCTGCTGCTGACCGGTCGGCATATCACCGCCGCCGAGGCCAAGGAGATCGGCCTGATCGGACACGTCGTCCCCGACGGAACCGCCCTCGACAAGGCCTTGGCGCTGGCAGGCCAGATCGCCGACAACGGCCCGCTCGCCGTCCAGGCGATGCTGCGCACCCTGCGCGAAACCGAGGCCATGCCGGAGAACGAGGCGTTCCCCATCGAGGCGAAGATCGGCATCGAGGTCTTCAGATCGGCCGACGCCAAGGAAGGCCCCCGAGCCTTCGCCGAGAAGCGCAAACCGAACTTCACCGGCACCTAAAACGCCACCACACCCCAGGTCCGCGACCGACCGCACTACCAGCGCACGACCACACCCAGGTCCGCGACCTACCGCACTACCAGCCACACTCGTAAACCCCAGGTCCGCGACCTTCCGCACTACCAGCCACACTCGTAAACCCCAGGTCCGCCATGACCGCACTCCCAGCCCCGCACGACCCGACCTCGAGGAGGGTCCGCCGCGAAGCGGCGTAGCGGCCCGGCCGCGAGTTAGCCGCCGTTGCGTCCGCGGCGCAGCCGCCAGCAACGGTGGCTAACTCGCGGCCCCCCAGGGGCCGCGCTCGAGCGCGCCAGCGCTCCAAAAACACAGCCAGTGCCTCCAGGACTACCCAAACCCCGAAGCCCTGCCAGACAACCCGCCCCGGGACCACCAACCCCTACGCCCCCGGGTAATCCATGTAAAACGGCTCCCACTGGTGCCCATCAGGATCGATGAACGTACGCCCGTGCATACCGACCTGGGCCTCCTGAGCCTTCTTGTCATCGTTGGTCTCCTCGGTCCCGCCCGCCGCCACGGCCGCGTCGGTAAGCGAATCAACCTCCGCCGCGCTGCCGAGCGACAACGCGTAAGCAGCACCGATGGCACCACTGGTATCAGCGATCGGGCGCTTGCTGAACGTAGTGAAGAAGTCCTTGGTCAGCAGCATCAAGCAGATGTTGTCGTCGACGACGATGCAGGCCGCGTTCTGATCGGTGAAGTCCTCGTTCACCTTCCAGCCCAGCGCCTCGTAGAAGCTCTTCGAGCGGTCGAGGTCGGCGACGGGGAGGTTGATGAAGATCATCTTGTTGCTCATGGGATCAGCCTTTCGTGGCGTCGTTGCGGTCTCGAACATGTAGACGCGACGGCGAACCCGGATTCATCGCAACCACGCAAACTTCGCGAATCGAGATAGTTCGTTTTCACCCCTGTCAGCTGTCGGACCCCTGTGGCATCGTGAAACTATGAGCGACGCCACAACCGCCACCACCGGCCCCGATCCCGCTGTACTCGCCGAATTCGAGACGCATCGGCGCGAGTTGTGCGCGTATGCCTATCGCATGCTCGGCTCCTCGTTCGAGGCCGAGGACGCGGTGCAGGAAACCTTCACCCGAGCCTGGCGCTCCTACGATTCCTTCGAGGGTCGCGCGAGTCTGCGCTCGTGGCTGTACAAGATCGCCACCAATATCTGTCTCGACATGCTCGACCGTCCACAGAGCCGCGCCAGACCGATGGATCTCAACGGGCCGGGCCGCCCGGATTCACCGCTGCCCATGCCCCAGCCCGATTACGTATGGATCGAGCCGATCCCGAACGGGCTCGCCTTCGGCGCCGACCCGGCCGAACACGCCTCCACCAGAGACACGCTGCGCCTCGCCTTCGTCGCGGCCTGCCAGCATCTGCCCGCCACCCAGCGCGCGATCCTGATCATGCGCGAGGTGCTTCGGTTCTCCGCGGGCGAGACCGCCGAGGCGCTGATGATGTCGCCCGCGTCGGTGAACAGCGCGCTGCAGCGAGCAAGGGCCACCATGTCGAAGGTGCAGCCGAAGGTGGCCGACAGCTTCGACGAGACCGATCCCGATCAGCGCAAGCTGATCGACGATTTCGTCACCGCATTCGAGGCCTACGACATGGATGCCTTGACCACCCTGCTCAAAGCCGATGTGGCGCTGTCGATGCCGCCGTTCGATCTCTGGATCTCGGGCCCGGAGAACGTGGCCGCGTTCATGCTCAGCACGGGCGCCGCGTGCCGCAATTCGCGGATGGTGCCGCTGGTCGGTGCCAACGGTTCGCCCGCCTTCGGCCACTACAAGCCGAGCGAGGAGCCGGGCGTCTGGGTGCCGTGGTCGATCACGGTGCTCGAACTCGAGGGCGACACCATCGCCGGCCTCAACTTCTTCCTCGACACCCAGCGCCTGTTCCCGCTCTTCGGGCTCGAGCCGGAGTGGCGCGAGCCCGTCTGAGCGGGAAGAGAATTCAGAGCAGACGGCGCTTGTACAGCTTTCCGTTGGGATCACGGGGCAGCTCCGCACGGTATTCCACCGTGCGGGGCAGCTTGTACTTCGCGAGCTGACCGGCGGCGAATTCCAGGAGTTCGGCGGTGAAGTCTTCCTCGGCCAGCCCTTCGACCGGCTGCACGAACGCCTTCACCTGCTGGCCCCAATCCGGGTCCGGTACACCGAGAACCGCGACGTCGGCCACCTTCGGGTGGCTCATCAGCACGCCCTCGATCTCGGCCGGGTAGATGTTCACGCCACCGGACAGGATCAGATCCGAGCGCCGGTCGCACAGGAACAGATAGCCGTCCTCGTCGAGGTAGCCGATGTCGCCGACGGTGAACAGGTCACCGACACGCGACTCCTCGGTCTTCTCCTTGGCGTGGTGGTACTCGAAGCTCGAGGCGCCCATCCGCATGTAGACCATGCCCTCTTTGCCCGCGGGCAGTTCGGTGCCGTCGGTCTCGTCGAGGATCTTGATGACCGACCACGGCCAGGCCTTGCCGACCGAGCCCGGCTTGGACAGCCACTCGGTGCCGTTGATCACCGTGCCGCCGCCCTCGGTGGCCGCGTAGTACTCGGTGACGACCGGTCCCCACCAGTCGAGCATCCGGCGCTTGGTCTGCTGCGGGCACGGCGCCGCGCCGTGCACCATGCTGCGCAGCGAGGACACGTCGTAGCGGGCGCGCACGTCATCGGGCAGGGCGAGCAGGCGGTGGAACTGGGTGGGCACCATGTGACTGTGAGTCACCTTGTGGCGCTCGATCAGCCCGAGCATGTCCTCGGCATCCCACCGATCCATCAGCACCAGCTTGTGCCCCAACTGGATCGAGATGGTCGAGAAGTTCAGCACGGCCGTGTGATAGAGCGGCGAGCCGCAGATGTGCACGTGGTCGTCGTAGGGGGCCAGCTCGAACAGGCTGAAGAACGCCTTGTTCGGCGCGGGAACCTCATCGGGATCGGCGCCGGTGAGCGGGCGGCGAACACCCTTGGGTCGCCCCGTGGTTCCCGAGGTGTAGAGCATCGGCGCACCGACCGAACGGTCCGAGGGCCTGCCGGTATCGGCGGCGCCGAGCCACGACACCGGCCGGAAGCCCGGCACCGTACCGACCGCGAACCGGGCGTTCTCTGGTAGTTCGGCGAGGTCGGCGGCCTCGGCGGCGGTGGCCGCGAACCGCTCGCTGGCGAGGAACGCCGCGGCGTCACTGTCACCGAGGATGTAGGCGATCTCCGGCGCGGTCAGATGCCAGTTCACCGCGACGATGTACAGCCCCGCCTGATAGGCGGCGAAATACGCGGCGATCGCCTCGACGCCATTGTGCAGCATGCTGACAACGACGTCGCCGGTCTGTAATCCGATGCCGCGTAGCCCGTTGGCGTAGCGGTTGGCCAGGGTGGCCAATTCTCGGTAGGTGATCTCCCTGCCGTCCGGGTCGACGACGGCGATCCGCTCGGGATCCGTCGCGGCGATATTCCACAGTCCGAGGACTTCCGTTGTCTGCTGGCTCACCCCTCGAATTTAGAACGTGTTCTACATAGTGACAAGGGGTTGGAGCCGACGCATTTGTTCGGGATCCGACACCGAGATCAGCATCATCGTCACGCCCGCGTCCTCCCATTCCTTCAACCGGGAGCGGACGTGGGCCTCGTCGCCGAAGATCGCGGTGTCGGTGATCAGCTCGTCGGGCACCGCCGCCGCGGCCTCGGCCTTGCGCCCCGCCTGGAACAGCGCGGAGATCTCGTCCACCTCGGCGCCGTAGCCCATCCGCTTGTAGACCTGGGCGTGGAAATTCAGCTCGGGCGCTCCCATCCCGCCGATGTAGAGCGCGCTCACCCAGCGCATCCGCTCGATCTCGCCCGCCGGATCATCGGTGATCACCACCTGCGCGCTCGCCGCGATCTCGAAATCCGCGCGCGAACGGCGGGCGCCCGCCCGGGCGAAGCCCTCGTCGAGCCATTCGTTGTACATGCCTGCCAGGCGCGGTGCGTAGTAGATCGCGAGCCAGCCGTCGGCGATCTCGGCGGTCTGCGCGACATTCTTCGGACCCTCCGCACCCAGCCAGATCGGCAGATCAGCGCGCAGCGGATGCACGATCGGCTTGAGCGGTTTACCGAGACCGGTCGCTCCGGGGCCGGTGTACGGCAGGCCGTAGTGCTTGCCGTCCGACGTCACCGGCGCCTGCCGTGCCAGCACCTTGCGCACGATGTCGACGTACTCGCGCGTGCGCCGCAGCGGCTGCGCGAAGGGCTGTCCGTACCAGCCCTCCACCACCTGCGGACCGGAGACACCGAGTCCGAGAATGGCCCGGCCGCCACTGAGGTGATCCAGCGTGAGCGCGTGCATCGCGGCCGCCGCGGGTGTGCGGGCCGACATCTGCGCGACCGAGGTGCCGAGCCGCACGCGCTCGGTGGACGAACCCCACCAGGCCAGCGGCGTGAACGCGTCCGAGCCCCAGGACTCCGCCGCGAACACGGCGTCGAAGCCCGATTCCTCGGCCGCGATCACCAGCTCACCCGCGTTGGCGGGGGGCTGCGCGCCCCAGTATCCGAGTTGCAATCCGAATTTCATGATCGGCGCCCTTTCGGCGAATCCTTGCGAGCAGAATAAGAACCTGTTCTACTCGATATCGTGACCCAGGGGAATACCGCAGTGGAAGTATTGAGTGCACCCCTACGGGTGCAGTTCGACTACACCAGATCCGTCGGACCTGTCATCGGCGCCTTTCTGACCGGACTGCGCGAACGCCGGATACTCGGCGTCCGCGGCAGCGACGGCCGGATTCTGGTGCCGGCGCAGGAATACGACCCGATCACCTCGGCCCCGCTGGCCGAGCTGGTCCAGGTCGAGACGACCGGCACGGTGAAGTCGTGGACATGGGTGGCCGACACGCTGCCAGGGCAGCCGTTCGACCGGCCGTTCGCGTGGGCCCTAGTCCAGCTGGACGGGGCCGACACGGCGATGTTGCACGCGCTGGACGTGACCGACCCGAGCCAGGTGAGCACCGGGATGCGGGTACGCGTGCGGTGGGCGCAAGAGCGCACCGGCACGATTCACGACATCGCCTGCTTCGAGCCGGGCGAGGCCACCGTGGCCGCCGCACCACCCGAGGACACCGCCGAGCCGGTGACCGTGCTGACCACACCCGTCGACATGAGCTACAAGCACACCGCCTCGCCGCAGGAGAGCGTCTACCTGCGCGGCCTCGCCGAGGGCAAGTTGATCGGCGGCCGCTCCGAAGCGGGCGGCCGGGTGTACTTCCCGCCGCGTGGCGCCAACCCGACCGACGGCACGCCGACCAACGATCTGGTCGAACTGCCGGACAAGGGCACGGTGACCACCTTCTGCATCGTCAATGTGCCGTTCCTCGGCCAGCGGATCAAGCCGCCGTATGTGGCCGCCTACGTGCTCCTCGACGGCGCCGACATCCCGTTCCTGCACCTGGTTCTCGGCTGCGACGCAGCCGAGGTGCGGATGGGCATGCGGGTCGAGGCCGTGTGGAAGCCCCGCGAGGAGTGGGGCCACGCGCTGGCCAATATCGACCACTTCCGGCCGACCGGCGAGCCCGATGCCTCGTACGAGTCCTATCAGCACCACCTGTAGAGAGGCGACGTTGAGTACACCAGAAATCGCGGTGGTCGGGTTCGCCCACGCACCGCATGTGCCGGAGACCTTCGGCACCACCAACGGCGTCGAGATGCTCGTGCCGTGCTTCCAGCAGCTCTACGCCGATCTCGGCATCACCAAGACCGACATCGACTTCTGGTGTTCCGGATCCTCGGATTACCTTGCGGGGCGGGCCTTCTCGTTCATTTCCGCGGTCGACGCGATCGGCGCGGTGCCGCCGATCAACGAGTCGCACGTGGAGATGGACGCCGCGTGGGCGCTCTACGAGGCGTGGGTGAAGCTGGTTTCCGGCCAGGCGCAGACCGCGCTCGTGTACGGCTTCGGCAAGTCGTCGGCGGGCACGCTGCGTCAGGTGCTGACCAGGCAGCTCGACCCGTATCTGGTCGGCCCGCTGTGGCCCGACGCTGTCTCGGTCGCGGGCCTGCAGGCACGCGCGGGGCTGGACGCGGGCCGCTGGACCGAGCAGGAGATGGCCGCCGTCACCGGCGGTGACATCGAATCCCTGCTCGCCGCACCGTATGTCGCCGACCCACTGCGCGCGCACGACATCGCCCCGATCACCGACGGTGCCGCCGCGATCGTGCTCGCGGTCGGCGATCGCGCCAGGGAGCTGAGTGCGCGCCCGGCGTGGATCACCGGCATCGCGCACAATATCGACGCACAGGCGCTCGGTGGCCGCGACCTGACCCGCTCGCCATCCACCACCAGGGCCGCCGCGGCCGCGACCGGTGGTGACACCACCTTCGACCTGGCCGAGCTGCACGCGCCGTTCAGCCATCAGCAGCTGATTCTGGCCGAGGCGATCGGCCTGTCCCCCGATACCACGGTCAACCCGTCCGGCGGTGCGCTCGCGGGCAACCCGATGTTCGCGGCGGGCTTGGAGCGAATCGGCAACGCCGCCAAGGCCATCTTCTCCGGCACCGCCAACCGGACCCTCGCTCATGCGACCAGCGGCCCCGCGCTGCAGCAGAACCTGGTCGCCGTTCTGGAATCGGAGGCACGATGAGCTTCCCCGCCGCGGTGCTCGGCACCGGCCAAACTCATCACGTGACGAAGCGCACGGACGTGTCCATGGCGGGCATGTGCCGTGAAGCGATTGACCGAGCGCTCGAAGACTCGGGCCTGACCATCGACGAGATCGACGCCGTCGTGGTCGGCAAGGCCCCCGACTTCTTCGAGGGCGTGATGATGCCCGAGCTGTACCTCGCCGAAGCCCTCGGCGCGATCGGCAAGCCGCTGCTGCGCGTGCACACCGCGGGCTCGGTCGGTGGGTCGACCGGCGTTGTCGCCGCCAACCTGGTGCAGGCGGGCGTGCACGGCAAGGTCCTGGCCATCGCATGGGAGAAGCAGTCGGAGTCGAACGCCATGTGGGCGTTGTCGATTCCGGTGCCGTTCACCATGCCGGTCGGCGCGGGCGCCGGTGGCTACTTCGCTCCGCACGTGCGCTCCTACATCCGCCGCTCCAACGCCCCGATGCACATCGGCGCCATGGTCGCGGTGAAGGATCGGCGCAACGGCGCGAAGAACCCGCTCGCGCACCTGCACCAGCCCGACATCACCCTGGAATCGGTGCTGGCCTCCCAAATGCTGTGGGACCCGATCCGTTTCGACGAGACCTGCCCGTCGTCGGACGGCGCCTGCGCCCTGGTGATCGGCAATGCCGAGGCCGCCGCGGCGGTCGAGGCGCAGGGCAAGAAGGTCGCCTGGGTGCACGGCACCGCGATGCGCACCGAGCCGACCACCTTCTCCGGCCGCGACCAGGTGAACCCGCAGGCGGGTCGCGACGCGGCCGCCGCGCTGTGGACGGCCGCGGGGATCACCGACCCGCTCGAGGAGATCGACGTCGCCGAGATCTACGTGCCGTTCTCCTGGTTCGAGCCGATGTGGCTGGAGAATCTCGGCTTCGCGGCCGAGGGCGACGGCTGGAAGCTCACCGACAAGGGCGAGACGGAGATCGGCGGGCGCATCCCGGTGAATCCGTCGGGCGGCGTGCTCTCGTCCAACCCGATCGGCGCCTCTGGCCTGATCCGGTTCGCCGAGGCGGCCAAGCAGGTGATGGGCCGGGCGGGCGCGTACCAGGTCGAGAACGCGCGCAAGGCGCTCGGCCACGCGTATGGCGGTGGCTCCCAGTACTTCTCGATGTGGGTTGTCGGAAGCGAGCGTCCGGAATGAAGTTCACCCTCGGGATCGCACTGAGTCCGCTGGATCAGCTCACCGAGCTGGCCAAGACGGCCGAGGAATGCGGATTCACCTCGATCGGACTGCCCGACTCGCTGTTCTACATGAAGTCGCAGGCCGCCGACTACCCGTACACCCCGGACGGCAGCCGCTTCTGGGGCCCGGAAACTCCGTGGGTGGATCCGCTGATCGCCGCCGCGTCCATGGCGGCGGTCACCACCAAGCTGCGGTTCTACACCAATGTCCTCAAGCTCGGCTCGCGCAATCCGCTGCTGCTGGCCCGCCAGGTCGGCTCGATCGCCAACATGTCGGGCAACCGGTTCGGCTTCGGCATCGGAATCGGCTGGGCACCTGAGGAATTCGAATGGTGCGGAGTTCCCTACGCGCGCCGTGGCGCTCGGGTCGACGAGATGATCGAGGTCATCCGGCTCGTCCTCGACGGCGGCATGGTCGAATTCCACGGCGAGTTCTTCGATTTCGACCAGCTGCAGATGAGTCCGGCACCGAGCGAGCCGGTGCCGTTCTACATCGGCGGGCACACCGGTCCGGCGCTGCGCCGGGCCGCCCGCATCGGTGACGGCTGGACCTCGGCGATGATGAAATTCGACGACCTCGTCACCACCATCGGCACGCTGCGCGATCTCCGCGCCGAATACGGCCGGTCGGAGGTGCCGTTCGAGATCCAGTCGGTCTGCATCGACAAGTTCGGTCGCGACGGCTATCAGGACCTGGCCGATGCGGGCGTCACCGACAACATCGTGGTGCCATGGCTGTCCGACGGTATCGGGTTCGACGGCGAGCTGGCGGCCAAGCAGGACTCGCTGCGCAAGTTCGCCGAGAAGTACATCGCCGACCCCATCATCGCGAAGGTGCACCAATGACCACCATCGAACGCACTGCCCGCGCCGCGGGCCTTGCCTCCCAGGCCGCGGTCAAAGCCAAGGACCGGGCGGCCTGGGTCGCCTTGTTCGCCGCGGACGGCATCGTCGAAGATCCGGTCGGCCCTTCGGGTTTCGATCCGGAGGGCGTCGGCCACCGCGGTCACGAGGCCATCGGCGCCTTCTGGGACAAGGCCATCGCCCTGACCGAGTCCATCGAATTCCGCTTCGAGGACTCCTTCGCCTGCGGCAATGAAATCGCCTTCACCGGGCTGATCCGCACCACGATGGCCGGCCACGTCATCGACGCCGAGGGTGTGTTCACCTACAAGGTCGACGCGGAGGGCAAGATCGCCGCCCTGCGTGCCTTCTGGGAAGTCGACCGCGCGGTCGCGACCACGCGCCCCGTCTAGCGATAAACGCCAGAACAGCCCGGGACCTTTCGGTCTCGGGCTGTTCTCGTCGAATCGCTACTCAGTGCGCGACAGGGCAACCGGCGGTCTTGTAGTCGACCGGGAGTTCCTTGATGCCATTGAGCCAGCCCGAGTGCAGCCGCCTCGGCTTGCCGATCTTGGTGATGTCGGGCAGGTGGTCGGCGATCGCGTTGAAGATCAAGTCGATCTCGAGCCGGGCCAGGTTCGCGCCGACGCAGAAGTGCGCGCCGGTGCCACCGAAGGCGAGATGCTGGTTGTCCTCGCGCATGATGTTGAACGTGTCCGGGTCCTCGAAGACGTCCTCATCGAAATTGGCCGACCGGTACAGCATCACCAGACGCTGCCCCTTCTTGATCTGCACACCATTGAGCTCGGTGTCCTCGAGCGCGGTGCGCTGGAAGGAGGTGACCGGGGTGGCCCAGCGAATGATCTCGTCCACCGCGCTGGCCGGGCGTTCCTTCTTGAACAGCTCCCACTGGTCGGGGTTCTCCATGAAGGCGATCATGCCGTGGCTGATGGCGTTGCGCGTGGTCTCGTTGCCCGCGACGGCGAGCACGATCACGAAGAAGCCGAACTCCTCCGGCGTGAGCGCCTCACCGTCGACGTCGGCCTCGATCAGCGTGGTCACCAGATCGTCTGCCGGACAGGCCTTTCTGGCCTCGGCCATCTGGTAGGCGTAGCCGAGCAGACCCATCGACGCGGCGACCGGGTCGACGTCCACATTGTCGGGATCGTCGTAGCCGGTCATGTCGTTGGACCACTCGAAGACCTTCATCCGGTCCTCCTGCGGCACACCGATCAGTTCGGCGATGGCCTGCAGCGGCAACTCACAGGCGACCTGGGTGACGAAGTCACCCGAACCCGACTCGGCGGCGGCCTTCACGATCTTCTCCGCGCGCGCCGACAGTTCGGCGCGCAGGCCGTTGACCGCGCGCGGGGTGAAACCCTTGGCGATCAGCTTGCGGAGCTTGGTGTGCTCCGGGGCGTCCTTGTTGAGGATGACGAAGCGCTGCAGTTCGATCTGCTCGCGCTGGATGTCGTCGTTGAAGCGCGGGATCGCGGTGTTCTCATACGTCGAGAAGACGTCGCTGCGACGCGATACCTCTTTCACGTCGGCGTGCTTGCTCAACACCCAGAAGCCGTCGTCGTGGAAGCCACCGACGTCGGGCGACTTCGGGTTCCACCAGATCGGCGCCGAACGCCGCAGCTCGGCGAACTCCTCCGTCGGAACGCGCTCGGCGTAGATAGCGGGGTCGGTAACGTCGAACCCGTCCGGCAGGTTCGGCCGACCCGCGGTGTGGGCGTGGTCGGCTTGTTCGGTGCTCGGATCTACCACCAGATGTCTCCTTCGACAAACTGAAACACGTTCTATAATCATTCAAGCATAGCGGTCGCCGCGACGGAAGAACCTCGCGGTTTTACCCTGAGCTCAATATCAGAACCTGTTGCAGTTACGAGGGAGAATCAGATGGGCACACCCGTGATCGTCGAGGCCGTGCGGACCCCGATCGGCAAACGCCGAGGGCAACTCGCGGGCTTACACGCCGCCGAACTGCTCGGTCTGGCCCAGCGCGGACTGCTCGACCGGGCGGGACTCGACCCGGCCGAGGTCGAGCAGGTGATCGGCGGCTGCGTCACCCAGGCGGGCGAGCAGTCCAACAACGTCACCCGCGTGGCCTGGCTGCACGCGGGTCTGCCGTGGCAGACCGGCGCGACCACGATCGACGCCCAGTGCGGTTCGGCCCAGCAGGCCAACCACCTCGTCGCCGGCCTCATCGCCACGGGCGCGATCGACGTCGGCATCGCGTGTGGCGTCGAGGCGATGAGCCGGGTACCGCTGGGCGCCAATGTCGGCACCGAGGCGGGGCCGCGCCGGCCCGCGTCGTGGTCGATCGACCTGCCCGATCAGTTCGGCGCCGCAGAGCGCATCGCCCGCAGGCGCGGGATCACCCGGTCCGATATCGATGAATTCGGCTTGCGCTCACAGCAATTGGCCGCCAAGGCCTGGGCCGAGGGCCGCTACGACCGCGAGGTGCTTCCGGTCTCGGCGCCGGTGCTCGACAGCGAGGGCGTGGCCACCGGGGAGAAGCTGGAGGTCACCCGCGACCAGGGCCTGCGCGCGACCACCATCGAAGGGCTGTCCGCGCTGAAGCCTGTCATGGCGGATGGCATCCATACCGCGGGCACTTCGTCGCAGATCTCCGACGGTGCCGCCGCGGTCCTGCTGATGGACGAAAATGTCGCGCGCCGAAAGGGTTTGCGCCCGCGCGCGCGGATTCACACCCAGGTACTCGTGGGCTCCGAGCCGGAGTTCCATCTGGATGGCCCGGTACAGGCGTGCACCCGGCTGCTCGAGCGCTCCGGAATGTCGATTGGCGATATCGATGTTTTCGAGATCAACGAAGCATTCGCGTCCGTCGCACTTTCGTGGGCTTCCGTACATCAACCTGACATGGAACGGGTAAATGTCAACGGCGGTGCGATTGCAATCGGGCATCCTGTCGGTTCTACCGGCTCGCGATTGATCACGACCGCGCTACACGAACTCGAACGCACAGGTCAGGGCACCGCCATGGTGCTGATGTGCGCAGGTGGCGCACTCGCGACCGGCACCATCATCGAACGCCTGTAGACTGAGACAGACCGAAACCGGGCGCCCAGGTTGAACATTCATCCCAGGGCGCCCGGAACGTGTCGTACGCCACAAAGTTACGGGGGCCAGGGGGAAGATGAGATGTCAGCTATCTTTGGGCTATCATGCCTGCATGGCGGAAGAACCCTGCGACGGGCACGAACCCGGGTACCCCCACGCTCCACAAGAGTCGTTGGCGCGACCCGCAAACGCGACCACCGCAGCCCCTGCACGCAGGTGAGCGACGGAAATCGTAGAGAAATCCCCAATCAGGCGTAGGTTTTCAGTTACTGAGCCGCTAATATCAATGATACGTATCCGAGATAACGACTGTTAGTACAGTGAAGGGAATTGGGCGGCTCACAATGGCTGATTTCGCGGCGCGGCTGAACAAGCTGTTCGAAACCGTGCATCCCCCGGGGCGCAAGCCGCACACCAACGCAGAGGTTGCGGCTGCGCTGACTGCCTCCGGGCATCCGATCTCGAAGCCGTATCTCTCGCAGTTGCGGTCGGGACAACGAACGAATCCGTCCGATGAGACGGTGGCCGCCCTGGCGAAGTTCTTCAAGGTCAAGCCTGACTACTTCTTCAACGATATCTACGCGGCCAAGATCGATCATGACCTGGAGCTGCTCGCGCAGCTGCAGGGTTACGGACTTCGTCGACTGTCGAGTAGGGCATTCGACCTGTCCGAAGAATCTCAGAATCTACTCACCTCGATGGCGGAGAAGTTGCGGGCCAGCGAAGGCTTGCCCGAAGTTCCTCCGGACGGAACGGAATAGGATCCACGCATCGGCCGGCCTGACGCACCTGATGGTGTCCTGGGTACGGCCGTAAAACATCGGATACGCAGACAACGGGCCTGAGACGGTGGAAACCACCAGCTCAGGCCCGTTTTCTGCGCTTCGTGTCAGCTCGACGTAGCGGCGTTCTGCGGTGTCGTCTTCGCGGCGGCCACCGCGTTCTCGTACTGGCTCGCCAGCGCCAGCACCCAGCCCCTGGGGCTCACAGTGGGTGGCGGCGCGATCCAGCGCGCGTCAACGAACAAGTCCCCCAACGGATTTCGCGCCCATTCGGCCACCACCGCGGCCCGCCGCGGTACCGAGTTCGGCGGCTCTCCGGCCGCCGGGATGACGATGCCGCTGCCCGAGAGCAGATACAGCGCGTCCATCACCTGAGCTATGTGATCGGAGGCCTTGAGCTGTGCCGAGGTGGCGTTCTGCTCGGGCGCGACCACCTCGGGGAACCGGCCGACCATCAACTGGTGCAGCGGCCTGATCTTGCGCAGCAGGACCTTGGCCCGCCACCACAGCTCGATCACGATCGACACGGCGCCGAGCGCGATCAGCAGCGCCGCGATCTCCCAGGCGACCCAGCCCCACAGCGGTTCGTTGGGGGGTGTCGGCTCGGCGTGCTGGAAGGCGCGGCCCACGTTGGCGACGGCGAGCACCGCGACCAGAGCGGTGCCGGTGATGTAGATGGCGATGCCGCGGCCGAGGATGGTCCAGTCCAGGTTGCGCAGACCGGTGGTCACGATGAAGACCGCGCCGAGCGCGACGGTGATCCAGCCGAAGGTGAACGACCACGCCAGGGTGATCGCGATCGCGACCGCGCCGATGCCGTACACGACCATCGCGACCTGGCGCAGGTTGCGCCGCGAGACCACCGGCCAGGCGGCCGAGGCCACCACCGAGGTGGCCGTGGTGAACAGGATCCAGGCGGAGATCACGATGCCGGTGGACAGCCAGCCGCTGTGCACACCGCCCTTCATCAGGTTGTCGATGGCCACCGCCATCTCGGGGATGGCGACGGTGACCGCGAGTGCCACGGCGGCGACCGCGACGACGATGGCCACGCGGGCGGTCGTCGCGGGCTTCACCAGCACGCGACCCACTCGCGCACCCGCGGCAACCCAGACCAGCAGGGCTGTCAACCAGAGTGTCATCCGAGTGCCTCATCGAATCGAAGGACCGAGACGCCTGCGCCCCGGTTGCTGAATACGCGCAGGCGCGTCATGAGCATGGCCGCGAAGGTCTCGGCTTCCCATTCGGCGAGGTCGTCGGCGCCGTCGTCGACGATCTGCGCGTGGGCGCGCTGGCTGAGCATGTAGGCGATCAGGTCGTCGCTCACCTCGAGGGTCGTCTCGACCGCGGGCGCACCTTCGTGGTCGAAGACGATATGACCCAATTCGTGCGCGAGGGTGTGATCGCGACTCGGCAGGGCATCGGCGAGCACGATGATGTCGCGTTCGGGATAGAACCGGCGCTGACCGCACACGCCGGGGCCGAGGTTCGCGCTGGTGATCTCGATCTCGCGCTTGCGTTCCAGCGAGATGGCGTGCACCACCTCGTCGAGGCTGGTGGCGTCGGAGTCGGCGGCCACCGCGCACACCGCGTCGACGGCGGCGGCGACTCGGCGATAGGACCGGGAGGTGCTCTGGGTCTTGCTCTTACTCATCGAAGATCCCCTCACGACCTCGGTCCGAAGAACTCGGCACGCGCCGCGTTCACCCGCGCTTGGGCTGCCGCGGCACCTTGGAAACTCACTGCGCCCGAACCGGTTCCGGCCAGGGTCAGCGCGATCAGGCCGCCGATCACCGACAGGAGTTCGGGTTCCGGGAGGCCACTGTTGTCACTGGTCGGCTTGAACTCGTGGTTCGGCTTGGCCGCCGGTGCGGGTGCTGCCGCGGCGGGCGGAGGTGCGGCCGGGGCGGGCGCCTCCGCCGCGGGCGGCGCGGCAGCCGGAATAGGTACTGCCACAGCGATATTCGGAACGCCGGGGACAGCGGGCGTGGGCGGGATCGCGATCGAGGGAAGGGCCGGTGCGGCCGGGACCGAGGGGATCGGGATCAACAGCAACAGCAGGGGCGAGGCCGATCCGACTGCCGCCGAACCCACAGCGGCCGAACCCACAGCGGCCGAACCCGCGCCCGCGGAACCCACCGCCGCGGAACCGGCAGCGGCGGAACCGACTGCGGCGGAACCTGTTCCGAGGACAACCGAGCCCGCGCCGAGGGCGGCCGAGCCGGTGCCCGCAGCGGCCGAGCCGACCGCGGCCGAGCCGGTACCGAGTACCGCGGCGGCGCCGGCCGAACCCGTACCGAGCACGGCGGCGGCACCTGCGGAGCCGGTACCGAGCACAGCGGCCGCGCCAGCCGAGCCGGTACCGAGGATGGCGGCCGCGCCTGCCGAACCGGTACCGAGCACTACTCCGAGGCCCGCCGAACCGGTGCCGAGTAGCACGCCGAGGCCCGCCGAGCCGGTACCGAGGACCACGCCCGCGGCTGCCGAGCCCGCGCCAGCCGCGGCGGAGCCTGCGGCTGCCGAACCGGAGAGGGGGCCTGCCACTTCCTGCTTGGGAACGTCTTCGCTGGACTGGCCGGGGATGGTGAGCGGCGTCCATTCGCTGTCGCCGGCGACCGGGGCGCCCGACTGCGGGTTACCGGCGACAGCCGGGTCGGGAGCGGTCGCTTGGCCGTTGCCCTGGTTCTGGCCTTGACCATTGCCCTGGCCGGGCAGGCTCAGCTCACTGGGCTTGGGAGTGGGGGTGCTCTGACCACCATTGCCCCCGCTGCCGTTCCCCTGCCCGCTGCTCCCGCTACCGGGCGCCTGCGCGGCAGGTGTTGGTGGCTTTTCCGGGGCGGCCATGGCGACCGCGGGCCCTAACAGCGCACAGCCGGCCAGCACACTCGCAGCGGCAAATACGCGCAACATGCGACCAATGGCCATGCGCTAGATCATCCCCTTAGTTTTTCAGCGCAGAATTACCCCCGGTCGCGACACATTCCGGGATCGACGAACAGTAGCCCATAGTAAACCCACGCCCCCCACCCCGCAGAGGAGAGCAAGAGTCGTCCAGCCCCCTGGACGTGTGTGACATGCCATAAGCGCAGGCCGGGGACATTTCCCCGGCCGCACGCCTCAAAGTTTGCTATGCGCCGTAAACCGGCTCCGGCGGAGTGCTCTTCTCGATCAGTTCCTTGACGACCGGACCCAGCTCGGCAGGGTTCCAGCGAGCGCCGCGATCGACCGGGGTGCCGTGCATCCAGCCCTGCGCCAGCGCGACCTTTCCGCCTTCTACCTCGAACATCCGGCCGGTCACCCCGGCGGATCCGGTGCTGCCGAGCCAGACGACCAGCGGCGAGATGTTCTCCGGGGCCATCGCGTCGAAGCCCGCGTCGGGGGCGGTCATGGTGTCGGCGAAGACCGTCTCGGTCATCCTGGTGCGGGCGGCGGGGGCGATGGCGTTCACGGTCACGCCGTACCGGCCGAACTCGGCCGACGCGGTCAGTGTGAGACCAGCGATACCCGCCTTGGCCGCACCGTAATTACCCTGACCGACACTGCCCTGCAGGCCGGCGCCGGAGCTGGTGTTGATCACGCGGGCGTCGACCGGGCGGCCCGCCTTCGACTCGCCTCGCCAGTACTCGGCCGCGTGCCGCATGGTGGCGAAGTGGCCCTTGAGATGCACGCGGACTACGGCGTCCCACTCGTCTTCGCCGAGGTTCACCAGCATGCGGTCGCGGACGAAGCCGGCGTTGTTGACCAGGACGTCCAGGCCGCCGAAGGTGTCGACGGCCTGACGGATCAGCCGGCGCGCGCCCTCCCAGTCGGCGACATCGTCGTAGTTGGCGACGGCCTCGCCACCGGCTGCTTCGATCTCGTCCACGACCTGCTGGGCGGGGGTTTCCGTGGTCGCCGCGCCGTCGAGGGCGGTGCCTACATCGTTGACCACCACGCGGGCGCCCGCTGCGGCGAAGGCGAGGGCGTGGGCGCGGCCGATGCCACGGCCGGCGCCGGTCACGATCACGGTGCGTCCGGCACAAATCAACTGGTCATCCATCTCGAGCTCCTGTAGTTATCGGCAGCTGACGCCGCGAGGTCTGGGGTTGGGCAGGTCATGAGTCAGTTGTTGGCGTTGGCGGCATCGAGGAAAGCCGGGCGTTCGCCGCCACCGTGGACCAGCAGGGCGGCGCCGCTGATGTGGGTGGCCAGGGGGGAGGCCAGGAAGAGGGCGGCGTTGCCGACGTCGGCGGGGCGCGCCATTCTGCCCATCGGCACGGTCGCGCCGACGGCGGCGATCCCGTCCGCGTCGCCGTAGTGCAGGTGGCTGAGTTCGGTCTCGACCGGGCCGACCACTACCGAGTTGAGCCGGACCTTGGGGGCCCATTCGACGGCGAGTGAGGAGACCAGGTTGTCCAGGCCCGCCTTGGCGGCACCGTAGGCGGCGGTACCCGGCGACGGCCGGTGGCCGCTGACGCTGGTGATCATCACGATCGAGCCGCCCGTGTCCTGCTTCTGCATCAGGGCGTTGGCCTGCTGGGAAATCAGCAGCGGCGCAAGCAGATTCAGTTCCACGATCTTGGTGTGAAACTTCGGGCTCGCGGCGTCGGCCATCGCGAACGGGGCGCCACCGGCGTTGTTCACCACGTGGTCGATCCGGCCGTGCCTGGCGACGATCTCGGCGAACATGGCCGACACCGCGTCGACGTCGCGTACATCGCAGGTGAGATGTTCGGCGCTGCGGTCGCCGACCGTGATCGGCTCGTCGGCCGGTCTGCGCGCGCAGGTCAGCACCGTCGCGCCGGCGGCGAGGAAGGCCCGGCTTATTCCGGCGCCGACACCTCGGACGCCGCCTGTCACCAGAACGATCTGCTCGGAAAGGTCGATTTCTACAGCCACCGTGTTAACCTACCAAGCAATTGCTTGCTTTGTCTCGGGTTCGCCGGGGCGTGCACGAGGAGACATCGCGATGGGGATAAACCGTCACACCGAAGCCGACGGAGTAGAGGTCGTCACAGTCGACTATCCGCCGGTCAACGCCCTACCCTCGGACGGCTGGTTCGCGCTGGCCGATGCCGTCAGGGCAGCGGGCCGCAACCAGGAGACCCGGGTGGTCGTCCTGCGCGCGGAAGGACGCGGGTTCAACGCCGGCGTCGACATCAAGGAGATGAACGCCGACTCCGGCCATACCGCGCTGATCCGCGCCAACCACGGCTGCTTCGACGCCTTCGCCGCGGTCTACGACTGCGAGGTGCCGGTGGTCACCGCCGTGAACGGCTTCTGCCTCGGCGGCGGCATCGGCCTGGTCGGTAACTCCGACGTCATCGTGGCCTCCGACGACGCCACCTTCGGGCTGCCCGAAGTGGACCGTGGCGCGCTCGGCGCCGCCACCCACCTGTCGCGGCTGGTCCCGCAGCACCTGATGCGCACCATGTTCTACACCGCGGGCAAGCTCACCGCCCAGCAGTTGCACCACTTCGGTTCGGTGTACAAGGTGGTGCCGCGCGCCGAACTCGACGCTGCCGCGATGGAAGTCGCGAAGAACATCGCCAACAAGGACGGCCGCGTGATCCGGGCCGCGAAGCGCGCGCTCAACGGTATCGACGTGCAGGACGTGCACCGTTCCTACCGCTACGAACAGGGCTTCACGATGGAGCTCAACCTCGCCGGTGTCGCCGACGAGATCAGGGCGCGCTTCGACGACGATCTCGCCGCGCAGAAGAAGGAGAGCTGACAGCCATGCGCGACAAGAGAATGACCCTCGACGAGGTGGTCGGCGAGCTGCGCAGCGGCATGACCATCGGGATCGGCGGCTGGGGTTCACGGCGCAAGCCGATGGCGCTGGTGCGCGCGCTGCTGCGCTCGGACGTCACCGACCTGACCGTGGTCACCTACGGCGGCCCCGACCTCGGCTTGCTGTGCTCGGCGGGCAAGGTCCGCAAGGCCTACTACGGCTTCGTGTCGCTGGATTCGGCGCCGTTCTACGATCCGTGGTTCGCGAAGGCGCGCACCGAGGGCGCGATCACCGTGCGCGAGATGGACGAGGGCATGGTGAAGTGCGGGCTGCAGGCAGCCGCGGCACGACTGCCGTTCCTGCCGATTCGGGCCGGGCTGGGGTCGGCGGTGCTCGACTTCTGGGAGGGCGAGCTGAAGACCGTCGCGTCGCCGTATCCGGCCGCCGACGGGCGAACCGAGACCCTGGTCGCGATGCCCGCGCTGAATCTGGACGCGTCGTTCGTGCATCTGGATCTGGCCGACAAGCACGGCAACGCCGCCTACACGGGCGTCGATCCGTACTTCGACGATCTGTACTGCCTCGCCGCTGAGCGTCGGTATGTCTCCGTGGATCGCATCGTCGAGACCGAGGAGCTGGTGAAAGCCGTTCCGCAGCAGGCGATCATCCTCAACCGCATGCTGGTCGACGGTGTGGTCGAGTCGCCCGGCGGCGCGCACTTCACCTTCTCCGGCAGCTACGGGCGCGACGAGAAGTTCCAGAAGCACTATGTGGCGGCCGCGAAGACGCCGGAGTCGTGGGCCGAGTTCAAGGCTCGCTATCTCGACGTCTCCGAAGACGAATACCAGTCCGCCGTAGCCACTTTCGCCGAGGAGCAGAAGCTATGAATTCCGCAGTACAGAGCGGACCCATCACGCGCGCCGAGGTCTGTGTCGTCGCCGCGGCGGAGATCTTCCGCGGGGCGGGCGAGATCATGGCCAGCCCGATGTCGACCATCACCACGATCGGTGCGCGACTGGCCCGGCTCACCTTCGAACCCGACCTGCTGCTCTCCGACGGTGAGGCGCTGTTCTTCGCCGAGGTACCGGCGATCGGCGCGAAAGCTCCGGTCGAGGGCTGGATTCCGTTCTCGCGGGTGTTCGATGTGGTCGCCTCCGGCCGTCGTCATGTGGTGATGGGCGCCAACCAGATCGACCGGTTCGGCAACCAGAACCTGTCGGCCTTCGGTCCGCTGCAACAGCCGACGCGCCAGATGTTCGGTGTGCGTGGCGCGCCCGGCAACACCATCAACCACGCGACGAGCTACTTCGTGCCCCGGCACAACAATCGGGTGTTCGTCGACAAAGTCGACATCATCTCCGGAATCGGCTACGACAGAATCGATCCCGAGAACCCGGCCTACCGCTTCCATCACCTGCACCGGGTGGTGACCAACCTGGGCGTGTTCGACTTCAACGGCCCCGACCACACCCTGCGCGCACTGTCGCTGCACCCCGGCGTGAACCCGGAAGAGGTCGCGGAGAACACCTCCTTCGAGATCGCGGAGCTCGGCATGGCAGGCGAGACCAGGCTGCCGACCGAGGAGGAGCTGCAGATCATCCGAACTGTGCTCGATCCCAAGGGTTTCCGCGAGAAGGAAGTAGCGGCATGAGCCCGCGCTTGCGCACGCCCTTGACCGAGCTGGTCGGCATCGAGCACCCGATCGTGCAGACCGGCATGGGCTGGGTCGCCGGTCCCCGGCTGGTCGCCGCCACCGCGAACGCTGGCGGACTCGGCATCCTCGCCTCGGCGACCATGACTTTCGAGGAGCTGGAGGCGGCGGTCGCCAAGACCAAGTCGCTCACCGACAAGCCCTTCGGCGTGAACATCCGCGCCGACGCCACCGACGCGGGCGAGCGCATCGAACTGCTCATCCGCGAACAGGTACGGGTCGCGTCGTTCGCGCTGGCGCCGAAGAAGGAACTCATCGCCCGGCTCAAAGATGCCGGTGTGGTGGTTGTTCCGTCGATCGGTGCGGCCAAGCACGCGGTGAAGGTGGCGTCCTGGGGCGCCGACGCGGTGATCGTGCAGGGCGGTGAGGGCGGTGGCCACACCGGCCCGGTCGCCACCACGCTGCTGCTGCCGTCGGTGCTCGACGCGGTCGATATCCCGGTGATCGCGGCGGGTGGCTTCTTCGACGGTCGCGGCCTGGCCGCCGCCCTGTCCTATGGTGCGGCCGGTGTCGCGATGGGTACCCGTTTCCTGCTCACCCAGGAGAGCACCGTCCCGGAAGCCGTGAAGCAGGAGTACCTGGCCCGCGGACTGCAGGACACCGTGGTGTCGGTGAAGGTCGACGGTATGCCGCATCGGATGCTCAACACCGAACTGGTGACCAAGCTCGAGCACTCCGGCGGCTGGCGCGGTCTGTCGGCGGCGGTGTCGAACGCGGCCAAGTTCAAGTCGATGACCGGCATGAAGTGGTCGACGCTCGCCCGCGACGGCCTGGCGATGCGAAAGACCAAGGACCTCAGCTGGTCTCAGGTCGTGATGGCCGCGAACTCGGCGATGCTGACCAAGGCCGGCCTGGTCGAGGGCCGCACCGACGCGGGCGTGCTGCCCGCGGGCCAGGTCACCGGCATCATCGACAGCCTGCCGACGGTGGCCGAACTGATCGACCAGATCGTCACCGACGCGGTGGTGCGGATCGCGGCGGTCGGCGCGCTGACCAGCGAGCCCGCTGCCGAAACTCGCTGACCGATCTCCAGCTCGCCCCCGACTCGACTGCCTGGAGCGTCAGTCGAGTTCGCCGGGGTGACGAGGGCGCCGGACCAGGCGCGACGCCGACACGGCGCGCCCGGGTCCGGCGCTTTTCGCTGTCGGCAGCGCATCGCGTGCGGAGCTGTCCGACAACAAATCAGCGCGGCGCGACCTCGACGCGGTTGTCGTGGAAGACCGCGCCACCGCCGTAGTCCGAATCACGTTCGGCGATGGTGGCATTCACGGTGGCACCGCCGGTGAACTTGGCCCAGCGGCCCTTGGTGGTGCCCGCGACGCCGGGCCGCACCCGGTCCGACACCTCGGCGACTGCCTCGAAGGAGCCGCGACCGTTGGAGACGACCACCGCGGCACCGTCGGCGATCCCGCGGGCGGCAGCATCCTCGGGGTGCAGCGTGATGCTGGATTCACCTGAGCGCCGCCGCAATTCGGGGTTGGCGCCGAACGAGGTGTTCAGGAAGTAGTGCGAGGCGGCGGAGATCAGCACCAGGCCGTCACCGGAATCGGCGGGAGGCGTGTAGTCCGGCAGTGGATCGTGACCCGCCGATTCCGCTCTGGCGGAAACGAACTGGAGTTTGCCTGCCGGTACCGGTCCCGCCTGGACCTTCAGGAACCCGTCCGCGCGGAGGCGTTCGAGGTCGAAACCTTTGAGCAGCTGCTTGGCCAGCTCTTCGTCGGAGTCGTAGAGCGCGGGCTCGGTGAGACCGAAGCGCCGCGAGAGCCGGCGGAAAGTCTCTGTGGTGGAAAGGCATTCACCGGGCGGCTCGACGGCTGGCTCGTTCCAGATGAGGTAGAGGTGCCCGTAACCCGCGAGCACGTCGAGGTGTTCGGGCTGCATCGTGGCGGGCAGGACGATGTCGGCGTAATCGACGGTGTCGGTGCCGAAGTGCTCGAGGACCACGGTGAACAGGTCCTCGCGAGACAGTCCCTCGATCACGCGACGCTGGTCGGGATTCGAGCCGACCGGATTGGCCCCGATCACGAACAGCGCCTTCACGGGCGGCCCATCGGTCTCGAGCAGAGCCTCGCCGAGCCTGGTCATCGAGAGCGTGCGAACCGGGTTCGGCAGCAGGTCGTCGCGGCGCAGGGCCGCATCGTCGACACGGAAGTGCCCACTCGTCGAATAGTGCAGTCCCCCACCGGGTATCGCCCAGTCACCGGTGACACCGGGCAGGCAGCCGAGCACCCGCAGCGCCATCCCACCGCCCGCGTGCCGCTGCATGCCTTGCGACGCGCGGATGGCGGTCGGCCGGGTTCGCGCGATTCGCTCACCGAGCGCGACGATCCGCTCCTGCGGCACGCCCGTGATCGCCGCGGTGCGTTCCGGCGTGAATTCGGTGATGCGGTCCCGGAATTCGGGCCAGCCCTCGGTGTGTTCGGCGATGAACTTTTCGTCCTGCGCGCCGAGCGAGACGATGACGTGCAGCAGCCCGAGCGCCAGCGCCGCGTCGGTGCCGGGCAGCGGGGCGATGTGCTCGTCGCAGCGTTCGGAGGTCTTGGTGCGCACCGGGTCGATCGACACCAGGTAGGCCCCGCTGTCCTGCACGAACTTCCACAGATGATGACCGGACGTGAGCGGATTGGTGCCCCACAGCAGGATCAGCTTCGACTTCGCGAAGTCCTCGGGGTCCATGCCGCCGGAGGTGCCGAGGGTATAGCGCAGGCCGGCGCCACCGGCGACCGAGCAGATGGTCGGCGCGTGGTGCGACGCCCCGAGCAGATTGAACATCCTGCGGCCCGGAAAGCCCTCCAGCCCTTGGATATAGCCAAGGCTGCCGGTGCCGTGGAAGGGCCAGACCGCCTCGCCGCCGAATTCGTCGATGATGCCGGTGACCCGCGTGGCGATCTCGTCGAGCGCGGAGTCCCAGCTGATCCGCTCGAACTGCCCGGACCCTTTCGGCCCGACCCGGCGCATCGGATACCTGAGCCGGTCCGGCGCACCGACCTGCTCTAGATACCGGTTCACCTTCACGCACAGCGCACCGCGCGTGACCGGATGTTCCTTGTTCCCCCGCAGCCCGGTGGCAACACCGTCCTCGACGGTCACCACCCACGAGCACGCGTCGGGGCAGTCGAGCGGGCATGCACCGAGCACCTTCACCAAGCCATCGTAGGCCGGAAGAACAAACCTGCCGGAAGGTTGCACCGCTGCCCGAACACGCAGCTAGAGGCACTGCTGCCAGTAACACAAGGCGCCTTTTATGTGATGTAAGTCACGTAAGGGTGGTTTCGTGGAAACGCGAGCCACCGAACTTCGACGGCGCGGAGGCCTGTCAGGAGTCGGGGCATCGTCCCCCACGCTGATGGGAGGTTGTGATGAGTTCGCTTCTCAAGAAAATGATGGTGAGTACATCGGCGGCGGCGCTGCTCGGCGCCGGGGTGGTCATGGGTGCGGCGCCGGTTCAGGCACAGTATTTCCAGCCTGGCTGCTCCGCACATCCGGTCAACAACAGTGCGGCGTACTCGCAGTGCTATTGGCCGGTCCGGCATCAGGTGCGGATCGAGTGCAGACAATGGTGGGGCTGGTTCGGCAGCAGCTGGGCCACCTACGAACGCCGCGGCAACATGGCGTGGAACGGCCAGCAATCCTGGGCGCACTGCGATACCCCCGGCACCCTGCAGCGATGGGATGTGGTGACCTACCACTGGTGAACGAAAGGCGGGTCGGCCCGGTGCCGGATACCCGAGCACCGGGCCGTCAGTTGTGTCCGCCTGGAACTACTCCGGCGCGCCGAGGCGCTCGATGATGGTGACGTTGGCCGTGCCGCCACCCTCGCAGATGGTGAGCAGACCGTAGCGGCCGTTGACCCGCTCCAGCTCGTTGAGCAGGGTCGCGAACAACTTGGCCCCGGTGGCACCCAGCGGATGACCGAGCGCGATCGCACCACCGTTGACATTGACCTTCGCCGGATCGGCGCCGATCTCCTTGATCCAGGCCAGCACCACCGGCGCGAAGGCCTCGTTGATCTCGATGACGTCGATGTCGTCGATGGTCAGGCCGGTCTTCTCCAGCGCCCACTGGGTCGCCGGGATCGGCGCGCTGAGCATCATGAGGGGGTCCGCGCCGCGCGCGCTGACGTGATGGATGCGAGCACGCGGGGTCAGACCGTATTCCTTGACCGCCCACTCCGAAGCGAGCAGCGTGGCGCTGGCGCCGTCGGAGATCTGGCTGGCGACCGCCGCGGTGAGCGGGCTGCCCTCCGACAGCGGCTGCAGCGTCGCCATCTTCTCCAGGCTGGTCTCGCGCGGGCCCTGATCGACGGTGAAGTCGCCGACCGGCACGATCTCGTTGTCGAAGCGACCCTCGGCGATAGCGGACTTGGCGCGCTCGTGGCTCTGCAGCGCCCAGCGCTCCATGTCCTCGCGGCTGATGCCCCACTTCTCGGCGATCATCTCGGCGCCCTTGAACTGGGAGACCTCGCCGGTGCCGTAACGCGAGTCCCAGCCCTTGGCACCGATGAACGAGGATTCGAAGCCGTACGGCTTGGCCGCGAGCATGGCGGCGCCGATCGGGATGGCGCTCATGTTCTGCACGCCACCGGCCACGATGACCTCGGCGGTGCCGCTCATGATGGCCTGCGCGCCGAAGTTGATCGCCTGCTGGCTGGAACCACACTGCCGGTCGACGGTGACGCCGGGAACTTCCTCGGGGTACCCCGCCACCAGCCACATGGTGCGGCCGATATTGCCCGCCTGCGGTCCGAGGTTGTCGACACAGCCGACGATCACGTCGTCGACGACGCTCGGGTCGATGCCGGTGCGCTCGACGAGCCCACGCACCGCGGCGGCGCCGATATCGGCGGGGTGCACCTCGGCCAGCGCGCCACCGCGCTTGCCGACCGCGGTACGCACCGCATCGATCACATAGGCCTCCCGCAGCGGGGCATAGGGGCGGCGCTCGGCGGATGCGGTCATGATGGAACTCCTATTTCGCGGTGCCCTCGGGCAGGGTCAGCCCGTCGAGCACGATGGTGAGATATTGCTGGGCAAGGCTTTTCACGGTGATCGGGCCACCGGGGGTGTACCAGCGGACCGCGACCCACACGGTGTCGCGCAGGAAGCGGAACGCGAGTTCCACGTCGAGTTCGGGCCGGAAGCTGCCATCGGCGACACCGGCGGCGAGCACCCGCCGCCACAGATCGCGGAACTCGGTGTTGAAGTCGCGGATATAGGCGAAACGTTCTACGTCGCGCAGGCTCTTGGCCTCGGCCTGGTAGATCGCGACCGCGGCATGGTGCCGGTCGAACGCCTCGTAGGAGGCGATTACCAAGGCCTCCAGGGTGTCTCGCGAACTCAGCGCAGCGGCCGCGATCTCGCGGTAGCGGCCGAACAGGTCGTCGAGGAAGCCGCGCAGGATCTCGTCGACCATCGACTCCTTGGAGTCGAAGTGGTGGTAGAGACTGCCCGACAGGATGCCCGCCGAGTCGGCGATATCGCGCACCGTGGTGGCACGCATGCCGCGTTCGGCGAACAGGCCGGCGGCGAGGTCGAGCAGCTCGGCGCGGCGGGTGCGTTTGACGGTGTCGGGTGCGGTCACACCCGTCATCGTACAACCAAGCACTTGCTTGGTTCAGGTGAACCCGCCGCGGCGATCATGCGCGCTGACTACTCACCGAGACAACCTCGCCGGTCAGATACGAGGTGTAATCACTGGCCAGCATGGCGATCGTTGCCGCTACTTCCCACGGTTCGGCGGCGCGACCGAAGGCCTCGCGCTCGCTGAGCGAGTCGAGCAGTTCCGACGAGCTCACCTTGTCCAGGAACGGGTGGCGGGCGATGCTCGGCGCGACGGCGTTGATCCGCACACCGAATTCGGCGGCTTCGACCGCACTGCACCTGGTCAGCGCCATCACACCGGCCTTCGCGGCGGCGTAGTGCGCCTGGCCGTGCTGGGCGCGCCAACCGAGGACCGAGGCGTTGTTGACGATCACGCCGCCGTGGCCAGCGCCGCGGAAGTAGCCGAGTGCCGCGCGGGTGCAGCGGAAGGTGCCCGTCAGGGTGATGTCGAGAACCTGGTCCCACTGCTCGTCGGTCATGTCGACCACCGGGGTCTCGCCGCCGAGGCCCGCGTTGTTGACCATGATGTCGATCCGGCCGAGTTCGGCGGCGGCGTCGGTGAGCAGCTGATTCACCTGCGCGGTGTCGCGGACATCGCAGACCACGGCACCGACCCGGCGCTCCGGGAATTCCTTCGCCAGCAGTTCGGCGGTCTCGGTCAAACGACGCTCGTGCCAATCGGAGACGACCACATCGGCACCCTCTTCGAGGAGCCTGCGCGCGGTGGCCGAACCGATGCCGGTGCCCGCGGCGGCGGTGATCACGGCCGTCCGGCCCGCGAGCAGGCCGTGTCCGGGGATCGAGGGCGGCGCGATCGACAGCGATTTGTTCGCGCCGGAATAGGTCTGCTCACTCACGGGCGTGCCTCTCGCGGGAGACCGAGCACACGCTCGGCGATGATGTTGCGCTGCACTTCGTTCGAACCTCCATAGATCGTGTCGGCGCGGCTGAACAGGTACAGCCGCTGCCATGCGGTCATGTCGTCGGGGCCGAGGACCAGGCCGGTCGCGCCCTGGACGGCCATGGCGAGTTCACCGAGGTCGCGATGCCAGTTGGCCCACAACAGCTTCGACACCGAGGCGCCGCCCGCGTCGTCGTGGTCCTCGCTCATGGTGCGCAGCGCGTGCGCGCGCAACACCCGGAGTCCGACCCAGGCACGATCGAGGCGATCGGCGATCAGCGGGTCGTCGGCGGCGCCGGTGCGCCGGGCCAGGTCTTCGATGTCGGAGAGTTCGCGCGCGAAGCGGATCTGCTGGCCGAGGGTCGAGATCCCGCGTTCGAAGGTCAAGGTGCCCATGGCGATTCGCCAGCCGTCACCGGGTTCACCCACGACGAGGTCCGCGTCGGTGACGGCGTTGTCGAAGAACACTTCGTTGAACTCGGAGGTGCCGGTGAGCTGCTCGATCGGCCGCACTTCGATGCCCGGCTGGTTCATCGGGACCAGCAGGTAGGACAGGCCCTTGTGCCGGCTCGACCCGCGCTCGGTGCGGGCGATGACGAAGCACCAGTCGGCGACGTGCGCCAGCGACGTCCAGATCTTCTGGCCGTTGATCACCCACTTGTCGCCGTCGAGGCGAGCCGTTGTGCTCACCGCGGCGAGGTCGGAGCCCGCGCCCGGTTCGGAATAGCCCTGGCACCACAGCTCGCCGACCGAACGCACGCCCGGCAGGAAGCGCTTCTTCTGCTCCTCGGTGCCGAAGGCGAGCACGGTCGGGCCCAGCAGTTCCTCGCCCACGTGCGAGACCCGCGCCGGCGCGTCGGCCTTCGCGTATTCCTCGTGGAAGATCACCTGCTGGCGCACACTGGCACCGCGACCGCCGTGTTCGACCGGCCAGCCGAGGCAGGTCCAGCCCGCCGCGGCGAGGTGGCGGTCCCACGCCAATCGCTGTTCGAAGAATTCATGTTCGCGGCCTGGTCCGCCGGTTCCACGCAGGTCAGCGAACTCGCCCGAAAGATTTTCGGCAAGCCAATCGCGTATTTCCGCGCGAAACTCCTCGTCGGAAGTCGCGGTATCGGAATCTGAGGTCTGGATCACGCCCACCTCGGTAGGATAACCTACCAAGCACTTGCTTTGTTGGCTGCTTCGTCAAGAACAGCGACCGCACTACGGTGAGGACCCCGTGACCACCCCTGCACACACCACCCCGCAGGCGCTGCGACAGATCGCCGCGGCGCACCCGGACGAGCCCGCCCTGCTCGACGGCCCGACCCGCCTGACCTGGGCCGAGCTACTCGACCAGGTCCGCATCGCCGCCCGCGCCCTGATCGCCCGTGGCATCGCCCCCGGCGACCGGGTCGCGATGTGGGCGCCCAATACCCACCACTGGGTGATCGCCGCGCTGGCCGCGCATTCCGTCGGGGCCGCGCTGGTTCCGTTGAACACCCGGTACGTGGCGGCCGAGGCCGTCGATGTGCTGGCCCGCGTCGACGCGAAGGCGTTGTTCGTCGCGGGTCTGTTCCTCGGACGTGATCGGGCCGCCGAACTCGCGGCGGCGGCGCCGGAACTGGGTATCGGGACGGTCGTTGTCATCCCGATCGAAGGCGACGCGAGTACCGCCACCGCTTCGGCTGACACCGCCGCGCACACCACGGTGACGTGGGACGAGTTGCTCGCGCAGGCCGCGACCGTCTCGGCGGCGGCCGGCGAGGAGCGGGCCGAGCAGGTCTCCCCCGACGACATCTCCGACATCCTGTTCACCTCCGGCACCACCGGTCGCAGCAAGGGCACCCTCGTCGCGCACCGGCAGGCGCTGGGCGTGGTGCGCGGCTGGGTCGAGTGCTCGACCCTGCGCGCGGGCGACCGCTACCTGATGATCCCCCCGTTCTTCCACAACTTCGGCTACAAGGCGGGCATTCTCGCGTGCCTGGTCACCGGGGCCACGATCGTGCCGCAGGCCACCTTCGACGTGCCCGCCACGCTGGCGCTCATCGAGTCCGAGCAGATCACCGTGCTCACCGGCCCGCCGACGATCTACCAGACCATCCTCGAGCATCCACAGCGCGCCGAGCGTGACCTGAGCTCGCTGCGAGTGGCGGTGACCGGCGCGGCGACCGTGCCGGTGGTGCTGATCGAGCGGATGCGTGACGATCTCGCCTTCGAGGTGGTCATTACCGCCTACGGCCTGTCCGAGACGGCCGGTTTCGGCACCATGTGCCGCGCCTCCGACGACGCGGCCACGATCGCCAACACCTGCGGCGGGCCGATCGCCGACTTCGAACTGCGCCTGTCCGATGCCGGTGAGGTCCTGCTGCGCGGCCCGAACGTGATGCTCGGCTACCTCGACGATCCCGAGGCCACCGCCGAAGCCATCGACGCCGACGGCTGGCTGCACACCGGCGATATCGGCATCGTCGACGAGCGCGGCTACCTCAAGATCACCGACCGGCTCAAGGACATGTACATCACCGGCGGGTTCAACGTGTATCCCGCCGAGATCGAACAGACCCTGGCCAGGCTCGACGGCATCGCCGAGTCGGCGGTGATCGGCGTACCCGACGAGCGGATGGGCGAGGTCGGCAAGGCCGTCGTCGTCCGCAAGGCCGGATCGACGCTGACCGCCGACGAGGTAATCGCCTTCGCCGCGAGCAAACTGGCGAATTTCAAGGTGCCGAGGCTTGTCGAGTTCCGCGACCAGCTGCCCTACAGCGCCGCGGGCAAAGTGCTCAAGCGTGAGCTACGTGAGGAGAAGTCGTGAGTTCCGAAACCGAGACCGAGGTCGTCACCTATGAGGTGCGCGGCTCGGTCGCCGTCGTCACCATGAATCGGCCCGATTTCCGCAACGCGCAGAACTCGAAGATGACCTACGCCCTCGACGCCGCCTTCGTGCGGGCCGTCGAGGATCCGGAGGTCAAGGTGATCGTGCTGGCGGGCAACGGGAAACACTTCAGCGCCGGACACGACATCGGTACACCGGGGCGCGACCACGACGTGCACTACGAGAACAAAGCCGCGCTGTGGTGGGACCACCTCGATCGCCCCGGCGGCGATCAGCGGTTCGCACGCGAGTCCGAGGTGTATCTCGGCATGTGCAGGCGCTGGCGCGAGATCCCGAAGCCGATGGTGGCGATGGTGCAGGGCGCGTGTATCGCGGGCGGGCTGATGCTGGCCTGGGTGTGCGATCTGATCGTCTGCTCCGACGACGCGTTCTTCTCCGATCCTGTTGTGCGGATGGGCATTCCGGGTGTGGAGTACTTCGCGCATCCGTGGGTGATGGGTCCGCGCGCGGCCAAGGAGTTCCTGTTCACCGGCGACCGGTTCGGTGCGGCCCAAGCCAAGGAGTGGGGCATGGTCAACCGGGTCGTGCCGCGCGCGGAACTCGAGACCGAGGTGATGGGGCTCGCCGACAAGATCTCCGCCATGCCGCAATTCGGGCTCGCGCTCACCAAGAAGGCCGTCAACCAGGCCGAGGATCTGATGGGCATGCGCAGTGGCATGGACTCGGTCTTCGGGCTGCATCATTTCGCGCACGCGCACAACGCCGAGGTCGGCGCCGATTCCCTGGGTGGGATGAACGCTCGCTCGATGAAGAGCGCCGCCACAACCGAACAGAACGGGACGAAGTAAGTGGATCTCGAGATCGACCCGGCTGCCCGGGAATTCCAGCTGGAGGTGCGCGAGTTCCTCGCCGCCAATGTTCCTGCCGAGCCGTTGCCCTCGATGGATACGGCGGAAGGCTTTGCCGCGCATCGAGAATGGGAAGCGAAGCTGGCCGAAGCCAGGTTGTCCGCGGTGTCGTGGCCGCGCGAGTTCGGCGGCCGTGACGCGTCGATTCTCGAATGGGTGCTGTTCGAGCAGGAGTACTACGCCGCGGGCGCACCGGGCCGGGTCGCGCAGAACGGCATCTTCCTGCTCGCGCCGACCCTGTTCGAGCACGGCACCCCCGAGCAGCTCGCGCGGATCCTGCCGCGCATGGCGCGCGGTGACGACATCTGGGCGCAGGCCTGGTCGGAACCCGAGGCGGGCAGCGACCTCGCGGGCCTGCGGTCCACCGCGCGGCGCACCGAGGGCGGCTGGCTGCTCAACGGGCAGAAGACCTGGAGTTCCCGTGCGTCCTTCGCCGATTGGGCGTTCGGCTTGTTCCGTAGCGACCCCGACGCACAGCGTCACCACGGGCTGACCTACGTGATGTTCCCACTCACCGCCGAGGGCGTGAGCGTGCGGCCGATCCCCCAGCTCGACGGCGAACCCGGCTTCGCGGAGATCTTCCTCGACGACGTCTTCGTACCGGATCACGATGTGATCGGCGGGGTGAACGAAGGCTGGCGGGTCGCGATGGCCACCTCGTCCAACGAGCGCGGGCTCTCGCTGCGCAGCCCCGGCCGTTTCAGCGCCACCGCGCAGCGGCTCATCGACCTGTGGACCGAGACCACCGAACCGGCCGATACCGCCGCCCGGAACGCGGTGGTCGATGCCTGGATCGGTGCCGAGGCCTATCGGCTGCACACCTTCGGCACCGTCACCCGCCTCCAAGACGGCGGACAACTCGGCGCGGAATCGTCGATCACCAAGGTGTACTGGTCCGAGCTCGACATCGCGATGCACGAGACCGCACTCGACCTGCTCGGCTCGTCCGCCGAACAGCGCAGCAACTGGACCGACGGCTATCTGTTCTCGCTCTCCGGCCCGATCTACGCGGGCACCAACGAGATCCAGCGCAACATCATCGCCGAACGCATCCTCGGCCTGCCTCGCGAGAGCAAGCGATGAACGTCCACTTCATGGTCCACCTGGAGCACCGCACCGCACAGCTCAGGAGCGAACGCGCCGCGACCACCATCCCGTCGACCGGCGCCATCGACCGGCACACGATCGCGCTGCCCGCCGGATCGATCGGCATGGCCAGCACTCACTTGGGCCGAATCGCCCTTCCGAACATAGGAGGTATGCGATGAGATTCGCGCTCAGTACCGAACAACTCGACTTCGCCGCCGAGCTGCGCAAGATTCTCGACGCGGGACAGGTGCCCACCGCCGTGCGCGCCTGGGCCGCGGGCGATCCCGCCAAGGCGCGCGCGCTGCTGCGGCAGATCGCCGACATGGGCGTCTTCGGCCTGATCGTCGACGAGAAGTACGACGGGGCGGACGCCACCACTGTCGATCTCGTCGTCGCCCTGATCGAACTGGGTCGCGCCGCCGCGCCCGGCCCGGTGATCGAGTCCGCCGCCGTGATTCCGGCGCTGCTGCAACGTCTTCCGGATGACGCGCCCGCGCAACGTTGGTTGCCCGCGCTGTCGAGCGGCGAGTCGCTCGGCACCGTCACCTTCGCGGCCCAGCGTGGCATCGCCCTCGACGCCGATATCGCCGAGCCGGTTCTCGTCGCCACCGAGGGTCGGCTGACACTCGGCGTTCCGGCAACGGATTCGGTGACCTCGATCGACCCCGCCCGCAAGCTGTTGCGCGTGACGTCCGGCGAGCTGGTCGCCGAAGGTGCCGAGGTCGCGGCGGCTATCGACTACGCCTTCGACGCCGGCGTTCTCGCCTGTGCCGCGCAGCTCCTCGGCGCGGGCCGGTCGATACTCGAGCAGACCACCTCTTATGCGAAGCAGCGCAAGCAGTTCGGTCGCGCGATCGGCGAATTCCAGGCGGTGAAGCAGCAGCTCGCCGATGTGCTGATCGCGTTGGATCTGGCCGAGCCGCTGGTGTACCGCGCGGCGCTCACGCTTGACTCGAACGACCGCGCCCGCGACGTTTCCGCGGCGCTCGTGGCCTGCGGCGATGCCGCCCACCGCGCCGCGCGTGCCGGCCTTCAGGTCCACGGCGCGATCGGTTACACCGCGGAATTCGATCTGTCGCTGTGGCTGACCAAGGTCGCCGTCCTGCGAACCGCCTGGGGCACAGCCGATTTCCATCGCGCCAGGATCGCCGACGCGCTACGCGCCGCCGAACCCACCGCCGCACCGAGCTGAGACCCGCGATGCCACCGACGACAGCGACCGCTTGCCGCACAGGCCCGTGTCATGGTGGTAGCCGGACCCCGCCGAACCGCCGCCGACGCTCTCCCGCCTGCATCACCGAGCCCTACGAGGAAACCCATGTCATCGAATGAACTACTCGAATTCCGGACCTCCGTGCGGGCCCTGCTCGGCAAGCACGCCACGTCGGCCGCGCTGCGTACCGCCATGGACACCGACCTCGGCTATGACCCGAAGTTGTGGCGGATGCTGTGCGAGCAGGTCGGGGTAGCCGCGCTCGCGGTGCCGGAGGAGTGGGGTGGCGCGGGCGCCGGACTCGTCGAATCGCTCATGGTCGTCGGCGAATTGGGGCGGACGCTGAGTGGGGTGCCGATGCTCGGGTCGGCGGTGCTCGGGGTGCAGGCGATCTTGCTGGCCGGCGACGAGCAGTCCTGCGCCCGGCTGTTGCCCGATCTGGCAGAGGGGTCACGCACGGCGGCCCTGTGCTGGGCCGACGCCGACGGCTGGGATTCGGCCGGGGTCAGCGCGGCGGCTGGCAAGCTCAGTGGCGCAGCACATTACGTGCTGCACGGAGCGCAGGCGGACCTGCTTCTGGTGCTGACCGATGACGGGCTGTTCGAGACAACCGCCGACGCACCCGGCGTGATCATCACCGAGACGCCCGCACTCGATCCCACTCGAAAACTCGCCACCATCACCTTCACCGATGCCCCCGCCACCAGGATCGGCACCGGCGACCCCGCGGTGCTGCGCCGCCGACTGCGCGAAATCGCCTGGGCGGCACTGGCTGCCGAGCAGGTAGGTGCGGCCCGGCACTGCCTCGAGATGACGGTCGAATACACCGCGTCGCGCGTGCAGTTCGGTCGTCCGATCGGCAGCTTCCAGGCGCTCAAGCACCGGATGGCCGACATGTACGTGCTGGTCGAGTCGGCCGAATCGACGGCCTTGGCCGCAGCACTGGCGGTAGCCGAGGACAGCCCGTCGGTCGCGGAGGACGCCTGGGTCGCGCGTAAGCACTGCACCGAGACCTTCTCCACGGTGACCGCCGAGACCATCCAGCTGCACGGCGGCATCGCCATCACCTGGGAACACGACGCCCACCTCTACTTCAAGCGGGCCCACGCCACCGCCGAGCTGTTCGGCACCGGCCGACGCCCGGTCGCGGCCTAGCCGAATTCACCGAAAGCCCTGGTCGCAGCCCTGCGGCCAGGGCTTTCGGCATGCTGTGCGCCATTTCACCGAGCCTACGGGCGGACGGGTCTGGATTTAAATAGTTAGCTTATGTAATATAATTTCCCGTGAAGCAGACAGCGCAGCCATCGCCGGACGACATCGTGGTCGACCTGCTGGTCACAGCTGGTCGGCTCACCCGACTGGCCGGGGCGATCAGCAACGACGATCTGCCCCGCGCGGTCCTGCGGGCTCTTGCCGTGCTCGACGAGCACGGTGGTCTGCGGGTCAGCGACTTCGCCCGGATCGACAGATGTTCCCAACCGGCGGCAACGGCGCTGATCGGTCGACTCGTCACCGACGGCTTCGCCACCCGCACCAAGGACCCGCACGATTCCCGGGCAGCGCTCATCGAGCTCACCCCGGCCGGCCGGTCCCGCCTCACCGAGGCCAGGCGCGCGTTCGCCGCCGCCATGGCACCCGGACTCGCCGATTTCGATCGCGATCGGCTGGTCCGCCTCGATACCGACATGAACGACCTGCTGGCAGCCCTTCGCCCGGTTGCCCGCGGTCATCAGTGACGCAACCAGGAGCGCCCATGAACGTGCGCGACGACAACGCCGCAACCTCCCAGCCCAAGGCCGTGTGGGCCGTCGCCTTCGCGAGCGTCATCGCGTTCATGGGCATCGGCCTCGTCGACCCCATCCTCAAGCCGATCGGCGAACAACTGAACGCGACGCCCTCGCAGGTGTCGCTGCTGTTCACCAGCTACATGGCCGTCACCGGCGTCGCCATGCTGGTCACCGGCGTGATCTCGAGCCGCTTCGGCGCCAAGAAGACGCTGCTGTCCGGGCTGGCGATCATCATCGTGTTCGCCGCGCTGGCAGGCATGTCCGGCAGCATCGGCGAGATCATCGGCTTCCGCGCGGGCTGGGGTCTCGGCAACGCCCTGTTCATCGCGACGGCGCTGGCCACCATCGTCGGCGCGGCCACCGGTGGGGTCGCCAAGGCGATCATTCTCTACGAGGCCGCGCTCGGCATCGGCATCGCGACCGGTCCGCTGCTCGGCGGTGTGCTCGGTGGAATCAGCTGGCGTGGACCGTTCTTCGGCGTTTCGGTGCTGATGGCCGTGGCCTTCATCGCGATCGTCGTGCTGCTGCCGGAGACACCGAAGTCCGCGCACCCGACCTCGATCACCGCGCCGTTCAAAGCCTTGCGGCACAAGGGATTGCTGACCGTCAGCATCACCGCGCTGCTCTACAACTTCGGCTTCTTCACCCTGCTCGCGTTCACCCCGTTCCCGCTGGACATGGGCACCTACGCGATCGGCTTCATCTTCTGCGGCTGGGGCATCCTGCTCGCCGTGTCCTCGGTGTTCCTTGCGCCGAAACTGCAGGCGCGCTTCGGATCTCTGCCGATGATGGCCCTGTCGCTCGGCCTGTTCGCGATCGACCTGGCCGTGATGGGCATGTTCACCGAGCACAAGATCGTGCTGATCGTCGGCGTCGTGATCGCCGGTGCGTTCCTCGGCGTGAACAACACGCTGATCACCGAGGCCGTGATGATCTCGGCGCCGGTCGAGCGGTCGACCGCGTCGGCGGCGTACAGCTTCGTCCGCTTCGGTGGCGGTGCGGCGGCGCCGTGGGTGGCGGGCAAGCTCGGTGAGCACAATATGTCGCTGCCGTTCTGGCTCGGCGCGCTCTGCACGGCCGCCGCGGTCGCGGTCCTGTACATCGGCCGCGGCGCGCTGGCCCACATCGACGACCACGACCCGGCTCCACACAGCATCGAGGAAGCACAGGCCATCACCGTCGGCGATTGAGCTGTATTTCTGGAGCGCTGGCGCGCTCGAATTCGCGGCCGCTGCGCGTCCGGCCCCTCCCTAGAGGTCGGGGTTCGGGGTTTGCGGTTCGGGTAACGTCGGCGTCATGACCGAGCGTGGGCGTGTCAGGGTGGAGACCGGGCAGAAGCGGGTGCGGGTATATCTGCGCGGGAAGGTGGTGGCCGACACGCTTCGGCCGCTGCTGGTCTGGGAAATTCCGTACTACCCGACCTACTACGTGCCGCTCCCCGACGTGCGCGCCGACCTGGACCCGAACGGGACCACCGAGCACTCCCCCAGTCGTGGTGAGGCGACGGGTTACGACGTGGAGGTCGAGGGCCTGCGGGCCGACGGTGCCGCGCTGCGCTATCTCGACTCTCCACTGCCGGAGCTGAAAGACGCTGTGCGACTCGACATCGCCGCGTTCGACTGGTTCGAGGAAGACGAGCAGATCTTCGTCCATCCACGCGACCCGTACTCGCGCGTGGATATCCTCGGCAGTTCCCGGCACGTGCGGGTGGAGATCGACGGAGTCACCGTCGCGGACTCGCGTTCGCCCCGCATTCTGTTCGAAACCGGCTTGCCCGCAAGGTATTACCTGCCGCTGACCGATGTTCGGATGGATCTGCTCGCGCCGTCGGACACGCACACCAGCTGCCCGTACAAGGGCACCGCCGACTACTGGAATGTGCGGATCGACGACACCGAACACCCCGACATCGTCTGGATCTATCGCACGCCACTGCCGGAGAGCCAGAAGGTCGCGGGCCTGGCGTGCTTCTACAACGAGAAGGTCGACATCTACCTCGACGGGGTGCGCCAGGATCGCCCGCACACACCGTTCGGCTGACTACTCGGGGATCTCGAGCACACCCTCGTCGACCGCCCACTTGATCGACTTCTCCAGTGACGGACAGGATTCCGGCCGACCCGGGCGCGCACCGTGTGCGGCCATCTGCGCGAAAACCGGGCAGTGCGCCTCGGGTCGTTCGGTCCACTGCACCGAGGTCTGGTGCGCGCTCGACTTTCGCACCAGGACCTGCGCCGAGCACGCCTGACACCGCAGTGGCGTCAGACCCGTGTCGAGATAGTGCTGCTTGTCGACCACGGTTTGCGCCCGCACCGCCGCCTGCCGCACGGGCTGATCAGCGAAATCTGGCGCCTTGGCCCAGGTCGGGCGATTCCCCGCACGTGGTGAGGTATCGCCCGACCCCGGCTCAGCCGAAGCGAGCCGCGACGGATCGCCGGACCTTTGCGGCTCGCTCGAACTCATATCAGACGCCCGCTTCCTCGGATTCGGCCTTGCGGCGCAGGTTCTCGGCCACCTCGGCCTCCCATGCCTGATTCGCCTTGGTCGTGTCGACCTCGAACTCGAAGCGCTGGGTCATCTTCTCGGTGACGTCGGCGACGTCGACGTAGAACTGGTCGTACCAGCGACGCAGCTGGTAGACCGGGCCGTCCTCCTCGCAGAGCAGCGGATTCTCGACCTTGGACTTGTGCTTCCAGATCTCCACGTCCTGGAGGAACCCGTCGCCGAAGAACTTGGCCATCGTGTCGGCCAGCTTCTTCGCGGCCTCGTCGGGGATGCCCTTGGGCTTCTCGACGCTCAGGCCCCACTGCAGCACGAACGAATCCTGGCTGACCGGGTAGTGGCAATTGATCAGCTGGACCTTGATCTCGTACCCGCTGTAGATGTTCACCAGCGGATTGATCATGTAGGACGGCCCGAAGTAGGACGCTTCCGATTTCAGCAGCGTGTCGCCGCCGTGCTTGGCGGCCATGCCGACGTCGGGGCGGCCCTTGGTCTCCAGGAACTGCGTCGCCACATGCCCTTCGAAGACGTTCTTGAAGAACGTCGGGAAGGCGTAGTGGATGTAGAAGAAGTGCGCCATGTCCACGACGTTGTCGATGATCTCGCGGCAGTTGGCGCCCTCGATCAGCAACGTGTCCCAGGTCCAGTCGGTCCAGCCGCTGTTGTGGGTCTCGGTCGGGTTGCCCTGTTCGTCGGTGTACGGGCCCTCGATATGCGGGATCGTGACCTCGGGGGGCGGTTCGTTGCCCTCGTGGTCGTGCCAGATGAACAGCTGACCGTTGCGCTCGAGCGTGGTCCACTTCCTGGTGCGGGCCAGCGGCGGAACGCGGCGCGCGTACGGAATCGCGGTGCACTTTCCGCTCGCGCCCCAGCGCCAGTCGTGGAACGGGCAGGCGATGTCGTCGCCCTTCACCGTGCCCATGCTCAGATCGCCGCCCATATGCCTGCAGTAGGCGTCGAGCACGCGGATCTCGTCGTCGGTATCGGTCCACACGACGAGCTTGGTACCGAAGATCTCTACCGCGTGCGGCTTGCCGTCGCGGTACGTCGACGCGAGGCCGACACAGTGCCAGCCGCGCGCGAACCTCGTCGGCGGTGCACCGACATCGAGTTCCCTCACCTTGGGGTTGATCGCCATCCCGAACCCTCCTCGTTCACTAGAACACGTTACAAAACTGAGCCACTTCACGCCAGTTGTCCAGCGAACTTCCTTGTTGACTCCTGTTATATCCGAGGTAGGGCGATCTTCTCGACAGAAACGAGAACCTGTTCTAATCTCAGAGTCGAACCAAGCAGACGAATAGAACCGGTTGTCGATCCGACACAGGCAGGAGCGGGCTCCGAAATGACGCAAGAAGTGACCGAACGGGTCGAGGCACTGCTGCCGACGCTGCGTGAGCGTGCGCAGGAGGCCGAGGACCTGCGCCGCATCCCCGAAGAATCCATGAAGGCGCTGCAGGAGACCGGTTTCTTCCGGCTGCTCCAGCCAAAGCAGTGGGGCGGCCACGCCGCCGATCCGGTGGTCTTCTACGACAGCGTGCGCAGGATCGCCAGCGCGTGTGGTTCCACCGGCTGGGTGGCGGGCATCATCGGGGTGCACAACTGGCACCTCGCGCTGTTCGATCAGCAGGCCCAGCAGGACGTGTGGGACGAGGACACCGATGTGCGCATCTCGTCCTCGTACGCACCGATGGGTGCGGGACAGGCCGTCGACGGTGGGTACATCGTGCGCGGTTCGTGGGCTTGGTCCTCGGGTTCCGATCACGCGACCTGGGCGGTATTGGGCGGTCCGGTGATCAAGAACGGCAAGCCGGTCGACTTCGGCAGCTTCCTGATCCCGCGCTCGGACTACCGCATCGATGACGTCTGGAACGTCGTCGGCCTGCGTGGCACCGGCTCGAACACCGTCGTCGTCGAGGATGTTTTCGTCCCGACGCACCGGTTCCTGAGCTTCCGCGCGATGAGCGAGGGCCGCGCGCCTGGCATCGAGCAGAATCCCGACCCCGTGTACAAGATGCCGTGGGGCACCATCCACCCCACCACCATCTCCACGCCGATCGTCGGCATGGGCTACGGCGCCTACGAGGCGCACGTCGAGCACCAGGGCAAGCGCGTGCGCGCGGCTTACGCCGGCGAGAACGCCAAGGACGATCCGTTCGCCAAGGTGCGCGTGGCCGAGGCGGCCAGCGATATCGACGCCGCGTGGCGTCAGCTCTCGGGCAATGTCGCCGACGAGTACGCGCTGCTGCTGGCCGGCGAGGAGGTGCCGTTCGATCTGCGCGTGCGCGCCCGTCGCGACCAGGTGCGCGCGACCGGTCGGGTGATCGCCTCGATCGACAAGCTCTTCGAGTCCTCCGGTGCGACCGCGCTGGCCAACGGCACTCCGCTGCAGCGCTTCTGGCGTGACGCGCACGCCGGGCGGGTGCACGCGGCCAACGATCCCGAGCGCGCCTACGTGATGTACGGCACGCACGAGTTCGGGCTGCCCGTCACCGACGCCATGGTGTAGCCGATGACCCAGACCGCGGAACTCACGTACGAATCGACCTCACGCTTCGCGCAGGTCACTCCCGATCTGAAGCTGCACTACCACGAAGCCGGGGTGGGCAACCCGACCACGATCGTGCTGCTGCACGGTGGTGGGCCCGGCGCCTCGGCGTGGTCGAACTTCGCCCGCAACATCCCGGTGCTGGCCGAGCACTATCACGTGATCGCGCCCGATCAGCCGGGATACGGCAAGTCCGACAAGCCGATCGACCACCCGCAGTACTTCGTGCACAGCTCGAACGCACTGCTCGCGCTGCTCGATCACCTGGAGATCACCGACCGGGTGCACCTGCTCGGCAACTCCCTCGGCGGCGGCGCCTCGGTGCGGTTCGCGCTCGATCACCCCACCCGCGCGGGCAAACTCGTGCTGATGGGCCCGGGCGGGCTGAGCACCAACCTGTTCGCGCCCGACCCCACCGAGGGCGTGAAGCTGCTCTCGAAGTTCACCTACGAACCGACCAGGGACAACCTGGAGAAGTTCCTGCGGATCATGGTCTTCGACCAGTCCCTGGTGACCGAGGAGCTCATCGATGAGCGGTTCGCGCTCGCCAGTACCCCTGAGTCGCTGGCCGCGATGAAGGCGATGGGCAAGTCCTTCGCCAGCGCCGACTTCGAGAAGGGCATGCTGTGGCGTGACGCGTACAAGCTGCGTCAGCCGGTGCTGTTGATCTGGGGTCGCGAAGATCGGGTGAACCCGCTCGACGGTGCGCTCATCGCCACCAAGGTGATCCCGCGCGTGCAGCTGCACGTGTTCGGTGGCTGCGGGCACTGGGCACAGCTGGAGAAGTTCGACGAGTTCAACCGGCTCACGGTCGATTTCCTCGGGGAGAAATAAATGAGTATTCGTGCCCTGGGCTACATGCGCATCGAGGCCACCGACATGGCGGCCTGGCGCGAGTACGGCCTCAAGGTGCTCGGCATGATGGAGGGCACCGGGCTCGACCCCGATGCGCTCTACCTGCGCATGGACGATTTCGCCGCACGACTGGTGATCGTTCCCGGCGAGCAGGACCGGCTGCTGGTCTCGGGCTGGGAAGTCACCGACGGACCGGGCCTGCAGCAGCTGCGCGAGACCCTGAGCAAGGCCGGGGTCGCCTTCACCGAAGGCACAAAGGAAGAGCTGGGCGAGCGCCGCGTCGAAGGGATGATCCGGTTCCAGGATCCGTCCGGGAACACCCTCGAGGCGTTCTACGGCGCGCAGTACCTGGGCCGCCGCTTCGTGAGCCCCTACGGCCACAAGTTCGTCACCGCCGAGCAGGGTCTGGGCCACGTGGTTCTCACCTGCACCGACGATGCCGCGGCGCAGGCGTTCTACCAGGACATCCTTGGCTTCCGGCTGCGGGACTCCATGCGGCTGCCACCGCAGATGGTGGGCCGTCCCGCCGACGGCGACCCGGCCTGGCTGCGCTTCTACGGCTGCAACCCGCGCCATCACGCGCTGGCGTTCCTGCCGCTGCCGAACCCCACCGGCATCGTGCACCTGATGGTCGAGGTGGAGAACTCCGACGACGTCGGCCTCTGCCTCGACCGCGCCTACCGCAAGAAGGTGAAGATGTCGGCCACCCTCGGCCGCCACATCAACGACAAGATGCTGTCCTTCTACATGAAGACTCCCGGCGGATTCGACATCGAATTCGGCTGTGAAGGACTCGAAGTCGACGACCACGAATGGATCGCTCGCGAATCGACCGCGGTCAGCCTGTGGGGTCACGACTTCACTGTCGGATTCAAGCAGCAATAGGAACGGCGGCGAAGGACATGACTGAACAGACCCCGGCGATCGACGGTCGCCAGTTCCGCACCGTGCTGGGACAGTTCTGCACCGGCATCACCGTGATCACCGCGCTCGATCCGGCCGGTGAGCCCATCGGGTTCGCCTGCCAGTCCTTCGCCGCGCTCTCCCTCGACCCACCCCTTGTGCTGTTCTGCCCCACCAAGGGGTCGCGGTCGTGGGCGGCGATCGAGGCGGCGGGCAGGTTCTGCGTGAACGTGCTCTCCGAGGAGCAGCAGCCGACGTGCGCGCGTTTCGGCTCCCGCGAGACCGACAAGTTCGCCGGAGTCGGCTGGCATACCTCCGAACTGGGCGTTCCGGTGCTCGACGATTCACTGGCCACCATCGAGTGCACGGTCGACTCCGTCATCGACGGCGGCGACCATTACATCGTCATCGGCCGAGTCCACGCACTCGCGGAATCGGCCACCACCGGCGGTCGCCCACTGCTGTTCTACCGTGGCCAATACACCGGCATCGAGCCGGACAAGACGACCCCCGCCCCCTGGCGCGCGGACCTGGACCACTTCCTCACCACCACCAGCCTCGACACCTGGCTGTGAATCGGCCTGCCTGAGCAGGCGATCACGGCATGGGCCCGCGCTGCCGACGCGAACTCGTTCGGGTCGGCAGCGCGGGCCGACACCGTCGGGATCGCCTGGGCGTCAGCTTATTTCGCGGTGAGCAGCGCGGTCAGCAGCGCGGACGACAGGGCTGCCGCGTTGTCCTCCTCGGTCGACCAACTGCGGGTGGTGACCGTCATCGCGGCCGGGCGCGGTGCGCCGAGACAGTGCGGGGCGAACGCGGCGAAGAATTCGCGCGGATCGAGGAGCGTCTCCGGCGTGTGGACGCCGGGGTTTCTCGACCACGAGAGTGCCGCGACCGCCAACGGCACGCCGGTGTTGTCGGCCATGGTGAGGCCGGGAACCTGGCACAGTGCCGTGGCGGCGGTCCCAGCGACGCCCGCACGCAGGCCCGTCGCGATAGCGAACAGCGGTGGTAGGCCACCGGCCGTGATCAGTTTCGCCGGATCGGCGGGGACGAGTCGCTCGACGCGAGCCGCCACTCCGGCCGCCTGATCGAGCGTCAGCAGGCGAGCGCCCATCGCCCAGCGCAGTGCCAGCAGCGCGCCCGAAGTCGAGCGGTCACCGACGACAACGGTTGTCGCGTCGCGGAGTTCGGGAAACGCTCGCGCCACGGTGACCGCTTCCGGATGCCCGAAGCTGCGGCCTACGCCGGTGCCGAGTCCTGGGTAGTCGATGCGCATCCGTTCCAGCGCCGGACGCTGCGTGCGCACACCGTCGCGGATGACCGGGATGTCACCGGCGATCTGACGCATGCCGTGCACCACCGCAGCGGTCGCCCCCGGACCGGCTGGTTCGGTGTGCGCGGAGTGAATGTTCCAGCCGGTGACCACGGAGTCGACCCGGTCCAGCTCCGAGCCCGCCAGCACGGCGAGCAGATTGGCGATGCCAGGGCTGGCGCCCATGCCGACCAGCGCTGTCACCCCCGCCGCCCGCGCCTGCGCGTCCAGTTCCAGCATGTCCACAGTCGGCTGCGGATCGTCGCAGATGTCGATGTAGTCGCAACGCGCGGCGATCGCCGCCGCCAGGATCGGCGGGCCGAAGCGGAAGTACGGGCCGACGGTGTTCACCACCAGATCGGCCTCGCCCATCGCGGCAGCCAGCGCGGGGCCGTCGGTGACATCGAGGCGACACGCGGTGGCGCCCAGTTCGTCGGCGAGCTCGCGCGCCGCCACCTCGTCCCGGTCGGCGATCGTCAGTGCCGTCACCCTGTCGTCACCGTGCATGATGCGGGCGGCGACCCGGCCCATCTCCCCTGCTCCACCCAGCGCGAGAACTCGCATGACTGCCTCCCCGTCGAATATATTGACTATCATGACAGTAAATAAAGTCGGCCGTCCGAGCAAGGCCAAGGAGCGGATCGGTCAGATTCTGCGGGCCGCGCGTTCTGTGGTGGCGACCGACGGTTTCGCCGATACGACGCTGTCGCGGGTGGCCGCGGCGGCCGGGGTGCAGCGCACGCTGGTTCTGCACTATTTCGGCAGTAGAGACGGGCTGATGCGAGCGTTCGTCACCGAGTCCGTCGCCGCGTACGGTGACGCGCAAGTGCGGCTGGGCGCCGAGGGGCCGATCGAGGATCGGGTGGCACGGATGTTCGCACCGGGCGCCTACGGGAACCGCGACGACCTGGTGGTGTGGAGCGAACTGGTGAATCTCGCGGCACGCGATGAGGTTGTCCACCAAGGCCTGCGGGAGTTGTGGACCGAGCGCTGGCTACCCGATCTGGAACGCCAACTCGCCACCGCCTACCCGGCCGCCCCGGCGGATCGCGTCGCCACCGCCGCCTACGGGCTCGCGTGCCTGTTCGAGGCGCACTGGGCATTTCACCTGCAGGGAGTCGTCGATTCCGTGCGCACCGACCAGGCCACCCGAGCGGCCGAGGACCTCTTGGCAACGCTCGAGCCGAGGTGAATTCAAAGTGCTCATTCGGTGAGCGCTTTGCGGCGGAGGATCGATGCCATGGACCTCGAATTCATCACCTGCGCCGACGCCGACGAATGGGAAACCTGGCTGGCGACGAATCACGCCGACGCGCCAGAAGTGTGGGTCCTGATCGCCAAGAAGAACGCGCCGAACAAATCGGTGACGATCACCGAAACCCTTGACGGCGCCCTCTGCTACGGCTGGATCGACAGCCACCGCCGCAGCTTCGACACCCACCACTACTTGCAGCGCTACTCCCCGCGCCGAGCTCGCAGCCCCTGGTCGCGAATCAACGTCGCCAAGGCCGAAGCCCTCATCGCCGCGGGGCGTATGCGGCCCGCCGGGTACGCGGCCATCGAATCGGCCGTCGCCGACGGCCGCTGGGCAGGCGGCGCGTAGGACGCCAGCAAAATCACCAGGCCACCAGGGACTTTCGCGGTCGGGCGAGAGTACCGTGGCGGCCTGGTGATCAGTGGTCCGGATCAGGCGATACGCAGGGCGACGTCGCTGAGCACGGGGGCGTCGTCGCGTTCGACGACCGTGACGACCGCGATCAGCTCGTCACCTTCGCGCCAGACCTTGGTGCGCAGGGTCTCGCCCGGGTAGAGGACGCCGGCGAACTTGGCTCGGAAGCCGCCGACCCGGGTGGCGTCACTGTCGAGCAGGGCGTCGGTCATGGCCTTGCAGACCGTGCCGTAGGTGGAAAGGCCGTGCAGGATTGGCGCGGGAAAGCCTGCGCCACGGGCGAATTCGGGGTCCGAGTGCAGTGGGTTGCGGTCGCCCGAGAGCCGGTACAGCAGGGCCTGCTGCGGCATGGTCGGAGTGAGCAGCTCGGCGTCGGGGGCGCGGTCGGGCAGTTCGGTGCGGGCGCTCGGGCCGCGTTCGCCGCCGAAGCCGCCTTCACCCTTGGCGAAGATGGAGGACCGCACGGTCCACAGCGGTTCACCGTCGGACCCGGTGACGGTGTGCTCCTGCACGATCACCGCGTTGGCGCCCTTGTCCCAGATCTCGGCGATCCGGCCGACCGAGACCGCCTTGCCGGTGGCGGGAATCGGCTTGTGCACCAACACTTCCTGGTGCCCGTGCACGACCTTGGCCAGGTCGATCTCGATGCCGGGAAAACTCACCCGCGGCGGCTCGGTCTCGCCGAGAGTCGGAGCCACCGTCGCGAAGGTCGGCAGCACCTGGGGTGCGCGATCGTCGAGGTAGGCCAGCTCGGCGGGGTCGGTCGGTCGGGCGCCCGCGCCCAGGCCCAGGTGGTAGAGCTGCACGTCGGTGGGCGTCCAACTGAACTCGCGGGCGGGCAGTGTCGCGCCGAGCGCGGTCGCAAGATCAATGGGCATGGGTTACTCCTGCGGGTGTGGTGAGCGGTCTGAGTTCATGCGGTGCACTGCGGAGGTGGCACGACCGTGCACTCGATCGCACGACAATGCCACCTCCGATCATGCGTCGGCCTCGTCCGCCGACCCAGTCGAGACGTCGATGACCGCCAGGTAGCCGATCGTGATCGTCGGGCTGACGCTCATGCGCTGGTCTTCGTCGAGTCGGTCGACTTCTTGGCGACGATGTCGAGAATGGCCAGGTAGGCGAAGGTGATCGCGGGGCCGATGGTGGCGCCGGGCCCCGCGTAGGTGTGGCCCATCACCGGCGCGCTGGTGTTGCCCGCGGCGTAGAGGCCGTCGATGACGGAATCGTCTTCGCGCAGCACGCGTCCGGCGGTGTCGGTGACGAGGCCACCCTTGGTGCCGAGGTCGCCGGGCACCATCTTCGCCGCGTAGAACGGGCCCTGCGACAGTTCGGCCAGGCACGGATTCGGCTTCACGGTCGGGTCGCCGTAGTAGCGGTCGTAGTGGCTGTTGCCGCGGCCGAAGTCCTCGTCCTTGCCCGCGGCGGCGAAGCCGTTGAAGCGCTCGACCGTCGAGGTCAGGTTGTCGGCGGGCACGCCGATGCGCTCGGCCAGCTCCTGGATCGTGTCGGCCTTGACGATGTTGTCGTTCTCCATCCAGCGCGACGGGAAGCGCTGTCCTGGTTGCAGTCCCGCGAAGATGTAGCGGTTGCGGTAGCGCTGGTCGAACACCAGCCAGGACGGCACGTTCTCGCCGGGGCCTGCGCCCTGACCGTACTCACCGCCGTACATGGTGTGCACCGCCTCGACGTACGGAGCCGATTCGTTGCCGAACCGCTCGCCGCGATCGTTGACCATGATGGTGCCGGGCAGGTTGCGCTCGGCCAGCGCGAACCAGGGCTTGCCGCCCTTGAAGATCGTCGGACCCCACCAGGCGTCCTCCATGAATCCGACCGTCGCACCCGCTGCCATACCCGCGACGATGCCATCGCCGGTGTTGGCCGCGGCCCCTGTTGTCCACTCAGTGGTTATCGGCTGCCGCTGATACTTGGCCCGCATGTCGGCATTGTGCTCGAACCCGCCCGCGCCGAGGACCACTCCGAAGCGCGCGGTGAAGACGACCGGCTTGCCGTCGACGGTGGCTTCGACCCCGGTGACCTTGCCGTCGGTGACCACCAGGTCGGTGAGCGGGGTGTTGAGCAGCACCGGCACGCCGGCGTCGAGCAGGCCCTTGCGCATGGCGGCGATGATGGCCTGGCCCATGCCGAGCAGATGCTTACCGGTCCACTTGGCCAGGTAGGTGCGCGCGCCGACGCGCAGCGCCCGCATCGCGCCCTTGGGATGACGGCGGATCAGGTTGAGCCGCACGAAGTCGGCCTGCATGACGACCACGTTCAGCGGCGCCTTGGCGTAGGGCGGTTCCAGATTGGCCAGTTCCGCACCGAGCACCTTGCCGTTGAACGGCGTCGGTTCGCACGAACGCCCCTGGCCGAGCCCGCCCGGCGCCTCGGGGTAGTAGTCGGAGTAACCGGGAACCCACTTCATCTTCAGCGGGGTGTGGTCGAGGACGAAGTCGAACGCCTCGGCGCCACGATCGAGATAGGTGTCGATCTTCTCGGCGGGCACCACGTCGCCGATGATGCTGTGCAGATAGGTGCGCGCGGCCTCGCGGTCGTCGGGGCGGCCGGAGGCGAGCAACGCCTTGTTGCCCGGAATCCAGACGCCACCGCCGGATCGGGCCGTCGACCCGCCGTAGTGCGCGGCCTTCTCCAGCACCACCACGCTCAGTCCCTTGTGGGCCGCGGCGAGAGCCGCGGTCATCCCGGCGGCGCCGCTCCCGACGACCACGACATCGTATTCCCGATCACTCATATAGAACACGTTATAGAAGCGCTTCGAAGTTTGACAGCCGAAAGTAGAACTTGTTCCAGCGGGCTTCATCGTTTGCCCTAGACAAAGTGGAACGTGTTATAGAAATCACCTGTAGTCGCGTTGTATGGTCAGGTGAACCGGTGACGTCGTCAGGCGAAACCAGTTACAGTTTTGAGGTCTGGAACGTCCTGTCCGACCCATGCCGTGCTGCCAAGGAGGTCCGCGTGCTGCCTGACGCGGTACGAACTCAACTCGCCGACGAACTCGCCCGCGCCGAAGACGACCGGGTCGCCGTGGCGCCCCTCGTCGACCGGTTCCCCGACATCGATGTGGTCGATGCCTACGAGATCCAGCTGCTCAATATCCAGCGCAGGCTGCGCACCGGTGCTCGGGTCGTCGGACACAAGGTGGGACTGTCGTCGAAGGCGATGCAGGAGATGATGGGCGTCGACGAGCCCGACTACGGTCACCTGCTCGCCGATATGGAGGTCTTCGAAGATGTCCCCGTCGACACCTCGAAGTTCCTGCTGCCGCGCGTGGAGGTCGAGGTCGGATTCGTGCTCGGCGCCGATCTGCCCGGCGAGGACTGCACCGAAGCCGATGTGCTGGCCGCGACCGTCGCGTACGCGCCCTCGATCGAACTCATCGACTCACGCATCAAGGACTGGAAGATCGGCCTGACCGACACCATCTCCGACAACGCCTCCTCGGCCGGGTGGGTGCTCGGCAAGGAGCGCGTCGCACCCGGCGACATCGACATCACCGCGATCGACGCCGTACTCACCCGCAACGGCGAGGTCATCGCCGAGGGCCGCAGCGACGCGGTGCTCGGCGATCCGGTGATCGCCGTGGCGTGGCTGGCGCGCAAGGTCGCGACCTTCGGGGTGCGGTTGAAGAAGGGCGACATCGTGCTGCCCGGTTCCTGCACCCGCGCCATCGACGCCCGTCCCGGTGACGACTTCCATGCCGAGTTCTCCGGGCTCGGTTCTGTCCGTCTGCGTTTCAGCTGAACTTCCCAAGGAGTACACCGTGACCAGCAAAGTCACCGCCGCGATCGTGGGGTCCGGCAACATCAGCACCGACCTGCTCTACAAGCTGCTTCGCTCGGACAAGATCGAGCCGCGCTGGATGATCGGCATCGACCCGGATTCGGAGGGGCTGAAGCGGGCACGCGGACTGGGTCTGGAAACCTCCGCCGAAGGCGCGGACTGGCTGCTCGCCCTCGACGAGAAGCCGGATCTGCTGTTCGAGGCCACCTCCGCCTACGTGCACCGCGCGTACGCGCCGAAATACGAGGCCGCGGGCATCCGCGCCGTCGACCTCACCCCGGCCGCGGTCGGCCCGGCCGTGATCCCCGCGGTGAACCTGGATTCGCTGCGGGACGCGCGCAACGTCAACATGATCACCTGCGGTGGCCAGGCCACCATTCCCATGGTGGCGGCGGTGTCGCGTGTCGTGCCGGTGGCCTACGCCGAGATCGTGGCGTCGGTGGCCTCGGTATCGGCCGGTCCGGGCACTCGCGCGAACATCGACGAGTTCACCAAGACCACCTCCAAGGGTGTCGAGACCATCGGCGGAGCGCAACGCGGTAAGGCCATCATCATCATGAACCCGGCGGAGCCGCCGATGATCATGCGCGACACCATTTTCTGTGCCATTCCCGAGGACGCTGATCGAGACGCCATCGCCGAGAGCATCTTCGCCATGGAGAAGTCGATCCAGCAGTACGTTCCCGGCTACCGGCTACTCAACGATCCGCAGTTCGACGACCCGTCGGTGATCTCCGGTGGCATGGCGAAGGTGTCGATCTTCGTCGAGGTCGAAGGCGCGGGCGATTTCCTGCCGCCGTACGCGGGCAACCTCGACATCATGACCGCCGCCGCCACCCGCGTGGGTGACGTGCTGGCCGACCAGATCACTTCGGCTCGGGTGTAAGGAGTTTCGACCATGAGCAATATCCTCAAGCCCTTCTCGGGCGAACTCGATGTGCGGGTCACCGACACCTCGCTGCGCGACGGCTCGCATCACAAGCGTCACCAGTTCACCGTGGCCGAGGTGCGCGATATCGTTGCCGCCCTTGATGGTTCGGGCGTCCCGGTGATCGAGGTGACACACGGTGACGGTCTCGGTGGTTCCTCGTTCAACTACGGTTTCTCGAAAACCCCTGAGCAGGAGCTGATCAAGGCCGCCGCCGAGTCCGCCAAGCAGGCCAAGATCGCCTTCCTCATGCTGCCGGGCGTCGGCGTGAAGGAAGACATCAAGGTCTCCCAGGACAACGGCGCGTCCATCTGCCGTATCGCCACCCACTGCACCGAGGCGGATGTCTCGATCCAGCACTTCGGTCTCGCGCGCGAACTCGGCCTCGAGACCGTCGGCTTCCTCATGATGGCCCACTCCACCACCCCGGAGAACCTGGCCAAGCAGGCCCGCATCATGGCCGACGCGGGCTGCCAGTGCGTCTACGTCGTCGATTCCGCGGGCGCGCTCGTTCTCGAGCAGGTCTCCGACCGTGTCTCCGCCCTGGTCTCCGAACTCGGCGACGACGCCCAGGTCGGCTTCCATGGCCACGAGAACCTCGGCCTCGCCGTGGCGAACTCGGTCTACGCCGTGCGCGCGGGCGCCACCCAGATCGACGGCTCGGCTCGCCGTTTCGGCGCGGGCGCGGGCAATCTGCCGGTCGAAGCCTTCATCGGCGTCTGCGACAAGCTCGGTATCAAGACCGGCGTCGACTTCTTCGCCGTCACCGACGCCGCCGAGGACGTCGTCCGCCCGGCCATGCCGTCGGAATGCCTGCTCGACCGCCAAGCCCTGATGATGGGCTACGCGGGCGTCTACTCCAGCTTCCTGCGCCATGCCGAACGCCAGGCCGAACGCTACGGCGTCTCCGCCGCCGAAATGCTCGTCCGCGCAGGCAAGCGCAAGCTCGTCGGCGGCCAGGAAGACCAGCTCATCGACATCGCCCTGGAACTCCAGCGCGAAGCTTCGGTCACCGCCTCGGCCTGAAGCGGACCCTCCTGACGGCGTGACCCGGCACCCGGGTCACGCCGTTCGGCGTGCCGGGCCCACATCGTGGTCACCTCGTGAGCGCACCGGCGGCGAGGTAGTCGTCGCCGCCGACGTAGTACGTGTGGCCGTCGGCGCCCGATTCGGTGCCTGCCCGAACGATCACCCGCGCGAAATCCTCGACCGTCGGCAGAGGGCCCGCCGCGCGGCGGGACTCGACGCTGCCGGGGTCGCGCCGTTCCAGCAGGCGGACGATGATCGTCCCGTCGATCATGTCGCCGGACACCACCGTGAAACCGATTCCGCGCTCCCGGAATTCGGGCATCAGCGCTCGTAGCGCGTCCTCGCCGGCCCGCTTGCTCCGCGCTATCGGCGTGTAACCCGCTGGCACGTCGCCGTTCTCGTGGATGAAGTGCGCCTGATGGCTGGTCACGAACACGATCCGGCCACCCTGGGCGATCAGCGGCAGCAGCGCCGTCGCCAGGTTCACCTGCGCGTCCCGGTTGAGCCGGAGCGCGTACCCGGGATCGGCATCCCGTTCGAGCCCGCCGGAAGCGTTGAGCACCAAGGTATCCAGCCGACCGAATGTCCGGCCGATCTCCTCGACCATCGACTCGACAGCCGCCGGATCGCAGACATCGGCACCGAGCACCGAGGCACTCCCACCCGCCGCCACGATCGCGCCGGCGACATCCTCTGCCCGCTTGCGCTTCTCCCGGAAGTTCACGACGACATGCGCTCCCGCCGCCCCGAACTGCGCGGCCGCCTCCGCCCCGATCCCCCGCGAGGCGCCGGTCACCAGCACGATCCGCCGCGTTGTCGAATCCATCGTCGATCTCCTCGTCACATCCCCGACCGGTCATAACGCTTCTCATTCAGAAGCAACTATCGTGCTTCTGAATGAGAAGCGCAACCGGCGACGAGCCACCACCAGCGATCCTGGCCGCGATCGACCTACTCGGCCAACGCTGGATGCTGCGCGTCATCTGGGAACTCGAGCCCGGCCCGCTCGGCTTCCTCGACCTGCGCCGACGCATGGGCAACTGCTCGTCGAGCATGCTCTCGGACCGGCTCCAGCAACTCCAGTCCGCGGCACTGATCCGCAAGAACGGCCAACGCGGGGCCTACGAACTCACCACCGAGGGCGCCCTGCTCGCCGAATCCCTCCAGCCCCTGTGGGACTGGTCCGAGAACCGGTCACCCACCGGCGACGGCAACGGCCGGATCCCCTGGCGGCCGGAGCGCTGAGGTCTCCGAAACTCGCTGGACAGTGGCGATATAACTGACGCATGAGCGAAGATTCCGCAGCGTTGTTCTGTGATTCCGAGATGGCCGCGCGGATCGAGCGGATGGAGACCGGCGTCATCGTCAGCGGCGTGCGCGCGGGACTCGATCGAGCCGGCGGGCCTGGGTTCGCGCGAGAGATCGCCGGTGGCGCAGCGTGTTTCGCGGGGCCGAACTCGCCCATGAACAAGGTGGCGGGAGTGGGGTTCGGCGCAGTGCCTTCGACCGCGCAGTGGGCGGCGGTCGAAGCGGCCTATGCCGAGGTGGGAGCGCCCGTTCAGGTGGAGTTGGCACATCTCGCCGACCCGCGGATCGGGGCAGACCTGACCGCGCGCGGGTACCGATTGATGTCGTTCGAGAACGTGCTCGGCCTGCGTCCGCGGGGACGTACCTGGCCGATTCCGACGTCGGTCGACGTACGCCGCGACGACGAGGGCGGGTTCGACACCTGGCTCGATATCGTCGTCGAGGGCTTCGCCCACCCTGACGGTGACGGTCTCCCCGCTCACGAAGATTTCCCGCGCGACATCCTCGCCATTGCGATCCGGGACCTGACCCCGACCGGCAGCTCCCACCGCTACGTGGCCTACCGCGCAGGCGAGCCCGCGGGCGGTGCCACCCTCCGGGTGATCGACGGCATCGCCGTGCTCGGCGGGGCGGCTACCCGGCCGCAACACCGCCGAAAGGGTGTCCAGACAGCGCTCCTCGCCGCCCGCCTCAGCGCGGCATCCGCGACCGACTGCGACCTCGCGGTCATCACCACCGAGCCAGGCTCGAAGTCCCAGCGCAACGCCCAGTCCCAGGGCTTCACCCTGCTCTACACCCGCGCGGTGCTGGTCAAGGATCCCGCCTGAGGCGAGTCCTACTCGATGCGGATCTCTTCGACGGTGGGGCCTTTGGCCGAGAGGCCGCTGACCAGGAGCGCGTAGATCGCGACGATGAGAATGGGGGCGGCCAGCGGCGCCCAGATCAGCTGGACGGGGACCATCGCGGCGGTGGCGGCGGCGATGGTGAACAGGACCGCGCCGCCGACCGAGGGGATGGTGGTGGGCACTACGCCTTCGGGGGCGTGCAGGACGGCGGCGTTCAGCAAGTAGGTGGTGGCCACCAAACCTGTTGCCGCTGAGGCTATGACGCCGACATCGGCGAGTGCCAGGGCGGCGATGGCGATCAGGACGGCGCCGACCGAGGCGGGGCGCCACCACCAGCTCGCGATGACAAGGGCCAGCGACGCCACCCCGGCGATGGGGTTGATCAGTGCGACCGCGGCAACCAGGAGCAGACCGGCCAGCAGGGCGAGGAATCTGGTCATCGGCGCACCCGGACGGCTCGGCGGTGTTCGGGCAGCAGGCGCATGGCCTGGTCGAGGCGGGTGCCTTCGGGCCAGGCGATGATGTCGACGCCGACGGTGCCCATGTCGCGGTACATCGAGGCGCGTTCGAGCTGCCACATCTTGGCCATGGTCGGGTCGAGGCCGTCCTCGAAGGGTGTGCCGCGCAAGACGTCGACCGCGACCACCACGTGGCCGCGTTTGCGCAGGTCGATCAGGGACAGCGCGAACTGGGTGTCGAGCAGAGTGGAGAAGGCGACCACGATCGCGCCGATCGGGACGGCGGCGTGCGGTGCGAGGGTGCCGGTGGTCTCGACGTGTTCGTCACCGACGCCGAGGACGGTGTCGACGATGCGATAGAACTGCCTGCGGCCGATATCGGGGCGCAGCCAGCGGGGCGATTCGCCGAGGCAGACCACAGCGGTGCGGTCGCCGGATTGCAGGGTCGACTGCACCACCTGGGCCGCGCCGCGCACCGAGAGTTCCAGTGACGCGCTGGCCGGGCCGGGCGCCTGCTGGGAGGTGTCGACCATGACGACCACGTCGGCGGAGCGGTTGGTGAAGCGCTGGGTGACGTAGAGCCTGCCGCGCCGTGCGCTCACCGGCCAGTTGACGGTGCGCAACTGGTCGCCCGGCGCGTAGGCGCGGATATCGGCGTATTCGACGCCGGGGCCGTGCCTGCGGGTCAGGTGGGTGCCGATGCGATCGGGAAGTTCGGTGCGCGGCAAGCGCATTCGCTGTGGGTCGGCGATGGGATAGACGTAGAGCTTGGCGGCGGGCAGCTCGGTGGTCGCGACCGCGAGACCGGCCGGGCTCAGCGCCGAGACCTTGACCTGCACCGGATAACGTCCCCAGCGGGTGGCCGAGAGCCCGAGCCGCATGCCAGCGGGGGCACCGCCGGAATCATGGGATTCCTCGACCTCGATCTCCAGGCCCGGCATCGGCATGGCCGTCATCCGCAGCAGCGCGTGCCCGCTCTCCACGAAAGCGACAGCGCTGCAACCGATCACCTCGTTCTCGAAACAGCGAACGGTGCCGCTGCCGTCGACCTGCACTCTGGTCGGCGCCTGCTGCCACGGCGCGGTGGCGAGCACACCGAGCATCGGGGCGGCGAAGACGACCAGCTGCCACTGTCCGAGCAGCACCGCGACGACCAGCGCCGCTGCCGCGCAGCCGGCCAGGATGAACACCAGCGGCGCGGGCCGCCACCGGAGGTCGACCTCGACCGTTCTGGATTCGTCGCGATGCTTCATGTGCTTGTGGCGCGGGGCACCGGTAGCCGGCGGAGTAGTTCGGTGATGACGTCTTCGCCGCGGATCCGGCGCACCCACATCTCGGGGCGCAGGGTGATGCGATGCGACATCGCCGCTACCGCGAGCGCTTTCACGTCTTCGGGGATCACGTAGTCGCGGCCGAGCAGCAGCGCCCTCGCCCGCGACATCTGCACGAGGTCGAGTTCGGCACGCGGGCTGGCACCGACTTCCACCTGCGGATGACTGCGGGTGGCCGAGGCCAGGGCGACGACGTAACTCACCACATCGGGATGCACGGTGACGAATTCGACCGACTGACGCATTTCCAACAGCCCCTGCGCGTCGACCACCTGGCCGACCTGCGGTGCGGTGGAACCACGTTCGAGCCTGCGCCGGATCATCTGCGTCTCGTCGGCCTCGGAGAGGTAGCCGAGGCGCAGCTGAATGGCGAAGCGGTCGAGTTGCGCCTCCGGCAGCGGGTAGGTGCCCTCGTACTCGATCGGGTTGTCGGTGGCCAGCACCACGAACGGCTGTGGGAGCAGGAAGGTTTCACCGTCGATGCTCACCTGACCCTCGGCCATCGCCTCCAGCAGCGCGGCCTGGGTCTTGGGCGGAGTGCGGTTGATCTCGTCGGCGAGCAGCACATTGGTGAACACCGGACCGCGCCGGAAGTTGAACCGGCCCGACGCCATGTCATAGATCGTCGACCCGAGCAGGTCGGCGGGCAGTAGATCGGGCGTGAACTGCACGCGGGTGAAGTCGAGTCCGAGCGCGGCCGCGAAAGACCGTGCGATCAGGGTCTTTCCGAGACCTGGCAGGTCCTCGATGAGGACGTGCCCGCCGGCCAGCACGGCAATCATGATGAGCTGCATCTCATCTCGCTTGCCGACCACGACCCGGCCCAGTTCGCGCAGCACGGCATCGGAGCGCTGGACGGTCACGTTCAACGGCATTGTCATCGGTGGCCTCTAACCCCTCACATCGTCTGCAAACGGCGCAGGATCTCATCCAGCGCCTCTCTACCCGGTGCGCGACCGATCTGATCGCGCAGCGCGGAGTTCGCCGGATCCACCCAGCGCCACAGTTCGGGACCGAACTGCAGCTGACCGGCGGCCTCGGTGGCCCGGCGATTCTTGGAAACCCTCAACCCGGTGGACAATTCGAACTCTTTGGCGAGCAAGGGACGCAGGTGGCGGTCCCAGTCGGCGCGGGTGCCGTCGGCGCGGGCGGTGAGCATCTCGGCGCGCGCGTGCCAGCGACCGAGCATCTCCGCCGGTCCGTTGTCGATGTATTCGGTGAGCGGTTCCTCGCGAATCACCCGGTGGCGCAGCGACCAGACCAGCATCGCGAGCGCCACGGCCACCGGAACGGCGACCGCGAGCAGCACCGAGTCACGATCCAGCCGCACCAACGCCACTTCGATCACAGCGACCGCGAGCACGGCCGTGACAATCACCGAAGTCCGACTCACGCTGCGCCCTCCTGGCATGCTCGGGCGCCCTGCGTGGTGACGCGAGCTGCCGCCTCCGGGCGCTGACCGCTCATGCCGTCACCAACCGATGCTGCAGATCGGTGAGCACGATGCGGAGCAGTTGTTCGGCGCGCATGCGCTGCCATTCGAGCATCGAGTGCGGGCTGAACCGCGCCTCCTCGAACAGCGCGACCAGCTCGCGGGCCGAAGCATCGTGCAGCACACCACTTTCGAACGCTCGCGCGAGTACTTCCATCGGGGTGTCCGAGGCGAGCGGGCGGGCGGCGCGGTCGCTGGACAGGCCGCGCTCCATCGCCACATAGCAGGCGATGATGGCGGTGCGCGGGTCCTGGCCAGGGGCGTTCATCGCGGCGAGGCCCATTTCGGCTGCGCGCGTGAGGGAATCGACTTCGCTGGGAGACGGCTCGTCCTCGACGGGCACGGCGGAGGCCGGTTCGCGGCGCGCGGCCACCGCGACGACGATCAGGCCGAGCAGCGCGACCACGATCAGCACGATGGCCAGGACCGCGGCGATCACCAGGGCGGTACCGGTGAGTTCCGTCGGCCCGGTCGTCGGGTCGGCGGCATGGGTATCGGTGGTGGGGACCGGGCCCGAACCCTCGGTCAGTGTCTCGGAGGCGGGACTCATCGGGCGGGCGCCGGGCAGCAGGAACAGCGCGGTGACGCCACCGGCGAAGATCAGCGCGACCGCGGCGACGGCGATCGGAACCAGCAGTGCGAGCCGGCGCCACTGGATGCGCGGCAGCGCGTCGCGCTCGGCCTCCGGCATCGCAAGGGGCAGCCGATGCTGGCTGGCGATCACGCCCGCGACCAGGATGACGATCGAGACCAGCAGCAATACCGGCATCACGGCGATGAGCAGTGGGGAAGGGGCTCCGGTCGAAGTCTCGCCGGAGCCGGGCAGCGTGCCCTGCAACGCGATCGTCGAAGCGACGACCAGTGCGATCACGACAATCGCCCGCGTTATGGGCTGATTCACCCCGATCACAGCTGTACCACCAAACCCCAGAGACTGCACAAAACAGCCACATAGTTACATGCCGAGTGGTCCGCTCGAGAGGAAATCGATGCTTTTGGACCTCTCCCCTCTTATTGTCCCCCCGGGATCAAGGGCTTGCTAAGCAGTGCGAACGTTCACCGCGCCAGTTAATGGCAACTCACCGAGGCGGCTGGCGGTGCGAGCCAGATCGGGGATCGCCGGGACGCCCGCTGTCAGGTCGTGTGCGGGCTCGGTGGCGTGGATGGTGAACGGGAGATCGGCGTCGTAGAGGACGTCCACGAGGTTCACCAGACGCATGGACCAGTCGGGTGGGACCTCGCGCAGTGGCGGGACCTGGCGCAGGGTCAAGTGGCGGTAGCGCTCGGTGAGTCGGAGGTAGTCGGAGGCACTGGTGGGGGCGGCGCAGATGTCGTGGAAGTCGACGGTGATGGTGTCGTCGGCGATGTGGGCGCGGAGGGTGCGGCCGTTGCCGAGAGGCACGTCGACAGCGGGCCGCCCGACGTCGCCGAATCCGGCAGGCTCGCCGCCGATGCGAGGGCGGGGAAACGCCGCTGTGAGCACGTAACAGCCTGCGAGGAAGCCGCTGTCACGGCGTGTGGTGCGGGTGCGGTAGTCGAGCGGCCCGTCGAGCGTGACGACGTTCTGGTTGGCCAGGATCTGCTCGATGGAGGGCAGGAAGTGGTCGTGGAACAGGGGGTTGGGCAGGAGGTCCTCGGGGCGGTAGTTCGAGGTGACGACGAGGGTGCGGTGGTCGGCGAAGAGGGCGTCGAGCAGGCGGGCGATCAGCATGGCGTCGCCGATGTCGGTGACGTGGAATTCGTCGAAGCAGATCAGGTCGGCGTCGCCGAGGAGCTCGTCGATGGCGCGTTCGATCGAGCCGAGGGTGTGGGCGTTGGTGTGCAGGGCCGCGAAGAAGCTGTGGAAGTGGAAGCGGCGCTTGCGGTTTGTGTCGACCGTGGCGAAGAAGCGATCCATCACCATGGTCTTGCCGCGACCTGGGCGTCCGTGCAGATAGATACCGGAGCGACCCGCCCGCTTGCCGCCGCGCCGCCCGCGTCCGACGTGCCGGTCGACCGGGACAAGTGCTGCGAGCGCGTTCAGAGCCGCCTGTTGTGCGGGGTCGAGCACCACGGTGCCGGGTTTCATGCGAACCTTCTTTCGTCCTCTACAGTTGTAGAGGACCGGCGGAGCTGACGGCCAGGAGAGGTGACGATGTCCACAGACCGGCGAGCGCAGATCGTGACGGGCGCAGTCGACCTCATCGCGACCCGCGGGATCCGCGCGCTCACGCACCGCGCGCTGGACGCCCAGCTGGCATTGCCACCGGGTTCGACCTCGTATTACTTCCGTACGCGGCAAGCTTTGATCGAGGCGGTGGCGGACGGGATCACCGCTCGATCGCGCGCGGATTTCATTGCCGCGCAAGATGAACCGGACAGCCGACCGCCAGACCCTGTGCAGGTCGCTCACGATATCGCCGGTTGGCTCGAGCACCTGCTCACCCATCGCCGCAACGAGCTGATCGCCCGGCACGCGCTGATCATCGAGGTCCTGTCCGACCCGGAGCCACACGCCCGCCTGGCAGGCAGCCTGTTCTCCCTCGACCGCGCCACCGAACTATTCGACGCCCTCGGCGCCGCCGATCCCCGCGAGTCGGCGCACGACTTGCTCGCGCTGCTGGAAGGACTCGTCTTCGATCGGTTCGCCGGGCTACGGGCCGGATCGGCGGGCGATGCCGACCAGCTCGCCAGACCGTTGGCCGAGTTCCTGACGAGCGGGCGTAACTATCAACCCGGCCAACCCAATTCGGAATAGGGTGCGGATGAATTCAGGGCAGCCAATCCCAGGGCGGTGTATTCGATCAGGTCGGCGGGCAACGCGGTCAGCGGAAACCACTGCAGTGCATAGCATTTGTCGGGTTCACGATTGAAAGGTTCACCGCGCCAGTCCTCGACGCGGAAGAACAGACCGAGCCGGGAGTCACGACCCGGGGCGGTTACATGAGCGACGTGGAACAGACGCAAGGCGGCCGGATCGATGTCGACCCCGACCTCCTCCGCGGCTTCGCGAACCGCGGCCCCCGCCACCGACTCCCCGCCTTCGAGCTTCCCCGACGGCAGGTGCCAACGGTGATCGAACTCGTCACCGCTGCGACGCAGGCTCAGCAGGACCTGGTCACCGCGGATCAGCAAGATGTGCACGTCGACCAGATGGCGGGGAGTCACCCGGTAAAGCGTACGAGAGGCGCGCCGAGCGGTTCGACTCCTCAACCCGGCAAGCGCCGCACTACTCGCGAACGTGCTGCCCTACAAGCGAGAGGTTACGACGTCAGGACTAGTCCGGAGGTGGGGACGCCGGTGCCTGCGGTGACCAGGATGCGTTCCAGGGCGTCGACCTGGTTGACCGAGGTGCCGCGGATCTGGCGGACCGCTTCGGCGATGCCGTTCATGCCGTGGATGTAGGCCTCGCCCAGCTGGCCGCCGTGGGTGTTGAGCGGGAGACGGCCGCCGAGCTCGATGGCGCCGTCGGCGATGAACTCCTTCGCCTCGCCGCGAGCGCAGAAGCCGAGCTCCTCGAGCTGCATCAGGACGAACGGGGTGAAGTGGTCGTAGAGGATGGCGGCCTGCATGTCGGCGGCGGTCAGGCCGCTCTGCGCCCAGAGCTGGTCGCCGACCAGACCCATTTCCGGCAGGCCCGTCATGGCATCGCGGTAGTAGCTGGTCATCACATACTGGTCGGCGCCGCTGCCCTGGGCCGCGGCCGCGATGATCGCCGGACGCTGCGGGAGATCGCGGGCGCGCTCGGCGCTCGTGACCACGATGGCGACGCCGCCGTCGGACTCCTGGCAGCAGTCGAGCAGATGTAGCGGTTCGGCGATCCAGCGCGAATCCTGGTGCTGTTCCAGGGTGATCGGCTTGCCGTAGAAGAAGGCGTTGGGGTTCACCGCGGCGTGCTTGCGATCGGCCACCGCCACCGCGCCGAAATCGGCACTGGTCGCGCCGGTGACGTGCATGTAGCGGCGGGCCACCATCGCGACCTGCGCGGCGGGCGTGCCGAGACCCTGCGGGTAGGCCCAGCCCGCGTCGATCCCCGAGGAGGTGGGGGCGGCGGCCAGCGCCGGCGAGAACTGACCGAATCGGGCACCGGAACGTTCGTTGAACGCGCGGTAGGCGACCACGACATCGGCCACCCCGGTGGCCACGGCCATCGCGGCCTGCTGCACCGTCGCGCAGGCAGCACCACCGCCATAACCGATGTGGCTGAAGAACTTCAGGCTCGGAATGCCGACCGCCCTTGCCACCGCGGCCTGGGTGTTGGTGTCCATGGTGAAGGTGGTGAGGCCGTCGACATCGGCGGGCGTGAGACCCGCGTCGGCCAGCGCCGCGCTGACAGCCTCTGCCGCCAAACGCAATTCGCTGCGCCCGGAGTCCTTGGAGAAGTCGGTGGCACCGATGCCGACGATGGCGGCGCGACCGGAAAGGCCGGTGCGGTCAGCGGATTCGGCTGAGGTGGTGCTCATTTCGGCTCCAGATCGGGAAGGACGACGACGGCCGTGGCGGTGATGTGTTCGCCGAGACTGTCCATGCCGTGCACGTCGATGGTGACCTGGTCACCGTCGATCTCGGTGACGGTGCCCGACAGAGTCAGGGTGTCACCGGAATACAGCGGGACGCCGAGGCGAAGGGCGATCCGCTTGACCAGCGCGCGTGGACCCGCCCAGTCGGTGACGAAGCGCTGCACCAGACCCGTGTCGGTGAGGATGTTGACGAAGATGTCGCTCGACCCGCGCTCGACAGCCTTGTCGCGGTCGTGGTGCACGTCCTGGAAGTCCCTGGTGGCCAGGGCCGTGCTGATCACGAACGTGGGGTCGGCGTGGATCACCAACGGCGGCAAGGTGGTTCCCACCGCGAGGGTGGCGAGTTCGACGGTGGGAGTCATCGGTGCGTCCTTTGTGGTCATCACACGGCCTGCCAGTACGGCAGCACGGTGCCGTCGGGGAGCTTTTCGAAGGCGACGCGGACAGGCTGGTCGACAGCGACATCGGCGGAGTCGATGCCACGCAGTTCACCGAGCATGCGCACACCCTCGTCGAGTTCGACCAGGGCGACCACGAAGGGCAGATCGCGACCGGGCACCTTGGGCGCGTGGTGCACGACGAAGCTGAACACCGTGCCGGTGCCCGCGGCGACCACGTAGTCGGAGGTCTCCGATTTGTCCTGCCACAGCGCGGGAACGGGCGGGTGGCGCAGCGTGCCGTCGGGCAGACGCTGAATGCGCAGTTCACCGACTTCGGTTCCCGCCCAGAAGAACTCGGTATCGCGGGAGATGACGGGGCTGACGCGACCGGCGGGCGCGACACTGGGCGATGCCGAAGCCTGCTCATCCGTCGCAGCGGCGGTAGCCGGCGCGAATTTCAGGATGCGGAACAGCATTTCGGTGACGACCTCGTCGCCGACCGACCAGGTGGTGGTGAAGGTCAGGAACCAGCCGTCGCCGAGTCCGGTGCGCTTGGGGCCCTTGAACTCCGACAGCCTGCTGGAAACCGTCACCTCCTCCCCTGGCACCAGGTAGCGGTGGTAGGTCTGCTCACAGTTGGTCCCGACAACGGAGGTGTAACCGGCGTCGTCGAGCAACTGGGTCGCCAGGCCGAGTGGGTCGTCGGCGGTGCGCACTCCGCGCAGACCGTTCATCGTCCACACCTGCGCCATGGCGGGCGGAGCGACGATGCCGGGATGGCCTGCCGCCCTCGCGGCTTCGGCGTCGACGTAGATCGGGTTGGTGTCACCCAGCGCCTCGACCCAGTTGTGGATCATCGGCTGGTTCACCGGGTCACGACCGACACGCGGCGCGGACTGGCCCGCCGCCGACAATTTCGCCAGTGCTTCCGGAATATCTTCGGGGGTGATGCTGTCCGGCACGCGCCGCTCCTTGTTCATCGGGGGACGCGCGGCAGATCGAGGCCCGCGGTGGCGACCAGTTCGCGCATGATCTCGTTGACGCCGCCGCCGAAGGTGACGACGAGGTTCTGCTTGGTGCGCCGATCCAGCCAGCCGAGCAACTCGGCGGTGCCGGGCTCGGCCGCGTCGCCGTAGCGGCCGATGATCTCCTCGACCACGCGGCCCGCTTCCTGCAGCGACTCGGTGGAGAAGATCTTGGTGGCCGAGGCATCGGCGATCACCGCGTTCTGCGCGGCGGCGGTGTCGGCGGCGGCAACCTGCCAGTTCAGCAACTCGTTGAGCCGCACCATGGTTCGCACCCGGCCGAGCGCGCGACGAACTTCCGGCTCGCCGAGCAGGCCGTGCTCCGCCGACCAGTCGCGCAGCCGGTCGTAGAGCTGTTCGATCTTGCCCGAAGGGCCGAGGCTGACACGCTCGTGGTTGAGCTGGGTGGTGATCAACCGCCAGCCGCGGTTCTCCTCGCCGACGAGCATGTCCGCGGGCACCCGCACATCGTCGAAGTACGTGGCGTTGGTGTGGTGGGCGCCGTCGCAGGTGATGATCGGGGTCCAGGAGTAGCCGGGATCCTTGGTGTCCACGATCAGGATCGTGATGCCACGGTGGCGGGACTCGACCGTGCCAGTGCGGCAGGCCGTCCAGACGTAGTCGGCCTCGTGGGCGCCGGTGGTGAAGATCTTCTGCCCGTTGACAACCCAGTCACCGTCGCTGTCGCGTACCGCGGTGGTACGCAGCGCGGCGAGGTCGGTGCCCGCCGACGGCTCGGAGTAGCCGATGGCGAAATGGATGTCGCCGGAGAGGATGCCGGGCAGGAACTTCTTCTTCTGCGCGTCGGTGCCGTACTTCTGCAAGGTCGGCCCCACGGTGAGCAGGGTGACCAGCGGCAGCGGAACATCCGCGCGGACCGCCTCGTTGAAGAAGATCTGCTGTTCCATCGGGCCGAAACCCTGGCCGCCGAATTCCTTGGGCCAGCCGACACCGAGCCAGCCGTCGCGGCCCATCCGGCGCACCACCTCGCGGTAGGTGTCGCCGTGCCGGTCCACCGCCATCGCCGCGGCTTCGGCCGGGCTGATGAGATCGGCGAAATAGGAACGCAATTCTTCGCGCAACCGCCGCTGTTCGGCGGTCAGATCGATGAACATCTTGCCCCCAGAAGGTCGAGCCGCAGCCCCGCACCGCCGAGTAGCCGGGCGAGGTCTTTGGCCTGCGAGTAGTAGCGGTGCATCGGGTGGGTGATATCCACACCGAGTCCACCGTGCAAGTGATGACATTTCTGCATGGCGCGCGGGACTTCGGCGGCGGCCCAGTAGGCGAGCACCTCGAGATCCTCGTCGACCCGGTGCTGGTGCTCGGGCGACGAATCGGTCTGCGCCAGCGCCCAGCACGCCGACTCCGCGGCCACGTGCAGGGTGCGCGAGACGACGTACAGATCGGCGATCTGCTGAGCCACGGCCTGGAATTCGGCCAGCGGCCTGCCGAACTGTTCTCTGGTACGCACGTGCTCGGCGGTGAGCGTGATCGCGCCCTTGAGCAGACCGTCGGCGACCGCGCCGATGCTCGCCAGGGCGTGGCGGTGCAGCACGGGCAGCGCGTCGGGCAGCAGCTGGTCGGCCGGGATCTCGACGTCGTCGAGGACCAGCGTCGCCTCCGGGATGCCCGCCGAACCGGCCACCGGAATGATCTCCAGCCCCGGCGCGACCGAATCCACCAGTGCCACACCGGCATCGGTGGGTACCAGAATCCACCGCGCCTCCGACGCGTAGATCACGCCGGTCTTGCGGCCGGTGATCCGCACCGTGTCGCCGTCGCGCACCGCCTTGGTGGTCGGCGCGGTGGTGAACGGCGCGCCCTGCTCGTTGAGCGCGGCGGTGAGCACGGTGCCCTTGCCGACCTCGGCGAGTACGCGCTCGGCCACCTCGTCGGACAGCACGCCCAGCAGTGGCAACACACCGAACCCGAAGGTCGGTAGTGCGGGCACCGCGGCGGCATCGGTGGCCAGCTCCATGAGCATGGCCGACACCTCGAGCAGTCCCATTCCGTCGCCACCGAATCGCTCCGGTACCGGTACCGCCAGCAGACCGGAGTCGACCAGGCTCGGCCACAGGGCCATGTCCCTGGCCGGCTCACGTTCGAGCAGGCTTACCACCACCTCGGCTACGGCGTCGGCGCTTTCGTCGCGGGTGAAATCCACGGCGTCCTCCCTCATCGAGCTAACTGTCCGCATCGCGCGGCAGGCCGAGAATCCGTTCGGCGGCCACGGTCAACAGGATCTGCTCGGTACCGCCCGCAATCGAGAGACACCGGGTAAGCAGGAATTCTTTCAGAGCATCGCTGTCCAGAGAGCCTTCTTGGCCGACAAGTTCCAGCGCGTATTCCGCCAGCTCCTGCCGATGCCGGACCCCGACCAGTTTACGGACGCCGGCTTGGGCGCCCGCGTCGACGCCTGCCATCGTCGCCACCGCGATTCGCTGTTCCAGCAATGATCCAGCAACCGAAGAAGTGATCAGCGCGCCGAAACGGTCCTCACGCAGTTCTGTTCCCCATCCACCGACCGGGAAACGGTCGAGCAGGGCCTCGAGCGCGCCACCGATGCCGCCGCCGCCCATCGCGACCCGCTCGGCCGACAACGTGGTGCGCGCGATCTTCCAGCCGTTGTTCAGCGCGCCGACCAGGCAATCGTCGGCCACGAACACGTCATCGAGGAAGACCTCGCTGAACTTCTCCTCGCCGGTGATCTGCACGAGCGGGCGCACCTGCACGCCCGCGGCGCGCATATCGACGAGGAAGTAGCTGATCCCGCGATGCTTGGCCGCCGACGGATCGGTGCGGGCCAGGCAGATACCCCAGTTCGCGGTTGACCCGAGCGAGGTCCACACCTTCTGGCCACGCAGCACCCAGCCGCCGTCGACCTTCTCGGCGGTGGTGCGCAGCGCGGCGAGATCGGAGCCGGCGCCGGGCTCGCTGAACAACTGGCACCAGATGACCTCACCGTGCAGGGTCGGCCAGACGAAGCGTTCGATCTGCTCCTCGGTGCCGAAACGCAGCAGCGTCGGCACGGCCCAGCCCGCGACGGCGAGGTCGGGGGTCGCCAGCTCGGCGCGGCGCAGTTGTTCGGCGATCTGCAGGCAGGTCATCGGGTCGGCGGCGCGGCCGTAGGGGCGCGGCCAGTGCGGCATCACCATGCCCGCCTCCACCAGCGCACGTGCCTGGTCAGCGGGTTCGAGGGCGGCGATTCCGGCGATCTCGTCGGCCAGTGCGGTATCGACGGCAGCGTCACCGAGCACCCGTTCGGCGCCGGTGGTGCGACGCTGACCGTCCCTGGTGAGCTCGGCGACCCTGGCCCGCCAGCGCGCCGAACCGCCGAGGAGCTGGCGCAGCGAGCTCGCCCGGCGCAGGTAGAAGTGCGCGTCGTGTTCCCAGGTGAAGCCGATGCCGCCGAGGACCTGGATGGCATCCTTGGCATTGTCGACCGCCGCGTCGAGCGCCACCGATGCGGCGACGGCGGCGGCGATGGGCAGCTCGTCGCCGCCCTCGTCGATCGCGGCGGCCGCGTCGGCGGCGACCGCCCGGATGAGTTCGGTGCGGCACAGCATCCAGGCGCACAGGTGCTTGATCGCCTGGAAGCTGCCGATCGGTTTGCCGAATTGCTCACGGACACGGGCGTATTCGACGGCCGTGCGCAGCGTCCAGCCGGCCACACCGGCCAGTTCGGCGACGGCGAGCGCCACGAAGAGATCGGTGACATCGGCCGCTGGCGCGAAGCCGTGCTCAGCGGGGACAGCCACGTCGGTGGCGTTCACCCGCGCCAGCGGCACGGTGTGATCACCGTGCGCCAACGGCGTGATCTCCACTGCCGCAGCGGGAATCAGCAGCCAGCGGACCCCCTCGATGGTGTTCGCCGGCACCAGGACCTGCGTCTGCGCATCGGCGCCGTAGACGAAATCCCAAGTGCCGGTGACACTCCAGCCCGCATCGGTGGCGACAGCCTTGGCCGCCTGCTCGTCGCCGGGCATCGCGAGCGCACACGGCGCGCCCTCGCCGAGCGCGCCCTCGGCGATCAGCCCGGCCAGCGCGGTGGCCAGTACCGGACCACCGACCAGGTCGTCGCCGGTTTGCTCGAGCATCACGGCGAGGTCGGTGACCGTACCGCCGAGCCCGCCATTGTCCTCGGGCAGCGCGACCTCGAACAGCCCGAACTCGCTCAGCCCGGTCCAGTACTCGCGCCAAGCGGCCGAGCCGCCGGCGCGCATTGTTTCAATCGGCGCGACCGTGCTCGCCCAGCCTCGCAGCGATGCCGCGACGGCTTTGTGCTCGTCAGTGGTGGCGATGGTCACAAGAAGATCCGCCCTTCCGGCGTGGTTCCCACTCCTAGAACATGTTCTAATATCTGAGCCGGGTATAAGTCAAGACACCTACACTCGCAGTAGGCTCCGGGCTTCGGCTCGGCCGATGAATTGCCACTGACGCGAAAGGGTTTCCACGATGGACAGTCCCGCACCAACGCCCACCGTGACGACGCTGTCCGAGGACGAGCTCAGCTCCAGCGCGCAACGCGACCGGCGCAAGCGCATCCTCGACGCCACCCTCGCGCTGGCCTCCAAGGGCGGCTACGACGCCGTGCAGATGCGGGCGGTCGCCGAGCGCGCCGATGTGGCAGTCGGCACCCTGTATCGCTATTTCCCGTCCAAGGTGCACCTGCTCGTTTCGGCGCTGGCCAGGGAATTCGAGATGTTCGAGGGCAAGCGCAAGCCACTACCCGACGGCGACGGTCCGTCCGAGCGCATGCACGTGCTGCTCACCCAGATCACCCGGATGATGCAGCGCGACCCCCTGCTCACCGAGGCGATGACGCGCGCGTTCATGTTCGCCGACGCCTCGGCCGCCGCGGAGGTGGATCGAGTCGGCAAGGTGATGGACCGGGTCTTCGCCCGCGCGATGAGCGACGGCGAGCCCGACGATCGCCAGCTCGCCATCGCCCGCGTCATCTCCGATGTGTGGCTGTCGAACCTGGTGGCGTGGCTCACCCGGCGCGCCTCGGCGACCGATGTCACGGAACGACTCGAGCTCACCGTCGACCTGTTGCTGGGCGATCGCGGATAACGTAGCAACCCGGCAAATCTCACCACCGCAACATCACAAATCGCCCATCGCGGTAGACACCCGTCGGCTGTGCGTCTTCCAGTAGGAAGATGCATAGCCGACGTCGCATATGCGAAACAGTGCATCTACCGGCCCCGCGCGCCTCGCCGACCCGCGCATCCTCCCGGTGAGCTCGACGGATCCGGGGTGCGGTGGTGGACCAACGGTCCGTAATTTGCCGTAAAGTCGCGAGCAAACGACCGGGGGTCGTGCGCACAACCCGCCGCGCCGCTCGCGCGGCAAAATTGACGCAGTATTGTTTTTCGCGCCCCCTGATCAACTCCTCCCATCACTAGGTTGGATGCGTGAGCGCACAGGAACTGCCCTTGGATGTCCGCCGTGCACTGGCGTCGGTTGCGCGCGTGCCGCGGCTACTGGTTGCCTCGGACTACGACGGGACTATCGCCCCGATCGTGTCCGACCCGGCGAAAGCCTTTCCCCAGCGGGAATCGGTGAGCGCGTTACGCGCGCTGGCGGGGCTGGCGAACACTACGGCCGCGGTGATTTCCGGTCGGGCACTACGCGATCTGGCCGCGCTCTCGCGCCTGCCGGTCGAGGTGCAACTGATCGGCAGCCACGGCTCCGAGTTCGACGTCGGCTTCGTGCACGCGATCGACAACGACGCCAAACAGCTACTGACAGAGATCAATTCCGCGTTCTCGAAGATCGCCGCCGAGAACCCGGGCGTGACCGTCGAGATGAAGCCGGCCAGCGCCGCACTGCACGTGCGCAATGCCAGCCCCGAGATCGGCAGGCGCGCACTGACTTCCGCGCGTCAAGGCCCGGCGTGCTGGGTGGGCGTGCAGGTGACCGAAGGCAAGGCGGTGATCGAGCTCGCGGTGATCCCGACCGACAAGGGCACCGCGCTCGACACCATCCGTCATCAGGAAAGCGCTTCTGCCGCAGTATTCTTCGGCGACGACGTGACCGACGAGAAGGCGTTCCGGGTGCTCTCCGGACCCGACGTCGGCATCAAGGTCGGCGAGGGCGAGAGCATCGCCAAGCTGCACGTGGACTCCACCGAGGACGTGGCGCGCGCGCTGGCGTTCCTGGTCGAGGAGCGGCGCACCTGGCTGGCCGGGGCGAGCGCGCCACGGATCGAGCGGTTGAGCATGCTGGCCAGCCCGCGCTCGGTCGCGCTGCTCACCCCTGACGCGACCGTCACCTGGTTCTGCCATCCCGAGCCCGATTCGGCGGCGGTGTTCGCGCACCTGCTCGGCGGCGCGGCGGCCGGGCATTTCACGGTGGCACCGGAGCGACCGAGCCTGCCGCTGTCGCAGCGCTATGTCGACGGCACGATGACGGTCGAAACACGGTGGGCCAGTTTGCAAGTGGCCGACTACCTGCCCCACGACGTGGCGCCCAACCGGACCGACCTGACCAGGGTGATCTCCGGCGCGGCGAAAGCCGTTGTCACCTTCGCGCCGCAGCCGGAGTTCGGGCAGGTGCCGGTGCGGATGGAAGCCGTGCGCAACGGAATCGTCGTCAGCGGCACCAACGATCCGATGGTGCTGCGCTCCCCCGGTGTCGAATGGGAGATCCTGTCCGACGGAACCAATCAGCAGGCGCGCGCGGTGGTCGATCCGTCGACCGCGCCCGTGATCCTCGAATTGCGGTGCGGTACGGCTGATCTCGCGCCGTCGATGACACCGGAACCGCAGCGCCGCCAGCTCGCCGAGCAGTACTGGGCGCAGTGGGCGGCCGGGTTGCTGTTGCCGCCGCTCAAGCCGGATCTGATGAAGCGTTCCGCGCTGACGCTGCGCGGGCTGGTGCACCGGCCGTCGGGGTCGATCCTGGCCGCGGCGACCACCTCGCTGCCCGAGGACATCGGCGGCGTGCGCAACTGGGACTACCGCTACTGCTGGCTGCGTGACGCGTCGCTCACCGCGCAGGCGCTGGTGACCCTCGGCTCACTGACCGAGGCCGAGGAGTTCCTCGGCTGGGTGCACAAGGTGCTCGACACCCTGCCGGGGCCCGAGCGGCTGCACCCCCTGTACACGATCTACGGCGAGACGCTGCCGCCCGAAGCCGTGATCGACGTGCTGCCCGGTTATGCCGGGTCGCGGCCGGTGCGGGTGGGCAACGCGGCCAATATGCAGGTCCAGCTCGACGTGTTCGGGCCGATCGTCGACCTGATCACCTCGATGGCGCACGAGCGCGAGCGTCAGGGCATCATCTCGCCCGCCAAGGCCCTGCCGGATGCCGACTGGGAATTGGTGCACGCGATGGTGTCGGCGGTGCAGCGTCGCTGGACCGAGCCCGATCACGGCATCTGGGAGATCCGCGGCAATCCGCGCCACCACGTGTACTCGAAGGTGATGGGCTGGCTCACCATCGACCGCGCCCTGACCCTGGCGCAACGTTTCGATCGCGCCGCCGATCCCGACTGGGTGATCCTGCGCGACACGATCGCCGACGAGGTGAAGGCGAAGGGCTGGAACGACGAGGTCCAGTCCTACACCGCCGCCTACGACGGCACCGATCTGGACGCGGCCACCCTGCACATCGGCCTCAGCGGCCTGATCGACCCCGCCGACCCGCGCTTCGCCGCGACGGTGGTGGCCACCGAGGCCGAACTGCGCAGTGGTGCGACGGTGTACCGCTACCACCACGACGACGGCCTGCCCGGCGGCGAAGGTGGCTTCCACCTGTGTGCCGCCTGGCTGGTCGAGGCGTACCTGCTGATCGGCAGGCGCTCGGATGCCGAGGCCCTGTTCGCTCAGCTCGTCGCGGCGGCCGGGCCCACCGGTCTGCTCAGCGAGGAATACGACCCGGTCGCGGAGCGTTCTCTGGGTAATCATCCCCAGGCTTACAGCCACCTCGGTTTGCTGCGTTGTGCCCAACTACTGAGCCAGCCGGTCAACGCGATGGTGTGACAACGCTCGACAAAGCCGGGTTCGATTTTCGAGCCCGGCTTTTCGATGCGGTTCGTCCTGGGTATTCGATGCTGCTAATCTAAAACGGTAACGATTTCCATTACGATCTAGAGCTTGCTTGCCAGGAGTGCCGCGTGAACCCTCGATTCGCCCGCTTGTTTGCCGGTATCACGGCAGGAGTGACGGCCGCGGTCGTCCTCAGCGCCTGCGGCACCAGCGACACCGATTCCGATACCCCGCAGATCGTCGCCTCCACCAACGTGTGGGGGTCCATCGCGACCGCCGTCGCCGGGCCGGACGCGCAGGTCAGCTCGATCATCAGCGATCCCGCCGCCGACCCGCACTCGTTCGAGACCTCGGCCACCGACACCGCCAAGATCAGCGACGCGGATCTGGTGGTGTTCAACGGTGGGCACTACGACGAGTTCATCGAGAAGGCCATCGCGGGCAAGGACAAGCGGACTGTCGAGGCTTTCGAGCAGCGCGCGGACAAGAGCGACGAGAACGAGCACGTCTGGTACGACGTGACCACCGTCGCGGCCGTCGCTGACCAGATCGCCGCCGAGCTCGGCCAGGTCGACGCCGCGCACGCGAGCGCCTACACCGAGCGCGCGGTCGCCTTCAAGAATCAGCTGATCGGCGTCAGCACCATCACCGGCACCATCGCCACCCAGACGCCGAACGCGCCGGTCGCCCAGTCCGAGCCGCTCGCGCACTACCTGCTCGTCGCCGCGACCGCGCAGGACAAGACCCCGCACGAATTCCAGGAAGCGATCGAGCAGGAGACCGACCCTGCCCCGGCCGCCGTCGCCGCCACCCGCGACCTGATCACCGGCAAGCAGGTGAAGGCGCTGATCTACAACACCCAGACCGAGGACAAGATCACCCAGGACCTGCGGGCCGCCGCGCAGTCGGCCGGCATCGCCGTGGTCGAGGTCACCGAAACGCTGCCCGCCGGTGTGGATTACATCCAGTGGCAGACCGCCAACGCCAAGGCACTCGCCGCGGCCCTGCGCTGAGGACGTCCATGACCGAGGCAACCGCACTGTCGGAAACCACCGCCGCGCCGAAGGCTGATGCCGTCGACGCGGCGATCCGCCTGCGCGGGGCCACCATGTCTTTCGGTGACCGCACCCTCTGGAGTGGCCTCGACCTCGACGTGCGGCCGGGCGAATTCATCGCCGTCCTCGGGCCCAACGGCTCGGGCAAGACCTCCCTGCTGCGCGCTCTGCTCGGCACCCTCGACCTGAACTCGGGTAGCGCGGAGATCGCCGGGCGGCGGGCCGGGGTCGGCAATCCGGGCATCGGCTACATCCCGCAGCAGAAGACCATCGACGCCGGTGTGCAACTGCGCGGGGTCGATCTGGTCGGGCTCGGCGTGGACGGACATCGGTGGGGGCTCGGGTGGCGTGGTCGGCGCAGCCGGGCCGAGAAGGTCGAGCGGGCCATCGCCGCGGTGGGTGCCGGGTCGTTCGCGCACGCGTCGCTGGAGACGATGTCCGGCGGTGAGCAGCAGCGGTTGCGGGTCGCGCAGGCCCTGGTCGGCGATCCGTCGGTACTGCTGTGTGACGAACCGCTGCTCAGCCTGGACATGGCGAATCAGCGGCTGGTCGCCGAGCTGGTCGACAAGCGTCGACGCGAGCACGACACGGCGGTGCTGTTCGTGACCCACGAGATCAATCCGATTCTGCCGCTGGTGGATCGGGTGCTGTATCTCGTCGACGGTGGCTTCCGGATCGGGACGCCCGATGAGGTGATGACCTCGGAAACGCTGTCGGAGTTGTACGGCACCGAGGTCGAGGTGCTGCGGGTTCGCGGGCGGCTGGTGGTCGTCGGCACCGGTGACGACATGGACGCGCTGGGCGGTACCGCCTGATGGACAAGCTCACCAAGGTGTTCCAGCAGATGTTCGACTTCGGTACCACCGCGAACCTGCTCAGTTATGACTTCGTGCAGCAGGCGCTGTTGGCGAGTGCGCTGCTTGGTTTGCTGGCCGGGTTGATCGGGCCGCTGATCGTCGCCAGGCAGATGTCGTTCGCGGTGCACGGGACAAGTGAGCTGTCGCTGACCGGAGCGTCGGCGGCGCTACTCGTCGGGGTCGGGGTCGGATTCGGGGCGATCGCCGGTTCGGTGGTCGCGGCCGTGCTGTTCGGCTGGCTGGGTTCTCGTGCGCGCGAACGCGATTCGGTGATCGCGGTGGTGTTGTCGTTCGGGCTCGGGTTGTCGGTGTTGTTCCTGTGGCTCGCGCCGGAGCGGGCCGGGTCGAAGTTCTCACTGCTCACCGGGCAGGTCGCCGGGGTCGGTTACGACGGGCTCGCGCTGCTGGTCACCTGTACCGCTGCCGTGCTGGCCGTGCTGGCGGTGGTGTATCGGCCGCTGCTGTTCGCCAGTTCCGATCCCGAGGTCGCGATCGCGCGCGGGGTGCCGGTGCGGGCATTGTCGGTGGTGTTCGCGGTGCTGCTCGGGATCACCGCCGCGTTCGGCGTGCAGATCGTCGGCGCGCTGCTGGTGCTCGCGTTGCTGATCACGCCTGCCGCGGCGGCCGCGCAGGTGACCTCGAGTCCGATGCGGGCGACCGTGCTGTCGGTGATCTTCGCCGAGGTCGCCGCGGTGGGTGGGCTGCTGCTGTCGCTGGCGCCCGGCGTGCCGGTGTCGACCTTCGTCACCACGATCTCGTTCAGCATCTACCTGGTCTGCCGGGTCGTCGGCCATCGCAATCGGCAACTCGCCCACGCGCGCTGAACCGATAGAACACAATCGGTTCATGATCGATTTCTCTGTGCCGGACGATCTCGCTGCCCTTCGTGACCGTGTCCGGAACTTCGTCGTCGAGCAGATCGTGCCGTTCGAGCGTGATCCCCGGCTCACCGCGCACGGCCCGACCGACGATTTGCGGGGCGAGCTCGTGGAGCTGGCCCGCGCCGAGAAGCTACTGACCGTGCAGGCGCCGGTGGAATACGGCGGGCTCGGCCTCAGCCATGTCGAGCAGGCGCTGGTGTACGAGGCGGCGGGGTGGTCGACGCTCGGGCCCGTCGCGATGAACTGCGCCGCGCCCGACGAGGGGAACATGTTCCTGCTCAACAAGGTCGCCGATCCGGAGCAGATCGACCAGTACCTGATGCCGGTGATCCGGGGCGAGCAGCGCTCGGTCTTCGCGATGACCGAACCCGGTGGGGCCGGTTCGGATCCCGGACAGCTCAGCACCGAGGCGGTGTTCGACGGCGAGAACTTCGTGATCAACGGTCTCAAATGGCTGATCACCGGCGCCGACGGCGCCAAGACCTGGATCATCATAGCCCTGCTCGCCGAGAACCCCCATCTACCGGCGGGACCGACCCTGTTTCTCACCGAGGGTGACGCGCCGGGCATCGTGATCGAACGGATCATGAACACGATGGACCGCAACTACGTCGGCGGGCACGCGGTGGTGCGGTTCGAGAATCTCACGCTGCCGCCGACGGCCGTACTCGGCCGCACCGGACAAGCCCTGCGGTACGCGCAATTGCGGCTCGCGCCCGCGCGGCTCACGCACTGCATGCGCTGGCTCGGCGCGGCGGCCCGCGCGCAGTCCATCGCCCTGGACTACGCGCGCACCCGCACCGCCTTCGGCAAGCCGATCGGCGAACACGAGGGCGTGTCGTTCATGCTCGCCGACAACGAGGTGGCGCTGCACCAGTGCAGGCTGACGATCTGGCACGCCTGCTGGCTGATGGATCAGGGGCAGCAGGCCAGGCACGAGTCGTCGATGGCGAAGTCGTATGTGTCCGAGGAACTGTTCAAGGTCACCGATCGGTGCGTGCAGGTGCTCGGCGGAATCGGGATCAGCGACGAGACGGTCGTGGAGATGTTGTTCCGGGATATGCGCGCGTTCCGTCTTTACGACGGGCCGACAGAAGTGCACAAGTACGCGATCGGCAGACACTTGCTGGCCGGTCGCTAGTACGATTCGATCCCATGAGTTCGGAATTGCTCGTCGATGTCGAAGGTGGCGTCGCCGTGCTGACGTTGCACCGACCTGCCAAGCAGAACGCCGTCACCCCGACCATGGCGGCCGAGCTGAGCGCGGCACTACGCCGCTGCGATACCGAGGACGCGATTCGCGCCGTCGTCATCACCGGCACCCCACCGGCCTTCTGCGCGGGCGCGGACCTGGCCGCGCGCGGTGGCGACGTGAGCGCGACCCTCGATCCGCCGCCCTGGCAGGTCCGTAAGCCCGTCATCGCCGCGGTGAACGGGCACGCCGTCGGTATCGGGCTGGCGCTGGCGCTGCAGTGTGACCTGCGGTATTTCGCTCGCGACGCGGTCTACGGGCTGAACCAGGTGCGTCGCGGGGTGCTCGCCGACGGGTTCGCGCACTGGACGGTGCCGCGATTGGCCGGGCTCGCCAACGCCGCCGACATCATGCTCACCGGACGCACCTTCGACGGTGACGAAGCCAAATCACTCGGGCTTGCCAATGCCGCGCTGCCCGCCGACGAGGTGCTGATGACCGCGATGGCGGTGGCCGACGACATCGCCACCGGGACCGCTCCCCTGCCGGTCGCGCTGACCAAGCGGCTGATCTGGGAGAGCCTCGGCATGACGCCCGCCGTGGTCGGGCAGCTCGAATCCGAGCTCAACGCACAGGTAGCCAAGAGCGTCGACGGTGGCGAGGCCATGGTGGCGTTCAAAGAACGTCGCCCGCCGAACTGGACCGGCAGCGTCAGCGGCGAGTGGCCGGCCTGGGACCGCCCGAGCCTGGACTGAACTCAGAAGTTCCCGTTGCAGGAACCGGCCAGATACAGCAGCGCGAACAACAGCATGCAGATGGTGCCGAAGATGCCGGCGATGTACCCGATCATCACCTGTGAGCGGCCGCTGAGCGCACCGTAGGACGCATCGATGTCGTTGAGCGCGCGCTTGCCGAGCACCCACGCGACCGGCCCGAAGATCCCACAGCAGAACGGGCTGAGCAGCCCGAGCACAAGGATCAGGTTGGCCTGCGGGTGCTCGACCGTCTCACCGATCGGCTGATTCGGAATCGCCACCCGACGAATCCTACTGTGCCGGAGCGCCGCTGACCCGAACTACGCATCCACCCGCCTGCCCCAATCCACCACTTCCCCCGAAGCCCGCACCACTACCGCCCTCCCAACCACATCGCGCACCCCCGCCTGTCCCCGTCTTCCACAACCCTCCCCAACCCACCCACCACACTCCCGACCACACCGCGCACCCCAACCCGTCCCCGTCCTGCACAACCCTCCCACCAAACTCCAACCCCACCGCGCACACAGCCAGTCCCCGTCTTCCACCCCACCAAACCCACCCACCGCACTCCAAACCACACAGTGCACCCCAGCCCGTCCCCGTCTTCCACAACCCACAAAACCCAACCACCGCACTCCCGACCCTTAGGGAGGGACGGCCACGAAGTGGCCGGTCGCGGCCGGGTCGCCGGTTAGGCGCCGGTGCGTAGGCGACGAAGGAGCAAGCACCGGTGCCTAACCGGCGGCCCCTCGGGGCCGCGACTCGAGCGCGCCAGCGCTCCAATAAACACAGCCAGCGCCTCTAGGACTACTCAAACCCCGAAGCTCTGCCATACCCAACCCAACCAGGCGCTACCAAACCCCGAAGCCTTACCTCACCACCCAACCAGGCGCTACCAAACCCCGAAGCCTTACCTCACCACCCAACCAGGCACTCCCAAACCCCGAAGCCTCACCTCACCACCCAACCAGGCACTACCAAACCCAGACCACCAACTCACCCCAACCGACGCTGCCGAGCAATATCAGCCAAAACAACCCCAGCCGCAACCGACGCATTCAACGACTCAACCGGCCCCGCCATCGGGATACTCAAAATCGAGTCGCAATTCTCACGAACAAGCCGCGACAACCCCTTACCCTCCGAACCCACAACCACAACCGTAGGCACACTGCCATCGAATTCATCCAGAGTCGTGTCACCGTCGGCATCGAGACCAACGATCTGAATACCGTTCGAAGCCCAATCCTTCAGTGTGCGAGTCAGATTGGTCGCCCGCGCGACGGGCAGCCGGGCAGCCGCACCAGCACTGGTGCGCCAGGCCACCGCGGTGACGCTCGCGCTACGTCGCTGCGGGATCACCACGCCCTGACCGCCGAACGCGGACACCGAGCGGATGACGGCGCCGAGGTTGCGCGGGTCGGTGATGTTGTCCAGCGCGACCAGCAGGGCGGGCTCGGCGGTGGACTTCACCCGGTCCATCAGGTCGTCGGGGTGGGCGTAGCGGTACGGCGGCACCTGCAGGGCGACGCCCTGGTGCATTCCGTTGGCACTCAGCCGATCCAGATCGGTGCGCGGCACCTCGAGGATGGAGATGCCCATGTCGGCCGCGCGCTGCACGCTCTCCGAGAGGCGGTCGTCGTTCTCGGTGCCGACCGCCACGTACAGGGCGGTCGCGGGCACGTCGGCGCGCAGACACTCGAGCACGGGGTTGCGGCCGAGCACCAACTCGGGACCCTCGTCGGACTTGCGGCCTGCGCGCGGCACACCGGACTTGCCGGTCGGACGGCCCTGTGCCGCATTGGCTTTGGCCTTCTCGGCCGCTCTGGCCCGCTTGGCGGCGGGATGCTTGGTGCGCGCGACGGCGGGCGGCGTCGCGCCCCGGCCCTCGAGACCACGGCGATGCTTACCACCGGAACCGGCGACGGCACCCTTCTTGGTGCCGCCCTTACGTACTGCTCCGCGTCGCTGTGAATTGCCTGCCATCAGTTCGCCTTTCCGCTCATGCCTACGCCGCGCTGGCGCTCGGCTGCGGCATGCGCGCCGCGCGCTGACACATCGATCTCGCTACGCTCGCTCATGCGCCCAACGACCACTCCGGCCCCTGCGGGGTATCGGTTACCTCGATACCCGCGGCGATGAGCCGATCTCGTGCGGCATCGGCTTCTGCCCAGTTCTTGTCTGCCCGCGCGTTCGCCCGGCGATCGAGCTCCGTGCGGACGAGCACGTCGAGCGCGGCGATCGCCGCCGAATTGTCGGCGGGGGTGTACCACTGTTCGTCGAGCGGGTCGACGCCGAGAATTCCCAGCATCGCCCGCACCTGACCGGCCAGCTCGACCGCGGTCTCCACCGCGCCCGATTCCAGCGCTCGATTGCCCTCGTGCACCACGTGGTGGATTTCGGCGAGCGCCTTCGGGATCGCCAGATCGTCGTCGATCGCGGCGGCGAATCCGTCGGTCCATTTACCGATCGGCACCTCGCCCGCCCGATCGAGCACACGCCCCACGAAGGCTTCTATGCGTTGATACGAGGCGACCGCGTCGTCGAGTGCCTTGTCGGAGTATTCGAGCATCGAGCGGTAATGCGCGCTGCCCAAGTAGAAACGCAATTCTACCGGGCGCACCCGGGTGAGTACATTCGGGACCGAGAGGACGTTGCCGAGCGACTTCGACATTTTCTCCCCGCCCATCGTCACCCAGCCGTTGTGCAGCCAGTAACGCGCGAAACCGTCGCCTGCCGCTTTGGACTGGGCGATCTCGTTCTCGTGGTGCGGGAAAATCAAATCCATTCCACCGCAATGGATATCGAATTCCGCGCCGAGATAGAACTCGGCCATCGCGGAGCATTCCAGATGCCAGCCGGGGCGACCGGGCCCCCACGGGGACGGCCAGCTCGGCTCGCCCGGCTTGGCGGCTTTCCACAGCGTGAAGTCGCGAGAATCACGTTTGCCGCGGGTCGGGGTCTCGCCCTGGTGCACGTCGTCGAGGCGGTGGCCGGAGAGCTCGCCGTAATTCGGCCAGCTCAGCACGTCGAAATACACATCGCCGTCGGCGGCATAGGCGTGGCCGCGCTCGATCAGGCGCCGCATGAGGTCGACCATCTGGGTGACGTGACCGGTGGCACGCGGTCCGGCCGAGGGCGGCAGGACGCCGAGGGTTTCGTAGGCGGCGTCGAACGCGCGCTCATGGGTCGCGGCCCATTCCCACCACGGCCTGCCCGCTTCGGCGGCCTTGTTCAGGATCTTGTCGTCGATATCGGTGACATTGCGGATGAACCGCACGTCGTAGTCGTGCGCGAGCAACCAGCGGCGCAGCACGTCGAAGGCGACGCCGCTACGCACGTGACCGATATGGGGTTGCCCCTGCACGGTGGCCCCACACAGATACACCGAGGCACGGCCGGGGACCAGCGGAGTGAATTCCCGCATGGTCCGCGTGTCGGTGTCAAAAAGGCGCAAGGTCACGGCATTCGATCCTAGTCGGTGGGATTGCGGTGGGGTTGACCGGCCGGTTCGTAACTCGGGGTGTTTCTGCGGCAGTGTCAGGAATCGGCGAAACGGCGCTGCGGCGCGAGCTGGATTCAGGGGCCCGTGCGGGCTACGAACACGACGCGATAAGACAGGTGGCGATCGCCGCGACGCCCTCACCACGGCCGGTCAGACCGAGCCCGTCGGTGGTCGTGCCGGACACCGAGATCGGGGCATCGAGCAGTTCGCCGAGCACATTCTGCGCTTCGGCGCGGCGGGGGCCGATCTTCGGGCGATTGCCGATGACCTGCACCGCGGCGTTCACGACTGCGAAGCCCTCGTCGGCGAGCAGCCTGCGGACCTCGGTGAGCATGGCGGCGCCGGTGACACCGGCCCATTCGGGGCGGCCGACACCGAAGACAGCACCCACGTCGCCGAGGCCTGCGGCGGAGAGCAGGGCGTCGCAGAGGGCGTGGGCGGCGACGTCACCGTCGGAGTGGCCCGCGCAGCCGTCGGCATCGGGGAACAGCAAGCCGGCCATCCAGCAGGGGCGTCCCGGCTCGATGGGGTGCACATCGCTGCCGATACCGACTCTCATCGTGCGACCGCCTCGGGGGCGTGATCAGCGGAGTCGGCACGCAGCGCTTCGGCCAGGCGGAGGTCGAGCGGGGTGGTGATCTTGAAGGCGAGGGGGTCGCCCGCGACGGTCTGCACGGCGACGCCGAGGCGTTCGACCAGACCGGCGTCATCGGTGGCGCCGACCTCGGTGGCGTACGCGCGGCGCAGGAGATCCGCGTCGAAGCCCTGGGGAGTTTGGATGGCGCGCAGGTGGGCGCGATCGGGGGTGCCGGTGACGATGCCCGCGGCGTCGACCGATTTCACGGTGTCGACGACGGGCAACGCGGGGACGACAGCCTGGCTGCCCGCCCGGAGCTCGGCGGCGACCCGCGCGATCAGCTCCGGTGGTGTGAGCGCGCGAGCGGCATCGTGCACGAGGTAGAACGCGGCGTCGGGCGCGGCCGCGATACCCGCGCGCACCGAATCGGTGCGCTCGGCGCCGCCCACGACCACCTGCACCGGCACAGGGGGCATCGAACCGCCGGTCAGCGAGGTGGTCATGGACAGCAGAGAAGTCGCGGCCTCGACCAGTTCGGCGGGCACGACCACGACAACCCGGTGCACCGCACCGGACGCGATCAAGCCGTCGACGGCCAACCGGACCATAGGTGTGCCGCCGACCGAGACGAACGCCTTCGGGGTGGGTTCACCCAGGCGCACACCTCGACCGGCGGCAGGGACCAGTGCTACGACAGGTCGCACTTGTTGGTTATTTCTAGGAAGCCGCGGCAAGAACCTCGTCGAGCAGCGATTCGGCCTTGCCGTCGTCGGTGCCCTCGGCGAGCGCGAGCTCACCGACGAGGATCTGACGAGCCTTGGCAAGCATCCGCTTCTCACCCGCGGACAGGCCGCGGTCCTGCTCACGACGCCACAGGTCACGTACCACTTCGGCCACCTTGTTCACATCGCCGGAGGCGAGTTTCTCGAGGTTGGCCTTGTAACGGCGGGACCAGTTGGTCGGCTCCTCCGTGTGTGGCGCGCGCAGCACCTGGAAGACGCGGTCAAGACCTTCCTGGCCGACGACGTCACGGACGCCGACGTATTCAGCGTTCTCTGCGGGAACCCGAACGGTCAGGTCGCCTTGCGCGACCTTCAGGACCAGATACTCTTTCTGCACACCCTTGATGGTGCGGGTCTCGATAGCTTCGATCAGCGCCGCTCCGTGGTGGGGGTAAACGACGGTGTCTCCGACCTTAAAAATCATGTGTCCCGTGCCCCTTTCGATGTTCACAGTTTAACATGCGACTCGATAACGGCGCGATCAACTGTGCAGGTCAGGGCCACAACGAGGCCAGCGCAGGGGTTGACAACGCAGAACTGGTGTGCATTGTGTTGTGCCGTAACGGGTTAACCGCCAGCACAGCGACCGGTTATCGCACAGCGCGAACCCGGCATCGATCCGGCAAACCCACTCGAGACACCGAACTGTTACTTCCGCACCCGCGCGTCGCGAGCCCGAACGTCACCCGCGCGAAGTGAACTACTACGCTGCCTAGTTACTACCCTCCGATCCCCATGGGGACGGAGTGAGCCCGGTCGACATGGAGGACACAAACCGTGACTGCCCTGAAAGCTGTGACCGCCCTGTCGGCGCGACGTCGCATGGTGACGGTTGCCGCGCTCGCCGCTGCCGCGGGCATCGCCCTGACCGGCTGCAGTGCCGGCCAGCACACCCAGACTTCGTCGCAGGCTGCCGCCATCAACGGCAACCACGCCAACGTCGGCGATATCGCGCTGCGCAACGTGCACATCGTGTACCCGGAGGCCACCGCCGAGCACGACAAGGGTGGCAAAGCGATGATCGCGCTGTCGATCGTCAACACCAGCGAGATCGTCACCGACGAGCTGACCAGCGTGAGCACCGACCTGGGCCAGATCAAGATCACCGGCCCTGGTGGCGACGCCAAGTTCGTGCTGAAGCCGCAGCAGACCGTGGTCGTCGGCCCGGCCACGGCCGCGCCCGCCGCTGCGGGCGATCACCACGCCGCTCCGTCGGCGGCGCCGGCCACCACGGCGGCCCCCACCACCACCTCGGCCGCGCCGACCGGCAACGACACCCCGTCGATCGATCCGGCGAAGAACCCGGCCACGATCGAGATCACGGCACTGGCCACCGACATCGTCCCCGGCCTGACCTACAACGTCACCTTCAACTTCAAGGACGCGGGCACCGTGCAGGTGGCGGTCCCGGTCGACGCCGCCGCTGTCGAGCGTGTCGAGAACGAGAAGTCCGGCCCGGCGCCTGCCGGTGCGGGCGGTCACTGACACCAGCACTTCCGAGAAGAGCCGTCGCGAACTTCGCGGCGGCTCTTTTTCTGTCGGTACAGGTCCGTAGGGTGCGCGTGTGGCCAAGACCAAAGCAGTCTTCCGGTGCTCCGCGTGCACGCACGAGGTGTCCAAGTGGGTGGGTAAGTGCCCTGACTGTGGGGCGTGGGGAACAGTGAACGAGGTGGCCGTTTCGGCGGCCGCCGCCGCGCCAGGGCGCCGGGCGATGCTGCCGAGCACGGCCGCGGCGCCGTTGTCGCAGATCGACTCCAAGGTCACGCAGGCACGGTCGACGGGGGTGAGCGAACTCGATCGGGTCCTCGGGGGCGGTGTGGTGCCCGGCTCGGTGGTGCTGCTGTCGGGTGAGCCGGGGGTCGGCAAGTCGACGCTGTTGCTCGAGGTCGCGTACCGCTGGGCAGCGGCGCGCGCGGAGACCGCGCTGTATGTGACCGCGGAGGAGTCCGCCGGGCAGGTGCGGCTGCGGGCCGATCGGACCGGTGCGGTGCACGACCGGGTGTATCTGGCGGCCGAATCGGATCTGTCGATCGTGCTCGGCCACGTGGAGCAGGTGCGGCCGACGCTGCTGGTGGTGGACTCGGTGCAGACCATGCTCGCCCCCGAGGTGGACGGTGTGATCGGCGGTGTCACCCAGGTGCGCGCGGTCACCGCGGCGCTGACCTCGCTGGCCAAGGCGACCGGGATCGCGGTGCTGCTGGTCGGGCACGTCACCAAGGACGGGAACGTGGCGGGCCCGCGCACGCTCGAGCACCTGGTGGACGTGGTGTTGCAGTTCGAGGGCGACAAGAACTCGTCGCTGCGGATGGTTCGCGGCATCAAGAACCGGTTCGGTAGCGCCGATGAGGTGGGCTGTTTCGAACTGCACGAGGACGGCATCGCCTGCGTCGACGATCCGTCCGGGCTGTTCCTGCACCATCGCACCGACACCGTCTCCGGCACCGCGGTGACCGTCGCGATGGACGGCAAACGACCGCTGGTGGCCGAGGTGCAGGGGCTCACCGTGAAGACCGAGATCCCGCAGCCGCGCCGCGCCGTGAGCGGGCTCGACTACAACCGCGTTTCGATGGTGCTCGCGGTGCTGCAGAGCCGCGGGCGGGTCTTTCTCGGCAAGCACGATGTGTACGCGGCGACGGTCGGCGGGATGCGTTTGCTCGAGCCGACCGCAGACCTTGCCATCGCCCTGGCGATCGCGTCCGCCGAGGCGGATGTCGCGCTTCCGGCGGGCTGGGTGATCCTGGGCGAAGTCGGCCTGGCCGGCGAGGTTCGCAAAGTCACCGGGCTTGGCAGGAGGCTGGCCGAAGCCGAGCGGTTGGGGTTCACGACCGCGCTCGTTCCGCCCGGTTCGGAGAAAACCAAGACCGGGACGATGCGGATTCACGAGGTCGGGGATCTGCGCTCAGCGTTGCGTTTGGCCGAACTCCGCAAATCCCGCGCACCCCGCGAGGTGGTGACCGTGGAATAACTCCGGCAACCGGCCGGATCAGCGCCCTTCACTCATTTCCGCGCCAATTCCCATTGACGGGTTCGCCTATCCTGCGAACACTGCAAATCGACCCATCTTGAACATGTGACCTACGGCGCACCCGCACAATGCCCCCGGCAGGCGGTACGCGGAATCAAGAGGCGAGGTTGAAAGGCTCCGCGGCGCTGCGGACAGCACCGAGTTGGGCCACGACCATGTACGCGCCCGCGGGCACCTGCAGTCGGTCGCCCGCGCACTGCGGCTGCGAGGTGGTGCCGAACCAGGTGCCCTTGTACGAGAGTTGTTCACCGGCTTTGAGCGTCTTCACCTCCGCCGGGTCGTCCTGGTTGCAGTCGTTGCTCGCCCAGAGCCTGCGCTGCCCGTCCAGGGTGTAGACGAGGAACTGGGGGCCCGCCCCGAGATCGCGCGAACAGGCCGCGGACGAGATGTTGGTGATGACGGTGCCGAAGGCGGGTTGGTCGCCGACCTTGTAGGTCGGCTGGCCGACGGTCACCTTCAGCGCCAGCGACTGGTCCTGGCACGGCTGTGCCGCGGGCTGGGCGGCGGCGCTGGTTGTGGTCGGCGCTGCGCTGCTCGGCGCGCTGGACGCGATACTGGACGTCGAGCTCGTCGCGGACGCACTCGACTCCGCCGACGTGGTAGTCGCGGCGGCGGAGCCCGCACCGGCCGAGTCACCACCGCGCGCGACCATGGTGACGAGCCAGATCACGATCGCGAGCGCGACGATGATGACGCCGATCGCGAGTGCACGGCGGCGCCAGTAGATCTCCGGTGACAGCGGTCCATTCGGTTCCAGCACACCTCAAAGGTAAGCGCAGCGCGCGGGGGCGCGCTCGATGACCTCGGCGTGTCGGGGGTCGAACCGGCCGGGCGACCCCCTCAGACCACCTCGCCGATATTGCCGACGGTGCGCCGCAGCTGTGCTCGACCGTCCTCCAGCTGGTAGGTGACGCAGGCGATAGCGCACTGACCAGTGGCAACACGCTGGGAGATGATCATCGACCGCTGCATCAGCAGCTTGCTCGTCTCCACCACGTGCCGAGCCTCGAGTTCGTCGACCGTGCTGAGGCCCTCTCGTCGGCCCACCAGGATCGACGGCGTCACCCGCTCGACCACGCTGCGGATGAACCCACCGGGCACCTCGCCACCGTCGAGCGCGTCGATGGTGGCCTTCACGGCGCCACAGCTGTCGTGCCCGAGGACGACGATCAGCGGCACATTGAGGACCTCGACGCCGTATTCGATCGAGCCGAGCACCGAACTGTCCACGACGTGGCCGGCTGTGCGCACCACGAACATGTCGCCGAGACCCTGGTCGAAGATCAGTTCGGCGGCGACGCGGGAATCACCGCAGCCGAACAGGATCGCGTGCGGGTTTTGGCCCTTGACGAGTTTGGCTCGGTCCGCGGCACCCTGGCTAGGATGCTGCAGGGTGTCGTTGACGAAGCGCTCATTGCCTTCGCGCAGTGACTTCCAGGCGCTTATCGGATTGGAACCAGGCATACCGACCATTGTGCACAGAGCCTTGGTTACCAGCGAGTCCGCCACGTTAAGCGTCGGCAAAGAGAGCCTGGCTCAGAGGGAACGGGAACGGTGAGCATCGACGCGCAAGCCCTGCTGGACTGGTTCGACGAGACGGCACGGGAACTGCCGTGGCGCGAGCCTGCGGCAACCGCATGGCACATCCTGATGAGCGAGATCATGCTGCAGCAGACGCCCGTGGTGCGGGTGGAGCCGATCTGGCGCGAGTGGGTGGCGCGCTGGCCGGTGCCGTCGGCGATGGCGGCGTCGTCGCAAGCGGAGGTGCTGCGGGCGTGGGGGAAGTTGGGGTATCCGCGGCGGGCGTTGCGGCTGCACGAGTGCGCGCGAGCGCTGGCGGCCGAGCACGGTGACGTGGTCCCCACCGACGTCGACGTGTTGCTGAGCCTGCCGGGAATCGGCGCGTATACCGCTCGCGCGGTGGCCTGCTTCGCCTACGGGCAGCGCGTTCCGGTGGTGGACACGAACGTTCGGCGCGTGGTGGCTCGCGCGGTACACGGGCGCGAGGCGGGCAATCCGTCCTCGCGTGATCTCGCGGAAACCGAAGCGCTGCTTCCTGTTCCGGTGCCGCGAGCCGCGAGATTCTCGGCGGCGCTGATGGAACTGGGCGCCCTGGTCTGCACGGCCCGCAACCCCGACTGCGCCCGTTGCCCGCTGCCTCGTTGCGCCTGGGTGGAGGCCGGGAAACCCGCTGCCGAGGTCGCGCGCAAGGTACAGAAGTACGAGGGCACCGACCGTCAGGCCCGCGGGCGGCTGCTCGATGTACTGCGCGACGCGTCAGGGCCGGTCGAACGAATTCGCCTCGACTTGGCCTGGACCCGCGATCCGGGTCAGCGCGCGCGGGCGCTGGATTCGCTACTCGTCGACGGGTTGATCGAACAGACCGACGACGGATTGTTCGCTCTCGCGGGCGAAGGAAGTGCTGCGCGTTGACCCGAACCGTCGGCGCGGCCAGGCATCGGGTCGACCCGCGGTTGTCGCGAGCAACGGCCGTGGTGATCCCGCTGACGGGTTGACCGAGCAGACCGGTGATGTCCGGATCGGGGCGAGGCGTTCAGCTCATCACTCGACGTAGGAACCTGCCGACATGTTCGCGGTAGGCGTCCGGCTGTTCATCGTGCACCAGATGGCCCGCCCCTTCGATGCGCACGTACTCCGTGCCGGGAACGACCTCGGCCATCGTGCGCATCTGCCCCGGTGGGGTGATGGTGTGCTCGCCTTCGATCAGCAGCGCGGGCACCCGCACCGACTTCCATTCGGCCCAGAAATCGCGCGTGCCCCACTCCTCGGAGATCGCACGGAAGGTGTCCACCTCGCCGTGTAGCCGGTAGCCGTCGGGTGCCGCGGTGAACGCGCGCAGGAAATAAGTGCCCGCGACCGGGCCGAAATAGTCGAGCACCGCTTGCTCGCCGGCGAACGGTTGCGGCCAGGAGTGGATCAACTCGGCCCAGTGGGCGGCGGTGCGGCCGGTGAAATCCGGGGCGATGTCCTCGACGACGATCGCGCGGACCCGCTCGGGACAGGTCGCCGCGAACACCCACCCGTGGATCGCGCCCATCGAATGCCCGACGATCACCATCGGCTCGGTGATCGCGGCGGTGCGCTCGGCCAGATCGGCCACGAACGCCTCCGTCGTGAGCTCGGCGGGCGTCGGCCGCCCGTGCCCAGCGGCGTCCACCGCGTAGACATGCCCGTACTCCCGCAACCACGGCACCTGATCGGCCCAGGTCCGCGCACTGCCCATCAGCCCGTGCAACAGCAGGATCGGGACACCGGACCCACCTTCGTCGTACAACACCGTTCCGATACTGCCGCACGCCGGCCTGGGCGAGTTCGCCACATGCCCCGCACGTCGCCGCAGGCGAGTTCTCGGCCCGCCTCGATCTGGACTGAGTGGAGGGTGCGACGAAGGAGTACCCGGAGGGAGGGAAGATCGAGGCACCCCGGGGCCGAGAACCCCCGGCGCCAGCCGGCAAAGATACTGTCAGCCCTATGGCTGTTGTGAAGATCAATGCGATCGAAGTTCCCGAGGGCGCGGGCCCCGAGCTGGAGAAGCGGTTCGCCGCGCGGGCGGGTGCGGTGGAGAATTCGCCCGGGTTCCTCGGGTTCCAGTTGCTGCGCCCCGTCGCCGGCGACAACCGGTATTTCGTGGTGACGCAATGGGATTCGGAGGAGTCGTTCGCCGCGTGGCGCGACGGTCCGGCCCGTGCGGCGCACGCAGGCAACGGTGGCGACGGCGAGCGTCCCAAGCCGGTGTCGACCGGTGCCTCGCTGCTCGAGTTCGAGGTCGTCCTCGACGTGCCCGCGAAGGCCTGACAGCGGCGTTTCCGCTGGACATGCGCGTACACGTATTGACGTGGACGGCTCGCGCTGTCACAGTTCGAGGCAACATCCGCGAGGGTGCGCGGTAATTCCGGTGTGAGTCCGGAGCGGTCGCGCCACTGTTATCCATGTACCGGGTCCCCCGGTGCCGGAGAGCCAGACACCGGCACCTTCGCACCACACTTCAACCGTGGGACGCGTATCCCTACAGGAGGACCCGAATGGCTATCGCGCATTCACCCAGCCGGTCTACCGGCCTCGACACCCTCGCAACCGTGCTGGTCACGGTCGGTGTCGTCCTGCTTGCACTGCTCGCCCTGTACCTGGTCGGATTCGACCAGGGGGCCGTCTCGCGTAGCGGGATGTTCCTGCACGAGCTGATGCACGACGGACGTCACCTGCTGGGTGTTCCGTGCCACTGATCGGATCACTCAAGACCCTGCTGTTGCGCGGCCTGCTGGCCGGCCTGATCGCCGGCCTGCTGGCCGCGACAGTGGGCTACTTCGTCGGCGAGCCCCAGGTGGACGCCGCGATCGCCATCGAGGAAGCCGGTTCCGCCGGACATTCACACGCACCCGAAGCTACCGAGGGTCACTCCCACGGCGAGGAAGAACCGCTGGTCAGCCGGTCGGGCCAGAAGGCGGGCCAGTTCCTCGCGCTCGGCTTGGCGGGCATGGCGTTCGGCGCGTTGTTCGCCTCAGCGGTGAATGTGGCACGCCGGTTCACGACACTGTCCGGGCCCCGATTGTCGTTGACCGCGGCGGTTCTCGCATGGGCGGCGATCGTCGCGGTGCCGTTCTTCAAGTATCCGGCCAATCCGCCCGCGGTAGGCGATCCGGAAACCATCAACGAGCGCACCTGGCTGTGGGTCGCGGCCGTCGTACTCGGCCTGCTGGCCGTCGCGGCAGCTGTCGCTGCCTACCGCGCGCTCGCCGCGCCGGACACGCTCCGGCTCGTCGCCGGGGTCGCGGCGTTCGTCGTGGTCACCACGGTCGGCTACGTGCTGCTGCCCGGCGTGAACGAGGTGGCCGACGACTTCCCCGCCACCCTGCTGTGGAACTTCCGGGTGGCCTCGCTGGCCGAAACCACCACGTTGTGGGTGGCTTTGGGGCTGGCGTTCGCCGCGCTCACGGAATTCGCTTCGCGTAGCACTCCGGTAGTGGACCAGGTTCCTACCGCAGGGTGATCCTCGCGAGCAGCTGAGAACGGCAGTGTCTGTTGTCATGACCGGCACTGCCTTTCTTGTTTCCAGCACTCGCCCCCGCGCCGTGCATGTCGCTTTCGGCGGACTCATCACCGCCCTGGCCGCGGGTGTCGCGGAAGGACTGTTGCGCGCGGTGCGTGGCGGCGGCGAATTCGGTGCCACCGCAACGGGTTTGCTACCTCGGCTCGCCATCTATCTGGCAGTCGCCGGGGTCGCGCTGTACATGCTGAACGGCAGCCGCGTGGCCCGCGCGGTGCTCACCGTCGGCATCGGCGTGGTGGGGCTGGTCTCGCTGATCATCGAGCCGCTGGCGGTGGTGTTGTCCATCGACGACTACACGACCCTGTTCGACGGCATGTCCGAGAGCTCGATCGTGCTGGCCGGCTGCCGCACCGTGCACATCGTGGCTGTCGTCATCGCGATTCCGGCCATGTACACCCCCGCCGCGCATCGCTGGTTCACCCAGCGCTGAGGTGGCTCGCGCTCGACTGGCGTGATCGCCCACAACGGCCGTCCACAATCAGTTTCCTGATTGTGGACGGCCGTTTGGACGATCACGCCGGTGCTGATCAGGCCAGTGCCGCGTCCAGCTCGATCTCGCCGACACCCGTGAGTGCCTTGCTGACCGGGCAGCCGTTCTTGGCCGCGAGGGCGGCGGCGGCGAACCCGTCGGCATCGATGCCCGACGCGCGCCCGCGCACGGTGAGCTTGATCTTGCTGATCTGGAAACCACCGGCCGGGTCGGGCCCCAGGGTCACATCGGCGCTCACATCCAGGCTTTCCGGCGTCCCACCCGCATTGGCGATCTCCGCCGAGAGCGCCATCGAGTAGCACGACGAATGCGCCGCCGCGATCAGTTCCTCCGGACTGGTGCCCTCGGCCGTGTCGGCCGCGCGGCGCGGAAAGCTCACATCGAACTTGCCCACACCCGAGCTGGCCAGTTCGACCTGCCCGGATCCGTCCTGCAGTCCGCCTGACCAGAGTGTGCGTGCGCTACGAGTCGGCATTGCGATCCCTTCGATTCGGAGGTTGTCGTTCGGTACCGAACCTACGCGGTCAGACGGAGGCGCTGGTGATTTCGTCGAGACGCTCGAGCTTGTCCGGCCAGACCTGCTGATGTAGGTCCCGGATGGCCGCGGTGGGGAAGCCGGAGTGGCGTAGACGCAGGCGGATACCACGTGGTTGTTTGAGGAATTCGGCCGCGACCACGGTTTCGACTCCGTCGGTGGCGGCGGTGACCCAGGTGAATTCGATGCGCCGGTTCGGCTCGAGCAGCAGGATGCGGCCGTAGTGGGGGTTGCGTTTCTCGGGCGAGCCGGTGTCGAAGTACAGGGGCTCGTTGAGCGCGGGTCGCATCAGCACCGATCCGGGGACGGCCAGCCACAGGTCCATGCCTTGGGTCCAGGCCGCGTAGAGCAGGCTGGGCGAGGCTTTCATCACGCGCTCGACCGTGAGCTCATGTGGCCGCGTGGACAGGTCCGGGGGGCGAACTGGCTGGTCCATCAGCCGACTCTACCGGTGCTGACCGGCCGAATGCCGCATCGGGTGTGCGACAGCGTCTCTCGACCGGCTCCGCGGTGGCGCACCAGCGCGGTCGACGTCATTCGGTCGCGGTGGCCCGCGCCAGCACGATGCCCCCGACGATCATGGACAGCGCCAGCACGCGTCCCGCGCTCAGCGGGTCCTTGTGCACCAGCACACCGAGCACGATGGCGCCGACGGCGCCGATTCCGGTGAACACCGCGTAGGCGGTGCCCACCGGAAGGGTCTGCATGGCGCGCGAGAGCAGGTACACCGCCAGCGAGCCGAGCGCGATGCAGAGCAGCGTCGGACCGATCTTGGTGAAGTTCTCGGTCGGTTTGATGGTCTGCGACCAGACGATTTCGACGAGCCCGGCCAGGCCGAGCACTATCCAGCTCATCGCGCGTATTCCTGTGCGAGCGAGCGCACTTGTTCCTGCGCGGCGGCGAGCGAGGCCTCGTGGGCGTCGCGCAGGTGGGCGAGGTTCGGATCCTGCACGGCGTTGGCGAGTTCCGCGTTGACGAAAACCGTGTCGGTGACGGCGAAATGGCCGGCGAAGAAGTCGCGCAGGAAGCGTTGCTGGTAGTCGAACGCGGCTTTCGGCGCACCAGGCGAGTAGGCACCGCCGCGAGCGGTGACAACGACGAACCTGCGCTCCCCCAGCGACATTCGCGGGAAGGTGACCTGGTCGAGCCAGGCCTTGAGCGAGGCGGGGATGGAGTAGTTGTACATCGGAGTGCCGATCAGGATCACGTCAGCGGCCATGACCTGCGCCAGCAGCGGTTCGACCACCTGCCATGCGGCCTTCGCCGCGGGGGTGACGGCGAGTTTCGCGAGCCGGTCGAGGTCGGTGGCGCCTGCGGCGAGGACCGCGTCGCACAGTTCGGTCCAGCCCTCGTCGATGAACGGCGTCGGCTCGGCGGCGAGGTCGCGGTAGGTGTAGGTGCCGCCGGGTTCCGCGGCGCGCCAGGCCTGGACGAATTCGGCACCGAGCCGGCGGCTGAGCGAGTTGGTGCGGGCGCTGGCGTCGAGATGCAGCAGGTGTGTCATGGCGTTTCCTAACTGGACATGATGTCCGCTTGCCGATTTTCCGACGATAGACCACAAGTGGACACCTTGTCCAGATATTCGTTGCTGGTTACAGTCGAACCATGGAGCCCCGATCCGACCTGCTCACCGGCGCAGCGCTGGATGCGCCGCCACCCACCGAGCGCACCGACGCGGCCCGCAATCGCGCGAAGGTGCTGGCGGCCGCGGCCGAACTCTTCGCCACTCGCGACCCACGCACGGTCACCATGGACGACATCGCCAAGGCGGCGGGTGTCGGGCGCGGCACCCTCTACCGCCGCTACCCCGACCGCAACGCGATCGCCGTCGCCCTCCTCGACGAACACGAACGCGCCCTCCAGGAGCAGCTCCTGCGCGGCGCGCCGCCACTCGGCCCCGGCGCTCCCCCGGCCGACCGCCTTGCCGCCTTCTACACGGCGATGATCGAATTGCTCGCCGCCCACGCACATCTCGTGCTCGGTGCGGAAACCGGCGGCGCCCGCTTCGCCACCGGCGCCTATGGGTTCTGGTCGGTGCACGTGCGTTCCCTGCTCGTCGAATCGGGTGTGCCGCAACCGGATTCGCTGGTGGATACCGTCCTCGCACCACTCGCGGCCGAGGTTTACCTCCATCAGCGTGATCGCGGACTGTCGCCCGAACAGATCATCGCCGGCCTGTCGACGCTCGCTCATCGAATAGTCGGCTCGCCTCAGCTTCTCGAGACCTGACCCGCACTGTCGCAAACAAGGAAGAAGCGGCAGACCGTCGTGGTCTGCCGCTTCGCGGGGTGCGTCAGGTGAGATCGCGGCGGGTCATGAGCCAGATCGTCCCGCCCGCGAAGGCCAGCACATAGACGGCCAGGAGGGCGAAAGATTCACCGCGGGTGAGGATATCGAGAACGCCAGGGTTGGCCGGGCCCTCCACGGTGCGCATCGCACCGGCCAGCGAGCCCGCGGCGGTACCGGGGAGCAGGTTGGTGACGGCTTCGATCGGGCCGAAGATGCCCGCCACGCCACGAAGCAGATTCTCCACCACCAGGACCCACACCAGGCCGAGACCGACAGCCAAGGCGGGGCCGCGGGCGATGGCGCCGATGAGGGCGCCCGCGAGGGTCCACATGCCGAGAATGGCTGTGCCGGTGATGATTCCGATCAGTGAGGCGTCGAGTGCGGGCAGGGTGATCGGCTGGGATTCACTGGCCGCGATCACCGTGGCGATGCCGATGTCGACGGCGAAGGCAACCAGGACGAGCGCGAGGACCACTGCCAGCAGCGACAACAGGAGTCCCGCTACCGCCGCGGCCCGGCTAGGCCCCTGGGTGAACACGGTTTTCCAAGTGCCCCAGCCATATCCGCTGCCGACCGCGAGGGCGCCGAGGATCAGCACGAGCGCGCCGCCGAACATCGACATGCCCTGGGTGAACACCTCGGGGACCGCGGCGGGCATGAGTTGACCGAGGAGGACCTCGCGGGGCAGGCCGTCCGACATCGCGCCGTTTTCGCCGGAGGTGTAGGCGAGGTAGTTGAAGAGGTAGGCGAAGGTCAGGTTGAGCAGGATCCAGGTACCCAGGACGATCCAGAACGCAGGCCAGCGGCCGAGGCGCAGCGCTTCCGCCCGGACGCTGGCCGTGAGATCCCTTGTCATGGTGGTCATTTCGCTACCTCTACTGTCGTCATCTCGAAAAACACTTCTTCCAGGGATTTCTCGTCTACCCGCAGTTCGAGCAGGTCCGCGCCGGCCGCGACGACGGCTCGCACCACATCCGGCGCCATCGCGGCGCTCGTTTCGACTCTGATTCCGTCCGTGCCCGCCCGAGTGGGCGCATCGGTGACCGCGCGCACGGCGTCGAGAGCCACGTCTACCGGCTCGGCGCGAACCAGAAGTGTCGCGGTGCCGCGCAATTCGGCGACCGTCGACTCGGCGAGCAGGCGACCGCCGGAGATCACGCCGACGCGATGGCAGATTTCCTGCACCTCGGTGAGCTGGTGACTCGACAGCAGCACGGTATGTCCGTCGGCCGCGAGATCGGTGATGAGCGTGCGCATTTCGGCCAAGCCCGCCGGGTCGAGGCCGTTGGTCGGTTCGTCGAGGATCAGCAGGTCCGGGTCGCCGAGCATGGCCGCGCCGACGCCGAGACGCTGTTTCATGCCGAGCGAGTAGGTGCGGAATCGGTCGCCTGCCCGGTCGGCCAGGCCAACGCGTTCCAGTGCCGTCTCGACCTCGGCATCGCCGTGGCCGCGATAACGGGCGAGTACCCGCAGGTTGTCACGGCCGGAGAGGTAGGGATAGAAGCCGGGCCCTTCGATGAGGACGCCGATCCGGCGCAACACCTCCGGGTCACCCGGCGCGAGGCCTTGGACGGTCGCGGTGCCCGCGCTGGGCCGGATCAGGCCGGCCAGCATGCGCAACGTGGTGGTTTTGCCCGCGCCGTTGGGTCCGAGGAATCCGTAGATCTCCCCGGCCGCGACCCGCATGCTCACCGCGTCCACCGCGAGGTGCTCGCCATAGCGTTTGGTCAACTCGGTGGTGACCACGATCGATTCGTTCATGGGAATCAGAATCGGCGCCCAGGGGGTGCTCGGGCATCCGTCGCGCGGCGTTCTCGGCGCTACGCCGCGCGGACTACGCGGCCACCCGCACGAAATACGCGTGCGGGCCGACGCGGGCGCCGCGCGCACACAATAGGGTTGGACACGTGGGAACGTCTGCGAAGTGGGAGCGTGGCTCAGTCGTTCAGGACTGGGGCCCGGCGGCAGTGGTCGCGGTGATCCAGCTGGTCGGTAGTTCCGGTGCGAATTCGCATCTAACCGGAGTGCGGTCGCTGGACGCGTTCGCGTATCTGCTGCTACTCGCGGGGCCGATCGCGCTCGGTTTCCGGCGGGTGATGCCCGAACCGGCGCTGCTGGTCGCGTTCGTCGCCACGGTGGCCTACGTACTGGGCGACTACGGGTACGGTCCGATCTTCCTTTCGCTGATCATCGCGTTCCTCTCCGCGGCGATCTACGGATCACGGTGGCGCACATACCCGGTGGTCGCCCTCGGCTATCTGCTGATGGTGTGGCCACTGCCCGCCCTGCTCGGTCGGCATTCCGATGCGTGGCAGATATTCGGGCTGCTGGCCTGGGTCGGAGTGCTGGTCGGGATCGCCGAAGGCGTGCGGCAGCGGCGTGCGGTGGTGCTCGCGCGCAGGCAGCGGGCCGAGGCGGCGCAGCGCGACGAACAGGCTCAGCAGGCCAGGGCCGCGTCCGAGGAGCGGCTGGCGATCGCCCGCGAGCTGCACGATGTTCTCGCGCACAGCCTCTCGCTGATCAATGTGCAGTCGTCGGTGGCGCTCGAGTTGTTCGATCGCAAGCCACAGCAGGCGGCCGCGGCGTTGGCGACCATCAAGACAACGTCGAAAGAGGCACTGACCGAGGTACACACGCTGCTCCACGCGATTCGCAGCGGTGCGGCCGTGGTGCCCGAATACCCGGAACAGGTCGAGGCCAAGGCTGACGCGCCCGCCCCCGCGCGCCCGGCGCCACGCGCTCCCGCACCGACTCTCGACGACCTCGACACACTGCTCGAGCGCACAAGGGCGACCGGACTCGACGTCGACACCAAGATCATCGGCACCCCCAAGAAGCTGCCGAGCGTGATCGATGTGGCGGCGGCCAGGATCGTGCAGGAATCGCTGACCAACGTGGTGCGGCACGCGCCCGGCGCGACGGCGCTGATCACTCTTCGCTACACCCCCGAATCGGTGGACATCACCGTCGACAACACCCGCCCCACCGCAACCGCGGTGCGCACCGGGATCGGCGGCAACGGGATCATCGGGATGCGGGAACGAGCACACGCACTCGGCGGGGCGCTCACCGCCGGACCCCGACCGTCCGGCGGGTTCCGGGTGGCGGCCCGACTGCCCGCTCGACCCGCGACTTCGGCGACAGCTGTCGCGCCGAGCAATGGCACGGAGGCCAGCGCGTGAGTGACCACACCGAACTGCCGCCGATCGGGGCGGGACCCGCGAAGATCCGTCTCCTCGTCGCCGACGATCAGGCGCTCGTGCGCGGCGGATTCGTCGCCCTGCTCGACGCCCAGGACGACATCGAGGTGATCGGCGAGGCCGAGAACGGCGAGCAGGCCGTCCGGATGACCCGGGCGCTGGTCCCCGACGTGGTACTGATGGACATCCGCATGCCGATCCTCGACGGCCTCGCCGCCACCCGCATGATCGCCGACGACACCCAACTCGCGCCGGTCCGCGTCGTCGTCCTCACCACCTTCGAACTCGACGAATACGTCTTCGAGGCGATCCGCGCCGGCGCCGCGGGCTTCCTGGTCAAACACACCGAACCCGCCGACCTGCTCCGCGCCGTCCGCGTCGTGGCCGCGGGCGACGCCCTCCTCTCCCCCGGCGTCACCCGGCGCCTGCTCGCCGAGTTCTCCTCCCACGCCAAACAACCGCCCCCCGCGGCCTTCGCCGAACTCACCGATCGCGAACGCGAGGTGATGACCCTGGTAGCCGAAGGCCTCACCAACGCCGAGATCGGCGCCCGCCTCTACATGTCCCCCGCCACCGCCCGCACCCACGTCAGCCGAATCCTGACCAAACTCTCGGCCCGCGACCGCACCCAACTCGTAGTCATCGCCTACGAATCAGGCCTGGTCCGCCCGGGTTGGCAATAGTCGACTACTTGCCCTGGTCTGCTTGCTTGCGTTCGGAGGCGGAGAAGCGGGCGCGGCGGGCGGCGCCCGCGGGGGCGGCTTGGGCTCGGGCGGAGTAGGCGGAGAGGGCGTCGAAGGCTCCGCGGACGCCGCCTGCGACCGGGGCGTAGGTGATGGCCGAGCCGGGATCGAAGCCGAGGTTGGAGCCGACTTCGACGGCGTCCATGTTCGCGCCGAGGAAGACGAAGGTCCAGTTGTAGACGTCCTGCTGCTGGGTGATCAGTGATTTCACGGCGGCGTGGGTCCATTCGCGGCTGGAATTCTCGTGGCCGTCGGTGAGGACGACGATGATCACGGTGCCGGGACGTTCGTGCTCGGGGCGCTCGGCCAGTTCGCTGCCCACGCTGGTGACGAGCTTGCCGAGCGCGTCGTAGAGCGCGGTCCCACCCCTCGGATGCAAACTCGGCGCCGGCACCTGGGCCAGCGGCACGTTGGAGTAGACAACGTCGTAGGTGGTGTCGAACTGAGCGAGCGTGACCTCGATCTGCTTCGGCACCGCCCGCTGCTGCTCGAAATAGGCGGCCAACCCACCTTCGGTATCGGCCTTGATCGTCTGCATCGACCCGGAACGATCGAGCAGAACGGCAATCAGTGTGCGGTCGGAATCAGTCATGTGCGTGAACACCCCCGTGTCGGTTGGCTAAGCAATTTCCACCGTACGCCGCGAAAACGGCCGGTCGGACCGGCACAAAGAAGTCGCCAAGGAATCGCCAAGGCCGGATTTCTACCTTTCCCACCATGGGACCAGTCCTCGCATTCCACCGCATCTCCAACGCCGATGCAGCGCGCATCACCGCCGACGCCGAAGCCGCGTTCGAACTGCTCGAAGCCGTCGACCGCACCGGCGAACCGATCGGCGACATCGACAAGTCCTGGGATGGACTGCGCTACCTGCTGGCGGCCGCGAAAGTCGACCTCGACCTGCTTGGCGACCTCGACCCGTGGGCGGGCGACGGCGAGCCGCGGGTCTGGACTGCCGACGAGGTGTCCGCCGCGGCCCGCACCCTGGCCTCGACACCGTTCACCGTCCTCGCCGAACACTTCGACCCTGACGACATGGACGACAACGACGTGTACCCGGATATCTGGGACGCCGACTTCTGCCGCGAATTCCTGCGCGAGCACTACGAAGGGCTGTCGACATTCCTGGCCTTCGCCAGTGCGAAGAACTCGCCCGTGCTGAGCAGATTCGAATAGCCACGGCCGGCCTTTCCGCCGAAACCGGTAGCTCCCCATGTTCCTCGGCAGCTTCACGCTGGTGACCGCGGAGTTCCTGCCGCCGGGCGTGCTCACCGCGCTCGCGACCGACCTCGGTGTACCCAAAGGGGTTGTCGGACTGTCGGTGAGTGCCATACCGGCCGGCGGCTCGTACGCGCGGGGACGTACCCCGGATCGGGTCTCGCGGCCGATGTCGCGGCGCGCGCGAAAGACCAGGCTCGAGACATGAACATTTCCGGCACCACGACAACACTGACTCTGCTGGCCGACCACTACGACGGCGGCTGGCACCCATGGCCCTTCTTCTGGATCTTCCCCGTACTCTTCTGGATCGCCGTGATCGCACTGGTCTTCTTCGCCCGCCGACGGTGCGCGGGCCGCGGCGGCGCGGTGGGCGCCCTACGCGAAGGCTTCGCCCGCGGCGAGATCACCGAGACCGACTACCGCACCAGACTCGCGATCCTGAACGAACCGATCCGGAAGAAGTAGCGATGCGGTTCGGCAACGAAGAAGCCCGCCCCCTGATTGCCAGGGGGCGGGCTTTGTCGTTCTGCTGGCTACTCGCCGGAGGCGGCAGCATCAGGGGCGGTGCCCTCTGCTGCTCCGGTGAGGACCACCTCGGGCTTGTCGTCGGTGGCAGAGGCCTTGGTCAGCTTCGTCTTGCCGGTGAAGGTGAACTTGGCATCCTCGCCGAGACCCTCGCCGTTCCAGCCTTCGACGTCGACCATGATGGTCTGGCCTGCGCCGATTTCGCCGAAGAGGATCTTCTCCGACAGCTGATCCTCGATCTCGCGCTGGATCGTGCGACGCAGCGGACGAGCGCCGAGGACCGGGTCGAAACCGCGCTTGGCGAGCAGGCTCTTGGCCTGATCGGTCAGCTCCATGGCCATGTCCTTGTTCTTCAGCTGCTTCGAGACGCGGGCGATCATCAGGTCGACCATCATCACGATCTGTTCGCTCGTGAGCTGGTGGAAGACGATCACGTCGTCGATGCGGTTGAGGAACTCGGGGCGGAAGTGCTTCTTCAGCTCGTCGTTGACCTTGAGCTTCATCCGCTCGTAGTTCGAGCCCTCGGCGTTGGACTGGGTGAAGCCAAGGCCGACCGCCTTGGAGATGTCGGAGGTGCCCAGGTTCGAGGTGAAGATCAGCACGGTGTTCTTGAAGTCGACCGTACGACCCTGACCGTCGGTGAGACGGCCGTCCTCGAGCACCTGCAGGAGGGTGTTGTAGATCTCCTGGTGCGCCTTCTCGATCTCGTCGAACAGCACCACCGAGAACGGCTTGCGCCGCACCTTCTCGGTGAGCTGGCCGCCCTCCTCGTAGCCCACGTACCCGGGAGGGGCACCGAACAGACGAGAAGCGGTGAAGCGGTCGTGGAACTCGCCCATGTCGATCTGGATGAGCGCGTCGTCGTCGCCGAACAGGAAGTTCGCCAGCGACTTGGCGAGCTCGGTCTTACCGACACCAGAGGGGCCGGCGAAGATGAACGAGCCCGACGGACGCTTGGGGTCCTTCAGACCGGCGCGAGTGCGGCGGATCGCCTTGGAGACGGCCTTGACGGCATCCTCCTGGCCGATGATCCGCTTGTGCAGTTCGTCTTCCATGCGGAGCAGACGGGTGGTCTCCTCCTCGGTGAGCTTGAAGACGGGGATGCCGGTCCAGTTGGCCAGCACCTCCGCGATCTGCTCGTCGTCGACCTCGGCCACGACGTCCAGATCACCGGAACGCCACTGCTTTTCGCGCTCGGCACGCTTGGCGACGAGCTGCTTCTCCTTGTCGCGCAGCCGCGCGGCCTTCTCGAAGTCCTGCGCGTCGATAGCGCTTTCCTTCTCCCGGCGCGCATCGGCGATCTTGTCGTCGAAGTCGCGCAGGTCCGGCGGAGCGGTCATCCGGCGGATGCGCATGCGCGCGCCCGCTTCGTCGATCAGGTCGATCGCCTTGTCCGGCAGGAACCGGTCGTTGATGTAGCGGTCGGCCAGGGTGGCGGCGGCCACGAGCGCGCTGTCGGTGATGGAGACCCGGTGGTGCGCCTCGTAGCGGTCGCGCAGACCCTTGAGGATGTCGATCGTGTGCTCGACGGTCGGCTCGCCCACCTGCACCGGCTGGAAACGGCGTTCCAGCGCGGCATCCTTCTCGATGTACTTGCGGTACTCGTCGAGGGTGGTGGCACCGATGGTCTGCAGCTCGCCACGGGCCAGCTTCGGCTTCAGGATCGAGGCCGCGTCGATGGCGCCTTCGGCAGCACCCGCGCCGACGAGCGTGTGCAGCTCGTCGATGAACAGGATGATGTCGCCGCGGGTGTTGATCTCCTTGAGCACCTTCTTGAGGCGCTCTTCGAAGTCACCGCGGTAGCGACTGCCCGCGACCAGGGAGCCCAGGTCGAGGGTGTAGAGCTGCTTGTCCTTGAGGGTTTCGGGGACCTCGCCGTTGACGATGGCCTGCGCGAGACCTTCGACGACCGCGGTCTTACCGACACCGGGCTCGCCGATCAGCACCGGGTTGTTCTTGGTGCGGCGGCTCAGCACCTGCATGACGCGCTCGATTTCCTTCGAGCGGCCGATGACCGGGTCGAGCTTGCCCTCGAGCGCGGCCTGAGTGAGGTTGCGGCCGAACTGGTCGAGCACGAGCGACGTGGACGGGGTACCCGCCTCGCCGCGCGGACCGGCGCCCTCGACGGGCTCCTTGCCCTGGTACCCGGACAGCAGCTGGATGACCTGCTGACGGACACGGTTGAGGTCGGCGCCGAGCTTGACCAGCACCTGGGCCGCGACGCCCTCGCCCTCGCGGATGAGGCCGAGCAGAATGTGCTCGGTACCGATGTAGTTGTGGCCGAGCTGCAGCGCTTCGCGCAAGCTCAGCTCCAGCACCTTTTTGGCACGCGGGGTGAAGGGGATGTGACCGGACGGCGCCTGCTGGCCCTGCCCGATGATCTCCTCGACCTGGCTACGCACACCCTCCAGCGAGATACCAAGCGACTCCAGCGACTTCGCCGCCACGCCCTCGCCCTCGTGGATCAACCCAAGCAGGATGTGCTCGGTGCCGATGTAGTTGTGGTTGAGCATCCGGGCCTCTTCTTGGGCCAGGACAACGACACGCCTCGCGCGGTCGGTGAACCTCTCGAACATCGCTCCCTCACTCTCCTGCTCCGACATTCTGGCAACAGACGCCGCAGTATGCTCGATACAACCTAGGGCGTCGGACCGACAAGTTTCGTCGTCAGCCTGCCATGAAGCCCGGGGGTTGCGGCCCCCGCCATCCACTCTAGTTGGCAGGGGATTCCGCCGCCGCCGGTCCACCCTATTGGGAACCGGCGACAACATGGTCACTCACTGACAACGCGCACGTCGCGGCATTCGTTTCCGCTCGAGTTTTGCCTACAGCGAAATCGCGCCGAGGGAGCTCATCCGGTGAATGGTGGGACGAATTCGCATGGCACCGCGGCCTGCCTGGCGGGATCGAGGGCGTTGAGGACGTAGCCGGCCGCGCGCGGACTACCCGCGATGGCCAGGTGTTCGGAGTAGTCCTGCGCGCAACCGTCCTGCACGACGATCGAGGTGGCGGTCAGCCCGGGGACCAGGCCGGAGGTGTGCGGGACGACCAGCTCGTCGATGGCGGAGACGATGTTGGTGTAGCTGACGCGCGGGTCGTACACACCGTCGGCGTTGAGCGCGGTCATGAACGGCGAGCCGGTGAACATCTGCCCGCAGGCCTGACACAGCGACGAGCTGACCGCGTCGAAGGCGGGTCCCGCGCCGAGGGCCCGGCTGAAGGTGGCGATATCGCCCGCCCCGAACGCGTTGGTGCCGAGCCAAGGCGGCGCGATCCCGACCAGCTTGCCGACCTTGTCCGCGCCACCGAGCCGCTTGATGTAGTAGTTGCCGACGATATTGCCCTGCGAATGGGCGATCAGGTCGACGCGCGCGGCACCGGTACGGGCGAGCACACCGTCGACGAAAGCGGAAACCTCGGCGGCGCTCTGCTCGATGGGCCGCATGCCGCCGATCGCCGAGACGGGCCACGGGAGGGCGTAGGCCCCGTAGGTGAGGCTGAAGACGCAATAGCCCTCGTTGGCCAGCAGCGGAGCGTATACGCCCCAGTTCGTCTGCGCCCCGCCGCCGGTGCCGTGCAGCAGGACCACCGGGTCGGGATGCTCGGGCGAGGGGACGCAGGCCGGGTCGTTCGCGCCGGGGAGCGAGCCGCCCGGGTTCGTGAGTTCCGGGGGAATTCCGGCGAAGAAGTTGTAGTCGACCGGGAGGGGCTGGGCCGACGCGGTGGCGGGCAGGCAGGCGAGCATGGCCGCCGCGGCCAGCACCAGAAGCGAACTACGTCGCATGAACGACTCCTCACTAGAACGTGTTCCACTTATCATGGAACACGTTCTAGTGATCGCGTGGCACTACCGGCCGGAAATCATCGACATCGGCGCCGCGACCGCGTCGGTGGTCGAACTCGACTTGCCCTGCTGCACGCCCGCCGCGAACAGCGCACCACACAGCACCAGGAACGCGGCCGTGTGCAGCACCGCGCGGACGATGTTCCAGCGAACCCAGGTCGCCTCGAAATCCGCACGGACAGCGGCGGTGTCGACGATCGACGCCGGGTCGCCCGCGGCGGCGAGCGCATCGTTGAGCGGCACGTTCAGCCCCACGGTGACGCCGAACCCGATCACGTTGAGCACCAACGCGATTCCGATCCAGATCAGTGTCGCGCGCTGGTCGCTACCCAGGTGCAGCACCGCCGCGAGCGCGGTGAAGCCGACCGTGCCCATGAAGCCGAACATGAACCAGGGGTTGATGATCACGACGTTGATCTTCTGCATCACGTCGATCAGCGTGCGGTCGTCGGTGCGGGCCAGCGCGGGCATCACCGAGATCGCGTAGGCGTAGAACACCCCCGCGATGAGCCCCGTACTGAGCACGGCGAGCACCATGGTGGCCATCCGGACTGCGAACATGCGATGTCTCCTGACTCGTGGCCCGGAGCTTGAATCCCGCGCTCCGGTGATACGAGTAAGTCAACCGCCCAGCGCCCGTCCGCGACATAGTTCAGGCGCTCACCGACCTACGCGAGCGTCGCGCTCACAAATCGTGGTCGGATATCATGCCGCTCTGCATGGCCAAGGCAGCCAGTCGGGTTCGCTTCTGGTTCTGCGGCAGATTCTCGACGCCGAACTTCGCGAACAGGGCCCGCAGATGAGTTTTGATCGCGTCGATGGAGAGGAACAATTCCTCGGCGATCTGCTGATTCGACGCGGGCGTCGCGAAACCGGTGCCGTGTTTGTACGGACGGCACAGCGCGATCAGCACCGCCCGCTGGGTATCGGTGAGTGAGCGCATCGTGGGGATGGACCCGGAGGCGGTATGGGTCGCGTCGTCCACGACACCGCCGAAATCGAAGAAATGCACGAGCGTTGTCCCGACCCGAATCCGGTCACCGGGACTCAGCCGGCGCCGCCCGACCAGGCGCTCGCCGTTGACGAAGGTGCCGTTGCGTGACAGTCCGTCGTCGATGATGGTCCAGTGCGCACCGAGATGCTCGACGGCAGCGTGCAGACGCGAAACCTCGGCGTCCCAGCCCAGCACCAGATCGGCCTGCACATTGCGCCCGATCGTGACGCGCTGCTGCCCGGCCTCCAAGGCCAATTCATGCTGCTTACCGGTGTCATCGGTGTACCGCAGGAAAGAGCTCACTGCGCAACACCGCCGGATACTCGAAACGCCTTGTGCACGGCCATCAGTCTACGTCCCGACACCCCACACCCGGCACAACACCGGCCCCTTGTTCCCCTACCGAACGCAACCCCCACGCCCCGACCCTGAGGAGGGGCAGGCAGGCGAAGCCTGCCGTTCGCGGCCGTCCCGTCGTTGAGGTGCCGTTGCGTAGGCGACGAAGGAGCAAGCAACGGTGCCTCAACGACGGGACCGGCGGGGCCGCGAACCACGCGGCGCCCGCGCCGCCAAAGAATCAGCTCTTGCCGACCTCTTTGTTGTACGCATCGGTGATTTCCGCCGAGATACGACCGCGGGCCGAGACCTTGTGGCCCTTACGCCGAGCCCATTCGCGAATTGCGGCGCTCTGTTCACGGTCCATGGAAACGCGGCTCTTGCCCTGCGGCGCGGGTGCACCGGCAGCCTTCACCCGGCGACGGCCACTCACCCGGCGGGCGTTGGCGACCCACTCGTCCAGGCCTTCGCGCAAGCGCGCCGCATTTGCGTCCGACAGATCGATCTCGTACGACACCCCATCGATAGCGAACTCGATGGTCTCGTCCGCGATGGACTCACCGTCGACATCGTCGATCAGGCTAACGGTGACCTTCTTTGCCATGAGATGAACGTCCTCTCGAAATCGTCAAGCCTGCCTCCAGGCCGAATACCCGAGGCAAGAATACCCCGAAATGCTAAATTTCCAACATGGGGACTTCACCCCATGAATTCACTGGTCAGCGACTACTCGGCCGGACAATGGGGAACAGGATCGTTTCCCGGATTCCCGAACCCGTGAGAGCCATCAACAAGCGGTCGATTCCCATACCGGTTCCGGTGGTCGGCGGCATGCCGTGTTCCATCGCGGCGAGGAAGTCTTCATCGAGCACCATAGCCTCGTCATCGCCTGCCGCGGCCAACCGCGCCTGGTCGACGAAGCGTTCCCGCTGGATCACCGGATCCACCAGTTCCGAATAGCCCGTTGCCAACTCGAAGCCGCGAACATAGAGGTCCCACTTCTCGGTGACACCGGGCTTGCTGCGATGCTGACGGGTCAGCGGTGAAGTCTCGACCGGGAAGTCGCGAACGAAAGTCGGTGCGTAGAGCTTGTCGCCATACGCGTGCTCCCACAGTTCTTCGACCAGTTTCCCGTGACCGTAGCCCTTGCCGGAAGGAATTTCCAGACCTACCCGATCGGCGAGTGCGAGCAATTCCTCGACCGTGGTTTCCGGAGTCACCTCGACACCGATCGACTCCGACAGCGAGGGATACATCTCGACGGTCGTCCACTCGCCACCGAGATCATATTCAGTGCCGTCGGCGAGTGTCACCAGAAGGGTGCCGAATGCCTCTTGCGCGACCTCCTGGATCAATTCCCGGGTCATCGTCGCGGAATCGTCATACGTGCCGTAGGCCTCGTAGGTTTCCAGCATCGCGAACTCGGGCGAATGCGTCGAGTCGGCGCCTTCGTTGCGGAAGTTCCGGTTGATCTCGAAGACCTTCTCCAGGCCACCGACCACGCAACGCTTGAGGAACAGCTCCGGCGCGATCCGCAGGAATAGGTCCATGTCGAGCGCATTGGAATGGGTGACGAACGGGCGCGCGGCGGCGCCACCGTGGATCGTCTGCAGCATCGGCGTCTCGACCTCGAGGAAACCGCGGCGCTCGAGCGCGTTGCGCAGCGCGCGGACCACATTCACGCGGGTCCGGGCCATTTCCCTGGCCTCCGGACGCACGATCAGGTCGACATAGCGCGCACGGACGCGCGACTCCTCGTTCATCTCCTTGTGCGCTACCGGCAGCGGGCGCAGCGACTTGGCCGCCATCGACCAGGAATCGGCCATCACGCTCAATTCACCGGTGCGCGAGGAGATGACCTCGCCGTGCACGAACACGAAGTCGCCGAGGTCGACATCGGCCTTCCAGGCCGCCAGCGCGTCGGCGCCGACACCGTTGAGGCTGATCATCGCCTGCAGCTTGGTGCCGTCACCTTCCTGCAGCGTGGCGAAGCACAGCTTGCCGGTATTCCGGACGAAAATGACGCGGCCCGCGATACCGGCCTGCAGACCGGTCTGGGTGTCGGCTTCCAGATCCGGGTAGGCGGCACGGATTTCGGCCAGCGTGTGGGTGCGCGGCACCACCACGGGATAGGCCTCACCACCGGCGGTGAGCAGCCGCTCGCGCTTGTCCCGGCGAATCCGCATCTGCTCGGGAACATCGATGTCCACAGCGGATGTGGCGGCGCGGCCGGGTGCGGCGGGGTTAGGAGTGCTCACATCCGACAACATTAGCGGTCGCCGGAAAGGGTTTTGCCGCTCCCCCGCCTCACCGCCTCCCCCGTCCATGAATTGTGAAGTGCCTCACCGATTTCGTCAGGACATGGGTAACTCCCCAACCACCTCGGAGTCGTCGGGCGCATGACGTGAGACCAAGGGCGAACCCCGCGAATTCGCGAACGGCACGCTGAATTCGCGGAGCGGCGAGGGAGCTTACAGGGAGGCCAGTGCGTCGACCTCGCGGGCGAAATGCGGGACGCCGACGCCGACGGTCAACAGCCCGGCCGACTTCAGTGCCTGGTAACCGCCGATCACATCGCTGGCCCGGTGCAGTCCCAACTCCTGCAACGCGGCAGCAGCCAAACTCGACGTGTACCCCTCCGAGCAGAAGATGATCCATTCCACATCGTGGTCGACGGCGAGCGACAACCGTGCCGACGAGGTGGGATCCAGCCGCCATTCCAGGACATTCCGCTCGATCACCAGCGCACCGGGCAGCGATCCTTCGCGGACTCGCTGGGCGGCCGGTCGGATGTCGACCAGAATCGCGCCACGCTCCAGCGCGGCGGCCACGTCGTACACATACACCCGGTGCAATCGCGCGCGAGCGTTCTCGAGCATCTGATCAATCGTCAAACGGCTCATCACAGATCACCTTCGGGCTGGTCGGTGAGGACGGTTTTGGTGCGGCGCAGCGTGCCGTGACCCGTCACTTCGTAATACGACATCGCCGACAACGGCGGGGAATAGGCGTGCACGCTCAAGGTGGGATCCAGCGGGCCGACGGATTCGGCGGCGGCGGGCGCCCGCACCACGTCGTGCACCCAGCCGATCGGGAACGACGCCTGATCACCCGCGGCGAGCGTGCGCCTGCGTAACTCGGTGCCATTCCAGCGGTATTCCGAAAGCGCGCCGCTGAGCACGGTGAGGGCGCCGAGCGAGCCGGCGTGATCGTGTAAATCGGTGAATTTGCCCGGCGTCCAACTGATCAGCCAGACATCGACCTCGTCGTCGTGCGAAAGGCGGGCCGCCCAGCGCTCTTCGGTCGGCCAGATGCCGTCGGCCGGAAGGAGATGGTCATAGCGTCCGGAAAGGACGTCTTCGGCGGCTTCGTCGGTGAGTCGCAGCAGGTCAGCGGGACGCAGCCGGGTCGGAAGGGCCGAGGCGATCGCCCGGTCGAGCGGGGGCGTCGCGGAGTATTCGTCCCGTGCGGACGGAAGGGAAAGGACAGAAGAACGCATGAGCGCATCTCCAGGAGGTGAGAAATCGGTCGAGGGAAAACGTCAGCCTCGAACGGTCGAGGCAGATTAGCCTCGACAACACTCCTGGGTGCTCACACGGAAGATCACGAGCAATAGCTTAGCAGACGCTATTTCTTGTTGCGCTCGTAGACATGGCGCAGGCCGGTCAGCGTGAGGTGCGGGACGTGGGAATCGATGGTCTCCGACTCCGGCACGATCAGCGGTGCGCCCGCCCCCGTGGCCACGACGGTGACATCGGTACCGGCGAACGCGTCGAATTCGTCGCGGATGCGATCGACCAGCCCGTCGACCAGGCCGGCGAAGCCGAAGATCGCACCGGACTGGATGCACTCCATGCTGTTCTTGCCCACCACCGAACGCGGCCGCGCCAGCTCGACGCGGCGCATCGCGCTGCGTTCCACCAGCGCTTCGGCGGAGATCTCCACCCCGGGCGCGATCACGCCACCGAGGAATTCCCCTTTGGCCGAGACCAGGTCGACGCAGATCGCGGTGCCGAAATCGACGACGATCGCGGGCCCACCGAAGCTACGGAAAGCCGCGAGGCAGTTGACGATGCGGTCGGCGCCGACTTCCTTCGGATTGTCGACCAGCAGCGGAATACCTGTTCGCACACCGGGTTCCACCAGTACGTGCGGCACATGCGACCAGTACCGCGCCAGCATGGCGCGTAGTTCGCGCAGTACCGGCGGCACGGTGGACAGCGCCGAGACGCCGACGACCTGGTCGATGTCCGCGCCGACCAGGCCGCGCACCTGCATCGCGAACTCGTCGGCGGTGATCAGCGGATTGGTGTGAATTCGCCAGTGCCGCACCAGTTTCGCGTGTTCGCCGCTGCCGGAGAACAGGCCGAGTTCGATCCCGGTGTTGCGGACATCGATCGTCAGCAGCATCGCGCTAGCCCCCCGCCCCGCTCAGACGAACGACAGTGAGCGCGGCGAGGTGAGGCCGGAGCCCTCCGGTGCGTGCGCGGGGTCGCTGCCCAGCTCCACCGGACGGTTGTGGTCGTCGACGAAGACGACCTTGGGGTCGTAGTCGCGGACCTCGGCCTCGTCCATCTGGCCGTAGGCGATGAGGATGACCAGGTCACCGGGGTGCACGAGGTGGGCGGCGGCGCCGTTGATGCCGATCACGCCCGAACCGCGCTCGCCGGCGATCACGTAGGTCTCGAGGCGGGCGCCGTTGTCGATGTCGACGATGCAGACCTGCTCACCCTCGAGCAGGTCGGCGGCGTCGAGGAGGTCCTGGTCGACGGTCACCGAGCCGACATAGTGCAGATCGGCGTGGGTCACGGTGGCACGGTGGATCTTCGACTTCATCATGGTGCGCAACATCGTCGTCGCCTTTCAGTGCGCCTGCGAGGCAGGCAGGGAGTTCGCGTCGGGGTGCCCGTCGATCTGGGCGCCGAGCACTACGGGGGCATTGTCGATCAGGCGGGTGTCGCCGACTCTGGCGGCGACCAGCAGGCGGGCATTGCCCGCGGTGGGCGCGGGACCCAGGTTCGAGTCGCGCAGTTCGAGGTAGTCGACATCGAGGCCGTCGACCGCGTCGAGGACCGAACGGGCGGTCTGGACAACCGCGTCCGCGCCGAGGCCCGCGGCGTGGCGACCCGCGGCGAGCGCGGCCGACAGGGCAAGTGCCGACTCGCGCTGGGTGGCGTCGAGGAAGCGGTTGCGCGAGGAGAGGGCGAGGCCGTCGGGCTCGCGGACCGTCGGGTAGGCGACGATCCTCGCGTCCATGTTCAGGTCGCGCACCATCTGCCGGATCAGCGTGAGCTGCTGGTAGTCCTTCTCACCGAAGTACGCCTCCGAGGCATGGGTGATGTTGAGCAGCTTCGCGACCACGGTGAGCATGCCCGCGAAATGCGTTGGCCTGCTGCCACCTTCGAGCTCGGCGCCGAGCGGGCCTGGCTGGATGGTGGTCCGCATCCCGTCCGGGTACATGTCGGACACGCTCGGGGCGAAGACCAGGTCGACACCCTCGGTGCGGAGCAGTTCGAGGTCGGCGTCGAGGGTGCGCGGATAGGCGTCGAGGTCCTCGTTCGCGCCGAACTGCAGCGGATTGACGAAGACCGAGACGATCACGACCTGATTGTTGAGCTTGGCCTGCCGGACCAGCGCGAGGTGGCCTTCGTGCAGCGCGCCCATGGTCGGCACGAAACCGACGGTGCGACCGGCGCCGCGCAGTGCCTTGGCGACCGTGTCGAGCACCTCGGGGTTGTGATGCACGGTCAGCACGCCTGCCTTGAAGGCGCCGGTGGCGCGCGCGCCGCCCTGGTGGTGGTGCACTTCTCGGGGTTCCATCAGTGGCCTTTCTTGGCGAGGAGCTCCAGCAGTGCCGGATCGGTTTGTGCGAGTTCGGCGGTGCGCAGCGAGTTCGCGCGGTAGGCCTGCGCCAAGCGGTCGTCGACCTGCTCGAGCGCGGCGAGGTGGGCGGCGACGGCGTCGACATCGCCGCGGGCGACCGGGCCGGTCAGTGCGGCCTGGCCGCGGCGCAGCGCGTTGTCGAGGGCGGCCGAGGCCAGCGGGGCGAGCAAGCGTTCGGCGAGGCCGCCGGGCTGGTCGTCGACCAGCGGCTGGCCGAGCAGACCGGGGCCGGACAGCGATTCACGCAGGGCCGCGACGGCGTCGACGATGACCGTGACCAGGTGATTGCTGCCGTGGGCGAGGGCCGCGTGATAGAGGGAGCGCTGGTCTTCCTCGACCCGGACCGGTTCGCCACCCATCTCGATCACCAGCGCCTGCGCGATGGCGTAACCGACCTCGTCGGCGGCGGTGACGCCGAAACAGGCATTGGCCAGGCGGGCGATGTCCTCGTCGTGGCCGGTGAAGGTCATGGCGGGGTGGATAGCGAGACCGAGCGCGCCCTGTTTCGTCAGCGGTTCGAGAATCGCGACGCCGTTCGCGCCGGAGGTGTGCACGACGATGGTGCCGGGGCGGACCACGTTCGCACCGGCGAGCCCGCGGACCAAGCCGGCCAGCTCGGCATCGGGGACCGCGAGCAAGAGCAGTTCACTGCGCTGGGCGATCTGCTCGATCGGCAGGATCTGGGCTTCGGGCAGCCGGGTGTGGGCACGATGCACCGAGACATCGGAGATCGCGGCGGCACCGAAGACCACATGGCCGGCTCGCTCGAGCGCGACGCCGAGTGCGGAACCCACCCGTCCCGCCGAGACGATTCCTACCGTCAGTCGTGCGGGCGCTGGGTCGACACTCGTTTTCGCGCCATCAGGGTTGACACTTCTCGAGGTCAACGTTGTCCTCTCGATTTGCGTTCCAGTCCCGCGGTGCGGGTACCAGACGTTCGCTTCGAGGATAGAGGAGGCGCCACATGGTCGGCCATAGCCCCGCCCGTGATCTGCGGCTCAGTTCCGCCGGCGAAACCAGGTGTTGCGTCAGCGGGTGGACTCGGATTCGAGGTTGGCCATGATGTCGGCCACCGAGAGGCGGGTGGTGCCTTCGGTTTCCGCGCGGCGGCGTCGGCGGGAGCTGGTGCCGACCGAGGGGGCCTTGTCGGGGCGGGTCGCCGGGGGCTGGGCGGGCTCCGCCGCGGCAGCGGGTGCCGGCGCCGGTTCGGGCGTGACGGCCGGCGCCGGGGTCGGCTCGGCCGGGGCGGGCTCAGGGGTAGCCGGGGTGGGCTCGGGGGCAGCGGCCGCGTCGCCGTTCGTGGTGGACTCGGCCGGGAGGACGGTGTCCGAGACCTTGCGGGTATTCGGTGAGGACAGGCGAGGCGGCGGGGTCTTGCCCGACGACTTCGGCGCGGGCTGGGGAGCGGCCGCGGCCTGGGTTTCGGCGTATTCGTCGAGCTGGACGGCCGAGGTCTCGGCGGTGACCGGATCGTCGTAGGGGTCGGCGAAGTTGGCCGAAACCGGTTGCATGAAGACGGGTTTCAGTGCGCTGGGGGGTTGCTGCCACGGGCCGAACCAGGCAGCGGTGGCATCCTCGGGGCTATCGTCGAAATCGTGGTCGGGCTCGTCGAAGGCGTTGAAGCCACCGGCGGGCAACGCGTCGATCCGCACGGCGTCGGCCTGCAACGCGACCTGCTCGTCGGGCAGAGCGCCGTCGAAGAGGACCTGCAGGTTCTGGCGAAGCAGGGTCAGCTCGGCGCGCAGTGCCGCGATTTCGGAGGAGTCGGCGCCGACTTCGGCGCGGACCCGCGCCTCGACGCCCATCTCGTACTCACGCCGGGCGTTGATCTCACGCTCGAGCTGCAACTCGTACACCGTCTGGAGATCGCGCACCTTCGCCTTGTCGACAGCCGCGTCCTTGCGGTAACGCGTTGCCGCGAGCGCACCGATGACCGCCGCCCACAGGGCCGCTACCAGGCCGATCCTGACGTACTGGACGTTTTCGCTGAAGATCAGGAAAACGCTGGCCGTCAGGCCGAGGAGGATGAGGAAACCGACGAAGAATTTTCCCGCGTCGTCCCGCCGTCGTCGGGGCGCCGTGCTGCGGGAGGGTGAAACCATGAGGGCCAGGGTAGCCGGAATCGGCTGGTCGGCCCACCAAAGGTCGCGGTGATTCCATTCGCAAGTTGCTATGTAGTAGCGGGATCGTCGGTCGGGTCCTCGGGCGCCCGGCAGCAATACTCCAGCCACAAAGCCGCAGCAACCAGGGCCGAACCGGCCAGCAGGCCGACCACCGCTCCCGGCGAATCGGCGGCAGCCGCCGTCACGGTCCCGCGCTGTGGGAAAACCCACAGCAGGAAACCCAGCCACACACCGGCGGCCAGCGAACCCACCTGCAGCGACGCCTTCGCCAGCGCCACACCTCTGGCGACGTTGATCGGATGCATCTGGCCCGAGCCGTCGCCGATCTGCTCATCGGCGATCTTGGCCTTGATCGCGAATCCCAGCGCCGCCTCGATCGCGGCGACCGGCAGCAGCGAAGCGCCCGCGGCCACCGAGATCGACGGGAAGCTGGAATAGGCGAACCGGGTGGCGATCCAGGCGACCGCGGCGGCCACGACCACGTTCAGCGCGAGGTCGAGTACCCGGGTGGGTTTCAGCACGGGCGGGCGCTTTCGTCGCGTAGCACCAGATCGGTGCGGACCACGCCGTCCTTTTCGGAACGGTCGAGTTCGGCGAGCAACTCCGCGATCGGGCGGTCGGTGCCGTCGACGAGAAGGCGTGCGGACGGGTCGACAGCCAGCCACGGGATCAGCACGAAGGCCCGGTTGTGGGCTTGCGGGTGCGGGAGGATCAGCGCGGGGTCGGTGTCGCGGGCGATGGCGGTGCCGGTGTTGTCGACGCACTGGACCACGTCGACGTCGAGCGTGCGCGCGCCCCAGCGGACCTCACGGACACGGTGCGCGGATTGCTCGAGTTCCTGACCGAATCGCAGCCACGCGTAGTCATCGAACGCCGAATCTTGCGCTACGACAACGGCATTGAGGTAGTCGTCCTGGTCGACCCCACCCCACGGCGCGGTGGTGTACACGGGCGACACCGCAATGACCCGGTCCCCCAGCGCAGCCAGCACGCTGCGCAGATGCGCGAGCCGATCGCCCAGATTCGAGCCGATCGAGAGCACCGCGCGAGTCATCGCCGCGACTCCGGAACCACCGTGCGATACCGCGTCGCCACTACGCGCACGTCCTCGAAGGTGTGCGGGATCGGCGCCGAAGGCTTGTGCACAACCACCTCCACCGCCTCGACCCGCGGGTCGGCCATCACGTCGTCGGCGATCTCGGAGACCACCGTTTCGATCAGATCGCGCGGCGGACCGGTGACGATGCGCACCGCGCGCTCGGCGAGCGCGCCGTAGTCGACGGTGTCGGCGAGGTCGTCGGAGGCAGCGGCCGAGGCGAAATCCGTCCAGACTGTCAGGTCGACAACGAACTCCTGGCCGTCACGGCGCTCGAAATCGAACACACCGTGCCTGCCGAACGCACGCAGCCCACGCAGCTCGATCCGCGAGGAAGCGGGCCTGCCTGCGGGTGGCGGCAGAAGGGGTGAGTTCATCGGATGGCTCCTCGGACGGTGACCGCACTCGATGGGCGGGCTTCACAGGCAGTTCGGACGGAGCGGACGCCGCCACCGGCACTCGGCGAGGGGCCGGCCGCCGGGCGCGGTGTGTGGTCAGCGGTGGCGGTCACCGTGCTGCTCCGCGCGCGGCCGCGGTGCGAAGTTCGGCGGCACCGTGCCAGGCGTCGACGACAGCGATGGCGTCGAGGGAGGCTCGGACGTCGTGAACTCGCACGCCCCAGGCGCCGTTGGTGGCGGCGAGGGCGGAGAGGGTGGCGGTGGCGGTTTCGCGGCCGTCGGGGGGCCGGGGGCCGGAATCGTCGGCAAGGAGGGCGCCGAGGAAGCGTTTGCGAGAGGCGCCGATCAGGATGGGGAAGCCATCCGCGCGCAGTTCGGGAAGGGCGGCCAGGAGTGCCCAGTTGTGGTCGGCGTTCTTGGCGAAGCCAAGTCCTGGGTCGAGGATCAGGCGGTCCGGGGTCACGCCTGCGGCGACGGCCAGGTCGACCTGGGTGGCGAGTTCGGCGCGGACCTCGGCGACCACGTCGTCGTAGTGGTCGGCGGGGCCGGTGTGGCGGTAGTCGGCTGCGGCACGCCAGTGCATGAGGATCCACGGCACGCCCGCTTCGGCGACGACCTTCACCATGTTCGGGTCGGCGCGACCACCGGAGACGTCGTTGACGATCGAGACACCCGCCGCCAGCGCGGCCTCGGCGACCTCGGCGCGCATCGTGTCGACACTGGTCGGCACACCGGCGGCGACCAGTCCGCGGATCACCGGAGCGACCCGGGCGGCTTCGGCGGCGGGGTCGACCCGGTCGGCACCCGGCCTTGTCGATTCACCACCGACGTCGACGATGTCGGCGCCCGCCTCGTACAGCTCGACCCCGTGCGCGATCGCGAGTTCGGGATCGAGATAGCGACCGCCGTCGGAGAAGGAATCAGCAGTCACATTGACGACGCCCATGACCACGCAGGAGCGGTGGTCACGGGCAGTCACCAGTGGCTCGCTCATTTGCGCAGGATCAGGTCCAGCGCCTCGGATCGCGAGGCGGAGTCGGTTTGCAGCTGGCCGCGCACCGCCGAGGTGGTGGTGCTGGCGCCGGGCTTGCGGATTCCCCTCATGGCCATGCACAGGTGCTCGGCCTCGATCACCACGATCGCGCCGCGCGGATCCAGTCTGCGCATCACGGCGTCGGCGATCTGGCTGGTCAGCCGCTCCTGCACCTGCGGGCGCTTGGCGTAGAGATCGACGACGCGGGCCAGCTTCGACAGGCCCGTCACGCGGCCGTGCGGGCCGGGGATGTAGCCGACGTGCGCGACGCCGTGAAACGAGACCAGGTGGTGCTCGCAGGTGGAGAACATCGGGATGTCGCGAACCAGCACGAGTTCCTGGTGACCCTCGTCGAAGGTGGTCGCCAGCACCGCGTCGGGCTCGGTATAGAGCCCCGCGAACATCTCCCGGTAGGCACGTGCCACCCGCGCCGGCGTATCGAGCAGACCGGGGCGGTCGGGGTCCTCACCGACCGCGATCAGCAGCTCGCGAACCGCGTTCTCGGCACGCGGCTGATCGAACGGCAAACCGGTCGCCAGCGCCGTCAGCACCGACGGGCTCGTCGCACCCAGCTCACCTGCCGGATCGAGATCCTGCTTGTTGGCCGACAACTTCTCCGCACCTCCGTGATATTGGCGGCTGGCGCCGCAGGTTCTCGGCCCTGTACCCCGCCTCTTCGCTCCCTCCGGGTACTCCTTCGTCGCACCCTCCGGTCAGTCCAGAGGCGGGCGGGTGCGAGAACCAGAGCCGAAAAAGCCGGCGACCACCCGACAATCGATGGCCGAGCGTAATCCGAGAACCACTGCCGAACGCCGAAGTTATCCGGCGTTCGACGTTCGAGCGTAGTTGGCCACCGGTCACTGACGGCCGTTCGGCCCTTCCCATTCCTTGTTCTCCGGATCGGCGTCACGCACCGGGGGCTGCGGCTGGGCGCCCCACGGCTGGAAACCGTCGTTGGCGTGCCGCGGCTGCTGCTGCTCGGGTCGACCCCAGGCACTGCCCTGGTCTGGCTGCTGAGGCGGCTGCTGCTGCTGAGGCGGCTGCTGCTGCTGAGGTGCCTGCTGCTCCTCGCGCGGCGGCCAACCCGGAGCCGACCATCCGGCCGGCGCGCCGTAGTCGGGCCGCGAACCGTGCGTCCCCGACTGCCGCGGGAACGCCTGGGTCGGCGCGGCGGGCAACGGGTAACCGGCGGCGGGCGGCGCGGGCTGGCCGTACGGCTGACCCGGGTACCCGTTGGGATCGACCGGCGGTGCGCCGTTGGGCACCGGCACCGGCGCGGGCGGCACCGGCGGCCACGGCTCGCCGCGCTCGACGGCCAGCTCGCCCGGGGTCTTCACCGGCGGCTTGTCCGACGGGTGCCGATCACCGAAATCGTTGAACGCGGTGATCCGCGGACGCTTCTCGACACCGGCCAGGATCTTCTCGAGATCCTTGCGGTGCAGCGTTTCGCGCTCGAGCAGCGCGGTCGCCAAGGTGTCGAGCTGTTCGCGGTATTCGCTGAGGATGGACCAGGCCTCGGTGTGCGCGGCCTCGATGAGGTTGCGCACCTCCTCGTCGATCTCGCGGGCGACCTCGTGCGAGTAGTCGGGCTGCACGCCCATCGAACGGCCGAGGAATGGGTCGCCCTGCTCCTGGCCGTAGCGCACGGCGCCGAGGCGGGCACTCATGCCGTACTCGGTGACCATGCCGCGGGCGATCTTGGTGGCCTGGTCGATATCGGAGGACGCGCCGGTGGTCGGCTCGTGGAACACCAGCTCCTCGGCGGCCCGGCCACCCATCGCGAAGACCAGCCGGGAGATCATCTCCGAGCGGGTCATCAGGCCCTTGTCGTCCTCGGGCACCGTCATGGCGTGACCACCGGTGCGGCCGCGGGCCAGGATGGTGACCTTGTAGACGGGCTCGATATCGGGCATCGCCCAGGCCGCCAGGGTGTGGCCGCCCTCGTGGTAGGCGGTGATCTTCTTCTCGTGCTCGCTGATGATGCGGCTCTTGCGGCGCGGGCCGCCGATCACCCGGTCGACCGATTCCTCGAGCGATTCGCCGGTGATGACCGAACCGTTCTCGCGGGCGGTGAGCAGCGCGGCCTCGTTGATGACATTGGCCAGATCGGCGCCGGACATGCCGACGGTGCGCTTGGCCAGACCCTCGAGATCGGCGTCCTGCGAGATCGGCTTACCCGCCGAGTGCACCCGCAGGATCGCGCGGCGACCGGCCAGGTCGGGGTTGCCGACCGGGATCTGCCGGTCGAACCGGCCGGGGCGAAGCAGCGCGGGGTCGAGGATGTCGGGCCGGTTGGTGGCCGCGATCAGGATGATGTTGGAGCGATCGCCGAAGCCGTCCATCTCGACGAGCAGCTGGTTCAGCGTCTGCTCACGCTCGTCGTGACCGCCGCCGAGGCCCGCACCGCGCTGGCGGCCGACCGCGTCGATCTCGTCGACGAAGATGATGCAGGGGCTGTTCTGCTTGGCCTGCTCGAACAGGTCGCGCACCCGGGAGGCGCCGACACCGACGAACATCTCGACGAAGTCCGAGCCGGAGATGGTGAAGAACGGCACCCCCGCCTCGCCCGCGACCGCGCGGGCCAGCAGCGTCTTACCGGTTCCGGGCGGCCCGTAGAGCAGTACGCCCTTGGGGATCTTCGCGCCGAGTGCCTGGTAGCGGGCTGGATTCTGCAGGAAATCCTTGATCTCGTACAGCTCTTCGACGGCCTCGTCGGCACCGGCCACGTCGGAGAACGTGGTCTTGGGCATGTCCTTGGTCAGCAGCTTGGCCTTGGACTTTCCGAAGCCCATCATGCCGCCGCGACCACCGCCCTGCATGCGCGACATCACGAAGATGAACAGGCCGACCAGCAGCACCATCGGCACGATGAACAGCAGCAGCTGGGAAAGCCAGCTCTCCTGCTTGACCACGGTGTCGTAGGGCGCGCCGGACTTCTGCACGGCGTCGAGGACCTGGGCGGAGTTCTCCCCGCCGCTGGGATACTTGGCGACGATCTTGGCGTTGTTGCTCGTGGCTTCGTTGCCGTTGTTCAGTTCGATGCGGAGCTGCTGCTCCTTGTCATCGATCTGCACGTTCTTGACGTTCGCTTTGTCCTCGAGCTGGGCCAGCGCAACGGAAGTGTCGACACTCTCCCAACCGCGCGTGTCATCGCTGAGAAAGCTGAACAGCCAGATCATGAGCATGATGCCCGAGATGATCGCCAAGGTGCGAAACACTGTCTTGCGGTTCATAGAGCGTCGGCCGGACGGCCCAGTCCTTTCCGGTTATTACTCCGGGTGTGCTTGCGAAGCGTCGAGATCGGCGGGTTTCGGATGCGGACATGCCACGTTACCGCGTACGGTCTAGTTCGATACATCGCGCTGTTCGGCTGCTGGTGCAGTTGCACTGGTAAACGGCCGGAGAACGCAAGTGGTTCCCGAACGCTCCGACCGGGTTGTGGCAAGTGGCCACAATCATGTCATGCCCGCCTTATCGTGGGCGACGACACAACTACAGCGCAGGGGGTATAGAGATCGTCGAGCTACGAACACCCACAGCGATTCTGCGCCACGGCGGTGGACGGCTCGTCGTCCTCCGGCCGGGTACCGACGGCGAACGTGTTCTCGACGTTCCCATTGCCGACCTGCTCAAGGTGCGCCTCAATCGGCGCGCCGACGAAGCGGTCGTGATCGAGATCTATCTGCGTTATCCCACGGCAGTGCTCACCGGCGTCCCCGCCGACCGCACTCCCCTTCCGGTGCTCATCGCCGAGCACGACGTGCCTGCCGCCCTCGGCATCGTCGACCGGATCAACGATCAGATCATGACGACCCAGCGCATCGACGTGGCCGCGCCCGACCTCACCCCGCCCGCGCCCGAGTGGGGCAAATCGGGGCCGACCCGCGCCGATGTCGAGCGCGCCGTGCGGCGGATGGCACCGCGCAAGGACGCCCGTCCGGCGATCACCGCGCTGAACCGGTATGTCACCCCCGACGAATACGTGCTGGAAACGGCCGTCGCCGTTGCCGCGCCGCCCGCGGGATCAGGCACCGGCCTGCTCGCGGCGACCACCACCCGGGTGCTGTTCATCTCCCTCGGGAGCGGTGAACGCTATGCCTTCGAATTGGCGGTGGCCGCGATTCTCGGCGCCCGCACGGTCGAGGGTGCGCGCTCGGCGCCCGGTGAGGTCGATACGCGCCACGGCGGCTCCGGCATCGATATCAACGACGGCAATCGCACGCTGCATTTCGCTGGCGTTGATCGCGCCGACACCGAACGCGTCACCTGCGCGGTGAATTTCGCCGTGCGCAGGCAGGCCGCCGACGGTGCCGCCGGGCCTGCCGATCCCGGTGTCAACCAGCTCTACGCGGAGTGGGAATTACTGGTCGAGCGGCATTCACTCGGCATGGTCGACGATACCCAATTCCAGCGCTACGGCCGCGGGATCCTGCGCAGCCTGTAAATCCGGCGGTGGCCGGACCGAATGCTCAATTCGGTTCGGCCGCTTCGGTTTCCGCCTTCTGCTCCGGCTCGTTGAGTTCGATCCGGCGCCACGGGCTGGTGGGCCGGGTCCACAGGCGCACCAATTCCATCCGCCGGTCGACGCCGCCGTTCTTCAGTTCGGCGAGGTCCTCGGTGGCCTGCCAGTAGGTCCAGCCGGTGAGGTAGGCGTCGCCGAACTGGCGCCAGTTGCGGTAGCGGCGCTGCGCGGGGACGAGTGCGCGCATGCAGTATTCCCACGCCACATCGGCGTCGATATAGCCCGCGGTGAACGCCATCCGGGCCACCGCGACGACGCGGGCGAGGTCCCAGGCGTGGATGTCGTTGGGTAGGGGGCGTGACAGATGGTCGGTGAAGCCGATCTTGATGGCCTGGGCCCAGATGTCGTAATCGCGGACCAGCGCCTCCGGGTTGTCCATCCCCCGAAACGAACCGACCTGACGCAGGAAAGCGCGCTGTTTGTCGGCACGCTCGCCGAAACGGTCGCGCTCGCTGGCATTGACCGAGGCCATCACCAGCGGATGCACGAGCGCGTACAACGGCCCGTGCATCCCTTCGAGCAACTGCTCCATCGAGGCGCGGGCCTCGGTCCCGTCGGTGATGCCCCAGGCGCCGGTGAGGGTGTCGATGGCGAGTTCACGGCGGTCACCGAGCGGGTGCTCACGTTCGGGACCGAGCAGCATGGCGTCGTGGAAGGCGTCCCAACGCGTGGAGTAGAAGGCTCCGAGCGCGAGGGCGCGCAGTTCGTCGTCACTCACGCCCGCGCCCGACCAGTGATCTTCTTCGCGCTCATCTAGTTCCGGGTAGGGAAAAGTGGTCAGCGCTGGTACTCCCCTGGCAGGCATGCGGCCGAGTCTAGTGCGGTGACCGCGATCACGGGCGGCCTGCGAATCTCGCGTGGGTCACGAGAATTTCAGATCACCTGTTTCTTCGCCTGTCACGTCATGGCAACCAGGTCTATGGTTCTGACATGTGTAGAAATATCACCGTCTTGCGTGGTCTGGAGCCTGCCGCCACCGAGCAGGAGATCTACGCTGCCGCCTTGCAATATGTGCGCAAAGTCGGCGGCATCTCCGGCCTGAGCAGCGCCACCAAACCCGCCGTCGACAAGGCTGTCGCGGCCATCGCCGCGGCGACCACCACGTTGCTGGCGGAACTGCCCGATCGGCGGGTTCCGCCGCCTACCGAGCCGCCGCTGCGGCGGATCGCGGCCCGCGAGAGCGAGGTCAGCGAGACCCCGTAGGAATCCGGTTCCCGCCAGAACTGCAACGTGTTCTAATTGAGCAGGCACGCCACATCCTCCTGGTCGCGCCGCGATAGCCGGTGAACTCCAATTCCGCAGATGTACGAGGAGAACGACCAGTGAGCGAAATCGACCAGACCGCCGCGGTGATCGAAGTACACAATCCGGCGACGGGCGAACTCGCCGGGACGGTGCCGGACACGGCACCGGACGAGGTGGCGGCCGCGGTTCGGGAACTGCGCCTCTACCAGCCCGAGTGGGAGGCGATCGGGCCCGCCGGTCGCAAGCAGTGGCTGCTGAAGATGCAGGACTGGCTGATCGACAATACCGAGCACCTGGCCGCGGTATTGCAGTCCGAGACCGCCAAGCCCCGGGTCGACGCGATCATCGACCCGGCGTTCGCGGTCGACATCCTCGGCTACTACGCGCGCCGGGCGGGCAAGTTCCTCGCCGACGAGCACCCGTCCCCGCACAGCCCGCTCGCGCGGGTGAAGTCGCTGACCGTCGCCTACCGCCCGTATCCGGTGGTCGGAGTCATCACGCCCTGGAACTTCCCGCTCGCGATGCCCGCGATCGACGTGTTCCCCGCACTGGCCGCCGGCGCCGCGGTGATCCTCAAGCCGTCGGAGGTGACGCCGCTGTCCGCGGTGGAGCTGGCCCGCGGCTGGGCCGAGATCGGGGCGCCGCCGGTATTCAAGGTCGTCACGGGCGCGGGCGCGACCGGCGCGGCCGTGGTCGAGAACGCCGATTACATCCAGTTCACCGGTTCCACCGCGACCGGCCGCAAGATCGCCGCCACCTGCGCCGAGCGGATGGTGCCTTACAGCCTCGAACTCGGCGGTAAGGATCCGGCGATCGTGCTGGCCGACGCCGACATCGACCGCGCCGCGCACGGCATCGCCTTCGGCGGCATGTTCAACGCGGGCCAGGTGTGTATCTCGGTCGAGCGGGTCTACGTCGAGGCACCGGTCTACGACGAGTTCGTCACCAAGCTGACCGCCGCCGTCGCCGCCTTGCGCCAGGGCGCCGACGGGCGCGAATCGAAGCACGACGTGGGCGCGCTGGCCAACGAGAACCAGGTGCTGATCGTGCAGCGCCACGTCGACGACGCGGTGGCGGCGGGCGCCCGGGTGACCACCGGCGGCAAACGCACCGGCGTCGGCACCTTCTTCGAGCCGACCGTGCTGGTGGATGTGGACCATTCGATGTCGTGCGTCGCCGAGGAGACCTTCGGCCCGACGCTGCCGGTGATGAAGGTGGCCGACGAGGCCGAGGCGATCCGGCTGGCCAACGATTCGATCTACGGCCTGTCGGCGTCGGTATGGACGGGCGACAAGGCGCGCGGCGAACGCGTGGCCAGGCAGTTGAACACCGGCGCGGTGAACATCAACGACGTGTTCTCGAACCTGTTCAACCCGGCGATGCCGATGGGCGGTTGGGGCCTTTCCGGCGTCGGCGCGCGCTGGGGCGGTGCGTCGGGCCTGCGGAAATACTGCCGCGCGCAGGCGATGACGAAGCCGAAGCTGCCGACCATGGGCAAGGAATTGTTCTGGTATCCGTACGACATGAACAAGCTCGTCGTCGCGGTCGCCGCGATGCGGGCCGCCGGTGCGCGCGGGATGCGCCGGATCGATCTTCCGGCGGTGCTGCGCCTCAAGAAATAGCCCGGTTTCGGCTGCGGCGGAGCACTTGTGTCGCAGCCGAATTCGTCACTTCGAAACATGTTTGTGATGAAGATCACTCGCTAGTACCTCTGGATGACGAGCGCCGTGGTCAGCGGCACGTTTCGACGCGCTCGACAGCATGGCGGCACGGCCCACATCCGCGCACCGAGTGTGAACGGTGACGCATTTACCCTGGTCAGACGCCCAGGTCAGGCGAAGACCCAGCAACCCCCGGTCGGCGTGAACAAAACGCAATCCGATGGTGCAGCTCACCATGTCAGGCCATATGCTGTGCGATACCAACCTGGTGACTGTTTTGATCCACTTACGCGAACTTCCTTGCCCGTTTTGGCTGGATTTTCCCGACCGATTCTGATAGCAAGGTGCTATGGACCCGCATTTGCGCGATCTGCGGTATTTCGTCGCCGTCGCTGAGGAACTGCATTTCACCAACGCCGCCCAGCGGCTGCACATCGCTCAGCCGACGTTGTCGCGCCAGATCCGCCAGCTCGAACGCCAGCTCGACGTGGTCCTGTTCGACCGCAACCAGCGCAGTGTCGCCCTGACCGTCGCCGGTAAGGAACTGCTCGAAGGCGCCCGCAAGATCCTCGAGCTGTGGGAGGTGACCAACGTGTCCCTCCAGGAAGCAGGCGAGGTGCTGCGCGTCGGGATCCAGTCCGCCCTCGGCCGTGGTCTGCTCAACGACCTCGAGAGCGCGAGCGGTCACCGCCTCGCCCTGCACGCCGCGTCGTGGAACGACCCGTCCAGTGGCCTTGCCGGCCGCCAGGCGGACCTGTCGCTGGTGTGGCTGCCGTTGCCCGACCCCAACCGTTACCGCTGGCAGGTGCTGCGCACCGAGCCGCGCTGGGTGCTGCTGCCCGAGACGCACCCGCTGGCCGAGCAGGACAGCATCGACTTCGCCGATCTGCTCGACGAGCCCTTCGTCGCTCTGCCCACCGAGGCGGGCGCGGTGCGCGACTTCTGGCTCGGCAACGATGCCCGCGGCGGCAAGGCGGCCAAGATCGGCGCCGAGGCGGCTACCCCCGAGGACAAGCTCGAGGCCGTGAGCCTCGGTCTCGGTGTGTGCCTGCTGGCCGAGAACAATGTGCCGATGTACCGCTGGCCCGGGCTCACCGCGCGTCCGGTCGCCGGCCTCACCCCGTGTGAGCTGGCAGTGGCATGGCGGGCCGACGACACCCGCCCGACCATTCTGGAATTCGCCGGTCGCGCTGTCGACGGCGGTTTCTCCGAGCCGACACCGCAGCCGCAGCCGATCGCGGTCTGAGAGGCGCAGCCGCGTCAGCGCTCCGCGGCCGCATCTGGCCGGAGCGAAGGCGGAGGTCGCGCCTAGTTCGACATTTCCAGTTGGGCGGCGAGGCCGAGCAAGGTGGCTTCGCTCCCCGGCGGGCCGATCAGCTGCGCGGCCAGTGGCGTGTGCGCCTCGGGATGGGTGCCCATCGGCAGTGATGCCGCGGGCCAGCCGAGCAGATTCCACAGTCCGGTGAACGGCGCGTACCGCGCCGAGGACACGACATTCGCGGCCCAACCGCGGCCGCTCCACTGCCGCGCTCTTGGTGGCGGCGCGGCGAGCGTCGGGGTGATCACCACGTCGAAGTCCTCGAAGAATTCGAGCAGTCTGGCTTCGGTCCGGTCGATCTGGCCGGGACGGACCAGGCCGAGTCGCCGGATCACCCTGCCGATCGCCAGATGCCGTCGGGTGCGTTGCTGGAGCAGTTCGGGGTTCGGGAGCGCGTCGGCGTCGGCCAGACCCGCGCTCGGCCAGCGCAACAGCATCAACAGCGCCGCGTCGCCATAGGGCAGTTCGACCGGTTGCACCTCGTGCCCGGCCACCGCCGCGCGCGCACCCGCGGTGCGCGCCGCCGCCGTCCAATGCCGATCCATTCGGACCAGCCGCGACGGCGGAGCCACGGCCAGCCCGATGCGTAGTCGCTGCGGCTTGCGTAGTTCGGCCAGGTCGGACCGGCCCGCCAGCACCGACAGCGCCAGGGCCGCGTCCGAGACAGTGGTCGCGAGGACGCCGTTCTCGCCGAGTCCGGCCCAGGAATCGGCGCCGATCTGCGCGGGCACCACGTGTCTCCCCGGCTTGATACCGAACACTCCGCAGGCGGCGGCGGGCACCCGGATCGAGCCGAGTCCGTCGTTGCCGTGGGCGATCGGGACCAGTCCGGCGGCCACCGCCGCTGCCGCGCCACCGGAGGATCCGCCCGTCGACCGGCCGACATCGCGCGGATTACGGGTGACGCAACCGAGCGAGTCGGTGCTCGCCCACAGACCCAGTTCGGGCATGGCCGTCAGGCCGACAACGATCGCGCCCGCGGCCCGCAACCTGGCCACCACGGGGTGATCGACCGTCGCCGCTTCCGCGGAGGTGGCCGCCGAGCCCGCTCGGGTCTGTTCCCCCGCGACCGCGATGTTCTGCTTCACCGCCACCGGCACACCGGCCAGCGGCAACTCGTCGAGGTCTTGCCGGGCGGCCAGTTCCCGCGCTTCGGCCCTGGCTTTCTCGGCGCGCACCACCGTGAACGCGTTGATCTTGCGATTCTCCGAGGCGATGCGGGCCAGCGCGTCGGCGGTGACGTCGGAGGGCGTGATGGTGCCCGCGCGGACCCGGGCGGCGAGTGCCGCCGCGGGGCCGCCGATGGGGTATTCGGGGCCGGGTGGGTGGGACGAATTCATCGTCACCTCGTCCGTCACGCCGTCGTCATCGACGGACTCCCATGCTACCGCCGTGAGGTCTTCGTTCATCTGCGGATTCGCCCCCGTCGCATGGTCGTCGAAATTCGGGTGATCAGCTCTAGAGGCGCAAGTTATCATTTCAAGTACGGCTCTCCGGCGATGGCGGCGGGTGTGGCGGAATGAATTTCGCACCGATCCGCGCGAACCTTATTTAGGTCGGTTGATGAGCGATAACACCGGAAGCGATGAACGCCCCGACACAACCCCCGGTCGGGCCACGAATGTGCGCGTCGACATGGTCGAGGCCTTCGCGGCCGCGTGGGGCACCGCAGCAGAGCGCCCACCCGAAATCGCCGAGTTCCTGCCCGACGCGGCGACCCTGCGCGCGCAGGCGCTGCACGAACTGATCCGGGTCGACCTGCGTCATCGCTGGCTGCATCACGCGGGCGCCGACATCACGCGCAAGCGGCTGATCCACTACTGCGCCGAGTTCCCCGAACTCGACCGCGCGACGTTGCCCGCTGGACTGGTGTTCGAGGAATTCGTCATCCGCAGGCACAGCGGCGAGCGCGTCGATCCGCGCGATTGTCTGCGCGAGTATCCGGAGCAGGCGGCCAGTCTGCGCGGTCTGCTCAACACCGACGAACTCGACCAGAGCACCCACCGCGAGGCCGATCTCGACGCGACGATGAACCACACACCGGACTCGGTTCGTAGTACGGACATGACCAGTCCGCAGCTCGACCTCACCGCGACCGCCACGGCGGCCGCGACCGAGTCGACGGCCGCGGACTCCTCGCCCGGCTCGTTCGCCCCACTCGATCGCATCGAAATCGGCCAGACCATCGGTGATTTCGAGCTGCTCACCGGACTCGGATCCGGTGCTTTCGCGCGCGTCTTCCTGGCTCGGCAAACGTCGATGCAACGCCTGGTCGCGGTGAAGATCTCCGCCGACCGCGGCACCGAACCGCAGACACTGGCCCAACTCGACCACGACTACATCGTGCGCGTGTTCGACCAGCAACTGATGGACACCGACTCGGCACCCGCTGGTTCGCGCCGCCTGCGTCTGCTCTACATGCAGTTCCTGCCCGGCGGCACCCTGCTCGGCCTGCTGCGCTGGGTCCGCGCGACCCCGTCCGCCGAACGCAGCGGCAAACTGCTGCTCGACGCGGTGGACGCCGCGATGGAGGAGAAGGGCGAGATCCGCCCGACCGATTCGAGCGTGCGCTCCGAGATCGCCGCGCTGAGCTGGCCGGAAACGGTGGCGTGGCTGGGTAGACGGCTGGCGGAGGCGCTCGATTACGCGTCCTCACACGGCGTCCTGCATCGCGATGTGAAGCCGGCGAATGTGCTGCTCACCGCCGAAGGCGTGCCCAAGCTGGCCGACTTCAACATCAGCTTCAGCCGCACTGTGGCGGGGACGAGCCCGGTCGCCTACTTCGGCGGGTCGCTGGCCTACATGTCGCCCGAACAGCTGGAGGCCTGTCACCCCGGCCTCGGCCGCACCGCCGCCGACCTCGACACCCGCAGCGATATCTACTCCCTTGGCGTGGTCCTGTGGGAACTGCTGACCGGTGCGAAGCCGTTCGACGACAACACCGCCGCGGCCGAGGGTCGCGGCGACGAGACCACCCTCGAGTCGATGCTCGAGCGACGAACCGATGGCGTCGACCCAGCGGCGCTGGACCGGGTCCCGGCGAACTGTCCCGCTGCCCTGCGCCGCGTCCTGCTGACCTGCCTCGACCCGGACCGGTCGGGTCGCTGGGCCGACGGTGCGGTGCTGGCCAAGCAGTTCGACCTGTGTCTGGATGCTCGCGCTCGCGACCTCGTCGACCCGCCGCCGAACAGCTGGCGGATGCAATGGCGCAAGTGGCCGTTGCTGGTGATGATCTTGGCGATCGGTGTCCCCAACGCACTGGCGTCCTGGTACAACATCCTGCACAACCAGCACCTGGTGGTGAGCCGGCTCAGTGAGAACGCCCAGCAAACCTTCGTGGTGATCACGGCGGGCGTGAACCTGGTCTTCTTCCCGCTGGGTGCCGCGGTGCTCATCTACCTCGCCCGTTTCGTGCTCTCCGTGCCGCGAGGCCTTCGCCACGGCCGCCGCTACGAACCGCAGATCCTGCGCCGCACCAGACACGACACCCTGCGACTCGGCGACCGGGTCGTGGTCGTCGTGTTCTCGCTCTGGGCGATCTCCGGGGTCACCTTTCCGATCATTCTGCAATTGGCCGCGGGTAACGTCCCGGGCCGCGCCGTCGTCCACTTCCTCGCGTCCCTACTGGTCTGCGGCGCGATCGCGGTCGCATACCCGTTCTTCCTCGTGACGTTCTACCTGGTCCGCTGCATCTACCCGGTCTTTCTCCGCCACGGCGAAATCAGCACCGACGACAGCACCTGGCTCCGCGCACTGAGCCGCCGCTGCACCTGGTACCTCGCGGTCGCCGCCTCGATCCCGCTGCTCGCCGTAGCGGGTGTCACCTTCCTCCCGCCCGGTGATATCCCGGCCGTGATCGTTGCCGTTCGAGTCCTGTGCGTCGGCGGCATCGTCGCCTTCGTCGGCTCCTACCTGCTCTTCCGAGCGCTCGAAGCCGACTTGAAAGCTCTGGAACGCGTCGTCAACTGAGACTGCCCGGCGCGGCTGAACTTCCGTGCGGGTCCGCCCGTATCCCCCGTCGTGAGCTCGACAGTGATCACCGAGGCGACCCGCCCCTCGCTCGACCGCACCGCCACCGCGCACCCCACCGATCGACGCGGGCTCGACCGGTTCGAGGCGGGCGCTCAGATCGGCGACTTCGAGCTGTTGACCGAGCTCGGTGCCGGCGCGTTCGCCCGGGTCTTCCTGGCCCGGCAACGCTCGATGCAGCGGCTGGTCGCGGTGAAGATCTCCGCCGACAGCGGCACCGAGCCGCAAACCCTGGCCCAGCTCGACCATGCCTACATCGTGCGCGTCTTCGATCAGCTGGTGCTGGACCCGCCAGCCGACGGCTCACCCCGGCTGCGGCTGCTCTACATGCAGTTCCTGCCCGGCGGCACCCTGCTCGGCCTGCTGCGCTGGGTCCGCGCGACGCCACCCGACGACCGCAGCGGCCGGCTCCTGCTCGACGCGATCGACGCGGCGATGGCGGAGAAGGGCGAAATCCGCCCGGCCGATTCGAGCGTGCGTTCCGAGATCGCCGAACTCAGCTGGCCCGACACGGTGGCCTGGCTGGGCCGGCGCCTGGCGTCAGCGCTGGATCACGCGGCGGATCGCGGTGTCCTGCACCGTGATGTGAAACCGGCGAACGTGCTGCTGACCGCCGAGGGCGTGCCGAAGCTCGCCGATTTCAACATCAGTTTCAGCGAAACCGCGGGCACCAGCCCACTGTCGTATTTCGGCGGGTCGCTCGCGTACATGTCGCCCGAGCAACTCGAGGCCAGCCACCCCGGCCATGACCGCAGCGCCGCCGACCTCGAAGCACGCTCCGATCTCTTCTCACTGGGTGTGCTGCTGTGGGAATTGCTCACCGGCGCAAAGCCGTTCGATGACACCGGCGCCGACGATCCCGCCCTGACCGATCGCGCGAGGCTGGACGCCATGCTCGTCTCCCGGAGTGCCGGAGTGAGTAGCGCTGCTCTGCACCAACTTCCGCCGGACTGCCCGCCCACGCTGCGCCGGGTGTTGCTGCGCTGCTTGGCACCTGATCGAACAGACCGCTGGCCCGACGGCACCGTGCTCGCCGAGCAGTTCGATCTCTGCCTCGACCCGCGCAGCAGAAACCTGGTCGACCCACCGGCCGGTTCCTACCGAATCCGCCTGCGGCCCTTCATGGTTCCCTTGATGACGCTGGCGATCGCCGTACCCAACGCACTCGCCATCCGGTACAAGACGTGGCAGAACTCCGGCCTACTCGTGCAGCGGCTCGAACCGGTCGCTCGCGAAGCGCTGCACATCGTCTCGGTGGTCACCAACGTGATTTCTTTCGCGCTCGGCACGGTGATCCTGATCTTCCTGTCCCGCCACGCGATCCTGGTTCCGCGCGCCTTGCGAGCCGGCAGGCACGTGCGACCCGGCGATCTGGGGTCAGCCGGACGGCAGTCGCTGTACCTGGGTGACCGCGCGGTTGTTGTCGCCACACTGTTCTGGGCCACCGCGGCCGCGATCCTGCCCGCCGTGGTGAAAGTCAGCACCGGCCACCTGGAGACCCGCACCACCGCGCAGTTTCTACTGTCGAACGCCATCGGCTGCGCGGTCGCGGTGACCTACGCGTTCTTTCTGATCACCTTCTACATGGTCCGCTGCGTCTACCCGATCGTCGTGCAGCGAGGCCACCTGTTCCACACCGATGCCGCGGCGCTGCGCGGACTCCGGCAGCGCTGCGGGTGGTACCTGGCGGTCGCCGCGTCCATTCCACTGATCGCGATGCTCGCCATCACCTTGCTGCCGACCGAAGACCTGCTGCCGACCATGGTCTCGCTGCGCGTGGTCTACCTCGGCAGCGTCGTGGCCTTCATCGGCTCGTACGTGCTGTTCCGCGCGATCGACACGGACATCCGGGCCCTGCTCAGGGTCGTTGATCCCCAGCCCCGCACGCCCCGCTCCAGGATCTACGAGTAGACCGCCGGGTTGAGGGTGCCGATGTAGGGCAGGTCGCGGTAGCGCTCGGCGTAGTCGAGGCCGTAGCCGACGACGAATTCGTTGGGGATGTCGAAGCCCACGTGGGCGACGTCGACGGGGGTGCGCAGGGCGTCGGGCTTGCGGAGCAGGGTGACTACTTCCAGCGAGGCCGGGTTGCGGGTGGACAGGTTGCGCTTGAGCCAGGACAGGGTCAGGCCCGAGTCGATGATGTCCTCGACGATCAGGACATTGCGGCCCGCGATGTCCTTGTCCAGGTCCTTCATGATCCGCACCACGCCCGAGGACGAGGTGGACGAACCGTAGGACGACACGGCCATGAATTCGAGCTGGGTGGGAATCGGCAGCGCCCTGGCGAAGTCGGTCATGAAGAAGATCGCGCCCTTGAGGACACAGATCAGCAGGAGGTCACCTTCGGGGGAATCGGGCGGGTACCGCTTGGCGACGAGTTCGGCCAGTTCCTCGATCTTGGCTTTGATCTCGTCTTCGGTGATCAGCACCGATGCGATGTCGTCTCCGTACACGGAAGTGGGTGTCCCTTCGTGGCATCAAATGCGCGGCTGTGCTCGCACCGCCAGCGTGCCATGTTCGCGCGTCACGACCAACCTGTGGTCCCTCGAGCCACCCGCCACCGCCACCCCGCCCTGGCCACGCCAGTTGCTCACCAGCTCGTCGATCGCCTGTAAATGGGCGTTCATGAGCCCGGTCACGCCCTGATCCGCGAGCCAGGCCCGCACAGCTCTGCGCCGCAACGCGGGCGGCGCAGTGGTCAGGATCTCGATCGAGAGGGTCGGTCGATCGCTGTCGGGGGTGCCGGTGTCCGGCACAGCACGTGCCGCCCGCAGCAACTCGTCGGCGTAGGCGTCGAGGACGGTCCCGTCCGCGCGGAGCTGGTCGGCGGTGCGGGCCAGCGCCTGTGCCACGCCACCACCGAGTACCTCTTCGAGCAGCGGCAACACCTCGTTGCGCACGCGAACCCGGGTGTAGCTGGGGTCGGTGTTGTGTGGGTCGTCCCAGGGCGCGATCCCCAGATCCGCACACACCTGCACCGTCTCAGCGCGCCGTACACCCAGCAGCGGCCGCCCCCACGGCGAATTCCACGCCACCATCCCCTGAATCGATCGCCCGCCCGACCCCCGCGCCAATCCGAGCAGCACAGTCTCGGCCTGATCATCGAGGGTGTGCCCGAGCAGCACCGGCCGCCCGTCCCGCACCGACTCCAACGCCGCGTACCGAGCCACCCGCGCGGCCGCCTCCACACCCCCCGCACGCCCCACATCGACAGGCACCACCATCGCCCCCACGCACCCGAGCGCCCTCGCCTGCTCGACCGCCCGATCGGCCACCTCGGCCGAGCCCTCCTGCAATCGATGATCGACCACCACCGCGGTCACCGCACCCGCCTCGACAACAGCAGCGGCCACCAGGGCCAGCGAATCAGCCCCACCGGACAACCCGACGACCACCGGCCCACGCCCGCCCCGCGCGGCGACCCATTCCCGCACACCACGGCGCACGGCGAGCACCGCCGCGGTCTCCGGCAGGCGCACGCCACTCGGTCCGGTCATCTACCCCAGCACCCGGCGAATCCACCGCTCCGGATCGTCGACCTCATCCAGCAACGGCAGCGTGTCCGCGTTCGTCCACACCGTGTTGAACTCCGCGACCCCCACCCGCTCGACCACCGCGTCCACGAACTTCTTTCCCCGGACGTACTGCGCGACCTTCGCGTCCACCCCGAGCAAGGCCCGCAGCAACCGCTGAATCGGATTCGAGGGCCGCTGCCTGCGTCGATCGAAGGCCGCCCGGATATCGGCGACGGTCGGCACCACAGCGGGCCCGACAGCGTCCATCACATGATCGGCGTGCCCCTCGAGCAGCGTGCCGAGCATCAGCAGCCGATCCAGCGCCTCCCGCTGCGGCGGTGCCTGGGCGGCACGCAACAGCCCGACCACTCCCCGAGCGTTCGGATCATCGGCGGTGTCCCCATTGCGTCGGGAGCGCACCTCACCGAGCAACCGGGTGAGCATCTCGCTCATCGGTTCCTCGCCGACCTCACTCAAGATGTCCACGTTGGAGCGCATGTAGTCGCCCAGCCAGGGCGCCGACGAGAACTGCACCCGATGGGTCACCTCGTGCAGGCACACCCATAACCGGAAGTCGCTTGGATCGACACCGAGCGCCCGCTCGACACCGAGAATATTGGGCGCGACCAGCAACAAGGTGCCGTCCTCGCCGGTGAACGGGTCGTACTGGCCGAGAATCGCGGTGGACAGGAACGCCAGCATCGTCCCGGCCTGCACACCCGCGGGCTTCCCGACGAACTTGCCCCCGTCGGTGGACTCGGTGCCGGTGAGCACAGCCATCGATTCGGCGGCCGCCGAGATCCACCCCGGCCGGTCGACGATCCGCGCCTCGGGCACCGGCCGATCGTCGAGCAATCCGCTGACCTCGCGTACCGGCAGTTCGGCCAGCACCGAGGCCGACGCCAATTCGGCGACGACCTGCTCAGCCGTCTGCCGCGACACGCGCGGCCCGGCGGGAGCCAGCACGGCCCCCGTCCGCGCGGCCAGCCGCCAATCCACCGCTCCGCTGAACCCGGAACTCTTGCGCTCGGTCTTGTCGGTCATCAATCACCCGTTCTCTACGAGCATCCGCAGTTGCGCAGGGCACCCGCCACCGCGTCGAGCGCCGGCCTGCTCTGTTCCGGCAATCGGTCGTTCGACATGAGTGCGAAGGTGAGCACCCGCCCGTCACGGTCGAGTACATATCCGACCAACGCGCTGGCCACGCTCAGAGTTCCGGTCTTGGCGCGCACCCACCCCGCACCCTGCCGGTTCTGGGTGACGAAACGCGGCGCGAGCGTGCCGGTGCCGCCCGCGACGGGCAGATCGTCGAGCATCGGCGCGAGAGCGGCTGCGCGCGGGTCGTTTTCGGGCCTGGCCTGCGTCCCGGCGGGCACCACAGCCGCGGCGCCGGTCGGCTTCGCGGCGGTCGCGATGATCGAGTCGAGCAGCTTCGGCGATACGCGGTCGTCGACGGAAAGCCCACTGTTGTCGGCCAAATGCATGCCGGCGACATCGAACCCGGCCGCTGACAGCGCCGCGGAGGTAGCCGCGACCGCACCGGCGAACGACGCGGGCTGGCCCGACGCCACCGCCAGCTCACGTCCGATGGTTTCGGCCAGCACATTGTCGGAATGAATCATCATGTCGTGCAGGCGAACTCGCAGCGGAGCGGATTCGACCTTCGCGATCTGTGCCCCGTTCTGCGTAGCCGGACCGACCCGCACCGCACCCGGATCGATCCCGAGCGCGGCAGCCAGCGCCCGGCCCGCGTCGAGGGCGGGATTCGAGGTGCGCGGGGAGTAGTCGGCCGCGTAGTCGAGTCGGCCACCATCGATCATGATCGGTTCGATCGGCGTGATCGACCCTTCCGGAACATCGATCGGATCCCAGCCAGACGCCATCGTCGGCCCCGAATAAGCGGAAGTGTCGACCACGATCGCGTTCGCCTGCCTGCCAGCGGCCCGCACCTGCGCGGCCAGATCCGAGATCCGCGCACCGTCGGTGTAGTAACCACCGGCAGCCTGCGTGGTCAGCGTCGGGTCCCCACCGGCGACCAGCACCAGTTCGCCCGGTGCGCCGGCGAGCACTTTCGTGGCCACCCGCTGATCATCGGGCAGGGTGAGCAGCGCGGCCGCGACCAGCATGATCTTCGCCGTCGAGGACGGAATCATCGCCTTCACCGGCTCCTGACTCCACAGCACCGTCCCGCTGGCCGGATCGGTCACCTGACCGGCGAACGTCCCGAGGTCGGGGTTGCCGACCACCGGCGCGAGCGCCGCGGCGATCCCGGCCACCGTGGGCGCGGGCGCGTCCGAGCGGGCAGGCGCCACCTCGGGAAACACCTGACCGGTGTCCGGCGGCGGCGCCACGGTGAGCCCGCCGTGCCGGAATTCCGGCGTCCACGGCTTCGCGATCGCCGCGAAACCGCCCGCGATCACCAGCAGCGCGACGACCACCGCTGACAACCAGATCCAGCGGGACCTGCGGCGCCCCTGCACCTGCGATCCCGGATTTCTGCCGTCTGCACCGACCACGACCGTGTCTCCCTAAAACGCCGCCCGACACGCCTCGACTGCGCGACTGAGCCGCCTGCCGCACCGGTGTACCAGCACACCACACTATCCTCGTTGCGCAACGGTTCCCCAGAACGATCTGGCGATTCGGCACAGACCAGCACTCGAACGAGCAAGGAGATGGCGTGGAGTTCGACGTCACCATCGAGATTCCCAAGGGTTCTCGGAACAAGTACGAGGTCGATCACGAGAGCGGCCGGGTCAAGCTCGACCGGTACCTGTACACCTCCATGGGCTACCCGGCCGACTACGGCTTCATCGAGAACACCCTCGGCGAGGACGGCGACCCGCTCGACGCGCTGGTGCTGCTGCCCGAGTCGGTGTTCCCCGGCGTGATCGTCGAGGCCCGCCCGGTGGGCGTGTACCGCATGACCGACGAAGCCGGCGGCGACGACAAGGTGCTGTGCGTCCCCGCGGGCGACCCGCGCTGGGATCACATCCAGGACCTGGGCGACGTCTCGGAGTTCGAACTGTCGGCGATCAAGCACTTCTTCGAGCGCTACAAGGATCTCGAGCCCGGCAAGTACGTCGAAGGTTCGGAGTGGCTGGGCCGCGCCGAGGCCGAGAAGATCATCGACGAGTCCTTCGCCCGGCTGAAGGAATCCGGCCACTGAGCCGATAGACCTAACGAAACGGGAAGTCCGAAGAGCTTTCGGACTTCCCGCTTTTGTCAGTACCAGATGTAGAGGTCCCAGCCGTCCCAGGTCTCCGTGCACTCCCAGTAGTACCCACCGGTGTACGGATCCTCGCCTGCCGCGCGGCACTGGTAGAGCTCGTAGTACGTGCCGTAATACGTTCCGTACGGGGCCGCGGCGGCACTGCCCGCACCGACCGCCGACACCCCGGCGACGGTCGCGACGGCCAGTGCGGCGGCGGCGATAGTGGATTTGATGCGCATGTTGTCTCTCCTGATGCGTGCGATGACGACATCTCGAAGTTATTGCGACACAGAGGTTTGAACAGCCACCCCAAGGGGTATTTTCGCTCTCCCCTTGGTCGCTTCACCTACCCCACCCTTCGTTTGGTAGTGCTGGCACCACCTCCGATTCGGGCGCGAGCGGCATAGGCACGGCACCCACCCGTTCCTAGGCTCGAATCATGCAGCTCACCACCACTTTTTCGAGCAAGTCACTGCGCGCCTTCGCGGCCGGAACGGGTCTGCTCGCGCTACTCACCGTCACGGCGTGCGGCCCCGAGCACAGCGCCACCGCGGCGCAACCGGATCGGCCCGAGATCCGGCAGGCGCTCGAATCGGTGGTGCGGGCAGGATTTCCCGGCGCCCAAGCCGTGATCACCACCCCTGCCGGCGAGCAGACCATCACGGCCGGGGTCGGTGATATCGGCACCGGTGCACAGTTCCCCGACAAGGCGCACGTCCGAATCGGCAGCAACACCAAGAGTTTCGTCGCCACCGTGGTCATGCAGCTGGTCGCCGAGGGCAAGGTCGAACTCGATGGCCCCGTCGAGCGGTACCTACCCGGTGTCGTGCAGGGCAGCGGCAACGACGGCAACCGCATCACGGTGCGCCAACTGCTCCAGCACACCAGCGGCCTACCGGACTACGTGGCCGGTGGCGATCCCAGCATGCGCGCCGAAGCCGGCACGCAGCAGATCGCACCCGACCCGGAACTCATTCGCCTGCACCACTATTCGCCTGCCGAACTGGTCCGCATCGCGATGACGATGCCGCCGCGGCACGAACCCGGCGCCCGCTCGGTCTACACCAACACCAACTACATCCTGCTCGGCATGCTGATCGAGCAGGTCACCGGCCGCTCCGCCGCCAGTGCGATCAGCACCAGGATCATCGAGCCACTCGGCCTGCGCGACACCTATTTTCCCGCTCCCGGCGACACCGGCCTGCGCGCCCCACATCCGCGCGGCTACCAGGAAATCGACGGCACCCGTATCGATTTCACCGACTTCGATCCCTCATGGGGTGATACCGCGGGCGCGATGATCGCCACCGGCTCTGATCTGAACCGCTTCTTCATCGCCCTGCTCGGCGGCGAACTGCTGCCCGCAGCGCAGCTGGACCAGATGCGCCAGACGGTGCCGTTCGACCGAATGCCCTCGGCTGGTTACGGTCTGGGCCTGGTCGAGCAGACCAGCTCGTGTGGCAAGAAGACCGTCGCCCACGGCGGCAGCATCCCCGGTTTCGACACCCGCACCGGTGTCACAGCCGACGGCGTCGCGATCACCATCACCGTGAACGAACTGCCGAACAGCAAGGATCAGGCAGCGGTTGTCGAGAAGGCCTTCGACACCGTGGTGTGCGCGTCGTGAGAAGCGTGATCCACCTACGCGGTGCGCCCCGGACGGGCATCGAGGTAGGCCAGTACGGCCAGGACCCGGCGGTGACCCGATACGTCGGCCGAAAGTCCGAGCTTGGCGAAAATGCTCCGAATGTGTTTCAGCACAGCGCCTTCGGTGACCACCAGGCGTCCGGCGATGGCGGAGTTGTCCTGTCCTTCGGCCATCAGTGCGAGCACTTCCCGTTCGCGGATCGTCAGCGTGGACAGCGGATCGTCGACCTTGCGGCGCACCAGCAGCTGTGCGATCACTTCCGGGTCCATCGCGGTGCCACCGGCGGCGACACGGTGCAGGGATTCGAGGAACAGGTCGACCTTGCCGACCCGTTCCTTGAGCAGGTACCCGACGCCACCGGCACCGTCGCCGAGCAGTTCGGAGGCGTAACTGTCCTCCACATAGGACGACAGCACGAGCACCGGCAGCCCGGGATGGACGGTCCTGGCATGCACCGCGGCGCGCAGGCCGTCGTCGGTGAAGGTGGGCGGGAGTCGCACGTCGACCACCACGACGTCCGGTCGGTCGGCGGTGACGACAGCGAGGAAATCGTCAGCATTGTCGACGGCGGCGACCACGTCGATTCCGGCCGTCTTCAACAGCAGGGCGAGGCCTTCCCGCAGGAGGGCGTCGTCCTCGGCGATCACGACCCGCACGGCAACTCCACGCGCACCACAGTAGGCCCACCGGCGGGGCTGCTCAGCGTCATCTGCCCGTCGAGCGCCTCGGCCCTGCGCCGGATGCCGGCCAGGCCACCGCCGTCGGTCACCATCGCACCACCAGCGCCGTCGTCGCGGATCTCGACGGTGAGCAGATCGGGCGGCCCGCCGAGTTCGATCGAGAGTGTGTCGGCGCCGGAGTGTTTGGTCGCGTTGGCGATGGCTTCGGCGATCACGAAATAGGCGGCGGCCTCGACCGCCATCGGCCGCCGGGTGATGCCGTTCGTCTCGAGCACACACGGGATCGGGCTCCGCGCCGCCAGCGCGGAAACGGCACTGTTCAGGCCCCGGTCCGAGAGCACCGGCGGGTAGACACTGCGCACCACATCGCGTAGCTCGGCCAGTGCCGCCGACGCGGTGTCCTGCGCGGTTCGCACCATCCGGTCGGCGGCAGCGGAATCACGGTCGCGCAATTGCTCGGCGAGCCCGAGTTGCATGATCACCGCCGCGATTCTGGCTTGGGCACCATCGTGCAGATCGCGTTCGATGCGGCGCAGTTCGGCACCGTGCGCGTCCAACGCGGCGGCCCTGGTCGCGGTCAGTTCGACGACCCGGTCCGCCAGCAGGGCGTTCTCATCCGGTGCGAGCAATCCCGCCGCCACCCGGGCCTGCGCGTCAGCCGCCTCGGGCGCACGCAGGGCGAGCGCGCCGTAGACGATGCCGATCACCGCGCTCACCACGGCGGCGGTCCATGAATCGACCACGATGCCGCCGCTCGACACCGTGGTATCGGCCCGCGCGCCCCAGTAGATCGGAATCGCGAGATGCTGCACCGCGCTCAGCGGCAACGCCACCGCGAGCGCGGCCAGCGGCAATCCGATGATCGCGTGCAGCACCAGCCAGGCGAGATCCCGCCGATTCGCCGGATCGGCGGCCAGCGCCGCGAGCTGATGACGCAGGTCGCCGGTCAACGGCTGGTACGCGGGCACGATCGGCGTGCCGAGCCGTTGGGCCGCCCTGCGTCGCTCGAGTCCCAGCAGTGGCCTGATCAACTTGACCGCCTCCGGCAGCGCGGGAATCCCGATCCCGATCAGGCTCGCGGCCGCGACAATCGCCAGCGCGACTACCGCGAACAACGACGCGATCCCGGTCAGCCCGCCGACCAGCAGATAGCCGACGGCGGCGGGCAGACGACGTAACCGACGCCGTGCACCGCCACCATCGAATCGACTCACCTGATGATCATGCCGGGGGCGCGCTCGTCCCCGGTCGGCCACCCGCCTGAGCACCACCCCGACCTTCGGCGGCGCCACTGGACTGCGCGGCGGTGTCGGCCAGCGCACCAACCGCTTCGGCGGCCTTGGCATCACCGGCAGCCTGGATCCCACTCGACATCCGCAGCGGAACCTCCTTCCAGAACAACACCAGCAGCAGTGCGATCAGGGCCACCGCGGACGCGACGAGGAAAACCGTCGACATCGAGTCGGCGAAGCCCACCTGGAAGGGCTTGGCGAGTTCGGGGTCGAGTTGCTGGATGATCGAGCTGTCCTGCAGCACGGTGCCCGCGGCCGAAGTATCGTGCGCGAGCAGCCCCTTGGCGAGTGCGGCGTCGACCGGGTTGGTGCTGCGCGCGCCCTCGATCACGGCCTGCTGGTAGGCCGGGTCCGCGGCCGACTGCCGCATTTCGGCGGTGATGTTCGGCGTGAGCAGTGAGAACAAGATCGAGAGGAACACCGCTGCGCCGAGAGTGCCACCGATCTGGCGGAAGAAGGTCGCCGACGCGGTCGAGACGCCCATGTCCTTGGGTGGCAACGCGTTCTGCAACGCCAGGGTCAGCGGCTGCATGAGATTGCCGAGGCCGAAGCCGGTGGCCATCATGAACAGCATCGCCAGCCACAGCGGGCTGTCGGCGTCGAGCAGATGCAGCAGGAACAACCCGAGCGTCAGCATGACCGCGCCGATCACCGGGAAGGCCCGGTAGCGACCGGTTTTCGAGATCAGCCGACCCGACAGGATCGAACCGATCATCATCCCGAGCACCATCGGCAGCATCTGCAGACCGGCCTCGGTCGGCCCCGCGCCACGCACCACCTGCAGGTACTGCGGAAGCAACAACATGCCGCCGAACATCGCCGCACCGACGACGAACGAGATCACCACACCGAGCGTGAAAGTCACATTGTCGAAGATCCGCAGCGGGATCAGCGCCGCATCGCCCATGAACTTCTCGATCGCGACGAACCCGACCAGACCGACCGAGCCGATCACATAACAGATCACCGAAGAGGTACTGCCCCAGCCCCATTCGCGCCCCTGTTCGGCCACGATCAGTAGCGGAACCAAGCCGACCGCGAGCACCATCGCCCCCGCGAAGTCGATGCGGTGGGTGGCGTGCGGCTTGCGCGGCAGTTGCAGCACCCGGGTCACCACCACCAGGGCAAGCAGCCCCAGCGGCACGTTCACCAGGAACACCCAACGCCAGCCGGTGATGCCGAGGATGGTGTCCTGCCCGGCCAGCAGACCGCCGAGCACCGGTCCGAGCACACTCGAAATACCGAATACCGCAAGGAAATAGCTCTGGTAGCGAGCGCGTTCACGGGGCGCGATGATGTCGCCCATGATGGCCAGCGCCAGCGACATCAGCCCGCCCGCGCCCAGACCCTGGAAGGCACGGAACGCAGCCAGCTGATACATCGAGGTGGCCAGCGTGCACAGCAGCGAACCGACGATGAACAGCCCGATCGCCGCCAGGAAGAACGGCTTGCGGCCGAACATGTCCGACAGCTTGCCGTAGAGCGGGGTACTGATCGTCGCGGTGATCAGGTAGGCCGTGGTCGCCCAGGCTTGCAGCGAGTAGCCGTCGAGGTCGTCGGCGATGGTGCGGATGGAGGTCGACACGATCGTCTGGTCGAGCGAGGCCAGCAGCATGCCGAGCATCAGCCCGGACAGGATGGTCAGGATCTGGCGGTGGGTGAAGCCGGCGGGGGAATCCACCGGGGGCGCCGCTGTGGTTGTCACGAATCGTTCTCCGTCGAGGTGGTGCTCAGAGCATGCGGCCGGGCGAGCAGGGCCGGGCGAGCGTGGTCGTAGTCGTTCACGAAGCGGGTGAGCAGACCGGCGAAACTCGCACGGTCGTCGGGCGACCACTGCTCGGTGATGATCGCGATGGCGTCCTGGCGGCGCGCGCGGATCCGGGCGGCGACGTCGCGGCCCTCGTCGGTGGCCTGGAGCACGGTCGCGCGCCCGTCGTCCGGGTCGGCGGTTCGGACCACCAGGCCACGTCCGACCAGCTGGGCGACCTGCCTGCTCACCGTCGACGCGTCCGAGTGCACCGCCTCGGCGAGCGCGCCCGAACGCATCGCGCCGTCGCAGACCAGCCGGAACAGCACGATGAACCCGGCCGGGTCGATTCCCGAGGCGTCGTTCATCTGGGCCAGCGAGCGGTCACGCAGGCGGTGCAGCCGGACGAGCTGGGAGGCGATCGTGTCGATCGCCTGCTCGATCTCGCTCATCTTTCACCTTTACTTGCATCATACAATTAGTTGTGAAATGCAAGTATGTAGGCAGAACGGTCGCCGGGGCAACCGTTTGAACTGCCTTTACTCGCCCTTGAACTCCGGCGCGCGCTTCTGGAACACCGCCGTCATCGCCTCGGTGAGGTCCTTCGACGGCAGGAACGCCGCGTTCCACGTCGACACATAACGCAGGCCGTCGGCCACCGCCGGGCTGGTCCGCTGCTCGAGCACGTCCTTGATGCCCTGCACCACCAGCGGCGGGTTGCCCGCGATCTCGCGCGCCATCGCGTGCGCGGCGGCCAGCACGGCCTCCTGATCGTCGAACACCTCGTTCACCAGACCCATCCGCTCGGCCCGCGCCGCGTCGATGTCCTTGGCGGTGAACGCCAGCTCACGCAGGTTGCCCTCGCCGATGATGCCCGGCAGCCGCTGCAGCGAACCGATGTCGGCGACGATCGCGACCTTCGCCTCACGCAGACTGAACTTGGCATCCGCGCTGGCCAGGCGGATATCAGCAGCCGCGATCAGGTCGAGCCCACCACCGATGCACCAGCCCGACACCGCCGCGATCACCGGCTTGGTGCACTCGGCCAGCGCCGTCACCGAGGCCTGCATCCGGCGGACCTCCTCGAGGAACGCCGTGCGCGGTGCCGCCTTCGCGTCGTCGGCCAGCACCGGCGCCAGCATCCCCCCGGTCGCGGCCAGGTCGAGACCGTACGAGAAGTGCTTGCCCGACCCCGTGATCACCACGGCCCGGACCCGCGGATCCGCGTCGAGCTCGGCGAAGACCTCCGGCAGCTCACGCCAGAAATCAGGTCCCATCGCATTGCCCTTACCCGGCCCCGTCAACGTCACCTGAGCAACGTTGTCAGCGATATCGACGGTAAAAGCCTTCCATTCACTCATACCCTGATTATTGCCTGCCGCCCCACCATGCAACCCCCCGCGTCCACACCCCCGCAAACCTGAGATCCGCCATGACCGCACTCCCAGCCCCGCACGACCCGACCTCGAGGAGGGTCCGCCGCGAAGCGGCGTAGCGGCCCGGCCGCGAGTTAGCCGCCGTTGCGTCCGCGGCGCAGCCGCCAGCAACGGCGGCTAACTCGCGGCCCCCCAGGGGCCGCGCTCGAGCGCGCCAGCGCTCCAACAAACACAGCGTCAAACCTCTGGGACTACCGAACACCTGGTCCCGACCACAACCCCCGACACACAACCCACCACGGACTCGTCCTCAGACCCCCAGTAACACAGCACATTTCCCGCAATCCCTCTACTCTGGATGACATGCGCAGGTCGTCATTGCCGCCGGTCGCATGCCGGGTCGCGGAAACTCTCATCGCTCGCGGGCACCACGGCGTCATCGTCTGCCCCGAGACGCCTGCCCCCACCGCCGCCGATGCCGCCCGCGCCATGGGCGCCCAACCCACCGCGATCCTCACCGCCCAGGTCTTCCTCCTCGACGACGACCCCGTCCTGCTCCTGGTCGCCGACCACCACCGCGTCGACCTCGCCCGCACCGGCAAACGCCTCGAAGGCACCCTCACCCCCGCCCCCACCGCCCTGGTCGAACGCATCACCGGTCAACCCATCGACGGCACAGCCCCCTTGGGCCACCCCACCAACCTCCCCACCTGGGTAGACACCGCCCTCGCCGCCCACCCCGAAGTCTGGGCCGCGGGCGGCCACCCGAACACGGTGTTCCGCACCAACTTCCGCGAACTGGTCCGCATCACCGCGGGCCTACCGATCGAGATCGACTGAAGCTAGCGGCGATCGGCGTAGGGGTCGACCAGAGTCTTCGGGGTATGGGCGGTCTCGAGTACACCCTCCGGAAAACGGGGACCTGCTGCGTAATATCTGGCACGAGTGCGGCCCACTGGGACAAGCACCTCGCGGCGCACCATCTCGCGTAGATCACGCTGTGCCTGTTGGGTATTGAGCCCTTCCGCCTGCTCGTACCTGGTCCGACGCACGCGACCCGACATGGCCACATCGTGCAGTGCGGACACGATGCGTTCGTCGGAACCGGCCGCCCGCAAGTAGTCCGAGGACCCTTCCCACACCCGCCGCGAACGCTCGACTCGCGCGTGTACGGTCTGCGCCTGCTGGTGATAGGCAGTCAGACTGAACCGGATCCATTCGGACACATCCTGATCAGGCCGGTACACACTGCCCCGCCGCCCGAGTACCTGGTAGTACTCCCAGGTATTACCAGGCCTCCCGAGCCACGCCTCGATGGAGGAGAACTCCGGCGCGATGACACCTTCGCGCGCGATCATCAATGTCTGCAGCGACCGCGCCATCCGGCCGTTGCCGTCAGCCCAGGGATGAATCGACACCAGATGCAGATGCGCCATCGCGGCGGAAATCAGTGAATGTGTCGCCGTCGGCGTGTTCAGCCAATCGACCAGCTCACCCATTAGCGCAGGAACCTGCTCGACATCAGGCGCGGTGTAGGCAGCGATGCTCGGATCGCGGGCGTCGGTGACAAAGACCGGGCCACGTCGCCACTGCCCCGCGGGCTTGCGGGGCGAGTGCCGGTGCCCCTGGAGCATCCAGTGCAGGGAGTTGATAAATCCTGCGCTGTATTCGAAGTCCTCGACATCGTGCAGTGTCTGGATATAGGTCATCATCCGCGCATACGCCGAGGTCTCGGCACGATTCTCGTCCGAGACCTCGACGTCACGCTCGCCGGCCAGCAGGTCCTCCACGTCGACCGTCGAGACCTTGAACCCCTCGATCGAGTTGGACGCCGACACCGCGTCGGCGGTCAAAAACTTCCGCAACCCGCCTACCCAGACGGCCGGCACACTCTGTAGCTCGTACCGAAGGGACTCGCGCATCTGGTCGACCTCGGCGAGCACCACTTCGTCGTCCGACGACAGCTTCGGTGTGGGAAACAGCATCCCTAATGATGTATTGACGCAATCATTACGTCAACAGTTGCTCCGGGTGAGTTGGATCAAACGGACACAGCGGGCGCCGGAGTGGTTGGGTGGCGAGCGTAAGTTGGGGGCGGTGGGCGATGTGCAACCTTCTGAGACCGGACTGGTGGTTCCCGACGATCTGAGCGGGATCACGGCTGAGCAGTATCGGGCTTCGATGCGGCACTATCCGGCCGGCGTCACGGTAGTGACTCTCGGAGCGGAGAGTGGGCCGGTCGGATTCACCGCGACATCCTTCGCGTCGCTCTCGTTGGAGCCGCCACTGGTGTCGTTCAATATCGCCCACACCTCATCGAGCATCGACGCGTTGCGAGCCGCGGACTCGGTGGTGATCCACTTCCTGGGTGAACACCAACACCACTTGGCCCACCGCTTCTCCCGCACCGCGGCCGACCGCTTCACCGACCGCTCCCTCTGGACCACCCTCGACACCGGTGAACCAGTCCTGCACGGCACCCCCATCTGGCTGCGCACCACCGTCCACAAACTCATCGACCTCGGCGACCACACCCTCGCCGTAGGCCTGGTCACCCGAGTCCACGACCAAACCGAAGAGTCCCCCTCCGCGGCCCCGCTGCTGTACTACAACGGCAAATACCACCGCCCGACAGCACTCGACACCTGATCGAAAACCTCTGTTGATGAGCGAGTTCCGCGTGACCGGCGTCTTCCCTGTGAGCGTGAGACCGAACCCGTCCGTAGTCGGCGATGCCATCGGCGAGTTCGAAGTAGGCGGCCGTGTCGAACTCCGACGAGCAGATCAGGTCGTCGCCCACGGAGTCCTGGAAGCGATCGAGTTCCTCTGCTCCCCGAGAGCCAGATTCGCCCTCATCTTCTCGGACACGATCTCCCAGTACATCCGCACCGACGACGTCATTCATTCGTTGGACGCGACCGACCACGTGATCGCCACCAACGGCAGTGCGTCGAGACTGGCAGCCGATTGAGCAGGGTGCCGCACCTTCGGGCAACTCCGTCGATCGCCTATTTTTCGCAGGCGATGCCGTCCCCGTCTCGGTCCAAGTTGGAGCTGTAGCCGGGGTCGCCCCGGTGAAGCGGGGCGGCGCCAGCCGCTTTGGCAGCCTTGCAATTCGGGTAATAGGCGCTTGCCGGCGCGGGCGCTTCTGGCTCCGGGACTGGCGCAACACGTGGGGCAGGCACTTCGACCGTCGTGGTCGGCACAGGGATAACGACGGGTGGCGCAAGCGTCGTGGTCGGCGCAACGGGAGCCACAGGTACATCGATTGTCGTGGTCGGCGCGAGCGTCGACACGGTCGATGAGGTGGTCGTGGGCTGCGTCATCGAAGTTGTTGTAGTAGTGCTGGATTCGACAATGCGAGTTGTCGAAGTGGGCGATATCCGTGCGGCGGGAGCTGGTTCGTCGTCGCCGAGACCGGCGACCACCGATAGACCGAGCACGCCGGCGACTCCGATCCCGGCAATCAGCGGCCATCGCCGCTTCTTCCCGGGTTCCCTGGGTGGACGAGCCCACGGATCGGACGGCGGAATCGGCTGGGCCACTCTGTCCCCTTTGGATTTACGGGCAATCTCGGGGGCTTCATCGCGACAGGTCCGATACGCGTTACCCAATCTGACGGAGTGTCAAACCAGCAGATTTCTCGACTTCGGCTCGCTGGATTTCCCGGTACGGGCGAGATGCCGCTATCCGACAACCGGACGGCCGACGGGACCGGCGTAATCGTGCGATCTCCCCTCGTGCCAATCAGAATTCCGACTGGGAAGGCCCGGTTGCACGATTACGCCGGGTCGGTGTTCAGGCGAGCAGGCAGGGGGCCGCGCCTTCGGGGGAAGCGGCGGTGAGGGGGCGGGTTTCGGGGGTGGGGTTCCAGTGGCCGTCGGTGGCGGCGTAATTCCAGGTGGGGCCGTTGGTGACCAGGGTGGCTACCGCTTCGATCAGGCGGTCTACGTCAGCAGCGGTGGTGCCGAGGCCGATGCTGGCTCGCAGGGCCGCGTCGAGGCCGAGGCTCGCGAGGAGAGGGTGGGCGCAGAAGCGGCCGTCGCGGACGCCGATGGCGTGTTCGGCGGAGAGGTACGCGGCGACTTTGCCGGGGGCGAAATCGGCGACCGTGAAGGCGACGATGCCCACACAGTCAGGGCTGTCGGACCAGATGCTGACCAGGTCGACACCGGAGATCGCGCAGAGTCCGTCGCGCAGGCGATCGGCAAGGAAGCGTTCGTGGGCAACGAGTTCGGTGGGGTCGATGGCGGCGAGTGCGTCGCACGCGGCGGCAATAGCGGCCGCGCCGAGAACATTCGGCGATCCGGCCTCGTGCCGCTGGGGCGCGCACGCCCACTCGACCTCTGTCACGCCGACATCGCGCACCGCACCACCACCGGCAAGGTAGGGCTCGCCCTGGTCCAGCCAGTCCCGCCGGCCGACGAGCACGCCCGAACCGAACGGCGCGTACAGCTTGTGCCCGGAGAACGCGAGGTAGTCGATCCCCGTCTCGCGCAGGGAGATCCGGCGATGCGGAGCCAGCTGAGCGGCGTCGACGAGGATGCGCGCACCACACAGGTGAGCGACGCGTGCGAGCCGTTCCAGCGGCAGCACCTCACCGGTGACGTTGGACGCTCCGGTCACCGCGAGCAGCGCGGCAGGCTTGCTGCACAGCTCGGCGACCACACGCTGAATCGTCTCCTCGACCGTGGCGGCGGCCCGCACGACGCGACGGCCGTGCTCGGTCCACGGCAGAAAGTTCGCGTGATGCTCGATATCGAGCACCACGGTCTCCCCCGGCACGCACCCGGCCAGCAGGTTCAGCGAATCGGTGGTGTTGCGCGTGAACACCACCACCTGGTCGTCATCGGCATCGAGGAACCGGGCGACCGATCCCCGCGAAGCCTCGTAGCACTCGGTGGAGATCCGCGAGGCGTACCCCGCGCCCCGATGCACGCTGGCGTAGAACGGCAGCAACTGCGAAATCCGGTCGGTGACCTGCTTCAACGCAGGCGCGCTTGCCGCGTAGTCGAAGTTGGCGTAGGAGCTGGTACCGCCTTGAACGAGCGGAACCTGCAGGTCAGCGCCGGTGACAGCGGCGATGGCACAGGTGGGGTCGATTACAGCAGTCATGACGAAATCCCGTCGGCTCAGGGACCCGCTCCACAAGAGTTGGCCCGCGCTTGCCGCGCCCAATCCGGACGTCAGCCAGGTCGTCACCCGGAGCACCCCACCGCGGAGGAGGGTTGCCGACCAGCAAGCCGGGGCTGAACGCTGGTACTCGTGACCTGCAACGAGAGTGACAGACGACCGCGGGCGATGTCAACCACCGCGCCGAAAGTGCCAGCACTGCGCACCAGCGCCTCGAACACTGCACACCAGCGCCCGCTGGGCACGCCCGAAGCGAAAAGAATCGCCCATGACCCGGCGTGGCGGAACTAGCATCCGACGAAGGGAATTGCTGCGCTGAGGGCTCGGCAGATCAATGTGGCGCTGCGGGTGGGGTCCGATGTCAAACCGGTACACAAGGGGTGAACTTTGCCCATGATGGACGCCGTACGATCGAGTGAAGCGAAAACAGTCCACGCATACGATCGGAAGAAGACCATGTCACACGCCTTGAGCTCCACTTCGGCGGACGTGAGCGCCGATCTGCCCGATGAATTCGTCCACCTGGCCAGATTGGCGTTGGCCGGGCGTGAACAGGATGTCGCGATGTTCGTGCGGCGTGCCGCGCGGCGACACCGCCATGCCAGCCCTCAGCTCGCCGATGCGCTCATCGCGCTGCTGCGACAGAACCCCACGCGCGCCAATCCCCTACGCGCGGAAGTGGATACGCCGATTCCGGTCGACGGCGACAGCCGGCTGCCGCTGCTGCGGGTGATCGCGCCCGGCTCCACCGCCGAAGTGCCGATCCTGGCCGCCGAAACCTACGCCGTGCTCACCCAGATCGTCGACGAACGCAAGCAGGCCGACCGGCTGGCCGCCGCCGATCTCACCCCGGCGAGCAGCCTGCTGTTCGTCGGTCCGCCCGGCGTCGGCAAGACGATGGCCGCGGCCTGGCTGGCTCACCAACTGTCGCTGCCGCTGGTGGTGCTCGACCTGGCGACCATCATGAGCAGCCTGCTCGGCAAGACCGGCACCAACCTGCGCCACGCCATCGATTACGCCAAACAGCGGCCGTGCGTGCTGCTGCTCGACGAGCTCGACGCCATCGCCAAACGCCGCGACGACGACCGCGACGTGGGCGAACTGAAACGCCTGGTGACGGTGCTACTGCAACAGATCGACGACTGGCCGACCGGCGGTGGCCTCGTCATCGGCGCGACCAACCACGCCGACCTGCTCGACCCGGCCGTGTGGCGACGCTTCGACGTGAGCGTGGAGTTCGCACTGCCCGAGGCCGAGCAACGCTGCGAGGCGATCCGCCGGTTCGCCGGGCAACCACTGCCCGACGGCGCGGTGGACGCGGTGGCGCTCGCGTCGAAAGGCTTGTCGTTCAACGACATAGAACGGACCATGCTGCGGTTGCGCAGGCGTTGCGTGCTCGAGGACCAGCTACTGCCCGGCTTGATGGCCGAGCATTCCGCACGACTAGTAGCTGAACTTCCCAAAACGGATCGGTTACGGCTCGCCCAGACGCTGACCGGCGTGTCAGGCTTGTCTCAGAGACAGATCAGTGCGCTCACGGGGGTCTCGCGTGACACCATCCGTGGCTTCACACATCGACGGGAATAACGTGGCAGCTGGGGGGATTACGGGTGGCGGGACCGCGATTTCTGATCGGCTTCGGTGAGCGACTGACCACGCCCATCTCCCCCAGCAGATCCGGTGGTTCGCCGCAGCCGCCGTACACGGTGCAGCAGGCGCGGGCCCGCCTCGCGCCGATGCTGAGCGCGGCGACCGCGAGTGCCGACTCGTTGCCGAAAACGGCCTGCCCGGAGGACGAGACGGTCACCGCCGTCACCCTGCATCCGCAGTATCTGTCCAAAAGTGGTTATCCCACAAGGCTTCTCACCTCGATGCAGCTCGACCCGCTCGGCAGCAGGCCGGTGGCGATCGCACCCCTGCACGGCAAACCACGGGCTAGCACCCTGCTGTTCTTGGCTACGACCCGGGTGAATCTGCAGTTGCTCGCCGCGCGGCTTCGCGCGGACGCACCGCTCGGCGGCGCCGAGAACGGCATCGTCAGCCTCGAGGAATTCCGCCTCAACAACCCCGACGACAGGCTGAGACTCGCGGCAGCGCCCCGCGATTCGGAGACAGTCGCCGAATTGGTCCTGCACTCCGACCGCGATATCACCCTCCAGGGTCTGCTCGATTTCTCCCGTGATCTCGACCTCGACGTCGCCATCGATCGCAGGCTCGACAACGGCGGCCTTGCCTTCGTACCCGTCACCGGCACCAACGCCGCCATCGCCGCGCTCGCCGGCTACTCGTTCACGCGGGTGATCCGCCGCATGCCGCGCATGCGTACCCAACTCGGACGCGAAACAGCGACCAGAACCACGCTTTCCACGTTCCGCCCGGCACTGCCGGCAGCCGAACCGACCGATCGCGAACTCACCATCGCGGTCTTCGACGGCGGCCTGCCCACCGAAACCCCGCTGGCCCGCTGGGTCGACGCCCACACTTTCGCCGACAGCGCAGCGCCGCACCGCAACTACCTCGACCACGGCCACCGTGTCACCTCCGCCCTGCTGTTCGGCAGCGTCGACCCAGTGCACCCGGTCCCGGTCCCGTACGGCTTCGTCGACCACTATCAGGTACTCGACGAGGACACCGACGACGACCAGTGCGAGCTGTACACGGCGATCGAACGCATCGATACCGTGCTGCGCCAACGCAAGTACGAGTTCGTCAATGTCAGCATCGGCCCCGAACTCCCGATCGAGGACGACGAAGTGCACGCCTGGACCGCGTTCTGGGACGACTACCTCAGCGACGGCACGACCCTGGCGACCATCGCCGTCGGCAACAACGGCGAAGCCGACAAGCCCAGTGGCAATGCGCGCGTGCAGGTTCCGGCCGACAGCGTCAACGCGCTGGCGGTCGGTTCATCGGATCGTGTCGGCGCGCAGTGGAACAGGGCGCCGTACTCCGCGATCGGACCCGGTCGCTCCCCCGGCACCGTGAAGCCTGACCTGCTGGCCTTCGGCGGCAGCGATCACGAACCGTTCCACGTCGTCGGCCCCGACGGCACCGCCGTCCCCGACTCCGGCACCAGCTTCGCCGCCCCGATGGCATTGCGCGCGGCGCTGGGCGCCCGCACCCTCTTCGGCCCGAAACTCGGTGCGCTCGATCTGAAAGCCCTGCTCGTCCACACCGCCGAAAGACGCACCAGCTCTCCGGATTCCGATTCCGGACACGGCCGCATCGCCGCCACCCTGGCCGACATGGTCCTGTGCGGCGACGGCGAAGCCCGGGTCCTCTACCAGGGTGAACTCACCCCGGCGAAGTATCTGCGCGCCCAGATCCCGCTCCCCGCGGCACTGCCCGCCGGCATGGTCAGAATTCGCGCCACGCTCGTCTACGCCACCCCGGTCGACCCCGCCGACCCCGGCAGCTACACCCGCAGCGGCCTCGACGTCACCTTCCGCCCGCACGACGAGAAGTTCGCCGAATCGACCAGAATCCACCCGGATTCGGCCCCGTTCTTCCGCGCCACCGAGCTCGACCCCGAGGCGGTGCTGCGCCGCGACTCGTACAAGTGGGACACCGTTCTGCATGCCGAGCGGAGCAAGCGCGTCAACAGCCTGCGCAACCCGGTCTTCGACATCCACCACAACGCGCGTGAGGCGGGCCATCCCACCGCGACCGCACAGCCGATCCGCTACGCGATGGTGATCACCGTGCGCCACGCCAAGGTCGACGACCTGTACGAGCGGGTGCTCAGCGCGTATGTCACCCAGCTGGAGGCGTTGCGCCCGACGATCGAGATCCCGCTCGATGTCTGAGTTCCCGGCGGAGATCTTCGTCGATCCGATCGCGGCGCGGCGGCTGAGCTGTCAGAGCGTGTACCGGCTGCAACACCTCGGCGCGCGGCTGTTTCCGTGGCAGGAGGAGACGTTCACCGAACTCCTGCTCGGCCATCTGACCGGCGTCGACTATCGCATCGACGCGCCGTGCCCCGATTGTGTGCCGCCGCGCCGATGCACGTCGTGGGGATCGGCCGCACAGACAACAGGATCCGGCGGGCTCAGGCTGCTGACCCGGCCCGAGGAAGGTGGCAATCGGGCTCGCGGAAGGCGCGGCGTCGGCGCGGATTTCATCTACAGCGTGCAGGAACCCTCGGGTGCGCGCGAGGTGCGATTGCTCGTCCAGGCCAAGCGGGCCAGACGCGGTGAACCGATCAAATCGGCTGCCCTCCCTTCCGCGCAACGATCCGACTTGCAGGACGCCGCAGCGCATTTCGGTGCGACCGCGTACTACCTGTTCTACGCCGAATCCGAGTCGGCCCACGTCGGCCACCTCACCCGCTGCGCCGAGCACACCAGCCCCTCGGACACCTCGATCGTGATCGTCCCCGCGCAGGTCCTCACCCGCGCGTTCGACGAGGAAAAGCGGGGTTCGATCGCGGCCGACCTCGTCTTCGCACTCGGCCGCACCCTGCTGTGCCTCGACGGCTGCGTTCCCGCGCCGGGCCTCTCCGCCTTCGACCGTGTCCTCGGCTTCGTCCGCGAGGACAACCCCGGCTACCAGCCGGTCGACCCCGCGACGCGGCTGCCCGGCACCGCTGTCGTCACCGTCATCGGCACCCGCGCCAAACCACCACGTCGCCCACCTTCGCGCCGCGTGACCCGCGCGGGCCAGCACGTCGGCGACGGCGAAATCCTGTGGGTCGACCTGAGCGCCGCCGACCGCTGGGCACAGCAATCCGCGCCCGCCGCAAAAAACGCGACACCGCCGACGCACTCGAAGGAACCCGCCGACAGCCTCGCACCGACGGCTCCCGACGGACCTGCGTCGGCATCTGCGGGCGACGCCTCGCTCGGGTCCACTCCGGGCGAGACCACACCAGGGCGGGAGCCCAGCTGGTACGACGGCGTCAGCGCAGGCAGATTGCGCGAGCGAACGAGTAAGTACTGGCGACTCGCACTGCACCGGGCGGTTGCGGTCCGATACGTAGCGGCCTGGGCCGACGGCGACGTGCGGGCGGTCTATCGCGTCGTCGACGACTCCCTGATCATTCACCACGATCACGGCGGCAAGATCTCCTTCGATCTCACCGACGTCGACCCGGAATCGACCCTGCACGCCCAGATCGTCCGCCGTGCCGAGGCTTATCAGTCCGCGCGCTCGCCACGCGCACGCAACGTGGTCGGTTACCCGTAACCGATTGCCCCCGAGTTGCCTGATCACACCCAGTTTCCAACCATCTACGCACCCCATGATGGACACCCGAGATGATTGGGCTCCTCCACTATTTGCTAGAGTTCCCTCTCATGTCCACGAACACGAACTCCGTCCGCGGCCTGCCGCGCTACCCGGTGTACGCGCTCGGACGGCTCACCAAGGCCCTGCACGCCGAGATCGACGTCCCCTTGCGCGATCACTGGGTACTCACCTTCATCTCGGAGAACGCCGACCTGACGCAGAAGAAAGTGGGCGACGCGCTCGGTATCGACCGCAGTGAAGTCGTCCGCCTGATCGACGCGCTGGAACGGGCCGACCTGGTAGAGCGCACCCGCGACGGCAAGGATCGCCGCAAATACCGGCTGCGGATCACCGAAGCAGGGCGCAAGCAGTGCAAACGCACCGACAAGCTGATCGCCGAGGCCACCGCGCGCGTGCTGAGCAGCCTCACCGAAGACGAACAGCGAACGCTGCACCGGCTCGCGGTCACGGCGCTGGGCGAACTGCCGGAATCGCCGTCGTGAACAGCGCGGACGGCACGCCGTTCGCTGCCGCCCGGCAACACCCGCACCGAGTACCGTTGGCATCTGGTGACCATCCTGTTTGCCCTCCGGTAACCCGCTCATGAAACAACAGACACCACCGATGGGGGTCAACCGATGAGAGGTGGACTGAGCACGATGCTCGAGCCACACACTGAGGTACCGGCGGTCCTGCGCGATCCGTTGCTGCGCGCGGATCTCGCCGCGCCGCCGCGCACCCTGGTCGACATCCTGACCAGCACCGCCCTCGCCCACCCCGACGCACCGGCCATCGACGACGGCACCGTCGTGCTCAGCTACCTGGAACTGATCGCCACGATCGAGGCCAGGATGGCCGAACTCACCGAGGCGGGCGTGCGGCCGGGCGACCGGGTAGGCGTGCGGATGCCGTCGGGCTCCGCCGCGCTGTACGTGACGATTCTGGCCGTGCTCTACTGCGGCGCCGCCTACGTCCCCGTCGACGCCGACGACCCAGAGGAACGCGCCAAGCTCGTCTTCGGCGAGGCCAGGGTGAGCGCGATCGCCACCGCCGACGGCATCGAGTCGGCCACCACTGCCGAAGGCGAACACGACTGGAACACCCTGCCCACCCCCGCCGACGACGCCTGGATCATCTTCACCTCCGGCTCCACCGGCACTCCCAAAGGTGTTGCGGTCTCGCATCGCAACGCCGCCGCCTTCGTCGACGCCGAGGCACGCCTGTTCCTCCAGAAGGCGCCCATCGGCCCCGGCGACCGCGTACTGGCCGGCCTGTCGGTGGCCTTCGACGCCTCCTGCGAGGAAATGTGGCTGGCCTGGCGCAACGGCGCCTGCCTGGTCCCCGCCCCGCGCGACCTGGTGCGCACCGGCGCCGACCTCGGCCCCTGGCTGATGCGCCGCGAGATCAGCATCGTCTCCACGGTGCCGACGCTGGCCGCGACCTGGCCCGCCGAAGCGCTGGAATCGGTGCGGCTGTTGATCTTCGGCGGCGAAGCGGTACCGCCGGAGCTGGCCGAACGATTAGCGGGCGCCGACCGCGAAGTGTGGAACACCTACGGCCCCACCGAGGCGACGGTCGTCGCGTGCGCGGCCCTGCTCACCGGCGAGATGCCCGTGCGCATCGGCCTGCCGCTCGACGGCTGGGACCTCACCGTCGTCGACCCGCAGGGCAACCCGGTGGGCACAGGCGAAACCGGCGAACTCGTGATCGGTGGCGTCGGCCTGGCACGCTACCTCGATCCCGCAAAGGACGCGGAGAAGTACGCACCGCTGCCCTCGCTCGGGTGGGAACGCGCTTATCGCAGTGGCGATTTGGTGCGCAACGACCGCGATGGCCTGATCTTCCTCGGCCGCGCCGACGACCAGATCAAGATCGGCGGCCGGCGCATCGAGCTCGGCGAGCTCGACAACGCGCTCCAGCACCTGCCGGGCGTCAGCGGTGCGGCTGCCGCGATTCGAACCACCAAGGCGGGCAACAAGATTCTCGTCGGCTACCTCACCGGCGCCGGTCCCGACTTCGACGTGAAGAAGGCCAGAGAGATCCTGGCCGAACAACTTCCGGCTCCGCTGGTACCGCGCCTTGCGGTGGTCGCGGACCTGCCGACCCGCACCTCCGGCAAGGTCGACCGCGACGCGCTGCCATGGCCACTGCCCTCGACCGACGAACCGGCCGAGACAGGACTGTCGGGCACCGCGGCATGGGTGGCGAGCCTGTGGGACGCGATCCTCGGCGCCCAACCCACCGATCTCGACGCGGAATTCTTCGATCTGGGCGGCGGCTCGCTGTCGGCGGCACAGCTGGTCGGCGCGTTGCGTGAGCGGTACCCGCACGTCACCGTCGCCGATCTCTACGAGCACCCGCGTCTCGGCTCGCTGGTCGAACTCCTCGACGGCAGCGCACCGGTCGCGGCCGTCGACGTGCGGGTAGTGCGGCCGACGCCGTTACGCGCGCAGATCACTCAGGTACTCGCCACGATTCCGCTGACCACCCTCACCGGATTGCAGTGGGTCACCTGGCTGACCGTGGTCTCCGGCATCGCGGGCTGGTCGGGCTCGCTACCGTGGCTGCCGCGCCTGTCGTGGTGGTGGATTCTGCTGGCGTTCGTGCTGTTCATCTCGCCGATCGGCCGGATGACGACCTGCGTGGTCGGCGCCAGAATCCTGCTCGCCGGACTTCGCCCCGGTTCCTATCCGCGCGGCTCGGCGGTGCACCTGAGGCTGTGGGCAGCCGTCCGGCTGTCCGAGGCCAGCGGCGCCGAAAGCCTGTCCGGCGCACCACTGATGGTCCCGTTCGCCCGCGCGCTCGGCGCCAAGATCGGCAAGGGCGTCGACCTGCACAGCCTGCCCCCGGTCACCGGCATGCTCGAACTCGGCGACGGCGCCAGCGTGGAACCCGAAGTCGACCTGTCCGGCTACTGGGTCGACGGCGACATCGTGCACATCGGCGGCATCACCATCGGTGACGGCGCGGTGATCGGCGCCCGCTCGATCCTGTTGCCCGGCAGCAAGATCGGTAAGAAGGCCGAGATCGCCCCCGGTTCGGCCGTGTCGGGCAAGGTCAAGGGCGAACAGGAATGGGCGGGCTCGCCTGCCGCCAAGACCGGCAAGTCGCAGCACCGCTGGCCCGACCACGCTCCCGAACGCGCGCGGCACTGGCTGATCGTGTTCGGTCTGTCCTCGATGGTGCTGGCCGCGATGCCCGTGTTCGGCCTGGCCGTCGGCGGCACCTTCATCGCCTGGTGGGTCCGCGAGGAGACCACCATCGGCGCCGCCGCCGTGCGCGGTTTCGCCATCCTGCCGCTGGCCACCCTGCTCAGTCTCGGCGTGTACGCCGTGGCCACCGTGCTCGCGGTGCGCCTGCTGAGTATCGGCCTGCGCGAGGGCTATCACCCTGTGCGCAGCCGGACCGGCTGGCAGGTGTGGGCCACCGAACGCCTGCTCGACTCCGCGCGCACCTTCCTGTTCCCGCTCTACGCCAGTCTGCTCACGCCGGTGTGGCTACGGCTGCTCGGCGCGAAGATCGGCAAGAACGTCGAGGCGTCGACCGTGCTGATGCTGCCCAAGTTCACCGTGATCTCCGACGGCGCGTTCCTGGCCGACGACACCATGATCGGCAGCTACGAACTCGGCGGCGGCTGGCTGCGGATCGGCGAATCCAAGGTCGGCAAGCGCGCCTTCCTCGGCAATTCGGGCATGACCGCGCCCGGCCGGCGTGTCCCCAAGAACGGTCTGGTCGCGGTGCTCTCGGCCGCGCCGAACAAGGCCAAGGCGGGTTCGTCCTGGCTGGGCAGCCCGCCGGTGCGGCTGCGTCGCGCGACCGAATCCAGCGACACCTCACGCACATTCGATCCACCGCTGCGGTTGAAGCTGGCGCGCGCGTTCGTGGAGACCTGCCGATTGATCCCGGTGATGGTCACCTTCGCCATCGGCCTCGGTGTGCTGCTCGTGCTGGCGCTGATCGCCCGGCACACCGATTACCTTGTCGCAGCGCTTGTTTCGGGTCTGGTACTGATGGTCGCCGGTGCGCTCGCCGGCATCATCGCGGTGGCCGCCAAGTGGTTGATCGTCGGGCGCATTCGCGCGGTGGAGTACCCGCTGTGGAGCTCGTTCGTGTGGCGCAACGAGGTCTCCGACGCCTTCGTCGAAACCGTCGCGGCGCCATGGTTCGCGCGTGCCGCGACGGGTACTCCGGTGATGAATCTGTGGCTACGTGGACTCGGGGCCAAGATCGGTCGCGGGGTATGGTGCGAGTCCTATTGGCTACCGGAGGCGGACCTGGTGACACTCGGTGACGGCGCGACCGTGGAGCGCGGCTGCGTGGTGCAAACGCACCTGTTCCACGACCGCATCATGTCCATGGACACGGTGACACTCGACGCGGGCGCCACCCTCGGCCCGCACTGCGTCGCCCTGCCCGCCGCGCACATCGGCGCGGGCGCCACCATCGGACCGGCCTCGCTCGTGATGCGCGGTGACGTGGTTCCCCCGTCGACTCGCTGGTGGGGCAACCCCATCTCGCCCTGGACCGGTCCCGCCTCGACGCGGGAGTCGAGGCAGCGCGGAGCCGCCTGATGCGGAGCAAGTTCTACGAGGACCCCATCGATAACTACCTGCCGCAGAACGGCAATCGCGGCTACCGCGTGTCGCGCTACGAGCTGGAGCTGAGCTACAAACCGGCCAGCAACCGGCTCGCCGGACGCGTGGTGGTCATCGCGGTCACCACCACGGTGCGCGCGTGGTTCACCCTCGATCTTTCGCAGGCGCTGACGGTGTCGAAGGTGCTCGTCAACGGGTCGAAGGCGGCGAAGTTCGTCCATCAGCAGGGCAAGCTCGCGGTCACACCGCAGCAGAAGATCCCCGCGGGTGGCGTCCTCGAGATCACCGTCCACTACGCGGGCACTCCGAAACCGGTGCGCGGACCGTGGGGCGAGGTCGGCTGGGAAGAGCTCACCGAGGGCGCGCTGGTGGCGAGTCAGCCCAACGGCGCCGCCTCCTGGTTCCCGTGCGACGACCACCCGAGTTCCAAAGCGTCCTACCGGATTTCGATCACCACCGACAGCCCGTTCTACGCGGTGGCCAATGGCGCCCTGGTCGGCAAGCAGGCCAAGGCCAGCCAGACCACCTGGGTGTACGAGATGGCCGAACCGATGGCGAGCTATCTGGCGACGGTCCAGATCGGCAACTACCGCAAGTACCGGGTCGGCGCCGTCGGCGAACCGGTGCCGATGCACGCCGTCATCCCGCCGCGATTGCGGGTGAACTTCGACCACGACTTCGCGCGTCAGCCGGAGATGATGGCGCTGTTCACCGAGAAGTTCGGGCCGTACCCGTTCGACGACTACACCGTGGTCGTCACCGACGACGAACTCGACATCCCGATCGAGGCGCAGGGCATCTCGATCTTCGGTGCCAACCATTGCGACGGCAAGCGCGGCTCGGAACGCCTTGTCGCCCACGAACTCGCGCATCAGTGGTTCGGCAACAGCCTGACGCTGAAGCAGTGGCGCGATATCTGGCTGCACGAAGGCTTCGCCTGTTACGCGGAATGGATCTGGTCGGAGGCGTCCGGCGGGGCGACCGCGGATCAGCTGGCGCGGGCCGCGCGCGCGAACCTGGCGCGTCAGCCGCAGGACATCGTCGTCGGCGATCCCGGACCACGGGACATGTTCGACGACCGGGTCTACAAACGTGGGGCGCTCACCTTGCACGCGCTGCGGCTGGAACTACGCGATCACCTGTTCTTCGAACTGATCAGGGAATGGACCGAGCGGTATCGGCAGTCCTCTGTCACCACCGAGGAATTCGTCGATCTGGCCGGTCACTACAGCGTGGCGCCGCTGCGTGGACTGTTCGCGATCTGGCTGGGCACCAAGCCGCTGCCGCAACTTCCGCCGCTGGGCGGACAGGCGCATCAGAACACCAGGTAGCGCTGGGCCAATTCCTCGATGAGCGGATCGTCGGCAGGCACCATCTCGAGCGCCTCGAGGTCGTCGGCCACCGAGATGGTCCTGGCGTCGTCGCGCTCGGGGTCGGGGCCGTCCTCGGCGAGCTGGCGTTGCAATTTCTGCCGGACCCGGTCTTTCAGTGAATCGCCCATATCTCCAGGTTGCCCGGTAATCGGCCCGCGAACCAGCGTCAGACGGGGGTGAGCCACGTTCCCCACGGCGTGTTGCGGAGCACGGTATAGACGGCGAGCAGGCCGAAGAACGACCACACGATCACCGGGCTGATGCTGGGCATCCGCCAGCGTTGTCCGCGGCGGGCACGCCGGAGCCAGTCGATCACGAAGACGGCGAAGGCGAGGGTCAGTGGCACGGCGAGCAGATTGCTGTGCAGTGAGTCGACGATGTTGCCGTCGGTGAGGTTGTGCATCGCGCGCATCCCACCGCAGCCGGGGCAGTACACCCCGAACAGCGCGTAGACCGGGCACAGGCCGTAGGAACCCTCGACGTGCGGATCGCGGAAATGCAGCAGGGCCAGCGTGCCGATGCCGAGACCGGCGGCGATCAGCGGGGGCGTGAGCCGCCGCCAGGTCGGACGCGCGACATCGGGTGCGGGCTGCTGATTCGGGCCTGCGGCGATAATTCCGGCCGTGACGTGCGCGTTGTCCACTCCCCTACGGTAGCGGCGCCCGATCGCCACCGCCAGCACGCGCCTGGTGGGGATCGAAGCCGAATCGTGTCCGGTGGGTGTAATTTTTCGTCGAATTCTGGCGATTTCACAATGTCAGCGCGTCCGGTGACCCAGTTCACAACAAGTGGGACACTGTGACCCGCTAACACTAGCTAGCACCCCGGCTTGCACTGTACGGTGGCCTACGACACAAAGGAGTGCCGACAATGCTTGCGAAGTCGATGATGACGTTCGCGGCAGCGCGATCCATGGTCTCTCACCTCGAGACCGGCGCACTGACCGCACAGTTCCGTGCCGGGCTGCGGAGCCGCAGTTTCGCGACCGCGAAACTCAACGCCCCCACCGCCGAGCGCCGGGTCGTCCCGGTGACCACCGCGGACGGCGCACAGCTCCGGGTCCACGTCTACGGCCCGGATACCGCCCCCACCCTGGTCCTGATCCATGGCTGGGCCTGCAGTATCGAATACTGGAACCCGCAGATCAACGCCTTCGCCGGCGAGTACCGCGTGGTCAGCTACGACCAGCGCGGCCACGGCGAATCGACCCTCGGCACCGCCGCCCCCAGCGAACACACGCTGGCCGACGACCTGTCCGCCGTGCTCGACGCGACGCTGCGTGGGGATGAGAAGGCCGTCCTGGCCGGGCACAGCATGGGCGGGCTCACCATTCAGGCCTGGGCCAAGCACCATCCCGAGCAGGTGTCGCGGCGCGCGTCCGCGGTGCTGCTCGCCAACACCGCCAATGCCGCGATCCGCTCGGAAACCGACATGCTGCCGATGCTGAACAAGCAGCTCATCGTCGCGCAGTACCCGGTCACCCTGCTCGGCGCGCCGGTGCGGATGCCGCAGCCGGTCAGCGAGTCGCTGCTGTTCGCGCCGCTGCCGATCCCCGGCGGCTGGCTCACCCAGCAGGTGCTCCGCAGCCGCATTCTCACCCCCGAGGCCACCGCCGACGAGGTCGACTTCGCGATGGGCATCATCCGCTCCTGCCGTCCGGTCGCACGGGGGCGCCACGCCGCCGCCATGGCCGACATGGATCTGTCGGCGGGCACCGCCAACCTGAACGTGCCGACCACCGTGATCGCCGGTGCCCGAGACCGACTGCTTCCGCAGCGTCTTTCGCGCCCGATCGTCGACACCCTGCGCCGCACCGGGCATCTGGCCGATTTCCACGTGCTGCCGCACGGCCACCTCGGCAATATCGAAGACACCGAGGCCTTCGATGCGGTGCTGCACCAGGTGCTGCGTAACTCCTTGAACTCTCGGGCCACCCGCCGCAACGTCGCTGCCCGCTGACCCGAGTCAGTTCTCCTGAGACCGATCAACGGCGATCGGCTCAGGGGTAACTCGAGCCGAGGCCCCCGATCTCCCGATCGGGGGCCTTACTCGTTGTCCGGGTCTGAGTCTCGTAGTCAGGGTCTGAGCAGGCCCCAGTACAGCGCCCACAGCGTGAATCCGATTCCGGCACAAACGATCATGGCCCATCGGATACGCGCACCCACGCCTTCCCGAGGACGGCGGACGATGACGAAGACCAGCGCGACCACCGCACCAGCGGCGATCACCTGCAACGCCGCCCATGGCAGGGTGCGACCGAAGACCAGCGGACCGAACTCCGTAGCCCGCGAGGACGCGACGTAAAGCAGCTGGGCGATCGCGCCGACAATACTGATTCCCGCCGCCGCCAACAGGATTCGCGCGGGTGCCACGGTGGGGAGGCGCCATGCCCGGACGAAGCCGGTCAGTGCGTAGCCGAGCAGCGCCAGCACGGTCGCCGAGAGCAGGGCGAGCTGCGCCGTCGGGGATTCCCACCACTTCAGCGGCGTCAGCGGCGTCACGGAATGTCCTTGTGCGGCCGGTAGATCCGCGTCTGCGGTGGCTGTTCCTGGCAGACCCTTCACCCAGTCGCCCATGAGCTGGGCATAACCGGGTGCCAACTCCTCGCCCTTATCGAAACCGTCGGTCGTGGTGAAGCCACCGTGCTGAGCGTTCGGCAGGGTCCGCAGCGTGTAGTTCGTCTTTCCCGCGCGGTCGAAGACTTCCTGGAAGCCGCGCAGGCTGTCGCCCGGTGGGGTCAGCCGGTCCTGCTCACCCCAGATACCGAGCACCGGCTGCTCGATCCCGGCCAGGACGGGCAGTGGATCGTAGTCAGCCTGGGCAAACAGGCCCGCACCCGCCATCACACGGATTCCGTTGCGCCCCAGCACATCGACCATCGAGCCACGCACGCCCGCGGCCTCGAACCTGGTTTCGTTGGCCCAGGTCTGCTGCGCGGCCGGTGCGCCGGAGTTGGCGCCGATCGTGATCAGGAACGCGACATCGGCCGACCGCGACACAGCCAGCGGCGCGACCCAGCCGCCCTCCGACAGTCCCCAGATCCCGACCTTCGCGGGGTCGACCTCCGGCCGATTCCGCAGTGCCGCAACCCCGGCGAGTGCGTCGTCGGCGAGCAGGGAGAAGTCGCGGTGGGCGGGGGTATAGCCCTCGGTGCGCTTGTCGTAACGCAGCGCGACGATGCCTTGGCGCGCCAAAGCTGTTGCCACTTGGGCGTATTGCGGGCTCTTGGCCGTGCCCGATCCGTGCACGAGCACTACGCCGGGTCGACCGGTCGCACCCGCCGGGGCGTGGATCGTCCCGTTGGTTGTCGTCGCGTCGGAGCGGGTGACGGTGATGTCGGTGGTGGCGATGTCGTCCGCCTGTGCGAGCGGAGCGCCCGCTACCGTGGCGGCGAGCACGCCGGCGAACAAGGCAATTCGAAGAAGCATCGATCTACTCGCTGTCGTTCATTCCTGGTGCCGGGAAGGCGATGAACCGGGTCAGCACGCGGCGCGCACCCGGCCTGTCCTCGGCGTGGGTGGCTTGGAATCGTTTGAGGAGCGTGAGGTAGTCCTCGCAGAAGGCCTCGAGCTCCTCCCGTGTCGCGTAGATCGCCCCCCGGGAGAACGGCATCACATCGCCCCATTCGCCGAGCTGATCGCGTTCGTCCCGAAACCGCTGGAACATGTCGATATCGTCGGTGATGTGCTGCGCAACAAGCCCTTCCAGCAGCTCCCGCATCTCCGGCGACTGACCCTTGTCCAGCCGATAGCGCAGATCCTTCGGCGGCGAACGCCACCACCGCTCCTTACCCTTGGCCAGCTCGGGCGCCTCCTCGATGAACCCGTGCTCGGCGAGCTGACGCAGGTGATAACTGGTCGCCCCCGTGTTCTCCCCCAGCCTGGCGCCCAACGCCGTCGCCGTCGCAGGCCCGTTCTCGGCGAGCACCCGCAGGATGCGCTGACGCAGGGGATGCGCCAGCGCCCGCAGCGCCGCGGGATCAGTGATCTCTCTGGGCGGTACCTCGTCTGCCATAGTTGCACGCTACCTTTTGCACAGACATCTGTGCAAAGAACTTTATGCAACATGGTGACGTGACATCATCGACGGCACCCCATCGACCTCGCCCACGAACACGCAACGGTCTGGAATCTCCTCTACGGCCGCTGACGCCGCCAACGCACTGCGAGCACCAAGAAGATCCAAACGGATCGTTAGGCCGCAGCGGCCGCCCGGTCGAATGAATTCACAAGTAAGACAACTAGTCGACTGATGACAGTCGGTGCCAGGACAAGTTCGTAGATACAGCCAGGGCGCCTACCAGAAACATGCCATGACGCTGTCGACGGACACTCGATCAGTCGCGTTCTTGTTCTGCGAGAGCGGTCATTCCGGCTCCGACCTTCTCTGCCAGTTCATCGAGTTCGGCCTTTGCCATGACGAGGTACTCGAGCTTGCCGACTGCGGCGAGTTGCTGTTCGCGAAAGGGCGTCCCCGGCGGGAGCGGCGCTAGATGCCAGTGAACATGCGCGACGCCCTGCATGCTGCCAAAGCTGAATACATACAAGCGTTCGGTGGGCGTGATCTCGGCGAGGACCCGACCGAGGCGATGGACGCGCAGTTGCAATGCGAGGTAGTCGTCCTCGGTGAAGTCCGACACTACGTTCGTCGCGTGGCGTCGAGGTGCAAGCAGACAGTAAGCGTAGAGGCGAGGCCAGGGCGGAAAGAATACGACGCAATGTTCGTCACGATAGACGACGGTTTCGCGCTCACGAGTCGAGTGCTCGTCGGCCAGTTCACAGATGAAGCACCGACCGGCGGCGTTGTCCGCCTGGAGTTGGTCCATGTAGGCGTTGGCATCGATCGTCCCGGTCTGCCTGCCGAATGAGGTGTTGGCACTGCGTTTTCCAGAGTCCTGTGCCGATGCGCTCTGTGGCTCCACAGCTACCGCCCCCATCCGATACGATCGCGCGCCGAATGGCCTCGTCGGAGCTTCGATCGACAACATTCCCCACTATGCGGCCATCCTATGCACGCTCGCGTCTTCCCGCTGACCGGCATCGGTCCTGCGCTGGGTGGGAAGCTGTCACATCGTCAGCACGCTGAACGAACAGAGGCCCTCCCCGGCGAACCGGGAAGGACCTCTGAGCTGGAGCCGCCTGGGGGAATCGAACCCCCGACCTTTTCATTACGAGTGAAGCGCTCTACCGACTGAGCTAAGGCGGCGTACCTTTCGGCGGTGCGAGTCTATCGCCTCCGGGTCAGAACGCGAAAACAGCAGGTCATCGCGGGGCGCTCGGAGCAGGCTGTTGTCTCAATGCCTGCCCGGTCAGCGGTCAGCAGGCGGATTGGAACGGGTAGCACGGTTGCGCTGGGGGCGGCGCGGGCGGCGGTGGGGGCGGCGCGGGTGGCGATGACACCGCAGCGGGTGCGGTGGCGGACGGCTGCGGCTGCATCACGGTGGTGCCGGTCGGCGTATCGGCATGGTCGGCGGACGCCACATTGGCGATGGTCAGCACTATCAGCAGGAGTAATACCCCGCCCACCAGTGCAGCGAAGACCCACATGATCGGCATGTGTGACGCGCTGCGATAGCCCGCGACGTGCAGCGACCGGTAGCGCCCCGGCCTGGCCTTGCGTCTGCTCACCAGCTCGGCCCGCCTACGTAGTCCCCACCCGGGAAGCGTTCCCCGCGACCGATCCCCCGCACCGCCCCATTTCCCATGCCAAAAGTATGACCTGAAGGTCCGACAGAATCGGCAGCCGTCTGTCAAATGAGTTGGAGCAGCATAGTTTTGGTAGTGCGGCGAGCCGCCCGCAACGGGTGGTCAGGTGGTGCGGGCGGTGATGAGGGTGGCGACCATGGCGGCGATGGCGAAGCGGGGTTTGACGTTGAGGTCGAGGGCTTCGCGGCAGGCCAGGACGGCGTCGATGCTGCGGAGGAGGCCTTCGGGGCGGACGCTGGTGGCGAGGTCGGTGATCTCGCCGGCCATGTCGGGGTGGGTGAGGGTGATGGGGGCGCCCCGGCCCGCGAAGCGCATGGCAAGGGCGTCTCGGTACATGCCCGCGATGTCGATGAGGGCGCGGTCGAGTGCGTCGCGGCCGGTGCGGGTGGCGCGGGATTTCTGGCGGCGTTCGAGGTCTTTGAGGACACCTGCCGAACCGCGGGTGGCGGAGGCGGCTCCCTTGCCGGTGCCACCCGCGCCGAGGGCGGTGGCGAGCTCATCGCGTTCGCGGTCGTCGCGGTCGGCACTCATCAGTTTGGCTTCGTCGTCGGCGGACTTCACCAGTTCGTCGGCGGCTGCGTAGGCGGCGCCGGGGCGTTCGGTCGCGGTGACCAGGGCGAGGGCACGCCGGCGTCGTTGGCGGGCGTCTTCGTCGGTGGCGAGGCGGCGGGCCCGGCCGACGTGGCCGCCACTCACCGAAGCCGCCCAGTCGGCGGTTTTCGCGTCGAGTTGGTCGCGGTCGCGCAGCACCTGGGCGATGGCGGGGACGGTCGGAGTCACCAGGTGGACGTGTCTGCAGCGGGAGCGCAGGGTGACGGAGATGTCCTCGGGGTCGACGGTGGGCGCGCACAGCAGGAAGACGGTGCGGTCCGGCGGCTCTTCGACCACTTTGAGCAAAGCATTGGCCGCGCCCTCGGTGAGGCGATCGGCGTCTTCGACGACCACGACCTGCCAGCGGCCGGTACTCGGGCGACGAGCCGCGATCTGCACGATCGCCCGCATCTCCTTGGTGCTGATGCTCAGACCTTCGGGGATGATGCGCCGCACGTCACCGTGGGTGCCCGCCATCGTGGTGGTGCAGGCGTGGCACGTACCGCAGCCGACCGTATCGGGATCGGTGCATTGCAGCGCCGCGGCGAAACACAGCGCGGCTACCGATCGCCCGGAACCGGGCGGCCCCGTGAACAACCACGAATGCGTCATCGCCCCGGTGACCACACCCGCCCGCGCCGCCTTCGCGGCAGCGGCCAGTTCGGTCTCGACCACGTCCTGGCCGACCAGTCGGTCGAAGACACCTGCCACGCGCTACACCCTAGCCGCGTGGTCCGACAGGGTCGCCGGACGCCAGCCCGTCGCGGCCACTCCGATCAGTCCTCCGCTGAGCCGGCGGCCTTCTTGGCCGGAGCCTTCTTGGCAGCCGTCTTCTTCGCGGTCGACTTCTTGGCCGCGGTCTTCGTGGCCGTCTTGGTCGCGGTCGACTTCGCCGCGGCCTTCTTGGCAAGCGCCTTCTTGGCCGCCTTCTTCGCGGTCGTCTTCTTGGCAGCCTTCTTCACCGGCCCACGCGCCCGGCGATCAGCCAGCAGTTCGGAAGCGCGCTCGTCGGTGATCGACTCGACCTCGTCGCCCTTGCGCAGGCTCGCGTTGGTCTCGCCATCAGTGACGTAGGGACCGAAACGACCGTCCTTGATCACCATCGGCTTGTCGGTGGCGGAGTCGTTGCCCAGCTCACGCAGCGGTGCCGCGGCCGAGGCCTGACGCCCGCGCCGCTTCGGCTCGGCGTAGAGCTTCAGCGCCTCCTCGAGGGTGACCGAGAACAGCTGATCCTCGGTCGCCAGCGAACGAGAGTCGGTGCCCTTCTTCAGGTATGGGCCGTAGCGACCGTTCTGCGCCGTGATCTCCTCACCCGAGGTGGGATCGTTGCCGACCACGCGGGGCAGCGAGAGCAGCATCAACGCATCGTCGAGGGTGATCTCGGCCAAGTCCATCGACTTGAACAGCGAACCGGTGCGCGGCTTGACCTCCGCGGCCTTCTTCGTCTTCTTCGCGGGCGCCGCGTCCGGGTCGGGCGCGGGCGGTTCCGGCAGCACCTCGGTGACGTACGGGCCGAAACGTCCTTCCTTGGCGACGATTTCGTGCCCCGATACCGGGTCGACGCCGAGCGAACGGCCTTCCTGCGGCGTCGAGAACAGCTTCTCGGCGACCTCGGGTGTCAGCTCGTCGGGGGGCAGATCGTCGGGCAGGTTGGCCCGCTGCGAGATCCGATCCCCTTCGGGGTCATCGGGATTGATGACCATCCGCTCGAGATACGGGCCGAAGCGGCCGACGCGGACCACGACATCGCGGCCCTCTTCGTCGACGAACATCTTGATCGAGTTCACTTCGCGCGCGTCGATATCGTCGAGCTGCACGGAGACCATCTTCTTGAGGCCACCCGAACGCGCGACCGAACCCTCGGCACCGGCCTCGCCACCGAAGTAGAAGCTGGACAACCAGTTTCCGCGCTGCTCGCGGCCACCGGCGATCGCGTCGAGGTCGTCCTCCATCGCGGCGGTGAAGTCGAAGTCGACGAGCCGGCCGAAGTAGGCCTCGAGCAGACCGACCACCGCGAACGCCACCCAGGCCGGGGCCAGCGCGCTGCCGCGCTTGTAGACGTACCCGCGATCGAGGATCGTCTTGATGATCGAGGAGTAGGTCGACGGTCGGCCGATGCCGAGGTCTTCCAGCGTCTTGATCAGCGAGGCTTCGGTGTAGCGGGCGGGCGGGTTGGTGCTGTGGCCGTCAGGGTTCAGCTCGACGGCGGTGACGCTCTGGCCCTCTTCCAGTGCGGGCAAACGGGATTCGGCGTCGTCGGACTGGCCGCCCGCCTCTTCGTCCACGCTCTCGACGTAGGCCTTGAGGAACCCGGCGAAGGTGATGGTGCGGCCCGAGGCCGAGAACACGCACTCCTCGCCGGTGCGCGCGGTGCCGGTGATGCGCAGGGTCAGCGTGGTTCCGCGCGCGTCGACCATCTGCGAGGCGACCGTGCGCTGCCAGATCATCTCGTAGAGCTTGAACTCGTCGTTGTCGACCTTCGAGGCCAGCTGACCTGGCGTCATGAAGGTGTCACCCGAGGGACGGATCGCCTCGTGTGCCTCCTGCGCGTTCTTCACCTTGCGGGTGTACTGGCGCGGCGAAGGCGAGACGTACTCCGCGCCGTAGAGCTGGGTCGCCTGCGAGCGAGCCGCCGCGATCGCCGACTCCGACAGCGTCGTCGAGTCGGTACGCATGTAGGTGATGTAGCCGTTTTCGTACAGCCGCTGCGCGACCCGCATCGTGCGCTCGGAGGTGAACCGCAGCTTGCGGCCCGCTTCCTGCTGCAACGTGGAGGTCATGAACGGCGGATACGGCTTGCGCGTGTACGGCTTGGCCTCGGCCGAGCTGACCTCGAGCGCGGCACCGTCGAGCGCCTCGGCCAGCCTGCGGGCGTAGGCCTCGTCGAGGACGACGACACCGGTGGTCGACTTGAGCTGACCGTCGGAACCGAAGTCGCGACCGGAGGCGACGCGGTCGCCCTGCACCTGGACCAGGCGTGCGCCGAACGTGCGCGGGTTGGTCGAATCGGACTTCTCGTCGGGCCCGGCGTCGAGCTTGGCGGCGATATCCCAGTACCCGGCGGAGCGGAACGCGATGCGCTCGCGCTCGCGCTGCACGATCACGCGGGTGGCGACGGACTGCACGCGACCGGCGGACAGCCGCGGCATGACCTTCTTCCACAGCACCGGAGACACTTCGTAGCCGTAGAGGCGGTCCAGGATGCGGCGGGTTTCCTGCGCGTCGACCAAATCGTTGTCGAGTTCGCGCGTGTCGGCGGCGGCCGCGAGGATGGCGGGCTCGGTGATCTCGTGGAAGACCATCCGGCGAACCGGGACCTTCGGCTTGAGCGTTTCGAGCAGGTGCCAGGCGATGGCCTCGCCCTCACGGTCGGGGTCGGTGGCGAGGTAGAGCTCGTCGGCGTCGGCCAGCAAGCTCTTGAGCTCGGCGACCTTGGCCTTCTTATCCGGGTTCACCACGTAGATCGGCTCGAAGTCGTGATCGACGTCGACACCGAGGCGCGCCCACGGCTGCCCCTTGTATTTGGCGGGCACGTCGGCGGCGCCGCGCGGCAAGTCGCGGATGTGGCCCACCGAGGCCTCGACCGTGTAGTTGCGCCCCAGGTAGGGCGCGATCTTGCGGGCCTTGGTCGGTGACTCGACGATCACGAGACGACGCAGGGGTCGGCCCTGGTCGGCTGAACTGCGGTCTCGTGTTGCCACCGGCGAACACCTTCCTTCTAGATCCGCGCGTCGGGAGGTCCGCTCGGTGCGCGGCTGGGGCAGATGACGACGTTCGGACATCGCCACCAGTGACGTTTATACCCTGCGCACGTGGGGTAGAGGCATTTGCGGCGTTTCACGTCGCGGGCGCTGTCCTGGGCGATGCTACCCGGAAATGGCTCGTCCCCCTCCTCCGCATGCGGAGGAGGGGGACGAGACGTTGTTGTGTTTCGCAGCTCAGGAGAGCGCGCGAACGCCGGTGGCCTGCGGGCCCTTGGTGCCCTGGCCGACCTCGAACTCGACCTTCTGGTTTTCCTCGAGGGTACGGAAGCCCGTGCCCTGGATCTCCGAGTAGTGGACGAAGACGTCAGCGGAGCCGTCCTCGGGCGCGATGAAGCCGAACCCCTTCTCCGCGTTGAACCACTTCACAGTTCCCTGTGCCATTCTGTTTCCTTCTCTTTCTACCGGAAACGGCGGACAACTGGGTTCGTCCACCGGGCCCGTTCCGACCGCTGTACTGTTGGTCCCCCTGCAAGGAAATCCTGAGCACGGCGTTCGCAACAACGATCCTGCTGATGGTTTGGACCTTGGATCCGTCCCTCGAACACAGAAGCTTGCGACCGAGACCCAGTGAACCATGTCTCTGCGCAATTCGACAGTCGAGTTACCGACTATTTGCAAAATTCATGATCTTGCGAATGTGCAGGTAAGGGACAGATTGGGTGTATCCGTACTTTCGGTCTGTTTGCTTCTGGATAACCGAGTGAGCTTCCAGCAAACTTGCTGTGACCCAGATCGCTACTGGGTTACGAAATCCCAGGTAGTGGTTGTCGCACACACACGTTTCACACTTCGCGTGTCGCATGAGAGGAGGACTGGATGAATCCGGCAGACCGGACCGAGCTCCGAGAGCGCAATTCGAGCGAGAGCTACGGGCGATCGTTGCTGAATCGTGTCCTGATCGAGGCGGCCGCAGGCGGCAACCCACTGACCCATGTCGCGGAGCTGCCCGCACAGCGCGCCGACACCACCGCGTGGCCGGATTGGGTGCCATCAGCGCTGGTCACAGCCCTGGACGCACAGGGGATCGAGCTGCCGTGGGCACACCAGACCCGCACGGCCGAGCTGGCGGCGGGCGGAAACCACGTCGTCGTGAGCACGGGAACGGCGTCCGGGAAGTCGCTCGGCTACCAACTGCCGGTGCTCACCGCCCTGCACGACGACCCGCGCGCGACCGCGCTGTACCTCTCCCCCACCAAGGCGCTCGGCGCCGATCAGCTCCGCGCGGTCGGCAGCCTGATCCACCACAATCCCCTGCGTGAGGCCCATCCGGCGAGTTATGACGGCGACACTCCTGCCGAGATCAGGCAGTGGGTGCGGGCCAACGCACGCTGGATCTTCACCAACCCCGACATGCTGCACGTCGGGATTCTGCGCTCGCATCAACGCTGGGCGCGGGTGCTGCGCCACCTGCGGTACGTGGTGGTCGACGAATGCCACGCATATAGAGGAGTGTTCGGTTCGCATGTCGCACTGGTGCTGCGCAGGCTGCGGCGGCTCGCCCAGTTCTACGGCGCCGACCCGGTGTTCGTCCTGTGCTCGGCCACCAGTGCCGATCCGGCCGCGTCGGCCGGCAGGCTGATCGGGGCGCCGGTTGTCGCGGTCACCGACGACGGGTCGCCGCGGGGCGCCAGGACCGTCGCGCTGTGGGAACCGCCGCTCAGCGCGGCGGTGACCGGAGAGAACGGGGCACCGGTACGGCGGACCGCGACCAGCGAAGCGGCCAAGATCATGGCCGCGCTGGTGGCCGAGGGCGCGCGAACTCTCACCTTTGTTCGTTCGCGGCGCGGTGCCGAACTGATCGCGCTCGATGCCCGGCGCGTTCTTGCCGAAACCGCTCCTGAACTGCAGGAACGTGTTGCGGCTTATCGAGCGGGCTATCTGGCTGAGGACCGGCGTGAGCTCGAGCAGTCGCTGTCGCAGGGGACATTGCTCGGCGCGGCCAGTACCAACGCGCTCGAACTCGGCGTCGATATCGCGGGCCTGGACGCGGTGGTCATCGCCGGTTTTCCCGGGACGGTCGCGTCGTTCTGGCAGCAGGCAGGGCGGGCAGGCAGGAGGTTGCAGGGTTCGCTGGTGGTGCTCGTGGCTACCGACGATCCGCTGGACACCTACCTGGTGCATCACCCGGAAGCGCTGCTGGATCGGCCGATCGAGGCCACCATCACCGACCCTTACAACCCTTATATCCTCGGCCCCCAGCTGCTGTGCGCCGCGATGGAGCTGCCGCTCACCGAGGAGGAGGTGAGCGAGTTCAGGGCCGACGAAGTACTGGCCGACCTGGCCGAACAGGGCTTGATCCGGCGCAGGCCGAGTAGCCGTGGAGTGGGCGCTCGCTGGCACATCACCGCCCATACCCACCCGCACGACGACGTCGACGTCCGCGGCGGGCTCGGCTCGCCGGTCGCGATCGTCGACGCCGAAACCGGGCGCCTGCTCGGCACCGCCGACGCGGGGCGTGCCCCGGCCACGCTGCACACGGGGGCGGTACACCTGCACCAGGGCGAGACCTATCTCGTCGACGAACTCGACCTCGATGGCGGTGTCGCGTTCGTCAACGAGGTGGATCCCGGCTTCACCACCAGCTCCCGGCAGATCACCTCGATCACCGTCGAGGGCGTGATCGAGGAGCACGTGTTCGGTGCGGTCATCGCGGCATCCGCGCAGGTCGCGGTCACCAACCAGGTTGTCGGCTACCTACGGACCCTGGTGACCGGTGAGGTGCTCGACCAGGTCGAGCTCGATCTGCCCGCACACACGCTGCACACCAAGGCTGTCCTCTATACCGTCGCGCCCCGGCTGCTCACCGCCGCGGACATTTCCGACGAACAACTCCCCGGCGCCTTGCACGCGGCCGAACATGCCGCGATCGGCATGTTGCCGCTGGTCGCGGGTTGCGACCGGTGGGACATCGGCGGTGTCTCCATCGCCGAACATCCCGATACGGGGGCGCCGACGGTGTTCGTCTACGACGGCCAGCCCGGCGGGGCCGGTTTCGCCGAGCGAGGATTCGCCCAGCTCACGGGCTGGTTGGCCGCGACGTTGAGCGTGATCCGCAGCTGTGGGTGCCAGGACGGGTGTCCCTCGTGCGTGCAGTCGCCCAAGTGCGGCAACGGCAACAATCCGCTGGACAAGAATGCCGCCGCCCGCCTGCTGACTGCCGTTCTCGGCGAACTGCGCGCCCATGGCGACCGGCGTGGGGATTCGTGATGTGGGTGCGCCCACCACGTGACCGGCGATACACCACCCGCCAAGAATGCTGGTCACTCGTCCGGATTAGCGTTGACCAGCAGATATATGCTGGCGGACGATTAAAAAGGAGTACTTTTCTGTTAACTGGCTCATAGCCAACCGGAACCGCCGGTACCGGCTCGTCATACTTTTCATATTTTTCCGGGCCGGATCAAAGAATGCGCATGAAATAACGCAAACGCGCTTGTGCTTAATTCTGAATTGGTTCGGTCCGGAACAACCACCGACCAGTGATAACACTTCCGGGTCACCCATTCTCTTCCACCGGACCGGCCCGCGCCGAAGCGCGCACCGTGCGCACGCCGAACACTCCCGCCGATACATTCGCCTCGACATCGACGACGACGTCCCATTGCGCGACCAAGCACCGGCGCACCCGAACCCCCATCCGCCGAGCAACTTCGCCGGCTTCCGCACACCCCGCCTCCGCACCCTCCACTAACACCACCGCCGCGCCCAAAGCCCCGAGATCCGCGGCACCCTGCGCCCGATGCCGAGCGACCACCACGGCACCCACCTGCGCGACCACCAAGGTGAAACAGATCAACGCCGCCAACACCACACATACGAACACCGTCGCCCCTCCCCCGTCCCCAGCCAGCGCACGCCGCGTCGACCCACGGCTCGTCTCGCGCCGTGCCCTCACGGGTTCACTCCTGGCTCGGTGACGGCGACGGCCTCGGCGCGCAGGCGCAGACCTGGGAGGAGTGGGGTGGTGGCGACGACGGTGGCTACTACTCGGCCTCCTTCGGCGCGAAGCTCGACGGCTGCGCCCGGCGGGGCGACGGACTTGCCCGCGGTGATCGCGCGTGCGGTGTCACCGCGGGCGGCAAGGCGGGCGGTTTCGCGGGCCGCGTCCACACAGCGAACCTGGGTGGACCCGGCGAGGAGGGCGCCGATGCAGAGAGCTACAGCGCAGACCAAGGCGGCCAGGGCGATGGCGGCCTCGACCGTCACCGCGCCCGTATCGCCGCCGAGAGTGCTTGTGCTGGCGCGGTTTACACGCTCGTGTTGAGCGCCTTGTCGATGATGCCGGTCAGCGCGGTGACGATGCTGTCCCCGGTCACCACCCCGTAGAGCACCGCTCCGAAGGCCGCCGCGGCAATCGTCCCGATCGCGTATTCCGCCGTGGACATGCCGTCGTCGTCGAGCAGCAGACGAGTGAGTCGAGTGCGGGCCCCCATGTATACGGTGTGGACGAACGTCATCGTGATCCCCTCTCTGATCGCACCGCGCGGCTGGTCCGCGCGGTGAAGTTCTGGTGGCCTCGCCGGGGCCGGTCACAGCAGCCCACCGCCGCCGAGCACGCGGTCCGCGAGGCCGATAACGACGGGGACGATGCCGAGACAGACGAAAGCCGGCAGGAAGCACAGGCCGAGCGGTCCGCCGATCAGCACGCCCGCGCGTTCGGCGCGTGCGACGGCGGCGTCCTCCACGGCTTCGCGACGGTGCGTGGCCAGTTCGCCGACCGCGGCTGCCAGCGAGGCGCCGGAGCGGGCGGAGCGGCGTGCCATCCTGGCCAGTGACTCCACATCATCGGCGCCCGCCGATCCGACCGCATCCGCCGCCGCGCGCTCCCATGCCGTCGCCGCGTCGGCGCCTAGCGCGAGAAGGTCCGCGGCCCTGAGCAATGCGGCCCGAAGGACCGGCGGCGCCGTCGGCGCACTCGCGCGCGCGGCCGCGGCCATCGGCAGTCCCGCTCGTAGACAAGCGGCCAGCAGATCGAAAGCGGACGCTGACCCGAGCGGGTCAATCTTCGTGGCCCCACCTGTCGCCCCGGCGGCCCCGGCCGGCGCCGGGCCGAGCGCACGAACTCGCCGGCTGACCGCAACCCGCCCAGGCAACACCGCAATCGCCACCGCCGCGATCAACAACACCGCTGGCGAGGCAGCTCCTACCATCTCCTGCACAGCACTCCCCTGCTCGAAGTTTTATCCACACGTGTCCACATCGGGTCGGCCCGCTGCGGGTAATGACCTCTCCCCCGCAGACATTCGCGCCAGCTCTGCTGCTCACGAACCAATCGGCTTCGCTGCTGGAGGAACCGTTCGGCACCGAGGCGATGCGGGTCAAGCGGTGCTCTTGCGGGTGATGACATCTGTCCACAGCAATCCACAGCAGGCGAGGGCCGCGCCTAGTGGGAGGAGAAGTTCACCGGCTGGGGATGCGAACAGAATTGTCAGCGGGGCGGCGCCCATCAGTTGGCCCAGGCCGATGCCTACCAGCGGGAGTCCTGCCAGAACGGTGGCGGAGGCTCGGGCGCCGGCCAGGGCGGCTTCGGTGCGGTCTCGGAAGCGGATGCGGCCGAGCAGGTCGATTCTGGCGGCGGCGAGCAGTTCTGCCAGGGCGAGGCCGTGTTCTTCAGCCACTCGCCAGGCCGCGGCGATCCTCGACAGTTCCTCGGCGACAATCGAATCCGGTTGCGACCAGCCGTCGGCGCCCGACCCGCCGAGGCGGCTGCGGCCCGCGCTGATCGCCAGCACACGTGCGGCTTCGCCACGCGACTCGCCTGCGGCGGATTCGGCCGCCGCGCTCGGATGGGCGCCGACGCGCAGCTCGCCGACGACGGCTTCGAGTCCTGCCAGAAGGTATCCACATTCGCGGCGGCGATCGCGGTCACCTCGTCCGCGCCGCTTCCGCACTGCCACAGTGGCTCCCAGCATGAGGGCCGCCAGCCCGACGCCGGGACCGAACGCGAACGCGGTGCACCCCAGACCGATTCCTGCACACCACTCCACAGGCAACCGTCTCGGCGCGCTGCGTCTGCCCGCGCCGAACAACCGAACGAATCGCCGCTGCCCGCCCGCTGCCGGAAGCACCAGCACCGCGACCGCACAACAGAGCAGAGCACTTCCCACGAACCCACCTTCTTCGAGACGAAACCTGCCACTCGGTCAACACTCATCAACAGGTGAGAACCGGCTCGATGGCGATGGCCTCGCGCCGGCCGGTCGGCGCCGTGCCGAGCTTCGAGCGCCGAGCCGATTCCACGAATCCAACGGCCCACCAGCAGAATTCGGTCCCGCAGCCGGCGTTGATCAGGCGATGAGACCGATGTCGCCGCGATGAGGTCGCTCATCCGAGTCGCACCTCGAGCAGTCGTCGGAGTTCGTCGGCCGCAGGCACGGGGTGATCATCCGATCGCCAGGCTGGACTGATGTGCACACCGTCGGGATCACGTTGCAGGACACCGATTTCGCGAAGTGCGCGGGTTCCGTCGGATCGGCGGTGAACATGGAGGACCACCTGAACGGCCGCGGCTAGTTGGCTGTGTAGGGCAGCACGGTCCATGCCGCCGAGCGCCGCCAGCGCTTCCAGCCGGGCGGGAACTTCCTGAGGGGAGTTTGCGTGGACGGTGCCCGCACCGCCGTCGTGGCCGGTATTGAGGGCGGTCAAGAGATCGACCACTTCGGCGCCGCGTACCTCGCCGACGACGATCCGGTCGGGTCGCATTCGCAATGCCTGGCGAACGAGATCGCGAACCGTAACCGCGCCGACGCCTTCGACATTGGCGGTCCGGGCAACCAACCGCACGACGTGGGGATGGACCGGAGCCAGTTCGGCGGCGTCTTCGACGCAGATGATTCGTTCGGCGGGGTCGACGGCGGCGAGCAGGGCCGAGAGCAAGGTAGTTTTCCCCGCCCCGGTGCCTCCGACTACGAGGAAGGCGAGGCGGGCGCGGACGATGTCGCCGAGCAGTCGGCGGGCGGGCGGAGCAATCGAGCCGGCGGCCGCCAGCGCGTCGAGTCCCTGGGTCGCGGGGCGCAGGATGCGAAGGGACAGACACGTGCCGTCATGGGCGACCGGGGCGAGGACGGCATGGAGCCGAACGCCGAACGCGTCGCCAAGAGCGGCTTCGGTTCCGGCGAGTTTGCCGTCCACCCAGGGCTGAGCGTCGTCGAGTCGACGGCCCGCTGCCAGGGCGAGGCGCTGGGCGAGGCGGCGAACAGCAGCTTCGTCGGCGAAGCGGACATCGGTCAGCTCCAGCCCACGTCCACGGTCCACCCACACCGAATCCGGGCTGGTGACGAGCACATCGGCGACCTGTGGATCGTGCAGCAGCGGCTCGAGCAGCCCCGCTCCGGTCATCTCGGTTTGGAGCAGTCGCAGAGCCCGCAGAAGGTCGGTGTCGGCAAGGACACCGCCCGCTTCGGTACGAATCGCAGCGGCCAGCTGCGCGGCATCAGGGACACCCGGATGCTCGGCGAGCCGTTCGCGGACCCGCTCCAGCAGGTCGACGGTGACGAAAGTGGTCATGCGGGGTCAGCTCCGACCATGGCGAGGACGGCGTCGGCGGCGTCGCGGAGGGGGCCGCGGCGGCGGACGCTCAAGCCACCGCGTTCGAGGCGGGCAGCCAGTCCGGCTTGTCCACGGACTGCGGCGAGCAATGGCAATCCGAGCAGGTCCGCCACCTCCGCGCCCCGCAGACCACCGGGCGCGGGCCCTCGAACAATCAAGCCGCGATTGGGATTTCGTTCACCCAGGTAGGCCGAGACGCTTTCGGCGGCGGCGATGGCACGCAAACGGGCCGGGACTACGAGAACGACCAAGTCGGCGGCGTCGAGCATCGTGTCGGCCGCGGGGCCGCGTTCACACGAAACGTCGCAGACGACGAGATCCCCTGCATCCCTGCCCGATTCGATCACCGCACGCATCGCCGCCGGTGACAGTTCGGTGAGTGCGCAGCCGTTCCGAGCCTGCTCGGCCACTGGTCCTGGCGCAGAATATGCAGCCCGCCCTGTCCCCGGCCCGGGCGCAAAGTATCCGGGCGCCGCGAGCGCTGCGTGCCCGATGACCGAACGCTCGGTGAGCTGCCCGGCCTCCGCGCGCAGTGTCGGCGGCTCCGACCCGAGCACCGTACGAGGAGCCGAATCTCCCGGCGGATGCCCGGGGACCGCATGATTCGCGGAAACCGTCTCGCTCCGCGCCCCAAGCCGCACCCGCCCGCAGGACAGCACCGCCAAACCCGCAGACGCGGTAGGCAACGCATTGTGTAGCGCGGCGGCAGACACCCGCCCGTCCTCGATGACCAGGTCCGGCCACCGGAGTCCGGGCACATTCTCCATCCCCAGCACCAGGTCGATCCCGCCGTCCAGCGGGGCGCCGTCGATCAGCACCGTGTCGCGCCGGACCCGGCGCGCGGCCCCGCGCAGTGCGATGGCGGCGGCGAGGGTGGACGCACCTGCCCCACCACCCGCGCCGGCCACCGCGACGACTATCCCTTCGCCCGTCCGGGATTCGGCGTGTTCGGCGAACTGTTCGACCAGCGCGACAGCACCCGAAGGCAACGCGAGCACGCGTTCGGCGCCCACTGCCGTCGCCGCCTGCCAGTCGGGGACCGTGGGTTCCCCTTCGGTGACCAGGACCACCCCCGACCGGCGCGGACAGCCGGCCACCGTGGCGGCGACAGCGGCGGCGGTATCGAGGATCACCATCCTGGCCCCTGCCCACGCATGCCTGCCGACGGGCATCACCCGTTCATCGGTGACGCGTTCAGCGGCCGCCGCGACCCGGCGGACCTCCGCGCGCAACCGTTCGTCACGCACGAGAACCAGAGCGGGAGCGAGCTGCGGGAGCGCCGCGGGGGTGAGGTTCATGCGACTCAGCGTTGCCGAGTGGGGAAGTTGTCAACACCCCGAAAACACCGATTGTGGATAACTCGGGGGTGTGGAGAACTTTTTCGATCGTCCCCGGAATAGAGGACGGCCCCAGCCGGGGGGGAGGAGGCTGGGGCCGTCGGGTTCAGCCCCGGGGGGTCGGGCTGAACGCGCCTGGACTAAGTCCAGGTGCCAGCAATACTACACCCACCCCCTGCCGCGGGCGCAAGTAGCATTCGCCGACATTCTTCGGCGATTCGCGCCTCCCGGCGTCCCCAGGGCAAACCCTTTTGCACGGTGCGGACAGCCGATCCTGCGGGGCGCGCAGGTCGTGCCTATTCTGTTGACGTGACGCCAGAACGCGACCAGACCTCGCCTACGGACACAAGTCTCGGCAAAACGGGCCGCGACCCGGTGCCAGGCGGGCGGGTCGCCGCGTTCTTCGATCTTGACAAAACGGTGATCGCGAAGTCGAGCGCGTTCGTGTTCAGCAAACCGTTCTACGCACAGGGTCTGCTCAACCGCAGAGCCGTGCTGGAGAGCAGCTACGCGCACTTTTTGTTCCTGCTTTCCGGTGCCGATCACGACCAGATGGAACGGATGCGGGCAAACCTGGCGAACATGTGCGCGGGCTGGGACGTGGAACAAGTGAAAACCATTGTGGCCGAGACACTTCATGATTTGGTCGACCCGCTGATCTACGCCGAGGCCGCCGATCTGATCGCCGATCACAAGATCCGCGGGCACGACGTGGTGATCGTGTCGGCCTCCGGTGAGGAGATCGTCGGCCCGATCGCGGAGGTGCTCGGCGCCTCGCACACCGAGGCCACCCGGATGGTTGTCGAGGACGGCAAGTACACCGGCGACATCGAGTTCTATTGCTACGGCGAGGGCAAGGTCGCGGCTATCGAAAAACTCGCCGCCGAGCAGGGCTACGACCTGTCGCGGTGCTACGCCTACTCCGACTCCGTGACCGATGTGCCGATGCTGAGCGCCGTCGGCCATCCGACCGCGGTCAACCCCGACCGCGGGTTGCGCAAGGAGGCCGCCGCGCAGGGCTGGCCGATGCTCACCTTCTCCAATCCGGTGTCGCTGTGGTCGCGATTCCAGGCGCCCTCGACCACCACCGTCGCCGCGACAGCCGCCGTGGGACTGAGCGCGATCATCGCGGGCGCGATCAGCTACCGACTGCTGCGCAAACGACGCTGAACCGCCCAGCTCGAGCACGAATCTCCGAGCGACACGCCGAATTCGCGGGTATTCGGTAATGCCTTAGAAACCCTTGATGTGAGTGCCATCACAGTGTAAGAATGGAGGCACGGAAGGACGGAAGGCCAAGACGGAGCCGGAAGAGAAGGTTTCGCCTCCCATCCCACCCTTCCCAGCACGGACACCAGGCACCCACGCGGAGCGCGCCGCGACAAGGCCGAAAGAGTTGTGGGCCTGCGAAATTCGAGCCGACGTCGGCGAACGCCTCGCACAGGTTGCGGGGATGAACCGGCGGGGTTGGGATGATCGCCGAGGCCACCGAACACAACCCACCCTGCACGCTTGGTAACCGGGTGTTCCGTGCTAGCGGGCGGTGAGGTCGAGCAATCGACAACGCCGCCCGTTTCGACGTGTGGGGCCGGTCTCAGCCGGCGGCCGCGTCGGCGATCGAGTTCGCTTCGCGGGCGCCGTCTTCCAGCGCGCCGGCGCAGAACAGTACCCAGCCACCCACACCCTCCGCAGTGCCGAGACCGAATCCGGCGGCCGCGTCGAGGTAGGCCTGACGGCGGCGCAACCAGAACACCTCCGGCACGCCGAGGCTGTGCGGATCGAGTCCACTGGCCACCGCGACCAGGCGCGAAGCAGCGCGCGCGACTACCCCGTCGCCGGTGCCGAACGGACGCAACGTCAGCAGCTCGCCGTGCACGATCGCCGCGACCACCGGGGCGGGCGCCTTGCTGGTCTGGATGGTTTGCGCGAGCATGTCGAGCCGTTCGGCGACGCCGGGAGTCGAGCGCGGACGACCGAGCTCCTGATCGTCGGCGACCAGGTCGGCGGCCGCGAGTAGGTGCAGCCGAGCCAGCGCCTGCAGGGGCGCACGCCGCCAGGTACCGACGAGATTGGTGAGCGCGTCACCGTCGAGCGCCTGACCCACCCGCAACGCGCCGGCCAGCACCGGGTCGCTGACCTGACCGTCGGCGGGCAGGTCGGTGCTCGCACCTTCGATGGCCGCCGAGGAACGCGCGGCCCGCACGGCGGCTTCAGCGGCAGTGGTCGCCCAGCCACGCCGGTTCGACTTGTGCCGGTGCACGGCCGCGAGCGCGTCGCGCGCCTTGTCGGCGGCCTCGCGCACGCCGGGCAGGTCGACCAGGGGCTGCAGCGGATCAGTCACGCATGGAGGTTACCGCCCGCACAGTGACGCCCCCACGATCACATACAACCCACGCACCGTCGGCCAGCTGCGATCCGGCCACGGCACCTCGGCAAGCCGCTTCGCCGCCGGCGTCACCGCCCTGCGCCGCCGCGCTTCCCGCTCGGCCAGCCGTTCAGCATCGATTCGATCCACCGGCGTCTCCAACCCTGCGATCCGCACCGCACCACCTCGGACAAATCCACGCTACGCCGATGAGCTGCACGCCAGAAGGATTTCGAGAACCCAACCACCCCAACCCCAACCACGACACTAACCACCACACCGTTCACCCCGTCCAGTCCCCAACTTCCACACCCCACCCCCGTACTCCCAGCCACACAATTCACCCGGCCTGTCCCCGTCTTCCACAACCCACCGAATCCCCACCACCACACTCCCGCCACACCACTCACCCCGAAGACGCAGCCCAACCGCACCCCCGACCACACCGCGCACTCCCAAACCCGTCCCCGTCTTCCACAACCTGCCAACCCAGCCACCGCACCCCGACCACACCGTGCACACCGGCCTGTCCCCGTCTTCCACAACCCTCCCCAACCCAGCCACCGCACCCCGACCACACCGCGCACACCGGCCTGCCCCCGTCTTCCACAACCCTCCCCAACCCAGCCACCGCACTCCCGACCACACCGCGCACACCGGCCCGTCCCCGTCTTCCACAACCCACCCAACCCAACCACCGCACTCCCGACCCCTAGGGAGGGACGGCCACGAAGTGGCCGGTCGCGGCCGGGTCGCCGGTTAGGCGCCGGTGCGTAGGCGACGAAGGAGCAAGCACCGGTGCCTAACCGGCGGCCCCTCGGGGCCGCGACTCGAGCGCGCCAGCGCTCCAACAAACACAGCCAGCGCCTCCAGGACTACTCAAACCCCGGAGCTCTGCCATACCAACACGTCCCAGGACTACTCAAACCCCAGAGCACTGCCATACCAACACGTCCCAGGACTACTCAAACCCCGGAGCTCTGCCACACACATCACCAAGCCCCGGAAGCACCCCTACCCAGTAAGCAACTCCCGCCCAGGAATCGCCTCGAGCAACGTCCGCGTGTACTCCTCACGCGGCGACGCGAACACCTCATCGGTAGTAGCCGCCTCCACCACCTTCCCCTCACGCATAACCAGCACATTGTCCGCGATCTGCCGAACAACAGCCAGATCATGCGTGATGAACAAATACGTCAACCCCAGCTCAGCCTGAAGGTCGTTGAGCAGAGTGAGAATCTGAGCCTGGACCAGCACATCCAGCGCCGACACCGCCTCATCACAGACCACCATCTCCGGCGAGAGCGCCAGCGCACGAGCGATCGCCACCCGCTGACGTTGCCCACCCGACAACTCGTTGGGATAACGCCGCAGCACCGACGTCGGCAGCGACACCTTGTCGAGCAGATCGCGCACCACCGCTTCGCGCTCGGCGGGCGTGCCGATCTTGTGCACCCGCAACGGTTCCTCGACCGTCCGGTAGATCGAGTACATCGGGTCGAGCGAGCCGTAGGGATTCTGGAAGATCGGTTGCACGCGGCGCCGGAAAGCGAACGCGCCCTTCCGGTCCAGCTTCGCGACGTCCTTGCCGTCGAAAGCCACAGTGCCCGAAGTCGGTTCGAGCAGGCCGAGCACCATCTGCGCGATGGTCGATTTACCCGAGCCCGACTCGCCGACGATCGCGGTGGTGGTCCCGCGACAGACCGTGAAGCTCACCTCGTCGACGGCCACGAAATCCGCGGACTGCCACGGTCGCTTGCCACGAATCTTGAACGCCTTGGACAGGTTTCGCACATCGAGCACGGTGTCCGGCAACGCATCGGATGCCTTCTCGGCGACCGCCACTTCGACAGCTTGCGCCCGCACCTCGGCCCGCTGCCGCGACGACGACATCCGCGATGCCGCCAGCGATGGCGCCGAGTTCACCAGCTTCTTCGTATACGCGTGCTGCGGATCACGCAGAATCTGCAGCGCCGGACCGGATTCCACCACCTTGCCGCGGTACATCACCACCAGGTGCTCGGCCCGTTCCGCGGCGAGGCCGAGGTCGTGGGTGATCAGCAGCACCGCGGTCCCCAGCTCGGTAGTGAGCTGTTCGAGATGGCCGAGGATCTGGCGCTGAACCGTGACGTCGAGCGCCGAGGTCGGCTCGTCGGCGATCAGCAGTTTCGGCCTGCACGACAGGCCGATCGCGATGAGCGCGCGCTGGCGCATACCGCCGGAGAACTCGTGCGGGTACTGGTTCACGCGGCGTTCGGCATCGGTCATGCCCGCCTCGGCGAGCAGTTCCACCGAGCGTTCGCGAGCGGCGGCACCGGTCGCTATGCCGTTGGCCACCAGGGTTTCCCGGATCTGGAAGCCGATCTTCCACACCGGGTTCAGGTTCGACATCGGGTCCTGCGGGACCAGGCCGATGCCGTTGCCGCGGATCGCGACGATCTCCTTCGCCGACGCCTTGGTCAGGTCCTTGCCGTCGAACAGGATCGAGCCGCCCGTCACCTTGCCGGTGCCCGGCAGCAGGTCGATGATCGCGTGCGCGGTCGTCGACTTGCCCGAACCGGATTCGCCGACGATGGCGACGGTCTGCCCGGGATAGACGGTGAGGTTCACCCCGCGAACGGCAGGGATCTCCTTCCCGTCGGAGGTGAAACCGACGTCCAGGTCGCGGATTTCGAGCAGTGGCTTGGTTTTGTCGAAGCTCATCGGGTGCGCTCCTTCGGATCGAGCGCGTCGCGCACCGCGTCGCCGAGCATGATGAAGCTCAGCACCGTGATGGCCAGCGCGGTCGCCGGGTAGAACAGGATCGGCGAGGTACGGATCTCGGTCTTGGCGCGGTCGATATCGGCGCCCCACGACACGATGCTCGGCGGCAGGCCGACGCCGAGATAGGACAGCGTCGCCTCGGTGACGATGAAGACACCGAGCCAGATCGTGGCGACCACGATCAGCGGACTGGCAGAGTTCGGCAGCACGTGCTTCATGAGCGTGCCGAGCCGCGAGACACCCAAAGCCTTCGCCGCAGTGACGTATTCGCTGTTCTTGGCTTCGATCACCGCACCACGCGTGATGCGCGCGGCCTGCGGCCAGGTGAAGGCCACCAGAATCGCGACTACCGTCATGACCCCCGCGGGCCGCAACAGCTGCAGCAGCACGATCGCGGCAAGCACCATCGGAATGGCGTAGAAGATCTCGGCGATGCGCGAGACGATCGTGTCGAGCAAACCACCGTAGAAGCCGGAGATCGCGCCGAGGATGCCGCCTACCAACAGGAACATCGCCGCCGATGCGATGCCGACGGTCACCGACGCACGCGCGCCATAGATGGTGCGCGCGAAGACATCACAGCCCTGCTTGTCGAATCCGAACGGATGACCCTCGCGCGGGCCGTCCATCCCGAACTCACCCAGGCACTGCCGCGGGTCCTGGCTGGTGAACAGCGAGGGCCACACCACCACGAGCATGACGAACACGATCAGGACAACGGAGACCAGGAACACCGGATTGCGGCGCAGGCGGCGCCACGCATCGCCCCAGATGCTGGTCGGGGTGCCCTTGTCCAGGACACGGTCGGTGGCGAGCACCTCCACCTCGTCGGCGGGGGCCACGAAATGCTGTTGCTTGTCATGCATAGCGGATCCTCGGGTCCAGTGCGGCATAGAGCAGGTCGATCACGAGGTTGACGAGCAGGAACAACACCACCAGCACCGTCACGAACGACACCACGGTTGGCGGCTCGCCGCGGATGATCGCCTGGTACATGGTGCCGCCGACGCCGGGGATGTTGAAGATGCCCTCGGTGACGATCGCGCCCGCCATCAGCGCTCCGAAATCGGCGCCGAGAAAGGTGACGACCGGGATCATCGAATTGCGCAGAATATGCACGCCCACCACGCGCCTGCGCCCGAGCCCCTTCGCCGTAGCTGTGCGAACGAAATCCGCGGATTTGTTCTCCGCCACCGAGTTTCGGGTCAGTCGGAGCACATAGGCGAACGACAGCGACCCGAGCACGAACGCGGGCACGATCAATTCGCCCAGACTCGCCTTACCCGTGACGGTGACCGGGGCGATCCCCCACTTCACACCGAGCAGGAATTGCGCGAGATAACCCACGACGAACACCGGCAGCGCGATGATGACCAGGCTCGCGATGAGCATGGTCGAGTCGAACAGCTTGCCCTTGCGCAACCCGGCGATCAAACCGAACACGATGCCGAAGACGCCTTCGATCAGCACCGCGAGAAATGCCAGTTTGATGGTGATCGGGAATGCGCGTTCGAGTTCCTCGCGCACCGGCCTGCCCGAGAACGAAGTACCGAAGTCCAGCGTGAGGATCCCTTTCAGATAATGCAGATACTGCATGATGAAAGGCTGATCGAGGTGATATCGAGCGCGCAGTACCGCCTCGGCGGCGGGCGTCAGCTGTTTCTCGCCTGCCAATGCCTTGATCGGGTCACCCGGAATCAGAAAAACCATCGCATAGATGAGCAGCGTCGCGCCCAGGAATACCGGGATCATCTGGAGCAGACGCCGAAGTACGTACCAAGCCATCATTTCCTCCGAAAACGACGGGGGCCGAGTCACTCACGAGTGACTCGGCCCCACTGTCGAGTTCTACTTCTCGATGTTCTCGAAGTCGAACAGGCCGTTCCAGGTGAGGTCGGCCTTGGTGACGTTTTCCGAACGGCCCGCGTTGGCGACATAGTCGAACACCGGGATGTCGGCCATATCCTTGATCATGATCGCCTGCGCTTGGGCGATCAGTTTGTAGGACTCCGCCTGTGTCGGGGCCGCAAGCGCGGCATCGAACAGCCGGTCGACCTCGGGGTTGTTGTAGTTGACGTTGTTGGTCTCGGAGAAGCTGTAGTACTGCGAACTCAGGAACTGCATCATCGTCGGGTAGTCGCCCTGCCAGCCGTAGCGGAACGCCGTGCCGATGGTCTTGGCGTTCACGGCGTCACGGATGTTCTTGAACGTCGGCATCGGGTTGGCGACAGCGTCGATACCCAGGGTGTTCTTCACGCTGTTGGCCACGGCCTCGATCCAGGCCTGGTGACCGCCGTCGCTGTTGTAGGTGATCTGGTACTGACCCGACCACGGCGAGATGGCGTCGGCCTGGGCCCACAACTTCTTGGCCTGATCAGGGTTGTAATCGAACACTTCCGCGCCCGGCAGGTTGGCATCGTAGCCGGGCAGGGTGGCCGCGGTGAAGTCGCGCGACGGCGTGCGGGTGCCGTTGAAGATCTTGTCGATGATCTGCGGGCGATTGATGGCCATCGAGATGGCCTTGCGGCGCAGCACGCCTTCCTCACCGGCGAAATGCGGCACCGAGGACTGGATACCGATGTGCTGGTTCTGCGCGGTCGGCTTGGTGATCGCGCGGTCGCCGAGGTCACTTCGGTAGGTCGTGATCGCGCTGTCGGGAATGGTGTCGAGCGCGTCGAGGTTTCCCGCCTGCAGATCCGCGTACGCGGTGTCGTAGGACTGGTACATCACGAATCGGAGGCCCTTGTTCTTGGCGGGCCTGCCACCGGGGTAGTCCGGGTTGGGCGTCAAATCGATCTTGACGTTGTGTTCCCACGATCCGAAAGCGTAGGGACCGTTGCCGATCGGCTTCTCACCGAAAGCCTTCATATCCTTGAACGCGGCCTCGGGCAGCGGATAGAACGGCGCGTACCCGAGCGCGCTCTCGAAGTCGATCGACGGCGACTTCAGGTCGACGGTGAAGGTGCGGTCGTCGACGACCTTCAAGCCCGACATGGTCTTGACGGCCGGCTTCTCCGCACTGACCTCGTCGAACCCGGCGATGGGGCTGTACACATAGCTTTGCAGCTGCGCGTTGTCGGCGAGAGCGCCGTAGTTCCACGCGTCGACGAACGACTTCGCGGTCACGGTGGTGCCGTCGGTGAACTTCCAGTTCGGCTTGATGGTGATCTTGTACGACTTACGATCGGTCGTCTCGATCTTCTCGGCCATCTCGTCATGGGCCACGCCGTTGGCGTCGTAGTACTTCAGCCCGGCGAACAAACGGTCGACAACGCGGCCGCCCATGTTCTCGTTGGTATTGCTTGGCACCAACGGATTCTGCGGCTCACCCGCGTTGGTGGTGACGATGCTCGAATCAGCACTGTCATCGGACGAGCACGCGGTGAGACTGAGGCTTGTGGCCGCCAGTCCCGCCGCGACCAGCGCGGTCGCTCTGATGAATCTCAACGCTCTCTCCCGGTTCGATTCCGTGGCTAACGGTCGGAGGTTAGCGGCTCCGGCTGGATTTTTCAGCGATCCGAGCCATTTTCACTTCACATGTATCAATACGGTTACTCGCCGGAAACGCAGGAAAAATTGCCGAGCCCCTCTCTCTCGGCAGAAAAATATGAACAAATATCGGGCGCCCTCGGCTGAGCCATTGAGTAAAAACGATAGCCCGCGACCGTCCGGTCTGTCCGGGAAAGTCATCGGATGAACTAGCCCTATTGACCGCGCCGAAACCTCGCCGAGGACAACGGGCCACGGGTGCGGGTCTGTTGACTACTGTCGAGGCAGCCGGGCCGCACCCCGGCGACCGACCCGACCGCACCAGGCATGTGAGGCTGAATCGACGTGACCGAAACCGCTGCAGGACACCAGGACTCGTTTCCGCCGAGTGCGGAATTCGCCGCCGTCGCCAACGCGGACGCCACGCTCTACACCCGTGGCGAGGCCGACCGCGACGGCTTCTGGGCCGAACAGGCCAACCGGCTGCACTGGCACAAACCCTTCACCGAGGTGCTCGACTGGTCCGACGCGCCGGTCGCGCGCTGGTTCGGCGACGGCGAACTCAACGTCGCCTACAACTGCGTCGACCGGCACGTGCTCGACGGGCACGGCGACCAGGTGGCCATCCACTGGGAGGGCGAACCCGGCGACTCGCGCGACATCACCTACCGCGAACTGCTGGAAGAAGTTTCGCGGGCGGCGAACTACCTGACCGAACTCGGGCTGGTGGCGGGCGATCGCGTCGCCATCTACATGCCGATGGTGCCCGAGGCAATCGTGTCGATGCTCGCGTGCGCGCGACTCGGGCTCACACACTCGGTGGTGTTCGCGGGATTCTCCCCCACCGCCTTGCGTCAGCGGGTCGACGACGCCGAAGCCCGGCTGATCATCACCACCGACGGCCAGTGGCGTCGTGGCAAGCCCGCACCGCTCAAGGAGGCCGTCGACGAGGCACTCGCCGCCAAGGGCAACGTGCCGTCTTCGGTGGAGCATGTGCTCGTTGTGCGCAGGGTCGGCACGGAGGTGCCGTGGACCGACGGGCGCGATCTGTGGTGGCACGAAACTGTCTCCGGCGCTTCACCTTCCCATGAAGCGCAGGCCTTTCCCGCCGAGCATCCGCTGTTCATCCTCTACACCTCCGGCACCACCGGAAAGCCCAAGGGCATCCTGCACACCACCGGCGGCTACCTCACCCAGACCGCCTACACCCACCACAACGTCTTCGATCACAAAGCGGGACAGGACGTGTACTGGTGCACCGCCGACATCGGCTGGGTCACCGGACACAGCTACATCGTCTACGGGCCGCTCGCCAACCGCGCCACCCAGGTCGTCTACGAGGGCACCCCCAACTCCCCCGACGAACACCGGCACTTCCAGATCATCGAGAAGTACGGCGTCACCATCTACTACACCGCGCCCACGCTGATCCGCACGTTCATGAAATGGGGCCGCGAGATCCCCGACGCCCACGACCTGAGCACCCTGCGCCTGCTCGGCTCCGTCGGCGAACCGATCAACCCCGAAGCCTGGCGCTGGTACCGAGAAGTGTTCGGCGCCGACAAGACTCCCATCGTCGACACCTGGTGGCAGACCGAGACCGGCGCCATCATGATCGCGCCGCTGCCGGGCGTCACCGTCACCAAGCCGGGCGCCGCGATGGGCCCGCTGCCCGGTATCTCCGCGACGGTCGTCGACGAAGAGGGCAAGCCGGTACAGCTCGGCGAGACCGAGGCCAACGGGTACCTTGTGCTGGACAAGCCGTGGCCGTCGATGCTGCGCGGCATCTGGGGCGATATGGATCGCTACCGGTCCACCTACTGGGAGCGCTACGCCGAGCAGGGGTGGTACTTCGCGGGCGACGGCGCCAAGCTCGACGCCGACGGCGATCTGTGGGTACTCGGCCGGGTCGACGACGTCATGAACGTCTCCGGCCATCGCATCTCCACCGCCGAGGTCGAATCCGCGTTGGTCGGGCATCCGGCCGTCGCCGAGGCGGCGGTGGTCGGCGCCACCGACGCGACCACCGGGCAGGGGATCGTCGCGTTCGTCATCCTCACCGGTTCGGCTACCGCGGCCGAGGGGCTCGTCGCCGAGCTGAAGGCGGAGGTGTCCAAGGAGATCAGCCCGATCGCCCGGCCGCGTGAGATCCACATCGTGCCCGAGCTGCCGAAGACACGCAGCGGCAAGATCATGCGCAGGCTGCTGCGCGATGTGGCCGAAGGGCGCGAGCTCGGCGACACCTCCACGCTGGTCGATCCGGGCGTTTTCGAGGCCATTCGCACCGGGAGCAACTGACGGATACCGGCCGGTGACGTCCGAGGTCACCGGCCGGGTCCGTTAAGATCGCGTAGAGGTGTGCCGGGAAGTCTGGTCGGCATGCGGTCGTGAATCCGAGTCGATGAGCGCCCGCAGCTCAGTCGACCCCTGCCGGAAGGCTTGCCCTTGATCACGCGCGTCCGCTCCGAGCTCACCCGCTATCTCCGCACCGAAACCGTCGGCGGTGCGCTGCTCCTGGTGGCCGCCGCGGTGGCCCTGATCTGGGTGAACTCGCCGTGGGGCGCGAGCTATCAGACGATGATCGACACGCACCTCGATATTCCCGCGCTGCACCTCGACCTCACCCTGGCCGACTGGTCCAAGGACGGGCTGCTCGCGATCTTCTTCTTCGTCGCCGGGCTCGAGCTCAAACGTGAGTTCGCCGTCGGCGAGCTCCGCGATCCGAAACGGGCAGCGCTGCCGATCATCGCCGCGGTCGGCGGTGTGATCACCCCGGCCGTGATCGCGCTGGTGGTCGGCCACGGCGTGCCCGGCATGGACAACGGCTGGGCTATTCCCGTCGCCACCGATATCGCCTTCGCGCTGGCGATCCTCGCGATGACCGGCTCGCGGATCCCCACCAGCGCGCGGGTGTTCCTGCTGAGCCTGGCCGTCGTGGACGATCTGCTCGCCATCGTGCTCATCGCGGTGCTGTTCACGGCCTCGCTGTCGCTGCTGTGGCTGGTCGCCGCACTCGCGTGCTGCGGCGCGTGGGCGCTGGCTCAGAAATTCCGGCTGCACACGCCGCTGTTCTACCTTCCGGTCGCGCTGGTGTGCTGGTACGCCCTGCATGAGGCGGGGATCCACCCGACGCTGGCCGGCGTCGCACTCGGGCTGCTCACCAGGGTGCGCAAGGATCCCGGCGAGCGGACCGCGCCCGCGACACACCTCGAGCATGTGGTGCAACCGATCTCGGCCGGATTCTGCGTACCGCTGTTCGCGCTGTTCGCCTCCGGCGTTCCGCTCAACAGCGCGGTGTTCGGATCGCTGTTCACCGACCGGCTCGCGCTGGCAATCATCCTCGGGCTCCTCCTCGGCAAGACGATCGGGATCTTCGGTGTGAGCTGGGTCGTCATCAAGCTCGGCTGGGCCAAACGCCCAGCCGGACTGGAGTATCGGGACATGTTCGCCCTGTCGGTACTCGGTGCGATCGGGTTCACCGTTAGCCTTCTCGTGGCGGAACTCGCACTCGCCGACGTCGGCGACGACGCCATCGATCTTGCCAAGGCCGCCGTTCTGGTGACCTCGATGGCAGCATCGCTGCTGGGATCGGCGCTACTGTTGCGCCGAGGACGTGTGCACCAGGCGCGCCGCGATGTAGACCAGTTACCACAGGGAGAAGGGTCGACGAAGTGAGTTACACCCAAGGCGGAAATGACGGTCGGACGGTCACTTCGATCCCGTTGACCGATGCCAATCCGCCCGGATCGGCGAGCATCGGCAGCCTCGTGCGCGATGCCACCGAGCAGATGTCGACTCTCGTGCGCGCCGAGGTGGCGCTCGCCAAGGCCGAGGTCACCGGCGAGATCAAGAAGGGGCTCACCGGCAGCGTCTTCTTCATCCTCGCGCTGGTGGTGCTGCTGTTCAGCTCGTTCTTCTTTTTCTTCTTCGTCGCCGAGCTGCTCGACATGTGGCTGTGGCGCTGGGCCGCGTTCCTGATCGTGTTCCTGCTGATGGTGCTCACCACCGTGACGCTCGCGTTGCTCGGCTGGCTCAAGGTACGGAAGGTGCGCGCGCCGGAGAAGACGATCGGCTCGCTCAAGCAGTCCGCCGAGGTGCTGCCCGCGGCGTTCACCCACCGTGAGGCCACTCCGTCGCTGGAGAAGTCGAGCAACCGATGACGCGCCGGGCGGGCCCGGTCGCCACCGCCGTACCCGCCCACTAGGCTCGATCGGCGTGTCGTCCAATTCATTCCCGGATCCCTCCAGCGTCCGTTTCGACGGACCGTGGACCCACCGGGACGTGCACGCCAACGGAATCCGTTTCCATGTCGTCGAGGCCGACGGTACGGATCGCGCCGACGCACCCCTGGTGCTGTTGCTGCACGGCTTCGCCGACTTCTGGTGGTCGTGGCGGCATCAGCTGACCGCGCTCGCCGGCCACGGGTATCGCACCGTCGCCGTCGACCTGCGCGGATACGGCGATTCCGACAAACCGCCACGTGGCTACGACGGCTGGACCCTCGCCGGTGACATCGCCGGCCTGATCCGGGCGCTCGGACACACCGAGGCCACGCTCGTCGGGCACGCCGAGGGTGGCCTGGTGTGCTGGGCCACCGCGGTGCTGCATCCGCGGCTGGTCCGCTCGATCGCGCTGGTCAGCTCGCCGCATCCGGCCGCGCTGAAGAGCGCCGTTCTGCGCGATCCGGCGCAGCGCGCGACCTGGCTGCCCGGCTTCCTGCGGTATCAGCTGCCGCGCTATCCCGAGAATCTGCTCACGCGGCGCGGCGGCGCCGAAGTGGAGCGGCTGCTGCACGACCGGGTCGGCGAATCCTGGTCGGGCAGTGCGGAATTCGTCGAGACGGCGGCGCGGATGCGGCATGCCATCCGGATTCCTGGAGCCGCGCACAGTGCGCTGGAGTACCAGCGCTGGGCGTTTCGTAGTCAGTGGCGGCCCGACGGTAAGCGGTTCATGGCCACGATGCGCACGCCGATCGATATCCCGGTGTTGATGCTGCGTGGGGAACAGGATTCGTATCTGCTGGACGCCACGTACCAGCGGGGGGCGGCGTTATCACCGAATCGGACGTTGGTGACGATTCCGCGGGCTGGGCATTACGCGCATCAGGAGAATCCGGGCGAGGTCAATGCGGTGCTCACGTCGCACTGGCGTGAGCAGAACGGGGTCAACGGATCGCCGCACGATGACCTGGTGTCTCCGTAGTTCGGAGCGCTGACAAGCTCGAACGGTCGGTCCCCTGGGACATACCCAGGGGGCCGACTCGCGAGGGGCCTGATCAGCTCAGTACGCAGGCGCCGGTGTCTACCGGGGTGCTGCTGGGGGCGGCCGCCGCCAGTTCGGAGGCGACCTCGTTCAGGGTCAGGACGTAGCCGGTGTCGTCGTCGGTGACCGCGGCGCCGAAGACCACGCCGAGCAGTTGGCCCTCGGCGTCTACGAGGGGGCCGCCGGAGTTGCCCGCGCGGACCTGGCCTCGGACGGTGTAGACCTCACGTTCGACGGTGCCGTCGCGGTGGATGGTGGGGCCGGTGAGGTCGAGGGTCTCGCGGACTCGGGCGGCGCTGGCGGTGTACGGGCCGCCGCCGGGGTAGCCGAGCACGATCGCGCTCTCCCCGGAACTCGCGGGCTCGGGTGCCTGGTTCAGGACCGGCGCGGTGAGCCCAGGAACGGCCAGCACCGCGATGTCCTTGGACGGGTCGAACAGGACCACGGTGGCGTCGAGCGCACCGCGCGCGGTATCGACCGACACGGTATTGGTGCCCGCGACGACGTGCGCGTTGGTCATTACACGTTCCGGCGCGACAATGAAGCCCGAACCTTCGAGCGCCCGCTGGCAGCTGGGTGCGGTGCCGCGGATGCGCAGCACGCTCTGCTGCAGCGACGCCGCGACCGGGCTCGCCAGCACCGACGGATCCGGCGGTTCGACGGCCGCGATCGGTGCTCGGCCGAACGGGCCGATCACATCGGGCAAGCCGGATGTGTCGAGCAGCTTGGAGAATTCGTTGGGTACCTTGCGCAACCAGTCGGGCGCGACCGAGTTGACGTCGGCGAGCACCTTCGACCCGTTGATCGCGGCGGCGACCGCGGGCTGCGACGCCGTGGCCAGCGGCAACGCGAGCAGCCAGGCCGCGACCAGCACGGTCACCGCCTGCAGCACCGCACCCACCACGCTGTCCACACTGCGGGCGACCGGCGCACGGATGCCGGTCCGCGCGGCCCGGCCGAGCACCATGCCCGCGACCTCGCCGACGATCACCAGCAGCACGATCAGCAGGATGCCGCCGAGTACCCGGCTGCGGCCCTCGCTGAGGTGTTTGAGGATGTGCGGTGCGATCAGAATGCCCGCGACCGCGCCGAGCGCGACACCGAAGAACGCCAGCGCCGACGCCACCGCGCCTTGCCGCCAGCCGGTGGACGCCGCGACCAGCGCGATCAGTACCACCGCGATATCGAGCCATACCGAGGCGCTCATGCTCGCGCCTCGCCGACGCTCGGGCCAAGCATGACCACGGTGGCGGCAGCGCCGATGTGCCCGCTCACAGGGTCATTCCGACCGCAGCCAGCGAGCTCTCCAGGTCACGCACGTCGCCCCGATCCCAATCTCGTTCCCACCCAGCGGATTTGATGATGCCGGCGAGGATACCGCCGGTGAGTCCCCACACCAGCATGCCGTCGACTCCGAACGCGGGGCTCTGGTAGCCGAGACTGCCACGCACCATGAATCTGTGTGCCGGATCGAGCAATTCGGTGAGCGGCACACGCACGACACGCTCGGTTTCGCCCTGATCGACGACGCGGACTTCGCTGGGTGCTCGCCAATAGCCGAGCACCGGAGTCACGTCGAATTTCGAGGGCGGGACGAACAGTTTCGGCAGCAGCGCGAACGGCTGGACACCCGCGGGGTCGAGCCCGGTCTCCTCGGCGGCTTCGCGCAGTGCGGTGCCTACCGGGCCGCCGTCGCCTGGGTCGGCGGCGCCGCCGGGGAACGCGATCTGGCCGCGGTGCTGGCGCATGGTCGAGGCGCGCTGGGTGAGCAGGACGTCGGCGTCGGCGGGCAGGCCGCCCGGGGTGTTCTCGTCGGCCTCCGGCGATCCGCCGAACAGTACGAGGACCGCGGCCTGGCGTGGTTTTCCGGTGATCGACATGGCCCGGCGTAGGGCGCGGGAGGTAGCGAGGGTGTCGTCGGCGTCGGGGCCGCCGGTTCTGATCGCCGTGCGCAACCAGGAGGGAACGCCGGAATCGTCGAGCCTCGCTACATCGTTCACGCCATCGCCTTCGATCCGCACGCCACCATTACGTTCTCTGTCATACCGTGACCCCCAGCTTCGCGGATACCGTATCCGCGATGTCGGCCACGTCGGCAAAGGTACGCACCTCCACACTCGCGATGGTGCCATCGGCCCGCACGAGCACCGAGACGGGCAGCACCGCGGGCGCACCGACCGCACTGCGCACGGCGGCCTGCGGGTCCTCGACACCGGGCAGGGTGACGCCGAGCCCGCTCAGTCGCGACAGCGCCTTCGCCTCGTCGGGATCGCTGTGCACGGTCATGACGGTGAGCGCCGAGCCCGCCCGCTGCGCGAATTCCTGCAGATGGGGCAGTTCGACGGCACAGGGGCCACACCAGTAGGCCCACAGATTCAGCAAGGCCGGCTTTCCCGCCAGCGCGGCGGCCAGGTCGATCGGTGTGCCATCGGCCAGACAGGTCACCGCAAGCCCTGCCAACGGTCCCGACCCCACCGCTCGCGGTCCCGATGCGTTCGATGGTGGCTGCGACACCGATGCCTGCGTGGCCGGGCATGGGGTGAGGCCCGCGGCTGCCCGTTCCTCGGCCGACACGCCCGAAGGCTGTCGCGATGTCTGCGAAACGATGCCGGTGGTCTCGGAACCCCCACGCGGCCACAGCGCCACCGTGGCCGCGGCGAGCAAGATCACCGCGGCGAGCACCCAGCGCAACGCGGGCCGCCGCAGCGGCGAGGGTTGGCTCACAGGCCGACCATGTTCAACAGGTGATCGCGCTCGGGACCCTTCACCAGCGCGGCCGCGACCGCGGGATCGGTCGGACCGAGACCGAACGAGGGGCAATCGCCGGCCAGCGCGCACGCGCCGCACGCCGGTTTGCGTGCGTGGCAGACGCGCCGGCCGAGGAAGATCACCCGGTGGGAGAGCATCGTCCAGTCCCTGCGCTCGAACAGCGCACCGACCGCGTGCTCGACCTTCACCGGATCTTCCTCGTCGGTCCACTTCCAGCGGCGCACCAGCCGACCGAAGTGGGTGTCGACGGTGATGCCCGGCACATCGAACGCGTTGCCGAGGATGACGTTGGCGGTCTTGCGCCCGATGCCCGGCAATTTCACCAATTCGTCCAGAGTGTGAGGCAATTCACCGTCGAATTTTTCGACCAGCGCCTGGCCGAGCCCGATCAGTGAACTGGTCTTGTTCCGGTAGAAGCCGGTTGGCCTGATGTATTCCTCCAGCTCCACCCGGTTGGCCTGGGCGTAGTCCTGCGCGTCGCGGTACTTCGCGAACAGGGCGGGCGTGGTGAGGTTCACTCGGACGTCGGTGCACTGGGCCGACAGGATCGTCGCGACGGCCAGTTCCAGCGGGGTGGTGAAGTCGAGCTCGCAGTGCGCGTCGGGGAACGCGTCGGCGAGCGTGCGGTTCATCCGGCGCGCGCGGCGGACGAGTCCGATCCGCGTTTCCGCAGCTATCGCACGGTTCTTGCGCTTGCGCGCGGCGGTGATGCCGGTGGGCGCGGCAGCCGTTTCCGCGGCCGAATCGACATCGCCTGCGGCGGCTGGGACTGGGGAAACGGGCACCGCTTCACCATACGGAACCACTACGACAACATTGCCCGGCCAGATTGCCCGCTGTGTTCCATCTGAGACCTGGACCGTGTTTACTGCCAGTCATGCAAGGACTCGCTGTGGTGCTCTTCCCAGTGCTGTTGATGCTGTTCGCGCTGGGGATGGAGCGGGTCGAGAATCGGCTCCGAAAGCTTCTCGAACCCGACGAAGAGGTTCAGCAGTACCTGGACAACGCCAGCAACGCCGAAGTGAAAGAGCTGACGAAGCTCGGCCTGCCCGCCGCCGTGGCGCGCGTGCGCAAGCGCCGTTCCCGGACCTCCGAATTGGACGTTGCCAGGGCCAGCTAAACGATCGATTCACAGTGTGCGCACATCGCGCAATCCACTCTTTACGTGGTGTCTGTCACTGCGGTGCCGGAATGCCGCGTAGACTGCGCGGTTGGTCGATTCGCTCGACCAGGTTCGCAAGCCATATCCCATAAGGAGCACATTCGTGGACGAGGCCCTCGCCAGAGCAGGCATCTTCCAAGGCGTCGAGCCCACCGCGGTGGCCGCGCTCGCCAAGCAGCTGCAGCCCGTAGATTTTCCGCGCGGCCACGTCATCTTCAACGAGGGCGAACCCGGCGATCGGCTGTACATCATCACGACGGGCAAGGTGAAGATCGGCCGACGGTCCCCGGACGGCAGGGAAAACCTGCTGACCATCATGGGTCCGTCCGACATGTTCGGTGAACTGTCGATCTTCGACCCTGGCCCGCGTACCTCGACCGCAACCACGGTCACCGAGGTCCGCGCCGTGACGATGGATCGCGATGCACTCAAGTCGTGGATCGATCAGCGCCCTGAGATCGCTGAGCAGCTGCTGCGCGTGCTGGCACGACGCCTTCGCCGCACCAACAACAACCTCGCCGACCTGATCTTCACCGACGTGCCAGGTCGCGTCGCCAAGGCGCTGCTGCAGCTCGCACAGCGCTTCGGCACCCAGGAAGCGGGCGCGCTGCGCGTGACCCACGACCTGACCCAGGAAGAGATCGCCCAGCTGGTCGGCGCTTCCCGGGAAACCGTCAACAAGGCGCTCGCCGACTTCGCTCATCGCGGGTGGCTGCGTCTCGAGGGCAAGAGCGTGCTGATCTCGGATTCCGAGCGTCTGGCACGTCGCGCTCGCTGACGTTCGAACACTGCCGTCCCGGCGCTGACGGGACCGTTGATGCGTGTGGGCTCACGAGGAGAGGGCCTCGTCCACACCACCGCGGTTTCGTCGTGCCGGGATGTCGGCCGTTGTAGCCCGGATACGACTCGATCGCCGACACTCCCCAGCATGTCGGCGATCGAGGCGTGTTCAGTTCTGTTCGGCTCGCAGGTATTCCAGCTGCGCCTGCACCGAACTACGCGCGGCGGGCCACAGCCGTTTGTCCACATCGGCATACACCTTGCGGACGACCGCGAAGGCGCCCGCGCCGGAACCCAGTTCGACGAGCGCCGCCCGCACCTGATCGAGCCGCTCCCGCCGATGATCCAGGTAGTACTGCGCGACCGGCGCCGCATCCGGATGGTCGGGCCCGTGCGCGGGCAGTAACGCCTTGCCCGCGCCCAGCTCGCGCAGCTTTTCCAGCGACGCGAGGAAGTTCGCCAGCGCGCCCGGTGCGGATTCGAGCACGGTGGTGCCGCGGCCGAGCACCGTGTCACCGGTGAGCACCGCGTCGGGGAGCAGCAAGCTCACCGAATCGGTCGTGTGTCCCGGGGTGCCGAGCACGGTGATCCGCAAGCCGGCGGCCTCGATCACCTCGCCGTCGGCCAACGGCACGACCGCGCCGCGCAGATACGCCGGATCCACCGAACGCACCGGCGTCCCGGTGGCCTTCACCAGGTGATCGATACCGCCGGTGTGATCGTGATGGTGGTGGGTGATCAGGGTCAGTGCGATCCGGCCGCCGGTGGCTTCGACGATGTCGGCGGTGTGTTTCTTGTCCTTCGGTCCGGGATCGACGACCACGTAGGAGTCGCTGTCCGGGCCGCGCAGCAGCCAGGTGTTGGTGCCGTCGAGCGTCATCTGACCGGGATTGTCGGCCAGTAGTACCGATGCCGTCGGGGTAACCTGTCTGACCTGGCTGTACGCGGGATGTTCCAGTGCCATGGCGGCTGCCTAACTAACCTCGACGATCAATTCCACCTCGACGGGCGTGTTCTTCGGCAGTTCCGAGACGCCGACGGCCGAGCGCGCGTGCACGCCCGCCTCGCCGAACACCTCACCGAGGAACTCCGACGCACCGTTGATCACGATCGGCTGATCGCTGAATCCGGGCGCCGAGGCGACGAATCCGACGACCTTCACGATCCGCACCACCTGGTCGAGCCCGACCAGATCGTGCACGGCCGCGAGCGCGTTCAGCGCGCACAGCCGGGCGGCCTCCTTGGCCTGCTCCACATCCACCTCGGCCCCGACCTTGCCGACCGACGACAGTTCACCGTCGACGAAGGGCAGCTGGCCGGAGGTGTACACCAGCGAACCGGTGCGCACGGCGGGGATGTAGGCCGCGACGGGGGCGGCGACCGGCGGTAGCGTGACGCCGAGCCGGTCGAGCGCGTCCTTCCACGCGGTGGCCACGGCTACTTCTGCCGCTTCAGGTAGGCGACATGCTGTTCGCCGGTCGGTCCTGGCAGCACCGAGACCAGCTCCCAGCCGTCGGAACCCCACTGATCGAGGATCTGCTTTGTCGCGTGCGTCAACAGCGGCACGGTCGCGTACTCCCAACGGGTGACTTCACTCATGGTGTGAGTTTAGGGCTCACCCCGAACGCCTTGGCGAAACGGGTTATAGGCTCGGCGACGTGGGAGCACCAACAGCAGAGCCGGTTTCGTCGGTTCCCGAACCGTCGACCGGGTGGCCGAAGCGCGCGGCCAAGGCCCGCTTGCACTACGTCACCGGCAAGGGGGGCACCGGCAAGTCGACCGTTTCGGCCGCACTCGCACTCGCGCTCGCCGCCGGGGGACGCAAAGTGCTGCTGGTCGAGGTCGAGAGTCGCCAGTCCATCGCGCAATTGTTCGACCGGCCACCGCTGCCACCCACCGAGACCCATATCGCCAGCGCCGACGGCGGCGGCGAGGTGACGGCGCTGGCACTGGACATCGAGTACGCGTTCCTCGAGTACCTCGACATGTTCTACAACCTCGGCTTCGCGGGCCGGGCGATGCGCCGGATGGGCGCCATCGAGTTCGTCACCACCATCGCGCCTGGTCTGCGCGATGTGATCCTCACCGGCAAGATCAAAGAATGTGTGGTCCGCACCGGCAAGGACGGCAGGCCCGCCTACGACGACATCGTCGTCGACGCGCCGCCGACCGGGCGGATCGCCAGCTTCCTCGACGTCACCACGGCCATGGCCGAGATCGCCAAGGGCGGGCCGATCGCCTCGCAGGCCGAGGGCGTGTCCAGCCTGCTGCACTCCGATCAGACGATGATCCACCTGGTGACACTGCTCGAGGCATTGCCGGTGCAGGAGACCGCCGACGCGATCGCCGAACTCACCGCCGACGATCTGCGGATCGGCACGGTGATCGTCAACCGGGCGGCCACCGCCGAGCTCACCCCGGCCCAGCGTGACACGAGCGTGGCGGGCGAACTCGACACCGCCGCCGTCGCCGCGGGTCTGGCGAAGGCCGGAATCACCCTGTCCGAATCGGACTTCGACGGCCTGATCGCCGAAACGGTCGACCACGCGACTGTGCTCACCGCGCAGAACGCGAGCGCGGCCGAACTGGCGCAGATCGATGTCCCCCAGCTGTCCCTGCCCGCCCTGGGCGACGGCATCGACCTCGGTGGCCTCTACGAACTGGCCGAACAGCTATCCGCGCAGGGAGTCCGATGAGCGAGCACGTTTCCACCCCGCCCTTATTGGACGTTTCGAAGATCATCGCCGATCCGAACGCCAAGGTGATCGTGTGCTGCGGGTCCGGCGGAGTCGGCAAGACCACCACCGCGGCCTCGATCGCCCTGCGCGCGGCCGAATCGGGTCGCAAGGTGGTGGTGCTGACCATCGATCCGGCGCGCAGACTGGCGCAGTCGCTCGGCGTGGCCGAGCTGGACAACACCCCGCAGCGCGTGGAACTCGGCCCCGAGGTGCCCGGCGAGCTGCACGCGATGATGCTGAACATGCGCCGCACCTTCGACGACATGGTGCTCGAGCACACCAGCGCCGACAAGGCCGAGCAGATCTTCGCCAATCCGATCTATCAGACGGTGGCGTCGTCGTTCGGTGGCACGCAGGAGTACATGGCGATGGAGAAGCTCGGCCAGCTGGCCGCGCGCAAGGAGTGGGACCTGATCGTGGTCGACACTCCGCCCTCACGCAACGCGCTGGACTTCCTCGACGCGCCGAAGCGGCTCGGCACCTTCCTCAACGGCAAGATGATCCGGTTGATCATGGCGCCGGGGCGCGGTGTCGGCCGGTTCGTCACCGGGGCGATGAGCCTGGCGATGCGCGGGGTGTCGACGATCGTCGGCGGGCAGATGCTCAAGGACGCCTCGACGTTCCTGCAGTCGCTGGAATCGCTGTTCGGTGGATTCCAGGACCGGGCCGAGCGCACCTTCGCGATGCTGTCCAAGCCGGGGACCCACTTCCTCGTGGTCGCCGCGCCCGAGCCCGACGCGCTGCGCGAGGCGTCGTTCTTCGTCGACCGGCTCTCCACCGAGCAGATGCCGCTGGCCGGGCTGGTGCTGAACCGGACGCATCCCGCGCTGTCGGAGCTGTCCGGTGATCACGCGCTGACCGCGGCCGACCAGCTGACCGATTCGGACCCGCTGACCGCCGCGGTGCTGCGCATCCACGCCGATCGGGTGTCGACGGCGACGCGAGAGCGGCGGCTGCTGCATCGCTTCACCGGAGCACATCCGCGGGTGAAGATCGTGTCGGTGACGGCGCTGCCCTTCGAGGTCTCCGACCTGGAAGCACTGCGCGCGGTCGGCGATCAGCTGACCGGTACTCCGGCCTCGGCCTGATCGATTCAGACAAATCCGCTATAGCTGACAATCCCGTAACACCCGCCAACGGCGCCGATTCCGCAAACCAAGCGGTCTCGGCGCCGTTTGTGATAACGGTCCGGTCTCGACCTGCTAGATCGCCACCTGGTGCTGGCGCTGAGCGTTGAAGAATTCAGCCCACGACGTCACGTCGGGATGCTGTTTCAGCAGCGCACGCCGCTGCCGCTCGGTCATCCCACCCCACACGCCGAACTCCACCCGGTTGTCGAGCGCATCGGCACCACACTGCATCAGCACCGGGCAGTGACGGCAGATGGTTGCCGCCTTGCGCTGTGCCGCGCCGCGAACGAACAGCTGATCGGGGTCCACTTCCTTGCATCGCGCCTGGGCAACCCAAGCGATCCTTGCCTCGGCCTGCTCTACATCCAGTCGAGCGATGGGGGTTGTGATGTGCATTTGATGTGCCCCTTTGCAGTCCGAACACCGTTGTGCGGCGCTCCAGAATCGCGAGCGCGGATCACAGCAACCCAACTACCGCTGCGTCCCGCACCACATTCCACTTTGAGTGTTAGCTCTATCACACTGGGTTCTCAATCTAGGTAAAGGTATGGCGGTTGCGCAAGACCGCCCCCCGATTTTTTGGTACGGGCGTCCATTCAAATGGGGTCAGAACCACGCAGTAGTGCTGATCACCGGCGTGGCCGGTCGCGACACGCCGATGTGATCATTTTGTTGACACGCCCGAGCAACCCCCCTGGCACCGGCCGGACATTCCCCGTCGAGCAGCACAGCCGTGAACCTCACCACCCCACCCCTTAGGCTGGGTCTCGTGCCGATCACTCAAACGCTCGCGAGGCTGGCCGGCAGCTGCGCGCTGGCCGCCGTGCTTGTCGCTGGGCTGTTGTTCCCTTTGGCAGGTGGGTTCGGGTTCATCTCCAACCGCGCCGCCGACGCCGTCGACAATGTCTCCGCCGAACTGGTGGAGGGCACGGTCCCCGCCGTGTCGACCATGGTCGACGCGAACGGGTCGCCGCTGGCGTGGCTCTACGAGCAACGCCGCTTCGAAGTGCCGAGCGACAAGATCTCCAACAACATGAAGCTGGCGATCGTGTCCATCGAGGACAAGCGCTTCGCCGACCACAAGGGCGTGGACTGGCAGGGCACGCTGCGCGCGTTCCTCACCAACACCTCCTCCGGTGCGGTGCAGCAGGGCGCGTCGACCCTGGACCAGCAGTACGTGAAGAACTTCAACCTGCTCGTGGTCGCCAAGACCGACGCCGAGCGCCGCGCCGCGATCGAGACGACACCGGCGCGCAAGCTGCGCGAGATCCGGATGGCGCTCACGCTGGACCGCGAGCTGAGCAAGGACGAGATCCTCACCCGCTACCTGAACCTGGTGCCCTTCGGCAACGGCTCCTACGGCATCCAGGACGCCGCGCAGACCTACTTCGGCATCGACGCGTCCCAGCTCACCATGACCCAGTCGGCGATGCTGGCGGGCATGGTGCAGTCCAGCTCCAAGCTGAACCCCTACACGAACGTGCAGGGCGTGACCGACCGCCGCAACACCGTGCTCGACACGCTGATCCAGAACATCCCGCATCGCGCCGAGGAGTTCCGCAAGGCCAAGGCCGAGCCGCTGGGTGTGCTGCCAGAGCCCAAGGGATTGCCGCGCGGGTGTATCTCCGCCAACGACAAGGGCTTCTTCTGCGACTACGCGCTGCAGTACCTGGCCGACGCCGGGATCAGTCGCGAGCAGATCGACAAGGGCGGCTACCTGATCAAGACCACTCTCGATCCGGTGCTGCAGGAATCGGTGAAGCGTTCGGTGAACGAGCAGGCCGACCCCAACCTCGACAACATCGCCGAGGTCATGTCGGTGGTCGCACCCGGTCAGGATTCGCACCCCGTCCTCGCGATGGCGTCGAGCCGCACCTACGGCCTCAACCGCGATGCCAACGAGACGCTGCTCGGCCAGCCGTATTCGATGGCCGGTGACGGCGCGGGCTCGATCTTCAAGCTGTTCACCACCGCCGCCGCGATGGAGAAGGGCCTCGGTATCGCCGCGCAGGTGGACGTGCCTGGCACCTACGCCGCCAGGGGTATGGGCTACTCGAACTCGCCGGGCTGCCCGGCCGACTCGTGGTGTGTCAAGAACGCGGGCAACTACCCGGGGTCGATGTCGGTGACTGATGCCCTGGCCACCTCACCCAACACCACCTTCGTGAAGATGATCCAGGACGTGGGCGTCGAGGCCGCGGTGGACATGGCCGTGCGCCTCGGCATGCGGTCCTACACCGAGCCGGGCACCTCCGGGCGGGGCAACACGAGCCTCGCCGACCACATCAAAGACAACAACATGGGTTCGTTCACGCTCGGCCCGTTCTCGATCAACCCGCTCGAGCTGACGAATGTGGCCGCCACGCTGGGTTCGGGCGGCAAGTGGTGCCCGCCCTCGCCCATCAAGGAAGTCGTCGACCGCAGCGGCAAGGCCGTCCCGCTCACCCAGCAGGCCTGCGAACAGGTCGTCGACCCCGGTCTGGCCAATACCCTCGCCAACGCGATGAGCAAGGACGACATCAGCGGTACCGCCGCGGGCGCGGCACGTGCCGCGGGGTGGTCGGCGCCGATGTCGGGCAAGACGGGTACCACCGAGAGCCACCGGTCCTCGGCGTTCCTCGGCTTCACCAACTCGCTGGCGTCGTCGGTCTACGTCTACGGCGACAGCCCGACCCCCGGCGAGATCTGCTCGTTCCCGCTGCGCAACTGTGGCGCCAGTGATGCCTCCGGCCTGTTCGGTGGTAATGAACCGGCCCGCACCTGGTTCAACGCCATCAAGCCGTTGATGGATCGATATCCGCCTGCCGCGCTGCCCCCGCTGGACGACAAGTACGTCCGTGGCGCGAACAACTCCCAGGTCCCCGATGTCGCGGGCAAGTCGCAGGGCGAGGCCACCTCGATCCTGTCCGGTGCGGGCTTCCAGGTCTCCGCGGTGACGGGGGCCGGTTCACAGGCCAAGGGCACGGTGATGGGCAGTTCACCGAACGGCTCGGCTATTCCGGGCTCGGTGGTCACGATCTACATCAGTGACGGGACGGTCCGGGTGCCCGCGCCGACGACGCCCCCGCCCGCCGCGCCCGCACCGGTGATTCCGGGGCTACCGCAGATTCCGCGCCTGCCACCGATCCCCATCCCGGTGCCGCGCTAGTCACCCGACAAAGGCCGCCGTCCAGTCCGGACGGCGGCCTTCGCTGGTTTCTACAGCCGGGCTTTGACCGCCGCGGAAATGCGCGAACCGTCTGCCTTGCCATCGGCCAGCGCGGTGGCGGCCTTCATGACCTGGCCCATCTGCTTCATCCCCGGGCGCTCCCCGAGCTGCTCGGCGACCTGGGCGATCGCGGTATCGGCGACTTGGGCCACCTCGGCGTCGTCGAGCTGAGTCGGCAGGTACTCCTCGATGATCTGTTCCTCGGCGCGCTCGTTCGCGGCCAGTTCACCGCGACCGTTCTGCTCGTAGATCACGGCCGCCTCGTTGCGCTTCTTCGCTTCCTTCTGCAGCAGCGACACGACATCGGTATCGGAGAGTTCGTGCGCCTGCGTACCGGAGACCTCGGAAGTCTGGATAGCGGCGAGCAGCATCCGCAGGGTCGCGAGACGCAGTTTGTCCTTGGCTTTCATCGCGGTGGTCATATCCGCGCGCAGCTTGGCTTTCAGTTCCGACATGGGCCTTACCGTAGTCGGCCACCCTGGGAAGTCCCATCACATTTTCATCGCGACGGATAGCGAACTGGGCGCAGGCGAGAAAATTCCGACCGTTTGTGCGGAAACACACGCGCCGATCCGGGAGGGGGTCACCTATGCTGGGCAAATGCCCGTTATCTCGACGTCCGCTGTCCGCCGAACCGCGTTGGGAGCCGCCGGGGCCGCCGTCGCAGGCATCGGCTACGCCACGCTGATCGAACGGAACGCGTTCGTCCTGCGCGAAGCCACGATGCCGGTGCTGGCACCCGGGTCGCCCACGTTGCGCATTCTGCACGTCAGCGACCTGCATATGATGCCGGGACAGCAGCTCAAACAGCAGTGGCTGCGCGAACTCGACCGGCTCGAACCCGACCTGGTCGTGAATACCGGCGACAATCTTTCCCACCCCAAGGCCGTGCCCGCCGTTGTGCAATCCCTCGGTGCGCTACTGGCTCGCCCCGGCTTGTTCGTGTTCGGTTCGAATGATTATTTCGCACCGGTTCCGAAGAATCCGCTGAAGTATTTCAAGAAAGATCATCGTCGCGTCTACGGCGATCCGCTGCCGTGGAAGGACCTGCGCGCGGCATTCACCGAACGCGGCTGGCTCGACCTGACCCACACCCGGCGCGACCTCGAGGTGGCGGGCATTCGCATCGCCAGCGCCGGCGTCGATGACCCGCACCTGCAGCGCGACCGCTACGACACGGTGGCCGGTGCCCCGAACCAGCTGGCGCAGCTGAGCATCGGTGTCACGCATTCGCCCGAGCCGCGCGTGCTCGATCGCTTCGCCGAAGACGGCTACGACCTGGTGCTGGCCGGTCACACGCACGGTGGGCAGCTGGTGGTTCCCGGCTATGGCGCGCTTGTCACCAACTGCGGCATCGACAAGTCCCGCGTGAAGGGCGCCTCCCAGTGGGGCGAGCACACCCAGCTGCACGTCTCGGCGGGCATCGGCACCTCCCCGTGGGCGCCCTACCGCTTCTGCTGCCGCCCCGAGGCCACGCTGCTCACGTTGGTCGGCGCCCAGCCCAAGCGGCCGTCGGCCGACACCGGCTTCGGCATTTCGACCTCGGAGGCCGTCGCCCGCTAGGGTCTGCCTCCGAACGGCATTGTCATTGAGGTGTCATCAGGAGACGACCGTGAGCAGTGGACCCGACGACCCGACCGTATTCGGCGGGTCAGGCGCACCGAACCAGCCCGGCCAGCGGCCGGGTTCGCCGGATCCCTCGGCGGGACAAGCGGATCCGGGCACTCCTGATCCCACCGCGGTGTGGACGCCGGGCAGCACCGGACTCCCTCCCACGCTGCGCTGGGACGGTTCCGGGCCGCCGCCAGGTCTCCCCGAGCCGACCCAATGGGCTCCCGCTGGTCCACAGGATTGGGAGGACTCCGGCAATCCTGCTGCGGGACAACAGGCTCCGCTACCCGGGCAGGCCGACCCGACCCAGGTAGGTCAGCCGGCTCCGCCCTGGCCGGGAGCGAATCCGTCTGTAGGTCAACCCGGTTCGACTCCGCAATGGCAGCCCGGCATGAACCCGCCGGTGGGACAACAGCCCTCTGCCCAGCAGTGGTACCCCGGTGGCTCGCAGGGCGGAACCGCTCCCGGGACCGGTGTTGCCGCCGGACAACAACCTCCGGGTCAGTGGGGCGGGCCGCCGCCCGGTCAGCACTGGGGCGGGCCGCCGCCTGGCCAGCAGTGGGGCGCGCCGGTGCCGCCTGGCCAGCAGTGGGGCGCGCCCGCTGCGGCCGGTCAGCCTTGGGGTGCGCCGGGTCCGGTGAATTCGCCACCGCCTGGTCAGCAGCATTGGGGCTCGCCGGCAGCCCATGCCGATCCGGCCCGGGTCGACGCAGCAGGTCGGCAGCATCCGCCGCAGCAATACGGCGAAGTGCCCCCGCTCGAGCACCACGGCGTTCAGTCCTACGGCCAGCCCTTCCCGCCCCAGAAATCCGGCAACAAGGCGGCGATCTGGGCTGCCGCGGGTGTCGCGGCGCTGCTCGTGGTCGGCGGCACGGTCACCGCGGTCGCGCTGACCCGCGGCGACGACGCACCGACCACCAGCGCCGACGCCACCCCGTCGATGGTCAGCGCCCTGTCCACCACGCCCGCGCCGACGTCATCGAGCAAGCCCAAGCCCAGTACGACCACTCCCACGGGCGCCGCGTCGAACCGCAAACCTCTCATCGACGGCTACCAGGTAGTCGCCGCCCCCGACCGTGGCGCCGCCTACGATGTCCCAGCAGGTTGGAACGTCGCCTCCGAAACCACCATCGGCGGCGTCGGCGAACCTCCCGGCGACGCCGTGTTCGGCAAGGGCTACGCCTCCGACGGTCGCGACTACTGCCCCGACTCCACCCGCACCATGTCGCTGCTCACCGGCTCCAAGAACGCCGACAACGCCGCGGCCGGCGCCGAACTCGGGGCCAAAGCCGCGCCCCTCGCCTACCAGGGCTCCAAGGGCACTCCCGGCCCCGCCCAGCCCCTGAAGTCGATGGACGGCAAGACCGAGGGCATGTTCACCGAGACCACGGGCACCGTCCCCGCCCCCGAACCCGGCTGCGCCGCCACCTACTCCGTCTACACCTACGCCTTCAAAGGCGCCAAGGACGGCAGCTTCGTCATGGTGATGATCGCCGACACCGGCGTCGCGGGCGCCATCGACGCCACCGAGGCCAAACGCATCTTCAGCACCATCAGATCCCTCAACTAACCCGCATCTGACCAGCCAATTTAACGTTTCACGACCCCACGTTGTAAGCTACTTCAGGTTCGCCTCACGGGGTGTGGCGCAGCTTGGTAGCGCGCTTCGTTCGGGACGAAGAGGTCGCAGGTTCAAATCCTGTCACCCCGACGTGTTGGTTGAGACACCGAAAAGCCTCTGACCGGGTTTCCTGGTCAGAGGCTTTTTGCATGCCCGGGCTCCGCAGCGCTCGCGCTCGGTGTCTCACAGATCCGAGGGCGGCTTGCGATCGCCAGGGTTGGGCCAGTAGATGGTGATGGCCGTGATGGCGAGCAGGCCGAGGATGAGGACCAGGATCGTCGGGGTCATGGGGTCGCCCTTCCGGGGTGAGCGGAGTGGGAGCGCGGCGGTGGGCTCGTGGTTCGAGTGTGGGCGGTCGCCTGGCGAGTGGGGTTGCCTGCGTGTTCGGGGTTGGTTGAGAAGTGCTCCCTTCGCGAGACTCGATGCGGTGAGGTTCCGGTGTGAGCAACCGATAACCTGGCGCTTACTTTCTGTCACTTGATAGAAATTAGCGATCGATAGCGTATACACCCATGTCGACAAGGGTGGATGCACCGAGCGATGGCTCGGCGAGGCCGTTGCGCGAGGTCGTGTATTCGACGTTGCGGGGTGAGTTGATGAACGGGGACATCCGGTTCGGGGAGCGGCTCACCGAACCGAAACTGTCGACCAGGTTCGGGATCTCGCGCACGCCGGTCCGGGAGGCGCTCACGATGCTGTGCTCGGATGGACTGTTGCAGCGTGAGGAGTTCGGGTTCAGCCCGGTGCGGCCGAGTGTGGCGCGGATTCGCGATCTCTACGAGCTGCGGCTGACCTTGGAACTGGGCGGGATGACGCGGGTCAGGACGGATCCGCACATCACCCATGATCAGGCCCTCTTGCGCGCCGAGCAGCAGAAATGGTTGACCCTGCAGGCCGACCCGCCCGCCCAGGAGCCGGGTTTCGTCGTCGTCGACGAGGAGTTCCACGTCGCACTGCTGACCGCGGCGGGTAATGCCGAGATGGTGCGCGCGCTGATCGCGGTGAACACCCGGATCCGGCATGTGCGCATGTACGACTTCATGATCAACAACCGCATCGAGACCACGATCAGCGAGCACCTCGGCATTCTCGCCGCCGTCCTCGCCGGTGACCTCGCGCTGGCTCAGCAACTTCTGCACACCCACATCGGCGACTCGCTGGACGTAGTGCTCGAGCGCATCTCGCGTGCCGTCGCAGCCATGTCGTTGAGCGAATAGAGGAGCGTCAATGTCTGTCACCCCGACCGCGCGGGTCGCCGCGGCCTACGCACGGATCGCCGAAGTGGATCGGCCGGAGGTCTGGATCACGCTGCGCTCACAGGAGGCACTGGCGCGAGAAGCTGTCGAGCTGGAAAGCCGTGTCGCTGCGGGCGAAGACCTCCCGCTGGCAGGTCTGCTTCTCGCGGTCAAAGACAACGTCGACGTGGCGAGCTTGCCCACCACCGCGGCCTGTCCCGAATTCGCTTACGAGGCCACCGAAACCGCTGCGGCGGTACAGCGCCTGGTCACGGCGGGCGCGCTGGTACTCGGCAAGACGAACCTCGACCAGTTCGCCACCGGGCTGGTCGGCACTCGCAGCCCGTACGGTGCCGTCCGCAATGCGCTCCATCCCGAATTGGTTTCGGGCGGTTCGAGTTCCGGCTCGGCGGCAGCGGTCGCGCTTGGCATCGCCGACCTCGCCATCGGCACCGACACGGCAGGCTCGGGCCGCGTGCCTGCCGCATTTCACGGAATCGTCGGCATCAAAGCCACTCTCGGCGTGATCCCCACCCATGGCGTCGTCCCCGCCTGCGCCGATTATGACGCGGTGACCATTTTCGCCGCGGACCTGGATCTGGCGGTGAAGGCCGCGAAGATCATGTCAGGCAATGATTCTCGAGACCCTCGCAGCCGGCAATGGCCCGCGGACGTCCGCCTCGCGATCTCCACCGAGCCCAAGATCGCGATTCCCCGGCCCGCGGATCTCGAGCCGCTGAGCCCGGCCTACCGCACAGCATTCACTGAAACTGTTGCAGCCCTTCGTGATCAAGGGCTGAGCGTCACCGAAATCGACATCTCGCCACTACTCGACGCCGCCCGGCTCCTCTACGACGGCGCGATTGTCGCCGAGCGATACGCCGCAGTCGGCGAGTTCGTCGACAAGGGCGCCCCTGGCCTCGACCGCACCGTCGCCGGAATAATCAGCGCCGCAAAAGAACTCGACGCACCTGCGTTCGTGCGAGATCTCGACACGCTGGCCCTGGCCGGCACCGCCGCGACCACACTGCTCGCCGACTTCGACGGCCTCCTGCTCCCCACCACCACCGAACACCCCTCGATCGCCGAAGTCGACGCCGACCCACTCGCGATCAACCGCCGACTCGGCACCTACACAAACTTCTGCAACCTCCTCGACCTCGCCGCAGTGGCAGTCCCCGGCAAACCCACCACCGGCGGCCTCCCGTTCGGCGTGACAGTCGTAGTCCCCGCCTTCGCCGACCAACTGGCCGTCGACCTCGCCGCCCGAATCACCGGCACCCAGGCACCGCTACTCGTCGAAACCGGTGTGCCCCTCGCGGTTTTCGGCGCCCACCTGCGCGGCCAACCCCTGCACTGGCAACTCGAACAACTGGGCGCCCGCTTCGCAGGCGAGATCACCACCACCGACGCCTACCGCCTCACCGCCCTCGACACCACCCCGCCGAAACCCGGACTCGTCCGGCACGGCGACGGACAAGGCGCGCCGATCCTCGGCGAACTGTTCCTGGTCTCCCCCGCCGGCCTCGGCCGATTCCTCGCCGAACTACCGCCGCCGATGGCGCTGACCAGCATCGATCTGTCCGACGGACGCGCCGTCGTAGGTTTCGCGTGTAGCTACGACGCGGCGGTCGCGGCCACCGACATCACCCGGTACGGGAGCTGGGTGGCGTATCTACGGGCTCGTTGACGTCGATGCCGAGCTCGGCGAGCAGGCCCGTCACGCGATGACCGATGTCGTCGCGGATGGGCCGCACCTGCTCGACCTCCAGCCCCGCCGGATCCTCGATGATCCACTCCTCGTAGCGCACCCCCGGCACCAGCGGACAGGTATCGCCGCAGCCCATCGTGATGATCACGTCGGCGGCGCGGATGATCTCATCGGTCCACGGCTTCGGATATTCGCGCGAGATGTCCACGCCGACCTCCGCCATCACCCCCACCGCGGCCGGATTGAGCTGCCCACTCGGCACCGACCCGCCCGACCAGGCCACCGCCCGCCCCAGCGCCAGCTCCTCGAAGAAACCGAGTGCCATCTGCGACCGGCCCGCATTGTGCGTACACAGGAAAAGCACCGTCGGACGCGGCTGGGGCTCCTTGCCCTCGATCTTTGCCAGCGCCTGCAACCGCTGCCGCGCGAATCGCTCGGCCAGCAGCGGTAAGTACAGGGTCACCGTCGCCCTTGCGGCGAAGTCTTCATAGGAGGAGTGCAGGAAACGATGGATCGTCGCCAGCTCGAACATTGTCGCGAATTCTTCGCGCAGCCGCACCTCAGCACGGTCGAGCGCGTCGGAGTGCTCCGCAATATCGACCACCCCTCAACCCTTACCCGAATCCTGGCCATTCGCAAACGCCCGGGCCGATCACCCCTCGATCAGACCGGCCCGGCACGCGTACTCACCGACACAACGTGGAACATTTCCCGGCCCAGCCCGTCGGTGTGGTTACCGTCGGCAGTGCGTCTTCAGCGTCTGGAAGAGCCACCTTCTGGTCTGCACCGCCGGGCCCGACCGATCACCCCTCGAGACCGATCGGACCCGGTTGTTCCGGTGTCTGAAGCAACAATGCGGTGTCGGTCTCTAGAGCTTCTTAAGAACAACTTGTCGGCAAACCCGGGTCTTCGGCGATGATGGAAGTACCGACGCAAGGAGATCGACCATGGAGACCGCGATTGTCTGGTTGCTGGCCAGCATCCTGTACTGGTTCAGCAACTTCTGACCCCCGACACCGACCACGAGAGCCCGGGACCCAGGCCCTTCGCCCACCCATGACACGAGGCAGGTACGCGTATCGGTGTCCCTGCCTCGTGCGTTGTGCGCGTCACATCGAGCGGTCGGAATAGTTCACCGGGGGGCGCGGTTGAACACACTGTCGACGTCCGAACAGCCCCGGGCCTCACCCCATAGTCGCTACGAGCGACCACCCGCCGAGAGGCGCTTGTGGGGCGTCGGCCCCAGCGAACGCCGCCAGGTCACCCTCATCGACCTGGCGGCGTTTCTTTATGTCCCGGAGTCGCGCGAGCGAGGCGAATGCTCGAGGATGGGCAACATGGCTTCAGGCGGGCAGTTGCGGCGGGGGTTGGGGTTGGGGGATTCGGTGGTGGTGGGGTTGGGGGCGATGGTGGGGGCCGGGGTTTTCGCGGCGTTGGGGCCCGCGGCGGGGGTGGCGGGGTCGTGGTTGCTGGTCGCGTTGGGGGTGGCGGCGGTGGTGGCCTATTGCAATGCGATGTCTTCGGCGCGATTGGCCGCGTTGTATCCGGTGTCCGGGGGGACGTATGTGTACGGGCGGGAGCGGTTGGGGGCGTTGTGGGGGTACCTGGCCGGGTGGGGGTTCGTTGTCGGGAAGACGGCATCGTGTGCGGCGATGGCGTTGACGGTGGGGAGTTACGCGTGGCCGGAGCAGGCGCACGCGGTGGCGGTGGGGGCTGTGGTGGTGGTGACGGGGATCAACTATGTGGGGGTGCAGAAGTCGGCGCTGGCTTCGCGGGTGATCGTGGGAGTGGTGCTGGCGGTGCTGGCGGTGGTTGTTGTCGTGGGAGTCGGTGGGAGTCATTCGGGGGCAACGGTTCTGGTCGAGGAGATCGGGCCGTATGGGGTATTGCAGGCGGCGGGCTTGTTGTTCTTCGCGTTCGCCGGGTACGCGCGCATCGCCACGCTCGGCGAGGAAGTGCGTGCGCCGGAGCGGACTATTCCACGGGCGATCATGGTCGCGTTGGCGGTGGCGTTGGCGGTGTACGCGCTGGTGGCGGTGGCCGCGTTGGTGACGTTGGGGTCGGGCGGGCTGGCGGCGGCGCGGGATCCGCTCGCGCAGGTTGTCGAGGCCGCGGGGGCGGGGTGGTTGGCGCCGGTGGTGCGGGTGGGTGCGGTGCTGGCGGCGGCGGGGTCGCTGATGGCGTTGATTCTCGGGGTCTCGCGGACCTCGCTGGCGATGGCGCGCGATGGTCATCTGCCGAGGTCCCTGGCCGCGATTCACCCGAAGTACGACGTTCCGCATCGGGCCGAGCTGGCGGTGGGGGTGGTGGTCGCGGTGCTCGCGGCCACGATGGATCTGCGGGCGGCGATCGGGTTCTCGTCGTTCGCGGTGCTCGCGTACTACCTCATCGCCAATCTGTCGGCGGCCACGCTGACGGCCGCCGAGGGTAGGCCGCGGCGCTGGGTTCCGGTGGTCGGCGCGGTGGGTTGTGTGGTGGTCGGGTTCGCACTGCCGATCGGATCGGTGCTGAGCGGACTCGGCGTGCTCGCGATCGGTGCGGGGGTCTACGGCATTCGCCGTGTTGCGACCAGGTGAACATGCGCCTTGTCCGTGAAGTTCAGCGGCCACGCTATACGGGTTACGGTGCGTGACAAGGGCTACTCTCGCCCGCATGCGGCACATCACGGGCGTTTTCGCAGGAACGATCGCGGCGCTGCTGGCTTCGGCGAGCTTGGTCGCCGTCCCGGCTCAGGCCGCGCCGAGCACGACCTGCGAGGTGACTTCCGGTCGCGACCTAGAACGCGCGGAGCCCGAACAGGTCGGGCTCGATTCGGCGAAACTCGAAGCGGCACTGCAGTTCGCCGCCACTCGTAACCGGCTCAACGTTCAGATCTTCCGGCACAACTGCCTCGTCGGCGAAGGGCTGCGCAACGACGAGACCGGCAATACCCCGTGGAACATCTGGAGCGTCACCAAATCGGTGGTGTCGATGCTGGCCGGAATCGCTTCCGACCAAGGCAAAATCGATATCGCCGCCCCTATCGATCGCTACCTGCCGCCCGGGCTCGGCGACGCGGTGCACCGCTCGATCACCGTCGAGAACCTGCTCACCGAGACCTCGGGCATGCAGGTCGGAGTGCTGTCGGAGGGCATCACCGCGGTGATCCCGATCGACCCGCACTCGGCGGTGCAGGCGCTGTCGGTGCAGTTGACCAACCCGCCCGGCACCACGTTCAGCTACAGCCAGCGCAATGTCGACCTGCTGTCGTACGTGATCGAACTGGCCGTCGGCGAACCGCTGCAGCAGTTCGCGCAGCGCGAATTGTTCGATCCTCTCGGCATCCCGCGCAGCGACTACTACTGGGCCAGCGACCGATCCGGCCACACCTACGGCTACGCGCATCTGCTGCTGCCGCCCAACGACCTGGCCAAGATCGGGCTGCTCGTCTCGAACGACGGCCGCTGGGGCGCGGAACGGGTGCTCTCCTCGGAGTATCTGCGCAAGGCCCGCACCCCGTCGAAGGCGAACAGCTGCTACGGCTACCTGTTCTGGCTGGGCGCCGATTGCAGCGAATCCCCCGACTTCCTGCCCGACGACACATATTTCATGTCCGGACTCGGCCTGCAGAACGTCTTCGTCCTGCCCAGCTTGGACCTGACGGTGATGTGGACCGGCCCCTTCGGCAACCAAACCGCCTACGGCCCCAGCGGTATCCTCGCCCACGCCGAAGAACTCCCCCACGAATTCTTCCGCCGCCTGTTCGACGCGATCACCGACGCCCCGGTACCAACCGCCGAACCCTACGTGGAACCTCCACTCGAATTCGACGCGGGCAAACTCATCGACGCCAACATCCTGCTGGCCGTCTTCGGCATCGGCCCCGGCGCCTACCCCGGCTGCACCGTCTTCGACTGCCTCAACCAACCCCTGGCCGCCCCCTTCGCCAGCATCCCCCCTGGCTGCGCCATCCTGGCCTGCGTCGGCAACGATCCCCGCACCCCCGGCATCCGCCCGATCAAGTGAAACAGCGAGGCCGAGCCATCGTGAACGATGACCCGGCCTCGACTACGAGCTTCAGCGGTTCTCGAGCAGAACTTCCGCGATCTGAATCGTGTTGAGCGCGGCGCCCTTTCGCAGGTTGTCGCCCGAGATGAACAGCGCGAGACCGCGACCGCTCGGCACGCCCGGATCCTGGCGGATGCGCCCGACGAGGGAGTCGTCCTGGCCTGCGGCGGCCAGCGGGGTCGGCACGTCGACCAGCCGCACGCCCGACGCCTTGGCCAGCAGTTCCTTGGCCTGCAGCACCGAAATCGGTTCGGCGAACTCGGCATTGATCGACAGCGAGTGCCCGGTGAAGACCGGAACCCGCACGCAGGTGCCGCTCACCAGCAGATCGGGCAGCCCGAGGATCTTGCGACTCTCATTGCGCAGCTTCTGATCCTCGTCGGTCTCGAACGAACCGTCGTCGACCAGCGCGCCGGCCAGCGGGATCACGTTGAACGCGATCGGCGCGACATAGTTGTTCGGCGCGGGGAACTCAGCGGCCGAACCGTCGTGCACCAGCTGCTCCGCATCGGCGGACACCGCGCGGATCTGCGAGGCGAGCTCCTCCACACCGGCGAGCCCGGACCCGGAAACAGCCTGGTACGACGACACGATCAGACGCTGCAAACCGGCCACATCATGCAGCGGCTTGAGCACCGGCATCGCGGCCATCGTGGTGCAGTTCGGGTTCGCGATGATGCCCTTGGGCAGGTTGCGGGTGGCCTCGGGGTTGACCTCCGAGACGACCAGCGGCACATCGGGATCCTTGCGCCAGGCCGAGGAATTGTCGATCACAGTGACGCCGGCCGCGGCGAAACGCGGGGCCTGCACGCGAGACATGGTGGCACCGGCCGAGAACAGCGCGATGTCGAGACCCGAGGGATCGGCGGTCTCGGTGTCCTCGACAACGATCTCGCCCCCGCGCCACGGCAGCGTCTTGCCCGCGGACCGCGCGGACGCGAAGAACCGCACCTCGTCGGCCGGGAAGTTGCGCTCTTCGAGCAGTTTGCGCATGACGGTGCCGACCTGACCGGTCGCACCGACGACACCTACACGTACACCCATTGCCTAACGCCCCGTTCCGCCGTGGACGACGGCGGCCTCTTCGCCGCCGAGATCGAATGCCTTGTGCAACACCTGGACCGCCTCATCCAGTTCCGTATCCCGGACCAGCACCGAAATGCGGATCTCCGAGGTGGAGATGAGGTCGATGTTCACGCCCGCGTTGGCCAGCGCCTCACAGAAGGTGGCGGTGACGCCCGGATGCGACTTCATGCCGGCACCGACCAGCGAGACCTTACCGATGTGGTCGTCGGAGAGGATCTCGGCGAAGCCGATCTCGGCCTGCCGCTCGGTGAGCTTCTGCACCGCGCGGACCAGGTCGGTCTTGGGGCAGGTGAAGGTGATGTCGGTCTTGCCCGTGTCGACCTTGGAGATGTTCTGCAGCACCATGTCGATGTTGATCTCGGCGTCGGCGACCGCGCGGAACACCTTGGCCGCGTAGCCCGGCTCGTCGGGCAGCGCCACGACGGTCACCTTGGCTTCGCTGCGGTCGTGTGCGACGCCGGTCAGGATTGCCTGCTCCACGGGAATGTCCTCCATCGATCCGAAAACAGTGGTGCCGATCTTGTCGGTGTAGGACGACCGAACATGAACGGGAACGTTGTAGCGGCGCGCGTACTCGACGCAGCGCAGCATGAGCACCTTCGACCCGCAGGCCGCCATCTCGAGCATCTCCTCGTAGGAGATCTTGTCGAGCTTCTGGGCGTCCGCGACGATGCGCGGGTCGGCGGAGAAGATGCCGTCGACGTCGGTGTAGATCTCGCAGACGTCGGCTTTCAACGCCGCGGCCAGCGCGACGGCGGTGGTGTCGGACCCGCCGCGGCCCAGCGTGGTGACGTCCTTGCTGTCCTGGCTCACGCCCTGGAAGCCGGCCACCAGCACGATCTGGCCCTCGTCGAGAGCCTCCTGCAACCGGCCCGGGGTCACGTCGATGATCTTGGCGTTGCCGTGCGCGCCGGTGGTGATCACGCCGGCCTGCGAACCGGTGAACGAGCGGGCCTCGGCGCCGAGCGTATGAATAGCCATGGCCACCAAGGCATTCGAGATGCGCTCGCCCGAGGTGAGCAGCATGTCCATCTCGCGAGCAGGCGGCGCGGGGGCCACCTGCTCCGCGAGATCGAGCAACTCGTCGGTCGTGTCACCCATGGCCGAGCACACGACTACTACGTCGTGCCCCTGCTTCTTGGTCTCCACGATCCGTTCAGCGACGCGCCGGATCCGCTCGGCGGTAGCCACCGAGGATCCTCCGTACTTCTGAACTACGAGAGCCACAGCAGGTCCTTCACGATCGAGTGTCAGGTTGGTATCAGCGACCAAGAGTACCGGGCGCGGGCCACCGGTTTTGCTGCTACCTGCCCTGGCTGTGGAAAACGACACAGGCTTGTCACCTGTGGATGACCACGGGATTCACACTCGATCGAACCAGGTGACCTGCGTGCCGTTGTCGAATTCCTTGCGCCGCACCGGAGCGAACTGTGTCGGTTTGAAGACGCCGGTGAAAACGGGGACACCGTCGCCCGCGACGATCGGATAGCTCTTGATGATCATCGCGTCGATCTCGTCGAGCAGCTGCCCGGCCAGCTGCCCGCCGCCACACAGCCAGATGTCGCCACCCTCGCGCTGCTTGAGCTCGCGGACCAGCTCGCGGGGATCACCGGCGACGATCTCGACCGCGGGATGGTCGGCCTGGTCGAGCGTGGACGAGACGACGTACTGCTTCAGGTGCGAGAACGGGCTCTCGACGTGCTCATCCGGCAGCACGTAGGTGCCGCGGCCCATCAGCACGGTGTCCCAGTTCTTGGCGGGCAGATCAGGGTCCATCCCGAAGTGCGCACGCAGGTGGGTCGGGATGGCGTCGGGAAACTCGGCCATCATCCACTCCACATAGTTCTGCGGTGTCGGATAGAAGTCGACCTCGCCGCCGGAGCCCGCGATGTAGCCGTCGAGGGAGACGCCGATGTAGTAGACAAGCTTTCGCATGGGTACCGCCTCAGTTGTTGTACTCTGCTTGAAGTGGTTTCAACGTAGTACTACAGATGGAGTGGTGTCAAGTGCGAACCAACCCCGAACGACGGCAGGCCCTGCTCGACGCGGCCATCGACGTCCTCGCCGACGAGGGCGCCCGCGGCCTCACCTTCCGCGCGGTGGACAAACAGGCGGGCGTCCCCGCGGGCACGGCGTCGAACTACTTCGCCAATCGCGACGAACTGCTCACCCAGGCCGGCGTCCGCTTCTACGAGGTGGTCCAGCCGAGCGAGGAGACGATGGCCCTGGTCAGCGATGGCCCGAAGGACATCGCGAACATCACCGCGCTGATGAAGGAGGTGGTCGGGCGCATCGAATCGCATCGCAAGGCCTATCTCGCGCTGCTGGAACTCCGCCTCGAGGCCACCCGCCGTCCCGAACTGCGCAAGGTGCTCACCGACCGCGTCCGCGCCGACATCGATTTCAACGTGCGCAACCATCTGGCATCCGGCCTGCCGGGCGACGCGGAGTCGGTACTACTGCTCTATCTGGCGCTCAACTGGCTCATCGTCGAACACCTCACGCTGCCCGAGATCTTCACCGAGCAACAGCGCGTGGCACTGATCGAAACGGCCGTAGAGCGTGTGATATGCAGCTGACCCGGTCATATGTCCAGACCATAGACGTGTTGACGATCACTAGTACGACTGTGCACAATCGGGCGCGAAAGCTGCGGGGGTTCGGAGGATAGACAAAGATGCGCTCGAAGATCGACATCCGATTCACCGTTGACGCCGAGATCGACCAAGTGATGGACGCACTACTGGCCGTCGACCTGATGTCGGAGTGGTCGACCTCGCTCAGTGATGTCCGGGTCGGGCCGCGCGATGCCGACGGCAGGCCGCGCCGAGTCTTCGCCACCGCCCACTTCATGGGCAACTCCGACGCCCAGGTGCTCGAATACTCCTGGGAGCAGTACCGCTCGGAGTGGCGGGTCGTCGACAGCAGCCGCGGTTCCAAGGGCGGCGGCTGGATCGAGCTGCTCGCCACGCCAGAGGGCACCGAGGTCGACTACCACGTGGAGCTCTCCCTACCACTGCCCATTCCGGGCATCCTGTTCAACCGAAGCCTGCGCAAGCTGCACGACGAGACGGTCGCGAATTTCATCGACTTCGCCGAGCGGTACCCCGAGATCGGGGGCTACGCGGTCGGCTAGTCGCGCCGTCCGCGAAAACGTCGTCGCCGCGCGCGAATCGCGGCTGGCAGTGCGACGATTGACCGCATGATCGGAAATCGACGGGTCCGGTTCCAGCCCGTCACCGAGGAGAACTCGGTGACCCAGCTCGAATTGTTCTTCGACCTGGTGATCGTCTTCGCGTTCACGATGGTCACCGCACTGGCCGCCGACCAGACGACCGCGGCGAACATGCTGCGGGCGACCCTGGTCCTTGCCCTGATGTGGTGGCTCTGGATCGCGTATTCGTGGCTGGGCAATGTGGTGCGGGCCGACGAGGGCATCACGCGGGTCGCGATGTTCGTCGCGATGGGCGGTGCGTTCCTGGCCGCGCTCACCATTCCGGAAGCGTTCGACGATCTGGCCGGCGGGTGGTTCGGTCCGCTGGTCTTCGCGGTGGCCTACCTGATCGTGCGACTGGTTCATGTCACGGTGTTCTGGACGATCAGCGCCGGCGACGCGCAGCTGCGCGGGCAGCTGCTGCGCTGGGCGCTCGGCTCGATCACTGTCGGCACCGCGCTGCTGGTCGTCGCCGCGATGACGACCGGTCTCACCCAGATCCTGTTGTGGCTCGCCGCCATTGTCGGCGACATGGTGTGGACCTGGGCGGCGGGCACGGACTGGCGGCTCAACTCGGCCAAGCACTACGCCGAACGCTACGGGCTCATCATCATCGTGGCGCTGGGCGAATCCATCGTCTCGATCGGCATCGGGGTGGCCGGGCTGCCCATCTCCTGGCCGATCGCGCTCGGTTCGATGCTGGGCTTGGCCATCTCGGGCCTGCTGTGGTGGCTGTACTTCGATGTCGCCGCGATCTCGATCGAGCACGCCTTCGCCCGTGCCAAAGACGCACGGCAGATCAAGATCGCCCAGAACACCTATATGTACGGGCATTTCCCGATGATCGTCGGCATCATCGGGCTCTCGCTCGGGTTGAAGAAGGTGCTGTACTACGTCGGCGATTCGTCGCATCACACGCTCACCGACCCGCTGTACGGGATCCCGCTCGGCGCGCTCTACGGCGGCCCGGCGCTGTTCCTGCTCGGCATCACGTTCGCGAAATACTATGCGACCAAGTCACTGTCGGCCGAGCGCCTGGTGATGGCCGCGCTGCTGTTCGCGCTCATCCCGTTCGCCGCGCACCTGCCCGCGCTCGCCTCACTCACCGTGCTGTGCGCGCTACTTGCCGTGCTGGTGATCTTCGAGACCGTGCGATTCGCCCAGCCGCGCGACCAGATCAGGCACGCTTGATCTGACCGAGGTGGTGGCGCACGCCGTGCTCGGCGGGCGTCGCCCCACGGTGTGAGGGCGGAACCTTGACCCCGGCGCGCACGGCGTCGTTGATCTGGTCGAGGTTCTCGCGCAGCATGTCGGCGACGAGTTCGTCGGTGCGCGGATCGTCGAGCAACTGGCGCAGCATGCGGTAGACCGTGTCGGCGACGAGCCGGATGATGTCGTCGTGGAACGGGACGTAGCGCAGTTTGCCGGTCTGCGGATCGTTCTTGATCAGGTCCATGATCAGCTGGTCGACCTCGGCGTGGTTCTCCTCGAGCGCGGCGGCGATGTTCTGGGTGTAGTGGCCGGCGCGCAGCACTTTGGAGACCTCGTCGAGGATGGCGATCGTCATCGGGCGCTTGATGACGTCGACGATCGTGCCGACGAACCGGTTGACGATCGTCGCGGTGACCCGCTCCCCCAGCGCCCGGTCGGCGACCCGGCCGAGCCGGATCAAGATCACCACGATCCGCAGCAACCGGAACCCGCGGAACAGCGGGCTGGTCACCGGGATCATGCCGAGGACCTCGTACCAGTAGATGAACGGGAACGACCACGGCCAGCCCGCCCGACGCCACCGCCACAGGAATTCGACGGCGAAGATCGCGCAGATCGAGGTGTCGACGATGACGATCGCGTGATAAGTCGGCTCGCTGACCTGGAAGAACGTGATCCACACGACCAGCACCACCGAGATGATGGCGAGGATCAGCATGAAGATGTCGGTGCGCAGCGTGGGCGTTTTCGAGCGCACGTCCGGCAGGGCCTCGACCCGTTCGATCCCCGGTGAAGCCACTGATTGCTCCTGTATCTTCGGCGGCTGGCGCCGCGTGTTCGGGGCCTCGTCACCCCTCGATTCAGCACTCGAGACTCGCGCCTGCGGCGCATGCGCTTCGAGTGCTGAATCGAGGGGCGGCCCCGAACGGCCTCCGCGAGGTCGGCTGTGGGGTCGGCCTTCAATCTTTCCCACGCTAATTGGTCGACCGGTGCCGCGAGTGGAGTTGCGGACGCCGGTCGAGGGCGTGTTCAGCCGCGCAGGACGGCTTCGATATTGCGTTCCGCGAGTGCGGTGATGGTCAGCGACGGATTGACCGTCGCGGTGCTGCCGGGGATCGCGGCACCGTCCATCACGTAGAGGCCGGGGTGTCCGTGGACACGGCCGAAGGCATCGGTGGCCTTGCCGAGCACCGCGCCACCGAGCGGGTGCGCGGTGAACTGGGCGTTGGCGTCGTAGCCGAGCGCACCGTATTCGGCCACCGCGCCCGCGCGTTCGGCGATCCGGTGGTCGACCGCGCGGGCCGCACCGGCGACCGCGTGCTGTGTGCCCGCCGACCAGTTGAGGCCGACACCGCCCGTCGCCGCGTGATAGCCGAAGCGGGCGCGGGTCGGGTCGAGGACCATGCCGAGCGAGGCGAGCGCGCCGGTCTCGAACGGGATGCCGGGGATGTACCAGTTCTCCAGGGTCAGCGGGACGCTGGATTCGTCGTAGATCCGGCTGGCACTCGGCACGCCTTGGCCGTGTCCTGCGATATTGCTCGCGCCGCGGGCCAGGACCACATCGCCGTTGGTGCCGAAGCCGTCGCCGATGTGCTCGTTGAGGTTGGGCAGCGTGCCGGTGGCCTGCGCGCGGACCAGCAGCTCCGAGGTACCGACGGAACCGGCGCCGAGGAACAGCTTGTCGCAGGTCAGGTTGCGGGTGCTCAGTACCTGGCCGGTCGGTGCCAGCTTCGACACGGCGACCACGAACTTGCCGCTCGCGTCCTGGGCGATGGCGTCGACCCGGTGGCCTGGGTAGACCTGGGACTTGCCGGTCTCGCGGGCGTAGCGCAGGTAGTTCTGGTTGAGGTCGAACTTGGCGCCGTTGGAGTTGCCGAGGTTCGAGCGGGCCGTGGTGGCCGAGGCGCGCGAGGTTCCGGCGAGCTCGCTGCGCAGTACGTCCCAGGTGAAGATCGAGTCGTTGGGCAGCGGCTGGTAGCCGGCCGCGCGCACCTGGTCGTCCCAGGCGCGCGAGTGCGCGAACGGGGAGGACTGGTAGATATCGGCGGGCATCGTGTCGAGGCGCAGCATCTGGCGCACCCGCGGGTAGTAGACGCGTTCCAGCTCGCCGAAGTCGACGACACCGCCGAAGACCTGGTCGAACAGTCTGCGTTCCGGCGCCACCATCGCGCCGGTGAAGATCACCGAGCCGCCACCGACCGCGGCGGCCCGCCACACATCGATACCGGAATACTCGGTCACATCCAGCACCCCGCCGAACGCGCTGAAGCTCATCGGCACCTTGGTGACACCGGTGAAGCTCGTGCGGTGCCAGAATCCGCGGCCGTCGGGCAGATCGTCGCCGGTGAAGATCTCCCGCCACGGATCGTTCGGCCAGCGCGAACCCCGCTCGAGCACGGTATTGGTGATGCCGGCCTCGGCCAGGCGCAGCGCGGTCACCGCGGCGCCGAAGCCGGATCCGATGACGATGGCCTGCGTGTGCGCGGGCGCGTCCGGGATCGGCGCGAAGATCTCCGGCACCCAGGACTGGAACATCGCCTCGCGCGGGTCCGCCCAAGCGGGCGCGCTCGCCAACGTCGTTCCCACGGCACCGGCAACAGCCGCCAGCCCCGCCGCCTTGAAAAAGGCACGTCTGTGCACCAGGCCACCTCCCTCATCACGCATGGCCGACGCGAAGAATACCCCGCAAACACGACGAATCGCCCGGTAGTACCCACATTTGTCGCAAGTCACGACGCACGGGTGGTGCTGGGCGGGAACTCAGCTGGTGAGCAGGTTGACCACCGCGATCGTGCCGACCACGACGATCACCGCGCGCAGCACATTCGGTGGCAACTTCCGGCCCACCTTCGCGCCAAGCTGCCCACCGATGATCGAGCCGACCGCGATCAACGCGACCACCTGCCAGTCCACCTCGGCGATCGCGATGAAGATCGCCGCCGACACCCCGTTCACGATCAGGGCGAGGACGTTCTTCACACCGTTGAGGCGCTGGATGTCCTCGTGCACGAACACCCCGAGCAGACCGATCAGCAGCACACCCTGCGCCGCCCCGAAGTAGCCGCCGTAGATGCCGGTCCCGAACACGGCGACCAGCAGGATCGGGCCGCCGTGTTCGGGAGCCGCGGAGTCACCGTCGGCCCTGCGCTGCTTCACCCACGCGGCCAGTCGCGGCTGCACGACGACGAGGATCAGCGCCACGATGATGAGGACGGGCACGATCGCCTTGAACGCCGCCGCCGGCATCGTCAGCAGCAGGATGGCGCCAGTTATGCCGCCGAGCAGCGACGCGGTGCCAAGCTGCAGCAGTCGCGACCGCTGCCCTCGCAGTTCCCGCCGATACCCGATCACCCCGCTCACCGAGCCGGGGACGAGCCCGATCGTGTTCGACACATTCGCTGTCACCGGTGGCAACCCGAACGCGAGCAGCGTGGGAAAGGTGATCAGCGTGCCCGATCCGACGATCGTATTGATGCCACCCGCCGCGATACCCGCGGCGAAGATGGCCACCTGTTGTAACCAAGTCATTCGAATTCCTTTGGTACGTCTCGTCGGACGCGCAGGTCCGTACAAGCGTGCGTTATGGGAGAAACCGTACTGGTCAACCGGTGAGCGAATTCGGCGAGGTTGATTCTCCAGGCCGCTTACAAGCAAGGGTGGGCACGCGGTAAGCTCGGAGGATCATGCTGCAGCGGGTTCTTCTTCTCGGCCGCCGCGACGGGTCCTGATACGGACCGGCTCCCGTCGCGGGGTTCCAACGCGCCGGTCGACCCGCTCCCATTCACGGGAATCCATCACACCCACGGAGAAACTTGCATGTCCTCGGCTGACGCATTCGTATCCGCTTCGCGCACCATTTCGGCCCCCGGCAAACCCGCACCGGCCGACCAGCCCGCCTGGAACACCCAGAAGAACTCCTCGATGCCGTCGTTCCGGTATCGCCCCTTCGCCGAAGAGGTCGAGCCCGTCACGGTGCCCGACCGCACCTGGCCGGACAAGATCATCGATCGCGCCCCCGCGTGGTGTGCCGTCGACCTGCGCGACGGCAACCAGGCCCTCATCGACCCGATGAGCCCGGCCCGCAAGCGCCGCATGTTCGACCTGCTGGTGCGAATGGGCTACAAGGAGATCGAGGTCGGTTTCCCGGCCGCGAGCCAGACCGACTTCGATTTCGTTCGCGAGATCATCGAAGACGGCGCCGTCCCCGCCGACGTCACCATCCAGGTGCTCACCCAGTGCCGCCCCGAGCTGATCGAGCGCACCTTCGAAGCCTGCGCGGGCGCACCGAACGTGATCGTGCACTTCTACAACTCCACCTCGATCCTGCAGCGCCGCGTGGTCTTCCGCGCCGATCGCGACGCGGTGAAGAAGATCGCCACCGACGCTGCGTCGCTGTGCCTGGAGATCGAGAAGCGCTACCCCGATACCGAGTGGCGCTACGAGTACAGCCCGGAGTCCTACACCGGCACCGAACTCGACTACGCCCGTGAGGTCTGCGACGCGGTCTCGGCGATCATCGCGCCGACCCCGGCCAAGCCGCTGATCATCAACCTGCCCGCGACCGTCGAGATGGCCACGCCGAACGTGTACGCCGACTCGATCGAGTGGATGCACCGCAACCTGGCCCGCCGCGACTCCATCGTGCTGTCGCTGCACCCGCACAACGACCGTGGCACCGCCGTAGCGGCCGCCGAACTGGGCTACCAGGCAGGCGCCGACCGCATCGAAGGCTGCCTGTTCGGCAACGGTGAGCGCACCGGCAACGTCTGCCTGGTGACCCTCGGCATGAACATGTTCTCGCGCGGCATCGACCCGCAGATCAACTTCTCCGATATCGACGAGGTCCGTCGCACGGTGGAGTACTGCAACCAGCTGGCCGTCGCCGAGCGTCACCCCTACGGCGGCGACCTGGTCTACACCGCGTTCTCCGGCAGCCACCAGGACGCCATCAACAAGGGCCTCGACGCGATGAAGGCCACCGCCGACGCGCAGGACGCCGACGTGTCCGACATCGTCTGGGAGGTCCCGTACCTGCCGATCGACCCGAAGGACGTCGGCCGCACCTACGAGGCCGTGATCCGGGTGAACTCGCAGTCCGGCAAGGGCGGCGTGGCCTACATCATGAAGACCGATCACGGCCTGGTGCTCCCGCGCCGCCTGCAGATCGAGTTCTCCCAGGCCATCCAGTCGATCACCGACGGTGAAGGCGGCGAGGTGACCCCCAAGGAGATGTGGGACGTCTTCGCCACCGAGTACCTGAACCCGATCCTGCCGCTCGAGCGCATCAAGCAGAAGGTCACCGCCGCCGAGACCGACGGCGGCGTCGACTCGATCGTCGCGACCGTGAAGGTCGAGGGCGCCGAGCAGGAGATCAGCGGCTCCGGCAACGGCCCGCTGGCCGCGTTCGTAGACGCGATCGCGACGGTCGGCTTCGACGTACGAGTCCTCGACTACAGCGAGCACGCCATGTCCGCGGGCGACGACGCCCAGGCCGCGGCCTACGTCGAGGTAGCCATCGGCGACAAGGTCGTCTGGGGCGTAGGCATCGCCACCTCGATCACCACCGCCTCCCTGCGCGCAGTCGTCTCGGCGGTAAACCGCGCCGCGCAGTAGATCCACCCGCCGGTAGGCCGGGTCCGCGCCCCCGCGAACCCGGCCCCCGGTACCCCCAGCTCCGCAGCCCTCCCGCACCACCAGCCACACCGCACCCCCTGGGCCCGCCATGATCGCACCACCAGCCACACCGCACACCCAGGGCTCCGCAGCCCTCCCGCACCACCAGCCACACCGCACACCCTGCGCCCACCATGACCACACGACCGGTCACACCGCCGCACCCAGGGCTCCGCAGCCCTCCCGCACCACCAGCCATACCGCACACCCTGCGCCCACCATGACCGCACAACCGGTCACACCGCCGCACACCCAGCCTGTCCCCGTCTTCCACAACCCACCCAACCCAACCACCGCACTCCCGACCCCTAGGGAGGGACGGCCACGAAGTGGCCGGTCGCGGCCGGGTCGCCGGTTAGCCGCCGGGGCGTAGGCGACGAAGGAGCAAGCCCCGGTGGCTAACCGGCGGCCCCTAGGGGCCGCGACTCGAGCGCGCCAGCGCTCCAACAAACACAGCCAGCGCCTCCAGGACCACTCAAACCCCGAGCTCTGCCACCACTCTCCTGAGCCCATAAAACCCCCAGCCCTGATCTGTGGATAGTTTCCCAACCCTGTGGATAACTACGTCTCCACCCGCCGACGCGACACCGGATATGCCGGTTGAGCTGCACGCATTCAGCTCGCGCCCGCATCAGTGAGCCACCCGCCCCCGACGCGCGAATTTCGGCCCCGTGTTAGCGTTTTAGGGCATATTCAGCGCCGAGCTTTCCTGCTCGTTCAGCGAGCAAGTGGGGGAACTGTGACCAACAACGACCATAATCCGACCTCGCCGCCGTGGCTGCAGAGTCCGTCGGCTGACGCGTCCGAAGCTGCGTCCGGTCCCTCCGGTGTGCAGACCGCGACCGAAGACGACATCGAGCCCGCCGACGCCGGCGCCGAGCCGACCGGCGAAGCCGTCGATCCGTCGACCGGTGAGCAGCCCGTCGCCGAGCCAGGCCAGGCCGGACTCGCCGACCAGACCGTGTACCAGCCCGCCGGTTTCGCGCCGCCGGGACAGTTCGCGCAGGGCGCCCCGTACTCGGTGCCTGATCCGTACCAGAGCAATGGCGGCCAGCCGATGGTGAACGGCCCCGAGCAGCAGCCGTGGCCGGGTCAGCCGGGCGAGCAGCCGTGGCTGCCGGGTCAGCCGGGCGCCGAACAGCCCTACCCCGGCCCGCACGCGACCGGCGAGCAGCCGCATCCCGGCATTCCACCGCAGTATCCCGGTGCCGAGGGGCAGTATCCGGGCGCCGACGGTCAGCCGTACCCCGGTCCCGAACAGCAGCAGTTCCCCGCGCAGGAGCAGGGCCCGCAGTCCGAGCCCATCTACAGCTGGGCACCGCCCCCTCCGCCGATGTACCAGCAGCCGATGCCGGGCGGGATGCCCGGCCAGCAGCCTGAACAGCCGAGCCAGTTCACCGGCCAGCAGCCCGACCAGGGTCAGTTCCCCGGTCAGCCGGGGCAGTTCCCCGGCCAGCTCGGCCAGCCGGGTCCGGCGGGTCCGCCACCTGGTCAGCAGTGGGGAGGCGGCCCGGCCCCACAGCAGCAGCAACCATTCCAGCCGCAGCACATGCAGGTTCCGGGCCAGCCCGGTCATTCGGTGAACGATCTGAACCTGCTCAAGCGCGCGCGGAAGTCGCCGCGCAGCGGGTGGCGCAAGGCTGTGCACAAGGTGTCCGGCGGTGTGATCAACCCGGGTGAGTCCGCGGCCGATGTCGTCTACCGCGATCTCGGCGAGCGGGTCAACCAGCCTGTGCGCGGCGATTACCGGATCGCGATCCTCTCGCTCAAGGGCGGCGTCGGCAAGACCACCACCACGGTCGGCCTCGGTTCCACGTTCGCTTCCCAGCGCGGTGACCGCGTCATCGCCATCGACGCCAACCCCGACCTGGGCACACTCGCCCACCGGGTGCCGCGCCAGACCCGCTCGACGGTGCGCAACCTGCTCGAAGACCAGCAGATCACCCGCTACTCGGACGTCCGCGCACACACCTCGCAGGCCCCGAGCCGTCTGGAAGTGCTTGCCTCCGAACAGGATCCGGCCGTGTCGGAGGCCTTCAGCGAGGCCGACTACCGCAAGGCCATCGGCATCCTGCAGTCGTTCTACAACATCATCCTCACCGACTGCGGCACCGGACTGATGCACTCGGCGATGTCGGGCGTGCTGGATATGGCGAGCTCGCTGGTGCTGGTCACCTCTCCCGCGATCGACGGCGCGCGCAGTGCCTCGGCGACGCTGGACTGGCTCGACCACCACGGCTACAGCAAGCTGGTCGAACGCACCGTGGTCGTCGTGAACGCTTCTCGCCGTGGCGCGTCCACGGTCGACCTGGACCAGCTGCGCAAGTTGTTCCTCGACCGCACCCGCGCCGTGCAGATCGTCCCGTTCGACGATCACCTGGCCGAGGGCGCCGAGATCGACCTCGAACTGGTCAGCAAGCCGACCAGGCGGGCGCTGCTCGAACTGGCCGCCATGGTCGCCGACGACTTCAGCTACCACGGTCAGCAGCCACAGCAGCAGCAGTACCAGCCCGGCCAGCCCTACCCGGGGCAGCAGTACCAGCAGCCGGGCCAGTTCTGACGTAGGCCGAATGCGGTTGTCACCGCACTGATCTCACACCGGAGTGCCGAGATCAGTGCGGGTCAGTCACCGCCCGCGCCGCGGCCTCGAAGGCATCGAGCACCGTGGCGATGGCGGGGCTGCGGTGCGCCTGAGGTCGGGTGATGATCTCGTAGACCCGCGCCGCGCGGACCCCGGCCAGCGGTAGGACCGACAGGTCGGGGTGGGCGACGGCGTAGCGCGGCATCAACGCCACGCCGTAGCCGGACACCACCAGCGTTTCGATCACCCGGAACTCGTTGAGCCGCTGCGCGATCCGTGGCCGCACCCCGGTGACGGTGGCGATGGACTCGAGCACATCGTCGACCGGGAACCCACCGCGCACACTCACCCAGCTCTCCTCGGCGAGTTCCTCCGGCCGCACCGAAGGACGCCCCGCCAGTGGATGATCCGGCGCGACAACAACATCGATCGGCTCCCGCATCAGCACCCGCGCCGACAACCGCGGCCCGGACAGCGACGGTGCGCGTTCGTCGCGATGGGTGAGCACGATGTCGTAGTCGGCCAGCAGTTTCGACGCCTCACTCGGCGGCAGATCCTCATCACCGGCGACCAGCTCGACCCCACTACCCGCCAATCTGGCCAGCACCGGCGGCAGCAGCAGCGCGGCACCGGACGGGAACGACGCCACCCGCACCTGCCCGCGCGGTGAACCGCGATAGTGGGCCATCTCGGCTGTGGCCCGTTCCATCGCGGCGAGCACATCGTCGGCCCGCAGCACCAGCGCCTGCCCCGCGTCGGTGAGCCGCACCCGTCGCCCGTCCGGTTCCAGCAGTGCGACCCCGGCCTCCCTGGCCAGCACCTTCAACTGCTGCGAGACCGCAGACGGCGTCATCGACAGGACCTCGGCCACGGCGGCGACCGTGCCGCGGTCGGCCAGCTCGCGCAGAATCCGCAATCGCTCGATCGAGAACATGAAGTAAAACTACGTTATCCATCAATATTTATTCGATTGTCCTGATCTTTAGCGACCCGCACGATAAGGGCGTGACCTCCCGTGACCGCCTGCTCGGCCTGACCGTCGTCGTGCTCTGGGGCCTGAACTTCCTGGCCATTCGCATCGGCCTCGACCACTTCCCGCCCTTCTTCTTCGTCGCACTGCGCTTCGCCGTCATCGCGATCCCGGTGCTGCTTTTCATCCCGCGCCCCGCCGTGAAAACCCGCTGGCTGTTGCTCTACGGCACCGGCTTCGGCATCCTGCAGTTCGCGTTCCTGTTCACGGCGATGCGCACCGGCATGCCGACCGGCCTCGCCTCGCTGGTGCTGCAGTCGTCCGCCCCGTTCACGGTGGTGCTCGGCGCGGTGCTGCTGCGCGAGCGGTTGCGGCCGGTGCAGATCGCCGGCCTCGCGGTCGCGGTGCTCGGGATGGTGATCATCGGCGCCGACCGGCTGGCGCACGCCACCCTGCTCCCGGTCCTGCTGACGCTGGCGGGCGGCCTCGGCTGGGCGTTCGGCAATATCGGCGCCCGGCAGGCGGGCACCGACTCCCCCGGCTACAACCCGATGCATCTGACGCTGTGGATGTCGGTAGTGCCCGTAGTGCCGATGCTGGTGCTGTCGATGGCTGTCGAGGGGCCTGGAACAGGCTTCCGCGCGATCGGCACCGCCTTCTCCGCCGACGGACTGCCCGCACTCGCCGCCCTGGCCTACATCGCGATCCTCGCGACAGTCTGTGGATCCGGGTTGTGGACCTATCTGATGAGCCGGTACCCCGCGGGCACGGTGGCGCCGTTGTCGCTGCTCGTGCCGGTGGTCGGCATCGCCGCGGCCTGGGCGGTCCTCGACGAACAACCCTCGCCTGCCGCGCTGATCGGCGGGGCGATCGTGATCGCGGGCGCTTTCGCGGCGACCACCGCCCGTGGCATCGGGAAGACCCCCTCGGCCGCCCCCACTCCCGAATTGGCCAGAGCCTGAGGCCGAATTCAGCCCACGATCGCCCGGGCTCTCGTTAGCATGTGAAACCGGTCGCCCGATGCGTTTCCGTGCGACCGGTTGGTTTCGAGCTCGCGAACGACACACAGGTCGATATAGCCAGGTCTTCGCCGCGCTCTAGAGTGATAGCAAATCTCAGGCAATAGTCGAGCAAGGCAGCTGAACAGCGTATGGCGGAACAGCGGTGGCCCGTTTCGCGAAGGAACCTTCTTCGCGGCACGGTCGCAGCGGGGGTGATATCGGCGGGGGCCGTAGCGGGCGCGCCGGGATTCGCCGCGCCACCCGGTCGCCGGGTGGCGGTACTCGGCGGCGGTGTCGCCGGGCTCACCGCCGCGCACGAATTGGCCGAGCGCGGGTTCGAGGTCACCGTGTACGAGGCACGGGCGCTCGGCGGCAAGGCACGTAGCGTCGGCGTGCCGGGCACCGGTCGCGGCGGCAGGCCCGATCTGCCCGGTGAGCACGGGTTCCGATTCTTCCCCGGCTTCTATCAGAACGTGCCGGACACGATGCGCCGAATTCCCTTCGGGGGCAATTTCGGCGGCGTGTGGGACAACCTCGTCGCGGTACCGGAGGCCAGATTCTCCCGCCGCGACGCCGACGACATCACCCTCGCCCTGCCCGACAGCATCACCGCCGCGCAGGCCACCCCGGCGGCGATCAGGGAAACCCTCGCCGCCACCATCACCACGCTGTCCAAGATGCCCCCCACGGAGGCGATGTACTTCGCGAACCGGCTGATGGTGTTCAACACCAGCTGCGATGCCCGCCGATTCGGTCAGTGGGAGCACACCTCCTGGCACGACTTCGTCCGCGGGCACGAGCGCTCGCACGAGTTCCGCGCGCTGGTATCCAGGTCGCTGACGTCGATCATGGTCGCCGCGAAGGCGAGCCTGGCCAGCACCCGCACCATCGGCAGCATGGGCGAACAATTCCTCGGCAACCCGCTCGGCCTCGGCAACGACGGCGGTCTCGACCGCGTGCTCAACAACACGACCAATGCCGCCTGGATCGACCCGTGGGTCGAGCACCTGCGTGGCCTCGGCGTTCGTTTCGAACTCGGCGCCAGAGTCAGCGAACTCGACGTGCGCGACCGACGTATCCGAGCCGCCCGAATCACCGATGCCACGGGCGCACGCACCGTCGACGCCGACTATTTCGTCGTGGCGCTTGCCGTCGAGCAGGCCAGGAAATTGTGGTCGTCGCAGGTGCTCGCCGTGGCCCCGGAACTCGCCGCGACGGATCGGCTCTTCGTCGATTGGATGAACGGAATTCAGATCTATTTCCGTGCGCCGCTGCATATTTCGCGCGGGCACACCGCCTATGTCGATTCACCGTGGTCACTCACGTCGATCAGCCAGAATCAATGGTGGACCGATAAACTGCCGTCCTTCGGCGACGGTTCGGTGGCCGATTGCCTCTCGATCGACATCTCCGACTGGAATTCGCCCGGCATGCTCTACGGCAAGCCCGCCACCGCATGCACCCACGAGGAGATCTTCCGCGAAGTCTGGGCGCAGCTGAGCAGCCATCTCAACGATCGCGAACAACTGCTCCGCCCCGCCGACGTGCATTCCTGGTTCCTCGATCCGGGAATCACCTGGCAGGGCAGCCGCAACGAGAACGCCGACCCGCTGCTCATCAATACCGCGGGCTCGTGGGACGCCAGACCGGAGCCGCACGGTTCGATCGAGAACCTTTTCCTCGCCGGTGATTACGTGCGCACCGATATCGACCTGGCGACCATGGAGGGCGCGAACGAGTCGGCCCGCGCCGCGGTGAACGCGCTACTCGATGTGGCGGGCTCCTCGGCGCCGCGCTGCCGCGTTTTCCGGCTGCGCCGCACCCCCGAACTCGAGCCGCTGCGCGCCCTCGACACCGACCGCTACGCCCGCGGCCTGCCCAACCTGTTCGACGACCACACCTGACCCCGCGACCACCGAACCGCGCGTCACCCCGTCCCGCACCGGGCGCGTAACACCCGTGCGAAACCCGCCCGCACGCGGCGCGTAACACCGCGCAACACCGCGCAACATAGACTCGCGGCGTGGCAGACATCTCGGTGCGTGGGCGCTTGGCCTTGCGAGCAGCGGCGGCAGCGTCGTGGGCTTCGCAGAAGGCGGGTCGCGGCAAGGGTTCGATGATCGGCGGCCTGATCGCGTTGAAGATCGATCCGTCGATCATGACGCAGCTCGGGCGCGGTCGACGGACAGTGCTGATCACCGGCACCAACGGCAAATCGACCACCACCCGGATGACGACCGCCGCGCTCGGCACGCTCGGCGATGTCGCCACCCAGGCCGACGGCGCCAATATGGACGCGGGCATCGTGGCCGCGCTCAGCCTGCACCAGGATGTGACGCTGGCCGCGATCGAGGTCGACGAGCTGCACCTGCCGCACGTGAGCGACGCGCTCGACCCCGCCGCGGTGGTGCTGCTCAATCTCAGCCGCGACCAGCTCGACCGGGTCGGCGAGATCAACATGATCGAACGCAAGCTGCGGGCCGGGCTCGCGCGTCATCCCGATACCGTCGTCATCGCCAACTGTGACGACGTGCTGGTGGCCTCCATCGCCTACGACCACCCGAATGTGGTGTGGGTGTCGGCGGGCAGCGGCTGGGCCGTCGACGCGACGAGTTGTCCGCGCAGCGGCGAGCCGATCGTCTGGGAGGGCGAGAACTGGCGCTCGACCGGCGCCGATTTCCATCGCCCGCAACCCGTTTGGTGGCTCGAAGGCGAAGACCTGTGCGGCCCTGATGGTTTCCGCGCCCCGCTGCACCTCGCACTGCCTGGTCGCGCGAATCGCGGCAATGCGGCGCAGGCTGTGGCCGCCGCGGTCGCGATGGGGGCCGAGCCCGCGAAGGCGACCGATGCCACCGGCACCGTGCGCGAGATCGCGGGCCGCTACCGCACCGTCACCGTCGGCGAGCACGACGCGCGCCTGCTGCTGGCCAAGAACCCCGCGGGCTGGCAGGAGGCGCTGTCGATGATCGAGCCGTCCTCGGCCGGTCTGGTGATCGCGGTGAACGGTCAGGTGCCCGACGGCGAGGACCTGTCCTGGCTGTGGGACGTGCGCTTCGAGCACTTCGAGGGCGTGCAGGTGGTCGCCTCGGGCGAGCGCGCCACCGACCTCGCCGTGCGCCTCACCTACGCGGGCGTCGAACACACACTCGTCCCGGATCCGGTGCGCGCCATCGCCTCCTGCCCCGCCGGACACGTCGAGGTGCTGGCCAACTACACCGCGTTCCGCGATCTCAACCGTGATCTGGAGGCCATGGCATGATCGGTCAGCGCCCGGAGGAGGCAGCCCGCGTAACCACGGAGGGCGCCCGAGCATGCCGAGAGGACACAGTGTGAGCGAGTCGACCATTCGTATCGGCCTCGTCCTGCCCGACGTGATGGGCACCTACGGCGACGGCGGCAACGCCCTGGTCCTGCGGCAACGCCTGCAGATGCGCGGTTACGACGCCGAGATCATCGACATCACCCTCGCCGATCCCGTCCCGGATTCCTTCGACATCTACACCCTCGGTGGCGCCGAGGACTCCGCGCAGCGGCTGGCCACCCGCCATCTCCAGAAGTACCCCGGTCTCCAGCAGGCCGCCGCCAAAGGCACACCCGTGCTCGCCATCTGCGCCGCCATTCAGGTGCTTGGCAACTGGTACGAGACCTCGGCGGGCGAAAAGGTCGACGGCGTAAGCCTTTTCGACGTCACCACCTCGCCCCAAAAGCTGCGCGCCATCGGCGAGGTGACCACCACGCCCCTGGTCACTGGGCTGAAAGCACCCCTCACCGGCTTCGAAAACCACCGGGGCGGAACAACTCTGGGATCCGACGCCGCCCCGCTCGCCCGCGTGACCCGCGGTGTCGGAAACGGCGTCGGCGACGGCACCGAGGGCGTAGTCCAGGGCTCGGTGTTCGGCACCTACCTGCACGGCCCCGCACTGGCCCGCAACCCCGAACTGGCCGACCTGCTCATCGCCATGGCCCTCGGCATCCCCGCCGCCGACCTCGCACCGCTCGACCTCCCCGAGGTCGAGCAGCTGCGCAAGGAACGCCTACGCGCTTGAGTCAGCAGCGCAGCGAATCGACCTCGTACTGGAGGCAATACGGGTCGCGGGTGACAAACGTCAGGTCCTCACATCGAGCCTGCGCGATCAGAATTCGGCCGAAGGGGTCACGATGGATCATCGGCAGACGCGCCGCCTCGATCGTATGACGTGCATCGATAGCCAGCGGCAGGAACCCGCCGCCCACCACCCGCTCGGGTAGGTCGGCAGGACCTGCCAGCTTGCCTGACGCCTGCTTGATCGCGATCTCCCATACCGACGCCGCGCTGACGTAGACATCAGGATCGTGGTCGAGCCGCTCTCGAAGTTCGGGATCGAGCGTCAAGTCGTCGGTCAGCCACCACAAGATCACATAGGTATCCAGCAGTAGGCTCATGCGTCGAAGTCGCGGGCGATTTCGGCGTTCGTCTCCGGCGAATCCCACTCGGGCGACAATTCCACCCGACCACGCAGCGAACCACGCCCCGTGCGATTGACCCGACGGCTCAACGGCACCACCTTGGCGACCGGAGTTCCGGCACGACTGATCACGACTTCCTCCCCCTGCTCCACCCGCTCGATGATGCGCGACAGGTTCGTCTTCGCGTCGTGAATGTTGAACTGTTCCGCCGCGCTACCTGCCATGACGCCTCCTTAGCTAAGAAGTTAGCCCCACTGGCGGAGCGTGTCCATAGCAACCAGACATCACCTGGCGATACGGCGGCCTCCAAGAGCAGTGACGTGACTTCCGGTGCACAGGTCGCGCAGAAATGCCTACGCGCGTGATTCCGCGGCGACCGCCTGCCGGCGGGTGATGAGCCAGCCGACGAGTGCGGCGAGCGGGAACATCAGCACGCCGTACACCGCGGCGGGGATGGCCATCTCGGTGCTGTCGAGGACGCTGATCGCGATGGTGATGGCGATCGTGCTGTTGTGGATGCCGACCTCGAACGAGCAGGCGATGGCCTGGCGGTCGGCGACGCCGAGCAGGCGCGGCAGGTAGTAGCCGGCCGACAGGCTGATCAGGCAGAACACGACGGTGATGGCGCCGACGTCGGCGAGTGAGTCGGCCAGCGTGTCGCGCTCGCTGACGATGGTGCCGACGATCACCAGCAGCAGCGTGATCGCCGAGCCGATCCGCACCGGCTTGTCCATCCGGTCCGCGAACGCGGCCGACCAGCGGCGCACCAGCATGCCGAGACCGACCGGAACCAGCACGATCGCGAACACCTGGATCACCTTGCTCAGCTGCAAGCCGACGGAGCCGTCCTCGCCGGCCGGCTCGAAGTAGCCGATGGCGAAGTTCGTCACCAGCGGCACGGTGACGACGGCGATGATCGAATTGACCGCGGTGAGTGACACATTCAGCGCCACGTCACCCCGGAACAGGTGGCTGAACAGGTTCGCGGTGGTCCCACCCGGCGAGGCGGCGAGCAGCATCATGCCGACCGCCAGGATCGGCGACAGATCGAACAGCAGCACCAGCCCGAACGCGACCACTGGTAGCACCAGCAATTGACAGGCCAGCGCGATGGCGACGATGCGTGGGGTCTTCGCGATGCGGGCGAAGTCGGCGCCGGTGAGCGAGAGCCCGAGGCCGAACATGATCACCGCCAGCGCCAACGGCAGACCGACTGATACCAGTGGAGAGTTCATAGCCACACACTTCTCGTCGAACATTCCGAGCCGAGGTCTCGACTCCGTTGAGACGCGCTGGTCTCAATCTCGAAGAATAGCCAGCTGTAACGCGCGTCGCAGCGGAATCGGCAAAGGATTACCGCACCGTCGCGGCGGCCTCCGGGGTGGCGTGACTGCCGGTGCACAGCTCGTGGACGAAGCGCATCTTCTCCAGCACCCGCTCGGGCAGCACGAAGGGGTACAGATCGTCATGGCCCATTGAGCGGTTGACCATGTTCAGCGACCAGGTCAGCGGCAGCCAGAGTTCGATGATCTTGTCGAACCCGGCGCGACCGATCTGCGGGCGGTCGAGGGTCGCGCCCGCGGGGGCGAGGCCGAAGGCGGCCGCGGTGTCGAGGGTGTCGCGGATGTGCAGGTAGTGGGCGAAGGTCTCGGCCCAGTCCTCCGCGGCGTGCATGGTGGCGTAGGAGGAGACGTAGTCGCGTTTCCAGCCACTGGGCGCGCCCTGGGAGTAGTGGCGGTCCAGTGCTGCCTGGTAGTCGGCGAACGGATCACCGAACAGATCGCGGAAACGTTGCAGCGCAGCGTCATCGGCGACCAGGACGGGGAAGTAGTAGTGCCCGGTCTCGTGCCGGAAATGGCCGAGCAGCGTGCGATAGGGCTCGGCCATCTCCTTGCGTAATTGCTCACGATGCGGGTCGTCGGCTTCGGCCAGGTCGAGGGTGACCACGCCGTCCATATGACCGGTGAGCACGCCCTTCGTGCGGCTGGACAGCAGGTCGAAGGCCAGGCCGTGCTCGGGATCTTCGTCGCGGCCCACGATCGGCAGGCCGAGTTCGACGAGTTCGAAGATCAATCGGCGTTTGGCTGCCTCCGCCTCGGCGAACGCGGCGAGGCCGTCGGTATCGGAATCGTTGGGCCTGGTCCGGGTCAGCTTGCACGACACACACAGCGCAGGACCGGAAGCATCACCGTCGACGAGCCAATTACATTGCGCCACATGGAGGTTGTCGCACAGGCGGAAGCGGTCACCGTCGACGACGCCGGCCGCGTGATCGACCGCCGCGTCGCCCGGTGGATCGCCGATGACCACCAGCGCGCGCTCGGTGAGGCTGAAACCCAGTGCGCTGCGGCACGATAGGCAGACCGAGTTCTCGAACGCCAGCTGCTGGCCGCAATTCGGACAGACGAAATCACGCACGGACTACACCTCCACCGGGGCTACGTCGACCGACACCTTGATCGTGGACTGCTTCGCATCGGTGTAAATGATGCCACGGAGCGGCGGAACATCCTGGTAATCGCGGCCCCACGCCACTGTCACGTAGCGCTCGTCGGCGAACTGGTCGTTGGTGGGGTCGAAGGCGATCCAGCGGCCGGTGCGGTCGGTGTCGTCGGTGCCGGGCAGCCACACCGCGGCCCAGGCGTGGGTGGCGTCGACGCCGACCATGCGCTCCTTGCCCGGGGGCGGGTCGGTGGCGAGGTAGCCCGAGACGTAGCGCGCGGCCAGGCCCTGGGAACGCAGGCAGGCCGCGCCGATCCGGGCGAAGTCCTGGCAGACGCCTTCCCGGGCGGCGAACACATCGGCCACGCTGGTGCTCACGGTGGTGGAGCCCGAACGGTACTGGAAGTCGTTGTGAATGCGGGTGTTCAGCTCGGTGACGGCTTCGAGTAGCGGCCGGTTCGGCGGGAAACTCGCTGCGGCATAGTCGATGACATCAGCGGTGATCTCGGGTGGGAGCAGGTCGAGCGTGAACTCGACGGCGAGCGGGCCGGTGCCGATGGTGGGACGCGCTGCCTCCCAGGCCAGGTCGGCGCCCGGCATCGCTTCCGGGTGTTCGCCGTCGACGTCGACCAGGGATTCGCCGGTGACCTCCAGGTTGCGGTGTTCGGCGGTCACGTGGAAGTACGTCGTGGTGTTGCCGTAGACGTCGGTGCCCACCGAGCGGTCCGAGGGCACCGGGTCGATGTAGATCTCGTGCTCGAGCAGGCGCTGACCTGGGAATTCGCGCGGGGTGAGGTATGCGCGACCGTAGGAGCTGGTCACCTCGTCGGAGTAGCTGTAGGTGGTGCGGTGCACCACCATGTATCGCCGTGTCATCCGACCAGCCTGGTGTTGCCCCAGAGCGGCTGAATGCCCAGCGGGACAGTGAGTTTGGTGGCTTCGAACGATTCGGCCAGCTTGCGCAGTCGCAAGTGCACCCCCTCCAGCAGTTCCACCAGTTCGGTCCGTACGCCGTCGTCGTCGGTGTGTTCCAGGTCGGCCGGGTCGACGCGGCGCAGCATGCGCTGGGCATCGGCGAGCAGACGCTCCGAACGCGAGGCACCCGCTCCACCCGGCAGTGCCTGGAAGTCGGCCTCGAGACGGTCGAGCTGATAGACCAGCGACCGCGGATTGCCCGGGTCGAACAGCAGCAGTCCCGCCAACGCGGCCACGTGCGCCGAACCACGGTGGCGGCGACGGTAACTCACCGCCGACTCGGTCGCGGCGAGCACGGCGTCAGCGACAACTCCCTGTACCTCGGCCGAACTCCGCCGTCCCAGCGCGGCATTGATCAGCGACGTGACGGCGAGCCCACGCTCGATCCGTTTGCCGATATCCATCACGTACCAGCCGGTGTCGCGTACCAGCGACTCGGCGCCGATCCCCGACAGCGACAGCAACGCCGCCAGCGTCAGCGAATGCACCGCCGACAGCGCCGTCTCCTGTTCGCTTCGCGCACTGCGGAATTCGGCCAGCGCGCGATCGACAGCACCCACGATCATCCAGGTGTCACCGGACAGCTGATCACGCACCGCCCGCGCGGCGGACCCGTAATGATCCACCGCGTACGACAACGACCCGGCCAACTCCCGATCCCCGGTCAACGCGGCGAGATAGTGGAACCCCTCGGCCGAAGCGCCCGCCACCGCCCGCCGCGGGGCGACCCCGTCCTGCCCACTGGAATCCATTGCGCGATGGGTGAACTGGCCCTGTGCCTGCCGCGACCGCGCGAGCACCGGCTCGGATTCCGGCTCGGGCACCGGCTCCGACCCGCGGTCAGGCGTGACACCGGTGGTGCGCAGCGCCCGAGCCAGCGCACTGGTCCCCGCCCGTTCCCAAGGCGCCTCCGCCTCATCCTCGGAGTCGACTTCTACCTCATCGGCACCGGACCGATCCGGCCCCGCCGAGCGCCCCTGCCCTGCAGACTCACCCTGCCCTGCAGACTCACCCTGCCCTGCAGACTCACCCTGCCCTGCAGACTCACCCTGCCCTGCAGACTGGGCCTGCCCGGCCGACTGGCCCGGCCCCACGGACCGCCCCTGACCTGCAGACTGGGTCTGCCCGACAGACTGACCCGCTGACTGACTCTGCCCCGCCAGCTGTGCCGTCGTTGGATCGGCTGGCGAGTCCTGATGCACTGCGCCCGTTGATGCTTCGTCGCCCGACGAGGAGCGCGAGGGCTGGTCGAGCTCCGCATCGCGCGTTCGGCCGTCGGAATGGGTCGTCGAATCATCGTGCTCCGCAGCGGGATTCGAATGTCCGGTGGCAGCGGCACCGCCTGGTCGCACGGCCACCAGCTGACCGGTTCCATTGGGCAGCACCGATTGTGGCGCGACCGTGCCCGTGGTGATCGACAGGGCGCGCATGAGGATCGGCAATGCCTCGGCGCCGTCGAGCCAGGGTCGGTAGCGGTAGTCCTGGTAGACGTCGTGGGTGGCGGCGAGCAGGCGGACCACCGACTCGGCGCGTTCGCTGTAGCGGCCCATCCAGAACAGGTCGTTGAGCACGCGCGGGGAGCTGATCGCCTCGACGACCGGCACCGCCCTGCGCAAGCGTTCCTCGTGCGGCGCTTCGGAACTCGCCGCGGGCACGGTGGCCGGGGCGGCGCGGACCCACACGTCCTTGGCGGCCACCTTGATCACGCTGCGGGTCGGTTCCAGGCGCATGCGCTGCTGGCCGAGTCCGCCCGACATCGCCGTGTAGCCGCCCCGCCTGGCCAGCGAGAACAACCGCATGCCGACCGGGGCCGGCGCCAGCCCCGCCGGACCGTCGACCGCGGGCGCGACCGAGAACTCGGCCGGCTCCTGGCCGACCCACTTCCACCGCTCGACCTCGATGCGGGCGGCGAGGTCGGCGCGTTCAGCCGCCGACAGGCTGGGTCCGAAGATCGTCGAGCCGTCGACGGCGGAGCGAATCACCAGGTCACCGACGTGCGACACCAGATGCGCGCGCTCGGTGCCGTCGCCGCCCCAGTAGGTGGGGGTGGCGTCGAGCAGCAGGTCCTCGCCGAGCACCGAGCGGGCGATGCGCGGCAGGAACGGACTCAGCGCGGGCGATTCCAGCAGCCCGCTGCCGAGGGTGTTGACCACTGTCACCGCCCCGCGACGCAGCACCTCGACCAGCCCCACCACCCCGAGCCGCGAATCGGGTCGCAGATCCAGTGGGTCGGAGAACTCGGCGTCGACGCGGCGCAACACCACATCCACCCGCTCCAAACTGCCGAGCGAGCGCATCCACAGCGCACCGTCGCGCACCACCAGATCGGAGCTCTCCACCAGCGGAAAGCCGAGCATCTGCGCGAGATAAGCCTGGTCGAAGGCAGTTTCGGAATGCGAGCCCGGGCTGAGCACGACAACGACCGGCTCTTCCCCATCGGCCAGCTCGGGGGCGGCCTCCTCGAGCATCAACCGCATGGCCCGCGCGAACGGGCTCAGCGGTCGCGGCCCCGCGTGCTCGAAAGCTTCGGGAATGGCGGCGGCGACAACGCGACGATCGGCCAGGGCGTACCCGGCGCCCGAGGGAGCCTGCGCCCAGTCGGCCAGCACCCGGAACTGCCCGTCGCTCCACCGGCTGATATCGCAGGCATGCAGGAACAGCTGATGGGTGCCGGGGATCGTGATGCCGTGCGCGGCCCGCACATACCCGGTATTGCCGAACACCACCTCCGGCGGCAGCAGGCCCGAGCTCAGCAGCCTGCGTGGGCCGTACACATCGGTGAGCACCTCGTCGAGTACCAGCGAGCGCTGCACCAGCCCGGATTCCAGCCGGGTCCAGTCCTCGGCGGACACCAGCAGCGGAATCGGGTCGAGGCGCCAAGGTTGCGGGATCGCGGTGTCGTCATCGCCGCCGAGACCGACCTCGGTGTAGGTGACACCGTCATCCTCGATCTGCCTGCGCACCCGGTGATCGATCCGGTCGATCCCGCCGACCCCCTGATCGATGAAGTCGGCCGAGAGCTCCGACCACATCGACCGCACCCGCCCGCGCCCGTCGACCAACTCGTCGTAGTACCCCGTGGTCGGCCTACCGCACTCGTCGAAGCGCGCACCCGCCACACTGTCAGCCCGATACCGCGCGAACTGCTCGGCAACCTGAGCGCGCACGCCCGACCCCTGCCGATTCCCGTCCCTGAGCGCTTCATCGCGCTGAGCCACCGAGCCTCCTGTTATTTTTGCGGCTGGCGCCGCGGGGTTTTGTGGCCCCGTTTGTCCCGATTCTTCCCTCCTCCGGTCAGTCGCTTCGCTCCCTCCCTCCGTCAGTCCAGAATCGGGACGGCCGCAAAACCCAGAGCAACCGACTTCCTGCGACTACCGCACCTGGTCGGCTCGCGCGCGGCCGGCCGACAGCGATCGCGCCCGGTGACTGTTCAATGGCCCCACACTGTTCGCGCGCGGCGTAGGTCCAGGATGCCTGGTGCTCCGACATCGGTCGACTGTGCCGCGATCTTCGCACGGAGTTCGGCGGGATCCATCGGGTTCACCGTATGGCCGGCGGCCTCGAAACGGCGATTGCGGCGCGACTGGGCGGCGACGGCGTTGACGGGGGCGTCGTCGTAGGCGCGGCCGCCGGGGTGCACGACGTGATAGGTGCAGCCGCCACGGGAGATGCCGGTCGCGACGTCTACCAGGTCGAATACCAAGGGGGCATCGACGGTGATCGAGGGGTGCAGGGAGTTCGGTGGCTGCCAGGCGCGGTAGCGCACGCCTGCCACCTGCACGTCGGATTTGTCGGTGGCCAGTAGCGGGACGGGCATGCCGTTGCAGGTCAGGGCGTAGCGGCCGCGGTCGGCGCCGACCAGGCGCACCTGCAGGCGTTCCACCGAGGAGTCGACGTAGCGGGCGGTGCCCTGCCCGGTGGTTTGTTCGCCGAGGGTGAGCCACGGTTCGATCGCGCCGCGCAGTTCCAGCTCCGCCTCACCGATCATCGCGGTACCGATACGGGGGAAACGGAATTCGGTGAAGGGATCGAGCCAGGCGGTGTCGAAGTCGACGCCCGCCGCGCGCAGATCGGCGGCGACTTCGGCGATGTCGTTCATCAGGAAGTGCGGCAGCAGATAGCGGCCGTGCAGGTTGGCCCCGTGGCGGATCAGCGGCGCCCGCAGCGGCTTGTCCCAGAACATCGCGACCAGGCCGCGCACCAGCAACGACTGCACCATCGCCATCTGGAAATGCGGTGGCATCTCGAACCCGCGCAGCTCGAGCAGTCCGAGCCGGCCACGCGCGGAGTCGGGGCTGTACAGCTTGTCGATGCAGAACTCGGCGCGGTGGGTGTTGCCGGTGAGGTCGGTGAGCAGATGCCGCAGCGCGCGGTCGATATGCCAAGGGGCCGAACGGATTTCGTACGGCGTTGGCCCGGCGGCTTGTTCGGCGGTGAGCCTGGCGACCTCGGCGAAGGCGATCTCGAGTTCGTAGAGCGCGCCTTCGCGACCCTCGTCCGCGCGCGGGGCCTGCGAGGTCGGACCCACGAAACGACCCGCGAACAGGTACGACAGCGCGGGATGGCGCTGCCAGTAGGTGAGCATGGAGACCAGCAGATCGGGGCGGCGCAGCATCGGCGAACGCGCCGGGGTCACCCCGCCGAGGGTGATGTGGTTACCGCCGCCGGTGCCGCCGTGCGTGCCGTCCACGTCGAAGGACTCGGTGCTCAGCCGGGCGAGTCTGGCCTGTTCGTAGAGGGTGTTGAGCACCTCCGCCTGCTCGGCGAACGAGCTGGTCGGCATGATGTTCACCTCGATCACGCCGGGGTCGGGCGTCACCGAAAAGGTTTGCAGCCGTGCGTCACTCGGCGGCGCGTAACCCTCGAGCACCACCGGCTGCCCGATCGCCACCGCCGCGGCCTCGACCTTGGCGATCAGGTCGAGGAAGTCGTCGAGCTCGGCGACCGGCGGCAGGAACACATGCAGCCGCCCCTGCCTGACCTCGGCGACCAAGGCGGTAGTCGGCGTGAAATCGGCCGCCTCGACCGCGGCGGGCGGCTCGGCCCGGTCCGCGCGCAACGGTTGCTGGTAGAGCGGGTCGCTGTCGGGCAGGATCGGCGGCGCGTGCCAGGACACCGAGCCGATCGGAAGGCGAAGTCCCGCAGGCGAATCGCCATCGGCCAGCACAATCCGGCCACGACCGTCCGCACCGCGCCCGCGCCGCAGCTGCCAATCGGCGCTGGCCCACCCCGCGCCATCGGCGCGCCGGTGAATCGGCAACACGTACGCCGACGGCTGATCGACCGACTCCTCCAGACTCTCGAGCAATACCCGCCGCACCTCGGGCGAGTCCTCGGCCGGGTCGATATCGGCGGGCGGCGGATCGCCGTACGGCGCACTGACTGTCGCCGCCAACCGCGCCAACGGATCCTCGAACGCGGGCCGCACCTGCCCATCCGGCAGTCCGAGGGTGCCCGCGATCTCCGCGATCAATGCCTTGGCCGCCCCGATGCCCGCGGCGGGTGGCCGGTCGGTGACGACCCCGGCAGCCGAGTTGGTCGGCTGCGAGCGAGTCAGCTGAATGGGCGGGAACGCCGACCGCGGGGCATTCCCGTCCTCCTTCTTTCCTCGAAGCTTCTTCTTACCCAGGACTTTTCGTAGTTCTTCCTTTGCCTTCTCGGCGGCCTTGGCAGTCTTCTTCGCTTCCTTCTTCGACTCGTCGGCCTTCTTCGGCTCCTCGGCCTTCTTCGCCGGGCGAACATCGCCACCCGCATCGGCGCAGGCCTGCTGAATCTCCGCGGCGCGGCGATGTTCGGCGGCGACCAACTCGACCGGCTCGTCGATCAGCACCGGCCCGTCGTCGAACTCCACGACCTCGACAGCAGGCGCTGCCGCTTCGGCGAGATCGTCGGCGCCGTCGACTTTCTCGAGCAGATCGACACCGCCCGTTTCGCGGTTCCCACGAACATCGTCATCCTCGGCGAGCCCCAGCGCGATAACCACGGCAGCGACATCGTCACCGCCGATTCGACGACGCGCGTCGAAGACGGCCACCATGCCGACCGGGTCGGCGACGACCTTGGCGGCGGGGATGCGCGCACCGAGCACCGCCTCGGCCGATCCGGGCACGTCGTCGGCAGCCTCTTCACTGGGCTCGTCCGCCGGCCCCAACGCGACCACCGTGGTCGCGACCTCGGCACCGGCGGGCGCGTATCCGTTCGGGTGACCGGTCCCCGCCGCTTCGGCGACAACCGGTTTCACCGGCGTGTGCCGCGCAACCGGCGTCCACGGATCGGTGAGCAGATCCTGACGCTGCCAGATCGGCTCACCATCGGCCCGCCACGCGATCGCGATCTCCCAGCGGGGCAGGGGTTCACCGGGATACCACTTGCCCTGGCGATACTGCACGATGCCGGTCGGCGCGTAGATCGCGCGGAGGCGGTCGGCGAGGTCGACGGCGCGCTCACGTTTGTGCCGACCGTCGGCGTCGGTGGTCCATTGCGCGCTGATCTGGTCGTCGATGGAGACGAACGTCGGCTCGCCGCCCATGGTGAGGCCCACCTCGGCGGCGGCCATCCGCGCGTCGATCGCCGCACCGGAAGCGACGATGCGTTCCCACTGAGAATCGGTGTAGGGCAGCGTGACTCGCGGGTCCTCGTGGATGCGCCGAACCACATTGCTGAAATCCAGGGTGGCCTCGGTGATCCCGGTCGCCCCGGTGATCGGCGCGGCGGCGCCGGGATGCGGGGTGGCGGCGAGCGGAATGTGGCCTTCGCCGGCGAACAGCCCGGACGTCGGGTCCATGCCAACCCAGCCCGCACCGGGCAGATATACCTCGGTCCAGGCGTGCAGATCGGTGAAATCGGCGGTCGGACCCGACGGGCCGTCCAGCGACGGCACGTCCGAGGTGAGCTGGACCAGGTAGCCGGAGACGAAACGCGCGGCCAACCCCAGCTCACGCAGCACGCCGACCAGCAACCACGCCGAGTCGCGGCAGGATCCGAGCGCGGTACGCAGCGTGTGATCGGGCGTCTGCACACCCGCCTCCATGCGCACGGTGTAGTCGACCGCGTTGCGCAGCGCGTAATTGAGTTCGACGAGATAGTCGATGGCCCGGATGCGGCTCTGCGGCCGGTGCGCCCGCGCCCAGTCGCGCAGCAGCTCGCCCGGCCCGCTGCCCGGCTCCGCCTCGTCGACACGCCGCAGATACGGCGCGAGATCCTCGGCCAGCGCGGTCTCGTACTCGAACGGGAAGAACTCGGCGTAATCCTCGATGAAGAAGTCGAACGGGTTGACCACCTCGAGGTCGGCGATCAACCCCACGGTGATCGACAATTCCTTGGTCGGATTCGGAAACACCAGGCGCGCAACGAAATTGCCGAACGCGTCCTGCTGCCAGTTGACGAAGTGGTCGGCCGGGGACACCTCGAGGGAATACGCCTCGATCGGAGTCCGCGAATGCGGCGCCGGACGTAACCGCACCTCATGCGGATGCACCTCGACGAGCCGATCGAAGGAGTATGCCGTGCGGTGCTCGAGTGACACCTTGATGCCCATTCACCAAGTGGACCACACACCACCGACACCGCGCGGGCCGACGAAAGCGGAGTTTCCCGACCGGCCGCCCTTTCGAAACACCGCGGTAATAGCTCGACACCGACGACCCGCATCGATGGCCGCCTGCGCCGCTCCCCGTAGGGTTGACCCCGTGAGCTACGACCACATCCTCTTGCCGTCCGGCGTCGCCAGCTCCGTCGACGAGATCGACGCGTATCTGGCCGCCCAGGAGGGCGTCACCGAGTCCGAACCGATCGCCGAGATCGCGGCCGAGCTGAACGCGCGCAACGCCGAACTGCCGGTGGACGACTCGTTCCTCAGCGTCGAATCCGTCGGCGGTCCCAGCGGCGACACGCTCTACATCCCCTCGCCGTACGACGCCATCGGCTTCGTCCGCAACCTGCTCTTCGACCTCGCCACCCCCCGCGGCTATGCCGTCTACGATCCGCAGCTGAGCTGGCTGATCGACCCGGCAGGCCACATCCCGGTCAACGTCACCCACGGCGGCGCGGGCGAATTCCCTTATATCACCGAGGAATTGGCGCACCAGTGGGTCACCGGACTCGCCGCTCCCAACCCGTACCTGATCGTCGAGCAGGGCGAACAGCAGTACATCCAGACCTACCGCGACCCGAGCGGCCCGTACACCCTCGAATACCGCGACGGCGCCCCCGACCGGCACTTCGGCACCACCCTCGACGACCCGGCGCAGGTCGCCCGGATCATCTGGGACTGGGCCAACGGCAAGCCCGCCGCCGGCGACGGCGTCACCTGGACCCGCGTCGAACTCTGATTCCGAGGTGGCCGGCGGCGACCGACGCCACCGGCCTGCCAGTGCTACAACGTCCGCCGACCGGACAGCGCGCGCCCGAGGGTCAGTTCGTCGGCGAATTCCAGGTCGCCACCCATCGGCAGCCCTGAGGCCAACCGCGTGACGGTGAGCCCGGGGAAATCGCGCAGCATCCGCACCAGGTAGGTGGCCGTCGCCTCGCCCTCGGTATTCGGGTCGGTCGCGATGATCACCTCGCTCACATCGATGCCGTCCTCTTGATTGCCGATGCGGGTGAGCAGCTCCCTGATCCGCAACTGATCGGGCCCGACGCCGCTGAGCGGATCGAGCGCACCGCCGAGCACGTGGTAGCGACCACGGAACTCGCGGGTGCGCTCGATCGCCTGCACATCCTTTGGTTCCTCGACTACACAGATCATCGTGCGGTCGCGGCGTGGGTCGGCGCAGATCCGGCACAGCTCACCATCGGCGACGGTGCCGCACGACACGCAGAACTGCACGCCGTCGCGCACCTTCTGCAGGGCGGCCTGCAGCCGGTCGATATCCGGCGGCTCCACCGCCAGCAGATGAAAAGCGATGCGCTGTGCGCTCTTCGGACCGACGCCGGGCAGTTTGCCCAGCTCGTCGATCAGATCCTGAACCGGCCCCTCATACATCAGAAGTCGGGCAGACCGGGCATCGAGCCGCCGCCGAGACCCTGCGACAGCGGGCCGAGGCGCTCGGCCGCGAGCTGCTGCGCGTTGGCCATCGCGTCGTTGATCGCACCGATGACCAGGTCCTGCAGACCGTCGACATCGGCCGGATCGACCACCTTCGGGTCGATCGTCAGCGCGATCACCTCGCCGCTGACCTTGATCGTCGCCTGCACCAGACCGCCGCCGGCTTGCCCGGCCACCTCGGTCTCGGCGAGCTCGGCCTGCGCCTGCATCACTGCCTGCTGCATCTGCTGTGCCTGGGCAAGCAGTGCCTGCATATCGAACTGACCATCACCGGGTTGCACTGAACACTCCTGTGTTTGTCTGCGGCCGGGGCCGCTGGGTTTTCGGCCATGGAGGCCTCGCACCCGAGGGACGATACTGCGCCTTCGGCGTTCCGTCTCGCCCCTCGGGTGCGAGGCGGCCGAAAACCGTCGGGGTGCGTTGGGTGCGGGGATCGGGCGCGTGAGATTGTCAGTTTAGTCGTGGGATTCGGTCGCCTCCGGTATGGCTCCGCTACGCGTTCGGGCATACGATCAAGACCGATCGGGCAATGATTCAGCAATCTCCAGGAGATCCCATGAATGCATCCCGTGCGCGGCTGATGTCCACGTCAGCCCTGTGCGCCGCTGTCGCCAGCCTGCTTCTTCACTCACCCGCCGTCGTATCGGCCGACCCCGTGGCCGGAATCGCCGACTACGGCAACGGCTGCCTTGTCGATCCGGGCAATCGGGCGGCGACCGTCGATTCGCTGCGCTTCCGGTGCGGTGTCGCCCAGCAGGACCAGATCTACCGCGACGCGCAGGCGGGCGCGATCGCGACGGGCCTCACCAACGGCTGGGTGACCCGTCCGCCGCAACTCGAAGCGACCGCACCGGCGCTGTGGATCGGCAAGGTGTTCCGTACCGGGCCCGACGGCGGCTCGCTGACCAACCGGGTCACCGGCGCCGGGATCGAGGCGTTCCCGGCCGATGTCTATCGAGCACCGTCGGTTCTCGACGGCGCGCCTGCCTGGGCGCTGAACTACGCGCCGTCACCCACCCCGCAGGTCTACGACGAGATCCGCGAGATCACCCCCGGCGTCTGGTTCGGTTACTCGTGGTGGCGCGAGGGCTCGTGGCCGCTACTCGCCGCGTTCGTGCTGACGCCCGCGTAATCGATTGTTGACTCTCCACCTGCTGGAGGGTGTTCTCTGGACGTCATGACAGCAACCGTGGCGATCGGCGAGTTCGCCCGCCTCACCCATCTGAGCGTCAAGACGCTGCGGTATTACCACGAGATCGAGCTCCTCGAACCGGCCGCGATAGACGCGGGCACCGGCTACCGCCGATATTCCACCGACCAGGCGGAACGGGCGCATCTGATCCGGCGCCTGCGAGATCTGGACATGCCGCTCCCGGAGATCCGCACCGTGCTCGCCGCCGCCGACCCCGCCGAGCGCGACACCGCGCTGCGGACGCATCTGACCAGGATGGAGGCGGCGCTGGATCGCACCCGCGAGGTGGTGGTCTCGCTGCGCGCCCTGCTCACCGCGCCGCCACCACCGATCGAGGTCGACTACCGGATCGAGCCCGCGTTCACCGCGCTCACGGTCACCGACCAGGTCGAGCACAACGCCATCGCCGATTGGTGCGGCACGGCGTTCGAGCAGCTGTACATGATCCTGCTCGAAGCCGGTGTCGACCCGGGAGGTGTTGCGGGCGCGACCTATTCCAACGAGTTCTTCACCGAAGACAACGGCGCGGTCACCGCGTACGTGCCGTTGCCGCCCGGGGCCGAATTCATCCCCACCCGCGGCTTCACCGTCGTCGACTTCCCTGCCCGCCACTTCGCCGTGGCCGTGCACGAGGGCCCGTTCGAAGACTTCGACCGCACCTACGGCGCCCTCGGCAGCCACGTCGCCGAGCGCGGCGCCGCACTGCCCGACGAGCCGGTCCGCGAGCGCTACCTCGTCGGCCCGGAAATCACCGATAACCCGGCCGCCTACCGCACCGAAGTGTGCTGGCCGATCACCGAAGGAGACATCTGATGACCATCGCCCTGGCGAATGTGACGATCGACTGCGACAACGCCGCCAGCCTGGCCGCGTTCTACGCCGAACTGATGGACACGACCGTCGATCCGGAAGCATCGGAGTTCTTCGCGACCGTCGGCAAATCCGCAGGCACAACCCCGCTGCTGATGTTCATCAAGGTCCCGGACAAGACCCCCGGTAAAAACGTCGTTCACCTGGATTTCGCCTCGGCACAGTCCCCGGACTACATCGAGCGCGCAATCAGCTTGGGCGCCAAGCACATCGCCGACTTCGACGAGTACGGCGGCCAGTGGACAACCCTCGCCGATCCCGAAGGAAACCTCTTCGACATCGGCAAGGCCTGACCTGCACGGACCGGGATTTCAGACCAGTTCGCGCGAGAGGTTGCCCAGCACCTCGGCCTGGATCTTCTTCAGGCCGAGCGGGGCGAAGATGCCCTCGAAGATGCCCGAGATGCCACCCGCACCCTTCCAGGTGGTCTCGACGGTGACCTTCGAGCCGGCGCCGTCCGGGGTGACGGTCCAGGTGTTGACCATGGTGGAGTTGGCGTCGCGCTCGGTGAGGACCGAATCCGCCACCGTCACCGTCGCGCGCACGTTGCGGGTGCGCTTCTCGGTGGCCTGCAGCGTCCACTCCACCACAGTGCCCGCGCCCTGACCGCCCTCGACAACCTTGTAGTCGCGGTAATGCGCGGAAAGAATGCGCGGCCGGATCGTTTCGTAGTCGCCGATCGCCGCGAGTGTGCGCTGCGGATCCGCGGCGACGACGATCGAACTGCTGGCACTGACCTGTCCCACTGTTGACTCCTTGCTAGAGGTTCGACCGGGTTACATCCTGCCCTGTGCCCGACCGGATCTCCCGACCAGGTTGGGGCGAGCGGGAAACATGTGCGTGACATTTTTCCGCGGCGCGCAAGTATCCAGTGGCTCGGCGGTCGGGGTCGTACTAGCGTCAAAGGGGTGGCAGTGAGTCTTTTGGGTAGGGCTGGTCACGAACCGGCCGCACGTGAGTCCGGATATGCCGCGCATCGAGCGGGCGTGGAGCGACTGCTGGAAAGCTATCGCGCCATCCCACCCGGTGCCGTCGTCCGACTGGCGAAGAAGACATCGAACTTGTTCCGGGCCAGGGCGGCAACCACCGCGCCCGGCCTCGACGTGTCCGGCCTCGGGCAGGTGATCGCGGTAGACCCGCAGGCCCGCACGGCCGACGTCGCGGGCATGACCACCTATGAGGACCTCGTCGCGGCAACCCTCCCCTACGGGCTGGCGCCGCTGGTGGTTCCCCAGCTCAAGACCATCACCCTGGGCGGCGCGGTGACCGGCCTCGGCATCGAATCGACCTCGTTCCGCAATGGTCTACCCCACGAATCCGTGCTGGAAATGGACATTTTGACCGGTTCGGGCGAGATCGTCACCGCGAGGCCGACGGGCGAGCACGCCGACCTGTTCCACGGGTTCCCCAACTCCTACGGCACGCTCGGGTACTCCGTCCGGCTCAAGATCGAGCTCGAACCCGTGCTGCCGTTCGTGGAACTGCGGCACGTGCGCTTCCACGACCTGCGCGAACTGGAAGCCGAACTCGATCGGATCGTCGTGGAACGCCGCTACGAAGACGAAGTGGTCGACTACATCGACGGCGTGGTGTTCACCGCAGACGAGAGCTACCTGACCCTGGGCCGCAAGACCGACGAGCCGGGCCAGGTCAGCGACTACACCGGCATGGATATCTTCTACCGCTCCCTGCAGCACGCCGACGGCGTGAAACGAGACCGGCTGACCATCCACGACTACCTGTGGCGCTGGGATACCGACTGGTTCTGGTGCTCGCGCGCGTTCGGCGCCCAGAACCCGAAGATCCGCAGGCTCTGGCCGAAATCGCGGCGCCGCAGCAGTTTCTACTGGAAATTGGTCGCGCTCGACCGCAAGTACCACTTCGACGACCGCAGGCAGGCCCGCAAGGGCAACCCGCCGCAGGAACGCGTCGTACAGGACATCGAAGTACCGGTGCAACACACCGCCGACTTCGTCGAATGGTTCCTGCGGGAAATACCGATCGAGCCGATCTGGTTATGCCCATTGCGCTTGCGTGCGACCGATGACGCGCCGGCGGCGGACGGTGCGCGTCCGTGGCCGCTGTACCCGCTCGAACCACAGCGCACCTACGTCAATGTCGGATTCTGGTCGGCGGTGCCGACCAAGCGAGGTCAACCGGAAGGGGCGGCCAACCGCGCCATCGAGAAGATCGTGTCCGCGTTCGACGGGCACAAGTCGCTCTACTCGGACTCCTACTACGACGAGGCCGAGTTCGCCGAGCTCTACGGCGGCGACACCTATACCGAACTGAAGACCCGTTACGACCCGGGCCAACGACTGCTGAATCTGTATTCGAAGGCGGTGCAACGCAAGTGACGACATTCAAGGACCGATCCGAGGTATTGGCCGAGCTGGGGACCAGGCTCAACATTGCCGAGGTCGTCGAAAGCCTCGTAGACGGCGAGATCCCCGTCCGCGTGACCGCTTACGACGGCAGCGCGACCGGCCCCGAGGACGCGCCCTACACCCTCGACATCAAGACCCCACGCGGCATCAACTACCTCGCAGGCGCCCCGGGTGACCTCGGCATGGCACGCGCCTACATCGCGGGCGACATGGCCGCCGGTGGGGTGCACCCCGGCGACCCGTACGACATCTTGAAAGCCATGCAGGACATGCAGTTCCATCGTCCTTCGGCACTGTCACTGGTCACCATCGCCCGCTCGCTCGGCTGGGAGCGGCTCAAGCCGATCGCACCCCCGCCACAGGAGACGCTGCCGCGGTGGCGCCGGATCGCGCTGGAAGGCTTGCGCCACTCCAAGACTCGCGATGCCGAGGCGATCCATCACCACTACGACGTCTCCAACAAGTTCTACGAGTACGTCCTCGGCTCGTCGATGACCTACACCTGCGCGGTGTACGGCGACGAGGACTGGACGCTCGAACAGGCACAGGAGAACAAGTACCGCCTGATCTTCGAGAAGCTGCGGCTGAAGGAAGGCGACCGGCTGCTCGACATCGGCTGCGGCTGGGGCGGCATGGTCCGCTACGCCGCGAGCCGCGGCGTGCAGGTGATCGGCGCGACGTTATCGGCCGAACAGGCCGCCTGGGCCCAGCAGAAGATCGCCGAGGAAGGCCTCGGTGCACTGGCCGAGGTCAGGCACAGCGACTACCGCGACATCCCCGAGGGCGAGTTCGACGCGGTCTCCTCGATCGGCCTCACCGAGCACATCGGTGTGCACAACTACCCGTTCTACTTCGGCTACATCAAAGACAAGCTGCGGGTGGGCGGCCTGTTCCTCAATCACTGCATCACCCGCCACGACAACACCCGCACCACCAAGGCGGGCGACTTCATCGACCGCTACGTCTTCCCTGATGGTGAGCTGATCGGCTCCGGCCGCATCATCTCCGATATCCAGAACGTCGGCCTCGAAGTGCTGCACGAGGAGAACCTGCGCGAGCACTACGCGCTCACGCTGCACGAATGGTGCAAGAACCTGGTCTCCAACTGGGACGAGGCCGTCGCCGAGGTCGGCGAGGGCACTGCGAAGGTGTGGGGCCTGTACATGGCGGGCTGCCGACTCGGCTTCCAGCGCAACGTGATCCAGCTGCACCACGTCCTCGGCGTGAAGCTGGATTCGAACGGCGCCTGGGATGTCCCGCTGCGCCCGTGGTGGCAGCCCTAGACTGCGCTGCTCAGGCCAGTAACTCGTCGAGGAAGTGACCGGGTAGATCCTGCAGGATGGGATGCTCCTGCCCGTCATGGGATTGCGTGCGCAGCACGTGCAGCAGGCCGACCACACCCGGCCCCGCGTCCAGCAGCGGCCGGGTCCAGCCGAGTTCGGCGCAGGTGCGCAGAACCGGCAGCACCAGCCCGGTCGCTTCCCCGACCCACCCGGCCGACGCCAGGCACTCCGCGAGCAGCAGGGTCGCGTCCAATTCGGCACGGGGACGGGACTGTTCGAGCATTTTCGCGTAGATCACCCTGGCATGGCGGGCGGCGCGGTCATCGGCGCGCAGCCGCTGTTCGGCCAGCAGAATTCGGATATCGGCGATGGCGCGCGCCTCGGTGATCAGCGCGGCGGCGCCCTTCTTGCGCCGTGCGCCGTTACCCGAGGCATCGGGGATGAATTTGTCGTCGCCCGTGGGCAATCCGAGCCTGGACCGTTCGGCCCGCACATGGGCATCCAGGCGCGCCAGCCCGTTCTCCGCGGCCACTCGCGCGCCTTCGTCGAGGCGGGCCGAGGCCGTGTACTGGTCGCCGAGCGCGGCCTTCACCCTGGCGCCGACCACGAAGGTCGCGATCAGGAAGTCGACGGGGCCGACCCGGGTGACCAGCTCGTGGCTCTCGTCGAGCAGCCGATCGGCCAACGCCAGATCACCTCGGCGATAAGCCACTTCCCCGAGCAGAGCGGCGGCGATGCGGGCGGCGTCCGAACGCGGCCCCGCCCGGTCCCGTGCCGTCTCGTAGGCCTGCTCGAAACAGGTGGTGGCGGTGCCGATATCGAGTTGCTCGTAGGCGGCATCGCCCTGCGCGCAGAGACCGAACACCGGACCGAGCGGGTCCTTCGACTGTGCGTGATAGTCCGCGGCCCAGTCCTGGAGCTCGGTCACCGCGTCGAAGTCGAACTCACAGAGCCGAACGAACGACATCAAGTTGGCGGCGGTCGACACGGTCCAAGCGGGCAGGTCGCCGGGTTCTTCCAGGAGGGCGGTCAGGCTGTCGGCCACCTCGGCGGTGTCATCATGGGCTATCCGGTCAGCCGCATCCAGAACGGTTGCCACACATCGCTGTTCGGTCAGTTCGGGCGCGCCGGGCGCGCTGCGGGCCAGCAGGTTCGAGAGCCTGCCGAGCGCACTGCGGGCGGTCCCGGTCTGCTGCATGTTCATATTCGCCCTGGCTACCGCCATCAACAGCTTCGAGCGTGAAGTCACCTGCTGCACAGGAAGTTTCGACACACTGCCGAGCAGCGTGGCGAGCCGGGAACCGTCGATCAGGTCCATGCCGCCGCTTTCGAGCAGATCGGCGGCGAGCTTGAGATCGGTCGCGGCCAGCGCGTGGTCCACCGACTTGCGGAGCAGCTGATGCTCGGCGTACCAGCGAGCTGCCCTGCGGTGCAGCAGTTTCGAGCGTCCGGGATGCTCGCGGTCGAGCCGGGCGCGCAGATGCTCGGCGAACAGTGGTTGCATCCGGTACCACTCCGGATCGTGCTGGATCCGGTGCAGGAAGAGCTCACGCTGTTCGGCCTGTTCCAGCATCGCGGCACCGTCGGTGACGTCGGCGAGCAGCCCGGCCAGGGAGCCGTTCACCCGCTCGACCACCGAGATCGCCATCAGGAACTCCAGTTGCTCCGGCGCCAGCGCGTCGAGCACGTTCTCGGCCAGGTACTCCCGCATTCCGTGCCCACCCTCGGCGAGCGAACTCAGCAGCTGGGCCGGATCGGCCTTCCCGCGCAGTGTCAGGCTCACCAGCTGGATCGCGGCGGGCCAGCCGTCGGTCGCCGTGTGGATCTGCTCGACCTGCTCATCGGTGAGCGCGAAACCGTTGCGCTCCACCAGGATCTGCCGGGTCTCCGATTCGGTGAGCCGCAGCGCGGCGGCATCCAGCTCCACCAGTTCGTCGCGCACCCGCAACCGGCTGATCGGCAGGCCGGACTGATCGCGACTGGTGATAACGAACCGCACGTGGTGGCAGCCGTTGTCGAGCAGAGTCGCCATCGCGCGCTGCACGCCGGGGTCGCGCACCCGGTGCCAGTCGTCCACCACCACGACCACCGGTCGCCCGCTGGCGTGGATCTCATCGATCAGGGTGGCGATCACGTAGGCGACCGCGTCGGCGGCACGCTCCTCCAGCACCTGTTCGAGGCCTGCGCCGACGTCGGGGCGCACCCGGCGGATGGCCTCGATGAGGTGGGCGAGGAACCAGATCTCGCTGTCGTCGGCCTGGTCGACGCCGAGCCAGGCGACCGGAATATCGCGGGTGGCCAGGTCCGCGCGCCACTGGGTGGCGACGGTGCTCTTGCCGAATCCGGCGGGCGCGTGGATCAGGGCGAGCCGGCGCTCGCCACCCGCGCGCAGCACGTCGAGCAGGCGCTGGCGGGGGAAGGGTTCGCGGGCGGGCGTCGGCGGGCGGAATTTGGTGGCCGCGGTCGGCGGCAGGGTGCCGGTGCTCGTGCTCGGCATGGGCACCGAGGCGCCCGCGGGCTGCAGGGTCAGCGGCCAACTGCGGCGGCCGGTGACCGATTTCAGGACCTCCGGTGCGGCGTCGGTGGTCTCCGCGGAGTCGAGCAACGCCATTTCGTCGGGCATCTGGCCGTGGGCGCGCTGGACATCGCGCAGCTGTTCGCCGAATTCGTAGGCCGAGGACGGACGGTCGGGCGGGTCCGGCGCCATAGCCCGCTCGATCACCCCGGCCACGTCGCCGGGGATGTCCTGGGCGCGCAGGTCGGGGACGTGCTGGGTGGTGATCCGCAGGAACTGGGCGACCACCTTCTCCCCGGCGTGGCGTTCGAAGGCGGCATGCCCGGTGAGCAGCGCGAACAGGGTCGCGCCGAGACCATAGATATCAGACCGCACGGTCGGTTCTTCGCCCTTGAGCACTTCCGGCGCGGTGAACGCGGGCGACCCGGTGATCAGGCTGCTCGACGTCTGAAAACCGCCGGGGATGCGGGCGATGCCGAAGTCGGTGAGTTGCGGTTCGCCATAGCCGCTGATCAGCACGTTCGCCGGTTTCACATCCCGGTGCAGGATCCCCGCCCGATGCGCCGACTCGATCGCCGCCGCCAGCTTCACCCCCGCCCGCAAGGTATCCGACCAGGTCAGCGGGCCGCGATCGTGAATGAGCCGTTCGAGTGAGCCGCGCGAACAGTACGGCATCACGATCAGCGGCAGCCCGGTCTCGGTCACGTCGACCTGCAGGATGTCGACGATATTCGGGTGCCCCGACAGCCTGCCCATCGCCTGTTCCTCGCGCAGGAACCGTTCGCGGCTCTCCACGTCGATCTCCGAGGACAGCACCTTCACCGCGACCACCCGATCCAGCGCCGGCTGCAAAGCTCGATACACGACACCGAACCCGCCGCGCCCGATCTCCTTGGCCCCCGTGAGCCCCATGACGTCCAGCTCCGCGATCACAGCCTCGTCGGGCTCCCCCGGCGCCTTCGTCCGCTGTGTATCCAGACCCACCGGTGCCGCTTCGGCTAGCCCGCGCTGCAATCGCGTCGGCTCCGGATCCATGTGACCACCTCTCACAAACTCGGCGTCACCGGCATTTCGGTCGGTATGCGGAATCGACATCACCGCACATATCCAAGCTAGCGCGATCCGGCATCTATCGGGTGGAGATTCGACGCTGTGGCGGCATCGGTTGTCCGAACCGTGGTTCAGCGCACCGCGAGCGCGATCAGCTGAGTGCGTTGTTCGGCGGCGAAGTTGTTGTCCGCGACCAGCACCAATGTGCGCTCACCCGACGGCAGACGCGGGCCCCACGTCATCGCTTCGATATTGTCGACGGCCTCGATCCCGAGATCGGTGAGGTCGGCGACGAGCCGCTTCGCCACCGGACGCGCACCCGCGATCGGCGCGTCGAGCACATTGCTCGCGGCGGCGGTGTCGATCTCGAAGATTCGCACCCGGTTCCCCACGCCCTTGGCGAAAGCGCGTTCCACCACGAGGAATCGCGTCGGGTCGAGCGCGTCGTCGGCCAGGATCGCGGTCACGCCATTGCTCGCCTGCCCCGCCTCGGGTCGCGACTCGGCGAACACCGGTTCCAGCGGATACGCGTACTGCGCCAGCACCGGCCCGAACCTGGCCTGCACGGTGATCCGCGTCGTCGCCCCCGCTGTCGTGGTAGCTCCCGGTCCGTCCTGGATCAGCGGTCCCTCCATCGCGGTCACGAACAACGCCCCACCGGCGGCGAACGTCGCCCCTTCGAGCGCCTGATTCTGCCGCGGCCCCGAATCAGCCCGCATCCGTTCGTTTTCCGGGATCGGCAGCTCGGCGGCAAAACCGCCGTCGGCTCGCGTGACCCGCACCGACGGATCCGCGAGCACCCCACCGGCCCGCTCGCCTTCCTGCGTCCAGAAGTAGTCGCCAGTCCACGGATCCACCCGGATGTCCTCCGGATCCACCGACTTCGGCGAGTACACCGCGCCGTCGGCACGCCGCAGCGGAGCCGTCCCCGTGAAACTCACCTCGCCGATCCCCGTTTCCCCCACCGGAATCCGGGCCGTATAGAACCGAGCAGGTCCCTTCTCCGACCGATCGTCGCTGATCAGCACGTATTCCCCGGTGCCCGCCAGATAGTCGATCCCCGACAGCCCGCCGACCACAGTTCCCCGATAGTCCACGTCGTGCGCGACAACCTGCTCCCCCAACACCCGAACCCCGGGATCGGCCACCGCCCCCGGCGCACTCACCCCGACCACCATCGCACCGAAAAGTACCGCGGCTACCCGACGTCCCATGGGCCGCAACGCTATCCACCGGAGCACACGCCCGGGTTAACACCATCCGAACTGTCGGTCGCCCCGCTACGACAATGTCAGCGTCATCCTCGGCGCCCGCACAAAGTAGGGTCGATGGCAAGAACTCGGGCGGGCTCGGGGCGCCGTCGGGGATGACAAGGGGGGTTGGTCATGACGTATCCATCGGGGCAACAGGATCCCGGGGCGTGGGGGCAGCCGCCTGCCCCGTACGCACAGGAGATTCCGCCGCTCGGTCCGCCCCCACCGAAGTCGAATGCGGGGTGGATCGTCATCGCCCTGGTCGTGGTCGCCGGGTTGATCGTCGGCGCCGGGCTGCTCATATCGGCTGGTCGCGACGTTGCGGGTACGGCAGTGGCCGCGTCGGCGACCGGGAAGCCGTCTGATTCCACCACTTCGAGGAAGCCCACGACCACCACCAGCCCGAAGCCCAAGGCGCCGGCGCGGTTGAGTTATGTCGACTACGAAGGTCCGTGGAACTTCAAACTCGGCGACGTCGAGATGAAGGCCGACTGGGTGGAGGGGCGCGATCACAAGGATTGCGCGCCGATCGCGAAGGGCAGCAAGCTCACCGGACTCGGCTGCGAGTACGCCACCGAGATGCTGCTGACCGCCGAGGGTGGTGCCGTGAAGTTCACCCAGTTCGTGCTGGCGATGAAGGACGCGGCCGCCGCCGAAACCGCGGCCGAACAGGTCGAGGAAAAGGATCTGAACGTGCGCGCCGCGGGGATGATCGACGACTTCGAGACCGGCAAATGGAAGGCGGGCGCCTCGAAGGAATTCGTGGTGATCACCCTCGTGACCGCAACCGCAGCAGTCGAGGAGGCGCTCGTCGAGAAGTACCTGCGATACCGCCACGGCGACATCGTCGGCGCGATCGGCTTCCGCTAGCCCTGCTCTCGCGCCGCTCCGCGAACGCCCGCCACCTCGATGAGGTGACGGGCGTCCGGATCCGGCGCGAACCGGGAACTACCGACTTACTTGCGCAGCGAGGCCGGGACCTCGAAGCGCGGGCCGAACTTCGCGGCCAGCTCGTCGGCACGGGCCACGAAGGCCTCCTGGCCACCGGGGTAGCCCACGATGAACTGGTGCGAGCCACCCGACCAGGCCGGGAAGCCGATGCCGAAGATCGAGCCGATGTTCGCGTCGGCGGTGCTGGTGAGCACGCCTTCGTCGAAGCACTTCTGGGTCTCGATGGACTCGGCGAACATCATCCGGTCCTTGAGATCCTGGAAGGTGACGCCCTCCGGGAGCTCACGGCTCGAGCTGAAGATCTCGCGCAGGTCGTCCCACAGGCCGGTGGCCTTGCCGTCGACGTACTCGTAGAAGCCCGCGCCGCCCAGCTTGCCCTTGCGGTCGTACTTGTCGATCAGGGTGTTGAGGACCTCGGCGGTCTTCGCGGACGCGGCATTGAGCTCGCCACCGGCCGCGAGGATGGCCTCGGAGGTCTCCTTGTAGATCTTCTGCATGGTGGTGAAGTTCAGCTCGTCGCTGAGCTTCAGCGGCGCGGCCGGGTAGCCCGCCTGCAGACCGGCCTGCTCGACAGTGGCCGGGTCGATGCCCTCGGCGACCATGGAGATGGCCTCGTTGATGAAGGTACCGATCACGCGCGAGGTGAAGAAGCCACGGCTGTCGTTGACGACGATCGGGGTCTTCTTGATGGCGAGGGTGTAGTCGTACACCCGGGCCAGCGCCTCGTCGGAGGTCTTCTCGCCCTTGATGATCTCCACCAGCGGCATCTTGTCCACGGGGGAGAAGAAGTGGATACCGATGAAGTCCTCGGAGCGCTTCACACCGTCGGCCAGCAGGGTGATCGGCAGGGTCGAGGTGTTCGAGCCGAGCAGGGCATCGGCGTCGACGATGTCCTCGATCTCCTGGAAGACCTTGTTCTTGAGCTCCGGGTTCTCGAACACGGCCTCGATGACGAAGTCGACACCCTTGAAGTCGGCCGCGTCGGCCGAGGGGGTGATGCGAGCCAGCAGCGCGTCGGACTTCTCCTGGGTGGTCTTGCCACGCGAGAGTGCCTTGGCCTCGATGGCCTCGGCGTAGCCCTTGCCCTTGACGGCGTTGGCGAGCTCGACGTCCTTGAGCACGACCTCGTAGCCGGCCTTGGCCGAGACGTAGGCGATGCCCGCGCCCATCATGCCCGCGCCGATGACACCGATCTTCTTGATCTCACGCTTGGGCACATCGGCGACCGACGGACGCGAGCCACCACCGTTGATGTGGTTGAGGTCGAAGAAGAACGCCTGGATCATGTTCTTCGCGACCGGACCGGTCAGCAGGCTCGTGAAGTAACGGCCCTCGATGGTCAGCGCGTTGTCGATGTCGACCTGCGAACCCTCGACCGCCGCGGCCATGATGGCGCGCGGGGCGGGCATGTTGGTGCCCTTGATCTGCTTGCGCAGGTTGGCCGGGAACGCGGGCAGGTTCGCCGCGAAGGCCGGGGTGGACGGGGTGCCGCCGGGGATCCGGTAGCCCTTCTTGTCCCACGGCTGCGCCGCTTCGGGGTTGGCCGCGATCCACACCTTTGCGGCGGGGATCAGTTCCTCGACCGTGGCGACGACCTCGTCGATCAGGCCGATTTCCTTGGCCTTGGTGACGCGGTGACGCTGGCCCTGCAGCAGCACCTGCATCAGCGCGTTCTGCAGGCCGAGCATGCGCACGGTGCGGGTCACGCCGCCGCCACCGGGCAGCAGGCCGAGGGAGACCTCGGGCAGGCCGATGGCCGAACCCTTGACGTCGGCCGCGATGCGGTAGTGGGTGGCCAGCGCGATCTCCAGGCCGCCACCGAGGGCAGCGCCGTTGATGGCCGCGACGACCGGCTTGCCGAGCTGCTCGAGGCGACGCAGCGGGGCCTTGACGTCGGTGACCATCTTGACGACCTCGGCCGCGTTGTCCGGGCCGACCTTCATCATGTTCTTCAGGTCGCCGCCGGCGAAGAAGGTCTTCTTGCCGGAGGTGATGACGACACCGGTGATGTCGTCCTTCTCCGCCTCGAGGCGGTCGACGGTGGCGTTCATCGACGCGAGGTACGCGTCGTTCATGGTGTTGGCGCCCTGGCTGGGGTCGTCGATGGTGAGGACGACCACGCCGTCGGCGTCCTTCTCCCAGCCGATGATGTTGTCAGTCATAAGTTTTCGTTCTCTCCTGTGAGAAGTTGGGCCGGAAGGTCAGACGCGCTCGATGATGGTGGCAACACCCATGCCGCCACCGATGCACAGCGTGATCAGGCCGTAGCGCGCGTTGCGACGCTCCAGCTCGTCGAGCACGGTGCCGGTGATCATCGCGCCGGTGGCACCCAGCGGGTGGCCCATCGCGATCGCGCCGCCGTTGACGTTCAGCTTCTCGTCCGGGACGTTCAGGTCCTTCTGGAACTTCAGCACCACGGAGGCGAAGGCCTCGTTGATCTCGACGAGGTCCATGTCCTCGATCGTCAGACCGGCCTTGGCCAGCGCCTTCTTGGCTGCCGGGGTGGGGCCGGTCAGCATGATGGTGGAGTCCGCGCCGGAGGTGGCGGTCGCGACGACGCGGGCACGCGGGGTCAGACCCGAGTTCTTGCCCGCCTCTTCGGAACCGATCAGCAGCAGGGCGGCGCCGTCGACGATGCCCGAGCTGTTGCCACCGTGGTGGACGTGGTTGATCTTCTCGATGTAGGTGTACTTCTGCAGCGCGACGGCGTCGAAGCCACCCATCTCACCGACACCGGCGAAGGACGGGTTCAGCTTGCCCAGGTCGGCGGCGGTGGTGCCGGGACGCATGTGCTCGTCGTTGTCGAGCACGACGAGGCCGTTCTGGTCCTTGACCGGGACGATCGACTTGGCGAAGTAGCCGCCGGTGGTGGCCTTGGCCGCCAGGTCCTGCGAGCGCACGGCGTAGGCGTCGACATCGTCGCGGGAGAAGCCCTCGATGGTGGCGATCAGGTCGGCCGAGACACCCTGCGGCACGAAGTAGCCGTCGTAGTTGGTGGCCGGGTCGAGCGCCCAGGCGCCGCCGTCGGAGCCCATCGGCACGCGCGACATCGACTCGACGCCACCAGCGATGACGAGATCGTCGAAACCGGAGCGAACCTTCTGCGCAGCCAGGTTCACGGCCTCGAGGCCGGAAGCACAGAAGCGGTTGAGCTGGAAGCCACCGACGGTGTCGGGCAGACCCGCGATGGTGACCGCGACGCGGGCGATGTCCATGCCCTGGTCACCGACGGGGGTGACAACGCCGAGGATGAGGTCCGAGATCTGGTCCTCGTCGAGGTTCGGGAAGCGGACACGCAGCTCCTGGATCAGACCAACAGTCAGATCGATCGGCTTGACCGAGTGCAGCGAGCCGTTCTTCTTGCCGCGGCCGCGCGGAGTGCGGATGGCCTCGTAGATGTAGGCCTCTGTGGTCATATCGGAGTGTTTCCTTCCTTGGGGTGCGGTGGCCGCACGAACGCCACGACCGATCGGCTCAGCGTCGTACAAATCCCGGCAAGCACCAGCGGAGCATAGAAGCATGCTCCACCGGCGATCCCGGCCACCCGTTCATACTACCGTGGTGTGCGAACTCCGGTTAACTTAACGCGCTCCGGACGGTGGCTGTCAACCATCCAGACTCTTTGCCCCGAACTGTTCACGTAGCAACGCCAGAGCGACCTCGTCCGGGTCTTGACGGTCGCCCGGAGCCACCGGCACCGCGGCGGCGGCCAGCATCTCCCGTTCCTCCTCCGGCGTCGGCGGGGCGAGAACCGCGGCATTGCGCGCGGAATCGCCGCCGGACCGGGACTCCGGCCCGTCCTCCGGGCCCGGGTCATCGGGTAAGTCGGGGAAATCCGGCGGCGGAATGTCATCGTCGGACGAGCGGTTCGCGCGGTTCGGCGACTGGTTGCCCCCGGCTTGACTCGGCCGCGAGAACTTCGGCCGTCCCGCCGGCTTGCTCTCCGGACTGCCCGTCCCCCGCGCGGCCCCGGCCTTGGCGGCGGGCGCGGGTCGCGGCGGCGGTGCTCCGGTCTCCCAGCGCACATCCAGTTCACGCCCGAGCACGGCCCGCACCGCCGACCGCACCGCGTCGATATTGCGCGGATCGGACAACCGCTGCGCCAACGGCGGACTCTGATGCGCGAAAACGATCACATCACCCTCGACCCGCGACACCGCCGCCCCCGACAACAACGCCTGCAGCGTGGCACCGAACTCGCGGACCCGACCCTTGATCTCGGGCCACGCGGCATCGACGATCCCGACCAGATCCTCGGCGGGCTCGGCCGCCTGCGCCGCGCCGACCGGCGGCTCTGCCGGTGTGGCGTCGACCTGCGGTGCTTCGGCGGGATCCGGCTCGGGTTCCGGCCGCACCGGCGAATCCGCCTGCGGCGCTACTACTTCCGGCGCCGGGACCGGGGTCACGTCCGCGCGGGATGCGTCGATGTCGGTCGACGGCTCGGCGGACTGCTCGGGGCCTACGCCTTCCGATCGAATGCTGGAACGCGCCGGGCCTCTCGCTTCGACCGGCGGACCGTCGGCCGCAAGTCGCTGGGGGGCAATCACTTCCGCGGGAGCGCTGGTGGCAGATTGCCCGGCATCGATCGGCGCCGCGGCAGGGTCAGGCGTTGCCGAATCCACTGCGGGTGCCGGTTGGGTGGCGGGCGCCGCAGACTGCACGACAGGCGCGGACGGTGCGGACTGCGCAGCAGGCGCCGACGGTCCAGCAGGCGCGGACGGTGCAGCAGGCGCGGACGGTGCGGGCTGCACAGCAGGCGCCGACGGTGCGGACTCGGCGATCAGCGCAGCCTCAGCAGGCGGCGGCGCGGGAGTTCTCGGGGCGGCGGCCTTCTGTTCCGCGACAACAGGGTTCGCAACACCAGGTGCTGACGACCCACCGGTCGCCGCTTCCTTCTCGGCGCGAGCGGCGGCGAGAAGCTCCGCACCTCGCCGGCCGCTGGACGACGGGACAGCGGGGCGCTCGGCGGGCGACTCGCCCGCAGCTGGACCAGGACGCGCGGGAGCGGGGACCGATCCGCTCGCGAATCCGCGTTCCAGGCGTTCGAGGCGCTGCAGGGTCGCCGACTCGGCGTCGGAGACCGAGGGCAGGAGCATGCGGGCGCAGATCACTTCGAGCAGGAGGCGGGGCGCGGTGGCGCCGCGCATTTCGCCAAGGCCCTCGTGGAGGAGTTCGGCGTAGCGGGTGAGGGTGGCGGGGCCGAGGCGTTCGGCCTGGTCGCGCATCCGCTCCATGACGTCGCCGGGGCCGGAGACCAGGCCGCGGTCGGCGGCGTCGGGGACCGCGCGCAGCAGGATCAGGTCGCGCAGTCGTTCGAGCAGGTCGACGGCGAATCGGCGCGGATCGTGGCCCGCCTCCATCACCGAATCAACCGTGTTGAACAGGGCGGCACCATCATTGGCGGCCAACGCGTCGACGGCGTCGTCGATCAACGCCACATCGGTGACGCCGAGCAGCGAGACCGCGCGCGGATAGGTGACACCGTCGGGCCCGGCACCGGCCAACAGCTGGTCGAGCACGCTCAGGCTGTCGCGCGGCGAACCACCACCGGCCCGGATGACCAGCGGATACACCGCTTCCTCGACCGGCACATGCTCCTGCTCGCAGATCTTGCCGAGCAGCCCGCGCATGGTGGCAGGCGGCAGCAGACGGAACGGATAGTGGTGCGTGCGTGAGCGAATCGTCGGCAGCACCTTGTCGGGCTCGGTGGTGGCGAAGATGAAGATCAGGTGGGCTGGCGGTTCCTCGACGATCTTGAGCAACGCGTTGAAACCGGCCGTGGTGACCATGTGCGCCTCGTCGACGATGAACACCCGATAGCGCGACTCGGCGGGCGCGTAGAAGGCGCGATCGCGCAGCTCACGGGTGTCGTCGACACCACCGTGACTGGCCGCGTCGAGCTCGGTGACGTCGAGATTGCCCGACCCGCCCGGCCCGAGCGCCACACACGACGAGCACGTACCGCACGGCGTGGACGTTGGCCCCTCCACACAGTTCAGCGAGCGCGCGAGGATCCGAGCCGACGAGGTCTTACCGCAACCACGTGGCCCGGAGAACAGATACGCGTGACTGATCCGCCCGGTATCCAGCGCTGTACTCAGCGGGTCGGTGACGTGCTCCTGACCCACTACTTCTGCGAATGTCGCCGGTCGATACTTCCGGTACAGAGCCACGACCCACAGGCTACCGAGAGTGTCCGACAGGGTTTATCGGCGGCTGGCACTGTACCCACGCGCGGTGACGAACCCTTGATAATGATGTGACCCAAATCACATTGAATTTCGCGGTATGGAGCGTAGGTGTAAAGCGTGCCACCAGGCGCAACGGTCGAGCTATCGACTGCTTTACACGCGGCGAATCTACTGTCGAGCAGTCGGTTGATACTGGTTGCTGCGGTAATGCATACCAATTCCCCGGTTGACGGCTCCTTACTGGATGTAACGAAATCATGAACGGTCGTGACAGCGGCGCAAGTGCCTGGCTACCGTGGATCTCGGCAACTTCGGTGGCCAAACCTTCATCAGGTTGGTGACCCCGGCCGGTCCCTCATCCCGACCGGGGCACAACCTTCGCGCACCGATCGCTCCCCCACCGCATCGACCGGAGGAACGTTTCACCGTGCTGTCGTGTGATGACATCGCAACCGCCTGGCTCGCCCACACCGACTTCGCCGGCGACAACGCCGCCGTCGGGCTACTGAGCCGGGCGATCAGCCCACAAGACTTCGACATCAAACGCGACTCGTTACCCGTCGCGGCCGCGGCCGACCCGGCGACCGCCGACGCCATCCTGCAACTGCTCGAACGCGGGCAGGTGCCGACGATGGCGGCCATTCGCACGCTCACCGCGCAGAACGAGATGCGCCGCGAGGCCGAGCGAATCGAGCGGCTCGGCCGCCGCGCCCAGCGCAGTATCGACGAGTTCGGTCGCATTCTCGCCCGCCTCGCCGCCGCCCACTGGACCGACCACAATATCGGTCCGACCAGGCGCGATATCCTCGCCGACGCCGAGGTCTGCGAGCTCATCACCGAACGGGTCGGTGAGATCGCGCCGTCGGCGGTGAAGCATCTGTGGCTCATCGAACGGGCGCAGCGGGCCGGCTGGATCGCCTCGAACGCGACGCCGGGTTCACTGTGTCCGGCTCGGCGCTGGCACACCACCAAATACGGCAATCGGGTCTCCCAGAAGCCGGTCAACATGGTCGGCAAGCTGGTCGCGGGCTTCGTCTCCGAGCACACCGCCGACCGGGGCAAGCCGCCGAGCTGGGCGGTGCTCGCCCGCGACGCGCGCGACGATCGCGGCCGCCGCCTGTTCTTCGACGTGGCCGACGCGCATGCCCAGCGGCGCTGGCTCACCACCGCCGAATGGCTGGCCGACAGCGATGACCTGCCCATTCCCGGTAAGCGCGGCGCGCGGGCACTGGCCAAGGAAAACCGGGGCTAGCACCGCCACTCGAGGTGCGCGTTCGGTAACTTTCTCGCAACGCACTCACGCGTGAAAGGAGTTACCGTGCCCGCAACGATCGACCCAGCGGCCACTGCTTGGCTACTCGCGGCTACCGCCATGGTGCTGTTGATGACGCCCGCACTGGCCGTCTTCTACGGCGGGATGGTGCGCTCGACCGGCGTGCTGAACATGCTGATGATGAGCTTCATCGCGATCCCGCTGGTCACCGTGGTCTGGCTGGTCGCCGGCTACAGCCTCGCGTTCGGCGACGACGCGGGTGGCGGGTTGATCGGCAATCTGGAACACCTCGGGCTGGCCGGGATCGATCCCGGCTCCGTCCGCGGCACGATTCCGGAACTGCTGTTCGTCACCTTCCAGCTGACGTTCGCGATCCTCACCGCGGCCCTGGTCTCGGGTGCCATCGCCGACCGCGCCAAGTTCGCGGGCTGGATGGTGTTCGTTCCGCTGTGGACGCTGGCGGTGTACGCGCCGATCGCGCACTGGGTGTGGGGACCCGACGGCTGGCTGCTGAACTTCGGCGCGCTCGACTACGCGGGCGGCCTCGTGGTCGAGATCGCCTCCGGCGCTTCGGCCCTGGCCTTGGCGCTGGTCCTCGGGCCGCGCATCGGGTTCAACATCGACGCGATGCGTCCGCACAACCTGCCCTTCGTGCTGCTCGGTGCGGGTCTGCTGTGGTTCGGCTGGTTCGGTTTCAACGCGGGCTCCGCGCTCGGCGCCACCGGGACCGCGGCGGCGGTCTTCCTGAACACGCTGGTCGCGGGCAGCCTCGGCATGCTCGGCTGGCTCATCGTCGAACAGCTCCGCGACGGGCGGCCAACCACCTTCGGCGCGGCCTCCGGTGCGGTGGCCGGTCTGGTCGCGATCACCCCGTCCTGCGGCGTGGTGAACACCCTCGGTGCCGTGGTGGTCGGCCTGGCCGCCGGTGTGCTGTGTTCCTTCGCGGTCGGCTGGAAACACAAAGCGGGCTATGACGATTCACTCGACGTGGTCGGCGTGCACTTCGTCGGCGGCATCGTCGGCACGATCCTGATCGGCCTGCTGGCCACCCAGGTGATGACCGGCGGCGTGAACGGCCTGCTCTACGGCGGCGGGTTCGCCCAGCTCGGCAAGCAGCTCGTCGCGGTGCTGGTGGTGGCGGCCTACGCGTTCGCCGTCTCGTGGGTGCTCGGCAAGGGCATCGACAAGATCATCGGCTTCCGCGTGAGCAAGGAAGACGAGACCGCGGGCATCGACTTCGCCCTGCACGCCGAAACCGCCTATGCCGAAGGGGTACACGGCTCCTCGCCGCGCCGCTTCGGCGAAGGCCACTACGGGACCTAACTCACTTCGTCGGCTGGGGACAACCACGTGTTGCACTCGAAGTTGCGATTCTTCAGATAGCCGTGGTTGTACCAATTGCCGTTGTGATCGGGGGTGCCGTGATCGCGGTGGCGGCCGTTGCCGTCACCGCGGTTGTAGTTGTGCTTCACCGCGGCGTAGCCCTCCTGCGAGGTCCACGATCCGCCCGCTTCCGACGAACCGATGTACATGCCGCCGAAACAGCTGGCCTGCAGCTCCATTCGACGTGATGTCTCCAGCCCGCCCGCCGACATCGTGCCCTGCTCGCGGCGCTGATTCGACGAGGCCTGCAGCAGGCCGGTGAGCCCCTGGACGTGATGGCCGTACTCGTGCGCGTAGACCGACAGTGCTTCCATCGGCGGATAGGGGGTGTTGTGCAGGACCAGGCCCTCGGTCGACATGTAGATGGTGCTCGACGCGCTGCAGTAGAACGCGTCACTGGTGGCGCCGCCACACGGCGATGACAACTGCGAAGGTTGTTCCGCGACAACCAGGCCCGGGCTTTTGAACGGCAGATTCGCGGCGGCCAGATTCGACCGCCACATCTGATCGAGGCAGACCTGCGCCGCCGCGAAGAACGCCTTGGCCACCGCCGCGGCGGTCGACCAGCGCGGCAGATCACAGTCCATATTCGACAGGCCCGCATCGTCGTTCTTGAACAGCGGGTGCTGGCCGAGCGCGATAACAGGTTGCGGCCCCGCCGGTTTCGTCGTGGTCGGCGCCGTGCTGCGCGCGGTGGTGGTGGCACGCGCGGTCGTCGTCGGATTCGTGGTCGGCGCAGGCGAATTCGAGCTGTAGGTGAAACTCGGTGGCGTCGTCTGCGCGCCCCTGTCCGGCGAGGTCTGATCGGACAGCGTCACCGCCGCCACCAGCCCTGCGACGACGCCGAACACGATCAATACCGTCAGCACCGCACCGGCCACACCCGAACTACCCCGACGCGGCGGCGGATATCCCTGCGGCGCATAGCCGTACGGCGGCGGCAATGGCCTGCCGTACGGCGGCATCGCGGGCCGACCAGACGGTGGCATCTGCCCGCCATAAGGCGACGGCATCCGCCCGCCGTAGGGCGGCGGCACGGGCCGGCCATAGGGCGGCTGCGGAGGAGGCGGGGGATACATCAATCACCTGACAACTGATCACGCACGGACATGGGTAACTCACCGGGCACGAGCCAACTCACCCCGCACCACACCGTCGGCCGCCAACGCTACCTATGCGGCACACAAGTCTGGCTAGAAGGCCCGGAGTGGCGGTACAGCCTCAGCTCACTTCGCTCGCAGCGACTATGAAGGTGTTGCACTGGGCGGTGAGGTTGCGGTTGAGGCCGGCTTCGAACCATTGGCCGCCGTGCTCGGCGGTGCCGTGGTCGCGCATGTCGCCTACGCCGTCACCGCGGCCGTAGGAATCCTTGGTGGCGACCGTGACCTGCGAGGAGGACAGCGAGCCGCCGCCCTTCGAGGAGGCGATGAACATGCCGTCGAAGCAGTTGGCCTGCAACTCGACTCGGCGCGAGAGCTCGAGGCCCTTGGCCGAGCGGGCGCCCGCGTCGACGCGCTCGCTGTTGGCCTTGCGCAGGATGCCCGACTGGGCCTGCACGTGGTGGCCGTACTCGTGCGCGAACACCGATAGGTACACGACCCAGTTGTCGCGGAACTGCTCGGTCTGCAGCTGGCTGATCGGCATGTAGATGGTCTTGTTCGCCGGGCAGTAGAAAGCGGCGAAGTTACTCGTCGATCCGGTGCACGGGGTGGTGATGCCGTCGGTGGTCGCGGTGATGCTGAGGGTCGGCGACTCGAAGGGCAGATTGTTCGCCGCCAGCAGCGGCTTCCATGCCGATTCGAGGCACGTCGCGGCCGATTCGAAGAAGGCGCGTGCCTTGTCGACCGAGGTGCCCCACGGCGCGTAGTCGCACGAGGCCGGGACCAGGGTGCCGTCGGAGTCGGTGAGCAGCGGGTTGTCGCCGGTCGCGGCGGGCGCGGTGCCGGGCTGAGGCTCGTAGGTGGTGGTCGGTTTCGGGCCGATCGCGCCGATCCCGAGGTCGACGCCGGTGTTGACGGCATACTTCACCAGGCCGCCGACCAGCAGGAAGATGAGGACGAGGATCAGCGAGGTGAAACCACCGCCGCGCTTACGTGGCGGCGGAGTCGGCCTGCCCGGCGGACCGTAGGGCATCGGGGGCGGGCGGTATCCCGGCGGCGGACCGTACGCCGGACGCTGCTGCCCGTAACCCTGTGGCTGGGAATATCCGGGATGGCCCTGCGGCTGTGGATAACCTTGCGGCCCATAACCCGGTTGTGGCCGGTATCCCGGGGGCGGCCCATAGCCAGGGGGTGGTGGAACCGGACGTCCACCTGGGCCGTTCGGCCCATAACCGTACGGTGGTTGAGTCACTCCCCCGTACCCCCCTCGTCTCATGAGTCGTCGACAGCCGCTGACGCAGAATAGCAAGCTGTCTAGAGTAAGCACCCATGCTGACTTTTCGGGGGGGCGCCGCGGGCGCGCTGCTACTCGCTGCGGCGGGTCTGCTCGTGGCCGCGCCGGTAGCCCACACGGAGCCCTCGACCTCCGGTGTTTCGATTACCGCCGACCTCACGCTGACCGAAACCGGTGTGCTCGAGGTCATCGAAACTGTCGCGGTACCCGCCGACGGAAATTTCACCATGTCGCTGCCGCTGCGCCTCAAGGTCGGTGACGATGTCGAACGCGTCTTCAAGGTCACCGATGTGACCGCGACCGGTAGCGGCACCGCCACCACCGCCAACGACCAGTTCGTCGTCGAAGCCAAGCCCGGCGAATCGAAGTTCACGTATACGGTGCACAACACCGTCTCCGACATGCCGGGCACGCAGGTGTTCCACTGGCTGGGCGTACTCAACGCCGATATCGCCGTGCTCGACGTCTCGGTGATCAGCCCGAGCTTCCAAATGGGCATCGTGGACTGCAAACTCGGCTCCGCGGGCAATGCCAAGCCGTGCGCCGACGTCCACACCGAACCCGACGGCGTGCTCTACCTGCACCAGACCGACCTGCGCAAGGGCGATGCCATCGACCTCACCTTGCAGATGCCCCCCGGCACCGTGCCCGCGAATGCCGATGTGCGCGGCGGAGATACGGGCCCCTTCGCCTTCACCACGCCAGTGCTCGTCGCCTTCGGCGCCTTCCTGCTCGCCCTGGCGGGCATGATCGCCTACGTGCTGCTGGCGCGGAAGCGGGCCGCCGCCGCGGTGGCGGGCAGCGACGCGTTCGATCCGCTGATCCAGCAGGGCGGCCGCGTCGAGTTCACCTCGCCCGACGGCGTGCTCCCCGGCGAGGCGGGCCTGATCATCGACGAACACGCCGACCCGGTCGACATCGCCGCCACCGTCGTCGATCTCGCGGTCCGGCGCTACCTGTGGATCACGCCGGTGAACGCGCGCGGTGAGGACGATTGGCGCATCAGCCGCGTCAACGCCCCCGACGACCAGTTGCGCGAATACGAACGCACCGTCTACGACATGCTGCTCCCCGAGGGCACCGACACCGTCGCCGTCCGCGAACTACGCGCCCCCGGCCGCCTGCAACTCGACCCGATCCGCGCCGCCATGCGCAACGACGCCGTAGCCACCGGCGCCTTCGCCGACCCCAAACAGCGCGCCCTCCCCCGCTGGATCGGCGCCGCCCTGATCGCCCTCGGCCTGATCATCACGGTCACCCTCGCCCTGACCACGGGCCACGCCCTGGTCGGCGTAGCCATCGCGCTGGCCGGCGGCGCAGCAATGCTCCTCCCGAACTACCTCCCCACCCGAACCCCCCTCGGCGACACCGTCGCAGGCCGAATCCGCGCCATGCACCGCGGCCTCGACACCGTCACCCGCGACCGCATCCCCCCCATCGACCAGGAAACAATCTTCTCCCGCGCCCTCCCCTACACGGTGATCAGCGGCCGAGCAGACAACTGGATCCGCACCTTCCGAGACATGAACCCCGCCGCCGATTCCCAACCAGGCCTCTACTGGTTCGCCGGCTACGACCGAGACCCCAACCTCCACCGCTTCGCCGCCCAATTCCCCTTCTTCATAACGGCACTAGAAGGCGCCTTCAACCCACACTGAGCCCCGCCCGTCTCCGCCTCCGTCTCCGTCTTCAACAACCCACACTGAGCCCCGACCGTCTCGGTCTCCGTCTCCGTCCTCAACAACCCACCCAACCCAGCCACCGCACTCCCGACCCTTAGGGAGGGACGGCCACGCAGTGGCCGGTCGCGGCCGGGTCGCCGGTTAGCCGCCGGGGCGTACGCGACGAAGGAGCAAGCCCCGGTGGCTAACCGGCGGCCCCTCGGGGCCGCGACTCGAGCGCGCCAGCGCTCCAATAAACACAGCCAGCGCCTCTAGGACTACCAAACCCCGCGCCCTGCCACACAAACCCGCCCCGGGACTACCAAACCCCACGCCCTGCCACACAAACCCGCCCCGGGACTACCAAACCCCGCACTCCGCCACACAAACCCGCCCCGGGACCACCAAACCCCAGCCCACCTAAACCCGCCGAACAGCCGCCAGCGGATCCGCGTACAACGCACTCAACGAAGTAACCACCGCCGCGAACTCCTGCACCTTCCCCCCGAACCCACTGATCCGAACATCCGTCGCAGCCAACTGCGTACTCTGCGAAAACGCCCGAGCCACATGCCCCAGCGCAGGCCGATACCCCGTAAAAGCCTGCCCACCCAACACAACTCGATCCGGGTTGAGCATGTCCCGCACCAGCGCGACAGTCTGCCCGAGCATCGTCGCCCGCTCGGCAAGCAATTCCCGCGCCGACTCCGACCCCGACTCCGCCGCCCGATACAGATCGTTGATCGTCCCGGCAGTCCCGTTGTGCGCCGGGATAATTCCCCGTCCCACCGCCCGAGCCTGCAACGCCCGATCGCCGACCGTCACTTCCAAGCACCCACGCCGCCCGCACGTGCACTGCACATCGGACCCCGTCGGCAGATGGGCGATCGACCCCGGCCCGTTGCTCGGAGTGTGCACCCGACCGTCGAGAGTCACTGCGATACCAGCGGTCTCACGAACGTAGAAGTAGAGGCTGCTGCCGTGCTGAGCGGCGGGGAGTTCGGTATCGGGCTCGGGACGACGAGCGTCGAAGGTCGGCAGCAGCAGCTCCGAAGCCGCCATCGCCTCGACGTGCGGCGCGACGGAAACCGGCAGCTCGAGCACATCACCGAGCACCTGCCCGATCGGCGCGCCCTTCCATTCCAGCTTCGGATGGTCGACCACCCCGCTCTGCGGATCCACCCGCCCACCGATGGCGACACCCGCCCACAGCGGCGTGCGCCGATGCCACCGCTGCAGAAACGCCTTGGCGCTGCGAGCGACGGTGGTGACCGCGAATTCCTGCCCGGTCTGCGGCGTCGCGATGGCGAGCCCACCGAGAATCCGTCCACGCAGATCCGCGGCAACGATCTTCGTCGCCTCGGCACCGATGTGGATGCCAAGGGTCAGATACGCGTCGTGATCGATCTCGAACGGCACTCGCGGCCTGCCGACTGCACCCGCGGCGGTGAGATCGGGTCGCTCACGCAGTAGTCCCGCCGAAAGCAACGACGCCACTTGCCGATTCACGGTGGCGATACTCAAACCCGTTGCCCGTGCGGCATTGTCGCGCGAGACAGGGCCCGAGGCCGCGGTACGCAGCACAGCGGCAGCGGGGTTGTCGCTACGCCGCAGCTCCGGCGGTACGACGGGTCGGGAAACTCGAGGACGACCGGCGCCCGCCCGGGAGACGGGGCGATCGATGATAGGAGCAGACATATGAAGTTCCTTGCTGAAATCCCGTTGTCCCAACGGGATTGCCTACACGTATAACGTGGCGGCGAGGGAGCCGAAGACGACTCAGCCGCAGTGGCAGGAACGACACAGTTCACGCGTCAACGGCAACCGCAGACCCAGCGCGGCGGTCACATAGGTGACCCGCTCAGCGGTGAGATGGTTGCCGGACATAACAATCAAGTTAACACCGAATCCGGACCCATCCAAGCCGAACCGGCGAATTGTGCGATGCGGCACACCATCACCGCAGGTCAGCGTCGTGCCAAAGCAGCAGCACCCCTGCGGGAACCGAAGTTCCCGCAGGGGATTCGAATGCAGAACTGCTCTTACTTGGCCGGAGCAGGCGCGTTGAAGGGCTGGTTGATCGTGGTGAAGTACTGGATCGCCGCACCGATCGCGACCGGAGCAGTGACCAGGATCTGCCCCGCGATGACGCCGAGCGCACCGAACGTGGTGGCGCCGACGAGGCAGCCGCCGATGCCGCCGGGGACCGAGCCGACCAGGAAGCCGAGAAGACCACCGGCGACCGCACCGGAGGCAGCACCCGCGACGCAACCGACGGCCGCGCCACCGAGTCCACCGACCAAGGTGCCGATGGAGGCACCGAGCGAGATGGTGGAGGTCAAACGGCTCCAGGCAGCCTGCTCACGCTCGTATTCCGTCTTCCATGGGGCCTTGTCCTCATACGGCAGCGCGACCGGTTTGTACACGGCCCTGGCCGGATCCAGCTGCGGCGTCAGCGTCGCGGTGTTGCCCGAGATCTCCGCCGCGATCGGCAGTTCGAACTCGTCGAGGCGGAACGCCAGCGGGGTGCCCGCGACGACGGTGCCGTTGGCGGCCTTGATCTTGAAGACGCCGTCCTCTTCGACCAGCGAGCCCGCGTCGGTGGTGATGACGGCCTTCGACTCGTCGACGACCTCGGCGGTGTAGTTGATCGGGGCGGCGGTCTCGTCGGCCGGCGCGGCGTTCACCGTCCCCGCCGTGACACCGGTAGCCACGGTCAACAGCGCCGCGACCACGGCGAATTTCCTAATCTTCATAAACTGCCAATCCCTCATCTGTCGTGGAGCTGTTCGAGTTGCCAGCTTCGAGCAGATCCACCCCCGTGACGAGGGAAAAAAGCAGCTAGATCTTAACTAAGAATTCATTTCTCGGCCTTCGCGGCCGCCTTGGCCTGCTTCTTGAATTCCCTTACTTCCGACAGCGTTTCGGCATCGACCACATCGGCGACCGAGCGTCGCGATCCGTCATCGCCATAGGATCCGGCCGCTTTTCGCCACCCTTCGGGCTGCACGCCGCGCTGCTTGCCGAGCAGCGCGAGAAAGATCTTCGCCTTCTGCGCCCCGAACCCCGGCAGGTCCTGCAACCGGCGCAGCACCTCCTTCCCATCGGGATCACCCGAGGTCCAGATCTGCGCGGGTACCCCGTCGTAGTGCTCGATCACGTACTGGGCCAGCGCCTGCGCCCGGCGCGCCATCGACCGCCCGTATCGATGAATAGCGGGCGGTGTCGCCGCGAGTTCCTCGAATTCGGCCGGATCGGCTTCGGCGATCTGCCGCAGCGAGAAACCCCCCATGCGCTCGGCGAGTTTGCGCGGCCCACGAAACGCGTGCTCCATCGGGTACTGCTGATCGAGCAGCATCCCCAGCAGCAGCGCGAAATCGTCGGTGCTGAGCAGTTCGTCGGCCTCGGATTCCTGCGCGAGGCACAGCGTGCGAGTCATACATTCATCGTGACACATTTCACCAGTAGCCTCTGAGTCCATGCTCACGAGGACTGCTCCCACTCTGGCGGTGCGAATGACCGACTACACCCCACGACCGGCCCGCTTCGACCAAGCGGCCCGGGACCAATTGATCGACGCCCATGATCTGGAAGTCACCCGACCCGGCATGCGCGCGCTCGGCGCCTGGAGTCACACCGCGCTGGCGCTGCGGCCCGGCGAGAGCGCCCTCGATATCGGGTCCGGCACCGGATCGGAGGTGGTCACCTTCGCCGCGGAAGTCGGGCCCGACGGCACCGCGGTCGGCGTCGAGCCGGATCCGAACCTGCTGGCCTCGGCCCAGCGCCGCGCGGTCGAGTCCGGGTCGAGCGCGACGTTCGTCTCCGGCGACGCCTACGGCCTGCCGTTCGGTGCCGACACCTTCGACGCGGTGCTGTGCGAGCGGGTGTTCCAGCACCTCACCGCCCCCGCGCGGGCGGCGGCCGAGATCGCCAGGGTGCTGCGGCCCGGTGGGCGCGCGGTCGTCGTGGACTGCGATTGGGCGACCGCGATCGTGCATCCCGGCAACCCGAGGGTGGTGCGCGCGGTGATCGACACGCTGATCTCCTCGACCACCAACCCGCACTCGGGCCGTCGCCTCGCCGGACTGCTCACCGGCGCCGGCCTGGTAGTCGACGAGATCGGCTCGCACGCACTGGTCCAGGACCGCACGGTCGGCACCGGCGCCCTGGTCCGCCGGATCGCGGACCTGGCCGCCCTGCGCGGCGTGATCACCGCGACCGAACGCGACCAACTACTCGCCGACCTACAGGCAGGCGCCGACCGAGGCGACATCCACATCTCGGTAACCCTGTTCGGCGCACTGGTGCACAAACCGGACTGACACCGGTGCCGGGCGCTCGCCGCGCCCGGCACCCACGGCTCAGTGCTCTTCGATCAGCTTCTCGGTGGCCGCGAGCAGCACACAGGTCGCCAGCCCGTCCATCGCCTTCTCCAGCTCCGGCAGCTGCGGGAAGCTGGGCGCGATGCGGATGTTCTTGTCCTCGGGATCCTTGCTGTACGGGAACGCCGAGCCCGCGGCGGTGAGCGCGATGCCGGCCTCCTTGGCCAAGGCGATCACCCGGGCGGCGGTGCCGTCGAGCACATCGAGGCTGATGAAGTAGCCGCCCTTCGGTTCGGTCCACGACGCCACCTTCGACGCGCCGAGCCGGTCTTCCAGGATGCGGCGCACCAGCGCGAACTTGGGTTCGAGCAGCGCGCGGTGCTTCTGCATGTGCTCGCGCACGCCCTCGGCGTCGGTGAAGAAGCGCAGGTGGCGCAGCTGGTTGAGCTTGTCGGGGCCGATGCTCTTCTTCGAGGCGTGCGACAGGTACCAGTCGATATTGGCCTGGGACGCACCGAAGAAGCTCACGCCCGCGCCGGCGAAAGTGATCTTGGAGGTCGACGCGAACACCAGCGGGCGGTTCGGGTTGCCCGCGGCCGCGGCCATCCCGAGTACGTCGATGACCGGGGCCGCGGTATCGGTGAGCGGGTGCACCGCGTAGGCGTTGTCCCAGAACAGCCGGAAGTCCGGCGCCGCGGCGGGCATCGAAACCAGTTCGCGGACAATCTCTTCGGAGAAGGTGACGCCGGTGGGGTTGGAGTAGTTCGGCACCGCCCACAGACCCTTGATCTGCGGATCGTTCGCCAGCAGCGCCGCGATGGCGTGGGTGTCGGGGCCGTCGTGGCGCATCGGGATGGTGATCATCTCGATGCCGAGCGCCTCGGTGATGGCGAAGTGCCGGTCGTAGCCGGGGGCCGGACACAGCCACTTGATCGGCTCGTCGTCGACCCAGCGGCGCGGGGAATCGGGGGTGCCGTAGAGCATCGAGAACACGATGATGTCGTGCATGATCTCGAGGCTGGCGTTGTTGCCCGCCAGCAGCTGGGCGACCGGAACGCCGAGCAGTTCACCGAAGATCGCGCGCAGTTCGGACAGGCCGGTGAGGCCGCCGTAGTTGCGGCAGTCGGTGCCCGAGCTGTCGCGGAAGTCGCCGTCGCCCGGCAGGGACAGCAGCGACGCGGACAGATCGAGTTGTTCCGGCGAGGGCTTACCTCGGGTGAGGTCCAGCGTGAGCTTCTCGGTTTTGAGCGTCGCGTAATTCGCGGTCTGGGACTCGTGCTCGGACACGAGTTCCTCGTGGCTCATCAAACCGATCTGCGTTTGCCGGGGCATCCTGGGCAGCCTTTCGAAGCAGCAAGGTGGGGTGCACGCTCTAGCGTGCCAACACCCGCAACGTTACCCGGCGGTTGCCCGGAATCGGCGGGGTATCAGGGCCAGGATCCGGCTCGCACGCTGCGAAGGTGCGTAGGCCGATCGGTCGAGGACGGGACCCCTGAAATTAAAGGGGACCCCGCGCACCCGGCAGAGCCCGTTGACCCTTGCTGCCTTCCGGCCCTGGGGGAGTTCACAGGATGCTCGCCGCGCGGGATCCGTCGGCCAGTGTAGCGGTAGTTCCGGCTACGAGCGATTCCGGTCTTCGAACAGCAGGTCGGCGGCTCGCGTGAGGACCTCCACACGCGAGCGACCCGCGTGGTCGGCGGCCAGGAAGTGACTGCCGATGGTGGCGCAGAAGGCGAGCAGACTTCGCGCTTCGACCTCGTCTGGATCTTCGCAGAACACGCCGATTGTCTCGCGCAGCAACGCCATTCGCGCATTGTCGACCCGGCGCAGCCGTTCGGCGACGTCGTCGTCGCGGCGGGCCCAGTCGCGGATCGCGAGGTCGATGGGTAGCAGCCGATCGCTGGAGAAAGTGAGCAGCCCGGCCACCCGCGCCTTGGTTTTCGGGTCGAGGGTCGCGACGCGCTCGAGCACCTGATCGGTCGCCTCGTTCTCCCACACGTCGAGCATGGCGGTGAGCAGGGCGTCGCGGTCGGCGAAGTAGCCGTAGAACCCGCCCTTGGTCACGCCGATGCGCTTGGCCAGCGCCTCGATCCGCACCGCGTCGACGCCCGAGGACGCCAGCACGGACAGACCTTCCTCGATCCATCTGGCCCGGGGAGTTCGCGCGGTGCCCACGACGTGTTCCTCCTCATATTCCTCGGCTGCCGCCGCATCGGGTGGCCGGTCCCCGAGTGTACGCAGCCGTATAGTCACCACGCTGACGGCGACGCTGGCTACGATCTATCCGATATCGGCAGCGGGGGGTTCCGGTTCCCCATGACACAGAGGGGGGCCCGATCGTGACCGGCCCGAATCAGCAACCACCCGGCGACGGCGTGCCGCCGTCCGACCCTACCGTCGCATGGTGGGAACGCCCCGGCGAAGGCGCGGGTCAAAGCCCCGCGCAAGCCGACCCGACGGTGCTGCGCGGCAATATCGGCGCGCCGGGTCCGTACACGGCACCGCCCGCGGCCACGCCGTACCAGAGCGGCGCCAACCCCTACACCGCGCCGCCGACGTATCAGAGCGGCGCGAACCAGCAGCCGTTCGCCCAGCAGCAGTTCCCACCGCCCCAGCAGTTCGCGCAGCCGCAAGCGGGCGGATATCAGGCTCCGCAGCCGCAGTGGGGCGCACCGCCGCGGCCGCCCTCCTCGGGCAACAAGACCCTGTGGTGGGTGCTCGGTTCGATCGCGATCGTCGCCGTCCTGGTGATCAGCGGCATCGTCTTCGCGGTGAACAAGGCCACCGACTCACTCGGCCCCGACTCCGACAAGTGGGCGGGCGACTACGAGTTCCAGAAGGGGAAGAACGCCTGCGATCTGGTCGACCTGTCCGTGCTGAACCAGTGGTCGACCACCCGTGAGACGACCACCCACACCGAGCGCGAACCCTACGAGTACATCGGCGGCGGCTCCTACAACTGCGACGCCAAGAACAAGGACTCCGGCCGCAACGCCGACGAGGCCAGTCTGTCGCTGCGGGTCGAGTTCAAATCCGATACCGGCACCGAGTCCGACTACGCCCGCTGGAAGAGCTCCGACACCAGCACCACCGGCAAGGGACACGAGAACGGCCCGGTGAGCGGCCTCGGCACCGAGGCCTACTACGCCAGCGAGCAACAGATCTACGGCTCGATCCCCAACGACTACACCTACATCGTCGCGGCGATCGACAGCAACGTGTCGGTGAAGGTGGAGATCGAGGTGTCCACGATGGGCAGCTACGACCGTGCCGAGATGTCGGCCGCCGCCGAAGCCCAGGTCCGCAAGGCCATGGCCGCTCTGAAGAAGTAGCAGGTCAGACCGGGTCGCCGGGGGCCGGTTTGGCATCGCACCCCTGCGACCCGCTATGCTGCTCCACGGAGGATTCGCCTAGTGGCCTATGGCGCTCGCCTGGAACGCGGGTTGGGTTAACGCCCTCAGGGGTTCAAATCCCCTATCCTCCGCAACAGCAGGGCCCTGATCGGTTCGCCGGTCGGGGCCCTGTTCGTTTAATCGGTGGATCTGTCAGTGGGCTTCCGTAGAGTGAGCCCCGATGGTGCGGGAGACCCCCACCACACCCACATACCGTCGTCGCCGCACCCAATACGAATGTGCGTGCCGACACAGTCAAGTGGGTACCCAGCCTTCGCGCCGGTCCGCAGTTCGGATCGCGCCGGTCGATGCCCGAAGGCGTCGATCGCAAGAAATCAGAAAGTAAAACGAAGTGAATACAGCACCTGAAACGAGCATCGGGCGCGACGCGTCCGGGCCGATCCGGCTGATGCTGCGTGACCACAAAGCCACCACCGGGCCGATCGACGGCGCCTGGTGGCCACGAACCGACCAGCCGATGACCGAGCTGCACCAGTTGGTGACCGCGGTCGGACCGCGGATCGGCAAGCTGGCCAGGCTCGGATTCGACTGGACCGCCAGTGAATCCGATACCGGCACAGCCCACAACGACCAGGCCGCGCGCATCATGCACGTGGTCGGCAGCAACGGCGCCGCGCTCGCGCTGCTGGTCATCCCGGCCGCCACCGAGGCGCCGGCGGCCCGCAGCCAGATGCGGTGGGCAGCGGGCAAACCGCGCATCCAGGACCCAGCGCCCGCCGACACGGCGGCCGACGGGCCTCGCACCCTCGTGCAGATCTGAGCCTCTAGTTCATCGGTCGCTGGTGTAGGTCGGATCGAAGTCACGCGGCGCACCGCGGCGACTCAGCAAGCGGTCGAACCATTCACCCAGGATGACGCCCGCCGCCAGCGCGCAGCCGACACCGAACGCACCGAGGATCTGCCCGAACCCGAGCAGCGTTTCGTCCTCGAGCAGGGCATACAGCCCGCGATACACCTTCAGACCCGGCAGCAGCGGCGTGATTCCCGCCGCCGCGACGACCAGGGGCGGCGTGAGCGCGCGACGTGCCATCAGACCACCGGCGAGACCGATCACGGTGGCCGCTAAGCCCGCGGACACCACCGGCCCGAAGCCGATGTCCTGCGCGCCGAGGTAAGCCATGGTGCCGCCCGCACCACTGAGCCCCGCCGCGAACAGCGCGCGCCGCTCGGCGTAACAGGCCATCGCGAAGGCGATCGCGGCGACGGCACCGGCGATCAGTTTGATCCACAGATACTCGGTGTCGCGGCCCGCGCCGGCCGCGATCTCCGGTACCGCGATGCCCATCATCGTCGAAATTCGCAGTGCCAGACCGATACCGGCGACGATGCCGCCGGTCATCATCACCACTTCGAGCATGCGGGCGGCCGCGGTGATCGGCGCGCCGGTGATGGCGTCCTGCACCGAACCCACCAGCTGCTGACCAGACAGCAGCACCGTGATGCCCGCGGCAACGATCAGCGCGGCATCCGAACGCCAGTGGTCGCTGACCGAGGCGAGTGCGATGGCCGGGACGGTGGCGATGACACCACCGATCATGTGCTGAAAGAACAGCGGCAGACCGAGCTGATGCAGGAATCGGTTCACCACATCGATCACGGCGGTGGTCGCGAAGCTGATCGCGGCCAGCACGAACCCACCACCGAGCAGCACCGCGATGGCCGCCGCCAGCAGCGACCAGCCCGCCGTCGACACCCAGCGCGGATAGGGGTGCCGCGATGAGATCAGCTCGTCGAGGGCGGCGTGCGCCTGGTCGACGGGGACGATCTGGCTGCGGATGCGCCGGGTCAACCGGTCGACCGCGGCCAACCGGGTGAAGTCGAGCGAGCGGTACTTCACCACGCGCATATCGCTGGCCGGTGGCAGCCGTGGCCCGCGGTCGGCCGTGATACGGATGGCGTCGAAGGTGACGTCGATATCGCAGCTGTTCAGGCCGTAGGTCGAGGCGATGAAGCGAACCTGCGCGGAGGTGTCACCGACACCGGTACCGGCCGAGAGCACGACCTCACCCACCCGCACCGCCAGGTCGAGTACCTGAGATACCTCGGCGTCGTCGGCGAGGTCGATCGGTTGCAGCGGGGTGGGCGCGGCGACGATGTTGTCGGCCGTGGCCCGCTGCGACGGCAGCAGGAACGGTCTGCGCAATCGCCACCACCGGCGCAGACCTGGGCGCTCGAGGATCGTGGCGCCGTCGCCTTCCGCCAGGGGGTCCGCACTCATACCTCGACGGTAATGGGGATCGCAGCGCCTTCGCCGACTCGCAATCAGTTCGTCAACGTGTCGGTGGCGGATGCGGCGAGGAGCGCGTGGCGAGGCTCACAGGTGCGCCGTAGGCTCAGATGTCGTCGATCAATCCGGTGCTGTAGGCCGTCGCCGCCAGGTGCTGTAAGCAGCGTGGACCGCATCCGTTGTGCTGAGTCAGCACGAAACGGGCCTGCTGGAGCGAAGAAATGGAAGAATCGGCCACACAGTCGGCATGCGCGGCGCGCCAGTGCTCTTCGTGCAGGCGGATCGCGGCGCGCGATGTCGGCGGGTCTGGTGCGGATGTGTCCAGCAGGGTGTGACGGGAGGGGCAGGCAATGGAGGCGATGACTGTATGAACACCGGGACGGGGAAGGTGATCCAGGAGCGGCGCAGGCTGCTCGGGCTCTCGCAGCCCGCGCTGGCCACCGCGATCGGGGTGAGCTCGCGCCAGATCACCAGGTACGAGTCCGAAGAGCAGTCGCCGACGCTGCCTGTCGCGGTGCGGTTGGCCGACGCGTTGCAGGTCTCGCTGGCGGAGCTGGCCGGCATCGTGGACAACCGCGTCGACCTGGCCGGACGCTGGTGGGCAGCCTGGCAGAAACCGGCGAATCACCCGGACGAGGTCGAGGTAGCGGCGGTGACCATCCGGCACGAGGGCGACCATCTGATGCTCGACTCGGCCGCCGAACCGGCTGTGCCCGTTGCCGATCCGGTCAACCAGGTGCGTGGTGAGATGCGCGTATGGGAGGGCGAGGCGCTCACCGGCTGGATGCGTGGCATGGATATCGCGTTCCCGGTCGGCACGATCTACTACTCGCTGCATCCCCAAGGTGCTCATGCGGTCGGCTCGTGGACGACGAAGTCGGGCCCCGACGGTCTGGTGCGCGGTTGGAGCGTCCTGGCGCGGGAGAAGTCCGACGCCGAGAAGCTGCTGGCGGAGATGTTGCGCACCGACGGCAGCGTCGAGTCGTGGCCGGGTCCTTCGCGCTCGGCCTGAAGCCGCCGCCGGATCTCGGCGACGCTCGGGCGCCCGCGTTCGGCGGGCGGGGTGAGTAGTAGGTAGCGGCTCAGCCCCCCGAACACGAACAGCCCCAGAGCAATCCACAGATACATCTCCATCGGTTCCCCTCCGAACGAGTCAGTGCCTGCACGAGTGGCGCGGTATGGTGGTGGCTGAGCCGCCACGAAAAAGTATGGTCGCCGCCAAGACCTTTTGGACAGCAAAAAGCGTCTACAAACGTCTACAGTTCTCTACGATGGGTCCATGTCCAGTCGGGGCGAGCAGGGGAACGGCGTTGTCGGAGCTCGGTTGCGGCGACTGCGAGAAGAGGCGGGGTTGTCGCTGGCCGCGCTGGCCACTCGCGTTCCGTACAGCCGGGCCGCGCTGGGCCATTACGAAACTGGCACGCGTGCGGCATCTTTCGAGGTAATCGCCTGGTACGAGCGAGTGCACGCACAGTCGGCGCCCGCGCTTCCGGTCACTCGCCGACGAGATCCGCGGGCGGCCGATGCCGCTCTCGTGACGGCGATCGCCGCCGCGCAGCCCGCCGGTCCGCTCATCGAGATCGGGCGACCGCACCAGGGAGACAGCGGAACCGGGTACTTCTGCCCGTTCCGGATCGACGGCGTGATCGAAGGCGAAGCCACCGGAACCGATCCGGCGACAGCTCTGCGGTCGGCACTACTCGCGGTGGGAGCCGAGCTGAATCGACCGGGAAACGAACTCGGCCCCACCCGGATTCGGTGAAATCGGCGGCGCGCGGTGCGATATCCGCCTGCGGATAACGATCAGCGGTGCGCCGCCACAACGGCAGCGAGCGACTCGGTGAGCAGCACCAGGTAACGGTCGGGATCCGCTACGACCAGCGCATCGGAATGCACTGAGAGCGTGATGGTTTCACCGATTCCGTGCACCCCATGGGTCAGATGCATGACGGTGCCGAGAGCCGGAAAGCCGCCGGTGAACAGGACCGGCGCGCCGGCGAAGGCGAGATCGGCCGGGCCTCGGTAGACGCTGGAGACGACGGTGTTGCCGTCGAGCGCGGCGGGAACGGTGTCCAGGTCGGCACGTTCGACATCGCGGATCGCGAGGAAGGACGGCACCACCTCGCCGACTCGACCCTGCGCGGAAAGCAGCGGATTCAGCGCTCGCGTCCGGCGGGCCGCGAGTTCGTCGGCGATGAGATTCGCGCGGATGCGCAGGTCGGGTTCGTTGATATGCAGGTCGATGGACAGCCCGCGGTAGTTGTTGCGGGCGGCGCTCGGCGCGGGAAGTGCCATCGGGAGTGCCGTTCCCAGCCGGTCCGGTCGCTCTCCGCGCTCGGCGAGGTAGTCGGACAGTGCTGACGAGATCGCCGTCAGCGCAACAACAGTGACGGTTATGCCCGGTACGCGCAGGCTGCCTGCATCGACGACCAGCATGCGTACGTGGTGGCCGTCGACACTGGTCGCGGGGTTCAGCACACAGGGCGCGAATCCGGTTGCGGCCGCGGGCACCTCACCCGCGGCGGTCCGGTCCGCCAGTTCACGCTGCGCCAGGTACGCGGCCCGCCCGCGCCATACCGTCGTGGCGAGCTGCCAGGGAAGACGCAGTACTCCAAGCACTCTCGGATCTACCCATCGAGCAATCCATCCACAGGGTTGTCCACAGGAATCCACAGGCTGTGTGAAGATCTGTGCAGGTCCGACCGGGTGATATGCCGAGTTATCCACAGGCACAACAAGTGTGCTGTGGACAACAGCGTCATCGGCACCGAAGAGCGCTCGCGCGATGGCGGCGGCGCGGGTGCCGTCGGCCAGCGCGTGTGACAGTTGCAGCACCACTACGACAACGGGATCCACGGACCGCGGTGCGGCGCGGACGGCCCGGAAAACGTGAACGCGCCAGGGGAACTCGGTCGCGACGACACCGGTTCCCAGGAGTTCGCCCAGATCCGCGAGCAGTTCCCGCCAGGACATGCCGTCCGGCTGGTGGTGCACGAATTGCTGGGACGCGAATTCGGCCGGAACCCACCGCGGATAGCCGAGATTGCCCGGTATGTCCTGTAACCGGATCCGCAGATCCGGAATGCGCGCGGCACGCGCGGCGACGAAAGCGCGGAGGTCGTCTGTCGCGGTATCGGTTTCAGCGAAAGAGTAGAGCAGGAACACATCATTGGCGGTGCGTCGTGACAGCCAGTACATCGTCGCGTCACGCGCGGCCATCGTGGTCATCCGGTCACGATAGCCAAGCCGCCGAGGTCCTGAGAAGGCCCCGAGTCCGCTCGACTCGGGGCCGGTATTGCCCATTCGAGATGCATCTCGCGGCTCAGCCGCGCGCGAACTCTCCCGCGGTGACATCGGCGAGGAACGCTCGCCACTGCCCTGGACCGAAGGCCAGCACGGGTCCGCGGCCGCGGTCCTTGGTGTCGCGAACGGCGATATCGCCGCCGGCGAGAAAGGCCACTTCGACGCAGTTCCCATCGGGTCCGCTGTAGGTGCTCTTCCGCCACACAGCGTCGGTCACATCAACTTCCACGGCACTTGTCTCCTTTGGTTCATCGAGAAGGGGGATAACTCCTGGAATCGTTGAACATTGTCGAAATCCGGCGCGACCGATGAGTTACTTCGTGGCACACAAGGCACTGCCACACGGCGCGCGCAACCGACCGGCACGAACCAGCGCATCGAGGCGTTTCTGCCTCCGGGGGCTGCCCCCGCGGAAGAAACACTAGCAGGTCTTCCGCAATGTTGCGGAAGAGAATTTGCTTTCCCATATCGTTTTGCCAAGCTTGCGAAGCTTCACGTTTGCGGGGGCATTGCCAGCCCGCTTACCCATTCCCGATCCGGTTGACACATCTTGATTTACCTCCATGTGATTAGTCCGTGATACGTCAATTTCTCAAGTGCCACATCTGCCACATGAGCACCATCGGGGGTAGGCGTGGATCATGGGGGAATGATCTCCCGTGACCGTGACACCGCAGGTCGTGCCCGTAACGACCGCCCCCGCGACCGACTCGGCCGACCGCTGCCGCCCGGCAGTGCCGGAGTCGCCCGAATTCCCGACGACCTCGAGCTCGGACCCCAGCAAACTCTCACCTTCGCTCAGCAACTGCTGGACGACGGATTGGCATTCAATGCCCACGAGGTATTGGAGGCAGCATGGAAGAACGGACCGGTTGCCGAACGGATGCTCTGGCAGGGGTTGGCCCAATACGCCGTCGGCCTCACCCACATCCAGCGTGGCAACGCCAAGGGCGCAGGTACGCTGCTGCGCCGCGCGAGTGAGCGGCTCGGGTCCTATCCGGCGAATGCCCAGCACCACGATGTGGACCTGGCCGGGCTGATCGCGCACGCACAGGAGCTGCTCGACGCGCTCGATACCGGTGAGCCCGTCACCGAGGAGCGGCTGCGCACGCGACTGTGCCGGACACCCGCCTAGAATCCAGGGGTGCCGACGAGTCCGCCGACCAGCCACGGCGCGCCTGCGAGCTCCGGCGCGACCGGTGACGGCTCGCGCGGCGGAGCGGGGCGGTACGCCCCCAGCCCGTCGGGCGAACTGCATGTGGGGAATCTGCGTACGGCAGTGCTGGCCTGGCTGTTCGCGCGAACTTCGGGCCGGAAGTTCCTGCTTCGCGTCGACGACCTCGACCGCGTCCGCCCCGGTGCCGCGCAACGACAGCTCGACGACCTCGCCGCGATCGGCATCGACTGGGACGGCCCCGTGGTCTACCAATCCGAACGGCTGTCGCGCTACGCGGCCGCGGTCGCGCAATTGACCGCCGCTGGGCGCACCTATGAATGTTTCTGCACCAGAAGAGAAATCCAGCAGGCTGCCACCGCCCCACACGGGCCGATGGGCGCCTACCCCGGCACCTGTCGTGACCTGAGCGAGGCCGACCGCGCCGCCCGGCGAGCCGAAGGTCGCGTCGGCGCAGTGCGTTTGCGTGCCGACGTGACCGAATACGAGTTCACCGATCTACTGCACGGCCGATATCGGGGCGCCGTCGACGATTTGGTGCTGCGCCGCGGCGACGGTATTCCCGCCTATAACCTCACCGTCGTGGTCGACGATGCCGCACAAGGCGTTGACCAGGTAGTTCGCGGTGACGATCTGCTGGCGTCCACCCCACGCCAGGCCTATCTGGCGCACCTGCTCGGACTCGCCGTGCCGACCTACGCCCATGTACCGCTCGTGCTCAATCAGGAGGGCAAGCGGCTGGCAAAACGTGATGGGGCCGTGAGCCTTTCGGATCAGCGCGCCTTGGGGAACACGCCCGAGGACGTGGTGGCGGCGATCGCGGATTCACTCGGGTATTCCGCACGGACGACTGCCGAGCTACGCGAAGTTTTCGACCCCGCCCGCATCCCTGAGAAACCGTGGATACTCGAGCCTATCGGGTTGTTCCGACCAGAGGGATGTCCGTAACGTACGCATCGACCGATCTAGAAGATCAAAACGAGGACTGAGAATATGACCAGCGGTGGTTACGACCCCAACCAGTACCCGCAGGGCGGTCAGCCCGGCGGCTACGGCCAGGACCCCTACGGCCAGCAGCAGCCGCAGCCGGGCTACGGACAGCAGCAGCCGTACGGCCAGCCCGGACACGGTGGCGCACCCCAGCCCGGTTACGGCCAGCCGGATCCCTACGGCCAGCAGCAGCCGGCCTACGGGCAGGACCCGTACGGTCAGCAGCAGGGCTACCCGCAGCAGGGCCAGTACGGTCAGCAGCAGCCCTTCGGCGGCGTGCAGCCTGCCGATCTGGGGATCCGGATCGGTGCGCGAATCATCGATCAGCTGATCGTCGGCATCCCGCTCTCGATCGTGGTCGCGCTCATTCTCGGCAGCGGCAACGGCTTCCAGATCGTCGGCGGAGCGCTCATCTCGCTGGCTGCCTACGGCTACTTCGTGGCCATGGAGGTCACGCAGCAGGGCCAGACGCTGGGCAAGAAGATCCTCGGCCTGCGGGTGCTCGCGCCCGGCGGCGCACCGGCGCTGACGCCGGAGCAGTCGCTCAAGCGCAACCTGTTCGTGGTGGTCGGCGCGATCCCGTGCCTCGGCTCGCTGATCACGCTCGGCCTGACCATCTACATCATGGTCACCATCTCGCAGGACCCGAACAAGCAGGGCTGGCACGACAAGTTCGCCGGCGGCACGCAGGTCGTCAAGGGCTGATTCCCGTACCTGACGAAAACAACAGGGGCGCTTCCGGATTCCGGAAGCGCCCCTGTTCGTTGTTCAGGTCAGTAGGTCGATGAGTCGGCGCTGATGCCGACTATGACGATGAAGACGACGTAGAGAACCCAGCCCACGATCGCGAGGACGCCGATCCAGATGCCGGCCTGGGCCATGCCCTTGCCCTCGCCTCCGCGTTCCTTGATCTGATTCAGCGCCATCACCCCGAGGATGATGCCGACGATCGAGCCGACGCAGGTGCACAGCCCGACCAGCGAGGCGACGAGCGCGCCGATCGCGAGACCGTTGGTGCCCTGCGGCTGCGGGTACTGCTGCCCGTACGGCTGGTAGGCACCCGCGGCCGGATACGCGCCGTAGGCGGGCGGCTGCCCGTAAACCGGCGGCTGCTGCGGATACTGCGGCTGGCTCGGCTGCTGGTACTGCGGCTGCGACGGTGGCTGCTGCGGGTACTGCGGCTGCGAGGGAGGCGGCGCCGGTTGCTGGGGATACTGCGGCGACGACGGGTAATTGGAAGGCTGCGACGGCTGGGCGGTGGGATGCTGCGGCACCGAACCCGGCGCGCCGGACTCCGGCGACACGCCAGAGCCGCCGTATTGCTTCCACCACTCGTCGGAATCGCCGGGATTCGTCATAACGACAGCGTATTCCACAACCGCCCACTGTGAGGCATCGCTTCCTTGGGAGAATAGTGGCTGTGACTGATACGAACTCGCTCGACAAACCTGCCCAATCTGGGCACCCCGCGCCGGAACATGCGGCATTCGCCCAGGTTGCGCGGGGGTTCTATCCGGTAATCGTCGCTCTCTTCACCGCGACGCTGATCATCTCCAATATCTGCGCCACCAAGGGTGTGGAGTTCTTCACCGACAGCTCGGTGATGCTCGGCCCGATCCAGATCCTGCCGATCGCGACCGACGGCGCCTTCTTCCTGTTCCCGCTGGCCTACATCCTCGGCGACGTGCTCAGCGAGGTCTACGGCTTCCGCGCCACCCGCCACGCCATCTACACCGGTTTCGCCGCGCTGCTGTTGACCGTCGGTTGCTTCTACGTGGCCATCCAGCTCCCGCCCGCCGGCTTCTACGAAAACCAGGAAGCCTTCCGCACCGTCCTCGGCACCACCCCCCAACTGGTGCTCGCAGGCCTCGCAGGCTACTTCGTCGGCCAGCTCCTGAACTCGGCCACCCTGGTGCTGATCAAGGAACGCACCAAGGAAAAGCACCTGTGGGCCCGCTTGATCGGCTCCACCGTCGTAGGCGAGTTCGCCGACACCCTCATCTTCTGCTCGATCGCCGCCACCGCCATCGGCATCAACACCTGGCAATCGTTCATCAACTACGTCATCGTCGGCTTCCTGTGGAAGACCCTCTGCGAGGTGCTCGTCATGCCGATCACCTACCGCGTAATCGCCATCCTCAAGAAAACCGAACCCACCTACGCCCCGGCCAAGGCCGACGCACTCCACGATTAGTTCGCGGCGAGGCGGCGGATCGGGCGAGATCCGCCGCCTACTCCCCCGGCACCTTGATCCGGCCCCGCCACTGGCCGAGAAATTCCTTCTTGAACTCGTCGAAGTACCCACCCTCGATGCTGGCCCTGATCCGGTCGACGAGCCGAATCGTGAAGCGCTCGTTGTGAATCGTGCACAACGTCGCCGACAACATCTCCTTGGCCTTGAACAGGTGATGCAGGTAGGCACGGGTGTAGTGGGCGCAGGTGTAGCAGTCGCACGTCTCATCGATCGGCGTGAAGTCCCGCCGAAACCGAGCGGTGTTGATGTTGAACCGCCCCTCGTCGACATAGATCGCCGCATTCCGCGCCACCCGAGACGGATTCACACAGTCGAACGTGTCCGCCCCGTTCTCGATCGCCGTGAACATGTCCTCCGGCTCACTGATCCCCAGCATGTGGCGCGGCTTCGCCTCGGGCAGCTCATCACAACACCACCCCACGATCGTCCCGAGATTGTGCTTCTCGAGCGCCCCGCCGATCCCGTACCCGTCGAATTCCGTACCACCACTCCCCCGGATCGACTCCAGCTCACGACAAGCCTTGCGCCGCAGATCTTCGTACTGCGCACCCTGGATCACCGCGAACAACGCCTGATACGGCCGATGACTGCGCACCGCGGTGAGTCGTTCGTGTTCGTCGATGCACCGCTGCGCCCACTCGTGCGTACGCTGCAGTGACTTCTCTTGATAGCCACGGGTATTCATCAACGTGGTCAACTCGTCGAAGGCGAACATGATGTCGGCGCCGAGTTCGTGCTGGATCCCCATCGACACCTCGGGCGTGAAACGGTGCTTCGAACCATCCAGGTGCGAACGGAAGGTGACCCCGTCGTCGTCTACGGTGGCCAGCCGCTCCTTGCCCGCCGCGATCACCTGATCGGACCGGATATCCACGGCCTCCATGGCAAGGACCTTCTTGAACCCGACCCCCAGCGACATCACCTGGAACCCGCCACTGTCGGTGAAGGTGGGCCCCGGCCAGTTCATGAACTTCCCGAGCCCGCCCGCCTCGTCGACCACGTCGGCGCCGGGCTGCAAGTACAGGTGGTAGGCGTTGGCCAGCAGCGCCTGTGCCCCGATCTCTGCCATCGTCTCTGGCAGCACTGCCTTCACCGAAGCCTTGGTCCCCACCGGAATGAAAGCGGGCGTGGCGATCTCGCCGTGCGGGGTCGAGATCACCCCGGTCCGGCCATGCCGACCCCCGTCGAGACGGGTGCCTACTTCGAAGGAGAACTCGCTACTATCGGCCACCGCACCATCGTGCCAGGGCCACGATGGTGCGTCTGAACTGGGCGTTGTATTACTGAGCCGCCGCGAACTGGGCGTTGTACAGGTCGTAGTACGGTCCGCGCTCGGCGAGCAGCCGCTCGTGCGTGCCGTGTTCGACGATGCGTCCCTTGTCCATCACCACGATCAGGTCCGCGTCCCGAATCGTCGAAAGCCGATGGGCGATCACGAAACTGGTGCGATCGCGACGCAGCGCTGCGGTGGCGTGCTGGACCAGCGACTCGGTCCGGGTGTCGACCGAGCTGGTCGCCTCGTCCAGGATCAGGATCGACGGCTTGGCCAGGAACGCGCGGGCGATCGTGATCAGCTGCTTCTCACCCGCGCTCACCCCGCCACCCTCTTCGTCGATGATCGTGTCGTAGCCGTTGGGCAGCGAGTGCACGAACCGGTCGACGTAGGCCGCCCTGGCCGCGGCCTGGATATCGGCTTCCGATGCCGTCGGGTTGCCGTAGGCGATGTTCTCGCGGATGGTGCCCTTGAACAGCCAGGTGTCCTGCAGCACCATGCCGATCCGCGAGCGCAGGTGGTCGCGGGTGATCGTGGTGATGTCGACGTCGTCGATCGCGATGGTGCCCGCGTCGAGTTCGTAGAAGCGCATCAGCAGATTCACCAGTGTGGTCTTACCCGCGCCGGTCGGGCCGACGATCGCGACCACATGACCGGGGTCGGCGACCAGCGAGAGCCGCTCGATGACCGGGGTTTCCGGGTCGTAGCCGAAGGACACCGCCTCGAACTCCACCCGCCCGCGATCCACCGGACGCGCGATCTCCACGATCGGATCGGGGCTCTGTTCCTCGGCGTCGAGGATCTCGAAGATCCGCTCCGCCGAGGCGACACCGGACTGCAGCAGATTCGCCATCGCGCCGATCTGGGTGAGCGGCTGACTGAACTGACGCGAGTACTGGATGAACGCCTGCACCTCGCCGAGCGACAGGTTGCCGGTGGCCACCCGCAGCCCGCCGACCAACGCGATGAACACGAAGTTCACGTTCCCGAGGAACATGATGGCCGGCATGATCAGGCCGGAGATGAACTGCGCCTTGAAGCTCGCGTCGTAGAGCTTGTGGTTGCGCTTGTCGAACTCCTCGCCGACCTCGCGGCCGCGACCGAACGCAGTGATGATCTCGTGACCGGTGTAGGCCTCTTCCACCGAGGAGTTCACCTCGCCGGTGAACTTCCACTGGTTGACGAAGTGCGGCTTGGATCGCTTGGCGATCTGCGCGGTGACCACGATCGCGGCGGGCACGGTGAGCAGCGCGATCAGCGCCAGCAGCGGCGAGATCCAGAACATCATGATCAGGATGCCGACCACGGTGAACAGCGAGACCAGCAGCTGGCTCATCGTCTGCTGCAGGCTCTGCGAGACATTGTCGACGTCGTTGGTGACGCGGCTGAGCACGTCGCCACGGGGCGCGGTGTCGAAGTAGCGCAGCGGCAAGCGGTGCAGCTTCTGCTCCACCTCGTCGCGCAGTCGCTTCACGGTCCGGTTGATGGCGATATTGAGCAGGTAACCCTGCAGCCAGCCGAAAACCGAGGCGGCCACGTACAGGGCGAGCACGAGCATCAGCACGCGGCCGACGGCGTCGAAGTCGATGCCGGTACCGGGGATCACATCCATCGCCGAGAGCATGTCGGCGCGGGTGGTCTCGCCCTGCCTGCGCAGCAGCTCGACGGTCTCGTCCTTGGTGAGACCGGGCGCGAGCTGTTTACCGACGAAGCCGTCGAACACCAGGTTCGTCGCCTTGCCGAGCAGGTACGGGCCCAGCGTATTGAGCACGACGGAGGTGATCACCAACGCGACGATCACACCGACCGTGAACTTCTCGGGAGCCAGCCTGCTCACCAGTCGCTTCAGCGACGGCTTGAACGACTTGGCCTTCGTGCCCGGTGCTCCGGGAACGGGTGCGCCTGGCCTCATCGGGCTTCCTCCACGCTCAGCTGGGACTCGACGATCTCGCGATACTCCGAGCAGCGCTGCATCAAGTGGTCATGGGTGCCGATGCCCGCCATCGCACCGTCTTCGAGGACGACGATCTGGTCGGCGTCGCGAATGGTCTGAATCCGCTGGGCCACGATGATCACCGACGCGTCGGCGGTCTCGGGCTTCAGCGCGGCGCGCAGCCGGGCGTCGGTGGCGACATCGAGTGCGGAGAACGAATCGTCGAACAGGAAGATGCGTGGCTTGCGCACCAGCGCGCGGGCGATACACAGCCGCTGCCGCTGACCACCCGACACCGTGGTGCCGCCCTGGGCCACCGGAGTGTCGAGACCCTGCGGCATCTCACGCACGAAATCGGCCGCCTGGGCGACCTCGAGCGCGTGCCAGAGTTCGTCGTCGGTGGCATCGGGCTTGCCGTAGCGCAGATTGGTCGCGATGGTGCCGGAGAACAGGTACGCCTTCTGCGGCACCAATCCGATTCCACCGCGCAGCAACTCGAGGTCGAGGTGACGCACGTCGGTGCCGCCGACGTAGACCGCGCCGTCGGTGACGTCGATCAGGCGTGGGATCAGGTTGATCAGCGTGGTCTTGCCCGAACCTGTCGAACCGACGATGGCAGTGGTGGTGCCCGGCGTTGCCTCGAAGCGAATGCCGCGCAGCACCGGCTTCTCCGCACCGGGGAACGCGAACTCCGCGAACTGCATATCGACGGTGGCCGGGTCGCCCTTGAACGACTGCGGCAGCCGCGGCGGACGGACCGACGACTCGGTCTCGAGCACCGCCCCGATCCGATCGGCGGAGACGGCCGCACGCGGGGCCATCATCGCCAGGAACGAGGCCATCATGACTGCCATCAGGATCTGCATGACGTAGGACAGCATGGCGGTGAGCGAGCCGATCTGCATCGTGCCGTTGTCCACGTGGTGCCCGCCGAACCAGATCACCCCGACCGCGGTCAGATTGCTGATCAACATCACCGTCGGGAACATCAACGCCATGAGCTTGCCGACCCGCAGCGAGGCGTCGGTGAGTGCGGTGTTGGCCATCCCGAAACGCCAGATCTCCTGACGCTCACGAACGAACGCGCGCACCACCCTGATGCCGGTGATCTGCTCACGCAGCACCCGGTTGACCCCGTCGATGCGTTCCTGCATCTGCCGGAAGCCCGGCACCATCCTGGCCACGATCGTGCCCATCGCAATGGCCAGCGCGGGCACCGCGATCAACAGCAACCACGACAGCCCGAGGTCTTCGCGCAGCGCCATGATGACGCCACCGATACACATGATCGGGGCCATCACCAGGATCGTCACCGACATCACGATGAGCAGCTGGACCTGCTGGATGTCGTTGGTGGAGCGGGTGATCAGCGAGGGCGCGCCGAACATCCCGACCTCCCTGGCCGAGAACGTCTCCACCCGGTGCAGCACGCCACCGCGCATATCCCGACCCGCGCCCATCGCCGCCTGCGCGCCGAAGTACACCGAGGCCGCCGAGGCCACGATCTGCACGCAGCTCACGGCGAGCATCCACAGACCGGTGGTCCAGATGAATCCGATGTCGCCCTTGGTGACACCGTCGTCGATCAGGTCGGCATTGAGGCTGGGCAGGTACAGCATCGCGATGACCGAGATCAGCTGTAGGACGAGCACCGCCGCCAATTGGGGCCGGTAGGGGGCGAGGTATGTCCTCAGCAGGGTGATCAACATGATGGATCGAAGGCTACCCCGCGCTGGTCACCGACGCCCCGCACTTTTACCCACCCTGTGGATAACTCCGCGCCTGTGGATAACTCTAGGTTCCGGCAGGTGTGCGCGGTTCGCGCCGTGCCCATGCGCCCGGGTCAGCGACCAATTCGCCGATGAAACCGGGCAGTCGGTCGGCAGCGATGTCGGCGATCGAGACGTTCTCCAGCACCGCGCGGATATTGACCCGCAGCGCGATCCACACCTGCTGCAACGGTTCCGCCGCACCGGGATAACGCACGTCCTCCGGCCGCTGCCCGCGCACCGACGCCAGCGGCGATTCCACCGCGCGGATCACATCGGCCACCGAGATCTCCGTCGCGGGCCGACCGAGGCGATACCCGCCGTCGGGCCCGCGCCTGCTCAGGACGAGCTCGGCGCGACGCAGCTCGGCCAGTACCGTCTCGAGCACCTTCGGCGGGATCTGCGCGGCGGCGGCGATGGCCTCGGACTTGACGACTCCGTCGGCCGCGGCGAGCTCGAGCAGCGTTCGCACCGCGAAATCGACTCTGGCGGTGATATGCACGGTTCGAACTTACGCGGTGCCGCATGCGGTGAGCACACAGGTGGCCGCGTCCAGAAGGGTCTTCTCGACGAGCTCGTCGGTGGCGCCCGGTGCCAGTTCCGACGACAACAGCGCCACCCCGAGCACCTCGATGGCCGCGGAGGCACGCAGCATCGAAGCCTGGGACGGGTCGGGCCCGGCCAGCCACAGCCGCAGCTCACGGGTGGGTTCCATCAGATCGGGGTAGCGGTCGGCGATCGCGTTGACGATGGCCGCCGTATCGCGCACGCAGAGCGCGCCCGCGTCGCGGTGGCGGATCATGCCGCGCAGATAGGTGCGCAGGACCGCACGGATACCCTCGTCGTCGTAGGGGACGGCCTCGATGTCCTCGACGATGTCGCGCATGTGATCGATGATCGGGTCGATGATCGCGAGGAGCAGATCGAGCTTCGAGGCGTAGTGGTAGTAGAGCGAAGCCTTCGTGATTCCCACCACATCCGCCACCTCGCGCAGGCTCGTCTGCTCGAAACCTTTGGCGGCGAAAAGCTGAACCGCGGCGTCGCGGATCGCCTGTTTAGTGCCTCCACCTGCGGTGACGGCGTCGGCGATGTCTCGGGCGGGCATGGCGGCAATCCTCCCATGATTCGGTGTGACGGATCCGGCGCCCCCAAAATTGAGGTTGCTCCTCCACTTATCCACTAGGTAGTCTACCTACCGCACGGTAGGCAGAAAACGATGTTGTGGAGGCGGGTCCCGCAGGGGTGGCCCGCGAGTGCTGTCTACGAGCCATGCCCCCACCCGTTCTTCGCGCTAGGAGCACCCGCGTGTCCGTATACCTGTACCGATGGGGAAAGTTCGCTTTCCGCCGTAAATGGATCGTGTTGCCGGTCTGGCTACTGCTGTTCGTGCTGCTCGGCGGCCTCGGCGCCACACTGGCCAAGCCGATGAGCAACGACTTCAGCATGCCCTCGCTCCCGTCGGCCCGCGCCAACGAGATCCTCGACAAGCACTTCCCCGGCATGTCCGAACAGTTCAAGTTCGACGCCGTGTCCGGCACCTACGTGATCGGCGCGCCGGCGGGTCAGAAGCTGACCGACCCGGCCAACCGCGCCGCGATCGACGCGTTCATCGCCAAGCTCGGCGAACTCGACATCGTCGATCACGAGAAGCCGCTGATGAGCCCGATCGAGCTCACCGACAAGATGGGCTGCCTCGACAACGCCGATCCGTCGAAGTGCTCGTCGGCCCCGCTCAATGTGCTGAGCGAGACCGCACCCGGCACCGTCGGCGTGCTCAGCGTCCCGTTCACCATCAAGGCCGTCACCGACGTGACCGACGCCGAGCGCGACGCCGCCTTCGAGGTCGGCGCCGAAGCCCGCAACGCGGGTCTCACCGTCGAGCTCAGCGGCTCGATCGCGATGAAGCAGGAACAGCCGAGCGGCAAGTCCGAACTGATCGGCATGGCGGTCGCGCTGATCGTGATGGTGGTGGCCTTCGGCGCCATCGTCGCCGCGGTCGTGCCGATCGTCACCGCGATCGTCGGCCTCGGTGCCGCGACCTCGGTGATCATGCTGGGTACCTCGGTGATGGAAGTGCCGAGCTTCACCACCTTCCTGGCCTCGATGATCGGTATCGCGCTCTCGATCGACTACGCGCTGTTCATCGTCTCCCGGTACAAACACGAACTGGCCGTGCGTGATTCGGCCGAGGAAGCCGCCGGTACCGCGCTCGGCACCGCCGGTTCGGCCGTGGTGTTCGCCGGTCTCACCGTCATCATCGCGCTCGGCGCGCTCGGCATCGTCGGCGTGGAGTTCCTGACCTTCATGGGTCTCGGTGGCGCCATCGCCGCCGCGTTCGCCGTGCTCACCGCGGTCACCCTGATGCCCGCGCTGATGGGCGCCTTCGGCAAGTACCTGTTCAAGCCGAAGCTCCCGCTCGTGGCACAGCACGACCCCGAGGACGAAACCTCGGTCACCAACGGCCAGCGCTTCGCCAAGCTGATCGCCAAGGCGCCGTGGGTCGCGTTGGTCCTGTCGGTGGTCGTGCTGGGCGCGCTCGCCGCACCCGCCGCCGGCCTGAACCTCGGCCTGCCCGGTGACGACAGCATGCCGAAGACCTCCACCATCCGTAAGGCCTACGACCTGCGGACCGAAGGTTTCGGTGAAGGCAGCAACGGCGTGCTGATGGTCGTCGCCGACCTGAGTGCGACGCCGGAGGGCCAGCGTGAGGCCGCGGTCACCGCACTGCGCGACAAGCTCGACTCCTACGACGGCATGGATTACGTCACCGAGCCGCAGTGGAGCGAGGACAAGCAGGGCGCCATGCTCAACGGTGTCCCGAAGTCGGGCCCGAACAACCAGGACACCAAGGATCTGGTCGCCGAAGCGCGTGGCGCGGAAGCGGATCTGAACGCGCAGTACGGTATGGCATACGGCATCACCGGCACCACCGCCATCTACGCCGATGTCGACCACGTCCTGCTCAGCAAGATCGTGCCGTACCTGGCGATCGTGGCCGGTGCCGCGTTCATCCTGCTGATCCTGGTGTTCCGCTCGATTCTGGTTCCGCTCACCGCGGCGCTGGGCTTCCTGTTGTCGATGGCGGCCACCTTCGGTGCGACGGTGCTGATCTTCCAGGAGGGCGCGTTCGGCCTGATCTCGGATCCGCAACCGCTGGTCAGCTTCCTGCCGATCATGTTGATCGGCTTGGTGTTCGGCCTGGCGATGGACTATCAGGTGTTCCTGGTGACCCGCATGCGCGAGGAATTCGTGCACGGTAAATCACCCAAGGACGCGATGGTCTCCGGGTACCACCACGGTGCCCGCGTGGTGACCTCGGCCGCGATCATCATGATCTCGGTGTTCGGTTCCTTCATCATGGAAACCGACGTCACCGCGAAGTCGTTCGGTTTCGCGCTGGCCGCCGGTGTGGCGATCGACGCGTTCATCGTCCGCATGGTCGTGGTCCCCGCGCTGCTGGTGATCATGGGCAAGTGGGCGTGGTGGATGCCGAAGTGGCTCGAGCGCATCGTGCCCGATATCGACGTCGAAGGTGCCAAGCTCGAGGAGCTGCGCGCCGAGAGCGCCGTCACGGTGAAGCACCCGGTTTCGGTCGGCTGACCCTGACAAAACCGCACGGCCCCGCAATCCGCTACCGGATTGCGGGGCCGTGTTGTTTCGGCATCCGCGCTGGAACGGTGCTTGATATCGAGGTTGCTGGGCAGCAGACTCAGGGCTAGTTCGACCGGCTACACCTCCGATCCGCGCTCTGCACCGATCCACGAGGAGAAGAACCGTGTCCATCTATCTCTACCGGTGGGGCAAGCTGGCCTTTCGCCGCAAATGGATTGTGCTGCCCGTCTGGTTGCTGTTCTTCATGGTGCTCGCGGGACTGGGTTCCTCGCTGCAGAAGCCGATGACCGACGACTTCTCCATGCCGAACCTGCCGTCGGAACGGGCCACCGAAATCCTCGACAAGCACTTCCCCGGCATGTCGGAGGCCTTCGCTTTCGACGCGGTGACCGGCACCTACGTCGTCGGGGCGCCCGCGGGCCAGAAGCTCACCGACCCGGCCAACCGGGCCGCGCTCGACGGGCTGATCGCCAACCTGGAGCAACTCGACATCGTCGACCACGCGAAGCCGATCGAGAATCCGATCACCGCCACCGAGGAAATGGGCTGCCTCACCGGGCAACCCGATCCGTCCACCTGCAGTGGCGCACCACTGAACGTGCTGAACAAGACCGAACCCGACACCGTCGCGTTCTTCAGCGTCCCGTTCACGATCACCGACTTCGCCGACATCACCGCCACCGAACGCGAGGCCGCCTACAACGCGGGCGATTCCGCGCGCGCGGCCGGGCTGACGGTCGAGATCAGCGGCACCATCGCGATGGAACAGGAGATGCCGAGCGGCAAATCCGAAATGATCGGTATGGCCGTGGCACTGGTGGTGATGATCGTGGCGTTCGGCGCGATCGTGGCCGCGTTCGTGCCGATCATCACCGCGATCGTCGGGCTCGGCGCGGCGACTTCGCTGATTTTCCTGTCGACCTCGGTGCTGTCGGTGCCGAGCTTCACCACCTTCCTGGCCTCGATGATCGGCATCGCGCTCTCGATCGACTACGCGCTGTTCATCGTCTCGCGGTACAAACACGAACTGGCGGTACAGGATTCCGCCGAGGAAGCGGCCGGTACCGCGCTGGGCACGGCGGGTTCGGCGGTGGTGTTCGCCGGGCTCACCGTCATCATCGCGCTGGTCGGGCTGAGCATCGTCGGGGTCAGGTTCCTGACGTTCATGGGTCTGGGTGGCGCCATCGCGGCCGCGTTCGCCGTGCTCACCGCCATCACGCTGATGCCGGCGCTGCTCGGTGCATTCGGCAAGGCACTGTTCAAGCCGAAGCTGCCGCTGATCGCCCAGCACGATCCCGAGGACGACAGTGTCGTCACCAACGGCACCCGCGTGGCCAGGGTGATCGCCAAGTTCCCCGCGATCACGATGCTCCTGGCCATCGTGGTGCTCGGCCTGCTCGCCGCACCGGCGCTGAACCTGAACCTCGGGCTGCCCGGCGAGGACAGCCTGCCCAAGTCGACGACCGTTCGTAAGGCCTATGACCTGCGCACCGAGGGTTTCGGCGAGGGCAGCAACGGCGTGCTCCAGGTGGCCGTAGACCTCAGCGAAACCCCGGCCGACCAGCGTCCGGCGGCGCTCGACGCCTTGCGCGCGAAGCTGCAGTCCTATCCCGACATGGAGCTGGTCACCGATCCGCAGATGAGCGAGGACGGTGCGGGCGCGCTGATCAACGGCATCCCCAAGACCGGCCCCAACGCCCAGTCGACCAAGGACCTGGTCGAGTCGGCGCGCGATGCCGAATCCGATCTGAACGAGCAGTACAAGATGTCCTACGGCATCACCGGAACCACCGCGATCTACGCCGATATCGACCACGTGCTGCTCAGCAAGATCGTCCCGTACATGGCTATCGTGGCCGGTGCGGCATTCATCCTGCTGATCCTGGTGTTCCGCTCGATTCTGGTTCCGCTCACCGCGGCGCTGGGCTTCCTGTTGTCGATGGCCGCGACCTTCGGTGCGACCGTGCTGATCTTCCAGGAGGGCAAGTTCGGGCTGATCCAGGATCCCCATCCGCTGGTCAGCTTCCTGCCGATCATGTTGATCGGCTTGGTGTTCGGCCTGGCGATGGACTATCAGGTGTTCCTGGTGACCCGCATGCGCGAGGAGTACGTGCACGGCGCCGATCCCACCGAGGCGGTGATCAAGGGCTATCACCACGGTGCGCGCGTGGTGACCTCGGCGGCGATCATCATGATCTCGGTGTTCGGTTCGTTCCTGCTGGAATCCGATGTCACAGCCAAGTCGATGGGCTTCGCGCTGGCGGCAGGCGTGGCCTTGGACGCGTTCGTCGTCCGGATGGTGCTCATTCCCGCTTTGCTTGTGCTGCTGGGCAAATGGGCGTGGTGGATGCCGAAGTGGCTCGAGCGCATCGTCCCCGATATCGACATCGAGGGCTCGCGGCTGCGCGAGGTCCAGGCCGAACAACGGAAGGTCGACGCGCCACTACCGCAAGGCTGAGCAGCGATGGCCGGGGAGCTCTGGTTCCCCGGCCATTTCGCTACTGACTCGGCTGCGGCACTTGACATTCGGTGACGCGCGGATTGAGCCCGATGTAGTTCGCGGGCCCCGCCGCGGCGGTGACCGCGATGGTCGCCCATTCCGCGCATTGTTTGGGCAGGTGAGCGAAGTGGTGCCGCTGACCAGCAGCGAGCAACCCGACGGCGATCCAGCCGAGCACGACCAGAACCATAAGTTTTCCCCCGAGCCCGATCCCGGACTTCGCGGGTGGCGGCTGTCGCCCGCGCATAATCATCGTTCCTTCCCGGATTCGGTGTAACCCAGTCTATTACGCGAGGAATACACCGCAGGTCGGACGAGGTGAATACCCGACGACAGATCGTGCCGCTACCGGGTGGTCCGCGCTCTCCCGCACTGTGGCTTCCGGCTTTCCGGCCGAGCCGCGGCAGGCGGGCGGATGCCGTGCCTGATCGCGTTGGCGGTGTGGATTCCGATGGCGAAGTCCTTCAGCTGCTTCAACATATCTCCATGGTCTGACTTCCGCGTCACCGGGAGAAGTGGCATAGATGACGACTATCGCTAAGATTTAGACATGAGTTCTGTCTCCGTGCTGGCATACGACGGGATGACGGCGTTCGAAACCGGCATCGTGATCGAAGTCTTCGGCCTGACCTGGCCCGATATCGACGAGCCGTGGTACGAGCTGAAGATCTGCACCGAAACGCCCGACCCGATCCGGGTGATCGGTGGCGCCACCATGACCAGCCCGTACGGTCTCGCGGAATTCGCCGCCGCCGATACGGTCGTCGTCCCGAGCGTCGCCGACCCGCGCGCGCAGACCTCGCCGGAGCTGATCGACGCGCTTCGCTCGGCACACCGCAACGGCTCCCGGATCGTGTCGATCTGCTCGGGCGCCTTCGCGCTCGCCGCCGCGGGTCTACTCGACGGCCGCCGAGCCACCACCCACTGGCGCTACGCCGACCTGCTGCGCGAGCGCTACCCCTTGGTCGAGGTCGACCCCGAACCCCTCTACACCGACGAGGGCGACATCCTGACCAGCGCCGGCTGCGCCGCCGGCCTCGACCTCGCACTTCACCTGGTCCGCAACGACCTCGGCTCCGCCGTCGCCAACGCGGTCGCCCGCCGCCTCGTCATCCAGCCCCATCGCGCCGGCGGCCAAGCCCAATACATCGAATCCCCCATGCCACCCGAGCCCCTAGACGCCCCCATCGCCCGCAGTCTCTCCTGGGCCCTCGAACACCTCGCCGACCCGATCGGCATCCCCGACCTGGCCAGAGTCGCGGGCCTGTCACCGCGCACCTACCTACGCCATTTCGTCCGCGAAACCGGCGTGACGCCGAGCAAATGGCTGATCGCCCAACGCATCCAAGCCGCCCTGGCCATGCTCGAAACCGGCGACGCCCCGATCGAGGAGATCGCCACCGCATCAGGTTTCGCCACCCCGGTCACCTTCCGCCACCACTTCACCCGGGCAGTCCGCACCTCACCGTCGTCCTACCGCCGCTCTTTCCAGACAAGAAAAAGCCCCCCACCTGCGTGAACAAGTGAGGGGCTCGTGGCGGTGGCGGAGGGATTTGAACCCTCGGAGGGGGGTTACCCCTCACACGCTTTCGAGGCGTGCTCCTTAGGCCGCTCGGACACGCCACCGCCGACTACGGTACCGGAATGGGTGGGGGATTGTTAAATCGGCTGGTCAGCGTTGGTTTTTGAAGAAGGTGTCGAGCAGTGCCGCGCAGTCCTGTTCGAGAATGCCGCCGCGGACTTCGGGACGGTGGTTGAGGCGGCGGTCGCGGACCACGTCCCAGAGGGAGCCGACGGCACCGGTTTTGGGTTCCCAAGCACCGAAGACGACCTTGCCGACGCGAGCCAGCACCAGCGCGCCCGCGCACATGGTGCACGGTTCGAGGGTGACAGCCAGGGTCGCGCCTTCGAGACGCCAGCCGTCACCGCGCACTGCCGCGGCTGCGCGCAGGGCGAGCACTTCGGCGTGGGCGGTGGGGTCGCCGAGGGCTTCCCTGGCATTGGTGGCGCGGGCCAGTTCGCGGCCCTGCGCGTCGAAGACGACGGCGCCGACCGGCACATCGCGCGGGTCGGCGTCGGCTGCGGCCGCTATCGCGGCGCGCATCATGTCCTGATCGGACACCGCTTCGACGGTCACCTGGGCAATTTGTCCAGCACCGCGGCGAATTCGTCGGCGAAACCGAGGCGCTGGGCGATCATGCCCAGCTGCTCGTCGGGGTAGAGGTCGGTTTCGGCGATGATCACGCTGAGGACCGGTTCGGGGAGGCCGAGGTCGGCCAGGACGCCGAGGTCGCCCTCTTCCCACGGTTCGACGTCGTCGAGGTCGTCGGGGTCGATGTCGGGGATCTCGACATTGAGCGCGTCGAGCACGTCGGCGGCGATGTCGTAGTCGATCGCCGCGGTGGCGTCGGAGACGAGCAGGCGGGTGCCGCTCGGCGCCGGCCGCAAGACGATGAAGAACTCGTCGTCGACGTCGATCAGGCCGAACACCGCACCTGAGCTGCGCAAAGCCTTCAGTTCGGTCTCGGCGGCCGAGAGATCGTGCAACGCATCCGAGCTCAGCGGGCTGACCCGCCACGTGCCTTCTTCGCGGACCACGGCCACTGCGAACCCTTCGACGTCGAAGTCGTCATCCGACGTCGCCCTGTTCGTGCCCGAGCGCTGTGCTGCCATGGACCAAACGGTAGTCTGTCCCACCCCTAATGATGAACTCGTGTGCCAATCTGTTCGGATGAATATCGACCAGCGTGGGGCTGTTTGCGTCCTCGGGACCGGCCTGATCGGCGGTTCATTGCTGCGCGCCGCCGTCGCGTCGGGGTACGCGGCGTTCGGGTACAACCGCTCCGAATCCGGAGTTTCCGCGGCGCGTCTGGACGGATTCGATGTGTCGGGCGACCTGTCCGCGGTGTTGCGCCGGGCCGCCGAGGTGGACGCGCTGCTGGTGATCGCGGTGCCGATGCCCGCGGTCGAACACCTGCTCGCCGACATCGCCGCGATAGCGCCCGGCTGCCCGCTGACCGATGTGGTGAGCGTGAAGGGGCCGGTGCTCGACGCGGTGCGCAAGCATGGACTCGAGGCCTTGTACGTGGGTGGGCATCCGATGACCGGGACGGCCGAATCTGGTTGGGCTGCAACAGATTCCACACTTTTCCGTAATGCGGTGTGGGCCGTGGGCGTCGACGAGGGCACCGGAGTGCGACCGTGGTCGCGGGTGGTGCGACTCGCGTTGGATTGCGGGTCGGTGGTGGTTCCGGTGCTCGCCGGCGAACACGATCAGGCCGTCGCGCGGATCTCGCATCTGCCGCATGTGCTGGCCGAAGCGCTGGCAGCCTCGGGTGCCGCGGGCGGAAAGCTGGCGCTCGGCCTGGCAGCGGGTTCGTTCCGCGACGGAACCCGCGTCGCGGGCACCGCGCCCGATCTCGTTCGCGCCATCTGCGAACCGAACGCGAGCGCGCTGGAACGGGTGCTCGACGAGGCGATCGAGACCCTCGTCACTGCCCGCGATTGCCTGCGTTCGGACGGCGATCTCGGCCAACTCGTCGAGGCGGGTTACCGCGGCCGTACCGCCTACGACAACCGCGCGACCTGGGACATCACCGGCATCACGCCCGGTACCGACGGCTGGCTCGGCGAACTACATCGCGCGGGTCGCGACGGTGGAGTACTCCGCGCACTCTGAGTGCCGGCGTCTTGCGTTTTCATCCCACCAGCCTCGTCGCTTGGCACGGCCATGTCATCCCTCTCAGGCGTGAGGTGGCAGGCAACGATGGCTCCGCGACTCCGCAGCGATGCGGGCGAGCACGCAGGTCAGGCGCGTTCGGCCAATCCCGGATAGTCGAGGACGAAACCTTCCGGGTCGACCGTCAGAGTGGCGCTCGAGACCGGGGACAAAACATTGATGCCGTCGGCCGCGCTCGAGTAGGTGAGCTCGGCTTCCTGCACCAGCAGGTCGGGTAGTCGCACGTAGACGACCGGAACCTGGACGTCACCGACGGCGTGCTGGAGGCTGAAGCGGCGAATCGGCAGGGTGTTGAAGAACGGGCTCAGCACCACGTCGACGTCGAGGGCGCCGCCGAAGGTGGAGCGCACGTGGGTACCGCCCGCGTCGACGAGCCAGTAGTTCTCCTCGTCGCGCGAGATCGAGGCATGGCGTTCACCGGCCGCGGTGGTGGTGCGCAGCGACAGCCGCCTGGTAGCGCCCGCTTCGTCGGTGACCAGGTCGTACGACGCGCTGAATGCCGGGTGCTCGTCGCCGGCACAGCCGATCATCCGGCCGGCGGCCCTGATCCGATTGCCGTTCACCGTCACCCGCACCGACTCCATCCGGCTGTTGTCGTGGGCACGCCAGGTGAGCACCGCAGGCCACCGGGAGGCCGGTCTGATCTCGGTGGGGCCGTCGGCCGGGCCCGGGGCTGGGGTCGTCACCTCTCTACGGTAAGCGACACCAGCCCCAGCGCTGTACAACACCGCTGCATCACACCAGCGAATCCCGCCAGGCGGCGTGCAATCCGGCGAAGCGCCCCTGGCCCGCGATCAGCTCGGCCGGTGCGCCGTCTTCCACGATCCGGCCACCGTCGAGCACCAGCACCCGGTCGGCAATGGCCACGGTGGACAGCCGGTGCGCGATGATCACGGCCGTGCGGTCGCGCAGCAGCGTTTCCAGCGCGTGCTGAACCAGCCGCTCACCGGGGATATCCAGGCTGGAGGTGGCCTCGTCGAGGACGATCACCGCCGGATCGGCCAGGAACACCCGCGCGAACGCCACCAGCTGACGCTGCCCCGCCGACAGCCTGCCACCGCGAGTCCGCACGTCGGTGGCATACCCGTCGGGGAGTCCGCCGACGAACGCGTCCAAACCCACCGCACGCGCGGCCGCGGCGACCTCGGCGTCGGTCGCGTCGGGCCTGCCGAGCCGGATGTTGTCGGCGATGGTGCCGGAGAACAGGTAGGCCTCCTGCGTGATCATCACGACATGCCTGCGCAGCTCGGCATCGACCAGGTCGCGCAGGTCCACCTTGTCGAGCGTGATGACGCCACCGCTCGGGTCGTAGAACCGGGTGAGCAGTTTCGCCAAGGTCGACTTGCCCGCGCCGGTGGCACCGACCAGCGCCACCACCTGTCCGGCAGGGATCTCAAGATCGAATTCCGGCAGCACCGAGGTGTCGTTGTAGCCGAACCAGACCTTGTCCATCCGCACCGCACCGGTCGCCCGCTCGAGGGCGACCGGGTGTTCGGGTTCGGCGACGGCCGGTTCCTCCTCGAGCACACCGGAGATCTTCTCCAGCGCCGCCGCCGCGGACTGGTAGGAGTTGAACACCTGCGCGAGTTCGTCGAGCGGACCGTAGAACTGGTCGAGGTAGAGCAGGTACGCGGCGAGCACACCGATCGCGAGGTTGCCCTCCATCACCTGCCAGGCGCCGACCAGCAGCACGATCACCGTGGTGAGCTTGCCGATGAAATTGGACAGCCCGACGTAGTCGCCCATGCCACGGACCGCGGTGGTCGTCGCCTGCTGGTACGTCGAGTCCTCGACGCCGAGCACCTCCTGGTTGCGGTGTTCGCGACGGAACGCCTGCACCGCGCGCATGCCGCTCATCGATTCGACGAACTGCACGACCACCCGCGAGATCGCACCGCGCGTACGCCGGTACCCGGCCCGCTGACGCCGCTGCGCCCACCGGGTGACCAGCACCAGCGGCACGAACCCGATCAGCACGATCGAGGCGAGCAGCGGATCCAGCCAGATCAGCAGCGCCGCGATGGTCACGACCGAGATCACCGCGCTCAGTGCCTGATTCAGCGCCCCTTCGAGCAGCTCCTGCAGGGCTTCGATATCGCTGGTGAGTCGTGTGACGACCTTGCCCGAGGTGTACTTCTCGTGAAACGACACGCTCAACCGCTGTGTGTGCCGGAACGCACGCACCCGCAAGTCGAACAGCACGCGCTGACTCAGCGACCCGGACGCGCGGAGGAAGGCGAACGTGGTGAGTCCCGACAACAACGTCACCGCGACGAAACCGGCTACCGTCGCGATCATCGGCGTCCAATTACCTTGGCGGCCTTCGTTTATGCCGTGGTCGAGCCCATAGGCGATGAACAGCGGCAGCGAGACCTTGGCGGCGTTGTCTACCAGGATCAGGATGAAGGTGAGGATCGCCTGTTTGCGGTATGGCCGCACCAGGTCGATGAGCAATCGCCGAGATCGCCCGGCAAGCACCAGATTTCCGGTGCCGGTGACGGTGTCGTCCTCTTTGGCGATGCCGCGCCAGTCGGCCGCCAGATCGGACTTCTCCTCCGGTACCGCCTTTGCCGGCGTCACAGTCTCGGTGCTCATGCTTCACCTCCCATCAGTTCGCGGTAGTGGCTGCTCGTCCGCAGCAATTTCTCGTGAGTGCCCTCGGCGACGATGCGCCCGTCGGCGAGCAGGGCGACACGATCGGCCAGCGCCGCGGTGGACGGCCGGTGCGCGACCAACAGTGTGGTCGCCCCGGACAGGACAGCGCGCAGCCGATCCTGCACGCGCTCTTCGGTTTCCACATCCAGCGCGGAGAGCGGATCGTCGAGGACCATGATCCGGCCGCGCGCTTCGGTGTCGCCGGTGAGCACGGCCCTGGCCAGGGCCAGACGCTGACGCTGTCCGCCGGACAGACTCATGCCCTGCTCGCCGATGCGGGTGTCGAGCCCCCACGGCAGCGCGTCGACGAATTCGCCCGCCTGAGCGATATCGAGCGCCTGCCGCACATCGGCGTCGGTGGCGCGCGCGTCGCCCAGTGCGACGTTCTCCCGCACGCTCGCGGAGAACAGCACCGGTTCCTCGAAGGCCACCGTCACCACCCGGCGCAACTCGGCCAGCCGCAGGGTGGCGATATCGACACCGTCGATGGTGATGGTGCCGCCGCTGACGTCGTAGAGCCGGGGAATCAGCTCGAGTAGCGCGGTCTTGCCGCTGCCCGTCGCCCCGACGAGCGCGACCGTCTCCCCCGGTCGGATCCGCAGCGAGATCTCTTCCAGCACGGTGTTTTCCGGACCGTCATCGGATCGCGGATAGGCGAAGCGGACCCGGTCGATGACCAGCTCCCCGTGCAGCGCGGCCGGGAGTTCGGCCGGGTGCGGTGGGTCGGTGATGTCGAGTGGAGTGTCGATGATCTCCCAGAAGCGATCGGCCGCGGTGCGCGCCTCGAACAACTCCGACAACAGGAACCCGAGCCAGATGATCGGCCACTGCAGAAACGTGGCCAGCGTGATGCTCGCGACGAGCGTGCCCATCGTCATCGACCCGTGCACCACCGAGTAACCACCCACGCCGAGCGACACCGCGATCGACACGGTCGGCAAGGTGACCAACGCCGCCCACAGCGTGGCGTCGAGGCGCACCTTCACCATTTCGGTGCGCTGCAGTTCCCGGGACAGGGCAGTGAATCGCGCACCGAAGAACCGGCCACGGCCCAGCGCCTTGAGCACCCGCACGCCCTGCGCGGACTCCTGGGCGATGGTGGCCAGGTCGCCGGACTGGTCCTGTGAGCGCCGCGAGGCCACCTCGAATCTGCGGACGAAGCGGGCGCAGAACAGCGTCAACGGCAGCGATGTCACCGTGAACATCAGTCCCACTTGCCAATTCATCGCGAACAACACGATCAGCCCGGTGGGCATGATCACGCTGTTGACGATCAGGAACGGGCCGGCGAACGCGACGAACCGCCGCATCACCGACAGATCATCGATGGCGCGCGAGAGCAGCTGACCCGACTGCCAGCCATCGTGGCGGCCGATCGAGAGTGCCTGCAGTCGCGTGAAGAGCTTGGCGCGCATCGTGATTTCGAACATCGTCGACGGCTTGGACACCAGCCAGCGCCTGCCCCACATCCCGAAGGACTCGAGCGAGCCGAGCAGAAAGATCAGCGCGACCGGCGCCAGCAGACCGACGAAATCCCGCCGCGCGATCGGCCCGTCCACCACCCGCGCGATGACCAGCGGGATCGCGATCGCTGTGCTCGAGGTGACGATCGCCAGCACGTTCGCCAGCAGCAGCGGCACTCGGTACGGCCGGAGAAAGGGCAGGAATCGCCGCAGCGACCGCATTCCCCCACTCGGCCGCGGCGCGGGCCGCGCCGATCTGTCGGCCTCCGATTCGGCGGCCGCCAGCTCTGATGTGACAGACAAAACTCCCCCTTGATGCCCGGTCGGCTGGTTGGTTTTCCGGAAACGGACGCACGGTGATGTTCGCACCAGGGTCCGACAAGTTCGGCCCATCAAGAGTCCCAGAGCACCCCCACCCCCGGCCACCGATTTTCCGGCCACGAAGCCGCCCGGCCACCATCGGCTCGGACAGGCAGGTCCGCTCGATCGGCCTTGCGCCGCGCCCTGTCGCACCCGCGCGCCCCACCACCGGAGCGGCCCCGATATCGGCCGGACTCGCGGCCTGGCCGCGGTTCGACCGCCCGATACAATGCGGCGCAGGCGTGAGCTATCGACAGCGCTGAGCAGCGGGCCGATCAGGGCCGCGAACTCGAGCGCGTCGGCGCTCCAAAGACACAGGGGTCCTTCATGCGGATGGTCGGGTTGTTCGCCGGGATCGGCGGGCTCGAACTCGGTCTGAGCAGGCATGGTTGGTCTTCGGAGTTGCTGTGCGAGATCGACCCCGGCGCTCAGGGCGTGCTCGCGGCCCGATTCCCCGACACCGACCTGCACGGCGACATCACCCGCTTGCGGTCGCTCCCCTCGGGCACCGAGCTGGTCGCGGCCGGTTTTCCCTGCCAGGACCTCTCACAGGCCGGGCGCACCGCGGGCATCACCGGCCGTCGATCGGGCCTGGTGGACGAGGTGTTCCGGCTGGTTCGCAGGCAGCGTGGGCCGCGATGGTTGTTGATCGAGAACGTTCCGTTCATGCTGCAGCTCGGCCGCGGTGCGGCCATGCGCCACATCACCGCCGCGCTGGAGGAACTCGGCTACAGCTGGGCGTACCGCGTGGTCGACGGGCGCGCCTTCGGCTTGCCGCAGCGGCGGCAGCGCGTGCTGATGCTGGCTTCGCGCACGGAGGACCCCCGCCCGGTGCTGTTCGGCGACGACGCCGGTCCCCTCGACTACGGCGACCCGGACCGCGACCCCTGCGGCTTCTACTGGACCGAGGGCGTGCGCGGGCTCGGCTGGGCGGTGAACGCGGTGCCGACCCTCAAGGGTGGTTCCGGTCTCGGCATCGCCAGTCCGCCCGCGGTGCGGCTGCCCGCAGGCGAGATCGTGACGCCGGGCATCGTCGACGGTGAGCGATTACAGGGGTTTGACGCCGACTGGACCGCCCCCGCCCTCGATGTCGCGGGCGTGCGCCACGGTCATCGATGGAAACTGGTGGGCAACGCGGTGAGTGTCCGGATGGCGAACTGGGTCGGCGAACGCTTGGCCGCGCCCTCGGACCCGCTCACCCTGGGCGAGCCGATCGCCGCAGGCCAACCGTGGCCGAGCGCCGCGTGGGGTCACGCCGGCGTGGTGCACCGCGTTCCCCTGTCGACCTGGCCGGTCCACGAACCCTACGAGGACCTGAAGAACTTCCTCACCGAACCTCGCCTGCTCTCCCCGCGCGCGACGGCCGGGTTCCTGCGTCGCACCGAGATGGGAAACCTGCGCTTCCCGCCCGGATTCCTCGACGACGTGCGCGACCACCTCGACCGAATGGGCGGCTGGGCGGCATGAGCGCGGCGGGCAGGCTCGTGACCGACTCGGCGACGAGCGCGCGGATGTCCAAACAGCGACGCGTGAACACCAATCCCGAGCTGGCCCTTCGCCGCGAACTACACCGCGCGGGCCTGCGCTATTTCGTCGATCGACCGCCCATCAAAGGCCAGCGCCGACGCGCGGATGTGGTGTTTCCGCGGCTGCGCATCGCCGTCTACGTCGACGGTTGTTTCTGGCATCGATGCCCTGATCACGCGACCGATCCGAAGAACAACGCGCAGTGGTGGGCCGAGAAGCTGGCAGCCAATGTGGCCCGCGATCGGGCTACCGACGCGGCGTTGACGGCGGCGGGCTGGCAGGTAGTTCGGGTGTGGGAGCACGAGGATCCGCACGCGGCGGCCGAGCAGATCACGGCGCTGGTGGCGCGCGCCAAACCCAGTTGATCTGTGGTTGTTCAGCTACGGCGCTTGTTCAGCGACGGCGCGGAGCGTGCTCGGCGCGAACCCGCACCCGTGCGCGCGACGCATCCGCCGCGACGAAGCCGGACACGGCCAGCGCGAGGATCGTGGCGAAACTTGCCAGCGCGATCACGTAGCTCATCGAGGACCTCTCCGTTGATTACCAACCACCCTGCACGGCGAACCTGACAGCAACCTGTGTGTGCCTGTGCGTCTGATGTGATGAAACCACGTCCGCGCTCTCGACGCGCCTGATCCGGCCGGTCGTGACCGACACGCACAATGGTCGGTGTGACCGAATTCGCACGGCACACCCGGGGCTACTCGGTGCTGATCGCCCTCGCGATCGCCATCGCCGGCCTGTGTTATTCGTCCTGGCTGCTGGAATTCGCGCTGCCGGTCGACACCGACCCGGTCAACGATTTCCTCAGCGAACTCGACGCCGAGGGCAAGCCCTACCGCGCGGTGTTCGGCACCGCCGACAAGCTCGTCGGCCTGTTGCTGATTCCGGCGGCCCTGGGCGGACTGGTGGTTTTCCGGCGCCGTCGGCTGACCACGATCGGCTGGATCGCCCTGCTGTGCTTCGGCGCGGCCACGATCGCCGACACGCTCTTCCCACTGAGCGATTGCGCCCCTGGCTCCGACGCGTGCGGCGGCGGACTGTTCCCCCAGCTACACCAACCACACGCGCTGACGAGCACACTGGCCGTCACCTCGATCGCGGTGGCGGCATTCGCCTTCAGTGCCGCCGCCTTCCGCTACCACCGCTGGCGGATCCTGCGCGAGTTCGGCGTCGCCGTTCTTGTCGTCGGGTCGGCGGCGACCATCTGGATGATGGTCGCCGACAACCTCTCCGGCTCCTACGCACTCGGCGTCGCCCAGCGCATCCAGGTCGGCGCCATGTCGCTGTGGATGCTCGCCCTGGCCACCGCGGTGCTCATCGAGGGACGCGAGTGGACTACTTGACGGTGATCTTCACCGTGTAGCCGTCGAGCTTCGCGGGCAGCTTGGTGGTGTCGACCGCGAGCACCTCACCGGTGTCTTGCACGCCGTTGGGCAGCGTCTTGGGCTTCAGGCCGAACGGCGGCTGCTCGCCCTGACTGGCGGCCAGACCGAAGTCGCTGTCGTTGGCGATGTAGATGGTCTTGCCGCCATCGAGGGTGGCGATGCCTTCGATCTTGTCGTGGCCGAAGAAGCGGCCCTTCTCGTCGAGCGCGGCGACCAGCGCGGACAGGTCGAGATTGCTCTTCTTCGCAACCGGGGTGACGCCCGCCTTGGTCAGCGTGGCGACAGCGTCGGCGGTCGGGGTGACCCCGATCAGCGTCTCCAGCGGCTTACCGTCGATCAGCAGGCCGCCCTTCTCGGCGTCATAGGTCGCGCCGGGCACCGCTGACTGCGGGCCGACATCGGTCGCGCCCGCGATGTCGATGGTCCAGATCTTCTTGTCCGACTTGGGCGCGAGGTTGCCGTCTCGCTCGTCGACCAGGAAGGTCGTGGCGCTCAGCGCGGTGATCTCCGAGACCGCGACTTTGGATTGCTTCGGGTTCTCCAGCGGGTACAGGAATTCCTTCTGAGCCTTGGTCTTCAGGTCGACGGTCACGATGCGCGCGAACGGCACCTCCTTGGCCGAGCCGCTCAGGCCGGGGGTGTTGAGCGCGCTCTGGACCATGCCGACCAGGGTGCTGCCGTCCGGGGTGATGGTCAGCCCCTCCATGCCCTGGTTGGGGGTGCGCAGCGCGATCTCCTTCGGCAGGCCGCTGCCGGGCGCGAGCCGCTCGATCTCGGTGCCGTTGGCGTCGAAATGCACCAGGAACGGGCCGTATTCGTCGGAGACCCAGAAGGTGCCGTCGGGCAGTGCCACCAGGCCCTCGGGATCGAGGCCGTGATCGGTGGGCGGGAGGACATTGCCCTGCAGGTCCTTGATGGTCTCGCCGGTGCTGGCCGAGATGTCGACCTGGCCGTTGAACGGTGCGCCCGACTTACTGCGCAGCTCGATGCTCGACTGCAGCACGGCCTGGTTGTCGACCAACTTGAACCGGCCGATTTTGGGCACGAAACTCGGTGTCGGCGAGAGCTTTTCATTCTTGGCCGGCCCGTCGACGTTCGGGCCGCGGTCGGTGAGTCCGTAGAACTCGTCGGTGCTGCCGGGCACCGAGGTCCAGGCCGAGCCGAATCCACTGCCCTGCACCGTGGTGCCACCGAACTCGCCGAGCACCGGAATGTCGGTGGTGTAGAGGCGAACCGCGTCGGTGGTGGTCACGGTGAACTGGTCGAGACCGGTGTACCCGGCGCTCGGGGTGTAGACGTAGGCACCGTCGGCGCGCCGGGTGACATTGCCGTGCTCGGGCTCGAGGCTGACCCCGAGCACCGCGCTGGTACCCGCCTTGGCGACCAGATCGTCGAGCGAGATCACCAGCGGCGTGTCCTTGCCCGCGGCGAAGCCGGCATCGGGATCCGGCGAGCAGCCCGCCACAACGGCGGCAGCGCACAGCGCGGCGGTGAGCGGAAAGAGGCGTAGACCTGGACGTGCGTTCACCTGCCATGCATACCGCCGCGACCCGACTACGAGACGACCGGCAAATGAATTGTCCTCCATCGCTCGGTGGACCATTCTGGCAATCATGACCACAACTCGGGTGAACATTTCCTCAGCCTCCGATTTCGAAGATGTCGTCGGGTATTCGCGGGCGGTGCGGGTCGGCAACCAGGTCGTCGTCAGTGGCACCACCGCGGCTGTCACCGGCGGCGGTGCTGTCGGCGGCGACGACATCGGCGCCCAGACCAGGGAGGTCTTGGCTCGCATCGCCACTGCGCTCGAACAAGCCGGTGCGAGCCTGCGCGATGTGGTTCGCACGCGCATGTTCGTCACCGATATCGCCCGCTGGCCCGAGGTCGCGGCTGCTCACGCCGAGGTATTCGGCACGATCCGCCCCGCGGCCTCGATGTACGAGGTCACCGCGTTGATCGCCGCTGATCTGCTGGTGGAGATCGAGGCAGACGCGATCATCGCCGACTGAATCGTCACACGGCCAGACGGAGGCGCGCCGGCGTCGACAGTCGATTTATGCCCAGTTATCCACAGGCTCAGAGTTATCCACAGGGCAATGTCGACGCCGTCGTTCTCGCCTGTGCGCCGGCGGCGGAGCACTACTCTCGAATCCGTGACCAGCGAAACGGCAACCCCCACCGACCTGCTCGATCAGGTCGCCGCCTCCACCGCGCGCGTCGATACCGCGATCGGCACGCTCACCGACGCTGCCTTGACCGAACCATCCCTGTTACCGGGATGGACCCGCGGTCACGTGCTGGCCCACCTGTCGCGCAACGCCGACAGCCTGCTGAACCTGCTGCTGTGGGCACGCACCGGCATCGAGATGCCGCAGTATCCGAGCGTCGAAGTCCGCGATGCCGATATCGAGGCCGGCGCGCCCCGCCCGCTCACCGTGCAGCACGCCGACTTCACCGCCACGGCACACCGCTGGCAGGCCGTCGCCACCACCATGCCCGCCGCCGACTGGCAGGCCGAGGTCCGCAACCGCCAGGGCGGCACCGTCACCGCCGATCACATCCCCTGGATGCGCCTGCGCGAGACCGAAATCCACCACGTGGACCTCGGCATCGGCTACACCCCCGCCGACTGGCCCGCGCCCTTCGTCGCCCGGCTGCTCCCCGAAACCATCACCGACCTCTCCGCCAAACTCCGCCCCGAAGCCACCCCCACCTTCGACATCCAGTCCACCGACACCGATTTCATCGCCACCGTCGGCCCTGGCCGCCCCCACCACACCATCCTCGGCCCCGCCTGGGCCCTGTTGGGATGGCTCGTCGGCCGCACCTCCGGTAGCGACCTCACCGGCCCTCTCCCGCCGCTACCGGCCTGGAAGTAGCCCACTGCGACGAAAGAACCTCCGACCCAGCACAGTTCGGAGGCTCCAGACGGTCAGCGAATGCTGATTTTCGGATCGGTGAAGCGGTTGGTGAAGATATCGCCCGCGGTCAGCGCGGGCGGGATCGCCGCACCGCCCGCGACCAGGATCGGCCTCAGGTCGTCCAGGTTGCGCTGGGCGCGAGCCTGCTCGTAGGTGCCGAAGGAGCCGTCGGCCTCATTGGCCAACAGGCCGAGCTCGACGAGCTGCTTCGAGGCGAACTCCGCCTCACCCGCGGGGTAGGGGGTGAATGCCGGTGTGCGGGAAACGATGTCGACGACCTTGGCATTGGTGTCGGCCGGTGCTGCGGCGAAGTCAGCGCCGGACTGCTGCACGATCGGCACCAACTTGGCCAGGCACGACGCCAGTCCGTCGAGCTTGTCGGCGCGCGCGGTGAGATTCGAGGCGTAGGTGTCGAAGCCGGCGTTCTTGATCAGGTCGTAGGCGACCGGCTTGTTCCAGGCGCGGGCCTCGTGCTCGTAGACATACGGTTCCGCGCTGGCGAAGCCCTGCTGGGCGATTGTGGGGTCGGCGACGAAACGAGCTGGGGCGCCGTCGTATCCGGTATCGATCTGCGACTGCTTCAACAGCCCCTTGGCCACCAGCCACTGCGGGAAGATCTGCTCCTTCGACACCACAACGGGCGAATTGGAGCGGCCGATATCGGCGATCGAACGCCAGTCCGGATGGCTCACCGGATCCCACATCAGAATGGAGGGACTGTATTTCAGCAACGGCGTGACCGCGACGACCGACTTGGCGGCACTCGCCGCGATCACCTGTTCACCGTGCACCACGCCGAGAGTGACCGTGTCGTCGACATACATGCGCGACGGGACGGACTGGAACCCGATCGCGGGCCCACCCGCTCGCAGCTGCAGCCGCACACCGGTGTCCTTACCGCCCGCGACCAGCGGCCCCTCGACCGACTTGGTCTCCTCGTCCACGCGGTAGCCGGGCCCGAGCAGCTGGAACAACCCACCCTGGTCGGACTGCGGCTGCCATTGCAGCTGGATGGTGACCGTATCCGGGCACACGCCGCGCAAGGTCTGTGCGGGAGCCGCGGGTTCGAGCGCGACGGCCGCGCCACCCTGGTCCGCGGTATCGGAGCCGCAACCCGCCACGGCGAGTAGTGCCGCCAACAGCACTGCTCCCGAAGTAGCGGCGCGCCTGCGGTGTCGGTGGTTGTGCATGTCGATCTCCTCGCCGTCGCGGCGTTCTGCGCGACGTCTACATGCAACGTCCCACCGGTTTCGTGGCCGTTACGTGTTCACTACATGTCTGTTCTTACTTCGATTCCGTGATGCGGGGGCAATACATGCAATGGACCGTGAAGAGATGACGCCCACGTTCACCGTCCCCACCATCGACATCACGCCGTTCCTGACCGACTCCGACGAGGCCGCGCGCACCGCCGTCGCCGCCGAGATCGACACCGCCTGCCGCGAGGTCGGCTTCATGCAGATCGTCGGCCACGCCATCCCCGGCGAGGTGATCACCGGACTCACCGCCGCGCTCGACGAGTTCTTCGCGCTGCCGCTGGTGATCAAGAAGCGCTACCGCCGATCGACCTCGGAGAACCGTGGCTACTCGCCGCCACGTTCGGAATCGCTGAGTCTGAGTCTCGGCCTCCCCGCGGCCAATCAGATGAACGACTTCTACGAGGCCTTCATCGTCGGCACCCAGTCCGCCGACTTTCCCGGCCTCGACCTGCCCGCCTCGTCCTATGCCGCGAACAACTGGCCCGATGCCGCCGTGCGCTTCCGTCCGGCGATCGAGACCTACTTCGCCCACGCACAGCGGCTGTCCCGAATCCTGCTGCGCGCCTTCACCACAGCCCTGCACCTGCCCGCCGACTACTTCGACTCGCTCACCGACCATTCCATCGACGCGCTGAAGATGAACAACTACGCCCTACCCGAGGGCGAACTGCGCCTCGACGGCGACATGACCGGCATGGGCGCGCACACCGACTTCGGCATCCTGACCATCCTGTGGGCCGACCGCGTCCCCGGCTTGCAAGTGCTCGACAAAGACGGCCACTGGCACGATGTGCAGCCCGCCGAAGGCGCCCTGCTCATCAACCTCGGCGACGCGATGGCCCGCTGGACCAACGACCGCTGGATGTCCACCCTCCACCGCGTCGACCCACCGATCGTCGACGGCCACATCCGCCGCCGCCGCTCAGCCGCCTTCTTCTTCGACGGCAACCACGACGCCGTGATACAACCCCTCCCCGGCACCCTCGCCCCCGGCGAACAGGGCTACCCCCCGATCACCGTCGCCGACAACATCAACGCGAAGGTCGCCGGCCTCAAAGGCATAGCCACCCCACCCCCGACCGCCCGCGAAACCGCCAGAGTCCTGGCATCGACCAACCCGGAATGACCCGACCCGACACACAAAAATCGACCCCGTATCACCTGATACGGGGTCGATCTCGGTGCGCCCGAAGGGATTCGAACCCCTAACCTCTTGATCCGTAGTCAAGTGCTCTATCCGTTGAGCTACGGGCGCATGGTCGTGCATCTTCAGTTGTACCCAGCGAACTGGGTGTGGCGGAGGCGAGAGGATTTGAACCTCCGGTCCCCGTGAAGGGACAACTCATTAGCAGTGAGTCCCATTCGGCCGCTCTGGCACGCCTCCTGGAGCCTTCTCTTTCGAGGGCACCGGTCCTTGTCGAACCGCCGGGAATGAAGATTACACGAGCGTGGGTAGTAGTCCAAAACGCCTGGTCAATCAGCGTAAGTTGCTGTCGAACCAGTCGTAGATACGGGTCTGGGAGTCGATGCGAATAGCCGCTGCCGCATCGTCGTCGGGGTCGGGGCGGTCGGCGCGGTGGCTCAGGCCGGGATAGGTGATGGTGAGACTGGCCACATTCGCCTTCGCCGTGGCCTCGCGCAGGCGCTCGACCGCCTCGGGCGGGGTGGCCGGGTCGTCGGCGCCGAAGAGGCCGAGCCAGGGAGCTTGGAGGTCGGCGGCGACGTCGACCAGGGCGGCGTTCTGGTCGGGCAGTGGGTCGGTGATGCCGGGGGCGGACACGCTCACCGCGGCGCCGATCGGGCGGGTAGCCGCGACGAGGAAGGCGGCGGTGCCGGCGCTGTCGAAGCCGAGGACGCCGATGGTGTCGGGGAAGACGCCGCGGGCGGTGAGCCAGTCGAAACCGGCGTCGAAGTCGTCGAAGAGTTCGTCGCCGAACACCTCGTGGACCTGCGCGTCGGCGATGCGGTCGAACAGGTGCGGCGCGATCACGATCCAGCCCTCGAGCGACAGCGCCCGCATCAGGTCGAGCAGCTGGGGCGAGAAATCGCGGGATTCGTGCAGGACAACGATGCCGCCGCGAGCCACCCGTTCGGGCTCGACCACCGTGATGGGCACGGCAGTGCGTCGCACGGCTACGTCCGTGTCGGCATCCGTCGAACGCAAGGGGGCGACATCATCATAAGTGCCCGACATAAACCCAGCGTAGGCGGCAGAACTGGACTTGGGTAGGCCTAGCAGGCCGCGCCGCATGTCACGACGGCCGATCATCGTAGGGTGGAGGCGTGACCGCGCATATCCGCCCCGACCTCGCCAGCATCCCGGCCTACGTTCCCGGCCGTAACCACCCCGGTGCGGTGAAGCTCGCGTCCAACGAGACAACCTTCGGTCCGTTGCCGAGCGCGGCCAAGGCGATCGCGGAATCCGCGGAGCAGGCCAACCGCTATCCGGACAATCAGGTCAGCGAGCTGCGGACCGCGCTGGCCGAGTTCCTCGGCGTCACCGTCGCGAATGTCGCGGTCGGCTGCGGCAGCGTGGCGCTGTGCCAGGAACTCGTGCAGATCACCTGCGACGCTCCCACCGACGAAGTGGTGTTCGCCTGGCGCTCGTTCGAGGCGTATCCGATCGTCACCCAGGTCGGCAATGCCACCGCGGTGACAGTGCCGCTGACCGCGGATCACCTGCACGATCTGGAGGCGATGGCCGACGCGGTCACCGAGCGCACCAAGCTGATCTTCGTCTGCAACCCCAACAACCCGAGCAGCACCGCGCACGGGCGCGCCGAGCTGGAACGGTTCCTCGATCGCGTGCCCGCGCGGGTACTCGTCGTGCTCGACGAGGCCTACTACGAGTACATGCGGCTGACTCCCGAGACTTGCCCCGACGGCGTCGAGCTCGGGCGCACGAGGCCGAATGTGGTTGTGCTGCGCACCTTCTCGAAGGCGTATGGCCTGGCCGGATTGCGCGTCGGCTACGCGGTGGGCGATCCCGACGTGATCGCCGCACTGCTGAAGGTGCACATCCCGTTCAGCGTGAACCGGGTCGCCCAAGCCGCCGCCATCGCCTCGCTGCAGGCGCGCGGCGAACTGCTCGATCGCACCGATGTGCTGGTGGCGCAACGGGATCGGATGCGCGACGCACTGCTGGCCGCGGGCTACGAGGTGCCGTCGAGCGAGGCCAATTTCGTGTGGTTGCCGTTGGGCGAGCGCAGTATCGAGTTCGCCGAGGCGAGTGCCGTTGCTGGCGTGCTGGTTCGGCCGTTCGCGGGCGACGGCGTGCGGGTGACGGTCGGTGATCCGCACGAGAACGAGCAGTTCCTCGGCTTCGCCACGGCACCCGAAACGGCGGCCCGATTCCGTTAGCTGGGCGCACCGTCAGCCTCCCTTGACGTGGGGTTGCCATGGGATTACCGCGAATTCGAGCACACTGCCAGCACACCGGTCGTAGGCTGGCTCGAAGCTGATGTCGGGTCGACCGATTACCCGGTCGGCGCGCGTCACCGGTCGAGTGAGTGCGTTCTCGGCGGGCAATCGTCCCGCATCCCGGGTGCGCCCGCACGGCCCCGCACCCCGCTGCCCGACCGGAGATGTATCGTGAACCAAGGCTCTCGCCCCGCCGTCTGCGAAAAATCCACCCCCGCAATCACTTCGGCGGCTGACATCGAGGTAGCCCGGCCGTCCGCACTCGATCTGGACCGACGTTTACGCGAGTGCGACGAGTTCTTCCGCTACCCCGAACTCGGGCACCTGCCGGTGCAGCGTCGCCTCGGCGCGCTCGCCGAATTGCGCGATACCGGCACCTATCGCCAGACCGCCGAGGAGATTCTGATCGGCGCGAAACTGGCGTGGCGCAACCATGCTCGCTGCGTCGGCCGCAAACATTGGCGATCGCTGAAGCTGCTCGACGCCCGCCGAGTTACTTCTGCGCGGGAACTTTCCGAGGTGTGCTGGCAGCATCTGCGCCTGGCCACCAACGGCGGCGCGATTCAGTCGATGATCACGGTCGGCCCGGCGCGCGGACCCGGTGGCGGCGAGTACCGGATCGAGAGTTCGCAGCTGATCCGCTACGCCGGCTACCGCAACGGCGACGGCACCGTCACCGGCGATCCGGCCAATATCGCGGCCACCGAGCAGGCGCTGGAGCTGGGCTGGCGCGGGGCGCGAACACCGTTCGACGTGCTCCCGGTGCTGATCAGCACGCCCACCGAGGACGTGCAGTTCTTCGACGTGCCGCGCGAGCTGGTCCGCGAGGTCGACCTGATCCATCCCGACTACCCGTGGTTCGCCGCGCTCGGCCTGAAATGGCATGCGCTGCCCGCTGTTTCGAACATGGATCTGGACGTGGGCGGGGTTTGCTACCCCTTCGCGCCCTTCAACGGCTGGTACGTCGGCACCGAGATCGGCGCGCGCAATCTCAGCGACACCGATCGCTACAACATGCTGCCGCTGATCGCCGACATGATGGGACTCGACACGTCATCGGTGCGGACACTGTGGCGGGACAAGGCCCTGATCGAGCTCAATCACGCTGTGCTACACAGCTTTCGAACGGCGGGTGTGCACATGGTCGACCATCACACCGTGGCCAAGCAGTTCTGCGATCACGTCCAGCGCGAGGAGGCCGCCGGACGGGCCTGCCCGACCGATTGGAGCTGGGTCAATCCACCCATCTCGTCCGGGCTGACACCGACCTTCCACCGCTACTACGATGCGCCCGACCTGGATATTCGACCCAATTTCGTCCGTCGCGACTGATCGACGGCGGGCTGTTTGACTTGTTTCGGACCGGGTATTTGCTGTCATGTAGCTACGCCGGGCTGTGCCGGGCGCTACGGACCGACGACTGATCACCCAACAACCCAGCGGAGCCGACGACGGGCCGCACATCTCGCTCGATCGGCCTCCGCACCAGGTAGGAGGGAATCATCATGACCAAATCAACCCTGGAATCGCTGATCGGCGCCACCGCCTATGACGAGCGCGGCGACAAGATCGGCAAGATCAAGCAGATCTACCTCGACAACCAGACCGGTTCGCCGACCTGGGCCGCCGTGTCGACCGGCTTCTTCAGCCACGACTCGCTGGTTCCGCTGGCCGGCGCCCAGCAACAGGCCGGCGACGACTCGTTGCAACTGCACGTGGACAAGGAACTGGTGAAGACGGCGCCGTACCACGACGGCTCCCGGATCAGCGCGGAATCCGAGCAGGAACTGTTCCGGCACTATCACGTCGATCCCCGGTCGCCCGGCTGGAATGCCCAGGGGCGCCCGAACATTCGACCCGGAACCGACACTCCGATGACGCCGGGCTACGCCGCCCCGCAGGCGGCACCCGCGCGCCATAGCGACGACTCGATGGTGCGCTCGGAGGAGCAGTTGCGCGTCGACACCGAGAGCGAGGAAGTCGGCACCGCACGGCTGCACAAGTCCGTGGTCAGCGAGGAGCAGACGATCAAGGTGCCCGTGACGCACGAGGAAGTGCACGTCGAACGCGAGCCGATCACCGACCGCAGCGGGCGCACGACCATCGGCGAGGAGGACCGCGAGGTCACCCTGCACGCCGACCAGGTGCACGTCCAGAAGGAAACCGTCCCGGTGGAACGGGTCCGGCTGGCGGTCGATGAGGTCGCCGACGAGAAGACAGTCTCCGAGACCGTCCGCAAGGAACGCGTGGAAACCGAGGGCGTCGACGACCGCCGCCCCAAGGCGCCATAACCGCGCGCGACATTCGATCAGTCGAACCAGCCGCCCACCAGCCCGGTGGGCGGCTGGAGGTCCGACGGGTTACGCACGCCCATCGGCGAGCGTAGGGTTCTCGATACGGGCCGAATCGCCCTGGTCCGGCTCGTTTCGACGAGCGAGGGAGCCCCCGATGAGCACCGCATCCAGTTCGGGATTCGATGCCGACGCACTGCGCCGTGGCATCGAAAGCCGCGATGCCGCAACACTGCTGTCGCTCTACAACGACGATGCCGAGATACGCATGGTCGATCACCGCGACCAACCGAGTCATCCCCGGGTGATGCACGGCCGCTCGGCGATCAGTGCCATGTTCGACGATGTCTGCGCCAGGGAGATGACCCACTCCCTCGACAGTGTCCTGATCGACGGCGACCACATCGCCTTCGTGGAATCCTGCCGCTACCCCGACGGCACCCGGGTCCTTTCCCACTCGATGGCCGATCTGCGCGACGGCCGCATCGTCGACCAGACGTCGATCCAGGCGTGGGACGAAGGGTAGTCAGGCGAAGTCGGCGACGTGGTCGGCGGCCCATCGGCGATAGTCGCGGGCCGGTGACCCGGTGACCTCGTGCACTGTCGAGGTCACGGTGCCGGGTGCGTCGACGAGGCCGGCCAACCCGCTCAGCACCACCCGGGCCATGTCGGGTGGGAGCCAATCCATGTGCTCCACAGCGGCTTCGGGGCTGATCTCCGCCCAGACCAGGCGGCGCCCGAGCGCGGCGCCGATGGCTTCGACCTGTTCGACGCGGCTCAGCGGCGCGGGCCCGGTGAGGATATAACGCGCCCCCGCGTGCCCGTCGGTGGTCAGCGCGCGCACGGCGACCGCGGCGATATCCGCCTCGTGCAGCAGGGCCATCGAGGCGGATCCGTACGCGCCGCGCACCACGTCGCCTGCGCGGATCTGCGGTGCCCATTCGACCGTGTTCGTGGCGAAACCACCGGGTCGGAGGAAGGTCCATTCCAGCGCGGACTCGGTGATCGGCTGTTCGATGACGGCATGTGCCCGGCCGATCGGGTGGTCTTGTTCGCCCAGGTCATCGCGGACCGCGGCGGACGAGAGCAGGACGATCCGGTGCGCGTGTTCGGCGACGCGGGCAACGACCGACTCCGCGATCTGCGCCGACAGCATCGGCCAGGTCAGATAGACCGCGTCGACACCGTCCAGTGCCCGCTCCAATGTCTCGGGGACGGTCAGATCTCCCTGCACCACTTCGACATCCGGCGGTAGCGATGCCGCCCGCGGATCGCGAGCCAACGCCCGCACCTGCCTACCGCCCGCCGCGAGCTGCGTCACGACCTGACCACCGACATGACCGGTCGCCCCGATCACCAGAACCCTGCTGATATCCACCATGGGCCAACCGTACGAAGGGGACTTACTTCTAGAAAGGCCATACCGATCGGTAAGCTCATGGCATGGCGGTAGGAGTCCCGGACAGCGCCCGGCCGACACCCGAGGTACGTGACGTATTCGACAAGAACTGCCCGGCCCACACGATTCTCGGCAAGGTCACCAGCCGCTGGGGCGTGCTGATCCTGGCCGCGCTCCTCGACGGCCCGATGCGATACCACGTCCTGCGCGACCGAATCGGCAGCATCAGCGAGAAGATGCTGTCGCAGAACCTGCGCACCTTCACCGAATACGGCCTGGCCGAGCGCACCGTCGAACCCACTGTGCCGCCACAGGTTTCCTACGCACTGACGCCGACGGGGCACGAGGCGGCCGAAGTACTGCACGGCCTCTTGGAGTGGGTGAACACCCGAGCCGAGGAGATCGAGACCTTCCGAACCCGGCCACGGGGTATGCCCGCCGACTGACCAGCGGGCCCTTTGCGGAGACGGAGGGATTTGAACCCCCGATGGTTACCCATGCTCGCTTGCAAGTCGACTGGTGGCCGTCCTTCCGGCGTCTACTGACGTCCGTACCCCTACAGATGCTTCCGTGGGGTTTCGTCGTGTCCGGGGTCGTATGCGCGAGTTGTGACAACTGCGTGACACCCCCGGCCTCGGAAGCCAGTCACTGCCGCGATGTGGGAACAGCATCTAGCCGCGCTGGACACGGTCAACGACGCCGAGGGTCAATAGCCGGCGGATTGGTGTCAAATTCGGTGATCTTGACCAGGTCAGGGGCCCGCCGATACCCTCACGAGTGATGGGCTTCACACAACATGTGCACCACTACTAGTGGCAGGAGCTGCTGATATGTCGAGTGGCAACGAGTGGGACCCGAACAGCAGAAAGTTCCAGATCACCCCTCCTAGTGATGACTTCAACGACCTGGATTACCACGAGGTCGAGGACGACAACAACGAGCCTGATCTCGCTATCGAGGAGGAGTTGAAGCGCGGGCGGTCTTGATCAGGTAGCCGCTGATCGACTGAACTGACAAGCACGGCCCCGCCATCCTTCGGTTGCAGGCGGGGCCGTTGTCGTGCAGGACACTCACACGCCGGCGCAGGGCGGCTTCGTTCAGCAATTCATCGGGCGCGGTTTTGCCGCGCCTTGGGTCGTGTAGTCACTCGTGACTGTCACCAATGACCCGCATCGTGTTTCGCCGCGCCGTCGCCGGTTGCCTGCCACTCCTCGCTGACGAGATGGAGACGAATGTCGCGCCAACCGACGTTGAGCCTGATCCAGACGCGGTGGCGGTCCCATAGCAGGGCTCCGGCCTCGCCCGGTTCGCGTCGGGTCGGCGCGCCCAGAGCGTCGGTCAAACGATCACCGAACTCTGCGCTTCCGGAACCCGACTTCTGCTGATCGCGATTGGATACGTAGCGCCATTTGATGGACCCGGTGTCGACCATCCGGCGGCATCGCAGAACCGCTGCAGATCCTTGTCGATGTACCAGGTCCAATCGAATCCGGCTGCCAGCGTTGCGATTCGAACTCGGCCACGCCGCAAGTCGACCGGCTGACCTGCTGGTCCTTTGCGGAGACGGAGGGATTTGAACCCCCGATGGTGTTACCCATGCTCGCTTTCAAGGCGAGTGCATTCGGCCGCTCTGCCACGTCTCCCTAGGAGGAGATCGTAACCGATCCGGTCGGCGCGCCTCTCCTGGATTCTGATCAGGCCTCGGATCGGGGGGCGGATCCTCGTGCGCGCCGGATCGCGGCGACATGGCCGGTCGGTTCTGGTGGCGGGCGGCGTGCGGGTGCAGGATTGGCCCCATGGATGCGATTGCGCTGAACGGGTTCGGTGGGCCGGAGGTCATGGAGTGGACCGTGGCGGTCGATCCGGAGCCGGGGCCGGGTGAGGTGTTGGTGGAAGTTGTTGCGGCGGGGGTCAATCGGGCTGATGTGATGCAGCGGATGGGGTTCTATCCGCCGCCTGCCGATGCCAGTTCGATTCTCGGGTTGGAGTGTTCGGGGACGATTGTGCAGTTGGGGGCGGGGGTGACGGACTGGCAGGTCGGCGATCGAGTGTGCGCGCTGCTGGCCGGGGGTGGGTACGCGCAGTTGGTGGCGGTGCCTGCCACGCAGCTGTTGCCGATTCCGGCGGGGATGGACGATGTCGCCGCCGCGGGGTTGCCGGAGGTCGCGGCCACGGTGTGGTCGAACCTGGTGATGACGGCGGGTTTGCGGTCGGGACAGCTGGTGTTGATTCATGGTGGGGGCGGTGGGATCGGGACGCACGCGATCCAGGTGGCACGGGCGCTCGGGGCGCGCGTGGCGGTGACGGCCGGGTCGGACGAGAAGCTGGCCAAGTGCGCCGAGCTGGGGGCGGAGATTCTGATCAACTACCGGACCGAGGACTTCGTCGCGGTGGTCGCGGACCAGGGTGGAGCCGACGTGATTCTCGACAATATGGGCGCGAAGTACCTGGAACGGAATGTGGAAGGGCTCGCACCGTTCGGGCAGCTGGTGGTGATCGGGATGCAAGGCGGTGTCAGCGGGACACTGAATATCGCTGCGCTGCTGCGTAAATGGGGCACAGTCCAGGCGACCAACGTGCGCAGCCGACCACGGTCGGGGACGGGGAGCAAGGCCGAGATCATCGCGGCGGTCCGCGCACACCTGTGGCCGCGGATAGTCGCGGGCGAGATCGTGCCGGTGATCTCCGCGGAGTTGCCGATCACCGAGGCGGCCCGCGCGCACGAGATGCTCGACGAATCGCAGACCTTCGGCAAGGTGATCCTGCGGGTCCGGGAGTAGAGCAGGCGCGGTTTACTCCAGGGCGCTGAGGGCGCGGCCGAGCTGGTCGATCTCGTAGCGGGTCGTATAGGGCGCCAGACCGATCGTGACGGCCCCACCCTCGTCGTTCACACCGAGCGCGTCGAGCAGTCGGCTACCACCGTGCACCCCGCTGACCGTGCCGATCCTGGCATCGGCCAGCTTGGCCGCCACCTTCTCCGCCTGCATCCCGGCCATCGTGAAACTGACCGTGGGGATGCGGGTGGAGGCGCGGCCGATCACGGTGAGGTTGTCGACCTTCTCCAGCACCTGCATGAGGTGATCGAAGAGCTGGTCGTGGTAGTCCTGCAGCGAGGTGATCGACATCTCGAGCCGCTCGCGGCGGGTGCCGGTGGCGCGTTCGTCGAGGCCGGCGAGGAAGTCGATGGATTCGGTGAGCCCGGCCAGCAGCGCGTACTGATGCCCGCCCACTTCGAGGCGTTCAGCACCCTTGGCATAGGGGTTCAACGACATCGACGGGATGCGGTCGAGGAACGCGGGGTCGCGGAAGACGAGCGCGCCCACCTGCGGGCCACCCCACGACGGTGCGCTCAGCGCGACCACGTCGGCGTTGAGTTCGTCGATGTCGATCAGCGCGTACGGTGCCGCGCCGAACGCGTCGGCCACCAGCAGTCCACCCACGTCGTGCACACGATCGGCGGCCACCCGGACGCCGGGCGCCGACCCCACGATCGGGGATGCCGCGGTGAGCGCGACCAGGCGCGCGGTAGGGCCGATCAGCTCCTCGAACTGCCATGACGGCATCTCGCAGGTCTCGATCTCCACCTCGGCCCAGCGCACGTGCGCGCCGTAGCGGTTGGCGATGCGTAGCCACGGGGCGACGTTGGCCTCGTCGTCAAGGCGGGAGAGCACGATGCCGGTACCGAGACCGAGGCGTGAGCTCAGCGATTCGGCCAACCAGGCCAGCAGCACCGCGCGATCGGGCCCGAGCACGACGCCGGCCGGATCTCCGCCGACCAGATCGGCGACCGCTTCCCTGGCGGCATCGAGGATCGCGCCGCTGCGCGATGCCGCACCGTGGCGGCCGATATGGGAGAACGAGGAGGTACGGAAACCCGTTGAGACGGCGCGCGATACCGAATCGGGAACCAGCATCCCCGCCTGCGGGTCCAGATGGATCCAGCCGTCGCCCAGGGACGGTATCAGGCCCCGAACCCTCGCGACGTCATAAGTCATGGTGGCCACTTTAAGGGCAGGGGGCCTGTCGGTGTAACCGCGTGGGGGTTTTAGCGCGAAGCCGACACACACGCAATGATGGGGACATGACGCACTCGGAGGATGTCCCCGAATCCATCGTCGTGATCGGTCCCGACGGCCGTCCACTGACCGTGCCCGCCGACGCCGTAACCGGTCAGGTCGTGCCCGACGATGAGAAGCAGGCGAGCGAGTCAGGCGAGTCGCTGACCGACATGGTCGAGCAGCCTGCCAAGGTGATGCGGATCGGCACCATGATCAAGCAGCTGCTCGAAGAGGTGCGCGCCGCTCCCCTCGACGATGCCAGCCGCTCGCGGCTCAAGGAGATCCACAAGTCCTCGGTCCGCGAGCTCGAACAGGGCCTTGCGCCGGAACTGCGCGAGGAACTCGAACGCCTCACCCTGCCCTTCACCGACGACTCGGTGCCCTCGGACGCGGAACTGCGCATCGCCCAGGCTCAGCTCGTCGGCTGGTTGGAGGGCCTGTTCCACGGTATCCAGACCGCGCTGTTCGCCCAGCAGATGGCCGCGCGCGCCCAGCTCGAGCAGATGCGCCAGGGTGCGCTCCCGCCCGGGATCCATGCCGCCGAGACGAAGGCCGGTGGGCATGTGGGCGGCGGTCAGTACCTCTGAGGGCCGTTCGGACTGGCGTGATCGCGCAATCGGCCCGCTGCCAGTCAGTTTTCTGACTGCGCGGGCTCGAATCGCACGCTTACGCCGGTGTCGCGCCGCTCGAACACCCGGCGCCTGCCGGGAGACGACACTGTAAGGTCGGGGACCGTGCCCAGCGCTGCCGCCCGTCCCGACTCTGAACTGAGTGACGCGCGTACTGAAGAGAGCCCCGTGCAATCCGAAGACACTCCTACCGACGCCGAACTGGCCGAAGTCGCCGAGGCCGAGGACACCACCGACGCGCCTCTGCTCGTGAAGACACCGATGGTGTCGGATTCGCAGACGTTCGGGCGGGCGTTCAAGGACATGCGCGACGGCCTGCACCAGCGCGAGCTATGGCTATCGCTGGGCTGGCAGGACATCAAGCAGCGCTACCGCCGGTCGGTGCTCGGTCCGTTCTGGATCACCATCGCGACCGGTTTGCAGGCGCTGGCGATGGGGCTGCTGTATTCGACGCTGCTCGACCAGCCGATCAGTGAATACCTGCCGTATGTGACCGTCGGTTTGATCGTGTGGAACGTCATCCAAGCCTCGATTCTCGAGGGCTCCGATGTGTTCATCGCGAACGAGGGACTGATCAAGCAGTTGCCCTCGGCGCTGAGCGTGCACGTGTATCGCCTGGTCTGGCGTCAGTTCTTGTTCTTCATCCACAATGCCGCGATCTACGCGGTGCTGGTGGTGGCGTTCTCGATCTGGCGTGATCTGAACTTCTCGATTCTGCTGGTGATACCCGCGATTCTGCTGCTGTTCCTCAATGCCATGTGGGTGACCATCGTCTTCGGCATCTTCGCCACCCGCTACCGCGACATCGCCCCGATCCTCGGCTCGATGACGCTGATGCTGTTCGTCCTGACCCCGGTGATGTGGTCGACGAAGGCGCTGGAGAACTCGGTCGGCGGCGCAGGCGATCGGGCCAAGCTGCTCGAGATCATCCCCACCTACCACTACCTGGAGATCGTGCGCGCTCCGCTGCTCGGTGAACCCTCGGAATGGCATCACTGGGCGGTCGTCGTCGCGATCACCGTGGTCGGATGGGCCGTGGCGATCCTGGCGCTCAAGCAGTACCGTGCCCGCGTCCCGTACTGGGTTTAGGAGCAGTTCTCGATGAGCCGTGTGAGTATCGAAACCCATGAGGCATGGGTCGAGTTCCCCATCTTCGACGCCAAATCGCGGTCGCTGAAGAAGGCGTTCCTCGGCAAGGCGGGCGGCGCGATCGGGCGTAACAGCTCCGACGTGGTGGTGGTCGAGGCGCTGCGCGACATCAACCTGTCGCTCAAGGAAGGCGACCGGGTGGGCCTGGTCGGCCACAACGGCGCGGGTAAGTCGACGTTGCTGCGCCTGCTCTCGGGCATCTACGAACCCTCGCGCGGCAGTGCCCGCATCCGCGGCCGGGTGGCACCGGTGTTCGACCTCGGCGTCGGCATGGATCCGGAGATCTCCGGTTACGAGAACATCATCATCCGCGGCCTGTTCCTCGGACAGACCCGCAAGCAGATGATGGCCAAGATCGACGAGATCGCCGACTTCACCGAGCTCGGCGAATACCTGTCGATGCCGCTGCGCACCTATTCCACCGGCATGCGGGTGCGGCTGGCGATGGGCGTGGTCACCTCGATCGACCCCGAGATCCTGCTGCTCGACGAGGGCATCGGCGCGGTCGACGCGGAGTTCATGAAGAAGGCGCGCACGCGGCTGCAGTCGCTGGTGGCGCGCTCGGGCATCCTGGTGTTCGCCAGTCACTCCAACGAATTCCTCGCCCAGCTCTGCGATACCGCAATGTGGATCGACCACGGTCAGATCCGCGAACAAGGCGGAATCGAGGACGTTGTGCGAGCGTATGAAGGGCCCGAGGCGGGTAATCACGTGGCACAGGTGCTGCGTGAGCTGGAAACCGAGGGCGCCGACGGCGCGACGGGCGAGAAGAAGCTGGAGCAGAACAACGCATGAGCGGTCAACGGCCGGAGGCGGCAGCGCAGCGTTACCACGTAGGCCGTCCGAGCATGCGCGGTGTGGCAGCATGAGCGGTCAACGTGACGAGGCTGCCCCGGCTGCCGTGCCGGGTGGGTTCAGCATGACCGACCGCCTCGAGGCGACCACCCCCGCGCGCGTCGAACCCGCCGCCGTGCTGCCCGTGGCAGGCGCGGTGACCGGCCGCTCCGCGTCCGAAGGCGCTGCGGATTCGACGGTGCCCGGTGACGTAGATGTCGTTGCGCTGCCCGATGACGCGGAACTGCCCGCGGGCGCCGAACCTGCCGACATCACGACCGAGACCGGCCCGACCGCGCGGATCATCGCGGTGGTCGTCACGCACAAGCGCCGTGAGCTGCTCGCCGAGTCGCTGAAAGTACTTGCCTCGCAGACGCGTCCGGTCGACCATCTGATCGTCGTCGACAACGCCAACGAGGACGCGGTGGCCGAGCTGGTCGCCCAGCAGCCGATCGAGGCCACTTACCTGGGCTCGCGTCACAATCTCGGCGGCGCGGGCGGTTTCGCGCTCGGCATGTTGCACGCGCTCACCCAGGGTGCCGATTGGGTGTGGCTGGCCGATGACGACGGCCGCCCCGACGGGCCCGAAGTGCTCGCGACACTGATCGATTGCGCGCGCAGGCACAACCTGGTCGAGGTATCGCCGGTGGTCTGCGATATCGACGAACCGGATCGCCTCGCCTTCCCGCTGCGCCGTGGTGTGGTGTGGCGGCGGCTGCGGTCGGAACTCGGTGACGAGGACTTCCTGCCCGGTATCGCGTCGCTGTTCAACGGTGCGCTGATCTCGGCGAAGGCCGTCGATCTGATCGGCGTGCCCGACCTGCGACTGTTCGTGCGTGGCGACGAGGTGGAGGTGCATCGCCGCCTGGTCCGCTCCGGCCTGCCGTTCGGTACCTGCCTGCAGACCGCGTACCTGCATCCCAACGGCGCCGAGGAATTCAAGCCGATCCTGGGCGGGCGGATGCACACCCAGTACCCGGACGACCCGGTGAAGCGCTACTTCACCTACCGCAACCGCGGCTACCTGATGTCGCAGCCCGGTATGCGGAAGCTGTTGCCGCAGGAGTGGATTCGCTTCTCCTGGTTCTTCCTGGTGACCCGCCGCGACCCGGCCGGGCTCAAGGAATGGTTCCGGCTGCGCTCCCTGGGCCGCAACGAGCACTTCGGCAAACCGGACTAGCCCCCGAAAATAGGGGGTAGTTCCCTCTGGCAGCAATCGGCCGTTCGGTCTTACGATGCGAAACGTGACCTTCGCAAAGAGTTTCGCATCCGCCGCGGCGACCGTGCTCGCCGGCGCCGCGCTCTGTCTCGCCGCACCCGGCACCGCCACGGCGGACGACACCTGCCAGCTCGGCTGGTCCAACGTGGGCCCGCGCTCCTGCGTGATGAACGAAGTCAGGACCGCGCCGGTGGCGACGCTGGGCAACGGCGTCTGCGTCGGCATCCTGAACGTGGCGGGCACCGCGTTCGACGGACCGCTCAATTCCCCGAGCGTCGCGCCCGGCGCCACCCACAGCATCGCCCTGCGCGTCTCGCAGGGCTTCTCCCCCCTCGGCAACTGGGCACCCACCGTGCTGGCGTGCGATGTGAACGTTGTCGTCGACTGGAAGAACCTGGACAGCGGCGCCACCGGGTCGGTGACCCGCTTCATCCCGGCCACCAGCACCAGCACCTACCCGGTCCAGGACATGATCGCCAACACCGGCCCCGGGCGGGTCCAGGTCACGGTCCGCACGGATCGTCCCAACATCCCCCAGTCCACCGAGGTCTTCGTGCCGTAGTCGCCACCTCGCACCGAGCGCCGCGCTCTCATCGGCGCGGCATACGCGAAACCCGCAGGCCCACGACGGCGCGAATTCGACTGTGGGATGACAGGTCGAGTGGCGTGCGGAAAATAGGTTGCCGGGTGCTGCCTGGGTGGGGCAGAGTTGGTGTTCGAACGTTGGAGAGGAGGTGGATGTCCGTGAGTACACACGTGTGGATTGCCGTGGCCGGGCGGCGCGATTGTGCGTCTGCCCAGGTTGCTCCGGACATCACCTCTACTCGCTGAACCCGTCGTTCGGGTTCGGCACCCGACGAAGGATTCCCCATCATGGTCGACTACGACCTGCTCGTCCCTTACGGCTGGACCGAAGCCGTAGCTGCTGAATATCTGCCGCTCCTCGGCGATCTCACGCCTGCTCGCATCGTTCGAATGGATCGCAGCGAATGCGATGTGGTCACGCCGCGTGGCCCTGCCAGAGCCGCCTGCCCGCGCGACATCACCGGACTGTGTACCGGCGACTGGGTCGGGCTCGATGCCGAAGGCACTGTGCGGCAACTGCTCCCACGACGCTCGGCGATCATGCGATCGTCGGTATCCGGGCGCTCGGTGGCCCAGGTGCTGGCCACCAATGTGGATACCGTGCTCATCTGCAGTGCCGCCGACGGCGACGTGGATCTGGGGCGGATCGAGCGAATGCTCGCGCTGGCTTGGGAGAGCAATGCCCAGCCGGTGGTCGTGCTCACCAAAGCCGATGCGGCGGACTATCTTCCGCTCGACGAGGTCCGTGCCGTCGCACCCGGTGCGACGGTGGTGGCGGTGAGCGCTGCCGCCGGTGTCGGTCTGGATGTCCTCACCGCCGTCCTCAGCGGCACCGTGGCTTTGATCGGCCCCTCCGGTGCGGGGAAGTCCACCCTGGCCAACGCACTGCTCGGCGCGGAAGTGTTCGCCACCAACGCGGTTCGCGCGGTGGACGGCAAGGGACGGCACACCACCGTGCATCGCGAACTGCGCCCGCTCCCCGGCGGCGGCACCCTCATCGACACCCCCGGCCTGCGCGGCATCGGCCTCTACGACGCCGCCGACGGCATCGGCAAGACCTTCAGCGACATCGAATCCCTCGCCGCTGATTGCCGTTTCGCCGACTGCGCGCACGAGTCCGAACCCGGCTGCGCGGTCCGGTCCGCCCTGGCCGACGGCACCATCACCGAACGCAGGCTGACCAGCTACCGCAAGCTGGCCAGAGAGAACGAGTGGATGGCTGCCCGCACCGACAAGCGCCTGGCCGCCGAACGCGAACGTGTCTGGCGCGACATCACGAAACAACACCGCAAGCAGTACCGCGAACGCGGCCGCCGCTGATCCCGGACAACCGCCCTGGCTGAGCCGATGGCCAATCGCCGCGTCGGAGAGGTCCGGCGCGGCGATCGGCGTGGGGATCAGCTGGGGTCGATGCCGTAGAGGCGGGCCCAGTTCTCGCGGCTGGTGAGTTCGGGGACCGCGGCGCGGTACTCGGCCTGCAGCGCGGGCAGTTCCTTGCGGAGCTTGCGCAGGGTGCGGTAGGCGCGGATCAGCAGGGCGCGGGCGCGGGCCTTGTCCCGGCGACGCACACGTACGCCGGACTGGGAGGCATCGGTGACCACCACATGGTCGAACAGGCCGACGTGCCACCAGTGGGCGTCTTCGCGGGTGACGCCGATGAGGCCGGGCTGGGTGCGGCCGGTCCACTGAGTGATCGCGCGCTTGATCAGGACCAGGGTGACGCGGCTCGGCTCGCCGCTGGCCCGGCGCACCGAGATGTCGGCGGAGTTGACCGGCGGGGTGGCCGCGGGGTGCTTGATGGTTTCGGGGTAGTCGTTGCGCGACGAGCGGGCGGCGGCGAGGGCGTCGATACCGCCGTCGCGCAACGCCTTCGGGCCCTTCATGAAGTCCTCGATGCCCTGCAGCGTGGTGTGCACGAGGCCGTACTGCATGCCGACGAGGTGCTCGGCGATGTAGCGGAAGAACTCGCGCGTGATCGCCTTGCCGTCGAGATCGGTGTGCAGGGCGCCGACGATGAGCGAGTTACGGGTGGAGAAGTAGCGCGCCCAGTCGTCGTAGTCCTTCCAGTAGAAGTCGGCATGCCACACGGCCGCGTTGGGGAGCGTGACGGTGACGAAACCGTGCTCGCGCGCGCGGATGCCGTACTCGACATCGTCCCACTGGAAGAAGATCGGGACCGGAAGGCCGATCTTCTTCACGACCTCCGCCGGGATCAGGCAGGTCCACCAGGCGTTGTAGCCGGCGTCGACCCGGCGCTCCTGGTTCTTCTTGAGCATGGAGGTGTTGCGCAGCGCCTTGGGCACCTTCTGGCCGTGCTTGAGCTCGTGCAGGTGCACCTCCTCCGCACCGACATTGAGGAAGTCGGGGTTGAGCAGGAACAGCATCTGCGCGCCGACCAGGGTCGGTTCGACCGTGAGGTTGGCGAAGGCCTGCAGGCGCAGGACGGTCTCGGGCTCGCAGAGGATGTCATCGTCCATCAGGATGACGTCGGCGTGCTCGTTGGCCGCCGACACCTCGTACAGGCCACGCGTGAAGCCGCCGGCGCCACCGAGGTTGGGCTGGCGGATGTAGCGCAGCTTGTCGCCGAAATCGGGCCGGACCTGCTGGAACAGCGGCCGGTCCTCGACCAGGTCGGTGCCCTGGTCGACCACGTACACCGCGTCGATCGCGGCCAGCACGGTCGCGTCCGAGGCCAGCGCGGCGACGGTGTGCGCGCAGTCCTCGGCCCGGTTGAAGGTGCAGATCGCGATCGCGACCGGGCGCACCGTCTCCGGCGCGGCGGCCGTCCACGCCAGCTCGGTGATCTCGAGTTCGCCCCCGACGGCATCGAACTCGAGCCACAGCGCGCCACCGTCGACGTACTGATCCAGCGGCGCGCTCAGCGAGACACGCCCGCTGCTCGTGGCCACCAGCGACGCGATGATCCGGCGATGCCCGGCGATATCGGACGCGACCAGGCGCACGTTCGCCTTGCCGCCGATCGTCAGCAGTGCGCCGACCGATACCTCGGTGACGGTCGTCCAGCGCTGCCAGTAGCTGGCGGCGAGGCGGCCGAAGTAGGTGTTGGTGTGCGCGGTCGCGCCCTTGGGCAGGCGCAGCGAGTGCCGCTCACGGACCGCGGCACCCCCCTTGACGACCGCGTAGAGGTCATCGCTCACCCGCGCCGACGGCCCGGTGAAGATGCCTCGTGCCAGCACGAGCCGCTCGGGCGCTGAGTGTTCACCCCGCAGCGATGCGGGCGCGGCCTCGCGCCGATCGTTCGATTCGGTCACGGCTTTGGTAGCCGACTGCTCCATGAAGTCCTCGAAATTCTCGGTATCGACTGCGCCGGCGCAGACAGGCACGTAAAGAAAGGCGCGGCGGGCGGGGCGAGGATATCAATCGCGCGGCACCCTCGCGTCGTCAGTGAGGTGATGCCGCACCCCGCGCGTGTTGCTCATCGCTTGCCGATGAGCCGGTGAAAACGAATTTTCCGTAGGCCCAATAGCGGAATACGACCGCCATGGTCTGGCCGATAACGGTGGCGGCGATGTTGTCGGCCAGCGGCGATGACAGATCCAGCACATAGCGGGAAAAGCCGAGGCAGCCGAGTTGCAGGAGGATCGCCACCACATTGACGATCGCGTACAAAAGGTATTCCCGGCCCGGGCTGTCGGATTTCTTGTGGGCGTAGGTCCACCACTTGTTTCCGAAGTAGGTGACCACCGTCGCCACCACGATCGCGATGATCTTGGCGAGCAACGGAGAGTGATAGAGCACACCTTCGGAGAAGCCGATGCCGCCGCCCCAGAACACCAGCAGGTTGTAGGTCCCGGCATCGACGAGAAAACCGATCGCGCCGACCACGAGGAACGCCGCACCTTGCCGCAAGCCCGCCGCTACCCTGGACACGAAGGGAACAGCAGGCGGTTCAGCTGATTGCGACACGCCCTGACGGTAGCCAACCACCACCCCGACCCCTAGGGAGGGTCGGCCACGCAGTGGCCGGTCCGCGGCCGGGTCGCCGGTTAGCCGCCGTTGCGTAGGCGACGAAGGAGCAAGCAACGGTGGCTAACCGGCGGCCCCTCAGGGCCGCAGACACCCGGGCGCCAGCCCGGCAACAATCCTGTAGCCTCCCGGTGTCCCACTTGCTGCCTAACACCGAGGATTGACCCAGGTGGACTCCACCGAGCTTCGCATTGCCGCCGTGGTCCCCTGCCACAATGAAGAGGCCGCGGTCGCCAAGGTCGTCGCCGACCTCAAGGCCGCCGTGCCGGGGATCGTCGTCTACGTCTACGACAACCTGAGCACCGACCGCACCGCCGAACGCGCCCGCGAGGCCGGGGCGATCGTGCGCTACGAGAACACCAAGGGCAAGGGCAACGTGGTGCGCCGCGCCTTCGCCGATATCGACGCCGACGTCTATCTGATGATCGACGGCGACGACACCTACGAGGCGTCGGCCGCCCCGCTGATGATCAAGACGCTGCTCGAGGGCCCCTACGACCACATTCTCGGCGTGCGCAAGCAGGACGACGCCGACGCCAGCGCCTACCGCAGCGGCCACGAGACCGGCAACAAGGTGCTCAACGGCGTGGTCGGCAAGGTGTTCGGCGAGAACGTCGAAGACATGCTGAGCGGCTTCCGGGTGTTCTCGCGCCGGTTCGTGAAGAGCTTCCCGGCCGTGTCGCGCGAATTCGAGATCGAGACCGAGCTGACCGTGCATTCGCTGCACCTGCGCGTGCCGCAGACCTCGGTGTCGGTCGGTTTCCGTGACCGCCCCGCGGGCAGCGAGTCCAAGCTGCGCACCTACCGCGACGGCACCAAGATCCTCGCGCTGATCCTCGGCCTGGCCCGCCACGAACGCCCCGTCGCGTTCTACGGCCTGTTCGGCACCATCGCCTGGCTGGTCTCGGTCATCCTGACCGTGCCGATCGTGATCGATTTCTACAACACCCACCAGGTGGCGCGGTTCCCGACGCTGTTCCTGGCCTTCACGCTGCTGCTGCTCGGCAGCCTGGCCTGGACCGCGGGCCTGATCCTGGACGGCATCCGCCGCTCGCGCCACGAGACGGCACGGCTTGTCTACCTGCGTTATGCGGCCGCCGGGGTGAGCGAGGACGTCGCGGCCGGAGAGCGTCGGTGACCACTTCCGTCGAGCCCGAGAAGACTGTCGAGATCGAGAAGACCCCCGCGCGCAAGAACCCGGTTCGTGGGCTGACCCAGCGTTTCGGTGCGGCGACGGTGGCTTTCGCGCTGGTCGCGACCGTGTTCGGTGCCGTGTTCGCGGTGCTCACGCCTGCTTTCTGGGGTCATGACGAGATCACCCAGTTCGGCCGCGCCTACCAGGTCGCGCACGGTGGCGTGTTCCCGCAGCGCATCGTCGACGATCGCGGGGTGGCCTACGGCGGGCAGATCCCGGTCAGTGTCGACGCGCTGATGGGCTACGCGTTCAAGGACTACAACGACAACCCCGAAGAGCCCGACGCGATGGTGGCCGACCCCGGCGCCTACGACCGGCTCGGCGCGGCCGAGATCTCCTCGGCGACGCGGCAGATGTGGTTCACCAACACCGCCGCGTACTCGCCGGTGCCGTATGTGCCAGCGGCCATCGGCATCCGGCTGGGTGAAGCGCTCGGACTCAATGTGGGCGGCATGTATCTGCTGACCCGTTTCGCCGGGCTGGTCGCCTATCTGGCGGTCGTCGGATTCGGGCTCTACGCGCTGCGCGAGCGGCGTTCGCAGTGGCTGGTGTTCACCGTCGCGGTGCTGCCGATCGCGCTGTTCCAGGCGGGCACCGTCACCGCGGACACGCTCACCAACGCGCTCGCCATCATGGTGTCGGCGCTGCTGCTGAAGGCGCTGTTCGTCGGTGATCGATTGCATCGCATGGAAACCGCCGCGCTGCTCGCCGCGACGATCGCGCTGCCGCTGAGTAAACCGACCTATGTACTGCTGGCGATGCTCGTTGTGGTTGTCCCCGCCGACCGGCTCGGATTCACCGGGAAACTGAAATTCGTCCCGTGGGCATTCGCGGTGACGGGCGGTGCGCTTTTCCTCGCCTGGACGAAGATCGCCGCACCCACCGGCGACGGCATGGGTCTGATGCGCCCGCCGCACCAGTGGGGTCAGGTGCGTCCCGGCGATCAGCTGAAGGGAATCCTCACCGACCCGGTGCAATTCGTGCACACCTTCGGCGAGAGTATCGCGCTGCGCGACCATCGCTGGTTCAACCAGTTCTTCGGTGAACTCGGATTCGCGTATGTGGATGTGCCCGCGATTTCGATGCTGGCGTGCCTGCTCGCCTTCGCGGTGAGTTTCGGCATCATCGATCGAATGAGTACTGCCACAGCCACTTTCCGTCGCACGCTGATCGTGGCGCTCACGGTGCTCGCGAGTGTGGCGATGATCTATGTGACGCTGTACATGTCGTTCACGCCGGTCGATTTCTATCTCATCGACGGTGTGCAGGGCCGGTATTTCGTGCCGCTGGCAATCATGGGGCTGGCCGTGCTGGCTCGCGTGGTGCCGCTGCGACTCACGAATTCCGCGGGCGTGATTCCGACCCGTGGCACCGCGATCACCGTGGCCTGTGCGTCGACTTTCGCGCTTGTCGCTACTGCCGCAACGTATTACACCGTCGTCTGGGGATAATTCCCCAGACGACGGTGGGGATTACAGCGTCTTTTCACCCGCGGCCGCGTAGGCGCGTTCGGTATCGGCCTTTTTCGGCCGCCACCAATCCTCGTTGTCGCGGTACCAGGCGACGGTGTCGGCCAGGCCGGCGCGGAAGTCGGCGTAGCGCGGCGACCAGCCCAGCTCCTCGCGCAGCAGGCTCGCGTCGATGGCGTAGCGCTGGTCGTGGCCGGGGCGGTCGGTCACATGATCGAAGTCCGTCGGCTCGCGATCGAAGGCTCGCAGAATGAGCCGGACCACGCTGAGGTTGTCGAGTTCGCCCTGCGCGCCGATGAGATAGGTCTGGCCGGTGCGGCCGCGCTCGAGGATGTCCCAGACCGCGCGGTTGTGGTCCTCGACGTGGATCCAGTCGCGCACCTGATGACCGGCGCCGTACAGGCGCGGGCGCACACCGTCGATCAGATTGGTGATCTGGCGGGGGATGAACTTCTCCACGTGCTGGTACGGGCCGTAATTGTTGGAGCAGTTCGACAGGGTCGCGCGGACACCGAACGACCTGGTCCAGGCGCGAACCAGCATGTCGCTACCCGCTTTGGTCGCCGAATAGGGGCTCGACGGGTTGTAGGCGGTGGACTCGGTGAAACCCGGCTCGTCCGGGGTGAGATCGCCGTACACCTCGTCGGTGGAGACGTGGTGGTAGCGCACATCGTGGCGGCGTACCGCCTGCAGCAGCGAGTAGGTGCCGACGATATTGGTCTGCACGAACGGCCACGGCTCGGCCAGGGAGTTGTCGTTGTGGGATTCGGCCGCGAAATGCACGACGGCGTCCACGCCGCTGACCAGATTGTCGACCAGATCGAGATCGGCGATATCGCCGTGCACGAATTCGATCCGATCCGCTACCGGATCCAGCGACGCTCGGTTGCCCGCGTAAGTGAGTGCGTCGAGCACGGTCACTTGGACATCCGGGCGCGTGGCCACGGTCTGCTGGACGAAATTTGCACCGATGAACCCGGCCCCGCCGGTTACGAGCACTCGCACTCGGTCAACGATACGGGTATTCCGGCGGCCTTCGGGACGGAAGTGTCACCGTTATGCGTTGCTGGAACGTCTCTTACCTGTGACCCGACGGCTATTTACACTGTGATCTCCGTCACGATACCCGTGCGTAGGTTAAGACTCAGGGTCTGTTTTCCTGAGAAAAACCCCGGTCAACGCTCAGGTTTCTATCAGCGCACCGGCATCGGAGTATCAATGGTGAACAAAACTTGAACTAACAGTCACAGCAGGTTCACCTCTGGTTAGCTGCGGGAGCTTTTGATCTACCAGTCCCCTCCGCACGCTCCAACTTTGAGGTTCAACAAAAATGCTGATGAGGAAATTCGCCGCCACTTCGGCGCTGCTGATCGCCGCTATGGGCGTCACCGCCGGCACCGTCAACGCTGAGGCGCCCGCTGCCGACGTGATCAACGCGACCGGTGAGGTCGTCAACGGTTCCGCCATCGTCACGACGGACGCCGGTTCGCTGGTCGAAGAAGACGGTGTCTTCAAGATCAAGGCCGCCAACGGCACCACCGTCGCCGGCGTTCCGACGACCGTGCGCATCGACGAGTTCGAGTTCCCCGTCGCGGTGAACATCGCGGGCAACACCGCCACCCTGACCCCGGAATTGGCGATCGACAAGGCGACCTACAAGCCTGTCGCGCTGCCGTACGAGGACAAGGCTCCCTGGAAGACCGAGTACGAGCGTGAGCAGGCCGCCTGGTCGCGTATGACCTCCACCATCTCGATGGGCGCCACCATCGGCACCCTCGTCGGTGGCCTCGGCGGCGCGGCTGTCGGTTGCATCGTCGGCGGCGCCACCCTCGCCGTGCCCACCGGCCTCCTCGTTCCGCTCCTCGGTGCCGTCCCCGGCTTCGTCGCCGGCTGCGTCGTCGGTGCCACCGCCTTCAGTGCTCTCGGTGCCATCGCCGCTCAGATCTTCGTGACCGCTCCGTTCGCGATCGGTGCTGCGATCCAGTACTTCACCACGATCAACCAGCCCTTCACCCCTCCGGCCAAGTAATTTCGCCGTAGGACAGAAGGAAAGCGGCCCCTGCCCGGAGAAATCCGAGCGGGGGCCGCTTCTGCGTTTCCACCACCAAGGGCCAGGGGCCTACGGCACCGCAGGCCCCCCGACCCGAGTCGGCTCGTCCGGCCGATCGCGATCAGGACCGTCCGAGCCGGTTCAGTGGTCTAGGCCGTCCGAGCACGCTGGGCCGGTTCCACCGCGCCCCGAACGAACTTCGCCACCCGCCCCAGCGCCGAACGGCTCTCCGGCATGCTCGGCAGGATGCTCATGAACGCGTGCACCTGCCCGCGCCACAGTTCGAGGGTGTTGGGCACGCCCGCGGCGGTGAGCCGGTGTGCCATCAGTTCACAGTCGTAGCGCAGCAGCTCGTCCTCGGCGGCGATGAGCAGCACCGGTGGCATCCCGGCCAGATCGGCGTTGACCGGCGACAGCGCCGGGTCGAGCGGACCCGCGTGTTCGGCGCCGAGGTGGACGACCGCCTCGAGGCCCTTCAGCGGAATGTAGGCGTCCCGGTTGACGTTGACGTACCCCTCTTTGGCCCGGTAGTCCAGATCGAGCAGCGGACTGAGGCCGACGAGTGCGGCAGGCAGCGGCAGGCCGATCTCGCGAGCGCGGATCGCGGTCGCGAAGGTCAGGAACCCACCGGCCGAGTCACCGGCGAACACGATGCGCGCCGGATCGGCACCGTGGCGCAACAGCCAGCGGTAGGCGAGCACACAGTCGTCGATCGAGGCATCGATCGAGCCGGGCAGCTGCCGATATTCGACATTGAGGACGGGCAGTCCGGTGCGCCTGGCCAGTCCGGCCACGATCGCGCGGTGCGTCTGCAACCCGCACACCGCGAATCCGCCACCGTGCATATAGAGCACCGCACCGTGGCGCAGCGCGCGTGAGCCGCCCGCGGGCCGCACCATTTCCATCTTGAAGTCCGCGAGCTGGATCTGCTCGCGCTCGATGCCGTGCGGTTCGGGCCGCAGCCGCGAGAGCAGGTCGATCGCGACGGCGCCGACCGGAATGGTGGCCCGATTGATGGGCACAGTGCGCAGCAGCGGTCCGATCAGGCCGAGGCAGGCGCCCATCAGCACGCGCGAGGAGGTGCTGGTCCGGCCGGAGTTGACGATGATGCCCGGCTCCGGCGTACTCACGGTGCCGATCGGGGCCACGGGCGCGAGCCCACCCATCACGCCGGTGATCTTTGTGGCTACCATCGCGCACCTACCTTTACAGCTGGCGCGTCGACCCCTGACCAGGCGTGAACCCCCGGAGCGGATGTCGGCGCTGACATCTAACACAGTGATGTTTCACACATCGACGCTCACATAATCAGATGAACGCCGCGTCTGTCTCAGTTATCGCCCGACACACCCGGTCACGAAACGTTCGTGACCAATTCGTCGACGTGTCGGAACCTCCCCGACTCCGGGGCGGACGGAACTGGCAGACTTGCCACCTATGCGCGGAATCATCTTGGCGGGCGGCACCGGTTCACGGTTGCACCCGATCACGCGCGGGGTGAGCAAGCAGCTCGTCCCGGTCTACGACAAACCCATGGTCTACTACCCGCTGTCCACTCTCATGCTGGCAGGGATCGACGACATTCTGGTGATCACCACGCCGGAGGACGCCGATGCGTTTTCGCGCCTGCTCGGCGACGGCAGCCAGTTCGGCGTCGCGATCAGCTATGTGGTGCAGCCCGAACCCGACGGTCTCGCGAGCGCCTTCGTCCTCGGGGCCGCTCACATCGGCACCGAACCGGCGGCGCTGGTCCTCGGCGACAACATCTTCCACGGGCCCGGCCTCGGCGCCAGCCTGGAACGCTTCCACGACATCGACGGCGGCGCGGTGTTCGCCTACTGGGTGAAGGACCCGACCGCCTACGGCGTGGTGGAGTTCGATCAGGGCCGCGCGGTCTCCATCGAGGAGAAGCCGAAGGTCCCGCGCTCCAACTACGCCATCCCCGGCCTCTACTTCTACGACAACGACGTGGTGGAGATCGCCCGCGAGCTGAAGCCGTCGGCGCGCGGGGAGTACGAGATCACCGACATCAACCGCGCCTACCTCGAACAGGGCAGGCTCAGCGTCGACGTGCTGGCCCGCGGCACCGCCTGGCTCGACACCGGCACCTTCGACTCCCTGCTCGACGCCGCCAACTACGTGCGCACGATCGAAGAACGGCAGGGCCTCAAGATCGGCGTGCCGGAGGAAGTGGCGTGGCGGCGCGGCCTGATCTCCGACGAGCAGCTGTGCAAGCTCGCCGAACCGATGGTGCGTTCGGGCTACGGCCGCTACCTACTCGACCTGATCGACCGCGGAAAAGACTGGTAGAAGCGCATGGAGTTTCGTGAACTGGCGATCCCCGGCGCCTGGGTGGTGACGCCACGACTACTCGGCGACGACCGCGGCATGTTCTGCGAGTCGTTCAAGGCCTCGGAGTTCGAGAAGGCCACCGGGCGCCCGTTCGAACTGCACCAGGTGAACACCTCGGTCTCGGCGGCCGGGGTCCTGCGCGGGATCCACTACACCGACGATCCGCCCGGTCAGGCCAAGTATGTGACCTGTGTGCGCGGCGCGTTCCTGGACGTGGTGGTCGACCTGCGGCCCGCCTCACCGACCTTCGGGCGGTGGGACAGCGTGCTGCTCGATGACGTCACCCGCCGCTCGGTGTTCCTGTCCGAAGGCCTCGGCCACGCCATCCTCTCGCTGGAGAACCGCTCGACGGTGACCTATCTGTGCTCGCTCGAGTACTCCCCTGAATTCGACAGGGACCTGGACGCTTTCGATCCGCGCCTCGCCATCGAATGGCCGGCCGAGGGCCGCGACGGCCGCCCGCTCACCTACGTCCGCTCGGCGAAAGACGAAGCGGCACCGAAGTTCTCCGACTGATTCACGTGAAACGCCGAACGGCACCACCCGCGAAAGGTGGTGCCGTTCGGTGTTCGACGATCAGGCTGGTTCGAGCACCTTGTCTTCGACGACCGGTGCGTCGACGACCTGCTTGCGGAACCGGGGCAGGAAGACCGTCAGCGCGAGCAGCGCACCCACGATCGTGACGCCCGCCGCGAACTCCAGACCCGGCCGGTAGGTATCGAGCATCTCCTGCGGAGTGGCGGTGGTCCCGTGTCCACCGGAGGTGACGATGGCGGTGGTCACCGCGAGCACGATGGCCGCGCCGACCTGCATGGAGGTCTGCAGCACGCCGGCCGCGAGACCCTGCTCGTCGTCTTCGATGCCGCTGGTGGCCTGCACATTGATGGCCGGGAAACCGACCCAGCCGATGCCGATCAGCAGGATGGCGGGCAGCAGCATGGTCCAGTAGTCGGGCGCGGTGTCCAGGCGCAGGAACAACAGGTAGCCGATGGCCATCACACTCAGGGTGACCGCGATGACCGGTCCGGTGCCGAAACGGTCGATCAGCTTCTCGGAGAAGAACGCCGACCCGACGACCATGATGCCGACCGGCAGCAGGGCCATCGCCAGCTTCAGCGCCGACCATTCCAGGGTGTCCTGCATGTACAGGGTCACGATGAACTGCCAGGAGAAGTACGAACCGGCGACCGCGACGATGGCCAGGCTGGCCCGCAGCAGCGTGGGCTTGCGCAGGATGCCCAGGCGTACCAGCGGGTGCTTCACCCGCTTCTCGGTGATCACGAACGCGGCGAACAGGGCGATCACGGCGAGGAACGAACCGATGGTGCGTGCCGAGGCCCAGCCGACTTCCGGTGCGGTGACCACGGTGTAGACCAGCAGCAACATGCCCGCGGTGGACAGCAGCGCACCAAGTAGATCGTGTCCGCCTTCTTCGGCCTTACCGTCCTTGGGAATCAGCGCGAACGCGGCGATCAGGGCGGCGATGGCGATCGGGACGGGCAGCAGGAAGGTCCAGCGCCAGCCGACGCCGGTCATCAGGCCGCCGAACAGCAGGCCCATGGAGTAGCCGCCCGCACCGAAGACGGTGTAGATCGACAACGCCTTGTTGCGCGCCTTTCCTTCGGCGAAGGTGGTGGTGATGATCGACAGACCGGTCGGCGCGGTGAACGCGGCGGCCAGGCCCTTGATGAAGCGGGTGGCGATCAGCAGGGCGGGGTCGCTCACCAGGCCCCCGATGAGCGAGGCGACGGCGAATACCGCCAGGGCGATGAGGAAGACCTTGCGGCGGCCGAGCAGGTCGGCGGTGCGTCCGCCAAGCAGCAGCAGGCCGCCGTAGCCGAGGATGTAGCCGCTGACAAGCCACTGCAGGGTGGAGGTCTCGAGGTCGAGTTCGGCGCCGATGGACGGCAGGGCGACACCGATCATCGAGACGTCGAGGCCGTCGAGGAACAGGACGATGCACAGGGTGATCAGCAAGCCCCAGAGCCGGGCGGGCCACCGGGTGGGATCGGTCGCCTGATCTGCGGCCGATAGCGAAGCTGTCGAAGTCATGCGGGGGACATTACATGCGCACGCATTAATTGCCAACACATAAAATGCCATTGCATGAACATGCTCGGACCTCTAAGATGGGCCCATGTTGAACCCACCGGCCTATCAGCTGGGCGATGCGAAGCACGCCCCGAGCTCTCTCCGGCCATGAATCCGGCCATCACCTCAGCTCGGCGCAATGAGGCGCCCCCCGAGCTGGTTGGTCAGTGGCGCGAACTGCTCGGTAGGCATGCCGCCGTGAGTTGCGCGCTGGAGAAGGCGCTCCAAAAGGACCACGAGATCGGCCTCAGCGAATTCGAGACGCTGGACCGGCTGGTCGACGCGGACTGTCAGAAGTACCGCATGACGGAGCTGGCCAACGACATCTACCTGAGCCAGAGCGCGCTGTCGCGCGCTGTGGCCAGGCTGGAACGCGACGGCCTTGTCGAACGCAGCATGTGCGATCTCGACCGCCGCGCCATCTTCGTCCGGCTCACCGACAAGGGCAGGCAGGTCTACGACCGGGCCCTGCCCACCCACCGCTCGGTGCTCGCCGGTTCGTGGGACAGCCCTACAGCGTGTCCGTAGCCGCCACCGCGATATCGGTGAACGCGCGACGATAACGGTCGTATTCGGCCGGCTTGTCGAGATAGGTACTGCCCGCGAAGGTTTCGACGTAGACCACCGGCGGCTCCGGTCGATCCACCGAATCGTCGACCCCGAAGTCGAGGATCACGAAACGTCCCGACTCGAGCCCGGCGTGATAGCCCGAATCGGCCGGAACCACCTGGACGCGCACCGTTTCACGCTCGGCCAGCTCCCGTAATCGCGCGAGCTGGCCTGCCCGCACGCGGTCGTCACCGATGCGGCGGGTGAGCACCGGCTCGGCCAGCACCACGTCCAACCGCAACGGCGCGTCGGCCCTGGTGATCAGGGCCTGCCGTGCGGCGAGTACCCGCAGCCTGCGTTCCAGCTCCGGCTCGGTCAGCTCCGGAATCGTCTGCTCGAGCAGCGCTTTCGCGTAGTCCGCGGTCTGCAACAGCGGCGGGATCAGGCCGTCTTCGTAGACGGAAAGGCCCGAGGCGGCTTCCTCGAGGCCGATGTAGACCTCGAATCCCTCCGCGATCACGTCGCCGTAGCTCGTCCACCAACCCCTGGCTTTGGTTTCGCGAGCCAAGGCGGCCAGCGGTTCGACCAGATCGGCCGGCGCGCCGTACACCTTGCACATGGCTTCGACGTCGAGGCTGCGCAACGACGTCTGCCCCGTTTCGATCCGCCAGATCTTCGCTTCCGACCACTCCAGTTGCGCCGCCGCGGTTCTCGTTGTCATCCGCGCACGATTGCGCAGGTCACGTAAGTGCCTGCCCAACTGCCTGCGCGGCATGGTCGAACCGGTGACGCCCTGCGGTGAAGCCATACTTCCCCCCTGTATCCGAACTCCGGTCTCCGGACAGAACTTTCGGAGACCGCCCTACGCAGCCGACATATCGTCGGATCTGCGTACGGATTGTTTCACAATGAATCGGACACCGCGCAAGACCTATTTTTTCTTCCGGAACCGCCAGAACTGCACCGCGCGAACGTCTTCGGAGAGCTGACTCACCGGCTCGGCGACATCGGACAGCGCCTGGAACAGGCCATCGGCCAGGTGACTGATGTGTTCGACCCGGCCGGCCAACCGCGCGGCGTTGTCGGCGAATTCGAGCATCAACCGCACCGAAGCCGCGATGGTAAGCCCCAGCGGAACCGCCACCAGCGCCGCGAACACCCCGAGCACAGCGGAGGTTTTCCACATCAGCACCGTGAAGGCGATCGGTAGGCCGATGCCGAAGGACGCGACGCCCAAAACGTAGGCCAGCGGCAGCAATGTCCTGGTCGCGGGCCTGCGAAACTGCACGTCCAGCAGCGAACGGGCGGCTTCGGCGGCCCACTCCTTGGCGGAACCGGTACTGCGGAACGGCTCTTCGAACCCGGCGTCGCGTGCCAGGTCGGGGTGCGGGGAGACCGCACCGGGCTGCTTGCCGTCGGCCTCTTTCCAAGAGAGCCACCGTGATTCGGCGTCGAATTCCTCGCCATCCTCATCGTGGGGCTCAGCGGGGCCAGGCGCTTCGGTCATAGCCCGAATCCTGCCCGTTTTCAGCCCTGCCGCCAACCTGGGCGACTCCTTACTTGCGATAGCGAAGGTTACCGGACTGAGACGAAGGAAACACTCTCGAACATTTTTCGGTAACGGCGTAACGAGTCGGCCACCTCCAGCCGATACGCCCATGAACGCAGCAGCGACAGCACTTCGGGGCCCATGAGGACAGATCATCGGGCCCATGAACGCAGGAACAGAGCTCTTCGGGGAATGGAGAACACAGTGCGCACGACGTTTCCGACCACCACTACGGCCGCCGACAAAGGTGCCGCCGCGCAGGAGTACGCCGCGCGTGGATGGACGGTTGCCGAAACCACCAACGGCCTCTGCTTGATCACCGACGACGAGGTCTCGGCCATCGAGATCACCGGTGAGATCGCCGGCGAGGTCCGTCGTTTCCTGCGCGCCAACAACCTGTCCGGCCCCGTGATCGAGATCCCGGGCGCCGAGCGTCGCGAGATCCACCTGGTCACCGGTGTCCGCAAGGCGGCCATGGCGATCGAGGCCATGCGCGAGGCCGGCGTCATCGTGCACACCGACGGTGCCGGCATCCCGCTGCCGCCGACCCAGCTGGCCGCGGGCTCGGCGTCCTGGGGCGTCGCTCCCACCGAGGCTCGCTGGATCCCGCCGGTCGTCGCCCTCGGTGCGGCCGTGCGCTCGGCCATGGCCCGCAAGCAGACCCGCACGCGCAAGCTGACGCTCGCCAGCTGAGCTGAACCTTCCGCGAACCCGCGGCCGCGACGCCTCCCCGACGTCGCAGCTCGCGGGTTTTCGGCGTTTGGCGCCATCGCCTGCCCACCTGCGCTAAGCATGAGAGATGGCTCCGCGTTCGTTGCTCCGAACCTGTCCGCTGTGTGAGGCCGTCTGCGGTCTCACCGTCACCCTCGACGACGCCGATCGGGTGTTGTCGGTGCGCGGTGATCGCGACGACCCGTTCAGCAAGGGCTTCCTGTGCCCGAAGGGCGCCAGCTTCGGCAAGCTCGACGAGGACCCCGACCTGGTCACCACGCCGCTGGTCCGCGAGGGCGACGGGTTCCGCGCGGCGAGCTGGGACGAGGCGTTCGACCTGATCGCGGCCGCGTTCGCCGAGATTCCCCGTGGCTCGTCGGCCGTCTATCTCGGCAATCCCAACGCACACACCGTCGCGGGCGCGCTCTACCTGCCGGTCTTGATCCGCGCGTTGAGCACCCGGCACGTCTACACCGCGAGTTCGGCCGATCAGATGCCCAAGCAGGTCGCCGCCGGGCTCATGTTCGGCGACCCGCTGACCGTGCCGGTCCCCGACCTCGACCGCACCGACTACCTGCTGATGCTCGGCGCCAACCCACTCGAGTCGAACGGGTCGCTGTGTACGGCGCCCGATTTTCCCGGCCGGTTGAAGGCGTTGCGGGCGCGCGGGGGCAAGCTGGTCGTCGTCGATCCGCGCGAGACCAGAACGGCCGCGCTCGCCGACCAGCATCTCTACATCCGGCCGGGTTCGGACGCGTATCTGCTGTTCGGGGTCGTGCACACGCTGTTCGACGAGGGTTTGACGGACGTGCGCGTCGACGTCGCCGGGCTCGACGAACTGCGCGCGGCCGCCCTCGATTTCCCGCCCGAGATCGTGGCCGAGCGCACCGGCATCCCCGCCGACACCATCCGCACTCTCGCTCGTGAACTCGCCGCTGCGCCCACGTCTGCGGTGTACGCGCGGATCGGTACCTGCACCGCCGAGTTCGGCACGCTCACCCAGTGGCTGGTCGACGCCGTGAACACCCTCACCGGCAACCTCGACTCCCCCGGCGGCGCCATGTTCGCCGCCGCCGCGGCGGGCGTGGTGCAGCGCAGCAGGCCGTTCCGGCTCGGCCGATGGACCAGTCGGGTCCGTGAACTGCCAGAGGCGATGGGCGAACTGCCTGTCGCCACCCTCGCCGACGAGATCGAAACGCCGGGTGAGGGGCAGATCAGGGCACTGGTGACGGTCGCGGGCAATCCCGTGCTCTCGGCGCCGAGCGGCGCACGGCTTGACCAGGGTCTGGCGGGGCTGGACTTCATGGTCAGTGTGGATCGGTACGTCAACGAGACCACCCGGCACGCGAACGTGATCCTGCCGCCACCGCGCTCGGTGCAGTCACCGCACTTCGATTTCGCCCTGCTGCAGTTCGCGGTGCGCAACTACGCGCGCTACTCGCCGCCGCTGGTCGAGCTGGGCGAGCGGCCGTCGGAATCGGCCGTGGTGGCCCGGCTGGCGGCCGCGGTGAGCGGTCAGCCGCACGCCGGGACGGGCGCGGCGAGCCCGCTCGAGATGGTCGACGAACTGGTCATCGCGGGCACCCTCCACAAAGCGGACATGAGCGAGCGGCGCGACGAGCTGACCGGCGCGAACACCACCGAGCAGCGCCTCGATCTGATGCTCAAGCTCGGCCCGTACGGCGCGTGGAACGGCGGCGAACTGAGCCTGAAGACGCTCCTGGACAACCCGCACGGCCTCGACCTCGGCCCGCTGCGGCCTCGGCTGCCCGGCGTTTTGCGCACCGCGTCGAAGCGGGTCGAACTGGCACCGCCGCAACTGCTCGCGGATGTGACACGCCTGCGCGCCGGTCTGGGCAGTACCGCACCCGCGATGGTGCTGATCGGGCGACGTCAGCTGCGCTCCAACAACAGCTGGATGCACAACATCGCGGGCCTTGTCGGCGGCTCCAATCGCTGCACGCTGCAGGTCCACCCCGACGACGCGACCCGCCTCGGCCTCGGCGAACAGGCCGAGATCACCTCGGCGGCAGGGTCGTTGACAGTGCCGGTCGAGCTGACGCCGACGATCATGCCCGGCGTGGTGAGCCTGCCGCACGGCTGGGGCCACAGCGCGAGCACCACCCAGTCGGTCGCGCTGGCGCATGCCGGGGTGAATGCCAATGTGCTGACCGATCATTCGGTGGTCGACGCGGTCTCGGGGACGGCTGTCTTCAACGGAGTGCCGGTGACGGTAGTTCCAGCCTGATCAGTCCTGACCTGGAAACCGTTGCGCAAACTCGCCTTTCATCCCATTCGCAACAATGGACACGCCCCACTGCTGGTGAGAGTCCCCTAGACTGAGCTGAGATTGCGGTCACAGCGGGGGTTTCAGCTAGAAGCCCGCATCAACCGGTACGGCTAGCAGAGGGGGCCCGATGCCCGAAAAATTCGTCGGCAGCGACGGAGAACACGAGCTACAGGACACGTTGGGCACCTCAGAAAGGGCCGAGCGCTTCTACGACGACCAGGTGATCGACTATCTGAACCCCACGATGGTGGATTTCGTCGCCAGGATGGACATGGCCTTCATCGCCACCTCCGATTCCCACGGCGAATGTGACTCCAGCTTCCGGGCGGGGACCCCCGGGTTCCTGCACGTGATCGACGATCGCACGATTGCGTACCCCGAATATCGAGGTAACGGGGTGATGGCCAGTCTGGGCAATCTGCTCGAGAACCCGCACGTGGGAATCCTGATGATCGACTTCGTTCGCGACCTCATCGGCCTGCACATCAACGGGAAAGCCCGGATGGTCGCCGACAGCGAGCTGCGCGAGACCGTCACCGACCTGCCCGCGGCCGAGCGGGGAAAGACCTCGCAGGTGTGGGTGGTCGTCGATGTCGAAGAGGCCTATATCCACTGCCGCAAGCACATTCCGCAGATGGTGCCCGTCGCGCGTGACCAGCGCGAATGGGGCACCGACAACGTGCGGGCCAAGGGCGGCGACTACTTCGGGGTCAAAGCGGGCAAACGGGCTCCGGCCATCGCCGAGGCAAGCTGACCTACTTGATCTTGAAGATCACCACTCGCTGCACGATGAAGTTGATGACGGTTGCGGTGCCCTGGGCGATCACGAACGCCAGGGGCTGCCGCCACCATTCCTCGGGCAGCGAGAAGAACAGCGCCTGATTGATACCCCACTGCACCGCGAAGGTCACCGCGTAGAGCGCGACCACCGCGAAGAACCTGGCCCTGCTCGGTGCGGCCTTGAACGTCCAGCGCCGGTTGATCAGGTACGCCGTCGTCGTGCCCGCGACGAAGCCGATCGCCTTCGCCACACCGACCGGCCACCCGATCAGGTTCAGTAGCAGGCTGTAGAGCCCATAGTCGACGATCGCCGACAAACCACCGGTCAGGGTGAACCGCACGATCTGCGTCTTGAGGTCGACATCGGTCCCGCCGGGCTCGTCGACCAGGGGAATTTCGGCGGGCAGCGGCAGATGCGGTTGGGCTTGCACGTGAGAAGAGTACGAGACCAGCGCCGTGTCGTGCCATGCATGTAGCCTCTAAGCCGATGTCTGAGAAGATTTCGACCACCGCCGACGCTGCGTTCGCGCTCCCCACGCGCACCCGCAAGCTCACCGGCTGGGGTCGCACCGCACCCACCTCCGCCGAAGTGCTCTCGACCAGCGATCCCGAGTTGATCGCCAAGGCCGTGGGCATGGTCGCGCAGGACAACGACTCCAAGCCGGCGCATCTGCGACGCGGCGTGATCGCGCGTGGCCTCGGCCGCTCGTACGGTGATCACGCTCAGAACGCGGGCGGGCTCGTCATCGATATGCCGGCGCTCAACCGCATCCACCGCATCGACCGCGATTCGCGCATGGTCGAGGTGGACGGCGGCGTGAGCCTGGACCAGCTGATGAAGGCCGCGCTGCCGTTCGGCCTCTGGGTTCCGGTCCTACCCGGCACCCGCCAGGTGACGATCGGCGGCGCCATCGCCTCCGATATCCACGGCAAGAACCATCACAGCGAAGGCAGCTTCGGCAATCACGTCCGCTCGATCGACCTGCTCACCGCCGACGGTTCGGTGCGCACGATCTCGCCGACCGCCGATGCCGAGCTGTTCTGGGCGACTGTCGGTGGCAACGGGCTGACCGGCATCATCCTGCGCGCGACCATCGAGATGGCGCCCACGGAGACCGCGTACTTCCTCAACGACGGGGTCAAGACCTCGACGCTGGACGAGACGATCGCCGCGCACAGCGACGGCAGCGAAGCGAACTACACCTACTCGAGCGCGTGGTTCGACGTGATCAGCCCGCTGCCCAAGCTCGGCCGCAGCACGATCACCCGAGGCCGCCTCGCCAAGCTCGACGAACTGCCGAAGAAGCTGCAGAAGAAGCCGCTCGCGTTCGACGCGCCCCACCTGATGACGGTGCCGGATATCTTCCCGAACTTCACCATGAACAAGCTGACGCTGTCGGCCGTCGGTGAGGCGTACTACGCGATGGGCGGGAACTACACCGGCAAGGTGCAGAACCTGACGCAGTTCTACCACCCGCTCGACATGATCTCGGAGTGGAACCGTGGCTACGGCTCCAACGGCTTCCTGCAGTACCAGTTCGTGGTGCCGACCGAGGCCGTCGAGGAGTTCAAGCGGATCATCATCGACATTCAGGCTTCCGGGCACTACTCGGCGCTGAATGTGTTCAAGCTGTTCGGTCCCGGTAACCAGGCGCCGCTGAGCTTCCCGATGCCGGGTTGGAACATCTGCGTGGACTTCCCGATCAAGCAGGGCCTCAACGAGCTCGTCACCGACCTCGACCGGCGCGTGATGGAGTTCGGCGGACGGCTCTACACCGCGAAGGACTCGCGCACCTCCGCCGAGGCCTTCCACAAGATGTACCCACGGATCGACGAGTGGATCAAGGTCCGCCGCAGCGTCGACCCGAATGGCGTGTTCATGTCCGATATGGCCAGGAGGCTGGAGCTCCAGTGATCAACGCAGTTGGCAACCCGCAGACCATCCTGCTCTTCGGTGGCACCTCCGAGATCGGTCTCGCGATCGTCGCCGAGTACCTGGCCAAGAGCCCGGCACGAGTGATCCTGGCGAACCTGCCCGGCGATCCCCTGCTCGAGAACGCCGTCACCCAGGTGAAGGCCGCCGGTGCGACCCAGGTCGACGTCATCGACTTCGACGCGCTCGACACCGAGTCGCACCCGAAGGTCGTCGACTCCGCGTTCGCCGCCGGTGATGTGGACGTCGCGATCGTGGCGTTCGGCGTGCTCGGCGATGCCGAGGAGCTGTGGCAGAACCAGCGCAAGGCGGTCATGACCGTCGGCATCAACTACACCGCCGGTGTGTCGGTGGGCGTGCTGGTGGGCGACAAGTTCAAGGCACAGGGCCACGGCCGGTTCATCGTGATGTCCTCGGTGGCCGGTGAGCGTGTTCGCCGCTCCAACTTCGTCTACGGCTCCACCAAGGCCGGCCTCGACGGCTTCTTCCTCGGCCTCGGCGAGGCGCTGCGCCCCTACGGCCCGCGCGTCACCGTGATCCGGCCGATGCAGGTCCGTACCTCGGCGACCAAGGCGCACTGGGAAGCCACCGGCTCCAAGGAAGCCCCGCTCACCGTCGACCCGGAAGACGTCGCCAAGCTCGCCGTCACCGCGTCGGAGAAGGGCACCGAGATCGTCTGGGCGCCGGGCGAGGCCCGCTTCCTGATGTCGGCCCTGCGCCACGTGCCGCGCCCGATCTTCCGCAAGCTCCCGATCTGATCGACTGCGTTCCGGACTGCCGCATCATCCCCGGATGGTGCGGCAGTTCTGCTTTGTGGCTCCACTAGGCTGGCCCGGACCGTGGAGCACAGTGGAGCCGGAGGATTGCGCGCCGATGACGACCAATGACGAGGTGCGGGTGGGGCGCCGGGTTCGGGCAGGAATCGGTGAAGGGGCGGCCGCCGCGGGGGTGGCGCTGGTCGTCGCCGTGGTTGGGCTGTTCGCGTTCTCGGCGGTGCAGTGGCCTGCGTTCAACTCCTCCAATGTGACTCGCGCGTTGACCACGGTCGGGCAGGTCGTCTCGCTCGCGCTGCTGGTGGTCGCGGTGCTGCTGATTCGGCTGCGGAAGCGGCCGGTGGTGGCGAAACTGCTTTCCTGGGTGGGGATTTCGAGTTTTGTCACGGTCACGCTCGGCATGCCACTGGCAGCGACGAAGCTGTATCTGTTCGGTGTCTCGGTGGATCAGGAATTCCGGACCGAGTATCTGACGCGCCTCACCGACAGCGCCGCGCTGCGCGACATGACCTATGTGGATCTGCCGCCGTTCTACCCGGCCGGGTGGTTCTGGATCGGCGGGCGCGTGGGGAACGTGCTCGGGATGGACGGCTGGGAAGTGTTCAAGCCGTACGCGATCGGGCTGCTCGCCATTGCCGCCGCGGTGGCGTTGGTGTTGTGGATGCAGTTGGTGCGGGCCGATATGGCTGTCGGGGCTGCCGCCGCGGTGACGGCGATGACGGTGGCTTATGCCTCGCCCGAGGCCTACGGCGCGGTGCTCGTGGTGTTCATTCCGCCGGTGCTGGTGCTGGCTTGGGGCGCGTTGCATCGGCGTAGCGGTGGTTGGGGCGCGGCGCTCGGGACCGGCGTGTTCCTCGGTGTCGCGGCATGTTTCTACACGTTGTATCTCGCGATCGCGGCGTTCACCGTCGTGATCATGGGGATCGTGGCAGCCGGTCTCGCTGTTTCCGCACAGCGGGCCGCGGGACGACGGGCAGACCGCAGCGCCCGCGCGGTAGCGCGCCGATCAGCCACCGGATCGACCGATGCAGCCGAGGGATCGGCCGGCGCGGCCGCATTGCCCGCGAGTCGGCCTGCGTGGCGTGCGGCGGTTGTGCCGCTCACGAAGCTCGCGGCGATCGGCGCAATCGCGATCGTGCTCGCACTTGTGGTGTGGACGCCGTATCTGCTGAAGCAGCTGTCCGGCGCGACGCTGCCCTCCGGCAGCGCCTTCCACTATCTACCGGAATCCGGTGCGCAACTGGCGTTTCCGATGCTGGAATTCTCGCTGCGCGGCGCCCTGTGCCTGATCGGCGTGCTGTGGCTCGTGGTGCGGGCCGGGTCATCAAGGCGCGCACAGGCATTGGGGATCGGTGTCGTGTCGATCTATCTGTGGACGCTGCTGTCGATGCTGGCGACCGCCGCGGGCACCACTCTGCTGTCCTTCCGCCTGGAGCCGGTCCTGCTCGCTTTGCTCGCTGCCGCAGGCGTTTTCGGCTTCGTCGAGGGCGCCACCGCCATCTACCAGGCCTTGAACGAACCAGCCCCGCTGCGAACCGCGGCCGCCGCGATCGCCGTCCTCGGCGCGATGGCTTTCGCCCAGACGATCCCCACCGTGCTCACCCACGAAATCGACACCGCCTACACCGACACCGACGGCAACGGCGAACGCGCCGACCAGCGCAAACCCTCCGCCGTCTCCTACTACCGCGAGATCGACGCGGCCCTGCTGGCCCAAACCGGCCGTCCCCGAGACGAATCCGTGGTCCTCACCGCCGACACCACCTTCCTGGCCTTCTACCCCTACTGGGGCTTCCAGGCACTCACCTCGCACTACGCGAACCCCCTGTCCGACTTCAAGGCCCGCGCCGCCACCATCGCCGACTGGAGCGAACTCCCCGACTCCCCCGCCCTCGTCGAAGCCCTCGCGAAGTCCCCATGGCGCGCCCCCGACGCCTTCCTGTTCCGCAACGACGGCGACAACTACACCCTCCGCCTGGCCGAGGACGTCTACCCCAACGACCCCAACGTCAAGCGCTACACAGTCGCTTTCCCGAAGTCCCTCTTCACAGACCCCGCCTTCACCGCCACAGAATTCGGCCCCTTCACCCTGATCACCGTCCGCCGCTGACAGCTGACGCGTCGATCAGGAGCCACCCCCGGTAGCTGAAGGAAAGGTCCCGTCTTCGCCTGGCTCGACGCGTCGTACAGTCCCCACCTTGCCGATCCCCTTGTCGAACGACCCGATCGATGAACCGGGGTCAGCCTCAGCGAGAGCGACAAGGTAAGCATCAGCGAACGACAGCCGGTGATGCTCGTATACATCGACGGCCCTGATCAGTACGGCGGGGTCGTCGGTAAAGATGTTGCGGGAGCCGATGATCGCCCGCGTCAATGCGGCCACCTCGGGCCTCGGCACTCGGTAGACGCTCTGCAGCACGTATACCGTTTCGGCCACGATCAAGTCCGGCAGATAGAAGTCCTCGGACTGCCCGAGCATGGCGGTCGCGCGCCTTCCCATCTCCGGCGGATCCTGCGTGAAGTGCCGAACCAGGATGTTGGTATCCAGGTAGACAGTCACTACTCCTGATCCTCCCGCCACTGCTGCGTCCAGGCGGCTTCTTGGATTTCCTCCCAGGAGCGACCACGCACCTGCGGCGGAACCGGCACGCTACCGGCCAGGTCGAGCAAGTCGGGTGTTTTGGCGAGCACAACGACGTTGCCCTCGACTCGGAAATGAACGTTGTCGCCGGTATGCAATTCCAACGCTTCGCGTACTGCCTTGGGGACTGTGAGCTGCCCCTTGGATGTCAGACGAGCCAGCGCGTCCATCTGCTCTCCTTACCTAGTCGTCCAAGTAAGGATAGCGCGGTCAAGCCGTGGTCCGGCCGAGGTAATGGCGGCTATCGCCTAGGCCGCGACGCGACCATGCCGCAGAGATCGGCCCCGCCACGACCGGCTCACGCGAACCGGACGCGCATCTGCGCACCCGGCCCGCCGCTACACCGAATCGGCCGGGCGAATCGTGTCCCGGAACCGGGTGTTCATCCCACTCGACAGCACTACACTGACGGGTGCGGCATGGTCTCCGCCTGCGGTTGAAAACCCGCACGGCGGCTGGCGTTGGAAGCAGATCCTGCACGTCACGGGTCCCGGCGACCCGCTACCGGAGGAGGACGTATGTCCGATCCGTTGCACACGAGGGTGTGCCTCACCGGCCTGAACTGTTCCTGCCCGAGCATCAGTGTTTTCCTGGTGCCCGAACCGCTGGTCCTCGGCGGGCAGATGATGCATCTGCTCGAACAGGCGCCGGTCGCCGGACGAATACCCGCGCCGACCCCCGACACCGAGCTGATCGACCTGATCCAAGCCGTGCGCACACCGCTGGACACCCGTGGGCTCGCACGCGCCCAGCAGGTCGCGTTCTCGGGGCCACGCCACGATCCGCACGCGCGGGAGGTGCTGCACGACCACCTCATCGACGAACCGTGGGGGCTCGACGTGGACGATCCGGCCGAGCTGACCCGGCTGGAGATGCTGCCCGAACGACGCATCGGCGTGCGTCGCATCGATGATTTCCAGGCGCATTCGGTCCGCCAGGCGATGGAGGCCGTCTACCGGCATTTCGGGATCGACCAGCGCATTCCGCTCGTTTATCACGGCTTCGCCGACCCGCGTGACGGCTGGTTCGCCCTGCGCGCGGCCGCGGCGTAACCAGAACCTGTGTCGATCGACACCCGGTAGCCACTGGTGTGCGGACGAGCGATAGACCACAATATGTCGGTCAGAGTCACCAAACCGCGCGGTCGGTGTCGCGGGGCGGGTACGCTGCGAAATGTTGAAATTTCGGCCGACCGAAATCAGTTTTTGGTAGTGCTGATCGGTACGGATGCAGAGGTATAGCTATGACGCTCAGCCGACCGGAGCGGATCGACCTTTTATTGGCACGACAGCAAATCCTGGGTCGTGAACCGGAACCGCGAGAACAGCTCGAGTCGCTCGGCGCGATCGAGCGGTTCGTCATCGACACCACCATCGCCATGCTCTCGCCCGGGCAGAAATTCGCCCTGCTGTGGTCGCTGCAGGTCGGCGAGCAGGTCGTCGCCGGGGTGCAGATCAAAGAGCGTGATGGCACGGTCACCAACCTGATGCCGCCCATCGAGGTGCTCGAATACCTCACCGATCACAAGCGGATGTCCTACAACCCGGACGTCGGCGCCTGGCTCAGCGCGGAGATCTTCATCGCGGGCCCCACCCGCTACAAGACCAACTACTCCACCGTCGCCGTCGCGGACTGGATGCCGGAGATCACGGCCGACGATCTCGCCGCCGAATTCGCGGCGTTCCCGCGACCCGACGCCGAGATCCCCGACTGGGCCCGATCCCAGCTCGAATGGGCCGCGCGCAAAACCGGCTAGGCACACTCGCGCACAGGTTCGATGGATAGCATCAACCCCCGTGCCGGACCGATCTGAACGTGCGTTCACCCGATACCGCCTGATCGCCCTCGTCTGCGGGCTGCTCGGGTTCGTGCTCGCCCTGCTCACACCGCTGTTGCCGGTGCGCCAGGACCGCGCGAGCCTGGACTGGCCGCAAGCGGGCGCGACCAGCGTCGAAGCGCCGCTGGTGTCCTATGTGCCGCAGCGGCTCGACGCGCAGCTGCCGTGCACGATGCTGAGTGGGCTGCCCGGTCCTGGCGCGGAGAACCCGGCCACGACCACCCTGTTGACGACGATTCCGGCCGCCTCCGGCAAAACCGACCGCGGGCTGAGCGTCACCGTGCGCGACGGCGTGGTGGGGGTGCAGGCCCGTGATGTGCCGATGCTGTCGGCGCCGATCGCGGAGATCGGCGGGTGCGAGCGGATCAGCATCGTCTCGACCATCGAGGCGACGACGGTCGAGTTCGTCGGCGCGGCGCGACAGGACGGCACCCCGTTCCGCAACACCGTCACCGTCGACAAGCGCCCGCAGATCGTGGGCGTCTACACCGACCTAGACGCGGCGGCCCTCACCGGCGCCCGGCTGCACGCCGATATCGACTCCCGCTTCACCTCCACGCCGACCACGCTGAAACTGGCCGCGATGATCGGCGCCGGGGTGTTCACCCTCCTCGCGCTGATCGCCCTGCACCTGCTCGACACCGCCGACGGCCGCCGGGCCCGCCGCTTCCTGCCCCGGCACTGGTGGCGGATCACCCCGGCCGACGTGGTGGTGGTCGGGACGCTGCTCGGCTGGCACGTGATCGGCGCCAACACCTCCGACGACGGCTACATCCTCAATATGGCGCGCGCGTCGGGCCCGTCGGGCTACATGGCGAACTACTACCGCTGGTTCGGCGTGCCCGAGGCACCGTTCGGCTGGTCCTACGAAGTGCTCGCCTGGATGACGAAGATCTCCGACGCCAGCCCGTGGATGCGCCTGCCCGCGCTCGCCGCCGGCTTGGTCTGCTGGGCGGTGATCAGCCGAGAAGTGCTGCCCCGCCTGGGTGCTCGCGTGCGCCGCGACAAGGTGGCGCTGTGGACGGCGGGCCTGGTGTTCCTCGCCTTCTGGCTCCCCTACGACAACGGCCTTCGCCCCGAACCGCTGATCGCGGCGGGCGCTCTGCTCACCTGGTGCCTGATCGAACGCGCCATCGCCACCGCACGCCTGCTGCCGGCCGCCTTGGCGATCCTCGTGGCCGCGTTCTCGCTGGCGGCAGGGCCGACCGGCCTGATCTGCATCGCCGCCCTGATCGCGGGCACGCGACCGGTCATGCAGGTCATCATCAAACGCGCACAGGGTCTGCGACCGCGCCCGATCGCCGCCGACGAGCGCGTCACAGCCGACGATCCCGGCAAGCGACTTTCGCTGGGCACCAAGATCTTCCGCTACGTCGCCCTGCTGGCCCCCGGCATCGCGGCGGGCACGCTGGTGCTCATCATCGTCTTCGCCGACCAGACACTGGCCACCGTCATGGAGGCCACCCGGGTCCGCACGCTGGTCGGCCCGAACGTCGCCTGGTTCGACGAACGCACCCGCTGGGACTCGCTGTTCATGCTCTCCCCCGACGGCTCACTGGCCCGCCGTTTCGGCGTTCTGGTAATGCTGCTGTGCCTGCTCGTCTGCATCCTGCAGGTGCTGCGCAAGGGCCGCATCCCCGGCACCTCACGCGGCCCGTCCGTGCGCATCCTCGGCATCGTCTTCGCCGCGCTCCTGCTGATGATGTGGACGCCGACCAAGTGGACCCACCACTTCGGCGTCTACGCGGGCTTGGCGGGTTCGCTGGCGGCGCTGGCCGCGGTCGCGGTGGGCACCAACGGAATCAAGGCACCGCGCAATCGAGCGCTGTTCGCCTCGGCCGTCCTGTTCCTGCTCGCGATGACCTTCACCGGCTCGAACGGCTGGTGGTACGTCTCCAGCTTCGGCGTCCCGTTCTGGGACAAGGCGCCGATGGTGGCGGGCAAGGGCGTGTCGACGCTGTTCCTCGGACTCAGCATCCTCGCCTTGCTCGTCGCGCTGTATTTCCACCTGCGTGCCCCCTACCGAACGCCAAGGGACACAGGTCGTTTCGATCGATTCGCCACCATGCCGCTCACCATCGCGGCGGCCTTGCTCGTGCTGTTCGAGGTGGCGTCGATGGCCAAGGGCGCGATCACCCAGTACCCCGCGTACTCCATCGCGAAATCGAATTTCAATTCGCTGCAAGGCAATACGTGCGGCATGGCCAATGACGTGCTGGTGGAATCGAATACGGCCGACTCCCTGCTCACCCCCTACACCGGCACCCCCGCCGACGGCTTGAACGCCGAATCCACCGGCTTCACCCCGGACGGCGTGGCCGACGACCTCACCGCCGACGCCGACGAAACCGTGGTCGGCGGCGCCAACTCGGTCGACAAGGATTCCGCCAACAAGACCACCAAGACCACCGGCGCGGGCACGGGCGGCGGCACCAGCGCCGAACCCGGCATCAACGGCAGCACCGTGGCCCTCCCGTTCGGCCTCGACCCCGCCCGCACGCCGGTCCTCGGCTCGTTCCAGGACGGCGTGCAGCAGCAGGCGAAGCTGACCTCGCAGTGGTATCGCGTCGACCTCAGCGACAGCGTGCGCGCCGATTCCGCCTATCAGGCTCTCGTTGTCACCGCGGCCGGGCGGATCCGCTACGTCGACACCGACGGCGTCGTGCACTACGGCCAGGAACTGCGCCTGGAATACGGCACCCGCGCCGCCGACGGTTCCGTCGAGGTGACCGGCTCGGTCGCACCGATGGATATCGGGCCGTCGCCGTCGTGGCGCAACCTGCGCGTGCCGATCGATCAGCTGCCCGCCGGTGTGAACGCGGTGCGCCTGGTCGCCGCCGACAACGACATCACCGGCAAGCAGTGGCTCGCGGTCACGCCGCCGCGGCTGCCGAAACTGGCCACCCTCGACTCGGTCGTCGGCCGGGAAGACCCGGTGCTGCTCGACTGGCACGTCGGCCTCGCGTTTCCCTGCCAGCGCCCGTTCGAGCACCACGACGGCGTCGCGGAGGCCCCGCGGTGGCGGATCCTGCCCGATCGGGTCGGCTCCGACGCGTCCAACGCCTGGCAGGACGACATCGGCGGCGGCCCGCTCGGGTGGACAAATCTGCTACTGAAGGCAGAGACTGTGCCCACCTATCTCGATCATGATCTCGGTCGCGACTGGGGCTCGCTGGAGCGGTTCACGCCGTACCAGCCCGCACCGCCCGCGAAGATCGGGGTGACTGTGATCGATCAGTCAGGACGCGCCAAGGAACCGGCAATTCGGGCGCAGTGATGCGAGTGGCAGACACTGGCAGCGTAAGGGCAGTGACCAGGCACTGGCGCGTGTCTCTCACGAAACACTCAGTGCCCGTTAGGGTTTCGATTAGATGAAACAGCTGTAAATGACAGCGTAAAGGTCCTGTGCCTGCACGTTTGAACACGTACGCTGGTGGGTATGACAGGAGCCTTCGATGACATGGATCTACGAGATCTCGTCGAGTTGCTCAGCAACGACGAGATGCAAGAACTACGACCGGCCGTAATGCGGGTACTGGAAAGACTGCCTTCACAAGAGGTATTACGCCGCGACCTGAACCGTCGCATGCTCAACGTCTGACTCCTGCCACATACGGCCAAAAAGGCGCGGACCACACTAAGTGGTCCGCGCCTTTTATTTTGGCGGCTGGCGCCGCGAATTCTCGGCCCTGTGGGCCTCGATCTTCCCTCCCTACGGGTACTCCTTCGTCGCACCCTTCGGTCAGTCCAGATCGAGGCGGCCGAGAACTACAGACTTACAGGGCTAGAAGAAGACTTCCAGGGCTAGAAGACTCGCAGGGGCCCCGGGGTCCAGAAGCCGTTACGCGGTGCGGTGCCGGTCTCGAGCTTGGCCGGCGTCGCGTCCATGTACTGGTCGTAGCGTTCCAGCGAACCCCAGTCGCGGGCCCAGTCGTCCTTCAGGTAGGTCGGGATGGTGACCCGGGCCGCCAGCATCTGCGTCATGCCGAGCGGACCACCGAACTCCTGCGCCTGCCAGGTGTCGGTCGACGAGATCGCCAGCGGACGGTCCGGCAGGATCCGGTAGTTCGGCACCTCGGCCACGCCGTTCTTGTGCGCGAACGGACGCTGGCACGGGAACTGCAGGCCGACGGCCCAGTCCAGCAGCACCGGCTGGTCACGGCCGATGAAGGTGTCGAGGGTCTGCAGCTTGGGCACGCGCGGCGGGGTGAACGCCAGCCACTGGTCGCCGATCAGGATCGGGTCGTTGACCATCACCCGCACCGCGTTCACCTCGGCCGGGAGGTCGGCCAGCGGTACGCGCAGGTTGCGCCACGACGGGGCAGGGCCGATATCGCGCGGCTGGTAGGCGCCGAGCGTGGTGACGCTGCCATCGGGGTTGCGGGTGCCGTACTCGACGAACAGCGCCTGGCCGTACTTGTCGGAGCCGGAGTCGTCCTTGGAGGCGATGCGACCGGCCGCGCTGATCACCACCAGCGGCGAGTCGTCCGAGCGGGCGGGCAGCCCGTACCAGGCCGATTCCAGGTGGGCGGGCTGCTGCATGCCCTCCTGGTAGGAGCCGAGAATCGGGGTCTGGGCGGGATCGAGGCCGAACGGCAACGCCACGGTGGAGCCGTTGACGCCGAGTGCGCCCTCGCCACCGCCGGTGCCCGCGCTCTCGCCTTCGGCGAAGGCCGCGCCGACCGACTGGTTGCTGGTGTTACCGGTGCCCGGCTTCACCTCGACCGCGTCGGCCGACAGGTCGCCCGGCACGCCGTTGGGCGTGAAGCCCACCGAGCCGGTGCCCGCCAGCGGGTCATCCGGGTTGGTGAACGGACGCGCCGGGTCGACGATCGGGTCGAGCCTGCCGCCGTTCGGGTCGGGTTCGACCAGCACGTCGTTGGCCAGGCCACAGGAGTTGTTGCTCAGCGCGTCGATGTTGGAGCGGCCGAGCGAGTAGCCGGGGTACTGCTGGGTCGCGCCCTTGACCAGCGAGAGCACTTCGAACAACACCATCAGACCGACCACGATGGTCAGCGGGATGGCGGCGAACTTGCGAATCCGGTTGCCGCGCTTGGTCTTCGCCGACGGCACCGGCTTCACGTAATCCTCGCGCAGCGCGTACCAGCCGACCATGGCCAAGGCCACGCCGAACAGGATCAGCATCACGGTGTTGGAGTTGATGCCGCTCACCGAGATGGTCTTGTCGAACCACGGAACGCCGTAGCTGGACACGTACCAGTAGCCGTTGATGCCCGAGAACGACAGCGCCAGCACGAACAGCAGTCCGGCCAGGAAGATCGCCCGGTTCTTGCGTGAACGCAGCGCGCTCTGCGAGACCGCCACCGCCGTCACCGCCGCGAGCCCACCCGCGATGCCCGCGTACGCACCGAAGTGGTGGGTCCACTTGGTGGGGTTGAACATCATGAAGAAGATCGTGCCGAAGACGATCCCCATCAGCCGCCAGGTCGGACCCGACGCGATCCCCGGCACCTGACGGCGGCGCAGCAGCACCAGCAGCGTGGTGAACAGGCACAGCAGCATCACCAGGAAGGCGAAACGGCGAGCCAGCGAGCCGTCGACGGTCTCGACGAACATGTAGTAGTAGCGCAGGTAGTCCTCGTACCAGGCCAGGTTCGGGCCGGTGGCCTGCCGCACCCGGTTGGCTTCCTGGATACCCGCGAAGGTCTGGTCGCCGTAGACGACCGTGAGCACGAGCATGCCCGCCGAGGCGATCGGTGCCAGCAGCGCGACCGTGCCGAACTCGCGATGGCGGCGCACGATGATCCGCACCAGCGGCCGGATTCCGGCCAGCAGCGCGGCGATGCACATCAAGCCGGTGGGCGCGGCGGCGAGGGTGAAGGCCGCGATCAGCACCGCGATACCCGCGGGCAGCAGGCGGCCGGTGGCGATGGCGCGTTCGATGGAAACCCAGGTGAGCAGCGCGCCGAGGGCGACGATCGGCTCAGAGCGCAGGCCGTTGTCGAACGGCAGCCAGAACGCCAGGAACACCAGTCCGCCGGTCCACAGCGCCACCTGCGAGCGCTTCACCGCGTTGCCCAGGCGTGGGACCACCTCGCGGCTGATCACCATCCAGCACAGGATCGCGCAGATCAGCGCCGGGACACGCACCCACGGGCTGGCCGTCGAGATCTCGGCGAACACCTGGATCACGTAGTAGTACCAGCCGAACGGGGCCTCGGGGACGCCGTACCAGCGGAAGTAGTTGGCCATATAACCCGCGTCGGGGGCCACCCGCACCATCGACAGGATGTAGCCGTCATCGGAGGTGTTGGCGCCGACGAAATGCCAGACCAGCAGCGTGCCGATCACCGCACCGTCGGCCCAGGTCGGCTCGAGCCAGTTGCGCGGCAGGAAGCGGCGGTGCCCGCGGCCGTCACTGCCGTCGAGGCGGGCCAGCGCGCCGAGCGCAAGCAGGGTGCACAGCACGGCCGCGATGATCGCGACCAGCTTGATCAGCGACGGACTCGACGAGAAACGGGTGTCGATCGTCGAAGTCAGCGAAAGTCCCTGCGGCACCTCACCTTTGAGATCGGTGAACACGCCCACGATCTGCGGGCGCAGGTCACCGGCGAGCTGCCCCTGCACAGGCACCTGCACGGTTTCCATCGCACCCGGCTGACCGGCGATCGGCCGCTCGATCTGCTTGGTCAGCCCCACGAACTCCGCGCTCGTGCGGTTCTGATCGGAGGAGATCACGATCGCCGAACAGCCGTCCATCGCCGACCGCTCCGCCGACGCGACCACCGCATTGCGGTCGACCACATCGACCGCGGTATCGGAGACGCGCACGAACAGCGCCTCCAAGGCCGCGCGATCGCCCTGCGCGGGCGCGGTGGCCAGCAGCATGCCGCCCTGCTCGGGCAGCGTCGACACGGCGCTACACGGGATCGTCACGTTCAGATCGATCGGCACCTGCGACATCAGCGGCGCCTGCAAGTTTCCGAGCGAGCCGTTCTGCGGCCAGTTCAGTTGCGCGGTCGTCTGGGTGACCGGCAAAAACGGCGTCGCGACCGCGAACAGGGCACCGAGAATCCCGGCGACGATCGCGATCCATCGCGCGATCCGGAAATCCTTCGCGGAGGCCACCGGTTCGGCAGGAGGCTTGGTGAGAACAGCTGTTGCGGCGTCTGGCACGGTTCGACATGCTATCGGTCCCTCGGTACTTGTGAGGGGTCGCACGCCGAGCCGAATACTATCGCTGGTGTGACTATGCAACACTGGTGCATAGTCACACCACATGGTCAGTAGGGGGCGGCATCCGAAAAGGCGATCAACACAGCTCTCTCAGAGCTCACGATTGCCATCTGGTCGACCCCTCGCGTGCCCGAGGACAACGCAGACGCCATCCGCCGGTTCGCACGTGGGCACACCGATTGAAAGGAGTCGCCATGAGTCGCCATGAATTCACGCTCGTGCTCGATCACACCCCCACCGAAAACGAACTCGACGCGCTCTTCGACGCGGGACTCGACGACTCGACTCCCGAATTCGGCCCGCGCATCTCCCCCGTACTGCACATGCACCGCGATGACGACTCCCTGGCATCGGCGATCATCAGCGCTGTCGGCCAGGCCGAGGCCAGCGGTTTCGCCGTGGTCGGCATACGGACCGAGAACCTGGTAACACTCAAAACGATCGCGGCGAGAACCACGCGAACCTATGAGAGCGTTCGCCGTCTCGCAAATGGAGACCGCGGCCCCGGCGGCTTTCCCGCGCCGATGAGCGGCGACGGGTACGCGCTGTACTCGTGGACAGAAGTCGCACGCTGGTTCGCCGAGCACTATGGAATCCCCGACACCACTACTCGCTACGACCGAATCATCGCAGCCGCAGATCACTTGGTGCGCGCTCGACGTTTGCTCGGCGGTGAGACGGGACAACTTTCGGCCCTTGCGAGCTGAGCCCTATCACCAGTAGTTCAGCGGTTGATGCCACTCCGAGCGTCGAGCAGCTGTAGGGATGCTCAGCAGTTCGCCCTAGACTCGACTCCATGACCAAGGTGAATCTCGAAACCAATTACGGACCGATCGTGCTCGAGTTGGACGACCAGGCCGCGCCGAACACGGTCGCCAACTTCGTCAACTACGTGAACTCGGGCCATTACGCCGGCACCGTGTTCCATCGCGTCATCCCCGGTTTCATGGTGCAGGGCGGCGGCTTCGAGCCCGGCCTCAAGCAGAAGCCGACCCAGGCGCCGATCCAGAACGAGGCCACCAACGGCCTGAAGAACGACAAGTACACCGTCGCGATGGCCCGCACCAACGACCCGCACTCGGCCACCGCCCAGTTCTTCATCAACATCTCCGACAACGCCTTCCTCAACCACACCGCCCCCCAGGGCCAGGGTTGGGGCTACGCCGTCTTCGGCAAGGTCACCGACGGCACCGAGGTTGTCGACAAGATCGCCGCCGTCTCCACCGGCAGCGCGGGCCCCCACCAGGACGTCCCCGTCGACGACGTCATCATCGAATCCGCCTCTGTCGCTTAATCTTTTCGACGCAGCACTCCGGGCCGTCACCGTATTCATCGGTGACGGCCCGATTCAGATCTCCCAGAGTGCGGCGATCGGCATTGCGCGAAACTTCGGGCCGAAGGGCAGCGTCTGTGTCCCCGTGTAGAGGACGACGCCTGCGAGCAGGTCGTCACCGAGTCGGTCTTGGAGATAACGCAGCCCACGGAAATCGTCGCCCGAGACCGTATCGGCCGCCTTCACCTCGATTGCGACGACCTGGCCGCGTCGGTTCTCGAGGACTAAGTCGACCTCGACCTGATCTCGGGTTCGGAGATGGAACATTTCGACATCTTCCTCAGACCAGCTGAGCTGGCGGGCAATCTCTGAAACAACGAAATTCTCGAGTAAACCGCCCGCGTGAGGACCAGGCTTGCTCAGCGTTTGGATGGACATTCCGCACTGATAGGCTGCGATACCCGAGTCCACCATCATTACTTTCGGCGTCGCGACAGCACGAGTCGTCAGATTGCGCGACCACGGCGGAATCCGCTTGACGACAAAGACTTCCTCTAGCAGGCCTACATACCGTTGAACGGTCTGATGTGACAACCCGAGTTCGGTGCCGATCGTGCGCAGCTGCAGCAGCTGACCTGAACGGGCCGCAAGCAGCTTGACCAGCGCTCGCATCTCCGGCGCACGCTGTACCTCGGCGAGCTGCATGACATCGCGGTTGATCAAGTCACCGATATAGGAAGAGAAGAACCGTGCTCGCCGCTTCCCGGTCCGCGCTACGGCTTCTGGAAACCCGCCGCGCGACAGCCTCTCCATATAGTCGGCACGCGACTCACTTGATTGATGGTAAACGCCAAGAAGACCTTCTTCACTGAATGCGCGGTCAACGAATGAGTCTGTGCCACCATCGATCTCGCCTTGCGATAACGGCCACAGCTCGATCGTTTCCATCCGGCCCGGAAGTGCGTCGGGGACCGAACGAAGTCCCATGACCCGCGCCGATCCAGTCAGGAGGAAGTGGCCCGGTCGCCCATCCTCATCGACAGCCGCCTTGATGGACAACAGCAGATCAGGGACACGCTGCACCTCGTCGATGATCAGCGGGCGAGCCTGCCGCACAAAGCCCGACAGATCGAACTCGGCCGCCTGACGCGTCTGTGGATCGTCGAGGCTGAGCCACCTGGCGCCGAGTGATCGACCGAGTTCGGCAACCAACGTGGACTTGCCGCTCTGCCGAGCGCCGTTGACCAGAACAACACGTGTGTCAGACAATGCCTCCTCGATTGCCCGCCCGGCTCGACGGGCAACGATGCGACCGAGAGGCGAGTGCGGAATGCGTGATGTCATCTGGACATGAACCCATCTCGTAGGCCGTTTTTCTGCGGATACACAACTACAAGGTCGCGTTCAATTTACCATCTGCCGCCACGGTGGCTAACCATCTGCCGAAGGCTTGGCTAACCACCTGCCGCAGAGTGGCAGACCATCTGACGCACTACCAGTGGACCACTTGCCGCTGGACATGTTGACCACCTGCCGGAAGCTACGTGCACGCACTTGTTGCCCCGCTAGGGCCAATGCGGCCTCCTTCGGTGGTGCCCAGGCCGCCGACAGGCGTCAGCCGGCTCCTCGATCAGTCGAACAGAATGCCGATTCCATACATGACCGCCGCGGCGGCAAGCGCGATACCCGCCGCCGCGAGGGGGTAATACCAGGTCGGCGCGTCCGATTGGGAGGCCAACCAGACGGCGCCGACTTCAGCCACGATCCCGGCGAAGCCGATACCGGCGGCGACCGGGAACAGAGCCCGACCGCGCAGCATCGCGTTGCTGTCTGCCGCGTTGAGGATGACCCCGAACGCTTGTACGACCAGGCCCGCGATCAGCGGCGGGGCGGTCAGCGCGAACAACATCACGGTCAGCGCGGTGTCCCCGACCCCGGCCGCCCAGGCGATGAACGCCGCGACTCCGGCAAGTATCGCCACTGCCACTCTTCGCCACGCTGTGTAGCCGGAAACTATGCGCCGCAACGGCTGACCAGACGGGCTGTCGTACGATTTCGCCACCTGCCGGGGGCTCACCTGAAGGATGTGCGACAACGCCTTCGGATGCTGAGCGCCGGAGGCGTGAGGGTGGTAGCGCATAACACCTGCAGGATCTACCAGCTTCCGGTCCGAATCCTCTGTCCAGCCCTTGGCTAGACGCGGAAACTCGATTGCCCGGCAGTCGAGTCGCTGGAACCGGAACTCCTCCCCGATCAGGTAGTACAACACCCGTTCCAGATCATCCCCCGCGGCGACCTCGAACCACACAGTCACCTCGTCCGCACGGTTGAGGTGACCAACCTGCGTCATTCCGCCAGCTCCCGGCCGGACCTCCCACGTGCCATACCGAGGACGCGCGACATAAGCGTCGCCGGACCCCGCTGATCCGTCGTGGACCTTCAGGTCATGAAGTGCACACCAGGATCGAAACCGTTCCGAGAACCGAATCTCCTTCTGCCCCACAGCCACCCCCACTACTCGCCATAAGCGCCCAGTGTATTACGACCGATCGAAATCGCGGTCCGATGGCCGGTTCCGAGGACAACAAAGGGCGGCAAATCAGAAAGCCGGCATGCGTCTATGCCGAGTTCCGCGAGCTCCGACCACTATTCGATGGTCCAGGCACCGTCCACACGATAGGTTACCTACGTCCGGAGCAGCAGCGTCAAAACCGTCACTCTCGTCCGCGACAAAGTCGAAGCAGCGTAGGGCCAATTGTGTTGGCCGAGGACGCATATCGGGGTTCGGTGCGGGCAACCACGTCACGCTGGGATACGTCGATTTGCCTGCCACGGGGCACGCGGTACGGTGTCTTGACTCATCAAAGTTCTTGGGGGAATACGTGAAAGACCTTCTCTACTCGGCCTTCGGCGTGGTGCTCGGCGCCGTTCTCGTTTTCGGCGGAATCGCCACACTCAACAGCGGTGCCGAATGCGGTGGCAAGAGTATGTCCGCGGGCGAGACCTGCGTGACGACCAGCAAGGGCTCATCGGTGGAGCGCGACGCCGCCGGTCAAGAAGCTCAGAACAAGCGCACCGGGTGGATGCTGATCGGCGGCGGCGCGATCATGAGCGTCGGCTCCGCGTTCTGGCTGCGGAGCAATATCCGATCCCGCCGGGCCCGTCGCACACCCGCCGCACCGCAGGGTTTCCCGCCCGTTGGTGGACCGATCCCCGCACCCAATGGCCAGTGGCCGGCCGGCGCACCATATGGATCGCCGCAAGCCCAAGGCCAGTGGCCGCAGGGAGCTCCCGGATACGGTGCACCCGCTTATCCGCCGCACGCCCAGAATCAACCGCAGGCCGGATACAACGCGCCCCCGAACTACCGGCGGTAACAGGAGTACGCGAAGGCAGGCATTGCCTTCTATTGGCGGGTAGAGCAAACGGCTAGCGGCGCCCCGCTGATCTACACCTCCATCCTCGACCCTGCGACCGGGTCCTACCGAACTGGCGAGAGGTTCACAGGTGTGGTCAACGTAGCCGCACCCTTCCCGTTGGAGATCGATCTCGGAAAGATCTGAATCCCGAACACGCAAAATGGGCTGCATCGGAAGGGATTCCGGTGTTCAGGGCGCAACGAGTTCGACCGATCCGCTGAGGAGCCAGGTGACAGCCATGATGCTGCTGACCTCAGGACACCCAGGCCTTCAGGGGCTCGGTGTCGAGGGTGATACCTACGGGGTCAGGAATGGAGACTTCGGCGCCGAAAGGCTGGATCAGGATTCGCTCGTATTCGCCGTTGACCGGATTGCTGCGCACCACGACGGAGCCTTTTTCGCGGTCGATCAAGAGGTAGACCGGGATACCAGTTCGGGCGTAAGCGCGGGACTTTTCGCGACGGCCGGTGTCGTGGTCGCGGGAAGTCACCTCGACCACCATCAGAACTGGAGTCGGGTCGGCCCATTCCGACTCCCCCGCAAAGACACCGGTGGGTGCCAACGCTGCGTCTGGACGCGCCCTGCCGGTGCGATAGGAGTCAACCTGCAATCCGCGGTTCGGGAACAGCCACAATTCGGGCCGAAGCACAATTAGGTCGCGCATCAGCCACTCGATCACGCAGCCATGGTCCCCGTCTGGCACTGTTTTCGCCCCCAGATTCCCCTCGACGTACTCCAGTCGAACACCCTCCGAGACGCGACCGGCAACCCGAGCGAGTTCTTCGAACTCCCCGGTCGTCATGAGCGGCTCAGGCGCTGCGGTCATGGCACAACGATACCCAGGTGGGATGCAGTTTGTAACTACCACTGGGGCAATGAGGCATGCACCGACACAGATGCCGAACGGGCCGCCTCGGAGGGATTCCGTGGCGGCCCGTTCGGGGTTTCGATTACAGCGGCAAGACGTGGTGCTTGCGCGGGTTGCGCTGGATCTTCTTGTCCTGCAGCAACTTCAGGGCTCGGCGGAGTTCGAGGCGGGTGGTGGCCGGTTCGATGATGGCGTCGATGAAGCCTCGTTCGGCGGCGATCCAGGGGGTTGCCACGTTCTCGTTGTAGAAGTTGATCAGGTTCTGGCGGATGGCGGCGCGCTGGTCTTCGGGGGCGGCGGCGATCTGGGCGGCGCCCAGCAGGCTGACCGCGCCTTCGGCGCCCATGACGGCGATGCGGGCGGTGGGCCAGGCGAGGTTGATGTCGGCGCCGAGTTGCTTGGAGCCCATCACCGCGTAGCCGCCGCCGTAGGACTTACGGACCACCAGGGTGATCTTGGGGACCGAGGCCTCGACGTAGGAGAAGAGGAAGCGGCCGCCGCGCTTGATGACGCCGACCTTTTCCTGTTCGACGCCGGGGAGGAAGCCGGGGGTGTCGACGACGAAGACCAGCGGGATCTCGAAGGCGTCGCACAGGCGCACGAAGTGCGAGGCCTTGTCGGAGGCGCGGGCATCGAGGGCGCCCGCCGCGGCCAATGGCTGGTTGGCGACGACGCCGACGGTGCGGCCGTCGATGCGGGCGTAACCGGTGATGATGTTCTGGCCGGTGTCGGCGCTGATCTCCTTGAACTCACCGTCGTCGAAGATGCGCAGCAGGATGTCGTACATGTCGTAGCCGGCATTGTCGGAGTCGGGCATGAACGTGTTCAGCTCGCGGTCGGAGTCGGTGATCTCCGGCTCGAGACCGGGGTTCACCACCGGCGGCAGTTCCTGGCAGCTGCTCGGCATGTAGCCCAGGTACTCGCGCACCCAGGTGAAGGCCGCCTCCTCATCCTTGGCGACGTGGTGGATGTTGCCGTACTGGGCCTGCGTGCGCGCGCCACCGAGCTCCTCGAGGCTCACGTCCTCGCCGGTGACCTCTTTGATGATCTTCGGGCCGGTGACGAACATGTGCGCGGACTCGGTCGCGACCACCACATCGGTGCAGATCGGCTCGTACACGGCGCCACCGGCGCAGTTACCGAGGATCACCGACACCAGCGGAACCATGCCCGACAGCGGCTCGAGGTTGGTGGCCATCCAGGCGTACCAGGCGAGCGAGCTGATCGCCTCCTGCACGCGCGCGCCACCGGAATCGTTGATGCCGACCAGCGGAATGCCGACCTTCGACGCGTACTGCATCAAGCCGCACAGCTTGCGCCCGAACGCCTCACCGACCGAACCGCCGTAGACGGTCTGATCATGGGAGAACACCGCCACCGGACGGCCTTCGACCTTGCCGTGGCCGATGACGACACCGTCACCGTAGAGGGCGTTCGCGTCGCCGGGCTTGCGCACCAGGGCGCCGATCTCGACGAAGGTACCGGGATCGAGCAGCTGGTTGATCCGGTCGCGGGCGCTGGGGATGCCCTTCTGCGCCCGCTTGGCGATACCTTTCTCGCCCGCGGGTTCCTTGGCGAGCTCGAGCCGCTCGTGTAGATCGGCAAGCTTTTCGGCGGTCGTGCTCACTTACTTATTCTCCCTTTGCGGAAATCGCGGCCAGTTTGGCGGCGAGGTCGGCACCGATCTGGCCGATCCGCGGTTCGTCGACAATCTGCAGGTGGTCGCCGGGGATGCGGACCACTTCGAGGTTCGGAATGTACTCGTCCCAACCACCGTTGGGCTTGCGATCCGCGAAACGCGGCTCGAGCTGGATCATGCCGTCGTGGTAGCGATCGGCCAGGTAGAGCACCGCGTCGCCGTCGTATTGGGTCGGCTTCGCCTTCGCCAGGTGACGGCTCTCGATCCACGAGGTGCGCTGGTGTTCGAGCACACCGCCGGGGATCTTCGCGCCGGTCAGCTTCACCAGGCTGGCGACGATGTCGTACTGCTCCTCGTCGTTTGCCTGGGCGAGTTCCTGCAGCTGCTCGTCAGGCAATTCGCCCTCGACGCCGTAGGTGGTCTTGGCGAACTGCTGGTAGCGCTGAATGCGGCGCACCCGCTCCTCGGGGCTGTTGTCCTCGCCGTTGACCGGAAGCGCCAGGTCGATCAGACCGACCACGCGCACGTCGGCGCCTTCTTCGCGAAGGAGCTGAGCGACCTGCAGCGACAGCACCGCGCCGAGCGACCAGCCGTACAGCACGTACGGACCGTTGCCCTGGAGCTTGCGCAGTTCGGGCAGGTACTGGCGAGCACGTTCCTCGATATCGCCCTCGACCCGCTCGAATCCGTACATCGGAGTGTCCGCACCGAGACGCTTCAGCAGCGGCTCGTACACGAGGGTGTTGCCACCCGAGGGATGGAACACGAAGACCGGCACGGCGTCCGAGCCCTCGGCACGCGCCCGCAGCGGACGGACGAAGCCATCGACGTCGGCGCCACTGTCCTGCAGATTGCGCACGATCTCGGCGAGCTGTTCGATCGACTCGCAATCGAGCACGTCGTCGACGGTGACCTCGGCCTTGACCCGCTCGGTGAGGCGGGCCGCCATCTTCTCTGCGACGTCCTCCTCGAGGATCGGCAAGGTGTTGTAGACACCGCCGGGCGAAGTTCCGGTGACAACGGCCCAGGTGGCGTAGGCCAGGCGTTCGGCCGCGTCACGTGGCGGAACGTTGTCCTCGTCACCGGCGGCATCGGCGAAGTAGTCGATGTCGACAGCCGGCTCCGAAACCGCTTCGGCGGCAGGCGTAGCCACCTCGGCGGCAGCTGCGGCTTCGGCGACCGCAGCGGTCGGAGCACTCGCATCAGTCGGCACCGCATCCGAAACCTGTTCGGCAACAGCAGCTTCCGACGACAGCTCGGCTTCTGCCTTCTTCGCCACCGCCAGCGGATCCTCCCCCGCGGCGATCGCGGCCCGAGCCGCCTCGACGAAGTTGGCGTCGACACCCAGCTCGACATCTTCACCCGCGGCCTTGGCGGCAGCCTGCTTCTCCGCCATCGCCGCGACCTCGTCGCGATGTTCGATCGCGTAGCGCAGCACCTTCGAGACCTCGTTGAGGCTGGCGTCGCGCACCGCGGAGATCTGCAGCTGCGGGATGTCGAATTCGTATTCGACGCGGTTCTTGATGCGCATGGCCATCAGCGAATCGAGGCCGAGCTCCATCAGCGGGATCTCCATCGGGAGGTCCTCGACGGCGTAGCCCATGGATTCGGCGACGATGACGCACAGCCGCTGCTCGATGGTCTCGCCGCTGTCGGGGCTCCAGCGGTCACCGGTGGCGATGGCGATCTCGGCGGCGGTCGGCTCGGCTTCGGCGGCTGGAACCGCAAGGGCGGCAACCGGTTCGGGGAGGGCGGCACCGGAGGTGACGACCGCGTCGAACAGCAGGGTGAACCCGGCGCCGGACTTCGCGTGCACCTGGACCGACGCACCACCGAGGTGCGGGGTCAACGTGGTGGTCAACGTGCCTGAGGTAGGCAGGGCTGCATGTGGATGTGAAACAGAAACCGCGACGTCCGAAAGAACCTGTGCTGCAGCGGCTTTCACCAACGCGGCCAGGTCGCTCACCGAGGAGGCCTGAACCTCCCAGGCGTGGCGGCCGTCCGGCATGGCGACGTGCGCGCCGGGCACGCGAGTGTTCCCGCCGCCCGAGGACATCGAGACCTTGGGCCAGTACTCCTTGCGCACGAACGCGGTTCGCGGCACATCGGCGTAATCACCTTCGGGCAGCAGCGAACTCAGGTTCACGGCGTGGCCGTGCACGTAGAGCTGAGCGAGCGCGCCGATCACACCGGCGGACTCGTCTTCCTTGCGCTTGAGCGTCGGGATGAGCTGCGCGTCGTGCACACCCGCGGCGAACGTGGTGCCCAGAACCTGCATCAGCGCAACGGAATTGGGCGCCAGCTCCAGGAACGTGGTGTGGCCGGAGTCGACGGCGGCCTTGATGGCGTTGGTGAACCACACGCTGTGGCGCATGTTCTTCACCCAGTAGGGCTCGTCGTGGATCGGCTCGGAACCGGGCTTGAAGAACAGGCCCTCGTGCACCGTGGAGTACAGGCCGGTCTTCAGCGAGGTCGGCTCGATGCCCGCCAGTTCGGCGGCGAGTTCGCCGAGCAGCGGGTCCATCTGGGAGGTGTGGCCCGCGCCGCGGGTGGGGAGGATGCGGGCGAACTTGCCCATCGCCTCGACCTCGGCGACGATCTGCTCCACCTGCTCACGGGGGCCGCCGATCACGGTGTTGGTCGGCGCGGCGTACACCGCGCACTCCACGTCGGGGTACTTCGGCAGCAGTAGCGCCACATCGTGGGCGCTGAGTTCGACCAGTGCCATATTGCGCACTTCGTCGTCGGTGAGCATCTGCTCGCCCTCGCCCATCAGGCGCGAACGGGCGCAGATCACGCGCACCGCGTCTTCGATCGACAGGCCACCGGCGATGTAGGAGCCGGCCACCTCACCCATCGAATGACCAACTACCGCAGTGGGTTCCGCGCCGTGGGCGCGCAGCACGGCGGCAAGGCCGAGCTGGATGGTGAAGATGCCGACCTGGCAGGTGCCGACGTCGTAGTCCTGCTCGTCGTCGAGGATCATCTCGCGGATCGAGTACCCGGCCTCGTCCTGCACCAGCTCGTCGACCTCGTCGACGGTCGTGCGGAAGATCGAGTTCTCGCCGTAGAGCTGCTTGGCCATCTTGCGGTGCTGCGAACCGAAACCGGCGAACACCCAGACCGGGCCGTTGGACGCGGGCGAATCAGCGGTGAACACACCGGCGCCGGGCTTACCCTCGGCGATGGCGCGCAGACCGGTGACAGCCTCTTCGTGCGTCTTGGCCAGCACCACACCGCGCGAACGCTGGTGGCTGCGCTTGGCCAGCGAGCGGGCGACATCGGCCAGCGGCACGTCCTTGCCCGCGCCTTCGAGCCAGTCGGCCAGGTCGGCGGCGGCGCGCTTGCGACGCGAGGGCAGGTAGGCCGACACGGCGAGGATCACGGGCAGCGGTTCCTCGCGCTCGCCGTCCCATTCGACGACCGGTTCCACCGGCTCGACAGCGGCCTCGGTGATCGCGATGGCCTCGGCGACCACATCGGTGGTCTCCTCGCCCTCGATCTCCTCGGCGGCGACCTGCTCAGCGGTCACGTTCTCGACAACCGTGGCCGTGGGCACGTACTCCTGCAGCACCATGTGCGCGTTGGTGCCACCGAAGCCGAAGCCGGAGATGCCGACGGTCGCGACGCCGCTGTAGCGCGGGTACTCCGTGGCCTCGTCGACAACCTTGAGGTTGGCCTGCTCGAACGGGATGTACGGGCTCGGGCCCGCGTAGTTGATGCTCGGCGGAATCACGTTGTGCTGGAACGACATCAGCACCTTCGCGAGAGCTGGCACGCCCGCGCCGGACTCGAGGTGGCCGAAGTTGGTCTTGGCCGAACCGAGCAGGGCGGGCTTGTCCGCATCGCGGCCACGGCCGATCACGCGGGCCAGCGCCTCGGCTTCGATCGGGTCGCCGATCGGGGTGCCGGTGCCGTGGGCCTCGATGTAGTCGACGGTGTTGGGAACGATGCCCGCGTCGCGATAGGCGGCGCGCAGGACGTCGGCCTGTGCGTCGGGGTTGGGCGCGAACAGGCCGTTGGAGCGGCCGTCGGAGTTCACCGCGGAACCCTTGATGACGCCCATGATGTTGTCGCCGTCACGCTCGGCGTCGGCCAGGCGCTTGAGCACGATCATGCCCGCGCCTTCGGAGCGAACCATGCCGTCGGCATCAGACGAGAACGCCTTGATGTGCCCGTCCTTGGCGACGGCGCCGTTCTGGTCGAAACCGAGAGTGATCACGGGGGCCAGGATCATGTTCACGCCACCGGCCAGCGCCACCTCGGCCTCGCCGCTACGGAGCGCGCGCACGGCCTGGTGCACGGCCACGATGGTCGACGAGCAGGCGGTGTCGACGGTGATCGACGGGCCACGGAAGTCGTAGAAGTAGGAGACGCGGTTGGCGATGATGCCGGTCGAGCCGCCGAGCAGCGCGTATCCGCGCGACGAAGCAGGCGCGTCGGGGTCGGTGTCGCCGAGACCGAGGGAGGCGATCATCTGGAAATCGTTGGTGGACGAGCCGACGAACACGCCGACCTGGCCGCCCTTGAGGTCGCTGGCCGGGATGCGCGCGTGCTCGAGCGCCTCCCAGGTGAGCTCCATCATCAGCCGCTGCTGCGGGTCGACCTGCTCGACCTCGATCGGCGACATCGCGAAGAATTCGGCGTCGAAACCCTTGATGACGTCCTGGTCCAGGTAGCCGCCGAGGGTGTTGGCCCGGTCGATGGTCTCGGACACGGACGGATCGGTCAGGAACTCCGACCAGCGACCTTCGGGCAGCTCACGGATCGCGTCACCGCGGCCGATGATGAACTCCCAGGTCGACTCGGGAGTGCTACCCGCACCCGGCAGACGCGTGGACAGGCCGACCACCGCGACGTCATGCGCCTCGGACGGCGCGAACGCGGCGGTGTACTCCGAGGAGTCCTCGGGCTCGGGCTCCGGCTCACCGTGCACGATGACCTCGGCCAGCGAGGCGATCGTCGGATGCTGGTAGACCACCGTCGGCGTGAGCACCACACCGGTGAGGTCCTCGATGTCACCACCCAGCGCGAGCGCATCGCGCGAAGCGAGCCCGAACTCCTCCATCGGCCGGTCGACAGTGATCGCATCGACAGACTGCCCGGTCGCGTCAGCGACCCAGCGGCGCAACCATTCGCGCAGCTCGGCTACCGAAAGCTCACCGCTCGTCGGAGGGGTCGCGTTGTCACCGGAAGGGTTCATCGCACGGTCATCATTCTGGGCGCCATCGTTGTCAGCCATCAGTCCTCAAGCTACCTGTAGGTGTGCAGGGCGCGCCGTGGAACTCCACGCCCGGCATGCGGGCGCATGCCGGGCGTCGTCTCCGTGTCGAGCCAATTACTCTTCCGGTGCATCGGGGAAAGCCTGCTGGGTGTAACCACCGCGCAGCGTTCCCTCGAGGTAGGCGGCCTTGCAGGCACGCCGGGCGATCTTGCCGCTGGACGTACGCGGGATGGAACCCGCCGGCACCAGCAGGATGTCACGAGCGGTCACGCCGTGGCGCATCGAGACCGCGGCACGCACCGCGTCGGCGATCGGCCCTGGATCGGCCTTACCGGCGCCGGGACCGCGTTCGGCCACGACCACCAGTTGCTCGGACGCGTCGTCGACGTCGAACTTCAGGCCGGAGTGGCTGTCGGCGGCGAAGACCTCGGCGGGCAGCTGGTTGGCAGGCACCGCGAAGGCCGCGACGAAACCGGGGCGCAGCGCCTTGGAGGCCTCCTGTGCGGAGTACTCCAGGTCCTGCGGGTAGTGGTTGCGGCCATCGACGATCACCAGGTCCTTGACCCGACCGGTGATGTAGAGCTCACCTTCGAAGTACACGCCGAAGTCGCCGGTGCGCATCCAGTCGGCGTCGGGATCGGTGCCGTCGGCGTGCCCACCTTCGACCGGCTCGGTGACCTTGTTGCGGAACGCCTTGGCCGACTCGGCGGGGCGACCCCAGTAACCGATGCCCATGTTGTTGCCGTGCAGCCAGATCTCGCCGACCTGACCGTCTGGCAGCTCGCGCCCCTCAGCGGTGTCAGCGGACTCCGGATCGACGATCACGGCCCACTGCGAGAGCCCGACATAACCACACGACACCTGCGCGATGGCGGTGTCGTCGGACTGCTCCACGCGCACCATGCGGCCGGCGTTGAGCTCGTTGCGGTCGACGTAGACGTACTTGGCCTCGTCCTCGGCGCGGGTGGCCGAGACGAACAGCGTGGCCTCGGCCATGCCGTAGCAGGGCTTGATCGCGGTCTTGGGCAGGCCGAACGGCGCGAACGCCTCGTTGAACTTCTTCATCGAGGAGACCGTCACCGGCTCTGACCCGTTGATCAGGCCGATCACGTTCGACAGATCCAGCGACTCGCCCGCCTTGGGCACACCACGCGCGGCGGCGTGCTCGAACGCGAAGTTCGGCGCGGCCGCGAACGTACCGGCACCGTCGGAGACGGCGGCCAGCTCGTTGATCCAGCGCGAGGGTCGACGCACGAACGCACTCGGCGACATGATCGTGATGAACTTGCCGCCGACCGCGGGCAGGATCACCGTGAGCAGGCCCATGTCGTGGAACAGCGGGAGCCAGGTGACACCGCGCGAGTTCTCGTTCATGTTCAGCGACTTGATCATCTGCAGCAGGTTGGTGCCGACCGCGCGGTGGGTGATCTCCACGCCCGCGGGTACCCGGGTGGAACCCGAGGTGTACTGCAGGTAGGCGATGTCGTCGATCGCGGTGTCGGGGCGCACCCAGGAATCACCGAGAGTGTCCGGGATGGCGTCGACGGCGATGATGCGCGGGCGCTGCGCGGCGGGCAGCGAGCGGAAGAACTGACGCACACCGGCGGCCGAGGAGGTCGCGGTGAGGATCGCCGACGGCTCGCAGTCGCCTAGCACGGCGTGCAGGCGGTCGGTGTGGCCCGGCTCGTCGGGATCGAACAGCGGCACCGAGATGGTGCCCGCGTAGATCGCCGCGAAGAAGGAGATCACGTAATCCAGGCCCTGCGGCGCGAGGATCGCGACCCGGTCGCCCGGGTTGGTCACCTGTTGCAGGCGAGCGGCCACCGCGCGCAGCCGTACGCCGAACTCCTGCCAGGTCAGCTCGTGCACCTCGCCGTCGCGTTCCCGCGAGTAGTCGATGTAGCGGTACGCGAGCGTATTCGCATCGTTACGGGTGTGCTTCTCGACGTGATCGACCAGGGTCCGACCCTCGGGAATGACAATATTCCCGGTTTCGTCCAGGTAGTCGTCGAAAGTCTCTTCCATTCCTTCTTCTCCTTGCGAGGACGCGATGACAAGCTCTGCGGCCTCGACTCGCTATATCGCCACCGGACATCGAGCTCACACGAACGTGCGTCGACAGCCTGCGGATTTTCGAGCGGTCTGCGCGGTGACCGCTATCGGCTAGATGTTCTCAAACCAGAGTCATGTTACAGAGAACCCCCGCTCAGTCCTCCCGCAGCAGCGGAATGACAGGCGCGAAAGCGTCCATCTGGGTGGGGAAGATGCCCACATACGACATCGAAGTGAGTTGCCGCACACGCTTGACCTGTTCGGCGATCTCCTCGAACGTGCCGATCGCGATGTAAGGCGAGCTCAGGATCTCCTCGACGGTCAGTTCGACGTCGACTTCGAGGTCGGGATGCAGGCCCCGTTTGATCGCGTTGAGCGCCATCTCGGCGGTCTTCTCGCGGTCGTCGGTAATGACGATGGCGGTGATGGCCCAGTTCAGTTCGATGTCGGCGAACCGGTCACCGGCAGCGGCCTTGACGATGTTGACCTTCTCGATCGTCTTCTCGAGCGTGATGCCCGAGAGCAGGCCCTTGCCGTTCTTGGTGGTCTGCGGCACGACCGAGACGATGTCGGCGTGCTTGGCCGCCAGCGCAAGCATCTTCGGACCGCCGCCACCGGTACACAGCGGCGGGCGCGGGCCCTGCCGCGGACGCGGGGTGCCCTTGATGCCACGCACCTGATAGTGCTTGCCCTCGAAATTGCACTCCTGGCCGCGCAGCAGCGTGTCCAGGATGGTCAGCGACTCGTCGAGCTTCTCCAGCCGGATGCCGGGACGTTCGAACGCGATACCCGCGTTGTCGAACTCTTCCTTGATCCAGCCCGCACCGACGCCGACCTCGAGCCGTCCCTTGGACAGGACATCGAGGGTGGCCAGCTCCTTGGCGACCACGACGGGGTGACGTAACCCGTTGGCCAGCACCGAAGTGCCGAGACGGATCTTGGAGGTGGCTTGGGTGAGTGCGCCCAGCGCGGCGATCGGGCCGACCTGATCGCCCAGGTGATCAGGCACGAAGAAGGTGTCGTACCCCATCTCTTCGGCTTCCTGCGCCGTCTGAACGAACTTGCGCGCGCCACCCTCTTGCTTGTTGCCCTCTCCGGCCGCTCCGAAGCGGAACGGACGCAGCGGCGTACCCAGCGCGGTCAATTCACCGACGGGTGCGGCAGCTTCGGTCATGAACTCTTCGCTCCTGGCTGGTGTGTACTCGGGCGCAATTCCCAGCGCACTTTACAGCGTGCGAGCGATCCGGCGTGCGGATGTCACAGCGAGGCATGATCAGCGCCAATCACGCCCCCACTGTGACTGTGACAACTCCGTCAGGAATGCGGCGGATGCGGTGCGTTCTCGATGAGCTCCGCGGCCCAGTTGACCGTCCACTGGGTGGCCGTTGTGCCGTTGCCGTCCACCGTGTTCGAGGCGTACAGCGCGTGCACGGGATTGCCCGCGGAGCGGATCAGCGCGGCCAGACTGCCCAGCGCGTTGACCGGATTGAGGGCCTGGCGCGGCGCGTCACAGATCATGTCGCCGGGCGCGCAGATGGAGTTCACCTTCGGCGCCAGCGTGCCGAAGCCGCCGGGGCGCGGGCCGGTCATGCTGATGCCAGGCACATTGACACCCTTGAGCGCCACCTCCGCGCCCTCGCCCGTCGGCGGCGGATCGCCGATCTCGGTGGGCTGACCAGGGCCGGTGGCAGTGCGGCGGCCGTCGGCGATCACCGTCACGCCGAGCACATTGGCCTCCGGGATCGGGCCGTTGCCCGCGCCGATCTGGGCGGCGACGTCACCGGCGATCACGGCACCCTGCGAGAAGCCCGCGATGACGAAGTTCGTCAACGGGCATTCCTTGTGGCGCTGGGCCAGCACGTCGGTCGCGCGCGCGGTGCCCTCGGTGCGGCTGTTGTTGTAGGAAGCCTGGCCGTCCGGCGGGATCGCGATCGGGTTCGAGAACTGGGCCACATACGGGACCGTGTACACCTCGAGCCGGCTGTCCGGGAACTGCGCGCGCAAGGGCCCGGACACGCTGAGCATCAACGAGATCGGGTTCGCCTGCGGGTTGTACGGATCGTCGGTGCTCGACGACTCCCAGGTGCCCGGGATCGAGAGCAGCATCACATCGGGACACTCCGCCGACTGCGACGTGGGCGGCGGCGGGCCGGGCGGTGTTGGCCCCGGCTCCTTCAACCGGCCCGCGAGCAGGTACCAGAGCAGCACGATGACGATGATCGCCAGCACGAGCAGCGCCAGCACGGTGAAACACCCCGCAGGCCAGAACCTGCGGGAACGTCGCGTCGGTCGGGGCGTCACTAGCAGTAGGTCGAGTTCGCGGCAGCGATGTAGATCTGTGCTGCCTTGTTGACATCCATCTTCGACGCGTCGAAGGCCGGGTCGGTGCCCGCCATCGCGGCGACGAAGGTGGCCACATCGGCGTCACTGGCGCCGGAGCCCTTCGTGGAGCAGATGTAGGTGGCGGTGGTCAGCGCGGTCGTCTGGTCGCCCGGGGTGATGCCGTTCTTGGACAGTTCATCCAGGAACGCCTTGTCCTTGCCGGTCGCGGGGGCAGCCGTGCTGGTCTCCGGGATGGGCGTCGGCGCCTCGCTCGGCGCGCTGGTCTCGGTGCTCGACGGGGCCTCGGCCGGCGGCTCGATGACCACCGGCGGCGTCGTCGTCGACTTCGCGGCGGCGCTGGTCGACAATGTGGGCGTCTGCGACGCGGTCGAGTCGTTGCCACCACAGGCGGACAACAGCGCGACGGCAGCGAGCGCCGCGACCGATCCGGCTACCTTGCCAGGGATCCGATGCATGAAGATGTTCCTCGATCGTTCGTCAGGGAAGCGGTCGCAGACCAGGCTAGCCGGACAATCGGCGCTGCCGGGCACCGCGCGGCGAAGCTCAGAGAGTTCTCAGCCCGGGCTCACACCCCGTGAACTTCGGATTTGCCGTCTCGCACCACGATGAACCCGGTCTGAAAGTTCTGCTGGATTCCGCCGGGAACCGTGAACTCGTCGCTCACCGGGTAGCCGAGCCTGCCGTTCTCGAACCCCTGCGCGCCCCAGGCATCGGCGAGCGCGCCGTTGCGCACCGACCAGGCACCCGAGAGCGGACTCCAGTAGATGTTGCCGCCCTCGAACCGGCTGTAGCGCCCGAGATCCTTCAGCGGCGCCTCCTCGGCGACCGGGAACCCGAGCGGGCTGTTCTCGAAGCCGAGCTGGCTGTACTTGTCCAGGACGAAGCCCTGTACCCGATGCGCGCCGGTGGCCGGGCTGTAGAACATCGGGCCGTGTTCGAAGGCCTGCACCGAGCCGTCACGGCTGGGTGTCGGCGCTTCGGCCGCCACCGGGTAGCCGGCGGGCCCGCCCTCGTAACCCTGCTTGCCCCACTCCTCGAGGAACGCGCCGCGCATCACCTGCGCGCCGGTCTGCGGCGTCCAGTAGATCGAGCCGCCTTCGAAGGTCTGCATGCGGCCGCGCCCGTCGGGCAGGCCGTGATCGTCACCGTTGGGCAGGCCGAGCGGCGACGACGCGCCGCCGATTCCGGCGTAGGTGCCACCGATCCGCCCGCCCACCGGGTGCGTGCCCGTCGCGGCCGAATGGAACACCCGGCCGTTCAGGAAGTCCTGCACCGTTCCGGTGCCAGCGGGGTACTCCGCGGTCACGCAGTTGCCCAGCCAGTTCGCCGCCTGCGCGACGCCGGCGATCGCCCCGCCGAGGGCGCAGGTAGCCCCGCCGGGATCGGTGCCGAGCGCCGCGGCCGCCTGCGACCACGACTGACGCATCTCGAAATCCCAGTACGGCCACGTGTGGGTGCCCGCCGGGCGGTAGTTCGCCTGTACCGGGATCGCCAGCTTCTCCAGCTTGGCGACGAAATTCTGGGTCGACAGCCGCGACAGGATCTCCAGGCCGGTGCCCGCCCAGTTCTCGCTCATCAGCGGCACTTCACCGAGCTGATCGTGCGAACCGGCCAGGCCGCTGCCGCTGGAGACGTACATGCTGACGCCTTCGAGCTTGTCGGCCAGCAGATAGGGATCGTGCGCCTCCCACTCGGGGCTGCCGGGCGGACCCCACATCGCGCCCGCGTCGAAACCGCCGGCGTCCTTGTTGGCGAAGGTGATCGCCTGCGGCATCCCGAGTGTCGTGGTGGTGAGCAGGCCCGAGTAGGAGGCCACGTATCTCATCAGGCCCGGATTGCGGCCCGCGAGATTCATCGCCGCCGTGCCGCCCATCGAAAGTCCTTGTACGCCACGCACATCCGTGGTTCGCCAGTCACGCTCTAGGATCGGCGGGAGCTCCTTGGTCAGGAACGTCTCCCACTTGTAGTTGATGCCGTTGTCGGGCGCGAGCCAATCCGAGTACCAGCTCGACTGGCCGCCGACGGGCAGCACCACGTTGACGTTCTTGTCGGCGTAGAAGCCCTCGGCGTCAGCGTCTTTGGTCCAGCCGTTCTCGTCGTCCTGCGCGCGCAGGCCGTCGAGCATGAGCATCATCGGGAACTTCGCGTCGGGGCGCGCGTTCCAGTCCCGCGCCAACAGCATCTGCACCTGGATCGGGGTCTTCATGGCGGCCGAGTACACCCACAGCGCCACCCGCCGATCCGAGAGCCAGTCCACCCGCTGCACGGCCGACACACCGGGCTGCGCCTGCGCGGGAACGGTGACAGCCGGTGCGAGCAGGGCCGCCGCCATGACCGCGATTCCGAGGATCCGCCGCATCGTGGCCGAAGCACGATGTACCGAGACACGATGTTTCATCACACGCGACCCTCCTCATCCCGGAATTGGGACACAGCATCACCGTCGGTTGTACCGCAGTAACCAGCGATAACTGGGGATGACACGCGATGGTCGAGTGCAGCAAAAAGACCGGCCCACCCTGGGGGTGAGCCGGTCTTCAGGTTGTTGCTGAGCGGAAACTACTAGGCGCCCAGTGCATTCAGGATGTGCGGACGCGCCTTCCACAGCTCGTCTTCCCAGTACTTCCACGAGTGGGTACCGGAGGCACCGACGTCGTAGACGGCATTGATGCCGAGGGAGTTGAGGCGACGCTGGAACGCCAGCGTGCTCACGAACGAGATGGCCTCGATGGCCATCGCGTTACCGGTGTTGTAGACGCCGCCGAGACCAGCCGGCTTGTCGTGCTGGGCAGGCAGGCCGTTGGCCGAGGAGATGAACATCGGCAGGCCGCGCAGCTCGGGCGCGAACACCATCGGGTCCATCCGCAGCCACGCCGAGCTCCACGGAGCGGCCATGGCGTCGACGTTGAAACGGCCGGCGTCGAGCATCATCACGCGGATGGCCTCACGCATGCCGGGGGCGCCCCAGTTCAGCGGACCCGAGAGCGAGGACGCGTGCTTGAACTGATCGCGGTTCAGCGCGGCGAGACGCAGCGCGGCCGGACCCGACATCGACAGGCCGAGCACCGCGTTGTTCTTGCGGGACACGCCGTAGCCCTCGAGGAAGGCCGGGAGCTCTTCGGTCAGGAAGGACTCCCACTTGTAGGTGGTCTTCTGGCCGTTGGTGTTGCTGGCGGCGGTCCAGTCGGCGTACCAGCTGGACTGGCCACCGACGGGCATCACCAGGGTGACGTTGTCGTTGCTGAACTGCTGCATCGCGTTGGTCTCGAACGACCAGGCGTTGCGGTCGTCACGGGCCCGCAGGCCGTCGAGCAGGTAGAGCGCGGCGTTGCCACCGTTCTTCGCCCACTGCACCTGGACCTTCACCGGGCCCATCTTCGACGGCACCATGAGTTCTTCATAGCCACCGGCCGGCGCGCGCAACACGGGTGCCGACACCGACGGTGCGGCGAACGCGGTCGGGGCCGCTCCCGCGGCGATCGGCAGCACGAGGGCTGCAGCGCCGACAGCTAGAATTCGATTACGCCAACCACGAGATGCCGGCGCGACGGCCTTGCCGAAACGCATGTGAATTCCGCTCTCTTTCTGCTGTTATGGCATGCCAGACGCGTCGGCCGCCCACTCGACACGGCCCCGACAGCCCGGTCGATCAGACGGATGAAACAACGATCTGGTCACACTTACGCTCGCTGGAGGATATTCGACCCACGAATTAACCGCAAGGGCAGGGATATTGGCGGCTGGCGCCGCGGGATTTTCGGCCCTGTGGGCCTCGAATCCGAGGGGCGATACTGCGCCTGCGGCGTTCCGTCTCGCCCCTCGGATCCGAGGCGGCCGAAAATCCGTGGTCGCTGGGTTATGCAGGTGGCGTAGTCGGCTCGGGCGCGAATTGTCCAGTCGCTTCGGTTGTCTGGACAGACAGAACCGGCACCGCAAATGTTGCGGTGCCGGTTAGTGATGTTCACCCGATGTTGTTGGACAAATCCGGGATCATCCGCAGTGCTTCGTCATTCCAGTTGTTCCAGGCGTGGATGCCGAAGGCCGGGAAAGAGTAGGTGACGTTACGGGCGCCGAGAGTCGCCATCCTGACTTCGAATGCCTTGGTGTTGGCCAGTGCCAAGGCTTCCAGTGCCATCCCGTTGACGGTGCCCATGTTCGGGCCGTCGGTACTGGTCGGCAAGCCTGAGCCCGCCGCTATCCACAGCCGGGTGTTGTTGCCTACCAGATTGGGGGCGAACACGAATGGATCCATCCGCAGCCACTGTGGGCCCCACGGCGGTGCCATGGAGTCCACGTTGTAGCCGCCCGCGTCGAGCATCGCGAGCCGGATGGCCTCGCGCATGCCGGGTGCCGAGATGTTCAGGTAACCCGAATACGCACCGGCGAAGGAGAACTGGTCCGGATGGTAGGCGGCCAGCGTCAGCGCGGCCGAGCCGCCCATCGACAGGCCGAACACGCCGTTGCGGAAGCGATTGAAGCCGAGACGGTCGGCCAGCGCGTTGCGCAGGTCGCCGGTGAGGAACGATTCCCACTGGTAGCGGTAGCTCTTGCCAGGCCCGCCGGACAGCGCGTTGCCCGCGCCGGAACCGGAGGCGGGCACACCGTTGCCGGGAATGCCGAAGAATTCACTCGGCGAGTTCCAGTCGGCGTAGAAGCTGGACATACCGCCGACCGGCATGACCACGTTGATATTGGCCGCGGCGAGCGCGTTGGGGACATCGGTTTCGATCTCCCAGCCGTTCAGGTTCTCCGGCGCGCGCATGCCGTCGAGAACGTAGACGACGCGGTTGGTGTTGCCGTCGGCGGCGCGTAGCACGCGCGATTTGATCGGGCCCATCCCGGAGTCGACCCAGAAGTCGAAGGCATTGCCGTTGAATCCGGCCGAGGCGGGAGCGACACCGCCGGAAACGGCCGTGGCGATCGGAAGCAGTAGAGCCATCGATACGCCCGCGGCCCATCGCCGAGCCCACGAACCAGGGGCTGCGGTCTTCACGGGCCCACGCTTGCGGCGCAGTGTTCGCATTCGACTAGACCTTTCTCGCAGACCGAACGCGCAAATCCCGAGCTACGCAGTCGGATCCCTCATCGGACGTCGCGCGGAACCAATCCAGGGCAAAACGGACGATTCAACCTCGACGCATGCTCACTGTGTATAAATCGGTGACGAATGGTCTACATGTTGCTGGAAAGTGACCCGAAGCACAACTCCGGGTGATCTGTCGCCCATGATTCGTCACCGTGTGTCGCTCGGATCGTGACAAGAACGAGAAAAACCGCCCGGTGCTGACGAGGCACCGGACGGTTTTTCGGGGTCTAGCGGGTGTGACTAACCGATGTTCGCGGACAGGTCCGGGATCATGCGGTTGACTTCGGTTTCCCAGTTGCGCCAGTTGTGCACGCCGGTGATCGGGAAGTCGAAGTGGGCGTTGCCGCCGCCGAGAGTGGCCATGCGGACCTGGAACGCGCGGCTGTTCACCATCGCGAGCAGTTCCAGCGGGACACCCTGGACGATCTCCATCGGGTTGGACACATCGCCCGCACCGGGGATACCACTGGCCGCGGAGACCCAGATACGGGTGCCGTTGGCGACCAGGCGCGGGGCGAACACGAACGGATCCATGTGGAACCACTGCTGGCCCCACGGCGGCGCCATCGCGTCGATGTTGAACGCGCCGGCCGAGACCATCGCGACACGCATCGCCTCACGCATACCGGGCGCCGAGATGTTCAGGTACCCGGAGAACGAGCCCGCGAAGCTGAACTGATCGGGGTGGTAGGCGGCCAGCGTCAGGGCGGCGGAGCCACCCATCGACAGGCCGAACACGCCGTTGTTGTTGGGGTTGAAACCCAGCCGTGCCGACAGCGCGTTGCGCAGGTGGCTCGTGAGGAAGGTTTCCCACTTGTAGGTGTTCTTCTTGCCTGCCACCTGGGTGGGCGCGACCGACGAACCGGTCATCGACGAACCGGTGGCGGCCGAACCGGTGGAGCTACCACCCGAACCGGCGTCGAGGCCGAAGAAGCTGCTCGGCGCGTTCCAGTCGGCGTAGAAGCTGGACTGGCCGCCGACCGGCATCACGACGTTGATGTTGGCGTCCATCAGGGCGCGGGCGACATTGGTGTCTTTCTCCCAGCCGCTGAGGTCGTCGCCGGCGCGCATGCCGTCGAGCGCGTACACGACCCGATTGGTGTTGCCATCGGCCGCGCGGAAGATCCGCGACTTGATCGGGCCCATCTCCGAGTCGACCCAGAAGTCGAAAGCTGTGGGATCGAAGGCCGCCGTCGCGGTACCGGTGGGACCAGCCACCGCCGCGCCGATCGGCAGCACTACAGCCAGGGAGAGAAGCACCGATCGTTTGAGCCAGCCGGCTCCCCGGGCTCTGAGACGTCCGCCACGCATTCTGTTATGGGCCTTTCCTCGTGCGGTTCGCGCGGAACCGCGGTTGCAATGACCGCCGACTGATTACCGGCACACCAGTGCGCCGACGGGCCGTTCCTCCAGTGACCATATCGCTACATCCATAGCTTGGCGTTACCGAAAAGTGATTTAGCGGCGAACACCACTAAATAAACCCTGGCCAGCCGGTGTAGGTCATAGGTCGATGGGTACCAGCACCGGCCTTATCGGGGCGGCTCGGGGAACGGATCGACGAGGCCGCAGCGCTGGATTTCGTACTTGGGGATCCGGTCGATCCGGTACTTCGAGAACGCCAGGGCGTTGCGGAAGTTGTGCTTGAACCGATCGAAGGTCAGCGGATCGCGGACGGAGACCATCAGCGCCTGGGTCTGCGGGCACGACATGGCCGTGCGCGCCTGGGTGACCCATTGCTCGTCCATGTACCAGGGCATCCAGGGGTGGATGTCGACCATGCCCGAGTCGGCTACCACCCAGTCGGGCAGCAGGCTCTTGTCGTGGCCGATGCGGCCGTCGGCGAGCCGGTCCGAATGCGCGGCCAGCGGGTAGGCCAGGCCCATCGGGTCGATCACACGCACGTCCAGTGGCACGTTCATGCTCGTCATGCCCAGGTTCAGGAAGTAGACCGTGTGCCCCGAGCCCTCAGCGGGGATCGGCTCCGGCGGCGGGTCGAGGTACCAGAACGTGAACGCGGGCGAGTTCAGCAGCAGGCCGCCCTTGGGGTTGGCGGCGATGTCGCTGACCATGGCCCGCATGCGCGGGTAGTCGAGGTAGTCCTCGGCCAGGATCGGGTGGTCCTTGCCGGTGTTGAGCACGTAGTAGATGCGCTCGTCGACGATGCCGGAGGAGCGGATCTTGGTGCCGGTGGTGATCGCGGTCGTGTTCGACGCGTACAGCGACCAGCCCGCGGTGCCGAGCAGCGCGATCAGCAGCGCCGCGACCGACCAGTCGGACTTGCGCCACCGTGTCGGGATCGGGACGACAGCCACCGGCAACAGCAGCAGGAACAGCTGCGTGAGCAGCATGCGCCCGTGCATGAAGTCACCGCCGACGCGCACGGCGTACACGGTGAGCAGCAGACCGCTGCCGAGCACCATCACAACCACCGCGCTCGGCGAACGCAGCCACGCGCGCAGACCGGCCACGGTCAACTTCGGCAGCGCGAACCCACGCGCGACACCGGCGATCACACCGGCGATCAGCAGCACGAGCAGCGGAATCCACAGGTAGTACGGCCCGACCAGGTCCCACAGGTAGATGGCGCCCTGCCCCCACTTGGCACCGCCCGCGTCCTTGGCGACCGCGGTGTTCGGGTACGGCAGGCCGTAGTAGCCCATCCGCCAGATCTGGTACCCCACCGGCACGATCCCGGCGACGAACACGATCAGCGCACGCAGCACGATCGGCCCGAACCGGAACTGCGGCATCGGGGCCAGGAAGATCATCCCGAGCGCGAGCACGCCGATCAGCGTGGCCTCGGGACGGACCAGCGGCGCGAGACCGGCCAGGAAAACGAGCCCCAACAGCGAGGGCACGCGCACGACGGCGGCCTGACTCCAGCGGATCATCAGCCACCACAGCAGCCCGACCCAGCAGATCACCAGGCCGCTCTCCAGGCCGGAGGTGGCGTAATCGCGCGCGGGCGGCAGTGCGATGTAGACCAGCACACCGGCCGGAATCAGCAGCTGACCGCTGGTTCCACCCCACAGCCGCGCGGTGCCGAGCATCGCGAACACCACCGCGAGCACCGAGACCACCAGCGCTACCCCGAGCACCACGTACTCGAGGCGGGCCTGCGTGAGCCAGGAGAAGAACCAGACCACATAGGTCCACGCGGTACTGGTGTTGGCCTCGACGCGCTCGTCGACGTTGAAGACCGGGCCGTTGCCCGCGAGCAGGTTGCGGATCGTGCGCAGCACGATCAGGCCGTCGTCGGCGATCCAGCGCCGCTGCCACGCACCGAACGTGAACAGCGCGGCGGTAATGACCACCCCACCGACGAAGATGGCGCGGGACAGCACCGAGGAACGCGCGTCGCTACGCGGCGACTCGTCGTCGCGTAGCTGCTCGTCTTCGGTTGAATCCTGCTCCGCTACCAACATCTCGTCAGGTGAGATAGACAGCGACACCTACCGCTCCGATCCAGGCAATAGCGAGGAACTGCAGGATGCGGTCCCCCAACGCGATCTCTTCGGGTTCACCGGCCGCGCCACCATCGACGTCGACCGCGTAACGCAGGATTGCGATGGTAAGCGGGACCATCGAGATCGAGTACCACTGGGTGTCGCGTAGCTCGGCCTGCTCGAACGCCCACAGGCCGTAGAAGATCACGACGGCGGTGGCCGCGAGGGTCCAGATGAAGCGCAGGTAGGTCGGCGTGTAGTACTCGAGGGACTTGCGGATCTTCGCGCCGGTCTCCAGCGCGATCGCCAGTTCCGCGTAGCGCTTGCCCGCCGCCATGAACAGCGAACCGAACGCCATGACCAGCAGGAACCACTGCGACAGCGCGATGTCGGCCGCCGCGCCACCCGCGACGGCGCGCAGCAGGAAGCCGGAGGACACGATGCAGATATCGAGCACGGCCTGGTGCTTGAGGCCGAGGCAGTAGGCGAGCTGGATGCCGATGTAGATCGCCATCACCACGGCCAGATGCCAGGACGCGAGGAACGACGCGGAGATCGAGCCGACCAGCAGCACGGCTGCCAGCGCGTAAGCCAGGTTGACAGGAACGACGCCCGCCGCGATCGGCCGGAAGCGCTTGGTCGGATGGGCCCGGTCGGCGTCGACATCGAGTGAGTCGTTGACCAGGTAGATGCCGGAGGCCGCCATGCAGAACACGATGAAGGCGATCGCGACGTTCACGAGAACGCCCGCGTCACCGACCGCTTCCGGTCCGACCGCGAGCGGTGCGGCGAGCACGAGGACGTTCTTGACCCACTGACGTGGGCGCATGGCCTTGATGACGCCACCGAGCAGCGTCTTCGGCGGGCCCTTCACAGCACCCTCGTCGAGGACGGCGGCGGACGGTTCTTCGCTCATCTGGGCCAAAGTTCTTTCAGTTGCGGTCACTGTCGGAGTCTCTTCTCAGCGGCTAGCACGGCAGCAGCCGACGCGGCCCCCAAAGCGGAACCGGCGATCACGTCAGAAGGGTAATGCACACCGAGGACAACCCGGGAAAGGAGCATCGGTGGGACGATCACCGCTGGCAAGGGTAGCCCGGTGAGGCGTCCGAGCAACACCGCCGCCGCCGTGGTGGAGGTGGCGTGCGAGGACGGGAAGCTCAACTTGCTCGGTGTCGACACGTTGACCTGCACCGACGGATCGTTGGGGCGCGGGCGCCGGACGATCCGCTTGATCACGATCGACGCGGCGTGCGCACCGACGGCACCGACCGCGACACCGGCCCACTGACGGCGGCGCGGCTTGTCGACCAGCCAGCCCGCGGCGGCGATGCCGACCCAGCCGAGCGCGTGCTCGCCGAAGTGCGACATGCCGCGCGCGGCGGAGACGACGGCCGGGTTGGTGCCGATGGTGCCCTGCACGGCGTTGAGGATGGCGACCTCGACCGGGACCTCTACGTAGTCGCCGCTGCAATCGCAGCCGCCGCAGCAGCCTTCCTCGGCCATTTCCACTTCGGGCACTTCGGTGTTGGTCACTTCTCTGTTCCGTTCAGGCCGAAGGTCTTCTCCCACGCCGCCGTGCTGGTGAGCTCGGCGTGCGCGGCCCGGTAGCGCTGCTGCAGCTCCGGGAAGCGGGCGGTGAGTTCCTTGCGCAGGCGCATCGCTTCCTTGAGCAGGTCGCGGGCCTGGCGCGGGTCGCGCTTGCGGTAGACGACGCCGCGGCCGTCGGCGGTGGTAACGGTGACACCGTCGACCTGCGAGAGCAAGTACCAGCGCGCGTCGAGGGTCGGCACGTTGAGCTGCGGCGTCTCGTAGGCGGCCGGGTCGGCCTTGCGGAAGTTGTGCACCACACCCTTGGCCAGGCGGGCCACCTTCGCGATCGGGTTGGCTGGTTCGCCGACCGCGCCGACGCCGTGGCGGTTGGCCAGCGGCAGTTCGGTGGACGAGGGCACGACGACCGCGTCCGGGAACTCCTTGCGCATGCCGTGGATCTTGCCAAGTGCGGTGGGGAGCAGGTCGAACAGGCCTTCCGGACCTGCCAGGAAGTCGCGGATCGCCTCGTTCTGGATGGCGACCGTCGAGTATTCAAGGCAGAGCAGGTGTTTCAGCGTGGCCTTGATCGTGTTGACGATCATCGGCTTGCCGTCGCCGGGCAGGTGCAGGGAGGCGACCACCAGGCGGTTGCGGAGGTGGAAGTACGCCTGCCAGTCGATGGCGTCGTCCTTGTCGGACCAGGCCATGTGCCAGACGGCCGCACCCGGCAGTGTGACGGTCGGGTAGCCGGCATCGCGGGCGCGCAGGCCGTACTCGACGTCGTCCCACTTGAGGAACAGCGGCAGCGGCTGCCCGATCTGCTCGGCGACCTGACGCGGGATCACGCAGGTCCACCAGCCGTTGAAATCGACGTCGATGCGCCGGTGCAGCAGCTTGGAGTTGTCGCGATCCTTGAGCGGGTACTTCGAGAAGTCGTGGTCGTATTCGACATTCGGCGCCGAGGACCACATGAAGATCGAGCGGTCGACCACCTCGCCCATGCTGTGCAGGTGCGAACGCTCCTGCAGGTTCAGCATCTGCCCGCCGACCAGCAGCGGCGACTTCGCGAACCGGGAGAACGCGAGGGCGCGCAGGATCGAGTCGGGCTCGATCTCGATGTCGTCGTCCATGTAGACGATGTACTCGGCGTCGGTCTTCAGCGCCTCGTACATGACCCGGCTGTATCCGCCGGAACCACCGAGGTTGGGCTGATCGCAGATCGTGAGCCGATCGCCGAGGGTCGCGGCGGCTTCGGTGAAACCGGGCTCGTCGACGACCTTGCGGTTGCCCTGGTCCGCGACGATCACGGCGGCGATGTTGTCGAGCACCAACGGATCCGAGCCCAGCGCGCCGAGCGTCTTGACCAGGTCGGTGGGCCGGTTGAACGTCGGCATGCCGACCGCGATCGAGCCCGTGCCGGACGCCTGCTGCGGTGCGTACCAACCGCCTGCCAGCAGCGTGACGGCGGTGTCGGTGGTGATGTCGAACCAGATCCAGCCACCGTCCTCGAACGGGCCCAGATCGGTCTCGAACTCCACGACCACCGATTCCGCGCCCTGTTCGACGGCGAATTCCTTGCCCTGCACGTGAATTCGCGAACCGTCGGCCTTGGACCGGTAGACGTCGGCGCGACCGTGCCCGGCCAGTTCCAGGCGAAGCACCACCGACTTCAGCACGCTCCACCGACGCCAGTAGCTGGCGGGCAGCGCGTTGAAGTAGGTGCAGAACGACACCTCCGACTCCGCGCCGATCGACAGCGCGGTGCGGCTGGTGGCGTGCGCGCGACGGGCGTTGGTGGTGGACTCCTCCAGGTAGAGGGTCCGCACGTCGAGGGGCTCACCCGGCCGCGGCAGGATGACCCGCTGCAGCAGCGAGATGGCGCGAGTTTCGGTGGTCACGTCTTCGAGCATGGCTTTGGTCATGCCTCATCCACCAGCGGCGCACCGGATTCCAGATGCGGACGCAGCACGTTCTCGAACATGGTCAGTGCCGAACCGATCGCCATGTGCATGTCCAGGTACTGGTAGGTGCCGAGACGACCGCCGAACAGGACCTTCTTCTCGGCGGTTTCCTTCTTCGCCCGCTCGCGATAGGCCAGCAGCTTGGCGCGGTCGTCGGGGGTGTTGATCGGGTAATACGGCTCGTCGCCGGTCTTCGCGGCGCGGGAGAACTCGCGCATGATGACCGTCTTGTCGGTCGGGTAGTCGCGCTCGGGGTGGAAGTGGCGCGGCTCGATGATGCGGGTGAAGGGGACGTCGGCGTCGTTGTAGTTCATGACGCTGGTGCCCTGGTAGTCACCCTGTTCGAGCACCTCGGTCTCGAAATCGATGGTGCGCCAGCCCAATTCGCCTTCGGCGTAGTCGAAGTAGTGGTCCAGCGGGCCGGTGTAGACGACCGGGGCGTCCGGGTTGGCGGCGACGATCTCGTCGCGCACGTCGAACCAGTCGGTGTTCACCCGCACCTCGATGAGGTCGGACGCGGCCATATTCTCCAGCCACTTCGTGTAGCCCTGCTTGGGAAGGCCTTCGTAGGTGTCGTTGAAGTAGCGGTTGTCGAAGGTGTAGCGCACGGGCAGGCGAGTGATGTTGCCCGCGGGCAGTTCCTTCGGGTCGGTCTGCCACTGCTTTGCGGTGTAGTCGCGGATGAACGCCTCGTAGAGCGGGCGGCCGATCAGCGAGATCGCCTTCTCCTCGAGGTTCTGCGCGTCGGCCGATTCGACCTCCGCGGCCTGCTCGGCGATGAGCTGGCGGGCCTCTTCCGGCGTGAAGTAGCGGCCGAAGAACTGCGAGATCATGCCGAGACCCATCGGCAGCGGGTACGCCTGGCCCTTGTGCAGGCCGAACACCCGGTGCTGGTACCCGGTGAACTCGGTGAACTGGGTGACGTAGTCCCAGACCTTCTTGTTCGACGTGTGGAACAGGTGCGCGCCGTACTTGTGGATCTCGATACCGGTCTCCGGTTCGGGCTCCGAGTAGGCGTTGCCACCCAGGTGATAGCGGCGGTCGAGCACCAGCACCCGCTTGCCCAGCACGTTCGCCGCCCGCTCGGCGACGGTCAGCCCGAAGAAACCGGAGCCGACCACGATCAGGTCGTACTGGTTTGCCGGTGCATTGGAATCTGCGTTGACGGAGTTACCCTCAGGCGATGCGGCGGTCACGGGTGCCCAGCGTATCGGAAGACCGCAAATTGTCCCGGTGGAGTCACCAACCAGCCCGCGACCTGGGCCGATTGCGACCCGCCCTAGCGGTAGGCAAGTTCAGCGCTATATCCCGAGGCGAGCGCTCGGTACCCCTTCCATCGCGCCATTCGGGCGAGGCCCGTGTGGATGACTCATCTCAGTACTGCGGGTACGGCTGATGGGCGCCCGGGCGGCCGGCGCGAATCCAGCGGCCGGTCGATGGCGCGGCTGCCATGACGAGGATCAGGAGGGGGATCGCGCCGACCATGGCCAGACCGACAAGTGTCGCCGGAGTGGTCTCGAAGCCGGTTTCCGCGCGGTTCTCCACGATCGCCGCTGCCGCCGACAGGCCGAGGCCGATCAGGCTGATCGTAGTGAGGAGGATGAGGAGCACCCGGCCCGCGGCCTTGCGCCGGAACAACATGATGGAGCCGAGCAGCAACAGCAGGGCCGGTGCCGAGCCGATCGCGAGAGCGATCAGTACTTCCTCGCGGCCCGCTTCGTCACTCGCACTCGTGGCGTCGGTGCCCAGCAGAAACGCCAAGCCGAGGCCGAGACCGCCGAGGGAGATCAACGACAGCAGCAGTGCGGCCAGCGCGGCGGTGATGGCGGTTCCGCCGCCGGGTCGGGGCTGACCGTAGCCCGGGTACGGTGCGGCACCGTAAGCCGGTGCGCCGTAGCCGTATTGAGGCGCGCCGTACGGCTGGGCGTAGGGATCGGCTCCGTAGCCGGGCTGCGCGTACCCCTGCCCCGCGTACGGGTCTTGCCCCTGCTGTGGGCCGTACGGATACCCCATGTGTGTTCCCCCTCGTGGCGAGCTGAGTCTGTAGCCGCTATCTCGTGTCCGGCCTCGTCTACGCGACGATGCTGACCTGCTGAAACTATACGGTCGGTCCGACAACGTCGTCCGGGCGAGCGAGCGTGTAGGCCGAGGTCCACGGCAGCGCGGTGGGCACCAACACGAGCCCACCGAGTACCGCGCCCGAAAGTGCCGCTGCCCAACTGTGATTCACGATCGCCGTCACGGCACCGGGTACCCCACCGAGGCCGATCAGAATCGAACGAACAACGGGTTCGTCGGCGAACCAGTGGATCCCGTACCCGGAGTCGTAGTTCACGAGCGTGGCGAGCAAGCCGACTATCCCGAGCACGAGCTGTGCGGCCGCGGCGACCGCGATCACCCATCGCCCGGTCTCGTCCCGGCGCGCCAAAAGCACGCCACCGTAAGCGAACGCGAACACCGACACCAGCGCGCCGAGTGTGGTGAACAGCGTCAGCGAGTCGTCCAGCTTACCCGGATCGCGCAGAAACGACCGCACGAGAACCACGGCCCCCACCAGGTTCGCCAGCGCGGCGATCCCCGCGAGGCACACCGCGACGATCGCCGCCACCTCACCGCTCTTCGACTTCGTCTCCAGCACGACCATCCCCCGACCGTAGCGTCATCGACCGCGGCGTACCGAGTTCGAGCACCTGCGCGTCGAGCCGACGGTGACCTACCGCGTAAGGGTCCAGCGCCGTGTCGGCTCACTCAAACTGAGCGCGAGGATCACGGCGTTGAGCACCAACCACGCATCCAGTGGCCCGAACCGCCATCCGTGACTTGCCCCGTTCAGCACGATGACCAGCAAAGTCGCCACCGCCATCACCGACGTCATGGTGATCAGCACCCGCCTGCCGAGCATCCGCCGCCGCAAGAGCAGCACCGCCCCGAGCAGATACATCACCCCCAGCCCGCCGACGATCCCCGCACCCACGTAATCGAGGTCGATCTCGCGTCCGGCCGCCCGCAATACAGCGGTCGCCGTGCCGACGAAGACCCCCGCCGCGCCGACCAGCACCCCGAGCCAGCCCGCGATCAGCGCGCGCGAAGGCCGCTCCGGCCGCACCTGTTCCACCACTGTCCCCGCTACTTGTCGACGTCGCCGTCAGTTATACGGCGGAACCGGCGGATGCGGGGTGTTCGACGGTGCGACCTGGGCGTTCTTCCCGGAATCGAACCAGCGGTGACTCGATGGCCACACCGCCGACAACCTCATCACCCGGCCGCGCGCACACCAACCGTTCAGGCGGGATGAGCCGCGGCGTAAGCCCGGAAGGCTTCGAGGATGTACTCGGCGACGCCTTCGCCGTGCACGTCGTAGTTCTTCCGGAAGCGCGGGTCGGCGACGTACATCTCGCCGAGTCCGAGCAAGTATTCGTTCGACACTGGCTTGCCCTGCGTGCCGACACCGAGCCAGGCGCGGTGCCGGGCGACGATCGCCTGGACAACATCGCCTTCCACGGGAAGCCCTGCGGTGAACGCCTTTCCGAAGTCGGTGGCGATGTCGAGCTGGGTCTGCTGGAAGCCCTTCTTCTCGTCGTCGGACAGCGATCGCCACCAGCGATCACCACTCTCGTACGCGTCCTTGCCCCAGCGCTCGGTGACTTCGTCCTTGTACTGGGTGTGGTCGAAACCGTCGAAAACCTCTGCGGCCATGAGCGGTTCACCTCTTTCCGTCTTGCGCAATGTGGTCGACACCGATTCGATCTGCCGTGCCACCCGATCCTGAAGCTGTCGAAGCAGTTCCAGGTGGGTGCGCAGCGCACCGGCGGTGTCCTGTTCACCGGCGAGGACCTCGGCGATCACGGGGAGTCCGAGGCCGAGTTCGCGCAGCAGCAGAATTCGCTGCAGTCGAACAAGAGAGGTCTGGTCGTAGTAGCGGTAGCCGTTGGCGCCGATCCGGCTCGGCTCCAACAGCCCGAGCTGGCCGTAGTGGCGCAACGTACGACTGGTGGTTCCCGCGGCCTTCGCGAGGTCCTGGATGGACCATTCACCCACCATGACCTGCTCCCCTTCTCGTCGGTATCTCCACTCTGCAAGTTGACGCTACGTCAAGGTCAAGCGTGCACGGTAAGTCGTGCCGGAGCGGCGGAGATCGGACCGTTCACCGGCGCGGCCTGCGCCCGCGCCGGGATCTGGCCGAGCACGGTGCCTGCGAGCGCGACGCCGAGGCCGACGATCTGCAGCGCGGTGAGCGCCTGGCCCAGCGCGATCCAGCCGATCACCGCGGCCGACACCGGACTCAGCAGGCCGAGGAAGGACACCGAAGTCGCCGGTACACGCGAGATCCCGCGAACCCACAGCCAGTAGGCCAGCGCGGTGCCGATGATGCCGAGGTACAGGTAGCCGCCGATGGCTTCGCCGTCGAGCGCGGGCGGCGCGCCTTCGATCACCAGGGCGAGCGGTGCGATGAACAGCCCGCCCGCGGTGAGCTGCCAACCGGTCATCGCCAGCGGGCCGACACCCTCGGGGCGTCCCCATTTCTTCGTGAGCACCGTTCCCACCCCCATCGACGCCGCACCGGCGAGCCCGGCGATCACCCCGATCAGGTCGAGTTCGACGGTGCCACGGAGCACGACCAGCGAGACCCCGACGACGCCGACGACGCCCGCGATCACCTTTCGCCTCGTCGGCGTCTCGGCCAGCAGCACGGCGGCGAATCCGAGCGCGAACATCGGCGCGACCGCGCCGAGCACCCCGGCGACACCTCCCGGCAACCGATACGCGGCAAGGAACAGGAGCGGGAAGAACGCACCGATATTGAGCACGCCGAGCACCGCGGCTCGACCCAGCCACTGCCCGTGCGGCAGCACCCTGGTGAACGCGAGCAGCAGCAATCCAGCGGGGAGCGCGCGCATGAGCGCGGTGAACAGCGGCCGGTCGGGCGGCAGGAACTCGGTGGTGACGGCGTAGGTGGAACCCCACACGATCGGGGTGAGTGCGGTGAGCGCGAGGGTGCCCGCGTAGCCGGCCGGGCGGGTTGCGGTCGTCATGTTCACTCCTGATTGATAATCTCAACATTGAAATATCTACCGGATGCGGTATCTTCGCGTCAAGTAGATGAACATTAAGACTTTTAACCGAGAGGGAAATGCGATGCGCGATGCCGTCGACCTGATCACCGAGCACTGGAACATCGAGCGCCCGGATGTCGACGTGTCACCGATGGCGATCGTCGGCCGGATCACCCGCCTCGCGCGCGTCCTCGAACAGGACCTGAAACGCTTCTTCGCTGGTCACGGCCTGGAATTCTGGGAGTTCGACGTGCTCGCCACGCTGCGTCGCTCCGGCGGCGAGACCGGCCTCACCGCAGGCGCGCTCAACCGCGCGGCCATGGTCACCTCGGGCGCCATCACCAACCGGATCGACCGGCTGGCCGCGAAGAACCTGGTCCGGCGCGTTCCCTCCGCCGACGATCGCCGCTCGGTCTTCGTCCAGCTCACCGCCGAGGGCCGCGAACTGGTCGACCGGCTGCTCCCGCTGCACGTGGACAACGAGCAGCGCCTGCTCGCCTCGCTCGGCGCCACGGACCGCGAGCAGCTCGCCGACCTGCTGCGTACGCTGGCCATCGGCCTGGATGACACGAAGCTCGACTGAAGGATCCGTTCCGGAGGCGTTGTGGGCGATTTCGCCAGTCACTCGCCGTCGTACACGCCAGGTGCCGCACCGGGGGGCACCGGCCCGTACTCGGCGTGCGCCCCCGGCGTCGTCGCGGCGGGGTTCGCCGGGCCGTACTCGGCGTGCGCCCCCGGCGTCGCGGCGGGGTTCGCCGGGCCATGGACGGGTTCGCCCCTGATCTCGGCATCAGAGGGAATCTGCAGACCCTGTGGATCACCCGGCGAAACGACCTGGGGCACATCACCTTCTGGCGCCTTCAGTTTGGGACGGCCGGAGGCGGACGAGGGCAACTGATCGCCCGCGTCCGGAACGAGCTGGAGCAGCGTGGAGAAGTCGACGACCTGCGCGCCGAGTGTCTTGGTCGCCACGATCACACCGTTGGTGTACATCCGATACGTACCCGCCCGTTGCGGCAGCAGCATTTCCGGACCGATCGGCTCACCCACGGAACTGTTCGGTCCGCCGATGCGCCGGTATTCGGTGTCGATCACCGACTCACCCGCGAGCGCCTCGATGGTCAGATCCGGCTCTGCTGGAATGGCGGGAACCACTGGGGCAGGCGCGGTTTCGACGAGTTCGCTCGGTGCCGGTCCGACCTCGAAGGTCTGGATGTCGGCGGGCCGACCACCATCCGGAGCCGCCGAGTACTCCGAGCGCAGGATCTGCCCGTCGCGCAGCAGCACGGTGCCGGTGGTGGCGGCGACGGCTTCCGTGGAGCGTGAATCCTCTTTCACCGTGCCGGGATAGGCCTGGCAGTCGGTGGTGTCGCAGGTCTGCGCGTAGGCGTATCTGTTCTCGGCCAGCGCGTAGGAGCGGGCCGCGATCGCTTGGGCGCGTAGCGCTTCGAAGGCACCCTGGTCGGCCCAGTTGGCCTGCATTTCCGCGGGGAGCACGCCGGCGAGATAGTCGTCGAGATCCACCTCGTTGACGGTGCGATAGGACTCGCCCTCGAGTGCCACACCGAGCGCGCCGCGATAGGCGGTGCCACCACAGAGGGTCAGGTGTTCGTCGGCCGGCCTGCCCGCGCCCGCGCCGACCGGGTAGACGAAGGGATCGTCGGTCGCGGCCTGCCACAGCACTTCGCCGTCACAGCCCGCGGTCACCACCACATTCGCGCCACCGTCGGGCAGGGGCGTGAGGTGGGCCGCGTCGCCGGGGCCGATCGTGCGACCGGCGACCTGAGCACCGGCGGCGGCGAAGGTGTCGAGAGTGGCGTCGTCCTGCGCCTGCAGGCGGACACCGATCGTTGTCGGCCCGATTTGCCCGAGTTCAGCTCCCGGGTAGTAGTGCCCGAGAATCTCCTCGGCCGACCAGCCCGCTCGCGCGTTGTCGAAGGCGCCTACCTGGCTCATGCCGCGACCGTGTCCCGCGCCGACGGTGGGGGTGATCTGGCCCGGCAGGATCTGCCACAGCCCGATCGCCCCGGTCAACGCCAGCACAGTGCCGCTGACCAGCACCGGCAGCGGCGCTGTCCGGATGATCGGCACGGCTCGGCGACGGGTACCGCGGCGGGTACTGCGGTTGATCAAGGTGTCCGCTCTCATACTGCGCTCCCACGGTTTCGCGGTTCGACCGGCGGAGCTCGCGTCGGCATGTCGTCGTCGCCGAGCGGGATCCGAGGGCTACATTCGAGCAATCACTTAAGCCTCGAGTTGAGGTTGAGATGTGTGACGTATGTTAACTAGTGTGATGCGTGAGGTTAGAGGAAGCAAGCATCACATGCGCGGAAAACACGAGCTCGACCCTGATAGGAGTCGCACGTGCGATACCGAAAGCCGAAACGTTCCTACGTGCTCCCGGTGGTCACGACCCTCGTTGTCGCCGCACCGGTCGGTGCGTTCGCCCTCAGCGACTCGACCGATTACCGCAGCGCGAACGATTCCCAGGTCGCGGCCGTGCCTGCGCAGATGGCCGAAGTGGCGCTGAACGGGGTTCCCGACATCACGGTCCCGCTGCGTGAGCTGACCGGCCTCGATCTGCCCGACCTGCATCTCTCGGATCTGCGCATGCTGCAGCTGCCGAGCTCGATCCCGGTCCCCCCTGGACTGCCGGTTCCGCCGGGCGTGGCGCTGCCCACCGAGATCCCGCTGCCGCAACTGCCGACGAAACCGCAGCCGACACCGACTCAGCAGGCGACGCCGGGCGCCGCGACTCCCGCCCCCGGAGCCGCCGCACCACCGGCGCGTCCCCCGGTCCCGAGCACAGCGGTCCCGACCGCGCCCCCCGCCGTGCCCCGAGCGCAAACCACTGCTCCGGCCGCTCCGGCCCCCGCGCAGGCAGCTCCGGCCCCCGCTCCGGCCCCAGCTCAAGCAACTCCCGCCCCGGGTGCACCCGCCCCAGCTCAAGCAGCTCCCGCCCCGGGAGCACCTGCCCCAGCGCACGCAGCTCCGGCCCAGGGCGCACCTGCCCCAGGAGAGCAGGCGCCAGCGGCTCCCGCCGCTCCTTCTCCCGCTCAGGTGGCCCCAGCTCCAGCTCCGGCCGCGCCGACATCAGCCGCACCAGCACCGGCCGCCCCGCCGCCCGCAGCGGCCGCACCTGCCGGTGCTCCGGTCTCCCGAAGTAGTTCTGCCGGTGCGAAATTCATCGCTGACCCGGAGAACCTCGAACCCGGCACCACGCCCGACACGCCCGCCCTCTCCCCGGGCGCGGTCGGCGCCGACGTCATCGACCAGGTGGGCGCGCAGGTCAAGGAACTCACCCAGGAAACCCCGTTCAGCATGGTCGCCGTCACCGCGCGCGATCTGGCGAACACCACCACCAAGCTCCGGGCCCGCCAGCAGGACGGCAACTGGGGTCCCTGGTACGACGCCGATCCGATCGACACCAGGGCCACCGATCAGACCCCGGCCGACGCACCCACCGGCACCGAGCCGATCTACGTCGGCGAGACCACCGCGGTGCAGATGCTGGTCACCCGCAAGCCCGCCGCGGGCCCCGACCACGACCCGGCACACCTCACCGAGGCCGCGCTCAAGGCTGTGTTGATCAATCCGGGCCGCGCCGCGATCGATGCCGCGCTCAACGACGTCGCCGCGGCACTACCCGGCGGCGGACCCAAGGTCATCACCCGCGCGCAGTGGGGTGCCGACGAGTCGATCCGTTGCGAGGAACCCACCTACGACGACGGCGTCGGCGGCATCACCGTGCACCACACGGCCGGTCGCAACGACTACAGCCGCTCCGAATCGGCGGGCATCGTCCGCGCGATCTACGCCTATCACGCCGAGACGCTCGGCTGGTGCGACGTCGGCTACAACGCGATGGTCGACCAGTACGGCCAGATTTTCGAGGGCCGCTACGGTGGCCTCGATCGCGCGGTCCAGGGCGCGCACGCGGGCGGTTTCAACGAGAACACCGCTGGTGTGGCGCTGATGGGCAACTACGAGACCGAGGAGCCGAGCAACGAGGCGATCAACGCGATCGGCAAGTTCATCGGCTGGCGGGCCAAGCTCGCCGGGCTCGATCCCCAGGGCGAGACCACGATGTACTCCGAGGGCACCGAGTTCACCCCGTACGCACAGGACGAGGCGGTCGACCTGCCGGTGGTGTTCGCGCACCGCGACGTCGGCAACACCGACTGCCCCGGCGACGCCGCCTACGCGCTGATGGACCGCATCCGCGGGATCGCGGCGGGCAATTCCGGCACCTATACCTCACCGCCGACGGTGAATCGTCCGCCGAGTCAGCAGGCCCGTGCCCCGCAGGGCAATATGGCCGAGCTGGGCGCGATGGTCGACAAGTTCCTCGGCCTTTCCGGTGACAACGCGATCGCCAAGTACTGGGTGGCCAAGGGTGGCGTCGACGGTCCGCTCGGCGCGCCGCAGTCGGACCTGATCTCGGGTGCGCAGGGGCGGCAGTACGCGAAGTTCGCCAATGGATTCGTCTACTCGGGCGAGGGCGGTGAGGTGTTCGAGGTGGTCGGCGCGATTCTCGACCGGTACCTGAGCCTTGGCGCCGACTCGGGTGTGCTCGGCTTGCCGACCGGCAGTTCCTACTCGGTGCCGAATGGTCTTCGCACTGATTTCCAGCACGGTTCGCTGGTGCTCAACGAGCTCACGGGCATCGTCACGACGTTCTGGAAGACCTACGACGAGACCTACAAGCAGGAAATGAACGGTCAGCCGAAGCCGGACCAGGCACCGACCCTCGGACTCGCGGTTCCGGCCCCTGCCGAACCGCGTGCACCCGCTGATCCGCAGGCAACGCCCGCCGAACCCGCACCGATCGAACAGGCTCCCGTCGAACAGATCCCGGCTGACCCGCCGGGCACCGAACCCGCCCCGATCGGCTGACCCCCGGTCACGGCGAAGAACGGCCGGTGCACCCTCCGAGCGAGGGGCACCGGCCGTTTTAATTCTGGCGAGGACTAACGCCACCAGCGCTCGAGGACCATCGCCACTCCGTCGTCGATATTGCTGCCCGTCACCTCGTCGGCCGCCGCCCGAGCCTCGGGGTGCGCATTGCCCATCGCGACGCCGTGCCCGGCCATCGCCAGCATCGGCACATCGTTGGGCATGTCGCCGAAGGCCACGATCGACGAGTTCTCGACGCCGATACGGCGGGCCACCTCGGCCAGGCCGGATGCCTTTGTCACCTGGGGGACCGCCAATTCGATCAAGCCGCTCTCGGTGGAGTAGGTGATCTCGGCGCGGTCGCCGATGAGCGGGGCAAGGGCGGCGCGCATGTCGGAGCTGCGGGCCGAGCTGAGGCGGACAAGCATCTTGATCGCGGGCGAGTCGATCACCTCGGCGTGCGAGACGACGGTGTCGTCGGGGTTGAGCCAGGCGTGTTCGTAGGTGGGCGAGCTGACGAACTGCTGGGTCACGGCGTCGTGTGCGCTGGCGCCGACTCGCTCGGTGGCCAGCCCACAGCCGGGTAACGCGCGTTCGGCGACCTCGGCCAACCAGCTCAGTGTCTCGACGTCGAGCGTGTGGCTCGACAGCACCCGATCGGTGGCGCTGTCGTAGACGACCGCGCCGTTTCCGCAGATCGCGAGCGGTGCGTACCCGAGTTCGCTGACGACCGGTTCGATCCAGCGCGGCGGGCGGCCGGTGGCGAGCACGAAGGTGGCGCCGTCGGCGACGAGGGCCCCGACGGCGGCCTTGGTGCGGGCCGAGATCTTGTCGGAGTCGTCGATCAGCGTGCCGTCGACGTCGCTGGCCACCAGCCGCGGTTTCGGGTGCAGGTGCGTCATCCCATCTATCCTGCCGCACGTCGCCACGCGGGGACGCCGGAGTGTCCCTATGATCAGGGCCTGATTACCCGATCCAGAGGGGACTGATGACCGGCTTCCTGTTGCGACGCACACTCAACTACGTTGTGCTCCTTCTGCTGGCATCGTTTCTGACGTTCAGCCTCGCCTCGCTCACGTTCAACCCGCTCGAGAGCCTCGAGCAGCGAAATCCGCGCCCGCCGCAGTCGGTGATCGACGCCAAGGCCGAACAGTTGCATCTCGACGAGCCGATCCCACAGCGCTATCTCACCTGGCTCGGCGGCGTCGTGCAAGGGGATTTCGGGACCACCCTGGCGGGGCAGCCGGTGAGCGAGGAACTGGGCAGGCGGGTGGCGGTGAGTCTGCGGCTGCTGATTCTCGGGTCGATCATCGGGACGGTGCTCGGCGTGCTGATCGGTGCCGCGGGCGCGATCAGGCAGTACAGGTTCAGTGACTATTTCTCGACGGTGCTGTCGCTGCTGATCATTTCGACACCGATCTTCTTGCTGGCGACGCTGCTGAAATACGGTGCGCTGCAGATCAATACGATGACCGGTTCGCAGATCTTCCTCTACACCGGTGAGACCTCGGCCACCCAGATCACCGGATTCTGGAACCAAATGGTCGACCGTGCACAACATTTGGTGCTGCCCACCTTGGCGCTGGCACTCGGCGCCATGGCGGGATACAGCCGCTACCAGCGCAACGCCATGCTCGACGTGCTGCACAGCGATTTCATCCGAACCGCCAGAGCCAAAGGCCTGACCCGTAATCGGGCGCTCTACAAACACGGCCTGCGCACCGCGCTGATCCCGATGGCCACCCTGTTCGCCTACAGCCTCGGCGGGCTGATCACCGGCGCCACCTTCGTGGAGAAGATCTTCGGCTGGCACGGCGTGGGTGAATGGCTCATCGATTCGATCAATGCCCAGGACCTCTACGTGGTGGTGACGGTGACCGCGTTCGCCGGACTGGTGGTGCTGGTGTCGGGGCTGCTCTCCGATGTCGTGCTCGCCCTGCTCGACCCGAGGGTGCGCGTCTCATGACCGAAACCGAACTCATCGTCGTCGGCGCCCCCGAGGCGGCCGCCGCCGGGCGGCGCAAACTGGTGTGGCGCCGGTTCCTGCGCAACAAGCCCGCCGTGGTCGGCGCGGCGATCCTGTTGCTGCTGCTCGTGGCCAGCTTCGCGTTGCCGCCGCTGCTGCCGTGGGACTACCAGCAGATGGACTACAAGGCGCTGATGAAACCGCCGAGTCCCGAGCACCCCTTCGGCACCACCCAGATCGGCCAGGACGTCCTCGCCCAGACCATGCGCGGACTGCAGAAGTCGCTGATCATCGGCTTCTGCGTGGCGTTCTTCTCCAGCATCATCGCCGCGACAGCGGGTGCGGTGGCCGGGCTGCTCGGCGGCTGGACCGACCGCGCCATCATGTGGCTGGTCGACCTGCTGCTCGTGGTCCCCGCCTTCATGATCATCGCGCTGTTCGCTCCGCGCACCAAGGGTTCCGGTTCGATCGTGATCCTGATCGTGCTGCTGAGCGTGTTCGGGTGGATGATCGCCGCCCGCATCATCCGCGGCCTCACGCTGAGCCTGCGTGAGCGCGAATTCGTCCGCGCCGCACGGTATATGGGCGCGCCTACCCGCACGGTCATCATCAGCCACATCATCCCGAACATCGCCTCGATCCTGATCATCGACACCACCCTCGCGGTCGGCGCGGCGATCAGCGCCGAAACCGGTTTGAGCTTCCTGGGTTTCGGCGTGCAGCCGCCGGATGTGTCGCTGGGTTCGCTGATCGCGGCCGGCACCAAATCGGCGCTCACCTACCCGTGGTTGTTCCTGTTCGCCGGTGGCCTGCTGATCACGATCGTGTTGTGCGCCAACCTGGTCGGCGACGGCCTGCGCGACGCCTTCGACCCCGGTGCCCGTGGCGCGCGCAGAGCCCGCAAGGAGGTCGCCGAGCACAAGGACCAGGCGAAGGTGGAGTTGAAGAAAGCCGAGAAGCGATGACCGCGTCGACCGCGCCCCTGCTCGAAGTCACCGACCTGCGGGTTTCGTTCCCCGGCGAGGAAGGCCGCGTCGAGGCCGTGCGCGGGGTGAACTACACCGTCGCCGACGGCGAGGTGCTGGCCATCGTCGGCGAGTCCGGTTCCGGCAAGTCGGTGTCCTCGCTCGCGGTGATCGGCCTGCTGCCCGACCAGGCGCGGGTGCAGGGATCGGTGCGCCTGCGCGGTCGCGAACTGCTCGGACTCGGCGACAAACAGCTGTCGAAGCTGCGTGGTTCCTCGATCAGCATGGTCTTCCAGGATCCGCTCTCCGCGCTGACGCCGGTGTATCGGGTCGGTGATCAGATCGCGGAAGCCCTGCTCGCACACGGCAAGATGAGCCGAAAGGACGCGGGCGACCGGGCGATCGAGCTGCTCGAACTCGTCGGCATCACCGATGCCATGGCCCGTTCCAGGGCGTTCCCGCACGAGTTCTCCGGCGGCATGCGCCAGCGCGTGGTGATCGCCATGGCCATCGCCAACGATCCCGCCCTGATCATCTGCGACGAACCGACCACCGCGCTCGACGTGACGGTGCAGGCCCAGATCCTCGACCTGCTGCGGAAAGCCAGGGATATCACCGGCGCCGGCGTCATCATGATCACCCACGACATGGGGATCGCGGCGACCGTCGCCGACCGCGTCGCAGTGATGTACGCGGGCAGAATTGTCGAAACAGCGCCTGTCACCGAGCTTTTCGCGGCGCCACGGATGCCGTACACCGTCGGCCTGCTCGGTTCGATTCCGCGCATGGACGGCCCACCGCGCACGCCGCTGATCCCGATCCTCGGTGCGCCACCGGCCATGCACGCCCTGCCGCCGGGTTGCTCGTTCGCGCCACGCTGCCCGGTCTCGATCGGCGACTGCACCGCCGCCGAACCTCCGCTGGAGAAGGTGAGCCCCGGTCACGCGGTGGCCTGCATTCGCACCGCCGAGGTCGGCACGCACCAGCTCTTCGAGGCCTACCGCGAGGAGATCCCCGCCCCGGCGCGCCCCGACCGCACCGACGACGACGTGGTCCTGCGCGTCACCGACCTGGTGAAGACCTTCCCGCTCACCTCCGGTGTGCTGCTGCGGCGGCGCACCGGCGAGGTCCGCGCGGTCGACGGCATCAGCTTCTCGGTGCGCGCGGGCCGCACCCTCGCGCTGGTCGGCGAATCCGGTTCGGGCAAGTCGACCACGCTGTCGCAGATCATGGACCTGGCGCGGCCGCAGTCGGGCAGCATCGAGGTGCTCGGCAACGATGTCGCCACCCTCACCAAGGCGCGCACCCGCGAGATCCGGCGCAAGATGCAGATCGTCTTCCAGGACCCCAGCTCCTCCCTCGACCCGCGCCTGCCGATCTTCGACGTCCTCGCCGAGCCACTGCGCATCGACGGCCGGTCTCGCGAAGAGGTCAATCGGCGCGTACCGGAGTTGTTGCGGCAGGTCGGATTGCGGCCCGAGCACGCCGATCGCTACCCGTCGGATTTCTCCGGTGGACAGAAGCAGCGCATCAGCATCGCCCGCGCGCTGGCCCTCGACACCCAGCTGCTTGTCCTCGACGAGCCCGTTTCGTCGTTGGACGTGTCGATCCAGGCCGGCGTGCTCAACCTGTTGCGTGATCTGCAGGCCGAGCGGGGACTGTCCTATCTGTTCGTCTCCCACGACCTGTCGGTGGTGCGCAATCTCGCCCACGACATCGCGGTGATGCTGCAGGGCAAGATCGTCGAATCCGGTCCGGCCGAGCGGATTTTCGCCGATCCTCAGCACGAATACACACGTTCGCTCATCGCGGCCGTACCGGAACCCGTTGTCAGCGGGTAGGAGCCGAGCAGGAGGTGCCATGAGAACCCGACGCATGCACGCACGCGGAGCCCGATTGCGCTGTGCCGCTGTGGTAGTGGCAGCGGGGATGATCGTGGCCGGTTGTGGGGGCGGCGGGGAGTCGGCCAGCGGTCTCAGCGATGCGATCGGCAGCACCAGTGATGTGAACCCCACCCCACGCGAGCAGCTTCGCGAGGGTGGCAACCTGCGCCTGGCCACCACCGACTACCCCGCCAACTGGAACATCCTGTCCAACGACGGCAACAACGGTGAGATCGGCGAGATCGTGTGGACGATGATGCCGCGTTCCTTCGACATCGACGCGGCGGGCCAGCTCAGCATCAACACCGATTTCTTCACCGATATCCAGCTGACCGGCACCGACCCGATGCAGGTGACGTATTCGATCAACCCGAAAGCGGTCTGGTCGGATGGTTCGCCGATCACCTGGGAGGACCTCGCCGCGCAAGCGCACGCGCTGAGCGGGCGCGACAAGAGCTACCTGATCGCGATCACCAACGGTTTCGAATTCGTCGACAAGGTGGAGCGCGGCGTCGACGACCAGCAGGCCGTCCTCACCTTCAGCAAGCCCTACGCCGACTGGCGCGGCCAGTTCTCCGGCAACTCCGCCCTCTACCCGAAGTCGGTGACCAGCACGCCGGAGGCTTTCAACACCAGCCTCACCGATGCGATCACGCTCACCGCCGGGCCGTTCATCGTCAGCGACACCGACCGCGGTCAGGGTCGAATCACCCTGGGCCGCAACCCTAAATGGTGGGGCGACAAACCAGTACTCGACACCATCACATACAGCGTGCTCGGCCACGAGTCATGGGTTCAGGCACTACAGAACAACGAAATCGACCTCATTCGCCTGACCACCATCGACGACGTGAAAACCGTGCGCGGCACCGAAGGTCTCGTCGTGCGGCGCGCTCCCGGTAATCGCTGGCGCCACATCACCTTCAACGGCGCGCCCGGCTCGATTCTGGCCGAAGAAGGGGTGCGCGTGGCGATTTCGAAGGCGATCGACCGCGTCGGCATCGTGAACGCCTTGCAGAACGGGCTGGTCGAAGACCCGAAGCCGCTGAACAACCACGTCTTCCTCCAGGGCCAAAAGGGCTACCAGGACAACAGTCTCGGCTTCGACCCCACCGCCGCCGCCGCGCAACTCGACGCGCTCGGCTGGAAACTCAACGGCGCGGTGCGCGAGAAGGACGGCCGCAAGCTGGTGATCCGCGACGTCATGTACAACGACCCCACCTGGGTCCAGGTAGCCCAGATCATCCAGCAGAACCTGGCTGCCATCGGCGTCCAGCTGAACATCGACACCAAGCCCGCCGCGGGCCTTTTCACCGACGTCATCCAGCCCGGCGACTTCGACGCCGCCCAGTACATCTACCAGGGCGACCCCTTCCCCCTGAGCAGCATCCGCCAGATCTACTACTACGACCCCAACGACCTCCAGGGCAACTACGGCCGCATCGGCTCCCCCGAACTCAACGCCCTCATCGAACAAACCCTCACCGAACTGGACCCCGCGAAGTCCATCGAGCTCGCGAACCAGGTCGACCGCAAGGTCTTCGAGGAGGGCCACTCCCTGCCCCTGATGCAGTCCGACGGCAGCGTCGGCGCCCGCACCACGCTCGCCAACATCGGCTCGCCTGGATTGGCAACCTACGACTACACCAAGATCGGCTTCGTGAAGTAGACCTCCGCCACGCGCGGAAAGGAAGGACCACTGTGCGAATTCGCGCGCTAGGTACCAAGTTCGCAGTTCCGTGCGTGGCAGTCGGCCTGATTCTGTCGGGCTGCTCCTCTGATAACGGCGTCACACCAGGCACCGCGACCATCGGCAGCACCAATGACATCAACGCTCATGATGTGGCGGATCTGCGCGATGGCGGCAATCTGCGGCTGGTGTTGAGTTCGTTCCCGGAATCGTTCAACTATCTGCACGTCGACGGCGGTACTGACAGCACCGGCGATGTGATCGAGCCGATGCTGCCGGTGGCGTACACCAGCAATGCCGCCGGTGAGCTGTCGATCAACCACGACTATTACACCGATATCCAGCTCACCGGCGACAACCCGCAGCAGGTGACCTACACGATCAATCCGAAGGCTGTGTGGACCGACGGGACGCCGATCACCTGGGAGGACATGCGATCGCAGGCGGCGGCGCTGAGCGGGCGCGACACCGCTTATCTGATGTCGTCGACCAGCGGTTTCGAGCGGGTGGAGAAGGTCGAGCGTGGTGTCGACGACCGGCAGGCGATCGTCACCTTCTCCCAGCCCTATGCCGAATGGCAGGGGCAGTTCAGCCCGCTCTATCCGAAGGCCGCCACCGAGTCCGCCGCTGCGTTCAACGACCGTGATCGCAATGGGCTCGCCGTGAGCGCGGGCCCGTTCCAGATCGGCACGCTCGATCGTGGACAGAACCGAATCACGCTGACCCGCAATCCGGCCTGGTGGGGTGCGACGCCCAAACTCGACACCATCACTTTCAGCGTGCTCGACAGTTCGGCGTGGCTGCCCGCGATCCAGAACAACGAACTCGACATCGCCTACATGTCGGGCATCGAAAATGTCACCGGCGCGAAGCAGGCAGCGGGCGTAGAGCTGCGGCGCACGCCGGAACCAAGCTGGTCACACATCACGTTCAACGGCGCGCCGGGTTCGCTGCTCGAAGATCCGCAGGTGCGGATCGCGATCTCCAAGGCGATCGACCGGCAGGGCATTGTCAACGCCGCCCAGAATGGCGTCGTCGAGGATCCGAAGCCCCTCAACAACCACATCTTCATGCAGGGGCAAAAGGGGTACCAGGACAATTCGGGACCCATCTCCTTCGACCCAACCGCCGCGGCGAAGATGCTCGACGACCTCGGATGGAAGCTCAACGGCGACGTGCGCGAGAAGGACGGCCGCCGTCTCGAACTCCGCGACGTGATGTACCAGCAGGACGGTTGGGTCCAGACCGCGCAGATCGTGCAGCAGAATCTGGCCCAGATCGGGGTGAAGCTGAACATCCAGACCATCCCGGGCAGTGGCCTTTTCAAAGATGTGATCGATCCGGGCAACTTCGAACTCGCACAATTCACGTGGGGCGGTAGCTATCTCCCCTTGGGCGCGTTGCCGCAGATCTACGCCTATGACCCGAACAACCTGCAGTCCAACAAGGCTCGGATCGGCTCACCGGAACTCAACGCCCTGATCGAGCGCACCATCGCCGAACTCGACCCGGACAAGGCGCGCGAGCTGGCGAATCAATGCGACCAGATGATCTTCGCCGAAGGCTATTCGATTCCGCTGCAACAGGCTTCGGGTACGTACGCGGCGCGGGCAGACCTCGCCAACTACGGCGCCTTCGGCCTCGCCTCGGCCGACTACACCAAGGTCGGCTTCCTGAAGTGAGTTCCGGCCCGGCGCGCGCACTCGTCTATCCGCTGCTCGTCACGAGCGGCACCCTCGCGGTCATCGCCGGGTGGGTGCCGTTTGCGGATCTCGATCAGGTGAGTGCGCTCGCGGTGGTCGGTCTCGCTGTACTCGCTTACACCGCTTATCAATTGGGGCTTGCGTTCGGGGTGTTTCCGTCAGGGTTGGTTGCGACGGGGACAGTGCGTGGTAGGCGGGTTCGGCAGCAGTATCGGCTGGTCAGTCGGTCGTGGCTGGAGATAAGCAGTGGGGATCGGATGGTGTGGCAGCCGGTTTTCTATGAGCCGGTGCTGTCGGCGCTCACTCCAACCGACCTGGAATTGACCGGGCGAGCTATCCATCATGGGGATGCGCGCTTTTATCCCTCGGGTCGTGTCCGCACCACCGAGCCGACGGGCAAGCTCGTCGACAATCCCTCGCGGCCCACCGATCCACCCGTGTTCGGGATCGCCCGCAGGCTGATCCTCGACGTCCAGCCGGCGATCGGCGCTCCGCTCGTCGGCCTGCTCTGGGTCTATGTCATGAGCGGTGGACTCGGCGCGTTCGTCGCCGCCACCACGGTCGCCGCCGCGGCCTTCACCTGGCTTTCCGCCATCCGCGGGTCCGACCCCAGCTGACCTCGTCTTTCTACCTCGTGACTATTCCTGTGATGCGTTCATTCCGAATGAACAGCGAACTAGAATGAACTCGAGTCATCGGTCCGACGTGCCGGAGTCCGTCGACAACCGCGGTTCGCGCTCGCCGATCCCTCTGGTCAGCGCGATGAGTCGCTCGTGCGACCGATCGAAGACTCCACGCATGTCCCGAGCAAGACGGACCTGCAGCGGAGGATCCTGAACCATCGCTCTGACCTGGGCTAGTTCAGGTACACCGAGGAGGGCCGCGATAGCGTTGCCAATCCTGTGGGCGCCTGCTAGCGCAGTGTCGTAGTCATACATCTCGACTAAGCCGAAATGGCTCTCGTACAACTCCTCGAGGAGCTGCGCCGTGTCACTCCATTCGAGCATCGTCCGCAGGTCGACCGCATCCTTCGTACTGGTCCAGTGCCGGTCGAACCACGCGACCAGTTTCAAAAGCACCTGCGCGGCGATCGAAGGGATTCGGACCACGAGTTGACCAGGGAGCAAGACTGTCTCCGCAGAGCCGAAAGCTTCACGGAATCCCAGCGTGTTCATCGTGAAATCACCCGGCCAAGCGACAGTCCGGTCAGCGGCTTCGATCGCACCACAGGGGATGATATCGACGGGAATGCCACCGATGGCGATCCGATGCGAATGCCGATCTTGGGCGCCGAACATCGAACCGAGTTGCCACACTTCGTCCCAGTCTGCAACGCCGACGGCGATATCCACGTCATGGGTTGCTCGTTCGGGAGTCGCACCGGTAATGCTGTGCGCCAACATGTTCCGTGCAGTAGCGCCGACAACCAGGAAGTCGACTCCGGTCCGGCTTGCGACAGCGTCCAATTCTCGAAGGACTGTTGCAGCCAGGTTGATCTCAAGATCTGTCGATCTCGACAAGTCGAGGGTCACCTTTTCTGATCCTTTCAGCATGAGCGCGTTGACGCGAATCGCCAGATGCCCACATGTCGGCAAAGATCAACGTGCTCGGCACCAGCGGATCAAGTGGCTCAGTCGGCCTCCAAAACCGCTGTCGAATAATCACATTCGGTTCGTCACCGGCACGATGCCACCGACGCTCGGCGGCGAGCGCTCGGGGCAGGACGTCCACATAGAGGATGCCTGTCGTCGAGCGGAGCTCGGAATCCAGTTGCGAGCCCGCCGCTTCACCTCCTAATTGCGCCCTCTCGACAAGAAGGGCAGACATCGCTTCCAACCACCAGGCATTGGAGTTGTCGGCGAAATCCGCCATGCTGATCCGTGGCACGACAGCAGTGGAAAATGCCTCTGTCCAGCGGTCAAGTAGCTCGCGCCCATTTAGAAGCTGCCGTCGTTCACCGACCGACGCCACATAGCCACTGCGTTCCAGCTCGCTCATGACGATCTGTGCGGTTCCGAGAGACGTCCCACTGCGCTCGGCAATATAGCGCAAGGGCATGTTGATCGCATCGCTCCAGCTGAGCAGCGTGAACAGCACCTTCGCACCTGCTGGGCTGAATGCTCGTGGAGCGCGTGCGGACGCTGGTCTCGCCGTGGAGCGTCCCGAATTGCCTACGACGCACACATACAGCGATGGCCAGGCAAGGGTCATGTTGCCGACCGTGTCTACAAAGTCGATTTCGCGGCGCTGCAGAACTTCTGCCGCCTCACGCGAAATATGTGGTGCTACCAGGAGCAGTGGTAGCTCGGTCGACGGCAGCGCACGAGCGACCGAGCTGGTGATTCGTCCGCGGATTTCAACGGCATACGTTCGATCACCGCGCGAGCCCGCATCGAGGCGCGCGATCAGATCGGAACCGGAGCCAGGCCGCTCAGTGGTCTCCAATGTCTCGAAGGAAATTCCACGGGCATCGAGATGGCTCATCGCCGCGTCAAGGATGTTCATCATTCCTTGACGTTCATTCAAGGTGAACATGAGTAGATAATGAACGTTCGAGACGGGATGCGCAAGCATACGATAGCCCTCGGCGACTGGTATGACCACTTGACCTCCTGACCTATTCGCGGCACGATGGGGGTATGGCGTGGACTCCTGTGGTGAAGCGGTCGGTTTCCGGTGATGTGTTCGAGCAGATCGCCGCCGAGGTGCTGGGTGGGGAGTTGGCGGTGGGCAGCACGTTGCCGAGTGAGCGGCAGTTGGCCGAGGCGTTGGGGGTATCACGGCCCGCGGTACGGGAGGCGTTGCAGCGGTTGGCGGCGGCGGGGCTGGTTGCCGTGCGGCAAGGCGAGGCGACGACTGTGCTCGATTATCGGCGCAGCGCTGGGCTGGAGGTGCTGCCGCGACTGTTGCTCCGGGGGGATTCCATCGATCCGGCGGTGGCTCGCAGCATTCTCGAGGCGCGGTTGCACAACGGGCCGAAGATCGCCGAGCTCGCCGCCGCGCGGGTTCGATCGCGGGGGGCCGTCGAGCCGCGGATCGAGGGCGAATTGGCGCTGCTGGGCGAATCCGCCGATTCGCTTGCCGCCGAATCGGATCCACTGCTCCAGCAGCGGATAGCGCTCGAATTCTGGGACCACATCCTCGATCTCGCCGATTCGATCGCCTTTCGGCTGATGTATTCCATGCTGCGCGCCGCCTATGAACCCGCATTGGCCGCGCTGGCGCCGATCATGTCCGCCGAGGTGGGCAACGCCGACGCCTATCGAGACCTGGCCGCCGCGATCGCCGCGGGCGAGCCGGAACGGGCCGCCGACACCGCCCGAGCACTGCTCGAGCCGGCGACCACCGCCCTCATCTCCGCCCTCGACGGGGCATGATCCACCCGAGGAAACACCATGATGAATGACCGTCCGACAACGACGTCGCACTCCGCCCGCACGGTCCGCCGCAGCTTGACGTTGCGCGCGGCGGCGCACGAATTCCTTCGGCATCCGTCTCCGTGGATGATCGCCACGGTATTCGTCGCCACGCTGGCAGCCCGATTCGCGGTCGGTGATTGGCAGCTCACCGACGCCATGGTCCCGGTGGTGATCGCGGCCATGTTCCCGCTCATCGAGTGGATCATCCACGTCACCGTGTTGCACTGGCGACCAAGGCATCTCGGACCCCTGACCATCGACAGCGAGCTGGCCCGCAAACACCGCGAGCACCACGTCGACCCCCGTGACATCCCACTGATCTTCATTCCGCCGAAGTCGCTGTTGCTCACCATCGTCGCCCTGGTCGCGATCGCCCTACTTGCCTTCCCTCGCACAGGCCTCGGACTCACCTTCCTGCTGACCATCACCACACTCGGCCTGCTCTACGAGTGGACCCACTACCTGATTCACACCGACTACAAGCCCCAACATGCGCTGTACCGGGCTATTTGGCGCAACCACCGCCATCACCACTACAAGAACGAGCACTACTGGTTCACCGTGACCACCTCCGGCACCGCCGACCGCGTACTCGGCACCGCCCCGGACCCCGCCACGACTCCGACCTCCCCCACGGCGCGCAACCTTCACGCCGACTAGTTCCGGGCAGCACTCCGACCCGGCTCGCATCGTCACGCGAGCCGGGTTTTTGCTTGACAAGTTAATACCCTAGGGGGGTATGGTACCGAGCACACGAGATGCATTCCGCTCGAAAGGACGAAAGTCGTGACTACGCAATCGCAATCCACCCGGAAGTGGTGGGCGCTGGCGGTGATCGCCGCCGCGCAGTTCATGGTCATCATGGACACTTCGATCATCGGGATCGCGCTGCCGAAGATGCAGGCCGAGCTCGGGTTCACGCCGGGGAATCTGACGTGGGTGTTCAACGCCTACGTGGTTGCCTTCGGCGGCCTGCTGCTGCTCGGTGGCAGGCTCTCCGACCTGCTCGGCGCTCGCCGGGTATTCGCCGCGGGGTGGGTGGTACTGGGCATCGGCTCCGTCATCGCCGGTGCCGCGGGCAATGTCGGCGTCGAGCTGGCGGGGCGGGCGATCCAAGGCGGTGGCGCGGCGCTGATCGCACCTTCCGCGCTCACCCTGCTGATGATGCTGTTCGGCGGCTCACCGAAGGAACTCACCAAGGCGCTCGCCGTATATGGCGCGGCCGCACCCGCGGGTGGTACCGCAGGCGTGTTCCTCGGTGGCGTGATCACCGAATACATCAGCTGGCCCTGGGTCTTCTACATCAACATTCCGATCGCGGTGCTCGCGCTGATCGCCGTGCCACTGCTGATGCCCGCCGCACCGGCCAGGAAGGGATCCATCGATATCGCCGGATCCGTCACTGTGACAGCCGGTTTGGCGGCCGCGGTGTACGCGATCGTGCAGGCACCGGAGGTCGGTTGGGCGTCGGGTGAGACCTTGGGTGTGCTGGCCCTGGCCGCCGCACTGCTGGCCGGCTTCGTCGCCATCCAGTCCCGGCGCAACGAGCCGCTCATGCGGCTGAGCATCTTCCGCGCACCGAACCTCGCCGCTGCCAACTTCGCGCAGTTCGCGCTGGCCGCCGCGTGGGTGCCGATGTGGTTCTTCCTCAACCTGCATCTGCAGCAGGTGCTCGGGTACAGCGCGTTCCCCTCGGGTGCGGCACTGCTGCCGATGACCACGCTGATCATGCTCGGCATGGTGGTGCTCGCCCCGAAGGCGATGCAGCGGTTCGGTGCCAAGCCGATGATCGTCACCGGCCTGATCGTGCTCGGCCTCGGGCTCGGGGTCATGTCGCTGGTGCGGCCGACCGGCAACTTCTGGGTCGACGTGCTGCCCGCCTCGCTGATAGCCGCGGGGGGTATGTCGCTGGCGTTCATCCCCTCGCTCGGCACCGCCATCTCGGCGGCGCGACCCGAGGAAGGCGGGCTCGCCTCGGGCATCGTCAACGTGAGCTACCAGGTGGGTTCCGCGCTCGGCCTTGCCGCGATGACGGCGGTGGCTGCCGCGTTCGGCGCGGGGAAGCTCGGCGACGCCTCGGCGCTGACCGACGGCTACTCCGCGGCCTTCCTCGGGGCCGGGGTACTGGCACTGGCCGGTGCGGGTATCACCGCCGCGGTCATGCGCACCCCGGCGGCGGACAAAGCCGACGCGACTGTTTGACAAAGTACCCTAGGGGGGTATGGTAATAATCAAGAGCGAAACGAGGAGAGTTCCATGAGCACCACCACCGTCACCGTCAACGGCATGACCTGCGGTTGCTGTGTCAACAAGGTCCGCGACAAGGTCGGCGCCCTGCCCGGCGTCACCGGTGTCGACGTCGACCTGGCCGACGGTTCGGTGACCATCGAAGGCACCGAACCCGAACGCACCGCCCTCGCCGACGCCGTCACCGCGGCCGGCTTCCAACTCGCAGACTGAAAGCGGAGCATCCCGATGAACGCAACAGGCAAGTTCGCCGGATTCACCCTCGGCCTCGCGGCGGTCTTCGGGATCGCTCTGGCGGCCGGCGCCCTGGTCGGTCCGGAACCCTCCGAACCGGCCGGGCACGGCGAACACTCGACCACGGCGGCACCGTCCGCCGATCTACCCGGCGGGCTGCTCGCCACGGATCAGGGCTACACGCTCGCCCTGGACAAGCCGAACACCACCACCAGCCCACAATCGCCGACCAGCTTTCGCATCCTCGACGCGAACGGCGCACCGGTCACGAAGTACGTGAACAGCCACGACAAGGACCTGCACCTGATCGTGGTCCGCCGCGACATGGCGGGCTTCCAGCACGTCCACCCGGTGCTCGATCCGGCCGGGACCTGGACCGTTCCGCTGAACCTCAGCCGGGGCGGTGACTACCGGGTCTATGCCGACTTCACCCCCGAGGGCGGGTCGAACCTGACACTCGGCGCCGATCTGCGGGTCGCGGGCAACTACGACGTGCAGGCGCTCCCTGCCCCCGCCACCACCGCCCAGGTCGGCGAGTACACGGTCGCGCTGAACGGCACGGTCACCCCGGGCACGGCATCGCAGGTGACGCTCTCGGTCAGCCGCAACGGCGCACCGGTCACCGACCTCCAGCCCTACCTCGGCGCCTATGGTCACCTGGTCGCACTCCGTGCCGCCGACCTCGCCTACCTGCATGTTCACCCGGAGGGGACACCGGGCGACGGGGTCACCCCCGCCGGCCCCGGCATCGACTTCGTGGTGAACGCACCGAGCACCGGCGACTACCGCCTGTTCCTGGACTTCCAGCACCAGGGCGTGGTCCGCACCGCCGAGTTCACCGTGAACGTCGCCACGCCGAACGCCACCGGCGCAGGCAACCCCGCCCCAACCAGCACACCCGCCGACCACGGCACCCCCGGCCACGGCCACTGACCCCACCCTTTTCACCCGCTATCTCTGGCGCAAGAATTGCTATCAGGAACGAAGGAGCACCCCATGACCACCGTGACACACCCACCGGGCACCGGCCAGGTAGAACTGGTGATCGGTGGCATGACGTGCGCTTCCTGCGCGAACCGGATCGAGAAGAAGCTCAACAAGCTCGACGGGGTCACCGCCACGGTCAACTACGCGACCGAGAAGGCACGCGTCGACTTCACCGGTGACGTCTCCCCCGAGGAACTGATCTCCACCGTCGAGCAAGCCGGCTACACCGCGGCACTCCCCGCGCCGAAGAAGCCGGAGACCACCGACGAGCCCGCCGCCGAAGCTGACCCCACCGCGACGCTGCGCACCCGCCTGCTGGTCTCGCTGGTCCTCACCGTCCCGGTGATCGCCATGGCGATGATCCCCGCACTGCAGTTCACCAACTGGCAGTGGCTCTCGCTCACGTTGGCCGCGCCGGTCGTGGTCTGGGGCGCGCTGCCCTTCCACAAGGCAGCGTGGACCAACCTCAAGCACGGCACCGCCACCATGGACACGCTGGTGTCGATGGGCACGCTCGCCGCGCTCGGCTGGTCGCTGTATGCCCTGTTCTGGGGCACGGCGGGCACGCCGGGGATGACGCACCCGTTCGAATTCACCGTCGCCAGGATGGACGGCTCCGGCAACATCTACCTCGAAGCCGCGGCGGGTGTGACCACGTTCATCCTGGCCGGACGCTACTTCGAAGCACGGTCCAAGCGCCGCGCGGGCGCGGCGCTGAAGGCGTTGCTCGAGATGGGCGCCAAGGATGTCGCCGTGCTGCGCGGTGGGGTCGAGACGCGAATTCCGGTGGAGCAGTTGGTCGTCGGTGATGAGTTCATCGTGCGGCCGGGCGAGAAGATCGCCACCGACGGTGTGATCACCGAGGGCACGTCGGCGGTCGACGCGTCCATGCTGACCGGCGAGTCCGTGCCGGTGGAGGTCGGCGTCGACGACGGCGTCACCGGCGCCACCGTGAATGTCGGCGGCCGACTCGTCGTGCGTGCCACCAGAATCGGCGCCGACACCCAACTCGCCCAGATGGCACAGCTCGTCGAGGACGCGCAGACCGGTAAGGCGCAGGCACAGCGGCTGGCCGACAAGATCTCCGGCATCTTCGTCCCGATCGTCATCGCGCTCGCCGTCGCCACGCTCGGATTCTGGCTCGGCACAGGCGGTTCCATCGCGGCGGCCTTCACCGCAGGCGTGGCGGTGCTGATCATCGCCTGCCCCTGCGCCCTCGGCCTTGCCACCCCGACCGCGCTGATGGTCGGCACCGGACGCGGCGCACAGCTCGGCATCCTGATCAAGGGACCCGAGGTGCTGGAATCGACCCGCAAGGTCGACACCATCGTGCTGGACAAGACCGGCACCGTCACCACCGGCAAGATGACGCTGCTCGACGTGATCCCCGCCGACGGCGAACTGAGTGACAAGGTGCTGGAACTCGCTGGTGCGCTGGAGGATTCGTCGGAGCACCCGATCGCACAGGCGATCGCCAAGGGCGCACGCGACGAGTTCGGCACACTGGCCTCGGTGGAGGGCTTCGCCAATGTCGAGGGCCTCGGCGTGCAGGGCGTGGTCGACGGGCACGCGGTGATCGTCGGCCGGGCACGACTGCTGGCCGACTGGTCGCAGCCGCTCGACGAGAAGCTGGAAACCGCACTGGCGGAAGCGGAATCGGCAGGTAAGACCGGGGTCGCGATCGGCTGGGACGGTAAGGCGCGCGGCGTGCTGGTTGTCGCCGATGCCGTGAAACCGACGTCGGCGCAGGCCATCGCGCAGTTCCGCGAGCTCGGCCTGACACCGATCCTGCTCACCGGTGACAATGCCCGCGCGGCCCGCACCATCGGCGACGAGGTCGGCATCGACGAGGTCATCGCCGAGGTGCTGCCGCAGGACAAGGTCGAGACCGTCAAGCGGCTGCAGGCCGAGGGCAAGGTCGTCGCCATGGTCGGTGACGGCGTCAACGACGCGGCCGCCCTGGCCCAGGCCGACCTCGGCCTGTCGATGGGCACCGGCACCGACGTCGCCATCGAGGCCAGCGACCTCACCCTCGTCCGCGGTGACTTGCGCGCCGCCGCCGACGCGATCCGCCTGTCGCGGCGCACCCTGGCCACGATCAAGGGCAACCTGTTCTGGGCGTTCGCCTACAACGTGGCCGCGATCCCGCTGGCCATGGCGGGCCTGCTCAACCCGATGCTGGCCGGTGCCGCGATGGCGTTCAGCTCGGTCTTCGTGGTGAGCAACAGCCTGCGCCTGCGCCGGTTCAAGTCGACCGCGCAGTAGGCCGACACCAAGAGGCGAGGTCCGTAGCGATCCGGACCTCGCCTCTTTCCGGTCGCCCAGGTGATCGGAATCAGAACAGGTACTGCTGGTCGGCCGCGATGAAGAAGCCGTGGCCCGCGGCGTCGCAGCGGACGCCCTGCTCGGTGGAGGTGCAGGCGACACCGCGGGCGACGAGCGTGTCGCCGTAGTGCAGGGTCGCGCCGCCGCCCTTGTTGGTGCCGTCGACCGGTTCGCCGATGAAGATGCCCTGGCTGGTGCAGAGGAACTCCGACTTGCCGCCTGCGGCGTGCACGGCGACCTTCCGGTCGGGGGCGTCGGAACAGTTGGGAAGTTGTGGCGGAATGACATCGGCGTGCGAGAGCTGGCAACCGACGCCGAACGGGGCGTCGACCAGAATGCCGCACATGATGTTGCCGGTGGGTGATTGGAAGTAGAAGTTGTCGCGCTGCTGGTAGTCGCGGGCGTCGACGGTGGCGTCGTCGCGGGAGGGCAGGCCGGTCGGGCCGGGGGCTACCGTGACGTCGGGGCCGACAGTCGGTTCGGCCTCGGCCGTGGGTGCGGACGAGCCCGCGGGTTGGGTCACGGCGGGTTGCGCGGCCGATCCCTGGTCACTGTCACAGGCGGCGAGTCCCCCCGCCAGCGCCACCAGCGCGGCCACCACGATCGCTGATCTCATGATCTTTTCTCCCCTCGAAATCCTCCCGACCCGTTCGAAGGAAGAATCGAAAGCAGGCGTGAATCCGTTTCCCGCACGCACCGACTGTGACCGACCCGAGGTGAGGCCGTGACCCCCGCTCAGCACGTCTGGTACGCCGCGTACGGCTCCAACCTGCACGCCGAGCGGTTCGACTACTACCGCGAGGGCGGCACTCCACCCGGGACCGACCACACCTACCCGGGGTTCCGTGATCGGTCCGCACCGGCCGCGGTGACGGCGATCGACCTGCCTGGGAGCCTGTATTTCGCCTGGCAGAGCCCGGTCTGGACGGGTGGGGTCGGGTTCTATGCCCCACGTCCGCCCGCAGATTGGCCGATCGGTGTGGCGGCGCGGGGGTATCTGCTGACCGTCGGTCAATTCGGTGATCTGCTGGCGCAGGAGATGTATCGAACACCGACCGCGGACTTCGATCCCGCGCCGGTCCTCGCTGAAGGTTCGGTGCGGCTCGGGCCGGGGCGGTACGAAACGGTGGTGCACGCGGGTACGCGCGACGGGATCCCCGTTCTCACCTTCACTTCGCCCTGGGATCCGGAAACTGTCGCGCTGCAACGTCCTTCGGCGCGATATCTGACGATGATCGGCACCGGCCTGCGCGAATCCCACGGCTGGAGCATGGATCGCGTCGTCGAGTACCTGCGCGTGCGGCCGGGGATCGCCGAGCATTGGCACGAAGCCGATCTGCGGGGCGCACTGCTCGGTGGCACCGGACTCGCGCCACCCTAGATTTTCGCCGGACCGATCGCGGGTACCCCTTCGTTGCGGGACGGGAGCACACGGATGGAGTGGTTCACGGCACCGGAGTACTGGCAGGGCAGGCTGATCTTCCAGCGTGGCCTGGCGGTGATCTACGCCCTCGCGTTCCTGGCGGCGGCGCTGCAGTTCCGCGCACTGCTCGGTGCGCGCGGGATGCTGCCCATCCCGCGATACCTGGCCCGGGCCCCGTTCCGCCGGTCACCGAGCCTGTTCCACCTGCACTATTCCGATCGGTTCTACGCCGGTATCGCCTGGTTCGGCGTGGTGCTCGCGGTGGCTGTCGCGCTGGGCGCCGCCGATCTGGTGCCGCTGTGGGCGGCGATGGCGCTGTGGTTCGCGCTGTGGGTGCTGTACCTGTCGATCGTCAATGTCGGGCAGGCCTGGTACTCGTTCGGCTGGGAATCGTTGCTGCTCGAGGCCGGCTTCCTGGCGATCTTCCTCGGCAACGACACGGTCGAGCCGCCGCTGCTCGTGCTGCTGGCCGCGCGCTGGCTGCTGTTCCGGGTGGAATTCGGGGCCGGGCTGATCAAGATGCGGGGCGATCGATGCTGGCGCGACCTGACCTGCCTGTATTACCACCACGAGACCCAGCCCATGCCCGGTCCGCTGAGCTGGTTCTTCCACCATCTGCCAAGGCCGCTGCACCGGGTGGAGGTCGCCGCCAATCATGTCGCCCAGCTGATCGTGCCGTTCGGGCTGTTCGCGCCGCAGCCGGTGGCGAGCGTGGCGGCGGGCATCATCATCGTCACGCAGTTGTGGCTGGTGCTCTCGGGCAATTTCGCCTGGCTGAACTGGGTGACCCTGCTCCTGGCGACGACCGCCGTCAGCGCGTATCCGGTGCTGCCGGACGCGCCGCAGGTCGCCGAGCCGCCCTCGTGGTTCCTCGGGGCGGTCATCGCCTTCGTCGCGATGGTGGTTGTCCTGAGCTACTGGCCGGTGCGCAACCTGCTGTCCGCGCGGCAGGCGATGAATGCCTCGTTCGACCCGTTGCACCTGGTCAACACCTATGGCGCGTTCGGCAGTATCACGCGGGTCCGCGAGGAGATCGTCCTCGAGGGCACCGACGCCACACACCTCGGGCCGGAGACCGTGTGGCGCGAATACGAGTTCAAGGGCAAGCCGGGTGACCCGCGGTATCGCCCCCGCCAGTGGGCGCCGTATCACCTGCGGCTGGACTGGCTGATGTGGTTCGCCGCGCTCTCCCCCGCCTACGCGCGATCATGGGCATTGCCGCTGGTCATCCGGCTGCTCGACAATGACCCCGACACCCTGCGCCTGCTGCGGCACTGCCCCTTCCCCGACGCACCGCCGCACTACCTACGCGCCCGGCTGTACGAATACCACTTCAGTACGCCCGCCGAGCTGTTCCGCGAGCGGATCTGGTGGCGCCGGACCCTGATCGGCGAGTTCCTGCCGCCGCTGAGTCACGAACGCCTCGAACGGCGCAGGCAATGAGAAAAGCCCGGCACGATGGCCGGGCTTTTCGTTGAGCGGATGACGAGATTCGAACTCGCGACCCTCACCTTGGCAAGGTGATGCGCTACCACTGCGCCACATCCGCGTGCCTTCCGAAGCCGAACCGGCGACCGCCGGTGACTTCGTCGTGCGAGAAGGAACTCTAGCGCGAAACCCCCCGAACTACGAAATCCGGGCTCACCCGCGACCGGCGGCGGCGGTGAGATCCGGCGCGAGCCGGCACCGTTAAGCAGGTCACAAGGATGCGGAAAAGGCTGCGGGGGAGGGTTTTTCGCAGGGCGGCTGAAGCCGCGGGAATCATGGGAGAGACGGTATGAAGACTCTGGGGATGATCGCGGCGGGCGTTGCGTTGACGGCGATGACCGTGCTGGGGGCCGGGCCCGCGCAGGCCGACTTCGCCGATCAGGTGGAGGCCACCGACAACGGGGAGAACGTGGAGGACGAGGGGTTCGGGGAGTACGCGGTCAGCCGTACCGATCCGGGGTCGTGCCTGGTGGTGCAGAACCACACCGGCGGGCGGGTGACGTTGCGGTTGAACTACCCCGCCAGTGGTGGGAAGTGGCAGTTCAACCACGATCAGATCGGTGTGCTGGTGCACAAGGGCAAGCTGGTGACCTCCCCGTCCGGGAACTGGAATGTGCGGACGAACCCGCCGATCAGGTTCGACTGGGTCTACGACCGCAGTATGAACAGGCAAAAGGGTTGCAATGGATCGTGGCTGCTGACGATGAACTGAGCCGGCGGGGTCCGGTTCGCCGCCACGCGCCGGACCCACCCCGCCGACCGGTCATGCGGTCGAGCCCCGGTCAGGCGGGCAGCGCGCCGACGGGGCCGAAGGCGTCGCGATGGTCGGCGGCCCAGGTGGCGTAGCCGCGGGGTGGGCGGCCGAGGACGCGGGCGATGTCGTCGGTGATCAGCTCGTTGTGACCGCCGCGGATGAAGGCCTGACCGATCAGTGAGCCCTCGACGAAGGCGGGCGGCAGGCCCGCGGCGACTATGAAGGCGCGGGCGTCGGCTTCGGCGATATCGGTGACAGCGATCGGGCGGCCGAGGATCTCGGCGAGGACGGCCGCCTGGTCACGGCTGGTTTGGAGCTCGGGGCCGGTCAGCGTGAAGGTGTGACCGTGGTGGTCGCTCGAGCGCAGCGCCACCGCGGCGACCGCCGAGACATCGCGCGGATCGACCACGGCCTGCTTGCCGTCGCCGGTGAGGTTCGGGACAGGGTGACCGTTACCGAGCGGCTCGATCCAGCTGAAGGTGTTCGACGCGAAAGTGTTGGGGCGCAGGATCGTCCACTCCAGGCCGGAGTCGCGGACGGCCTGTTCACCGGGCACGTGCCAGGAACCCGGCACGCCGAGAAGTGGGTCGCCGGTGCCGACGGCGGACAGCTTCACCACCCGCCGCACGCCGGCCGCACGCGCCGCGGCGACCAATTCGGCATCGGTGCCGGTGCCGTCGGGGCCGGGTATCCCGACGAGGAACGCGGCCTCGACATCCGTCATGGCGGGCGCGAAGGTCGCCGGGTCGCGGTAGTCGACCCGAACCACCTCGACCCCGGCGGGGAACTCGGCCCGCTCCGGGTGGCGGGTCGCGGCCCGGACGGCGACGCCCTCGGCTACCAGTTGTCGAACGATGTCGCTTCCGATGGTGCCTGTCGCACCGGTGATCAGGATCATGTGCTGAGCCTGGCCGCTGGGCTGCCTGCGAAGATAGGAGAAATCGGCACGGACATCCCGGCCCGCGACGCCTACTGTCGAGTGGGTGCGGTATCTGACCTCGGCGCAGATCGAGACCCTGGTGACGACACCGGATTCGTTGCGCCCCTGGCTCACCGAACTCACCAGCACGCCCGTGTTCGACGACCTCGCTCAGCCGTTCGCGCATCCACCCGTCGCGACGACCACGGTCGTGCTGCGCACGGAGAAGTCCGGTCGCGGTGACGCCTTCGTGGTCGGCGCGCAGACGAAGGCGTCGTACTCGAGGCCGGCGGAACCGGCCGGATGCGTGCGGCTGCGGCTGGAACCGGGCGTGACCCGGCAGCTGCTCGGCGTCACCGCGGGCGAACTCACCGACCGGGTCGTTCGCCTCGACGAATTACCCGGCCCCCTCGGCAGTTTCGCGACAGAACTGACGAGCCTGCCAACCGGCATGGCGATCGCCCACCTGGAAGAGCTGCTGCCGCACAATGTCTCGGAGTCGGAGACCGCTCGGGCGCACCGGATCGTGCTGCGCGAGGCGATCTCGGCGCTCACCGCCGACAACGCGCCCGCGCTCCCCGAGCTCACCGCGCGCCTCGCTGTCAGCGAGCGCCAGCTTCGCAATCTGTTCGCCGACGGAATAGGCCTGTCCCCCAAGCACTTCGCCCGCATCCAGCGCCTGCGCCGCGTGCTCGCCTATGCGGGCGACACCCCGTGGTCGCACCTCGCGGCGAGCACCGGCTACTACGACCAGTCCCACCTCACCGCCGACTTCCGCACCCTCATGGGCGTGCCGCCCGCCGCCTACCTTCGCGGCAAGCTCCCGGCACCGACCCGCTGCCGGATCCCGCGCTGAATCAGCTCTCGGTCTCCTGCGTTTTCTCGGCCTTACGGGCGAAACGTTCGGCCGCTTCGGCTTCGTCGAGCGCGGTTGCCTCCTCCAGGGACGGGGCACTGCCACCGAGCCGTTTCGGGACCCAGTACGCGCCGGGCTCGTGTTCGTAGGATTTTTGCAGGTCGGCGAGCATTTCCTGCATGGTGGAGCGGAGCTGCGCGGTGAGGTCGGCGACGGGCTCGTAGGGCTGGATGGGGGTGCCGACGGCGATCGAGATGGGGGTGTTGGTGCGGCCGAGGCGCTTGGGGAAGCCCTTGGTCCAGACGCGCTGGGCGCCCCAGATGGTGATCGGGATGATCGGGACACCGGCTTCCAGCGCCATCCGGGCGGCGCCGGACTTGAATTCCTTGATCTCGAAGCTGCGGCTGATCGTGGCCTCGGGGTACACGCCGACGAGTTCGCCGTCGCGCAGGTATTTCACCGCTGATTTGTACGAGTCGGCGCCCGCGGTGCGGTCGACCGGGATGTGCTTGAGACCGCGCATGATCGGGCCGGAGATGTTGTTGTCGAACACCTCCTGCTTGGCCATGAACCTGATGTAGCGACGAGGGGTGCGCACCGGCAGTCCCGCGTAGGTGAAGTCCATGTAGCCGGTGTGGTTGACCGCCAGCACGGCGCCACCGGTGGCGGGGATGTTCTCCGCCCCCTTGACGGTGAACTTCAGACCTTCGAGGAAGAACAGGGTTCGGGCCACGCCGATGATCGAGAAGTAGAGGGGTTCCACAATTACGCAAGCGTAGTCGTAGATCTCCTCGTCGGCAGGGGTGCATTCGGTGGGGGCGGTCACCGTAGAATCGCGGCGTTCACCCGCGCAGCCAATCCGCTTCGCGCACACCGGTCTACACCCGGCGAGTCCGCTCGCCCCGACAGTCACCGCCCGCATCGCACGCGGGGCCACGACCTAGGAATTGAGGAACGTCGAAGTGGAACGCGCTCAGTTGCCCCCGATCACCACTACTCGCCGCGCCTACGCGCTGGTCGCCGGACTCGCCGTCGCGGCCCTCGTCACCGGGTGTGACTCGGTGTCGGGTATCCCGGGCGATCCGGTCGAGGCAACCACTACCGCGTCGACCACGGCGGCCGCGCCGTCGACCACGGCGACCCAGGCCATCGCCCCCGGCGAACCGGCGCCGAACAGCCCACTGCCCGCCGACGCACCGCAGGTCGGCGCGGTCGCCGGCCATGCCGACGCCGTCACCGCCGTTCGCCGCTGGGCCGCCGACCTGCAGACCGGCACGGTGAAAGAACTCCAGGACAAGTGCTGGACCATCCCGCCTGCCACCGTCGCCGAGATGTACGCCGACCCGCAGTCGGTACTGGCCGCCCTCACCGCACCGGGCACCGCGACCGCCGACACCGTGACCTGGCGTAACCGAACCGTGACCGTCACCGTCGACCGCGAATCCGTCGCGTCCGGTTACGCGTGTGGACGGGTGTCCGCGGCGGGTGTCGAGCCCGGTTACGACGACGCCGATGCGCGCCATACGGTGCGTCGATACCTCGCCCGCGCCACCGGCAAACCCCTCGACGCGGCAGACATCGAAGCAGACCATCCACTGACCTGCAAGGCCTCGCCCGCCACCTGGGACCCGGAGGGCACCGGCAACCCTGTAGCAGCCCCCTTGACAGGCGACTCGGGCAAAGTAGGCAATGTCACCTCCTACGCCGAAGACGAGCTACGATCCGAGCAGGTTCGTGGCGACTACCTGGCAGTTCACGTCCCCGTGACCACCTCTGCGGGGGGCACGCGGACGCGCACTTTCACGGTTGTCGCGACCGCTGAGGGCTATTGCATCGGTGACGTAACGATTTAGCCACTACCCTGGTTGGCTGGTACGCCGAAGCAGTCAGGGGGCCCTTTGGCGGTCACTCGCCATTGATCCGGCGAATCAGATCCTGGTAGGAGGAAACAGCTCGTGCAGATCACCAGCGTCGGACATGCCGGCTTCCACATCCGAACCGAGGCCGGCACGATCCTGTGCGATCCCTGGGTGAACCCCGCGTACTTCGCGTCGTGGTTCCCGTTCCCGGACAACTCCCAGCTCGACTGGGAGTCCCTCGGCGATGTCGACTACCTCTACGTCTCGCACCTGCACCGCGATCACTTCGACGCCGCGCACCTGGCGAAGTACGTGAACAAGGACGCGACCGTCCTGCTGCCCGACTACCCGGTGCTCGACCTGCGCCGTGAGCTCGAGGCGCTGGGCTTCACCAAGTTCTTCGAGTCCGAGGACTCGGTCAAGCACACGATCACCGGGCCAAAGGGTTCGTTCGACTTCATGATCGTGGCGCTGCGCGCGCCCGCCGACGGCCCGATCGGTGACTCCGGCATTCTCGTCTCCGACGGTGGGACCACCTGTTTCAACATGAACGACGCCCGGCCGGTGGACATGGACGTCATCCACGACGCGTTCGGCGATATCGACATCCACCTGCTGCAGTACTCGGGCGCGATCTGGTACCCGGCGGTGTACGACATCCCGGCGCGGACCAAGGCCAACTTCGGCAAGCAGAAGCGTCAGCGTGGCATGGATCGCGCGCGCTCCTACATCGAGCAGGTCGGCGCGACCTGGGTGGTGCCCTCGGCCGGTCCGCCGGTGTTCCTCGACGCCGAGCTGCGCTACCTCAACGACGATCGCGGCGACGAAGGCAACATCTTCCCTGATCAGATCGTGTTCCTCGAGCAGATGAACATCCACGGCAACGAGGGCGGGATCCTGATGATCCCCGGCTCGGTCGCCGATGTGCGCGGCAAGGAGCTCGACCTCGCGCACCCGTTCGACCCGGATCGCATCTACGGCGACAAGGCCGCCTACATCGCGGAGATGGCGCAGCGTTTCGCGCCGGTGCTGGCCGCGGAGAAGGCGACGTGGGAGACCGGCGAGGGTTCGCTGCTCGAGCCGCTGCGTGAGCTGTTCGAACCGATCATGAAGCAGAGCGCGCTGATCAGCGACGGCATCGGCTACCCCGTCGGCCTGGTGATCGGCGAGGAGACCATCGTCCTGGACTTCCCGCACCGCACCGTGCGCGCACCACTCGAAGGCGAAGGCCGCTACCGCTACGGCTTCCGCATCGCCCCGGAGCTGGTGCGCACCGTGCTGCGCGACAACGAGCCCGACTGGGTGAACACGATCTTCCTGTCCACCCGCTTCCAGGCGTGGCGCATCGGCGGCTACAACGAATTCCTCTACACCTTCTTCAAGTGCCTCACCGACGAGCGGATCGCCTACGCCGACGGCTGGTTCTCCGAGGCGCACGACGACTCCGCCGTCACCGAACTCGACGGCTGGGAAGTCCAGCGCCGCTGCCCCCACCTCAAGGCCGATCTCTCCAAATTCGGTGTGGTGGAAGGCAACAACCTCACCTGCAACCTGCACGGCTGGCAGTGGGACCTGGAATCGGGCCGCTGCAAGACCTCCAAGGGCCACGAGCTGCGCTCCCGCAAGCTCTGAACCAGAACATCGCACCGGGGCAGTAGTCGACCGGGCCGAACGTGCAACGGGCGGTGCCGGTCGTCAGGAAGTGAGATCCGCGGGTTCTGCTACGTGGCGGGCGTATTCGAGGATGCGCAGGGTTTCCACGGCGTCGCGGGGGTCGACGGGGACCGGGGCTCCGTCGAGGAGGGCGGCGGCCATTCCGGCGTAGAAGGCAGGGTAGTCGCCGGGGAGGGTGGGGATCGTGCGGAGGTCCTCGCCTGCGCCGAAGGTGCCCCATTTGTCGGGTGAGACTGTGCCCCATGGCTTTCCGTCGCCGGGGCGGCGGCCCGCGCGTAGTTCGTCTTCCTGGGGGTCGAGGCCGGAGACGGTGTAGCCGTTGGTGGCGCCGAGGACGCGCAGCCGCGGACCCAGTTGCGGCGCGACAGCACTCATCCACAGTTGGGACCGGGTGCCGTTGGCGTGGGTGAGGGCGATGAAGGCGTCGTCGTCGGCTTTGACCTCGGGGCGGCGGCGGTCGAGTTCGGCGTAGACCTCGGTGACCGGGCCGAACAGGGTCAGCGCCTGGTCCACGAGGTGACTGCCGAGATCGAACAGAATGCCCGCGCCGTCCTCGGCATCGCCGACTTCGCGCCAACCACCCTTCGGGACCGGCCGCCACCGCTCGAACCTGGACTCGAACCGGCGGACCTCGCCCAGCTCACCGGCCTCCATCAGCGCACGCACGGTCAGAAAGTCGTTGTCCCAGCGTCGATTCTGGAAAACACTCAGCGGGAGGTCGGCCCGCGCGGCCGCCTCGACCACTTCCTCGGCATCGGCTGCCGTCACCGCGAACGGCTTGTCGACCACCACGGGCAACCCGGCGGCCAGCGCCTGCAATGCCAGCGGCGCGTGCGAGCGATTGGGTGTCGCGATCACCGCGAGATCGACATCCTCGTCCTCGACGAACATCTCCTGCGCGGACGCCCACACCCGCACCCCGGGATGCTCGGCTCGCGCCTGCGCGGCCCGCTCCTCGGATGACGTCACCACGGCGGCGACCCGCATCCGCGGATCAGCGGCGATGAGCGGCGCGTGGAACACCGACCCGGCCAGGCCGTATCCGACTACCGCAACTGCGAGTTCGTCCATGGCTGGCCTCCCGCGTAACCGAGCTCGTCCGATGCGATTCACAGCGTACCGGCAGCCGAATCAGCCGGGCGGGTCCATGGACGCGCTGCGCGAGATCTAATGCCCGGACCGGCTCGCCACAACCACCGCACAGAGCACGATCACACAGCTGAACACCGCAGTGGCCGAGAGCCTTCCGTCCACGGTATCGAGCAGCACGGCGGCGACCAGTTGGCCCGCGACCGAGGTGAGGCCGAGCAGGAGAACGCCGGTCATACCGACCGTGACGGCGGCCAGGGCGATGAAAGCTACGCCGATCAGGCCGCCGGTGTAGAGCCAGAGGTCGGTGGGAAATTCGGTGGGGAGCCCGGTGGTGGACAGGGTGTAGAGGTCGAGCAGGAGCAGGGCGGTCAGGCCTACGGCGAAGTTGATCAGGGTGGCGGTGAAGGGGCCACCGGTGGCGCCTACCCGGCCGTTGACCGCTTGTTGCCAGGCCAGGCCGATGCCCGCGAGGGCGGGCAGGACGATGAGTAGCGCATCGGGCACCCCGGTTGTCACGGTGGTCGGTGCTGAACTGCCGCCGGCCGAGAGGACGACCCCGGTGATGCCGAGGGCGGCGGCGCCGATACGCAAGGCAGTGATCGGGGTTCGGCCGTTCGGGGCGAGGCCGAGGCGATCGACCATGAGGCTGCTGAGAAGTTGGCCCGCCACCACCGCGACGGTGAAAGCGGTGACGCCGATCGCGGCGATGGTGAGGCCCTGCGCGGCGACGAAGAACGCGCCGCACAAGCCGCCGAGCAATTGCCACGCCGGCAACCTGCCCTCCGACATCGCGGTGCGCACCTTGGTGACACCCGCTCGAAGCGCTGAGCTGAAGGCGAAGGCGATCAGCAGTGCGATGAGTCCCGTACCGAAACTGATGGTCGCCGCCGCGATCCCATCCGCCAACCGCGCCCCGAGCGCGCCGTTGATCCGCCCCTGCACCGCGACACCCGCTCCGATGCAGAACCCGAATACCAGCCCGAGACCACGACGCCCGATCGCCCGCTCCTCACCCCGATCCATGTCCCGCATGCCGATACGAGCATGCCAGCTACCGCGGCCCGGTTGTGTGTCACGCCTCGGGCAGTCGCCGCACCGCCTTCACAATCAGCGATTCCACTGTCCGGCAGATCGAGTCACGGTCGACATGTGGGCCCTGGATCACCAGCTCCATTGCTTCATAGGTCTTTTCGTCGATCGTTCGGTGTCGATAGATCCGCGAACACCCCAGCGCGGAACCAGACGATTCCTTTCCAGTGAGCAGCGTCAGGCCGTCGACCGTGACCGAACCCACCGGCACGAAGGACGTCCGCACCACTTGCAATGTCACCCGCGCACTGCCGTACCACTCGCAGATGTGCATGTCTTCCGGGGTGGACGGTTCCGGGGTCAATCGAGGGACCGCCGCCGACGTCTCGGCACGGTCCAAGATCGCGCACGGGTCGACCGACGCGAGCGAGATCGCGGCGTCCGGCCTGCGCGGTGCGGTATGGAGAGTCCGAGCGAGCTGCGCGACCACGTGATCCGCGACGGCGCACCCTTGCTTCTCGGCGAGCCCGATGTCGAACTCGATCAGAATTCCGGTTCTGCCGCCGCTGTCGGAACTCGCGATGGCACGCCGACAGTATTCGGCATCTCCTTCGCGCACCGTGATTCCCTCGATCAGCTTGTGGTTGGGTGGAACCTCGGTCAGGGCGACCCCGAGGCTCAGCCGAATTCCGTCGCCGTAGACCTGTTGTTGCTCATCCGCGTAGCAACTCCAGTTCTTCTGGACCTCGAACCGCCACGATTCGGTGCGACTCGGCCCTTCTCGCCATGCGACGCTGTCGCCCAGCGCCGACCGCAGCCAGGCACAGGAATCGACTTGGCGCAGCTGCGCCGCCGAGAGGGCGGTCGGTTGCGCCGCGCCGACCGGGTCGGCCGTCCTCGACAACCACAATGTTGCCGACACGACCACGGCGGTGACGATCGCCACCGCGACCACCCGACGAGTCCGTACCGAGGAACCACCGACTCGACCGCGCAGGCTCGCCCACCGATCGCGACCGAACCCGGCCACCGCTTCGAACACGGAACCGGCCTGAGCCGAACTCACGGGTTCGGCGAACGCGGGGGCGGCAGCTGCGAGCAATGCGGCCGCCGCCCGTTCGGCCCGGTCGATCTCGTCCACGATGGCCGACGGCCAGGCCTGGCGGCGCGCGCCGACGTAAGCGATGATCTGCGCGGGCGAGGGCCGGGCGCGCGGGTCTCTGCGCAGACACGCGGCGATCAGTTCGCGCAGTGGTTCGGGGACCGCGGACAGATCGGGGTCGCGTTGCGCGATATTGAACAGCGTGTACGGGATCGACGGGGCCGCGAACGGCGCGACACCGCCCGCGGCGTAAGCGAGCACCGATCCGAGCGAGAAGATGTCCGACGCGGCAGTCAGCGCACCGTGCACGGACTGTTCGGGCGACAGATAGTCCGGCGGTGCCAGCAGGGTGGTGGGATCGCCTGCGAGGACATCGATTCCGGCCAGCTCGATGCCGTCCTCGGTCAGCCCCACGGTGTCGGGTCGCACCCGCTGATGAACGAGCCCGGCCGCGTGCACCCCTCGCAGCGCGAAGGCGAGTGCCGCCGCCAGCGCACGCACGGCTTCGACCGGGAGCGGTCCGAATTCTCCGACCGCACGATCCAGTCGTACAGACGGCACGAATGTGCGTGCCAACCAAGGCAATTCATCGTCGGCGTCGACGTCGAGCACGGTCGCGTTGCCCTGACCGCTGACGCGCATCGCCGCCACGGCGCCGTGCCGCAGCCGCGGCCGCAGCTCGGGCAACTCGAGCAAGCGCGGCAACGACTGCTCGACCACCCGCAGCGAATCGTCCGGCGCGGCGGCCAGCAGCAGCCGGAAGTTCGGCTGCGGATCGAGCGGGCCGAGCACTCGGTAGCGGCCCAACTGGGTCGGATCGGTCGGCGACGGCTCGGTCATGGTTTCGGCAACTTCGCGAGGATGGGGGTTAGGAGAGTTCGTAGACGGTCACAGCCGCCGGTAGCTGTTTTGTCGTAAGGGATGTAAGTGCCGCGGACCATCTCGGCCAGTTCGTCACGTGTCGGCCGGATCGTGAGCGTGTACTCGCACCAACCGTCACGGTCGGAGATGGTGCCTGCCCAGCCGTCGAGGGTGGTCAGCTCGCGGAAGCTGGTGAACGGCGTCGTGTTGTCATTTCGAGTATCTTCGCGGAAGTCGAGATGGAATTCTCCGTTGGCTCCGGTGACCCAGCAACTACTGCTTCCGGTGGGGTATTTCTTCGCGGGATCACCGACAATCCGGAGGTTCAGGTCATGGTCCATGATCCGGCAGGCGTTCAACAGCTGAATGGATCCGTCAGCGACCTTTCGCAATGGCGGGTTGATCGAGAGTCGGCGGATGACCGCCGCCAGCGCGCGCTCCGCCAGCGGACAACTGTCGGTAAGGCCCGACGCCTGCATGTTCAGCGGCATCCGCAGCCCGATCTGCGTCTCGACGAAGCGGTCGCACGACGCGCCCTCCCTACGGTTTCCTTGGACCGGCAGCCACGCGATCGTGCTCCCCATCGGTGACGCGGTGTCGTACGCCCAGCCGTACCCGATGGACAGTTCGAGACTCAGCCGCTGTCCGGCGGGATCGGTTATCCCCACCGAGCAATAGCTCTCGTTGATCACTTTCGGGGCCGACCGGTAGGTTCCGAGGTCGCCAAGCACGTCGGGGCCCAACAGCGCGCACATGTCGAGCAGCATCGACTCCCGCTCAGTGAGCGCGAGTGGCGGATCCGCCATCGCCACCGCGTTCCCCCGCACACCGATGCCGACCAGCATCGAACCGATCAATATCGCCACCGACACCATCGCGGCGGCCGCAACGGCCCGAATCCCCCTCGAGCGGTGGTCGCCCTGAGGTTTCCGCGGCGCCTCGGGCGACGGCACGGTACTGCCCGAAGCCCAGGCAATCGCATCCCGCTCGTACTCGGCCACCCGTCGGCGCACTCGCACCGGCCACACCGGCTCGACCTCGAGCTGTTGCGCTGCCGCCAGCAACTCGTCCGGGGTCGGGCGGCCTGCCGGATCCTTGGCCAGACAGGCATCGACGATGCCGCGAATCGGCTGTGGCACCGCGCTGGTATCAGGCTCGACGTAGAGCACGTTGTACAGCGTCTGTGGGGTCGACCCCGCCGCGAACGGACTGACCCCGGTCGCGGCCATCGCGAGGACCGCACCCGCCGAGAACACGTCGGATGCCGGCGTCAGCGTGCGACATTCGGCCTGCTCCGGTGACATGTAGGCCGGTGACCCGATCACCGCGCCGGTGGCGGTCAAGCTGATGTCGTCATCGAGGGCACGCGCGATGCCGAAGTCGATGAGTCGTGGGCCCTCGTTGGTGAGCAACACGTTGCTCGGTTTCAGGTCACGGTGTACCAAACCTGTGCGATGGATCTCGAGCAGAGCCATCGCCAGCCCGATAGCCAGCAGTTTGAGTCCGCTCGGGGTGAGTCGCCCGAAGTCGTTCACCACCTCCTGCAGCGACGGACCAGGGATGTATTCCGAAGCCAGCCAAGGCTTTTCGGTGGTGACGTCATGACCAACGACGCCGGCGGTGTATGCGCCCGTCACTTTGCCGGTGGCGAGGACTTCTCTTTCGAACCTGGCCCGGAACTCCGCGTCGTCGGTCGCATCGGCGTTGACCTGCTTCACCGCGACGAGTCGGCCGTCGGGTGCCTGACCGAGGAACACCCGCCCCATCCCGCCGCTGCCGATCACCGCGAGGATGCGATACCGACCGAGTACCTCGGGGTCTTTCCGATCACGTGGTTGCACGGGCGTCACCGATCCTGAGCGAGGAGCGCGTATTGAGCCGCGGCCAGGTGCCGGACGTCAGCTTCCAAGTAGCTGAGCACGACGACCACATCAACGCCGCGAGAGACAATGCATCTGAACCGGTTCACTCCGACATTGCGCTCGTCCGGTAGTTTCGCCTGCCAACAGGAAATTGTCGGCAGGGAGGCGATACCGGGTATCGCGGCGTAGTCGCCTTCACCTTCCCTGGCCAGTCGGCCTGCTTCCGCTGCCGCGGCCTCGGCACTGGCCGTGCGACGCAGATATTTGTTGTGTGCCACCGCGATCTGCGACACCGAGGCGGCGCGCAGGGACGCCAGGATTGCGGACGGGCGGTCCGACAGCAACGCGAACGCGCGCGGACTATAGACCGCGAAAGTGTCGGCTCCGGTTTGACCATCGAGTTGTGGTTCGCCGGTCTGCACAATTCGGGTGAGCAGCTTGTCCGGGTCGATGCGCAGATTCGGCAGATCCGCCTCGGCGGTCGGCACGAATCCTTCGAGGTCGGCGAGTTGGGTCCGGTAGGCCTTGGTCAAGATGTCGACCAGGAGCTCGGCGCGTGGTTCGAGAACTTGGGCATAAACGCGGACAACCAGGTTCTGCCACGTCAGCCAGCTGCCGACGGTCGGCACCGACGGCCGCCAATGGCTCAGCGCCGCAGGGTAATCCGGAAGGATGATCGGGACGTTGTCGGTGCCCTGCTCGAAGTCCGCGCGGGCCATGTCCGCTGCGGCTGTTCGTGCGACATCCGCACTCGAAAAGGCCAGCAGTGAAATCGAGAGGTGCTTCTCGCCCGCACCGCCCGATTGACCGTTGCCTGCGATCGCGCCGAACGAGGCAAGTACGCCGTGATTGCCCGCTGCATCGCTCTGTGCACCGGAGAGAATGTTCATTCCGGGGACCAGGCCTCGGTGATCGCCCAGCACCCCACCACCACGCGTCCAGGTGAGGTCGGGGTCGATCCGGTCGGCGAAGCTCACCCGCTCACCCAGTCGCAGCGACTCCACCAGGATTCCGCGGCCTCTGCTCGGCCTTGCGTCATAGTCGGCCGCAACAGGGTCCGTCGAGTAACTGCCGTGATCCGGCCGGGTGGGTGCATCACCACACCCGACAAGCACGGTGACCACGATGAGTGACAGCACCACGATGCGGTGCGACCTGAACCGCACGATATTCCCCCTCGAACCAGCCATCGAACCTGACCGTTCGTGTCAAACCTATTGCGAAAGTTAGCATCCCGCGCTGGAGACTGCTACCGCTGCGGCAGCCTGGTTACCAACCCCGCAACGATCGCCTCGCCTGCCGGACACCGACGGACAGCGAGTGAGGAACCGACTACCCGCACAGTGACCGTCTCGTGGCGACTCGCGTCGACTGCGCGGAACCGGTAGGTGCTGGAACAGCCTCTATCATCACGGCCCAGGTTGAAGTCCGCGTTGTAGACCAGTGTGCCTTCGCCGATGTCGACGGCGTTGATGGCCAAAATCGTGCCGGAGTCGAGATCATCCGGCCGACCGACATCCACCCGGACTCGGCCATCCCCGCCCCACGAACAGCTGTGCGCCGTCGGCACACCCGGCCCCGATGAACCAGCAGCCCTGATCTCCTCTTCGGTGACGAGGTCACACGGGTCGATCGACGCCAGCGAGCGTGCGATCGCGGGATCGACAACAAGCGATGGCAACGCCGCGACCAGGCGATCGATGGCGTACTCGGCCAGCGCGCAGTCGACCGCCAGACCGATATCGACACTGATCCCCCACGATGCCTGCTCGCTGCCCGCGACGGCGAACGCACAGTCACGACCGCGTCGGAGAAGATCGAGTTGTCCGACCTCGCGCTGCGTCGACGCGAAGCCCATGAGAGCACCGCCTATCTCGACGATCATCCGACCGGTCCCCGAGCTGCCGTCACACCCCCATGACGATGTCGTCGTCCATCTCCACGAATCGGTTTCGCGGCGAACACCTGTCGCGACCGATTGCGGCAGAGTCGGTCCGAGCGCTTGGCGCAACCACGCACAGGCGTCGACTCCACGCAGTTGCGCCAGTGTGGGCATGACCGCTGCGGGGCCTGCCGCATTCGGTGGTGCGGGTGTGTTGCCGCGCAGCAGTGCCACGGCCGCAGTGGCAGCGACTATCACGATCACCACCGCACAGGCCACGCCGAGCAAGCGTCCGCGGCGGCGTTTCGGCTGGTCGGGCGGCACCAGACGATGTGGCGGTGCGCCCAGAATGATCTGGGTGCGCTCGGGATCGGCCGTCAGCTCCCGCATCCGTGCGGTCTGTGCCGCGATGTCCTGGTGTATCGGCGCGGGCCATGGGTTGCCCTGGATGGCGAGAATGCCCAGGTAGTCCAAGATCTGAGCGGCGGTCGGACGCTCGCGTGGGTCTTTGCGCAGACAGCCTGCGATGAGTTCGCGGAGTTGCTCGGGAACCGGTGCGAGGTCGGGCTCGGTGTGGACGATATTGAACAGGGTGACCGGCGCCGAAGCCGCGGCGAAGGGGCTCATACCGGTCGCCGCCATGTAGAGCAGCGAACCGAGGGAGAAGATATCGCTGGCGGCAGTGATGGCGCCGGCGCCCGCTTGCTCGGGCGACATATACGCCGGAGAACCCAGAACGCTGCCCACCTCGGTGAGTGACTCCTCCGATTCCGTGCCACGAGCGATGCCGAAATCGATCACCCGAGGACCGTCTTTCGCGAGAATGACGTTGGCGGGCTTGAGGTCTCGGTGTATGAGGCCAGTCGTGTGAATCGAATGCAACGCCGAAGCGAGCCCAGAGGCCAGGGTTCGGACGCTCGCGACAGGAAGCGCGCCGTACTGCCCAACCGCGGTATCGAGGGGCACGCCGGCAATGAATACCGAGGCCAGCCAGGGGATTTCGCCCGTGGTGTCGAAATCCACCACGGCGGCGGTGAATGCTCCGGAGACACGCGTCGAGATGGCGACCTCGCGATGAAAACGGGACCGGTAGTCGCCGTCGTCGAGCAGTCTCGAATGGATCTGCTTGATCGCGACGAAGCGACCGTCCGGGCCGAGGCCGAGCAGCACTCGCCCCATTCCGCCCGCACCAAGCAATCCGAGAATTCGATAGCGCGACACCGTATTCGGGTCATCGCTGGATAGCGCTGTGATCACTGTCGTCCAACTCCCCCGATAACGCTCGACGCGGCAGGGGTACCGCTCACCCACCGTGCGTCCAGAATCTAACACCGGACCGCTACCGGCGGGACCTCGGCGGCATCCAGGTCGGGGTCAGCAGGGCGGCCGCGAGTAGGACCGTACCGAGCAGCGCGATGGTGGTGGAGATCGACAGGTATCGGGTCGCGGCGGGTACGAACGCGAAGACACCGAGGGCGACGATCTCGGAGAGCAAGCCGGAGACCGAGGTCACGGTGGCCCGAGCCGGTCCTTCGATGGCGTCCTGGAGGCGTGCCCCCGCGACTACTTCGACGTTGAAGTCGATGCCGTAAGCGACGCCGATGCCGACGAATCCGATCCAGATCCAGGCCTGGCCCGCGGCGGCCCCTACGGCCGACGCGCCTGTGATGAAAAGGATTCCGGCCAGGAACAGGGCTACGGCGAGAACGCGGGATGAGAGGGATTCGGTGCGGCCCGCCAGCAGCGAGCCGATCAGCGAGCCCGCGACGGTGACGCCGACCAGCAGTGCCGAGGTGCTGGTCGAAGCGCCGCCGGAGACCGCGAGTAGGCCGAAGTACTCGTCGAAGGCGGTGACGCCGTAGAGGAGGGCGCCGAGTAGAACGCCCCGGCGGACCCTGCGGACGCGAAATGCTTCGGAGAGCCCGGTCTTGAGCATCGAGAGGTATCGCGACGAGGTCGTGGCGTTCGAATTGGACTGTGCCACAACGACTGATGCCGACCCCGGGTTGATGTGTGGACCGAGTGGTTCGGGTGGAGATTCGTCTTCGAGATCGTCGACGGCGGTGGCGGAGATGGCGACCGGCGCACTGGGCAGAGCCAGGGCGGTCAGGGTGTGCAGGAGACCGACACCGACGCTGACCCAGCCGACCAGCGCGTAGCCACCGATGGCGAACAGTGGTGCGGCGGCGAGGATCGCCACGAGTACGGTGCTCTCCTGGGCGGCGCGTGCCCATCCCATGATGCGCGCGTAGGCGGACGGCTCACGCTGCGCGACCAGCTCGTCGTAGATCAACGCCTCGAAAGTCCCCGATTCCAGCGCGCCCGCGATACCCCAGACGAGGAAGCCGAGCGCGAACCCGGTAAACGAGGGCGCCAGCATCCAGAGGGCGAAACACGCGGTCTGCAACAGCGAGCTCAGCACGAGCAGGCGGCGACGGGACACCGTGTCGGCCCACGCGCCCGATGGCACCTCGAGCAGGAACGCGGTCACCGACCAGATCGCCAGCAACAGCGAGATCTGCGCCGTACTCAGCCCGTGATCGGCGAACAGCACCCCGTAGAGCGCGTAGATCGGCAGCAGGTCGCGCGTGCCCTTGAACAGGACCGCACGCGCGGTGAGGTCGCGAACCCGATCACGTCGCACCCAGGCCACCGCCTGTCGGAGCGGGGAAGGTCAACAGCCGTAGAAGAGCATTCGCATGGGGTCTATCGTTCGCGCCGCGACCGGGCGGGTCAAGCGATTATCCGAGCGGGATCCAGCCGTTGGCGGCGAGGGAATCGTCCTCGTCGGTGGTGCTCACCAGCGGACGGCCGTCGTTGAGGTCGTTGATGAGTTCCGAGACCGGATGCGAGTCGCTGTAGTGGTAGCCCTGGGCCAGGGCGAAGCCGAGTTCGGTGAGGACGGCGGCCTGGTATTCGGTTTCCACACCCTCGGCGATGACCTGCAGGTCGAGGGACTTACTCAGCGCGGCGATGACGCTGAGCAGCGGCGGGGCGGGGGAATCGGAGCGGATGGCGGCGACGAAGGACTGGTCGACCTTGAGGATGTCGCTGGGGATGGTGGCCAGGCGGCTCAGCGAGGAGTAGCCGGTGCCGAAGTCGTCGATGGCGATGCGCACGCCACGGTCGCGCAGGGTGTGCAGGTTGGTGATCGCGGTCTGGGATTCGGCGGCGAGTTCGCTCTCGGTCACCTCGAGGACGAGCTGGTCTGCGGGCCAGCCGGTATCGGACAGGATGGTCGCGACCCGCTCGGCGTACTCGGTCTCGGCCAGCTCGAGGCCGGAGACGTTCACATTGAGGGTGAGGTTCAGCGACGCGAAGCTCTCCTGCAGGCGAGCCGCGTCGGCGCAGGCGCGGCGCAGGACCAGCTCGTCGAGGTCGGAGATGAGGTCGTATTCCTCGGCGACTCGGATCAGGCCCTCGGTGGTGACCTCGGGTTGCGCGCTCGACGACCAGCGCAGCAGCGCCTCGACGCCGACCGCCTGGCCGCCGTCCTCGGTGAGGCTGACGATCGGCTGGTAGTGCACGTCGAGCGCACCGCGGTCGATGGCCTCGCGCAGTTCCACGGCTAAGGGGAGCTGACGCGAGGATTCGAGCACCGTGCGATTGCGGCCCGCCTGCTTGGCCCGGTAGAGGCCCACATCGGCGCGGCTGACCAGCAGCGAACCGGATTCGCCCGGCTGCCAGGAGGTGACACCGGCCGAACAGCCCATGGTCACCGCGGCACGCAGTTGTTCGGTGAGCAGGATCGCGGCCTGCTCGGTGGTCCCGGGCAACAGCAGCGCGAACACGTCGCCGCCGAACCGGGCCAGCACCTGGCCGGGGGCGAGCAGGTCCAGCCAGGTATCGGCGACGCGCTGCAGGACGGCGTCGCCCGCGCGGTGACCGAGGTGGTCGTTGATCTTCTGGAAGCGGTCGAGGTCGACGAGGACCAGGGCCATGCCCTGCCCGCCGCGACCGGCCGCATCGATCGCGGGATTGAGCTGCTTCTCGAAACCGCGGCGGTTGAGCAGGCCGGTGAGCACGTCGATATCGGCTTCCGACGCCATCCGGGTGAGGATGCCGACCACCACGCCCGCGCCGAAGGTGACACCGGCCGGGATCAGCCCGGACCACCACGGCAACCCGCGAGCGGGCAACACCAGCAGGCACAGCACCATCGCGAAACCGATGTGCGCGGCGGCTTGGGACCACGCGAAGAACAGGGCCGCGTCGCAGGCGACGAACACGAAGAACGAGGCAAGGGTGATGGCGCCGACCAGGTTGGGGAAGTCGTAGACCGCGATCGCGACGAGCACCGCCGCGGTGGCGAGGTAGGCGTGATGCAGGGCGTGCGGCATACGCGGACCCCACGCGAGCAGCGTGAGCCCGAGCAGCACCGAGATCGCCGCCGCGGTACCGACAACGACGCGATTGCCGTCGTCGCCCGGTGCGACGGCAGTGATCATCAGGCCGAGGACACCGCCGAGGACGTAGAACGCCCCCGTTGTCCTGGCCATAACCTTCGCCGTCGCCAACGCCGATGCCGCCCGCACCCGGGTTCGGGTATCGCCGCGCGCCCCGATTCCTCGCACGAGCACCAGCCTAGATGTTGATCGGTCAGGTTGTTTGCCACATCCACAAATGGACCGCTGGCAAACTCCTAGCTTACGGCTTCAAGATATCGGTGCCCACGAACGGGACCAGCGCCGCGGGCACGCGCACCGAACCGTCGGCCTGCTGATGGTTCTCCAGGATCGCCACGATCCAGCGCGTGGTGGCCAGCGTGCCGTTCAGCGTGGCCGCGACCTGCGCCTTGCCGTTCTCGTCGCGATAGCGCACCGACAGCCTGCGCGCCTGGAAGGTGGTGCAGTTCGAGGTGGAGGAGAGTTCGCGGTAGGTCTGCTGGGTGGGCACCCACGCCTCGCAGTCGAACTTGCGCGCCGCCGAGCTACCCAGATCGCCACCGGCCACGTCGATCACCCGGTAGGGCACCTCGATCGCGGCGAGCATCTCGCGCTCCCACGCCAGCAGCCGCTGATGCTCGGCATCGGCCTGCTCAGGGGTGGTGTAGACGAACATCTCGACCTTGTCGAACTGGTGCACGCGGATGATGCCGCGGGTGTCCTTGCCGTAGCTACCGGCCTCGCGGCGGAAGCACGACGACCAGCCCGCGTACCGCTTCGGGCCCGCGCTCAGGTCGAGGATCTCGTCGGAGTGGTAGCCGGCCAGCGGCACCTCCGAGGTACCGACGAGGTAGAGGTCGTCGTCTTCGAGGTGGTAGACCTCGGCCGCGTGCTGGCCGAGGAAGCCCGTGCCCGCCATGATCTCCGGGCGCACGAGCACCGGCGGGATCATCATGGTGAAGCCGTTGGCGACGGCCTTCTGTGCCGCCAGCTGCAGCAGACCCAGCTGCAGCAGCGCGCCGTAGCCGGTCATGAAGTAGAACCGCGAGCCCGACACCTTCGCGCCGCGCTCCATGTCGATCAGCTGCAGCGACTCACCGAGCTCGAGGTGATCCTTCGGCTCGAAGTCGAAAACCGGTGGGGTGCCGACGGTTTCGAGCACGATGTAGTCGTCCTCGCCGCCCGCGGGCGCGCCGTCCTGCACGACGTTGGAGATCGCGCGCTGCGCGGCGTCCAAGTCGGCATCGGCGGCGTGCTGAGCGAGCTCGGCCTCTTTGACCTTGGCGGACATGTCGGTGGCGGCGGCCAGCAGCGCGGGGCGCTCCTCTTTGCTCGCCTTACCGATCACCTTGCCCATGGCCTTGTGCTCGGCGCGCAGGTTGTCGGCGGTGGCCACAGCGGCCCGGCGCGCGGCGTCGGCCTCGAGCAGGGCGTCGACGAGTGCGGGGTCCTCACCGCGGGTCCGCTGCGAGGCGCGGACGGCTTCCGGGTTCTCGCGCAGGAATCGGAGGTCGATCATGGGAATCAAGCCTAGTTGTTTACGCAACTCTCAATCTTTCGGCCTATGCCAATCGGGCAGCACAGGGGCATAGTTGCGGTGTGAGTACCTCTTTCGACACCGCTGTCATCGATACCGCGCTCGCCGATCTCACCCAAGGGGAAAAGACCTGGGCCGCGACAGACCTGCGTCGCCGCCGCGAACTGCTCGACGAACTGCACGCGCTGACCGCCCGCGACGCCGAGGCTTGGGTCGCCGCTGCCCGCACCATCAAGAAGCTCGACGTCGACAGCCCGCTGCTCGGCGAGGAGTGGATGTCGGGCCCGATGACGATGCTCGCGGGCGCGGCGGCGCTGAGCGAGTCGATGGCCGCGCTCGAGCAGGGCACCAGCCCGCTCGACGGTGTCGAACTCACCACCGCGCCCGGCGGCCGGGTGGCCGTGCCCGCGCTGCCGCACGGCTTCTACGACAAGCTGTTGCTGAGCGGGTTCAGTGCCGATGTGTGGCTCAAGCCCGGTGTCGACGCCGCGACCGCGCGGCGCAAAGCGGGGCTCGCCCAGCTCGAACCCGCCGCGACCAACGGGGTCGGCGCGGTGCTCGGCGCGGGCAACATCATGTCGATCGCGCCGCTGGACACCCTCTACGAGCTCTACGCCAACAACCGCGTCGTCGCGCTCAAGCTCAATCCGATCACCGATCCGCTGCTGCCGGTGTTCCAGGCGATCTTCGCGCCGTTCATCGAGCTCGGTGTGGTACGCATCCTCACCGGTGGGGCCCCCGAGGGCGGCTACCTGGTGAACCATCCGCTGGTCGCGCACGTGCACATGACCGGCGGCGCGCCCACCCACGACGCGATCGTCTGGGGTCCGGGTGCCGACAAGACCGGCGAGCCCATCCTGGACAAGCCGATCACCAGCGAACTCGGCGGTGTGGCGCCGTGCATCGTGATTCCCGGTGACTGGTCGGCCGCCGATCTGAAGTTCCAGGCCGAGCACGTGGCCACCCAGCGCCTGCACAACGGTGGCTACAACTGCGTCGCCGCGCAGACGGTGGTGCTCGCCGCCGACTGGCCGCTCAAGGCGCAGTTCCTCACCGAACTGCGCGCCGCGATCGACACCGCGCCAGCGCGCACCGCCTACTACCCGGGCAGCGACAACCGGGTCGCCGGCGCGCTGGAGAGCTACCCCGACGCCGCTCGCGCCAACGGCCGGTTGCTCGTCGAGAACCTGCCGGCGACGGACACTCCCCTGCTGCGCACCGAGTACTTCTCCCCCGTCCTCGGTGTGGTCGAACTGCCGGGCGCCGGGGCCGAATTCCTCAGCAACGCGGTCGATTTCGCCAATGACGAACTGATGGGCACCCTGGGCGCCAACATCATCGCCGACCCGGCGACCATCACCGAGCTCGGCGCGAAACTCGACACCGCGATCGAGGACCTGCGCTACGGCACCGTCGCCCTCAATGCCTGGACCGGGCTCGCGTTCCTCACGCCGCGCGCCAGCTGGGGTGCCTACCCCGGCCACACCCTCGACGACATCCAGAGCGGCGTCGGCGTCGTACACAACGCCTTCCTCCTCGACGACGTCGAACGCACGGTGGTCCGCGGTCCGTTCCGGCCCGCGCCGCGCTCGATCCTGCGCGGAGAGTTCGCCCTCACCCCGAAGCCGCCGTGGTTCGTCTCGAACAAGACCGGCACCGCCACCGGCCGCAAGCTGACCGATTTCTACGGCGACGGCAAGCTGCGCCGCGTACCCGGCATCTTCGTGTCAGCTCTGCGGGGCTGACCCGAGAGTCCGCAACGGCAAATACACTCGTCGTCGATGTCGAAGAAGCAGAGCAACCAAGCCGAGGGCAATCGAGCCGAAGACCGTGCCGCGCCCAGCCGTGGCGGCGCCCTGCACCTGTCCGCGACGAAACTGCGTTGGGGGCTGCTGATAGGCGCCTTCGGGGCGATCATCGCGGCCATGGTCACCATGGCCGTGACCGGCTTCGACACCGACAAGGTGGAAGCGCATCAGCCCGGTGCCGAACCGGTGGTGCGGGACAAGGAGTTCAGCAGCGCCGCGCAGGGCGACTGCCTGACCTGGTCCAAGCCCGACCGCAGCGACCTGGTGAAGGTGGGCTGCGGCGACAAGCACCTGTTCGAGGTGGCGGGTGTCATCGACCTCAGCGCCTATCCGGGGCGCGAGTTCGCCGAGGGCACCCGCCACCCCGATTCGCTGCGGATGACCGAGTTGCGCGACGAGCACTGCGTCACCGCCGTGCAGAAGTACCTGGGCGGGCGGTTCGATCCGCGCGGCAAGTTCATGGTGAATGTGATGTCGCCGAGCCCGGCCGGTTGGCAGCACGGCGACCGGACCCTGCGCTGCGGTGTCCAGGTGGCGGCCACCACCGCCAGCCCGGCCACCACCGGCTCGCTGGCCGAGAGCGATCAGTCGAAGGTGCACGCCACCGGCACCTGCCTCGGCATCAATCAGAACCTGCCCACCGACCCGGTCGACTGCGCCCAGCCGCACTCGGTGGAGATCGTCGGCACCGTCGACCTCGCCACCAACTTCAGCGGTGGACCGCCGTCGGAAGCCGAGCAGGACAAGTTCGTCGAAGCCGAATGCAACCGGCTCTCCGGCGACTACCTCGGCAGCCCGGACGCGATCCGCAACAAGACGCTGACCCTGTTCTTCGACTATCTGGAGCCCGCCAGCTGGCTCGCGGGCAGCCACAAACTGGACTGCTGGCTCGGAAAAGGCGCCGACCGTGAGGGTTTCGCGCCCATCGTCGGCTCGGCCCGCGGCGAGATCCTGATCGACGGACAGGCTCCGGTGCCCCCGCCGAACTCCGGACGCTCCACGCCGGCCCCGCTGCCGGGCGCCGCGCCGCTGCCGCCGCAGCCCCAGCCGAGGTGACGTTGTCCGAGCGGATGCCGGAGCGGCGTTTCGAAGAGCTGGTGAGCGATGCCCTCGACCAGATTCCGGCGGAACTGTCGGGTGCCATAGACAATGTTGTGGTGCTGGTAGAGCCCCGGAACGACGAGGAACCGTCGCTGCTGGGGCTGTACCACGGGATCGCCCTGACCGAGCGCGACAGCTACTACGCTGGATCGTTGCCGGATACCATCACGATCTACCGAGACGCTATTCTCGACATCTGCAACACCGACGACGAGGTGGTCGAGGAAGTCGCGATCACCGTGATCCATGAAATAGCACACCATTTCGGGATTGACGACGACCGGTTGCATGAGCTGGGATGGGGATAGCGAAACTGGGTGGGGAATCGATGGAACCGAATGACCCGCTCTCGCGTCCTAGTACTCGTAGGGGGAATTCTCGTGGTTCCCGATAGCCGCCACCAGAAGGAGTCGGGTCATGGTTGGACACGTTCTCATCGCACCTGAAATCGTCCTCGCCGCATCCGCGGAGCTGGATCTGCTCGCCGAGCGCCTCGCCATCGCGGCCGGGCTCGCCGGGCCGACCACGCATGTGCTGCCCTCCGGCGCCGAAGAGGTGTCGCTGCTCGCGGCGACCCACTTCAACACCGCGGCGGGCAAGCACGACGGATCGGTCGCCCAGGCGATCCTCGAGCTGCATCACGCCGCCGCGACGCTGCGCTCACAGCTGGCCACGAACATCGGGGAAGACGTGGTCCGGGCGGCGACGATCAACGCCATCCAGGTGTAGTCGCCCGATCCTGTCGACGATCATTTACTCAGGGGAGAAACAAGCATGACCGCAGGGATCACCGGGGTTTTCTGGCTGCCTCGTATGGCCGAAATGAACTCCACCACGCTCAACGCGGGCGCACACGCGATCCCGATCAGCGCCGCCGCCACGTCGTGGGGCACGCTGGCCGCCGCGTGGGGCGACGCCGCCTTCACCATCACGCGCGTGATCGCGGAGGTCGGTGTCGGCCTCCAGGGCGTCAACGGTATCGCCGCGCTCGCCCGTCTTGCCCCGTTCGCGGGCTGGGCCAGCCAGCAGGGCATCGCGGCCGCGGCGATCAGCGGCAAGTGCGCGGCCAACGCCACCGCCTACACCGTCGCCTCGATCGCGATGCCGAGCCTGCCCGAGATCATCGGCACCAACGCCGCGGTGGCCGCTTCGGCCAACCCGCCCGGTGTCGTCTCCGGCGCCTTCGAGGTCGCCGAAGTCGCGCGCCACGCCATGGACATCCGCGCCGCCCTGGTGATGGAGACCTACGAGGCCGCCACTTCGGCCACCGTCGCCGTCCCCAGCGAGTTCACCATGCCGCCGCCGATCGCCAGCGGCGCGGGTTCGGCGTCGGGCGACTTCGGTGGTGGCGATCCGCTGCAGACCGCGGTCGCAGCGGCGCAGGCCTTCGTGTCCAACCCCGGCGTGATCAGCGCGGCCACCCAAGCGGCCAACACCGCCGGTGGCGTGCTCACCAGCGGTGTCAGCACGGTCGGTCAGATCGGCGCGTCCGCGATCTCGGCGGCCACCGCACCCGCGAGTACCGCTGCCGTCGCCCCCGCTATGGCGGGTATCGGTGTCGCCGGTGCCGCTGTCGGTGGCATGGCCACAACCTCGGCCAGTCTCGGTGGCGTCAGCGCGGGTTCGCTGAAGCTGCCAGAGGGCTGGGGCGCGCCCGCCGCGAACGCGGCGGCGAGCGCGCCGGTGTCGGAGGCGGTCGTCAACCGCGCCGATACCGCACCCGTGCGCAACACCGGCACCGGCGCCAACCCGCTGATGGGCAACCGGCAGAAGGGCGAGGAAGACGACGAGCACGATGGCATCGACTACGTGCGCTCCGACGAGTTCACCGACGGTCGTTACGCGGCCGAAGGTGTGATCGGCGCCGACCTCACCGGATCGGCCAAGTGACGGTTCTCGGCTCGGGCAGCGGAGGTTCGCTGCTCGGCGCCGTCGTGCTCTCGCTCGACGACATGCAGTTCCTCCTGGAGAAACTGGAATTCGACGAGATGCCCGTGGTGCTCGACGCCATGGGCCGCTATGACAACGTCACCGCGCACGACGCCGCCATGAACGTGGCAGAGGCCGCCCTGGCCGAACGCGAACTGCTGTTCGGCCAGGTGGTGGCACCCGAGCTCGCCGAACGGCTGCGGGTGCTCTACCGGCCGCAGTGGATCATCGCGCTGCGCTGGGTGGTGGCAGGCCAGGTCAACCGATTCTGTCTGGCGCAGGGCGACGACCGCGCGGTCGTCGCCCTGCGCGGGCCGGAGTCCTACGTCATCGACGACGCGGGTCTCGACCTGCCCGGTGCGGTGCTGCAGGCACTCGGGCCGGTCGAAGCGCTCGAGCTGTACGGAATGAACGCTCCCACCGAACAATTGGCGCCGATCTTCGGCGACACCGGTGACGCGGCCGCTACCGCGAAGCGCCTGAGCAAGGTGGGCAATCCGGCCACCGACGCACAGGCACTGGCCTCGGCGCTGGTGGAGATCCACTCCTACGCCGAGATCGTCGGCGTGGCCTACGGTGACGGCACCCGCGACATCCAGGACAACCACATCGCCGTATTCAACACGCGCGCAGGTCGATTCATCATCACCGCCAGCGTCGCCGACGACGGGGTGAAGTGGTCGTCCATCGCCAGCGGCACCAACGCCCGCCTACGCACCGCGGTAGCCGACCTCATCGAGTCCCTACCAATCCGCACCGAATTCCCTACCGAGGCAGCCACTAAGGCGTAAGCCCGGCCCACCCGCAACCGCCCCAACCAAACGCCCCCACCACCAGCCGCGAACCGTAGGCGCAGCCGAAGCGTTCAGCCCATCGGGTCGTCTGCGGATGGGTCTGCCTTGATGGTGAAGGGTGGGGTGAATTTGCCCCAGCGTAGGCATTCCCAGCCGCCGTCCTCGGTCGGGAGCAGTTCGATGGTTTCGGTGTTGTCGAGGTGGTTGTTCGTGGTGAACGGGGGCGCCACCCCGGCCAGCGCCTTGCCGATGAGTCGCATTGCCGCACCGTGGTTGACGACCACCACGTCACCGTCGGCGTCGTCGGTCAGGAACTCCTCGCGCAGGCCTTCGAGGACGGGCAGGATGCGGGCAAGTACCTCGTGGCCGGATTCGCCGCCGGGGGCGTGGACGTCGAGTTCGCCGAGATGCCAGCCGCGGTAGATCTGCTGGAAGAGGTCGTGTGCTTCCTTGTCGGAGCGGCCGTGCAGGTCGCCGACCTGCACCTCGTAGAGGCCATCGAGCACGTATGCCTTTGTGCCGGTGGCCTCTTCGATGTGGCTCGCAGTCTGGCGGGCGCGTAGCGCGTCCGACGAGACCAGCACCTGGGGTGCGCGCTCCAGGCCGGCGCCGAATGTTTTCGCCTGTGCCACACCACGTTCGGTCAGTGGCAGGCCGGGCAGCGCGGTGTCGAGGATCTTCGCGACATTGCCCTCGGTCTCGCCGTGTCGCACCAGAATCAGTTTCGCGCGGGTAGTCATAGGTCCGCGACCCCCTTTCGCAATTGCGTCAACCATTCTGCCGCAGGTTCGTCCGACGGCGGTGGCGAGCCGAGAGCCGCTGTCGCGGGCCATGATCCGAGGAATCGGATCTGGACGGTGCGGTGCAAGGCTTTCAATGTTTCGGCGACGGCCGGGTCATCGATGTGACCGACACAGTCGAGGTAGAACCGATAGGTGCCCATGCCCGTTCGGGTCGGGCGCGACTCGATGCGGGTGAGATCGACCCCGCGCGTGGCGAATTCGGCGAACGCGCGCATCAGCGATCCGGGCTCGTTGGGCAGTTCGAGCACGACGGAGGTGCGGTCGGCACCGGTGACATGCGGGGCGACGCCCGGCCGGGTGACCAGGACGAAGCGGGTGATGGCCTGGTCGTGGTCGGCCACGCCGTCGGCCAGGGTGGCCAGGCCGAGTCGTTCGCCTGCCAGGGTGGTCGAGACAGCGGCGTCGGCTGTCCCGGCGGCCACGTCTTCGGCGGCGGCGGCGTTGGACGCCGAGGTGAAGGGACGCGCATCGGGCATGTTTCGTGCCACCCACTCCCTGACCTGCGCCGCCGCCACCGGATACGCGGCCAGCGTGCGGACCTCGGCCAGCGAGGTGCCGGGTCGCGCCACGATCGTGAAGGTCACCTCGAGCTCGGTTTCGGCCATGATCTGCAGGCGGGGGCCGATGGCGAGGGAGTCTAGGGTTGCCGGGATCGAGCCCTCCACCGAGCTCTCGATCGGCACGACCGCGCCGTCGACGTGGCCGGTGCGAATCAGGTCCAGCGCCGCGCCTTGGCTCGGCGCGGCGACGCGCTCCACCGGGGCGTCGAAGGCACCCGAGTTCTCGAACTTCGCCAGAGCCATCTCGGTGAAGGTTCCGGATGGTCCGAAATACGCAATAGACGGCACATTGCAACTTTAGCGGCTGGCGTCGGCTGGGTTTCGGACTCGAAGGTTCGGTATGTGACGCGGTGGCGGGATGTGTGGCAGGGACATATCGGGGTTTGGTGGTTCGGGGTTGCGTACAGGGGGTTACCCGGCCCAGGCTGTGGGGTTAGCGATCCAGTACGCGTAGGGCTTCGGTGATTGCCTGTTCGTTGGGGGTTTCTATGGCCAGCAGGACGGTGCGGGTGGCCTCGATGGCGGCGGGCTTCAGTGATTTCAGGAAGGCGAGGTCGGGGGTGGTGAGGGCGGTGGGGATGTCTTCGCCGCAGAGGGCCGCCACGGTGCCTGCGACTACTGCGAGGGCGCGGGGGCCGCTGGTAGTGCTGGCGGTGAAGCCGTGGTCGGCGTGGGCTATGCCGGCCAGGAAGGCGGTCAGGTCGGGGTCGGGGATGTCGACATCGACGGGGGTGGGGGAACTGCCCGCGGGGCGGACCAGGTCGGCTACCAGGCTGCGGCGGGCGGGGGCCGACAGGTTCAGCAGGACGGGTTCGGCGGCGGGGGCGGAATGGTCGTCGCCGTGGTCGTCGTGCGTCATCGGTCCACCGTATCGGCTCGATTCTTCGGGGTGTCCTCTTGCGTGGCGAGCGTTTGTAACTTAGCTTAGGTTTACCTAATCAAACGTTCGCGGAGGTTGTCATGTCGAGCCCCACCACGATCCTCGCGCCGACCACCGCCGAGCGGGTACGCAGTGCGTGCGCTCATGCCGAGACGGCGGTGCTCGCGCTCCCCGGGATCGATCCGGTTCCCACCACGCTGCATCACCTGCGCCGTTGCGGCGATGCGGTGATCGCGGTGCCCGGATCCTCGCTCGCGGCCGCGCTGGCCGCCACGGCCAACGAGACCTCGGCGGTGCTGGAGCTCACCGATCACGCGCCGCTGCCGCTGCGCGAGCCGGTGCGGGCGCTGGTGTGGTTGCGCGGATGGGTGCGACAGGTACCGGAGCAGGCACAGCGCGCGCTCGCCGTCGAAATCGCCAAGGAGTACCCGCATCCGGGGCTGCTCGATGTCGGCCACGGGGTGACGCTGCTGCGGATCGTGGTGAATTCGGCGGTGCTGGCCGACACCGCGGGTGCCGAGTCCGTCGATCACGCCGATCTGCGCGCCGCCACGGCCGACCCGTTCTGCGAGCTGGAAAGCGCCTGGCTGCAACACATGTCCGAGGATCACGCCGATGTCGTCGCCCAGCTGGCGCGCCACCTGCCGACTCGGTTGCGCGGCGGGCTGGTGCATCCGCTCGCCATCGACCGCTATGGGCTCACGCTGCGGGTCGAGAGCAACGACGGCGATCACGACGTCCGGCTACCCTTCCCCACCCCTGCCGATGACATCGAATCGCTGAGCCGGGCGGTTCGTGTCCTGGCCGGTTGCCCGTTCTTGAACGGTTTGCGTCGCATTTGATCTGCGCTCTTGGAGCATGGATCGGGACTGACAGTGCGGTACTGGTAGCTGTGTGCTTGGAGCGCTGGCGCGCTCGAGCGGGGCCCTGGCGGCCCTTTGGGTAGGGACATCCCAGGGTTACCCGGCCCAGGCTGGGTGCACGGGTGTCGACAGGGCGGGCTGACACGATCGAGTGCTTACACTGCGCGGCATGCGTGTCGATTCTCCGGAGGCCCCGCTGAGTGAGCGGGACAGGTTCGGGCTGCGGGTCGAGATCGCGGTCGTGCTGCTCGTGACCTTCGGGTTGAGTGGGATCAGCGCCGGTCTGTCGCTGCTCGACTCGGCGTTGTCGCCGGGTGGGGTCGGGGGACGGACGGTGGCGTTGAACGCGTCGCGGTCGAACAACTCGTTCCTGGATCTGCTGTTCCAGCTCGTCGGGGTGACGCGGCTGATGGCGTGGGCGGCGCTGGGGCTCTATCTGTTGTGGCGCAGTGGAATCGGGCCGCGCCTGATCGGGCTGGCGCGGATCAGGCGCGGCGATATCGTGGCGGGGCTGGTGCTGGCGGCGGTGATCGGGTTGCCGGGACTCGCGCTGTATCTGGTGGCGCACGCGATGGGCGTGAGCGTGACGATTGTGCCGAGTTCGCTGTCGGAGCACTGGTGGCGGCTGCCGGTGCTGATCCTGTCGGCGTGTGCGAATTCCGTCGCCGAGGAAGTGCTGGTGGTCGGCTATCTGCTCACCCGGCTGCGCAGGCTCGGCTGGTCGGAGAACTCGTCGCTGGCCGCGTCGGCGCTGTTGCGCGGCAGTTACCACCTGTACCAGGGGATCGGCGGCGGGCTGGGCAATCTGGTGATGGGTCTGATCTTCGGGCGCTATTGGCAGCGCACCAACCGGCTGTGGCCGCTGATCCTGGCCCACGCGACGATCGACGCGGTCGCCTACCTCGGCTACAACGTGCTGCGGGGGCGCGTCGGCTGGTTGCCGTGATCGCTACTCCGGACATGGTCAGCGGCGTGGGCAGGCCGCCGGTCAACCGGGGTTTCCAGCGTCGTACCGGCGCGCCCGGTCACTGATGTGGACGGCGTGTCGCGGCGAGTTTCACCACATCACCGCGTTTCGCGATAACAGTGACCCTCGCGCGGGGTATCCCAGTAGTGACCGCGCGCGCAGAACCCGCCCGCGCCCCCGACGATCAGTAGAGTTTGACGGTGATGAACGGCGACGACCCCCGCGAGGACCCCCGTAGACGCCGGGTGCCGCCGACCTCCGGCCGCCCAGGCGGTCCCGCCGTGCCCCCACAAGGTCGTCCTGTGCCGCCGCAGGGTCGCGCGATGCCCCCGGATCCGCGCTATGGCCGGCCGCCTGGCCACGATCGGCGCCAGAATCCCGAGGACGGGCCGACTGTCCGCTACAACCCGGCGCCTCGGCGCGGTGCCTCGCACGTCGAACCCACCCAGGTGCTGCACCGCGGCAACTCCGGCGACCAGCCGCTGGCGTATTCGCAGATGCCACACGAGCGGGTCGAACCCCGGCGCCAACAACCCCCACGCCGTGAACAGCCGGTTCCCCGTCGCGACCAGGTCCGGCACGCCCCGACGCAACGTCCGGTCCCCCATCACGACGGTCTCCCGCCGCGCCGCACGCCCCCGCCGCCCGGCGGCAGACAGGCGCAGCCACCGAAACGCAGGCGCAGACGTCATCCGTTCCGGTGGTTCATGGTGATCGTCGTGCTGTTGATCGCCGGTCTGATCGCCGCGGTCGTGCACCTGGACAACTCGTTGACCCGCATCACCGCGCTCCCGTCCTACAGCGACCGCGTGAGCAATACCCCCGGCACCAACTGGCTGCTGGTCGGCTCCGACGGTCGCGGTGACCTCTCGACCGAGCAGGAACAGGAACTCGCGACCGGCGGCGACACCGGACCCGAGCGCACCGACACGATCATGATGGTGCACATCCCGTCCTCCGGCCCGACCACGATGGTCAGCCTGCCGCGCGACTCCTACGTGAGCATTCCCGGCCATGGCAAGGACAAGCTCAACGCGTCGTTCGCGCTGGGCGGCGCGCCGTTGCTGGTCCAGACGGTGGAGGTCGCAACGGGCGTGCGGATCGATCATTACGCCCAGATCGGGTTCGGTGGTTTCGCGAGCGTGGTCGACGCGATCGGCGGGATCGAGATGTGCCTGGACGAGCCGATCGTCGACCCGCTGGCCGGGCTCGACCTGGCCGCGGGCTGTCAGAAACTGTCCGGCCCGCAGGCCCTCGGATTCGTGCGCACCCGCGCGACCCCGACCGCCGATGTCGACCGGATGAACCGCCAGCGGATGTTCATGGCCGCGCTGCTGAAGAAGGCGACGGGCGCGGGCACCCTCGCGAATCCGTTCGCCCTGTGGCCCATGGCAACCGGGGTCGCGGGGTCGCTGAAGGTCGACGACGGTGACCACATCTGGAACCTGGCCGCACTCGGCTGGGCGATGCGCGGTGACACCGTCACCACCAGCGTGCCGATCGGCGGATTCGACGACACCGACGTGGGCAACGTGTTGCTCTGGGACAAGGCGAAGGCCTCTGGTTTCTTCGAGGCGCTCGCGACCGATCAGCAGATTCCGGAGGAGCTGCTCACGCGGTAACGTCGATGGCATGTCCGAGAACCTGTCGTTCGCCGAAATGCTTCGTGACCAGGTCAGAGCGGGTCTGACCGCGGCCCATCAATATCTTGCCGCCGCCGTCTATTTCGACGCGCAGGACTTACCCGAGCTGGCCGCGCAGACCTACGCGCGCTCGACGGCCAATCATGGACACGCCATGCGCATGGTGCAGTACCTGCTCGACCGCGATGTGCCGATCTCGATCGGCCGGCTCGACGAAGTGCGCTCGGAATTCGATTCCCCACGCGCCGCGATCGCCTTTCTGCTCGACCGGGAACGGGTCACCACCGGGCAGATCAGTGGTCTCGCCGCGGCCGCGCGTGAGACAAATGATTTCCTCGGCGAACAATTCATGCAATGGTTCCTCGGCGAACAGGTCGACGATGTCGCGGGAATGACCACCCTGCTGACCGTGCTCGATCGTCAGGACAACCTGTTCGACGTCGAGGAATTCATCCGTCGTGAACTGCGCGGCACGGTGCGCGTCGATACCACCGCACCCCGAATGGCAGGCGCGAGTTAGGAAATACTTGGTTAGGGAATACTGTCCTCAATAAGGCTGCACTTGGATGACAACCCCCTATGACCAGCATTAATGTTGCCGTCATGTCGATTCATCCGGAAGCCCCGCGTAGCAAGTTCCACACTCTGCTCCAAGACCAGATCCGGCATGAGTTCAACGCCGAGCACCAGTACATCGCGATCGCGGTGTGGTTCGACAACAACGACTTGCCGCAGCTCGCCAAGCGCTTCTACGCCCAGTCGGTGGAAGAGCGAAATCACGCGATGATGATCGTGCAGTATTTCGTCGACCGCGACATCTCCGTGGAGATCTCGGGCATCGATGCGGCGAAGTCGAAGTTCGAGACCGCCCGTGAGCCGATCGAACTGGCGCTGGCCCAGGAGAAGACGGTCACCGATCAGATCGTCCAGCTGGCCAGCACCGCCCGTGAAGAGGGCGATTACCTCGGCGAGCAGTTCATGCAGTGGTTCCTGAAGGAGCAGGTCGAGGAAGTGGCGCACATGACCACGCTGCTCAATATCGCCGATCGCGCCGGGTCGAACCTGTTCGACCTGGAGGCGTTCATGTGGCGTGAGCTGAGCACCCCGAAGGACGCCTCCGGCGCACCCTCGGTCGCCGGCGGCAGCGTCTAGTTCGAACGCGGAAGGATTCGGCTCGCGGCAGCGAGCCGAATCCTTTCTGCGCGTTTACCAGCCGGAGCCGGAGCCACCCGAGCCGGTGTTGGCCAGCACGGTGCCGATCAAGATCTGGGCGAGACCGGCGATAGATCCTAGAAATTCCACGATGCCTCTTACTTTCGTCATCACCGATTGGTCGGCTGAGCTGTGAACCTAGCCGACCAGATCTGTGAAAGAGACATGTTTCATTAAGTTCAGCGCAGGGTGACCTGACGCGAACGCAGACCATCGCGCGAACGGCGCTCTTCGGTGGTCATCGGCGCGTCCGACGCCAGCGCTTCGGCCAGGCGGGCACCGAACTCCCGTGCGGGAGCTTCCCATTCGGCCGGATGCCGCTCGGGATCGAGATCGAACACCGGCACCAGCAGGCCGTGCGTGCGGAACGAACCAGCGAACCGCGAACCCTCGCCCAGGTGCAGGCCACCGGTGGCGTGCACGCGAGCCAGCGCCAGCATCAGCGCGTCCTCGTCCTCGGGACGCACCCAGCGCACGTGCGCCTTCTCGCCCGCGTCGACCCACCAGGCCGCGCCGACGGAATCCGGGCCGAGGTCCAGCCGCGCCGACGGCATGATGGCCTGCTTGGCCTGCTCGATCGTCGCCGCCACCTGCGGATCCGGCGTGACACCCTCGGGCACCCACCAGTCGAAGTCCTGGTGCACGGTGAGCTCGAGGTCGGCACCGGGATCGATCACGTCGGCCAGGCGCGGACCACCGTCGACGGCGTCGGCGGAGTTCAGCGACTCGCCTGCCTCGGCCGACTGGGTCCACAGGATCGCCGCCGCGATATCGGCCGACGGGTCCTCGCCGCGGAACTGCATCTGCGTGCCGACGAAGCCGACCGGCTCGTCGCCCGCGCGCACCAGCGCGGCCACCGCACCGGGTAGCACCGTCGCCAGGGTGACCTCACGCTGCGCGGCCACACCGGACGCGAGCTTCAAGGTCGCGGTCGCCGACGGCACGAACTCCCGCAGCGCCACCAGATCACATTCGGCGGCAAGCCCCTCGAACGGCCGTGACACGGCCGCGGATGCCTGCTCCTGCGCCGCACGCCGCTGCGCGAGACGCTGAGCCCGATTACTGTCGGGCTTCGGACTGTTCCGCTTGCTTTTACCCACGGGTGGAGTTTATGGCCGAGCAGCGGATTCGCTCACCGCGCCCCCTGCCCAGGCCGCGTCCGGTCAGACTCCGGCGAGTAGAGCTTTGGTGCGACCGGGGTGGTTGGTCGCGACCCAGCTGACGCCGAGGTCGGCGCACAACGTCACGTCTTCGGGATCGTCAACGGTCCAGCAGTAGGTGGCCCGGCCCGCCGCGGCGGCCTTGTCGACCAGTTCGGGATGCTCGCGCAGGGTTTTCACCGACGGGCCCACCGCCGTCGCGCCGACCGTGGTGGCCGCGCCCCCGCCGAGGAATCGCGACGATTCGCCCAGCAGCACCGTCGGCAGCAGCGGCGCGGCACGGCGGATCCGCCAGACCGCGGTCGCGGCGAACGACATCACCACCGCACGGGAATGGTCGGCCGACGCGGGCGTGGCGATGCCGAAACGCTGGAGTTCGGCGAGCACCTTGTTCTCCACCAGGGCGCCGTAGCGCACCGGGTGCTTGGTCTCGATGAACAGCTTGGTCGGGCGGGTGCGCCAGTCGAGGACCAGGCCGATCAGATCACTGAGCGCGAGCACGCCCTGTGGCTGTTCCTCGGTGCCGAAGTTCATGTCGCGCAACTCGTCCAGCGTGAGTTCGCTGACCAGCCCGGTGGCATCGGCGGTGCGGTCGACGGTGCGATCGTGCACGCAGACCAGGTGACCGTCGCGGGTGAGCCGGACGTCGCATTCGACACCGTCGGCGCCCTCCTGCAGGGCTAGCTCGTACGCGGCGAGGGTGTGCTCGGGCTTCGCCGCGGACGCGCCGCGATGCGCCACCACGAAGGGTGGGCGATTGCTCTGGCTCACTTGGCCACGACCTCCTCCTGCGTATTCTCGCCTGTCCGGACAGAATCCGCGCGTTCGACCTCATCGTGCCCGGCGTTGTCGCGCACCGCGACGGCGCCCGGCTCGACCGGCGCGATAACGACCTCGGCGGGATCGGCCGCCATCACCCAGCGATGCGCCGACCTGACCTCGCCACGCAGGTCACGGCCTTCCAGCGTGCGCACCATCCACAGCGTGAGCACCGCGAAGCCGGCCGCGCACAGGTTGGTGAAACCGGTGAACGAGACGCCGTCGGCCTCGGCCTGCAGGGTCGACGCGTCGCGCCACAGCGTCGCCGCGAGCAACAGCAGTCCGCTGAACACCCAAGCGGCCCACCAGATCCGCACCGCCCGCCGCGAACGCGGATCAGGGTCGCCGCCGAGTAGTTCGATGAGGAAAACGCCCGGCCAGATCAGATTCACGCCCGGCACAAGGCAGCCCGCGATCAGCGACCACCGCCTGCGCGGATCGCGCTTGCCGTAGGCCGTGAACACGATCGTGCGCGCTTCGATCAGCCAGGCGACCAGCGATACGGCCGCCACCAGCGCACAGATCGGCGCGATGACGCCGAACACCAGCACCGTCGCGTCGGAGATCGACAGCAGCCAGCCGGGGATGAGCCGGGCGCGGTTCTGCAACAGGATCAGGTAGCGGCCGTATTCGGCGAGGCCGGCGAGCAGGAACGCGATCGTGGTGGCGACCAGCAGCCGGTCGCGGCGGGCGGCGAGGCCGCGCAGCGGGCGCTCCGGCGCGGGGGACGCCGACGGCGGCGGATCGAGCAGACCCCAGCGCGGGGTCTCGGTGTAGCGCGGAGTGGGCCCGAGGGGGGCCGGGGTGGTCGCGCCCGCCTTACGGGTGCGATGGTCGGGTCGGCGCGCGACCCAGCGGTAGTTGCGCTGGGCGGGCGGCGCGTCGACCTTGCCGGGCGAGAGCAGCACCCCTCGGCAGCGCGGGCACCAGTGCATCGGCGCGCCCTGCACGGCCCACCGCGCACCACAGCGTGCACATGGTTGCACCACCGAACTCACCCGCGCACCCCGCTTCCGGACTAGTAGATCTTGGCTTCGTGGTCGCCGTCGGCGACCACCGGGCGGCCGGTCTGCTGCCAGGCCACCATGCCCCCCGCGACGTTGACCGCTTCGTACCCGATGTGGGCCAGATACCGGACGACCTCGATGGACCGGCCACCCTGCCTGCACACGATGTAGAGCTCGGCGTCGATATCGAGCTCGTCGAGGCGGGCGGGCACGTCGACCATCGGGATGTGGATCGCGCCCGGCGCGTGCCCGAGGTTCCATTCGTCGGGTTCGCGCACGTCGAGCAGCTGCGCGCCCGGCGCCGGGTCCGCGTCGTCGAACGCGGCGGGTACCGCACCCACCGGCACGGTGGGGACATCGGAGCTCGTCACGCCTCGATCCTGCCATGCCACGCGCATCGCCGGGCGAGCCTGTGCGAGGACGAGGTGTCGCGCGGGCCTCAGCTATCGGTCAGCACACAGTCAACGGGAACCGGCTGCCGACGACGCCGACAGCCGGGTGGAACCAGCCGGGAACGACCGATCCGGGACTCCCCTCCATGTCATCCCGGAGCGGTCGTTCGCCGCTGACGTCGGGATTCGTGGAGCGTGTTTGTCCCGACATCTACTTGGACGCAAGCGGGACCGATTCGGTTCCATAAAAACGAGAACACTAGAGAAAATCTTAAATCCTGGGATCTGGGCGGCCAGATCGGTAGCCTGGGCGCATGAACGTGAGCAGGGGGCTACTCGACAGTTTCGACATCAACGGCTTGAATACCGCTTTGTCCGAATCCACGTGTCTAGGGGTAGAAGTGGATGCCGCGGCGGGACGGCTGCAACTCGCTCTCGAGGTGCTGACGTTACCCACGGATGGACCCGCGCCGATCGACGCGAAAGTTCTGCTCACCTTTACCGGAGTCACCCGCGTCGCGGCCTCCCTGCGCATCCAGCGCTGGGACGACGTCGACGCCCGCGTGCTCCCGCTGAGCCTCGACCAGCTCGACGAGGCCATCGAGAGCTTCGGCGGCGGCGGGCTGCACGGGTGGGAGTTCATCGATCTCGACGACAGTGGCTGGACGCTGTGGAGCGAGTTGCTCAGCTTCGACACTGTGCTCGATCAGCGCATCGCCGCCCACGTCATCGAGTTCTCCCAGGAGGAGGGCATCGACCCGCGCGAACTCGATGTGCGCGTGTGGTTCGACAAGATCTCGGTCACCGACACCGCGGGGCGCGAGATTCCGATGAACGAGTTCATCGAGGGTGGGCAGCGCTGGTGGGACGCGCACGCCACCGGAGACGCGCGGGCCAGCAAGGCCGACATCGCACCGCCGCTGTAGTTTTGGAGCGCTGGCGCGCTCGAGCGGGGCCCTTCGGGCCCCTGATCTTCCCTCCCTCCGGGCACTCCTTCGTCGCACCCTCCACTCAGTCCAGATCAGGGCGGGCCCCTTCGGGCGAGACCTACAGGGAATGCGGGGGCAAGGTGCGCGGGTTGCACGGGGCGGGTGTACGAATGATGGTTGGTGTTGTCGTCCGAACTGGGCGCGCACAGCCCGACACACGGAAAGGGACATCGTGGCCGTCTACACGCTGCCAGAACTGGATTACGACTTCGGCGCACTGGAGCCGCACATCTCCGGTGAGATCAACGAGATCCACTACACCAAGCACCACGCCGCCTACGTCGCAGGCGCGAACAAGGCACTCGAGCAGCTCGAGGAAGCCCGTGAGTCCGGCGACCTGGCTGCCATTCTCCTGCTGGAGAAGAACCTGGCCTTCCACCTCGGTGGCCACTACAACCACTCGGTGTGGTGGAAGAACCTCTCCCCCAACGGTGGCGACCAGCCGGACGGCGACCTGGCCGCGGCCATCGCCGACCAGTTCGGCTCGTTCGACAAGTTCCGCGCGCAGTTCACCGCTGCCGCGAACGGCCTGCAGGGCTCCGGCTGGGCCGTCCTGGGTTACGACACCCTCGGCCAGAAGCTGCTGACCTTCCAGCTGTACGACCAGCAGGCCAACGTGCCGACCGGCATCATCCCGCTGCTGCAGGTCGACATGTGGGAGCACGCCTTCTACCTGCAGTACAAGAACGTCAAGGCCGATTACGTGACCGCGTTCTGGAACGTCGTCAACTGGGCTGACGTGCAGGACCGCTTCGCCCGGGCCGTCGGCCAGGGCAAGGGCCTCATCTTCGGGTGAGTTAAGCCTTTCAACGGGCCCGCATGCGATTTTCGCGTGCGGGCCCGTTGTCGTTTTGCCCGATTAGCACTCATTGGTACTTGTGTGCCAGATGGGTATAGGGCTATTCCTGTGGTACGGGCATAGTCGCCCCCGGTAGTTCGGGAGGCCATCATGAATACACAGGGTCCGATCGGGATCACGCCATTTCAGGCACGTGGACGACTGAGCGGGTTCGTGGTGTCGGGGCGGTGGCCGGACACCACCAAGGAATGGGCACAGGTGCTGGTGCTGGCCGTGCGGGTGGCGTCGATGCCGGGCCTGCTGGTGACCACCACGGTGTTCGGGGTGCGCGAGGAGCTGCCCGACGACCCGGAACCGGGCACGGTGGGGCTGGTGATGGCGGAGGGGCCGGTGCTCGGGGACGAGGCGATCGAACCCGGCCGGTTCGCCGCGCACACCCCGCCCGCGCTGCTGATGCTGCATCCGCCGTCGGAGACGCGCCCCTCACTGCCCGAATGCGCGGGCGCGGCCTCGGGCTGCGTGCTGCTGCCCGGCGTACCACACCTCGGCCTGGAACATCGCGCGGCGTGGGCCGAGGCCGAACTCGACGGCACGATCACCTCGCTGGTGAGCCGCGTCGGGATGGATCTGATCAGCGATCCCGATACTGCCGTGCTAGCAATGCTGCTGGCCGCCTGAGTATTTCGTCGACGACGGTCCGGCGAATGCTCGGCAACGGGTCTGCGTGGTGCTGAAATCAGGGAAACCCAACAATCACCACCGCACACCCAAACTTATTGTGCCCATTGCGATTTGGATTACCAGGACTTGGCATACCGGGAGCTACCGGGCTACAGTGGGAAACAGCGAAGGGGAGTAGCCCGCAATCGCGCAGTCGACATACTGATCGCCGCCGTACGGCGCGGTCCGGCTGCGTGAACCGGTAACCACCGGTGGGCGAGACCTTCGGCCACGAACCGATCCGTCGACCGGTGTGGCTGAAGGCGGCTTGCGACATTCGAAAGCACGGTCTCTCAGCCACAGGCCGGAGTATTTCCTGGGAGCTGACTTCATGATCGCCACGATCGTATTGAGCTTCGGCGTGCTCTTCCTCGCCGAACTCGGCGACAAATCGCAACTCATGGCGCTGACCTTCTCGCTTCGCTACCGCTGGTGGGTGGTCCTGGCCGGCATCAGCGTGGCCAGCGTCGCCGTGAACCTCATCGCCGCGGGCGTCGGCCATTTCCTCGGCACCGCCCTGCCCGCGAACGCCATCGCCGTCGTCACCGCACTCACCCTGCTGGTAGTCGGCCTCTGGACCCTGCGCGACGCGCTGACCAGCGATAACAATGCCGAACAAGCTCCCGAGCCGCCGAGTACCCGCAACGCCTTCCTCGTCGTCATCTCCGCGTTCACCCTCGCCGAACTCGGCGACCGCACCATGTTCGCCGCCGCCGCCCTCGCCTCCAGCAACAACTGGCTGGCCGTGTGGATCGGCTCGGTCGCCGGCATGGTCGCCGCGGGCGCCCTGGCGATCCTGGTCGGCAAGATCGCGGGCAAGCACCTGCCCGAACGTGGCATCGCCATCGCCTCCGGCCTGCTGTTCCTGTTCTTCGCGGGCAAGACCGTCCTCGACGCCTTCGTGCCCTCGCTGGGTGGTTGGGGTTCGGTGGCGACCGCCCTGATCGCCCCTGCGGTGCTCGGCGTCGGCGTCCTGGTGTGGCGCAAGCGCAGGCAGTCCGCCGTGCGCACCGAGCTCACCGACATCGCGAGCTGAATTCGCGAAGGTGGGCCATCCAGTTTCGGGGCTCAGCCGGAAAAGCTAGGCGAAGGCGTTGCCGTAGAGGGTGCCTGAGCGGCTGGCCAGCGCGATCAGCTGGTCTTTGATGCCGCGCAGGCTTTCCGGGTCGTCGGCGGCGATGCGGCCGGTGACCATGGCGCCGATGGCGGCGGCCAGGGTCGCGCAGGCGAAGCGCTGGTCGTCGGATTCGGCGCCGAGCATGGCGGCCACCACCTCGACGAAACGATGCTGCAAGGCCATTCGCGCCTCGATGGCCGACGGGCCGACCGCGTAGACCTCCACCAGGAACAGGCGGGCCGAGGCGGGGTCGTCGATCATATGGTCGAAGTAGACGGTGAGGATGCGGTCCATTCTGGTGAGCGCGTCGGTGTCGGCGCACTCGGCGATCACGGTCTGGAGCTTTTCGGCCAGCACGCTCGACACCCGGTCGAAGGCCGCGTTGAAGCAGTCCTCCTTGGAGCGGAACAGCTCGTAGAAGGTTTCCCGTGAAACCCCGGCCCGCTTGAGAACGGCCGCGACCGGCGTGCCGACGTAGCCGCCGACGGTCATCGCCTCACCCATCGCGACGAGAATGCGTTCCCGTTGCGAGGCGACGACTTCTTCGCGCGAGAGATGGTGCCGTCCACGCGGAAGTTGCTGCCGCAGGGTCGAATCGCTCATGCTTGCCGTTCCATTCTGCGGGGTCGGGCGGGCTGATCGGTGGTGAACGGGACGTCCTCGGTGCGGGCGATGTCGATGGCGCGGGCCAGGCGGTCGCCCTGCACCCGTTGCACGACCAGTTGAGCGAGCAGCCGGAACGGCCGCACCAACGCGACCCACCACGGCGAGACAACGGTCTTGCGTCGTCGCGCGATGGCTCGTTCCAGCGCTTCGACCGCGGGTCCGATCGGTGAGATCCCGGTCAGGCTGGTGTCCCCCAGCACGGTGTGCGCGGCGGCCGTACCGAATCCGCGCACCGTCATGTCGGTGTCGATGCCGGCGAAATAGCTGACGCCCACCTTGGCTCCGGTCGAGCGCAGTTCCGCGCGCAGCGTGGCGCCGAGCGAGGCCACCGCCGCCGCCGAGGCGCTGTAAGCCCCGCCGAGCGGCAGCTGCACGGCTGTGGAGATCGACGACATCATCAGCACATACCCACCCGGATGCGAAAGATGCGCCCCCGCCGCCGACACTGTGTACGCGACCCCGAGCACGTTCACCGCGAGGGTCTCCTCTAGCACCGACAGATCCCCGCCGATCATCGCCATCTGCTTGGCGACCCCCGCGTTGGCCACCAGCACATCGAGCCCGCCGAGTTCGCCGACCAACGCCTCGACCACCCGTTCGACCTGTCCCCGATCGGCCACATCGCAATACCGCCACGGCACATCACCGCATTCGGCGGCCACCTCGGCCAGCAGTTCGGGTTCCAGCCCGAGCAGCGCGACATGGGCCCCGCGGGCGGCCAACCTACGAGCGAGCGCGGCACCGATCCCGCGAGCGGCCCCGGTGATCAGGACCTTACGTCCGGCCACCGAAGGACCGGCGAACGATCTCATGACGGCACGCTACCACCGGTAAACACCGGTGTTCACGACGATTTCCGCACACCTCCGGATGGGTGTTCCAGAGCACACCGGCGACGGGTTAGGGTGCCTTGTTGGCAAGCGGCACAATAAGCCGCGTATCACCTACAGATTGGACCGTCGTGGAGATTTCGGGTTCCGCCGCCATTGTCACCGGAGGGGCCTCCGGCCTCGGTGCCGCCACCGCCAAGCGCCTGGCCGATGCGGGCGCCACAGTCTTCGGACTTGACGTTCCCGCGTCCATCGAGCGCGCGGGCGACAACGTCCCCGCCGGCGTCACCCTGATCGCGGCCGACGTGACCAGTGGCGACGAGGTCGCCGCCGCGATCGCCCAGGTCACCGAGGGCCCGGCGCCGCTGCGCATCGTGGTCAACTGTGCCGGTGTCGGCTGGGCGGGGCGCATCCTGTCCAAGAACGGCCCGCACGATCTGGAGCTGTTCCGCACCGTCATCACCGTGAACCTGCTCGGCACGTTCAACGTGATGCGCCTGGCCGCCGATGCCATCGCCAAGACCGAGCCGGTCGACGAGTTCGGCCAGCGTGGCGTGGTCGTCAACACCGCCTCGGTCGCGGCCTTCGAAGGCCAGATCGGCCAGATCGCCTACTCCGCGTCCAAGGGTGGTGTCCACGGCATGACCGTGCCTGCGGCCCGTGACCTCGCCCAGTTCGGCATCCGCGTCAACACCATCGCCCCCGGCATCATCGACACCCCGATGCTGGCCGGCGTCACCCCCGAATACCGCGCCGGCCTCGAAGCAGGCGTCCCGTTCCCCTCCCGCCTCGGCCGCCCCGACGAGTACGCCCAGCTCGTGGAGTACATCGCGTCGCACGACTACCTCAACGGCGAGACCATTCGCATGGACGGCGCCCTGCGCATGGCCCCGCGCTAGAGGTCGGCTGTTCAACGGCGCCTCGCTCACCGAGCGGGGCGCCGTTCGCCTTTCGTGGGGCACACCCGCATACTGCTCACCCCGAGGAGACCGGCTGGCTACACGGGCCGGGTGAAGGTGATCAGGGATCTGCCTGGGCCGTTGTAGTTGGGGATGGGGCCGGTGACGGTGAAGCCGAGGCTGCGGTGGAAGTCGATCGAGGTGTAGTTGGCGGGGGAAGTTATGGCGGTGACGGTGGTGCGGTTGTCGGAGCGGGCGATGGTGAAGAACGCTTCGTAGAGGGTTCTGCCCAGGCCGGCTTTACGGGCATCCGGGCGGACGGCGACGAAGTGGATATAGGCGGTGTAGGGGTCGGACGGCGAGCCGAAACCCACCAGGAAACCGGAGATTCCGTTGTCGTCGGAGGCGATCAGGCTGGTCCGGTGGAAGTGGTCGAGGAACATGCGTGGGAGGTTGTGGACCGCGGCCCTGCCCCACCAGTTGTCGACTACGCCGATGATCTTGTCGTAGTCGTCGGGTCTCGCCCGACGAATCTTGTGCCCCACCATCACTCAATGGTGGACCTGATGTGAGTTGTCAGCACCAGAATTGCTGGTGAACAAAACTGCCCGCTGCCGGAATCGGCAGCGGGCAGTCTCTGGAACTTCTAGCTCAGACCGTGCGGGTCAGGCGCTCGGTGAGGAGCTGGGCGAAGCGGGCGGGATCCTTGAGTTCGCCGCCCTCGGCGAGAACCGCTGTGCCGTAGAGCAGCTCGGCGGTTTCGGCGAGCTCGGGAACCTTGCCTTCGTCGGCATCGGACTTGCGGGCGTCGTAGGCGTCGCGCAGACCCGTCACCAGGGGGTGGGTCGGGTTGAGCTCGAGGATGCGCTTGGACTCCGGCAGGGCCTGGCCCGAGGCGCGGTACATGCGCTCGAGCATCGGGGTGAAGTCGTAGACGTCGCCGACCAGGCAGGCGGGTGAGGTGGTGAGGCGGTTGGTGAGGCGGACTTCCTTGGCGACGTCGCCGAGAGTGCCACCCAGCCAGCCCAGCAGGTCGCCGAAGTCCTTGTCCTGCTGTTCGCGCAGGGCTTCGGTTTCCTTCTTCTCGTCCTCGGTTTCCAGGTCGACCTCGCCCTTGGCGATGGACTGGAACGTCTTGCCCTGGAATTCCGGAACCGAACCGACCCACATCTCGTCGACCGGATCGGTGAGGATCAGCACCTCGCGCCCCTTGGCCGTGAAGGCCTCCAGGTGCGGCGAATTCTCCACCTGCGCACGGCTTTCGCCGGTCATGTAGTAGATCGACTCCTGGCCGTCCTTCATCCGCTCCACGTACTGGGCGAGCGTGGTGAGCTCGGACTCCGACGCGGTGGACGCGAAAGACGAGACGGTGAGCAGGGTTTCGCGGTTGTCGGTGTCGGAGAGCAAGCCCTCCTTGAGGACTCGGCCGAACTGGGCCCAGAACGTCTGGTACCTGGTCTGATCCTCGGCGCCCTGCATGTCCTTGACCGTGGACAGCACCTTCTTCACCAGGCGCTTGCGGATCATCTGGATCTGGCGGTCCTGCTGCAGGATCTCGCGCGAGACATTGAGCGAGAGGTCCTGCGCGTCGACCACGCCCTTGACGAAGCGCAGGTACTCCGGCATCAGCTCTTCGCAGTTGTCCATGATGAATACGCGACGCACGTAGAGCTGCACACCGCGCTTGTGCTCACGGGTGAACAGGTCGAACGGCGCGATCGACGGGATGAACAGCAGCGCTTGGTATTCGAAGGTGCCTTCGGCCTTCATCGGGATGATCTCGAGCGGCTCGTCCCAGGCGTGGCTGACGTGGTGGTAGAACTCCTTGTACTCCTCGTCGGTCACCTCGCCGCGCGGCCGCGTCCACAACGCCTTCTGCGAGTTGAGGATCTGGTCCTCGACGATGGTCTTGTCGACCTTGTCCTCGCCCTCCCCCTCGGTCACCGTGCGCTCGACCTGCATCCGGATCGGCCAGGCGATGAAGTCGGAGTACTTGCGGACGATCTCGCGCAGCTTCCATTCCTGCGTGTAATCGAAGAGGTGATCGTCTTCGTCGGCCGGCTTGAGCTCGAGGGTCACCGACGTGCCCTGCGGTGCGTCGGCGACGGTGTCGATCTCATAGGTCGAGCTCCCCGCGGCGGCGCTCCAGCGGGTGCCTTCGGCCTCGTCCGCCTTGCGGGTGGTGAGGACGACCCGGTCGGCGACCATGAAGGTGGAGTAGAAGCCGATGCCGAACTGGCCGATCAGCTCCTCGGCGGCGGCGTCGGACTTGGCCTCGGTCAGCTTGCGGCGCAGGTCGGCGGTGCCGGATTTGGCGAGGGTGCCGATCAGGTCGATCACTTCGGCGCGGGACATGCCGATGCCGTTGTCGCGGACGGTCAGGACACGCTTGTCCTGGTCGACCTCCAGCTCGATGTGCAGGTCGGAGGTGTCGGCGGCCAGGTCTTTGTCCTGGTAGGCGGCAAGCTTGAGCTTGTCGAGTGCGTCGGAAGCGTTCGAGATCAGCTCTCGCAGGAAGGTGTCTTTGTTGGAGTAGACCGAGTGGATCATCAGCTCGAGGAGCTGGTGGGTTTCGGCCTGGAACTCGAGGGTTTCGACGTGCTGCTCAGTCACGCCCCCGATGGTATTACCGCCCGAAATCCGCCAGTGAGGGCACCTCGGCTACAGCCCGCTTCGACATCCAATCGCGCAGCACCTGGGTGGCGCGGACATCGTCTTCGTTGTAGACGAACAGGCGGGTGCGCTGGGACAGGTCGATGTCGTCGTCGTAGCCGACCGCGCGGCGGTACCAGCCCATCGACGCCTCGCCACCGGCTTCCGGATCACGCCAGCCGAATCCGGCGACGGGGGCGATCTTCTTGAGGCCCTTGCCGTTCGGGCAGATGAACTGCTCGGTGACGGCCTGGAACATGTCGACCCATTCTTTCGAGTCGACGAAAGCGCGGACTTCCTCGTGGGTCGGGACGCCGGGGCGGCCGGCGAACCGGCGGGCCGACTCGTAGAGCCACTTGTCCTCGGCGGTGCGCGAATAGCAGTAGGCCGCAAAGGTTTTGCCCGCGGCGTGGGCTTCGGCGCGACGTTCCATCAGCCAGGTCCAGAACTCGCCGAACGAGCGGCCCTCGTCCTCGGTGGGCAGCGGATCCCAGGTGACGAACGGGCGGTAGACGTCGTCGAGCAGGGTGCCCCACAGGTAGGCGCCGTCCTCCTGATAGCTCTCCAGGTCGACGTCGATCTCCACATCCGCGCGACGTACGCTGACCTGCTCGAACCGGCGCACCAGCGGAGCGCCGTCGATCCAGGCGCGGGCGGTGACCACAGTTTCGGCGAACGGGCCGTGCTGCCAGTCGTCGGGGTCCTCGCCCTCCCAGGCGGCCAGTTCGTCGACGGTTTCGATGCCGTGCAGGCGCAGCACGTCGGCGCGTGAGCCCGGTGCCACCAGGCTCACATCCCGCATCTGCGCCAGCGTCGCCTCACAGCTGGGCTCAGCTGTGTCTGACTGCTGCGCGTCAGGACCGCGCACCCACCACGGGCACTGCCTGCACTCGGGCACCTTCGACGGCTGGGTGGGCAGTTCGCCGCGCACCACCGCGATCCGGTCGGCGTAGCGCTGGTCGTAATCGGCCAGCACGCTCGTCAGGTCGTGCACCAGGATGCGGTCGGCGACCAGTCCGATCGCCCCGCCGCTCAGGGCCGGGCTGGCCATGCCGTAGCGCTGCAACATCCGGTACAGGTGAGCGAGGCGCTGCTGGTCGCGCGGCTGCGGACGCAGTTTCACATGCTTGTCGCGCCGGGGCTGCCAGCGGAACAGGTCCGAGGTCATCGGGTGGAAATCGGCCGGGTCGGGCTTGCGCGGGTCGGTGACCTTGTGGTTGACCACGATGATCGGGATATAGCCGCCGCGGTCGGCGTCGCGCAGCAGGAATTCGACACCGCCGCGTCGACCGGTGTCGGCCTCCTGCGGCAGCAGTCCGCCCCAGATGCGCGGGGCGCCCGCCTCGATGGCGGCCATCGTCGCCGCGGCCTTGGCCGCGCCGCGCAGCTCCGGATCGATCACCACCCAGTCGCCGGGGGCGGCCGCGACCAGTTCGTCGCGGATCTTGATGCGATGGGCGGTGGCCGCGTCGCGACGCTGCTGTACGCCCGAATCCTCGCGAACCTCGGCGAGGATGCCCGGATTCTCGGCGTCGAGGCGAAGGCGATGTCGGCACCCGATCAGCGAGCGCGCGTCCAGGAAGGCGGCGCGGGTGCCCCCACCGTCGGCGCCGCGACCGGGCGCAGCGGAAGCGGGGACCGGGCTACGCACCGGCCCGCCGTCGAAGTCGTCCTCGGCTGCACGCACGCAAGCAGTATGGGCCTTACCCCCGACACAATGCCCAATCGCTACCCCCTTCCCACTACGCTAGGTAATAACGGCAGGCCGCTTCGGAGGCGGTGCTGCCTCATGACTTGGCGAGCATGACGGAGGGCCTGATCTCATGGGGTTGTTCAGCAAGCGGAAGCGGCGGCCGAGCCGACGCGCTGAGGCGAAAGCGCTCAAGCACAAAGCCGCGGTCGAGGCGAAGCTGGGCGCCAAGAACGAGCGCAAGGCGGCCAAGGCCGGTGAGCGCGTGAACCGGCGCACGGCCAAGGCACAGGCCCGCACGGCCGACAAGGTCGCCAAGGCGCAGATCGCGACCCTGCAGGCCGAGGAGAAGGCCGCGCAGAAGGCCGCGGCCAAGGCTGATCGCGAGCTGTTCAGCGCGAGTCAGATCCGCAAGTACATCGGGGTGGCCCGGGTCCTGATCCCGGTGCTGGCCCCGCTGGCCTATCGCGGCGCGACGATGGTGCGCGGACAACTCGACGCGCGCAAGGCGCAGCAGCTCGGTATCGGCATGGACCAGCTGAGCGAGTTCAGCGGGCACGGTGCGCGGCTGCAGGCCCGCATCACCAATACCGAGGAAGCCCTCGACAAGATCGCCGCCGACAAGGCAGGCGATGCCGACACCGAGAAGTTCGTCGCCGCGGCGCGCTCGCGCATGGCCGATCTGAACGTGGCGGTGCGCACGGCCGAGCAGATGCCCGCCGCGCGTCGCAAGGCTGTGCACGCGTCGATCTCGGCCGAGCTGGCCGTGCTCGAGAACGACGTGCTCGCCCGCCTCGGCGTTCGCTGATCCTGCTCGTGACCACGCCGCAGTTCGCCTCCCGCTTGCGCGGTGGTGGCTGCGGCGTACTCGTGGGCGGGCTGGCCGTCGCCGCGCACGGGATCGGCGGTGGCGCGGTGCCACGGTCGGCGGAAATCGCACTGCTGCTGCTGGTTTCGCTAGCTGCCGGTGTCATCGGCGGATCAGCGAAACCGGCCGCAGGGCGACGGTTGCCTGGTGATCCGCGCGACGGCGCGCTAGCACGCGGGAGCGCCCCCTCGGCCGCGCGAACAGCCTCGGCATTGCTCGCGGGGCAGTGGGCCGGGCACTTCGCGCTGTCGACATCACTAGACCATCACGGCGGTCTGCTGCATCTGCCGAGTTGGCCGATGATCGCGGCGCACCTGGGTGCGGCATTTGCCTGTGCCGCACTGATCTCGGTCGCCGAGCGGCTGTATCTCGTTGCGTCGAGCGTGCTTCGGGCGGTGCTCGGCTCACCGACGCCGGTGATCGCACCGCGCGCTGTGCGCTGGTCCGCCACAGCCACTTTCGCGCGAACCGCTCGTCCGAAGGGTGCGCGATGTCCGCGCGCGCCGCCGCTGTTCGCCTGATTCACGACGACATCAGAATTCTTCGGACGACAAGGCATTCCATGCACAACTTCATCACTCGTTCCACCGCAACCGCTGCTCTCGCAGCCGGTTTGGTGCTCGCCGCCTGCGGCTCCGCGGCCGCGCACGTCAGCGTCGAGGCGCCGGGCGCCGCCCAGGGCAAATACACCGTCGCCACCTTCAAGGTGCCGACCGAATCCGACACCGCGTCCACCACCGCATTGCGCGTCACCGTGCCGAATCTGAAAAGTGTTCGGACCGAGCCGATGCCGGGTTGGACCTCGACTGTCGAACGCAATGACAAGGGCGAATCGCTCGCCGTGGTGTGGACCGCCGCGCCCGGTAATCCGGGCGTCGGGCCGGGCCAGTTCCAGCGGTTCGTGCTCTCGATCGGGCCGCTGCCAACCCAGGACACCGTGAACTTCCCCGCGCAGCAGACCTATAGCGATGGCAAGGTCGTGGCCTGGGACCAGCCGAGCACCGGCGGCGCCGAGCCGGAGCACCCAGCGCCTTCGCTCACCCTGACCGCGAACGGCGGTGCCGAGGGCGGCGACCACCACGTCGCTTCAGCCGAATCCGCCGAGGCACAACCGGACAATGTCGCCCGTTGGCTGGGTGGCGCGGGCCTCGCGCTCGGACTTTTCGCCGCCGCGCTGGGCCTCGGCATCGTCGTGCGCTCCAGGAAGTCCTCATGACGGGCGGTGCGAACCACGTTGCTGCCGTGGATAACCCGGTGCGGCGGCGCACGCCGAGAAAGATGCTGGTCGCCTTACTGGCTGTGCTGTTCGCCTGCGCTTTCGCGGCGGCGGGTACGGCGAGCGCGCATTCGGGTGCGGTGAGCAGCGTTCCCGAGAACGGCTCGACGGTCGAGGCCGGACCGGCGCGGGCCAGTGTCACCTTCAATGAGGAACTGCAGCAGAACTTTCCGTCGCTGACCGTGGTCGGGCCGGACGGCAAGTTGTGGTCCAAGGGCAAGGCGCTCGTCGAAGGACGAAGTGTCAGTGTGGAAGTGGGTGAGCTCGGGCCGGTCGGCGAGTACACGATCGCGTTCCGGGTCACCTCGGCCGACGGTCATCCCGTCAGCGGGACAAGGACTTTCACGCTCAGCAAGGCAGGCACCGGCACCCCCGGCGCACGTCCGGGTGAGGACAAGACCGACGACGGCGGCGACGGTGGGGTGCCCGTGTGGGTGTTCGTCGCCGGCGGCGTAGTGCTGTTCGGTGCCGGTCTCGCGGTGGCGTTGCTCGGCGGCCGGTCCGGTCGCAAGAAGTAGTCGACGATGACGACCGGTCGCCGGGCACCCCGTGCTGCGCGCAAGCAGTGGCGAGTCCTGGTGCCGGTCGTCGTCGCGGCGCTGGCCGGGGTGGTGCTGGCCTGGATACTGCGCCACACCGGCGGGTTCGCATTGGTGGCGTTCGCGCGCGTACTCGCCGACGGTGCGGGCGCGGTCGTGCTCGGTCTGGCCGCGCTGCCCCGGCTCAACGACCGCCTCACGATCACCTGGCGCCCACTGGCCGCCCTCGCCGGGGTCTGGTTCGCCGCCGAATTCACCGTGCTCGTCTGCGAGGCCGCTGAAATCGTCGGCGTCCCCGTGACCCAGCTCGACGCGAGCGACTTCACCACTTTCCTCGGCCGGCTCAGTGGCGGCCAGATCGGCATCGCGATCCTGTTCTGCACCGGCGCGATCGCCTGCTACGCGGCCATGTCCTTCCGCCGCCCCGACACCGCATCGGCCGACCTGGTCCTGGTCTTCGCCGCGGTCGCGCTCTCGCTGCGCCCGATCACCGGGCACATGTCCCAGCAGATGCTCGGCTCGGTCCTGGCCGCGATCCACGCACTGGCCGCCGCCTGCTGGCTGGGCCTGCTCCTCGCCATGGTCCTCACCCTGCGCACCCGCGGCGAATGGGCCGCCACCCTCCCCCGCTATTCGACGATCGCGGCTCCACTGGTCGCCGTTGTCGCGGTCACCGGCCTGATCAACGGCTTGGTACGACTCGACGGCATCACCCCGTTACTGACCACGGGCTACGGACGAATCCTGCTGGCCAAGCTCACCATCCTGTGCGCCCTGGTCGCCCTCGGCTGGTGGTGGCGCCGAACCTGGGTCCGCAAAGCCGCCGACCACCGCGTCACCGCCGAGATCTCCCTGCGTAACGCGACAATCGAAGTGCTGGGAATGGCAGTAGCGTTCGGCCTGGCAGCGACCTTGGCAGTCACCGCTTAGTCGTCTCGGTCACGTTCGGCGTCGAGCGCCATTTCACCGAATGGGTACCGATTACAGTGATCGGCATGACCGAAGTGAGGATCGCCGAAGATTGCGCCGCGCCCGCCGAAGCAGCGTTCGCGTTCGTCAACGACTACCGCAATCTGCCGAAGTTCTGGTACGGCATCGAATCCTTCACCCCTGTCACCGCGCAGACCGACGGTCTCGGCGCGAAGTTCGACGGGAAGATGAAGCTCGGCCCCGCCTCGCTGACCTCGCGTATCGAGGTCGTCGGCTGGGAAGAGGGCCGGTTGATCGCCACCAAGTCGATCAAGGGCATCGAGATCGTCGCGACCTTCAATTTCATCCCCAAGGGTGAGATCGCGTGCACGGTGGACGCGGATATCAATTTCTCCGTCGGCGGCGGCATCGCGGGCAAGGTGCTGAGCAAGACCATCGAGCCGTTCGTGAAGATCGCCGTCCAGCACACCACCGACTCGCTCGTTCGCGAGATCGAAAAGTCACATGCCGATCAGGCCTGACACAATATCGACCATGACCGAATCAGCGAATGTTGTGGCCACCGCCGATCTGGCCGACGAGATCGGCCCCGAGATCCGTAGCTGCGATACGCAGTTCATCCAGTTCGGCGGCCGCGCCGAATTCGCGGGCCGGATCACCACGATCCGCTGCTTCCAGGACAACCTGCTGGTCAAGCAGACCCTGAGCACCCCCGGCGACGGCAAGGTGCTGGTCGTAGACGGCGGCGCGAGCGTCCACACCGCCCTCGTGGGCGACATCATCGCAGGCCGCGGCGTGGACAACGGCTGGGCCGGCGTCATCGTCAACGGCGCCGTCCGCGACTCCGCCATCCTGCGGACCCTCGAAATCGGCGTGAAGGCCCTTGGCACCAACCCCCGCAAGAGCACCCAAACCGGCACCGGCGAACAGGACGTCCCTGTCGAATTCGGCGGCATCACCTTCGTCCCCGGCGAAATGCTCTACAGCGACTCCGACGGCGTGGTCGTTCGCGCCGAGGACTGAGGCGACGCGGGTGTCCGAGGGTCAGCCCGCGGACACCCGTACCTTGTTCCCGGCGAGCAGAACGACATCGCCGATCTCGAGCTGCCTCCCCCGACGTAACTCCACTTCATCGTTGACGCGCACCAAACCCTGCGCGATCACGGTCTTGGCCTCGGAACCCGAATCGATCAGGTTGGCCAGTTTCAGGAATTGCCCGAGCCGGATGACAACGTCATCGATCGGCACATCAACTGGTTCCGACATGCGCTAATACTTACTCCACCGCGAGAAACCGGTCGCAACCGGCCCCGGCCGGTGACGAACACGCCGCAGCGACTCCCACCCGGATCGGGCCCGGATGGACGCACACTGGATCGGTGACTTCCACGCAGGCCGAGCAGCACCCCATCGTCGAGGACCGCACGCCGGTGCCTCATCGCGCGCACGGCAAGTTGTCCGAGGTACCGCACATCGCCGGATTGATGCTCGGCGGGTTCGCGGTGCTGTTGTTCTTGTGGAGTCTCTCGCCCAGTCTCCGGATTCTCACGCAGGTGCCACGGCATTATGTCGACACCTACTACTTCGACGCCCCCGACACCAGCCTCGTGTGGGCCTTGGTCGTCGGCCTGCTCGCCGGGGCGACCGCGGCCCGCAAGCGGATCGCCTGGTGGCTGCTGGTCGTGTATCTGCTGCTGTACGCGGTGGCGAACATCCTGGACTTCTTCGCCGATGACGATGTGGACGCGCTGGTCGCCTTCATCGTGCACGTGGTGGTGATCGGGATACTGCTTGCCGCGCGCAAGGAGTTCTACACCCGGGTTCGGCCAGGGGCGCTGTGGAAGGCGCTGGGTGTACTGGTGTCCGGGCTCGCCCTCGGCTGCCTGGTCGGCTGGGGGCTCGTCGAACTGTTCCCCGGTTCGCTGCCCGCGGGCGTGCAGCGTCCGCTGTGGTCGGTGTATCGGGTCACCGCGGCCGTGCTGGTGAACAACGAGCATTTCGACGGGCACCCGCGAGCCTGGGTGAACTTCCTGCTCGGCCTGTTCGGCGCGCTCGCGCTGCTGGCAGCGGTGGTGGTGCTGCTGCGCTCGCAACGCGCCGACAACGCGATGACCGGCCTCGACGAATCCGCCATCCGCGGGCTGCTGGCGAGCAGCGACGTGGAGGACTCGCTCGGCTACTTCGCGACCCGCCGCGACAAGGCGGTGGTGTTCGCGCCGAACGGCAAGGCCGCCATCACCTATCGGGTCGAGTTGGGTGTGTGCCTGGCCAGTGGCGATCCGATCGGCCCGAAACAGGGCTGGCCGCAGGCGATTCAGGCCTGGCTCGAGCAGGCCGACCGGTTCGGCTGGCAGCCCGCGGTGATGGGTGCGAGCGAACTCGGCGCCACCGCCTATCGCCAGGCGGGTCTGTCGGCGCTGCGACTCGGTGACGAGGCCATCCTCGACACCCGCACGTTCTCGCTGGCAGGCCCGGAGATGAAACAGGTGCGCCAGGCCGCGAACCGGCTGCGCAAGAACGGTCTCGGCGTGCGGGTGCGCAGGCACCACGACATCCCCGCCGCCGAGTTCGCCGAGATCGTCGCCCGCGCGGACGCCTGGCGCGACACCGAGACCGAGCGCGGTTTCTCGATGGCGCTCGGCCGCCTCGGCGACCCGCTCGACGGTGACTGTCTGCTGGTCGAGGCCATCGATCACGACGACCGCGTGCACGCCATGCTCTCGCTCGTCCCGTGGGGCCGCACCGGAGTCTCACTGGAATTGATGCGCCGCGACCCGCGGAGCCCGAACGGCGTGATGGAGCTGATGATCTCGCAGCTCGCCCTCACCTCGGACCAGTACGGCATCACCAAGGTGTCGCTGAACTTCGCGGTGTTCCGTTCGGTGTTCGAGGAGGGCGGCCGGATCGGCGCCGGACCGATCCTGCGGGCCTGGCGCGGTGTGCTGCTTTTCTTCTCGCGCTGGTGGCAGCTCGAGGCGCTGTACCGGTCGAATGTGAAGTACCACCCGCGCTGGGTGCCACGGTTCTTCCTGTTCGAGGAACGCAGGCAGCTGCCACGGGTCGCCACGGCGAGCGGGCTCGCCGAAGGGTTCCTGCCGCGCCTCGGCAAGGCCCCCGACGCGGCCGTCCACACCGGCACCGAGACCGCCGTCCCCGCCACGATCACCGGCCTGCACCCCGACGGCAGCGCGCCGGACGCGCCGGAGGGCACCGACGCCGAGCAGGGTCCGCGCAGGCCGGAGCAGGTGCGGGTGCGCCTGGACAAACTCGACCGGCTCACCGCGGCGGGCATCGACGCCTACCCCGTCGCCTACCCACCGACCCACGACATCGCCGAGGCCAGACGCTGCCCCAAGGGCACCACGGTGCGAATCGCGGGTCGGCTCTTGCGCATTCGCGATTACGGCGGCGTGATCTTCGTGCTGGTGCGCGATTGGTCCGGCGAGATCCAGCTGCTGATCGACCGCGAACGGGTCGGCGCCGATCGCAGCAACGAGTTCACCGAATTCTTCGACCTCGGCGATCTCATCGAGGTGAGCGGGCAGCTCGGCACCAGCCGCAACGGTGAGCTCTCGCTGCTCGCGCAGGACTGGCGGATGAACGGCAAGTGCCTGCATCCGCTGCCCGACAAGTGGCGTGGGCTGGCCGATCAGGAGGCCAAGGTCCGGCAGCGCTATGTGGACATGGCGATCAACCCCGAGACCCGCGAGGTGATGGCCAAGCGCAGCGCGGTACTGCATTCGCTGCGCGATTCGCTGCACGCCTGGGGCTTTTTCGAGGTGGAGACGCCGATCCTGCAGCAGGTACACGGCGGCGCCAACGCGACCCCGTTCCGTACCCACATCAACGCCTACGACCTCGACCTGTACCTGCGCATCGCGCCCGAGCTGTACCTGAAACGGCTGTGCGTGGGTGGCATGGAGAAGGTGTTCGAGCTCGGCCGGACCTTCCGCAACGAAGGTGTCGACTTCAGCCACAATCCCGAGTTCACGATCCTGGAAGCCTATGAGGCGCACAGCGATTACCTGCAGATGATGCACCTGTGCCGTCGGCTGATCCAGCACGCGGCGATGGCGGCCAACGGCGCCGAGGTGGCACTGCGACCCACCGCGAACGGCTTCGAGACGGTCGACATCTCCGGCGAGTGGCGGGTGAAAACCGTGCACGGCGCGGTCTCGGAAGCGATCGGCACCGAGATCACCGCGCGCACCGAGCTGGACCGGCTGCGCGAACTGTGCGACGAGGCGGGCGTGGCCTACCAACACGGTTGGGACGCAGGGCAAGTGGTGCTGGAAATGTATGAGCACCTGGTGGAAGCACAGACCACCTACCCCACCTTCTACCTCGACTTCCCCACCTCGGTCTCCCCCCTCACCCGCTCGCACCGCAGCATCGAGGGGGTGGCCGAACGCTGGGACCTGGTGGCCTGGGGCGTCGAATTGGGTACCGCCTACAGCGAACTCACCGATCCGGTGGAACAGCGGCGCCGACTCACCGAACAGTCGATGCTCGCGGCGGGCGGCGATCCGGAGGCGATGGAACTCGACGAGGACTTCCTGGCCGCGCTCGAACACGCGATGCCGCCCACCGGCGGGCTCGGCATGGGCGTGGATCGGGTGGTCATGTTGATCACCGGACGCAGCATCCGCGAGACGCTGCCGTTCCCGTTGGTGAAACCGCGATGAAAACGGGTACAGGTGTAAACGGGTCGCGACGCGTTCGCGATCAACTACTGCTCTGTGTGGCGAAACCACCGTTACTCTCGGAGTTCCGGCACCGGGAGGATGCCGGGCCACCAACACATCGGGATGGGACTTTATGTATCTGGACTTGCTGACCACGGCCGCTCTCGTCGATCCGCACTTGTTCACCAGCAGCTTCGACACCCTGGCGAGTTCGGACGCTGTCAACACCGTGACCGAACTCGCGGCGAAGAAGAAAAAGAAGAACAACTCCGGCTTGATCATCGGCGGCATCTGCTGCCTGATCGTCGTGGTGCTGATCGTGGGCGGGATCTACCTGCTCAAGAACAAGAAGAAGAACGACCAGCCGCCGTACAACGGTGGGCAGCCGCCGTTCAACGGTCCGCAGGGTGGGCAGCCGCCGTACGGCCCGCAGGGTGGGCAGCCGCCGTACGGCCCGCAGGGTGGGCAGCCGCCGTACGGCCCGCAGGGTGGACAGCCGCCCTACGGCCAGCCCTGACCTGAGCGGAGGACTCGCGGCGATACCCGGTCGATGACGAGGCATCCCGCGAGTCCTCGAACGAACATCTGTTCGCCGAGGGGCCTTTCGCGACCGGGTGTGGACGTTTCGGCTACGAGGAGATCGACCCCGAGCCGTAGTCGCCGGCGGATAGGGCAGAGTGTTGGACGTGCAGTTGATACTCGTGCGTCACGCCCAGCCCGAACGCGTTGTCGGCGACACCACCGCCGCCGACCCCGGCCTCACCGACATCGGCCGGAGCCAAGCCGACCGCGTCCCCGCCGCGCTCGCGCCCCACGACATCACCCGCATCGTCAGCAGCCCCCAGCGCCGCGCCCGCGACACCGCGCTCCCCACCGCGACCGCCCGCGACCTACCGATCGACATCGTCGACGACCTCGCCGAATACGACCGCGACCTGCCCGCCTACATCCCCATCGAGGATGCGAAAACCGATTTCGCCGAGGCCTACGCCCGCATCAAAGCAGGCCACCTCCCGCTCGAAATCGACGGCCCCGCCTTCACTCAGCGAGTACTGACCGCCATCGAAAACCTCGTGGCCACAACAGCTCCCACCGACACAGTCGTCGCCTTCGCCCACGGCGGCGTCATCAACGTCCTCCTAGCGGACATCCTCGGCCTTTCCCGTCCCCTCACCTTCCCGATCGACTACTGCTCGATCACCCGCATCCTCTACTCCCGCACCGGCACCCGCACGGCCGCCACCATCAACGAGAACGCCCACGTCTGGACCCTGTTGCCCCGGGCTCTGTCCCGGACCACGCCCTGAACCGGCCCGGACACAAAGGAACCCGGCACCGCCGAAGCGATACCGGGCCCTTCACACAGCTACTCAGGCCTGCTGAGCGATCCAGTTGTGCATCCAGGTGATGGCCGTCTGCCCGCCACCCACCGAGTAACTCCCGTACAGCGTGTGCGCCTGCGACCGGTAGAACTGCTCCAGGTCCTTGGCCCGCTTCTGGTTGGCCGCGTCCGTCAGCTGCGCCCCCAGCGTCGGGATCCCACCGAACGACATCAGGTCGTTCACAATCGCGCCTGCCTCGAGCTGGTAGCGCCAGAGATTGGCCGGATTCGCATCCGAGCTCTGCGCGAGGAAGCCCGCGAACCGCGTCACGAAGTCGTCGGTGGCGGTAGCGCAGTACAGATCGTCGACAGCGCAGATCGTGCGCGTGCGGTCGCTCAACCAACCGAACCCGCCCGGACGGGCACCACCGGCACCCGCGCCAGGCGCATACGGCCCGACCTGGATATCGGTCGGCGAACGGCGCGGATCGGAGATGAGGCCGACGGCGGCGACCCGGTCCTGCGGGATCGGGCTGATGCCGGTGCCGATCTCGGCCGCGAGATCGCCTGCGGCGTCGGCACCCTGGCTGTAGCCGACGAGCGCGGCCTTGGTGTTACCGCAGGAGGCCAGCTTTTCGCTGATCAGTCCGCGGGCGGCGTCGACCGCCTGCTTCTTGGAATTGCCGTAGACATCGCCCTCCCAGGGGAACGCGGTGGCGGCATAGGTGACGTAGTCGACGTCGGTGTTGCTCGGTAGGCCCCTGGTGACACCGGCGAGCATGCCGGGGCCAGGGGTCTTCTCGTGGCCGGTTTCCCAGGTGCCGGGAATGGCGACCACATACAGACTCGGGCAGGCGGGCGCCGCGCTGGCGCTCGAGCTGCCGACAACAATTCCGGACATCATCGCCGCGGACGCTCCCAGAGCCGCGACAACCTTCTTCAACTGCATACCGCTCCAGTTCACCCTTGCTCGTCGTTAGGAGAGCAACCCCGAATACTGACGTTGTGGCCCCAGACCTCGCCGCGAATCACAATAGGCGTCCGAGCCGTCCCGTGCCACATGACCTCTCGATCCGGTGACTGGTCGCACAGCATCCGCGCACTGGAGAGCTGGGATGTCGGCGGCGCGTCACCGCCGACACACCCCCCGTTCGCGAAACTCACACCTCCAGGTCTTCTTCGATGCCCTTGAGCTTGTGCCGCGCCAGCGCCAGATTGGCCCGGCCGCGATCGAGCGCCAGGTACAGGAACAGCCCCTTGGACTTGCGGCCCGTCATCGGGCGGATCAGGTGATACTGCGAGCCCAGTGTGATCAGGATGTCCTCGATCTCCTCGTTGAGGCCGAGCTGCTCGATGGTGCGCATCTTCGCCCGCACCACCTCGGTGTTGCCCGCCGCGGCGACCTGCAGGTCCAGTGCTTTGGTGCTGCTGAGCATCCCGAGCGCCATGCCACTGCTGTAGTCGACGATCGCGGCGCCGACCGCGCCGTCGATCACCATCATGTCCTTGAGAGCCAGATCCATATTCGACATGTTGTGCCTTTCAATCGTTGTGCGCCGCCGCCAGCTGTTCGGCGATGGCACGAGCTACCGGTCGCGACTCCAGGTGGAGCCGACCGACATTCACTTCGGGTCCCGCGAGCACGGTCAGCGAGGTGTAACCGGCGGCGTAGATCACCACCTGCCCCTCGGTGCCGTGCACGACGACCTCGCTGAACCCGCCGCCGTGCGCGGTGTTCGCCAGTCGATACGACAACGACAACTGCGCGGCCGACAGCGCGGCCATGCCCGCGGGTTCGATCTGTGGGGGGAGGTCGTGTTCGATGAGCAGTCCGTCGCTGGACGCCACGAGCGAGCCGATGAGCTGAGGTAGTCGCTCGCGCAACGCCTTCAGCTCGGCCAGCACCTCCGGATAGTGTTGCGCCGCCCTCGGTTCGGGCGCGGTCATCGCCGGCTTGGTCAACCTTCCCCTCCATTCACCGAGCAGCTTCTTCCGCACGGTCACGCAAGCTCCTCCAACGCCGCCCTGAGCCGGATGAGTGTTTCGCGGTCCACCTGTTGCCAGCGGTCGGGTTCGTAGGCGCTGGCGTGGGTTCCGCGGTAGTGGGCGGTCGCGGTCGCTTCCTCGTCGATCGCGTGCCTGCCCGGTTGTTCGCCCGATCCCCGGCGATGGGAACCGGCCGGTCCCGCGTTACCGGACGGGATCCGTCGCGGTAGCGCGGGCACGTGTGTGGGGGTCTCGCCTTGCGGTTCCGGTGCGAGCGCGAGATGTCGACCGGCACGCTGCGCGGGTTCTGCCGCGATGACGGGTTCCGCCGCGATGACGGGTTCCGGCGGCTCCAGCAAGCCTGCCGCGGTGAGCTCGCACACGGCGACGAGGCAGCCGTAGGTGGTGCGGCCCAGGTCGCGGGCGATGTCGGCGATGCTGCGGCGGGTGTCGGCGGCGGCGAGGATCTCGGCCTGACTTCCGGTGAGTACCACCTGGTTTCGCTTGATGCGGCGCGCGGGCACCACCGGGACCGTGGTGACGAGGTCGGCCGACCACGGTCCGTGCTCGTTGCCGGTGCGGCGTTCGCATTCGTGAACAAGCGCGCGAGGGGCGATGTGGCAGACCGGGGCCAGCCAATGTTCGGGCGCGGGGCGGAATTCCGGCTCACCCGGCGGGGAGGTCAGCAAAAAGTAGGCAGCGTCGAAAACCGACAGCAGTGCGAGGGTTTCCAGTTGCGGTTGATCCAGCAGCTCACCCGGGTCGCCCGCGCCCGCGCGACGCCAATCCTCCGCCGTTGCTACACCCGCTTCGACCACCAGCCGGTCGAGTCCGATGGTGCGCCGGCAGCCGACCGACGCGATAGTGCCTCGGACCAAGTGGAATTCACCGTCACCGGCGCGCAATACGCCGGTCGAGCCCTCTTCGCCGAGCCGATGCAAGGTATCGGCGAGCGCGGCACTCATCTGCCCCCGCCCGTCAATTCTGCCAATGCCGACCGGAGTTGGTAGCGCGCCATCCCGAGATTGCCTGTCCCGCTGTCGAAGACGACGTGCACGAACAGCCGGCCGTCGAAATCGCCGTCGACCAGTTGTAGGAGGTGAAATCCGCTGGTCCGGCACACCACGATCTCGGTGAGGTCGTCGTCGGCGCTCCCCAGCGCCTGGCATCGGAGTGCCGCCCGCACCACATCCGTGGTCCCCGCCGCGTCCTCGTGCTCGTCGATGCCCTTGTGCTCGCCCGCACTGGCGACAGCCAAGCCGCTCGCCCCGTCCACCAGCGTCACACTGCGCGCCCCGGGGATATCCATGATGCGTTTCAAACACCCATCAAGAGAATTCACCGCGCCCCCGAACCGCTATCGACTATCGAACGAAAAGAGACGCTATACCTCCCCGCTATTCTTCGCATCTCGAACGCCGGAAAATTGCTGCCGCACAATATGTTTGCTGATGGTTGCTGGAAAACCACTCGGTATCACTACTTTTGGGTAACTTCGACGCTCGTTCGCTACGTCCCGCTATAACCGGTGATCACTCGCCTGTTTCACCCGCCAGCGATCTTCGCGCGAATATCGAATCCACCTACTTCGCAGACCTCGCAGTGTGTTTGGAGCGCTGGCGCGCTCGAGCGGGGCCCCTGGTGGCCCCGATCTTCCCTCCCTCCGGGTACTCCTTCGTCGCACCCTCCGGTCAGTCCAGATCGGGGCGGGCCCCTTTGGGTAGAGACATCCCAGGGATACCCGGCCCAGGCTGTGTGCACGGGTGGCGACATGCGTCTTTCCGGGGAACGTGGCCCGCAGAGAGGTTCGGCGGGTCGGTCAGCCGGCGGCGCGGCGGTACCAGGTTTCCGCTTCGCGGTGGGCGCCTAGGGATTCCAGGAGGGCGGCCAGGTTTGCCATGGCACGCGGGTGGCCGAGGTCGGCGGCGCGGCGGAAGCAGCGGCGGGCCTCGGTGGTGGCGCCGCGGCGGCGCAGCAGGATGCCCAGGTTGTTGACGGCGTCGATGTCGCCGTGGTCGGCGGCCTCGCCGTACCAGGCCTCGGCGTCGTCGAGGCGGTGATGATCCTCGAAGAGGCGGGCGAGGTTGTACATCGCGTCGACGTGGCCTGCCATCGCGGCGTGGTGGTACCAGGTTTCGGCGTCGCGGCGGTCACCGCACTGGTAGAGCATGGTGGCCAGATTGAACATGGCGTTGGCATTGCCCGCGGCGGCCGCACGGCGGTACCAGGATTCGGCCTCGTCGAGTTCACCGAACTGATCGAGCAGCACAGCCAGGTTGTTCATCGAGCGCGTATGCCCCGCGGCGGCGGCGCGCCGGAACCAGTGCTCGGCGGCCTCGAAATCGCTGTGGTCATGGTAGAAGTGGGCGAGATTGTGCATGGCGGTACCGTCACCACGCTCTGCGGCGCGGCGCAGGTTCGCCAACGCTTCCGGCGGCAACGGCACAGCTCCCCCTCGGATCTTCCCGTACACCTCGACACGGAAAGTCTATGTGCTGCACCGTAGATCGGCCACGTCGTTTGCCGACCTACCGAACCCCTTGCACCCCTTCCCCGTTCACCCCCTACGCACATTCCCCGCAAACCCGCAGGTATCCGGCAACGCGTACGGATCCGCCACCGTAACCACCTCGTGTGGGGGGAATGACAAAAAAGAACGCCCGCAGGCTCGAAAGCCTGCGGGCGTCTTGGTGCTTCAGCGGTCAGCGCTGGGCGACAGCCGTCGGGGGGATCGGCGCGGGGAGCGCGGTCTCGCCCTCGAGGTACTTGTCGACGGCCGACGCGGCGGCGCGGCCCTCGGCGATGGCCCAGACGATGAGCGACTGGCCGCGACCCATGTCACCGGCGACGAAGACGCCGGGGATGTTGGTGGCCCAGCTCTTGTCGCGCTGGACGTTGCCGCGACCGTCGTAGCCGACGCCGAGATCGGTGAGCAGACCCGGCTTCTGGGGGCCGACGAAGCCCATGGCCAGCAGGACCAGGTCGGCTTCGAGGGTGAAGTCGGTGCCTTCGACCTTTTCGAAGCGCCCGTTGGCCATCTTGACCTCGTGCGCGTCGAGACCGGTGACCTTGCCGTCCTTGCCGACGAAACGCTCGGTGTTCACCGAGAACAGACGTTCGCCGCCCTCTTCGTGTGCCGAGGCGACCCGGTACATCAGGGGGTAGGTCGGCCACGGGGTCGAGCCCGCGCGCTCCTCGGGGGGACGCGGCATGATCTCGAACTGGTGGACCGACTCGGCGCCGTGGCGGTGCGAGGTACCGAGGCAGTCGGCGCCGGTGTCGCCACCGCCGATGATGATGACCTTCTTGCCCTTGGCGTGGATCGGCGGCAGGCCGTCGGAGTCGGCGATGTCGTCACCGAGCTGCACCCGGTTGGACAGCGGCAGGAACTCCATCGCCTGGTGGATGCCGTCGAGCTCGCGGCCGGGGATCGGCAGGTCGCGGGCGATGGTGGCGCCACCGGCGAGCACGATCGCGTCGAAACGCTCACGCAGCTGCTCGGCGGTGATGTCGACACCCACGTTGACGCCAGCCTTGAAAATGGTGCCTTCGGCTTCCATCTGGGCCAGACGACGGTCGATGACCGACTTCTCCATCTTGAATTCCGGGATGCCGTAGCGCATCAGGCCGCCGATGCGGTCGTCACGCTCGAACACGGTCACGGTGTGACCGGCGCGAGTCAGCTGCTGGGCGGCGGCCAGACCGGCCGGACCCGAGCCGACGACGGCGATCTTCTTGCCGGTGAGACGGGTCGGGTACACCGGGGTGACCCAGCCCTCGTCGAAGGCGTTCTCGATGAGCTCGACCTCGACCTGCTTGATCGTGACCGGCTCCTGGTTGATGCCGAGCACGCAGGACGCCTCACACGGAGCCGGGCACAGGCGGCCGGTGAACTCCGGGAAGTTGTTGGTGGCGTGCAGGCGGTCGATGCCTTCGCGCCACGCGCCCTTGTAGACCAGGTCGTTCCATTCGGGAATCAGGTTCCCGAGCGGACAGCCCTGGTGGCAGAAGGGAATTCCGCAGTCCATGCAGCGGCTGGCCTGGGTCTTCAAGGTGTCCTGGGAGAACTTCTTCTCCTCGTAGACCTCTTTCCAGTCGAGCAGACGCAGCTCGACCGGGCGACGGGCCGGGGTTTCCCTCGAGGTGTGCTTCAAAAATCCCTGTGGGTCAGCCACGTGCCGCCCCCGAAGAATCACTGTGCGGTGTCGACATCATCTTTAGAACTCCTTGACTAACCACGAGCCGCCTCCATGATCGCGGTATCGACATCCTTGCCGGCCTTTTCGGCCTCGGAGATCGCGAGTAGAACCTTCTTGTATTCGCGGGGCATGACCTTCACGAAGTGGTTCACCTGCTGGGACCAATCGCTCAGGATGCGTTCGGCCACAGCCGATCCCGTTTCGTCACGGTGGGTGGCGATGATGTCGCGCAGCCAGGTGAAGTCGTCACCGGAGAGCTGCTCGATCGCGTCGACCTGATCCGGGTTGACCCGGCCGGGCAGCTTGCCCTCGGGGTCGTAGAAGTAGGCGACACCGCCCGACATTCCGGCACCGAGGTTGCGGCCGGTCTCACCGAGGATGACCACGCGGCCACCGGTCATGTACTCGAGCGCGTGGTCGCCCACACCCTCGACGACCGCGGTGGCACCGGAGTTGCGCACACCGAAGCGCTCGCCCGCGACACCGTTGATCAGGATGCGACCGCTGGTGGCGCCGAACATGATCACGTTGCCCGCGATGATGTTGTCTTCGGCGACAAAGGCTTCCGGCGCGGTAGCCGACGGGCGGACCACGATGTGGCCACCCGACAGACCCTTGCCGACGTAGTCGTTGGCGTCGCCGAAGACCCGCAGCGTGATGCCGGCCGGGACGAACGCGCCGAAGCTGTTGCCCGCCGAACCGGTGAAGGTGATGTCGATGGTGTCGTCGGGCAGGCCCGCGCCACCGTAGAGCTTGGTCACCTCGTGGCCGAGCATGGTGCCGACCGTGCGGTTCACGTTGGTGATCTTGGTGTCGATCTTCACCGCCTGGCCACGCTCGAGCGCGGGGGCGCTCTGCGCGATCAGCTCGTTGTCCAGCGCCTTGTCCAGACCGTGGTCCTGGGTGCCGGTGCAGCGGGTGTTCTGGTTCATGAACGCCGTCTCCGGCATGTCCAGAATCGGCGACAGGTCCAGCTTGGCGGCCTTGAAGTGCTGCTTGGCCTTGGCGGTGTCGAGCAGGTCGACCCGGCCGACGGCCTCGTCGAGGGTGCGGAAGCCCAGCTCGGCGAGCAGCTCACGCACCTCCTCGGCGATGAACATCATGAAGTTCTCGACGAATTCCGGCTTGCCGGTGAAGCGCTCGCGCAGAACGGGGTTCTGGGTGGCGATGCCGACCGGGCAGGTGTCGAGGTGACACACGCGCATCATGACGCAACCCGAGACCACCAGGGGCGCGGTCGCGAAACCGAACTCCTCTGCGCCGAGCAGGGCGGCGATCATCACGTCGCGACCGGTCTTCATCTGACCGTCGACCTGGACCACGATGCGGTCACGCAGACCGTTGAGCAGCAGCGTCTGCTGGGTCTCGGCCAGGCCGAGCTCCCAGGGACCACCGGCGTGCTTGAGCGAGGTCAACGGCGAAGCGCCGGTGCCGCCGTCGTGGCCGGAGATGAGCACCACGTCGGCGTGTGCCTTGGACACACCGGTGGCGACGGTGCCGACACCCGGCTCCGCGACAAGTTTCACGTGAATCCGAGCCTGCGGGTTCGCGTTCTTCAGGTCGTGGATCAGCTGCGCCAGATCCTCGATCGAGTAGATGTCGTGGTGCGGCGGCGGGGAAATGAGACCCACACCCGGCGTGGAGTGCCGCACCTCGGCGACCCACGGGTACACCTTGTGCGCGGGCAGCTGGCCGCCCTCGCCCGGCTTGGCGCCCTGGGCCATCTTGATCTGGATGTCGGTGGCGTTGGTCAGGTAGTGCGCGGTGACGCCGAAGCGGCCCGACGCGACCTGCTTGATCGCCGACCGGCGCCAGTCGCCGTTGTCCTCGACCTCGAAGCGAGCGGGGCTCTCGCCGCCCTCACCGGAGTTGGAGCGGGCACCGATGCGGTTCATCGCGATCGCGAGGGTCTCGTGCGCTTCGGCGGAGATGGAGCCGTAGCTCATCGCACCGGTCGAGAAACGCTTCACGATCTCGCTGGCGGGCTCGACCTCGTCGATGGAGATCGAGGCGCGCTGGTTCGACTTGAACTTGAACAGGCCACGCAGCGCGGCAAGGCGCTCGGACTGATCGTCGACCAGCTTGGTGTACTCCTTGAAGATCGAGTACTGGCCGGTGCGGGTCGCGTGCTGCAGCTTGAACACCGTGTCCGGGTTGAACAGGTGGTACTCGCCCTCACGACGCCACTGGTACTCGCCGCCGACCTCGAGCTCGCGGTGCGCGCGCTCGTTGCGGTTCTCCAGGAACGCGACGCGGTGGCGCACGGCCACCTCTTCGGCGATCTCGTCGAGGCCGATGCCGCCCAGCGGGGAGCGCAGGCCGGTGAAGTACTCGTCGACCAGGTCCTGACCGAGGCCGATGACCTGGTACAGCTGGGCGCCGTTGTAGGAGGCGAGGGTGGAGATGCCCATCTTCGACATCACCTTGAGCACGCCGTTGCTGCCCGCGGTGCAGTAGTTCGCGACGGCCTTGCGGAAGTCGGCGGTGTGGTCGCCGGTCGAGCCGGGCATCTGCAGCGAGCCGCGCTCGAGCATGTCCTCGATGGTCTCGAAGGCCATGTACGGGTTGATCGCGGCGGCGCCGAAACCGATCAGCAGGGCCATGTGGTGCACCTCGCGGGCGTCACCGGCCTCAACGACCAGGCCGACCATGGTGCGGGTCCGCTCGCGCACCAGGTGGTGGTGCACCGAGGAGGTGAGCAGCAGCGACGGGATCGGCGCCAGCTTCTCGTTCGACTCGCGGTCCGAGAGCACGATGATGCGCGCGCCACCGTCGATGGCGGCCGAGACCTGGGTGTTGATGGCCGCGAGTGCCTTGCGCAGACCCTCGCCGCCCTCGGCGACCGGGTACAGACCACGCACGACCACCGAGCGCAGGCCCGGCTGGCTGCCGTCGTCGTTGATGTGGACGAGCTTGCCCAGCTCGTCGTTGTCCAGGATCGGCTGTTCGAGCGCGATCTGGCGACAGGAGTCGGGGCCGGGGTGCAGCAGGTCGGCCTCGGGGCCGATGTTGCGCTTGAGGCTGGTGACGACCTTCTCGCGGATGGCGTCGAGCGGCGGGTTGGTGACCTGCGCGAACAGCTGCGAGAAGTAGTCGAACAGCAGACGCGACCGGTTCGACAGCACCGCGATCGGCGTATCGGTACCCATCGAGCCCAGTGCCTCGCCGCCGGTCTTGGCCATCGGCGTGATCAGCAGGTTCAGGTCCTCGGTGGTGTAACCGAAGATCTGCTGACGGATCAGCACGCGGTCGTGCGACATGTGCACGTGCGGGCGGTCGGGCAGGTCGGCCATGCGGCTGACGCCCTCGTCGAGCCACTGCTGGTACGGCTGCGCCGCGGCCAGCTCCGACTTGACCTCTTCGTCGGTGACGATGCGGCCCTGCTCGGTGTCGACCAGGAACATCTTGCCCGGCTGCAGGCGGATCTTCTGGACCACGGTGGCGGGGTCGATGTCGAGCACGCCGACCTCGGAGGCCAGCACGACGAGACCGTCCTCGGTGACCCAGATGCGACCGGGGCGCAGACCGTTGCGGTCGAGCACGGCGCCGATCTTGGTGCCGTCGGAGAAGCACACCGCCGCCGGGCCGTCCCACGGCTCCATCAGCATCGAGTGGTACTCGTAGAACGCGCGCCGCTCGGGGTCGAGGTTCTCGTTACGCTCCCACGCCTCGGGGATCATCATCATGATGGCGTGGTGCAGTTCGCGACCGCCGAGGTGCAGCAGTTCGAGCACCTCGTCGAAGCGCGCGGTGTCGGAGGCGCCGGGGGTGCAGACCGGGAAGATCTTCTGCAGCCGGTCCTTGCCCGCCTCGTCCTTGCCGAACACGTCGCTGCGCAGCAGCGCCTCACGGGCGCGCATCCAGTTCTCGTTACCGGTGACGGTGTTGATCTCACCGTTGTGGGCCACCCGGCGGAACGGGTGCGCCAGCGGCCACGAGGGGAAGGTGTTGGTGGAGAAGCGCGAGTGCACGATGCCGATGGCCGACTCGACGCGCTCGTCCTGCAGGTCCAGGTAGAACGCACGCAGCTGGGGCGTGGTGAACATGCCCTTGTAGATGAAGGTCTGGCCGGACAGGCTCGGGAAGTACACCGATTCCTTGCCGACGGTGCCCTCACCGGGGCCGGACTTGCCGAGCTCGTGCTCGATCCGCTTGCGGATCACGTAGGCGCGGCGCTCCAGGTCCATGCCCGACAGCTCCTCGTCGGAGTTCTTCGGCGAACCGATGAAGATCTGCCGGAACGTCGGCATGGCGTCGCGGGCCAGCGCGCCGAGCGAGGACTCGTCGATCGGCACCTCGCGCCAGCCGAGCACGGCCAGGCCCTCTTCGGTGACGATCTTCTCGACGCCGTAGGCGGCACGCGCGGCTTCGCGACGGGCCTGCGGCAGGAAGGCGATACCGGAGGCGTAGGAGCCCTCCGGCGGCAACTCGAAGGGAGCGGCACTTTCGGCGATGATCGCGCGGAAGAACTTGTCCGGGAGCTGGATCAGGACGCCCGCGCCGTCGCCGGAGTTCGGCTCGGCACCCGCAGCACCGCGGTGCTCCAGGTTCAGGAGGGCCGTGATGGCCTTGTCGACGATGTCTCGACTGCGTCGTCCATGCATGTCGGCTACGAACGCGACGCCGCAAGCGTCGTGCTCGAAAGCCGGATCGTAGAGCCCGGTGACTCCGGGTGACCTGTGGCCAGGAAGTTGCGTCATGCCTCTGCCTTCAAGAAAGTCGGCTGTCGATGTCGGCCACCCAGCAAGCTGAGCGTGGGCCCTTCGTCGTTTCGCCTCCGTCAAGACTGCGTCCGTACGATCCGAAACCAGCGACGGTGGTGGTTTGCGGCGTTGACGTAGTTGGGGTGCTCAGAGGTAACGGGATGCTTACTTCTCCCTTACCTCTGCGCGGGGTTTCACCCGCTACTCTTGGCCCGGTTTCACCGGACCTCGAACAGGTGGTTGGCCGAACATGGGTGCGTTCGGCGTAAGAGCAAACGATAAGTCAGACCGCAGACCCAACCAACTAAGGTTGTGCTAAGTAACCCGTCTAGCTGGGGTTTGTAACGGCCGCTTGCATCGTCGCGCGCGTCGTCCAGTGTAAAGCAGACCGGGGACCGGATCGATCCCGGACAACCCACGTCTACCTGCGTGAACACTGTCGACGAACAGACTCCGATGAGCCATCGGCACGGGGCCGAAAGCTGAACTCACCTGCACCGCAGCAGATTTCCCTGAGATTGCCCTGGTCAAACCTCCCGCCTCCGCTAACCGGGGGTGTGGGCGGTGAGATATTCCCGACACGGGTCCCCACGAGCACGCCAGTCAGCCGACCGTACGGTCTGTATAGCGTTATGTGTGCCACAGCACATCGCTGGCTAACTTCTGGCAGTGTTGTTCGACACAAATCGGGCATCGATGGCGATGCGGCCCGGCTCGCCGCGCACGACACGCCGAGGTCGGCCCGGAAATATCGCCGCCCACGCGATACCTGGTCACCTGGATTGTGAGGCTGACCACAAGCACCACCTCGGCACTCGGTGTGTCGGCGCCGGGCCTGTCACGCTGGCACAACGAATCAATGCCAGTTTCGCCCTACCTACCAGTTTCGCCATGCCCAGTGGAGCGCACGACCCGGGGAGAATTCATGACCGGCTTACTCACCTGGCTCGGCGGAGGCCTCGCCTCGCCTCGGCGCCGGGATCCCGAAACGGGTGCCGACCTGGCTCTCAGCCATGAACAGGGCCGCTATCTCGTCACCGGTGCCGCGGTATCGCTGTTCGCGGTGATCGCCGGTCTGGTGTGTCTGTCCGCCCTGCTTGCCGCCGATGTCGGTGGGTTCGGCGCGGCGCTGTTCGCGCTGGTCATCGTGGGGGCCGCAGGGGCACTCGGGCGAGCCCTGGCCACCGCTCGTCCCGGTGCCGACGACGATCGGTTCGGCATCGCGGCCCGGATCGGGGTCGGCGTGCTGGCGGGGGTCTTCGTCGCCGAACTCGCCGCCACCGTGCTGCTCGGCGGGACCGTCGACCGGGAGCTGGATGTGCGGGCCCAGGTGAGCGCCGAGAACGCCCCCGCGGTGGTGGCCGCGCGCACCTCGTTCGATCTGGCGACCGCCGACCGCGGCGCGCTCGACCTGAGCATCGCCAAGTCGCAGGCCGATATCGACCGGGCACTGGTGATCGCCCGGTGCGAGTACAACCCCACTCCCGAATGCCCGCAGACCAGGATCACCGGGGTACCGGGACGCGGTCCGGAAACCCAGACCGCCAACGACATGCTCGACGACGCCCGCAAGCAGCTCGCCACCGCGCAGGGCCGCATCGAGGGCCTCGACCAGCGGGTTCGCACCGAGTCGGCCGCGTTGGCCGCCGCCAGGATCACCGCTGTCGCCGAGGGCGACCGTGGACTCGGTGCCCGCTGGCTGGCCATGAACAGCTACACCGGCTCGCACGCGGGTGGCGCCGCGCTGCGCTTGCTCATTCTTCTCGCCGGGGTCGCGTTGGCCCTGCTGCCGCTGTTGCTGCGCTGGTGGCGCGGGGAAACCTCGCTCGACCGCCGGGTCGACGCCGCCGACATGGCCGACCGCGCCCAGCGCGAAGCCGACGCCGCCATCGCCGTGAAACGCGCCGAGGTCCGCACCGAGACGGCCGCGTTGCGCGCCGAACACGAGCTCACCGCCGCGCAACTGGCCATCGAAGCCGATACCGTGATCGACCGAGAACGTCAGCGCACCAGGATCATCGCCGCGATCGGCGGTTTCGAGCTCGGTTTCGCCGAGCCGCATCGAAAGGACGACTCCGTGTCTCTGGAGCCGAACGTGACATCGCAGCTGCCCGCCGGATACGCCAAGCACGCGCTGCCCGCCGGAACCGCCGGGAACCTCGTCCCCGCCACCCAGCAGCCGCCAGCGCCCGCACCCACCAGTGGTGGCGGTTTGGAATTGCCGATCATCGGAACGGTGCCGTTTACCGACACCGCCGCCCGCTGGATCCGCCCGCTGGTCCCCGCCTTCGTCGCCAACGCCTTCGACTCGGCCACCCATCCGATGCGTACCGCGCGACAGGCGTTCGAGGAGGTCGAAGAGGTGACCTTCACGCTGCGGCGCACCCGCAAGGTCACCGTCGACACTCAGGATTCCGCGGCGCAGCAGCAGGTTCCGGCGGGATATCAGGTGCAGGGTCAGCCCGCGCAGGGGTTCCTGCCGCCCGGCGCCTACCCGCAGCAGCCGTACGCGCAGCAGATCGCGTCGAATGTGGTCGATGCGCCATCGAGTCGGTTCCACCCGGATCCGCGTCAGTATCAGTCGGCGCCGAACTACACCGCGTTGCCCGCGGGGCAGGGGAATGGTCTGCCGGACGCGGAGGGGTATGGGGAGATTGCGGGCGGTAATGCGAATGAGCTGCCGGGTAGTCGTCGGCAGTTGCCGCCTGCTCGGTAGTGACTGCGACGGGTAGACCGGGGTCACCCGACCGGGGCTGTGTTGCCCCGGTCGGGTGTGCCGAGGCCGGTCAGCTCGGCGTTGTCTTCGCGCGCAGGGCGCTGTATGCGGCGAACAACAGGACCGCGACGATGCCCACCACTGTCAGGTGGATGCCGCTGACGAACGCTTGGTTCGCCGACGACAGGAACTCCTCGGCCACTGCGGTGGGTAGATCACCAGCCACCTCGACGGCGCCGCTCAGTGAGCCCGAGGCGGTTGCCACCATGTCCTCGGGCAGCAAGGACAGATCCAGCCCGCGCCGGAAGATCGCCATCACCGTGCTGCCGAGCAACGCGACACCTAGCGCGAGACCCGTCTCGTAAGCGGTTTCCGAGATCGCCGCGGCCGCACCGGCACGCTCCGCCGGTGCCGATCCGACGACCAGATCGGCGGCCACCGTCATCGCCACGCCCGCGCCGAGCCCGATGCCGACGAAACCGAGCACGAACGCATCGGCCCCGCGCACAGCGTCGACGGCGAGGAAGGCCGCCGTGCCGATGGCCGTGACCACCAGCGCACCGGCCAGGACCACCGCCGCGCGCCAGCGCCGCACGAGAAAGGCCGCCGCCAGCGAGCCGAACACGCTCGCCACGAGCCCGGGCAGCATCAACAGACCCGCCTCCAACGGTGAGCGCCCGAGCACCAGCTGCAGATACTGCGATCCGAAGAACAGCACGCCTGCCAGGGCGAACACCGCGAGCAGGTTGGTGAACACCGCCACCCGGAACCTCGGCAACTCGAACAGCCGCAGATCGAGCATCGGATCGGTCAGGCGACGCTGCCTGCGCACGAACAGCACAGCCGAGACCACACCGACCAGGCCGATGAGCAGCGCGCCCACCGTCGGGCCGTGTGCCGCGGTCTCCTTCACCGCGTAGACCACCGGGACCAGCGCGAGCATGGACAGCAGCGCGCTGAGCGCGTCGAATCGGCCCGGGTTCGGGTCACGTGATTCGGGGATGAGCAGCGGCGCGAGCGCCAGCAGCACCAGCATGACCGGCAGGTTCACCAAAAACACCGAGCCCCACCAGAAGTGCTCGAGCAGCCAGCCGCCGACCAGCGGACCGGCCGCGGCGCCACCGCCGGCCATCGCGCTCCACACGCCGATCGCGATGGTGCGCTGACGCGCGTCCTGGAACATCGAGCGGATCAGCCCCAGCGTGGCCGGCATCAGCGTGGCACCGGCGACGCCCTGCAACACGCGCGCCGCGATCAGCATCTCCGGCGAGACCGCCCACGCGGCCATGGCCGAGGCGACGCCGAAGCCGACGGCGCCGATCAGCAGCAGCCTGCGCCTGCCGATCCGGTCGCCGAGATTGCCCATCACGACCAGCAGACCGGCGAGCACGAACGAGTACACGTCGATGATCCAGAGCAGTTGTGGCGTGCTCGGCGCGAGGTCGGCGCTGATCGCGGGCACGGCCAGGTCGAGCACGGTCGCGTCGACGGCGAGCAGCAGCAGGGCAAGGGCGAGGACGCCGAGTCCGGCCCATTCACGCGGGGTGGCGCGCGGTGGGGTCAGCACGGTGGGGGTGTTCATCGGTTTCTCGACTTTCGGGTTGGTAAACCGTCCAGACGGTACAGTAACAGAGAAACCGTCCAGACGGTACAGTGATCGGCGTGAGCCCCGGCACCCGCGACCGCATCCTCGACGCCCTGGAAACCCTGCTGCTCGAACGCGGCACCGCCCAGATGACCCTCGACAATGTCGCCGCGGCGGCGGGCGTGTCCAAGGGTGGGCTGCTCTATCACTTCAAAAGCAAAGACGCGCTGCTCGTCGGACTGGTGCAGCGGCTCGGCGACCGCGCTCGCGACCAGCTCGACGAGGCAAGCGCGAGCGGAACGTCGATCGCCGAGTGGTACCTGCAGACACCCGACCCGACCGCGCCGGAAGACGCCGTCGAACTCGCCCTCTACCGCTCACTGCTGGCGACCATGCGCACCATCGACGCCTCGGCGGGCAACGAACCCGATGAGGTGCAGCGCGCGCTCGACGCTGTGATGGCGGCCTGGTCGGAGAACCTCGACACCGAGGTGGCCGACCCAGTCCGCGCCGACACCATCCGCCTGGTCGGCGACGGGGTATATCTGCGCGCCCTGCTCGGCCTGCCGCAGCTCGAACCCGCCCGCTACCGCGCCGTCGTCGATCGGTTGCTGCAACGCTGACGCCGCGAGCGCACCCGAGACGACTCGCCATCTCAGCACTGAGTGGACACTTGTACACCGAATACGAATGTGGACACCGCCACGGCCCACCGACCGGTGGATGGTCACAAAAACCAGTACGACCTGTTGGTATAGCCACCCGACTCGCACAGTGACCTGCGCAACTCTATGGCCGATTCGGGATCCTCCGGTTTACAGTTCGGTGGTGATCAACCGCGAGGGACCGGCACGCGCGGCGAGATCAGCGCCGTGGGGCTCGCCGCTGCTCGGACCAGTCGACGAGAAGTCGACGGTCCGGCGCGTTCGGGTGCAGTTGTTGCTCACCGTTCCGCTGCTCATCGCCAATCTGATCGGCATCGCGATGGTGGTGGTGCTGGCAGGCTTCGTGCTGCCGGGACCGACGGTGTTCACCCGGCAATTACTGCTGGTGAACAGCGTTTTCACGCCATTGTGCGCGGGGCTCGCGCTGGCGGGCGGCGCCGTGTGGGGCACGGTGGCCGGGGTGCGGTCGATGCGCTGGGCCACCGATCCCGAACACGTGCCGACGCCGGCCGAACAGCAGGTGACGGTGTCGGCGCCGCGCTGGATGGTGCTGCAGCAGGCCATCCTGTGGACGCTGACATTGACCGTGCTCACCGTGGTCTACGGCGTGCTGGAGCCCGCGCTGATCCCCAAGGTCTTCCTCGCGATCGGCGCGGCCGCGATCGTCGTGTGCGCCAACAGCTATCTGATCATCGAATTCGCGCTGCGCCCGGTGACCGCGCGCGTGCTGGCGGCCGACCCACACCGCCGCCGCGGCATCGGCGTGTTCGGCCGGACCATGCTGTCGTGGTTCGTCGGCGTCGGGGTGCCGGTAGCGCTGACGATGACGGTGGCGGTGTGGGCGCTGGCCGATCCGGCGGTGAGCAAGGCCAGGCTGGCGGTGTGCATGCTCAGCCTCGGCGGCTCGGCCCTGCTGTTCGGGTTGATCCTGATGGCCCAGGTCGTCGCGGCGACGGTGGCACCGATCAAAGGTGTGCGGCAGGCGCTGCGCCGCGTCGAGAACGGTGACCTCGACGCCGAGATCGCCCTCTACGACGGCACCGAGCTGGGCGAACTCCAGAGCGGGTTCAACCGGATGGTGCTCGGGCTGCGCGAGCGGGCGATGATCGAGGACCTGTTCGGCAAGCATGTCGGTCACGACGTGGCGATGGCGGCGATCGCCTCCCAGCCGGTGCTCGGTGGCACCGAGACCGAGGCGGCGGCGCTGTTCATCGACATCATCGGGTCGACCACGATGGCGGCCACGCTGCCCGCGCCCGAGATCGTCGGGATCCTGAACCGGTTCTTCGACATTGTCGTCGATGAGGTGGAGCGCCACGGTGGGCTGCTGAACAAGTTCGAGGGGGATGCGGCGCTGGCGGTGTTCGGAACGCCTGCTCCGCTCGATGATCTGGCTGGTTCGGCGCTGTCGTGTGGGCGGGCGATCCAGCGCAGGTTGCGGGATGCCTCCGACCTCGACGCGGGGATCGGGGTGGCGGCCGGGCGGGTGGTCGCGGGGAATGTGGGCACGCACAATCGGTACGAGTTCACGGTGATCGGTGATGCTGTGAACGAGGCTGCGCGACTCTGCGAGCTGTCCAAGCAGCACGACGAGCGGTTGCTCAGCTCGGCTACCACTCTTGCGGCTGCGGATGATTCGGAATCTGCGCATTGGGTGCTCGGGGAGACTGTCACGTTGCGTGGGCGGTTGAAGCCGACACAGGTCGCGTTGCCGAAGGTGTCCGAGGTAGTTGGGTCTGCCGAGGTTCGGTAGGGGACGACAACGGGTAAAACCGGGCCCGGGGGGCTGGACCTTGCTGTGTCTATTGGAGCGCTGACGCGCTCGAGTCGGGGCCCTTCGGGCCCCCGATCTTCCCTCCCTCCGGGTACTCCTTCGTCGCACCCTCCACTCAGTCCAGATCGGGGCGGGCACCTCCGGGTAAGACATACCAGGCGGGGCGGTCGGGATTGACTACACTCGGGCCGTGCGTCCTGCCGTTGATGCGGTCGGCGCCGTTGGGGCGGGAATCGATCCGGCGCTGGTACCTGCGCCGGTGACTGCGATGCCGCCTACGGTGCCGATCCGTCCCTTGCGTTTTCGCGAATTGCTCGATGAGCCGTTCGCCCTGATCCAGGCCCATATTCGGGCCTTCGCGGTGCTCGGCGGTAGTGCGCTGGTGATCGGTGTGCTCATTTCGCTCGGGGTGACCGGCCTGGTTTCCCATCTCACCGACGGATCCGACGCGGGCACGGCATTGGCCGCGATCCTGGCTACCGCGACGTGCGTCTGGGTGGTGCGCCTCGTGCTGCGCGGCGCCACCGTGGCCATCGCGCTCGCCGACTTCCACGGGGTTCGGTACGGCGTGCTCGACGGGTTGCGGGCCGTGGCAAGGCGGGCAGCGCCGCTGGTGGTCGCGCAGATCATGTTCACGCTCACCGGGATCGGAGTGCTGTTGCTCGGGAGCATCCTGGTGATCACCTATCCGCTTGCGCTGATCTGGCTCTCGCAGGTGCGGGCGCGGCGGTTCGTGACCGAGCCGGTGATCGTTGCCGAGCACGCGGGTTTCGGCGCGGGCGTCGCTCGTTCGAAGATGCTGATGGAGGGTGCGGTCTGGTCGACCGCGGGGCTGTGGCTCACTCAGCGATGCATCTTCGCGGTACTCGCGGTGCCCGCGTTCGGCATTCCGTTCTTTCTCTCCGACTTCTCCGGCACCCATCGCTGGGCCGTCATCACGATGCTCGTCGGCGGGTTCCTGCTGGTGGTGACGGTGAGTGAGATCGTCGAGGCGACCAGCCGCGCCCTCAATTACATCAGTCGGCGGTGTGTCCGCGAGGGCATGGACATCCGAATCCCCGGTGATCGCCGGTGACCGAATTCCCTGACGGCGTCCCACCGCGGCCCCGGCTCGGAGCCGCCGCCGAACACCGCGCCGCCGCCGAGAATGCCGCCGGCCGCCGCGATTACGACCGTGCGCTGCGCGAACGCTTCCGCGCGGTGCTGCGCGGACTCGAGCAGGACGGTAGCTTGCCGGTGCGCCGCTCGCGCACGGCGCAGGAGACCGCCGACGACGCGACCACCGCACTGCCGCTGGAACAATCCACCGAATTGCACCCGGCGGCACGGAGTTTCGACGAAGTCGTCTATGGCGGACGCACTGCCACCGAGGACGAGTACCGCCGACTCGAATACGCCGACCGGTATTCCGAATCCGCCCCACCACCCGTGCTCGACCCGGTCGAGATCGAGGTCGTCGAGCGGGAACCCAAGCAGCGCAGGTCACTTCCCCCACTGCCGGGATTCTTGCGGAGCCCGCGGTTCTGGGCAGCGCTCGCCGCCGGACTCGCCATCGCCCTGCTGCTCTACGCCACCATGCAGTCGTGCGGCGCCCCCACCGCGCCCGATACCCCCGACCTCCCCAACCCGCCGGACCCGCCCGAGAAACCACGCGACGACAGCGACCTCGATTTCGGTAGCGGTAAGGATTCGATCTTCACCCGCCTACCGGGCTGGCTGGCGTTCGGCGGCCTGCAATTCCTGCTCGCCTTCGTCGCGCTGATCTGGTGGCGGGCGCGCAGGCGTGGCGCGCTGGTCGGCGAGCCACGCCCGGTCGAAGTACCCGCGAACGAACTGCTCGCGGGCCAGGCGGGGTTGTATCGCCGCTCCGGCGACGTGGCCCACGTGGCGCGGATCTTGCGCGCCGCGACGCTGCGCCGGATCAAGCGGCGGCTGGGCGGCGAGCGGACCGACGATCAACTCGTCGACACCGTGGCGAGCCGGCTCGGCGTACCCACCCAGCAGATCGGCACTGTCCTGTTCGGTGACGTACCGGACGAGACCACCCTCAATTACGTTGCCGCACACCTCGAATGGATCGAGACGGAGCTCGGATGACAAACATTTCCAAGGACACCGTTCTGCGCGAGACACCGAGCGCGCAGGACGCCGCGGCGGCGCTGGCCGCGCTGCGCACCGAGATCGGCAAAGCGGTGGTCGGCAACGACCAGGCCGTGCTGTATCTGGTGCTGGCACTGTTGTGCCGCGGCCACGTGCTGCTGGAAGGTGTTCCCGGCGTGGCCAAGACGCTGCTGGTGCGCGCGCTGGCCACCTCGCTGGCACTCGAGCACGCGCGCGTGCAGTTCACCCCGGACCTGATGCCGGGCGATGTCACCGGATCGCAGATCTACGACCCGCATTCGGCCGAATTCACCTTCCGCAAGGGCCCGGTCTTCACCAACTTGCTGCTGGCCGACGAAATCAACCGCACCCCACCGAAAACCCAGTCCTCACTGCTGGAATCGATGGAGGAGCGCCAGGTTTCGGTAGACGGGCAGCCGCGTCCACTGCCCGAACCGTTCGTGGTGGTCGCCACCCAGAACCCGATCGAGCAGGAGGGCACCTATCCGCTGCCCGAGGCCCAGCTCGACCGGTTCCTGTTCAAGGTCGACATCCGGCTGCCCGACCGCGACGACGAGTTCCGCATCCTGCAGCGGCACGCGGGCGGCTTCGACCCCCGCGATCTCGGCGCCGCGGGCCTGCGCCCGGTCGCGGGCCCCGAGCACATCGCGGCCGCGCGCGCCGCGGTGGGCGAGGTGGCGGTGAGCCCGGAGGTGCTGGCCTACATCGTCGACCTGTGCCGCGCCACCCGCTCCTCCCCCGCCGTCGCGCACGGCGCGTCCACTCGCGGTGCGACCGCGCTGCTGGCCGCCGCCCGCGCCTTCGCCTGGCTCAACGGCCGCCCGTACGTAACGCCGGACGACGTGAAAACTGTGGCGATGGCGGTACTTCGGCATCGCCTGCAGTTGCGGCCGGAGGCCGAGCTGGACGGGGTGAGCACCGAGGGCGTGCTCTCGTCCTTGCTGGTCTCGGTGCCGGTTCCGGTCTAGCGACGTGGTGGTCACAGGCCGGTTCGCGCTGCTCGCCACGGCCGCGGCGGCGGTGGTGATGTTCGTGGTCCCGACGTGGGTAGGGGTGCTCGGCGCGTCCGCGTTGCTGGTGGCGCTGCTGCTGGTCGATATCGCGCTGACCGCGCGGGCGGATTCGCTGTCGCTGACCCGCGATCCGTTGACGGTGGTGCGGCTCGGCCGCGCCACCGAGGTGGAGTTGGTGGTCACCAACACGGGCGCCGCCACCGTGCGCGGACTGCTGTGGGACGCCTGGCCCGACAGCGCGCGTCCCGAACTACGCGACCAGCACCTGGATCTGGCGCCACACACGCGAATCCGCTTGCGCACCAAGCTGACTCCCACCTATCGCGGCGATCGGGTCGCGGGTCCGGTGACGGTGCGGCTGCTCGGACCACTGGGTCTGGCGGGACGCCAGAGCCGGGTCGACGTGCCCGCCAGAGTGCGCGCGCTGCCCGCGTTTCGCAGTGAGCGACTGCTGCGTTCGAAGGTGAGACGGCTGCATCACCTCGAGGGCCGCAATGTCGCCAACACGCGCGGGCAGGGCACCGAATTCGATTCGTTCCGCGAGTACGTGGCAGGCGATGACGTGCGCAGTATCGATTGGCGGGCCACCGCGCGCGCCAACGACGTGCTGGTGCGGACCTGGCGGCCCGAACGCAACCGGCACATGCTGATGGTCCTCGACACCGGGCGGGCGAGTGCGGGCCGGGTCGGCGAGGGGACGCGGCTCGACAGTTCGATCGAAGCGGCGTTGCTGCTGGGTGGGCTGGCCGCGGCCGCGGGCGACACGGTCGACCTGATGGCCTACGACCGGCGAGTGCGTGCGGAAGTGAGTGGTGTCGGCGGCAATCAGCTGCCGCTCAAACTTATGCACACCCTCGCGGGGGTTACTCCACAGCTGGTGGACACCGATACCGACGGACTGGTCCGCACCGTGATCTCCCGGGTGCGCAGGCGGGCGTTGATCGTATGGTTCACCAGTCTCGACGGGCCGACTGTCACCGAGCACCTGCTGCCCGCGCTACCCACACTCACGCAACGTCATCGGGTGCTGATCGTCTCGGTCACCGACCCCGATATCGCCGCGGCGGCGAGCGATCGTTCGCAGGTCTACACCGCGGCGGCCGCCGAAACCGTGCTGGCCGAACGCGCGCTCGTGCAGGAATCACTGCGGCGGCGCGGTGTGGCCGTGGTGGCGGCTGCCCCCGATCAGCTGCCCGAGGCACTGGCCGACGAGTACCTCGAACTGAAGCAGTCCGGCTCGCTCTGAATCTATGGACATCGCGAATTGTGCACAACCGCACCTGGTTGTGGATAACCGGAGTTTCTACCGGTACTCACAGTTCATCCACCGACTCGCCAACAGATTCATCCACAGGATGGTTTGTGCACAGGTGGGTTCGCGCACAACCTGATTCGTGCACAGGCTGTTTCATCCACAAGCTGGGGATTACACCCGCGAAAGCTGCTGTCGCCGAGCGAGAATCGCGCCGAGCACGTGATACGGCGGGTAGCCGACGGGCGCCGGACAGCGCAGCGCAGCGCACATCGCCTCGACGAGTTCGGTGCCGAGATAGTGCTGTGTGGGCGGCGTGAGCGTCGGCAGCCGGGTCAGGTAGCGCCGTGCCGCGGCGGCCAATTCGTCGGAGATCCCGCTCGGATCCAGCTGCGCCGACCACCCGGCCAACCACGGCGGCGCGACGGCCAGCGACGGCATCGGCATGGCCTGCCGGGTGTGCACAACTACGGTTCCGGCGAGCACATCGCCCACTCGCTTGCCCTCGCGCGAACACAGCGACGTGACCACGGCGACCGCGCCGAACGCACCGAGCATCCAGAAATCCACAATCGCACCCGCGAGGCCACGGGTGAGCGCGTGCCGGAAGTCGATCGGCCCGGCATCGGCGCGCACGACGCGCAAGCCGAAGGCCAGCTTGCCCAGTGACCGCCCGCGCGAGACGGTTTCACTGACCACCGGGTAGGCGATCAGCACAACCACCAGCGTGACGACCGCCGTCACCGAGAACCAGGCGGAGTCGGCGTCGGTGACGATCAGCACCAGCATCAAGACATATTCCAGCGTCGCGGCGAGCGCGAGCTGGAGCATCAGGTCGAGCAGAAAAGCGCCCGCACGGCTGGGGATGCGCGCGATGGGGAGCTCGAGCGCTACCGCTTCGCCGGTGGTGAATTCAGCCATGTGGCTAGCATTCCCGATATGGACACCGATGCCTACAGCTGGGCGAGTCAACGGTCTTGGTATCGGCTCGATCAGCTGGTTCGCCAGCGCAAGTTGTCCGGTGCCGATGCCGACGAACTGGTCCGGTTGTACCGGTCCAGCTCGCAGCAGCTGGCGAGATTGCAGGGGCACCACCCCGATCCGGAGCTCGTCGACCGGCTCAGCGCGCTGCTGGCGCGGGCCCGTGGCCGGGTGCTGGCGGCCAGGTCGCAGCCGTGGCGCGAGGTCGGCCGGTTCTTCACCCGGCACTTTCCCGCGGCTGTGTACAGAGCCTGGCCGTGGTGGTTGGGGACAACTGCGATCTTTCTGGCCGTCGCGGGCGTGATCGGCGTGCTTGTGGATCGTTCGGCCGCGGCGCGCGATGCGCTGGGGATACCAGCGGGTGATCTGTCCGACATCACCGGACCTGGGGGTTCGTTCGAAACGTACTACTCCGAGCACCCCAACGAGGCCTTCGCCGCCAAGGTCTGGACCCACAACTCGCTGGTGTCGGCGATCGCGTTGTTCACCGGTGTGCTGATCCTGCCGGCTGTGTACGCATTGTTCATGAACGCGCTGAATCTGGGGATAACCGGTGGATTGATGGCCGACGTGGGGCGGCTGGATTCGTTCTTCGGCTTCATCCTGCCGCACGGCACGCTGGAGCTCACCGCACTGTTCGTCGCGGGCGGGGTGGGGTTGAAACTCGGCTGGACGCTGGTGGACCCGGGACGGCGCAGCAGGGCGGCCGCGATGGCCAGGCAGGGGCGTGCGACCGCCACGGTGGCGCTCGGGCTGGTGTGCGTGCTGCTGGTGTGTGGCCTGCTGGAGGGTTTCGTGACGCCGAGCCCACTGCCGGTCCCGGTGCGGATCGCGCTGGGGTTCGTGGCCGAGGCGCTGTTCCTGTACTACGTCTTCGGGATCGGCAGGCGGGTGGCCGAGGAACAGGACGCGGAGGCAGTGGTACCGGTCTCGGCGGCGGATCCGGCCGATCGGTGGCTGATGGCGCCGGCGAAGGTGCTCGACCGGGCGTGAGCTCGCATCTGTGCGTGCATCTGTGCAGCCGACAACTCCGAGCACACCGGCCACGGGACGCGCCGGGCAATCGGCAGCTACGGAAGGTTAAGAGACGGTGACGAACTCCCCCATTTGAGTTCCGCTGGCCGCAGCGAGTCGGGCTCGAACTGCGGCCAGCGTTACCGTCAACTGTACACAATCGTTATGGTCACGCAACCCCCAACGCGCAGGTCCGGGGTAGGAATTGCGAACCTGCAAAGGGCTGTGGACGCACCGTTTTTCACACCCGCAGCAAACTTCTGGCGTCACCCGCACCGCATGGCCGGCGGCACCGAGAATTCACCCCGAGCAAACCTTCGATAACGAGTCACGCACCTTCGACAACGTTCGCGCGCGAATATTGAGCAAGGTTGCCTCGGCACATACCAACCCCTCCTCATAGCTGTCACCTGGGGTTTCGGCAACGGAATTACGGTTGCCGACTACTTGAAACGAGAAAAGAAACCTCAAGTTTGTTAACTAGCCTGCAAACTAGACACACGCCCAGCAATCGCACTGAAACACCGAATTCATTGGCTCTAACTGGTCGAATGACCGGTTGCGAACGGGCCGCCGAACAACCAGAAATCGGCGGAAGAACACCCGGAATACAAGGGTGCACGGGCAGTGTGACCTTCGCCTCACCTGCGAGTATCGGGACTATCCAGTCATGCAGAGGACAGCATCGATGCCGCCGCGCGGCGATGGCCGCCACCAGCCGAAACAGGCACGAGGTCGGCTCGAGGTGCGAAAGGCCGGACGCTGCCGGACGCGGCGGTCTCAGCCGATTCGGACGATCCCCGTCACCGTTCCCTGCCAGAGCGCGCCGCCTCGGGTGATGAGCGCGGCCATCTGCAGCGGATCCTCCGCGACGGTTCCCGGCAGGTGTGTGGAGGTGCGCACGGCACCGGTTTCCGGGTCGACAACGACGTAGTCGAATCCGTCGAGGGGGGTTGCCGAATCGGGCCCGACACGCCGCAGGGTGTGGATGCCGCCGTCGGCGAGCGACAGCCGCGGGACCGCCGCGCTGCGAACTCGGCTGTCCCACACCGGGACACATCCGTCGGCGGTGAGGTCGACCCGGCTCAGACCGCCGTGAAACGGCGCGTTCGCCGGCACAGCCGGGCCCGCGCCCTCGGGAACGGTGGGATACGGATAGCCGTAGGTGCTCGCGACGAAGATCGACGAACCGATCGCGATCGGCGAATTCTCACTACCGCCGACGGGGACCGGAATGGAGCAGACCTGCTCACCCGAACCGGACCGCGCCACGATGAGTCGCACCTGATCGTCGGCATTGTCGACGATGGCGAGATATTCGTCGCCGCGCACGGGACCGAAGTATGTCGGCGTCGAGCCGGTACCCCAGCTGAGCTGACCCGGTTTGCGTGCGGCGCCGCGATCGTAGGCGGCCCGCCAAAGGATCTCCGGCTCACTGTTTTTCGCACGCAGTTCGTACAGGGCGTGCGTACTCGCCACGGCCACACCACCATTGGGTGCCGACGAGATGCTGTTGGCCACCGACTCCCCGGACGGCAGCCGCACCGTCCCCACGCCACCATCGCGTCCGACGAACCCGACGACACCGTGTCCCGTCGCGAACCACACATTGCCCGACCAGTCGGGGACCAGCCCGGTGACGTTGTCGCCCTGGGGAATCACGCCACTCAGATCCGACTGCACGGTCGCCGTCAACCGCCACGCGCCGTCGTCACCCCGAACATGCGCGACCCGCAACAGCCGCCGCGCACCGTCGACGACCACCAGTCGATCCTCGTTGTCGAGAAAGGCGTAGACCCCGCCGAGCAAGCTCCCCTTGGTCAACGGCAGCGAAGCGAGCGCCCCACCGACCGGCCCCGGCGCGGCCGTATCGAACAGAAACACCGTCGGCGTCTGACCCGCGATGGCGGTGCACAACCCGACTACCAGTCCGTCCGCGCCCTCGAGCAGCGTCGGGCAAGCAGCCCCGAGCGGATACACCGTGACCCCGGCCCCGGCGGCGGGCCCGGCCAGCGGCGTCACATCCGACGATCCGGCATCCCCGTGCATCGTCGCCGTTCCGAGCGGACCGAGGAAAGGGTTGGCCGCGAGCGGACCGGTCACCGGCGGCGCGGCCGACGCCGGAACCGACCAGGCGCTCGCCGAGACGAGGGTGAGGACGGCGGCGCGGGCGAGGAAGCGGCGAGATACAGACGACACGATCTGTATCGAACCCGAATTCCGGGCCGGAGAGAAGTATTCGGATCACCCTGCGGGACCGGCGGCCCGAAAACGCGGCCTACGATGGCCCCATGACCGGGGTCAGAGATCGTCTGCTCACGACAATCGCCGGGCAGCTCGGCAATCCGCACGGTGTGCTCGGCAAGGGCGTGGCGTCGGTCCTCAATCGCGGGAACAAGCGTGCCATCGCGGCCGCCGTCGACGCCGCGGCGCCGACCGCCGCAGCGCGGGTCGCCGATATCGGTTTCGGCGGTGGGATCGGCCTGGAGTTGCTGCTGGCCCGTGTCGGCGCCGAGGGCGTGGTGCACGGCATCGAACCCTCCCCCGACATGCTCGCCCGCGCGCACGGCCGTTTCGCGGGGGCGGTCGCGCACGGCCGCCTCGCTCTCGCCGACGGCACCCTCACCGCGATCCCCGTGCCCGACGCGAGCCTGCACGCGGCGATCACGGTCAACACCATCTACTTCCTCGCCGATCTCCCGGCCGCCTGCGCCGAACTCGCCCGCGTCCTGCGGCCAGGTGGCGTCGCTGTGGTCGGCATCGGCGACCCCGAGGCCATGGCGAAAATGCCGTTCACCCCTTACGGCTTCACCCTGCGTCCGGTTGCCGAGGTAGTGGCGGCGCTGAGCTCCGCCGGACTGACTGTGGAGCAGCGCACCCTGGCGAATCCGCCGATCCCGCACCACCTGCTGATCGCGCGCAAGGCCTGATACCACCCCCGAAACGACTGAAGGCCCGATCCAGAAGGATCGAGCCTTTAGTCTTGTGGGCGAAGGGGGACTTGAACCCCCACGTCCTTACGGACACTGGCACCTGAAGCCAGCGCGTCTGCCATTCCGCCACTCGCCCGAGCGACTGGAAAAATCTAACATGCCCCGCGGGCGAAAATAAAATCGATTCCCTGACCTGCGGCGATGCGGTGAAAGCCGGGCCGGGAACCGGGGGGCGCCGCCGGGAGTTACCCAGGTAGAGGATCGTGGATATCATGCAAGGAACGTGGTCGCGTCCGGACACGCCGTAACTAGCGGTCGAGAAGGGCGGACACGCGCACCGAAGGGAGGGCTGTGATGGGCATCGTGTCGAGATTCGAGCGTCGCTTGCAGGGCGCTGTCGGTGACGTGTTCGCGCGGGTGTTCGGCGGCAGTGTGGTTCCCCAGGAGGTGGAGGCCGCGCTGCAGCAAGAAGCCGCAGATCAGATCCAGGATCTGGAGGGCGGGCACCGCCTCGCGCCGAACAGTTACGTGATCACGATCAACGAAACCGATCACGGCAAGCTCGACGCCGATCACGACCTGACAACCAAAGCGTTCGCCAAACATCTGCAGGATTACATCCGCGAGCAGGGCTGGCAGACCTACGGCGAAGTTCACGTGGCGTTCGAGGCATCACCTACGCTGCACACCGGAATGTTCAGAGCGAGCGGCCGCGTCGACCCCGACGCCGGTCGTGGGACGGCCCCACCTCGCCCCGGACCGCCACAACGACCCGCACACCCGCAACCAGGAGCTGGCCCCATGACGCATAACTCAGGCTACGAGCCCGGCCGAGAGCCCGCGGAGTCCGATCCACGCAACCGCGGGTATGCACCGCCGCCCGCCGGTGCGCCAGGGGCTTCCTACCCGGCCGACGATTACGGCCGCGGTGGCGGCTACGGCGCGCCCGAGGCGCAGCCCGGATACGGCGACGCCGCGTACGGCCAGCAGGGTGGCGAATACCAGAACGGCTACGACCCCGCCGCGCCCGCCCAGCAGGGCTACGGCCAGCAGGGTGGCTACGGCGCCCAGCCCGCGTACGGCGAGCAGGGCTACGACCAGCAGGGCGGCTACGGCCAGCAGGCCTACAGCCAGCAGGGCGGCTACGGCGGCCAGGGCGCCCAGCCCGGTTACGCCGAGCCCGGCTACGACCAGCAGGGCGGCTACGGCCAGCAGGGCTACGCCGAACCCCAGCAGCAGGGCTACGGCCAGCAGGGTGGCTACGGCCAGCAGGGCTACGCCGACCCCGGCTACGACCAGCAGGGCGGCTACGGCCAGCAGGGCTACGCCGAACCGCAGCAGCAGGGCTACGGCCAGCAGGGCTACGGCGCGCAGCCCGGTTACGCCGAGCCCGCCTACGGCCAGGAGGAGCAGGGCGGTTACGCCCAGCCCGCCGCCGCGGGCTACGGCCAGCAGGGTTACGGCCAGCAGCAGGGCGCGGGCTACGGCGCCGCCCAGTCGAGCTACTCGGCCACGCTGCAGCTCGACGACGGCAGCGGCCGTACCTACGCGCTGCGCGAGGGGTCCAACATCCTCGGCCGCGGCCAGGACGCCCACTTCCGGTTACCCGACACGGGTGTGTCGCGTCGCCATATCGAGGTGCGCTGGGACGGCCAGACGGCCATGCTCTCCGACCTCGGTTCCACCAACGGGACCCTCGTCAACGGGTCCCCCGTGCAGGATTGGCAGCTCGCCGATGGCGACGTCATCCGGGCCGGACATTCCGAGATCCTGATCCGGATCGTCTGATCCCGTAAGCTGCGCGGTGCACGTCACGAGTCGACGCTGTCGGCTCTATGATGCTGCCATTACACGCACGGTCCCGACCTCGGGGCCCGCAAGCCAGCACGCTGGTGGGGGTGGTTCGCCCCGCACCTGCCGTACCGACGTACCCGGGCGAACAGGAGGTGGAACGCCGTGCAGGGATTGATCCTGCAATTGACCCGCGCGGGGTTCCTGCTGCTGCTCTGGTTGTTCGTCTGGGCCGTTCTGCGGACCTTGCGCAGCGATATCTACGCGGCATCCGGCATACGGATTCAGCCGAGGGCAACTCGCGGTGCACGCGGGTCCATCGGTCTGCCCTCCTTCAGCCGAAGCCAGAAGGGCGCCAAGTATCTAGTGGTGACTCATGGTTCACTCGCCGGCACTCGGATCACCCTCGGCACGCAACCGGTTCTCATCGGACGCGCCGACGATTCGACGCTGGTACTCACCGACGACTACGCCTCGACCAGGCACGCGCGACTGTCTCAGCGTGGTGACGACTGGTACGTGGAAGACCTCGGTTCCACCAATGGCACTTATCTCGACCGCGCGAAAGTCACCACCGCCGTCCGTGTTCCGCTCGGCACTCCGGTGCGAGTCGGCAAAACAGTGATCGAGCTGCGATCGTGACTCTTGTTCTGCGCTACACCGCGCGAAGCGACCGCGGACTCGTCCGGGGCAACAACGAAGATTCGGTCTACGCGGGCGCACGCCTGTTAGCGCTGGCCGACGGCATGGGTGGCCATGCCGCCGGAGAAGTGGCTTCCCAGTTGATGATCGCCGCGTTGGCGCATCTCGACGACGACGAGCCCGGCGACGACATCCTCGGAAAGCTCGACCACGCCACGCATTCCGGCAACGCCGCCATCGCCGACCACGTCGAGGCCGAACCCGAACTCGACGGCATGGGCACCACGCTCACCGCCATCCTGTTCGCGGGCCGCAAGCTCGGCATGGTCCACATCGGCGACTCGCGCGCCTACCTGTTACGCGACGGCGAACTCACCCAGATCACCCGCGACGACACGTTCGTGCAGTCGCTGGTCGACGAGGGCCGGATCACTCCGGAGCAGGCGCACACCCATCCGCAGCGTTCGCTGATCATGCGTGCCCTCACCGGCAACGAGATCGAGCCGACGCTGATCATGCGCGAGGCCCGCGCCGGTGATCGTTATCTGCTGTGCTCCGACGGACTCTCGGACGTGGTCAGCGACGAGACCATCGGCAACACCATGCGCGAGGGCAATACCGACGAGTGCGCCGACCGGCTCATCGAATTGGCTTTGCGCTCAGGCGGTCCCGACAACGTGACCGTCGTGGTCGCCGATGTGATCGACCTCGACTACGGCCAGAGCCACCCGATCCTCGCGGGCGCCGCCTCCACCGAGGAGGAGGAAGACGCCCCGCCGCCGAACACCGCCGCAGGGCGCGCCGCCGCCATGCGTCCGCCGCGCGCGCAACCGCGCCGCGCCGCCGCCGCGCCGCCGCCAGTGGAAACCAAGTCGCACAAGCTGCGCTGGCTGTTGCTGTCGCTGGCGTTGATCGGCGCGGTCGCCGTCGGACTCGTGGTGGGCTACAAGATGATTCGCAGCAACTACTACGTGGGCGCCGACAACGACAAGGTGGTCGTGATGCGCGGCCTGCCCGGTTCGATCCTCGGCTACTCCATCCACGATGTGGAGCTGTCGGGTTGTGTGAACAACAAAGGCGAGCTCACGCTGCTCGAAGTCGGCAAGTCCGCGCCGAGCGGTTGCAAGACCCTGATGGTCAGCGATCTGAAGCAGACCGGGCGCGACCAGGTGAGCAAAGGCCTGCCGCCGGATTCGCTGGACAAGGCGCGCGGCAGCATGAAGGTGCTGGCGCAGAACGAACTCCTGCCGGTGTGCCCGAAGAAGGAATCGGTGCCGCAGCCCGGCGTGCTGCCGCCCGAGCAGACCCAGCTGCCCCCCGGTGCACCGACTCCCGGCCCTGATCAGCCCGCGACACCGACCACCACCCCGGCACCGACCACCACGACCGTTGCGCCGACAACCCCGCAGATCTCAGGGGAGAACTGCCGGGTGACGGACTGATGTCCGCACCGCCACCGCCGTCGGCCGGGGCGTTCCCCAGTCCCCCTGGCGGATTCGCGCCGGCGCCACCGCCGTCGACGCGACGCAACCAGGAGTTGCTGCTGCTGGCGGGTGCGGCGGGCATCACGACGGTGTCTTTGGTCATCGTCGAGGCGAGCCAGGAACAGTCGATCACCACCGACATCGCCAAGTACGGCTTGGCGTTCCTCGCGCTGTTCGGGATCGCGCATCTCGCGGTGCGCCGATTCGCGCCGTTCGCCGACCCACTCCTACTACCGATTGTGGCGCTGCTCAACGGATTGGGCCTGGTACTGATCCACCGGCTCGACCTCGCGGAAGCGCAGAAAGCCGCATACGACGCGACATCGGTCCCCTCCCCCGACGCCAACCAGCAGATCATGTGGACCGGCCTCGGCATCGTGGTGTTCATCAGCCTGCTCATCGTCTTGCGGGATTACCGCACGCTGGCGCGCTACACCTACACACTAGGCCTGGTCGGCCTTGTCGCGCTGGCGATTCCGGCACTGTTGCCGAGCCGGTTCTCCGAAGTCAACGGCGCCAAGATCTGGATCCGGCTGCCCGGATTCAGCATGCAGCCGGGTGAATTCGCGAAGATCCTGCTCATCATCTTCTTCGCGGGCGTGCTGGTGGCCAAGCGTGACCTGTTCACCGCGGCGGGCAAGCACTTCCTCGGCATGGAGTGGCCGCGACCGCGCGATATGGGCCCGGTCCTGATCGTGTGGATCGTCTGCATCGGCGTGCTCGTGCTCGAAAAGGACCTCGGCACTTCACTGCTCATCTTCGGCACGGTGCTGGTGATGATCTACATCGCCACCGAGCGGGTGGGCTGGCTGATCATCGGTGGCGGGCTGCTCGCGCTCGGCTTCGTGTTCGCCTATCAACTGTTCGGGCACGTGCGCGTGCGCGTCGACACCTGGCTGCACCCGTTCGACGACTACCACAACACCGGTTACCAGATCTCGCAGTCGATGTTCGGTTTCGCCACCGGCGGGCTCGCGGGCACCGGCCTCGGCAGCGGACGGCCCCAGCAGGTGCCCTTCGCCAAGACCGACTTCATCGTCACCACCATCGGCGAGGAACTGGGCCTGATCGGGCTCACCGCGGTGCTGATGCTGTTCCTGATCTTCATCGTCCGCGGGCTGCGCACCGCGCTGGCGGTGCGTGACAGCTTCGGCAAGCTGCTCGCGGCCGGTCTGTCCTTCACCATCGCGATCCAGATCTTCGTGGTCGTCGGCGGTGTCACCAAACTGATTCCACTCACCGGTCTGACCACGCCGTTCATCTCCTACGGCGGTTCGTCGCTGCTGGCGAACTACGCGCTGCTCGGGCTGTTGATCAAGATCTCCGATGCGGCCCGCGCACCGGCACCGACCCGTAAGCGCGCGCCCGCCCCGATCGCCGACGCGGCCACGGAACTGGTGCGCAGGCCGGAAGGCAGGGTGAGCGAATGAACACGCCTCTGCGTCGCGTCGCCGTCGCCGTCATGGTGATGGTGGTGGCGTTGCTCGTGAACGCGACCTACCTGCAGGTGGTCAAGGCCGACGACCTGCGCAGCGATCCGCGCAATTCGCGGGTGCTGCTCGACGAGTACTCGCGCCAGCGCGGTCAGATCTCCGCGGGCGGCACCGTGCTCGCCGGCTCCGTCGCGACCGACGACCGGTACAAGTACCTGCGCGAATATCCGTCAAACCCACCCGCTTACGCACCTGCCACCGGCTTCTACTCGATGCAGTACGGCAAGACCGGGCTCGAGCTGGCCGAGGATCCGCTGCTGTCGGGCAATGACTCGAGTCTGTTCGGCCGACGCCTCATCGACATGTTCTCCGGACGCGATCCGCGCGGTGCGAACGTGCTCACCACGCTGAATCCGATGATGCAGCAGGTCGCCTACGAGCAGATGACGTCGAAGGGCTACACCGGCGCCGTCGTGGCGATCGAGCCGAGCACCGGCAAGATCCTGACCATGGTCTCCACGCCGAGTTACGACCCCAACGAGCTGTCGGGCCACGACGGCGCGGCGGGGCGGGCGGCCTGGGAGCGGTTGAGCACCGACGAGACCCAGCCGATGCTCAATCGCGCTGTCTCGCAGACCTACCCGCCGGGCTCGACGTTCAAGACCATCGTCACCGCGGCCGCGCTGTCCAACGGTGTCGCCGGACCGAACGACCAGTTCACCGCGGCGCCCAACATCACCCTGCCCGGCACCAGCACCACGCTGGAGAACTACAACGGCAGCACCTGTGGTGACCAGCCGACGGCCAGCCTCTACGAGGCGTTCCGGCGGTCGTGCAATACCGCGTTCGTCGAACTCGGCGTGAAGGTCGGCGCGGCCAAGCTCAAGGACGAGGCCGCGGCCTTCGGAATCGGACCGCACCGCGGGGTGCCGATCCCGGTGGCCGAGTCGACCGTCGGACCGATCCCGGACAACGCCGCCCTCGGCCAGTCGAGCATCGGTCAGCGCGATGTGTCGGTGACCCCGCTCGACATCGCGGTGGTCGCCTCGACCATCGCCAACGGTGGTACCAGGATGCAGCCGTATCTGGTCGACCAGACCCAGGCGCCCGATCTGTCCGAACTCAGCAAGTCCGACCCGGTCAGCGTCGGACAGGCCGTGACGCCGCAGGTAGCGTCGACATTGAAGGATCTGATGGTCGCCTCGGAAGCCAACACCGCGGGCGGTGGACGCTCGCCGTACCAGATCGCGTCCAAGACCGGAACCGCCGAACACGGCAGTAATCCCCGTAACACCCCGCCACACGCCTGGTATATGGCCTTCGCGCCCGCGCAGAACCCGAAGATCGCCATCGCGGTGATCGTCGAGAACGGCGGCGATCGGGCGCTGGCGGCCACCGGTGGTTCGGTGGCGGCACCGATCGCCAGGTCGGTGCTGGACGCGGGCCTGGCAGGGGGCTGAACGAAATGAGTGTGCGAGTGACAACACGGGGGCCCCGATGCTGAACAACGGTGCTTTGATCGCCGACCGCTACCGCCTGCAGCGGCTCATCGCCACGGGCGGGATGGGTCAGGTCTGGGAGGCGATGGACACCCGGCTCGATCGCCGGGTGGCGGTCAAGGTCCTCAAGACCGAGTTCTCCGCCGACCCGACCTTCCGTGCCCGGTTCCGGGTCGAAGCGCGCACCACCGCGCAACTCAACGCCCCCGGGATCGCGGGCATCTACGACTACGGCGAGACCGCCGACCCGTCGGGCGGCGAGACCGCGTACCTGGTGATGGAGCTCGTGCAGGGCGAGCCGCTCAACGCGGTGCTCAACCGGATGGGCAGGCTCTCGGTCATCCAGGGTCTCGACATGCTGGAGCAGACCGGGCGAGCCCTCGAGGTCGCGCACGCGGCCGGCGTGGTGCACCGTGACGTGAAGCCGGGCAACATCCTGGTCACGCCGACCGGTCAGGTGAAGATCACCGACTTCGGCATCGCCAAGGCGGTCGACGCCTCGCCGGTGACCAAGACCGGCATGGTGATGGGCACCGCCCAGTACATCGCCCCCGAACAGGCCGTCGGCGAGGACGCCACCGCGGCATCGGATGTGTACGCGCTCGGCATCGTCGGCTACGAAGCACTGGCAGGCGTCCGTCCGTTCACCGGCGAGGGTGCGATCACCGTCGCGATGAAGCACGTGCGCGACGCGCCGCCGCCGATGCCCGACGACCTGCCCGCGAACGTGCACGAGCTGATCGCCATCACGATGGCCAAGGATCCGCTGCAGCGCTACAGCAGCGGTGGCGAGTTCGCCGATGCCGTCGCCGCCGTGCGCGCCGGGCACATGCCACCGCTTCCCGGCGGCGCCACCGGGTCGTCGATGACCGGCGCGACCCGGGTCCTGCCGCCCGGACCGACCGTGGTGCTGCCCGCGGCGGCCGCAGCGGCCGCCGCCGCGGCGGACTACGAGGGCGCGACCATGCGCTTCGGCCATCAGCCCGGCGGCCCGCCGACCGGCGGTTACAGCGGTCCGGCCACCCAGGCTGCCGCGCCGGCGCCGGTTCCGGCGAGCAACTCCAAGAACAATCAGAAGTGGCTGATCGCGCTCGGCGTCGGCGCACTGGCGCTCGGCGGCATCGTGCTGTGGGTGCTGTTCGGCGGTGAACCGAACCGGGGTTCGACCACCACGACCACCACGGTGCAGACCACCAAGCCGCTGCCCCCGCCGGTCACCACCACCCAGCCCGTCCCGCCGCCGCCGGTGATCTCCGAGGAACCGACGACCACCACGCAGCGCCCGACGACCACCACCGAGCCGCCGACTACCACCACCGAGCCGCCGACTACCACCACCACGGTGCCGCCGACCACCACGACCAAGACCAAGCCGACGACGACGCCGAAAACGACCAAGCCGGAGCCGACCACCACGGCGCCCGCCGGGGGAACCACCACCGTCGGCCGCCCCCGGCTGCCCACCTTCGACCTGCCGTTCCCCGACAGCGACACGGCCGTAGGCCCGACCATAGGACAACCATGACGACCCCGAAGAATCTCTCCTCGCGGTACGAGCTTGGCGAGATCATCGGGTTCGGCGGCATGTCGGAGGTGCACCGCGCCCGCGACGTGCGGCTGTCGCGCGACGTGGCGATCAAGGTTTTGCGGGCCGATCTTGCCCGCGATCCCACGTTCTACCTGCGGTTCAAGCGCGAAGCCCAGAACGCGGCCGCGCTGAACCACCCGGCCATCGTGGCCGTGTACGACACCGGCGAGGCCACCGTCGACGGCGGCCCGCTGCCCTACATCGTGATGGAGTACGTCGAGGGCGACACCCTGCGCGACATCGTGCGCGGCAAGGGGCCGCTGGCGCCGCGCAAGGCGATGGAAGTCGTGGCCGATGTGTGCGCCGCGCTCGATTTCAGCCACAAGGCCGGGATCGTGCACCGCGATATGAAGCCGGCCAACATCATGATCAACCGCGCCGGTGCGGTGAAGGTGATGGACTTCGGCATCGCGCGGGCGATCGCCGACAGCGCCAACCCGATGACCCAGACCGCCGCGGTGATCGGCACCGCGCAGTACCTCTCGCCCGAACAGGCGCGCGGCGAGACTGTCGACGCGCGTTCGGATGTCTATTCCGTCGGCTGTGTGCTGTTCGAAATTCTCACCGGGCAGCCGCCGTTCACCGGTGACTCGCCGGTCGCGGTCGCCTACCAGCACGTGAAGGAAGACCCGCCGCTACCGTCGTCGGTCAATCCCGGCGTGCCACGCGAGCTCGATTCGGTGATCCTCAAGGCGATGGCCAAGAACCCGGCCAACCGGTACCAGACGGCCGCGGAGATGCGGGCCGACCTGATCCGGGTGCTCGGCGGGCAGAAGCCGAGCGCGCCGATGGTGATGAACGACGAAGACCGCGGCGATTACGACTACGACGACGATCCAGGCCCGCGCAGCTTTCACGACCGCCGCGACGACACCTCCGAGCACCCCGTGGTCGGACCCGCCGGTGAGGAACGCAACCGCACCGGCCTGATCGCGCTCGGCGTCGCGGCCGCGCTGGCCGTGGCGTTCGGGCTGTTCTGGGTGCTGGTCGGGCCGGGGAGCAAGGCCGATCAGGTGGCCGTTCCCGACCTGTCGGGCAAGCCCGCCCAGCAGGCGCAGAGCGAGCTGCAGCAGGCCGGTTTCTTCGTGGCCGTGCAGCAGAAGCCGGATGGCAAAGTGGCGGCGGGCAATGTGATCGCGACCCAACCGCTGGGCGGTTCGCGCATCGACGAGGGCAGCACCGTGACGTTGCAGATCTCGACCGGGCCGACGCAGGTGCAACTGCCTCGGCTGATCGGGATGACGCGGGCCGACGCCGAGCGGGAGCTGAATTCGATCGGGCTGCAACTGGATCCGAATGTGGCGCGCAAGCCGTCGAGCACGGCCGACACCGACAAGGTGATCGCGCAGGACCCGAGCGCGGGTGTGCGGGTCGACATCGATCGGCCGGTCGTCCTCACCATCGGCGACGGGCCGGAAGAGGTTCGCGTGCCGAGCGTGGTCGGCCAGGACATCTCTGTCGCCCAGCCCAATCTGGTCGACTCCGCCGGTTTCACGGTCGATATCAAGGAGATGAAGTCCGCGCTGCCGAAGGGCCAGGTGCTCGCCACCAACCCGGCAGGCGGCAGCAACGCGGAGAAGGGCTCGACCATCACGGTCCATGTCTCCGCCGGTGACCGGATCACCGTCCCCGATCTGACCGGGCTTACGCCGGTGCAGGCCCAGGAAAGGCTGCGCAGCGAGGGATGGACCGGCCAGCTCAGCCAGACCACGGTGATCACTCTCGACGGCAATGCCTCGGGCAAGGTCGTCGGGCAGAGTCCGGCGGCCGGTTCGGCAGTGACGTTCAACGGCAATATCGTGCTGCACGTCGGAGCCTCGCCGATTCCGCGGTGAGGTCTCGATTGGATGGCGAAAGCGCCCGCCGCGGCCAGGCGGGCGCAGAATAAGGCTGCTCATCCCATCCAGCTCTGCTGAACGAGGAGGTAGCCCCTTATGACCACAGCCAGGGACATCATGAAGCCCGGTGCGCAGTGGATCACCCGAGGTGACACCGTCGCGACCGCGGCGACAGCGATGGCCGATCTCGGTGTCGGCTCGCTCGTCGTCGCCGATGACGACGAGCGCATGTGCGGCATCATCACCGACCGCGACATCGTGGTGAAGTGCGTCGCGCTCGGCTTGTCTCCGGATCTGACCACGGCGGCGGAACTCTGTGAGGCGACCCCGCGGTGGGTCAGCGCGGACGCCGATGTGGAAGACGTGCTCGACCAGATGGAATCGCACCGGGTGAAGCGGATGCCGGTGATCGAGAACAAGCGCCTGGTCGGGATGATCAGCGAGGCCGACCTGGCGCGGCACCTCGACGACAATCAGCTCGGCGAATTCGTGACCGCCATCTACGGCAGGCCATGACCCAGCGCTAGCCCAGATCGAGGTGGGCGTTCATCGACATGGCCTCGGTGGCCAGGTCGGTGAGCTCCACCACGCGTACGCCGTTGGTACGGAGTTTGTCCACACCCTCGCAGGCGGCGACGAACAGGCTCGGCTCGCGCCAGGCGATGACCACGGTGGGGATGCCCGCGGCCAGGATCCGATCGGTGCACGGCAGCCGGGTAGCGGTGGCGCGGGTGGAGCACGGTTCGAGGGTGCTGTAGATCGTTGCGCTGGTCAGGCGGGGGTCGGCGGGGTCGAGCTTGTTCAGCGCGGACTCTTCGGCATGCACTTTCTCGTCGGTTTCGCGGGAGAAACCGGTCGCGATTTCCACACCGTCGGCGACGATCACGGCGCCCACCGAGTAGGCGGTATCGCTGGGGGGACAGTTCCTGGCGAGTTCGATCGCCCTGTGCATGAACCGGTGGTCGGCATCGTCGTGGCTCATCGTGTCCCCTGTGGTCTGCAAGTTATCCACAACTCCGGCGTGATGTGGAATCGGTCATTTTCAGGTGTGGAGCAAAGTTGTCCGCGAACTGTGGACAGCGGAATTTTCCCAGGTCAGTGCGGTGAAGTTGTTCGCAGTACCAGTTAGTTGTGGGGGTGGGGATCAGGGCTGACCAGGTAGTTCAGCACAGCGACATCCCCAAGTTGTTCCACACCCGCCAGGTGCAGCCTGCGCGCGGCGCCGCCGGGGAACTCGGCCGGTCCCACGAAGCGCGGAGCCGCCGGATCGCCGACCAGGATCGGGGCGATCGCCAAGCGGATCTCGTCGACCAGGTCGGCCGCGAGGAAACCGGTGTGCATACCGGTGCCGCCTTCGACCATGAGCCTGTGGATATCTCGTGCGCGGAGATCGTCGACGAGGGCGCCGAGCACGAGTCGCTCGCCGAGGCTGATCACCTCGGCGAGTCCGTCCAGCCGGTCGCCCAGCTTCGCGGCGCCCGCGTCGGAGGTGTAGACGAGTTTGTCGCCGCCGGTGTGCCAGAAGCGCAGCTCCGGATCGAGCTCACCGGAATCGGTGACAGTCACCTTCACCGGATACTCCGGCTTGCCCGCCGCCACCCGCGCGGCCCGGCGCTCGGCACTGTTCACCAGCAACCGCGGATTGTCGGAGCGCAGGGTTTGCGCCCCGATCAGGATGGCGTCCGATTCGGCGCGAATCTGGTCGACCCGATCGAAGTCGGCGGCGTTGGACAGCAGCAGCCGCCGCGCACTCGCGTCATCGATGTAGCCGTCGAGACTCGCCGCGACAGAGAGCAGAACTCTCATTTCGTCACCAGCGCGGCGACCTCCGCCTCGAGCGCGGAAACGAGTGCCTCGGACGGACGTTCGCCGCAGACCTCAAGCCAGTTGGCCAGCATCCGGTGGCCGCCCTGGGTGAGCACGGACTCGGGGTGGAACTGCACGCCGTGGATGGGCAGCGTGCGGTGCCGCATCGCCATCACGATGCCGCTCTCGGTGTGTCCGACGACGACCAGTTCCTCGGGGATGGTCTCCGGGAGAACCGTCAGCGAGTGGTAGCGGGTCGCGGTGAAGGGATCGGGCAGGCCGGCCAGGACGCCGGACCCCAGGTGGAACACCTCGCTGGTCTTGCCGTGCAGCAGTTCGGGCGCCCGGTCGACGGTGCCGCCGAACGCCTCGCCGATCGCCTGATGCCCGAGGCACACACCGAGCAGCGGAACGGTGTGCTTCGCGGCCGCGTGCACCAGCGGGATGCTCGCGCCCGCGCGGTCGGGGCTACCGGGACCGGGGCTCACCAACACGCCGTCGAAGGTGCCGCCCTCGTCACCGATGGTGAGCAGAGTGTCGAGATCGTCGAGGCGGGGATCGTCATTGCGCCAGACCACGACGTCGGCACCAAGCTGGCCGAGGTACTGCACCAGGTTGAACACGAAGCTGTCGTAGTTGTCGACGACCAATACACGCATGCGTCGAGGGTACGTGGCGACCCACGTTCTCGGCGCGCCTCCGCCTCTGGACTGAGTGGAGGGTGCGACGAAGGAGTGCCCGGAGGGAGGGAAGAGGCGGAGTTAAGCGCCGAGAACAGCGGCGCCAGCCGCCGATGACACAGCCTGGTGGGATAGCCTGGACATACCTGTACTCCGAATTCGAGGACGTCATGCCCAAGTCCAAGGTCCGCAAGAAGGCCGACTACACCCCCAGCCCCGCCAACCGCACCGCGGTGAAGGTGAAAGCGGGGCCGTCGCCGGTCTGGTACGTCGCGATCATGCTGGGCTTCATGCTCGCCGGTCTGGTGTGGCTGATCGTGTATTACCTGGCCGCAGAGCACATCGGCTTCATGAACGACCTGAACGCGTGGAACTTCCTGATCGGGTTCGGCCTGATGGTCGTCGGCCTGGTCATGACCATGCGCTGGCGCTGATCGCCACGGATTACACGCGTGTTATTCATGCACACCTGTGGATAACCCTGTGCACAACTCGAGGATAGAGGGGCGAACTACCGCGTGAACGACGCACAACCCGTCTCGTGGTCGACCCCTGTCGCAGGCCTGCTCGCCGTCACCGGCGGCGGAATCCTGCTGGTGGTGCTCGCGATCCTCGCCCAGGACGGGCCGAGCAGGCTGCTCGTCGGCATCGCCGCCGTCGCGGTGCTCGCCATGTCCGCGCTCGGCCTCCGGCAGCGCCCCCGCCTCACCATGGTTCCCGGTTCAGAGCCGCGCCTGGTGGTCGGCACCCTCACCGGCCCACAGGAATACCCCCTCGACCGGATCGATCGGATCCGGATGGTCTCCTACCGCCGCATCGGCCGCAAAACCGCGATGCTCGAGATCGACGTCCAGCACGACGACACCGAGCGCCTACTGATCTTCGGCCGCTGGGACCTCGGCACCAACCCCCACGACGTCTACGACGCCCTCGTGGTGAACGGTTTCGCCTCGGTGACCTAGCGGCCGGCGCCGAGAACACCGACCTCCGACTGACGTTGTTTCACGTGAAGCAAAGAAACTCCCCGCCGCGATGATCTGCGACGGGGAGTTCTTTATGACTGCGATCAGTCGATGCTGACGCCCGAGATGATGACCGGGTCGGTCGGACGATCGTTGCGATCGGTCTTCACCGAGGCGATCGCGTCGACCACCTTGCGCGAATCGGGGTCGACCACCTCGCCGAAGATCGAGTGCTTGCGGTTGAGGTGCGGCTGCGCGCCGACCGTGATGAAGAACTGCGAACCATTGGTCTCGGTGCCCGCGCCCGCATTGGCCATCGCGAGCAGATAGCCGCGGTCGAAGCGCAGATCCGGGTGGAACTCATCGGCGAACTCGAAGCCCGGCCCACCACGGCCGGTGCCCGTCGGATCGCCGCCCTGGATCATGAACCCCGGGATGATCCGGTGGAAGACGGCGCCGTCGTAGAACGGGCCACTGTCCGTACCGCCGGCATTGACGGTGGAGTACGGCGCGGTGCCGTCGGCGAGACCGACGAAATTGCGCACCGTCTTCGGAGCGTGGTTGCCGAAGAGCGCGATCCTGATATCGCCGTGGTTGGTGTGCAGAGTCGCCACGGCCGTCTGGTTGGGTGAGGTCACGCAGTTATGGTGCCACGCGGCACGCCGAATCTGTTTGTGCCACAGTGGTCGAATGAAGCTTCGTAATCCGCTGCTCGCATCGATCGCGCTCGCCGGGGCGGGCGCCCTGGCTTACCTGGCCCGCGCCAAGCGTCCACAACTGCCCGAACCGGCCGCCGAGCCGCCGCGTCTCGGGTATTCCCGCAACGGCTCGGCGCACTAGTTCCGGCTGTTCCTCAGCGGCTGACCGACTTCTTGTACTGGATCTGAGCCAGCGGCACGAACACGATCAGGATCACCACGATCCACATCAGCGATGTCGCCACCGGATGCTCCATCGGCCAGGCCTGCGACGGCGGCGCCATCGGATTGACGTTGCCGAACAGGTCACGCACCGCCTGGGTGAGCGCCGAGACCGGGTTCAATTCGGCGAAGACCCGAAGCGGAGTCGGCATGTTGTCGAGCGGCACGAAGGCGTTGGACAGGAACGTCAGCGGGAAGATCACCATGAAGCTGGCGTTGTTGAACACCTCCGGCGCCCGCACGATCAGGCCGACCACCGCCATCATCCACGACAGCGCGTAGGCGAACAGCAGCATCAGCGCATACGCCAGTACCGCGTCGAGGAACGACCCGCGGATCCGCCAGCCGACGACCAAACCGGTCAGCGACATCACCACCAGGCTGACGATATTGATCACCACATCGCTGATCGTGCGCCCGACCAGCACCGCGGACGGCGCCATCGGCAGCGACCGGAATCGGTCGATGATGCCCTTCTGCATGTCTTCGGCCAGGCCCGCGCCGGTGAAGGTGGCGCCGAACACGACGGTCTGGGCGAAGATGCCCGCGATCAGGAATTCGCGGTACCCGCCTTCCAGCCCCGGAACGCTGATCGCCGAGCCGAAGACATAGGCGAACAGCAGCACGAACATGATCGGCGACATGGTGGTGAAGATCAGCACGTCGGGCACGCGCTTGATCTTGATGACATTGCGTTTGGCGATGGTGATGCTGTCGCTCACCACCATCGAGAGGCGTTCGCCGAGGCTCGGATGTGACACAACGGCTTTGTCGAGCATGGCGCTCATCGGTTCTTTCCTTCCGCGGCGCCCACGGTCTGCGACTCGGGCTCACCGTTGACGATTTCTTCGGCCTCGTGCCCGGTGAGAGTCAGGAAGACGTCGTCGAGCGAGGGCCGACGCAGGGCCACATCGTTGATGGTCACCTTGTGCTCGGTGAGCCTGCCGATGGCGGTGACCAGGTCCGCCGACCCGTCGGCCACCGGGACCGTGAGCTTGCGCAGGCCGGGTTCGAGGTGGATCTCGCCATCGGCGAGCCCGCCGAGCACCTGTTGGGCGACGGCCAGTTGGTCGACCGCACCGACGGTGAGTTCGATCCGGTCGCCACCGACCAGCGCCTTGAGTTCGTCGGCGGTGCCGCGCGCGATCACCTTGCCGTGGTCGATCACCGCGATGGAATCGGCGAGGCGGTCGGCCTCTTCCATGTACTGGGTGGTGAGCAGCAGCGTGGTGCCGCCCGCGACCAGTTCCTCGATGACGTCCCACAGGTCGAGCCGGGCGCGCGGGTCGAGACCGGTGGTCGGCTCGTCGAGGAACAACACCGGCGGGTTGGCCACCAGCGCGCCGGCCAGGTCGAGACGCCTGCGCATGCCGCCGGAGTAGCCCTTCACCGGCCGGTCGGCGGCGTCGCTGAGCCGGAAGCGGTCGAGCAGTTCGCGAGCCCGCTCCTTACTGCGCTGGGTGCCGAGGTGGTAGAGCCTGCCGACCATTTCGAGATTCTCGAAGCCGGTGAGGTACTCGTCGACCGCGGAATACTGGCCGGAGGCGCCGATGCGTGAGCGCAGGGCCTGCGGTTGGGTGAGCACGTCGATGCCCGCGACGGTGGCGGTGCCCTCGTCGGGGATGAGCAGGGTGGTGAGAACGCGGACGGTCGTGGTCTTTCCGGCGCCGTTCGGGCCGAGAAGCGCGGTGACGGTACCTTCCGGCACGGAAAGGTCGAGTCCGTCCAGGGCGACGAGCTGCCCATACCGTTTGACCAGACCCTCGGCGACGATTGCGTCGGGCATGATTCTCCTGAAGTCGAGGTTGGCGATGCTGTGCCCAGTATTGCCCTACCCACTGACAAGTCGCATCCCCATTACGGCCGGGCCCCATCAGATGTACAGATTTGTTCGACATGCCGAGGCGTTGCGACACGCGGCGAATCGGACTGATTTTCTGTCTCCCGACACGAACAAGAGCACCTTTTCCCATGCCGGTCGCCACCCGCGAGACGAGAACATGTTCACCGGCGATTCGCCGTAAAACGTTGCGTACCAGCCAATTCCGTGCGTCGTCGAACAACTGACAAGCGCCGGAGGCGCGCAACCGGCCCGCATCACACCCCGGGCCACCTCCGACACCCCCGCCAACGGCCGAATAATCTCGCAAACTCGCCCGGTGCGCGTACACGAATTCCGCGCGTATCGCGTAGGATCGTTCAGGTCGGCCCCTCCCCCCCGGGCCGACCCTACGCGGGCCTCGGCTAACTCCCCCCCTTCGCCGAGGCCCGCTCCCCATTTTCCGGCAAGGTCGCAGCTCGGCAGATCGCCTGACGCGCACCGCTACGCCGAGCGTCACAGTCCGGCCACGGTCGGGCGATCACCCGGCAACCAGGGCTATCGTCGGCCCATGGTGCCTGGTCGCGGTGCGATCGCCGGGGTCGTCTTATCGTTGACGATCCTGGTCGGTTGTTCCGGTTCCACCGACGACCAGCACACCGCCACGACGACCACCGCCGAGGTCCCCCCGAATCAGGTCGCCGGTGTCGCCCTGCCCGCCGACGCGGTCGGCAAAGCCGTCGGACGGCTCGACGAACTGGCAGCCTCGCTGATGGAATCCAGCCGTATCCCCGGCATGGCTGTCGCGGTCGTACACGGTGGAAAAACCGTGTACGCCAAGGGTTTCGGTGTTCGCGAGGCGGGCGCGCCGGACAAGGTGGACGCCGACACCGTCTTCCAGCTGGCCTCGGTGTCGAAGTCGCTCGCCGCGACCGTCGTGGCCAACCAGGTCGGCGCTGACACGATCGAGTGGACGACCCCGGTCGTCGCGCATCTCCCCTCGTTCGCGCTGGCCGACCCCGACACCACCGCCCAGCTCACCGTGGGCGATCTGTTCGCGCACCGCAGCGGCCTGCCCGACCACGCGGGCGACCGGCTCGAAGACCTCGGCTACGACCAGGCCGCGATCTTCGACAAGCTGCGCCTCGAACCCCTCGACCCGTTCCGGATCACCTACCACTACACCAACTTCGGGCTCACGGCAGGCGCCGAATCGGTGGCCGCGGCGGCCGGAAAGGACTGGGCGCGACTCTCCGACGACGCCCTCTACGCACCGCTCGGCATGCGCGACACCAGCTCTCGCTTCGACGACTTCCGAGCGCACCCGAATCACGCTGTGGGACATGTGAACATCGACGGCGAATGGGTGGCCCGCTACGTGCGCGACCCCGACCCCCAGTCCCCCGCCGGCGGCGCGAGTTCGTCGGTGAACGACATGGCCCGCTGGCTGACGATGCTGCTCGGCGACGGCACAGCGGGCCCGACGACCATCGCCCCACCCGAGGCCCTGCTCCCCGCCGTCACCCCCCAGATCGTCTCGGCGCCGCCGAGCACTCCCGCCGCGCGAGCGGGCAGCTACGGGTACGGCTTCAACGTGTCGGTCTCCTCGGCGGGCCGCACCGCCAACAGCCACTCCGGCGCGTTCACCCTCGGCGCGGCCACCACCTTCCTGGTGATCCCGTCCGCCGACGTGGCCATCGTCGCGCTGACGAACGCGGCACCGCTCGGCATCCCGGAAACCCTGACCGCCGAGTTCGGCGATCTCGTGCAGTTCGGCGAGATCCGCGAGGACTGGCGCGGCCTGTACCGCGACGCGTTCGCCACCGTCAACGATCCGGAAGGCGACCTGTCGGGCCGGCCCGCCCCGGCGAATCCGGCTCCCGCGCAACCACTACCGGCCTACGAGGGCACCTACGACAGCGCCTATTGGGGACCTGCGACGATCGTCGCGACGGACACCGGCCTGCGGCTGACCATCGGGCCCGAGCAGCGGACCTATCAACTCCGGCACTGGGACGGCGACACCTTCGCCTTCGACCTGAGCGGAGAGAACGCCCCGCCCGGCAGCGTCTCGTCCGCGCGGTTCGCCGACGGCACGCTGACCATCGACTACTTCGACGAGAGCGGCCTCGGCACGTTCACCAGAACCGGATCACGGTGATCAGGCCACCGTGCGCCACGCCGTCGCCAACCGCGCGGCCCTGACCTTCCCCGCGACCCCGAGCAACGGCGCGTCCCGCTCCCAGCGCTCCCTGACCCCCGGATCCACCGGTGTCCACAGCGGGTCCAGCTCGGTACGCAGCGCCGTCAGCCGATCGAAGACGCCACCGAGCGCGATATGCACACCCGGCGAGCCAGGATCCTCGGCACCGACTCCACGGACCGCCGCAAACAGCGCCAGCAGCTGTTCTACGGGCTCCGCGGGCCACTGCGCTAGCCGGGCAACCCGAACGAGCTGACCCAGCACAGCGGCCACCACATGCAGGTCCTCGATCGTCCGGAACGGCTTCAGGAAATCGGTGTAGCCGTCACCGGGCAGCAGTTCACCCGGCGCGGCGTCGAAGGTCACGGTGGCGTGCGGGATCTCCGGCGCGAACGGCAGCGCGGGCAGCGGCGTCACCGCGGCGGACGCACCGGCGGGAACCAGCACTGCGCGCAGTATCGCCCTGCCATCGGGCTGGGTACCGGATCGGGCGATCACCAGGAAGCGATCGGCGAACGTCCCGAGGGTGGCGAAGGATTTGGTCCCGTCGACGACGCCGGCTTCGTTCACGACGGTGGCCATCGTCGACGGCCGCGCACCGGCACCCTCGGTCGCGCACATAGCGGCGAGTTCGGCGGGATCGAGCGAGGGCACCAGCGCGTGAAGCGCTTCCTGATAGCCACCGAGAAACGCGGGACCGGTTCCGGCACTGTCGAATCCGGCGATCGCGGCCCGGTCGAGCGAACTCGCGAAATCGCGTGATCGTGCGCGGTGGCGGGCCCAGTCCGCCGCGAAATCAGCCGAAACGGAGTCGGCGGGTGCGGCGGTGAGGAGAAAATCGAAGACCGAGGAATACATCGCATTCACAGATGTGGAGCCTAGGGGAATCGAACCCCTAACCCCTGCCTTGCAAAGGCAGTGCTCTGCCAATTGAGCTAAGGCCCCTTACTGGCCACTGACCAGTTGGCAACCCGAAGTCAGCGGGTGGTGACCTCGCGCCAGAGGTCTGCGTCGTCGCGCTTGCGGAATTTGCTGACACCGATGAGAACGGCGATCACAACACCGACCATGAGGACAATCTTCATGATTCCCACCCTACTGTGCTGTTCGGGAGTGGGCCTAGGAGGACTTGAACCTCCGACCTCTTCGTTATCAGCGAAGCGCTCTAACCGCCTGAGCTATAGGCCCGAACTCATTTCGATCCCCTGCTCGAGCAGTGAACCGCAACGAGAAACGAGGTTACCTTACCTGGCTACCGATAACCAAAACGGCCGGTCAGACCCTTTTTCGAAGGGCTGACCGGCCGTCGGGAAAAACGCACTTCTAGTCGGGATCGGCCAGGGTTATCTGGATGCCACCGACCAGATCGCAGCACTGGTTGTAGATGAACACGCCGACCGTGGCCAGCGCGGTGAACAGCACCACGTTGATCAGGCCGATCACGCCCGCGTAGCCGAACACCGTGCCCGCGTCGATCAGGCTCGACGAGCTGCCCTCCTGGTTCAGCATCTCGCCAAGCGAGTTGTCCAGGTTGTCCCAGACGCCCATGCCGGCCAGCACGATGTAGAGCAGGCCGACGGCCAGCATCCACACGAAGAACAGCGCCACGCTGATCACCAGCGTGATCTTCAGGGTCGACCATGGGTCGATCCGGCGGATCTGCACCGTCGCGCGTAGCGGCTCACCCGACGCGGCGGCCGCGATCGCCACCGGCGCCGCGGGCGAGACCGTGCCCGCCGCGGCGGCCGCCCGCGCGCTCGGCCCCATGTTGTGCTGGGGCTGCGGCGCCATCGGCAGCCCAGGAGGGGCCACCGGCGCCTCGGGTGCCGGGTGGCGCACGTCGGACAGATCGGGCATGTCCTTGACCAGTTCCGGACGCGCGATGGAGCGGGTTGGCCCGTCGATACCGACGGACTTCACCATCGCCGCTTCCTTGCGGGCCGCCTTGGCCGCCAGGTCCGCGGTGGTCCTGGCGTTGGACGCGCCGCTGCCCTTGAGCCCGCCCGAGGACTGGCCGCCGGACGAGGGCCGTCCCTGACTCGGCGATTCGCCGGGCCGATACAGGTTCGACTGCGGTTCACGCTGCGGCAGCTGCGCCCACCCGTCCTGGTAGGGCGAGGATTTACTGCCCTTACCGTCGTGCGAATCGGCACCGGCCGCACCGGATTCCGGCGCCGCGCCCTCGGCCGGACCGCCCTGGCGCGGGATCGGTCGCGGCGGGATCGGAGACGTGGCGATCCGCTCGGTGACGCCGTTGGTCTGGTTCCGATCGTCGTTCGACTGATTCGGTGTGGTCAATGGAATCCTCAGATCCGTTCGTTGCCGCCGCTATTTGGTGTATTACTCCGAAGCCACGTCGCCGAGGAGCTGATCGGGATCGGGCTCGTCGGCGTTGCGCGCGATCGCTAGCAAGGTATCGCCATCCGCGAGGTTCATCAATCGCACGCCCTTTGTCTGGCGTCCGGCCTTACGAACCTGCTTGGCTGCGGTGCGGATGACGCCACCACTGGAAGTGATCGCGTACAACTCGTCCTCGTCGTCGACGATGAGCGCACCCACCAGGCTGCCACGCTTCGGATCGTATTGGATTGTCAATACGCCTTTTCCGCCACGACCCTGCGCGGTGTACTCCTCGATCGCGGTCCGCTTCGCGTACCCGCCGGCCGTCGCGACCAGCAGATATGTCTCCAGACGCACCACGTTGAGCGAGAGCAGCTCGTCGTCGGTGTTGAAGCGCATGCCCTGCACGCCGGAGGTGGCGCGACCCATCGGACGCAGCGCCTCATCGGTCGCCGCGAAGCGGATCGACTGGCCGTGCGCCGAGACCAGGAGCAGGTCATCGTCGGACGAGCACAGCACCGCACCGACCAATTCGTCGTCGTCGCGCAGGTTCACCGCGACGATGCCGCCGGAGCGGTTGGAGTCGAAATCGGTGAGTTTCGACTTCTTCACCAAACCCGCGCGTGTCGCGAGCACCAGGTACGGCGCGTCCTCGTAGGTCTTGAGCTGGATGATCTGGGCGATCTTCTCGTCCGGCTGGAACGCGAGCAGGTTGGCCACGTGCTGACCACGCGCGGTCCGGTTGGCCTCGGGCAGTTCGTAGGCTTTGGCCCGGTAGACGCGGCCCTTGTTGGTGAAGAACAGCAGCCAGTCGTGGGTGGACGAGACGAAGAAGTGCTTGACGATGTCGTCCTGCTTGAGGCCCGCGCCCATCACGCCCTTGCCGCCGCGCTTCTGCGAGCGGTAGAGGTCGGTCTTGGTGCGCTTGGCGTAGCCGGTCTCGGTGATCGTGACCACCACGTCCTCGCGCGCGATCAGGTCCTCGTCGGCGACGTCACCGTCGGCGGCGATGATCCTGGTCCGGCGGTCGTCGCCGTACTTCTCGACGATCTCGGCCAGCTCGTCGCGCACGATCGCGCGCTGACGCTCGGGCTTTTCGAGAATGTCCTTGTAGTCGGCGATCTCGATCTCGATCTTGGCCAGATCGTCGATGATGCGCTGACGCTCCAGCGCCGACAGCCGACGCAGCTGCATGTCGAGGATGGCGGTCGACTGGATCTCGTCGATGTCGAGCAGCTGCATCAGGCCGGTGCGCGCGGTGTCGGTGTTCGCCGCGCCGCGGATCAACGCGATGACCTGGTCGAGCATGTCGAGGGCCTTGACCAGGCCGCGCAGGATGTGGGCCCGCTCCTCGGCCTTGCGCAGCAGGTAGCGGGTGCGCCGCACGATGACCTCGAGCTGGTGATTCACGTAGTAGCGAATCATCTGATCCAGCCGCAGCGTGCGCGGGACGCCGTCGACGATCGAGAGCATGTTCGCGCCGAAGCTGGTCTGCAGCTGGGTGTGCTTGTAGAGGTTGTTCAGCACCACCTTGGCGACCGCGTCACGCTTGACCGTGACCACGATGCGCATGCCGACACGGTCGGAGGACTCGTCGTGGATATCGGAGATACCCGCGATCTTCGCGTCCTTCACCTGCTCGGCGATGGAGTTGACGAAGTTGTCGGTGTTGACCTGGTACGGCAGTTCGGTGATGACGATCGTGGTGCGACCACGCGCGTCTTCCTCGATCTCCACCACACCGCGCATGCGGATCGAACCGCGACCAGTGGTGTAGGCGTCGTGAATGCCCTGACTGCCGACGATCAGGCCGTGCGTCGGGAAGTCGGGGCCCTTGACCCGTTCCATGCAGGCGGCGAGGGTGGATTCCTCGTCGGCCTCGTAGTTCTCCAGCGCCCAGTAGATGGCCTCGGCCAGCTCGTTGAGGTTGTGCGGCGGGATGTTGGTCGCCATGCCGACCGCGATGCCGTTGGAGCCGTTCATCAACAGCGCGGGCACGCGGGCGGGCAGCACGGTCGGCTCCTGCGAGCGACCGTCGTAGTTCGGGACGAAATCGACCGTCTCGGAGTCGATATCGCGCAGCATTTCCATGGCCAGCGGCGTCAGACGGCACTCGGTGTAGCGCATGGCGGCCGCGCCGTCGTTGCCGCGGGAACCGAAGTTGCCCTGGCCGTCGACCAGCGGATAGCGCAGCGACCACGGCTGGGCCATTCGCACGAGGGTGTCGTAGATCGACGAGTCGCCGTGCGGGTGGTAGTTACCCATGGTCTCGGCGACCGGGCGCGCGGACTTCACATAGCCGCGGTCCGGGCGGTAGCCGTTGTCGTACATCGCGTAGAGCACGCGACGGTGCACCGGCTTGAGGCCGTCGCGCACGTCGGGCAGCGCACGGCCCACGATCACGCTCATCGCGTAATCGATGTAGCTGTTCTGCATTTCGGTCTGGATGTCGACCGGTTCGGTCCGGTCGCCCGCACCGCCGGACGGTGGCAGCGTGGTCTCAGTCATCAAATCTCCTTCGAGGGGCCGATATGCGAGCGGGCGCGCCCGTCAGGCGCAGCGCCGCTTACACATCGAGGAAACGGACGTCCTTGGCATTGCGGGTGATGAAGCTGCGACGTGCTTCCACGTCCTCACCCATCAGCACGGAGAACAGCTCGTCGGCCGCGGCCGCGTCGTCCAGCGTCACCTGACGAAGCACCCGCACCGAGGGGTCCATCGTGGTCTCCCACAGCTCCTTGGCGTTCATCTCGCCCAGACCCTTGTAGCGCTGGATCCCGTCGTCCTTGTTGATCTTCTTGCCCGCGGCAAGCCCGGCCTCGACCAGCGCGTCGCGCTCACGGTCGGAGTAGGCGAACTCGGGATCGGAACGCATCCACTTGAGCTTGTACAGCGGCGGCTGGGCCAAGTACACGTGACCGTGCTCGACCAGTGGACGCATGAAGCGGAACAGCAGCGTGAGCAGCAGCGTCGCGATGTGCTGACCGTCCACGTCGGCGTCGGCCATCAGGATGATCTTGTTGTAGCGCAGCTTGGCGATATCGAACTCGTCGTGGATCCCGGTGCCGAACGCGGTGATGATCGACTGGACCTCGTTGTTCTTGAGGACACGGTCGATACGGGCCTTCTCGACGTTGATGATCTTTCCGCGCAGCGGCAGGATCGCCTGGTACATCGAGTCGCGGCCGGACTTGGCCGAACCACCGGCGGAGTCACCCTCGACGATGTAGATCTCGCACTTGTGCGGATCCTTGGACCGGCAGTCGGCCAGCTTGCCCGGCAGCCCGCCCAGGTCGGTCGCCGACTTGCGGCGGACCAGCTCGCGCGCCTTACGGGCGGCCATCCGGGCCTGCGCCGAGGACACCGCCTTCTGCACGATGGTCTTCGCGTCGGCCGGGTTGGCCTCGAACCAGTGCTGCAGGTGCTCGTTGCAGGCACGCTGCACGAACGACTTGACCTCGGTGTTGCCGAGCTTGGTCTTGGTCTGGCCCTCGAACTGCGGCTCGCCGACCTTGACGCTCACGATGGCGGCCAGGCCCTCGCGGATGTCGTCACCGGTGAGGTTGCCGTCCTTCTCCTTGAGGAGCTTCTTCTCCTTGGCGTACTTGTTGACCACCGTGGTGAGCGCCGCGCGGAAGCCCTCTTCGTGGGTGCCGCCCTCGTGGGTGTTGATCGTGTTGGCGAAGGTGTGGACCGACTCGGAGTAGCCCGAGTTCCACTGCATCGCGACCTCGAGCTCGTGGCCGGTGCCCTTGACCGTGTAGCCGACGACCGAGTTGTGGATGGCCGACTTGGTGCGGTTGATGTGGCGGACGAAGTCCACCAGGCCGCCCGGGTAGTGGTAGGTGCGGGTCTTCACCTTGTGCTCGACCGCTTCCGCGGCGACCACCTCGGCGTCCTTGGGCGCCTCGGCGACCTCACTCACCACGTCGTCGATGACCTCGCCCTCGGCGACCCGCTCGTCGGTGAACTTGATGGTCAGGCCCTTGTTCAGGAAGGCCATTTCCTGCAGGCGCCGCGCGACGGTCTCGAAGTTGTAGTTCGTGGTCTCGAAGATGTCGGGGTCGGCCCAGAACCGCACCGTGGTGCCGGTGGACTTGGTCGGCTCGCCCTGCACCAGCTTGCCGGGCTTGGCGTCTTTGTAGGTCTGGTGCCAGTGGTAGCCGTCGGTGTCGACCTCGACCTCGACCTTGGTCGAGAGGGCGTTCACCACCGAGATACCGACACCGTGCAGACCACCCGAGACCGCGTAGGAATCGGAGTCGAACTTGCCGCCGGCGTGCAGCTGGGTCATGACGACCTCGATCGTCGGCACGCCCTGAGCGTGCATTCCGACCGGGATGCCGCGACCGTCGTCGATCACCTCGACGCCGCCGTCGGCGAGCAGAGTCACCTCGACCTTGCTGGCGTGGCCCGCCATCGCCTCGTCGACCGAGTTGTCCACAACCTCCCAGATGAGGTGGTGCAGACCGCGTTCACCGGTGGAACCGATGTACATGCCAGGGCGCTTACGCACCGCCTCGAGGCCTTCGAGGACCGTGATGGAGGAGGCATCGTAGCCTGATTTGCCCGATGCGTTGGAGTCGTTGGCAGCCACTTCTCGGTAGCTCTCCTTACTTGCTGATCCCTGGCGCAGCGACCTGGGCAGCACGCGCACGACTCTGCGAAGAGCCATCAGATATCACGGACTGCACAGCACGCGCCGAAGGTTCGCCGCTGGTTACGTCACCATCCTACTGGTAAGCCCAACTTACAGTGCACCTACGACACCCCTGGCTTCCCCGTGAATGCAAGAAATCGTCCGACTGCGGGAGTTTTCCGGCCTTTCCGCCTCTCCGTGTCTCTATGGCCAGATTTAGGCGCGGGGAGATCTGCACTGGCGGCCAGACTGTCTCGGTGGCTTGGATGGCCCGGTCCCGGTGAGTTACCCATGTACTTGCGCGATCAGTCGTCGCCTTCGAAGTTATCCACAGGCCCTGTGTACATGTCCACAACTTCGGGGCTCGAGAGCGGCGTGGGCGCAACGGATCTCGCCCCGGTCACCGCGCGGCTACCCGTAGGTATCGCGCGGCCCACGGCCCTTGATGTGGCGATCGCCCTTGCGCCAGCTCGGCGCGGCGGGGCCGGTGATGCGCAGCGAGGTGACCACGCCCTGCCCGACCGCGGCATTGATCTTGGCCAGGATCTGGCTCTGCAACATCCGCAGCTGGGTGGCCCATGCGGTGGACTCGGCAGCGATCTTGAGCACACCGTTCTCCAGGGTCACCGGGGTGGCGTGGGAGGCGATGTCCTCGCCGACCACGCGGGGCCAGCTGCCGAACACCGTGCCCTCGGCTACCTTGCCTGACCAGCCACGACTCTTCGCCAGCGTGCCGCTGAGCGCGCCGAGCAGCTGGGGATCACGGGCATCGGGACCCGAGCCGGACCACCCGCTGCGGCGCCTGCCACCGGCCCGCAATTTGCGTACCGGCGAGGCCCTGCCCTGCCCGACGGACTTGCCACTCGCCTTGGCCGCGGCGCGTGCCTCTTCCAGCGCACGGCGGGCCAGATCGATGCCGCGCAGCTCCGGTGCGGGATCTTCGGGCACGGGTTTCCGCCTTCCGGTGTGGGGAGTGGCCGAGTGTGGGTGGAGTCTACGCCGGGGTGCCGACGGGGTCGTCGAGCACCGATCTGGCATATGTCCAGCATGTTGCGGGTTTTCCACAGGGGCTGGGGATAACTATCGCGAACTGTGCATATCTTCGGTGTTTTCGACGACATCGGTGACGATCTGTGAGGTTCGCCGGTCCGCCTCGCCGGTCGTGTGCACACGCAATGGTTCGGCGGCCAGTTCCGACGGCACATCCTCGGCCACCGCGGCTGTGATCAACACCTGTTCGGCGCCTGCGGCCACCTCCGCGAGCGCGGCGCGGCGGCGGCGGTCGAGTTCGGCGAACACGTCGTCGAGCAGCAGCACCGGTTCGGAGCCCTCGCCGCGCAACAACTCGAACGAGGCCAGCCGCAGCGCGAGGGCGAACGACCAGGACTCCCCGTGACTGGCGAAGCCCTTCGCGGGCGCGCTGCCGAGCAGCAATTCCAGATCGTCGCGATGCGGGCCGACCAGACAGACCCCGCGATCGAGCTCCCGGTTCCTGGCGGCGGCCAGCTCGCGCAGCATGATCTCGTGCAGCAGTTGTGGATCACCTGGTTCGGGAGCCCTGGCCGGATCGAGTAGTTCCGGTGGCAGGTACCCCGAGCGGTAAGTGATTGCCGCGGGACGTGATTCGGGCGCGATCGACCGATATGCCTGGGACAGATGGGGATACAGGTCGTGGACCAGGCGTAACCGTTCGGCGAGCAGCACCGCCGCGTGGTCGGCGAGATGGCCGTCCCACACGTCGAGGGTGCCCAGATCGGCACGCGAACGCGATTGGCGCCCAGCGGTTTTCAACAGGGCAGAACGTTGCCGCAGTACCTTGTCGTAGTCCGCGCGCACCCCGGCGAGCCTGGGCAACCGAGCTGTGGACAACTCGTCGAGGAACCGCCGCCGCTCCCCCGGATCGCCACGCACCAGCGCCAGATCCTCCGGCGCGAACAGCACGGTCTGCAGAATCCCCAGGATTTCGCGGGAACGGCGCACCGGCGAGCGATTGATCTGCGCGCGATTGGCGGCACCCGCCTTGAGCTCCACATCCACCCGCAGTTCCCGGCCGGTGTTCACCACCGTGGCGCCGATCCTGGCCTGGGTGGCACCCAGCCGGATCAGCGGCGCGTCGGCGGAGACCCGATGTGAGCCGAGCGTCGCGAGATAGCCGACCGCCTCGAGCAGATTGGTCTTGCCGTTGCCGTTCGCCCCCAACAGCACCGTGCGCCCTGGGGACAACTCGAGGTCGGCGTGTTCCCACGAACGGAAATCACGGACCGACAGCTCACGGATGAACATGTAGGCCTAGCCGCCCCTGCCAGCTCAGCCGGGCAGCCGGACCGGCATCAACAGGTAGATGTACTGGCTCTCCAAGGCCGCGAACGCGCCGGACTCGAGCACCTTCGGCTCCTCGTCGGAGGCGGGCAGCAGCACCGCGGGGCGGCTGGGGGTGGTGAACCCGAAGGTGACCCGGTCGGTGTGCAGCGCGGCCAGCCCCTCGGTCAGGTAGCCGGGGTTGAACGCGATGGTGAGGGGTTCGCCGCGGAAATCGGCTTCCAGCCATTCCTCGGCCCGGCCCGCGTCGTCCCCACCCGCCGACAGCAGCACGCCGTCTGTGGAGAACTCGAGCCGCACCTGGGCACCGCGCTCGGCCACCAGGGCGACGCGCTTGATCGCCTCCGAGAGCACCGCGACGGGCAGGGTGGCGATCGAAGTGTGTTCCTTGGGGAGCAACTGGCGGAACTTGGGGAATTCCGCGTCGAGCAAGCGGGTGGTGGTGCGCCGACCACCGTTGACGATGCCGAGCAGGCCGTCGGCGCCGCCACCGCTGCCCAGCGACAGCTGCACGGGCGCCTCGGCGGCACCGAGGGTCTTGGCGGCCTCGGACAGCGTGCGCGCGGGGATCAGCACCGCGGTCTCGATGTCGGAGCGGGTCGGGTTCCACTGCAGGTGGCGCACGGCGAGGCGGAAGCGGTCGGTGGCGGCCAGCACCACGTCGTTGCCCTCGATCTCGACGCGGATGCCGGTGAGCATCGGCAGGGTGTCGTCACGGCCGGCGGCGACGGCGACCTGGCCGACCGCCTCGGCGAACACGTCGACGGTGACCTCACCGGTTTGCTGCGGCACCTCGGGCAGCTGGGGATAGTCCTCGACCGGCATGGTCGGCAGGGAGAACTTCGCGCTGCCACAGGCGATGAGCACGCGGGTGCCGTCGACGGAGACGTCGACCGGCTTGTTCGACAGCGACTTGGTGATGTCGGCGAGCAGGCGGCCTGAGACCAGCACCTGGCCGGGACCGGCGACCTCGGCCGCGACGCGCATCTGCGCGGAGACCTCGTAGTCGAACCCGGAGACCGTCAGGCCGTTCTCGTCGGCCACCAGCAGCACACCGCCGAGAACAGGCACCGGAGGCCGGGACGGGAGACTGCGCGCCACCCAGGCCACCGATTCGGCGAAGTCCTCTCGGGCGACCCGAAACTTCATGCTCGCAAGCTCCATCGCCCGATTTGTCCTCTCCGAGTTTCGAATCCGTGTGCGGGGGTGTGTCAGCGGAGTTGAACTGCTGTGTCGGCCGCGCACTGAGTCTCGCACAACCAACCGACAAGCAAACGGTACCCGTGCGATGCGCGAACTCCGCATCGACCCTCCCGGTCGTTTCCGCCTTGTCGATCCACCCCGCTTCTCCTTGCCTGCCTGTGAGTGAACGACCGCCTGACTCGAGCCTCCCCAACCGAGTTTCCACACACCCTGTTTTAAAAGAGTTCTCTCTAGAAGGAGAACTGAAGTAGTAGTAGGCACTGTGGAATCTGTGGATTTCGGCCGAATCCGCAGGTCAGACCGCTTGGTGGGATGGGGATGGACTTGGGGTGACTCGAGGATGAATCGGCGGTGGCTGTGGAGGCGCGAAGTTGTCCCCATTCCATCCTCGAGTTGTCCTCGAGTTGTTCCACCGGATTCACCCAGTTGTTCACACGTCGGGGCAGCCTGGTGGTAACGGTGGGGATTCCTCGAGGACTCCACAGGGACTCCTCGAGGAATCCACAGGCCCGATTCGGCGCTGTCGCAGGTCACCGCTAGTGCACAGGTGTTAGCGGAGCGTCCTGTGGATGATGTGGACAACTGCCTGTGCACGAACGCTGCACAGGCTCGCCCAACACCCTGTGCACCGACCGGTGCACAAAGGTGTGGATTCCTCGAGGAGTCCACAGGAATTCCTCGAGGAATCCACAGGGCAAAAAAGAACACCGCCCCAGGTCAGGGCGGTGTTCCGGGTTGGGGATGAAATCAGCGGGAGCGCTGTTTGATTCGGGCTGTGAGTTCTTGGACCTGGTCGTAGACGCGACGGCGCTCGGTCATCTCCTTGCGCACCTTTTTCTCCGCGTACATCACCGTGGTGTGGTCGCGACCGAACGCCTGGCCGATCTTGGGCAGCGACAGATCGGTGAGCTCACGGCACAGGTACATGGCGATCTGGCGGGCCTGCGCCAGCGGACGGGCCTTGCCGGGCCCGGTCAGCTCCTCGAGCGTGGTGTTGAAGTACTCGGCGGTGACGGCCATGATCGTCGCCGCGTTGATCTCCAGCGCCGCCGTATCGGGCATCAGGTCGCGCAGCACCACCTCGGCCAGCGAGAGGTCGAGCGGCTGACCGTTGAGCGAGGCGAACGCCGTCACCCGGATCAGCGCGCCCTCCAGCTCGCGGATATTGCGCTCCACCCGGCTCGCGATCAGCTCGAGCACATCGTGGGGCACATCGAGCCGGTCCATCCGCGCCTTCTTCCGCAGGATCGCGATGCGCGTCTCCAGCTCAGGCGGCTGTACATCGGTGATCAGGCCCCACTCGAAGCGGGTCCGCAGCCGTTCCTCCAGGGTGGCCAGCTGCTTGGGCGGGCGATCCGAGGACACCACGATCTGCTTGTTCGCGTTGTGCAGGGTGTTGAAGGTGTGGAAGAACTCCTCCTGGATGCCTTCCTTGCCCTCGATGAACTGGATGTCGTCCACCAGCAGGATGTCGGTCTCGCGGTAGCGGCGCTTGAACGCGACCTTGCGGTCGTCGCGCAGGCTGTTGATGAAGTCGTTGGTGAATTCCTCGGTGGAGACGTACTTCACCCGCATGCCGGGGAACAGGCGCTGTGCGTAGTGGCCCGCCGCGTGCAGCAGGTGGGTTTTGCCCAATCCTGAAGCGCCCCAGACGAACAGTGGGTTGTACGCCCGCGCAGGTGCCTCCGCGATGGCCACCGCGGCGGCATGCGCGAACCGGTTGGACGCGCCGATGACGAAGGTCTCGAACGTGTACTTGGCATTGAGACTGGCCGACGAGGAGGACTGCGGCGGCGCCTCGGGCGACTTGTTGAAATAGGTCGGCCAGTTGTTGCGATTGCTGACCACCGGCTCGTCGTCGACCGGCTGGGCACCGGGCTGGCCGGGGAACGGCGTGTCCTGACCCTCGGCGCTCGGCTCCTCGGCCCGCGCCGCGGCGGGCTCCTCGGCCGGCCTGCCACGGTTCGGCGCACGCTGCGGCGCCGGGTCCGGCGTGAACAGCGACTCCTGCCCGGAGTGGTCGCGGCGCGGTGAAGCTGCCTGCTCACGGCGGGCGGGCGGTGCGGTCTCGGGGACCCGCTGGTCCGGGCGACCGCCACGGAACTCACCGCGGCCGCCGAACTCGCCGCCTGCGTAGTCGGCCACCGGGTAAGCCGCGGTCGGCTCGAAATCGGTACCGGGGAAATCGTTGCGCTCGCCCTGGTACTCCGACGGTGCCTGTTTGTATTCGGTCTGCTGGCCGTATTCCGCGGGCTGGCCGTACTCGGAGGGTGCCTGCTGGTACTCCGGCTGCTGACCGTATTCCGACGGCGCCTGCTGATACTCCGGCTGCTGGCTGTACTCGGCGGGGGCTTGCTTGTACTCGGCGGGCTGGCCGTACTCGGCAGGCGCCTGCTTGTATTCGCCGGACTGGCTGAACTCCGACGGGTTCTGTTGGTACTCCGGTTCGGCCTGGTAGTCGCGGTGCCCGGCGTAGTCGTTGCGCTCGCCGTACTCGCCGCCCTGCACGGGGTACTCACGGCCGCCGTAGCTGTTCGGGTACTCGCCGTTGGCCGGATAGTCGTTGCCGTACTCCCCGCCCTGGCCCGGATACTCGCCTGCGCCGTAACGCGGCCTGCCGTACTCACCGCGCGCGGCATAATCGGGAACGCTGAAATCGGGCCCGGGATAACCGGCGGGCGGGCGCACCTGCTCGCGCGGACGCTCCGGCCTGCTCGTCATCCTGGCGTGCCGAGGCGAACTACCGGCCCGCTCCCCCGCGGCCGGGCTCGGCGCGGCGATGCGCACTCCGAGTCCTTCCACCTGGGGACCCAGGCGGCGGCCGAGCGATCGCAGGATCGGCTCGCGCAGATCACGCTCGATCGCCTCCTGTGCCAGCGAGGACGGAACCGACAGCAACGCGAAACCCTGCGCGACGGTAAGCGGCTTCACCAGCTTCAACCAGGCCTGCTGTGCGCGACTCACCGCGGGGATGGCGCCGTCGGCAGAGCCGGTGGTGAGCTCGGCAACCACCTCTGGCCACACCGTGGCCAGTACGTTCTGCTCGTCGTCCATACAGCGTCCTCCCCGGACCGGTTAGTTGGGGCCCACGGCCCGGCGCACGCCGGAAACCACCCGCGAACAGGTGTTATCCAGTGATCCTGCGTACAACCGAAGCTGGTTCGAACGCTCGAGGTCCGGCGATTCCGGACTGCGGCGCGGGCACCGACGGCCCTACGAATATGCCACTGCGGCCGTCTGTCCACATAATTATCCACAGATGTGGACAAACCTGGGGATAAAGGAATTCTGCCAGCGTGTGGCAGTGAATGGGGCTGGACCAGCGGTTCTTCAGCAATCCCCCGGCTACAGAGGCTAGCTGGCCGCGCCACGCAACGCCAGGGGTGTGGAAGAACTCACGAAAAGTGCCTGCATGCGTCACTGCGGCCCGGGCGTGTCGTGCCTGGTCGGGCTCGATGCGCCACGCGAACGGCGCCGCGTCCACGGCCGATTCGGGGGTCCGGTAACCTGGAGCTCGTGCCGGTGACAGGTACGTGGGGGCCGAGTTTGACCCGTCCCTTCGGGGTAAGTACCCTCGTACAGTCACCCCTTGGCGCGGTTGGCGGCTGTCTGCTGCACACCGATCGCCAAGGCAATCTGTGCGTAGACCGCGGTCCGCAGCGCAGACAAATCATTTGTACAGACTTCGGGCGCCGAATGGTGCCCACTTACTACAGGAGTGTTGACCGTGGCCAAGGGCAAGCGGACGTTCCAGCCGAACAACCGTCGTCGGGCGCGCGTCCACGGCTTCCGTCTCCGGATGCGTACCCGTGCGGGTCGCGCCATCGTTGCGGCGCGTCGCCGCAAGGGCCGTACCGAACTGACTGCCTGATCGCGCGTAGTCGGACGCTCGGGTGTTGCCTGAGCCGTATCGGTTGCACCACCGTGCCGAATTCTCCCGCACGGTGCGCCGCGGTCAGCGAATCGGGAGGCGAGATCTCGTCGTACACGCGCTCACGCACGGGTACGACGATGTCGCCGACGGCGATTCCCTGGTCCGCGTAGGCGGTCCGCGGTTCGGACTGATTGTCAGCAAGGCGGTGGGTAACGCGGTGGTTCGCCACCGGGTGGCCCGCCGCCTGCGTCATATGTGCGCCCAGGTGGTCGACGAATTGCCTGTCGGTACCGATGTCGTGATCCGGGCGCTGCCCGGCGCCGCCACCGCTGATTCCGCCGAGTTGCTGCGCCAGCTGCGCACCGGCCTGCGCAAGCTCGGCTTGCGCGGGGAACCGGAGCTCGCGCTCGGTCGCACCCCGGCCGGTGAACGGCGATGAGGACGCTCACCCGCTTACCCGCTAAAGCCCTGATCGCGCTGATCGAGCTCTACCGGACCTACGTCTCCCCCACCCGGATGCCGATCTGCCGGTTCACCCCCACCTGCAGTGAGTACGCGGTGACTGCCTTGCGTACCCGCGGGCTGGTCGTCGGATCGGCACTGACGGTCGTGCGGCTCGCGAAATGCGCGCCCTGGCACCCTGGAGGGTGGGATCCCGTGCCTGAGCGCGGGTCGAAAGCCTGCACAAAGTCATCGCCCGCGCTGATCGGCGATACGAACGACGGGAGTACCTAGAGCCGTGCTCGACATCATCTATTGGCCGGTATCCGCAATTCTGTGGTTCTGGCACAAAGCCTTCGGCTTTGTGTTCGGAGCAGACAGCGGGCTCACGTGGAGCCTCGCCGTGGTGTTCCTGGTCTTCACGCTGCGGCTTGTGCTGTACAAGCCGTTCGTGAAGCAGGTGCGCACCACCAAGCAGATGCAGGAGCTGCAGCCCCAGATCAAGGAGCTGCAGAAGAAGTACAAGAACGACCGCGAGACCATGGCGAAGGAGATGCAGAAGCTCCAGAAGGAGCACGGCTTCAACCCGCTCATGGGTTGCCTGCCGGTCCTTGTGCAGGTGCCGGTCTTCCTCGGTCTGTTCCATGTGCTGCGTTCGTTCAACCGCACCGGCCACGGCTGGGGTCAGTTGGGTATGAGCGCGTACGACAACGCGCACACCCCGAACTACATCTTCAGCGCGACCGATGTCCAGTCGTTCCTGAGCGCCCGCATCTTCGGTGCGCCGATCGCGTCCTTCATCACCGCGCCCGCCAGCGAGATGCAGGCGTTCGCCGATTGGGGCGGCACGCCGACCAAGCTGAACATCGCGATGGTGGCGGTTCCGCTGATGATCATCGCCGGTCTGGCGACCCACTTCAACGCCCGCGCCTCGGTCCAGCGGCAGACACCCGAAGCCGCGGCCAACCCGCAGGCCGCCATCATGAACAAGCTGTCGCTGTGGGTCTTCCCGCTCGGCGTGATGGTCGGTGGCCCCTTCCTGATGATCGGCATCCTGCTCTACTGGGTGGCCAACAACATCTGGACCTACGGACAGCAGCACCTGGTGTTCGGCCGGATGGAAAAGGAAGACGAAGAGCGCAAGCAGAAGAAGCTCGAGCTGCGGGCGCAGAACGCGCCTAAGCCCGGTGTCAAACCCGTCGACGTCCGCAAGAAACAGGATGCCCCGGCCGATGACGAGTCCTCGGCGAACGGCACCGCGGCGACCAACGGCACCACCCCCAAACAGTCGGCCAAGCAGGGCGGCGGCAAGCGTAGGCCCGGCGGGCAGCAGCGGCCGGGTAACCGTGGCCGTGCGAACCAGAAGCGTAAGCGCTGAGACGCGATCGGATAGAGGGAATCCAATGACTGTTGAGACCGAGACCGACGGAGGGGACGCCACTGTGGCGACGACTGCTGTTGACGTCGTGAACGACGCCGAAGAAGCGTTGATCGAAGAGGGCGAGATCGCGGGCGACTACCTCGAGCAGCTACTCGACGTGCTCGACTTCGATGGCGATATCGACCTCGATGTCGAGGGCGACCGCGCCATCGTGAGCATCGATGGCGGCCGCGATCTGACCAAGCTCGTCGGGCGCAACGGTGAAGTGCTCGACGCGCTGCAGGAGCTCACCCGGTTGGCCGTGCAGCAGGCGACCGGCGTGCGTAGCCGGCTGATGCTCGATGTGGCCGGTTGGCGTGCACAGCGCCGGACCGATCTGAGCGAGATCGGTGTCGCCGCCGCGAAGCGGGTGCTGGAGTCGGGCGCGCCCGAGGCGCTGTCGGCGATGACTCCGTTCGAGCGGAAGATCGTGCACGACGCGGTCGCCGATATCGAGGGTGTGGCGAGCGAGAGCGAAGGCGTCGAGCCGAATCGTCACGTGGTGGTAGTGCCCGAGTAGGCTGACTTCCGCCGTAACCACGAACATGTGATTAGGCCTCCGGTCTCGGACCGGGGGCTTTTTCATTGCCATCAACGGAGAAGGATGTTTCACGTGGAACGAGAACTGAGCGCGCCGTCCGACGAGCTGGAACCGCCCGCCGCCGCTGCCCGCGTGTTCGGCGACCGCTTGGACATCGCTCGCCGGTACTGCGCTGCGTTGGCGACGGCCGGCGTGGAACGCGGTCTCATCGGACCGCGTGAGGTTCCCCGGTTGTGGGAGCGTCACATTCTCAACTGTGCTGTCATCGGCGAGTTGATCGACGAAGGCGCTTCGGTGGTCGATATCGGGAGCGGTGCCGGTCTTCCTGGAATCCCGCTGGCGATCGCTCGGCCCGATCTTCGGATCACCCTCGTGGAGCCGTTGCTGCGGCGGACGATTTTCTTGAGTGAGTTCATCGAGGAAGCCGGGCTGGATGTCACGGTGGTTCGCGGTCGTGCCGAGCAGTCGGGGGTGATCAAGGAAGCGGGCGGTGCTGATGTTGTTACTTCGCGGGCGGTCGCTCCTCTTGCCAAGCTTGCGCACTGGTCTCTGCCGCTCCTCCGTGATCATGGTCGGATGCTGGCGCTCAAGGGGACGAGTGCGGCTGAGGAGCTCGAGCGGGATGGTGCTGAGTTGATTCGTGATGGGGCTACGGATCTTCGGGTTGTGGGGTGTGGTGCTGGGGTTGTGGAGGTTCCTACTTTGGTGATCAGTGCTGAGCTGCTCCCCCGGGCTGAGCGTCCTAGTCGGCGGAGTGAGCGTAAGGCTGCTGGGGTGGAGAAGAAGGCTCGGAAGCGTCGGTGAGTTTGGTTTTCTTTGGGTTGGTTTGAGGGTGGGTGCGTTCGAAGGGTTTTCGTAACGTGACGAATTGGGGTGAGGGTTGTTGTATGGGGTTTGGGCGGTGTGAAATTCGTTAGGTGTGGCGGGGTGGCGCGTTAGTGGTGTGCGTGTGCGTTGTGACCACTCCGCTGGCGGTCGCGTTTTGGGGTGGGAGTGTTTCACGTGGAACGGGGGGTGGTTGTTTTGTGGTGGCGGGGGTGGTGGTGTGCGGGGGTGTTGAGATTTGGGGTTTGGTAGTCCGGGACGCGCTGGCTGTATTTTTGGCGCGCTGGCGCGCGCGTGTCCGCGGCCCTGAGGGGCCGCCGGTTAGCCACCGGGGCTTGCTCCTTCGTCGCGTACGCCCCGGCGGCTAACCGGCGACCCGGCCGCGGACCGGCCACTTCGTGGCCGTCCCTCCCTAGGGGTCGGGAGTGCGGTGGTTGGGGTGGGTGGGTTGTTGAAGACGGGGACAGGCTGGGTGTGCGGCGTGGGGGTGTTGAAGACGGGGACAGGCTGGGTGTGCGGCGGGGGGTGTTGAAGATGCGGACTGGCTGGGTGTGCGCCGTGGTTCTAGAGATGTGGACCGGCTGGGTGTGAGCGGTGGGTTCTGGATATCTGGACTGGCTCGGTGCGAGCGGTGAAGATTTAGAGATGCGGACTGGCTCGGTGTGGGCCGCGGGTATTCAGAAATGCGGACGGGCTCGGTTGTGCGCCGTGGGGATTTGGAGATGCGGGCAGGCTGGGTGTGCACCGTGGGATTTGGAGATGCGGGCGGACGGGCTGGGGTTCGCTCAGCGTTGTCGGTGTGGGAGCTGCGCGGTGGGTGGTGGTGTGGGAGCTACTGCATGGGTTGCGCGGTGTGATTGGGGGTGGGGTTTGGAGGTGCGAGTGCGCTCGGGGTGGGCGGGGTTGGGGTCTGCTTGGTGGCGCGTTCGTGGGTGGTTGGCGCGGGGGTTATGTGCTGGCTCGGTTGGGCGGTGGGGTGTCGGGCCTGGGGTGCGGAAGGCTCAGGGGGTGGGACTGTTTCCCGTGAAACATCGGCGGTGGGTGTTAATTCGGCGGTCTTTGGTGTGTCTTACTCGGCGAGCCGCGATTCAGCTTTCCTAAGTGTCTTGGGGCTGGCAAGCTGTCAGAGTCGGTGGGAGTGAGTTCGCTCCTCGGGTCTTCGAGTTCTCCACCGACGCAGTTTGTTTGTGACGACACGGCGCCGACGCTCGTCGGGGATACGTGATCTGAAGTTTCTCGGGTTAGGAGCAATCTATGTCGAGCGGTCCGGCGAATGTTTCACGGGAAACAACGTCGCGGGTCCCGGGGATGCTGGATTCCAGCAGCTTCGACGCGGAGACGTTCGGGAATACTCCTTTCGGGCATATCTCTCCGGCCGAGACCCCGATCGCGGCGGAAGCGCAACGCGCCAGCCAGATTCTGCATCCAGGAAAGGTCACTGTGCCGAAACCCCGCGAGCAACGGATCATCACCATCGCCAACCAGAAGGGCGGCGTCGGCAAGACAACTACGACGGTCAATCTCGCTGCGGCGCTAGCGCACCAGGGAATGACGGTCCTTGTGGTCGATCTGGATCCGCAGGGGAACGCGAGTACGGCGCTGGGCGTCGCGCACAACTCGGGTGTGCCGTCCAGCTACGAACTGCTGATCGGTGAAGTGACGGTCAAAGATGCGATCCAGGTGAGCCCGCACAGCGAGCGCCTACTCTGTGTCCCGGCCACGATCGACCTGGCCGGCGCGGAGATCGAGCTGGTCTCGATGGTCGCCCGGGAAGGGCGATTGAAGACCGCGATCCGCGAGGCGGGCATGGTCGGCTTCGACATCGACTACGTACTGATCGACTGCCCGCCCTCGCTCGGCCTGCTCACGGTCAACGCGCTCGTGGCGGCCAAGGAAGTGCTGATCCCGATCCAGTGCGAGTACTACGCGCTGGAGGGCGTGGGTCAGCTGCTGCGCAATATCGGGCTGGTGCAAGCGCACCTCAACCCGGAGCTGCACGTGTCCACCGTCCTGCTGACGATGTACGACGGCCGCACCAAGCTGGCCGACCAGGTGGCCGAGGAAGTACGCAACCACTTCGGCGACGTGGTGCTCAAGTCGATGATCCCGCGCAGCGTGAAGGTCTCGGAGGCGCCGGGCTACGGGATGACCGTGCTCGATTACGATCCAGGCTCGCGTGGTGCGATGAGCTACATGGATGCGGGACGCGAGCTGGCCAGTCGTGCGCAGCTGAAGCAAGACGCGTCGTAGCGTGAGTTGGAACGAGGAAGGGATCGGTAGCCGATGAGTCAGGCGAAAAAGGGCGGTCTCGGTCGCGGGTTGGCCGCATTGATCCCGACGGGTCCGGCCGTGGCGCCGGGCTTGAGCAGTGCTGCGGCGAGCGTGATCGGGATCAATCCGATCGGCCCGCAACCGGCCGAGGCATTCCTGCATCGGGTTCCGGATGCCGAGCCGGAGCCGGAGCCCGAGCCCGAAGCCGAGCTGGTCTCCCCCGGCGACGCGGTGTACCGCGAGATCCCGGCAGACCAGATCGAGCCGAACCCGAAGCAGCCCCGCCAGGTCTTCGAGGAAGAAGCACTGGCCGAGCTGGTGCACTCGATTCGCGAGTTCGGGCTCATGCAGCCGATCGTCGTGCGTCGCACCGAACCGGGCGTCGACAAGTTCCAGTTGGTCATGGGCGAGCGCCGTTGGCGCGCCTGCCAGGAGGCCGGACTCGCCACGATTCCGGCGATCATCCGCGACACCGACGACGGCTCGATGCTGCGCGACGCGCTGCTGGAGAACATCCACCGCGTGCAGCTGAACCCCCTCGAAGAGGCGGCGGCCTACCAGCAGCTGCTCGAGGAATTCGACGTCACCCATGAGGAATTGGCTTCGCGAATCGGTCGCTCGCGACCGGTGGTGACGAATATGATTCGTTTGCTGAAGCTGCCGATTCCGGTGCAGCGTCGGGTGGCCGCCGGGGTGCTCTCGGCCGGACATGCCAGGGCGCTGCTCGGCTTGGATGCCGGCGTGGACGCACAGGAAGAATTGGCTGCCCGGATCGTCCGTGAGGGAATGTCTGTTCGGTCTACCGAGGAAGCGGTGCAGCTCGCGAACCGCAACCCCGCGACGACCACTCCCCCGGCGCCGAAACGCAAACCGATCCATATGCCAGGTCTGCAAGATGTCGCCGAGCGACTGTCGGGGTCTTACGACACCCGAGTCACGGTCAGCCTCGGGAAGAACAAGGGCAAGATCGTTGTCGAGTTCGGTTCGGTCGAAGATCTCGAGCGCATCGTGGCGCTGATGGAGCAAGTCGGCCCCGAAACGTCACTGTGACTGAAAGAGGCGGCACGTACTGTGGATAGTGATGTGGCGTGAGCGTGGATGAATCCGACAGCTGGAGGCTGAACAGAGCGGTGTCGACCAGCGTCACGGCTTTGACTCTCGACGGGCTGGGTCAGCTCCCGGCGCACACCCGGCGGTGTGTGTTCTGGGAGCTCGACCCGGCCGTCGCCGCTGACTCGCACGCCTTCAGCGATCCGGTCTTCGAAAAGGAAGCCTGGCTCTCGACGGTGATGCTCGAGTGGGGTTCGTGCGGGCAGGTGGCCCACGTGGACAACAATCTCGCGGGCTGCGCGCTGTACTCGCCCCCGAGTGCCGTGCCGCGATCGTCGTTGTTCCCCACCTCCCCCGTAAGCCCGGACGCGGTCCTGCTGACCACGCTGCAGGCCGAATTCCCGTATGACGAGGCCGATGTAGCCCATCACCTGGTTCAGGCCGTGGTGGGCGATCTGGTGCGTCGTGGCGTGCGCGCACTGGAGGCGTTCGGCATTCGCAACGGTCCACCGTCGAGTTCGGTGGCCGATCGCGGATTCGGATCGTCGATGCGGCTGATGGAACGGATCGCGGCACCACTGCGCGATCCGTCGTCGGCGACGAGGTGCACTCCCGAAACCTGCATGATCGACGCCGATTTCCTCGCCGAGGTCGGGTTCGAAGTGGTGGCCCCGCATCACCGCTTCCCCCGCCTGCGCCTGGAGCTCGACTCCGATCACGGCTGGAAGGAAGACGTCGAGCGCGCACTCGACCAGCTTCTGGCCGCTGCCTCGATGGAACCGCCCACGCGCGTCGGCGTGCAGTAACACCGGACAACAAAGAACGGCCCCGCGAACATTCGCGGGGCCGTTGGTCTTTGAGGGAACTACACGCGCGGGGACGAAACGTTGCCCGCGTCGGCGGCGGCCAGTTCTTCGGCGAGCAGTTCGGCGAAGGTGTAGGTGCCGGTGGGCTGGTCGTCCTGGCCGAGCAGGTACAGCCGCTTCACCGAGACGAGAATCGCTTCGGCGATCACGTCGCGCATGCGCGGGTTGGTGAGAACCGAGGCGTCGTAGTCGTTGGTGAGATAGCCGAGGTCCACCTGGACGGTCGGCATCTTGGTCAGCCGCAACAGGTCCCAGGTGCGCTGGTGAGTCCGGCAGTCCTGCACCGAAGTTCGGGCCACCACTTCGCGCTGGATGTAGCCGGCGAGCACCTGGCCGATCATCGACACCGAACCGTGTGAGTTGCCCCAGTAGAAGCTGGCCACGCCCTTCGCGGACGGATTGTCACTCGTCGCGCAGCGCAGCGAGATCATCAGATCAGCGTCGAAGGCGTTGGAGGTTTCGGCGCGTTCGACATCGGTGGGATTGGCGCCCCACGGCCGGGACAGGAAGGTCTCCATGCCGGTCGCGGCCATTCGGCCTTCGAGCCGAGAAGCCAGATCCCAGAGGATCTCCGACTCGTACTCGTCGCCGAATTCGGTGGGCACCGCGAAACCCTTGTCGATGCCGCCGAATCCGGGATCGATGACAATCCGCTTGCCGGTGAGCTGCGGGCCCGCCCGGTGCACCACTTCTTCCTCGGCGATGCGGTGCGGGTTGCCACCGGTGACGCGCGCGCCGAGCAGATCCAGCGAGCGCAAGGTGTCGGGTCCGCAGATACCGTCGGCGGACAGGCCGATCTCGCGCTGGAACGCGCTGAGCCCGTCATGGGTGTGCGGGCCGAAATGCCCGTCCACCCGGTACACGTAGAAGCCGAGGTCCTGCAGCTTGCGCTGCAGGGTGGCCACGTCGTCACCGTAGAGCGGCGCCGACAACTGGTAGATCAACGTACGAGCACCCAGCCGGTAGGAGGCTTCCTTCAGCGCACGATAGGTGGCCGGACCGACCACCCCGTCGACGAGCAGACCGCGCTGCTGCTGGAACGCGCGGATCGCCGAATCGAGGGGCCGATCGAACACCGCCTCGGTATCTTTCCAATACTCCGATCCGTCCGTGGATTCGACGTGTGGGAGATGCAGGAGACCGAGGCTTGCGAGGGTGCTCCGAACCTCTGCGACGGCTGGTCCTGAATCGCCGTGACGAAGTCGGTGCATGCGTGAGAGCCCTTTCCTTCGGCCGGAGCGTCCGTCGATTGTCGCAGACCCGGGGCGCTTTGCGGGAATCCCGGGTCCAGGCATCCTACGGCGCGTCGGCCGGTAGGAGGCGCTTTTGTCGGATGCGCTGGGTTAGATGAGGCCGTCGAGCTCGCGCAGCAGCGCCGCCTTGCCCTTGGCGCCGACGATCTGCTTCACCGGCTTGCCACCCTGGAACAAGATCATGGTCGGCAGCGACAGGATCTGGTAGTCGCGGGCGGTGCCGGGGTTGGCCTCGGTGTCGAGCTTGGCGATGGTCAGCTTGTCGGCGTGGGTGCCCGCGATCTCCTCGAGCACGGGGGCGACCATCTTGCACGGGCCGCACCAGTCGGCCCAGAAGTCGACGAGCACCGGCTTTTCGCTGAGCAGGACGTCGTCGGCGAAGGACTGGTCGGTGACGGTGATGGTGTTGGCGCTGTCGGCCATGGGTGTCTCCTCGACAGGGGTGGAACTCGAAATCAGTTGGTGCGCACGGCGGCCGGGCCGTCGGCGTGGTCGAGCGTGTTGGCGGTGATGTCGCCCTGCTCGGCGAGCCAGCGTTCGGCGTCGATCGCGGCGCGGCAGCCGGTGCCCGCAGCGGTGATCGCCTGCCGGTAGGTGTGGTCGACGAGGTCGCCCACGGCGAACACGCCTGCCACGTCGGTGGCGGTGCCCGGATTGGTCACCAGCACATAGCCTTCGCCGTCGAGAGCGACCTGGCCCTTGACGAGTTCGCTGCGCGGGTCGTGGCCGACGGCGACGAACAGCCCGGTCGCGTCGAGCTCGGACTCCTCGCCGGTGCGGGTGTCGCGCAGGGTGAGGCTGGTGACGCTCTTCTCGCCGTTGACCTTCACGACCTCGGCGTTGAGCCGGAACTTGATCTTCTCGTTGGCCTTGGCGCGCTCGAGCATGATCCGCGAGGCACGGAACTCCTCGCGACGGTGCACGATGGTGACGCTCGCGGCGAACTTGGTGAGGAAGGTCGCTTCCTCCATGGCGGAGTCGCCGCCGCCGACCACGACGATGTCCTGGCCCTTGAAGAAGAAGCCGTCGCAGGTGGCGCAGGCACTCACGCCGCGACCGAGCAGCTCCTGCTCGCCCGGCACGTTCAGGTAGCGCGCGGCCGAACCCATCGCGAGGATCACGGCATAGGCCTCGAAGGTCTCGTCACCGACGGTGACCTTCTTCACGGGGCCGGACAGGTCGATCGCGTCGACGTCCTCGGTGCGCAGCTCGGCGCCGAAACGCTTGGCCTGGTCGCGCATCTGCTCCATGAGGTCAGGGCCCATGATGCCGTCGCGGAAACCGGGGAAGTTCTCCACCTCGGTGGTGGTCATCAGGGCGCCACCGAACTGGGTGCCCTCGAAGACCAGCGGCGAAAGCTCCGCGCGGGCGGCGTAGACGGCCGCCGTGTAGCCGGCGGGGCCTGAGCCGACGATGATCAGGTCGCGAACTGGCGTGCTCATGGGGCCCTTCCGAAAAAGCAATCTGGGGACGTGTCGGTCAACAACAGCCTAAACGGTGTTGTTCCCACGGCGCTCTGGGCAGGGCAATCCTGATGTGTCTCTCCCCCTGGGCCCGGTTTTACCTCTTGAGAGCCTTACGGAATCAACCGATGTCGCGCAGAGTCAGCTGTTCTGGGATACCCGTGGTGCAGCCGGTGCCCACGACCAGCGCAGTGATAGTCGGTGCCTTGGCGCCCTGGACAAGGACCAGAACGGCATCGGACCCCCGGAAGGTGATGTTCGTCGCGCCGAGGACCGTGCGGTCGATTCCGTTCGCTTGCACACAGCGGGTGAGCGCGGCCTCGTCGGCCAGTGGGCCGACCACGTCGCGTTTGCCCAGCGCGCGCAGTGCGGCGGCGGTGGTGAGTTCGTCGGCGGCCGCCGGTTCGGTGTACGGGGCGGCGGTGGGGGTGCCCTCGGTGGTGTCGAGGGTGCTGAACACCGCACCGGCGCCTGCCAGGACCGCCACGGCCGCGGCCGCCGCGGCGAGCAACCCCATCCGCTTCCGTGATCGGTAGCGGTCCAGCGAGATCGGCGTGACCCGGACGGTCGGACCGTCGTCGGCGACCGGTTCGGCCGCTGGGATCGACCGCGGCGTGATGCGTTCGGTCGGCCCCTCCCCCGCGTCGAGATCGGCGACGAAACGGAACATGCGGTCGGCCACGTCGTCGGGCATGCGGTGCATGACCCGCTCGTCGGTGGCGAGCGTGCGGAGGTGGGTGTTCACCTCGTCGAGCTTGTTCAGGTAGTGCAGCGCGTCTACGTCGGTGCGGACCACGGGCCACAGTTGCTCGCACAATTCCGGCGCGAGGTTGTCGGCATGCAGATCGGCCAGCAGTTCCGACGGGAACGGAGGCTGCGGCACGGATCGAGACACCCTCGCACCTCCCCTGTTCTGTCGATATCGGATCGCAGGATTTACATCGCTGACTTGTTCGTCACTGTTAATGACGCATCCCGACTACATCCGGTTCCCTGGATCCCGGAAAAATTCCAAACGTTCTTGCAAACGTACGCGCGCTCGGGCGCATCGGCTCTTGATCGTGCCCGGCGCCACGCCGAGCGCAGCGGCGGTTTCGGCGACGCTGCGGCCTTCCATCTCGGTCATGACCAGGGCCAAGCGCTGTTCGTCAGGGAGGGTGAACAGCGCCTCGCTCACGACGGTGGACAGTTCGTAGTGAGCGAAGGCATCGTGCGGGTCGATCGCTTCGGGCATGGTGTCGGGCAGGACCGAGATGGCGCGGCGGGTCTTGTTGCGGCGGATCCGGTCGAGGCAGGCATTGACCACGATGGCGTGCAGCCAGCTGCGCACCTCGGATTCGGCGCGGAAGGTGTCGGCGGTGCGGTGGGCCGAGAACAGCGCGTCCTGCAGGCAGTCGGCGGCGTCCTCGCGGTTATAGGAGGTTCGTAGCGCGGTCTGCCAGAGATGGTCGGAGTGCCTGCGCAGCAGTTCGGCGAAGACGTGCGGTTCTCCGCGCACGTGGGCGGCCAGCAGTTGCTTGTCGCTACCGTTCTCCAGGAACGAGCGGACGCAGGCCGCGTCCTGTCGCGGCGGTACACCGCGGACGTGCTCGTTGACTTCCGGCGACAAAACTGACCCCTTGGACAGCGCTCGTTACGGCGACTTCAAGTCGGCGAAACAAGGCCGATCCATCACCTGCGACTACTACGCGGCGTCCAGGATCGACGTCGACAAATCCTGGGTAACTCTCAACCGAGAGCGCGGGGCGATCATATCGTCGATAACAATTACGCACCAACCGGACCGCGGTTCGATGAAGATCGGCGATGAGCCCGGAAATGATCGACCACCTGCACAGATCGCGGAGGCGGGAGGGGACGCGGGCGGCCCGATTACGGCGCGGCGTCGAAGCGGACGTCGGCGATCGCGGTCTGGAACTGACCGCCCGAATTCGCCAGTCCGGTGATCCATACGAGCACGAAACGAGCGGCTTGATCGGTCTGCACGGCGATATCGGTGACCCCGTCACCGAGCTTGGCCGAACCGATCAGCTGGGTCTGGTCGAGGGTGGGGGCCTCGGTGGGCGAGGTGCGGATCTCGACGGTGCTGCCAGCGCTGGGTGAGGTGATCGACACATTGGTGAGCTTCGCCGGTGTCGGCAGCGTGGCCAGCAGCCCCACGCCCTTCTTGAGGGCGGGGAACTGCTGGAAGTACTGATCGGTGCGCCACAGTGTCGAGGCGTTGTTGTCGAGCACCGCGCCCGCCGCCGCGGCACCGTCGGGGGTGCCCTCCGGGGAGAACACCGCGGCACCGGTGACCGGCACCGGCACACTCGTCGGCGGTGCCGCGGATTCGGCCGCGGGCGGTGCGCTTGCCGCCGGCGGCGGTGCCACGCTCGAAGTGAGGCCGATATTGATCTGCTGGTCCAGCGGCTTATCCGAGGCGCCGGGCGCGAAGATGCTGACCATCCACCAGATCAGCACGCCGACCACCAGCGCCGCGAGCACGCCGAGGCCGACCATGATCCACAACATCCGCTTGGAGCGTTCCCGCTCGGCGGCCAGCAGTTCCGGGTCGGCGAGTGAATCGGCACCGGGGGCGACAGCCCGCTGACCCAGTCGTAAGACCGGAATGAAATCGGTCTTCTGGTCGACGACCGAGGCCTGCTCGAGCACGTGCTGCACGGTGGCGGCGGTGCGTACGCCCTTGTTGGATTCCAGCGAGCGAACCGCGACCGCCGAGATCTCGAACGGCACCTCCGGCCGGATCTGCCGCGGTTCCACCGGCGTGCCGTCGGGCCCGAAATCGGCCAGTCGCAGACCGCCGATGGTGGCCGCCGCGCCGGTGACGCCGCCGACCCGAATCGGCCAGCGCGCGGTGATCAGGGCGTAGAGCATCGCGCCGAGGCCACGGACGTCGCCTTGCGCGTCGGAATCGCCGAGCGTGCCGGGGAACGCGAGGACGGCGTCGCCGGAGGCACTGATCCGGATCCGATCGGGATGATCGATCGACAGCGACCCGCCACCACGATGGGCGAGTTCGGCCGCCGAGGCGAGCGCCCTGATGGCCCTGGCCGCGCCGATCGGCGACGGCACGGTCTCGGCCATCTCGCGCAGCGAACGGCCGGGCGTCCACTCGGCGACGACGATGCCGCCGGAGCTGCCGCGGACCACGTCGAGCACCCTGGCCAGACCGGGCGAATTGATCCGGCCAAGCCGCAGTGTGCGTGAGAGCACCGCCTGCGGGCCGTCGTGCCCGGAGTTCTCGCCTGCGCTCTGATCGGCGTCGACGAAGGTCAGCGCGACCTCGCGATCGAGCTTGATATCGAGTGCCTGCCAGAACTTCAGCCCACGCGCCCCGCCGTGACCGGCCAGCAGCCGGTAGCGGCCACCGGCGACAGACGCGCCCGGCATGAGCTTGGGGCCACGCTGCGCGCGGTTGGCCGCGGCGCTCGGGGCCACCTGCGGCGGGATCGGCAACATGCCGGTGTCGTAGGTCGGATCGTGCGGCGGCATGGCCGAACGCGTGTCTTGGTCGTGCGTGTCGCGTTCGTCTGGCGCGTCGGCCTGCTCGGACCCCGTCGAGTTCGGAGCATCGGGCCCGACCTCGGTGGACATTCCTGCTGCCGCGCGCGCCGCAGAATCAGCGGCTGGGACGCCGCCCACCGCGTCATCGCTCACCCTCGGTCCTCCTTCGGCCTGAAAACCCGTGTCGGTCTGCGGAACAGCGTACGGGAACTGTGCTTTACCGGTGCTGTCAACAGCGCCCGGTCGAATGACGGGAAGCACCATGGTCTGGGTGTCCAAAGACTGCCCGTACGCGGGGAATCCGTAGGTATCGGGACGGCGGAGGACGGTGGTCGCGTAGATGTCGTCCGCCGGGGTGTCGTCGAGTCCGAGATCCGGCGCGGGCGGGGTGATGCCGAGCTTGCGCGAGATGGCGACCGTGATGGCGACGACCTCGGGAATTCCGGCCAGACGCATGAGTCCGAACGTCACCGAGAACATGACCAGCGCATCGATGACGACGCGCAGCAGCGAGCCCGCGCCACCGGAGACGCGGTCGAGCCCGGTCACCGTGTCGACGATCAGCATCACCGCGCCGCCCGCGATCGAGGCGAGCAACACTCTGGTCACAGTTCGGCCGACATTGACCATGCGCAAGTCGCCGAGACTGCGGTGCAGCAGCACGCCGCCGATCACCGCGCCAGCGGTGAAGCCGAGGCCGGTGGCGACACCGAGCACGATCACCACGTCATCGCTGTCGCGGGCGATGACCGGTGCCAGTGCCGAGATCAGGATCTTGATCGTCGTGATGCCGAGGATGATCCAGGTGGGCGTCCACGCCTGCTCGCGCGCGTAGAACACCCGCAAATGGATGAGTACGAGCGAGTACGGGATGAGCGAGAACGCCGACCAGCTCACTGCGTCGCCGAGTCGCTCGGCATCGCCGGAGAATCGTGCGTAGCCGTAGAGCGCCTGGCCGATCTCGGGGCCCGCGAGGGTCATGAAGGTGACGATCGGGAGCATCGCGATCATCGTGAGCCGGGTGGCTACGGACAGGTCGTCGACCACTGCGGGTGTGTCGTCGTCGGCGGCGCTGCGGCTGAGTCTGGGCATGATCGCGGTGAGCAGGGTTACCCCGATGACGCCGTAGGGCAGCTGCAACAGGGCCCATGCGTTCGCGAAGATCGCGGGGCCCGCCTCGTCGGCCTTGGAGGCGATGTTGTTCGCGACCACCAAGCCGATCTGGCTGATCAGCACGTACAAGATGATCGCGATGCCCATCCTGCCGAACTGCTTGAGGCGCGCGTCGACTCCCCACAGGGGACGCAAGTTGATCCCGTGCCTGCGGATCGCGGGCAGCAGACAGAGTGCCTGGGTCGCCACGCCCGCGGTGATACCGAGGCCGAGAACCAGCAGTTTCGGATCGCTCATCCGCACCGGATCGAGGGTGATCTCGCCGGGCGTCAGCGCGTAGACCGCCAGCACCGTCAAGGCGACCACATTGTTCATCACGGGGGCCCACGCACCCGGCTTGAATGCCTGCCTGGTGTTGAGGATCGCGGTGAACAGTGCCGACATTCCGTAGAAGAGGAGCGCGGGTGCCAGTAGGTAGGTCAGCGCGACGGTCAGGTCCGTGTTCACCTTGCCGTCGGACGAGACGAGCACGTGACCGGCCAGGATCGGGGTGGCCGCCAAAGTCAGCACAGTGGCGACGAACAGCACGGTGAAGGCCGCTGTCACCAATCTGCGCACGAACGCGGCACCGTTGTCGGCGTCCTCCTGCTCGGCGCGGATCAAGGTCGGCACCACGATGGCAGTCAGCACGGCGCCGAGGACGAGCTCGGCGATCATGTTCGGGATCAGGTTCGCCGAGATGAACGCACTCGCGATGGCCGGGCCGAGCACCGTCAGCAACAACAGCTGCTTGGCGAATCCGGTGATCCGGCTGATCAGCGTCGCGACCGCGATCGAACCCGAGTCCTTGAGCAGCCTCGCATTGGCACTCATCGGGGCGACGCCCGCTTTTTCGGCAGGCTCGGCCGCCACCTTCTTCGGCCGGGCGATGACCTGAGTCCGCTCCGACCGATCGCCGACAGAACCACTCGCGGCCCGGCCACGCTCACCGAATCCGGCACCAGCCTGACGACCGTCTCGCGCGGGATCCGCGGCGGGCATCCCGGGAAAGCTCGCGCGCGGTGGCACCGGCCGCCCCTGCTCCGGCGGAGCTTGCCTACGTCCGCCGGGCTGATCGGGCCGATCCTGCCTCGGAATAGCCCCGGACTGCCCACCACGCGGCGGGGCCGGGCGTTGCTGCGGGAACTCGCCCGAGGGGTTCGGACCGGTCCGGCGCGGGGCGTATCCGTCCGGTCCGGGGCGCTGTTGCTGGGGGAATTCGCCGGAGGGACTCGGCCCGGTCCGCCGCGCGGCGTATCCGTCTGGTCCCGGGCGCTGTTGCTGGGGGAATTCGCCGGAGGGGTTCGGGCCGGTCCGGCGCGGGGGGAATCCGTCCGGTCCGGGGCGCTGTTGCTGCGGGAATTCGCCCGAGCGCCCGGCGGGACCAGGCGCACGGCGTTGCGGTGGAGGTGTGGGGCGGCGGTCGGGGCCGGGTGCCGGCGGGCGTGGTGGCTCGCCGGGACGCCCGGCCGGGCCGCTGACGCCGGGGCGCGGTGCCTGCCCGCCGCCGGGACGTTGCTGCTGCGGGAACTCACCCGAGCGGTTAGCCGGGCCGGGTGGCTGTTGGCGCGGGTTCGGGACCTGCCCGGGCCGCTCGCCGTGCGGCGGGCGGTGCGGATCCGCGGAACGCTGATCCGGACGACCGGTGGGCGGCCCTGGTCGGCCCGGTCCTGAGCGGGGTCCCACGGGCGGTTGGGGCGTGCCGATCTGATCCGGTCCGGGACGGTAGCCAGCCGGCGGCGGTTCGGGGCGATAGGCCGATCGACCCGGCGGCATGGGCGGGCGCGGGTCGCGGTGAGCGGCGGGCGGTTGAGGTGCGCTCGGGTCGGCGGAACCCGGCCGGTATCCGGTCTGTTCGGCGGGGCGGTAGCCGGACTGTCCCGGTATGTCGGGCCGAGGTTCGGGTCGCTCCCCCGGATGACGCGGTGCGCCGGACTGTCCCGCACCAGGATGGCGGGGCATCGCCTGCGGATCGAATCCCGGATCACCGGGCCGGACGGGCGGACGGCTGTCGCGGGGGGCGGCGAAGTCGGGGCGGTGGCCGGGCGCACCAGTACGCCGGTCCACCTCGTCGCGATCGGCGTCCTGTCCGGCCGTCATCCCGCGTTCCCACGGCGCGCTGGGGGCAGCCCGGCGCAGGGTCGGGTCGTCGTCGTGGTCACGCCGATGAGCGGAATCATCGTCGCCCATCATGCCTCCTGTACCCGGCGTAACCCGCGAATCTCGTCGCCTTGCGGTGAGCGTTTCGCTCACCGGTGCCACTCTCGTCCTTGTCTGTCATGGTGCCCTGACCGCGCGTCAGGCGCGGGCGTTCACTGCCCTCGCAGCTTCTGACGCGCGCGCCGCAATCGACCCGCCCGTTCGACCGTCTCCGGGGCGAACCCTTCGTCGGCGGGGTCGGGTTGGCCGCGGAACCGGCGCAGCAGTCGGCGCCCGGCCAGCAGCAACAGCAGTATCGCGGCACATCCGGTAATTATGGCCAGCGCCTGACCGTAGGCGTTCGAGCGCACGGAGACCGACGTCGCGTCGCCTAGCGCTATCCCGTCCGGAGTGGTAAGGGCGATCGGAATCACCAGCTTACGGCTGTCGCTCACCTCGGTCGGGATCTGGAACGACCGGGTACCGGATGGCGGAAGCAGCTGTTCGCCGATATCGGTGATGTTCGTCTCTGCGGGTGCTTCGATCCGGAACATCACCCGGATCGCGACGGGCAGTTCATTGCGCGCTACCAGCAACAACGGGCTCTGCTCGGAGGCGAGCGTGTACACCCCGCCCGGCGGCAGCACCGAGACCGAGGCGAACATCGTGTCCAGTTCGCGGGTCGCCTGATCGATGCGGCGCTGGGCGTGCAGGTCGGCCAGGGTGTCGTTGTCGGCCCTGCGGTCGGACAGGCTCAGCGCGCGCAGCAGGTCCTCGCGCGCCGGGGTCAGGAAAGCGTGCGGGGTGAGCTCGGATTCGGGCAGCTCGACCAGTGCGCGCATCAACTCGGTCACGCGGGCGCCCTGGGCGTGGACCGGCTCGATGAACCGTTCCGGCGCGGCGTCCTGGGCGGCGCGCGGCAGATATTCCAGCGCGAACGGTTGCGGGTCGGGCGCCTGGGTGACGAGGTCGGCGAACGCGCGCGGGCTCGCGAGGTTGTTACGGGTGAGCAGTTCGACCTGCTTGAGCAGCGCGATGCCCTCCTCCCGGCTGGCCCCCCATTGCTGCGGCGGCATCAGCAGTTGCGAGCGCGGCCGGTCCGGCGACGGATTGAGCGCACCCCACGCCATCGCGCCGAGCGCGTCCTGCAATCGGGCCGCGCGCGAGTCGTTGGTGACGTCGAACCGCACCTTCGACGGCGTGAACGACGGCGTCGGCGGGTTCGAACCGACCGCGGCCAGCGCGGTCGCCGACCAGATGTCGAAGGTGGTCACGCGCAGCGCGGGATCGGTCCCCGCGGCGGCACCGGCGGGCGGTTCGACACTCACGCCCGGCACCCGCACGACATCGGGCACCGCCTGCTCCCCACCCACGACGACATCGGGCGCGAGCGTGGTCGGCGCGGTGGTGAGCGCGTTGTCGGTATCGGCGGGCGACCCGTCACCCGACACCGCCGATCCGGCCAGCACCGCCGTCCCGTACCCGTGCTCGCGCAACAGCCTGCCCGCCGGATCGTCGATGCTGCCCGCATCGGGCAGGCTCACCCCGCGCAACGACTGCGTACCGAGGATCGAGTCCACTACATCGGCGGGTGCGATCAGGGCCCGCGCCGACAGTTCCGGATCGTTCACCGCGGCCAGCGCCGACATGTCGACCTGCGCGAACGGCAGGGCGACCGTGCACATCGACCCGGCCAGCGCGCGCAACCGGTCGAGCCAGGCCTGCGCGTTCGCGGCCCCGGTCCCCTCCCTGGTCGCGCCGCTCGGATCCGACGGACTCGCCAGCACCCGATAGCCCCGCGTCATGGTCTGCACGGTCGAGACGAGGTCGGGATCGATGGCGATACACACCGATCCGGCCACACCTTTGTCTTTGCCCGGCGCGGGCACCACCGATTCCAGCGCCGCGACCAGCTGTTCGAGGCGGCCGCCCTTGCCGACCGAGGCCGCCAGTTCGTCGTCGAGCAGTTCGGCCTGACCGTTCACCGAGCCGGGCTTGCCCGCGACCATGCGCGGCCGGTCGGCCAGCGGCCAGATCATCGTGGTCGCGACCGGCGATGCTTCCGGCGGTGTGGCCACCGGCGGGTTCGTCTCGTCGGTACCGGGCAGCCCGAGCACGGGAAGCAGGAAGCGCGCGTCGTCGAGCCTGGCCTGGGTGCCGTAGGCGGGTTCGCCGTTGACGTTGAGCAGCAGCGGATACACCCCGGGATCGGTGAGCCCAAGCGATGCCTCCGAGCCCGCGCGCAACGCGATACTCACCGAGAACTGTTTGCGCTGACCGGGACTCAACTGCGGCGCGACATCCTGGAACGGGCCCGTGACCTCGTAGTTCACCTGGTCCAGGCGCAGCGAACTGCGCAATCCGCTCGGCGCCTCCACCGCGGCCGCCCGCTGGATCCGCACGCTCACATCGTCGACGACCCGGTCACCGATATTGGTGACCGTGCCCGAGACGGTCAGTTTCGGGTCGCTGCCGGTGGTGACCGTGCCCGGCGCCACCGCGTCCAGGGTCAGCTTGAGAAACTTCGGTGTTCCCGACTCGTCCGTTTGAGCGTGCGCGACCGCGGGCAGCAGCGTCATCGAACCCAAGATGGTCAGGACCGCCGTGATCAGCCGGAACAGTCCACCCGTCATCGCTTGCCGGTCTCCATCCGGTCGATCAATCGATTCGCTACTTCGGCCAGCCGCCGTTCGTCGGCGTAGGCCAATCGGGAATCCAACTCGCTCAACGGAACCCACGCAACCTGGGTGACTTCGACGTCGGCGTCGGACAGCTCACCGCCCAGACACCGCAGCAGGAAATGGTGCACGGTCTTGTGTACCCGTCTGCCCTCGGTGACGAACCAGTAATCGATACTGCCGAGTTCGGCGACCACCTCACCGTCGATACCGGTCTCCTCGGCGACTTCGCGGATCGCGGTCTGCTCGGAGGTCTCGCCCTCTTCGATATGCCCTTTGGGCAGCGACCACAGCAGGCGGCCTCTTCTGTCGGTGCGTCCGATCAGGGCGGCCGTGCGCTGGTCTTTCGGACCGTCGAGGCCTTCTACGACCAGCCCGCCCGCGGAGGTTTCCCGGACGGTGCGCATGCGCGGTTTACCGGCATTGTTCGCCGAACCACGCCGCCGCGGCTGGCGGCGTCGACTGTTCGCGCGATCGGCCGGAGGAGACACCCGCCCAGCTTAGCTGTGCAGATTGAGTGCGGGCGCGGTCGAGGGTGCGGGGCTGGGTGGGTTGTCGAAGACGGAGACAGGCCGGGGTGCACGGGGTGGCTGGGTTGGGTGGGTTGTGGAAGAGGGGGACGGGTGCGGTCGGTGGCGGACTGTGGGGAATCGATTCGACGGGGTCGGTAAAGTGCCTGTGTGGTTTCCCCGGATGTTGTTCCTGATGCTGTGGCGGATCGTCGTGCTCGCCTGCTGGCGGGGGCGGCGGTGACGTTGGGGCAGCTCAATGATGTGCTGGCGCCGTTGGGGGCGATGTTCGCCGAGCGGGGGCACAGTCTTTATCTGGTCGGGGGCAGCGTGCGGGACGCGGTGCTCGGGCGGCTCGGGAACGACCTGGATTTCACGACCGATGCGCGGCCGGAGGTTGTGCAGGAGTTGATGCGCGGGTGGGCCGACCATCTGTGGGATACCGGCGGCTTGGCTTTCGGGACCGTCAGTGCGGCCAAGGATGATCAGCAGCTCGAGATCACGACTTTCCGTGCCGATACCTATGACCGGGTCTCGCGCAATCCCGAGGTCACCTTCGGTGACAGCCTCGACGGTGACCTGGTGCGCCGCGATTTCACGGTGAACGCGATGGCGGTGAAGATCGCCGCCGACGGCTCGCTGGAATTCGTGGATCCGCTCAACGGGATCGACGCGCTGCTCGACGGCGTGCTTGATACCCCTGCGACGCCGCAGGATTCGTTCGACGACGATCCGCTGCGGATGCTGCGGGCCGCACGTTTCGTGGCGCAGCTGGGGTTCGAGGTGGCGCCGCGGGTGCGTGCGGCGATCATCGAGATGGCCGATCAGATCGACCGGATCACCGCCGAGCGAGTACGCGCCGAACTCGACAAGCTGATCGGCGCCGACCACCCGATCGACGGCATCAACCTGATGTGCGACACCGGTCTGGCGCAGCGCGTGCTGCCCGAGGTGCCCGCGATGAAGCTCGAGATCGACGAGCACCACCAGCACAAGGACGTGTATCAGCATTCGCTGACCGTGCTGCAGCAGGCGATCGACCAGGAGGAAGGCGACCCCGACCTGGTGTTGCGCTGGGCGGCGCTGCTCCACGACATCGGCAAGCCCGACACCAAGCGCAACGAACCCGCGGGCGGGGTGAGCTTCCACCATCACGAGGTGGTCGGCGCGAAGATGGTGCGCAAGCGGATGCGGGCGCTGAAGTACCCGAAGGCGTTCACCGAAGAGGTTGCGCGCCTGGTGTTTCTGCACCTGCGCTTCCACGGGTACGGCAAGGGGCAGTGGACGGATTCGGCGGTGCGCCGGTACGTCACCGACGCCGACGACCTGCTCGATCGCCTGCACAAGCTCGTGCGCGCCGACTGCACCACGCGCAACAAGCGCCGAGCGGCGGCGCTGCGCTCGACCTACGACGAGCTGGAGGAGCGGATCGCGGCGCTGCGCGAGCAGGAGGATCTGGCGCGGGTGCGGCCGGATCTGGACGGCAACGCGATCATGGAATTGCTCGGGCTGCCGCCGGGCCCGCAGGTGGGCAAGGCGTGGAAGTTCCTGAAGGATCTGCGTCTCGACCGCGGCCCGATGACGCGGGAAGAAGCCGAAGCGGCCCTTCAGGAATGGTGGAAGACCCAGTCCTGATCAGAAGACGATCAGTGTTGTCCCCGCGATGATGGCGTCGCGGATCTGGGTCAGGTCGAACGAGCCGGTGGTCTCGGGGAGTTCGAGCCGGAACTTCACCACGTCACCGCGCCGGTGCGCGTATGAGATGCTGGCCCGGTTGGGCAGATCGTCGAGCAGCAGCGCGGGCGCCGGCACGACGCGTTTGGGCAGCCGGATGCCGTACCAACTGGCCTTGCGGATGTCGAGGGTGAGCAGGTTGTCGTAGACCTGCCCGTCGATGACCGCCCGCATCTTGCGCGTGCGATGCGTCGCGACGATCTGTCCGCGGTCGTCGAGCCGCACCCGCCAGTCCAGGTTCTGGGCGTCCACCCACTCTGCCATCGCGCTGATGCCGAGGGAGCCCTCGATATCGAGCTGCTGGACCCGGACCTTGGTCGGCACGCCGGGAATCAGCCGCACGCCGTGCGCGACCACGGTGACCGTGTCGAAGGGGTGCGAGTCCCAGACCAGGTTCGACAGCACCGTCTTGCTCTGGAAGTGAGCGCCGCGTCTGCGCAGCTTGAAGGTGTCGAGGGTGGCGGTGAGGTCGTGTCCGAGCAGCGTGGCGTTGATCTCCTGGCCGCCGAAACGGCTGAGGATGCCCTCGCTGAGCACGGTCATCAGCACATCGGGCATGAGCGCGGTGACGGTGCCGGAACCCAGGTCGGCGACGGGATCGGCCCAGGACGTGGTGAAGCCGAGCCACTGGTCGATCCATGATGGGTCGAGCAGACGTTTGCCCATATCGACAGCGCCCGCCAGTGACCAGGACTTCGGATCGAAATACGTGGCCATGATGGCTCCGAGCGTACTTGGCCGCGTCGCCGGTAGCCACGAAGTGTGACCCGATTATGGAATGTCACGACCGTTTGATTCCGAAAGTGCGGAGATGTTTTCTTGTTATGTCCGAATCTGCGGACCTATCCTGTTCTGGTGGTGAAACTGCGAATCAAGGAAGCGGCCGACCTGCTCGGCGTCAGCGACGATACGGTGCGTCGCTGGATCGACACGGGCACGCTGACGGCGACCAAGGACGCCGCGGGCCGCTTGGTGCTGGACGGCCGGGAGCTGGCCGAACACGCCGTCGACCAGGCGCGCACGCCACACACCCAGGTGGGAAGTGCCAGCTCGGCACGCAACCGGTTCCCCGGCCTGGTCACCCGCGTGGTGACCGACACGGTGATGGCACAGGTGGAGATGCAATGCGGTCCTTTCACGGTGGTCTCCCTGATGAGCAGCGAATCGGTGCGCGAGCTGGGGCTGGAGCCGGGCAGCGTCGCGCTGGCGAGCGTCAAGGCGACCACCGTGGTGATCGAGAAGGCCGCCGAATGATCCGCCGGGTGGCAGCGGGTGCTGTGCTGGTCGTGCTCACCGTGAGTGGTTGCGGGAGCGGTGATTCGGCGCAATCCACGCTGACGGTGTTCGCGGCGGCGTCGTTGAAGAGTGTCTTCACCGAGCTGGAGAAGGACTTCGAGACCGCGAATCCCGGTGTGGACGTGCAGTTCTCGTTCGCGGGTTCGTCCGACCTCGCCGCACAACTCCAAGCAGGCGCTCCCGCTGATGTCTTCGCCGCCGCCGACCAGCCGACGATGGACAAGGTGGTGCAGGGCGGTCGAATCACAGCGGCACCAGCCACTTTCGCCACGAACGTCCTCACGATCGTCACCGCACCGGGAAATCCCAAGGGCATCAACGGAATCGACGACCTTGCCGACGCCACCCTGGTCGTCTGCGCTCCGCAGGTTCCGTGCGGCCGGGCGACGAAAAAGGTCGCCGACGCCGCGGCCGTCACCCTGCATCCCGTGAGCGAGGAGTCTTCGGTAGCCGACGTGCTCACCAAGGTCACCTCGGGCCAGGCCGACGCGGGCTTCGTCTATGTCACCGACGCGGCCGGTGCGGGTGCGAAGGTGAGCGCCGTCGCGGTTCCCGAGGCCTCGGCAGCGGTGAACGCCTATCCGATCGCGGTGGTGGCGGATTCGAAGCAGGCTACGACGGCGCAGAAGTTCACCGAGCTGGTGACCGGTCCCACCGGCCGAGCGGCTCTGGCGGCAGCCGGTTTCGGTGCGCCGTGATCGGGCCCGGCGCGTGACGAGCGCGGGGCTGCCTCGCTGGTTACCGGTGCCCGCTGGTGTGGGGTTCGCACTGGTGGTGCTGCCGCTGGCGGCGTTGGCGTGGGGGGTCGAGTGGGGGCGGTTCGTCGAGCTGGTCAGTACCGAAGCATCACGGGACGCGCTGTGGTTGAGCATGCGAACCGCTACCGCGAGCACGGTGTTGTGCCTGGTGTTCGGGGTGCCGATGGCGGCGGTGCTGGCGCGGGCGCGATGGCGTGCGTTGCCGGTGTTGCGGGCACTTGTGTTGCTGCCCTTGGTATTACCGCCCGTCGTCGGTGGTATCGCGCTGCTCTATACCTTCGGCCGGCGTGGGCTTCTCGGCGAACACCTGGAAGCCGCGGGGATTCAGATCGCGTTCAGCACCACCGCTGTCGTGCTGGCGCAAACCTTTGTGGCGCTGCCCTTTCTGGTGCTGACTCTCGAAGGTGCATTGCGTACGGCGGGTAGTCGATACGAGCAGATCGCGGCAACGCTCGGCGCGGGCCCGAGCACCGTCTGGTGGCGGATCACCCTGCCGCTGCTGCGGCCGGCGCTGATCTCCGGAGCGGTCCTCGCCTTCGCCCGCGCCCTCGGCGAATTCGGCGCCACCCTCACCTTCGCCGGCAGCCTCCAAGGCCGCACCCGCACCCTGCCGCTGGAGATCTACCTCCAGCGCGAGGCCGATCCCGACGCGGCGGTCGCCCTGTCGGTGGTCCTGATCATCGTCGCCGTCCTGATCGTCCTGCTCGCCTACCGCCGCACCAGCCCGATCCCCGGCACCCAGCTGCGCAGCGGCGCCACGATCGGCGGCGTGAAGTGACCGGAGATTCGCCGCGCCCGACCGGTCTTTCGGTGTCCGCGCGGATCGCCGCCCGCGATCTCGACGTGCGGATCGAAGTCGCTCCGGGCGAGGTCCTCGCCGTGCTCGGCCCCAACGGCGCGGGCAAATCCAGCCTCCTGCAGGTCGTCGCCGGGCTGATCGTCCCCGACGCGGGCCATGTCCGGCTCGGCGATCGCACGCTCACCGACACGGCCGAAGGCATCGCGCTACCCCCACATCGGCGCGGAGTCTCCCTCCTCGCCCAGGATCCCCTCCTGTTCCCCCACCTCAGCGTGCGCGACAACGTCGCCTTCGGCCCACGCAGCGCGGGCGCGAGCACCCGAACTGCCCGGAAGATCGCCGAAGACTGGCTGGCGGCGGTCGACGCAGGGGAATTCGCCGACCGCCACCCCGGCGCTCTGTCCGGTGGCCAAGCTCAGCGCGTCGCCCTCGCACGCGCCCTCGCCGTCGACCCCGACCTGCTGCTTCTCGACGAACCCATGTCCGCCCTCGACGTCGATGTCGCCCCGGCGATGCGAACCCTGCTCCGCCGGGTCCTGCGCGACGAACCCGGCCGCGACCATCCCCGCTGCGCCGTCCTTGTCACGCACGACATCATCGACGCCATCACCCTCGCCGACCGACTCGTCGTCGTGGAGGCGGGCCGCATAGTCGAATCCGGGCCCGTCGCCGCAGTGATGTCGCACCCACGCAACCCGTTCGCCGCCCGCATCGCCGGCCTCAACCTGCTGCGCGGCACCGGCGTCGAGTCAGCGCTCCTGCCAGGCCCTGCTGCGGATGGGGGCCGGCTCATCGGCGCCACCTCCGCCACACCCCTACAACGGGAGTCTGCGGACCATCCAGGCGATACCGCCGACGAACCGCCGGTATCGCGGACTCACCCCGGCGATCCGGCCCCGACTTTCGGGACCGTGCTCGTCGACGACCTCGGCGTCGATGGCTGCGTCGTCGGCGATTTCGTCCCCGGCGTCCGCGCCGCGGCGGTGTTCGCACCGGCGGCGGTGTCGGTGTTCCGCACCAGACCCGGCGGCAGTCCACGCAATGTGTTCACCGTCGACATCACCGAGATCACCGACCGCGGCGGCATCGTCCGGGTTCGCGGTGACGCAGCGCAGGCACCAGGGCTGTGCGCCGACCTGACCCCCGCCGCCGTCGCCCAACTCCATCTCACCATCGGCGCACAGGTCTACTTCGCGGTCAAAGCCACCGAGGTCCGCGTGTACGCCTGTTGAACACGCCCCGGTGATAACGGTATGGATCTGTGCGTTCATGCTCGAATTGCCGGGGTATCTACCCGGCGAGTGACCCGCGAACACCGGAGGGCATCGCATGCCGCTGGACCTGAACAGTGATCTGGGCGAAGGCTTCGGCCCGTGGCGGATGGGCGACGATGCCGCCATGCTCGACATCGTGACCAGCGCGAACATCGCGTGCGGTTTCCATGCCGGCGACCCGGCCATCATGCGCCGCACCTGCGAACTCGCGGTGGCCAAGGGCGTGCGAATCGGCGCGCACGTCGGCTATCGCGATCTGGTCGGCTTCGGTCGCCGCGATATCGCCATCGCTCCCGCCGATCTCCGCGACGAGGTGCTCTATCAAATCGGCGCACTGCAAGCTTTCGCCAGAGCCGCGGGCGATCGCGTGCGCTATGTGAAACCGCACGGCGCGCTCTATCACGCGGCGGCCCGCGATCGTCTGCTCGCCGAGGCGCTGCTCGCCGCGGTGGCCGAGGCCGAACCGGGTCTGGCGCTGCTCGGTCCGGCGGGTACAGAATTGGAACGGGCCGCGCAGCGCGTGCGTTTCGTCGGTGAGGGATTCGCCGACCGGGCCTACACTGCAACAGGTTCGCTGGCCCCGCGCGGAGTTGCCGGGGCGGTGCTGTCGCCCGACGCCGCCGTGGCGCAGGCGACATCTCTTGCGATGTCAGGGACCGCGCGTACCGTAGACGGTCCCGGTACGGTCGCCGTGTCCGTGGCCAGCGTGTGTGTCCACGGCGATTCGCCGGCGGCAGTCGAGATGGCTCGCCGGATTCGGGGGGCGCTCGACGAAGCCGGGATACCGGTGGAGCCGTTCAGCTGAGGGGTGGGAGGCAGGATGGACATCGATTGGAACGCGCGGATCCGACCCGCGGGTGACCGCGCCATGCTCATCACCCTCGACGACCCGCGCCCGGTGCAGCGCCTGGCCTCGGCGCTGCGCGTGCACGCGATCGCCGGTGTCGAGGATGTGCTGCCCGCGGCGGAAACCGTGCTGGTCACCATGCATTCGGTGAGCTATGGCGTGCAGGTCCGACGTGAACTCGTCGCGCTGCTCGACCGGCTGGATCACGAGCCACCGCAAGCGGATTCGCCGGATGTTTCCCGTGGAACAGTGCCCGATGACGAGCCTGTCGTGACCATTCCCGTTCGCTACGACGGTGCCGATCTGCCCGAGGTGGCCGGGCTGCTCGACCTGTCGATCCCCGAGGTGATCGCGGCGCACACCGGCACCGTCTGGCGTTGCGCTTTCGTCGGTTTCGCGCCCGGTTTCGGCTACCTCACCTCGCCCGACGGCAGGCTCACGGTGCCGCGCCGCACCCATGCCCGCACCGCCATCCCGGCGGGCGCGGTGGCGCTGGCAGGCGGATATTCGGCGGTGTACCCACGCGGTACACCGGGCGGATGGCAATTGATCGGCAGCACCGATCTGCGCATGTGGGCGGTGGACCGCGATCCACCCGCACTGGTGCGGGCGGGTTCGGCGATCAGGTTCGTCGTTTCCGAGGAATAGCTGCTTCGGCGGAAAATCAAGGGCTGCTCAACGACGCGCCGCCTCGACAGCGAATCGGGGAGAGATCGCATGCTGATCTTCATCGAGCGGGTGGGGCCGCTCGCGACGGTGCAGGACCTGGGCAGGCAGGGCTGGTTCGATTCCGGCGTCGGCCAGGCGGGCGCGGCCGACCGCGGGTCACTGCGGCTGGCGAACCGGCTGGTCGGCAATCCGGAGAACTTCGCCGCCATCGAAGTACTGCTCGGCGGCCTGGCCCTGCGCGCCGACGCTCACCTCACTGTCGCGGTCACCGGTGCCCCCGCCCCCGCCACCGTCGACGGCACCCCGGTCGGACACGCGAGCGTGCTCGAACTCGACGAGGGTCAGGTGCTGCGGCTCGGCCTGGCGAGCTCGGGTCTGCGCAGCTACGTGGCGGTCCGCGGCGGCATCGATGTGGCCAAGGTGCTGGGTTCGCGCAGCCGCGACACGCTCTCCGGCATCGGCCCCGACCCGCTGGCAGTCGGCATGCAGGTCCCCGTCGGTCCCCCACCGCGCACCCTGCCGACAGTGGAATTCGCACCGATTCCACCGCCGCCGGAGGTACTCAGGGTGCGGGCGTGTCCGGGTCCGCGCGCCGACTGGTTCACCGATCCGGATCAGCTGTTCCGCGGCTCCTGGACTGTTTCGGCCGACACGGACCGCGTCGGTGCGCGCCTCGACCGCGCGGACGGACCACCGCTGGTGCGTTCGATCGCGCGCGAATTGCCCTCGGAGGGGGTCGCGTTGGGGTCGGTGCAGGTGCCACCGAGCGGTCAGCCGGTCGTTTTCCTGGCCGATCACCCGATCACGGGCGGTTATCCGGTGATCGCGGTCGTCCTCGATGCCGATGTCGACCGCGTCGCGCAGGCTCGTCCAGGAGACACCCTGCAGTTCGTGGTCGCGCCCTGACACACATCGTGGCCGTGACTCAGCGCGGCGGATTCAATCGCGCGTGCATGAGATACACGTTGTAGCTGTCCCACGCCGACATCGTGAAGTACAGATCCTGCGCGGTCGACCAGGGATGGATGAACCCGCCGTACGCCTTCGGATACATCTCGGTGGAGACCAGCGGCACCGCGGAAGTCCACGCACCCTGCGGCTGACCCGCGGTCCGCAACACGATCTGGCTCGCGGCCGAGTCGAGGTAGACCATCTGCCACTGCCCGCTCTCCTGGTCGAACCGCACCGACAGCTCACTGGCCGTGCCGTGCACGAGTGGCGTCGCCGAGTTCTCCGCCGCGGGAGCCCAATTGCCATCCACCCAGTACTGGTAGGCGGTCTTGTTGAGCACGTCGTCCTTGCGCACCCTGGCCAGCCCGATCACACCGATCCGGCCGTTGGGCGTGCCGAACATGTAGACGTAGTCGCCGTGCGGCACCATCGCCGCCACCTGGAACCGCCCGAGCCCGAACATGTTCTCCCAGCGGGCATGCTGATCTTTGGTCCAGGTCTGGCCGCCGTCGTCGGAGTAGGCCAGGCCGCCGTAGTTCGTCAGCCACATGCCGGGGATCTTCGACCAGTGGTTCACCGACATGTAGCTCAGGAACTGCCTTTTCCCGAGCGCGAATCCCGAGGTGGGGATCGTGGTGGTCTCCCAGTTCTTGATCTTGCGGCTGCCGAGGAGTTCGGCGGCGTGGCAGGCGCTGTCCTGCACCATCGTGTCGATGGTGATCCCGTCGCTCAGGTCCTTGTCGGAGCTGTAGGCGAGCACATTCGACCGCCAGTCGGCGGTGTCGGCGCCCGCGCCGCCGTAGGCCCAGCCCTCGCCGAAGGTGTCACCGAAAACCATGGCGACCTTGCCCGGTTCGGTTTCCCAGAACAGCCCGAGGTCGGTGCCGTCGACCTGCCAGCGCATATCGGTCCGGTTGGCGGATCCGTGCCCGGTCACCTGTTCGACCAGGCGCACGGACTCCACTTTCGCCGGCACGACGGGCGCCCCGAGCGGGCCGCGCTCGATCGGCCGGACCACCGGAGTGGGCGCTTGCTGGGCGGGCTCGCCCTCGCCGCCCGGTACCGGGATCGGAATGGGCTCGATCTCCGGGTTGATCCTGATTCGCGGCAACGCGACAGCCGAACCGGTCGAGGTTGTCTCGTCGGTACTTTCGGGTTCGGGTTCCGGCGTGTCCCTGACCTCCGGACACGGATTGCGGCACGGGTCCGAGGGCAGCGGCACCTGCGCGACGCGCGTCTGGTCGTGCGGCGGATCGGGAATCGGCACCGGCGTCAGCTGCGGCACCCAGACCGGGATATCGATGCTCGGCGGCAGGATCGGCGCGGGCGGTGCGGCCGGATCGGGCAGCCGGTTGACCGGGTCGAATCCTGTTTCCCCGCAGATATTTACCGGCGGCGGCAGCCACGGCAGCGGACCCGCCTGCGCGGGAACAGCGAGGATGGCCGAAAGCGCCACACCCACGGCGGCCGTTCCGTGCGATACCGGTCTTGCGCGCATCTGGCTCCCTCGAATCGGTGTCGGCGAGGAACACCTGTGATCTTGTGTGAACTTACCGGAACCGATCGCGGTTGCCGTGCGTCCAAACAGATGTGAACGAAATCGAGTACGTCTTCGGAATTGGCGACGCGGTCGTGCACCACTGGTCGAGCCACGACGAACTGGCCGACACGAGCCTGCTCGACTCGCTATGGATCGACTACGACACCGGCATCGATCACGATGCCCTACTACCCGATATCCCCCTGGCCACCGTCGATCACCGAACGGTCCTGGCCGAACCGCCCGCCCTCAGCACGCCACCTTGGCTCGACGGGAATTGAGCGCGATGGCCACGATGCCGAGCGCGTAGACACCGGCACCGGCCAGCACCACCCCGATGGACCGTCCGTCGGCCGGGATCACCAGCGCGGTCACCGCGATCGCCAACACGAAGGAGATGTTGAAAACCGTGTCCTGCAGGGCGAATACCTGCCCGCGCTGATCGTCGTCGATGTCGATCTGCATGCTCGCGTCGCCGGTCAGCTTGATCGTCTGACCGGCGAGGCCGAGCCCGAACGCCCCGATCAGCAACAGCCGGTGCGCGTTGTCGGTCGCCGAGCCGGTGGCCAGCGTGATCGGGGTGACCAGCGTGAGCTCCACGAGCAGCGCCGTGGTGAGACCGAGCAACACGGTGCGCGGCCTGCCGAGGCGCGGAATCAGGATCGGTGCGCCGATCGCGGCCACCAGCATGCCCGCCGCGATGACCATGATCACCACCCCGAAGCCGACCAGCCCGCCGCTCATCTCGGCGCCGTCGGCGGGTTGGCGCAGCACCAGCACCATGATCAGCGTGTTCATCCCGAACACGATGCGATGGGCGCCGATGCCGATCATCGCCGTCGTCACCTGCGCCGAGTTCCACACGGCGTTCGCGCCGGTGCGCAGGCCGGTGGCGATGGCGTGCACGGTGCTCTCGGTGCCCGCCGACCCGCTATCGGGCCCGAGCACATGCCGGCGGAATCCGCAGGCGAGCACGGCGCCGACCAGCGAACCGATGCCCGACAGTGCCACCGCGACCGCCGAGGCCGCGTCACCCGCGCCGATCAGCGCGATCACCGCCACCGACGCCGCCGCACCGACTCCCGCGCACACCGAGGCCACCGTCGCCAGCACCGAATTCATCGGCACCAGCCAGCGCTGTTCAAGTACTCGCGGCAGCGCCGCCGACACCCCGGCCAGCACGAACCTGCTGATTCCCACGGTCGCCAAGGCCAGCACCAGCAGTGGTGTCTCCCCGATGCCGACGAACAACCCGATCGCGGCGACACCGATCAGCACCGCCCGCGCCACACTCGCGACCAGCAGCACATTGCGCCGATCCCATCGGTCCAGCAGCGCGCCCGCGTACGGTCCGAGCACCGAATACGGCAGCAGCAGCACCGCGAAACCCGCGGCGATGGCCAGCGGATCGGTCTCGCGTTCCGGGTTGAACAGAATCGCGCCCGACAGTGCCGCCTGGAACATCCCGTCACCGAACTGCGCCGCCAGACGCAGCACCGCCAGGCGCGGCATGCGCGGGTTCTGGCGAACGATCCCGCGGCCGTCGCGCAGGAGATGTCGCATCGAGATCGGCTGCTCATCCGCCGCATTCGAGCTGTCAGAGGGATGAGTCGACACGCCATGACCCTAGTGCCACAGCGAACCGCCGTCCCTACCACGCACACCCGTGAGCGGTGCACTCTCACAATTGGTGCCAGAATTGAATGGTGACGCCCACATCGACGACACCGCCGCGGATCGAACTACACCGCGGTGGCGACCGGATGAAGACGCGGATCCCGTGGCTCGACTCCAAGCATTCGTTCTCCTTCGGTGAGCACTACGACCCCGACAACACCCATCACGGGCTGTTGCTGGTGAACAACGAGGACGTGGTGCTGCCCGGCGAGGGTTTCGACACCCATCCGCATCGGGACATGGAGATCGTCACCTGGGTACTCGGCGGCAGCCTGGTGCATCAGGATTCGCTCGGGCACAACGGTGTCATCTATCCGGGGCTGGCCCAGCGGATGAGCGCGGGCACCGGCATCCAGCACTCGGAGAAGAACGATTCGTGGCGCCTGGACGGCCGATCGCACGACGACCCCGTGCATTTCGTCCAGATGTGGGTTGTCCCCGACGAGCCCGGCGTCGACCCCGGCTATCAGCAGCTCGAGATCGATGACGAACTCGCGCGCGGCGATCTGGTGACGGTCGCGTCGGGCCTACCCCGCTATCGCGATCGCACCGCCATCGCGATCAATTCCTCGCACGCCGCGATGCACGTCGCCAGGATGCCTGCCGACAGTCCAGGCGTCACCCTCCCTGATGCCCCCTACCTGCATGTTTTCGTCGCGCGCGGGGAGATCGACGTCGAAGGTCTCGGCACCATGTCCCAGGGCGACGCGATCCGGCTGACACGCTCCGGCGGCCAGCTGATCCGTCCGCACGGCGACGCCGAGGTGCTCGTCTGGGAGATGCACGCGCGCCTCGGCGGCGGGTGAACTCAGGCCGAACCCGGCTGCCGCGTCAAGGTCGCCGATTTGGCATTGGTCCTGGTAGCGGCGACGATCTGCGCGAAATCGGGCCGGAAATCGCCGTCGGGGGCCTGCATCCAGGTGCGATAGCCGCTGCGCTCGTCGGCAGGCGACGGGAGCACGACATCACTGCCGGGCAAGGCCACCGAGGCGCACACCCGGAACAGCTCGGCGAACAGCTCGGTGTCGAGGTAGGAGTTGTCGATCGGGCCGGTGAGGAAAGTCCAGCGACCGGAACGCGGATGGGCGATGATCGGCCCGCAGCGCAGACCGCGCGTGACGAGCATCCCGCGGACCCGTTCGCCCAGCGTCGACGGCATCACCACCGCGCCGACCGAGCCGATCTCGAGCACGATCCGACCCAGCGCCGCGTCGACGACGCCGTAGAGGCCATGGTGCTTGCGGTACTGGCGACAGCGCGCCAGAGCGTCCTGGGTGGCCGAGTATTCCTCGGCGGCCGTATACCCGCCCTTGTCCTCATCAGTGCGCAACGTGCTCATCATGACCTCGTCTCTGTCGACGGTGGTTCGATGTAGCTGTGAGTTCGCTCGATCGGGGCGAATCTCGGTGGGAGGTGGAGCATCACGACCGGGTGGCGCGGGAAACTTTTTCATAACGGCAGGACGTGCGAGAAAAAGACCGTTCTGCACAGCCTATAGCCGCACAACCGGGCTGACAATAGTCAGTAGCTGGCGTGTCGATCGGCGTACGATATTCGCCCATGGCTCCCGTTTCGCCGACCGTCGCGCGGTGGGAACTCGTGCTCCGGCTGCGCGAGCTCCGTGAGCAGCGCGGATTCGATTCGGCCGGTTTCGCCCGTCGGGTCGGGTTCACCCCCGCCAACTGGTCGCACGTCGAGAAGGGCAGGCGGGTGCTCACCCGCACCACGATCGAACCGGTTCTCGACGTTCTGGATGTGACGCCCGACGAACGCAACGAACTGCTGGCCCTGCTCGAGGCGAGCAAGCAGCGCGGCTGGTGGACGACGGCGTCCTCGGCGCTGATCGGCCCCGAGCTGCAGCGGCTGTACGGGATGGAGGCGGGCGCGCAGAGTATCCGCAGCTACGACAGCATGATCGTGCCCGGGTTGTTGCAGACCGAGGCCTACGCACGGGCTCTGATCAGCGCCGATGTGATGATCCGACCGGTCCAAGTTGACCAATTAGTCGCGATACGACTGCGTCGGCAGCGCCGGCTGCGCGAACCCGATCCGCTCGAACTCACCGCGGTGCTCGGCGAGGCGACGCTGCGTCAGCAGACCGGTGGCAGTGCGGTGCTGCGCGAGCAGTTGCGGCACCTGGTGACGCTGGTGCGCGAGCTCGACACCGTCGACGTGCGCGTCATCCCGTTCAGCGCCCCCGAAGGTGCCGTCCTCGGCGGTTCCAGCTTCCATCTGCTCGACTTCGCAAGCGACCAGCTACCTACCTTCGCCTGGGCGGAGAGCGCGGTGTTCGGCGGCCATGTCGACGATGCCGAACAGGTCCGCGATCTAGGCTTCGCCTACGTCCGTGCCCGCGAGCAATCCCTTTCTCGCACCGAATCTCTCACCCTGATCAGGGAGTATGCGAGCGTGTAAGATTCGAGGTATGTCCACCACCGCTCGCCGCAGCCCGGCCGAACACGGCTGGTTCACCTCGTCACGCTCCAATAACGGCAACCAATGTGTCGAGGTTCGTTTCGATGGAGACGCTGTCCAGATACGAGACAGCAAATTCCGCCGCAACCCGATGAACACCGGCTTGGACGAGCCCATCATCACCGTCGACACCGCCCTGTGGACAGACTTCCTGCACTGTGTGCGCACCACCCGCCGCCACCCCACCCTCGTGGCCCACACCTCCCCCGACGGCTCGACCACCCTCCGCCACGAAGACGTCCTTCTCCACTTCACCGCCCCCGAATGGCAAGCCTTCGTAGCCGGCGCCCGAGACGACGAGTTCGCCCGCGTCTAGACAGCCGCGTCTAGCGTCGCGCACGAATGGCGGCGCCAGCCGCCCGGTTCTCGGCGCGCCTCCGGCTCTGGACTGAGCGGAGGGTGCGACGAAGGAGTACCCGGAGGGAGGGAAGAGCCGGAGTCAAGCGCCGAGAACCAGCGGCACCAGCCGCCGATGACACGGCATACTGGAGCGCGTGACTTCGGATCTGAGCAGCCCCTCCGGTATTGATCTGTCCTTCCGTGATCAGGATGTGCGGGTGCAGGACGATTTGTTCGCGCATGTCAACGGGCAGTGGTTGGCCGGGTATGAGATCCCGGCTGATCGCGCCGTGGACGGTGCGTTTCGCACGCTCTACGACCAGGCCGAGCTCGACGTGCAGGCGATCATCACCGATAGCGCGTCCGGCGCGGCCGATGATGCCGATGCGCGCAAGATCGGCGATCTGTTCTCGAGCTTCATGGCCACCGATGTGGTCGCGGCGGCCGGGTTCACCCCCATCGCCGCCGAACTGCGCGAGATCGCCGAGGTGAGCGATCCGAGCGCGTTCGCCGCTCTGCTCGGTCGTTTGCAGCGCACCGGCGTTCGCGGCACGCTCGCCTACTACGTCGATACCGACGACAAGAACTCCACCCGCTACCTCGTGCACGCGACCCAGGCGGGCATCGGGCTGCCCGACGAGTCCTACTACCGCTCCGAGGAATTCGCGGGGATCCGCGACGCCTATATCGCGCACATCACCAAGATGTTCACCATCGCCGCCGCTGACGCGTCGCTGGACGGACTGCTGCCCGCCGACCCGGCCGATGCCGCCAAGCGCGTATTCGAGCTGGAACGCACACTCGCCGCGGGTCACTGGGATGTGGTGCGGCGTCGTGATGCCGAGAAGAGCTACAACCTCACCACTTTCGCTGATCTGGTCGCCGAGAACCCGGAATTCGATTGGGCCGCTTGGGTGGACGGCGTCGCGACCGGTCTCGACCGCGACGGCAAGGATCTGTTCGCCGAGCTCGTGGTGCGTCAGCCCGATTACCTGCGGGCCTTCGCCACCGCATGGGCCGAGGTGCCGCAGGCTGATTGGCAGGCGTGGGCGGCGTGGCAGGTACTGCACGCGCGCGCCGGTTTCCTCACCGACGAGATCGTCGAGGAGTACTTCGACTTCTACGGTCGCACCCTCACCGGCGCGAAGGAGAACCGCGAGCGCTGGAAGCGTGGCGTGTCGCTGGTGCAGGAACTGCTCGGCGAAGCGGTGGGCAAACTGTATGTGGCCCGGCACTTTCCGCCGCAGGCCAAGGCGCGGATGGTCGAGCTGGTGGCCAATCTGCAGGAGGCCTACCGGCGCAATATCGCCGACCTCGAGTGGATGGGCCCCGACACTCGCGCGGCCGCGCTGACCAAGCTGGAGAAGTTCACCCCCAAGATCGGCTACCCGGACACCTGGCGCGACTACTCCGCGGTCGAGATCGACGCGACCGATCTGGTCGGCAACTACCGCCGTGGCTACGCCGCCGACCACGACCGTGACCTGGGCAAACTGGGTGGCGAGGTCGATCGGGGCGAGTGGTTCATGACCCCGCAGACCGTGAACGCCTACTACAACCCCGGCATGAACGAGATCGTGTTCCCCGCCGCGATCCTGCAGCCGCCGTTCTTCGACATGAACGCCGACGACGCCGCCAACTACGGCGGGATCGGCGCCGTGATCGGCCACGAGATCGGCCACGGTTTCGACGACCAGGGCGCCAAGTACGACGGCGACGGCAATATGCAGGACTGGTGGACCGACGAGGACCGCGCCGAATTCGGCAAGCGCACCAAGGCTCTGATCGACCAGTACAACGTGCTCTCCCCCGCCGACCTGGCCGACGAGCACACCGTGAACGGCGAGTTCACCATCGGCGAGAACATCGGCGACCTGGGCGGCCTCTCGATTGCCCTCGCCGCGTACAAGATCTCGCTCGACGGCAAGGAGGCGCCGGTCATCGACGGCCTCACCGGGCTGCAGCGTGTCTTCTACGGCTGGGCCCAGGTGTGGCGCACCAAGGCTCGACAGGAAGAAGCCATCCGCCGCCTCGCCGTCGACCCGCACTCCCCGCCGGAGTTCCGCTGCAACGCGGTGATCCGCAATATCGACAGCTTCTACGAGGCTTTCGACGTGACCCCCGCCGACGCGCTGTACCTCGATCCCGCGGAGCGCGTGACGATCTGGTGACGTGCTCGACCCTGCCGGCGAGACGATCGCCGGTAGGGTCGGAACCCGTTGCTCGAGAAGGGGTTCTACCAGTGCGTTATCAGCAGGTAGCCGACGATGTCTTCACCATCGCAGGCACAGATGTGAACATGGTCCTGCTCCGCGAAGGCCGTGACCTGACGCTGATCGACGCGGGCTGGTACGGCGACGCCGGCCTGCTCGAGGCGACCATCGAAGCCCTCGGCCACCGCCCCGAAGACATCCGAGCGGTCCTGCTGACCCACGCCCACCTGGACCACGTCGGCGCCCTCAACCACCTCCAGGCGAAGTACGGCATCCCCGCCTACACCAGCCCGCTCGAGGTGGCCCACGCCAAGGGTGAGGTCCACGAGTCGGCCACGCCCCTCGATGTCGTCAAACGCCTCACCGACATCTCGACCTGTGGTTGGGCCCTGCGCATCACCCGCGCCGGCGGCCTCCGTAAGAACCCGGTCCCCCACATCCAGCCCTTCCCGACCGAAGGCCCCCTGGATCTCCCCGGCCGTCCGGTCCCGATCCCCACCCCTGGACACACCTCAGGACACTCCGCCTTCCATTTCCCTAACGCGGGTGCGGTGGCCACTGGCGACACTTTGGTTACCGCCCACCCCACCTCGAAATACCATGGGCCCCAGGTACTCCCCAAGTTCTTCAACCACTCGACTCCCGATACAGTGCTGGCCCTGCGCGCCCTCGAATCACTCTCTGCCGATCTGGTCCTCCCCGGCCACGGTGTCCCCTTCGCCGAGGGGATCGGCCGAGCCGTCGACCTGGCGCGGACCCACGCGACCACCAGTCTCACTTGATCGTCCCGCGGGAGTAGTGAGCTGGTTACTCTCGTTGCAACCGAAAAACGCGAGCAATTCGCAAGTTAGTGGCGTTTCCAAGAGCGAAAGTATTGCTAGAACTGATGAATTGGCCGGCGCACCACGTCGAACAGCGACCATGGACGGCGCGCGGCGGGCGCGGTTCGCGAGTGGGTCCCATGCCCGAGCAGGTCGCTGTGTCGATCCCCCCGCACATCGCTCGGCTCGATTTCGCTACCAGGCGAACGACATCGGCCAGCGAGGCCGCGGCGATCGCGGTGACCCATCTCGAAGCCGGCCATGGCGGGCTGGCTCCCCTGCGCGAGTTCCTGCTGCGCAGCGAGGCGGTCGCGTCGTCGCGAATCGAGCACATCGACGCGGGCTGGCGAGCATTCAGCAAAGCCTTCGGTGGCGCGACGGCTCGTCCCGAAGCCGCGTCGCAGGTGGCCGCGGTGCGGGCGCTGACCGGCCTGGTCGACACCGCCGAGCACGGCCAGATCACCGAGGCGAGCCTGCTCAGCGCTCATCGGGTGCTGATCGCCCCGGAGTGGGAGAAGGCCGGGCGCTTCCGCACCGTCCAAACCTGGATCGGCGGCAGCGACTACACGCCACTCAACGCGCTGTATGTGCCGCCCCCACCAGAACTGGTGCCCGAGCTGGTGGCCGACCTGCTGGCCTTCGTCGCGCGCGGCGACCTGCCGATCCTCGTGCAGGCCGCGCTCGCGCACGCGCAGTTCGTATCGATCCACCCGTTCGTCAGTGGCAACGGCCGGATCGGTCGCGCCCTGGTAACCGCCATCCTGCGCCGGCGCGGCCTGACCGACCGGGTGACCGTCCCGTTCTCCTCGGTCATGCTCGCCGACACCTCGCGCTACTTCGCCCAACTGGCCGCCTACCGCACCGGCGCCGCCGAGGAATTCGTCGTGTACCTGGCTCTCGCCGCGGTGTACGCCAGCGAGGCCGCGATCGACTCGGCCCGCGCACTCACCGCGCTCCCCGACGGCTGGCGCGACCGGGCCCGCCCGCGCGCCGGCTCCGCCGACGAGGCACTACTGGCGAACCTGCTCGAGCATCCGATCCTCACGATCGCCCAAGCCAACGCCATCACCACGACCACGGACTCGGCCACCTACCGAGCCCTGGATCGCCTCACCGACGCGGGCATCCTCGAAGTCGTCTCCGACTCCAAACGAAACCGCATCTGGGCCGCGACCGACATCCTCGCCGAACTCGGCGCCCTCAACGCCGCGATCGGCCGCCGCACCGCGGCGGGTCTGTCCTAGCGCAGGCGCAGTTCGGTGCCTGCGTCGAAGAAGAAGATCTCCTCGGGCTTGGGCCGCAGGTGCAAGGTTTCGCCGAGCGTGGTCTGGAACCGGCGGTCCACTCGGACCACGATTTTGCCGGAGCGGGTGGACCAGTCGGTGCCCGCGCCGTGGGTGTAGACGAACGATTCGGCGCCGAGTTCCTCGAGCAGTTCGGCGACGACGGTGATCCCGGCGGGGTCGGTGGTGACTTCCCACGATTCAGGCCGGATACCGAGAACGACACGGGCCCCGGAAACACTGCGGGGCAGCGGGATTCGCAGGCCGTCCAGCACAGCCTCGCCATCGACCACGGGTGCCTCGAGTAGGTTCATGCCCGGCGAGCCGATGAACCCGGCGACGAAGGTATTCAGCGGGTTGTCGTAAAGCTCACGTGGAGAGGCGATCTGCTGCAGCGTGCCGTCACGGAGAACAGCGACACGGTGACCCATCGTCATCGCCTCGACCTGGTCGTGGGTGACATACACCGTGGTCGTGCCGAGACGCTGCTGCAGCGCGGCGATCTGGGAGCGGGTGCTCACCCGGAGTTTCGCGTCCAGGTTGGACAGCGGCTCGTCCATGCAGAACACCTGTGGCCTGCGCACGATGGCGCGGCCCATGGCGACGCGCTGACGCTGACCACCGGAAAGCTTCGCGGGTTTGCGGTCGAGCAGGGGCTCCAGCTCTAGCATCGCCGCGGCCTCCTTCACGCGAACCAGCGTGTCGGACTTCGACATTCCCGCATTGCGCAGCGCGAACCCCATGTTCTCGGCCACGGTCATGTTCGGATACAGCGCGTAACTCTGGAATACCATCGCCACATCGCGAGCGCGCGGCGGCAGGTCGGTGACATCGCGCTCGCCGATCCGAATCGTCCCGGCCGCAACGGATTCCAGCCCGGCCAGCATTCGCAGACTCGTCGACTTGCCGCAGCCGGACGGCCCGACCAGCACCAGGAACTCACCATCGGCGATGTCGAGATCGAGTGCGTCGACGGCGGGGGCGTCGGCGCCGGGGTAGCGGTGGGTCACACCGTCGAACTGCACTGTCGCCATGGCGAATTCTCCTAGGAGGGAAAGCGAAAACGGGCCGGTGGTCACGACGAACCACCGGCCCACGGGGAACTACTTGGGCAGCTTGGGCGTGATCTGCCGGTCGATGATCGCCTGCACGTCGGCGGCGACCTTCGCGAGGACCGTTGCGGGATCGGCGTTCTGGAGGCCGATCTGCTCGTAGCCGGTGCCGATGATCTGGTCGGCGCCTGGCACGAACACGCGCGCGTAATCCTGCGACTTCGTCACGGCCAGCTGGTCGATGGCGACCTTGGAGTTCGGGTTCTTCGCCAGGAAGTCGACCTCGCTCGGGTCGGTGACCGCCGACTTGCGCACCGGCATGTAGCCCGTGTTCTGCGAGAAGTACGCGGTGTTCGCACCGTTGGTGATGAACTCGATGAACTTCAGCGCGTTCACCTTTCGCGCGTCCGAGATCCGCGACGGGATGGCCAGACCGGCGCCGCCGGTGGTGACGCCTGGCCCGTTCGGATGCGGCAGGAAGGCCGTGCCGACCTCGAACTTGCCGTCGGCGTTCTTCTTGATGCCCTTGAGGTCGCCGGTGGAGGCGATGGTCGAGGCGGCCACGCCGGTGCCGAAATCGACCGCGATCTGCGGGCGGATGGCGGCGTACTTCTTGACGTTGATCGAGTCACGCAGGTAGGTGGCAGCCGCGATCGAGCCGGGATCGGTGAACTTCAGCTTCCACTGATCGGAGTACGCGCCACCGAAGGTCCAGTTCGGGCCCTGGAAGGTCCAGCCGAGGTAGTTCTTGGCGTCGCCCCACGCGTGGGCGAACTTGTCGCCGCCGACGACCGACTGCAGCTTGGGGCCCCACTCGTCGAATTCCTGCCAGGAGTTCGGGCCGCGATCCGGCAGACCGGCCTTGGCCCAGACGTCCTTGTTGTAGTAGAACAGCGGGGTCGAGCGGGCATAGGGCAGCGCGTAGTGCTTGCCGTCGAACAGGTAGTCGGCGGCGAGCGAGTCGACGTAATCGCCCAGCTGCACACCCGCGGCGCCGAAATGCCCGTCGAGCGGCTCGATCGCCTTGCTCAGCGCGTAGTTGAACCACCAGACATCCGACAGCACAACAACATCGGGCAGCTCTCCGCCGGTGAGCGCCGCGTTGAACTTCTGCGCCACCTCCTCGTAGTTCTTGCCCGCGTCGACCAGGTTCACTTTCAGATCAGGGTTTTTCGCCTGGAAGCGGTTGATCAGCTCCAGCTCCAGCTCCTTGGAGGTGCCGGGGTGGTTGGACCAGAAGGTGATGGTGTTGGCGTCACCGGAATCACCGGATCCGCCGCCGGTGCCCGCGCATGCGGCAAGGGCTGCGGCCGCGGCGACGCCGCCGGTCAGGCCGATGAAGCCACGGCGACTCAGCGCCGGGAATCGTGAGTTGGACACTGGCGAACTCCTGTTCGAGATTTAACCCTTGACCGCACCGGAGGTGAGGCCTTTGATCATGTGACGTTGCAGGGCAAGGAAGACGATGAGAATCGGCAGCATCGTGAGCACGGTGCCCGCCATCACCGGCCCCCAGTTGGTGACGCTGGGGTTCTCGGTGTTCTGCAGCAGGGTCAGGCCGACCGGCAGCGTCGCGACATCGGCGGAGTCGGCCATCAGGAACGGCCAGAGGTACTCGTTCCACTCGTTGACCAGCGTCACCACCGCGAACGCCACCATCGTCGGCCCCGACATGGGCAGGACAACGCGGGTGAGCAGCCGCCACCAGTTGGCGCCGTCCATCCGTGCCGCCTCGATCACCTCGCCGGGCAGCGACAGGAAGTGATTGCGCATCAGGAAGGTGCCGAAGGCGACGCCGCAGAGCGGAATGATGATGCCCTGGAAGGTGTTTCGCCACCCGAGCTGGGCGATGAACGCGTAGTTGGAGATCACGGTGATCTGGTTGGGCACCATCAGCGCCGCGATGATCACCAGGAACACGATGTTCTTGCCGGGAAAGCGCAGGAACACCAGGCCGTACGCGCTGAACACACCGAGCGCGAACTTCACCACCGACACGATGCCGGTGACGATGATCGAGTTCCGCAGGAACGTCCAGAACGGCACCGTGGTGGTGGCATGGCTGTAGTTCTCCGGACGCCAGGTGCTCGGCCAGTAGACCGCGGGCTGGGTGTAGATGTCGGAGCGGTCTTTGAGCGAGGTGATCAGGATCCAGAACAGCGGGACCCCGACGATGATCAGCACGCACACCATCGCCGCGTAGCCGAGCAGGGTGACCGCGCGTTCACGGCGCTGGTACGAAAGGGTCTGCGGGCCTATGTGTTTCATCGTTCGCCTCGATCCATCACGCGCACCTGGATCAACGTGACCACCAGCAGCACCACGAACATGATCGTGGCCACGGTGGCGCCGTAGCCGGCCCGGAAATTGCGGAACGACTCCTCGTACACCTGGAACACCATCGTGGTCGTGCCGTTGCCGAGCGGGCCGCCGCGGGTCATCACATTGATGATGTCGAAGACCTGCAGGGAGTTGAGCAACACGGTGATCGACAGGAAGAAGGTAGTCGGACGTAGCTGGGGCAGAAGGACTTTCGTGAATCTGGTCCAGCTGCTCGCACCGTCCATTTCGGCCGCTTCGAGCAATTCGGCGCGCACACCCTGCAGCGCGGCCAGATAGATCACGAAGGCATAGCCGAGGTTCTTCCAGATGTAGGTGATCGTCACCATGAACAGGGCCCACTGCGGGTCCTGATAGAAATCGGGCACATTGTCGACGCCGATCCGGTGCAGAACATCTTGTACCAGACCGAAACTCGGATCGAAGATGAATTGAAAAGCCACACCGATCGCCGCGCCCGAAATCACGAACGGGGCGAAAATGGCCGATCGAACAACATTGCGCCCGAACAGCTTTCGATCGAGCAGCATGGCCAGCGCCAGACCGAGCGCCATACTGACCACGACGGCCGCCACGGTGAAGATCACCGTATTGCTGACGACCTTCCATGAGTCGTCGCGCTGCCACCATTCGATGTAGTTGTCGAACCCCACCGAATTCGCCACCGGCTCAGCGATATTCCAGTCGGTGAACGACAGCCGGATGTTATCGGCTAGCGGCCGGTAAACGAACAGGCCGAGCAGTGCCAGGTTGGGCACCACGAGTACTACGAACAGCGCGTAGTCCTGCCACGGACGGCTTCTCCCGGGGAGTACCCGCTCTGGACTCTTTCGCACCGCGGCAGCTTTACGGCGCATGGCGAACCGTTGGTTAACCCTGCCCGCCGATTTTCTGAACATCGGACGCACAGAACCGATTACAACAGAGGGCCGAACAACACGACCCGTTTGATCGTATTGTTCGGCCCTCGTTCAGTGAGTACATGGGTAACTCACCGGGAACCGGCTGACTCCGCAGTCACCCGACTGTCGGCCGCGTCGCCGACAACCAACCCACCTGAGTCTGGCCAGAATACGCGGAGAGGCGGATGAGCTCAGTGCGTTAGTTCCAGTCGCCGAGACCGTCGCCCGCACTGAGGGTTCCGCCCTGGGTGCCGGTGATGATCACCGCATCGCCGCGACGGGTGTTCTCCAGGAACCACTTTCCGTCCTCGGTGCTCACATTGAGGCAGCCGTGGCTGGCATTGGAGTAACCCTGCTGGCCGACCGACCACGGGGCGGCGTGCACGAAGATGCCGCTGTTGGACAGGCGGGTGGCGTATTCGACCTCGAGCTTGTAGCCCTCGGGATCGGTGACCGGCACGCCGTAGGTCGACGAGTCCATCGTCATCTTCTCGAGCCGCTCACCCACGATGTAGGTGCCGTTGGGAGTCTCGTAGCCGGGCTTGCCGAGCGAGGTCGGCATCTCCCGGACGACCTCACCGTTGACCGTCACGACGATCATCTTGGTGGCGTCGTCGACGGTGGCGACGAACGCGTCACCGATGCGGAACGAGCTGGTGGTGCCGCCCGCGACCACGGTCACGTCGGTGTTGGCCGGCCAGAACTCGGTGGGCTTCCAGCGGACCTGCTTGCTGGAGGTCCAGTAGAAGTGGCCCGGCGCGTTGGCGCTCGAGGTGACCTTGATGGCCCGCTCGGCGGCCGCGCGGTCCTCGACCGGCTCCTGGAAAGTGATGGCGATCGGCTGCGCGACGCCGACGGTTTCGCCGTCGGCGATGTTGATGTTCGGCGGCGCGAAGGGCGCCTGCTGCGCGGGCTCGTTCACCGCGGGCTGGCTGGAACCGGCGCCGAAGCCCGGCAGAGTCGGCTGAGCCTGCGCGGGCACGGCGACCAGTGCGCCGGTCGCTGCGATCGCCGCCGACAGCAGCAGGCCCCGGCGGAGCCAGTGCGATTGCCGCATATTTGCCTCGTAGTGCATAGGTTTCTCGTCCATTCCATCTCTCGTTCCGCATGCGGCGGCGCGAGATCTACTCAGTGACGCTTGTTCTCATTGACCGCAGAGGCCGCGACGGGTCTCTGCGAGGTAACGATTCCCCGACCCTGACCTTCCATTACTACCCGTACCGGCCGTCTTGGTGCCAGCCGCGTTGCGCGGTGATAACAGAGCCGCAACTATGTGCCGTGAGTCACATAACGCGCTGTGATTCAGTGCCTTTCGTCAAACGCCACGCTCACAGCGGCGAGTCGATCGCGGTGCGGATGAACAGCCGGGAAACACATCCGTGTGAGTCCCAAACGTCGAGTGAGGCAGATCACCCCGTCCGTGTGAAGTGGATCGCCCGATCCGGCGCGGTCGCGAGATTGCGCGGCACGGCGCGCGGTCGTCTGCCGAGCGCCAGCGCGGGTTCGAGGGTCAACCGGACCTCGGTCAGCAGCGTAGCCAGCACGATCCGCAGTTCGTAGTCGGCCAGCGTCGCTCCGATGCAGCGCCGGTGACCACCGCCGAACGGCGCGAACTCGAACTGGCTCACCTTGCGGTCGAGGAATCGGTCCGGATGGAAGAGGTGTGGTGCGGGCCAGGTCGACGGCTGGCTGTGCAGTACGCCGACGGCAAGGCCGATGGTGGCGCCCGCCGCCACGTCGAACCCGCGCCAGCGCAACGGCGCTGTCAGGGTGCGCAACACGATCGGCACCGGCGGGTGCAGTCGCAGGGTCTCCTGGCAGACGGCGTCGAGGAGCGGAAGACGGGCCTGTTCGGCGGGGTCGTCGCCCGCGGCGGGTAGTTCGGCGAGCAGGCGGGTGAGCAGGCCGGGTTCGCGGTGCAGGTGGTAGAGCGCCCAGGTGAGGGTGGTCGCGGTGGTTTCGTGGCCGGCGGCGAGCAGGGTGCGTAGTTGTTCGCAGAGTTCGGTGTCGGTGAGGGCGGTGCCGTCGTCGTAGCGGGTGGCGAGCAGCAGGTCGAGCAGGTCGCCGTCGGCCGGACCGGTGCGGCGCCGCTCGGCGATGTCGGCCAGGAGCAGGGTGTCCAGCCGTTCGCGTGCCGCGGTGAAGCGCTCCCACGGCCCGAAACCGCCTATGCCACGGCGTAATACCGGTGCCACCATGAGCGGCGTGGTGAACGCGGCGAGGAAATCGGCGACCACACCGTCATATTCGGCGGCCCGATCGGAACCAGGACCGAACACCGCGGCGAGAATGACCCGCAAGGTGATGGCGCGGGTGGCCTCGAGCGCATCGATGCGGGTGCCGAGCTGCCAGGGACCGGCTGTACCGCAGTGTATTTCGCGCAGCGTCGCATTCCGGATCACCTCCCCCAGCGGCCGCACCCGCGCACCGTGCAGCGCGGGGGCAAGCAGCGCGCGATCCGTGCGATGCCGCGTTCCGGAACTGAGGATCAGCGACGCGGCACCGACCATCGGCTCGATCGGATTGGGTAGCGGCGGCTCGAGCGAGGCGGCGGGCGCCCGGAACAGTTCGCGCGCGCCCTCGGCTGTTCCGGTGAACAGCACCTCGGGAAACCCGGGGAACCCGACCGCGAACGGATCACTACGCGCGGCCCGTCGGCGCAGGTAGCCCGCGAAATCCCGGCCGGCAGCCAAGCCGTGCAGCAGCGACCAGCGTGGAGCGGCGGGGCTCGGCGAACTCATGCCTATTACTACGGCCCACCTCCGGTGCGGGTTCGGTCACCCTCGCAGCGTGCGCGCCGTGCCCTGCGCCATCGCTGCCAGTTTGGCCAGGCGGGCGTCGCCGAGTGCGGTGACGGCACCACCCAGCCGATTGGTGACGAACGCGATCGACATTCCGAGATCGGGATCGGCGTAGGCGCCCGACCCACCAACCCCGTAGTGGCCGAACGCGTTTCGTGGTTGCTGCTTGGTCATCAGGACCGGGCGGTGGTAGCCGAGGGTGAACCGGAGCGGTAGGCCGAGGACGTAGTCGCGGCTGCTGGTCTGCTGGGTGCGGTTGATCGTCTCGATGGTTTCCGGACGCAGGAACCGCACGTCGCCGACCTGGCCACCGTTGGCGAGCGCGCCGTACATTCTGGCCAGCGCCCGCGCCGAGAACACGCCGTTCCAGCCGGGCATCACCGCATCGTGCACGCGCGGGTCGCGGACCAGCTCGTCGAAACTCTCCGGCATGCCCGCCTCGGCCAGCCCGCGCGCGGGCCGCACCCACGACAGCACCGACGACGCGGTGTTCCAGCGAATCCCCGGTGGCGCCAGATGCGGAAAGATCTTCGCGATCCGATGCCGTTCGCCCGGCGGTACCTGGAACCAGAACTCGTCGATTCCCAAGGGCCGCGCCACTTCTCGGCGCAGTACCTCGGTGAACGGGTCGCCGGTCACCCGCTGCACGATCTCGGCGACCAGCCAGCCGAAGGTGATCGCGTGATAGCCGGAACTTCGGATACGGCGCGGGTCGGCGGGGCTCTCGGCGAGCGCGCGCACAACCGCCCCGTAGTCGAGAATGCCCTCGCGACCTGGCACGAGCCCACGCACCCGGTGCAGACCCGCGCGGTGCGACAGCACGTCGCGCACGGTGATGTCGTCCTTGCCGTGCGACCCGAACTCGGGCCAGTAGGTGGCCACCGGCTCGTCGTAATCGATCAGCCCCCGCTCGGCCACCCGATGCAGCACGGTGGCGGCGACGCCCTTGCCGGTGGAGAAGGTGAGCGCGATGTTCTCGCCGGTCCAGCGCTGATCCTTGGCCGCCCAGCCCGCCCAGATATCGACCACCGGTGCGCCGTCCAGATAGATAGCCAGCGCACCGCCGCCGCGACTCGGCTGGGAGAACATCCCGAAGAAATGATCGGCGAGCCGGATGAAGCGCGGATCGACCACCATCTGCCGTGGCGCCGCGAAATCACCGACCGGTCCCGGTAATGGGGTACTGCTCACGCCTCACCTCCTGATCCGTGATCGGGGGCCCTGCGCCGCACGTGGCGACCGGAATACCGAGCGTATCGCAGGCGCGGACCCGCCGGGCTGGAGTCGACGCGGGTGCCTCGAGTGGTGTATTCACAATGTGTGTTTGCAGATTTGCCCATCGGCCGGCTCGTCGGCGCGATCGCCATCACCGTGACCGCGTTCGTCTCGACCGGTTGTGGAGGCACCATCGATGGCTACGCCCAGCCTGCGATCGACGTCGTCCCCGCGACGAGTGGCGCGACGCCGACCACCAAGCCGGGCAAGACCACCGGCAAACCCACCACCAGCAAGCCCGCGCCGACCTCGAGCAAGGGCGGCAAGACCGACTTCCAGGCCAATATCGGTGACTGCGTGTCGCTCGGCGGCACGGTCAACGACGCGACTATCGAGAAGGCCGCGTGCGGTAGCCGGTCGTCGAACTACAAGGTCATCGCCAAGGCCAAGACCAGCAGCGGCTGTGTCGGCGACCGCGACAACTTCTACGCCGAGACGCTCAACGGCGTCGAGACCGGCGCGCTGTGCCTCGACATCGACTGGGTCGTCGGCGGCTGCATCGACGTGGGCGGCGACGAGCCGAAGCGCATCGAGTGCACCGAGGGCGGGACCGAACCGGTCAAGGTGATCACGATCAACAAGAGTTCCGACAGCGTCGACGACTGCCCCGACGCCGCCGACTCCGGCTTCAAATACGCCGAGCGCAAGATGGTCGTCTGCGTGGAAAGCCTGTAACCAGGCAGGCACGGCGGCTAACTTGGAGTCGTGACCGAGACGGTTCGGCTGAAGTCGGCGACGGGTCGCTGGATCCTGCTCGCCACCATCCTCGGCTCGTCGATGGCGTCGCTGGACGCTACCGTCGTTTCCGTGGCGCTGCCACGCATCGGCGAGTCGCTGCACACCGATGTCGCGGGCCTGCAGTGGACCGTCAACGGCTACACGCTCACCCTCGCCTCGTTCATCCTGCTCGGCGGTTCGCTCGGCGACCGCCTCGGCCGTCGTCGCGTATTCGTCTGGGGCATCATCGGATTCGCGATCACCTCGCTGTTGTGCGCGCTCGCGGTGAACATCGAGATGCTGGTCGTCGCGCGGTTGCTGCAGGGTGTGGCGGGCGCGCTGCTCACGCCGGGGAGTCTGGCGCTGATCTCGGCCTCGCTGGATCGGCGCGATCAGGGCAGCGCGATCGGACTGTGGTCCGGGCTCGGTGGCGTGGCCGGTGCGTTCGGGCCGCTGCTGGGGGGTGGGCTGATCGATCTGGTCGGCTGGCGGGCGATCTTCCTGCTCAATGTGCCACTCGCGTTGCTGGTCGCCGTCGTCGCGATGAAACACGTGCCGGAGAGCCGTGATCCGCAAGCGCCGGCGCGGATCGACGTGCCCGGCGCGGTGATCGTCGCGTTCGCGCTCGGTGCGCTCACCCTGGGACTCATCGATGCGCGGGTCGTGCTGGTGGCCATCGGGTTCGGCGCGCTGGTGTGTTTCGCGCTGGTGGAACTGCGCAGCCCGAATCCGCTGGTACCGCCGTCGCTGTTCCGGTCGCGGGTGTTCACGGCCGCGAACCTGGTGACATTGCTCGTGTATGCCGCGCTCGGTGGCGTCTTCTTCCTGCTGGTCCTGCAATTGCAGCTGGTCGCCGGGTACTCGCCGATGGCTTCGGGCGCCGCGGGTCTGCCCGTCACCCTGCTGATGCTGGTGCTCTCGGCGCCCGCGGGGCGGTGGGCGCAGCGGCACGGGCCACGGATTCCGATGACGATCGGCCCGCTGCTGGCCGCGGGCGGGGTGTTCGCGCTGCAGCGGATCGGGGCGGACGCGGACTATCTCACCGATGTGTTGCCGGGCGTGTTCGTCTTCGGATTGGGGCTGTCGGTGATGGTCGCGCCGTTGACCGGCGCGGTGCTCGGCGCGGTCCGGGAGGGCGAGGCGGGCATCGCGTCGGGAGTGAACAACGCCGTAGCGCGCACAGCGCAGCTGTTGGCCGTGGCGGCGCTGCCGGGATTGGCCGGGCTGTCGGGCGCGTTCAGCGATCCGGTCGCCTTCGCGGCCGGTTTCGACACCGCGATGCGCTGGTGCGCGGTGCTCCTTCTGCTCGGTGCGGGCATCGCCGCGGTCCTGCTGCGCGTGCCCCGCCAGACTCCCGAGCCCGAGCGCGTCGACTGCCTGCCGCACTGCGCAGGCGCCGACGGACCGGCGCTCGCCCCGACGATCCCACAGGCCACAACCAAATAGCGGGCCGCGTGGACAACCACGCGACCCGCTCGACACCCCCGACGAGAAGGGACCTAGATCGGGTGGAAACCCGCACCGACGCCGCCGCGGGCGTTGACGTCGTCCATGATCGAGTTCATGTTCGTGCCGACCTCGGGCCCGATGCAGGCCATGGCCAGGTAGGCGTTCACCATGCCGACCAGCGTCGACCCGACGACGACCGGCGCGCCGGAATCGCCCTCGACCACGCACATCTGCGACCAGGTCTCGGTATTGGTCTGGAAAACGTCGCCCCAGGTGATGCCGCAGGTGTTGCCGGTGGTCCGGCCTTCCTTACAGACGATCGTCGGGAACTGCGCGGGCCCGCCGACACCGGTGATGCTCACATTGCCGATCCGGTTGACCGGGGTGATCCGGCCCGGCGTGAACTCGATGACCGCGTAGTCGAGTTCATTGTTGCTGTACGCGAATCGGCCGATCTCGCCGTAGCCCCGGTCCACCTCCGCGCTGACCGTCGCGCCCGCGTCACCGCAGTGACCCGCGGTGAGCCCGACCAGCCTGCCTGCCCCATCGTGCCCGACCGTGGTGACGGTGCACTCGAACGCGTTGTCGATCACGATGCCGGAGCCGCCGCCGATCACCGGGGGGCCTGCTTGCGCGGTGGCCGCGCCGGTGCCGAGCAGAGCCGCACCGAGCGCGACGGCGAAGGCGGCGTTGGCCACCTTGGCGAGTTTGCTGAACATGTCCCTCCAGATGTCGGAAGTTCGCACGATATCAATACGGTCTGTCTATCGTGCCTGTATTCGGTCCCGGGCGCGCCCCCGGACCGGTGCGGTTGCTGGCCGAATCCGGTCCGACGCGGCGGTCGAAGATGATAGCGATCCTCTATCGAAAATCGTGTCCCGGCGCGTCGTTAATGTTTCACACGTGATTTGTTCAGATAATTCGGCGAGGGATTCGTTATGAATGACAAAGTTCCGCGAAATTCCTCGAGCGCGACCGCCGGTACTGGGAAACCATGTGGGAAACAGCTACATGCGTAATCCACGGAACGCCGACAATTGTGCGTTGTAAGGTCCGGGATGACGTGTCTCATAGCCGTTTCGGACAGTGACCTCTATCTATGACAGCGCTCACATGTCGGTGATGTGTTCTGCGCTACTCCGTAGTAAGGTGCGTCAAGCAAACAAGTCGTCGGGGCGTTGAGGGTCCGACGTCGAGAGGGGTTATGCAGTGCAGTCGACCGAGAGTCCGCCCACACGTTCACGAGTCAGCGAGGCTGTCGACTGGACGAAGGGCCTTTGGGACGACCACCCGAAGAAGTCGCTGGAAACCTTCGGTCGACAGATCACGATGGGTATCGAAGCGATCACGGAGTTGTTCGTCGCGATCTTCCGTCGGCGCTTTCCTTTCGACGAGTTCGTTCGGCAGTCCGCGTTCATGGCGAGTGTCGCCGCGGCGCCGACGTTGTTGGTCGCCATTCCGATCGCGGTGATCGTCTCGATCCAGGTCGGCGCGGTCGCGGGCCAGGTCGGTGCGACCTCGTTCATCGGCGCGGCCAACGGCCTCGGCATCATTCAGCAGGGCGCCCCACTGGTCACCGCGCTGATGATCGCGGGCGCCGTCGGTTCGGCCATCTGCGCCGACCTCGGCTCGCGCACCATCCGTGAAGAGATCGACGCGATGAAGGTCATGGGTGTCGACCCGCTGCGCCGCCTGGTGGCTCCCCGCCTCGGCGCCGCGATGCTGGTCAGCTTCCTGCTCTGCGGGTTCGTCGTCTTCGTCGGCTTCCTGACCGGCTACATGTTCAACATCTTCGCCCAGGGCGGTACGCCCGGCTCCTACATGAGCACCTTCGCCTCGTTCGCGGTCACCCGCGACCTCGCGGTGGCGCTGTTGAAGTCGGTGCTGTTCGGTCTGATCGCCTCCATCATCGCCTGCGACTGCGGCCTGAACGCTCGCGGCGGTCCCGGTGGTGTCGCCAACGCGGTGAACTCCGCGGTGGTCAGCTCCACCGTCATGCTGCTCGGTGTCAACGTGGCGATCACCCAGATCTACTCCGCCGTATTCCCCCCACAGGTGGTCTGAGCCATGTCATCTACTTACGTACCTCCGCTACTGCGGCCGATCCGGTCGCTGCAGAAAGCGAGCAAGGCGCCCGGCGACCTGCTTGCCCGCCTCGGCCATCAGGTCTTCTTCTTCCTGCGTTCGGTCGGCTCCATTCCGCTGGCCTTCAAGCAGTACCCGAAGGAGATCTGGCGACTGCTCTCCGACGTCACCTGGGGTAACGGCAATATCGTCGTCGGTGGTGGCACCATCGGCGTCATCCTGATCATCAGCGCCTTCGGCGGGATGACCGTGGCCATTCAGGGCCATACCTCACTGAACCTGCTGGGTCTGAGCCCCATCACCGGCGCGATCTCGGCCTTCGCGACCACTCGCGAACTCGGCCCGCTGCTGGCGGCATTGGCCTTTGCGGCCCAGGCGGGCTGCCGGTTCACCGCACAGCTGGGCGCCATGCGCATCTCCGAGGAGATCGACGCGCTCGAGTCGGTGGCCATCCGCCCGCTGCCCTATCTGGTCAGCACCAGGATGATGGCCGCGGTGATGGCGATCGTGCCGCTGTACGCAGTCGGTCTGACCACGGCATACCTGGCCTGCTCGGTCACCGTGCAGTTGATCGGCGGTACCGCGGCGGGCACCTACTCGCATTACTTCTTCCAATTCCTGGTGCCGACGGACGTGCTCTACTCCCTGCTCAAGGTGATCATCTTCGTCATGATCACGACGTTCATCCAGTGCTACTACGGCTTCTTCGCCTCGGGTGGTCCCGAAGGCGTCGGCGTGGCGGCCGGTCGCGCGATCAAGATGTGCATCATCCTGGTCGTGTTCGCCGACCTCCTCATGACATTGGCGATCTGGGGCATCAACCCCGGCATCAGGATCTCGGGGTAAGCGCGCGATGATCATCGATCCCAGTGGGCGCGGTCCCACCATGAAGCAGTTGTACGTGGCCGGTACTGCCGGTTTGATCGTCTTCGGCGTAATCCTGGCTTTCCTCACGGCCCGCTACCAGGGCTACTTCGTCCCCAAGGTCAACGTGGTCGCGAACCTGTCGACCACCGGTGACGGCCTGCCCTCCGATGCCGATGTGAAGTTCCGCGGCGTGCTCGTCGGCGTGGTGAAGAACGTCGAGATCGGCAAGAGCGCCGAGCAGAAGGTGAACATCGAGCTCAAGCCCGAGTTCGCCGACGGCATTCCGAACACCGTCACCGCACGCGTCGTGCCGTCCAACCTCTTCGCGGTCACCTCCGTGGAGCTGGTCTACAACGGCGCGAACAGCCAGCACCTGAAAGAGGGATCGCAGATCCCCGAGGACCGCAGCCAGGGCACGATCGCGCTGCAGGACACGCTCACCACGGTGCGCGACATCCTCAACGAGGTCGATCCGGTGCAGCTCGGTCGCGTGCTCGGCACGCTCACCCAGGCACTCGACGGCAGCGGCCGGGTCCCAGGCTCGACCATCCAGCGCCTCGACCACTGGCTCACCACGGTCGCCGACGCGGGCCCGAACGTGGGCGGGATGCTGGACAACTTCTCCAACTCCGCGCACGCGCTCAACCAGTCGGCCCCGGAACTGCTCGATGTGCTCGGCTCCTCGGTGCAGACCGCGAACACCATCGCCACCAAGCGTGAACAGCTGATCGCGCTGCTGGCCGGTGCTAGCGCCACCACGGATCGGGTGAACGACCTGTTCGCCACGAATCCCGATGTGGGTAAGGAAGTTACGGTCGGCATGAACGCCACCCTCGGTGCGCTGGCCGCCGAGCCCGCCTCGATCACCGAGTTGTTCCGGGTCTTCGGTCCCTCGCTGGCTCAGCTCAACACCACCTTCCACGGTGGCCCGAGCGGCAAGCAGATGGTGTGGAACGCCGGCCTCACGCTGACGCCCTACCGGCCCAACACCGTCGCCGACTGCCCGCGCTACGGCGACCTGCTCGGCCCGAGCTGCTTCACCGCACCGGCCGAGGTTTCCCTGCCGCCGATTCCGGACAACCTGCGTCCGCGCAAGCTCGACTCCGCGGCCGGCCTGCCGCCGCTGGTATCGCTCCCGGGTATGCCCGACATTCCGGGCCTGACCAGTCCCGGTGTCGCGCCGATGCAGACCGCGGGCGGCACCGAGATCAAGCCGTTCCAGGGCACGCCACTCGAGGGCATCGTTCCGCCGATCCAGATTCCGGGCCTGCCCGGTGTGCTGGGTGGCGCGCCCGCTCCGGCGGCCGCACCGGCCGCGGCGCCCGCTCCGGCGACAACGCCCGCCGCGACGCCGATCTCCTACACCGGTGACGCGGCGATGACTCAGCTGCTCGGTCGCAAGCCGAACGCGTCCGAATATCTGCTGCTCGGTCCGATTTTGAAGGGCGGAACCCTGCAAGTGTCCGAAAACGGGGGTGGCGCATGAGTATCCGCAAGCCGCTGATCGGGTTCAGTATCTTCGCGATCGTCTCACTGCTCGTCACCGTGGTCGTGTGGAACACACTCGCCCGCACGGTCGACGGTGACACCCGCAAGTACACCGCGATCTTCACCGATGTCCTCGGGCTGCGGCCCGGCGACGATGTCCGGATGGCCGGCGTGCGCGTCGGCAAGGTCGAGAAAATCGAGCTCGACGGCAAGAACGACGCCAAGGTGTCGTTCATCGTGCAGAGCGACCAGACCCTGTTCAACGACACCAAGGCGCTGGTCAGGTACCAGAACCTGATCGGCCAGCGCTACGTCGCGCTGACTCCGGGCAGCACGCCGAGCCCGGAGGCGCTCAAGAGCGGTGCCACCATTCCGCTCGATCGCACCGAGCCCTCGTTCGATATCTCGGCCCTGCTCAACGGTTTCCAGCCGCTGTTCCAGGCGCTCGAGCCCGCCGAGGTCAACGCGATGTCGGAGACCTTGATCCAGGCGCTGCAGGGTGACGGAGTGTCGTTGTCGGCCTTCATCATTCAGGCCGCCCAGCTGGCCACCGATTTCCAGCGTCGCGACGCGATCTTGTCCGACGTGATCACCAACCTGTCCGGGGTGATGGCCGGGTTGGCAAAGCGAGGGGATGAATTGGAGACCCTGGTTACCCAGACCCGGGCGTTGATCGGCGGACTCTACGACCAGGGTCAGTCGCTGCAGGCTTCCACGGCCACGCTCGCCGATTCGACGACCGCGCTGGTCGGGATGATGACCAAGATCCAGCCCAAGCTGGCGATGGCCCAGAACTCCTCCACCGCGGCACTGAACCTGCTGCTGGCCAACGGCGCCAAGCTCGACCAGGTCGCGATCGACATGCCCTCGATGCTCGCCGACCTCGGCCGGATGACGTCGGAGGGTACCCACGCCAACGCCTACCTGTGTGGCCTGGACATCTCGCTGTACGGGGTTCTCTTCCCGCGCGGCCTGTTCAGCCAGATCGGTGGCAACGGCCATTCCGAGGTGTGCAGATGAGCAAGATCAAGTCAGCGTTCGTCGGTAACCGCAACTTCTGGCTGGGTGTGGTCGGTGGCCTGTGCATCGTGCTGCTGCTGGTCGGTTCGAGCATCTTCCAGTTCATCGGACTCGGAAAGCAGTCCATCGACGCGGAATTCGTGCAGGCCGCGGGCATCAAGACCGGCGACAAGGTCGCGGTCTCGGGTGTGCAGGTCGGCACGGTTTCCGGCGCCAAGATCGAGGGCGATCACGTGGTGGTCACCCTCGATGTGGACAGCTCGCTGAAGCTCGGTCCCGACGCGCACGCCGCGATCAAGATGGCGACCCTGCTCGGCGCGCGTTATGTCGACCTGCAGCCCGGCGACGGATCGGGGCTGAAGAACGACACGATCCCGCGCTCCAACACCGACGTTCCGTACAACATCGCCGATGTGGTGCAGGTCGGTACGCCGAAGTTCGAGGCGCTCGACACCAAGAAGCTCGCCGCCTCGCTCAACACCATCAACTCCCAGCTCGGTGATTCGCCGGAGCTGGTCGCCCAGGCGCTCGACAGCGTCGGCGCGGTCGCCAAGGTGGTCGACCAGCGCAAGGGTGAGGTGGACAGCCTGATCAAGGACCTCAACCGGGTCACCCAGCTGCTCGCCGACAACCGCAACTCGATCCTGCTCGTGATCACCCAGGGCGAGGCCATCGCCAACCGGGTGATGGAACGGCAGAACCTGCTGCGTCAGCTGCTCGACAATGTCGCCACGCTGACCCGCCAGCTGGAGGAGATCGGCGCCGAGAACGGTGACCAGTTCGGCGGCACGATCGCCCAGCTCAACACCATGGCCGAGGGCCTGCAGAAGAACAAGGACAATCTCGACAAGCTGCTGCAGATCGGTCAGCCGACGGCGCGCTACTTCAACAACGCGCTCGGCAACGGTAACTACGGTTCGGTCGCACTGCCGTGGGTGTTCCCCGACAACTGGCTGTGCTTCGTTCAGGTGATCCAGGGGTGCCAAGGATGAAACTGACCAACAAGCTCCGCATCGCGCGGACGATGATGATCACCGCCACCGCGCTGGCCCTCGGCAGCTGCTCGCTGCTGCCCAGCCAGTTCGACGACGCGCTCGGCCGCTCGACCAAGATCACCGCCGACTTCGAGAACATCGCGGGCATGTACGAGGGCAACGAGATCATGGTCCTCGGCCTGGCGGTGGGCAAGGTCGACAAGATCGTGCCGAAGGGCACCTACGTCGAGGTCCACATGACCATCGACGCGGGCGTGAAGATCCCGAAAGACGCGATCGCCGCGATCATCTCGCCCTCGATCGTCACCGACCGGCACATCGAGGTGAGCCCGCCCTTCACCGGCGGTGAGACGCTGAAGTCCGGCGATCACCTGCCCAAGGCGCGCACCAGGACGCCGGTCGAACTCGACACGATGATCAAGACCATCGACCAGTTCGCCGCCGCGCTGAAGCCCGAACCCGGTCAGGAGGGTCTCGGCCCGCTGTCGGGCCGGGTGCTCTACCCGGTGCTCAACGGCAACGGCCAGAAGATCAGGGAAACCCTCGACGCGCTCTCCGGCGCGCTGAAGGTCGGTGTCGACAACAAGGACGCCATCTCCAACATCATCATCAAGCTCAACGAGCTCACGACGATGCTGGCCGACAACGATCAGTCGGTGCGCGACTTCAGCGACCGGATGACCGCCATGTCGGGGCTGCTCGCCGAACAGGCGCCCGGCCTGCAGGCCACCCTCGACCAGCTCAACCAGTTCCTGAACAACACCTCGACGACCTTCGCCGGGCACCAGGACGAACTGGCCGCCTCGCTGGCGGGCCTGACCAACGTCACCAACCAGCTGCGCGCCAACTCGGGCGCGATGGTCGAGATCGTGGACGTGGTTCCGCTGCTCATGCAGAACATCGACGGAGCCATCAACAAGGAAAAGGGCTTCGTCCGCCTGCAGGCGCTGATCGGTACCACGCTCTCGGGCGAGATCGTCAGCGTGTTCTGCGAACGGATCCAGATGCGCTCCGAGGGTTGCCGCAGCGGAAACGCTCAGGATTTCGGCCCCGACTACGGGCTCACCGCCGCACTGCTCGGACTGACGAAATGACCCTACGTATGACAACGAAGGCCCGCCGCGCGATGTTGTCCGCGGCCGCACTGGCCACGGTCGCCATCACCACCGGCTGTGGTTTCACCGTGGAGGATCTGCCGCTGCCCAAGCCGGGCACCGGCGGTGAGACCTACACGCTCCACGCGAAGTTCGAGAACGCGCTGAACCTGCCCGACCAGGCCAAGGTGAAGGTCGGTGGTTCCGATGTCGGCGTCGTGTCGTCGATCAAGACCAAGAACTTCCAGGCCGAAGTCGACATGGAGATCAACACCGACTTCAAGCTGCCCAAGGGCAGTACCGCGGAGTTGCGCCAGGCCACTCCCCTCGGTGACGTCTTCATCTCGCTGAGCCAGCCGAAGAACGCGTCGGGCGCGGGCGACATGGTCGAGGGCGACACGTTCACCCTGGAAGCCACGTCGGCGGGCGCCACCGTGGAAGAGCTGCTGGTGTCGGTGTCGATGCTGTTCAACGGTGGTGGTGTCGCCAGCCTGAGCAGGCTCGGCACCGAACTCGGCTCGATCCTCAACGGGCACGGCGGTGAGCTGGGGCATCTGATCTACGAGATGACCGGCGTGATCGGCGAATTGAACGCCAACAGCACCAAGGTCGACTCGGTGCTCACGGAGTTCAACACCCTCGCCAACACCATCGAGGCCAACAAGGGTCAGCTCGGCCAGGTGGCCGACACGCTGCCCCAGGCCATCGGCGCGATCGCCGAGAACAACCGGGCGATCGGCGATCTGCTCGCCAAGCTGGCCACCGCCACCGGCGCGATCGGTGACTACTCCAACACCACCGGTGACCAGCTGTCCGAACTGCTCACCAATCTCGACAACCTGATGAACGCGCTGGCCGCGACCGGCGACGACTTCGGTTACGTGATGGATCAACTGCACGCGATCCGTCCCGGTGCCAACCAGACGATGAAGGGCAAGAGTCTGGCGCCGTACGCGACGCTGACCAACCTCGATGTCGGCCTGCTGACCGACCCGGCGAACAGCAAGCTCTGGGACATGAAAGACGTGAACGATTTCGTCGGCAGCTTCATCCAGGTGCTGCAGGTCGTTCAGGGCCGAGTGGGAGGCCACCGATGAGCAGACTGAAAAAGTTCGCGAGCAGCAAGATCCTGCTGGCGAACTGCGCACTGGTGGTCGTGCTCATCCTCGGTGGGACCTACCTGCTGATCAACGTGATGCGGGTGAATCCGCTGCGCTCCGAGTACGACGTCACCGTCAACCTGGACCGCTCCGGCGGTCTGCAGCCGGGCAACGACGTGACCATGCGCGGTTTCCGGATCGGCAAGGTCACCTCGATCGAACTGATCAACGACGGCGAGGCGATCGCCGCCAAGACCCGGATCGACAAGGACTTCAAGATCCCGGTCGACACCATGATCCAGGTCGCTGCCCTGTCGGCGGCGGGCGAGCAGTACATCGACTTCCGCCCGAAGAGCGATGTCGGCCCGTTCCTCAGCGACGGCGCGGTGATCAAGTTCAGCCCGGAGCAGATCCAGACACCGGTTCCGGTGTGGGCCGTGCTCGACGACACGAGCGCGCTGATCGCCCAGGTGAATCCGCAGCAGTTCGACGTGATCCTCGACGAGCTCGACATCGCGCTCGGCGCCGGTCCCGATCAGCTGCGCGGCCTCATCAACGGCGTCAGCCTGGTGGTCGCGGGTCTGGACAACCTGCTCCCGCAGACGGTGAATCTCATCGCCAACCTGCGGGTGATCGCCGAGACCACCTCGCACGCCCAGCCCGATCTGCAGACGCTCACCCAGAATTCGGGTGCGCTGCTCACGCAGTTCAACAATGCCAATGCCGAGCTGCAGGGCGTGCTCGACAACGCGCCGGGTCAGTTCGAGTCGCTCGGCGCGGTGCTGGACAAGACGGCCGATCCGATCAGCTCGCTGGCGGCCAACTTCGTGGCCATCACCAAGGCGGCGCAGCTGCGTACGCCGGCCATGCGGGTGCTGTTCCCGTCGCTGGCGCTGGGTCTCGGTGCGATCGGCGCTCCGGCGCACGAGGGTGAATTCCACACCATCATCGACATCTGGCCGCGTCCGACGTGTAACTACGACACCGAGTACCGGCGCAACGAAGAGGTCCAGGACGGCAGTATTCCGAAGTGGAACTACTGCACCAACCCGAGCGCCGACCTGCAGATCCGTGGTTCGGCCAACGCCCCGCGCCCGAACGTGCCCAACAACGGCGCCCAGATGCCACCCGGCGTCGACCCGAGGGAACGGACGCCCATTCCCGCGAAGTGAGTGCTGCCCGGCCAGGCTGTTCACAGCTTGACCGGGCATACTCGCGGGGAGACGTGTGGCCCGGCTCACGGGCCACACACCGGAAATCGGTGCGATATGTGCGCCGGGAAAGAGCAGGATTGATTCGATGACCAGCGACGATGCCCAGAGCAAGTCCGATGCTGCCGCGGCAGACAAGCCCGATCTGGCCAAGGCCGACGACACCGTGAAGGGTGCGGCGGCGACTCCCGAGGTCGATCAGCCGACTGTCAAGGCACAGACCGTGAGCGAGGCGCCGGCGCCGGCCGCCCCGAGCGCGGCATCGAGCTCGACGGGCTGGATCGCCGCGGGTGTGGCCGGTGTGGTCGCGGTCGGCGCGATCACCGCGGGTGTGGTGTTCTTCCTGCAGAACAGCGACAAGGCCGAGAAGCTCGACGCCATCGCCGAGTCGACCAAGGCAGCCTGTGATTACGGCGCCATCCTGGCCAACTACGACTACTCCAAGGATCTCGACGGTTACATCGCGTCGATGAAGGCGGGCGCCACCGGCGACTACCTCAAGGAGTTCAGCGATGCCAGCGAGGCGCTCAAGGGCGCCATGGTGCAGGCCCAGGTCAAGTCGACCGGCGAAGACGTACAGTGCGCGTACATGTCGGGCAGCACCGACGACGTCAAGGCCATGGTCACCATGACCCAGTACCGCACCAACTTCACCCAGACCGAGCCCGACCGGATGATGTTCGCGATCGAGATGAGCCTCGAGCGTTCCGGTGACAAGTGGCTGGTCAGCAAGCTGGACTCGCCGCTGCTCAAGAACGGTGGTGGCGGCGCTGCCGGTGGGACCGCGCCCGCGCCCGGTGAGGCGGTGCCCGCTCCGGCTCCGGCTCCGGCGCCTGCTCCGACACCGGGGAACTGATCCGGTAGGACAACAACCGAAACGCCGCGGGCAGATTCATCGCCCGCGGCGTTTCGTTGTGCGGTCCCACTCCGGTCGCACCGCGCCTAGAACAGGGTGAGAGTCCCTGCCACTGGCGCATCGGATGCGACCGACTTCCCTGTGGAGACCGTGTTCATGGGGGCGGGTGCCGCGGGTTCCCGGCGCTGGAGCCTCGCTGGTTCCGGCACGACGGGCGCGGGCTCGCGGCTGAGATCCGGGTTCTCACGGACCGCCCTGGCCGCCTCGCCTGCCAATTTGTCGGCCTGTTCGTTGAAATAGTTGCCCACATGGCCGCGTACCCAGCGGAAGCGCACCGGTCCTTCGCGACCGGTGATGGCGCGGTCGATCTGCTTGATGATCTCGACGTTCTTCACCGCGCCGCCGGTGGAGGTGCGCCAGCCGTTGCGGCGCCAGCTGGTGATCCATTCCGAGGCGCACTTGATGGCGTACTGGGAGTCGCTCTCGATGAGCATCGGTTCGGCGCCGGGGTGGGCGAGGATGGCCTCCAGCACGCCGCGGAGTTCGGCGATCTGGTTGGTGCCGCTGGCCGCGCCACCACTGTCGGCGGGACCGGCATGATTCACCCAGGCCCAGCCGATGGCACCGCCGGGATTGCGCAGGCAGGACCCGTCGGTGCTCACGATGATCATGACCGCCACCCTAGGCGATGCGGCCGACAAGATCGGTACCGTGGAATGCCTCTATCTCCCTTCGCAACCGCGATTCCGTTCGGCGCAGTGCCGATCTCGCGGCCGCGTCAGCGAGGCCGAGTCGGTGGCACAGGCGGGCGAACATGCCGCGTGGTGGTGGATAGTCGGCTTCGGAGGTCAGCACCGACCGTTCGTAGCCGAGTGGATCGAATCGCAGGGTAACGGTTCCGTATATCCGCCCACGCAGGGTATACCCGATCACCGCATTGCGCCGATATTCGGTGATTTCCACCGACGTGCGCAGCGGAATCACCCCGAACAACCGGACTTTCACCGCGAACGCGGCGCCCAGCCCCTGATCCGGTTCGCCGAGCGACGCGACATCGGTGACGCCGAACATCCACCGCGGTCCGTGCCGGAAATCCTCGGCATAGGCGAAAGCGGCGTCGACCGGTGCGCCGACGTCACACGCAAACCTGATGTGGCCCATCGGCCCTCCCTGCTCCGGATGGGTTTATCGCCCATGCGTACAGGACCTAAAAGTACTACAAATCTCCTGTTTATTTGGCGGAATAGAGTTGTTCGACGAGGTATTCCGCGATCGGCATCGCCGAGGTGGCGGCCGGAGAAGGCGCGTTGAGCACATGGATCGAGCGCGGCGTGCGTTCGATGAGAAAGTCGTGCACCAGCGTGCCGTCCCGGAGCACCGCCTGCGCTCTGATACCCGCGCGGTACGGGAGCAGATCGGCGGTGGTGAGTTCGGGGCAGTACTTGCGGCATTGCGCGAGGTAGCCGCGCTTGAACACCGAATTGCGGAGCTCGCGGACGCCGGTGGTGAGGTGCTCGCGGGCCACCCGGCGCACGCCGGCGAAGCTCAGCACGTCGATGGCGTCGCGCCGGTTCACGCTGCCCTTGCGGTAACCCTCTCTCGACAGCCCGAGCACCGCGTTCGGACCGACAGTGAGTTCGCCGTCGATGGTGGGGCTCAGGTGGACGCCGAGAAACGGCAGCGCGGGGTCGGGCACCGGATAGATCAGCGTGCGCACCAGATCCGACCGCTCGGCGGGGAGCCGGTAGTACTCGCCGCGGAACGGCACGATGCGAAAGTCGGTGTCGATCCCGGCCTTTCGAGCCATCCGGTCGGCCTGCAAACCCGCGCAGACAATCAGCGTGCTCGCGGTGACGGCACCGCGCGGACCCGAAACCGTGACAGCTGAGACATTTTCGGTGATCGCGTCGACCTGGGTGTCGAGCCGGATCTCCCCGCCCATCGCCCGGATCTGCGCGGCCAATACGGCAGTGATCTTCGGGTAGTCGATGATGCCGGTAGCGGGTACGAAAAGCGCTCCGACACCGGTGATCCGGGGTTCGCGCCGATGCAATTCGGCCGCATCGATCGCCTCGACCTCCACCCCGTTGGCGATCGAGCGCTCGTACAGCGCGAGCATCCGCGCGTGTTCGGCGGAATCGGTGGCGACCAGCAACTTTCCGCATTCACGGAACGGAATGTCATGGGCCGCGGCGAATTCCTTGGTCCACTGCGCGCCGGCCCGGCACAGTCGCGCCTTCAAACTGTCCGGAGGGTAGTAGATCCCGGAGTGGATGACGCCGCTGTTGTGCCCGGTCTGATGCGCGCCGAGCGTGGACTCCTTCTCGATGAGCACGAGGGTGGCATCGGGATACGCGGTCAGCAGCCGGTGCGCGGTGGCCACGCCGACGATGCCGCCGCCGACCACGCAGAAGTCGTACGCACCGCTCGAGGTGCCGCGAGAAGTCACACGCCGACGGTAGTCGGCACTTCCTCGGTCGGCGACCGCGGCGCCTCGGCTTGATCGGCGGCGGGCTCGGTCACCGTGGGCTCCGTGGCTGCCGGTGTTTCGACTCGCTCCACCCGTAGCGTGTGGCTACCGAGCGCGGGGTCCGACAGCACGAACACCAATTCCCCACGGCGCGAGTCGAACTCGGTGTGCAGTGCGGTGACTGCGGCCGGATCAGGCGCCAGGCCGAGGTATTTCGCCGCCACCGTCACCAGGTTGGTGTCCACGGTGAACGCGACGGTGTCACTACGGGCGGGCTGCACTTGCGCGCCGACATACGTGCCGCCGATCCCGACCCGTCCGGCCAGCGGCGAATTGCCAGGTCGCGCACCGACACCGGACTGCAGCGCGGTGATCGGCGTGCGCGTCGCGGCGACCTCCGACCGTTCGGTGGACAGCGTCGGCGCCCCGAAGGACATGGCCAGCTCGACGCTCCCGCGTGGTGCGGAGTCCTCGATCGAAAAGGGCCGGTGGTGGCCGGGATTCGGCGGCGCGGCCGGTCCCGCGTAGTCCTGCGCGGGCGGCGGCGCGAGTTCCGGCATGTGATTGACGATGTAGGCGCCCGCGGCCACGGTGAGGCAGAGGCTGGCAGCGCCGGAGCAGACGATCGCGGACAGGCGCACGATCTGGCCAGGTCGATGTGCGGTCACGATGCGGTTCCCTCCTGCGGGTGTGGGTATACCCAGACGAACGGGCCCGCATCGTTGAAAGCCACGTGCTGATACCCACGGTACCGAGTACCGCGCACGCGGGGCGCCTCACACCGCTGAGATCAGAGCCACATCCGAAACGATGCCGTATCACTCCTAGTCGGAGTGTGTTTTCGGGTGGGTAAGTGTTTCTCACACCGGGTAAGGGGTACCTGTAGGGGGCAGGCGAGCGTCATTCACGACTGCCACGGCAGGTCTACCCCCGGCCAATGATGTCCGGGGCAGTCGGCACGAATGGCGCTCAGGGAAGGGCGCTCGCCTGTTCGGGGCCTGGTCAGGTGAACTGGCCGGGTTCGCGGCCTTGTCCAGGGGGGCCCGCGAAGGCTTGGGCGATGCCTAGCCAGTGGTCGGCGTCGGGGCCCTCGGTGCGTAGGGCGGTGTCGGCGCGGTGTCGGCGCTGGGTGGTGATCAGGCAGAAGTCGACCGCGGGGCCGGTGACGCGCTGGGGGGCGTCTTCGGGGCCCCAGGTCCAGAGCGTGCCGTCGGGGGCGGTGAGTTCTACCCGGAATTCCTCTGCCGGGCCCGATTCGCCGTTCACCATGTAGGCGAAGTTCCTGGTGCGGACGCTGATGTGGGCCACGGTGCGCAGGCGGGTTGTGGGGACGCGGGTCACGCCGAGCGCGTCGGCGACGTCCTGGCCGTGCGCCCAGGTTTCCATGATCCTGGCCGAGATCATCGACGCGGCGCTCATCGGCGGGCCGAACCAGGGCAGTTTGGTGCCCGCGGGGACGGCGGCCAGCGCGGCGATCAGCCGTTCGCGACCTGCCCGCCAGCGAACCAGCAGGTCGGCGGGCGGGGTCTCGGCGATTTCCTCGGCACCTTCGTCGACGACGGTCAGCACCCGCGGCGCGGCTTCGGCGACGAACGCGGCGAAGGCATCGGCATCGGTCGCGGCGATCACCGAAACCTCGTCGGTCCAGGTCAGGTGGGCGATCTGGGTGGCGATGTCCCAGTGGGGGGCGGGTGTGGGCGTCTGCCACTGCTCGGGGGTCAGCGGTGCGACCAGGTTTTCGAGATCCGCGCATTCGGCGGCGAAATCGTCGAGCAGCGCTGCGAGGTCAGCCATGGAATCCCTTGCCGATCATGGCGCGACCCGGTACCGGTGCGCCGTCGTCACCAAGAGTCGCAGCGACCATCGAAAAATGCAAGCACGCGTGCTTGTTATTACCAGCCGAAGGTCAACAGGTGCAGCGCACCGACGCCGATGCCGAGCGCGCCGCCGTGCAGGTACAGCAACCACGCGTCCTGTTCGACCGACGCGTAGAACATCTCCATGAACTCGCCGGGCGTCAGTGTCCGTAGCTTGCGCGCGGCGAAGTCGTCGATCTTCTTCGCCTGTTCCAGCACGAACTGCTCGTCGGAGATCATCGTGCGCGCCGAGATCAGCCCGGCACCGGCGCCGGAGACCGCCAGATTCTCGAACTGGCGCTTGCCCAGCGCGGCCCGCACCATGAAGGCGGTAGCGCCGAGCTGCTTGTGGATCTCCTCCGACACCACCCGCTCGATGAGCTGGCGGGTCTTGTCCCCGTTCGGCCCTTCCAGCAGCTCGTTGGACAGGTTCTCCACGGTCAGCACCTGGTAGGCCAGGATGTGCGCGAGGTCGGTGGCGGCCTGCGGCTGACGTTTGGCCAGCAGCGCCTGGCGCCACAGGTACTTGTAGCGCGGCTGCGGGTCGCCGGGTTCGAACACCATCTTGATCGCGATCACGTTCACCGTCACCCCGATCATGGCCGAGGCGAACAGCACGATCACCCAGGCCGGAATCGCCCCCCAGTAGGGAATGCTCGAGTGAATATGCAGGTAGAGAGCGAGAACGAGCCCGAACGGCGCACCGAGCAGCCCGATCCGCGCCATGAACTTGAGCTCCGGCGCGGCGATGGTGGTGGTCAGGTCCTTGAGGATGGCCGGGTTCTGCTCGAGGTACCTGATCACGAAGTTCTTCACATCGAGCAGCTGGTCGATGGTGTCGCCCAGGCTCTCGAACGCGCGCCGGCACAAGGCGGGCAACTGCCGGTCCACCCGCTGGTAGATGGCCTGTTTCACCGGTCGCGGCAGCGAACGCCACAGGTCGGGGTTCTCCCGGTTCATGATCTCGTCGACGATCGGCGCCACTTCGTCGCGCGCCCGCTCGGCGAGATAATCGCCGATCCCGTCGAGGTCGAGTTCGTGGATGAAGTCGCGCGGACTGCCGATCCGCATCAGCGCCTTGTCCACGCAGATGCTGGCCATCTTCTCCGAGCGCGCCGGGATGAACCCCTGAAAGCCCAGCTTGCGCCCATCCCCGGAAAACGTCGGCAGCACCTGCACCCGCCGTGGCAGATACGGGTACAGCACATGCAGCATCGGTACCCGGAAGCCCTTGAAATACAGCGGCCAGAACAGCATCAGCACGCCGGTCCAGTTGGTGAGCCATCCCGCGAGCGCACTGAAAATCGGAAAACTGATCAGCTCGACCACAAACTTCGACTGCCCCGTCAGATCTTCCCAGTCGATGAAGAGTCCGGAGGCCAGTGTGGTCATCGAGGAGCCCCCTAGTGCTGACGCGCGAAAAAATGTGCTGACGTGAGGATAAGGCAACCACATAAGCACCGGTCGTGACGGGGTGTCCACCGATTCGGGTGCGTCCGGCGACCGGGTTGCCGGCCCTCGGCGCTAGGCTGGCATGGCTGTCGATTTGGTCACCGAGTTCTTCCCGCCGCCTGTGCAAAGGGAGTCGCCGTGAGCAGTGTTCCGCAGAATCATTTCGAGCGTCCGGTCGCCGTGATCGGGGGTGGGACGCTGGGCAGACGGATTGCCCTGATGTTCGCCACCAGGGGCGGTGAAGTGCGCATCATCGATCCCGACGGTGAGGTCGGCAACGCGGCCGTGACGTTCGTGGAGAAACAGTTGCCCGAGGTGGCTGCCACGGTGCCGAACGGCAAGGTGGGGACCGCGGAATATGTGCCCGATCAGGCGATCGGTGTGAAGGGCGCGTGGCTGGTGGTCGAAGCGGTGCCGGAGATTCTGGACCTGAAGAAGAAGGTCTTCGCACAGCTCGACGCCGATGCCGAAGCCGACGCGATCGTCGCCTCGAACTCGTCGTCGTATGCGAGCCGGTTGTTCACCGAGGGCTTGCGGACCAACGACCGGATGCTCAACACCCACTTCTACATGCCACCGCAGTCGACGGTGCTCGACGTGATGTCGGACGGGAACACCTCCCAGGACGTCCTCGACTTCGTCCTGAAGACCTTCCCGGAGTACGGCGTACACCCGTTTCTCGTGCGCAAGGAGTCGACGGGCTTCATCTTCAACCGCATCTGGGCCGCCATCAAACGCGAGTCGCTCGAGGTCGTCTACGAGGGTGTGTCGGTTCCGGAGGACATCGACGCGATGTTCATGCAGAATTTCGGCACCAAGGCCGGCCCGTTCCGGATGATGGACCAGGTGGGTCTGGATGTGGTGCTCGATATCGAGCAGCATTACGAGCAGGAGAACCCGAATCTGCCGAAGGGCCCGGTCGAACTGCTGAAGAAGTATGTCGACGCGGGCAAGCTCGGGGCGAAGACCGGCGAGGGTTTCTACAACGACTACCCGAAGCCGAAGTAGGGCACATGACCGAAATAGTGGCGTTGGACATCAAAGCCGGTGTGATGCACGCTGTTTCGCTCGACGGCAAGCAGGTGCGCACGGTGGTCGACGGCCTCGGCCGAGTTCCCGACGGTGTCGTCGTCGACAAGCTGCGCGGCCATATCTACTGGACCAACATGGGCACACCCGACGCACGCCCCGTGCCGGGCGTCGAGCCGGAGTTCTTCTCCCGCAACGGTTCCATCGAACGCGTCGACCTCGACGGCGGCAACCGCACCACGATCGTCGCGATCGGCGCCTTCACCACCGGCAAACAGCTCGCCGCCGATTTCGAAGGGGGCAGGCTGTATTGGTGTGATCGCGAGGGCATGCAGGTCCTCACCTGCGATCTCAACGGTGACGACCTCCATGCCCTCGTGGTAACCGGCGACGACAGTGCCATCGAGCGCGACTGGTGCGTCGGCGTCTGCCTCGACCTCGACCGCCGCCTGCTGTACTGGACCCAGAAGGGCGCGGCCAAGGCCGGTGACGGCCGGATCTTCCGCGCCCCGTTGGATCTGCCTCCCGGTGCCGACCCCGCTGCCCGCACCGACATCGAACTGCTCTGGGAAAACCTGCCCGAGCCGATCGACATCGAACTCCACGTCGGTGATCTCATCTGGACCGACCGCGGCGCCGCCCCCCACGGCAACGCCCTGTACACAGCCGAGGTCCAACCGGAGGTGGGCACCCCGGCGATCCTGTCCACCGGGTACCACGAGGCGATCGGGGTGACCGGTTTCGATTCCCGCTTCTATGTGAGCGATCTGGGTGGCACGATCCGCCAGGTCGATGTCGGGACCGGCATCGATACCGACCTCGTCCGGATCGGTAGCCCGCTCACCGGCATCGCGCTGGCCGACCTGTAACGAGGGCACCCGTAGCAGGGCCGCGGGTGGTGCCTTGATCACGTCGTCCGAGAACGCGCGCCGTCAGGCGGGGAAAGCTACAGTGGCCGGGTCGTGTGATGTTGTTCTCGAGGTGGAGTCAAGCGCCGAGAACCGCGGCGCCAGCCGCACAACACGCAGCTCGTGTTCGGAGGAACCACCCCGCTATGCAACCGCTAGGCCCGAACGATCCTCGGCGGATCGGCGATTACCGCCTGCTGGGTGTGCTCGGTGCGGGTGGCATGGGCAAGGTGTATCTGGGGCGGAATCCGGGTGGCCGCACCGTCGCGGTGAAGGTGATCCGTCCTGATCTGATCGATCGTGAATTCCGCGCGAGGTTCCGTCGCGAAGTCGCGGCCGCGCAGAGCGTCGGCGGTGCTTTCACCGCACCGGTGCTCGACGCCGATGTCGATGCCGAGGCGCCGTGGCTGGCCACCGGGTACGTCGCCGGGATCTCGTTGACCGACGCGGTGACCGAATTCGGGCCGTTCGCCGAGCCCTCGCTGGTGGCGTTGGCGCGCGGGCTCGCCGAAGCGCTCGTCGCAGTGCACGCGCCGGGCATCGTGCACCGTGATCTGAAGCCGTCGAATGTGATGCTCGCGATCGACGGGCCCAAGGTGATCGATTTCGGGATCGCCAGGGTGATCGCGGATTCCGCCCTCACCACGACCGGGAAGTTCCTCGGCTCACCGGGTTTCATGTGCCCCGAGCAGGTGAGCGGCGAAACCCTCAGTCCCGCATGTGATGTCTTCGCCCTCGGCGGCGTCCTTGTCTTCGCTGCCTCGGGCCATGGCCCCTTCGGTACCGCCGAGGTCATGCAGATGCTCTGGCGCATCGTCTACGAGGAACCGCGCCTCGACGGACTCCCCGCGTCGCTGCGGCCGTTGGTCGAGTCCTGTCTCGCCAAGGATCCCGCCGCCAGACCGACACCACAACAAGTCCTTTCGGAACTGGCCGGCATCGGCGCCCCCGAACGCGCCGGTTGGCTACCGCCACAAGTAATAGGACACATCAGCGCTGCCGCCGTCCGTCTGCTCGACTTGGATTCAGGCCCCGCCGACCCACCGCATCCGGGCACCACCGCGACCGCCGCACCGGGCTGGTCGACCGCGACCTCAGCTCCGAACCTGCCCACCGCGAGCCCGCCGCAGAGCTTTCCGACCGGCTCGTCCATGCCGAACGTCACCTCGCCGACTCCTTATAGACAACACAGCGGATTCACGACCGATCCATCCCGGACATCCGAGCGAGCTGCCACCTACGCCGGATCGAATTCCAGTGCGCGGAGCAGCGAATTCACCCCGCCGCCCCTTGTAGCACCGCACAACCACGCCGCCACGCCCACGCCGCCACGCACCACCGCACCGCGGCGCACCCGCACCCTGCTGATCGCCGCGGGGGTCACAGTCGCGCTGGCTGTCGGGGGCGGCGCCTATCTGATCGGCACCCAGCTGAACGCCGAGTCCACCGGCGGAATGCGCATCTCCATCGGACCGACCACCGACGCCGCTGATCCGACCGTCACGGATCCCACCGAGCCCACATCGACCGACACCGCATCGGGCGCGAACACCGTCCCGGCCGCCTTCGTCGGCAGCTGGACGGGCCGCGCCGCCGACGGTCTCGTCCAATTCGACATCGAACTCACCATCGCCGAAGGCGCGGTAGGCCAGGAACTCGCCGTGGCCGCCAACACCGGCACCCTCGCCCGCGAGCGGTGCGAACGCGCGGAGACCCTCACCGCCGCCACTGCCGACCGGCTGACCTTCCGCGCCAGACTCACCAGCGGCCCCGGCTGCGCCGATCAGGGCAAGCCGTCGACGGCCACCCTGCGACCCGACGGCACCCTCGCCTACGAAACCCCCAGCTTCTTCGGCGGCACCATCGCCGGCACCCTGCGCAAAGGCTGACGATGCACTCCCACCGAACTGGAACAGGTTGCCGCCGGATAGCCCGCGGGTGCCTCGGCGCGAGCGCACCCGGTCGTTTGTCCAGTAGCAAACCTCTACGTGAAACGCGATGTCACGCCGCAGACGGGAACCGCCGCGAGTTCATACCCGCAGGTAGCGTCGGTCTCGCAAACTCTGCCGTTGCGATCTGGGTCACTAATATGTCAAACTCTCGCCCACACTGTGAAGCCAGTCGGTCTCACAATGTCTGGAAAGGGAGTCGATTGAGCAGGCGGCAGGTGAGCGAAGTTGCCACCGTCCCGACGGCTGCCCGGATGTCAGTCGAACGTGACCAGCGCCAGCGCCGCGCCGGTGAGCAGATCGACCAGCTCGTCGACGGGTGGGCGCGTCTCGCGCAGCAACCACTCGTGCGCCACACCCGTGACCGCCCCGGTGATCAACGCGGTGGTCAGCTCGGCGTCGCCACGCAACCGCACGCCCACCTGGCTCAGCGCGCCCTCGATCAGCGCCGACCAGGCATGTCTGCGGGTCCGGCGATGGTTCTCCATCCGATCGCTCACCCCGACCACCTCGATCAGCGCCACCTGCGCGCGATACGGGTCAGAGCCGAGCGACTCCAGGTACGCGCCGAAACCGGCCCGCAGCGCGAGCTGTGGATCGGTCGAGCCGAGCGCTACCAGCGCGGTGCCCACCGCGGCCGCCGCGTCGTCCTGGATTCGGTCGTAGGCCGCGAGCAGCACGTCTTCGCGGGTCTCGAACTCCTCGTAGAACTGCCGCTTGGACAGGCCCGCCGCCGCGCACACCTCGGCGAGCGAGCACGTGGCGTATCCACGTTCGGCGAAGATTCGCGTCGCTGCTTCCAGGAATCGCAGTCGCCGTTCGGCTTTACGCGCGACGACCGTACGACCCCCATACCGCCTGTCCGCTGTAGTCACCTCTCCAAAGTATCTGAAACCCGGGATAACACTGACCTTTCCGGGTCGCTTCATCTATCCACCGAACAAAGGACGGCCGACCAGTGCTGAGCACCCGAGCATCGCGGACCGCATTGTCCGCCCTCGTACTAGCGGCGGGTGCGGCACTCGTGGCACCCACGCCAACGATGGCTGCCCCGCAGTCCGCCGCGACACAGCCGAGTGTCCCTGCCATCGCCGAGAACGTTCCCTCGGGGACGCTCGCTGCGCTGGCACCGACGATCGTAGGCGCCATCTCCGCCCCCGGCCCCATCGCCGACGGTGGACAGGCCGCGATCCTGGCTCAGGCGCGCGTGCTGCTGGCCACGCCCGGCATCCCCGCGCAGGTCAAGGCCACCCTCGAAAGGGTCATCACCTTCCTCGACGGCAGTGGCGGCGGCGGTCCCGACCTGCCGCCTTCGGACGGTCCGCGCATCGCGCAGTTCCTCTACCCGACCATCGGCAAGGGCTGCATCGGCCCGACCTCGGATTCCGTCGGCACCGCGCTGGCCGTCCCCGGCCCGGCGCAGCTGCCGCCGCCCGGACCGGCCGCGGGCCAGACCGGCTTCGTTTTCACCGCGCTCGGCACGAAAAGCGCTACCGCCGTACAGAATCCACCGATGACGGTGCAGTGGGTCAACCTCGACAACCGTCGCACCGGCACCCAGCCGCTCACCACCGCGGCGGGTATCAACCCCGATGGTCCGGCCACCCTGTCCGCCATCGCCGACACCGGCCCCGGCCGGGTCGCCGCCGTGATCACCGGCTCGCTCACCACGGCCACCGCCGATGGTGACCGCACCTGCTCGTTCGCCCCGACCCTCGGGTTCTTCTCCGTCGGCTGAGTCTCGCACCACGCAATTGGAGTTCGATCTATGAAGTTTGTCGTCCCCGGCCTGGTCAGCGGCCTGGCCGGCGCGGTCATCGGGGTGATTGCCGTTCTCGGCATCACCGCGGGCGCGCAACAGAATTCGATCCCGGCGCCCGAGGAGTCCGGTGACCCGGGCTCGTCGCTGCTGGGCAACGTGCAGTACGGCTCGCGATGAGCAACGTGCGCAGGCTCATCGCCTGCATCCTCGTCGGCCTCGGCGCGCTGCTGCTCGCCGCCTCGATCATGATCCCCACCTACACGGTCGGCAAGGTCGCCAAGACCCCGCTCGACCTGCGCATCACCACGATCGCCAAGAGCGTGCCCGGCGAGGAAAGCCTGGTGCTGGACGCGAAGTCGCTCACCGCGACCGAGGGCGCTGCCAAGGTGAACACCAACGTGCCGCTCGTTTCCCAGCGCTTCCTGACGGTCGAGGAGCCCTCGGGCGCCGACGAGATGACCGTCCAGGCCGGCCAGACCCTGCGTCGTGACGACCAGGACCCCAAGGACGGCCTGCTCACCGCCTCGGTCGACCGCGTCACCCTCGACCGCGTCACCGGCGCGCCGATCGACGCCTCGCCCAACGGTTCGATCGCCGTGGCTCAGGACCCCAAGTCGGGTGCCGCGATCCCCACCGAGCAGCAGCGTCGCGGTCTGCAGTACCGCTTCCCGATCGGCACCGAGAAGAAGTCGTACCCGTACTTCGACCTCAACGCCCGCGCCACCTACGACATCGATTTCATCGAGGAGTCGGAGATCAACGGCGTGCCGGTCTACCACTTCCGGCAGACCATCCCGGTGACGAACATGTGGGACGTCGTCCAGCACCCGTCCCACAAGCTCGCGCTGCCCGCCGCCAAGTGGGGCCTCGAGGGCACCGAGCCGGTCACCATGACCCGCTTCTACACCAACACCCGCGACGTGTGGGTGGAGCCGAGGACCGGCGCGGTCCTCAAGGGTGGCGAGAGCCTGCACATGTACTACGGCCGTAGCGCCGAGCAGGTGGACGTCAACATCCTGAAGTCGCACCTCGTCTTCGACGAAGAGACGATCGACGCCCAGATGGCCGTCACCCAGGAGAGCTTGGACAAGCTCGACCTGTTCGGCAAGACCCTGCCGATCATCCTCGGCATCCTCGCCGCCCTGTTCCTCATCGGCGGCGCGGTCCTCGGATTCCTGAGCGCCGGCTCCACCTCGGGCCGCCCGTTCGATCCCCCGACCGAGCGGATTCGTTCCTCGAACCTGTAAGGCCACCACCTCGGCCTCCCGGTCCTCAACCCGGGACGCCCTTCCACCACCTCGGCCTCCCCGGCCCTCAACCCGGGGAGGCCGAGGTCGTTTCGGTTCAGGACAGGAGTAGGCGCACCCGGGCTGCTTCGCGGGTGAGGTGGTCTCGCTCCGGCACGGTGGTGGCCGTGCGGGATGCCTCGGCGTAGAGGGTGGCGGCCTGCTCGAGCTCGCCCGCGCGTTCGAGCAGGTAGGCGCGAACCGCGGTGTGGCGCGGCAGTTCCGGGTCGAGTTCGGCCAGGGCGGCGAGTCCGGCGCGGGGTCCGTCGGCCTCGCCTACCGCGACCGCGCGATTGAGGCGGACTACCGGGCTGTCGGTGCGGGCGAGCAGCTCGTCGTACCACTCCACGATCTGTACCCAGTCCGTTTCGGCGGTGCTCGGGGCGTCGGCGTGCAGGGCGGCGATCGCGGCTTGGGCTTGGTATTCGCCGAGTCGGTCACGGGCCAGCGCTGCCTGCAGAATCATCACCCCTTCGGCGATCAGGGTTGTGTCCCACCGGGATCGGTCCTGATCGGCCAGTGTCACCAGGCGCCCGCCCTCGGTGCGTGCGGCGCGGCGGGCGTGGTGCAGCAGCATCAGCGCGAGCAGTCCCAAGGCCTCGGGTTCGCCGGTGGCGGCGGCGAGCTGGCGGGTGAGCCGGATGGCTTCGGCCGCCAGGTCGAGGTCGCCGCTGTAGCCCTCGTTGAAGACGAGGTAGAGCACGCGCAGCACGGTGGCCGGGTCGCTTGGCCGGTCTAGCGGCAAGCCGGTGATGCGCTTCTTGGCTCGGCTGATCCGTTGCGCCATAGTCGATTCCGGCACGAGGTAGGCCGTCGCGATCTGCCGCGTTGTCAGACCGCCGACCGCGCGCAAGGTCAACGCGACGGCCGAGCCGGGCGACAGCGAAGGGTGCGCGCACAGGAAATACAGCCACAGCGTGTCGTCGGTAGCGGGCACCGGCCCGGCTTCGGGCTCGGCATCGACCGCGAATTCCCTTCCCCGCCTAGATGTTTCGGCGCGCGCCGCGTCGAGGAACTTTCGCCAGGCGACGGCGACGAGCCAGCCCTTCGCATCGCGCGGTGGATCGTCGGGCCAGCTTTCCAGCGCCCGGATCAACGCCTCCTGTACCGCGTCCTCGGCCGCGGCGAACTCGGCCCCGCGGCGGACCAGGATTGCGATCACCGCGGGGACCAGCTCGCGCAGCAGCGCCTCGTTCATTCGGTCACCGTGGGCAACTCCGTGTAGAACGGCCGCAGTTCGAGCCATTCCTGCACCGGCTTCCCACCTGCGCCCGGTGCCGCCGACAGCTCCCCGGCCAGTTCGAGCGCCCGGTCGTAGGTCTCGACGTCGATGACCATCCAGCCGGCGATCAGGTCCTTGGTCTCCGCGAACGGCCCATCGGTGATCGGCGGGCGACCCTCGCCATCCGAGCGGACCCACGTGCCCTGGGTGGACAGCGCCTGACCGTCGACGAACTCGCCGGTCGAGCGCAGGCGATCGGCGAAATCCGTCATGTACCGCACATGCGCGGACACCTCGTCCGGCGTCCACTGATCCATCGGCGCGTCGTTGACCGACGCGGGCGCGCCACGGTAGTGCTTGAGCAGCAGGTACTTGGCCATGATGTTCTCCTCGGTTCGTGTCCTTCGTGGGTTGTACCCCTGGGACGGAGCCACCCACGCGTTCTCGACATCCACGGCAAAAGAATTTCGATCGATTATTTTCGCCGTGAGTGAACGACGCCACCTGCAGGAACAAACCACCGGGGGTCCATGTTGAGTCAGCAAAGCTCAACTTTGGAAGGGTCGACATGACTTCAGCTCAGAACCTGCCGGTGCTGTTCCTGACCGATCCGATCGTGCTGCCGGGCATGGTCGTGCCCATCGAATTGGACGAATCCGCGCAGGCCGCCATCGATGCCGCGCAGGCGGCCAAAACCGGCTCGGTGCTGGTCGCGCCGCGCCTCGACGAGGGGTACGCCTCCTACGGCGTCGTCGCCACCATCGAACAGGTCGGCCGGATGCGCGGTGGCGCGCCCGCGGCCGTGTTGAAGGCCGAGCGCCGCGCGCGGATCGGGCACGGGGTCACCGGGCCGGGTGCCGCGCTATGGGTGGAGGCCGAACTCGTCGAGGCCGTCGAGCCCGACGAGCACACCACCGCGCTCGCCGCCGAGTACAAGAAGCTGGTCGTCGCCGTGCTGCAGCGGCGCGAGGCCTGGCAGATCATCGACATCGTCAACCAGCTCGACGACGTGGAGGCCATTGCCGACACCGCGGGCTACGCGCCGTACCTGTCCGACGATCAGAAGCGCGAGCTGCTCGAGACTCCCGATGTCACCGTGCGGCTGACCAAGCAGATCGCTTGGATCAAAGACCACATCGCCGAGGTGGAGGTCACCGACAAGATCTCCGAAGACGTCCGCGACGGCATGGAGAAGAGCCAGCGCGAGTTCCTGCTGCGCCAGCAGCTCAACGCCATCCGCAAGGAGCTCGGCGAGGACGAACCCGACGGCGCCGATGACTACCGCGCCCGCGTGGAGAACGCCGACCTGCCCGAGAACGTGCGCGCCGAGGCGTTGCGCGAGGTCGGCCGGTTGGAGCGCGCCAGCGACCAGAGCCCGGAATCCGGCTGGATCCGCACCTGGCTCGACACTGTGCTCGAACTGCCCTGGACGGTGAAAACCGAAGACAGCACCGATGTTTCGGCCGCTCGCGCGGTGCTCGACGCCGACCACCACGGTCTGGAAGAGGTCAAGGACCGGATGGTCGAGTACCTGGCGGTGCGTTCGAGGCGGGCCGCGCGTGGTCTCGAGGTCGTCGGCGGACGTGGGTCCGGCGCGGTGCTCGTGCTGGTCGGTCCGCCCGGTGTCGGCAAGACCTCGCTGGGTGAGTCGGTCGCGAAGGCCCTGGGCCGCAAGTTCGTTCGCGTCGCCCTTGGCGGCGTGCGCGACGAGGCCGAGATCCGTGGCCACCGCCGCACCTACGTCGGCGCGCTGCCCGGCCGGATCGTGCGTGCGGTGAAGGAGGCGGGTTCGATGAATCCCGTTGTCCTGCTGGACGAGATCGACAAGGTCGGGTCGGACTTCCGTGGTGATCCGGCCGCGGCCCTGCTCGAGGTCCTTGACCCCGCGCAGAACCACACCTTCCGCGACCACTACCTCGACCTCGACCTCGACCTGTCCAACGTCCTGTTCATCGCCACCGCCAACGTCATGGACACCATCCCCGGTCCCCTGCTGGACCGCATGGAGCTCATCACCGTCGACGGCTACACCGAAGCCGACAAGGTCGCCATCGCTCGCGACTTCCTGGTCCCCCGTCAGCTGGAGCGCAATGCGCTGACCGCGGAAGAGGTTTCGATCACCGACGCGGCATTGCGTGAGGTCGCGGCGAACTACACCCGCGAGGCCGGGGTTCGTCAGATGGAGCGGCTGGTGGCAAAAGCCTTGCGCAAGGCGGCAACTCGCCTGGTGACGGGCGACGCACGCGTCGGCGCGGACGCTGGGCTCGGCAACGCTGCGCTCGACAAGGACACCGCGCTGGTCGACAAGGGCTCGCTCGGTGAGGGCGCGGTGCTCGGCTACGACCCGGAACTCGGGTACGACAACGTCATCGACATCGAATCCGGCCCACAACCGGCCGGTCAGGTGACGAGCTTGACAGTCGACATCGACAACCTCACCGACTACCTCGGCCGCCCCCGTTTCACCCCGGACTCGATGGAACGCACCTCGGTCCCCGGCGTGGCCACGGGTCTCGCGGTAACCGGTGCGGGCGGTGACGTGCTCTACATCGAGGCCAACGGCGCCGAGGGCGAGCGTTCCCTCACGCTCACCGGCCAACTCGGCGACGTCATGAAGGAGTCGGCCCAGATCGCCCTCACCTACGTGCGCTCGCACCTGGAGGAAATCGGCATCGAACCCAAGGTCCTCGACCGCAACATCCACATCCACTTCCCCGCGGGCGCAGTTCCCAAGGACGGCCCATCGGCAGGCGTCACCATGGTCACCGCCCTGGTCTCCCTGGCGCTGGGCCGCCCGGTCCGCGGCGATGTCGGCATGACCGGCGAGGTCACCCTCAACGGCAGCGTGCTGCCCATCGGCGGCGTGAAACAAAAGCTCCTCGCCGCCCAGCGAGCCGGCCTGAAGACCGTCTTCATCCCGGCCCGCAATGAACCGGACCTCGACGAAGTCCCCGCCGAGGTCCTGGCCGCCCTGAATGTCCGCCCCGTCGCCGACGTGGCAGACATCCTGGCCTACGCCATCGAACCGATCGCCGAACCCGCCGCCGAAAGCAAGCCTTTCGCCGTCAGCGCCTGATCCCAACCGGCAACGGGCCGTGTGCACATCGCGCACGGCCCGTTGGCCGTGCCTTGACAGTTCCGTTTACCGGCTGACTGTCGGCGGGAGTTCCGGGCCGTTGACGGTGACCACCGTCAGCTGGTCGGTGTCGTAGTTGTCCTGGTCGTCGTCGAATTCGGCATCGTCGTCGAATTCGGTGTCTTCCTCGGCCGAGGGGGCGAGGTCCTTTTCGACGCGGCGGGTGGTGCCCTGGGCGACCGCGCAGAGGATGGGTTCCTCGCCCTCGGTTTCGGCGTAGACGTCGCAGTGGGTGACGGCTTGGCGGCGGGTGGCGCCGAGGACGGTGGCGTGCACGCGCAGGCGCTCGCCCTGGGCTGGGCGCAGGTAGGTGATGGTGAAGCCGCCGGTGAGGACATTGGGGCCGAGGACGGTGCCCGCGGCGAAGGTGAGGGCGTTGTCGGCGGCGTAGGCGAGCACCCCGCCGTGCACGAACCCGAACTGCTGGCCGTGCTCGGGCTGAATGTCGATGACAAGAGTGGCTGCCCCATCGCCGAATTCGGTGAGCTCGGTGCCGACCAGACGGGCGAACGGTTGCGCGGCGAGTACCTGGCGCGCCAGGTCGAGGTCGAGGGTGGTGGCTTCGGTCGGCATCGGGTGTTCCGTTCTTCGAGCTCAGTCGTGATCGGTTGGCGCGCTACGGATATTGCCACGCCCGGTTACGCCGGATTGTCGGTGCCATGGGGTATGACGGAACAGTGCCTCGGTGGCTCCTGCATGTGGATCTCGACCAGTTCCAGGCGGCGGTGGAATTCCGGCGTCGCCCCGAGCTGCGCGGGCAGCCGGTCATCGTCGGCGGCGAAGGTGATCCCGCACAGCCTCGCAAGGTCGTGACCTGCGCTTCTTACCCCGCGCGTGCCTATGGCGTGCGTGCGGGGATGGCGTTGAAGATGGCGCAGCGCAAGTGTCCCGATGGCGTTTTCCTGCCGGTCGACATGGCGGCGTACGAGGTGGCCTCCGAGGAGATCATGGCGACGCTCGGCCGGGTGGCGGGCGCGGTCGAGGTGTGGGGGATGGACGAGGCCTTCGTCGCCACCGACGGCGACCCATGGCAGCTCGCCGCCGAAATCCGCACCGCGATCATCGAACTCGGCCTCACCTGCGCGGTCGGCATCGGCGACAACAAGCTCACCGCGAAGCTCGCCACCGGCTTCGCCAAATCCACCGGCAAGACCTCCGCCGAACCCGAACATGACCCCGGCGCCGCCACCGGCATCTTCGAACTCACCGCCGCCAACTGGACCGAACTCATGGGCCACCGCCCCACCGACGCGCTCTGGGGCGTCGGCGCCCGCATCGCCAAGCGCATGGCCGATCTAGACATCACCACGGTCGCCGACCTCATGGCCGCCGACCGCGCACGCCTTGCCGCCGAATTCGGCCCGAGCACCGGCCCCTACCTGTGGGTCCTCGGCCACGGCAAAGGCGACACCGAACTCTCGACCACCCCGCGAATCCCGGTGGGCCGCAGTAAATCCGAAACCTTCCCGCACGACCTCACCGACCCCGACGAGATCCGCCGCGAGGTCGCCCGCCTCGCCACCGAAGTCGCCGGGGAAATGCGCGAACACCACCGAATCAGCACCCGGGTCGCGGTCACCGTCCGCACCAAAACCTTCTACACCCGCAGCAAACAGCAAAAACTCCCCTCCCCCACCGACGACATCGCCACTATCACCGACACGGCCCTGGCGATCATCGCCCGCTTCGACCTGGACCGCCCCGTCCGCCTCCTCGGCGTCCGCCTGGAACTCCTCCCACCCTGACCGGCCCAACAGCGCGCGGTCCCGGCTCGCGACTGTGCGTAGGGGTTGTGGAGGGTGGGGTGACTCGTATGCTCAGGGCATGGAGTTCTCAGCGATGGTGGCCAGGGAAGCTGACGGCGGGATCGTGCTCGCTCGTGAAACTGTCGGGGATGATTTCCTCGGCGCGGGCGAGGTGACGATCAAGATCCATTACTCGAGTGCGAATTACAAAGACCTGCTGGCGATCACGCCGCGCGGCGGAGTGGTGCGCAACTACCCGATCGTGCCCGGCATCGACCTCACCGGCGAGGTGATCGCCTCGGAGGTCGACGACTTCGCCCCCGGCGACCAGGTCATCGCACACGGCTACGAGCTGGGCGTTTCCCGCAACGGCGGCTTCGCCGAATACACCAGGGTGCCCGCCGAATGGGTGGTGAGACTCGACGGCCTCGACACCCGCGACGCCGCCACGATCGGCACCGCGGGCTTCACCGCCGCCATGAGCGTGCAGGCCCTGCTCGACCACGGCCTGACCCCCGATGACGGCGCCGTCCTGGTCACCGGCGCGACCGGCGGTGTCGGCACCGTCGCCATCGACATCCTCTCCGGCCTCGGTTTCGAGGTGATCGCCTCCACCGGCAAGACCGACGCGAACGACCTGCTCGCCGAACTCGGCGCCAACGAGGTGATCGGCCGCCTCCCCCTCGACCCCGATGCCAAGCCGCGCCCGCTCAACAAGGCCAACTGGGCCGCCGCGGTGGACAGCGTCGGCGGCGCCTCGCTCGCCCACGTCCTGAGCTCGATCGGCTACGGCGGCGCGGTAGCCGCCAGCGGCCTCACCGGCGGCGCCGAACTCCCCACCACCGTGCTCCCCTTCATCCTGCGCGGCGTCAGCCTGCTCGGCATCGACTCGGTCCAACTCCCGATCGAGAAGCGCCGCGCCCTGTGGGCGGCCCTCGGCAAACAGCTTCGCCCTCAACACCTCTCATCGATCGAGTCCTTCACCTCGATCACCGCGGTCGGCAGCGTTCTCCAGTCGATCAAGGACGGCACCCATTCCGGCCGCACCGTGATCGGCGTCGCCAACGAGTTCTGAGCCGCACCTGCCTCACCATGGAGCAGGCGTTCGGCGGCCGGGTCCGGACACTGGGTGTGCCGGACCCGGCCGGGTGCGTTTCGCTCAGACGGCGGCCGGGATGACGGGGTCGTCGGCGAACTGGGTTCGGTAGAGCTCGGCGTAGCGGCCATCCGCGTTGAGGAGGGTGGCGTGGGTGCCGCGTTCGATGATGCGGCCTTCCTCGAGGACCAGGATCTGGTCGGCGGCGCGGATGGTGGACAGGCGGTGGGCGATGACCAGGGCGGTGCGGCCGGTGAGGGCTTCGGCGAGCGCGGCCTGAACGGCGGCTTCGGAGGTGGAGTCGAGGGAGGCGGTTGCCTCGTCGAGGATGACCACCCTGGGCTGCTTGAGGAGCAGGCGGGCGATGGTGAGGCGTTGGCGTTCGCCGCCGGAGAGGCGGTAGCCGCGTTCGCCGACCACGGTGTCGAGGCCGTCGGTGAGGGTGTCGACCAGGTCGCCGAGGCGAGCGCGGCCGAGAGCGTCCCACAGTTCGGCTTCGGTGGCTTCCGGGCGTGCGAGCAGCAGGTTCGCGCGGATGGTGTCGTGGAAGAGGTGGCCGTCCTGGGTGACGAGGCCGACGGTGCGCTGAATGGATTCGGTGGTCAGGTCCCGCACGTCGGAACCGTTGAGCCGGACAGCGCCGGAGTCGACATCGTAGAGCCGCGAAACCAGTTGGGCGATGGTCGATTTACCCGCGCCGGACGAACCGACGAGCGCGATGAGCTGACCGGGCTCGGCCCGCAACGACACCTCGTGCAGCACCTCGACACCGCCACGGCTGTCCAGCGTCGCCACGTCTTCCAGCGAAGCGAGCGAGACCTTGTCGGCCGACGGGTAACCGAAGTTCACCGCGTCCAGTTCCACCGCGACGGGGCCGTCGGGCACCGGGGTGGCGTGCGGGGCGTCCTCGATCAGCGGCTTCAGATCGAGCACCTCGAAGACGCGCTCGAAACTCACCAGCGCCGACATGATCTCGAGCCGGGCGCTGGCCAGTGCGGTGAGCGGGGTGTACAGGCGGGTGAGCAGCAGCGAGAGCGCGACCACCGAGCCCGCGTCGAGGCTGCCCTTCAGCGCGTACCAGCCGCCGAGACCGTAGACCAGCGCGAGTGCGAGCGCGGAGACCAGCGTGAGCGAGGTGACGAAGGTGGTCTGCAGCATGGCCGTGCGCACGCCGATGTCACGCACACGGGTGGCGCGCACCGCGAACTCCGACGACTCCTGCTTCGGCCTGCCGAACAGCTTCACCAGGGTGGCGCCCGGCGCGGAGAAGCGCTCGGTCATCTGGGTGCTCATCGCGGCGTTGAGCTGGGCGGCTTCGCGCTGCATGGCGGCGAGTTTGTTGCCCGCGCGCCGGGCCGGGATGACGAAGACGGGCAGCAGTACCAGCGCCAGCAGGGTGATCTGCCAGGAGATGCTGAGCATCACGGCGAGCGTGAGCAGCAGGGTGACGAGGTTGGTGATCACGCCGGAGAGGGTGTCGCTGAACGCGCGCTGCGCGCCGATGACGTCGCTGTTGAGCCGGCTCACCAGCGCGCCGGTGCGGGTTCGGGTGAAGAACGCGACGGGCATCTTCTGCACGTGATCGAACACGGCGGTGCGCAGATCGAGGATCAGACCCTCGCCGATCCGGGCCGAGAGCCACCGGATAGCGATGCCGAGGGCCGCGTCGAGGATGGCCAGGCCCGCGATGGCGAGCGCGAGCAGCGCCACCGTGCGCGGGGCCGCACCGTCGACGATCCCGTTCACGACCCGTCCGGCCAGCACCGGCGTCGCCACGCCGAGCACCGCCGCGAGCACGCTGAGCAGTAGGAACCCGCCGATCCGCCGCCGATGATGCGTAGCGAACCGCACAATCCGCTGCGCCGTCACCATGCTGAACGGGCGCTGCTCCTGCGGCGCGTTCGCCTGCCGGTACATCTGGCTGTATGCCACTGATTCGATACTCACTGCCACTCTCCTCGAGGCTCCCCACCCATTGAACTCCTGCCCACCGACACTAAAACCTCAACAAAGGTTGACCGCAAATACTTTCTGGGCGCCGCGGATTCCGCGCTCAGCGAAATCGGGCTCCCGCATCGCCTCGCCAGGCAAGTCGGCCGGTCGCGTCGACGCGCATAGGCTGGTTTCGTGGACGACGACCGGAGCGCCGAATTGCTGGCCGAGGCCCTGCGCATGCGGATCGACTGCCAAGTCGACGCGTCGGTCCGCAGGCGCGTCGAGTACTCCGCCGACGCCTCCAACTACCGCGTCCGACCCGCCATGGTGGTGTTTCCCCGCGCCGAGGACGACGTCGCCGCCGCGATGACCTTCGCGCGCGAGAACGGGCTGCCGGTCACCGCTCGCGGCGGCGGAACCTCGGTCGCGGGCAATGCCATCGGGCCTGGCATCGTGCTGGACTTCAGCAGGCACATGACGGCGGTGCGCGCGGTCGATGTCGAGGCGCGAACGGCGACAGTGCAGCCAGGGGTCGTGCTGTCGGAGCTGCAACGAAGGCTCCGCCCCGACGGGCTGCGGTTCGGGCCGGATCCGTCGACGCAGGATCGCTGCACGCTGGGCGGGATGATCGGCAACAACGCGTGTGGACCGCATGCGCTGGCCTGGGGGCGCACCGCCGATACCGTGCGTGAGCTGCGCATTCTCGACGGCGCGGGGGAGCGGCGAACGCTCGGTGCCGACCTGACCGCGGTGCCCGGCCTGGCGAAGTTCACCACGGCCAATCTGGCTGTCCTGCGCACCGAACTCGGGCGCTTCGATCGACAGGCGTCCGGCTACGGTCTGGAACACCTGCTGCCGGAACGTGGTTTGTCCGCTGCGAAGGCGTTCGTCGGTTCCGAAGGAACCTGTGGACTACTCCTGGAAGCGGATATCGCGCTCACGCCGGTTCCCGCCGCGACGGTGCTCACCGTGCTCGGCTACCCCGATATCGCCTCGGCCGCAGACGATATCGCGGCGGTGGTGGGCTGCGCGCCGATCGCGGTGGAGGGCATCGATGCCGGCCTGGTCGACGTCGTCCGGGCACATCGGGGAACGGTGCCCGAGTTGCCGCGTGGGCGCGGCTGGCTGTTCGTCGAAACCGCGGGAGCGACCCCGGCCGAGGCGCTGTCGGTGGCCCAACGACTGTGCGCGGCCAGCGCTGCCGATGACCACCGGATCGTCACCGATCCGAGTGCGACAGCGGCACTCTGGCGTATCCGCGCCGATGGTGCCGGTCTGGCCGGTCGAACTCCCGATGGGAAGCCGGCGTGGCCCGGTTGGGAGGATGCCGCTGTCCCCCCGGAGAATCTCGGGTCCTACCTCCGCGAATTCGCTACGCTCACCGCGGAATACGACGTGAGCGGCCTGTTGTACGGCCACCTCGGCGACGGCTGCATCCACGTCCGCCTCGACTTCCCGATCACCGACGCACCCCGGCGATTTCGCACCTTCCTGTTCGATGCCGCCGAACTCGTTGTGCGCCACGGCGGCTCGCTCTCGGGCGAACACGGCGACGGCCGTGCCAGATCCGAACTACTCGAAGTCATGTACTCACCGGCCGCCCGTGCGGCTTTCGTCGGCTTCAAAACTCTGTTCGATCCCGACAACATCCTGAACCCCGGCGTCCTCGTCGCCCCGAACCCCGTCGACGCCGACCTGCGCGTAGCCGGTCTCGCACCCGTCCCGTCGCGAGGTTTCGCCTTGTCCGCAGACGCCGGCGATTTATCCACAGCTGTGCACAGATGTGTAGGAATCGGTAAGTGCCGTGCGGACACTCACTTGACCGGCGGCTTCATGTGCCCCTCGTACCTGGCCACCGCCGACGAGAAGGACACCACGCGAGCCCGCGCGCGAGTCCTCCAGGAGGTCGTCCGCGGCGAACTCGACTGGCGCGCACCAGCAGTCGAGCAATCCCTTGACCTCTGCCTGTCCTGCAAAGCCTGCGCCTCCGACTGCCCCGCGGGCGTCGACATGGCCACCTACAAATCCGAGGCGCTCTACCGCCGCTACCAGGGCCGCCTCCGCCCACTGGATCACTATGTCCTCGGCCAACTCCCACGCTGGCTGGCGATCGCCCGGCACTTCCCCCGCCTGGCCAACGCCTTGGCCGCCCGCCCCCGCCTCCGTCGAACCGGCATGCGTCTGGCCGGAATCGACCCGAGGCGCGTGGCACCGCGGCTCGCCCCCGAACCGCTGCGCCGGATCTGGACCGATGAGAAAGCGAAAGTGCGGGGCCGCGACGGCGACCACGTGTCCGCCGAGCGCACACCGGCATCGGCCAGCGATCTGCCCGCAGGCGAAGTGATGCTGTGGATCGACACCTTCACCGAGACGTTCGACCCCGAGAACGCGCTGGCCGCCAGACAACTCATCGAACAGCTCGGCTACCGCGTCACCCTCCCGAAGGCTCGCGTCTGCTGCGGCCTCACCTGGATCAGCACCGGCCAACTCGACGGCGCCCGCAACCGCCTGCGCGCCACCCTCGACGCCCTGGCCGAACACGCGGCGGCAGGCGGCCCGATCATCGGCCTCGAACCCTCTTGCACCGCCACCCTCCGCGCCGACCTCCCCGAACTACTGCCCGGCGACCCACGGGCACACCGGGTCGCCGCCTCGATCCGCACCCTCGCCGAGTTCCTGCTCGAGCACCCCGCCTGGCAGCCACCCCGTCGACCGCACGACACCGTCGTGGTCCAGCCGCACTGTCACCAGCACGCCGTAGGTGGCTTCGATGCCGAACGCCGGATCCTCGCCGCGATGGGCGTCACGGTCGAGGAACTGGCAGGCTGCTGCGGCCTGGCAGGCAACTTCGGCATGCAACGCGGCCACTACGACGTCTCGGTCGCAGTAGCGGAAAACGCCCTGCTCCCCGCGCTGAGAAGCGCCCCACCGAACGCCGTGTTCCTGGCCGACGGGTTCTCCTGCCGCACCCAAGCCGACCAGCTGGCCGGCGTCCGTGGCCGACATCTGGCCAGGTACCTGCTCGACAGTTCGACCGGACCGCCCATCGGTTGACGCCGGTCACAGGCGCACAATGGTCGGATGCGTGACCAGACCCTGGCTCAGGACCTGGCCGGTCTGTCCAGAACTGTCCGGTCGAGCAGGCCCTTCGACGTCGGCATCACCGTGTCGCCCCTGCGTCGGGGTGGCGGCGACCCCTGCCACCACGTCACCCCCGACGGTGCCCACTGGCACGCCTCGCGACTGCCCACCGGCGTGGTCACCTACCGCCTGACCCAGGACGGCCGCGACGGCGCCACCGCGCGCGCCTGGGGCCCCGGTGCCGAGGAATTCCTGGCCGGCCTCGAGACCATGCTCTGCCTCGAGGAGAACCTCGACGACTTCGCCCCCGAACATCCCAAGCTCAAAGAAGCCCACCGCACGGTCCCTGGCCTGCGCATGCTGAAAACCGGCCGGGTGATGGAGTCGCTGATCCCGGCCGTCCTCGAACAGAAGGTGCACACCAAGTCGTCGTTCGCGGCCTGGCGCACCCTGGTCCGCGAGTTCGGCACGAAGGCTCCCGGTCCGGCACCGACCGGCCTGATGGTGGCGCCGGACGCCGAGACCTGGCGGCTCATCCCGTCGTGGAAATACCACCGAGCCAATGTCGGCCCGCAGCGCGCACAGACCATCGTGCGCGCGGCCAGGGTCGCCGATTCGATCGAACGCACGGCAACGCTCGACCCGGCCGAGGCGGCGCGACGTCTGCGCAGCCTGCCGGGTATCGGCGTATGGACGGTGGCCGAGACCGCGCAACGCGCCTTCGGTGACGCCGACGCGCTCTCGGTCGGCGACTACCACCTCGCCGCCGTGGTCGGCTGGAGCCTGCTCGGCCACCCGATCGACGACGACGCGATGATCGAATACCTGCGACCGCTACAACCCCACCGCTACCGGGCGGTGCGGCTGCTCGGGCTGAGCGGACAGGCGCGCAAACCGAAGTTCGGCCCGCGCGATCCGATCACCGACCATCGCCACCACTGAGGCGTGCCACCACTAACGCGTCGCGCGCGCATCCAAGACGCAGCGGCCCGCTTCGACGAGGGTGTTACGCGCCCGTCTGCGCACCCGACACTCCTCGACCGTGCAGTCGAGGTGCAATTGCATTGCGGCATGAGCTTGTTCGGGCTCCATCGGGCCCGGATCGGTAGAGCAACTCAGCAGTGCTGTGGCGACGCGCATGTTCACTTCGCTCAATTGCATGGAACCAGCACAGCACGCAAACCCCCCGCTAACGGTGAGTACACGCCCGTTCGGCGAGATTTACCGCGAATTCCCAGCACAACATCCAAGCGGGAGTGCAGGATTCCCCACAGTGGACGAAATCCACCCTCGCAGTGGGGCTCGGCGCGGGGTGGCGGGTGTGCGACACAGAAGGAGTGGGGCTGTGGCAGCGAACGCATCTAACGGAACAGAAGGGCAGACAGGTGTCTCCTCGACCCTGCCGCGCCGCCAACTCGGGCGCTATCTGCGCGATTGGCGCACCCAGGCCGGGCTCACCATCGCCGAGGCGGCCCGGCTGATGGAGTGGGGCGCCAGCACCCTGCAGCGCCTGGAAAAGGGTCAGGCCGATCGCATCCGGACCATCGACATCCACGAACTGTGCCGGATCTACGGGATTCCCGACGATCTCGCCGAGGGCTTCACCGGTCTCGCGCAGCAGGCCGCTGTGAAGAGTTGGTGGCACGCCTACGGCGATCTGATACCCGAAAATTTCGATATCTATGTGGGTTTGGAGGCTTCGGCGCACCGGCTGCGCGCCTATCAGTCCGAGCTGGTTCCCGGCCTGTTGCAGACCGCGGAATACGCACGGGCACTGAATCATCTGGGCTTTCCCCAGGATTCGGTCGACGAGCTCGATCGCCGCGTCGCGCTGCGGCTGCAACGCCAGGCGCTGATCAACCGCAAGCATTCGCCCGCCGAGATCGACGTGGTGCTGCACGAATCGGTATTGCGCACGATCGTCGGTGATGCAAAGGTGATGGCTGCGCAGTTGCGACATCTCGCCGACGCGAGTACGCGAAGTAATGTGGCAGTGCGCATCCTGCCGTTTGCCGCCGGTGTTCCGCTCGGAGTCTCTACCGGACCTTTCACGGTTCTCGAGTTCGGCACCGACAGTAAGGGGCAACCGGTCGAACCACCGGTGGTGTACGCCGAAGGCTTTACCGGCGACCTCTACCTGGAACGACGCGCGGATGTTCGAAGGTACGACCTGGCTCACGAATGCCTCCAGCGTCATGCGCTGGATATCCAACCGAGTAGATACCTGCTGCGGCAGGTCGCGAAGGAGTATGTGGCATGAGTTTCGATCTCGTCGACGCACACTGGTTCAAGAGCACCCGCAGTGGTGCGGGCAAGGATTGCGTCGAAGTTGCCTTCCTGTTCGGTGGGCAGGTCGGCGTGCGTGACAGCAAGAACCCCGCGGGCCCGGCGCTGGTCTTCGACGGCGCCAGCTGGGATGCCTTCACCCGCGGCATCGACACCGGCGTGTTCGCGTGAACACCAAGCGCGACATCGACACCACCGGCGCTACCTGGCTGCGCGCGGGTACCGAGGACGGCAGCGTGGAGGTCGCCATGCTGGCGCAGGGGTACGTCGCCCTGCGCGACAGCAAGAATCCCGACGGTCCGGTGCTGATCTTCACCCCGAGTGAATGGACCGCGTTCACCGCGGGTGTGCACGACGGCGAGTTCGATCGTCCTTGATCACGCTAGATCACAGAACGATAGATATTCGGCATAGGCCGAGGTTTGGTGCGGGCAGGGTCGGGTAGCCCAGGTATATGGACCGAGGGTTGAAGAAGATGCCACCCCGGTACCGGAGGCTAGCGCCTGAGGATGGGGTGGAGCGCCTGATCGTGATACTGCTGTTCGCGGTATCGGCGATCGGAATCTACGTACTCACCGGCTCATTCCTGTCGGCGCTGTTCATCGGATTACTGGTCGGATTAGTCGCTGTGGGGACTGTCGCTGTCTTGTAGGCGGCGGACGCTGCGGGGTTTCGTACCCCGCAGCGTCAACAGTTCCTATCGCCTGAACAATTTATTGCCGAGCCAGACAATCGGGTCGTATTTGCGATCCACGACCCGTTCCTTCAGCGGAATCAGCGCGTTGTCAGTGATCTTGATGTGCTCGGGGCACACGTCGGTGCAGCACTTGGTGATATTGCAATAGCTCAAACCTGCTTCCTCCTGGGCCATTTCGCGTCGATCGCGCGTGTCCAGGGGATGCATCTCCAACTCCGCGATGCGCATCAGGTAGCGCGGGCCCGCGAAGGAGGGCTTGTTCTCCTCGTGATCACGCACCACATGGCAGGTGTCCTGGCACAGGAAGCACTCGATGCACTTGCGGAACTCCTGCGAGCGTTCCACGTCGATCTGCTTCATCCGGTAGTCGCCCGGCGCGAGACCGGCCGGTGGTGTGAACGACGGTATCTCCCTTGCCTTCTCGTAGTTGAACGAGACGTCGGTGACGAGATCCTTGATGATCGGGAACGTGCGCATCGGGGTGACGGTGATGACCTCGTCCGCCGTGAACGTCGACATCCGCGTCATACACAGCAACCGCGGGCGCCCGTTCACCTCCGCCGAGCACGAACCACACTTGCCCGCTTTGCAATTCCAGCGCACCGCGAGGTCGGGGGTTTGGGTGGCCTGCAGGCGATGGATGATGTCGAGCACCACCTCGCCCTCGTTCACCGCCACCGTGTAGTCCTCGAGACTGCCGCCGTCGATGTCGCCGCGCCAGACCCGGAACCGGGCGTCGTATCCCATGGTTACGCCTTTCCCTCGGCTGCCGGGTGCGCAGCCAATTCTTGCTCGGTGTAGTACTTTTCGAGCTCGCCGAATTCGAACAGGGCGAGTAGGTCTTCGCGCATCGGTGTCTGATCGGCGGGGGTCACGGTGACGTCCGGGATCTGCGCGCGCGATCCGGCGACGGCCGCGCAGACCAGCAACTTGTTGCGCCAGTCCGGATTCATGCCGGGGTGATCGTCGCGGGTGTGGCCGCCGCGGCTCTCGGTCCGCAAAAGCGCTGCCTGGGCGACACATTCGCTGACCAGCAGCATGTTGGCCAGGTCGAGGGCCAGGTGCCAGCCGGGGTTGAAGGGCCGCTTGCCCGCTACCGTCACGTTGGCATAGCGGGCGCGCAATTCGTTCAGCTTGTCGATCGCCGCGCGCACCTCGTGCTCCTTGCGGATGATGCCGACCAGGTCGTTCATCGTCTGCTGGAGTTCGGAGTGCAGGGTGTAGGGGTTCTCGCCCGCACCGTCTACGGCCGAATCGAATGGCGCCAGTGCGGTTTTCACCGCGTCGTCGATATCGGCCTCGGCGGGTGTCGGCTTGTCGGTGAGCTGCTGGACGTACGCCGAAGCGCCGAGCCCGGCCCTGCGGCCGAATACCAGCAGGTCCGACAGCGAGTTGCCGCCGAGCCGGTTCGAACCGTGCATACCGCCGGAACACTCACCGGCGGCGAACAATCCGGGCACCACCGCCGCGCCGGTATCGGGATTCACCTCGATCCCGCCCATCACGTAGTGGCAGGTGGGCCCTACTTCCATCGGCTCGGCCGTGATGTCGACGTCGGCCAGTTCCTTGAACTGATGGTGCATCGACGGCAGCCTGCGCACGATCTCCTCGGCGGGCATGCGCGAGGCGATGTCGAGGAATACGCCGCCGTGCTCGGTGCCGCGGCCCGCCTTCACCTCCTCGTTGATCGCCCGTGCGACCTCGTCGCGGGGGAGTAGGTCGGGGGTGCGGCGCGCGGAATCGTTGTCGCGCAGCCACTGATCGGCTTCTTCCTCGGTCTCGGCGTATTGGCCCTTGAACACCGGCGGGATGTAGTCGAACATGAACCGCTTACCCTCGGAGTTCTTCAGCACACCACCGTCGCCGCGCACACCCTCGGTGACGAGAATGCCCTTCACACTCGGCGGCCAGACCATGCCGGTGGGGTGGAACTGCAGGAACTCCATATTGATCAGCGTCGCGCCGGAGCGAATCGCCAGCGCGTGGCCGTCGCCCGTGTACTCCCACGAGTTCGATGTCACCTTGTAGGACTTGCCGATTCCGCCGGTGGCCAACACCACGGCGGGCGCCTTGAACAGGATGAAGCCACCGGATTCGCGCCAGTACCCGAACGCGCCCGCGATCGCGCCCGCCTCGGTGAGCAATTCGGTGATCGTGCACTCGGCGAAGACCTTGATCCTGGCCTCGTAATCGCCGGTCTCCGCGTAGTCCTCCTGCTGCAGCGAGACGATCTTCTGCTGCATCGTGCGGATCAGTTCCAGGCCGGTCCGGTCGCCGACGTGGGCGAGGCGGGGATAGGTGTGGCCGCCGAAGTTGCGCTGGCTGATCCGGCCGTCGGCCGTCCGATCGAACAGCGCCCCATAGGTTTCCAGCTCCCACACCCGATCGGCCGCCTCCTGGGCATGCAGTTCGGCCATGCGCCAGTTGTTGAGGAACTTGCCGCCGCGCATCGTGTCTCTGAAGTGCGTCTGCCAGTTGTCCTTGTCGTTGGCATTGCCCATCGACGCCGCGCAGCCGCCCTCGGCCATCACGGTATGCGCCTTGCCGAACAACGACTTACACACCACCGCCACCGAAAGCCCTTGTTCGCGTGCCTCGATCACGGCTCGCAGACCCGCGCCGCCCGCCCCGATCACCACGACGTCGTAGTCGTGCCGTTCCACGTCTGGCATTGAAATTCAAGCTCCTCGCGTTGTCGCGGATCAGTTGACGAACCGCAGGTCCGAAATGGTGTCGCTCGCAACCAACATCACGTAGAAGTCGGTGAGCACGAGGGTGCCGAGCGTGGTCCAGGCCAGCGCCATGTGGCGGGTGTTGAGCTTGGAGATCTGGGTCCAGTACCAGTACCGCACCGGGTGGGCGGAGAAGTTCTTGAGCCGTCCGCCCGCGATGTGCCTGCACGAGTGACACGACAGGGTGTAGGCCCACAGCAGGATCACGTTGACCAGCAGCACTATGTTGCCGAGGCCGAAACCGAAACCACCACTGCTGCCGTGGAACGCGGTGATCGCGTCGTAGGTATTGACCAGCGACACCACCAGCGCCACGTAGAAGAAGTAGCGGTGCGCGTTCTGGATGATCAACGGCAGCCGCGACTCACCGGTGTAGCGCGCGTGTGGCTCGGCTACCGCGCAGGCGGGCGGGGAGAACCACACCGAGCGGTAGTAGGCCTTGCGGTAGTAGTAGCAGGTCAGCCGGAAGCCGAGCAGGAACGGCAGCACCACGAACCCCAGCGGGATCCAGATCGGCAGCTCGGGGAACGGGGTACCGAAGTGCGCCGACCCCGGCGCGCACGAGTCGCTCAGACACGGCGAATAGAACGGGGTCAGATAGTGGAACTCGGGTACCCAATAGGCCGTCCGCACAAAGGATCTGATCGTCGCGTAGATGATGAACGCGGCGAGCCCGAGCGCGGTGAACAGTGGTGGTAGCCACCAGCGGTCGGTGCGGAGGGTGCGTGCGGAAATACGGGCACGCGTTCTGCTGAAGACGCCGGTCCCCGCCGAGTGCGATGCGGGGGAGGCGGTCGGTGCGGCACTCACGGTGGATGCCTCGCTGATCTTCGGGTCTGCGGCAGTGATCATTCCCCACCGCGATGGATTGTGATGTGGAGCACCATACGCCTGTGTTCACGCCGCTCGTCGTGGGTCTCACGCACTCGGTTGCCGCACACGTCGGTGATCTCGATCACAGCCGTGACGGCCGTGACGGGCTGTCATACCTGTGCAACAAACCTGTGGTGCCCTGTGACAGGTATTCCCCCGCCGGGGAGAGGAGCGTGACGCGCAATGAGAAGAGCCGCGATCGTGGCACCCGTCCGCACGCCCAGTGGCGTCGAGGGTGGTGCGCTGTCGGGTATGCCCGCCGAATGGCTCGCGACCACGGTGTTGTCGGCCGTGATCGAACGCTCGGGGATCGACCCGCTACGCATCGCCGATGTGGCCATGGCCTGCATCGACGGTGGCCTCTCCGATGTCCCCGCGGTGGGTTCGCTCGCCGCCCGCGGCGCCGGATTACCTTTCGCGGTGCCAGGTTTCGTCACTGACAAACACGGTGGCAGCGGCCTGCAGGCGGTGATCACCGCGGCGATGATGGTGCAGACCGGTGCCGCCGACGTGGTGGTCGCGGGCGGAGTGGAATGCGCGTCGACACAGTCCGGGCTGCTCGGTGGGACCGCTGGGCTGCACAATGCCGAGCGGCTCGCGCACTACTACGGGATCGACCGCAATGCCGCCGACGAGTTCGCGGTCGCCAGTCATCGCAAGGCGGCCCGCGCTTGGCGGCAGGGTGCGTTCGCGGCCGAGGTGGTCGGGGTGGCCGCCGGGTACGGCGATCACCAGATCACCCGCGACGAAGGTGTTCGCGATGATCTCTCGACGCACACGCTGGCCGGCTTGCGCCCGCTGCTCGCCGACGGAGTGGTGACGGCCGGGAACATGAGTTCGCATCGGCTCGGGGCGTCCGCGTGCCTGGTCGTGGCCGAGGATCGCCTCGGTGAGCTGGGATTGACCCCGATGGCTTTCCTCGCGGGGTGGGCCGCCGCGGGATGTGACAACGAGGGCCCCGGTCTCGGTGCGGCGCCCGCGGTGTCGAAACTGCTCGGCCGTACCGGGTGTTCGCTGGATGAGATCGACTTGCTCGAGATCAACGAGGGTTACGCGGTGGAGGTGCTCGCCTTGGCCACCGAATGGGAACTCGACCCCTTGGACCGCCTGAACGTGAACGGCTCGGATATCGCGCTCGGCCATCCGGTCGGTGCCACCGGCCTGCGCATCATGACGACGATGCTGCACGAACTCGGCCGCACCGGCGGCCGCTACGGACTCGAGGCCATCGCGCTCGGCCACGATCACGGGATCGCGGCGTTGTTCGAATCCGCCGAGGTCGACGAGCCCGCTGAAGTCCCGCGTGGCGCCCGCTTTCACGGCTCCCGAACACGCAGACTTGGCCGACATCGGGCGGGGTGACCCCGATGCGGCGCAGGAGGGTCGGCGCGACGACCCTGGTAGCAGGGCCGTCGCGCCGGTGATCAGGCTTTACTTCGTGCGCGGCCGGGAGTGGAACCCCAACCCTTCGTCCTGCGCGCCCATCCATGCCGCTTCGTCCGACTTGCTGTCGGGGACGTAGATCGGCTCGGACCTGCGCGGAACGGCCAGTTCCGGCGGCGGCTCGTGCTCGAAATCCTCGGCGTCGATGACGAGCCGCTCCAGGTCGTTCTCCAGGCGGCGGATGGTGGCCGCGTCGCCGTAGTTGGAGCGCAGTGCGCCGATCGATTGCCGGAGTTGGCCGACCGCGTAGCGCAGTTCCGCGATATCGCTGCGTGTCATCGTTACCTCCTGGGTATATGGCGGGCATACCGACTCGCCGGATCACGGGTACGCCCGAAGAGTCCCGGGCCGCACTGCACCGAGCCGTGTGACTCACCACACAACGTGATCTCCACCACAATAACGGATCTTTTCGGTTTACGCCCGGAGTTGTGGGGGATCACTGCGATTGCCATCGGGTAACTGTTCGACTCACCCCGCGACGGCGTAACGGGCCCGAACGCCGGTACTTGCCCGGTCGACCAGCTCGGTGAGCGAGTGCGCCACTTCCTCCGCGCGCTCGAGGACCACGCTGTGACCCGCGCCCTCGATCCGCACCAACTCGGCGCCCGCCAGCTGCGAGGCGAGTACCACCGAGTGCGCGAACGGCATCATGAGATCGGCCGAACCCGCCAGGACCAGGGCGGGCAGATCGCCGAAGTGGGGCAGCGTGAGCGCCTCGTCGAAGTCGAGCAGCGAGCTCAGGAAGCCGGACATGGTGAGCAGCGCGGTCTCGTTCAGCACCGCGGTGGCGATGGCCGCCACCCGTGGATTCACCCGCCGGGTGCCCGTGCTCGCCTCGCGGATCAGCGGCCCGAAGATCCAGCGCGAGAGACGCTTCGACGCCTGCATCACCCGGGGCGCGTGCACGACGGCGTGTTGCAGCGAGGCCACCGCGTGCCGGTTGAGCAGCCTGCCGAGACCGACCTCGGTGATACCGCCGGCGGCGCCGGCGATCAGGCCGATCCCCGCGACCCGCTGACCGATGGCCGCCGGGTAGAGGCGGGCGTAGGCCAGCACCACCATCGCGCCCATCGAATGACCGACCAGCACCACCGGTCCGGTCGGCGCGACCGCGCGCAGCACCGCGTCGAGATCGGTGGCGAGCTGGTCGATCGTGTAGGTGCCGTGGTGCGCGTGCCCGGATTCGCCGTGGCCGCGGTGGTCGTAGAAGACCATCCGGGTGCCTGCGTCCCAGTCCCGCAGGAGGTGTTCGCGCAGGAAGGACCAATATTCGGTGTGCAGGCAGTGGCCGTGGACGAAGACGACGGTCAGCGCCGCGTCGGTGGCGCCGAAGCTGCGGACCGCGATCGGTACACCGTCGTCGGCGACGACTGTGCAGCGGCGACCGTCGCTGTCGGTGATAGGGAAGGTCTTCGACATAGCGGCCTCCTCCGGTCCGGCGGGACGCATCTGAACGACGCGTCCCTGCTGGGCTTTTCGGAGAAGGTTTCCAGCGCGTTAACTGCTCAACCCTCGCGTTATCCACCCGATGCGCAACTGATCCCGGGCAGGCTCACACCGTTACTCACCACAATCTTCGAATATCTAGCGAATTGAATAGAACTATGTAGATATTGGTCGAGTGGGCTCTTCAGGTTTTTCTTTCGCTCTCTAGTGGATGTCATAGAAACCAGAAGAAACTCATACGCTCCGGAGATAGCGGCCGAAGTGGGGAACGGTGAAGCCGATCGTGCCGCGTTCGGCCGAGTAGATGAGCCCCTTCTTGATCAGCCCGTCGCGCGCGGGTGACACCGACGCGGGCTTTCGGCCGAGCTCGGCAGCCACCGCCGCCGTCGCGACCGGAGCATCGTCACCGGCCAAGTCGGCCATGGCGCGCATGTACTCGCGTTCGGCGGGGGTGGCGCGTTCATAGCGGGAGCCGAAGAATCCGACCGCGAGTTCCTCTTCCGCCGCGGGTGCGGCCACGGCCACATCTTCGGCGGTGATCGGGCTGTCGGGCGCCTGATCCCAGGCCGCTTTGCCATAGGCCTGCACGAAATACGGGTAGCCGTCGGCTCTTTGGTAGAGCGAGTCGAGCGCGGTCTCGGTGAACTTCACGTCCTCGCGTTCGGCGGGCGCGATGAGGGCGAGGTCGGCCGACTCGCGGTCGAGGCGATCGATGCGGTGATAGCTGAACAGTCGCTCGGAGTAGCTTTTCGAGGCCGAAAGGACTGCGGGGAGGTGAGGTAGGCCCGCCCCGACGACGATCAGCGGCGCGCCGTCCTGGCTCAGCTCGTGGCAGGCCCCGCAGATCGCGGACACGTCAGCGGGCCCGAGGTCTTGCATTTCGTCGATGAAGACGGCTATGCCGACACCGATGTCGGAGGCGAGGGCCGCGGCCTCTTTGAACAGTTCGATCAGGTCGATCTCGATATCGCCGGAATCGGCACGGCCGGTCACCGCCGGTACGTCGATGCCGGGCTGCCAGCGTTCGCGCATTCCCTTGTCCGCGGTGGCGCGCAGGGCGAAGGCCTTGAGAATGCCGAGGAAATCGTCGACCTGCTCGGCATTGCGCGCGTTCATCGCGATCCCGCGCACCGCCATGTGCAGTGCCGAGGACAGCGGTCTGCGCAGATCCTGGTCGGGTCGCGCCTCGATCTTGCCGGTGCCCCAGCCGCGTGAGATGGCGGCCGAGCGAAGCTGGTTGAGCAGCACGGTCTTTCCGACGCCACGCAGGCCGGTGAGCATCACGCTGCGTTCCGGGCGGCCGCGGGCGATGCGCTCGAGCACGATGTCGAACGCCGCGAGTTGTTTGCCACGACCGGCCAATTCGGGCGGACGCTGGCCGGCGCCGGGTGCATACGGATTGCGCACGGGGTCCATGCCGGATAACCGTAGCGCGTGTGCACGGGAGAATCTCGGTAACTCTGCGCTGCGTCCTAGATACTGCTAGCGAACACGAGAGGTGTCCGTGAATCCGAGAAGGAGGGTGATGTCCGAGCAACCGAGGTCCACCGCCGAAATGGTCGCCGCGTGGCCGCTGCCGCCGGGGGCGTATCTGGCCGACTCGGTCCGGCGCGGACTGCTGGCGACGCTCGAGGCGACGTTCGAGCAGGGCTATGGCGACCTGCCCCCTGAGGCGCTCGCCGACCTGGCGCTCGGACCACTGTTGATCATGCTTGGCAGGCTGGAGGTCGACCTGGCCGACGCCCGGACGCGCATCGACGAACTCGAGCGCGCGCTGCGCGATCGGTAACGCATCGCGCGACAGTGACGATGAATTCGTTACTCGCGCCGACACGCCGGTGCCGTGGCTTCTGTTCTGGGCTTTTCCCGTTGGCGGAAAACAACTTGCGTGCTTCGCTGGACAGCGCTCATCACAGGCCGTAATCTTCTCGTGACTTAGTGGAGTCTGTCGGTTCGTCAGAGAAGCGGCGCCACTGGGTCACCGCCGAATAGTCGTTGTCGCCAAGCGATTCGCGACGAATCGGCGGGAGAGTAGCAAGATCGGAGACTCGTCTCGGTGGGTAAACACAGCTTGCAGCGGGATTCTCGACTGCCGAATTCCGTCAAGGGTGCCCTTGTCCTGGGCGCGGTGGCCGCTACAACCGGTGCGATGCCCGCGCTGTCGCAGGCCGCCACGATCAACATTCCCGGTCTCGGTAACTTCGATCTGCCGCCAGAGCTCGAGCAGCCGGCGCAGCAGATGGAGAAGCAGCTGCAGGCGATGGTCGCCCCTCAGGGCCAGGCCGCACCGCAGCTCCCGAGCGTGAACATCGAAAACCCGTTCCAGCAGCAGCAGACTGCGGGCAACGTCGCTCTCGACGCCGCTCGTGGCAAGGTCGGCGCCCAGTACAACTGGGGTGCCGCGGGCCCGCAGAGCTTCGACTGCTCCGGCCTCGTGCAGTGGGCATACCGCCAGGCCGGTGTCGAACTGCCGCGCACCAGCTTCGAGCAGTCGCACGTCGGCGCTCCGGTCTCGTTCGACAACCTGCAGGCCGGTGACATCGTCATCACCAACGGTGGCGGCCACGTCGGTATCTACGCGGGCAACGGCCAGCTCCTCAATGCCGTGCAGTCGGGCACCCCGGTGTCCTACACCCACCTCTCCGCCGACGACGTCGTCACGGCTCGCCGTATCGTCTAGGGGTGGCCCCCGCGCAGCAGCGCTCCGAAACCCAGGCCCGGGTAGACGCCTGGACCTGGGCAGTGCGCCTGTTCAAAACACGCTCGGCCGCGGCAGAAGCCTGTCGCGCCGGGCATGTGCGCGTTAATGGGGTGACCGCGAAACCGGCGCTGACCGTTCGCCCCGGTGACGAGATCAGGGTCCGGCATGCGGGTATCGAGCGCATCGTGGTGGTCGAACGGATCATCCACAAGCGGGTCGGCCCACCGGTCGCCGCCCAGTGTCTGATCGACCGCAGCCCACCACCGCCGCCGAAGGAAGTTCTAGCGACGCTGCCGCAACGGGAGCGTGGCGCCGGTCGGCCCACAAAACGTGAACGGCGTGAGACGGATCGGCTGATGGGCCGCACCGACTGAGCCCACCGTAGACCGACGCCAGCGCCCGCTGTCGGGCCGATAGCCGGAAGGTCGCCGGATGTTGTCATGCGTTAGCGCGAGCGGAGTCTGCAGTCGAGTGGCTCGACCTGGTCCGGTGGTCGGGGTGTGGGGGATCGCCTACGGTGACAGGTATGGGTGAGCGCACGACTATGTTATCGACTGTTCTCGCCTGCTGTGTCGCTGTTGCCGCGACGGGCCCGCGGCTGCTCTGGCCGCGCGGGGCGAACAAGATTTTCCTCGACGGGCTCGAGTCCGCTGCTGTTCCGCCCGCGCACAACACGGTCGGGCTGACCGCGCTCGTGCAGGCGGATCTGTGCGCGCCGACCGCGATCGTCGCCGAGGGCGTGCGCACGCTGCGGTCAACGCAGCTGACCATGTCGAGCTTCCTGATCCGCCACCCCGACGCCACCTTCCTCGTCGACCCGGCGATCTGCGCGGGCGTGCACGAGCGGGTGCTGCCCGAACTGCCGTTCCTGGTATCGCAGCTGGTGGCTCCCGACGATCCGGTGCACCCGCTGACCGAGGTGCTGGCCGCCCACGACCTCACCGGCAACGACATCGACTTCGTGCTGCCGACCCATCTGCACTGGGATCACGTCTCCGGCCTGTACGAGCTGCCCGGCTTGGTTCCGATCCGGGTGCCCGCCGTCGAATACCACTGGGCGATGGGCGGTTCGCACGTCCCGCTCGGCGTCGCCCGCGGTCCCCTGCGCGGACGTGCCTTCGACCTCTACGAACTCGACGGCCCGCCGGTTCTCACCTTCGACCGCAGTCACGATCTCTTCGGCGACGGCTCCGTGCTGATCGTCGACCTGGCCGGTCATACGCCCGGCAGTGTCGGCGTTCTCCTCGCGGTCGACGACGGCTCCCGGGTGCTGCTCGCCGGCGACGCGGTCTGGAGCACCCTGCAAATCGACCTCCTACGCGAAAAGGCCCCGATCCCCGGCGAATTCGTCGACGCCGACCGCGACAAGGCCTTCGAGACGATCCACCGCCTGCATGCCCTGCCCGCCGAGATCGAAGTGATCCCCGGCCACGACCGCGCCGCCGTCGTGGCCAGGGCGCACTGAACCGGCGTACGGCATCCTCGAGCTCCGCCGTGGCTCCGATCGCGTCGACCCGCTAGGCGGCGAGCCCCGCGGAAACGCTGGAATACTGTGGACGCCAACCTAATTCATCGTGCGCGAGCTGACTCGAGATCCGTATCGAGGTGTCCGACATGAGCGCACCGATATAGGGAACGGCCAGTCGAATCATCCACGCCGGCAAGCGAATCGGACGCGGCGTGTGCTGGCTGCGCGCCACCTCGGTGAAGAACTCCCGCCAGGTGATCGGGTTGTCGTCGGCGATGTTGTAGGCGCGGCCGGGTATGCCGCGTTCCAGCGCGGCGACGGTCGCGGCGGCCGCGTCATCGACATGGACCCAGGTATTGACGCCACCGGAACCGAGCGGCCCGACCGGACTGTGCTTACGCATCATGTCCGCGAACAGATCGCTGAACGCGCCTGGCCCGTAGAAGAGCCCGTACCGCATCGCGATGGCCTCGACCCCGGGTGCCTCGAACGCCTGGCTCTCGCCGGTGACGCACGCGCGCACCACCTCGTCGGCCACCCCACCGTCGTACACGCCGAACCGATCGCGTTCGGTGATGAGCCGGTCACCGTGATCGTGGTACCCGTAGCCGAGGATCAGCGACTGCGTGACGAATCGCCCTGCACCCACCCGCTCCGCGGCATCGAGCAGGTTGGCCGTGCCGACCGTGCGCAGCAAGCTGGTCGGATCGTCGGCCGGAATCCGGCGCTGCACCTTCGCATTGCGCAGGGCGGTGGCCTGGTGGATCACGGCGTCGGCGCGAGTGCCCTCCACCGCGCGCAGCAGCCCGTCGCGGTCGAGTACATCGGCCGTGATCGGCACGGCACCGAGTTCGCGGACGAGCGGGTGCGCGCTCGGATCGCGGACGAGCGCCGAGACCGCGTGCCCGTTCGCGGTCAACGCGCGGATCAGAGGGCGGCCGATGGCGCCGGTGGCGCCTGCGAGCAGAACCTGCATGATCGTTCCTTCCGGCTGAGTGGGTGTTTCCCTACTTCCTGGACGGGGTGACGCCGGTGTTTGTGACGGCCTGTGATCGGCTTCACCGCACGCGGGAACGACCGTGCCGGTTGGGTGATGTCACGGCGGGTCTGCGGCGTGTCGGTGTGTATCGTGCGGCTCATGCGAGTCGACGGTCGGGATATCCCGGTCACGGGGAAACTCCTGCAACCGCTGATCCGGCGTACCAGTGACATCGTCCGGGTGGTGCTGGCGGCGCTGGGCGTTGCCATCGTGATCGCGGGCTCGCTGATCACCCGACCGGAGTGGCTGGCGCTGGAACGTTCGGTCGCCAATATCGTCGACTTCCTCAGCCAGGACCAGTCGACCATGGTCTATCTGATCTACGGATTGCTCATCCTGGCACTGCCGTTCGCCATCTTCATCGAACTCGTGCTGCGCAGGCAGTGGAAACTGCTGTTCGGGTACGGGGCGGCGGGCCTGCTCGCCGTGCTGGCCCTGTCGATCACCGGCACCGGCATCTCCACCCCGAAATGGCACCTGCCGGTCCCGGACCGGTTCGACACCTTCCTGTCGCAATTCCTCGACGACCCACGCTGGATCGCGATGCTCGCGGCCATGCTCACCGTGTCGAGTCCGTGGTTGCCGACGCGGACACGGCGCTGGATGTGGTTCCTGCTGCTGATGTTCGCACCGATTCACCTGGCGGTGAGCTCGGTGGTGCCCGCGCGGGCGATGCTCGGCCTGGTGGTCGGCTGGCTCGTCGGTGCGGTGATCGTCTGGCTGGTCGGCACGCCCGCGCTCGAGGTGCCGCTCGACGCCGCGGTCCGGGTGCTCGCGGGGCGCGGCTACACGGTGCATGCTTTCCGGGTCGATCGCCCGGCCGGACGCGGACCGCTGCTGCTCGCCACCGAGGTCGACGGGCCCGAAGACGAGATCGTCGTCGAGCTGTACGGCAAGAACCAGCGCAGCTTCGGCGCGATCCGGCAGGTGTGGCGCTGGATCACGTTCCGCTCCAGCGAAACCGCGCCGCTGCACGGATCGATGCACCGGGCGGTGGAACATCGAGCGCTGCTCGGCATCGCGATCGGGGACCTCGGTATGGCCGACAGCCACCAGGTCGCGGTGGCGGGCCTGAGTCGCGGCTGGATGCTGTACGCGCACACCATGCCTCGCGGCACGCCGATCGCCACGCTGTCGGCGCAGGTGCTGCCGGGGGTGTGGCGGTCGCTGCATCGCCTGCACGAGAACCAGATCAGCCTTGGCGATCTGCAACCCGGCTTCGTGCGAGTCAGTCAGGGCGACACGCTGTTCGGTGGTTTCGCGGCCGCTGAATTCGGGACCGCCGAGGCACAGTGCCAGACCGATATCGCCCAGCTGCTGGTGACCACCACCTCGCTCTACGGCAAACACGAGGCAGTCTCGGCCGCGATCGAGGTGCTCGGCGAGGACGTCGTCGCCCACGCGGCCCGGCGGCTGACGAAATCGGCCATGTCGATCGGCATTCGAAAGTCGGTGCCGCAGTGGACGAAAGTGATGGCCACCGCCCGCGAGGAGGTGCGCAGGCAGACCGGCCACGACCGCATCCAGTCCGAGCAGATCACCCGCTTCTCCCGCAACCAGATCATCCAGCTCGTCCTGCTGGTCGCGCTCGTCTATGTGGCCTATCCGTTCATCAGCCAGGTGCCGACGTTCTTCAGTCAGCTGCGCACGATCAACTGGTGGTGGGCGCTGGCCGGCCTCGCGGTCTCGGGGCTCACCTACATCGGTGCCGCCGCCGCGCTCGGCGCCTGCGCGGACGGGCTGATCAGGATGCGCTACCTGGTGGTGGAGCAGCTGGCCAACACCTTCGTGGCGACGACCACCCCCGCCGGTGTCGGCGGGCTGGCGCTGAGCGTGCGGTTCCTGCAGAAGGCGGGCATGTCGACGCTGCGCGCGACGGCCGCGGTGGCGATGCAGCAGTCGATGCAGGTGCTCACCCACCTGGTGCTGCTCGTGGTGTTCAGCGTGGTGGCGGGCACGTCGACCAACCTGGCACACATCGTGCCCGACGCGACCGTGCTGTACCTGATCGCCGGTGTCGGCGTCGGACTGATCGGCGCGTTCATGTTCGTGCCGACGTTGCGGCGCTGGGTGAATCATTCGATCCGCCCGCAGGTCACGGAAGTGCTTGGCGAACTCGTCGACCTCGCCAAGGACCCGAAGCGATTCCTGGTGATCGTCGGCGGCTGCGGCGCGATCACGCTCGGGCAGGCGCTGGCGTTGTGGACGAGTGTCGAAGCCTTCGGTGGCGGAACGGATTTCGTGGCCGTCACCATCGTCACGATGATCGGCGGCACGCTGGCTTCGGCCGCGCCGACACCCGGTGGCGTCGGCGCGGTCGAAGCGGCGCTGATCGGTGGTCTCGCGGCCTTCGGCGTCCCGGCCGAGATCGCGGTCCCCGCGGTACTGCTCTACCGCGTCCTGACCTGCTGGATCCCCGTCGGTTTGGGCTGGCCCGTCATGCGCTGGCTGGACAAGAAGGACATGATCTAGCTCGCGCGCACCGCGATCACGGCGACCGCGCTCGCGGCGAGCCGGGCGGTTCTCACCATTTTCCCCAAGATGTTTAGCTGCCCCGTTGCGTGCGTATTCAATCACGGTGTCGCGCAATGCTGTCTGATCCAGATGCGCGGGCTTCTCGGGGATTTCCGCCGGTCGACCTCGGGCGTGCCTCGGCGTCCGCTGAATTGCCGATTACTTGCCGAAGAGGCTGTTCGGTCGGTTCCAGGCAGTGAACGGCTGTGTGACGTGAACCGGCCCACAGCACCGCTGGTGCGTGCGGGTGTCGGCCCCACCACCTAAACTGTCTGGGACGTAGCCGGTTCATGACCGAGAGGTGTTGTTTCGATGGGATCCCGGACGGTGGTCGCCGACGTCGCCGATGAGTTGGCACGCCGGGTAGCCACCGGCGAGTACCGGCCCGGCGAGCTGATGCCATCGGTACGCCAGGTCGCCGACGAGTTCGGGATGAACCGCGCCACCGCCCAGCTCATCCTGGGCAGACTCGAGTCCTACGGATTCGTCGAGGCCAGGCGGGGCAAGGGCTTCACCATCCGCGATGTCCGGGTCGAGGGCGGCATGGACGTCTACCGGCACCTGTTCCGGTTCTCGATCACCGCGCCCGCTGTCGCCGCCGAGATGTTCACCGACATCGTCGAGGTGGAGCGCGGCATCGTCGGCGAGGCGCTGCTCGCCTACACCGCGGGGGAGAAGGTACTCGACTCGGCCGAGCTCGCCGCCGCCGTCGACGAACTCGAGGCGATGGCCCGCGACGCCGTGCCCGATCACGCGCGCATCATCGCCGCCGAGATCGCACTGGTACGCAAGCTGCTCGGCGTGCTCGAGATGAGTATGCAACGCGCGGTACTGAATTCGATCGCCGATATGGTCGTCGAGGTGCCGGAGGCGGTCGACGCCTACTTCGCCGTCGCGCCCGATCTGCACGTGCTCGTCTGGCGGGCGTTGCTCGCGGTGTGGGACGCCGAATCCGCGCCGAGCGAGGCCCAGCTAGCGCTGTTCGGGGATCTGTTCGCGCTGTACCACGAGAAGGTGATCGCGCGCTTCGGTCAACTCGTCGGCGAGACGCCCATCCACACCGTGCCACTCAGCTCTGCCATCTGAAACTGACCAGCGGCCAGAACCGGCTAGCTGTCTGAGTCGGATTTCTCGGCGCGCGTCGCATGGTGCCACGGCAGATGACGTGGCACCACCGTGTCGATGATCGTGCTGACCCGCGGAGTGTGCGCGGTCGCGAGGCCCGATCCGACCATCACACCCAGCGCGATCGACATCACTGAGAGCAGTGCCGATACCAGCACCTCGAGCCCGCCGCTCGCCACCCCCGAGAGGGAGTGTGTGACCAGGTCGGAGATCCCGGTGAGGCTGATGCCGCCGGGCACCAGCATCCAGAACGCGGGCAGGAACGCCACCTGCGTCGGCGGCGCGTGTTTGCGGCCCTGGATCAGATACGCCGCGTTCACGGCGACGATGCCACCGAAGAACGCGCCCGTCAGCGGGCCGGACACATGCTTGCCGAACAGCTGGGCCGCGAAGGTGATGTAGAGGACCAGCAGCAGCCAGCCCACCGTGTTCTGCGGCGCGCTCGACCGCCATGAATGCCCGTACCCGATCAGCAGCACCCCGAGTATCGGTGCCCACCAACCCAATTGGGCACTACTCACCGGTGGGTCGGACAGCGGCCCGAGCAGACTGATCCCCACATAGGAACCCAGCGCGAGCAGGAACAGCATGTTGATGCCGTAGACGACCCGGCTGGCACCGGCCACCATCGACCCGGTCGCCAGTTCGATGGTGCCGTTGGTGAGCATCGCGCCGGGTAGCAGCGTCGCGACCGCGGGAATCAGCAATTGCTGCGGCTGCCCACCGGCGAGCGCTCCGGGAAAGCCGTACGCCAGCAGCGCCACCACCGCCGAGGCGACCACCGGCAACGCCATCGACAGCAGCTTCACCTTGTCGGCGAGCTGGGTGAGGGCGCCGACGACCAGACCGAGCACCACATAGCCGACCAGCGCCCGCGCGCCCGGGTTGAGCATCATGCCGATGCCGACGGTCAGCACGACCTGTCCGAGCAGGATCAGCCACGGCGGACTGCCGGGTTTCTGGGTCAGGATTGTGTCGAGGTCGTCGGACGCCTGGCTCGGCGGCGGCGCATCCTGCTCGATCCGGTCGATGAGCCGGTAGAGGCCGTCGATCTGGTCCAGTGGCAGGGTGCCGACACGCGCGTCGAGCATGTCGATAAAGGAGGTGTTGTCGGTGCGGACCCGGACGAACACGGCGGTGGGCAGCACCATGAAGTGGATATTGTCGGTGCCGTAGCGCCTCGACAGCTTGTCGAGCAGGGTCTGCACCCGCGCGGACGTCTCGCCGGCGCCGACCAGCGCCACCCCGAGCCGGCACAGCAGATTCAGCAGATCGGCGGGTACCGGCGGGTCGACGGGCGGTGTGTGCTCGGTGGACCGGGGCGGACTCTTGCCGTACTCCGCGCGCATCTTGGCGATGGCGTGGGTGACTCGGTACCTGGTGACCCGCCAGGTCTTGCTCGCGCGTTCCTCCGAAGCCATGTCACCGCCGTCCGCAACCGTTGGGCAATGCCGCGGGACGGTGTGTTGTACACCGCCCCGCAGGTCAGATACGCCGAGTGTAGTGGCTCCTCCGCACAATCAAATGGACCGAGCAACCAGCTCAGCTGTTGAGCTTGGTGAGGCGGTCGGAGGCGGTGACGTACTCCTCGACCAGACGGTTGACCACGTCGGCGCTGCGTTCGACCTTGTTCATCATGCCGACCACCTGGCCGACCGGGTTGAAGTTCACGTCCTTGGCGGCCTCCGGGTAGCGGTGTCCGCGCTTGACGCCGTCGAGGGCCACCATCATCTGCAGCGGCATCGGCAGCGGGTCGGGGGTCTCGGTGGACTCCCAGGCGTCGGTCCAGTCGTTGCGCAGCATGCGGCACGGCTTGCCGGTCCAGGACCGCGAGCGGATGGTGTCGTGGCTGGTCGCCTCGAGGTAGGTGTCCATCTGGGCGGGCGGCACATTGGCCTCCTCGACGGTGAGCCACAGCGAGCCGGTCCACGCGCCCGCCGCGCCCATCGCCAGCGCGGCCGCGACCTGCGCGCCGTTGCCGATACCACCGGCGGCCAGCACCGGCGTATCGCCGATCGCGTCGATCACCTGCGGCCACAGCACCAGCGAGGACACCTCGCCGCAGTGCCCGCCACCCTCGGTGCCCTGGCACACCACGAAGTCCAGGCCCGCCGCCTTGTGGTTCATCGCGTGCTTGACCGAACCGCACAGCGCGCCGATCACCCGGCCGGAATCCTGGATGCGCTTGACGACATCCTCGGGTGGGGTACCGAGCGCGTTGGCGACGAGCTTGGCTTTGGGGTGGTTCAGGATCACGTCGACCTGCGGGCCCGCGGTGGTGGCGGTCCAGCCGAGCAGCTCGTTGTGGTGCTCACCGTCGGGCAGCGCCGGCACGTTGTGGTCGGTGAGGATCTGCTGGGCGAAGTCGCGATGGCCCTGCGGAACCATCTGCGCCAGTTGCTTTTCCAGCTGTTCGGGGGTGAGCCCGTCTACGCCCTTGCCCTCGTATTTCGACGGGATCACCAGGTCGACGCCGTAGATCCCGGTGACGTGTTCGTCGAGCCAGGCCAGCTCCACCTCGAGCTGTTCGGCGGTGAAGCCGACCGCGCCGAGTACCCCCAATCCGCCCGCGTTGCTCACTGCCGCCACGACATCGCGGCAGTGGGTGAAGGCGAAGATGGGGAACTCGATGCCGAGCTGTTCGCAGAATTCGGTACGCATACCGAACTGTAACACGTTCTAGTTTGATCGAAAATGCTCAGAGGAAACTTGTACGGCAGTTCGTCCAGGCCTGCCGAGATCAATCCTGGACGAGATTGCCGTCCAATTTCTACAAGGCGGCGTCCTCCAGCGCGGCCAGCGAATCCTCGAGGTGATCGAGCAGTCGATGCAGGTCGGGCAGTGTGCGGCGGCAGCCGACCAGCCCGAAATCGAGGCTGTCGCCACTGGAGGTGAGCGTGATGTTCACCGCCTGCCCGTCGAGCGGGATAGACAGCGGATAGGTGGCATCGAGGCGCGAGCCGTTCCAGTACAGCGGCTCCCGCGCACCGGGCACATTCGAGATGACGATATTGAACGGCGGCGTCGCCACCGTGGCGAATCCCGGCAGCAGCATCGCCGCCATCGGACTCAGCATCACCCCGGCCATGGCGAGGGTCTGCGTCGGCGTGAGCGAGCGGTACACCTCTTTGTTCCGGCGCGTCGAATCACTCACCACTCGAAGGCGTTCCAGCGGATCGGCGACATCGGTACCCAGGTTGCACAGCAGCGCGGCGATTTTCACACCCTGGGTGTCGACATCGTCTTCCTCGCGCAACGACATCGGCACCAGCGCGATCATCGGCTTGTCCGGTAAAGCGTTGTGCTCCAGCAGATAAGCCCGCAGCGCCCCCGCCGACATCGCCAGCACCACATCGTTGACGGTGGCGCCCGTCGCCTTCTTCACCTGCTTGATCCGATCCATCGACCAGCTGCGCACCGCGCACTTGCGGGCACCACCGATCGGCACGTTGAACGGCGTGCGCGGGGCCTCGAACGGCAGGGTGAGCTGCTGCTGCAGCAGGCCGGTGCGGGCCGCCTTGATCAGTGCGGTGGTCGACGTACGTGCCGAGGTGACGGTGTCGATCAGCCCGCCGAGCCGGGACTTGCCGGGGCGTGCCGGGCCGAGTTTGCGCGGCAGATTCCACGGCCGCATCAGCTCGGTCGAGAAGGGGTCGGTGGTCAGCGTGCGGCGCATGAGGCGCTGGGCCGAGACGCCGTCGACCAGGGCGTGATGCATCTTCGAATAGAGGGCGAAACGGCCGTCGGCCATGCCCTCGACGAAATGCAGCTCCCACATCGGGCGGTGCCGGTCGAGCAACGCGCTGTGCAGGGTCGACGCGTGGTCGAGCAGCTGGCCGAGATTGCCCGGTCCGGGCAGGGCGCTGCGCTGGACGTGATAGTCCAGGTCGACGTCGTCGTCCTGGGTCCAGGCCATCTGCGGTGCGCCCAGCCAGGTGGCGGGTCGCTTGCTGAAGGTGGGCCGAACGGTCTTGTCGGCCAACAAGGTGTCGCGGAACTCGCGCAGGTATTCGGGGCCGGCGTCTTCCGGCGGTTCGAACAACTGCAGTGAGCCCACGTGCATCGGGTGTTCACGAGATTCGGCGAGCAAGAACAGCGCATCCAACGGCGCGATGAGATCCATGACAGATCGCCCCCTGACGAGAGTGGATCGTGAGTGTTTTCGATGGATCGACCACGCTGTCGGGTACGGCACCCCTGCGTGCCGTATTCCCAAGTTACCCGCCTGTCGCGGGCCGCGTCACATGAACGGTCGGACCATGACCCACGTCATGGTGTTCGCCGGATGTTCGCGTCGATCAGACACGGCGGCCTGTTCTTCGTGCTGCGGTCAGACTTTGACGGTCTGGGCTTCGCGCGGGTCGACGGCGTCGCGCGGATCGTCTTCCTGCGGTGCCTCGTTCACGTGCTGCACCTCGGCGGACTGCTGCGGCTCGGCGGACTGCTGGGTCTGAGCGGACTGCTGGGGCTCGGCTGACGGCTGCTGCTGGGCCACTTGCTGCGGCTCGGTGGACTGCTGAGGTTCGGCCGACTCCTGGGCCTGAACAGGTTCGGAGGTGACTTCCTCGAATTCGACTTCTTCCGAACGAGTTTCGGCCACCATCGGCTGCGGCACCGGAACAGGATCTACACCGACGCCTTTCGAGGCGATCTCGATCCCGAGTTCGATCCGCGTCGTCTCGACCAGCGCCCGCTCCTGCTCGGCCGCGTGGCGCATCGCCTTCTGCCACAGCGACGCCATCTCCTCCAGCTCCTCGACGGTGGCCTCCACGTCGATGTGCAGCTTCAGCCGCTGCATCGTGATGTGCTGGGCGGCCGTGAGCGTGCGAAGCAGGTCTTCGCACTTGTTGGGAATCCGGCGATGCGCCACCACCCGCAGGCGAGTCAGCATGCCGCCGGGGCGATCCCAGATGACCTTGTGGATCTGCGCGCTGACGCTGTCGATCTCGTCGGCGGTGACCAGATCCCATTCACCGCAGGTGGTGAGATCGGCGCGCACCGAGGCCGAGGTCTCCAGGATCGAGGCGACCGCGGCGAGCACCGCCTCGCGGCGCCACGCCTCGTGATCGCGCTGGTCGCCCACCATATTCGACAGCTCGACATTGCGCTGCGCGGCGTCGAGAGCCTGCCTGCCGCGCTCGTCCGCGGCCGCGATTCCTTCACGGTGGGTTCGGTTGTTGGCGATGACGCCGACCAGAACTGCGCCGGCGACGGGGAGCGAGCCGAGGAGTGGGAGCCACTGAGTCACCCAGCGATCATTGCACCGGTGTCCGCAACAGTCACCATGATCGGCGCGTTGGTATCGATGTCGCGTGTCAGCTCGGGGCCGGAACCCGGTGCAGAAAACCGACGAGTGGTGCCAGTTCCGGGATCTGTTCGGCGTCGGCGAGCGCTTTTTCGAGGGCTCGATCGTGGGTCGGTTTCGCCGTCTCGTAGGCGGCGCGGCCGGTGTCGGTGAGCTCGGTGTAGATGCCGCGGCGATCGTCGGCGCACAAAACGCGCACCAGGAAGGCGCGGTCTTCGAGTCGATTGACCAGTCGGGTGGTCGCGCTCGCCGACAGTGCGGCGGCGCGGGCCAGCTGGGAGATCCGCATGTGCCAACCGTCCTGGCGGGCCAGCGCGTCGAGCACGGTGAACTCGACGATCGACAGTTCGTGTGCGCGCACCAGTTCGCGTTCGAGCGCGGTCTCGATGTGCCCGTGCAGCGCGGCCAGGGTGCGCCAGCCGGTCGCCCGCACCTCGACGGCGTCATCAGCAATACCCATGTGACGAGTATAGCTGGCGGTTGCAATATAGCGCGTGTGCAATTAACGTCGGATAGCGTTAGTTGCACACGCGGGTAATCGGCCTCTGAAGGAAGAAGCGCTCACATGCCACTCGGTCTCATCGCTCTCGCGCTCGGGGGCTTCGGCATTGGACTCACCGAATTCGTCATCGCGGGACTGCTCTCCCCGGTGGCTGCCGACCTCGGCGTCTCCGTGCCCACCGCCGGCTACCTGATCTCCGGGTACGCCCTGGCCGTCGTCGTCGGTGCGCTCGCCCTGACTCCGCTCGTCAACCGCTGGCCGCCCAAGCGTGCGTTGCAGCTGCTCATGGTGCTGTTCACCGTCGGCAACGCGGCCTCGGCGCTGGCTCCCGGCTATGCCGCGCTGCTCGGCGGGCGGGTGCTCGCGGCGCTCGCGCACGGTGCGTTCTTCGGCATCGGGGCCGTGCTCGCGTCCTCGCTCGTCGCGCCGGAGAAGAAGGCCGGCGCGATTTCGATCATGTTCGGCGGGCTCACCATCGCGAATGTGCTCGGCGTTCCGCTCGGGACCTTCATCGGCCAGCAGTGGGGCTGGCGGGCCACGTTCGTGGTGATCACCGTCGTCGGGCTGGCCGCGCTGGCAGGCATCACCGCGCTGGTCCCCGACGCGCCGGCCGCCCGCGAACGCCCGAACCTGCGGGCCGAGCTGTCGGTCTTCCGCAACACCCAGGTCTGGTACTCGCTGATGATGACCGTGCTGGTGTTCGGTGGCATGTTCGGCGCGTTCATGTACATCGAGCCGCTGCTCACCCGCGTCACCGGCTTCTCCGAAGCCATGGTGCCCTGGCTGCTGGTGCTGTTCGGCGTCGGCCTGTTCTTCGGCAATCTGCTCGGCGGCCGCTGGGCCGACCGCGCCCTCACCCGCACCCTGCTCGCCCTGACGCTCGCCCTCGCGCTCTCCCTGGCGGCGTTCGCGCTGCTCGCCGACTACAAGATCGCGGCGCTGCTGCTCCTGCCCGCCATGGGCTTCTTCGGGTTCGGCGCGACCCCGGGCCTGCAGATGCGGGTGCTCGACAATGCCGGTACCGCACCGACTCTCGCGTCGTCGGCCAACATCGCGGCCTTCAACGTCGGCAATTTCCTCGGCGTGTGGCTGTCCGGACTCGCGATCAGCGCCGGGTTCGGCTGGGTGTCGCCGCTGTGGGTCGGCATGGGATTCGCGGTGACCGGTCTGGTGGTGCTGATCGCGGCTACGCGCGGCGAGCGCGCTCTCGAGCCTGCCGTACCGGAACCTGTCGCGGTCTAGATTCAGACGGCTCGCCCGGCCGACGAGCGGCGTAATCGCGCACTTCGCGTGCGGTTCTCGGCGCGGCAGCGGTTGCCGGGCGGGCACGGGCCTACCGTGGAGGTATGCGGACCCACAGGCCGTCCACCTCGCTGCCGCGTCGGATCGGCCGGTGGGTGATTCGCGGCGTGGTGGTCGGGGTGACGGCGGTGCTGCTCGCGGGGGCGATCTTCGGGATCGGGACCTGGTGGTGGACGCGGACCGATGACGCCGAGGCCGTGATGACAACCACCGGTCCCTACACCGCCGATCTCGACTCACTTCGTAGCCATCCGCTGCCCACCTGGTTCCAGGACGCCGCCTTCGGGATCATGGTGCACTGGGGTCCCTATTCCGTCCCGGGTTTCGCGCCCAAGGGCCGCACCTTCGTGCAGATGCTCCAGGACGACTACGACCACGCCATGACCCGCGGTCCTTATGCCGAGGACTACGCCAACCAGATCAAGGACCCCGGCTCGCCGGCGGCCGCCTTCCACCGCGAAACCTACGGCGACGCCACCTATGCCGATATCGCCGACCGCTTCGAAACCGAACTCGCCGACTGGAACCCGCGGGCCTGGGCCGACCAATTCCGCGCGGCCGGCGCCTCCTATGTGGTGTTCACCGCCAAATACGCTGACGGATACAGCCTGTGGCCATCGAGTGTGCCCAATCCGCACGCACCAGACTTCCATTCCGAGCGCGACCTCGTCGGTGAACTGGCCGCCGCCGTTCGCGCTCGTGGCATGAAGTTCGGGCTCTATTACTCCGGTGGCGTCGACTGGACCTTCCAGCCCGCGCCGGTCTACACCCTCGGCGACTACGCCTACCTGCCGTACGGACGCGACTACGCCGATTACGCGGAAGCCCAAGTGCGCGAACTGATTCAGCGCTACCGGCCCGACATCCTCTGGAACGACATCGCCTGGCCCACCGGGCAGCAGCGACTCAACGCACTGTTCGCCGATTACTACAACACGGTGCCCGAAGGCGTGGTCGACGACCGCTGGACCACCGCTTCGTACACCCGCCAGGTCATGGGCGCGGCCCCGTTGCGCGGCGGTTTCGACCTCTTCATGAAAGCGGTCATCGACCAGCCCGGTGTGGCAGACCAGGCCAGTAGGCCACCATCGGTGCCGCACAGCGACTTTCGCACGCCCGAGTACGAGGGATACGACACGATCCAGGAGAAGTTCTGGCAGCAGGACCGCGGGATCGGCGGTTCCTTCGGCTACAACCGGCAGGAAACCGACGCCGACTACGCATCGGTGGAAAGTCTGCTCGGTGACCTGATGCAGGCGGCCGCCAACAACGGGACGTTCCTGCTCAATGTCGGGCCGAGTGGTGGTGCGGGAGAAATCGTTGTCCCGCAGCGGAATCGGATCGAGTCGGTGGGTTCGTGGTTGACGATGAATCGTGAGGCTGTCGACGGTACGCGGCCGTGGCGGATGTCCTCGGCTGTCACCCAGGACGGCACCCGAGTCCTGTTCACCCGCCGCGGCACCGATCTCTACCTCACGGTGCTCGGGCGTCCCAGCGCTCCGATCACCGTGAAAGCTGTCGAGCTGCGAGGTACGGGGTCGCTGCTGGGTTCTTCCGGCGCCTTCACGGTCGAATCAGGTGCCGGGGAGACCGTGATCAGCGCACCGTTCGACGGACGGTACGCGCCGGTCATCAAGATCACCGGAGCGGCGTAGCGCCCACCGCGGGAGCCGGATATAGCGCGAATCCCCGGCGGGGCGGTTGCCTCACCGGGGATTTCGCGGTTGGTGACTAGTTGGCCGACGGGGTGGTCGTCGGGGCAACAGTGGTGGTCGGCGCGACCGTCGTGGTGGGAGCCACGGTGGTGGTCGGCGCGACCGTGGTGGTCGGCGCCACGGTCGTGGTCGGTTCGACCGTGGTGGTCGGCGCGGGGGCGACCGCCTGGTTGGTTGCCGGCTCCGGCGTGGTGGTCGGCGGGACCACCGTGGTGGACGGGGTCGTGGTGGGTGCCTTCGACGTGGTGGTCGACTTGGCGCTGGTCGTGGTCGACTTCTTCGACGTGGTCGGCGGCGCGGTGGTCGTCGTCGCGGGCTTGGTCGGAGCCGCCAGTGCGGCCGTCACCGCGGCGTCATCCGGCGCGGCCTTGGTATCGACGGTCTCGCCGGCCTGCGCCTGCTTGGCCAGGCTGGTCAGCCAGGCCGCCGCGTACTCCGCCGAGGTCAGCGGCTTGCCGTTGGCGGCATCGGAGTCACGCCAGTAGTCGAAGTGGTGACCGGTGCCGTTCGGGCCGAGGGTGAGCTGGTACGGATCGTTCATCAGCACCGGGATCGTGTTCTGGTTCGTCACGATCAGCCCGACGATCTCGTTGAAGATCTTCTGCGGCAGGTACGCCAGCCCGGAGACCTGCTCCGCGGCGATCGCGTCGGCGTTGACCGGCGCGGCGGTCTGGCCCGGCTTGTAGTCCGGGTCGGAGACCTTCAGCAGCACGTCGAGGAAGGTCTCGTCGCTGGCCATCCAGTTCGGGTTCGACCCGATATCGGCGAACGCGGCCATCGCGATCCGGCCCAGCGTGAAGGCCATGTCCTGGCCCATCGCCGGTGTGATGCCCGCGACGCCGTTGCGCCCGAGGTCGGCGCGTTCCAGCTCGTCGATGTTGATCTGGCGACCGACATTCGCGGCCAGCTGCAGCAGCGAGATGTTCTCCGGCGCCGCGCAGGTGAGGTCGCCTTCGGAACAGAACGAGGCGATCTTGCCGTTGAGCGCGCCGAAATCGGTGCCCGTGGTGATGCCCTGACCCGAGATCGGCTTGCCGCCGTTGGAGTAGTTCTGGTCGAAGTTGTCCGGGCGGTTGGGGTCCTGGGCGCCGAGGAAGGTGCCGTCACCGGCCTTTCGACCTGGGTCGGCGAACATCACCACGCCCAGCACATCGTCCGGGTTCACCGTCGCGTAGCCGTCGGCGGGGTTGTCGTTGCCGATGCCCTCGGCCACGCGACGCACCACATCGGCGCCCTCGCTGTAGCCCACGATGGAGAACTTGGTGTCCGGGCAGGCCGCCGAGATCTCGCGCATCACCTGCTGGGTGTTCGCCACTCCCGCGTTGACCGCGTCCTCATAGGTACCCATATCGGCCGGGTAGGCGATGTACACCGCGGCGTACTCACCCTCGGCGAGGTCGTCGCGGGGTGCGTTCACCACCGGATCGACCCACACGCTGCTGTGATCGCCCGACAGCGCGGCGGGCAGCGGATTGCCGTTGGCGTCGAGCAGCATCGCCGTCGTGCCTTCGACCGGGGTGTCGTTGCGCCCTGCCACCGAGATGGTCACCATCTCGCGGCACTCGGTCACCGAGGTCGTCAGGGTGTACGAGGGCGACTCGGGCTGTGACGTCACCGCGAACGACGCGGCGACAATCGCCGCAACCCCCAACGCCGCAGGCGCGGCAACAGCCGAAGCGATGCGATGTTTCGCAAGAAACTCACGCAGATTCATATGTGATCCCGTTCGAATGACCTACAGGTGGGCAGGCCCCCCGACGGGCCGCATGTCACGAACAATGTCGTGCCCACCAGCAAGATCGTTACTACCGCGAACAGGAACCCTCGCCCCCACTTCTGGGGTGATGCGGCATCGCTATCGAGCGCCGGGTTGATCAGCGGGCCGAGTGGGCGCTTTCGCCGCGAGCCGCCCGGCCGCCAATGTCGCCACCGCGATCGTGCACAACGTCGCCAACATGATCGCCGAGCCCTCACCCGGCACGAGCACCCCCAGCTGACTGCCGACGGTCACGGCCGCGACCGGCACCCCGATCTGGGCGGCGGCCAGCGCACCGTAGGCCACCGGCTGCCCGAGCACGCGCGCCACACAATGCACCCCCACCGCGCCGAAGCCGAGCGCCAGCCCGAGCAAGATGAACCGCGGATGCTCGCCGAGCTCCCGGAGATCGAGCCGGGCGCCGAGCCAGACGAAGAACAGCGGAGCGAGCAGCCCATCACTGATCGCGAACACCTGCTTGGCCACCCGCCGCGGCTCACCGACCCCCGCCACCGCCAGCCCCGCCGCGAACCCGCCGAGCATGATCGACACGTGCATCGAGCTCGCCACCCCGCACAGCGCGAACACCAGCACCAAACTCACCCGCAGCTCGAGCGTGAACTTCCGCTCCTCGGACACCTCGTGCACCTGCCGCTGCGCACCTGTCTTCTGTAGATAGCGCAGGACGAAGAACATCACGCCGGCGCACAGTGCCACGACCACCGCGCCGATCGCCGCCCTGGCCGCGTTCGCCGGATCGATCACCAGCGGCAGGGCGACGATGCAGGCGGTGTCGGCGATGGCCACCTGCGCGGTGAGCGCGAGCACCGGTGGCCCGCTCAATCGCATCGAGTCGATCATCGGCAACGCCATCGCCGCCGACGACGACGCCATCAGCACCGCGTACACGGCCGCGTTCCCGAGATCGAACGCCTGCGCCACCGCCCAGCCCGCCACCGCCGCGACCACCCCGACCAGCACGGCCCGCGCCGCACCGGTGCCGAGCGCGCCGCGAACCCGCGGATCACGCACCGGCACATGCGTCCCCGCGGCGAACATCACCAGCGCGAAACCCATGTCGGCGAGGAACACGAAGATCGGGTCGGCGGGATCGAGGATGCGAAAACCGGTGGTGCCGAAGATGATTCCCGCCACCAGCTCGCCGAGCAACACCGGCAGATACAACTGTTTCGGCAAAGCCAGCAGCGGCCCGATCAACCCGAGCGCGACCACCAGCGCCAGGGTCGCGAACGTCATGGCATCGCGGCGATCTTGGCCGGAATCTCGACGTTCTCGTCGGCCCAGTACAGCGCGCACACGCGGTGATAACCATCGGCGATCAGCATCGGCACGTTCTTACGGCAGTCGCCCCGCACCAACAGAATCGGCGAGAGCTTCTTCCCCTCGTTCACCTTGAGCAGGTCTTTGCGCACATGCGGGTTATCCGGGGTAAGGGCTTCGAGCTGGGAAGCCCGCAGAATGTCTTTCGCCTTCTTGACCACCACCGGCGCGGCCCTGAGCTCGGCCACGATCGCGTCGACCACCGTTTTGTCGCCCAGCAGATCGAGATAATCAGCGGCCGCCGGATAGTCATGATCTTCCGGCGCGGACTTCCACTTCACCTGCAGGATCTGCTCAGCCATCGCCCCATCATCCGCCGCGCGCAACCGATTTCCCGGGAGGTCGTTCTGAGTGTCGGCTGGTCAGCGGGCATTCACCAGAGGTCGACCCACTGTGGCCGCAACGCCAGATCGAACCCCGCGGCGCGTCCGCGCACCAACATCGGCAATTCGGCGCCTTCCGGGAACCGATGCAGCAGCTCTTTCGCGGTGGATCGCCGGAACTCGAACATCGCGTATTCCTTCTTCATCCAATGCTCCACCCCGGTGCCCGGATGCGTGAACATCACCTTCAGACGCACCCGATGCGTGGCGAACGGGTTATTGGACGAGTGCGTCACCCGATGTCCGGCCTCGGTGACCGTCGCGCGCACCGGCACAGCGACCTTCCGCAAATACGCCCGCCGGCCCCACCACACCAACATCAGTACGAACGGCCAGGTGATCAACGCGAACAACAGCCCACCCAGCACGCCGAAGACATACCCCACGGATTCGTCGGTCAAGGAGGGCGCGACAAAGGTCGCCACACGCAACGTCCACGAGACGTACAACGCGGCGCCGATCACCGACACCGCCCAGTACACGAACACCATCGGGTTGTACAGCACCCCCGGTCTTTTCCCCACCCTGATTCCGATCTGTCTCCGCTCCGGCGACACAGCCGGGTCCTCGCCCGAGCCTATCGGCCCGGACGCGGCCGAACGTCAGCCCCCGCTCGGTCAGTGAGTTCTGTTCCGACGAATTCTCATCGAGGTCGGGCTCAGAGGATGGGGATGTCCGGGGGGATCTGGAGTGCGATGTAGATGAGCGTGTGGACCCGGGTGGCGATGACGCCGAGCAATCCTTGCATCGCCGCGGGTGCGGTTTCGACGACGGCTTGTAAGGATTTCAGATCGCCGTCGATACGTTCGAGGATCGGGCCGACATCCGCGGGATGGTTGGTGAGCGCCGCTGCGATCTCCTCGAGCGAGATACCTTGCATTTCAAGGCTTTTGATGAGCTGGATCCGCTCGGCATCCGCTGGTGAGTAGAGCCGGAAGTTCCCGGAGGTTCGTTCGGCGGGGGACAGCAGTCCGAGGCTGGTGTAGTAGTCGACTGTGCGCGTCGATACCTCGGCACGACTGGCCAGCTCACCGATACGGATCGGCGCTTCTGTCATTTCGGCGCCTCCTCCTCAACTGCCGTTCACCTGGTCAGGGCGCCCATCAGCGTAGCTGCTGCGCTCGACCACAGCAGCACTGGCGTGCTCCGTTCCCGCTGCTGCTATGTACTCGCGGTGGTGGTGCCACCACCCTGCCGGCGTGGTGGCACCGAGTTGATCGGATCGCTGCCCGCGGCGGCCGGGAGCAGCCGCTGCAGGACGTCGGTGATCGTGACCAGCCCGACGATCGCGACCCCGGAATCCGGGGCGGCGACCAGGGCGAGATGGTTGCGGGTTTCGCGCATCACGCGCAGCGCCTCATAGACCGGGACGCTGGTGTCGAACCGCAGGACCGGTCGCAAGAGATCCGCAGCTGTGGACTGCGCCGGTGCGGCAAGGCTGTCGCGGACATGGACCACGCCCACGACATCGTCACCGGTGCGTACCAGCAGCCGCAGGTGACCGGTATCGCGCGAAACTGTCTGGATTTCACCGACGTCGGCATTGGGTGCGACAGCGCTCGGACCCGGGTTCGGTGCGACGATATCGCCGACGGTGAGCTGCTCGAGTTCCAGTGCGCTGGTGAGGTTTCCGTGGTACCGCTCGTCGAGAGTACCCACGGTCGCGGAGTGCTCGACCAGATGCCGCAGCGCAGCCGAATCCTGACCGGCGTCGACCTCGTCGACGGGGGTAACGCCCACCTTGCGCAGACACCAGTTCGCGGCGTGGTTCAACGCGGTGAGCAGTGGTCGCGTCACCGTCATGAACGCTCGCATCGGAATAGCCAGCATGGTGGCTGATCTCTCCGGATGTGCGATCGCCCACGACTTGGGCGCCATCTCACCGACCACCAGATGCAGAAACGTCACCACGATCAACGCGAGCACGAACCCGGCGGCATCGGCAACCCACAGCGGCGCGCCCAGATGCTCGATGAGCGGGGTGATCCAATGGTGCACAGCCGGTTTGGTAACCGCACCCAACGCCAGCGTGCACACCGTGATCCCGAGCTGAGATCCTGCGAGCAGCACCGGCAACTCCGCGGAACTACGCAACGCCGCCCGCGCCGCCCGGCTTGTCGGCGCCGCGTCCTCCAAACGATGCTTGCGTGCCGCGATCAACGCGAACTCGACAGCGACGAAGAACGCGCTGGCCGCGATCAATACGATCGTGACAGCGACGACCACCCACGGGTTACTCACCGGCGTCCCCTGCCTGTTCGGTACGCACGGTCAACCACACCGACGACGGCACATGTTTCCCGACCGCCCTGACTTCCGCGAGCACCGTCCGAGCCGGACCCGGCCGCTCGGTGAGGTAGTCGGCGCCACTGCGCGGCACCACGATGTCGACGCGGGCACCTGCTTCGGGCAGACCCCCATAGGTGTTGATCACCAGGCCCGCGATGGTTTCATAGTCGCCGGTGGGCAGGTCGACACCGATCACCCGCTCGACCTCGTCGAGGTGCACAGTTCCCGGAACGAGCCAACCACCGTCTTCGGCAATGATTTCCGGGGTCGTGCCCGAGTCGTGTTCGTCGGCGATCTCACCGACGAGTTCTTCGGCGATGTCCTCGACCGTCACGATCCCGGCGAAACCGCCGTATTCGTCGACGACCAACGCCATCTCCTGCCGAGTCTCGCTGAGGCGGGCGACGACGTCGGGCAATGCCAACGATTCCGGGACCAAGACCGCAGGCCGCATGTGGTCTCCCGCGATTCCGGTCGGGTCATCGCCGAGCAGGTCGTGCAATTCGATGACGCCGAGCAGGTCGTCGCTGGAACTACCGACCACCGGATACCGCGTATGCCCGGTACTCATCCGGGCAATCACCTCGGCGACCGGAACGTCGGCGTGAACGAGGTCGACCTGGGCGCGGGGAATCATCGCGTGTTCGGCTGTGGCGGAAGGGAAATCGAGAATGCGGTCCAGCAACGTGGACAACTCGCGGGGCAGTTCACCCGCATCACGTGACGCGGCGACGATGTGTTCGAGGTCGCGTGGTGTGGCCGAATGCTCCACATCGTGGACCGGTTCGATGCGCAACGCGCGCAACAACACGTTCGATGATTGGTCGAAAAGCCAGATCAGCCATCCGAATACGCGCAGATAGGCGGTCGTCGAGCGGGCGAGCCAGCGGGCGACGGGCTCGGGGCGAGCGATGGCGAGGTTCTTCGGGAACAACTCACCGAACAACATCTGCACCACAGTCGAGAACACAATCGCGAGAACCGTGCCGACACCGATACCGACCGCGGTCGGGATTCCGATGCCGCCGAACAGTTCCCCTAGCCCCCGCCCGATCAGCGGTTCGGCTACATAGCCGACCAGCAGTCCGGTCACGGTGATACCCAACTGGGCGCCCGAGAGCATGAACGAGGTTCGCCGGGTCACCGACAACGCGCGGCCGGCCGCTGCGTCACCGGCTTCGGCCTGCGCCGCCAGCCGGGAGCGGTCCACCGCCATATACGCGAATTCCTGGGCTACGAAATACCCGGTCAACGCGGTGATCAACAGAACTACTGCTACTCCGAGAAGGACACTCAACGCGGTCAGCACACCCACACCCTGCCACCGCATTCCCGCGCCGCTCTGCGGAGCAACTGACTCGGACCTTCGTCGTCACTGTCACCTTCAGGCATGCGAGCCACACTAACACGTAGCACTGTAGGGTTGACGGCCCATCGCAGCCCCTACGATCCCGCCGGCTGTTCTCGCGGTCATCGCAGGCGCCCACACCCCGGTCTTCTGAAAGCCCTCTCTTCCAAAGCTTTTCGTTCGACAATCCGTTGCCAGATCGCTGAGACCTGCCGACAGAATATTGGATGGTCGGCGATCTCCGGCGGTTCGTACACGCTCAGGCAAAGGTGCACCAGGCATGGCTAGTCTCGCGATGGCGCACGCGAACGGGACGCAGTAGGGCGGGTGGCGTCGACCGGTGCCTTCTTGCGGCGGGGAACCATACAGTGGCACGTGTTACCGTCGTGAGTGAGGAGCCGCACCGAGCGACTGGCCGCCACGTCGGCGGCGCACTCGAACCAGCTCCACCATGTCCTGCGATCGCCCCGAGTTCAGGTAGGTAGCCCACAATGACGTTGCAGACCATGGCCAGTTCAGTGACCACGGATCTGGCATTGCTTCCAGGCTTTCTGGATCCGGTGAACCTGCTCAACTCGTTCGGCACCTGGATGCTGCTGGGCCTGCTCGTCGTGGTGTTCGTCGAGTCGGGGCTCCTGTTTCCGTTGTTGCCCGGCGACTCGCTGCTGTTCACCGCGGGGTTGATCGCGGCGTCGAAGTCAACCGAGATCGCGCCGTTCGCGCCGATCGGTGTCCTGCTGGTGCTGGTCCCGATCGCCGCGATCCTCGGCGACCAGGTCGGGTACGTGATCGGTGCCCGCGGCGGCACCGCGTTGTTCAAGAGCAACGACGCCCGGTTCTTCAAGAAGAGCTATATCGACGAATCGCATGCCTTCTTCGTCAAACACGGGCCGATCACCATTGTGCTGGCCCGCTTCGTTCCGATCGTGCGGACCTTCGCGCCGGTCGTCGCGGGCGCTGCCGGTATGCGGTACCGAACCTTCGCGATCTACAACATCATCGGTGGCGTGTTGTGGGGCTCCGGTGTCACTTACCTGGGGTACCTGCTCGGCCAGATCAAGATGGTCCGCGACAACATCGATCTCATCTTTCTACTCATCGTGGCGGTCTCCGTCCTGCCCATCGTCATCGAAGTCGCTAAGCGCGTCATCGGTGGCAAGCGAACCGCTCCCGTCGAAGACACCGCCGATTCCACCGAACCTGCCCGCGCTTGATCGGTCACGCAGCAAGGTGACTACGACAGTACCTAGGCCCGGACCAGGTCTACGCGGTGACGACTAGGCGCCGGACTCGATCCGATGCTGCTCCACCACGTCGTCATACTCCTCACGACGGTCCGCGGTCATATCCTCCTCGCTCGGCAGATCCATCCTCTTACCGCGACTCAGAACTGCTGGTCGAAAATGGCGGCAGCGTCCTGTGAACACGATTGAATCACCGGTCGTAGAACATCATTCAGCACATCGGACTCGACAGGCTCTGACTCGATCGACAGCGCATCGGCCAGACCGCGCGCGGCGGCCGTGATCATCGTGGCCGCGGCGGCGCTGTCGTCCTCGGCGCCCCGCTGCTTTCGGCTGTGAGAGCACGCGGCTGGCCGGAGGTTGACGCCGAAATCGCTAGTGGCGCAACCCGTGTCGGCAGGGATTGTGAAAGGTAGTGGATCGGCGACCTGTCGGATCAGCGCTGATCAAGATCCGCGCTGAGACCGGCAGCGATGAACTCGGTCAGATTGTCGATGCCGGTCTGCGGATCGGAGTCCCAGGTCTGGATCATCGTTTCGGCGGTGGCCGCGATCATCGCGGCGGTGGCGGCGGGACCCGCGGGGAGCCGGGCGCCGCGGGCGGCCAGCTCGGTGAGCCACGCGATCCAGGGTCGGAACTGTTCGGCGCGGAAGGCTCGCATCTGCTGGGCGAACGCCGAATTCGCTAGTGCGGCCTGTTCGATCGCGGCGAAGACGTCGCGGTTGGCGGCGTAGGTGTGCCAGAAGACCGTGAGGTGGTTGCGGGTGGACTCGTGGATCGGCATCACGCTGGACTCCGTGACCGAGTGCGGCGGGTCGTTTGCGATGATGTCGGCGGCCTCGCCGATGTCGACAGCGAGAGCTGCGAGGACCTCCTCCTTGCTCTGGAAGTGGTTGTAGAACGACCCTGCTGCACGACCTGCCTCGGCAGTGATGTCGGTGATCTTGGTGTTCAGATAGCCCTGACGTGCGAAAACGACCCGCGCCGCGGCCTTCAGATCGGCGTTCGTCTGGGCGGCTTGGCGCTGCCGGTGCGTCGGCCGGCCGGCGGTTGCGTCGATGTCGATCACTCCTTGACAGTCTCAACGGGGAGGGTATCGTCATGAATCATAGTTCACTGAATATCGATTCACTACAGCTTTGAGGGTGGGCTCATGAAAGCTGCGGTACTGCACAGGTACGGCGCACCGGAATTCGGGAATTTCGACGCTCCAAAACCAAGCACCTATCCCGATGGCGTACTGATCGAGGTCCGCGCGGCCACGATCAACTCGATCGACCGGTTCACCGCCGCCGGCAAGCACTATCTGAGTCCCACGAGGTTCCCGGTCGTCACCGGCATCGAAGGGGCTGGAGTGACCACTGACAACCAGCGTGTCTACTTCGGCAGGCCGATCACTCCCTTCGGGTCGATGGCCGAAAGCACAGTCGTCCCTGCCGGATTCACGATCCCCATCCCCGACAGCGTCGACTTCCCCGTCGCGGCCTGCCTCGGCAACAGCGGGATGGCGGCACTGATGCCACTCACCGACACCGCACGGGTGCAGCCGGGCGACAACGTCGTGCTGCTCGGCGGAAGCGGTGTCGTCGGCAGGCTCGCGATCCAAGCCGCACGGCTGCTCGGCGCGGGCACCATTACCGTGGTCGGCCGCGACAAAAGCGCACTGGAAGCCACCATCGCGCTCGGAGCTTCGGCGACGATCGCGACCGACAAACTTTCGGTTGAGCAGCTCTGCGCTGCCATCCGTGAAGCCTCGGGCGGCGTGGACGTCATCGTGGACTACACGTGGGGTGAACCTGCCCGGGCCGCCATCGCGGCGGGCAATCCTGGTGTGCGCCTTGTGCAAGTAGGTGATCGCGCGGGTGCGACAGTGGCGTTGCCCGCACAACTCCTGCGCTCACTCGGCGCTTCGGTCACCGGATTCATGCCGGTACACCACGGACCGGAAGCGATGATGCGCGCCTACCGGCAGTTGATCGAATGGGTCGACCGCAGGGATCTGATCGTCGACTACGAGCTGGTCCCGCTGGCCGACGTAGCTGCCGCTTGGGAACGGTCGGCCACCGTGCGGCACAAGATGGTGCTTGTTCCATGAGCCGCCTGGCGGCACGGCAGCGGATGACCACCGATCACGCGGCGATGTGATGGTCGGGGAATCCGGTGACGAGTCGCAGTCGCCCGAGCGTCGTAGCGGTGTGCTGATCGATCGCAGACCGTTGGCGTATCCGGCGTTCCGGCGACTGTGGCTCAGCGGGGTCGTGTCGATCTCCGGTGCACAGCTGACAGTGATCGCGGTACCCCTACAGGTGTACGCGATGACGGGATCGTCGGCCTACGTCGGCCTCGTCGGCGTGTTCACGCTGGCGCCCCTGGTCATCTTCGGGTTGTGGGGCGGAGCGTTAGCCGATGTTGTCGACCGACGGAAACTTCTGGTGGGCAGTTCATTCGGGATGCTCCTTGCCACCAGTCTGCTGTTCACTCAGGCCTTTCTGCATCTGAACAACATCTGGCTGCTGTTTGGGATTCTCGTGTTGCAGCAGGCATGTATCGCGATCAACCAGTCGACCCGCAATGCGATTTTCCCGCGTATTCTGCCCGCGCAGCACATCGCGGCCGCCAATACCCTCGAGATGACGGTCATTCAGATCGGCGGCATCGTCGGTAGCGTGCTGGCCGGCGTGACCATCGCCTTCGGCGGGTCGGCGCTGGCCTACCTGCTGGATTCGGCCGCGATGCTGGTCGCGGTGTGGGCTGCCTACCGACTGCCCGCGTTGCCACCCAGCGGCAACGTGACCCGGTCCGGCGTGCGCGAGATCTGGTTCGGGTTGGTGTATGTCTCGTCGCATCGCCTGATCATGGCGATGTTCGTGATCGACCTGGTCGCGATGGTCGCTGGTCTGCCGCGTGCGCTGTTCCCGGAGATGACCGAGAAGAGTTTCGCCGCGGGTGCGGCTGACGGTGAGTTGATCGTCGGCTTGTTGTTCGCGGCGATGGCGATCGGATCGGTGCTCGGCGGTGTCTTCTCCGGATGGGTGCCGAGGGTGCGCAGGCACGGTGTCGCGGTTGTGGTCGGCGTCGTCATCTGGGGTCTGGGCATCACCGGATTCGGTCTGAGCGCTCTTCTCGGCAGCGGCGGGCTCGTTCTCGCGATCTTCTTCCTGGCGATCGCCGGAGTCGGCGACCTGATCTCGGTGATCTTCCGCTCCACCATGATTCAGCAGATCGCCACCGACGATATCCGCGGTCGACTGCAGGGATTGTTCACTGTCGCAGTCGCGGGCGGTCAACGCCTCGGCGACTTCTCTCACGGCATCACCGCGGCACTGGTGGGCACCACGATCGCTGTCTCCGGCGGCGGCACCATGGTCATCTTCGCGGCGATCTTGATCATGATCGTCATCCCGATCACCTACCGCTACCGGTTCGACCCCACTCGCCCAGGTGCTGGCGCCACTGACGAATCGGTTGTCAAACACGAGCGGGTCCCGGCAAAAGAGCCATGAGGTCAGATTTGTCGGCGCCTCGTCGGTCAGCTGGCATCTGGTATCGGTACAGCTCGATGAACTTGTAGATCCTCAGATCTGGTTTCATATCTTCTCAGATACTTTGCGTTGACGCAGGACAGGTACCGGGTGGTCACCGGAAAGCCTGCTTCCCCGTGCGCTGCGAGACGATCGCAGGGATGCGTTGACAGCCGATTCGGGCTAGGGTCGTTCTGGCCCGCTTGATCGACGCGGCCGTACCAACGGGGGTTAAATGGAGATTTTCGCAGGCGTCACGGCGCTTAGAGCGGCCGATGTCATAGCGGGGCGTCATTAATGGCGACTCGAGGACATTACAATCGTGATTTTCACTGGCGGGGCGGGTGGTACCGACAGTTACCAGAGTGCGGCGTTGGAATGCGTCGCCACGTTTATGAGCGGAACCAAAACCCTGATGGATGATCTCAGCAAATATATGATCGATTCCGGCGGCAAGATCGACGATATCATCACCCAGATCAATCAGGTGGAAGTCCCTGCGGCGATCGCTCCAGCCGCGTTGAGTGTTCCGGGATGGCAGCCCCGTAATCCGACTGGTCCAGGCTGGGGGGTGCCGTCATGAATGTAAGAAACAGCATGTGGGTATCCGCGGTAGCTACAGCGTCTTGCCTGACCCTCGCGAGCTGTGGGACCACGGAATCTGACGTTGCGCAGTACAGCACGCCGCCTGCTGACTGCGCCAAAATTTATGAGGCCGCCAAGGACTCCATTTCGAGTTTTGCCGGGGATCTCTTCGACTCCGGAATTCAATTCAAGAGCGAATTGCCGGAACAGGATTTCTCCAAAACATTGACCTGCTACGGTGCCTACACCGCCGGCACGTCCGAGATAAATGCAGCTGATGGAACAAGTCTACGTTCCAACACAATTTTTATCTCAGTACGCGTGAACCAGGCTGACGAATGGGGTGCCAGCGACCCCGTGGAAGAAGCGAAGCGAAACTTTGTGACCTACCGTAACCAGCATGTCCCGACGGCAACAGTCATCCAGAATCTTGGCGATGATGCGTACTCATTCAAGGAGATTGCAGAGAAGAGTGCCAGCGGCGAAGTTGACTTCCGCATAGCGAATGCCACCCTGCATGTCCGGTTGAACCGGAGCTTCGCCGGGACTCCTTCGCCCGAGCAGGGCGCTGATGTGGCAAGTAGCGCATCTGCGCTCGCGCAGTCGCTTGCAGCTGGTTTTGATAGTTTTTATGTCCTAATGTTCTGTGGAGCTGCCCATCCTGTGGAGGGCACGGTGGCCGACCAGTAGATACCAGAGAAGTGCTTCTGTCCGAGTCGCCATCGAAACGTTCGCCACGGAGCAGGATCCCTGCGATGTCGCCGACGGCCATGTCCTCCCAAGGGATTTCGGGGACATCCCCGACGGCGCGGCGAAACGATACCGACGAGCCACGCGGACCAATCTACAGGCCCAGCGTTGTGTCAGCCGCGGGCCATATCCACGAAGCGGCTCAAATGCAGTTGGTGCGCAACGGTGATCGTGGCGGTCGGGCCGTTACGGTGCTTGCCGACGATGAGGTCGGCCTCGCCGCCTCGGGGGTCGTCTCGTTCGATCGCATCGGGGCGGTGGAGCAAGATGACCATGTCGGCGTCCTGCTCCAGGCTGTTGTGGGCCGAAATACCTTGTGCCACAAAGTTATGTGTGCCTGGGACAGTTCCGTCGTAGACGTCTTGCTCGCCGAGGCTGGTGATATCGACGATCTTGTCCCAGAAGACATCGTTGGTGGCGAGCATGTCGATGTCGGCATTGTCGAGGACGGTCGCGACTCGGGCCAGGCGTGAACGACTGGGGGAGTGCTTCCACATGGTGCTGCCGCAGAAGCGCGAACCCATGGCGGCGGAAAACTCTCGGTGCGTCATTTCCTTGTCTGCCAGTAGCGTGCGGACGCGGTTCCAGACTTCGGCGGGCACAGTGTCGACGTTCGTGTTGCGAGCCATCGGGGCCAGCTCTGCGAGGGCGGCCTCGGCGGACTTGCCGCGTGCGCCGTGCACGCCGACGTCACGCAGGAAGGTCGTCTGGTTCTCGCCGCCGTCGATTGTCAGGTGGTAGCAGTCTCGGTAATTGGCTTTACGGACTGTCTTGATGCGGCCGTGCACACCGAGGCGCAATAGCAATTGGTTCACATCATCGACAAGGCGACGGCTGGTCGAGGCGTAGTACACGCGGGCTTGGCGGCCCTTCGCGTCCCATCGCACGGACCCGTCGGTTGCCCATAGGTGACGCAGGAACAGTGCGATCTGGTCGTTGGGCAGCGCGAAAATTGGCTCGGGGACGAACTTTTCGTAGCTACGAAGGCCGAACAAGCCAAGGGTGTCCAGCCAGGCGGCGATCGGGTTGCGCTTGCCGTGGGTAAGCCGGTACGGCGCGCGCAGGCGCAGGGTGGTGACGCGGGCGGCGGGGTACTCGTCGCGGACCGCGCTGATACCGAAGTGCTCGGCGGCGGTCGTGACGGCGGCGAGATTTTGCTCGTCGACGCTCGCGTAGCGGATCGGTTGGCGTTTCACGCACGAGCCGTCGCCGATCATGTGCGCGAGCATCACGATCTCGGCTTCAGGCAGTCGCGTGGTGTGCACGGGTTCCGGGACGAGTCGTGGCGTCGCCAGGCGGTCGCCGACAGCGAGCTTGTCGAGGGCGATCCAGCCGTCGACAGTCAGGAAGGGGTGGTTGCCGGTGGCTTCGACCTCGCGGCCGGAGGCGAGCTTCAGCTTGAAGACTTCCTTGTGTCCGCTCGGGAACACCTTCACCATCGGGCGGGCCACCATCCGCATCCGCTCGTCGAGTGACCAGACGAGTGGCTGCTCGCCACTGTCGATCAGCTCTCCCAGGGTGACCTCGGCACCGTTGTCTGCACGCAGGATTCGCGTCGACGCGGGCATGCAACCCGATTCACGAAGGTCGGACACCATGGGACGCTTGTCGGTTCGCTGTTCCGGACCACGGTTCAGCTGCGAGATCGCGATCACGGGAACTTCGAGTTCCTTGGCGAGCAGCTTGAGGTGACGTGAGAATTCCGAGACTTCCTGCTGGCGCGATTCGACCTTTTTGCCCGAGCTCATCAGCTGGAGGTAGTCCACCACAACGAGTTTCAGGTCATGGCGCTGCTTGAGCCGCCGAGCCTTCGCCCGAATCTCCATCATCGTCAAGTTCGGTGAATCATCGACGAACAGCGGCGCCTCACTGATCTCACTCATCCGGCGAGCCAGCTTGGTCCAGTCATCATCGCTCATCCGCCCGGACCGCATATCGCCGAGCTTGATCTTTGCTTCGGCAGAGAGCAGACGCATCACGATCTCGGTGCGGCTCATTTCGAGCGAGAAGATGACGCTGGCCATGCCGTGCTTGATCGAGCAGCTGCGCATGAAGTCCATGCCGAGTGTCGAGTTGTGCGTGGGCACCATCGTGCGACCCGCTAGGTACATGTGGTCGGCGTTGTCGACCTCGACGCAGCGGACGAGCACGGGGTCGACCTTGCGGACGTCAACGATCTGGCGTGCCGCCGACCGAGCGGATCTGGGCACCATGTGGGCGAAGTTGTCCCGCGGCGTGCGCAGGCTGTGTGCGATCTCGCCGGTGGTCCGGACAACCGGATGCGGTGCCAAGGTGGGGGCGAGTGTGGTCCACAAGTGTTCTTCGTCGGCGGTGATGACGGTGCCGTCGGAGAACTCGACCTCGTAGCAAGGCCGGTCGGTCATCTCCTCGGTGGCTGCGAGCACCCTGGTCGGCCTGCCGTCGGCCCCGAGGAGCTCGTCACCGACACGAACCTCGCCCATCGTGGTCCAACCGCCAGGCGTCGGCAGGGGAGTATCCAGTGCCAGCGCCTTACCGACACCAGGTCGCGCCGCGACGATGATCATCTGCCCCGGGTGCAACCCGTTGGTGAGCTCGTCGAGTTCGGTGAAGCCGGTGGGGACGCCGAGGGAGATGCCGCCTCGGGAGGCGATGGAGTCGATTTCGTCCATGGTGGGCTGGAGGAGTTCTTCCAGCGGGGTGAAGTCCTCGGTGGTGCGGCGTTCGGTGACTTCGTAGATTTCGGCCTGGGCGCGGTCGACCACCTCGGCCACGTCCTGGCCGTCGGCGCCGGCGTAGCCGAACTGGACGATGCGGGTGCCCGCTTCGACCAGGCGGCGCAGGATGGCCTTTTCCGCGACGATCTCGGCGTAGAAGCCGGCGTTGGCCGCGGTGGGGACGGTCTGGGTGAGGGTGACCAGGTAGGGCGGGCCGCCGATGCGCTTGAGTTCGCCGCGGCGGTCGAGACCGGCGGAGACGGTGACGGGGTCGGCGGGTTCGCCGCGGCTGTAGAGGTCGAGGATGGTGTCGTAGACGGCCTGGTGCGCGGGACGGTAGAAGTCGCCGGGGCGCAGCACCTCGATCACGTCGGCGATGGCGTCCTTGCTCAGCAGCATGCCGCCGAGGACCGACTGCTCAGCGGCCATGTCGTGCGGGGGCTGACGACCGAAGTCCTCGCCGGGGGGTTCAGGCGTGAACTCGGTTTGCGCGCGGTCACCGGTGGTTGTCACCAGGGGAGTCCTCTCTGCCCGCAGAACCGGGGGTTACACATCGATGTTCTCGTTGTACTCCCGGACACCGACACGGATGTCAGCAATCGGTTGCCTGCGTGATTCCCGGGGCCGCTCGCAGGGCAATGCGACGAACCTAGGCGACGTTTTCGGGACTCGCCAACCCGACATGTGCACACAACTGTGGATAACTTGGGGGTAGTTCACCTGTTGTTGTGCACCACCTGTGGAAAACATGGGGAAAACCCAGGTCAGCGCGATTAAACACCCTGCTAGACCCCGATTTACCAAACTTCGGCCCTGTGGATGAAAGAAGTTTCGGCGTGTCGGTCAAGGTGAACAGCCGGGCGTGTTGGGTAAACAGTGATGGTGCAGGCTATGACGGGAGTCACAAATCTGCCGGTCGGTTTCACCAGTCATCCACAGGCTGAATAACCGGTGGTCAAGCGATTACCGACCATGAGCCGCGCAACACCATCCGTGCATGCCACGACATCGGCTACCGATCAGTTATCGCAAAATCGGCCTGAAAAAGGCAAGCAGAAACCACCCCTATGCACGCACAGGGGTGGTTTCCGGCGAACTCAGTTCGCAGCAACCTCGAGGTTGAACTTCGCAGCCACATCGGGGTGCAGGTGCACCACGATGCCGTGCTTACCGGTCGCCTTGATGTGCGACTTCGGCAGCTCGATGCTGCGCTTGTCCACCACGGGGCCACCGGCCGCCTTGATGGCCGAAGCCACGTCGGTGGTGGTGACCGAACCGAACAGCTTGCCGCTGTCGGCGGTCTTCACGGCCAGCTTGACCTCGGCGAGGCCCTCGATGGCCTGCTTCAGCTCGTTGGCGTGATCCAGGTCGCGCACCTTGCGGGCGTCCTGGGCGCGACGGATTCCGTCGACCTGCTTCTGGGCGCCACGGGTGGCCTGGATGGCCAGACCGCGGGGCAGCAGGAAGTTACGGCCGTAGCCGTCCTTGACCTCGACAAGGTCGCCGGGGGCGCCGAGGTTGTCGACATCAGCGGTGAGGATGAGCTTCATCTGTGTGACTCCCTTTCTCAGCGAGCGGTCGACACGTAAGGAAGCAGAGCCACCTCACGCGAGTTCTTGACGGCGACAGCGATGTCACGCTGGTGCTGCACGCAGTTGCCGGTGACGCGGCGAGCGCGGATCTTGCCGCGATCGCTGACGTACTTACGCAGCAGCGTGGTGTCCTTGTAATCGATATTGACGATTCCGGACTTTGCTTCCTTGCAGAAAGCACAGGCCTTCTTCTTCAGTACCTTTTCGCGCGCGGGCGCTTTAGGCATGGTTTTTCTCTCCGTACTATGAGTGCCGTTCGATCAGAACGGCGGTTCGTCATCCATGCGGCCGCCGCCCCCGAAGGAGCCGGCCGCGGGCGCGCTACCCCACGGATCGTCGTCGCCACCGGCATTGCTGCCAGCGGCCGGACGTCCGCCGCCATTGTTGGCGTTGTAGCCGCCTGCGCTAGATCCACCACCGGCATTGCCGGAACCACCACCACTGAAGCCGCCACCGCCGCCTCCGCCACCGCGACCGGCCTTGGAGACCTTCGCCGTCGCGTAACGCAGCGAGGGACCGACTTCGTCGACCTCGAGCTCGACCACAGTGCGCTTCTCACCCTCGCGGGTTTCGTAGGAGCGCTGCTTGAGCCGACCGCTCACGATGACGCGAGCGCCTCGGGTCAGACTTTCGGCGACGTTCTCCGCTGCCTCACGCCAGATGTTGCAGCGCAGGAACAGCGCCTCGCCGTCTTTCCACTCGTTCGAATTGCGATCGAACACACGGGGAGTCGACGCGACGGTGAAATTAGCCACCGCCGCACCTGCGGGCGTGAAACGAAGCTCCGGGTCTGCCGTCAAGTTTCCGATGACGGTTATGACCGTGTCGCCTGCCATGGGGTTCCTCCTGCTCGGGGTGCAGTCCGCAATCTCGGGATTTGCGCTCGAGCCTAAAGCCAAGCTCTGACACAAATGGTGAGAAGGGTGCGGACTACTTGTCGTTGCGCAGAACCTTGGTGCGCAGCACCGTCTCGTTCAGGCCCAGCTGGCGGTCGAGTTCGCTCACGGTGGCCGGGGTCGCGGTCAGGTTGACGATCGCGTAGATGCCTTCGGCCTGCTTGGCGATTTCGTAGGCGAGCCGGCGGCGGCCCCAGATGTCGACCTTGTCGACGTTGCCGCCCTCGGTCTTGACGACCGTGAGCAGGGTATCCAGGGACTGCCCGACGATGCGCTCGTCCAGGCTCGGGTCGAGGATGACCATTACTTCATATTGACGCACGGACCAATCACCTCCTGTGGACTAGGAAACGGCCATGGACTCTCCATGGCAGGAGGGTTCGTTGCGTCAGCAACCCGCCAAGGCTACATGAGCGGGTGGTGACCAGCGAAATCGATGCCCGCCGCGGGTGTGCGCCGACGATCGTGGAACCGCCGCTTAATGTGGTCGGCATGACCACAGTCGGCCCGCGGCAGCGCGCAGTTCAACGCGGCGCGACGTGGGCTGCGACCATGAGCATCCTGGTGATGGTGCTGTGCGGACTCACCCTCGCGCTGGCCTACGCCAACAAGGCCAGGTGCGCGGGCGGCGCGATCGACGAATCCGGGCGCAGCCTGGTCTTCGAGGAGCGCAAGGACTCGCAGGTCTGCTACTCCGACATCCAATTCCTCTGGCTCGGCCGCGATATCGACAACCACGTGTTCCCGTATGTCGACGGCGCGATCACCGAAGACGGCGCGCTGACCGGCGGCGCGGTGGAGTATCCCGTGCTCAGCGGCGTGCTGATGTGGGCAGGTGCCATCGGGGTGGACAACGACGCCGACTTCCTGTGGCACTCGGCGCTGCTGCTCGCGCCGTTCGCCCTGCTCACCGCCTGGATGCTGGCCCGGATCGCGGGCCCGGCGGCGCTGCTCTGGGCGATCGGCCCGCCGCTGGTGTTCTACGCATTCCACAACTGGGAACTGCCGGTGGTCTGTACGGCGGTGGCGGCGGTCTACGTGATGACGATGCTGACCGGCCTGTCTGTGCGAACTCGCGGAATCATCGCCGCGGTACTGCTCGCGCTGGGCTTCTGTCTCAAGCTCTATCCGGGAATCTTCGTGCTCCCGCTCGCGATCTATGTGCTCACCGAGGGCGCCCCGCGCGGTCGGCGCCGGATCGGCGAGCTCGATGTGGCGGGTGCCGCGCAGACCCTGCTCGCCGCGATGGGCACGGTCTTGGCGGTGAACCTGCCGTTCATGCTGGCCGGGCCGGAAGGCTGGCGCGCCTCGATCACCTTCCAGCAGTTGCGCCAGGCCGACATCACCACCAACTCGATCTGGTACTGGGGTCACCAGCTGATCTTCGGTCGCGCGGCGGAAACGACGCAGACCTGGCACGACGCGGTCTCGATCGCCTCGCCCGCGTTGATCTTCGGCGGGTTCGCGCTGGCCATGTGGCTTGGCTGGCGGCGCTGGACCCCGAATTCGGCGTACCCGTGGGTGGGCGTGAGCGGGGCGATGCTGGCCGCGTTCATGCTTTTCCACAAGGTGCATTCGCCCCAGTACACCCTGTGGATAATTCCGTTCCTGGTGTTGCTGGAGGTGCCGTGGTCGCTGGTCGCGGCGTATCTGGTGGCCGACGCGGCGGTGGGCGTCGGGGTGTTCCGGTACTTCGCCGCGCTGGGTGAGGGCGAAGGCGTCGAGCTGATGGAAGGGATCGTCCAGTTCGGCGTGTGGCTGCGCACCGCTCTGTTGATCACCCTGTTCTTCGTCTTCCTGCGAGCGAGAATGCGCGGTCCGTGTGTCGTACCGAGCACCGAACCGGGACGCCGACTGCAACCCGCGTAAACGACAACGGCGGCGGATCCCGGAAAGGGACTCGCCGCCGTTGTGGTTCGCCGATCAGCTGACCGGAGTGGATTCCTTGGCGTCTTCCACTGCGTCAGGCTCGGCCTTGCGGTTGCGCAGGACACTGGAGATGAGCGCCGCGCCGATGAACGCCACGCCGACGAGACCAGTGATGAGCTCGTTGACGTGCACGCCGATCGAGATCAGCAGGATCGTCGCCAGCGCGCCGATCGCCCAGTGGGCGCCGTGCTCGAGGTACACGTAATCCGACAGCGTGCCCTGGCGAACCAGGTACACCGTGATCGACCGGACGAACATCGCACCGATCAGGCCGAGGCCGAGCGCGATGATGATCGGGTCGGAGGTGATCGCGAACGCGCCGATCACACCGTCGAAGGAGAACGAGGCGTCGAGCACTTCCAGGTAAAGGAACAGGAAGAAGGCGGCCTTACCGGTCGCCTTGACCAGCGTGGACGGGCCACCCTGCGGTCCCTCTTCGAACTCCTCGGTGTGGAACATCGAACCGAGTCCGTCGACCAGGATGTAGACGATCATGCCGAGCAGACCGGCGACCAGCACGGTCGAACGATCGTCGGCGTCGGCGAGGAACTCCGCGACCAGCACCAGACCGGTACCGGACACGACCACCGAGAGCATGTCGAGCTTGCCCGCTTTGGCCAGCGGCTTCTCGATCCAGCTCAGCCAGGTGTGCTCGCGTTCCTCGAAGATGAAGTTCAGGAACAGCAGCGCCAGGAACATGCCACCGAACGCCGCGATCTGCGGGTGCGCGTCGGTGAGCAGGGTCTCGTAGCTGGGGCTGCCGTCAGCGAAGGTGGGAGCGTCGTTCGCCGGCGGGTTGAGGGCCAGATCGAAGGCCTCGACGGGGTTCAGTCCGGCGGTGACCCACACGATGGCGAGCGGGAACACCAGACGCATACCGAACACGGCGATCAGCACGCCGATAGTCAGGAAGATCCGCTGCCAGAACTCGCTCATCCGTTCCAGGACGGTGGCGTTGATGACGGCGTTGTCGAACGACAGCGACACCTCGAGAATGCCGAGGATGGCGCACAGTGCGAGAGCGGTCAAGCCGCCGTAGAGGTAGGCCACGACCAGCGAGACCACCGTGATGGCGATGGACAGGCCGAAGATGCGCGTTATCACGCGGAGGGACCTTTCTGTTTCGCACGAACAGGGGGCCCGATGTGTCGAGCCCCCTGTTCGCGATGATGACTAGACGTTGACGCCGTAGTCGCGAGCGATACCGGACAGGCCGGAGGCGTAGCCCTGACCGACAGCGCGGAACTTCCATTCTGCACCGTTGCGGTACAGCTCGCCGAAGACCATGGCGGTCTCGGTCGAAGCGTCCTCGGACAGGTCGTAGCGGGCGAGCTCGGTGCCGTTGGCCCGATCGACCACGCGGATGTAGGCGTTGCGCACCTGGCCGAACGACTGCGAGCGGGTCTCGGCATCGTAGATCGATACCGGGAAGAAGATGCTCTCGATCGTCGGCGGGGTGTTGGCCAGGTCGACGTTGATGACCTCGTCGTCGCCTTCGCCCTCACCGGTGGTGTTGTCGCCTGCGTGCTCGATGGCGCCTTCGGGCGACTTCAGATTGTTGAAGAAGACGAAGTGCTTGTCGGAGACGACCTTCTTGTCGGCGCCGGTCGCGATGGCGCTCGCGTCGAGGTCGAAGTCGGTGCCGGTGGTGGTGCGCACGTCCCAGCCGAGGCCGACCGAGACCGCGGTCAAGTTCGGGGCCTCTTTGGTCAGCGAAACGTTGCCGCCCTTGGACAGACTGACACCCATGCGGGAATCCCTTCGGTTAGTCCGGTGTGTCGTTTCCCAGCATGTCCGAATCGCCGGGTACCGCTACGACAGTAATAGGTTTCGCGGATCTTGCGTAGGAACCGTCTGCAGCCCAGGTTAACGGGGTGAATCTCCTACCATCGACGGCAGTGAGTGGGCGAACCGTATGCGCGGTTCGGAAAGGGGACGTGCCGGTGACACCTCGCAGACGCGGATGGTTCAGGTCCGGGGCCGATCATGAGTGGATCAGCGGGGCGCGGGCCACGACGTCGGCGGCCTTCCTGGATATGGATCGCAGGCAGTCGGCGGCGGAGGCGGGTGTGTTGGCCAGTGAGCAGGTCTTTCCCGAGCGCCGGATCGGCGCTGTCTGGGAGCCGGTGCGGGCGCGGTGCTACGCCGCGGCGGGCGCGTATCTGAGTTTCACCGATGAGCTCGACGCCGCCGAGGCCGCGGGCACCCCGATCGCCGACGGCCCGGCCAGGGCCGACGTGCTGGTGCGGCAGCTGAACGACGCCGCACGCGGGGTCGACGAGTTCTACAACGCGCACCGCAACGGCCTCGCCGAAGCCGCGACCGTGCGGGCGTCGGTGCCGCAACTGCTGACCCATGTGCGTGCCGAGGCCGAGCAGGTGCTGGCCGCGGCCGCGTCGTCCGGGTTCACGAAATACCCCTCTGTCGAAGGCGGTGTAAGGAGGCTGGATGAGGCTCTGCTCACAGCCTCCTCGACCGATCCCGGTACGGCGGTGGCGGGTGCGCGCGAGGCCGCGGCACAGGTACAGCAGGCGACGGCTGAACTATCGAATGCGTTGGCGCAGGCGCCTTCTCGTGCCTCGGCGGCCGCCAACGCGATCGCCTCGGTGACCACGAGGCTGGCGGCTGTGCGTAATCGCGCCGGCGCGCTCGGACCGGCTTACTCCGCGCTGTTGCGCGAGTTCAGCGCTGCGAGTTCGGCGGACTTGACCAACAATGAGCGGGAAAGCCGTCGTGGCATGGACGCCGCCGACGAAGCGCTGGTCGGCGCGCGCGTCGCGGCAGCCGATCGGAATCCGGAGACCGCCCTTGACTTGACCGCCAGCGCACGCGAGTACCTCGCCGAGGCCGAACAGTTGGTCGACGCCGTCACCCGGCGTCTCGAATTGTTACGAGAGGTACGTAGCGACCCCGAAGCTCAGGCGCGCACCGTACGATTCCGGCTGCGGGACGCGCAGATGCTCGCGGTCGACCGAGGTCTGGTCGCCGAGTGGGGCTCGGTTCTCGATGCACAAGTAGAACGCCTCGATCGCATTACAGCTGGACTGACGGGTCGTCATCCAGACTATTGGGCGTATGTTACGGAGCTGCGGACCGTCGCAGAGTTCATCGCCGGAGTGGTCGAGCGCATCAGAAAACACGTTTCCGACAAGTAGAAATGACATGGGCCGACAGATGAGGTGGGGGGAATGACCGCGGGCTACGCCATCGCACCGGAAGTTTGCTTGCGTAAGCAGGTACCGCTGCGCCATTTCCAGCAGTTGCAGGGCCCGCGCAGACGGGAGTTGTTCCTGGTCGAACCGGATCCGATCCGGGGCCACGACGACCGGGAGCTGTTGGCGACCGCGCTCGGCGCGACCCTGTATGTGCCCGCGACCCGCCCCGACCTCACCGCGACGATCCGCCGACGGGCCGCGCGCGGGGTGTGCTCGATGGTGATCGACCTCGAGGACGCCGTCGCCGATCACCAGGTGGAGGCCGCCAAACAGCATGCGGTCGACACCCTCGACCTGCTGGCCCGCAGCGAAGACGCGAACCCGATGCTGTTCATCCGGGTGCGCGACGCGGCGTCGGTCGGCGAGCTGGTCTCGGCGCTCGGGCCGGGTGCCGATGTGCTCACCGGCTTCGTGTTCCCCAAGTTCGACGCCGTGAGCGGACCCGCCTACCTGGCCGCCCTCGACGACGCGAACCGCACCCTCGGCCGCCCCGTCTACGCGATGCCGGTGCTCGAATCGGCGAAGCTGGTGCACCGCCAGACCCGCGACGAGCAGCTCTCGCGCATCGCCGAACTGCTCGCCGAGCATCGTGAACAGCTGCTGGCCGTGCGCATCGGCGCCACCGACATGTGCTCGACCTTCGGCATTCGCCGCGACCGCGACCTCACGATCTACGACGTGCGGGTGGTCGCCGACGTGATCGCCGACATCGTCAACTACCTCGGGCGCGTCGACGGCACCGGCTTCATCATCACCGGTCCGGTCTGGGAGTACTTCGCCGATCACGAGCGGATGTTCCGGCCGCAGCTGCGCAGCGCGCCGTTCGAGGAATCCGACGCGGTGAAGTTTCGCCAGTACCTGGTGAGCCGTGACCTCGACGGCCTGCTGCGCGAGATCACCCTCGACCGCGCCAACGGCATCCAGGGCAAGACGGTGATCCACCCCTCGCATGTGCCCGTCGTGCACGCGATGCAGGTGGTGACCCACGAGGAGTACGCCGACGCGCTCGACATCATGTCCGCCGATGTCGGTGGCGTCGCGGCCTCGGAATACCGCAACAAGATGAACGAGATGCGCCCACACCGCAGTTGGGCCCGCCAGACGATGGTTCGGGCCCGTGCGTTCGGGGTCGCGAACAAGGGAGTGTCTTTCGTGGACTTGCTGACAGCGATGATCGCCGAATGAGTGCCGTACGGCCTTGGGCGACAGTCCATCTCGGTATCGAGCTGCATCACGGTGAGTCGTTCGTCGCGTGCTCGGCCGAGGACGTGCGGGCTGACGATGGGTTCGTAGCGCTGTCCGCCGAAAGTGTGGCCACGGGTGAGCTGTCGATCGGCGCGCTGGTGCAGCCGGGTCTGCGCCGCAATCCGCGCCGGGCGCATCTGCTGGTGTCCACGGTGTTGGGCAAGCACCTGCCGACCGATCCGCGCATTGTGATCGGTGCCGGTAACCGCCTGGCTGATCTGGTGCGTGAGGTGCTGGGTGCTCGGGAAGCTGTGGTGCTCGGATTCGCCGAGACCGCTACCGGTTTGGGTCACTGTGTGGCCGCGCGAATCGACGCGGGCTGCTACCTGCACTCCACTCGCAGGCACGAGCCGCGAGCCACCACGCTGACCGGTTTCGAAGAAGGCCACTCGCACGCCACCTCGCATCTGCTCCAGCCCGCGCCCGCCGCGATCTTCGCCAACGATCTGCCGCTGGTGCTGGTCGACGACGAGATCTCCACCGGTGACACCGCCATCGACGCGGTCCGCGCCCTGCATGCCTTCGCGCCGCGCTCGCATTACGTCCTGGCCTCGCTGGTGGACATGCGCACCCCCGCCGATCGGATCAAATTCGAAGCTGCCGCAGCCGAACTCGGCGCGCGCATCGACACGGTCTGCCTGGCCTCCGGTCGCACCGAATTGCCCGCCGAACTGATCGAAACCGTCACGAACTTGCCCGATCCGCAGCTGAATCCGGTGGCAGCCCAGCCGGGTTCGTACGGCCGCGTCGAATTGTCGTGGCCTGCGGATGTTCCCGAAGGCGGCCGCCACGGCACCCTGCGCTCGGACAACGCGGCTTTCGATGTCGCGGTGAAATCCATTGCCGACGAGGTGAACGCCCGCCTCGAGGCCGAGTTCGCCGGCCGCCCGGTCATCGTCATCGGTCACGAAGAACTCATGTACCTCCCTCTGCGCCTGGCCGCCGACCTGGCCGACGCGGGGACCCCCACCCGCTTCCAAACGACCACCCGCTCACCGGCATACGTCCTCGACGAACCCGGCTACCCCCTCCGCCGTGGCTTCCGCTTCACCGCCCCGGAACCCGACCCCACCGCCCAGCGCTACCTCTACAACGCCCAGTGGCCCGACGCGGACCCGGTCCTGCTGGTCGTCATCGATCCCCCCGCCGACACCCCGGAGCTGGTCGCCCCCGGCGGACTGGTCGACGTCCTCACCGCATCGGGTGCCGACGTCTTGATCGCGGTCCTCCCCGGCGCGAATCCCCGTGCGCTGCATGCGGGCCGGACCGCCGAGCAGGTAGCCGCGCCGGCGCCACGTGCTCGTCCGCTGCCCTCGGCCCTGCACGGACCCGAATTCGGTTCCTATGCGCCCGAGGATGTTTCGTGGCTGCTGAAGGATCTCTCCGACGCCGATCTGGAAGCCGATGTGACCGAACGTGAACGGCGCATCCAAGCCGGTGTGGCCCATTACGCCGAGTCACTGCCGGTGGAGTTCCAGCCCGACGCCGAATACCGCGAGCTCTTCGATCGTGTGCTCGCCGACAGCGCTGAGCGACTGGCGCTGGCGGTGGCGACCGTGGCCGAACTCGTTGTCGCCGAACGCGGTGAGAATGTTGTGCTGGTCTCGCTGGCCAGGGCGGGCACCCCCGTCGGAGTGCTCATGCGCCGGTGGCTCGTCAGCGGTATCGGCCGCGAACCACTGGTCGTGCCGCATTACGCGGTCTCGATCGTGCGTGATCGCGGCATCGACGCTGTGGCGCTGGACTACCTCGCCCGCCACCACGATCCGGCCTCGATCGTCTTCGTCGACGGCTGGACCGGCAAGGGCGCGATCACCCACGAACTCACCGCCGCCCTCGATGCCTATCACGCGGCCGGTGGCGCCCGGTTCAACGACGAGCTCGTAGTCCTGGCCGACCCCGCCAATTGCGTGCGCACCTACGGCACCCGCGACGACTTCCTCATCGCCTCGGCCTGCCTGAATTCGACTGTCTCCGGCTTGGTCTCGCGCACGGTTCTCAACGAAACCCTGATCGGCCCCGGCGAGTTCCACGGCGCCAAGTTCTACCGCGACCTCATCGGCGCCGATGTCTCGAACCAGCTGATCAACACCGTCACAGCGGCTTTCGGCGCGATCAGCGACCAGGTGCCTGCCGCCGTCGCCGCGATCCAGGATTCCGATCGCACCCCGGACTGGTCCGGGTGGGCCTCGGTGGAGAAGGTCCGTGCCGAGTACGACATCAGCACAGTCAATTACGTGAAGCCCGGCGTCGGCGAGACCACCCGCGTGCTGTTGCGCCGGGTACCGTGGCGGGTGCTGGTCCGCGAGGCAGACGCACCGGAGCACGCCCACATCCGCCTGCTCGCCGCGGCGCGCAACGTCCCGGTGGAAGTGGTCCCCGACCTGGCCTATTCCTGCATGGGCCTGATCAAGGAGTTACCCCGGTGACCGCCGAGTCCCTCTTCGCGACCGATCTCGATCGCACGATGATCTTCTCCCGCAACGGCTTCGGTGGTGCCGAAGCCGTCGCGAAGGAATGCGTCGAGTACTACGAGGGCGAACCCCTCTCCTACATGACCAGCACCGCCATCACCGCCCTGCGCGAGCTCGCCGCGATCGCCCCGGTGATCCCCACGACTACCCGCACGATCGAACAGTTCCAGCGCATCACCCTGCCGGGCGCCCCCTGGCGCTACGCGATCACCAGCAACGGCGGCAACATCCTCGTCGACGGCATCCCTGACCCTGCCTGGCGCGTCGCCATCGACGACCAGGTCAATGCCTCCGGATCCACCCTCGCCGACGTAGGCGCCGAATTACGCTCCCGCATAGACGATTCCTGGGTCACCAAGTACCGCGAGGCCGACGAACTGTTCTGCTACCTGGTGGTCCGACCCGACGCGGTCCCCGCCGGTTTCCTCGCCGAATGGGACACCTGGTGTCGCGCCAACGGCTGGTCCGCCTCTCAGCAGGGTCGCAAGATCTACACGATGCCCGACGCCGTCTGCAAGAGTCTCGCTGTCGCCGAAGTACGCAAGCGGCTGGTCGAGGCCGGCGAATTGACCAGCGGGGCAACACTTTTCACGGCCGGCGATGGTGCGCTGGATGCGGAAATGCTGAAGGCGGCCGACGCCGCGATCCGCCCACGCCACGGCGAGCTGGAAGAACTGAATTTCACCGCACCCAACCTGACCGTCACCGCGGCGACCGGAATCCTGGCAGGCGAGGAAATCCTCGAGTGGTTCCACGCCGCGGCGCAGCGCACCGCAGTTCCGGCCTAGAACAGCCGGAAACCCGGGCGCTACAACGGCGCCCGGGTTTCGCTGTAACTCAGTAGTGCTGCTGCTGACCAGCCAACTGCTGGGCGATCACACCTTGAATCCGCTGCAACCCACCGACCGTGACACCACTTTGCAGCTGTCCCTCGATCGTGCGCACCAGCGCGTTGTCGCTCATGATCTTCTCGGTCGACTGGATCAGCACGGTCCCCGCACCGGTGAAGTCGAACTGCCGTTCCTCGCCCGAGTTGGCGCCCATCCTGGCCGCACCCGCCGCGAGGAAGCTGCCGATCCAGCCCTGGTCGTAGTGGTGACTTGGTGATGGGCAGTCAGCCCATCCGACCAGGGATTCGGGGTCGACGCGCAGCGGCGGTTCGGCGAACATCACCGGACCATTGGACGAGGCGAGGAACTTGCCGGTCCCGATCAGCGTGAGGAATCCGGGCACGATCGACTGCTTCAACGCCAGACCCGGCTCGAAGGCCAGCAGATTCGCACCACGGATGGTGAGGTTGCCTTCCTCGAGATCGTAGGAATTGATGTCGTACCCGCGGTCGCCGATGATCAGCTTGCCGTGACCCTGCGCCACCACGTAGTCGCCGGCGAACAGCGGCGCCGAGAACTGGCTGCTCACCATGTGCATCATGCCGCCCTGCAGCCCGTGTGTGAGCATCTGGAACTCGATCTGCCCGTAGTAGGCGATCATCGCGCCCTTGCGCATGAACCACGGACCGGTCAGGTCGATGCAGTAGGCGTAGCTGTTGCCCGGAATGTTGTCGCTGGCACCGAGATTGCTCGGTGAGAGGAGTTCGCTCATCGGTTCACAACTTCTCTTCGGAGGCCTGCACGTACACCACACCCTGTCCGTGGCAATGCAATTGCATCGCCTCGCCCGCGCCGCGACCCACCGCGTCGCGCCAGCTCATCGCGGATTTCAGTTCGGTCTGCACATTGCCGTACGCGGCGACGAACGCCTGCGGGTCGACAACGATCGGATTCGGCCCGCCCACTTGCAGTTCCAGGAATCCGCCGTGCGCGAGCAGCACCGCCGAACCCTGTCCGCTGAGCTGGGTGGTGAACATGCCCTGCCCGGTCGCGACACCCGCGGCGGCACCGCGCAGCGCGCCCATCAGACCGCCGCCGCCACCACCGCTACCGCCCGAACTGGCGACCGACACCACCGAAGCCTGCAAACCGGCCGACTGCGCGAGCAGCCGTGAAGCCTCGGCCCGCAACACCGCGCCCGGCTGCATCTGCACCACGTGCACCTCGAGCCCGGCGAATCCGTAGTGGACCTCACCGTTGCCCTGCGCGAGCATGGTCCGCTCGTGCTCACCGGCCATCATCTGCCCGGCCATCCGCATCAAACCGCCGCCGCCCATGCCTTGACCAGCGCCGGGAATCTGGTGCGGCGCGAACGCCACCTGGCCCGTGTAGAACAACATCGCGCCGGAGCGGGCGACGACGCCGCCAGCCTGTCCGACATTGACCTTGACGACCTTGCTGTTGACCTTCTCGAACATCCCTCTACCGTTCCGCCGGCTGAATCAACACGACGCCCTGGCCCTCGAACCGCAACGAGAACGCCTCGCCCGCATCCTGTCCGACCATCGTCCGCCAGGAAACATCGGTGATGAACGACTGGTTGAGGTTGCCGCGCGAGGCGACGAAAGCATCGGGATCCACGATCAGCGGATACTGCGGCGAAACCTCGAGATGGATCAGCGGCCCACCGGCCGACAGCAGCGCCACCTGGCCCTGCCCACTGACCGTTGTGGTGAACAGCCCGGCACCCGACGACATCCCGCCGACCCCGGCGAACCGCACATCGGTGCGCAGATTCCCCGCGAAGGCCAGCAGCTGCTGCGACTCGACCTGCAACGTCTCGTTGTTCAGGTTCACCACGGTGACGTTCTGTCCGTTCACCGCCAGGAACACTCGCCCGTTGCCGTTGCACTCCATCAGTGACAGTTTCTCGCCGGTGGCGCGGCGCTTGAGGCCGTTGAGCACGCCCTCGCCGCCGCCGAACCCGGCCGATTTGAACTGCACATTGCCTTCGTAGGCCACCATCGAGCCCGAGATCGCGCGGATACTCGTCCCCGCGAGCTGCGCCTCGATCACTTTCTTCGATTGTTCGAACAATTGCGCCATGACAGGTGTGTGCCCGTCCCCTCTGCGAAAGCGGTCAAACCGCCTGTTCCGACTGCGACGTCACCCTAACCGATCAGGGGAAAGTACGCCCGGGCCACAGAGCACGGACGCGTACGCCCGGTTTCTCGTAGAGTGACAAGCACTGCTGTGGAACAACCCAACCGACGACAAGCGAAGGGTCGAACTTGTCTGCAACACTCGCCAAGGGCCAGAACGGCCCGCTGGCCGTCAGTGACGTGGTGATCTCGCTCCAGGTCACCGCACCGGCCGACCTGTCCGCACTGCTCGTCACCGAGCAGGGCAAGGTCCGCACCGACGCTGATTTCGTCTTCTACAACCAGCCGAGTGGACCGGGCGTCGATCTACGCCCCGGGCCCGCGGGTCAGCCTGCCTCGCTTGCTGTTTCGCTGTCCGCGGTGCCCGCCGACATCGATCAGATCCGCGCGGTGATCACCCTCGACGACGCGACCAGCAATTTCGGCCGCTTCGCCCCGCCCACCGCGCTGGTCTCCGACGCGTCGGGCAACCAGCTGTTCAGCTACCAGATCGACGGTCTGAACGCCGAGTCGATCGTGATCGCGCTCGAGCTGTACCGCCGTCAGGGCAGCTGGAAGGTGCGCGCGGTCGGCCAGGGCTACGCGGGCGGTTTCGCCGCGCTGGTCACCGATCACGGTGTGCAGGTGGATGATTCGCCCGCCCAGGCCGCGCCGCAGCAGGCCGCGCCGCAGCAGGCCGCGCCGCAGCAGGCGCCCCCGCCGCCCCCGCCGCAGCAGGCTCCGCCCGCGTACCCGGCGCAGTCCGCGCCCAGCTACCCGCAGCAGCCCGCGCCCGCCTACGCCCCGCCCGGCGGTGGCTACCCGCCGCCGCCCGGTCCGGCTCAGCAGCCGCCCGGTGGTTACCCGCCGCCCCCCGGTGGTGGTTACCCGCCGCCCGCGCAGGGCGCGCCGCAGCAGCCGCCCGGCGAGATCAGCTTGAGCAAGGATCGCCCGGTCAGCCTGCAGAAGGGCCAGCGGGTCACGCTGCGCAAGGAGGGCGGCGCCGCGCTGACCTTCGTGAAGATGGGCCTCGGCTGGGATCCGGTGCGCACGCGCGGCATGTTCGGCAATCGCACGGTCGATATCGACCTCGACGCCTCGGTCTGCCTGTTCGCCGACCAGAATCTCGTCGACGTGGCCTACTACGGCCAGCTGTCGTCGAAGGACGGTTCGGTGCGCCACCAGGGTGACAACCTCACCGGCGAGGGCGAGGGCGACGACGAGATGATCCTCGTCGACCTGACCAGGATCCCCGCGCACATCACCACGCTGCTGTTCATCGTCACCTCGTACAAGGGCCACTCCTTCGAGCAGGTGCAGAACGCGTTCAGCCGCCTGATCGACGGCACCACCAACGGTGAGCTGGCGCGCTACACCCTCGCGGGCGGCATGCCGTTCACCGCGATGGCGATGGCGAAGGTGTACCGCGTCGGCGGCGACTGGAAGATGCAGGCGCTCGGCGAGGGCTTCAACGCCAAGCATCCCGGCGAAGCCGTGCCGCAGCTGGGCCGATTCCTCGGCGGCAATTGATCCAAGAGGGTTGACCGAGACACACCAGATCGCGACAGAGCAGGCAGATACCGTGATTCACCTGAAAGCGGGGCAGAACACTGCTCTGAGCGCTGATTCCGTGCGCTTCACCGCGCAGACCACCGGCACCGTCGAGTTCGGGGCGCTGGTGGTCGGCGAGGATCTGCGGGTTCGCGACGTGCACGATCATGTGTGCGCGTCGCGGCCCTCGGCACCCGGCGTGCGCTTCGCCGGTGTGGCAGTGGATCTGACGCTTTCGCAGATCAGGGCCGACGCGCATGCGGTGCTGTTGTTCGTCGCGGGCGGGCAGACTCTCGGTGCGGTCACGGCGTCGCTGTACGAAAACGGCAGTCCCGCCGCTGAATTCGTCATCGCGCCGACCGCGGGTGAGAGTGCGCTGATCTGCCTCGAGGTGTACCGGCGTGGTGGCGGGTGGAAGTTGCGGGCGCTCGGTCAGGGGTACGCCGGCGGCTCGGCGCAATTGCTGACCGCGCACGGAGTGACCGCCCCCGAGCCCGCACCCGCGCAGGCATGGCAGCCCGCACCACTCGCACCGCCGACCGCCCCCACCGAGACGGTCGCGAGACCCGTTCCCGCATCCGGCATTCCGCTCGAGGTCGACCACGGCCTGCAGCGAATGTGGATGATCTTCGAAGACGCCGCCCGCTCGGCCGCCGCGCTCGTCTCGGCCCGCGACTACGCGACCAAACGCCTGGATCAGGAACTCTCCGAAGCTGTTTCGAATCCGGCGACCCGCAACACCCCCGCCGCCGACGCGGCCCGCACCGCCGCCCAGCGCCGTCACGACGACCTCGCCGCCGTCGCCGACGCCAACCACCGCCGTGACAGTGACCAACTCGCCCACGAGATCGCCGAAGCCGACGCCGCCATGCCCGCCGCACTGGCCTCCTGGCTGGCTCCCGCCTGGACCACCCGTGCCGCCCCCAGCGACGGCATCCGCCTCGGCGAGCTCTACGCACTCGACCGCGGCGGCCTGCGCGTGCCGTATTGCGTTCCGGTGCCACTGAATCGGCCACTGTGGGTCGACACCGAATCCACCGCCGCGGCCGCACGCGTGATCGGCGCCCTGGTGGCCCGCCTCGTCGCCGCGATCCCCGACAAGCCGACCAAGGTCGACCTGATCGACCTCACCGGCGGCCTGCGCACCCTCGCCACCCCCCTCGCCCCACTCCTGGCCGGCCCGGTGATCGCCGACCACGGCGACATCTCCGCCCGCCTGGCCGAACTGGCCCACGCCGCTGAACTGGCCGAAATCGCTTACAACAGTGGACAAGCCGTCCCCCCGGCCGAACACCGCATCCTCGTCGCCGCCGACTTCCCCCACGGCTACCAGGGCAGCGACGTAGTCCGCCTCGGCCAACTGATGGTCCGCGGCGACCTGATCGGCCTGTCCCTGGTCATCGTCGGCAGCAACGGCGAATTCGGCGACGGACCGGTAGATCTCCTCGCCCAGTCCTGCCGCCACCTCCCCACAATGCCCGGCACCCCCCTGTTCGACCCCTGGACCGGCAACGCCTGGGAACTCGACCTCGACATGCTCCCCGCCGAACCCGAACTCCAGGCGCGCTACTTGCGAATGTAGGGCCACGCCGATGACGAACTCCCACTGGGGAACCCGTCATCGCACCTGTTCCGTCAGTTCAGTACCGATACCGGTCGCGCGCTGATCGTGGCCTGTTTCGGGCGCAGGAACTCGGGGAGCCAGGGGAGTAGTGGGTCGAGGGCTCGGTCGAGGACGCCGCCTGCTGGGTCGTCGACGAAGTCTCGGCGGACTACGTCGTTCTGGGGGCGCAGGATTTCGTAGACGATCAGGGCGCACAGGCCGAGGACGGCGAGGTCGCGCAGGACGACGGTGCCGGTGAACCACTGTTCGGGTAGGCCCTTGTTGTCCTCGCCGAGGTAGTAGTACATGCGTGGCACCCAGACGAGTGCGTCGATCGTCATCCACGCCAACAGGATTCGCCGGTGCGGTAATGCGAGGACCGCCAGCGGCACCAGCCACAGCGAATACTGCGGGCTCCACACCTTGTTCGTCAGCAGGAAGGCCGCGACGACGAGGAAGCACAGCTGGGTCAGGCGTGGGCGCCGTGGTGCGGTGAGCGCGAGGTAGGCGATGCCCGCGCAGGCGGCGACGAAGGCCAGCAGCGAGACGGTGTTCAGGATGGTCGGTGGCTGGCCGTGGCCGATCGCCCCGTCGAAGCCTTGCCAGCCGGTGAACGAGGTGATCACGTTGTAGATCGAATCGGGATCGGCGTGCCGGGTGGTGTTGAGGCGGAAGAACTCGCGCCAGCCCTCCGGGTACAGCGCGGCGATCGGCAGGTTCACCGCTGCCCAGGTTCCGGCTGCGGCGAGCACGGTGAGGGTGGCCGCGCCGAGCGGGCGCAAGGCGAACAGATGGGTCCTGGCGGGGGTTTCCCGCAACCAGGTACGTGCGGAGTCGAGACTGTCGACATCACGCAAGCGCAAGCCCGCCCGCGCGGCAGGCTGACGCTGCATCGGATCGATCCGTAAGCACAGCACCACGATCGGCCCGAGCAGCAACAGCGGATACAGCTTCGCCGCCCCGCCGAGTCCAAGGAGGACGCCTGCCAGAACAGGTTTGCGCCGCGCCCATGCCAGCAGCCCGGTCGCCGCGAAAGCCGTTGCGAGAGCATCGAAATTGGTGAAGATGTGCACGATCACCAAGGGCGACAACGCGATCAGCGCCACATCCCAGACCCGTCGTCCGGCTAATCGCGACGACGCCCAGACGGTGATCAGCCAGCCGACCGAAAGACCCAGTGCGACAACGTTGAAATACACCACCACCGACATCGCGCCGGGCACCGGCAGGTGATCCCACACATTGCCGATCTGCATCGCCGCGTACTGGTAGAGCCCCGAAAGCACCGGATACTCCATGTATCTGGTCTCGGTGCCGCCGTCGGGCGTGCTCTCGGTCCAGGATTTCTTGTACGGGAACGCACCCTCGTTGAGCCGTTCGGCGCCGTAGAGCGGCACGGTGTCGGAGTAGCACATGGCCACGTACTGACGCCCGTTGTTCCAGTCGAGCGTCAGCCCGCCGTCACCGTCGCTGGTCTGCTGGATGCAGCCTGCCTTGGCCGACCAGCCCAGCGCCAGGAAGATCACCGTGAAGGCGAACAGCACCCGCAGCGGCGTCCAGAACCGCACGCGCCCGATCAGCGCGTGATCGCCGACCGGGCCGCCGACCACGGTGGACAGCTGCGCGGTGAGCGAGTCGTTACGGCTCGGCCGGTCTCGCGCATCGATCGAGCGCAGGTCGGGTGCCAGCCGGGCGGGCGCCACGTACTGCGCCTCGCGGTCCGGCCGGGTACCACTCGACGCCGGCTGGTCCGCGAGTTGCTGATCGGTCACGACATCCGAGGCTACCGGTGGTTACCGGGATCGGGTCGGCGTGGCTCCCGCGCCGCTGCTTTCGTCGTCGTTGCCGCCGCCCTGACCGTTGCCGTTGCCCGGCCGGGTAGCCGGCGTGGTCGGCGAGCCCTCCGGCCCCGCCGTCGGCTGGCCGGGCAGCGGGCCCGCACCGGTCTCGGGCGTCGACTGCGACTGCGGCACCGCGGGCTGCTGCACCCCGGGCACCGGAATCCGGATGCCGGGCAGGATCTCGACCTGCGAGGGCACGATCACCGGCGGCACGATCGCCGGATTGCTGGTGGACGGCGCGGTGTAGGGCGCCGACCATTCCGGCACACCGGCCTGGCCCTTGATCGGGGAAGGCTTGGGGAACGACTCGTTCGACGTGCCCGACAGCGCGCCGTCCATCGCCGACTTCCAGATGTCGGAAGGCAGTCCGGAACCGTAGATGCTGCCGCCGCCGTAGTTCTTGAGCGGTTCGCCCTGCTCGGTACCGACCCACACCGCGGTCGACAGCGACGGGGTGTAACCGACCATCCAGGCGTCGCGGTTGTTACCGGTGTCACCGAGCTGGTGGGTACCGGTCTTGGCGGCGGACTCCCGGCCACCGGCCAGGTTGTGATTGCGCGAGTAGGCCGCGATCGGCTTCATCGCCGCGGTGACGTTGTCGGCCACGGCCGCGCTCACTCGCTGCTCACCGGCGGGCTCGCCGCGATCGAGCAGCACCTCACCCTTGGCGGTCACGACCCGCTGCACGAAATGCGGCGCGTGATAGACACCCGACGCCGCCAGCGTGGCGTAGGCCGAGGCCATGTCGAGCGGGCGGGACTGGTACTGGCCGAGCACGATGCCGTTGTTGGGGCCGACGCCGCCGGGCTCGGTGAGCGTTTCGCCGATGCCGGGCAGTTCCTTGGCGATACCGAGCTTGTGGCCCATATCGGCGATCTTCTGCGGACCGTTCTGCATGTCCAGCTGCATGCGGTAGAAGCTGGTGTTCAGTGAGCGCTTGAGCGCCTCGGCGATGGTGCACATGCCGCAGCCTTCGCCTTCGACGTTGCCGATCTTGATGCCGTTGACGGTGATCGGCGAGCTGTCGTAGAGCTGCGAAAGCGGAACGCCCTGTTCGAGATTCGCGGCAAGGCCGATCGCCTTGAACGAAGAACCGGTCGGCAGACCGGCATTGGCGAAGTCGTAGCCCTGGCCGTCGCTGCCGCCGTAGTAGGCGCGCACCGCACCGGTGCGCGGGTCGACGGAAACCACCGCGGTGCGCAGGTTCTCGGGTTCACCCTCGAGCTTGCCCTGCGCGGCCTTGATCGCGGCGTCCTGCGCCTTCGGATCGATCGTGGTGGTGATCTGCAGGCCCTCGGTGTTGAGCTGCTGCTCGCTGATGCCCGCGGTCGAGAGCTCCTGCAGCACCTGGTTCTTCACCAGGCCGGACGGGCCCTCGTCGTTGTTCTTGTCGCCGAGCGAGTCCAGCGACACCACCTGCGGGTACTGCATGCCCTGACGTTCGGTCGCGGGCAGGTTGTTCTCCGCGACCATGCCGTCGAGCACGTACTCCCAGCGCGTCTTGGCGCCGGTGGGGTTCTTCTCCGGATCCAGCATCGAGGGCAGCTGGATGGTCGCGGCGAGGACAGCGCCCTCGGCCACGGTCAGCTCCTGCACCGGCTTGCCGAAGTAGGACTTGGCCGCGGCGTCGATGCCGTACGCGCCACGACCGAAGTAGATCGTGTTCAGGTAGGCGGCGAGGATGTCTTCCTTGCTCCACTGGCGCGCCATCTTGGCCGAGATCACCAATTCGTGCATCTTGCGCGTCATCGACCGTTCGTCACCGACCAGCGCGTTCTTCACGTACTGCTGGGTGATCGTGGAACCACCACCGGCGCTTTCCTTGCCGAGGATGTTGTCGCGGGCGGCGCGGGCGAAGCCCGAGACCGAGAAGCCGGGGTTGGTGTAGAAGTCGCGGTCCTCGGCGGCGATCACGGCATTGCGCACGTGCGGCGGGATCTGGTCGATCGAGACCTCGGTGCGGTTGCCCTGCGGCGGAACCACCTTGCTGATCTCGGTCGTGCCGTCGGCGGCGAGGATCGTGGCGACCTGGTTGGTCTCCAGATCGCCCGGCTTCGGCACCGACACCGCCGTATAGGCGACCAGGAACACCGCGCTCGGCACGACGATGGCCAGCGCCATCAAGACGTAGAGCGTCCGGCGAACGATCCGCCACGGCGATTTCTTCACCGCACCATCACTACCCGAGCCGTCGTCGCCCCCGCCACCATCGCGGCGGTTGCGCGGACCGGTCGGCGGGGGTGTGCCGCCCGCGCGGCGATCACCGGCGAGCGCGCGACGTTCGCCCGAGGCAGGGCCGCCTGCCGCGGTGGCGCGTCGCTCACCGCTGGTCGGCCCACCGGGGCGGCGGCCCGCACCGGCGCGCGCGGCAGCGGCGGCGCCACCAGCGCGGTTCGCGCGTGCCATGTCGTCGCCCGCACCGCGCACGGTCCGGTCACCCGAACGCACTGTCGGCTCCTCGGGAGCGCCGGGACGCGGGAGTTTCTGGGTGGCGTTGGCCGGGGGCGGAACCGGTCGACCCGGCTGCGCGGGCCGACCCTGCGGCGGCCTGCCCTGGCCGGGACCACCCTGCGGAACCGGCCCACCGGGACGCTGCGGCGGCGGACCAGGTCGACGCGGCGGCATCCCACCTGGCGGCGGGCCCTGCTGACGACCGGGCGGCGGCCCCTGCGGACCACGTCCACCAGGCACCGGACCACCCTGCGGACGCCCACCCTGCACGGGACCACCCTGCGGGCGGGGACCGTTGGGTCCCGGCAGCCGCGGCGGCGGACCGCCGGGCCGATCACCCGACTGTGGGGGGAGACCCGGTTGTGCACCACGAGCCGGGCGGCCGCCGCGCGGATCATCGCCGTGGGGGGAGGATTCGTAGGGCGAACTCACTGACCAGATCTCCATAACTTGTAAGGTTCGGGCACACAACATCCGCGCCGGAGTACCGGCGCGGAAAGGGTGCACCCCGAACAGTGGCGCATCACGCGGTGGCCACCATCACTCGAGTCGGCTGCCCATCACTCGGCAGCCATCACTCGACAGCAGAGCGCCGGGCTCGCGAACTCGTTCGTCGCCGAGCCGGCGCGGGGGCCGTGCCGAGTACATACGACTGCACCAGATGGTTCCAGCTGCACGAGCGACATACCTCGACGACATGCACCGAGAATTCTTCGTTCGACTCTGCCATCCGGATCAGTTCCTCGGGCGTTCGCGCCGACCCGGCCGCTTGGCCGAGCCCATCACCGAACACCCACGAAACCAACGTCAGCTGCTCTTTTCGGCAGATCGGGCAGGTCGCCTCACTGCCCCGGCCGTGGAACTTCGCGGCCCGGAGCAGATAGGGATTCGCGTCGCACACCTCGGCGACGCCGACCCGCCCCGCGTAGACATCGGCCAGCAGCGACCTGCGCCGGAGCGCATAGTCCACCACCTGCCGCTGAATTCGCACGATCACCAGAGTAGCGGGGTTCGGATAGGCACGCCCATGGCACAAGAGATGACGGAGTGATCTGCGTCATTGCGTTGTGCGTTGTTATATCGGCCCGATATAGTTGGAAGTCGCATCCACGGTTAGGTTCGCACGGCCTGTTCGGCCGTCATAGTCAGGGAGTGAGGTCGGCAGTGCTCGAATTGGCGATTCTCGGCCTGCTCCTCGACGCGCCCATGCACGGTTACGAGCTGCGCAAGCGGCTGACGGGCCTGCTCGGAGCGTTCCGGGCCTTCTCCTACGGTTCGCTCTACCCGACGCTGCGCAGAATGCAGGCCGACGGGTTGATCGCCGAGGAGCTCCCCGAGGGCGCGATCGCGCGCCGTGCGCGCCGCGTCTACCGGCTCACGCCGGTCGGGCGGGAACGGTTCTCCGAACTCCTCGCCGACACCGGTCCGCAGAACTACACCGATGACGGTTTCGGCGTTCACCTGGCCTTCTTCAGCCGCACTCCCGCCGAGGCGAGAATGCGGATCCTGGAGGGCAGGCGACGCCAGGTCGAGGAGCGACGAGAGGGTCTGCGAGAAGCGATCAAGAAGGCCAGCGGGTCACTCGATCGCTACACCAAGCAGCTCCACCAGCTCGGATTGGAATCAAGCGAGCGCGAAGTGCGCTGGCTCAACGAGTTGATTGCGGCGGAGCAATCGACGAAGGCGGCACCACAGAAAGAGGGAAAGAGCGGCCATGAGTGATGTCAACAAGGTTGGATCCGGCGAAGTCCGCGTCGCGATCGTCGGTGTGGGCAACTGCGCATCGTCGCTCGTGCAGGGCGTGCAGTACTACAAGGACGCCGACGAGAACCAGGTCGTTCCCGGCCTCATGCACGTCAAGTTCGGTAGCTACCACGTTCGCGACGTGAAGTTCGTGGCCGCGTTCGATGTCGACGCCAAGAAGGTCGGCTTCGACCTGGCCGAGGCCATCTTCGCCAGCGAGAACAACACCATCAAGATCTCCGACGTGCCGCCGACCGATGTGACGGTCCTGCGTGGCCCGACCCTCGACGGCATCGGCAAGTACTACGCCGAGACCATCGAGCAGTCCGAGGCGCCCGCGGTCGACGTGGTCAAGGCGCTCAAGGATGCCAAGGTCGACGTGCTGGTCTCGTACCTGCCCGTCGGTTCCGAAGAGGCCGACAAGTTCTACGCGCAGTGCGCGATCGACGCGAATGTCGCGTTCGTCAACGCGCTGCCGGTCTTCATCGCCTCCGACCCGGTCTGGGCGCAGAAGTTCGTCGACGCCGGTGTCCCGATCGTCGGCGACGACATCAAGTCGCAGGTCGGCGCGACCATCACCCACCGCGTGATGGCCAAGCTGTTCGAAGACCGCGGCGTGGTGCTCGATCGCACCTACCAGCTCAATGTCGGCGGCAACATGGACTTCAAGAACATGCTCGAGCGGGAGCGTCTGGAGTCGAAGAAGGTCTCCAAGACCCAGGCCGTCACGTCGAACCTCACCGGCGCGCTCGCGGGCAAGGTCCACGACCGCAACGTCCACATCGGTCCCTCGGACTATGTGGAGTGGCTCGACGACCGCAAGTGGGCCTACGTGCGGCTCGAGGGTCGTGCGTTCGGTGACGCCCCGCTGAACCTGGAGTACAAGCTCGAGGTGTGGGATTCGCCGAACTCGGCCGGCATCATCATCGACGCCGTTCGCGCGGCGAAGATCGCCAAGGACCGCGGCATCGGCGGACCGGTCATCCCGGCTTCGGCTTACCTGATGAAGTCCCCGCCCGTGCAGATCGCCGACGATGTCGCGCGCACTCAGCTCGAGGCGTTCATCATCGGTGCCGATTAATCACTGAACGAAAAAAGCCGGTGCACACGAACTTTCGTGCGCACCGGCTTTTTCGGGTCTCAGTCCAGCGAGACGTACACCTCGACCGAAGTCGGACCGGTGTAGCGCTCCAGCTCCGCCGTGTGCGAGCGGGTGATGGTGCCCGCGTTCTCGGCCTTGATCACCTGCGCCCACGCGGTGCGCAGCAGATCGTAGGGCTTGTCCGAGACCACGAACTTGGCGTAGCGCCCCGCGGGGATGCGGGTGAGCACGTCGCCTTCGTCGATGTCGTCCAGTCCGGCGACCTCGTAGCCGAGCACGGCCACCGCATGATCGTTCTGGCCGATATAGGCCGCCGCGCGCGGCACGGACTTTTCTCGCGACAGATAGCGATCCCAGGTGAAATTCACCAGATCAAGATCGCGCGCGGTCACCTCACGCCCGGCCAACGGCACGGTGAGGCCCGCGATCAGCCCGTCGTCGAGGGTGACGATTTCGAAATCCACGGCCATCAGCTGTCCTTCTCCTCGGTCAGCGAAACGAAGATCTCGACCGTGCGCTCGTCGGGATACTGCTCGCAGTCGCCGGTATAGGCGCGCACGAATTCACCCGCTGCCTCCGCGTCCCACACCTGGCGCCACAGCCCGACGATGGTGTCGCCGAGGTTGTCGCCGCTGGCGACGAAGCGCGCGTAGCGGCCCGCCGGAATCCGGCCGAGAACATCGCCCACCTGCAGGTCGGCGAGAGTCTTGCACTCGTATCCGACGATGTGAGTCAGGTAGGAATTGATCTCCGGCGCGAAATCGACATAGCCCGTCGCGACCGGCCCCGGTAACGTCCTCGCCCGCAGGTGCGCCCACGCCTCGACCACCTTGGCGCGGCGCGGCCCCTCGACGGCGAGCGCCGGGCTGCGGAGCACCGTGCCCGCGATCAGCGTCTCGGGACGGTCAACGACATTGAAATCCACCTGCGTAGCCCCTATGTCTAGTGTCGTCGCATGTCGGTACCGACCGCACATCCTCCCGTATCGGTCCGACAGGTTCCGCGCCGGGATCATTCGACCCCTGGTCGGGCGGTTCGCGCTCTGGGCAACGATGTTGCCATGTCCCTAGGGTAGCCGGGTGCGGCTGCGCCAACTCGTGATCTATCTCGGCCCCTCGCCACCGAGTCCGGGGAACAATTCGCCGGGCACCGCGGGCGTCGGCGCGGGCGGGATCACGATCAACGGCGGCGGCGCGGGGCGCGGCGAGTTCGTCGGCGGGCCGAAGATATCGAAGCCGCCGCCCGGCCTCGGCGCGGTCTCGGTACCGGGCGTCGGCACCAGCTGCGGGCTCGGCAGCGCTGGCACCTCGAATGTTTCGACCGGGGTCCCCGCCAGCGCGGCGTCCATCGCCTGCTTCCAGATGTCGGCGGGCAGTCCCGATCCCCAGATGGCCCCTCCCCGGCCGTTGCGCAGCGGCTGTGGGTTCTCGGTGCCCACCCACACCGCGGTCGACAGCGAAGGCGTGTACCCGACCATCCACGCGTCCTTGTTGTCCTTGGTCTCGCCGAGCTGGGTGGTTCCGGTCTTGCTCGCCGACTGCCTGCCGTCGGCGAGCCCGTGGCCGTTGGAGTAGTTGGCGATCGGCAGCATCGCCGACGTAGTCGCATCGGCGATCTCGGCGGAGATCCGCTGCTCGGGCTCTGAATGTCGTTTGCCCGTCGCGGTTTCCCAGCTGCGGTCGAGCAGCACCCGCCCGTCGCCGGTGCTCACCTTCTGCACGAAGTACGGCTGGTGATAGACCCCGGAGGCGGCCAGCGTCGCATACGCCGACGCCATATCGAGGGGGCGAACCAGATACTGCCCGAGCACGATCCCGTTGAGCGGGTACCCGTCCGGCTCCGTGAGGCTGATGCCGTCGACGCCGGGAATGTACTCGGGGATGCCTGCCAGGTGCGCGGCCTCGGCGACCGAGCGCGGGCCGTCGGCCATCGTCATCGTGAGCCGGTAGAAGCTGGTGTTGAGCGAGCGTTTGAGCGCCTCGGCGAGCGAGCAGCGCCCGCACGAGTCACCCTCGACATTGGTGATCTCGGTGCCGCGGTCGGTGATCGGCGAGCTGTCCATCGCCCGCGTCACCGGAATGCCCTGGCGTTGCGCCGCGACGAGCGCGAAAACCTTGAACGCGGAACCTGTTTGGAGCGGCGCCTGCGCGAAATCGAAGCCGGTGCCGTCTTCCCCGCCGTAGTAGGCGCGCACCGCCCCGCTGCGCGGATCGATCGACACCACCGCCGAGCGCAGTTCCGGTGGCTGCCAGGAGAACCGCTCACGCACCGAGTCGACCGCGCCCGCCTGCGCCGCGGCGTCGATGGTGGTGGTGATCTGCAGTGCGCCCGTATTGATGTCGGCGTCGTCGAGGCCCGCCGCGCGCAGCTCGCGCAGCACCTGGGTGCGGATATGGCCCTCGGGTCCGAGTGCGACGCCTTCGGCGGGCACATCGTCGAGCGGGATGATCGGCGGGAACACCGTCGCGTCACGGTCGCCGGGCGCGAGCACGTTCATCTCGACCATGCCGTCGAGCACGTACTGCCAGCGGGCCCGCAGCTGGTCGAGATGGTTCTCCGGATCGAGCACCGAGGGGGAGCGGATCACCGCCGCCAGCACCGCGCCCTCGGCGAGGGTGAGCTCGGGCACCGGCTTGTCGAAATAGGCCTTCGCGGCGGCCGCGATCCCGTACGCGCCGCGGCCGTAGTAGATGGTGTTGAGGTAGGCGGCCAGGATCTCGTCTTTGCTCCACTGCCGCGCCATCTTCGCCGCGATGACCAACTCCCGCATCTTGCGCGTGACGGTGCGTTCGGAGCTGAGGAAGGCATTCTTCACGTACTGCTGGGTGATCGTCGAGCCGCCGCCCGCGTTGTCCTGACCGGTCACATTGTCGCGGGCGGCGCGCAGGAAGCCACTGGTCGAGTAGCCGGCGTTGGTATAGAAGGTGCGGTCTTCGGCGGCCAGCACGGCGTCGCGCACCGGATACGGCACATCGGTGAGTGGGATGGGGATCCGATTGCCCTGTGGCGGAATGAATTTCGTCAGTACGGTGGTGCCGTCGGCGGCCAGCACGGTGGCCGGCTGCTCGACCGCGACCTCGGCCGGTTCGGGGATCTCCGAACTCCAGTACACCGCGACGAACAGCAGCGCGGGCACACACACGAAGATCACGAAGAGCGCGAGCAGCAACCGCCGGATGCGCTGGCCCCTGGTGCGCGGCTGACGTTCCCGCTCCTCTGTGCCCAGCCGCGCGGCCTGTTCCCGCCGCGCCGCTCCCTTGTCCGGTGGTCCGTCGGTGGCGGCGAGTCGCGCCGCCTGTGCCCGTCGGGCCGCACCTTTGGCCGGTTTGCCTTCGCTCGCCAGCGGATCGCGGAACCCGGCTATCGAGGTATACGGGACGTCCCCATCGGAACGCCCGCGCCCGCGCTGGGAGGCCACACCATCTCCTTTCGGAGCGAGCAGAAGAACTCACCTGCACCGACGTCGATATCGGTGCAGGCGACTCTACCCGGCGGTGGCGCCAGAACCCGGCAGGTCAGCTCTTGACGCCGCCCGCGGTGAGACCGGAGATGATGCGACGCTGGAAGATCAGCACCATGATCACCAGCGGCACGGTGACGATCACGCCCGCCGCCATGATCGCCGCGTACGGCTGCACCAGCGGGTCGTTGCCCGAGAAACTCGCGATCGCGACCGTCACCGGCTTGGTGTCGTCGCCCGACAGCAAGCGGGCAAGCAGGTACTCGTTGATCGAGGCGATGAACGCCAGGATCGCGGTGGTGAACACCGCGGGCGCGGCCAGCGGCAGCATGATCAACCGGAAGGCCTGGAACTTGCTCGCGCCGTCGATGCGCGCGGCCTCTTCGAGCTCCCACGGCAGTTCGGCGAAGAACGAGGCCAGGATGTAGACCGTCATCGGCAGGACGAAGGAGATGTTCGGGATGATCATCGCCTGGTACTGGCCGATCCAGCCGATATCGGTGAACAGTTGGAACAGCGGCGTCACCAGCACCACGGCCGGGAACATCGACGCCGACAGGATCAGCCCCGAGATCAGGTACTTGCCCGCGAAGGTCATCCGGGCCAGCGCGTAGGCCGCGAGTACACCGAGGATCAGCGCGACAGCGGTGGTCGCCGAACCGATGATCACACTGTTGAGCAGCGCTTTGCCGAAGTCGTTGCCGCGGCTGGTGTCGAAGGCGTTGCGGAAGTTCTCCAGCGTCACGTGGGTGGGCCACGGGGTGCTGTCGAAGGTGTGGGCCGGGTCGCGGAACGCCACCACGGCCATCCAGTAGAACGGCCCGAGCCCCCACACCAGCACGATGGCGACACCGAGGTAGAGGCGCACCGTGCCGATCCGCTTGCGCCACGACACCGGCTGCATCGGCACCGGATTCGCTTCGGCGCCAGGTTCTTTCGTCATCGAGATGCTCATCAGTTCGCCTTCCGCTGTTCTTCCTGCGTGCGAACAGCGTTGGCGCCGAGCACCTTCACCAGAACGAACGCGATCGCGAAGACGAGCAGGAAGGTGATCACCGACAGCGCCGCGGCGCTGTTGGGACCTTGGCGCACCTGCTCGACCACCAGGATCGACAGCGTGTTGGTCGACGGGTTGCCCAGCGTCATGATCGCGGGCAGGTCGTACATGCGCAGCGCGTCCATCGTGCGGAAGAGCACCGCTACGAGCAGCGCGGGCTTGAGCAGCGGCAGCGTGATGTTCACGAACCGCTGCCAGGCCGACGCGCCGTCGACCTTGGCGGCCTCGTACACGTCGGCCGGAATCACTTGCAGCCCAGCCAGAATCAGCAGCGCCATGAACGGCGTGGTCTTCCACACGTCGGCCGCGATCACCGCGAACCGCGACGCCCACACATCCGAGGTCCACAGGATCTGCGTGCCGAGCACCCGGTTCACGACGCCGTCGTACTGGAACATGAACTCCCACAGCCGCGCTGTGACAGCGGTGGGAATCGCCCATGGGATCAGCACGGCGGCGCGCAACAGCGCCCGGCCGCGGAAGGTCTTGCCCATCACCATGGCCATGCCGAGCCCGAGCAGGGCCTCGAGCGTCACCGTGATCACGGTGAAGAACAGGGTGATCCCGACCGCCGACCAGAACTGCGAGCCCAGCGTGCCGGTGGGGCACGACACCGTGCCCATCAGCGACCCGCACTGCTGCATCAGCCAGTGCGTGTAGTTGCTGAAGCCGGCGCCGCCGCCCTCGACGAACATCCCGGTGGCCGGGTCGATGCCGGAGTCCTTCGAGAAGGACATGACGATCGCCTCGACCACCGGATAGCCGATGACCACGGCCAGTGCGACGAGCACGGGCGTGACGAACAGCCACGCCTTGCCGGATTGTCGCAGGTGCAGCGCTAGCCCGCGCTGCTTGGCTCCCGAAGGATCCGACACCGTTACTACTCTCCTACGGTCTGGTCGGGTCCGCTGCGCGTACCGCTACGAACCGGCGGTCTCGATGCCCTTTTGCATGCCCGCGACGGCGTCGTCGACGGACTTGGCACCGGTCAGTGCAGCATAAGCGTTGTCCTGGATGGCCTTCGACACCGCGGGATAGAACGGGGTCACCGGACGCGGCACGGCGCTGGCGATGGACTCCTTCAGCGCGGGCAGGTACGGCATCTTCGCGATCAGGGCCGGGTCGTCGTAGAGCGAGGAGCGCACCGAGGGCAGCGAGCCCGAGGCGATGATCTGCTGTGCCTCTTCGCTGATCAGGTAGCGAACGAAGTCCGCGGCAGTGGCCTTGTTCTTGGAGAACGCGCTGATCGCGGCGTTGTAACCACCGAGGGTGGAAGCACCGACGCCGGTGTTGCCCGGCAGCGGGGCGACACCGAACTTGTCCTTCACCGCGGAGCCGTCGGCGGAGGCCTGGGCGTAGAGGTAGGGCCAGTTACGCAGGAACAGCAGCTTGCCAGTCTCGAACGCGCTCGCGCTCTCACCTTCCTTGAAGGTGATGGCTTCCTTGGGGATGTCACCGTTCTTGTAGGCGTCGACGAGGACCTTCAGGCCGGCCTTCGACTCCGGGCTGTTCACGGTGGGGGTCTTGCCGTCGGCGCCGACGAAGCTGCCACCGAAGGCGTTGATGACCTCGGAGGTGTTCACGGTCAGGCCCTCGTAGGGGGCCAGCTGACCGGCGTAGCAGCCGATGTTGTTCTCGCGCGCCACCTGGCACTGGCCGAGCATCTCGGTCCAGGTCTTGGGCGGGTTGGGCACCAGGTCCTTGCGGTAGTACAGCAGGCCACCGTTGGTGTTGCGCGGGGCCGCGTACAGCTTGCCGTTGTAGGTGGCGCTGGCCACGGTCGGCGCGAGCAGCGGCGCGGTGTCGATCGCGAAGGTGTCCTCGAGCGGCTGGATCCAGCCCTTGGCCGCGAACTCGGCGGTGTTCGGCACGTCGAGGGCGACCACGTCGTAGCCGTCCTGCTTCGCGCGGAAGTGCTCGGCGAGGTCGTCGTGCTGCTGGGTGGCGTCGGCCGACTGCTCCTTGAACGTCACCTGCTCGTTCGGGTGCGCGGCGTTCCAGCGGTCGATGAGTTGTTTGACCACACCGGTCTCGGTGGTGTCCTTACCTTCGACGTAGGTGATCGGGCCGCGGCCCGTCAGGTTCTGGTCGAGCGCGTTGCCACCGTCGTCACTGGAGCAACCACTGGCGAACGTTGCGGTGAGCAGCGCGATCGAGGCAGCAGCCATCGTCGCTCTGGGGACAAACTTCAAGGCCATCGCAGACACTCCAGGGTCAAGACGTGAGCAGCAGCACACCTTGCTGCGGTGCAACAGGCAACATACATGGTGCGCGGTCTTCGCGTCCGATCGTCCTGCTCATCGGCTTACTTTTCGGTCAGTTCCCTTGGGATTTCGGTGTCGGTGCCGTGCCCTACCCTCGACTGCGTGACCAGTCCACCGCCGTCGACGCCCGATCGGATGCTCACTCGCATCGGTGGTTTGCTGCGCAAGGCCGAGTCCACCGACAACGCGCACGAGGCCGAAGCGTTCCTCGCCGCGGCCCAGCGGCTGGCGACGAAATCCTCGATCGATCTCGCGGTGGCGCGCTCGCATGTGGCCGCGCGTGAGCGCAGGTCGGCGCCGGTGCAGCGGATCATCCCGATCGGCGAGCCCGGTCGAAAAGGGCTGCGCACCTATGTCCAGTTGTTCGTGGCGATCGCCACGGCCAACGATGTTCGCTGCGATGTCGCCCGCAGCTCCGCCCAGGTCTACGCCTACGGCTTCGCCGCCGACATCGACACCTGCGAAGCGCTCTACGCGAGCCTGCTGATCCAGATGGTCCGGGCGTCGGACCACTACATCAAATCCGGCGCCTATCGCGAGGCCACGGTCGTGAAGGTGGTCACCGAGAAGCGCCTCGGCCGTACGGTTCGGCGCAAGGTGGAGGTTCCGGTGGCGGGGGTTACGGCGCGGCTGAACTTCCAGATGGCCTTCGGCGCGCGGATCGGTGCGCGGCTGGCCGAGGTGAAAGCTGAAGTCGTCGCCGAGGAATCGGCCGTCGAGTCGACGGGAACCGCTCTTGCCCTGCGCGACAAAGAGGTCGCGTTGACCGACTTCTACACGGCCACCTCCGAGGCCCGCGGAACCTGGCGCGGCCCCCAAGCCTCCACCGGGCACTCCGCCGCGGCCCGCCGGGCGGGAGACCGAGCGGGCCGAAACGCTCGCTTGGGTACCTCGCCTGAGCTGCCGGCCGCTCGCGGAAAGATCACCGGCCGATGAGAGCGCGCAGGCGGCGAATCGTGACCTGCCCGATCAGATCAGCTGGGGTGTCGTGGGTGATATCCGACAGGGCGAGCCGTGCCGCACCGTGATTCGGGCAATACCCAGCGCGATAGCCAACGCGCCAAGGTTTACGACGGGGAGCAGTTGGTGCGCGGGGCATTCGACCGGGCCGACGAGTTCGGGCATCGGACGGTGGAGGTGTACGGCTCGCAGTTGACCTTGCCGGTGGAGCGACGGTTCGCTTCGGTGGAATCGGTGCAGAGCTATGTCGACAAGGTGCTGGCGCTGAATTGGGTTCGTGCGCAATGGGAGCGGGCCGCCGTGGCGGTTCGGGTCCGTGCGCGTGCGGGCGCGGCCGCGGCGCACTACGAGACGGCGGCCGCTGTGCTGGCCGTTCCGCTCCACACCGGTTCCACTGCCTGGGCACTGCGCGAACTCGTCGTTCTCCACGAACTCGCCCATCATTTGTCGCCGGATTCCGTGGAAGCCCCGCACGGACCCGAATTCTGCACTCGGTACGTCGAATTGGTCGATGGCGTGATCGGTCCGGAGGCCGCATTGTTGATCCGGGCGACCTTTGCCGGGTGCGGCGTTCGGTTCGGCTAGGGTTCGCCGCTCAGCTGCTCCCGAGCAGTGCACTGACTCGCTCGTATCGCCGCAGCCACCAGTCGACTCGCTCGGGGTCGGGGTGTCGGTACTTGTCGAGCAGCGTCGGGTCGGGCTCAGGCGGCGCGGTCGGGACCGGCAGCCAGCCATCCGTGGGTAGTAGCGAGTCTGCGACGAGATCACCTTCGAACAGTGCGAGAGTTCCCAGACCGCAGGCGAATTCCAGATCAGGCAGCGCGCCCGCCAACGCCAGTTGCGCGGCCAGACCGACGCTGGTCTCGAGCGCCGACGAGACCACCGTCGGCAGCCCGGCCGCGCCGGCCACCGCCAATGCTCGACGCACCCCGCCCAGCGGCGTGCACTTCAGCACCGCCACGTCGGCGGCGCCGGCCACCGCTACCCGCATCGGGTCATCGGCTCGTCGAATCGACTCGTCGGCCGCGATCGGCACCGAAACCCGTCGCCGCACTTCAGCTAATTCCTCGATCGTCCGGCACGGCTGTTCTACGTATTCCAAACCCCCGGCAGCCCTGTCGATCTCACCGATATTCCGTACTGCGGTCGCAACGTCCCACATCGCGTTCGCATCGACTCGAACCGCCCCGGACTTCCCGATCGCCTCCCGCACGGCCGCCACGCGCGCCACATCCTCGGCCAAGGAATCAGCGTGGTCTGCCACCTTCACTTTGGCTGTCGCGCAACCGGATTCCCGCACGATCCGGCCGGCCCGCGCCGGATCTACCGCGGGCACGGTGCAATTCACCGGAATTCGATCCCGCACCGGCGCCGGCCACCCCACCGTCACCTGTTCGACTGCGGTAGCCAACCATCCCACCGCTTCCCGGTCGTCATACTCGGGAAACGCGCAGAACTCCCCCCATCCCAATTCCCCTCGAATCAACATCCCCTCGCGCACAGTGATCCCTCGAAACCGCGTCCGCAGCGGAATCGCATAAACAAACAGGTCGGCGCTCACGCGTTCGATCGTAGAGGTCGCGGATATACCGGCCATGGCCTGAGTGATTTCTGTGGCTCGGAGTTGCCCCGCCCGGCGGCATGTGCGTGCGTTGATATTGAAGTGAGAGGCGGTCAGGAAGCTCGGATTTCGTGGCTCACGGCGTCGAGGTAGTCGTTGATGGCTCGGTGGTTTTTCGTGAGGCATTCGATCTTCTCTGCCATGCGGTCGCGTTGGTGTTCGAGTGTCGCGATCATGTCTGGGGTGACGTATGGCAGGTGTATCGCCCGCGAACTGTCCAGGCAGGGAAGGATCTGCTTGATGATCCGTGTTGGCAGGCCGGCATCGAGTAGGCCCCGGACTTGCCACACCCGGTCGACAACGTAGTCCTCGTAGCTCCGGTACCCGTTGGGGAGCCGTTCGGAGTGGATCAGCTCCTGTTCCTCGTAGTAGCGGAGCATCCGCACCGGCGTGTCCGTGCGCTGGGAGAGCTCACCGATCTTCATCCCCACACCTTTTCGTGTCTGGGCTGCGATGCAGCCGGCTTGACCCTCACATCAATGTCACACATTGATGATAGGGGCATGACACGAACGGTTACATCACCATCCCCTTCCGCCGCTGATGCACGGTTCCCGCTCGCAGGTCTGCTGGCTCTGGCTGCCACGGGGTTCATCACGCTCCTGACGGAGACGATGCCCGCCGGGATGCTGTCGCAGATGAGCCGCGACCTGGGAGTGAGCGAGGCCGCTGCCGGGCAGAGCGTGACGGTCTTCGCGATCGGGGCGATTCTCGCGGCGGTTCCTCTCACGAGAGCAACGATCGGCTGGCGACGCAAGCGCCTGCTGCTGTTCGCGATTTCCGGGTTCGCGGTCGCCAACACGATCACCGCCTTCTCCGACAGTTTCGCACTCACCCTGACCGCCCGGTTCCTCGGCGGCATCGTCGGCGGCATGCTCTGGGCGCTCCTTGCCGGTTACGCCCGACGGATGGTTCCCGCGCACCAGCGCGGCAAAGCCATGGCCATCGCGATGGCGGGCGGAACCGTTGCGCTGTCCGTCGGGGTCCCCGCAGCTGCGTTCCTCGCCAAGGTCGTCGAATGGCGATTCGCTTTCGGGATCATCACACTGGTGACTCTCGCACTGATCGTATGGGTGATTGCCACCGTTCCGGACTTCCCTGGCCAATCCAAGGGCGCACGACTGCCGCTGGTCCATGCGTTCCGCACACCCGGAGTCGCCCCGATCCTCGTCGTGACGTTGACGTTCGTGTTAGCTCACAACATTCTCTTCACCTATATCGCCCCGTTCCTGGCCCCGCTCGGCATGGCGGGTCAGGTCGATTCGGTGCTGCTTACCTTCGGTCTGGTGTCGCTCGTGAGTATCTGGCTCACCGGCGTGCTCATCGACCGACACCTGCGCATGCTCATGATCTCGGCCTGCGCGCTCCTGGCCACAGCGGCTCTCGTCCTGAGCGTCTTCTCTGGCACCCCTGCTCTCGTGTACGCCAGTGCAGCCCTGTGGGGGCTCGCGTTCGGCGGCGCCTCAACCCTGCTGCAAACCGCGATCGCTGACGCCGCCGGCCCAGCGGGCGACGTCGCACAAGCACTCCTCACCACATGCTGGAACATCGGGATCGCCGCAGGCGGGGTCATCGGCGGTATCACCCTCAACGTACTGGGATCCGCCTCCCTGAGCTGGATCACACTCGCGCTCCTGCTCCCGACGCTCGCTATCGTCATCGGCGCACGTCGACACGGATTCACCAGCCGCACATTCGAACGCGAGACCGCCTCCAAACCGGACGCGTGACACCAGCGCTCGTCCGTGTCAAGCGGGCGCGCACCACCGGCACACGGACAGTCTGCGGGGTCGAGCCGGACGGTGGCGCTCGCGGTGAGCGCCACCGTTTCGGTTCACAGCCGTTCGATGATGGTGGCGTTGGCGAGGCCACCCGCTTCGCACATGGTCTGCAATCCGTAGCGCGCCCCACGCTGCTGCATCGCGTGCACCAGCGTCGTCATCAACCGCGCCCCGGACGCGCCGAGTGGATGCCCGAGCGCGATCGCCCCGCCGTTGACGTTGACCCGGCTCATCTCCACGCCGGTCTCCTGCGCCCACGCCAGCACAACCGGCGAGAACGCCTCGTTGATCTCGAACAGGTCGATGTCGGAAATGCCCAGACCGGCCCGCCGCAGCACCTTCTCGGTGGCCGGGATAACCGCCGTGAGCATCAGCAATGGATCGTCGCCCGCGACGGAGAAGCTGTGCAGCCGAGCCAACGGCCGCAGCCCCAATTGCTGGGCACGTTCGCTGGACATGATCAGCACCGCGGAACTCCCGTCGCTGACCTGGCTGGCCGAGGCGGCGGTGATCTCCCAGCCGATCTGCGGGAACCGAGCGGCCATCGCGGGGTCGTAATAGGCAGGCTTCAGTTTCGCGAGGGTATCGATCGTGCTGCCGACCCTGATTCCCTCATCCGAGCTCAGCCCGTTGATCGGCGCGAGTTCATTCGCGAAGAGCCCGTCTTTGGTTGCCCGAGCGGCCTTTTCGTGACTTCCGAGTGCGAACTCGTCGAGCTGAGTGCGGGTCAGCCCCCACTTCGCGGCAATGAGCTCGGCGCTGATTCCCTGCGGGACAAGATCATCGGGATATCGCTCCGCGAAGGCGATTCCGGACAGATCGCTGGCGCCGATCAGGTTGGCGCCCATGGGTACTCGCCCCATGGATTCCACCCCGGCGGCCACCACAATGTCATAGGCCCCCGCGATAACCCCTTGTGCCGCGAAATGAATCGCCTGCTGACTACTACCGCACTGCCGATCCACCGTCGTGGCGGGCACGGATTCCGGATACCCGGCGGCCAGGGCGGCCCGCCGAGTCATATTCGCCGCTTGCTCCCCGACCTGGGTGACGATCCCGCCGATCACATCGTCTATCAGCACCGGGTCGATCCCGCTGCGTTCGACGACTGCCCGCAGGCTGTGCGCCAGCAGATCAACAGGATGAACGTCGTGAAGTGCGCCGTTCGGCTTGCCCCGCCCGATCGGCGTGCGTACCGCTTCGACGATGACCGCGTCTCGCATGGAAGTCCTCTTTCGACACCACTGGCTCTAGCTGACGATAGTCAGCATAAACCCTAACTATCGTCAGCTCAAGTCAGATTGGCTATGATGTCTCCCATGGCAGCAGTGATGGAAGGACCCCTGGCCGATCTCAGCAAATGGGACACGGAAGGCTGCTCCATCGCCAGAGCCATGGACCTCATCGGCACCCGCTCCGCGATGCTCATCCTGCGCGAGGCCTACTACGGCACCCGCCGCTTCGACGGCTTCGCCCGCCGAGTAGGCATCACCGACGCCGCCGCAGCGGCCCAACTCCGCAAACTCACCACCGCCGGCCTCCTGGAAAAACGCCCTTACCAGGAAGAAGGCAAACGCACCCGCCACGAATACGCCCTCACCCAAATGGGCAGAGACCTACTCCCCGCCGTCGTGGCCCTCTGGCAATGGGGCGACACCTACCTCCAACCCGGCCCACCGCCCTTGCTTCGAGTAGACGCCGAGACCGGCGCCCCCGTCCGCGCTGACCTCCGCACCTCCGACGGCACCGAAATCCCGCTCGAACGGCTAGCCGTCCGTGTCAATGAGGACTACCTGCGCGACCGTAAAGCTGCTCGTGGGCGGCCGTGATTCGTGTCGGCGCAATCAGTGTTGACATTGTCAGCTCTCGACCGTAGCGTCATCTGTGACATGTATGGCATGTATGCCGTCTGTTGTGTGAAGAAAAGGGGGCGTTGTGGTTGCCATTCATGAGGTAGATGCGACGGCGGTGCCCGCCGATCAGCTGGCAAAACTCGAGCAGTTGGTCACTGAGCTCGGCCCGTCTGAGCTGCGTGAACTGCTGCGGGCTGTGACGACAAGCGTGCACTCCGGTGTCGACGTCGCCATGTTCCGCGCCGACGATGTTCTGACGCCCGCCCAGGTCGCGACCCGCATCGGAATGAGCCGTACCCACTTGTACAAACTGCTCGACTCCGGAGCGCTTCCCTCTTTCCGAGTCGGTCGCGACCGCCGGGTCCGCGTCGCCGATGTCATGGCTTTCCAGCGAGCCCGCGATCGTGATCGCGGAGAGCTTGCCGAACGCTTCGCGAAGATCGACGGAACCCGCCGCGATGCCATCGCAGAGCTGGCCGCCGAGCTGTAATTCTGGCTCTGACAAGATGGTTCGGTTCGAGTGGTCGTTTTCGACGGTTGCCGAGGTCGGGTTCGCGCGCCGCCGGGTCGTGCAACTTCGTGCAGCGGCGAATCGCGGCGAGCTGCTTGCTCCTGAGCTCGGGGCTGTCAGCCACTTCGTGCATTCGGAACATCTCGCCGCAGCGGCCGTACAAGGAAATGCGACGCGCGCACTGTGCGGAGTCTTCTTCGTTCCGATGCAGGATCATCAGCGCCTGCCCACCTGTCCGGAATGCTCGAACAGGTTCGCAGCGCTCCCGAAGTAGGTGTGCCGCAGGCGACTCGGTGCGAACAAGGCGCCTGCGGCATCCGAATCAGCGCAGGCGTCGGCCGTCGACGCTGAAGAAGTACACGTGTTCGGGGTCGGCGGTCAGCCGCAGACGCTCGCCCTTGGAGGGCGGGTTGCGCCAATCCACGCGCGCCACAATGGTTTCCCCGGTTTGGCCGCTGGTGCCTGCGGAGAGGGCGCGGCCGTAGACGTAGGCGTCGGAGCCGAGCTCTTCCACCACGTCGACCTCCATTTCGAGGCCGCCGTCGCCCACCTCGAGATGCTCGGGACGAATGCCGAGTACCACGGAACCCTCACCGGCGTCGGCCACCGCGCGCGGCACTCGCACCGGATATCCGCCGATGGTGACGGCTCCGTCGTCGACCGGCAGCGTGAAGAGGTTCATCGCGGGCGAACCCATGAACCCGGCGACGAACATATTCGCCGGATCGCGGTAGAGGTCGCGCGGGGAGGCGCACTGCTGGAGCAGGCCGTCCTTGAGGACCGCGACCCGGTCGCCCATCGTCATCGCCTCGACCTGGTCGTGCGTGACGTAGACCGTGGTGGTCCCGAGCCGCCGTTGCAGCTGTGCGATCTGGGTGCGGGTCTGCACGCGCAGCTTGGCGTCGAGGTTCGACAGCGGCTCGTCCATCAGGAACACCCGCGGCTGCCGCACGATCGCGCGCCCCATCGCCACCCGCTGCCGCTGACCGCCCGACAGCGCCTTCGGCTTGCGGTCCAGGTACTGCTCGAGGTCGAGCAGCTTGGCCGCCTCGAGCACCCGCTCGTCCCGCTCGGCCTTGGACACCTTGGCCAGCTTCAGCGCGAACCCCATGTTCTCCGCGACCGACATGTGCGGATACAGCGCGTAGTTCTGGAACACCATCGCGATATCGCGATCCTTGGGCTCGGCGTTCGTCACGTCCTTGTCGCCGATCCGGATACACCCACCGTTGACCTCCTCGAGCCCGGCCAGCATCCGCAGCGAGGTCGATTTGCCACACCCCGACGGCCCGACGAGTACCAGGAATTCGCCATCGGCGATCTCGAGATTCAACGCGTCGACCGCGGGCTTGGTGGCCCCGGGATACAGCCGGGTAGCGCGGTCGAAAGTAACGGTAGCCATGCGTAGATCAACATCCCATCCCGGCAGGAACGTGCCGGACGATCCGAGTAGTGGGTCGCTGGGATCGTAGCGGCCCTCGTGGGCTCCGGGTAGCCTCGGTCGCGGAGAATCGGCGAGCCCTTAGGAGCCAGCGGTATGAATCGTCCGGTCCGTATCGGAGTTCAGCTTCAGCCTCAGCACGCGCCTGATTACGGGCTCATCCGCGATGCGGTGTTGCGGGCCGAGGATGCCGGGGTCGACATCATTTTCAATTGGGATCACTTCTTTCCGCTGACCGGTGATCCCGAGGGTGCGCATTTCGAATGTTGGACGATGCTCGGGGCGTGGGCGGAGCAGACCGAGCGGGTCGAGCTCGGTGCGTTGGTGACCGGTGGTGGCTACCGCAATCCCGATCTGCTGGCCGATATGGCGCGCACGGTCGACAACATCAGTGGCGGCAGGCTGATTCTCGGCATCGGCGGGGGCTGGTTCGAGCGTGACTACGACGAGTACGGCTACGAGTTCGGAACGCCGGGTAGCAGGCTGAACTTGTTGAAGGACAACATGTCTCGCCTCACGGCCCGGCTGGCGAAGCTGAACCCCCCGCCGGTGCGGGCGATCCCGCTTCTCATCGGCGGCGGTGGCGAGCGCAAGACGCTGCGCCTGGTCGCCGAGTACGCCGACATCTGGCACTCCTTCGCCGATGTGTCGACGCTGGCGCACAAGAACAAGGTGCTGGCCGAGCACGCGGCGGCCGTCGGCACCGACGAGTCGCGGATCGAACGTTCGGTGCAGTGGCAGGGGCGCGACGACGCGAAGGCACTGCACGACGCAGGTGTCACCCTGTTCACCGTCGGCGTCTCCGGCCCCGACTACGACCTCACCGAGGTGTACCGAGCCATCGAATGGCGCGATGATGTGAACCCGGCACTGCTCGAGGGGCTCGCATAGGTCCTGCCTGGACGAGAACGATCCGTCCTGGGCTCGGGCTGTTGCCCAACTCTGCGGTCATAGCGAAGACGGATGACTGCGGTAGGCGCCAGATGATGGACCGCGGTGCGTATCCCTCGCTGTGCAAGGTTGCGGCTAGGGTTTATCGCCATGGCAGGTGTACGAACGAAGGCGCGGATCGCCGCCCTCTTGCTCCTCGTCGGCGTCGCGGCGACCGGATGCGGTGGTGGCTCCGACAGCAGCACCGCACGCGATCTCTGTTCCCCACCGGGCCCGTCAGCTGCCGCCGCCGCACCGACCAACCTGGCCGCCGGTGAGACCGCGGGTGCCGACCGCTACACCACGGCGACAACGGCACCGGTCGACACGATCGACACCGCGAAGCTCGGCCTGCTCAACCCCGGCACCCTGAGCGTCGGCACTCTTTCCGACGCCCCGCCGAGCATCTGTGTGAACGGCCAGGGCGCCTTCACCGGCTTCGACAACGAACTTCTCGCCGCGATCGGCGCGAAACTCGGTCTGCGCGTGGAGTTCTCGGGCACCGAGTTCGCCGGCCTGCTCGCCCAGGTGTCGGGCAAGCGCTTCGATGTCGGCTCGTCCAACATCACCACCACCGACGCGCGCCGCGAACTGGTCGGCTTCACCAACGGCTACGACTTCGGCTACTTCTCCCTGGTCGTCCCGCAGGGCAGCGCGGTGCAGGGCTTCGGCGACCTGAACCAGGGCTCGCGCATCGCGGTGGTGCAGGGCACCGTGCAGGACGAGTTCGTGGTGAACCAGCTGAAGCTGGACCCGGTGAAGTTCCCCGACTACAACACCGCCTACGCGAATCTGAAGTCCGGTCAGGTCGACGCCTGGGTCGCGCCGTCGGCTCAAGCCGAGGGTGCGATCAAGCCCGGCGACGGAATCGTGGTCTCGCAGAACACCTTCAGCCTCGACAACTTCGTCGGCTACGCGGTGGCCAAGAGCAACCAGCCGCTGATCGACGCGCTCAACTCCGGTCTCGACGCGGTGATCGCCGACGGCACCTACGCGCGCCTATACGCCGACTGGGTGCCCCGCGAACTCCCGCCCGGCTGGAAGCCCGGCTCGAAAGCCGCACCCACACCCCAACTTCCGGACTTCGCGGCGATGGCGGCGGAGAAGGCGCCCGAGACCGAACAGGTCGCGCAGAAGTCGACCTTGCAGCAGTTGAAGGACACCTTTTTCGACTGGTCGTTGTACAGCAAGGCCTTTCCCGATCTGATCAAGACCGGCCTGCCGAATACCCTGATCCTGGCACTGGTTTCGGGTGTCCTCGGCACCGTGATCGGCATGCTGCTCGCGGTGATGGGCATTTCCCGCACCCGCTGGCTGCGCTGGCCCGCCCGCGTCTACACCGACATCTTCCGCGGCCTGCCCGCCGTTGTGATCATCCTGCTGATCGGTCTCGGCATCGGGCCGGTGGTCCGCAATATCACCGGCGGTAACCCGTACTGGCTCGGCGCGGTGGCACTGGCCCTGCTCTCGTCGGCCTACATCGGCGAGATCTTCCGCTCCGGTATCCAGTCGGTGGAGCCGGGTCAGCTCGAGGCCGCGCGTGCCATCGGTTTCGGGTACCGGCAGTCGATGACGCTGGTGGTGATCCCGCAGGGTGTGCGCCGGGTGCTGCCCGCCCTGATGAACCAGTTCATCGCGCTGATCAAGGACTCGTCGCTGATCTACTTCCTCGGCCTGCTGGCTTCCCAGCGTGAGCTGTTCGCGGTCGGGCGCGACCTCAACGCCCAGACCGGCAACCTGTCCCCGCTGGTCGCGGCGGGTCTGATGTATCTGGTGCTCACCATCCCGCTCACCCACCTGGTCAACTACATCGACCAGCGCATGCGCACCGGCAAACCCACCCCCGCCGACCCGATCGAGCAGGCAGTCATCACAGAAGGGCGAGGCGCATGAGCGAGCGGCTGACCTATGCGGTCATGGCGGAACCGAGCGTCAGCGAGGTGCGGGCATGAGTGCATCGTTGACCGGCACCGGGCTCGAGCTGACGCTCGGCAACAACCACATCCTGCGCGGTGTCGACATCCACGTCGAGGCAGGCCACGCCACCACCGTCATCGGCCCGTCCGGCTCGGGCAAATCGACCCTGCTGCGCGTGCTCAACCGCCTACACGAACCCGATTCCGGTGACGTGCTCCTCGATGGCAAGTCGGTCCTCAAAGACAACCCCGACAAGCTGCGCCAGCGCATCGGCATGGTCTTCCAGCAGTTCAACCTGTTCCCGCACAAGACCGTCGCCGACAACATCGTCCTCGGCCCCCGCAAGCTGCGCGGATTGTCCGCCGACGAAGCTCGTGCGCTGGCGATCGAACAACTCGAGATCGTCGGCCTGGCCGACAAGGCCGACGCCAGGCCCGCTTCGCTGTCGGGCGGCCAGCAGCAGCGCGTGGCCATCGCCCGCGCGCTGGCCATGAAACCGGAGCTGATGTTCTTCGACGAGGCCACCTCCGCGCTGGATCCGGAGCTGGTCAAGGGTGTGCTCGCGCTGATGGCCGACCTCGCCTCGGGCGGCATGTCGATGATCGTGGTGACCCACGAGATGGGCTTCGCCCGCGAGGTCTCCGACAGCGTCGTGTTCATGGATCAGGGCGTCGTCGTGGAGACCGGCACCCCCGATGCCCTGTTCGACGACGCGCAAACCCCGCGCCTGCGCCGCTTCCTCGATCAGGTCCTCTGACCAGGTAAGGGGCCTCACAGCAACGCATGCGCAACTGCTAATGTCGGAAGTGCTTGGAGCTCCATTCGTTCAGTACCGGACCGAGTTCCGGGAAACCGGAAAGAGAGAGCCGATGACCACAACGCATGCCGAACACCCGCAGCACACCCATGTCCATGGCCCCACCTGCGGCCACGTCGCGGTTCCGCACGAGGACCACGTCGATTACGTCCACGACGGGCACCTGCACCGCGAACACGAGGGCCACTTCGACGAGTGCGAGACCTCAGCACACGTCGAGCACACCGCCCACACCCACCAGCACGGCCCCGGCTGCGGCCACGTCTCCGTCCCGCACGGCGACCACGTCGACTACATCCATGACGGTCACCGCCACGCCGCCCACGCGGACCACTACGACGATCACTGACTAACCGGCGGCCCGACCTGGCTCGAATTCCACCCGCAGACGCAGCTCGAGTGCCGTAGCGAGGCGCTCGAGCAGTGGAATCGTCGGCATGGTGCCGCCCGCTTCGAATCGAGCCACCGCCGGCTGGCGAAGTCCGGCGCGTGAGGCCAACTCCGCCTGTGTGAGACCGAGTTCCTCACGTCGATTCCGCACTGCCGCGCCGAGCTCGAACCGGAGCCGCGCCGCGTCGTAAGCCGCACCGGCGCCAGGCCGCCCCAGGATCGCCGAGCGCTTTTCCGACCAACTTGTCCGTTCACTCACGACTCTCGTACCTCCTCTACGGTGTGTTGTTCGTCCATACCGCCAACTCGACAACCACGACGGCCGTTCTGCAACTGGCGGCGGGCTTGGGACTTCCCGAATAGCCGTGCGCCGGTCAGTCGGTGACGGTGGCGAAGGCGGCCCACAGTAGAGGTGAGTTCTCGGGCATCGGCGCTGCACGCCAGGCGGCCAGTCGAGACCTTTGCCAGGTCAGCAGGGTGGGGATGGGTGTGGGTGAATCGTGGGCGGTGTCTACAGCGCAGATGGCGGATTGCAGCGGGTAGGTCGTGGTGGGGGTGAGGGTGTGGAAGGCGTGGTCGGTGGGTAGCGGCCAGCGGGTGGCGGTGACCAGTTCGGCGCCCGCCGAGAGGGCCGCGGTGGTGAGGCCGAGGGCTTCGGTGAAGCGCAGGTCGCCACCGCTTTCGCAGGCGATGAGGGCTACGCGGCTCGGCATCGGCCACAGGGCCCGGCCGGGGGTGGGGGACGGGTCGAGGGAGTGGGTGCCGAGCAGGAGGTCCTTCGCGGAGAGGGGGCGGTGGGTGCGGTTCGTCGTCGCGAAGCCGAGGGTGTCGGCGGTGCAGCTGAGGTGCAGCTCAGCGTGTTCGCTCAGACCGGATTTCGGTGCGGGGGCGGTGACATGGCCGACATAGACGAGTCGGCTGGCACCTGCCCGGAGGACATCGGAAAGCCAGGCGCGGTCGGTGTCGGCGCGACGGAACAGCTCCACTGGATCGTCGACACGCGGGACCAGTCGATCGCGATAGCGGCTGAAGTGCTGGGTGACAAGGGTTTCCGTGCCGGGTCGGCCGAGCACCGAGCCGAGTTCTGAGTCCGCGCGAAATCCGGGGACGCGTGGATCGAGCACCGCGACCACGGGCAGATCGCGAGTATCTGTCCAGCGCCGCGCGATTCGCTCCGGCGCGTGCACCACCGACACGGGCGCGAGCAGGCTCACCTCGGCGATGTCGAGCAGTCGGAGCTGGGGATCAGGAGCGATGATCTCCCACGGAACCTGCGCCAGCCGCGGCGAAGGCTGAATCCGCAGATGCGGTCGAATCCCACGCTGCGACAGTTCGTACAGCTGCACTGCGAGCCCATAGGGCAGCAGGGTGCGTGACAACGCCTGCGCCAGTGCCCTTTCCGCCTCGGGATCGACCAACGCGCCCGCGGTCATGACCCGCCGCAGATCGTCGGGTCGTGCCGGATCGGGCACCGCTTCGGTCAGCAGTCGCAGCGTCTCGCGCACCTGGTCGCGGGGCAGCACCGCCACGCCACGCGCCAACGCGTCGTCGGCCCACCGCCACGACATATAGACGTCGCCGGCGTCGGCCAGCCGGATGAATGCGGTGGGCGCATTGTTGAATTCGGTTGGCGTTGGCTGTGCGGCAGGCACCTTCATAGCGCGATCACCCTGGTATCGCGGACGGGGCGGCCGTAGCGCTGCTCGGCGTAGGAGATGAAGTTCGCCAAGACGATACGTCCGTCGTCGTCCAGCCGGGGTGGTGGTGCGACGGGGATACCCGCGGTGGCGGCGACGTCGGCGAGTGCGGCGCCGAGTTGCAGGGCCGGTGTGGTGATCTGCTCGGCGGGCACGGGGTCGAACAGCTGGAATTCGAGGACCGGCGCGGCCTCATCGGTGTACGCGGTGGAGTCGAGAGTGGTTCCAGCGCACTGTGTCTCGATCAGATCGCTCACCAGTTGGCCGTTGCCGGACAGACCGGCACATCGGAACGCGACGCGCATCGCCGGTTCGGCGACGGCGCGGTGCCAGTGCGCTCGCTGGTTGCCGTTGGGGAGGGTGTGGCGAACGGCGTCGATGGCGAGTGCCGCCGGTATCGACAGGGCGACCGCGCGGGTGAGCAGTTCCGGATCCGGTTGTGCCGCTTGCTCGATCGCGGTGTGGAGGAGTTCGGCGTGCCAGTAGTCGAGTTGGGCGCAGTGCATCCCGAGTCCGTGGGCGGCGTAGACCGAGAACGACGCGTCGAGCAGTTCCTCGGCGGCGGCGAGATCGCCTTCCGCACTGGCGACGGTGGCGAGGCGCAGTCGAACGTCCGCCGCGTCCACCACCGCGCCGGTGGAGTCGAAGCGATCCAGTGCTCGCTCGTAATGCGCACGTGCCGTAGCGAAGTCGTTCCGACGTTCGGCGAGGAAGCCCAGTGTCTTGGACCCGATCCCGGACCAATGGCCCAGCTCACCGGCTTCGAAGAATTCCTGGCTGGCCCGCAACGGCTCCTCTGCCTCGTCGAAGCGACCCGCACGCACCAGCATGGTGGCCAGATTCTGCTGTGACTCGGCGACCGAGGCCGCCGCGCCCGCCGCGGCGAAAGCGGCCACCCCCTGTCGCGCGAAGTCGATGGCCAGTTCCCAGCGCCCGGTCTCGAACGAGCAGGCGGCCAGGTTCATCAACGGATGGCCGGCCATCTCCGGCGCGAAACGTTCTGTCACACCGAGAGATTCGCCCGCCAGCTCACCGGCGCGGGCCCACTGCTGCCTGTGCAACGCCACCGCTGTCAGCGACAACAGACACGCCACCCGCAACAACCCCTGATCGGTACTGTCGGCGAGCAGCGCGCGCGCTTCCTCGAGCACATCCTGCGCGGCGTCGAACTCGCCCAGGTGCTGGAAGGCCTGCGACAAATTCACCAGCGCCGCAGGTCGCTGATGGGCGGCGTCCTCGGGCATTTCAGCGAGTGCCGTCCGGAACAGCACCACCGACCGCCGGTGATCGCCGAGCTCGTCGGCCATACTCGCGGCGTTGATCAACGCCGCACTGCGCAGTCGGGGTGCCGCACCGTCGGCCGCCTGCTCGAAAATCTCCAACGCCGCCACGACATCGCCACGCTGATACGCCGCATACCCCGCGGTGAGCTGGGTGTCGTCCTGGTCGGACGTTCTTCCGGTGGCTGCCATCTATCCGGCTCCGATCTGCGCCAGGTGCGCGTTCTTCGCATGGCCGGCCGAAATTCGCGTCGAGGTCATCAGAAGTCCTCGTCTGCTTCGGCCGCGGTCGATTCAGCGGTCAGTGGACGGCCGGTGGGATCGCTGAGGCGAAGGCGGGCGAACCGCCGAATTCGGTCTCGAACAACCGCCTCCTCCACGGGGTCGGCCGGTCCGAAACCTGGAACGAAAACTGTTATGTCAAGCGATGTCTCAGTGCGAAGGGCAATCTCGGCCGCCCCCGTCCAGGCGTCCCCCCGCAGGTGCAAGGGGATCTGCACGTCGACCGATGGTTCCGCGCGATCGTGCCCGGCCGACTGCCCTTGCTCGGTGGCCGCAGGAGGCTGCGCTCGGACCGAACGCACGCGCGCGAGGGGCCGAAGATGTTCGGGGACAGCGCGCCGGCAATCTGGCGCGGCGACCACACTGACCCGCACCGTCGACACCCCACCCGCCCGCGTCACCTGCCACGACACCGCGTTCTCGCCCGCGTCGAGCAGGCCGGGCGGGCAACGCCGCCAGTCCCAATGACCGCTACCCCGCGCGACGATCAGCCCGTCGGCTGCATCCGTACCACCGGCCGCCAACGCGTAATCCACTGCGCGAACACGTGATACGGACTCGCTTTCGAGTCCACGTTCGAGAGGACCGAAGTCATCGCTGCCGAACATCATCTCGCACTGCTCGGTGAGCACCTCGATTTCCTCGAGCAGCAGGCGCGGGTCCAGGGCGGGAATCCCGTCGACAGTCGACGCGGGCCACCACCGGCTTGCCCAGTGCGCGTAGGCAAGTCGGCGCATGTTCGCCACCGTCTCCGGCTGCGCGGGCGAGGCTGTCAGTGCTCGGGGATCGTAGTCCGCGACGGCCACGGCGACTTCCTCGCCGTACACCGCCCACACCCAATCCTGTGCCGCGTCGACATCATCGAGCACCGCGGCGGGTACCACCCCGCTGTCGAACAGGCTCCAAGTCAGGTGTCCCCCTGCGACTTCGAGCACCAGCGCATCGAGCCCTGGCGCGGCATCGGTGACCAGTGGCGCCCCGTCGGGAGCGATGACGAGCAGGCCCGGGTCCGCATGGCGAAGATGGACGACAGTCATCAGCCGGCCCTCGCTTCCACCACGGTCGCGGCGTCGGCGGTCAGCGCCTGTTTGATCCGCGTGCGATGGTCCAGCCTCACCGACCGGGCGACACCATCGAGTAGATCCCAGAGCTCACCCGGCTCGTACACCGGCATCTCCCGCACATCCCGCCCGTGCAATCGCACCCACAACCTGCGCAGATACGGCCGCCACGGTGTGCGCAACTCGGCTGCCACCGTCGCCAGCGGACCTACCCCGTCGACCACATGAACCGCATACCGCCGCGCCTGCAGCACATACCCTTCTCGCCGCCACCGGCTGTTGACCACCTCGTGCGCACGGGACGTCGCGGTGGGTGGCACCACCTCCGCATTCCGTGGGGCGTCGCCTCGAGCTTCGATCGGATTCGCGGACGCCGCCCGGGTGCCTGCCGCCGCGATCGGTGAGAGACCAAGCGCCAGTTCACAACCCGCGGCAGCGGCGACCCGCAACGATTCATCGAGCAGCCCCCACGGCGAACAACTGCGCGAGATCTCCCGGGTCACCAGTTCCGGAATCCCGGGCAGGTCGGTCCGATCGAGACTGCCCTGCAACACCGTGAACACCCGCTCGTAGACGGTCCGGTCGAACGGCAGGCCGAGATTCGAGGTCGACGCGGACGCGCCGAGTTCGGGTCGCCGGGGGCTCGAATGCGTGGTGAGTCCCAGGTCGTCGGCACCGTCGGCCGGATGCTCCAGCCACAGGGCGATCCCGCGATGGGTGCCCGCACGGTTGTCGACGAGGTCGTCGAACAGCGGCCCGGCATCCGCCGGGTCCCCTTCGCGGGCCAGCGTGCAAGCTTCGAGGAACTCGGTCAGTTCGGCCGCCAGATCCCGAGCGCCATAGAGCGCGAGGGGCCTTCGCGCCCAGGCGACAGCCAGCAGTTCGGCCAGCTCGACGGCCCGATGTGGTTCGGTCACATAGCTTTTCAGTGCGGCCGTGGTTCGCCCGCCCGTGCTCTCGTGGACTTCGCGCAAGGTCTCCTCGGCCCGCGCTGGTCCGTCACCCGCAGGCGCGCCCCACCGGATCGCCAACTCGAAGCACCGCTGGAAGTACAGATCCTGCGCGTTCCCCTCGGTGATCCGCAGCGCCCGGCGCACCTGCTTCATGACGACAAACCATGCCGCACACGCCCGCAGCGCATCGGAGCGCGCGTGCACGAGCGCGGTGAGCAACGCGATCGCGTCCTCATCGAGCACGCTCGCGGCCAACCCTGGATGCTGCACCGGCCGCAGCACCAGCGGATCCAGAATCAACTTCACCGTCCGCCGCAGCGGCCCACCATCGGCCCCGCTCAACGCCTCGACACCGTCGAGCCCCCGCCACACCTCATCGAGCACCATGGCGCGCGGTCTCCGCATTCGACCAGGTTAGCTGGATACGTGGCGGCTGTTCGTGCAGTTCTCGGCGGGTAGCCGAGAACTGCGGCGCCAGCCGCCGATAACACCAAAGTTGGGATCGGTAGGCGGCGAACGATTTCTACCTTTCTCTCAACGGGTTACCAACCCGGTCACACCGAGAGAAACGGAACCACCATGAACACCAAGCTGATCGCCGTCCTCGCCGCTTCCGCCGCCGCCACCGCGCTGTTCGTCACCGGTTGCAGCGACGACGCGAGCACCACCTCCCCGACCAGCACCCCCGGATCGGCGGCTCCGGCCCCGGCCGCGGGCAAGTCCACCGCCAGTGTGGACGGCAAGGAAGTCGCCGCGAAGTTCGACACCACCTGCGCTAAGCAGGCAGGCACCCTCGCCCTGGCGCTCACCGACACGGCCAACGCCACCTACGGCAGCCTGTCGGTCAGCGCGACGGTCGAAGGCGACACGGTCCAGGCCGTCGCCATCGGTGGGAGCCAGGGTGGCGCCAACGGCCTGCCCTACGCGGTCGGCTACGGCCAGGGCGCACCCGGCGGTTCCGCGAAGCTGGCCAAGGACGGCAACACCTACCGCATCACCGGTGAGGGCATCAGCGCCGATATGACCAACCCGCTGGCAGGCCCGTCGACGGTCAAGTTCGACGTCACCTTCGCCTGCGCCACCATCGTCGGCGCCTGACCTCACCCGCGACCCGGTCGGACACCACAGTTCTCGGCGCGCCTCCGCCTCTGGACTGCCCGGAGGGAGGGAAGAGGCGGAGTCAAGCGCCGAGAACCGCGGCACCAGCCGCAAATGAACAGGGAGACATCATGAAATCCAAGCTGCGTGCGGCCGCGGTCGCGTTCGGGATCTTCGCCATCGGCTACTACCTCTACTACGGCCTCACCTACACCCCCGACGAATACACCGGCGCGATGCTCGGCTGGGTCGGCCCCCAGATGGCCCTGCCGATCATCGCGCTCACCATCGTCCCCATCGTCTTCGCCTTCACCGGCGACGGCATCCTCGAAGCCTTCACCGGCCGCAACAGCAGCGAGTTCCGCGACGCCGCCGTCGGTATCGGCACCATCACCTCGTTCCGGCAGACCGGCGTCTCGGTGAACGACCAACCGCAGGTCAAGATTGCTTTCCGGGTCGAGGGGTCCGATGGAAAGGTCTTCGATTCGCACGCCAAGATGATCGTTGCGCTCACCGAACTGGCCCTGCTGCAGCCGGGCGTGGTCCTGCCGGTCCGGTACCTGCCGGGCCGCACCGACAAGGTCGAGGTCGACCGCTCCGGCGACAACGGCGCCGCCCAGCGCGCGATGAACGAATCGCTCATCCGTAAGGGCATCACCACCCGTGGCAAGCTCGACATCGCCGAGCGCGGCATCGCGGCCCAGGCGGTGGTGCGCAGCCTCGACGTCCCCGGTCGCATCCGTGGCGGGTACACCGAGATCGCGCTCGGCCTGGTGGTCACCCGCCCCGACGGCACCACCTTCGAGACCCGTGCCGAGAAGTACCTGCCCCCGACGGCGGTCGGCGCGGTGCAGGTCGGCCGGATCGTGGCAGTGCACTACCTGCCCGGCAACGAGCAGGAGGTGGTGATCGCCCTCCCGGTCAATGCCTGATGACAACTTCCTTCGTACGCGCCTCGTGTTACGGCCGATCGAGCTCGACCGCGACGGCCCCGGTGAGCAGCGCGCGGGCGCGGTCGAGGCTCACCGACCCGCTGTGCCAACGCTCGCTGAGCCCTTCGACGAGGGTGGTGAGGCGTTCGGCGGCAGCGGCCGCGTCGATTTCGGCCGAGAGGCTGCCGGTGAGCTGGCCATCCCGGATGAGGGTTTCGATGTCGGTGTTCCAGGCGTGCGTGGATCCGGCGAGGGGTTCGCGCAGGTGAGTGTTGAACACCGCGCTGGCGCGGAGCTCACCCCAGGCGATGCTGGTTTCGCGGACCTCGTCGGTCTGCTGGAGTTCGAGCAGCAGTGTGTTCTCGATGCGGTCACGGGGCTGCGCGGTGTCGAGACCGTGCTCGGTGTAGCGCTGAGCACGGTGGTTGATGTACTCGAGCGCCGCATCGAGAACGCCGGTTCGATCCTTGAAGTGGTAGTAGATGAGAGCGGTGGATACTCCCGCCGCCGTGGCGAGTTTGTCCACGCGCAGGCCGCGGATGCCGTCCTGGGCGATGACGCGCACGGCTGCTTCGAGGATCTGGTTTCGACGCTCTGACACGGGTCCCCACAGTAAGAGAAGGGTAGGACTGGGCGGGTGTCCAGCCCTGCCGCGGGCGGGCTAGGCGGCCGGTTGCTGCTGGGTGGCGCAGTGGATCCCACCGCCACCGGCGGCGATGCCGTCGATATTGAGCTGGACGATCTCCCGGTCGGGAAAGAGCCGTTGCAACGTGCCCCGGCTGGCCGCGTCGGCGCCGAGATCGCCGAACTCCGGTGCGATGACCGCGCCGTTGCAGACATAGAAGTTGATGTAGCCGGCGGCGAAGTCGTCGTCGGCGAAAGTCTCGCGGACAGTGGACGGACCTTCGAGGACCTCCACCCGCAGGCGGCGGCCGTGCACGTCGGTGGCCTGGCGCAAGATGTCGAGGTGACGGCGGGTGACGTCGTAATCGAAGGAGTCGGGGTCGTTGTCCAGCCCCGCGACGACCACACCGGGCCCGGCGAATCGGGCGTAGAAGTCGGTGTGCCCGTCGGTGATGTCCTTGCCCGCGATGCCGGGCAGCCAGATCACCTTCTCGATGCCGAGCAGATACGCCAGTTCCTCCTCGACGTCCTTCTTCTTCCAGCCCGGGTTGCGGTTGTTGTTGAGCACGCAGCTCTCGGTGATCAGCGCGGTGCCCTCGCCGTCGACCTCGATGCCACCACCTTCGAGCACCAGATCGGTCTCCAGGCGCTCCACTCCGGCGCGGTCGGTGACCAAACGGGCGACCTCGGCGTCACGGCGATGCTCCTGTTTGTCGCCCCAGCCGTTGAAGTTGAAGTCGACGCCGGCCCGCCCGTCGGGTCCGGTGACGAATACCGGGCCGGTGTCGCGGATCCACAGGTCGTCGATCTCGGCGGCGATCAGCTCGACGTTCGCACCGCCGATCAGACTCCTGGCCAGGTCCATTTCCATAGGCCGAACCAGCATCGACACCGGTTCGAACCGGGCGATCGTGGTGGCGATGGCGGCCAGATTGCGCTGTACTTCCGGCACGAGGTCGGCGCCCCAGATCCGTTCGGCGGCGCCGAACGCCATCCAGGTCCGCGCGTGCGGTGTGCCCTCGTCGGGCATCGACCACTGTCTGCCGTCGTCGTCGTTGCCCGACGGACTCGCCTCTCGACAACCGATCAGCATGCTGCTCAACGCGGCCATCGACGTCTGGACGAATATGCGTCGCCGCATGAATTGCTCCTGTGTCCTTGTCGGATGCGCCGGCGACACTCGCGGCGCGTAGGTCCGAATGTAGTCCTGACTAAAAATTCAGTCAAGGTGAAAGGCGTGGTCGCCACGGTCGGACGACCTTGGCGCGCCGAGTTTTGGTCGTCCGTTCATCTATGCGTTCCCACTGGCTCGCTTGGGCTGCTTACGGTGCCGGAAGTCCGTTCTACTCAGGAGTCACCGTGAGTCCGAAACCGCTCGCCCTGTTCGTCAAGCACGACGGCCAGTCGGCACGCGCCGCCCTGACCTGTGAATACAAGTGCGGCAACGCCTGCTTCCACGAGGTGCCCAACACCTCCGACGGTGAGTACTTCGGTGACATCGTCGCCCGGCTCAACCGTCGTGGTCTGATCAAGGGCGGCGCCGCCGTCGTACTCGGCGTCGGCGCGGTGAGCGCGCTGGCCGCCTGCGGCGACGACAGCTCCGACACCGGCTCGAGCCCCACCGGCTCGCCCGGCACCGGCACCGGCTTCACCGCCGTCGCGCCGAACAAGGAAGACGCTGTGGTCATCCCGGAGGGCTACGAGCAGTCGGTGCTGATCCGCTGGGGCGACGCCGTGATCGAAGGCGCGCCCGCGTTCGACTTCGACAAGCAGACCCCCGCCGCTGCCGCCAAGCAGTTCGGCTACAACTGCGACTTCGCCGGCCTGCTGCCGATCGAGGGCCAAGCCGACAAGTACCTGCTGGTCGTGAGCCACGAGTACAGCACCGAGCCGATGATGTTCCGCGGCTACAACAAGGACGCGCCGACCCGCGAGCAGTTCGACATCGCGCTGGCCTCGCACGGCCTCAGCGTCGTCGAGGTGCACGGTGAGTCCGGCTCGGGCAAGCTGAAGCCCGCGTTCGGCAAGTACAACCGCCGCATCACCGCGACCACCGAGTTCGAGGTGAAGGGTCCGGCCGCGGGCAGCGCGCTGCTCAAGACCAAGGCCGACCCCACCGGCACCAAGGTGCTCGGCACCTTGAACAACTGTTCGGGTGGTGTAACCCCTTGGGGCACGGTGCTTTCGGGTGAAGAGAACTTCAACCAGTACTTCGGCAACGCCGCGAGCGTCACCGAACCGGCCGCCGCGGCCCGCCTGAAGCGCTACGGCGTCGAGGGCACCGCTTCCGAGCGCAAGTGGGAAACTCTCGACCCGCGCTTCGACATCGCCGCCGAGCCCAACGAGGTCAACCGCTTCGGCTACGTCGTCGAGGTCAACCCGTGGGACGCCACCTCGGCGCCCGTCAAGCACACCTCGCTCGGCCGCTTCAAGCATGAGGCCGCCACCATCCACGTCACCGGCGACGGCAGCGTCGTGGCCTACAGCGGTGACGACGAGCGCTTCGACTACATGTACAAGTTCGTTTCCACCAAGAAGGTGCAGTCGGGCGTCGGCGCTTCGGCCATGCGTCACAACATGACCATCCTCGACGAGGGCACCCTCTACGTCGCCAAGCTCACCGGCGACCACGCTGCCGAGATCGATGGCTCCGGCAAGGTTCCCAACGGCGGCTTCACCGGCAAGGGCCAGTGGATCCCGCTGCTCGAGACCGGCGCCGACGGCAAGGGGAAGTCCCTGGTCGAGGGCATGTCCGCCGAAGAGGTCGCGGTGTTCACCCGCCAGGCAGGCGACAAGGTCGGCGCCACCAAGATGGACCGCCCCGAGGACTTCGAGACCAACCCGAAGACCGGCAAGGTCTACGTCGCGCTGACCAACAACTCCAACCGCGCCGCCGACGGCAAGCCCGGTGTGGACGAGGCCAACCCGCGCAAGCTGAACAAGAACGGCCAGGTGCTCGAGCTCACCGACAACCACACCGGCACCGACTTCACCTGGTCGCTGCTGCTGGTCTGCGGCGACCCCACCACCGCCGACACCTACTTCAGCGGCTTCGACAAGACCAAGGTCAGCCCGATCTCCTGCCCGGACAACCTGGCCTTCGACCCGTACGGCAACCTGTGGATCTCCACCGACGGCAACGCGCTGAAGTCCAACGACGGCCTGTTCTCGGTGGTCCTCGACGGCCCCAACCGCGGCGAGACCAAGCAGTTCCTCACCGTCCCGCGCGGCGGCGAGACCTGCGGCCCGATCGTCACCGAGAAGCAGGTGATCGTCTGCGTGCAGCACCCCGGCGAGGGTGACGACGCCACCCCCGACAAGCCCCTGTCGAACTGGCCCGACGGCGGCACCGCCCAACCCCGCCCCTCGGTCGCGGTGGTCTGGAAGAAGAACGGCGGACGAATCGGCGTATAGCCGGACCCCGATCCGCTGACGAAACCGCTACTCGGCTGGGCGAGTAGCGGTTTCGGCATTTTCAGCTGCTGCCGAACAGGCCTGACATGTTGGCGAAGCGGGCGAAATCGGTGTGGGTGGCGTTGAAGCGGTTGACGTCGGTGCCGCCGTGGATGCCGGGGACGGCGCCGCGGTCGGTGGTTTGCCAGAAGGTCCAGGTGGGCCAGTTGCCGGGGATTTCGGGGTGGTCGTTGCCGCTGTAGTCGGCGATCCAGAGTGGGTATCTGGTGAACTCGCTGGTATCGGCCATCGCGGTCTTCCAGAAGTTCGGGTACGTGTAGATGATCGGCGTGCGGCCGGTGAGGGTTCGCAGGGCGTTGAGGTAGCGGTGGGTCCAGTCGATGAGGGCGGCGGGGGCCAGGCCACCCGCGGCTTCCAGATCGAGGACCGGGGGCAGGTCGAGGGGACCGTTCTGGCCGAGAACCGTCGCCGCGTACATCGCCGCCTGCGGTTCCGGCGGCAGCTCGGGTCGCGCGAAGTGGTACGTCCCGCGCGCCACCCCGGCGGTTCGCATCAGGATGCTGTCCTGCACGAAGAACGGGTTGACGTAGTGCAGGCCCTCGGTGGCCTTCACCATCGCGAACTGATGCCCGGCCGCGCGTACCGCGTGCCAGTCGATCATCCGGCCGTCCACATGCTGCCAGGACGACACATCCGGCCCGCTTGGCTCGGCCTGCGCGGTGGCGGGTAGAGCGCAGGCCACGGCGACGAGCACGACGCAACCACGGACTCTCGAACTCCAGCGCTTGGTGTCCATGGGCGTCGACCGTAGTGGCCTGTTGCCGGTGTGACCAGTGGTGTTGGTGTGTGTCTGGGAATAGTTACCGAAAGCCTGTCGGCTGGTGCCCGTATGTTGGTGCGGACATCGGATGACGGGAGTGCAAGTGGCGCGCAAGCGTGAGGTGCGGTTCGAACCCGCCGTGGCGAAGCTGGGCGAATTGCGGCCTGCGGCCGCGCCCGGTGACGACCCGATCGACGAACTGAGTGTGACCGACGTCGAATATCGTGACGCGGATTTCGCCGAGCGGCACGTCTCCGGCATGAGCGCCGAGGCCTGCCTGTTCGACAGCGTCCGATTCCCGAGCACCCTGCGGCACAGCACCGTTGCCGAGTCCACGCTGCGGGTCTGCGATCTGGCCAACGTCCAGGCCGACGATTCCACGATGATCGAGTCTCTGCTCGAGCACGGCCGCCTCACCGGATTGTCCTGGACCGCAGGCGTTCTCCGCGACGTACTGATCGACTCCACGCGCGCCGACCTGTCCTCCTTCGCGCAATCTCGCCTGCGCACCGTCGTTTTCCGCGACTGCGACCTCCGTCAAGCCGACTTCCAGGGCACCGAGTTCCGCAACGTCCGCTTCGAACGCTGCAACCTCGTCGGCGCCCGCTTCACCGGCGCGCGCATCCAGCAGAACCTGCGCTTCGAAGACTGCGACCTCACGGGCATCTACGGCATCACCGCGCTGCGCGGCGCCACCATCAACGGCGGCGACCCGGAGGGACTCGCGTCAACTCTGGCGCGCGAACTCGGCATCACCGTCGAATGGCACGCCGCTCTCAGCGAGAACTAGCCCAGCCAGTCGAGAACCGAAGCGGCAGTCCAGGATTGCTGCATGCTGCCCAGCGGCGCGCCGGTGAACGGCTCGTAGTACTCGGCGAAGCTGCCGTCGCTGGCCTGGCGCAGACCCTCGGCGCGCAGCATGTAGGAGCGCTCGGCCCAGCCTCGGCGGGCGAAGGCCCAGGAGAACAGCCAGCTCATGACCGGCCAGACGGGGCCGCGCCAGTATTCGCGGGGGCGGAAGTCCTTGGAAACGGGCGAGGTCGACGGGGGCAGGGCGTAGCGGAGGTCGGGGTGGCCGCAGAAGCGTGGGCCTTCGAAGGTGTTGAGAAGGGCGCGTTCGGCGTGGCGGGGCAGGCCGCCCGAGATCAGCGGCGCGAACATGGCGAGGGTTTCGGTGCTGATCCAGCGTTGCAGGCGTACGTCGTAATCCCTTGCGGCACCGGTGCGTTCGTCGGCGGTGGCGACCACGCCCGTGCGGAAACGGTCGGCCCAGCCGTGCAGTTCGCGGACGTCGGCGTGCGGTTGTTTGTACTCCTCGCCGATGTCGGCCAGTACCTCGCAGGCCAGCGCGAAGATCGCCGAGACGAACACGTCCTCCACGGCGAAACTCATCACCGAGGTGAGCTGGAAATCGTCGTAGTTCGCGCGTCGCATCTGCTCGACCAGCCAGAGGTAGCGGTCGTACTCACGGTCGCTCGGCCGCTGCGAGGGGTCGGAGATGATCGAGGTGTCGGCGCGGCGATACGGCGGAAGGTCCGTTCCTGGAACAACATTGGCATACGCCCGGTCCCAGCGCGGTGAGTTGTCCATCCCGGATTCCCAGCCGTGATACAGCGTGATCCGCCCGGTTTCCTTGGGGTCGCGGGCATGCGCGAGCCAGCGGTGCCAGCGCACCAGATCCGGCCAGCGACGGTTCAGGAACTCCTCGGCGACCGCGCGGGTGGAGCGGCCGTGCCTGCGGGAATGGTCGAGGATGCGCTGCACGGCGATCGCGTGTACCGGCGGTTGGGTGATGCCGGAGGTGTCGGGCCCCTCGGGCGCGTTGGCGGCCAGCTTGCGACATTCCCAGCGTGCCGGGCCGGGGAAATACCCGTCCACCCCGTTGGCGAAGACGATGTGCGGGATCATCCCGTTCTTCCACTGCGCCGACAACAGCGTGTCGAGTTCGACCACCGCCCGCTCCACACTCAGCGGTGCCAGGCCAACCGCGACGAACGCCGCGTCCCAGCTCCACATGTGCGGGTAGAGGCGGGGTGCGGCGCTGGTCATCGTGCCCAGGTCGTTGCCGCGCAGAAGGTAGGCGGCGCGCGCCGCGAGCTGCGTCGAGGTGAAACCGGGGTCGGTCATCTCCCTATTCTGCGGCGGTGCAGGCGCTATGGCACCTCGGCAGCCCTGTGACGATCAGTACCCCGCTTGACGCGGCCCGTTCTGCGCCGCCGAACCCACCGAGCTGAGCATGGTGGTGATGCACAGCCCCACCAGCAGGTTGACCGCCGCGGTCGCGATCTTCGCATCAAGGTCGGCGACCAGCGTGAACGGCAGAATCACCGCGACGGCGGTGAGGAGCAGGCAGATCCAGGTGAAGAAGGTGAGCGGGCTCGGCATGGCCAGCAGCAGCACCATCAGCAGTGCGGTGGCCAGCAGCGCGGCGCCCGCGGCCGCGATGGCGTAGGAGGTGGTGGAGACGGTGCCGTAGGCGCCCGCGCCTTCCGGCGAGAGGATCGCGATGCCGAGCACCCCGCGGATCAGCATGATCGCGACGACCACCAGCAAGGCGGCCACGACGGCCGTGCCGATGCCGCCAGCCCACAGCTTGCCCACATTGACCTTGGGTTCGGGATCATCCTGGGGATATTGGGGCTGGCCGTACTGAGGCTGCCCCTGGTACTGGGGGTGCTGCGGGTCCGCTGGTCCGTAGTTGTTGTACCGAGGATCGGTCATAGTCCGACGGTACTAGTCGGTGCCCACATCCGCGCGTGGAAACGGCCACGGTGTCGAGATCTCCCTACCCCGTTGTCACGCCCGTGTGGCTGATCGCCCCCGGCGGTTTAGCGTGAACCCATGACGGTGACCAGTACGCCCGCCCCGACCGCCCTCATCACCGGCGCCAGCCGCGGACTCGGCGCCGCGATCGCCCGTGAACTCGCGCCGACCCACGACCTGCTGCTCGGTGCCCGTTCCGCCGAAGCGCTGACGCCGATTCTCGCCGAACTTCCCGCCGCTACCGGCTGGCCGGTGCCGCTGACCGATTACCCCGCCGTCGCAGCGGCCGCCGAGCGGCTCGAGCGGCTCGACGTCCTCGTCCACAACGCGGGCGTCGCCGACCTCGGCACGGTCGCCGAGTCCTCGGTCGAACAGTGGCGCGAAACCCTCGAGGTCAATCTGATCGCGGTCGCCGAGCTGACGAGAGTACTGCTGCCCGCGCTGCGCGCCGCGAACGGGCATGTGGTGCTGGTCAATTCGGGTGCTGGGCTGCGTGCGAATCCCGGCTGGGGTTCCTACGCGGCGAGCAAATTCGGGCTCCGCGCGTTCGCCGACGCGCTGCGTCTGGAGGAGCCCGCTCTGCGAGTGACCTCGCTGTTTCCCGGTCGCATCGATACCGATATGCAGCGCGCGATCGTCGCCGACGAAGGCCGTGAGTATCGGCCGTCGGAATTCCTCACTGCCGAGACCGTGGCAACGGCGGTCCGCAACGCCGTCGACACTGCGCGTGATTGCCATCCGACCGAAATCGTCCTGCGCCCGGCCTGATCGCGCGATTCGGTCGCGTTATGCCATCACCCACGCACGGCGCACAGGGTATTGTCGCGATGCGCGCGGACGGGCACCAGGGGGTCGAGGCTGTTCGCGCGGATGTGCCCGAGCGTTCGCCTGCTCGAAGGATGCGCCGGGTACTTTCCCGCTGATGTGTGCTGACCTGGTCACATGGCCGGGTGGCACCCTGTCCGAGTAGGGGTTCGCGAAGTGGATAGACGTGCAATGCTGGCGCTGTTGGCCGCCGGCACCGCCGTGGCGTTGACCGGCTGCGCGACCGCCGAGGGTGAGACCGTCGAAGCCGGTTCCGCCGGCGGCGCGATTCCCGTTCCGCCACCAGCGCCCGCGCAGCCACTGCTCCCGCCCCCGCCGGGCGGCCCGAAGTCGATCATTCCCCCGAAACCCATCACCGCCCTCCCGGGCCAAGGTCTGTCGATGGCGCTGACCGTCGATGACGGCGCCAGCCCCGAAGTCGTCGGCGCCTACGTGAAATGGGCCAAGGACACCGGCGCCCGCTTCACCTTCTTCGTCACCGGCTACTACGAATCCTGGACCATCCACCGCGACGCGCTGCGCCCGCTGGTGGACTCGGGTCAGATCCAGCTCGGCAACCACACCTGGGACCACGCCGCCCTGACCAAGATCAGCGCCACCCAGGTAGCCGACCAGCTCAGCCGCACAAAGACCTTCTTGCGCAACAATTTCGGTGTCGACGGCACCCCGTACTACCGCCCACCGTTCGGATACCACAATGCGGGCGTGGACCAGATCGCCGCCGACCTCGGCTACACCGTCCCCACCATGTGGTACGGCTCCCTCTCCGATTCGGGCCTCATCACCGAGGAGTACTTGATCGAGTGCGCCCACAAGTACTTCGCCGCCCAGTCGATCGTCATCGGCCACGCCAACTTTCCCCCGGTCACCCACTGCTACGGGCAGCTCGTCGACATCATCCGCGAGCGCAATCTGTCGCTGGTCACGCTGAACGACGTCCTGGAAGTACGCAGCTGATCTCGCGAGAACATGGGTAACTCACCGAGCACGAGCTAACCTGCCCACCTCACAAAGCTTGCCGCGTCCCTGACTCTCCCCGTCCCCGGGTCTGGCCAAAAGGCCCGGGGAGGCGGCTACAGCACGATGTTGACCATCTTGCCTGGCACCACGATGATCTTGCGGGGTGCTTGACCGTCGAGCAGGGCGATGACCTTCTCGTCGGCCAGCGCGGCGGCCTCGATCGAGGCGGGGTCGGCGTCGGCCGGAACCTGGATTCGGCTACGGACCTTGCCTTTCACCTGAATCGGGTACTCCACCGAGTCCGCCACCAGCAGCGCGGGATCGGCAGCGGGGAAGGGTCCGTGGGCCAGGGATGTGGTGTGGCCGAGGCGTTCCCACAGTTCCTCGGCGATGTGCGGGGCCAGCGGCGCGAGCATCAGGACCAGGGGTTCCACCGCGGCGCGGGGGGCGCCGGTGGCGTAGTTCTTGGTCAGGTGGTTGGTCAGCTCGATCAGCTTGGCGCCCGCGGTGTTGTCGCGCAGGGCGGCCAGGTCCTCGTCGACGCCGGCGATGGTGCGGTGCACCAGGCGCAGGGTCTCGTCCGAGGGCGCGGCGTCGGTGGCCTTCACCGTGCCGGTTTCCTCGTCGACGACCAGGCGCCAGACGCGCTGCAGGAAGCGGTGCGCGCCCACGACATCCTTGGTCGCCCACGGGCGCGAGGTGTCCAGCGGACCCATCGACATCTCGTAGAACCGGAAGGTGTCGGCGCCGTAGAGGTCGCACATCTCGTCGGGCGAGATGGCGTTCTTCAGCGACTTGCCGATCTTGCCGTACTCCTGGGAGACCTCGATCTCGACGCCGTCGGCACCGGTCCAGAAGAACTTCGCGTCACGCTCGACGACCTCGGCCGCGGGCACGTACGCGCCACGGGAGTCGGTGTAGGCGTAACCCTGCACGTAGCCCTGGTTGTACAGGCGGCGGTAGGGCTCGTTGCCCGACACATCGCCCAGGTCGAAGAGCACTTTCTGCCAGAACCGCGCGTACAGCAGGTGCAGCACCGCGTGCTCGACGCCACCGACGTACAGGTCGACACCGCCCGGATCGTTCGGGCCGTGCTCAGCCGTGCGTGGGCCGAGCCAGTACTTCTCGTTCTCCTCGGCGCAGAACGTCTCGGCGTTGGTTGGGTCGGCGTAGCGCAGCTGGTACCACGACGAGCCGGCCCAGTTGGGCATGACATTGGTGTCGCGGCGGTACTGCTTGGGCCCGTCACCCAGGTCCAGCTCGACGTTCACCCAGTCGGTGGCCTTGGCCAGCGGCGGGGACGGCTCGGAATCGGCGTCGTCGGCGTCGAAGGTGACCGGCGCGAAGTCTTCCATCTCCGGAAGTTCCACGGGCAGCATGGATTCCGGCAGCGCGTGCGCCACGCCGTCGGCGTCGTAGACGATCGGGAACGGTTCGCCCCAGTATCGCTGGCGCGCGAACAGCCAGTCGCGCAGCTTGTACTGCACGGTGCCGGTGCCGTGGCCCTCGGCTTCGAGGTGGCCGATCATCGTCGCCTTGGCCTCGTCGACCGAAAGCCCGTTCAGGAAGCCGGAATTCACCAGCTTGCCCTCGCCGGAGTGGACCGCTTCGGCGACGTTCCCGCCGTCGATCACCTCGATGATCGGCAGGTTCAGCGCGGTCGCGAAGTCCCAGTCGCGGCTGTCGTGGCCGGGCACCGCCATGATGGCGCCGGTGCCGTAGCCGCTCAGCACGTAGTCGGCGATGAAGATCGGTACCTGCGAGCCGTCGGCCGGGTTGGTGGCGTAGGAGCCGAGGAAGACGCCGGTCTTCTCCTTGTTCTCCTGACGTTCCAGATCCGACTTCGCCGCGATCGACTTGCGGTATGCGGCAATGGCTTCCGCGGGGGTGGCGCTGTCGTTGGTCCAGCGGGCGTCGGTGTCGGCCGGCCAGGCGTCGGCGGTCAGCTTGTCGACCAGCTCGTGCTCGGGGGCCAGCACGACATACGTTGCGCCGAACAGGGTGTCGGGGCGAGTGGTGAACACCTCGATGGTCTCGCCGTCGGCGTCGAACCGCACCTGCGCGCCACGCGAGCGCCCGATCCAGTTGCGCTGCATGGACTTCACGTTGTCCGGCCAGTCCAGCGTGTCCAGGTCGTCGACCAGGCGGTCGGAGTAGGAGGTGATCCGCATCATCCACTGCCACATGCGCTTACGGAACACGGGGAAGTTCCCGCGCTCGCTGCGGCCGTCGGCGGTGACCTCTTCGTTCGACAGCACCGTGCCCAGACCCGGGCACCAGTTGACGATCGAATCCGACTGGTACACCAGGCGATACGAGTCGATCAGCGCACCACGCTCGGCGGCGGACATGGTGTTCCAGTCGCCGGCGGGAACCGGGCGTGCGCCGGTGGCGAACTGCTCTTCCAGCTCCGCGATGGGGCGCGCGTGTCCGGCCTCCTGGTCGTACCAGGCGTTGTAGATGCGCAGGAAGATCCACTGCGTCCACCGGTAGTACTCGGGATCGGTGGTGGCGAACGAACGGCGCGGGTCGTGGCCGAGGCCCAGCCGGTCCAGCTGACGCTGCATCGTCGCGATGTTGGCCTCGGTGGTCACCCGCGGGTGCGCGCCGGTCTGCACGGCGTACTGCTCGGCGGGCAGGCCGAAGGCGTCGTAGCCCAGCGCGTGCAGCACATTGCGGCCACGCATGCGGTGGTAGCGACCGAAGACGTCGGTGGCGATATAGCCGAGGGGGTGGCCGACGTGCAGGCCCGCGCCCGAGGGGAACGGGAACATGTCCTGGATGAACAGCTTGTCGGGCGGCGTCTCGCCGGCGAGCGGCCCGACCGGGTTGGGCGCGTTGAAGGTGCCGCGCTCGGTCCAGTTCTGCTGCCAGCGGCGTTCGATCCGCCCAGCCAGCTCGGCGTTGTACCGGTGCTGAGGTACGTCAGTCTCGGTTGCACGAGTGTCCTGCACGGTCCTGCCTTCTTGTTCTCGCCGATCCCCGGTAAACATCGTCTAACAGCGTAGAACGTCGGTGCGAGGTGATTTCCCAAGGGCCGAGAACGTGCCGCCTGGTCTCGCGCGGCCCGGGCAATACCCACCGGTGGATGTGTGGCCGGTCACCTCGGCGGGGAGCCCTGATTTCGGGTCTTTACGGGTGCGCTAGCCTGCATGAATGGTCGTCGTCGCTCTCCTGTTGTTCGCGCTGGCCGCGGTCGCCATCGTGACCGGCGTGCTCGGACTGCTCGGCAAACTGCCCCGCAACCGCTTCCTCGGTGTCACCACCGAAGCCGCCCTGCACGGCGACGACAATTTCCGCATCGCGAACCGCATCGCCGCCCCCACCTCCGTGGGCGCGGGCGCTCTCCTGTTCGCCGGCGGCCTGGTCGTGCTGGTATCCGGTGGTTTCGCGGGCCTCGGCGTAGCCGCCCTGGTCGCCGTGATCGCCGTCTTCACCCTCGGCGCAGGCGCCAACGCGGCCGCCCGAGCAGTCGAACCTCTCCTCCCCCCGGCCCCCGTCGGCGGCTGCGGCTCCTCCTGCGGCGGCTGCTCCCTCCGCGACACCTGCGCCCCCGCGAACTAACCCCTGGCGGCGGGTCCTGCGTTCCGGTAAAACAGGAGGCAGGACCTTGATCGGGGGGCATCATGAAGGTTGTCGGGGCGGGGCTCGTGCTCGCATTGATCGGCGCGATCACTACCGGCTATTCGGCGGTCGCGGGGATTGTCATGCTCGTCGTGGCGGCGGTGCTCCTCGCGAGCGGCCTCGTTCTTGTTTTCCGTGATCCCGGTGGTTCGCGGAAATCGAAGCGATGGTGGGCCGCTGGTGCGGGGTCGTCCGCGGCGGGGGTTGCCTGGTTCGGTGACGGCGGCGGGCAGCATCACGGTGGCAGCGGCGGGGGCAACAGCAGCGGGCACGGTGGTGGCGGCTGCGGTGGTGGCGGCGGTGGCGATTAGTCGCTGACTGCGACTGAGCCACAAGGGGATTACAAGAACGCGCGGTTACGGTCGGCCTCGTCATACCGGTACAGGTAGGAGGGGTTCATGAGTATCAGCGATGTGGTCACAACGATTCTCTCGCTTCTCGTCGGCGTGCTCGGCGTGGTGGGAATCGTGGCGGTGCCCGTCATGGTCATCCTGGCGATTGTTCAGCAGCTGTCCGATCCGGCCGGGCGACCGGAAAGGCGCGCGCGGATCTGCTGACGTGGTTGCCGGGCCGGAACAGTAAACAGTTCGGGGAGAAACCATGATCTTTGTCTTGGCGTTCATTGTCGCCGTAGTCGGGCTGTTGCTCGGGGGTGGAACGGGAGCGGTCCTACTGGCGACCGCGATCGCGATGGTGCTGTTCGGGCTCGTAATGCTCAGTGCCACACCGGAAGCCAAGAACGAACGGCAGGCCGCGGCGGCGCGCCGAGCGCGTCGGTGAGCGATTACGACTCGTTTTGTACCGAAAGTGTTCGGGTACACCGTAGTAACGACTGAATTGGGGGAATCATGAAGGTATTGGGGCTAGGGCTCGCACTGTTCTTCGGCGGATTGTTCGCCGGAGCTTTCGAACCGTTACTCGGCGTGCCGATCATCTTGATCTCGATGGGCTTCATCGCGGCCGGCTGTGTCCAGCTCAGCCGCGCCTCCGGGCAGCGACCTACGCGCGCAGGCGGTCGCCGCAATCGAGGTTGGGCCGCGGGTGGGGCTGCTGCCGCGGGCACCTATGGCTCCGGCGACGGCGGTAGCGGAAGCGGCAGCAGTTGTGGCGGCGGAAGCAGCTGCGGCGGTGGCGGCGGAGGCGGCTGTGGTGGAGGCGGCGGTGGCGGCGGGGGCGGCTGACCCGGCGTTCTGGCCGCTGGTCGGCTGAAAGCCGATTGCAAGGACTCGCGGTTACGGTCGGTCTCGACATACCGAACCAGGTAGGAGGGGCCCCGTGAACTTCATCGACGTGCTCGCCGCAGTGCTCTCACTCGTCGTCCTCATGGTATTCGTCGTAGTGCTCATCGGAGCGCCGGTGCTGATCCTCGTGGCGATCATCAGGGCAACCGATACGCCGGCCAGGGCCGGCAGGCGGGCCCAACGTGCCGCGAACCAACATCAGGCGCGCACGCAAATGCGGGCACGGCGCTCGGGCTCGACCAGTTGGGGCTCCACTGACAGCAGCTGGTCGAGCGGTAGCGGTTGGTCAGCGAGCAGCGACTCCGGATCCAGCAGCGGCAGCAGTTGCGGCGGCGGCAGTAGCAGCAGCTGTGGTGGGGGAAGCAGTTGCGGTGGCGGTGGTGGTGGGGACTGAGCCGCGGATGACCGGGACCTGGTGGAGGGTCCAGGTCCCGGTCGGGGGGGACCCGGTGAGTACCGGGTCAGGCTTCGGTTGCCGAAGTGATCACCGCAGGTCGATGAGGGCGGTGTGGACGGCGGCGGCCGCGGCGGGGTCGCCGACGGTGATGCGGGCGCTGCCGTCGGGGTAGGCCTTCGCTTTGATTCCGGCACGGCGCAGGGCGGTGGCTACGCCGGGTCCGGGGAGGTAGAGGAAGTTCGCGTGGCTGCGGGGGACGTCGATTCCGCAGGTGCGCAGTGTCATTCGGAGGAGTTCCCGTTCGTGGTTGATGTAGGCGACGCGGTCGTGGAGTTCGGTGGTGGCGGCGTAGGCGGCGCGGACCGCCGCGACCGAGGTGGTGGGGATGCCGAAGGGCAACTGCTGGTGGCGGATTCGTTCGATCAGCTTTCCCCGGCCGACGCAGTAGCCGATGCGTAGGCCGGCCAGGCCGTAAGCCTTCGAGAACGTCCGCAGGATCAGCAGGTTCGGGTGGCGGCGCAGGAGGGTGTGGATGTCGAGTCGATCTGCCGGGTCGAGGAATTCGACGTAGGCCTCGTCGAGGAGCACCGGCACGCGGTTCGGGATCGCGGCGAGGAAGGATCGGACGGCAGCGGCGTCGATGACGGTGCCGGTTGGATTGTGGGGTCGGCACAGCACGACCAGGGCGGTGCGCCGGTTCACCGAGCGGCGCATGGCGGTCAGATCCTGATTGCCACCGGCGTCGAGCGGGACCGGGACGAGCACCATTCCGGCCATCTCCGCCATGATCGGGTACCCGTCGAACGTCGGTGTGCCGGTGAGCAGTTCACCGTCACCGAGAGCCCGCAGCACCTGCATCGCGACACCGGTAGCCCCGGCGCCGACCACCACATCGTCGGGTGAGACCGCCAGCTGGCCGGCGATCACCCGCGGCAGTTCTTCCGGAAGGAATTCCGGATACCGATTGGCCTGGGTCAGTGCGGTATTCACCGCGGTGAGAACGGAAGGCAGTGGTGGAAACGGATTCTCGCTGAGGCTGAGATCGAACAGCTGGGGTGTCGCGGTGGTGCGGAACCGGCGGGAGGGGATAGTCGGTTCCACCAGTTGCAGACTCATCGCGCGGCGCCCCAGCGAATGGCCGCCGCGCCGGCGAAATCGCCCGCGTGCGCGAACGCGGACAGCAACACCACCGACCCGTTGCGCAACCGGCCTGCCCGGTTCTCCACATCGAGCGTCACGGGAATGCCTGCGGCGAACAGGTTTCCGCACTGATCGAACGTATCGGGATGACGTTCCGCGGGCAGCTCCAGCGCGTCGTGCCAGTTGCGCAGGAACAGCCGGTTCGGCTGATTGGTGACGAAGGTGTCGATATCGCTGCTCTTCACCCCGATCCGCTCGCACACCTCCAGCGCCACCTCGGGCACCAGCCGATTACCGCGTGCGAAGACCTTGGTGATCTTCGATTCGGAGAAACTCACACAACCCTGACCCTCGCCCGGCTCCCAGTACTTGCGCGTGCCATTCGTGGAAAAGTCCATGTCACCGGCGAATTCGGGATAGGTGCGGGTTTCGATCTCGAGAATCGGTCCCGAATCATCCTTGCGCAGCAGCCCGATTCCGCACCCGTCCCCTGGCACCGGCGCCTGCGCCAATTTCCGGATATCGGGCTGGGTGAACACCGGTCCCGCGCAATTCTGCGCGGCGACGATCAGCGCGGTTCTCGCATCGCTGGTGGCCATCATCATCCGGGCCAACGACATCATCTGGACGAACGCCGCGCACCCACTGTTGTGCACGTCGAGCACCTGCGAGGGATGCGCGCCCAGCCGGCGAGCCAGTTCCGGGCCCGCTCCGAGCACCGGATTGTCGGGCAGCTGGGTGTGGGTGATGATGATATCGATCTCGGACGCCAGGTCGGCGCCGTGCCGTTCGCGCAGGACGGCGAAGGCCTGCTCGGCCATGTCGACGGCGGTTTCGTCGCGGCCGATGTGGTGGCGGCCGGCCGGCGAACGGAACATCACGTTCTTGGCCATCCGCTCCGAACGGGAGAACTGGGTGAAGTAGTCGGTCGGGACGGGGTCGCCGGGCAGATAGCTCGCGACGTCGACCAGACTCACCTGCGGCATATTCACTGCATCCACTCCGGCTTGATCGGCAGCCCGTTGACCGCGCGGTATTCACAAATGGCTTTGAGGTTGTCGAGCTCGAGCTGGTGTCCGGCGGAGAACATCTCCCAGAAATCGCCGACCCAGACGGGGCGCTTCGGCGGTGCTGTTTCGGGATAACCGTTCTCGTCGTAGAAGGGGTGTTTGCAGTTGACCCACGTCACCACCGAACCGGGCTTGTTGAACACCACCTGCGCATCGATCACCCGCATCAGATAGATCATCCACAGATGCTCGGACTGGTCCCACGCGCAGTGATAGTCGACGGTCATCGCGTCGGCATGGGTGACGGTGCGGGTGAAACACTTGGTCGCGTCACCGAGGCGGTCGTAGGACAGCCACAGGCCGGGCTCGTCGGTTTCGACGAATCCGCGCAGGCTGTAGGTCCATTCCTCGAGCGAGCGGGTATCGGCCAGGTACGCGAAGACCTCGCGTGGCGGTGCGGCGATGTAGGTCTGCACGGGGCAGTAGTCGCCGAAGATCTGGTCGTGCGGATACACCGACCGCAGCATGTCCATGATGATCGGCGTGGTGGTCTCCCGGTCGGAATTCTCGATCCGGATGACGCCGGGCACCACCTCATCGGGGATGTCGGACAGGGCTGGCAGGGCGCTGGTGGTCACGGGGTGCTCCTGGATTCGAGGGTCGACAAGAAGGGCAGAAAAGGCGGGACTTCATCTGGGTCGCACAGGATTTCGAGAAACGAAGGGCCGGGGGTGGCGAAGCTGTCGGCCAAGGTCTCGAACAGCCGGTCGGGGTCGGAAACGGTGTGGGCGGACAGCCCGGGGAACATGGCGCCGATGCCCGCTCCCAGATGCGACGGCTGAAAACGGTTGAAGCTGTATCGATCTCGGTAGTAGAGCTGTTCCCGGGTGACGCACATCGCGTGTGCGTTGTTGTTGAACACCACGAAGGTGATGGGCAGGTCGTGTTCGATCGCGGTGTGAATCTCCATGCCGTGCATGAAGAACGAGCCGTCGCCCGCGATGACGACGGTCCGGTGCGGGCCGTCGGGTGCGGCACGGCGGGCGAACGCGGAACCGATACCCGCGCCGAAGGCGTAACCCATGCCGCCCATCCCGAGCGCGACCGTGAAACGTCCGCGCTCGGGTACCCGTAGGTAATGCACCACCGAGGCGCCGGTGTTACCCGCATCGGCGAAAATGTCGGCGCCAGCGGGCAGCGCGCGCTGGATCGCCTCGACGACGGTGCGATAGCGCAGACCCGGACCCTCGGCCGCGGGGACCGTCATCGGGGTGAGCTCGGTGGCGCCCGCGCTCGTCGTCGGCCCCGCACCGATGCCCGCCAGCAGGGCGCTGATGGTCGCGGTCAGATCTGTGCTGGTGGCATGGGTCGCCGCCGGGTACGGCGGTAGGGCGCCGACGCTCAGCACCGGCAGGTCGGCGAGGGCGTTGTCGAGGCCGGCGCGGGTGGTGACCGGAAGGCGCGTGCCGACGAGCAGGCATGCGCTCGCCTCCGCGAGGTTCTCGACCAGTTCGGCATGACCCATGCTGCCCGCGACACCGCAGTAGCCGGGGCCCGTATTGGAGTACACGTCCTTGGCGTCGGGAGCCACGCCGATCGAGGCGTCGAGCGCGGCGACCAGTGCGGTGAGTTCGGCGCGAGCATCGTCGCGAGCGACCTGATCACCGGCGATGATCACTACCTTGCCGACGCGCCGGGCGGCGGCGAGTTCGGATGCGATGGTGAGCGTGGAGACTCCGGGTGTTGCCGTTCGTGCGAGCTCGGCTTCCTCGGGAACCGGCGAGCCTGCCCTGGAAACCACCGCGGCGGGCAGTGGATCCGTGGCGAACCGTCCGCCGGTCTCGTCGTGTACCGGCATCACCTGCTGCTGAACATCTTTCGGAATAAGCAAAACGGCGGGACCGCCACTTTCCGCGGCGGCGATCGCCGCCGCGAGCTGCGCGGGCAGCTCGGCGGGGTCGCTCACGCGCGCGCAGTACCTGCTGATCGTGGCGAACAGCGCTGCCGCGTCGATGGATTCGGCCAGCCCGCTCGAATCCTGGAAGGCACCGAGTCCTTGCAGACCGGTCGGCGGCTGTCCGACCAAAGCCAGCACCGGCACCCGCGAGGTGAACGACTCGGCAAGGCCGGCAACAAGATTCATGGCCCCACCACCCGAAGTAGCCGCGACGACACCCATTCCGCCCGTGCTGCGCGCGTACCCGTCGGCCATCGTCGCCGCCGAGAACTCGTGCTTGGCGACGATCCCGGCGGGAAATCCGCCCGCATCGAAGATCGCGTCGTACAGGTCCTCGATATTGGCGCCGTCGACGCCGAAGATCTGGGCGATTCCCCGGTCGGCTACCGTTCGTACCAGGTAGTCCACGACTCTGTCCGGCATCGGCCCTCCTTCTGCGCGACAAGATGTGACGCCGTTGTTCACCGCGTCTATCGGGGACTACGAGGCGCGCCGAGGGGGAGTTCAGAGGGTGGGCGAAAACTAGCCCTTGTGTGTACGTACACATATACGTATAGTGAGTTCATGCCCAACAAGACGATCTACGTAGCCGACGATGATCTCCCCGTGTTCCAGCGGGCTCAGGAGCTGGTCGGCGGAAACCTCTCCAGCACCGTGGTCAGCGCGCTGCGCAGGCTCATCGAGCTGGAGGAAGGCCGTGCGGCCGGCTTCGAGGAGGTCGTCCTGCAGGTGGGTCGCGACGGGGTCCGGCAGGTGCGTTTCCAGGGCGCGCTGCTGGCCGAATGGCGCGATGTCGGCGACAAGCGAGTGCTGCACCAGCAGGTGTATCGCAGCCGCAAGGGCAAGCTCGTGCTCCACACGCACTCGGCGTTGTGGTCGGAATACCCGACCGGCGACGCCGCGGGCGACCTCAAGGACTGGAAATACTGGCGCCGCATGTTCGGCATCGGTGACCGGCCGTGGGACTGGGGTGACTACGAGTACGAGATCCTCGACGACCTGAAAGCCCTGAAGGATCGCGTGCCCGACAAGCTCTATCGCAAGGTCGAAGACATCACCGCGCACCCGCAGATCGAGGAACTCGACATCTAACTCCTCGCGCCGACAACCACACACCGCACACACCAACCGCAGCCCCTGGGGGCTGTGTCGATAACTCATGCACATATTCGCAGCAATGAATGCAATTCTCTGGAAAGGGACGATCATGGTCAACTCGGCCATCACCGCACGCGGTCTCCACAAGGCCTACGGCGACAAAACAGTTCTCGACGGCATCGACATCACCGTCGCCGAGGGCACGGTGTTCTCCCTGCTCGGCCCCAACGGCGCGGGCAAGACCACCACCGTGCAGATCCTCACCACGCTGATCGCCGCCGACGGTGGGCAGTGCACGGTGGGTGGCCACGACGTGGCGAACGATCGAGGCGGGGTGCGCGAGCTGATCGGCGTCACCGGGCAGTTCGCCGCGGTCGACGAGCTGCTGACCGGCCGGGAGAACCTGCACATGATGGGTGACCTGAACCATCTACCGCGCCGCGAAACCCGCAGTCTGGCAGACGAATTGCTGGCCCGCTTCGACCTGGTCGAAGCCGCCGACAAGCCGGCGAGCACCTACTCCGGTGGCATGACCCGCAGGCTCGATCTGGCGATGACGCTGGTCGGCGATCCGCGGGTGATCTTCCTCGACGAACCGACCACCGGCCTCGATCCGCGCAGCCGCCGCTCCATCTGGGAGATCATCCGCGGCCTGGTCGACGACCTCGGCGTCACCGTCTTCCTCACCACCCAGTATCTCGAGGAGGCCGACCACCTGGCCGACCGCATCGCGGTACTCGACAACGGCCGCATCGTCGCGGAAGGCACTGCGGCAGAGCTGAAGCGGCTGATCCCCGGTGGTCACATCCGCATCGACTTCACCGATCAGCCCGACGTGGCCGCCGCCCAGCGTGCGTTCGGCCCGACGGCGAAGGTGGTCGAGGGCACCGACGGGCTGACCCTCGCCGTGCCGAGCGACGGCGGCGTGCGGTCACTGCGCGCCGTGCTCGACCTGCTCGACGCCGAAAACATCGAAGCGGGCGGTATTTCCGTCCACACGTCCAATCTCGACGACGTCTTCCTCACCCTTACCGGCCGCGCCACCACCGAGCAGGAGTCACTGCGATGACCACTATGACCAAGTCCAAGTCCTACGCCTTCGCCGACACGATGACGATGTTGCGGCGCAACATGATTCACGTCAAGCGTTACCCCAGCATGACGTTCAGCATCATCATCATGCCGATCGTGCTGATGCTCGTGTTCAAGTACGTCTTCGGCGGGGCGCTCGAAAAGTCCTCTGGCGGCAGCTATATCGACTATCTGGCACCCGGCATGATGTTGCTGTTGCCCGCGTATCTCACGGTGTCGGTCGCGGTCTCGATCGCCACCGACGCGAGTAAGGGCATCGTGAATCGCTTTCGGGTGATGGCGATCTCGCAGTCGTCGGTGCTCACCGGGCATGTGCTCGGAGCACTTATCCAGGCGATGGCGGGTGTTGTCGCGATGACCGCCGTCGCGATGCTGGTCGGCTTCCGGCCGAACGCGAACGTCGTCGAGTGGGTCGGTGCGTTCGGGCTGCTCGCACTGGTGACCTTCGCCTTCACCTGGCTCGCCATCGCGCTCGGCCTGCTCTCGCCCACTCCCGAAAGTGCCAGCAACGCACCGTTTCCCATCGTGCTGCTGCCCTTCCTCGGCAGCGGTCTGGTGGCCACCGACACGATGCCGGTGGGTATGCGTCAGTTCGCCGAGTACCAGCCCTTCACCCCCATCACCGAGACGCTGCGCGGCCTGCTGATGGGCACGGAGATCGGCATCAACGGCTGGGTCTCGCTGGCCTGGTGCGCCGTGATCGCGGGCGGCGGCTTCCTCTGGTCAGCCCGCCTCTCCGCGAATTACAGCCGGTCTCGAGCGGGCAGCTAGCCAGGCAGGCGGCCGCCGGTCGATAACGTGTGAGCTTGGCCCGTACCCGGTGAGTTACCCATGTTCTCGCTGAATCTGTTGAACGGTCCCGGATTGCGATCCGGGACCGTTCTGCGGTCAGACCTGGGCGACCAAGATGGGCCGACCGGAATCGACAGAGGTGATCTCCACCTTGCTGATCGACTCCGGCGGTGCGTCGATGGTGCGATCCACCGTCAGCTCGGTGCCGGGGCCCGCGGGCCACTGGTCGAGTTCGAACCGCTGCTCACCCGCGGTCACGACCAGACCGTACGTGCGGGTATAGCCGGAACCGTAGGAACTCGGCGCGTAGCGGCAGGTCATCACCAGGCGCGTGCGATCACCGTCGCGGACCAGTTTCACTTCCGCGCTCACCGGGGTCTGCTCCACGGCCTGCATCTGCTGCTCCGCGACGATCTGCTCGGTCGGCGTCTCCGAGCGGGCCACGGTCATCGTCACCGGGATCGCGATCGCCACCGCGGCCGCAGCGGCCGCCACCGCGCTCCCGACACCCACCCAGCGCCGCCGCTTCCTGCGCCGTTCGGCGGCCGCGGCCAACGCCGGAATCAGGTCAGGGACCTGCGGCGCGACCGGCTCGGGCGATTCGATCATCGACAGCGCGATATCGCGGTCGACCAGGGCGAGCATGCCCGGCATCCCGGACAGTTCGGCGACGGCCTGCTGGCACTGCGGGCAAGTCAGCAGATGCGTCTCGTATTCGCGCCGCTCGGCGGCACCCAGCGAACCGAGGACGTAGGCAGCGTCCCAGGTGCTGTACTCGTCGGCGAGGTCGGTCATCGGTTCGTCACCCCCATCTCCTGTAATGCCAGTCGCATGGCGCGCATGCCGTAGTGCAGGCGCGATTTCACCGTCCCCGGTGGGATGTCCAGTTCGTCGGCGATCTGGGCCATGCCGAGTCCGCGATAGTAGGCCCGCACGATCACCTCGCGATGATCCGGGCTCAGCGTGCTCAGCGCGTCGGCGACCAGCCAGCCGTCGAGTGCGCGTTCGGATTGGTCGGGGCTCACCTGCTCCGGCGGGGTGTCGGTACCGAACTCGCGACGGTGCCTGGCACTGCGATATTCGTCGACCGCGAGATTACGGGCCACGGTGAACAACCATGCGCGCGGCGAGGTTTCGGTCTGTTCCAGCACGGCGGGACGTTGCCAGGCGCGCAGCAATGTCTCCTGCACGATGTCCTCGGCGCGGCCGGGATCGCGCACCAAACCGAGGGTGAAACGCCATAGTGCTGGTGCGTGCTCGGCGTAGAGCGCGCGCATCAATTCGTCGCGACCGTCGTTCATCGGCGGCCCTGGTCACTGCTCGTCGTAATTCATGGGTCACTCCTGCTCGTGTGAAGGAGTAACGGGATCAGTTGCGTTCGAGTTCAATCGGGTGTGTCGCCAGCAGGGCAAGCGGCAACGGCTGACGACGCAACACCGCGGCCCACAGATCGTGGCGGTCGGTGGCGATCGGGTCCGACGGCAGCGCCGACACCACGATCCAGTCGTCGTTGTCGAGTTCCCCGTCGAGCTGGCCCATCGACCAGCCCGCGTATCCGGCGAAGATCCGGATCTGCTCGACGAGCGGACCGATCTCGGCGGGGTCGGCGTCCAGATCGACCAGCACCACCCGGCCGTCGACCCGGCGCAGGCCGCGGATCTCGGAGATATCGACCCCCGCGCGCAGCACCGCCAGACACAGCGCCGCATCACGTTTGACCGGGCCGCCGATGTAGAGATCCGTCGGCGTCGCGGCCAGATCCGCCCAGGCGGGCAACACATCAACGACCGGGGTCTCGCTGGGCCGGTTCAGCACCACGCCGAGGCTGCCTGCGTCGTTGTGCTCGATCACATAGACGACGGTGCGCCGGAAAGTAGGTTCCACCAGGTCTATCGCGGACACCAGCAGGTTGCCCGCGCGAACGTTCAGCGCGGGCTGACCGCGCCGCCGATCGTCGCCGTGCCCGTCGCGAGTCCGGCGCTCGTCGGGATCGTCTCCGCCTGCCACCGAGCCATCATCGCATTGGATCGGCGGTGTGCGCTCCCCGCGGAGCGGATCGAAACCGGAATTTTGCTCCCGCGCGGGCTCCGGGGATCGCCCGGTAGGGTCGCGCTATGCACACGCCCGAGGTCCTACTCGACGACAACGACGCCGTGTACGACTACTACCTGCGCCATCAGCAGAACCGGTGGAAGGCGCTGGCCTCCTACGCGGTGCTGGCCCGGCGGTTCCGGCCGCGCGTGACCTTCGCCGAGGGCGCGAAACAGCAGGTGAAAGCGCTGATCCGGAGTGGGCGGCCGGTGATCTACGCGATCAACCATCTGTCGACCAGCGATCCGTACACGGTCGCGGCGACGGCGTGGCGCTCGCCGCTGCGGTCGAAGATCGGGCGGGTGCGAGTGCTGGCCAAGGACGAGCTCTTTCTCGATCCCGAGCAGCGGCGCAAAGTGGACATGATGGGCGGGATCCCGGTGTTCCGCGGCAAGGACCACGGGATTCGGGCGGTCAATGCCGCAGGTCAGCGGATGATGGACGTCTGCGCGCAGCGGTTGGCCGCCGGTGATCACCTCGCGATCTTCCCCGAGGGGACGTGCAATGAGGTAGATCACAGCACAGTGCAGGCCGTCGGTAGCGGGATCGGGCATATCGCGTTTCGTGCGGCCAAGCTGGACGCGGCGCCCGCGATGATCGCGATCGGGATGAACTACGGGACCTACGAGCCTGGTGTCGAACCGACGGCGGCCGAGGTCGTCTCGGGGATCGCCTACTTCCGGGCGCCGGTTCTCGAACTGCCGCAGCGGCCCGCCGACATCGCCAGGCTCGTCAAAGAAGAGCTGCAACTGGCTGTCGACGGGGCCGTCGCGCACTACTGAGGTAGGCCGAACAATTCCCTGGCTCGTTGCGGAACGTAGGCGATGTAGTCGGGGTGAGTGGTGATGAAATGCAGGACCACCGGGCACATCGGCAGGACGCTGTAGCCTTCGTCGCGGCTGGCGTCGAGTGCTGCCCGCACCAGGACATTCGCCAATCCACGGCCTTCGAATCGGGGGTAGATCTCGGTGTGGACGAGGGCGCGTTCATCGCCGGTGTCCTGGTATTCGATGTAGCCGGCGGGGTGAGCGTCGGTGGTGAGTTCGAACCGCTCGAGCGCGGTGTTGTTGCGGACCTCGGTCGCCATATGTCGACGCTACCGTGTAGGGGAGGACAACCCACTGAGCAGATGAGAACATGGGTGACTCCCGGACCACCTCCGAGCCGCTGCGCACCCGCCGCAAGACCGAGAACCATCGGTCGTGCTCGGAAATGGCACGCTGAATTCGCGGAGAGGCGGAACAGGTGGAGAGGCGGACAGTGGAACAGATGACTCGGCGACCTCTTGTCGTGCTCGCCCCCGACAAGTTCAAAGGTTCGCTCTCGGCGCCCGAGGTGGCCGCGGCATTGGGTAGGGGGATCGCTCGGCGGGCGCCGGGGGCGCGGGTGCGGTGTGTGCCGGTGGCCGATGGTGGCGACGGAATGGTCGACGCCTTCGCCGCGGCAGGGTGGAAACGGGTCGAGGTGGCAGCGCCAGGACCCACCGGGGAGGCTTCGACGGCGGTGTACGCGATGCGCGGAGATACCGCGGTGGTGGAGTTGGCGGCTGCTGTCGGGGTGGTGAAGTTGCCCGGTGGGCGGCTCGATCCGTTGCGGGCGAGCACGTTCGGGCTCGGCGTGGTGATCGGGCACGCGCTCGACGCCGGGGCGCGCGAGATCGTGTTGGGGCTCGGCGGGAGTGCGTCGACCGATGGTGGCGCGGGGATGTTGCGGGCGCTCGGTTTGCGGTTGCTGGACCGGGACGGACAGGAGCTGGACGGCGACGTCGATGTAGCCGCGATGCTCGAGCGGGTTGTCTCGGTGGACCGCGCCGGCTTGCACCCGGCGGTGACGACGGCGCTGTTCACCCTTGCCTGCGATGTGGACAATCCGTTGCTCGGTCCCGCGGGCGCGGTGGCTGTGTACGCGCCGCAGAAGGGGGCCACTGCTCGGCAGATGGCGAAACTGGAGGCAGGACTTACCAATTGGGCCGCGGTGCTGGGCACCGGGTATGCCGAGATCAGTGGCGCGGGGGCCGCGGGCGGTACCGGGTTCGGTGTGCTGGCGGTGCTGGGGGCGCAGGTGCGCAGCGGAATCGATGTGGTGCTCGAACTGCTGGAATTCGCGAAGCTGGTCGACGAGGCCACGCTGGTTGTCACCGGTGAGGGCTCGCTGGATCACCAGAGCATGCACGGCAAGGCACCCGTCGGGGTCGCGGCGGCGGCGAAGCGGGCGAGGGTGCCGGTGATCGCGGCGGTCGGCCGAACTCTGTTGTCGCCCGGCGAGATCCGGGCCGCCGGGTTCGCCGCGTGCTATCCGCTCAGTGACCTGGAGCCGGATCCCGCGCGTTCGATCAGCGCCGCGGCCGCCCTGCTCGAACGGATCGGCGAGCGAATCGCCCTGGAGCACTTGTAGTCAGAACCGCGACCGCCGAAATCACAGTGCGACTCGCGTGCCGGCCTGCGCTGGGATTTGTGGGCGGCTGACGGTGGCCAGTTCCGAGCGGTGCGTATTGCCCCAGCTCTCGAGCGGCTCCAGGGCCAGGCGCAGCGTTTCGCCCAGCGGCGTGAGCGAGTACTCCACGCGCGGGGGGATCTCGGGGAAGATCTCGCGGTGCACCACGCCGGTGCTCTCCAGATGACGCAGGTTCTCGGCGAGCACCTTCTCGCTCACGCCGTCGAGCAGTCGCCGGATCTGGCCGAATCGCTGCGGCCCATCGCCGAGCACCCACATCAGATGCAGCTTCCATTTACCGCCGACGACGTCGATGGCCAGGCTCATACCGCACACATCGTGATCTGCGTCACTACTCATCGTCGCCACACCCTTCTGACCGTTTTTCGAACCTCTAGGTAAGCAACCACACCACAACGTTCGGTCTTCCCGACGATACCCGCGCCGACCACCATGGAAAGCGGCGCCGAACCAACCAGTATCGAAGCAATATCGAGAACCGAAGGGCCACACCATGTCCGAGCAGACCGCTCCCCGTTCCGTTTCCGTCCTCGGCCTCGGCCCGATGGGCCAGTCCATGGTCAAGGCCTTCCTCGAGGCCGGCGTCGAGGTGACGGTGTGGAATCGCAGCACCGCCAAGGTCGACGCGATGGTGGCGCTGGGTGCCAAGCGCGCCGGCACCGTCGCCGAGGCACTCGACGCCAACGAGGTCGCCGTCCTCAGCCTCACCCACTACGACGCCATGTACGACGTCCTCGGCCAGGCGATCGACCACCTGCCCGGCAAGGTGATCGCCAACCTGTCCTCCGATTCACCGGAGAAGGCGCGGGCAGGCGCCGAGTGGGTCCGCGAGCGCGGCGCCGAATTCTTCTCCGGCGGGGTGATGTCGGCGGGCGACAATATCGCCCATCCCGCGTCCTACATCTTCTACAGCGGCCCGAAGCCCGTGTTCGACGCGCACGCCGAACTCCTGCGCCCGCTGAGCCCGCAGGAGTACCTCGGCGCCGACGACGGCCTCGCCCAGGTCTTCTACCAGGCACTGCTGACGATCTTCCACCCGTGGCTGCTCGCCTTCGACCAGGCGACCGCCGTGATCGCGAAGTCGGGCCACGACATCGCCCAGTTCGTCCCGTTCGCGGTGCGCGCCAGCGAGGCCTTCCCGTACTTCATGGAACAGTTCTCGGTGGCGAACCTGAACGGTGGCTGGGCCGACGTGGCGAGCCTGAAGATGATGGACGCGGGCGCCCAGCACATCATCGATGCCAGTGAGGAAGTCGGCGTCGACGCCGGGTTCTCGCACCTGGCGCAGTCGTACTGGCGCAAGGCACTGGTCGCCAGCGAGGCCGCGGGCACGGCGGTCTCGACCTTCGCGTTGATGCGCGGCGAGGCGTCCTGATGGCGCCATCGAGCCGAGCGAACGCGGTGACCGTCATCGGCCTCGGCTCGATGGGCAGGCAGATCGCGCGAAGCTGACCGGCAAGGTCGTGGTCAACCTGTCCTCGGATTCGCCGCAGCGAACCAGAGCGGGCGCGGCGTTCGTCCGGGCTCGGGGTGGTGAGTTTCTCGCCGGTGGGGTGATGGCTCAGCCGGAAGAGCTGGCAGGCCCGTCGGCCTACATCTTCTACAGCGGACCGGCGGCGGTCTTCGAGTCGCAACGAGAGTTGTTGCGGCCCTTGGCGGCAGCGGAATATCTGGGTGCCGACGACGGCGCGGCCCAGGTGTACTACCAGGCGATGCTCGCCCTGTTCCTGCCTTTACTGCTCGGCTACGAACAGGCGCTGGCGATCATCGACCGGTCCGGCTCCGAGATCGCCCGGTTCCTGCCCTTCGCCCAGCGCTCACTCGGCAGTGTCGGCGACCTGTACGCCGCGTGGGCGGGGATGGCCGAGGCCGGGGGGCTGGCCGATCCCGGTTACCTGCGGATGATGGGGGCCGGTGCGCGACATGTGGTGGCCACCAGCGCGGCGGCCGGCGTGGATACCGCTCTGGCCGAGTCTGTTTCGTCGTACTGGGAGCGTGCCATCGGCAGGCGGGCATCGACGTTCCAGGTACTTCGCGGATAACACGTCGAAACCGTTCGGCACAGTGCTGCCGAACGGTTTCGGGTGTTCACGCGGTCTCGGCGCCCAGTCTCGGGAACGGCTCGGTGGAGAACACCACTTCCACCGCTACTTCGAAATAGGCCGCGAGGCGCAGGGCGAGGTGCAGGCTCGGGCTGTATTCGCCGCGCTCGAGGTAGCCGACGGTTTGGTAGTGCACGCCGAGGGCTTCGGCTAGGTCTCGCCGCGAGATGCCGCGCTCGGCACGCAGCATCGCGATGCGGTTGTAGATGACCTCAGAAGGCACGCTGCATCGCTTTCTCGCGGCGGACGGCCACGCTGGATCCCGACTCATGGCGGGCCGCTCGCCGCAGCACGATCGGCGCGAGCAGCAACCCGACGATCGACCATACGCCGAGTACGGCGGCGGTCTCGAGGTGCCGCCACGACCCGTCGATCTCGATGGCCGCTGCCTCGGCGGGCAGCAGCGCCGAGCGCATGCCGAGGCCCAGCCAGTACATCGGGAAGAGTTGGGCCAGACCCTGCAACCAGCCGGGCAGGGCGGTGACCGGGTACCAAATCCCGGAGATGGCGATCAGGCCCATCAGGGGCAGAGTCAGCAGGAAGATGTCGCGGGCGCCTACGATCAACCCACCCAGGATGGCGCCGATCGGCAGCGTGGCGAGCAGGCCGAGCACGATCACCCAGACGAGCGTGATCATCGCGCCGCCGGGCGCCGACAAGCCACCGACGATCACGGCACCGATGGTCAGCACCACCACCAGCTGGACGAGTACCGCGCCCGCGGTCGTGCCGACCTTGCCGATGAAGTAGCCGAGGATGCCGTTCGGAATTGTCTTGGCGCGCAACAGGGTTCCGTCCTCGCGGTCGAGCGCGAGGACCTCGGCGATGCCGTACAAGCCGTTGAACGCGATGATGCTACCGAGCAGGCCGGGCACCGCGAGTTCGCCGAGCGACAGTGCGGTGTCCTGGTAGGTCCGATCGCGCAGGAATAAGATCGCGACCAGAAACAGTGCGGGAGTGAGGAACTGGCCCATCAGGCTCGTGCCGTTGGTGTACAGCTGCCGCAGTTCGATCCACATAGCCGTCAGGCCGCCCCTGACGGCAACGAGTGTGGGATTCATCGCGTGACCTCCTGCAGAGACCGGACCGGCTCGGCGGCCGCGTCGGATTCGAAACGGCGGACCAGCGCCATATAGGTGTCCTCCAGCGAGGCGCGCTGCACCTCGAGATCCTCGATCAATTCACCGTGCTGCTTGAACAGTTCGTGGACGTACTTGGTCGACTCGGTGGTCGTGTGGACGAAACGCTGACCGTCGCGGGTCCAGCGCACTTCGGCCTCGCCTGCGGTGGCGGCGCTGAGCTCCTCCGGGGAACCGTCGGCGATGATGCGGCCACCCGCCAGGATCAGGATGCGGTCGGCGAGCTTCTCGGCTTCGTCCAGGTCGTGGGTCGTGAGCAGGACGGTGGTGTCGTCGAGGTCGGCCAAGCGGTGCACCAGGTCGTGGAAGTCGCGGCGCGCGGCCGGGTCGAAACCGGCGGTCGGTTCGTCCATGAACAGCAGTTCGGGTCGGCCGACGATGCCGATCGCCACGTCCAGCCGGCGGCGTTGACCGCCCGAGAGGGTGGAGATCTTGGCGTCGGCTTGGTCGGTGAGTCCGACCAGATCGATGAGTTCGCCGGTATCCCATGGCCGTTGCACTCGGGCGGTGGAATACGGGGCGTAGTAGGTACCGAGATGCCGAAGTAGTTCGGCCACTCGCCATTTGGCGTGGTCTCGCCAGGATTGGAGCACCACGCCGATGCGGGCGCGCCAGAGTTCGTCACCGTGTTCGGGATCGGCCCCCAGCACGTCGACCTGGCCGGCCGACCTCCTGCGGAACCCCTCGAGGATCTCGATCGTGGTGGTCTTGCCCGCACCGTTGGGCCCGAGCATGACGAGCACTTCCCCGCGCCTGGCTTGGAATGTCACGTCGTGCAGGACGTCTGTCTCGTCGTAGCGCATGCGTAATTGCGCGACATCGAGAACGACATCTGGCGCACCGTTGTTGTTCGAAGTCATGAGTCCTCCCAGTCATCGACCTTCGATGATATGTAGCATACGTACTACATATCATCGCGGCAATGCTTCGCCGAAATTGGACATTCGAGAACTGTGAGCACTGCTCTTGACTTTGCGCGATGGCACGCGCATGCTTGTACACAACAGAGAGCAGTGCTCACGGTTTTAGGAGATCGACATGGACAACGCGACCCGCCACCTGCCCCCGACCGGCATCGATCCGATCGTCAACAAGATCGCTAACCTGCTTCCCGAGTTCGGGATCAGCATCATGGGTTCGCGGCTGCTCGCCGTGCGCGGCCGCAAGAGCGGTGAATGGCGCACGACCATGGTGAACGTGCTGACTGCCGCCGACGGCGAGCGCTACCTGGTCGCGCCGCGCGGGCACGTGCAGTGGGTGCGCAACCTGCGCGTGGCAGGCGACGGCGAACTGCGATTGGGCCGCAAGGTCGAATCCTTCACGGCCACCGAGGTTCCCGACGCTGACAAGGTCCCGCTGCTGCGGCTGTACCTGGAGAAGTGGGGCTGGGAGGTCGGTAAGTTCTTCGAAGGCGTCACCAAGGACGCGACCGATGGCGAGCTCGCCCGAATCGCCCCGGGTTTCCCGGTTTTCCGTCTCGCGTGATCATGCGAGAACAACGGTAACTCTCCCTGGGCACGGGCTGACCCTCTCGCCGGTGAACCGTCGGCCGCGTCCCCGGATCGCCCGGAGCTGAGTCCGGTCTAGATTCGCGGAGCGGCGGCACAGAATTCGATCGCGGCGGCATAGCCCTGGATGCCGAGGCCGGCGATCACCGCGGTCGCGATCGGGGAGACGTAGGAATGGTGCCGGAACTCCTCGCGCGCGTGCACATTGCTGATGTGCACCTCCACGATCGGTACCTCGGGAATCACCAGGGCGTCGCGCAGCGCGACCGAGGTGTGGGTGAGGCCGCCCGGATTGATGACGATGGCCGATACCTCGCCGCGGGCCTGCTGGATCCGATCGATCAGCGCGCCTTCGTGATTGGACTGGAAGGCGACCACAGTGCGGCCGAAGCGGGCGGCGGTTTTCTCGCACAGCGCCACGACATCATCGAGGGTGTCGGCGCCGTAGATCTCGGGCTGACGGGTGCCGAGCATGTTCAGGTTCGGTCCGTTGACGACGAGAATCGGACCAGTGGCCTGCACGGTTTCCATGCAGGCCATCCTATTGGAGCGCTGGCGCGCTCGAGGCGGGTCCCTTCGGGCCCCGCTGGTGATTACAGACCCGTCGGGCCTTCTGAGCGCAGGTCGTCGACTTTGCGCATGGCCTCGCGGAGTTCGGCCAGCCAGGTTTCGGCGTGTTTTCCGGCGAGTTTGACGGTCCAGGCGAGGGCGTCGGCGCGGGAGCGGGCTACGCCGGCGTCGATGAGGGTGTCGAGGACCTGGCGTTCGGGTTGGCGCAGGCGGGTCATGACGGGGACGGCCAGGTGGGTGAACACGGTCCGGTGGCCGTCTACTCGCACGCCCCAGGCGACGCTGCGGCCGTAACGGCGCTGGGCCTCGTCGGCGATCTGCATGCGGGCCGGGCGGGTCGACTCGCGGAAGCGGGCGAGGGTTCCCTCCTTGGTGGCGGTACTCGCGTCGCCTGCGACGGGGAGGTCGCCGACCACGACGATCTCGTCGCGGTCGATCTCGATCTCCACCGGACCGGTGAACCAGTCGGCGGGCAATCGTCCGGCGAACCAGTCGGGGGCGTCGGCGGGATCGGGAAGGTCGGCTTGCTGCCAGCCGCCGGGTCGGCCGAATCCGCGTTCGCGTCGGTCGTTCCGCATGGGAATCACCTGCTATCTCTGTTGCGCTCGTTGCGTTGATTACAAGATTACGCCGATATACGAGCTGCGGATTCCGCTCTGCGTGAACGGTTTCTTCTCGCCTCGCGAGGCGGGTACCGCGGGGGTTGGCGGTCGGTGGCCTGGGTACCCTCGCGTTGAATCGCCGGACAATTGCGAGATCCGCACGACCCGGCGAGGCTGTCGGTACGGTTGACACAGCAGTTGTTGCCGCTTACTGGGCGAGGTTGGAAATCCTGTCCTCATCGGGGCGAGATTTCCGGCACAATCGAGGTGTCGAGGTCGGGCCTGGTCCCGACTTACCGGGGCATTGGAGACGGGTCAACTTCCGGTACGGTGGATTTGTTACCGGAGTGGCAAGAGTGAAGAGTGGGCGATATGGATGTGTGGGGATCCCGCCGCTTTCGCGTCCGGGGCGCAATGGCGATTGCGGGGGTTGCGACCCTCGCCATGGCGTTGTGCTCATGTGGAGCGGGTGGGAACACGAGCGAGTCGGAGACGGTGGTTCAGAAGTTCACCGACCTCCTCGACGATCAGGACTACAGCAAAGCCGCCGACCTGACCTCGTACCCCGCCGCCGCTTCGGCAACCATGAAGCAAATGTTCGAGGGCCTGCAGACGGGCACTGTCGACTACGAGGCCTCGCAGGTCATCGACCTCGACAAGCAGTCGGCGATCTTCAGCATGGACGTCGCCTGGAACTTCGGTGAGAAGAAGGACTGGAACTACACCCTGCAGGGCACCGTCCGCAAGCTCGCGATCGGCTGGCGGATCACCTGGGAGCCCGCAGTGGTGATGCCGCAGTTGGAGAACAACCGCACCGTCAAGCTCGTGCGCACGACCGCCAAGCCGCCGCCGAAGGTCGTCGACCTGCCGGGCGACACGCTGATGACCGAGCAGACACTCAACGTGATCAAGATCGACCCGAGTCGCACCGGCGATCTCGTCGGCACCACCAATGCCCTCGCCGACGCCATCGAACCGGTCGCGCCGCTGATCACCGGACCATCGCTGATGCAGCAGTTGGCGGGCTCGCAGGGCAAGCCGATCGTCGCGGTGAACCTGCGCGACGGGGATTTCGCGATCCTGGAACCGCGGATGGCCAAGGTGCCGGGCGTGGTGATGGAGAAGCAGCCGAAGCTGATCTCGGCCGACCGGCGCACCCGCTCGCCGATGCTCGACGCGCTGCGCGAGGTATGGCAGGACAGCCTCGAGGCGACCGCGGGCTGGGGTGTGCAGATCTTCGAGGCCGACGGCCGGTTCGTCAACCAGGTGGCCGGGTATCAGGGGCCCGCTGGTCCGGATATCGCCGCGACGATGGATCAGCGCTTACAGCGTGCCGCCGAGGACGCGGTGGTGAGCGCGGGGACACCGGCCACGGTCGTGGCCATGCAGCCCTCGACCGGCGCGGTCGTCGCGGTCGCGCAGAATTCCTACGCCACCGAGAAGGGCCCGATCGCCTTCACCGGACTGTTCCCGGCGGGCGGCACGATGGAGCTCTTCCGCGCGGTCGCCGCCGCGACCAAGAACAAGCCGCCGCAGGACGTGACAGTGCAGGAAGCGGCCGAGGCGGCCACCGCGCTCGGCGTCGGCGTCGACTTCAAGGTGGCCGGGCTCGACGAGGTGACCGGGCGGATCAGCGCGCCCGGCCGCAGCACCGAGCAGGTGCGTCAGGGTGCGGGATCCGATGCGGTGCAGGTCAGCCCCTTCGGAATGGCGATCGCCGCCGCGGCGATCTCGCGTGGCTCGGTGGCGCCGCCGATGATCGAGGCGGGCAAGCCGGGCACCACCGATACCCCGGTCCCCGCGCTGCCCCAGCCCGCGGTCGACCGGTTGCGCGCCATGATGCACGAGGGCATCGGCAAGCCGGAAACCGCTGCGCTGCGCGGGTTCCGCGATATCACCGCGTTCGCCGCGACGGGCGGGACGGACGGTTGGCTGCTGGCGACGATGGGCGATCTGGTCTTCGCGGTGCACATCGCCGACGTCGACAGTGGTGACGCCACGTCACGACTCGCGGCCGTCTTGCTGAAATCCCTGGCCACGCCGGAGCCGTGAGGCCCGGTTTCGATGCACGCACACTGGTCAGTGGATATCGACCCGGTCTCGATCTAGATCAACAACGGTTACGCTACGTCCGTGAAGAGATACGCGCCGTTCGGTATCGATGCTCTCCTGGTGATCGTCTTCTGTGCGATCGGTAGGCGCAGTCATGACGAGGCTGTCATCGCCGGTCTGCTGAAAACGGTGTGGCCCTTCGGGGCGGGATTGATCCTCGGCTGGGTCTTGGCGAGCTACCTCGCCCGGAATACGCGGTTCGACGCAACCGCGTTGTGGCCCACCGGAATCCTGATCTGGGCGAGCACCCTCGTCGGCGGGATGGTGTTGCGCGCCATCAGCGGGCAGGGCGTCGCACTGAGTTTCATGATCGTCGCGGCCTGCGTGCTCGCGCTGTTCCTGCTCGGCTGGCGAGCGGCCATTCGCGCACTGCGGTGATCAGATTCGGCGCTGCTGCTTGAATTCCTGCTCGTATTCCTCGTCGTCGGCCTGCGGGGTGCGGAACAGGAACGCGAAGACGATCCAGCCGACGACGGCGACCAGGATGAAGCTGACCAGCCGGTAGACGAACGCGGCCGCGACCGCCTGCGCGGCGGGCAGCCCAGCGCCCGCGGTGAGGCCGTAGATCAGCGTCGCGTCCACGTAGACGATGCCGCCCGGCGCGAACGGGATCGACCCCACCGCCTTACCCGCCGCGAACGCGATGAGCAGCCCGGACAACTTCGGATCGGCGCCGACCGCGTAACAGGCGGCGCCGAGACACGCCACATCGGCGAACCGGTGCAGCAGCGCCCACACCCCGACGAGCGCGGCGTCCTTCTTCCCCAGATCGACCGACTCGAGCTGCGACCTGATCTCGGCCAGCTTGGCGATGCCGTGATCGGCCGGTTTCTTGCGCAGCCGGTTGACCAGCGCGAGCACCCGCCGCAGGATCGCCTCCAGCGTGCCCGGATGGCGGGCGAGGTAGTTGCCGACGAACAGCACCAGGGCGAGCACGACCAGTGAGACGATGAATTTGAACCCGATCCCCTGCCCGACCAGCGCGGCACCGGTGATACCGAGTATCGCCAGCCCGGCCGCGGCGACCACGCCGGAGAAGACCAGCTGCCAGGAGGCGACGATCGGGCTCGCGCCCCAACGCCGGGTCTGGCGGTAGGTGAAGGCGGTGGAGAAGACCTGGCCCGCGGGCAGCGTCAGCGACATCGCGGTCGCGCCGTAGACCACCGATTCCGATTTCACCTGGCTGACGTCCACCCCGCCCGCGTGCAGTAGCTGCCGCTGCACGCCGCCGAATCCGCTCATCGACAGGGCCTGCAGGACGATGCAGCCGATCAGCCAACCCCAGTGGATCTCGGTGAGTGTGCGCCAGGATTCGTGCAGGCGGGGCCACAGGTACACGCCTTCGCCGACGAGCAGCGCGAGGATCACCGCGCCGAGCACCCACTTGACCCACCGGAAGCGGCGGCGGCGCTCGGCCGGTACGCCTGCTAGGTCGCCGTCGGCCGTCACGGTCTCAGCCTAGCGAACTGACCTGTTCTTCCTCGTCGGTGTGCGGCGCGGCGATCGCGGACTTCGGCCAGGCCAGGCGGGTTTTTCTGCGTCTGCCGCGCAATTGGACCTCGTCTCCGGTTACCCAATGTTCTTGCTCGCTTTCGTCGGCGAAGTAGAGCGCGCTGCCCGAAGCGAGAACGCGGCCGGGATGATCTTTGGCCAATTCGGTGAGTCGCGAGGCCTCGTTGACGGGGTCGCCGATCACGGTGTATTCGAAACGATTTGCGGCACCGATGTTTCCGGCGACCGCCAGGCCGGCCGAGACGCCGATGCCGATGTCGAGGCTGGTCACCTCGCGCAGCGCCTCGCGCAGATCACGGGCCGCGGCGAGTGCGGCGCTCGGCGCGTCGGGGCGGTCGAGCGGGGCGCCGAAGATGGCGAGCGCCGCGTCGCCGACGAATTTGTTGACGAAACCGTGGTGGCTGTCGATCACATCGACCACCACCCGGAAGAACTCGTTGAGCAGGCTGACGACCTCGGTCGGCGGACGTTCGGCGGCAGCGGCGGTCGAACCGACCATGTCGACGAACAGCACCGCCACGAAACGCGTCTCACCGCCGAGTTCGGTGCCGTAGTCCAATGCTCGCTGCGCCACGTCCTCGCCGACGTGCTGACCGAACAGTTCCTGCAGCTTGCGCCGCTTGGCCGCCTCGTCCATCATCCGGTTGAAGCCCACCTGCAACAGCCCGATCTCGCTGCCGTCGTAGACCTCCACCTGAACGTCACGCGAGCCGGCCTGCACCCTGTTGATGGCTTGGGACAACTGGCGCACCGGGTCGGAGATCGACGAACCGGTCAGCATCGACAGCGCCAGCGCCTGCAGGATCACCACGCCACACAGCAGCAGGATCGAGATGGCGAGGGACTTCGCCGAGAACTTCACGTCCGAGGAGATCTGGGTGACGCACAGCAGCACGATCGCGATGGTCGGCGCGAACGTGCCCATGCCCCAGGTCATCGCCATCCGGGTGCCGACGCCGGGGGTCAGGGTGTGGTCGAAGGTGCCCTCGGTCAGCGCCTCCGCGGCGACCGGGCGCAGGATGCGTTCGCCAAGCATGTAGGTGAAGCCGAACACGATGGTGGCGGCCATACACTCGGTGACGATCACCGCGCCTGCCAGCTCGGGCGATTCGGCGATGATCATCGCGGCCAGGATCCCGCCACCGATGATCCACAGCACCAGGTGCACGATCGACTGCCGCAGCGGCACGTGCAGCGCCGCCATCTGCTCACGTCTGCTCGGTGGCCCGCCACGCATCTGCCAGCGCATCACCGGCCGCAGCATGAGCGCGGCGGCGCAGATACTGAGTACCGCCGCGATCCCGAAAACGAGCAGCGGCGCGAGCAGACCGGTCTGGCGCACCCCACCCGGATCGCCCTCGGGAACCGGCAGGCCGTATTGGATGAAGGCCCACACCAGTACCGCGCCGAAGGCGTTGGCCAGCAGCACAGACGTCAGGTACAGCGGCCAGCGCGTTCGCATGGTCTGTTTGACCGCTTCCAGAGGCGCCGACACGACCACCAATCTAGCGTTCGGACCGATAGGCTCTCTCGAGTGACCGACCAGAAGGTAGATTCCGGGACCGCGTCAACGCCATGGCGCTCGGACGCCGAGGCAGTTCACCCCCTTGTTCGCAAAGCCGCGGCATGGAGTTGGCGGTTGCTGATCATCTTCGGCGCGTTGCTCGCGGTGGGGATGCTGGTCCAGAAGTTCGCCACGGTGGTGATCCCGCTGGCTATCGCGCTGCTCGCCGCCGCACTGCTCGCGCCGCTGGTCGATTGGATGCAGCGGGTGGGGATTCCGCGCTCGCTCGGCGTGTTCGTGGCGCTGCTGGGGTCGATCGGGCTGCTCGCGGGGGTGTTGACGTTTGTCGTCGAGCAGTTCGTCGACGGTGTGCCGGGGTTGTCCAATGAGGTCACCAACAGCGTGCACAAGGTGCAGGACTGGTTGATCAACGGCCCGCCGCATCTGAGCGACCAGCAGATCCGCAACGCGGGCGACACCATCGTGCGCACCATCCAGGACAACCGCGAGAGCCTGACCAGCGGCGCGCTGACCACCGCCACCGCCATCGGCCACATCCTCACCGGTGCGTTCCTGATCCTGTTCATCCTCATCTTCTTCCTCTACGGCGGGGATCAGATCTGGAACTTCATCACCCGGATCATCCCCACAGCGCACCGCGAAAAGGTCCGTACCGCAGGTGAACTGGGCTTCGGGACGCTGGTCGGATTCGTGCGCGCCACCGTGGTGGTCGCGGCGGTGGACGCGATCGGTATAGGAGCCGGGCTGGCGATTCTGCATGTGCCGCTTGCCTTGCCGCTGGCTTCGCTGGTGTTCATCAGCGCCTTCATCCCGATCATCGGCGCGTTCTTCGCCGGGTTCGTCGCGGTGTTCATCGCGCTGGTCACCAAGGGATTGGTGACCGCGCTGATCGTGCTCGGCATCATCGTCGCGGTGATGCAGCTGGAAGGCCATGTGCTGCAGCCACTGCTGCTCGGCCGGGCCGTGAGCATCCATCCGCTGGCCGTGGTGCTGGCGATCACCGCCGGGTTGGTCGTCGGTGGGATCGCGGGCGCGCTGCTCGCCGTGCCGTTGATCGCGGTGGGCAACACCGCGATTCGATATCTGCTCGCCGACAGTCCAGCGGAGGCCTTCGGTGAGCTGGTCGGCGCCGAGGAGCGAAAACGGTTCACCGCCGAGCCCGACAAACCGGAGCCACCGGGCCGCTTCGACGTGGCGAAGCGGCTGCGCAAGGAAGAAGAAGAGTCCGGCGATGCGGACCCACACAGCTGAGTTGAGCTCGGCCGATGCCGCCACCGCGCCGCTGTGGCGGGCTGCGCAGGCGTTTCGGCTGGTCACGCTGCTGTACGCGATCGGGCAGCAGATCGCGTCGGCGCCGTATTACGAGCATCCGCGGCTGAGTTGGGTGCTGATCGCGGTGATGGCGATCTGGTCGGGGAGTTCGGCGCTGCTGCTGTCGCAGTGGTACTTCCCCGAGGCGACCGGGAAGATTCGCGGCTGGGTGGTGTTCGGCGACCAGGTGGTGACGGTGGCGCTGATCGCCTCGACCAGGCTTGTCGCGGACTACGATTGGTATCACGGGCATCAGACGCTGCCGACGACGTTGTGGATCGCGAACTCGGTGATCTCGATGGCGATCCTGCGCGGACCGGTCGCGGGAGTTGTCGCGGGACTTGCCATGGCGGCTGTGGTGGTGACGGTGCGCGATCAGTGGGGACAGGACGTGTGGGGGGATGCCACCGCGCCCGTGCTCGTTTCGGTGGGGTTGGCGCTCGGGTTGGCGGCCAATACCGCCAGGCGGGCACAGGGGCAGCTCGAGCGGGCATTGCGGATCACGGCCGCCGCGCAGGAACGGGAGCGGTTGGCCCGTGAGGTGCACGACGGAGTGTTGCAGGTGCTCGCCTACATCAAGCGGCGCGGTGGTGAGATCGGCGGGCCCGCAACCGAACTCGCGCAGCGAGCAGGGGAGCAGGAGGTGGCGTTGCGGGTGCTGTTGTCCGAGCAGGCGCAACAGCCGGACTCCGGTTCGGGGGAAGTGGATCTGCGGCCGCTGCTGACTTCGCGGGCCACGACCACGGTGTCGGTGGCTACGCCGGGCGATCCGGTGCCGGTCGGGCAGCTGGTGGCGCACGAGATCGCCGCGGCGGTGACCACCGCGCTGTCGAATGTCGCACTGCATGCCGGGCCCGATGCGAAAGCGTATGTGCTGCTGGAAGATACCGTCGACGCAGTGGTGGTGAGTGTGCGCGACGACGGTGTCGGCATCGAGGCGGGACGACTGGAGGCAGCCGCTGCCGAAGGGAGGATGGGTGTTTCGCGGTCGATCATCGGGCGGATCGAGGCGCTCGGTGGGACCGCGGAGTTGCTCACCGAGGGGGAGGACCTCGGTACCGAGTGGGAATTCCGGATTCCGCGCCAGTCGGCGCGCTGAGAAGAGGAGCTGGGCGATGCCGGTCATTACGGTGATGGTGGTCGACGACCATCCGATGTGGCGTGAGGGCGTTTCGCGCGATCTCGCCGAGGCCGGGTTCGAGGTGTTGGCCACCGCTGACGGCGTGGGGACAGCGTCTCGGCGTGCCGCGGCCGTGCAGCCGGACGTGGTGTTGATGGACATGCAGCTCACCGATGGGAACGGGGCCGCGGCGACGGCGGAGGTGCTGCGGGTTTCGCCGCATAGCCGAGTGCTGGTGCTGTCGGCTTCGGCCGAGCGCGACGATGTGCTCGACGCGATCAAGGCGGGGGCAAGCGGGTATCTGGTGAAGAGTGCGTCGGCGGCCGAGTTGATCGATGCCGTTCGCGCCACTGCCGCAGGTCAGCCGGTGTTCACGCCCGGATTGGCCGGGTTGGTGCTCGGGGAGTATCGGCGGATGGCCACCGCGCCCGCGGCCGCCGATCAGCCGCACCGGCCGTCGTTGACCGAGCGGGAGACCGAGGTTCTGCGGATGGTGGCCAAGGGGTTGTCGGCCAAGCAGATCGCTACTCGGTTGAATCTCTCGCATCGGACGGTGGAGAACCATGTACAGGCGACGCTACGCAAGTTGCAGCTGGCGAATCGGGTAGAGCTCACCCGCTACGCCATCGAGCAGGGGCTCGAATAGTTGTCTTGAATGGGGGTTTGCCCTGATGCGCCGGGACGGTTTCGCTGGCTACCCTCGATGGCATGGGCGGTCCTGAATCCCTTTTCGTACCCGGTGCCGCGACGGCTGGTCCCGTCGGTGACCGTGAGCTGCGTGTTTCCGACGCCGAGCGGGAGCATGTCGGGCAGTTGCTGCAGCGTGCCGTCGGGCTCGGCATGCTCTCGCTCGGCGAGTTCACCGAGCGGATGGATACGGCGCTGGCCGCGAAGACTCGCGGTGAACTCAACGCTGTGCTCGTCGACCTGCCCGGAATGCGGGTGGCGGGCACACCGCAGCCCGCCGCGATGCCGCGGCCACGCCATGTTCCGGTGCCTGCCGGTGGGTCCAATCCGAGCGCGATTCGTAGCCGGTTGTCGGGGGTCCACCGGCGTGGGCCGTGGCAGGTGCCGCCGGTGTTGCATCTCAACAACCTGATGTCGGGCGTGACCTTGGACTTCACCGAGGCCGTGATGCAGACGCAGATCGTCGAGATCCAGGTCGATGACTACTGCACGAGTCTCACGTTGCTCGTCCCCGCGGCCGCCACTGTCGACCTCAACGGCCTCGATCTGGTGGGATCCTCGGCCAACAACAAGGTTCGCACCGGCCCGCCGATCGGGCCGTTGCATCTTGTCGTGCACGGTCGCATCCGGTTCGGATCGGTGACCGCGAAATACCCGCTGATGGTTCAGTGGAGGCGATTCCTGGGTTCGTGAACCCTGGGCTCTGCGGACATACGAAAGGCGCTTTTCGCGTAGGAACAGCGCGCCCGCAGGGGTTTTTACTCATGTACGGCGATCCGCACGGGTCGACTATGGAGTTATGAGTACTGCCATCGATCCCGCGCTGGTTGCCCGGCTGTCCGGAGAGTTCACCGCGCTCGGCGCACACCTGAGTCAGCTGGGCGGCGACCTGGATGTGCTGTCTGCGCAGTTGCGAGCGGAAGCGTCGCGTGCGGGCGGGTCGACCGGGGCGCCAGCGAACTGGGCTGCTCCGGTGGGGCCGCATGGTGGCGGTGCCGCGCCGTTCGGGGTTCCCGCGAACTGGGTTGGACCGTATGGGGGACCTGCTGCGCCGCCTGGGGGCGGTCCGGCCGGGCCGCGCGGTGGTGGTTTTGCACCGTACGGACAGGCAGGAGGGCCGACCGGTTGGGCGAGGTCGACCGGGCAGGGTGTTCCCACGTGGGCAGCCCGCGGCGGGCAACCAGGGCCGGTGCGGGTGCCGTGGTGGCAGCGCGAAGGAGTGATTTCCCGGGTGCTTGCCGTGGCCGGCGTCGGGGTGACCTTGGTCGGCGTGCTGATGCTGTTGGTGTTGGCCGCGCAGGCGGGGTTCTTCGGTCCGGTAGCGAGAGTCATCGCTGGCGCGGTGTTTTCCGCCGTACTGGTCGGCCTCGGCTGGCGGGTGTTCACGCGGCCCGGTGGTCGTGTCGGTGGAATTGCGTTGGTGGCCACTGGTATTGCCGGGCTGTATCTGGATGTTGTTGCGGTAACCGGGTATTACCGATGGGTGCCCGGCGGAGTCGGGCTTGCCGTGGCGCTGGTGGTGGCGCTGGTCGGGGTGGGGGTCGCGGTGCGGTGGCAGTCGCAGCCGTTGGCGGTGGGGGTGGTGTTGGGGGCCGCGGTGTTGTCGCCCGCGTTGACCACCGAATTGATGTTGCTCGGGTTCTTGGTGGTGTTGCAGGCGGCGGGGGTTCCGGTGCAGCTGCGCAGGGACTGGCCGGTACTGCACGTGGCGCGCACCTTGCCGGTGGTGCTCGCGGTGCTGGGGATGGTGGCGCTCAGTGGGATCGAAGCAGCGATCTCCGGCACGGAGGTGGAGCACAGGCAAGGGCTGCTGATCGCGGCGATCGCCGGTGCGGTGGTCGGACTGGTCGGTGCGCTGCTCGCGGTGCGCCGCAGGCCGGGCGACATCACCGCCAGCATCACGATCGCCCTCACCGTCCTCCCGGTGCTCGCCGCCGCGGCGCTGTTCGACCGGGTGGTGAGCGTGTCGATCACCGCGGTCATCGCCACAGTCCTGCTCGGCCTCGCCGCTACCGGGTTGATTCCTGCCGGCGCTGGTGCGGCGGCTTCCGGCTCGGAAACGGTCATGGGTCCCCGGCTTGATGTTGCTCGGGATGTCGGGCGGCTGGGGATCGCCCGGCACACGGCGTTGGTGGCCGCGTTGACCGGTGCGGTCGCGTTGCTGCAGACGTGCGCCGTCGCGACGGGCGGTCACCCTCGACTGATGCCGACCGCGCTTTTCGTTGCCGGTCTCGCGTTCTTCGGGGTTGCCGCCGTGAGCCGCACACGGGTCGCTGCTGGGCTCGGTGTCGCGTTCGCGCTGCTGGGCGGGCTCGTGATGCTGGCGATCGCTACGCCGGAAACGCTTGCGCTGCAACGGCTTGCGGAGCAGGATCTCGATGTCGCGACGGCGATGGCGGCAGTTGCGGGATCGGGGGTGGCGGCGATGGTGGCGTGGACCGTGCCACGGTTGCCGCGGTGCGACGATCCAGCACTCGTCACCGGAGTGTGGATCGCGGTGATTATCGCCGGGCTGTACTACGTGCTGGTCGCCGCGGTGTCGCTCGGCGTATCCCTCGGCGGCGCGGACGGTTTCATCGTCGGCCACAGCGTGGCGACCATCGTGTGGATGGTGGCCGCCACCGCCGCACTGTTCTACGGGTTGCGCCGACTCGCCACTTCACCCGTGGTCGCGAAGGTCTGCCTGGTCTCCGGCCTCCTGGTAGCCGCGGCCGCACTCGCGAAACTGTTCCTGTTCGACCTGGCCACCCTCTCCGGGCTGGTCCGGGTAGCAGCCTTCCTGGCAGTCGGAATCCTGTTGCTTCTCACCGGAACCCGCTACGCCCGCGCCTTCGCGGACTCTTCCCCGGCGCGCCAGGGTCAGTAAACAGAACGGGGCGGGGCCCGAAGGCCCCGCCCCAGCGCTCTCACGGAGCGACCTCAGTCGTCCTCGCGCCGACGCAGCAGCTCGTTCACACTCACGGTCCGACCCTCGCCACCGCTATGGCGACCCTCGTCCACGCCGGTGCCCCGGCGAGACGAGCGCAGCTGAGCCATCCAGTTCTCGATCTCATTGCGGGTGTCCGCCTGCGGTTCAGCGGATTCCGTTGCCGTGGAATCGGTTTCAGCAGCGGGTGCGGTCACCTCGTCGGACGGTTCCGCCGGCGACGCGGCGGGCGTCGGGACGGCGGTGAAGCCGGACGGCGCCTGCCATCGACCGGGGGTATCGGCCTGGTCGGCCGTCGCCTCCTCGTCGAGGTCACCCGCCGACGAGGACGGCGTGACCGGCGAGAACCGTGGTCCGCTGTCCTGATCGGGCGGATTGAAACCGCGCGGCGTGCCGGGGCCGGTCATGCCGTTGTTCCACGGAGCGCTCGGCTGCGGTTCGACCGGCACCGAGGTACCGAAAACGCCCGGGGAGGGAAGAGGTGATTCGGGTTCGGTCTCCGCGCGCGCCGCGGTACCCGGGTGCGACTCGGCACGATGCGAGCCGGGCGTTGCCGAGAAGTCAGGGCGCGGTGCCTCGGAGCCCCGCGGGTTCGAATCCGTTTCGCGCACAGCGCCGTCGACCTGTCCGGGCATGCTCGAGTCCGGTGCGGGGGTGTCGGGCGTGACCGGCCGGAGGTTCGACGCGGTCACCGGGCTGAACCCGTTGAAGGTTCCGCTCGACGGGGCCTCGTGTGGTGCCGGTGGCGTGGCACTCGGCGGGGTGTCGTGAGGTGCTGGTGGCACGGCGCTCGGCGGGGCCTCGCGCGGCGTCGGCGGGGTGTTGACGATCCGCGGAGGCTGCGGCGGGACGATCCCGCGCGGCGGGGTCGCCGTGTTCGGCCGGGCCGGGGGAACGATGCTCGGCCGCGAATCCACTGTGGGCGTACCGAATCCGGCGCCATCGCCGGTCTCGTTCGGCGTCGAAATTCGCGGCACCGGCGGCGTCTCGCCGATCACTCCCGGCGTGTACCCCGAGGGCGGCTGCACGCGCCCGGAGCCACGCGGCGGAACACCGGTGACGATGCCGGGCAGATCGAGCCCGGACCCGTTGTCGACCGGGTCGGGGTGGGAAATCGAAGGGCCACTGGGGGTTTCGGTGCCACCGCCTTCTGGCGCGGTGGTGCCTGCGGGGCCGAAGCGCGAATCGTGACCGAAGCTCGGTCCGGTGTCGCCGAACGGCGAGCTGATGCTCGGCGCGTCGGCAGTGCTGCCCGTGTGTCCGAGCTCGCTGGTGGGGCGAGTGGCGCCGCCGGGCCCGGTTTCGGGATCGCCGAGATCGGTGAGCGGTATGGGCGGGGTGCCGAAGCTCGGTCCCGAATAGCCACGGTCTTCGTCCGTGGAGCTATCCGAGGTCGAATCGTTTTGTCCCTGAGCCGGATTCGGGGTGCCCGGCTTGACGATCGGCAGCACCTGGGTCGGCTCGCCGGACACGTGGTTCGGCAGGTCGAGTCCGGATTCCGTCGGCTTCGCGCCATCCCCCTGCTCGGATTTCGCCGGCGTGCCCGGCTTCACCACCGGCAACTCGCGCGTCGGCTCACCCGAAGACAGCATCGAGGCGCGGGGACGCGTCGGATCGGGCGACATCGGCAAGCGCGGCCGAGCGGGCTCGGCGGCCTCGGCATCGGTGATCTTGTCGATGCGCTGAGTCGGCGCCTCGGCCTCGATCTCGGCGACCGTACGCGGCCTGCGCGGGGTGCGGGCCAGCTTGGAGTCGGGGACCGCCGTCATCTGCATGGTCGGCGGGTCGGTGATCGGGGTGGTCTTCACCAGGTCGACCGCGTCGCTGTTGCCAGGGCGCTCGTCGTCGAGGATGGGTTCGCCGAGGCCGATCTTCTCCTGGATCCGCTTCATCCACTTCGGCGCCCACCAGCAGTCGTCGCCGAGCAACTTCATGATCGCCGGGACAAGCAGCATGCGCAGGATGGTGGCGTCGATGAGCAGCGCCGCGATCATGCCGTAGGCGATGTACTGCATCATCACCATGTCGGAGAACGCGAACGCGCCGGTCACCACGAGCAGGATCAGCGCGGCGGCGGTGATGATTCGCCCGGTTTGGGCGGTGCCTATTCGCACGGCCTCGGTGGTGGACGCACCTTGGGCGCGGGCCTCCACCATGCGGGAGAGCAGGAAGACCTCGTAGTCGGTCGACAGGCCGTAGATGATCGCGATGATCAGCATCAAGACCGGCGCGCTGATCGGCTGTGGCGTGAAGTTCAGGAGTGTGGCGCCGTTGCCGTCGACGAAGATCCACGTGAGGATGCCGAGGGTCGCGCCGAGGCCGAGCGCGCTCATCAAGGCGGCCTTGATCGGCAGTACCAGCGAACCGAATGTCAGGAACATCAGGATCGTGGTGGTGACCAAGACGAGCAAGATCATCCACGGCATCAGTTCCATCAGCGTGTCGATGCTGTCGGCCATCAGGGTGGGCTGACCGGTGACGTACATCGTGACGCCGTCGGGTATTTCGATCGAGCGCAGGTAGTCGATCGTCGGCTCGGCGTTGTTGGTCGGATCGACCATGGGTGCCGAGGTACGGAACACCTGGGAGTTGGTCGGCGACTTGACCGGCACTTCGAACGGGCTCACCAGCCCGGGAGCTTGATTGGCTTCCTTCCAGACCTTGCCGATCGCGTTGGTGTTGTCCGAGACGAAGACCAGCTGGATCGGGTCGGTCTTCTTCATCGGGAAGACCTCGTAGAAGTGCTCGAGCGCGGAACGAGCGGGGTCGTCCGGTGGGAGGTACTTCTCGTTGATGCCGCCGAACGCCAGATCCTTGACCGGGATGATCAGCAGCAGCAGGCCGATGGTGATCGGGATGGCGATCTTGAGCGGGTGCCGCATGACCCACCGGGTCAGGTTGCCCCAGAAACCGTTCTCGACCTGCTCCGCGGTCTTGGTCTTGCGGAACCGCTTGAGGCCGAGCATGTCCACGCGCGGACCGAGGATGGCCAGCATCGCGGGCAGAATCGTGACGGCGGTCAGCGCCGCAAGGGAGACCGCCGCGATGGTGCCGTACGCGACCGACCGCAGGAAGCCCTGCGGGAAGATCAGAATGCCGCCGACGCTGGCGATGATCATCGTCGCGGAGAACACCACTGTTCGTCCAGCGGTCATGACCGACCGCCGGACGGCGGCTCTGGTGCTGTAACCCTCGGCCAGCTCCTCGCGGAAACGGCTGACGATGAACAGCCCGTAGTCGATCGCCAGGCCGAGACCGATCATCGAGACGACACCGGTGACGAAGAAGTTGACCTCGGTGAAATTGGTCAGCGCCATCACGATGCCGGTGGCGCCGAGGATCGTCAGACCACCGATGATCAGCGGCAACGCGGCCGCGACGATGCCACCGAAGATGAAGAACAGCAGGATCGCCACGGCGGGGAAGGCGATTACTTCCATTCGCTTGGAGTCGTGGTCGAGGGTGTCGGTCAGGGTGACCGCGATGGCTTGCAGGCCCGAGACCTCGACGTCGACGCCGGGGATGTAGAAGGCGTCCGCCACGGCGCGGTAGTTGGCCATCATGACGGTGTCGTTGTCACCGGCGATGGCGATCGAGGCGAACGCGTGTTTCTTGTCCTTCGACCCGAACGCCGACGGCACGGCGGGCGCGTCGCCCACCTTCCAATAGGTGCCGTTGATCTTGCCGATCTGATCGGGGTGTTCGGTGACGGCGGTACTCAGGCTGTCGACGACCTTCTTCGAGAACTCCGGGTCATCGATCGTTTTGCCCTCGGGGGCGTTGTACATGACGATGACGTCGGCCTGGTGGTCGCGGCCGTAAGACCCGTCCGCGATCTGCGCGCCCTGCACCGACTCCGAGCCAGGATCGAACCAGCCACTCTGGCTCAGCCGGGGCCCGAGCCCCATGCCGTACGCACCCAACGCCAACATCGCCCCACCGACAACCACGATGACGGCGAAGCGGAACCGATATACCAGATCGCCCCAGCGGGTGAACACTTAAGCGACTCCTTGACCAGGGCGAGAAGTGAGTAGCGCCGACAGCGGCCGGAAAGGCTGCAGCCAAGCACCCTCGTCGGGCAGCGACTCGAGACTCACCCGCGGTAGCGGTTCCCGGAATACTCCAGGGATGTCCTCGAGGTCGACGAACCCGAGGGTATCCGAAGTGACCGCCCAACTCGCGTGCTCACGAAATCCGAGTACCTGAGCTGGGATTCCCTTGGCCGCGATGGCTTCCAGTGGTTCACGGAAGGCTTGACCATCGGCCGAGGCGACCATGATTCCGGCTAAACCGCCGTCGCGCTGACGGGTCGCGATGTGGGCGAGCATATCGGCGTCGACATCGGAGTCTTCGTCGATCTTGGGCTTGGCGAACACCGCGAAACCGACGTTGCGCAGCGCTTCCACCCAGGGGCGGACCACGTCGGCGGTGCCGGGCGCGATATTGGTGAAGACGGTGGCCTCGGCCTCGATGCGCCCCTTCGAGGCGACCGAGATCTCGGCGGTGCGGGCCAGCAACCAGCGGCCGAGCGCGTCGAAACGGGGGCGATAAGCGGCGGTGGGACGTCCTCCGAGGATGGCGCCGAGCCCCATATCGAGGTTCGGCGCGTCCCAGACCAACAGCACACGTCGAACATCGGAACCGCTCAACGCCTCGGAACCGGGGCCTGCCTGGGCGGGCACCGGCATCTCGGGGGCGATCTCACTCACGCTCATCTGTCGATCTTCCCCCATATGAACTCGTTGATGGCGCTACCGGCACGCAGGCCTTTGCCCTCGAACTTGGTGACGGGCCGTTCGAAACCGATCGGCGCGGTAGTGCGGTTGGCGGCGCTGTCGCCGCCGGTGGTGTCGTTCAGGCCGGTGAACAGCGGTTCCTTGGAGCCTACTTCGAGAATATGCTCCGCGTAATCCGCGTGGTCGGTCGCCACGTGCAGCACACCGCCGGGCTTGAGTCTGCTGGCGATCAGCGCGAATGTCGGCGCCTGCAGCAGCCTGCGCTTGTGGTGGCGGGCCTTGGGCCACGGGTCGGGGAAGAACACCCGAACGCCGATCAGCGACTCCGGGGCAACCATGTTCTCGAGTACGTCGACGGCGTCGCCGCGCAGCAACCGGATGTTGTCGATCTCGTCGCGCTCGATCTGCTGAACCAGCTGGGCCAGACCCGGCTGGTACACCTCGATGCCGATCAGGTTCAGGTGCGGTTCGGCCTTGGCCATGGCGGCCGTCGCGGTGCCGGTGCCGGTGCCGATCTCGATGACCAGCGGCGCCTCGCGCCCGAACCAGGCGTCGGCGTCGACCGGATCGTTGGACACATTGCGCCCGATCACCGGCCACGTCTTGTCCCAGGAGGCCTGCTGGTTCGGCGTCAGCGCGCCGCGGCGAGTGCGGAAACTCGTGACGCGCGGGTACAGCCGGGAGCCGGTGAGTGAGCGCCTGCCGGCGTCGTCGGGCATCTCCGACAGCTTGTGGCTGGTCGGCTCGGCGTGGTTGGCGGCGTCGTTCACGTCGTCCATTGTCCAGCATGCGTGGAGCTACGCCACAGGCGAGTTCGGGGACCGCCGATCTGCCAGGTCGCGCAGTGGGTTCGCCGAGCCCCCGCTCGGCGCGGATCTGACAGAATGCCCTCCGAAAAGGGGGTGTGCAGAATGTCGACAGCCACCGAATTCGCACAGACACGGCCCGCGGACCAGCTCGACGAGCTGATCTCGCGCCTCGGTGCAGGTCGGGGCGGTGATCCGGCGATCGCCGAACAGCTCGCCGCGGCGGCCGCGCGGCGTCGACGTCCGCTGCGCATCCAGATCACCGGGCGTGCGCTCAGTGGGCGGACCACCGTGCTCGCCGCGCTCGCGTTGTTGTCCGCGCACGAGACCTCGCCGGTCGATCAGCCCGAGTCGCCCGATCCGGTTCTCGACGGTGATCTGGTCATCTATGTGCTGGCCGGTGCGCCGCAGGCCGCCGACTATCGCCTGCTCGCCACCGTGCCGAAGGGTCGCGGTCTTGTCGTGCTCAACAAGGCCGACGCGGTCGGCGCGCGCTGGGGTGAGGCCGTGGCCGCGGCGCAGCGGCACGCGCAGGAAATCGGCCTGCCGATCGTGCCGATCGTCGCGTCTGTCGCCGCCCGGACCAGGGCGGGAGCGGTGAGCGCCGACGATCTGAGCGATCTGCGCAGGCTCGCCGTCGGCCCCGATGTGCCCTCGGTGCTGGCGGCCGATCTGTTCATCGGCAGCGGTTCCGACCAGGACGCGCGCAGGCGCCTGATCGCCAATTGGGATCTCTACGGCGTTGATTGCGCGCTGTCGGCCTTGCGCGCCGATCCCGACCTGCCCGCGTCGGCACTCATCCAGATCCTGCACTCCGCGAGCGGGATCGACCCGTTGCACAAGCTGGTCCACCGCCGGTACGAGCAGGTGGAAGCGGTACGCGGCGGCGAACTGCTCGACCAGCTGATCCGGCTGGCGGCCCGCGCGGTCCCCGGCGACGGTGGGCGCGCCCGCGAACAGATCGAGCACTACCTCGCCGGTGACGAAGCGCTCTGGGCCGGACTGTGCGCCGGCTTGGCCTGCCCGCAGGTCTCGCACCTGGCCGCCGGCTACCCGTCACCCTCGCCCGCCGACGCCGACGAGGCACTCGCCCGCGCCACCCGCTGGCGTGCCGTGGTGTCCAGCGATATGCCCCCCGCCGCCCGCCGCGCTGCCCTTCGCGTCCACAACGGCTATGTCAGAGCCTGGGAGCGGATGTCCAGTGCCGGACTCTGAGGCCCCCGATCCAGGTTCGGCCGCCGACGCGCGAGGCACCGGCGATCCGAGCACCTCGGCGGATCACGGTACGGCCGACGAGGAGCAGGGCGACAGAGCTGACGATCCGGGCGCCGCGTCCGGTCGTTCGCCGATCGACGATCCGAACGCGCTCTCGCCTGCGGTAGACGCGGTGATCGAACGGTGGAATCCCCAGGGCGCCGCACTGCTGCGGGCGATGGCCGGTGCGGGCCATGGCACCACTGTCGACTTCTATGCCCCCGACGACGCCAACACCACCCTGCTCCGCACCGAACTCGCGCGCTTCGAACCCCATATCGACCTGGCCGATCCCACCTCGGGTACCGAACCCGCCGCGGCGCTCATCCTCTTCGACGCGGGCAGTGTCCTCGGCGCGGACATGTTCGCCCTGATCGATCGCCTGCGCGCCGCCGACCGGCGAATCCTGCTCGCCATGAACGGCTTTCACGCCTATCAGGACTGGCGCGCGACCCGCGATCGCAACCTCGAACTGCTCGCCGCCCGCGGCATCACCGACCTCGACATCGTCGCCGTCTCGGCCCGCATGTCCGCCGCGGCCCGCGCCGCCGACGACTCCGCCCTGCTCGACCGCTCCGGCGTCGCCGGACTGCACGCCACCCTCGCCGCCGCCACCGCGAAGGGACCGGCCGACGGCGCTCAGCGCCGCACCGCCGTGCGCACCCGGGTCCTCGCCGACACCAGGGCGCGAATCGACGAGCAGATCACCGCCCTGCGCTCCGGCACTGACACCGCCCGGATCCGGGAGGAACGCATCGGCCTGGCCGCCGAGCGCGACGGCGGCCGTCAGGCCGGGCTGGCCGCCGTGCGCAGCCAGGTCCAGCTCGCCCGCGTCGACCTGACCGCCGAACTCGGCTCGATGGTGCGCGCGCTGCACACCCGTTCCCGCGCCGAACTCGACCGCTGCGACCGCGCCGAGCTACGCGCCTATCCCCAGCGACTCCAGCAGGCGGCCGGTGAACTCTCGGCCTCGGTCGACGCCGTGATCGACGATCGAGTCATCGAAGCCGCCCGCCGCATCGGCACCGCCGCACCGACCGCCCGCCGGCGCGATCCGGCGCCCCGGGTCGGTCCAGATCCCGGCAAGCGGCACCGTGGTGTCGAAGATCACCTCATGATCGCCCTCGGCGCGTCGGCCGGTGTCGGCCTCGGCAGGCTGATCGTGGCGCCGCTGTCGCTGGTGCCGACACTCGATGTGGCGAGCGTCCCGGTGACGCTGCTGCTCGGCGCGGGCGCGGCCGCCTGGGTGGTGCGCGCCCGCGGCCAGCTCGCCGAGCGCAACCACATGTCGCAGTGGGTCTCCGAAGCGTTGGTGAACATCAAAGCCCAGCTCGAGCAGCGTGTCGCGGCGGTGCTGGTTGACATCGAGGCCGAGCTGGCCGAGCACGTGGTGCGCGAATCGACCGCCCGCGCGATCGCCGTCGACAGGCGTGTCACCGAGCTCGACGCGCTCGCGCGCAGGCTCGTCGCGGAGCGCCCCGCGCAGCTGACCGCGTGCGAGCGCGACATCGCCACACTCGATCAACTGTGAGCGCGGGATTGACTGATACACCTATGGGTACCCGTTAGGGAGCCCGATGCCGTATCGGTCGTCATATCGCGTTAACCTGGAGGCAGGAACCTGGGCGTCCGCTCTTGCCAGTCGATGCGCGGCCATCGTCCGTGTACGGCCTTTTCTCAGCCGTCTCTCGGGGTTGTGCGACGGTTGGTCTCGGCGGACGCCTTACCCGCCCATGGTGGCGATCGATGGATCGAACAACCGCCCATCTCAGGAGAGTTTTCATGACCTCAGCGACCATTCCTGGTCTTCGTGGATCCGACGGCAAGGCGCCGACCGAGCACAGTGAACTGCTCGCCTGGGTACAGGAAGTCGCAGAGCTCACCACCCCCGACCGCGTGGTCTGGGCCGACGGCTCCGACGCGGAATGGGATCGCCTGACCACGCAGCTGGTCGAGGCGGGCACCTTCAAGCAGCTCGACGAGAAGAAGAAGCCGAACTCCTTCCTCGCGCTGTCCGATCCCTCCGATGTGGCCCGCGTCGAATCGCGCACCTACATCTGTTCCAAGACCGAGGCCGACGCCGGCCCGACCAACAACTGGGTCGACCCCGCCGAGATGCGCGCCACCATGACCGAGCTGTACCGCGGCTCGATGAAGGGCCGCACCATGTACGTGGTGCCGTTCTGCATGGGCCCGCTCGGCGCCGAGGACCCCAAGCTGGGCGTGGAGATCACCGACTCCGAGTACGTGGTCGTCTCGATGCGCGTGATGACCCGCATGGGCGCCGCCGCCCTGGAGAAGCTGGGCACCGATCGTCCGTTCGTGAAGGCGCTGCACTCCGTGGGCGCGCCGCTCGCCGAGGGCCAGGCCGACGTGCCGTGGCCGTGCAGCGACACCAAGTACATCACCCACTTCCCCGAGGACCGCGAGATCTGGTCCTTCGGTTCGGGCTACGGCGGCAACGCGCTGCTCGGCAAGAAGTGCTACTCGCTGCGCATCGCCTCGGCGATGGCCCACGACGAGGGCTGGCTGGCCGAGCACATGCTGATCCTCAAGCTGATCTCGCCCGAGAACAAGAACTACTACATCGCCGCCGCGTTCCCGAGCGCCTGTGGCAAGACCAACCTCGCGATGATCCAGCCGACCATCCCGGGCTGGCGCGCGGAGACCCTGGGCGACGACATCGCCTGGATGCGTTTCGGCAAGGACGGCCAGCTCTACGCCGTGAACCCGGAGTTCGGTTTCTTCGGCGTCGCGCCGGGCACCAACCACAGCTCCAACCCCAACGCGATGGCCACCATCGACGCGGGCAACACCGTCTACACCAACGTCGCCCAGACCGACGACAACGATGTGTGGTGGGAGGGTCTCGAAGGCGACCCGCAGCACCTGATCGACTGGAAGGGCAACGACTGGACCCCCGAGTCCGAGGGCCACGCCGCGCACCCGAACTCGCGCTACTGCACCCCGATGTCGCAGTGCCCCACCCTGGCGCCGGAGTGGGACGACCCGCAGGGCGTGCCGATCTCGGCCATCCTGTTCGGCGGTCGCCGCAAGACCACTGTTCCGCTGGTGACCGAGTCGTTCGGCTGGGAGCACGGCGTGTTCATGGGCGCCACCATGGGCTCGGAGCAGACCGCCGCCGCCGAGGGCAAGGTCGGCACCGTCCGTCGCGACCCGATGGCGATGCTGCCGTTCCTCGGCTACCACGTGGGCGACTACCTCAACCACTGGATCGACCTCGGCAAGAACGCCGACGCGAACAAGCTGCCGAAGATCTTCTACGTCAACTGGTTCCGTCGTGGCGACGACGGCCGCTTCCTGTGGCCCGGATTCGGTGAGAACTCCCGCGTGCTGGAGTGGATCGTCGGCCGCATCGAAGGCCGCTCGGGCGCCACGGCCACCGCGGTCGGCAACGTGCCCTCGGCTGCCGATCTCGACCTGGACGGCCTCGACGTGGTCGCCGCCGACGTCGACGAGGCGCTCGCGGTGAACGCCGACGAGTGGCGCAAGGAGATCCCGTCGATCGAGGAATGGTTCGAGTTCGTCGGCGACAAGCTGCCTTCGGGCGTGCGTGACGAGTTCGAGGCACTCAAGGAGCGCCTGGGCTGATCCCCCGAACACAGAACCGCCCGTACCTCTCGGTACGGGCGGTTTTTTTGTGCTCCCAGTTCGTCGGACGATTTCCGCGGTCTCTTTATGGGTACATCTGTCGATGTCAGAGAGTCGCTGGTGGCGTCGGCGCAACTGTCGCCTATATTTCCTCTCGAGCTGAACCCCCGCGAGACTCCTGCACCGCCACGAGAACGCTGAGAGGTGGTTTGACGCATGACCGATCTGGTGACCGGATTCGAGTCCGACACCTATTCGAGCACGCCCCTGCAGCGAGTGGCTGGGCGGTTGGAGCGGGTGCTGCCCCCGGGCTGGCGGGTCGAGGTCGTCGACCTACCTGCCCGGGGTGAGGTAGCCGCGCAGCCTGTCCTCCGGGTACTGATGCCGGAGAATTAGGAAGTCCGGCAGAGTGATGCGCACGCGTTGGTGTGCGTGCGCATTCTCGGACTACTCGGCGGTCCAGCCCATCGGCATCAGGACGGACTTCTGCTCGCAGAAGGCGTCGAGGCCTTCGGGGCCGTTCTCGCGGCCGATGCCGGAGTTCTTGTAGCCGCCGAACGGTGCGGTCGGGTCGAAGGCGTACCAGTTGATCGCGAAGGTACCGGTGCGGATCCGGGCCGCGACCTCGGCGCCGTGCTCGATATCGGTGGTCCACACCGAACCGGCGAGCCCGTAGTCCGAGTCGTTGGCGATCGCGATGGCCTCGTCCTCGGTCTCGTACGGGATCACCGAGAGCACCGGACCGAAGATCTCCTCCTGGGCGATGGTGCTCGAATTGTCGACGTCGGCGAAGATCGTCGGCTCCACGAACCAGCCGCGCTCCACGCCATCGGGCCTGCCGCCGCCGAGCACGAGCCGAGCACCCTCTGCCTTGCCCTTGGCGATGTAGCTCTCCACCCGGTCGCGCTGCTTTTCGCTGATCAGCGGGCCGAGCTGGGTCGCGGGATCGGTCGGGTCACCGGTCTGCATGGTCTTCACGTGCGCGACCAGGGCGTCGACGATCTCGTCATAGCGACTGCGCGGCGCGAGAATTCGCGTCTGCGCGACGCACCCCTGACCGCTGTTCATCAGCCCGGAGAACGCGAGCACCGGAATGCTCGCGGCCAGGTCGACATCGGGCAGCACGATCGCGGCCGACTTGCCGCCGAGCTCCAGCGACACCGTCTTGAGCTGCTCACCGGCCAGCGCGGCCAGCTTCCGGCCGACCGGGGTGCTGCCGGTGAAGGTCACCTTGTCGACGCCGGGGTGGCCCGCGAGGTACTCACTGGCCTCGGCTTCGGCGGGCAGCACCGAGAGCACGCCGTCGGGCAGGCCCGCCTCGGTGAAGATGTCGGCGAGAATGTTCGCGGTCAACGGAGTCAGCGGCGATGGCTTGAGTACCACGGTGCAGCCGGCCAGCAACGCGGGTCCGAGCTTGTTCGCGGCGAGGAACAACGGGACATTCCAGGCGGTGATCGCGGCAACCACACCGCGCGGTTCCCGTGACACACGCGAGGTTCCGAACAGGCCGACTCGAGTCTCGTTCCAGGCGAACGTCTTCGCGAGTTCGACGATCGCGTCCAACGCCGCGACGGCCGGAATCTGGTTGAGTGTCAAGGCCGCTAACGTCGGCGCACCCATCTCCGCGGTGAGCGCGGCGAGCAATTCCGGCGAACGCTGCTCGATCAGCCGGGCGACCTTGCCGAGTACCTCCGCTCGTTCCAGTGGCGGCGTCGATGGCCACGGCCCGCTGTCGAACGCGTCGCGCGCGGCGGCGACCGCCGCGTCGACATCGGCGTTCGTTACCGCCGGCACGCTGCCGACGGTCTCCTCCGTTGCAGGGGAGACCACCGAAATGCGGTCACTACCGGCCGGGGTGGTCCACTTCCCGCCGATGAACAGACTGTCGTAGTGCATAAGAACACGTTACAGTTTTGCGGGCGAATTGTCTGCAACCTGTTCTAATTCGCTGCGGCGCAACGACTGTGAAGATTGTGAATTCCAACCTGTCGGTTCGCTTTTCGGGGAAACGCACTATTGCGTTCCGCTGGTGAAAGGTGGATGCTTTAGCTACTGATCAGCTCGCTCGATTCATCGGACATTAACAGCGAATTGGGGAGACCGACGCATGGCTGTGCAAGTGATCGGCCGATCGTTGATGACCAGCGACCAGACCGACCATCAAGCGAAAAGTGTGGGTAGCGGCGGATGGGTTGTCTCATTCCTGCCGGGCCGCACACTCACGATCGAGCAGGCGACTGCCGCCATCCAGGCCGCTGAGGCGGTTGCGATGGTCGGCGCGCTGGCCGATCAGGTCGGCCTGACCACGCTGGAGACCGTTGGCCTGGCGATTCAGGAATCGCCGTGGGTCAGGGTGTTACCCGAGCCGATTCGGAGGTCGCGGCGCTTGAGCTGGCTGGCCTGATCAGTCCTTGGTCGCCACCACTACCAAGTTGCTGACCAGTAGCTCTCGGATCACCGGAACTCGGACGAGCCACCAGGCCCACCGCGGGTGGTAGCGCGGGAAAATGGTCCGCACGTCGGCTGAAGTCGTTGCCGCCCAGCGCAACCCGTCAGCTGCCGTCACCGCGAACAGTGATCGGCCGAACCTGTTCTTCGGTTCGTGTCCGTGCTTGCGCCGGTACCGGCGGGCCGCGAACTCGCCACCGACGTAATGCCAGAGGCCGGTCTCGTGACCACCGAAGGGCCCGTGCCACACCGTGTACGAGTACACGATGAGGCCGCCGGGCTTGGTCACCCGCACCATCTCGTCCGCCATCAGCCACGGCTGCGGCACGTGCTCGGCGACATTTGAGGAGAAGCAGACGTCGAAGGCGTTGTCGCGGAACGGCAATGCCATCCCCGATCCGCGCACCGAGCCCGACACCCGCAGCCCGGCCGCGTGCATCTCCGACGGGTCCGGCTCCACCGACACATAGCGCGCGCCAACCGCGGTGAACTCGTCGGCGAAGTAGCCGGGTCCGCCGCCGACGTCGAGCACCACGGTGCCGGTGAGGTCGCGACCGGTGATGTCGGCGTAGAAGTCGCTGATCAGCTCGGCGCTGTCGGTGGCGATGCCGCCGTAGAAGCGCGCCGGGTCGGTCTGCTCGAAGCGGAAGCTCGTGAGCAGGCGCAGCGAGCGGCGCAGGGTGGCGCGGCGCGCGAACCTGGATCGGTCACGGCGCGCGACGGGCTGCTCGGTTCTCGGCTGGGTGGCGGTCGACACGGGCAGGAGTTTATTGGGAGCCCGTTCCGGTCCGTGAGGTGTGGGGTGAGTTGGAGCCCGGTACCAGCGATAAGCGAGGGTCTCCACGTCCGGAAGCGGGCGTGATCGGTCGGCCTCCGGGGTGTCATCGCGCGATCTGGGCGGGGGCTGGCGATACGAGCGTGTTGCGTGGAGCACACCCGCTAGGGTGGGGGCCGACGTTTGTCTGCCACCGAACCGATTGCGAGACCCGACCGTGCGTGAAGTCCTCCTACTCTGCTGGCGTGACACCGGGCACCCACAGGGTGGCGGCAGCGAGCGGTATCTGGAGCAGGTCGGCGCGCAGCTGGCCGCGCGTGGCATCAAGGTCACCCTACGGACGGCCGGGTATCCCGGTGCGCCGAAGCGCGAGCGGATCGACGGGATCGACATCAGTCGCGCGGGTGGGCGCTTTACCGTGTATCCCCGCGCGCTGGCCGCCATCGTGGCCGGTCGGCTCGGTTTCGGCCCACTGAAGGGCCTGCGTCCCGATGTCGTGATCGACACCCAGAACGGCATTCCCTTCTTCGCCACCGCCACGGGCGTGCCCTCGGTGGTGCTGGTTCATCACGGGCACCGCGAGCAGTGGCCGGTGGCCGGTCGCCTGGTCGGGCGGATCGGCTGGTGGATCGAATCCACGCTGTCCCCGCGCGTGCACCGCGACAATCAGTACCTCACCGTCTCGCTGCCCTCGGCCGAGGAGCTGTCGGTGCTCGGTGTGGACCGTGAGCGCATCGCGGTGGTCCGCAACGGCGCCGAACCGGTCCCGGACGAGGTCGTCCCCGGCGCCGACGCTACCCGCGCCACCCATCCCCGCATCGCGGTCCTCTCGCGGCTGGTACCGCACAAGCAGATCGAAGACGCGCTCACCGCCGTCGCCCACCTGCGCGAACGCTTCCCCGACGTGCACCTCGACGTCATCGGCGACGGCTGGTGGGCGCCCAACCTGCGCGACTGCGCCGCCGCACTCGGCATCGCCGAGGCTGTCACCTTCCACGGCCACGTCGACGAACGCCGCAAACACGAGATCCTCTCGACCGCCTGGGTCCACGTGATGCCCTCGCGCAAGGAAGGCTGGGGCCTGGCCGTCATCGAAGCCGCTCAGCACGGCGTCCCCACGATCGGTTACCGCAGCTCCCGAGGCCTTACCGACTCCATCGTCGACGGCGTCACCGGCCTGCTCGTCGACGACGCTCCCGCCCTCGCCGCCGCCGCCGCCGAGCTCCTCGCCGACCCCGAGACCCGGCTGGTCATGGGCGAAAAGGCCCGCGCCCGAGCAGGCGAGTTCTCCTGGGAACAGACCGGCGCCGGTGTTTACGAAGTCCTCGCGGCGGCCGCCCGCGGGCGCAACGTCAGCGGATTGGTCTCCCCGGCCCGGGTCTAGCCGACTCGGTTACCGGCTGCCGCTCGATCCGCCTGCCCGTGCGGTCCGGGCGCAGTGCCGCGGCGATCAGTCCGGTGAGGAGCAGGATCGCCCAGAGGAGGTGGGCCGCGGCGGAGACTCGGCGCTGGGACGGGGTGGCGGTGTCGAGAAGCGCGGGGGAGGAAATCCGGTACAGGGCCAGGTCCTTGTCCTGGAACGTCAATTCGGCTGTGGCGAGGGTGTTTTCGGAGCTGCCGAGGGGCCCGGGGGTGGTGCGCTCGATCAGGATCCAGCCGACGCCGAGAGCTGCTAGATCGCTGGCCGGGGCGCCTTCGAGCAGTGCTTGCTCGACTGTGCGGGCGCGGTTGCCCTCGCCGGCCACCGCGTAGCCGCGGACTCGGAGTTCGCCGGTTTGCAGGACGTCGCTGGGGAGGATGCGGGGAGCGGGGTCGAGGACGGGAACTGCTCCGCTGTAAGGGAATCGGCGGAACATCCCGGCGGGAAGAACGGCGATATCGCCGGGACCATCGATGTGGTCGACGACCTGCTGCCAGCCGGCGGGGTAGTGGACGGGACGCATGGCGCCGCCGACTCCCCAGGCGAGGTCGGCCAGCGGGAGGGTGAGCAGAAGAACGAAAAGGATTGCGGCGGCACGAAATCCGGTCTGAGTAGCGTGAACAGACTGGCGCTCGTCGGCAACACCTGGATTCTTCGCGTCGTGCGCCGATATTCGGCGGGCCGCTTCGGTGACGGTTCGGCACGCGGCGGCCGCGCACAGCGCGTACGCGGGCATCGCCAATGCCACGTATTTCTGCGTATCCCGGAGCAATCCGGCGCCGGGAACGTGCACCACCAACCATTCCCCGGCGGCCAGCCCCCAGCTGGTCGCGCCGAGGGCGGGCAGCACGATCGCCACCGCCGCGATCACCAGCAACGCTCGCCCGTCACGCCCCAGCGCCCACACCGCGCGCACTCCGCAGGCGACGATGGCGAGCAGTAATACGGTGCCGACCAGGGCGAGTGGGGTCGTACGGCTCGCGGGTACGGCCTCACCGTTCCAGATCCCGCCCAGCCCGGCGAGGCTGCCGAGCGTGCCGAGCCACGGCTCGGCCCGTGCCGCGAACGCTGATACCCCGGCCGGGTCCGACGGTTCGGCCCCCGATCCGAGCGCGGTCGCGGTCAGCCAGGGCGCGCAGGTCGCGATCCAGAGCACGACGGCGGGGAGAAATGCCCGTCGCCCGATCAGCGCCAGCCCGATGACAGCGGCCAGCAGCGAACCGGTCGGGGTCAACCCGGCCGCGGCGAAGCTCGCCGTCAGGGCGGCCCAACCACCGAGAGATCCACTGCGGCAAGCCAACCCGAAGCGCCGGGCCGCGACCGCCTCGTCGGCGGAGTCGGTGCGCTCGAATGCCTTCGACGGCTCGGCAGAGTCGGTGCGCTCGGATGCCCGCGAGCTGCCGACAGTGCCGGTGCCACGGGGTGGGTGCGCGCTGTGTGCGTCGTTGGTTGCTGTTCGGATGCGCGTGGCGGCGAGGGCGACCCAGGGGAGGGCAGCGTAACCGGCGAGCAGGCTCCAATGTCCTTGCAGAAGGCGTTCCGCGACAAAGGGATTCCACAGTGCGAGGGTCGCGGCGACCAATTGCGCGCCGGTGGCGGCGCAAACGAAGCGTCGGGCGAGCGCTGCCGCGCCGTACCCGGCCGACCACAGCGCGACGATGAGGATCGCCTTCACGAGAATTCCGCCGTCGACGACCGGGGAGAGCGCGGCGAGTAGCGCGTCCTGGGGGACGGCCCGCGGGGCGGCGGCGCCGAGGCCGAGCGCTGAATCGGTGGGGTACGAGCGCGGGGTGCTCACCGCGTCGCGCAGCAGCAGGTAGCCCGACCCGGCGAGTGGACCGACGATGATCGCCGTGAGAAGCGCGCAGTATCCGGCCACCAAGGCCCTTGCCCGCCCACTACTCATCACGTCAGTGGACCTTACGTTCTGTCATCATCAGGGTCGAACAGCCCCTGCGCCGGCGTAATCGCCCGCTTCGCGCGAATCCGGTCAGAAAACTGATCGGCAGCCCGCCGATCGGGCGATGACGCCAGTGGTCGCGGCGTTGCGCGCGGCGGAGCCGCTCGAGGTGAGTCCGTGCGGACTCACATTTTCGGGGTAGGCGTGATGGCGAACACAGTGAGGTGCGACGATGAGGCGTGTCCTCAGTCCGTCGCCCCCCTGTCGTTGCCGATCTGACCTGGGTCACGGCTGGCGCGATGACCGCCAACGTCGCCGGCTACCTGCTGCAATTGCTGGCGGCGAGCTGGTTGGGGGTCGAGGGATACAGCGAGTTCGCGAGCTTGCTCGCGGTGCAGTTGTTGTGCGCCGTCCCTGCCCTTGCCATGCAGAACGTGGTCGCCAGGGAGGTGGTGCGCGGCGCGTCCTCGCGGGCGGTGCGGGCGATGATGTGGCGGTGCGCCGCGTTGGTCGCCGCGGTCGCGGTGGTGCTGATTCCGGTCGTGGCCGGGGTGCTGAACGTCGGCGTGTGGGCCGCGGCCGCCGCGCTCGGTGCGGCACCCGCGCTGGTGATCCTCTCGGGCGAGCAGGGAATCCTGCAGGGTGACAACCACTTCCGTGCGCTCGCCACCGTGCTCGCGATGGCGGGCACGGCGCGGGTGGCACCTGCGCTGCTCGCGCTCGCCCTCGGCGGCGGTGCGGCCGGTGCGTTGTGGGCTGGTGCGGCGGGCATCGTCGGTGCCGCGCTCATCGCCGGTCGGATAGCCCGATCGCAAGCCACGGATCAATCTGCGGGCACGCACGAACCCGCGCTCCGATCGACGTCCAGGCCAGACCTGACGCAGGAGGAAGGCCGTGCGGCGCCGCGCGAGCGTGCCGAGTCCGTCGGTGTGCTGCCGGTGTTGCGTGCCGTCCAGGTGCAAGCCGCGCTGATGGCGCTGTCCTCGGTCGACCTGATCGTGGTCCGCATCGTCCTGGACGAGGTCGACGCGAGCCGCTATTCACTGGGCACCATCGCCACCAAGATCGCGTTCTGGCTACCCCAAGCAGTCGGCGTCGTGCTGTATCCCCGGATGGCCCAGCCCACCCATTCGGCTCGCGCGATCCGCGACGCCCTTTCGGTGCTCTCGGTGATCGGCGTGGTCGCGGTGCTCGGCGCCGCGCTGGCGGCCCCCCTCGCGCCCCTGTTCGCCGGTGCCGACTACGCCCCTATTCAGGGCATGCTGTGGCTGTTCGCGCTGCACGGCGCGATCCTGGCGGTTCTGCAGGGCGCTCTGCTGTCAGCGATCGCCGTCGAACGCACCGCCCTGGCCGCTGTCACCTGGATCGGCCTTGCCATCGAGATCACCCTGATGCTCATCTTCGCCCGCACCATCGAATCGCTGATCACCACAGCCGTCTCCGTAGCCGCGGTCACCACCACAATCGTCGCCGCCGTAGTCCTGCGCGCAGCCCGGACCCACCCCGCCCCCGTCCCGCACTGAAACCTCGGCCTGCCCGGAAAACACGACAGCCCCGGCCGAAGACCGGGGCTGTCGTGAAGCGTGTGCGTCTATTGACGCTTGTCGATATCGATCTGCTCGGTAGGAGCGTCATAGTCGCCACGAGGGAACTGCGTAGTCGGCGCGTCGTCCCCATCCCACCGAGTAGCCGCGGTGTCATCAGGCGCAGCCGACGGCGCGGGCGTCGGACGCGACCCCCGAGGAGTCGCATGAGCCGGCGCGCTCCCTCCGCGGAGTCCGAGGAACAACCCGGCCAGCAACGCCAACACGCCGAGCACGCCGAACACGATCGGCACCACACGCCCGAACAGCGAGAGCTTGTCGGTGTTCTCCTTCGCGATCGCGATCTGCGACTCGACAGTCGCCTCGTCGAACACCAGGTGCGACTTCAGCGCGGTCACCTCGGGCTTGTCCCCGGAACGCGCGTAGAACAGGTGGATCGACTCCCCACCCTTGATCACGGTGCCGGTCTGCGGCTCGACCCACAGGTCACGCACGTTGGTGTAGTAGCGCGTCATGGTGACGGGGGTGTCGCCACCCTCCACGCCCCACTTGGCGGCGGGCAGCGTGAGCCGGTTGGTCGGCGACTGCACGACGTCCCAGGTGCTGGAGACCGGCGCGGTCATCTGGAACCGGTACACCTTCATGCTGTTGATCTCGGTCTCTTCGATGAAGTTCGCGTCGAAGGACTTACGCACGTTGATGTCGAAGTACGGGTAGGTCTTCTTCTCGGTGCCGATCGGGAAGCGGTAGCCGATGCCGGTGTGCTGCACCGGCTCCATGACGCTGCCTTCCTTGTTCACGGTCACCGCGATCGACCCGTTGGGGTCGGTGTCGACCGGCATGCCGGTGGTGCGCGAGATGGTGACGCGGTCGATGGCGGCGGTGAGCAGGCCGGTGTCGCCCTGCACGTCGGTGCGCCGCAGCGTCTGACCGGCCTGCAGCGTCATCTCGTCGGCGTCGGAGGGCTCCTCGACGGTGACGAAACGCTGGGAGACCAGCGGCACATCCTTGTTGACCACGGCGGCACCGTCACCGGAGGTCAGCGACTTGGAGTCGAGCACGAGGCTGTCCTCGCCCGGCTGATTCTCCGCGATCGTGGTGATCTCGAGGTCGAGTGGAGTCTTGGCGACTTTGCTCACCGTGTAGGTGGGGATCATCAGCGCGGCGACGAGTAATGCCGCGCCCAGACCCACGAGCACGCAGGCGACCGTTCTTCTGGTACCGGCACTCAGTGCCATGCAAACTCTCCTCGTCGTTCGGACACGGATGGCCCACTGGTCTGGTATTGCACCACAGGCGCTCGTGAGCCCCGACACTAACAGCCCAGGCCCCGAAGGTGCGGTGCTGTGCCGTGGAAATCGCCGACACGGCAGACTGGACCTCGATGACGACCGCCACCGCCCCCGTTCCGCCACCGCGCACCTTCATTCCCGCCCTCGAAGGGATGCGCGGTATGGCGGCGCTCGGTGTGCTGGTCACCCACGTCGCGTTCCAGACCGGAACGAGCCGGACACCGGTCCTCGGCCCGCTCCTGGAACGCTTCGATATGGCGGTCGCGATCTTCTTCGCGCTGTCGGGTTTCCTGCTGTGGCGTCCGCACGCGGCCGCCGCGCACGGACTCGGCCGCGCGCCGAGGACCTCGCGCTACCTGCTGCACCGGGTGGCCAGGGTGATGCCCGCGTACTGGGTGGTCGTGGTGTTCGTGCTGGTGTTGCTGCCCGGCGCGGCGCATTCGGCGAACCTGCGGGTGTGGGTGTCGAATCTGTTTCTGCTGCAGGTGTTCGTGCCGCTGACCTTGACCGATGGGCTCACCCAGATGTGGAGCCTTTCGGTGGAGATGGCCTTCTACCTGGTGTTGCCGCTGCTGGCATGGCTGGTCGTGCGACTGCGCGGTTCCGCGGCCCGGTGGCGGGTGCCGGTGCTGTGCGGGCTGGTCGCGGTGTCTCTGACGTGGAATCTGTGGCCCGTCCCGACGCCCGACGCGATCCACGCCGACAACTGGCTGCCCGGCTACCTGCCCTGGTTCGCGGCGGGCATGATTCTCGCGGAACTGATCTACCTGGTGCGACCGGACGTGCGATGGGCCCGCCTGCTGTCGAATCAGCCGTTGATGTGGGCGCTGGCACTGGCGGCGTTCCTGCTCTCGGCGACCGAATTCGGCGGCCCGGCCGGCCTCGAACGCGCCCAACCGTGGCAGTACGCGATGAAGATGGTGCTCGGCATGATCATCGGCTTCGGCCTGCTCGCCCCCCTGGTGATCCGCCGGCCCGGCGCCACCAACCGCTGGCTGGAATCGAGAACCGCCGCGATCCTCGGGCGCTGGTCCTACGGGATCTTCCTGTGGCACCTGGTGGTGCTCACCGTGGTCTTCCCGGTCTTCGGCATCGTCCCCTTCAACGGGCACTTCCTCTACGTGATCATCCTGACCACCGCGCTGACCCTCCCACTCGCGGCCGCGAGCTTCGCCCTGATCGAGGAACCGGCCCGCAGCTGGGCCGCGCGCTGGGATCGGCGGGTCACCGCGCGCGTCGAACGCGGGTCGGAATCGATCTCGTCGGTGCGCTGAGTCGTGGTCAACGGCGGCGTGGCAGCGCCGCTACTCCGACGGCGACGACCGCGATGACGGCCGGCGCCTGTGCCATGAGCGAGCCGCCCATGTACTCCGTGCCCGAGCGCCAGGTCCCGGTCGACAGGGCCGCCGCCGAGATCAGCGTCCCGAGGCCCGCGAGCCACGGCAGGGTCCGCGCTGTCATCGCGGGCCGGAAATAGCCGCAGCCCAACGCGATCAGCGTGAACGCCGCGCCGAACGGTCCGGAGATGACAGCGATCACGCCGGTCAGCCCGACCGCCGCGACCCAGCGGACACCCCAGGTGACCGGTGCGGGCCCGGTGTCTACCAGCGGGCGTCGCCGGGGAATCGCGAGCAGCACAAGGGGAATCAGCAGCAACAGTCCGCCGAAGATCGCCAGCCGGTACCAGCGGTCGGCCGGGAACGACACCGTGATCTCGCCGCTGGTCCCGGGCGGAATCAGCCACGCCTGCTGCCAACCGTCGACGACGAGAGGTGCGAGTTCCCGCCCGTCGGCGGTGTGCGCCTGCCAGCCGACGTTGGTGCTCAGCGGCAGGACCAGCAGTTGAGTGCCCGGCGCCGGATTTGCGGGCTCGGGCGCGGTATCGGCTGGTGTCGTCGCCGGGGCTTCGGGTGATTCGGCGGAGTTGGTCGGTGTTGTCGCCGGGGCCTCTCTGGATTCGGCGGCGTCACCGGGTGCGGTTGCGCTGGGCTGGCTCTGCGGTGCGCCCGGGTAGGGGTCGGTGCGGGGGAGGCGGATGCGGTCGACGGTGAAGAGTTCGGTGGGGGCGACGGTGAGGTCGGGGTGGCCGGGGAGGAGTTCGATGTCGGCGGCGTCTTCGGGGCACGGTTGCGCGGAAACCGGTGCGCCCGAGCGGAGTTCGTCGGCGGTGGCGGTGATCGTGGTGTGCACGGCGCGTCCGCCGATGGCGATCACCGGGCCCGCGTCGCAGCCGATGGTGATGAGCCGGTCGCCGGGGGCGTGCGCCGGGTAGTCGGGGCCGAGCACTTCGACTTCGGCCAGGCCCGCGGGCTGGCTGAGGACGAAGCCGAGCGCGGTGCGGTCGAGCACCTCGTTCCAGCTCTGGATGCTGATCTCGATGCGGTCGGTTTCGGTGGGGTACAGCGAGATTCGGGCCGGTTCGCCGTGCTCACGTTCGGGCAGCTCGCGGATCTGCGGTCCGTTGCCCATGTTCACCGCGACGGAGGTGGCCGTCGCGGGTAAGCCGCCGAGCGCGGTGGTGATGTCGAGCCCGGTCACCAGAGTCGGTTCCGGAAGTTCCAGCACCAGTGTGGGTTTGCCGCCAGCGGGTTCACGCACGGTGGACTCGGGTGCGGTCCACGTGGTCTTCGGATCGCCGTCGGTGGCGGCGAAGGCAGCGCCGCGCAGGTCGGCGACGTCGGCCTGACCACGGGCAACCGGCCGGGTCGGGTCGGTGAGCAAGGCCTCCAGCGCGGGCCCTGGCCGGGTGCGCACGGTGAGGTCGGTGCCGACGGTGAGCGGTTCCGGCACCGCGAGCGTGCGCCCGAAGATGCCGGGCTCCTCGGCGGGCAGCCCGAGCCCCTTGCTGCAGTGCACGCGGTCGGGACCGTCGAAACAGTTACCGCGCCCGGGGAATTCCTGTCCGAGATCCCACCCGTTGACAATCGTGCCCGGGGCGGGATCCGGCAGCACCACCCGGTGCCGGATGTCAACACGCACCGGCGCTTCGCGGTTGGAGTAGTCGTCGAGGGTGAGCTCGCTGATCCCGAATTGCCCACCACGCGTACCGGTTTCGGTGCGCGCGGCACTGATCATCACCCAGTCGGACTTGCCCGCGGGCAGCGCGACGGACACGGGTTCGCCGGGTTCGGTGATCCGGGCCGACACCGTCCCGCGCGAGGTGCGGACCTCGACCCACTTCACCGGGTCGCCCAGCGCCGCCGCGGTCGTGGTGAACAGCAGCGAGCCGCTGGCGATCGGCTTGTCGAGATCGAGCCGGATCCATTGCCCGAGAGCGGATTCCGACCCGTTGCTGATCCATGCGGTACTCGGGTCACCGTCGACGGCGGCCGCGGTCGAACTTCCGGGCGCCGCCCCGCCGATCTGGGTGGCGTCGGCGGCGGAGCTGGACGCGGTGACCTTCGCCCCCGACCATTCGCCCTGGACGAGTTCGGCGCCGTCGACCGGGTAGTCGGGGACGAGATTGTGGGTGCGACGCGCGTCGTCGGCGGCGCGGACCGCGGAGTTGTGATTGTCGACCCGGCCGAAGTCGGACTCGCGATCCATCGGGGTGTCGGTCAGCAGTGTGGGCCGCGGCGGTAATCCGGCCCGCCGCGCATCGGCTTCGAGAAGCACTGGCGCCGTGGGGTTCTCGCCATCTCGGCGCACCCGTTCGAGAACTTCGGGCCCCCCTTGGACAACCGGCGTCGAGTCCAGCGGGACGGTGTAAGCGCCGGGGAATCCGGGTGGCGCGCCGGTGCCGCTGCGCACGTCGACGGGTGTGCCGGGCGGTGGCACGTCGACGCGGTAGATCTCGACCGCCGGATAGGCGGGCAGCAGATCGTTGTCGACGACCAGCCCCGCATCAGCCGCGCGCGGCCCGATGGGCGCCCCGAACGAGGTCACCTTGGTCAGCCCCGGCGACCCTTCGATCGCGCGGTGCGCCAGCATCGGCCGGGTCGAGCGCGAGGTCTCGGGATCCAAGTCGTTGCGCAACACCAGGATTCCGATGCCCTGGTCGGCCAGGGTGGCGGCGAGACCGGTCGACGGTCTGCCATCGGCGATCAGCCGCTGCACCGAATCCATCGCGCGAATCGTGCCCGGCGGATTCAGCGGCACCGAATCACGCACGGCCCACGGCGTTTTCGCCAACGCTTGCAGCGGTTCGTCGCGGGTGAGCCCCCAGATCTGACTGCCGAACGGCGCGCCGGGCACGACCAGCGCGCGGGTGTCGGCGGCATTGGCGGCCAGCCAGTCGGCGGTGTCGGTCCAGTAGGCGGGCACCCGGTCGTAGGCACCGCGCGGGGCGAGTCGACCGGTCCACGCCAGTGAGGTCGCGAGGGTGAGCGCGGCCAGAACCAGCGCGGCGACCGCGACGACCCGATCACGCTCGGGATGGGCGAAAGAGCTGCGCCACACCGGCATCGGCACCGAGGCAGGCAGCGCGACGCGACCGAGCAGATGCGCAAGGCCAACCACCAGCGGCAGCCGGATCAGCGGTTCGAGCTTGTGCACATTACGCAGCGGCGCACCGCCGGAGTCGAGGAAGATCCGCACCGATTCGGCGAACGGCCCACCGAGCGTCCCGACATAGCCCGCGCAGATCCCCGCCAGCCCCACGCACAGGATCAACGCGAACCGGCCCCGATACGGAATCGACGACCGCGCGAGCCCGGCCATCCCCGCCGCCGCGAGCAAGCCGGTCGCCAGCACCGCGGCAGGCTGGGTCACCAGCACCGCACCGGCGATCCGCTCCGGCGAAACGAACGGCGTCCAGCTGTCGGTCCCGCGCAGCACCTCGCTCAACGCGGCCCACTGCGTCGTCACCCCCGACGACTCGATGAAGTCGAGGAACGGCGGGCTCACCTTCCCGAGCAACAGCAGCGGCACGACCCACCAGAAAGTGGCAAGGACCAGCAGCGGAATCCACGCCCGGGTAAACCGCCACCACTGCCGATTCGGCCGGTAGGAAGCCCACCACAGCGCGGCGGGCAGGAACGCCGCCACGGTCGCGACCGCGTTCACCGACCCCATCAACGCCAGTGCTAGCGCACTCCCGGCCGGTGAGAGTGGGCCACCTCGAAACGCGACCCGGCTCTGTTGATCCGCGGCCGTCGTACGATCTGCCCCGTCACCGGCCGGGTCGCGAACCTCCGCCGTGCCTGAGGTTCCGCTGTCGGCTGTCCGATCTATGTCGTCCGACCCAGCCCGAGCCACGCGCCCCTTTATCGCCACACCGAGTGCGGCAGGCGCGAGCAGAACCCACGGCGCCAGCATCATCGGCAGCGTTTCCGAGGAGATCGAGCCGAGCGTCGTGAGCACCCGCGGCGACAAGGCGAACGCGATGCCCGCGATGACACGTGACCCGCGCGAGCCGATGCCGAGCGTTTCGCACAGCTTGACGATTCCCCAGAACCCGGCGAGCAGCAGCAGCGCCCACCAGACGCGCTGGGTGACCCACGCGGGCAGGTGCAGAATGTGGCCCGCGGAGAAGAAGGCGCCGTGCGGGAAGAAGTAGCCGTAGGCCTGATTCTGGACCTGGCCCATGGTGGCCTGGCTGTTCCACAGATGCGACGCCCGCGCGAGGAACCCCAGTGGGTTCTCGGCGAGGTCGTACTTGGTGTCGGCGACGGTGAGGCCGGGCGCCTGCGCGAAGGTCAGTACGAAGGCGGCTACTACCGAGCCGACGAGCCAGCGCCAACTCAGTGGCGCCTTGTCCGGTTGCCCCGATGCGGGGCGCGACGCGCGGGCGCCTCCCTCAGCGGCTGCCGTATTCAGGGGCGTTGAGCAGCGAGGAGTCTTTGTCACCGCTGCGGTCGATCGAAGGTGCCGTGTTCTGCTGCACCGCTGCCGTGATCGCGAAGACGGCGATCGCGCTCAGCAGGGCGCCGCCGACCGCGCTGGCAACAGCCGGAACAGCAAACTTCATCGCGCACTCCAATACGCTCGACGTCGGGGCCTATCTGGGCCAACCTAGCAGGTGTACGGGCCTCGGTCAGTCGTTGGGCAGCGCGCAACGCAGGGCGCCGAGCAAGGTGCGAAGTTTGGCCGTCGTTTCGGCCAGCTCGGCCCGCGGATCGGAGGCCGCCACGATCCCGCCACCCGCACTGGCTCGCAGGACGCGCCGATCGGCCGACAGTTCGCCGCCGCGGATCGCCACGACCCATTCACCGTCGCCGTCGTCGCCACACCAGCCCACCGCGCCGCCGTAGAACCCGCGCCACGGTTCGTCGGTGGCGATGGCGTCGAGTGCGGCGGCGAACGGGGTGCCGTTGACGGCGGGGGTGGGGTGCAGCCGGAGCGCGAGGTCGAGGGCCGTGGTCGACGGGTCGCGCAGCACGCCGTGGATGGGCGTGGCCAGGTGCCAGACCTGTTCGGTGCTGAGGAGTTCGGGCGCGTCGGGGATGCGCAGCTCCGCGCAGACAGGTGTCAGCTGCTCGCGGATCCAGTCGATCACATATGCGTGTTCGGCATGATTCTTGGTGCTGGACAACAGTTCTCGCGCCTGTGCCGCGTCGTCCGCGGGATCGGCGAGACGGGGGAGCGTGCCGGCCAGCGGACGCAAGCTCACCCGATCGCCGTGCCGCGCGACCAGTACTTCGGGCGTCGCGCCGACGAGCGTCTCGCCCGCGCGCCCCGCCGCGGACAGGTCGACCGCGTACACGGATGCATTCGGATGCCTGGTCAGCAGGTGTCCGGCCAGCACATCGAGGTCGAGCGGGGCGTCGGCCTCGAGCACTATCGATCGGGCGGCCACCACCTTGCGCAGGTCGTTCGCGGGGTCACCGAGTTGCTCGACCAGCTTCGTCACCCTGGCCACATGTTCTGCCGCACTTGGCATCTCGGCTACCACCCGCACGCCCGGCAACTCCGGCAGCGCGGCGGGCCGCCAAGGTCCCGCGGTGTGCAGCACGCTCTCGGGCTGCCAGAGCGCGGCCGCCTCGCGGGGATCGAACGGGAGCGCGCCGACGATCAACTTCGGGGCCGTCGTCTGACGCAGCGCCTCGACCGCCTGCCGCGGATCGGAATAGCTCGCGCGCACCCCTGACGTGCGCAACACCGCGTCGGGTCGAGCGAGCAGGAATCCGTTCATGGTGCTTCGACCATAACGCCGCCGCCGGCGATCCGAACCCGCGGAGCGACCGAACTCTCAGTCGAGCTACTGCTCGGGTGGAACCAGGAAGACCGGCCGATGCCCGTGCTTGAGCACGGCCTCGGCCACACTGCTGTGCAACAGCGCCCGCAACCCCGTCGACCCGCGCGTACCGGCGACGATGATGTCGACATCGAGCTCATCGGCGCAGTCCACGATGGCGTTCCAGATCGTGGTTGTGCACTCGGCGGTGCGCGGTTCGGCGTCGATCCCGGCCAGTTTCGCCAGGTGCACGCCCTCCGCGTTGATCTTGCGGGCGTCGGAGTAGGCGATGTCCTCCACCTCCTCGTCGGGCACCCAGTCCGGCTGCATCACCCCGGCGAGCCCCGAGATGCGCGCGGCCTGGCGCACCATCGGTTCCCATGCGGTGAGCAGAATCGCGCGTTCGGCGGTCAGGAACCGCCCGGCGTACTCGATGGCTCGTTTGGCGTGTTCGGAACCGTCGTAGGCGATGAGCATCCGATCGCATGCCATGACGACCTCCTGCGCTGGTCGGAGCGGCTTTTCCCTCAGGTTACCCCCGTCAGGGGTATATCAATCCGAACTCCGGTAGTGGGGTTCGCGCCGGGAGCGGGCTACCGTGGAGCGCATGCGGAAATCGCCTGTGGTCGTGTTCGCAGTCCTCGCCGCCGTTGCCACCGCCTGTTCGGGAGGGTCGTCGACCGAGACGACGCCCGCGGCGAGTAGCTCGGGGGTCCCGTCTTCGGCTGCTCCCGGCGAGTCGGGTGCGCCACCATCGGCTACGCCGGTCCAGAACGATTGCGGCGCGGACTATCTCGCGAAACTCTCCCAGCGCGAGAAGCTCGCCCAGCTGCTGACGGTCGGCATCACCGGTTCGGCGGACGCGTCGAATGTGGTGAGTTCCGAGCAGGTCGGCGGCATCTTCGTCGGCAGCTGGACCGATCCGAGCCTGCTGGACAAGACCGCCCTCGACGCGGTGAAGGCACAGGCCAAGGTGCCGCTGATGGTGACCATCGACGAGGAGGGCGGGCGTGTCTCGCGCGCCAAGAACGTGATCGGCACCGCGCCGTCGGCCCGCGAGATCGCGCAGACCCAGACTCCCGAGCAGTTCTACCAATTCACGCTGACCAGGTCGCAGGCGCTCAAGGATGTCGGCATCACCGTCGATTTCGCGCCCGATGTCGATGTGAGCGGCCAGCCCGCCGACAGCGTGATCGGTGATCGCTCCTTCAGCGACGACCCGAAGGTCGTCTCCGAATTCGCCGGCGCCTACATTCGCGCGTCCAACGAAGTGGGCCTCGGCTCGGTCATCAAGCACTTCCCCGGCCACGGCTCCGGCTCCGGCGACTCGCACACCGGTGCCGTCACCACCCCGCCGATCGACCAGATGCAGAACACCGACCTGGTGCCGTTCCGCGACCTGGTGAACTCCGGCGCGGCGGTGATGGTCGGCCACCTCGACGTCCCCGGCCTCACCGAGCCCGACGTGCCCGCCAGCATCAGCCCGGCCGCGATGTCGCTGCTGCGTGAGGGCAAGGGCTACGGTGCCCCGCCGTTCAACGGCCCGATCTTCACCGACGATCTCAGCGGCATGGCCGCCATCACCGCCCGCATGTCCATCGCCGACGCGGTCGAGGCCACCCTCGTCGCCGGCGCCGACAATGCCCTGTGGATCAGCACCGATGCGGTGCCCCAGGTGCTCGACCGTTTGGAACAGTCGGTGGCTAGTGGCAAACTGCCCGCCGACCGGGTCGACGCTTCCGTGCTGCGGATGGCGCGCTACAAGGGCGTAGCGCTGGGCTGCTGATCGCTCCCGGCGACTGTGCGGCAAATGAGCGCGGGTGAACTTACCTTGGAGTAAGATAGGTGGTTCACCCTGCGGTAGGAGAGTGGATGGCAGGCGGGACCAAGCGACTTCCCCGGGCGGTTCGTGAGCAGCAGATGCTCGATGCCGCCGTCGAGGTGTTCGCGCGCAAGGGCTTCCACGACACGTCGATGGATGCCATCGCCGCCGAGGCGAAGATCTCCAAACCCATGCTCTACCTGTACTACGGCTCCAAGGACGAGCTGTTCCGCGCCTGCATCCAGCGCGAGGGCTTACGTTTCATCGAGGCCGTCGCGCCCGCGGGCAACCCGCAGCTGACCCCGCACGAGCAGGTCCGCACCGCGCTCGAGGGTTTCCTCGATTTCGTCGACCGCAATCGGCAGTCCTGGCAGGTCCTCTACCGCCAGGCGATCGGGCAGCAAACCTTCGCCTCCGAAATCGACAACGCCCGTGAGCGCGTCATCGAACTCACCGCGAAACTGCTGGAATCCAGCGCCAAGAACGCCGACCCGGGAACCAATTTCGAGGTTGTCGCCGCGGCGGTGATCGGCGCGGGCGAGGCCATCGCCGACCGGGTCGCGAGCGGCCGGATCGAAGTGGCGGAGGCCGTCGACCTGCTCGACGATCTCGCCTGGCGCGGTCTGGCCGGTCGAAAGAAGGCCGAGTAGCGGTTGCGGTCGTCTCGTCTGGCTGCGAGGGTGCAGGGTCAGGCGTTCGGAGCGCCTTTCGCTCAGGCCATGTGCGCCTGAGCTCGACAGGCGTTACAGCAGACGGGGTATCAGTGTTCGGTGTGTTGAAGCCGTGTGCGCACGGTGCGGCGAAATACGGCATCGATCCGGGGCAGTGGCAAGCACATATGTGTGGGCTGTGTCTGGGTCTGCGTGACGGGCACGGCCAGTTGGCCCGTGCCGCGACGAATACCGATGCGATCGTGCTCAGCGTGCTCACCGAGGCACAGGCGGGGGCCGGTGCGCGTACGACCGCCGGTCCGTGTCCGCTGCGTGGGATGAAGCGCGCTTCGGTGGTCGCGGCGAACGCGCCGGGGGTGCAGCTGGCTGCCACGGCGTCACTGTTGCTGGGGGCGGCCAAGATTGGCGATCATGTCGAGGACGGTGACGCCTCCGCCTTCGCCCGCCGACCGATGCGCAAGGTTTCGGGCACCTGGGCGGCACGGGCGCAGCAGCAGGCCGCACAGATCGGCCTCGATGTAGCACCGTTGCTCGCGGCGATCGCCACACAGGGCGCTGTGGAAGCGCGCGCGGCGCGGTCGTCGACCGAACTGCGCGCAGTCTCGGCCGCCGTTGGTGCGTCCGATCCGACACCTCCGGCTGCGATCGATGCGTCCGATTCACTGGGGGCACGGCAGGATTTGTCGCCGTCGATGGTCGAAGTGATCACTCTCGATGAACTCACCGGGCCGACGCAGCTCTGTGCCGCCACTCTCTTCGGTCACACCGCGACGCTGGCCGGTCGACCGGAAAACGTTGCGGCCCTGCAGGAGATCGGACGCCATGTCGGTCGTATCGCCCATCTGGCCGACGCCATCGAAGACCTCGAGCGCGACCGAGCACGCGGCCGTTTCAATCCGCTGGAGGCCACCGGCACCGACATGCCCCGCGCCTATGATCTGTTGCGCGAGAGCGAGTCCCGCATTCGGCAGGTCGCGGCCGAGGCCGAACTCGACCAGCTGCCGACCGTGCGCTGGGCGCTGCTCGATCCGCTGGCGAGTCTGCTGCGAAACCTCGGCAAGGGTCTGGGTATCGCGGTCGGCCACGTCTGCCGCACTTCCGCTACGGCGCAACAGCGTTCGCCGTACGAATTCCCGTCCCCGCCCGGACAGCGACCGAACCGGCCAGGTCCGCTCGAGACGCTCGGTGTGGTCATGGGCATCTATTGCACCGGCCTGGCCTGCTGTTTCGACCACACCAGCCCGTGTACCGGCGAGAAAAAGGATGCCTGGGCCAAGCGCTGCGATTGCGGTAGTTGCTGCGATTGCGGTGAGTGCTGCGGTGGTTGCTGCGGCGAGGACGGTTGCTGCAGCGGTTGCGGTTGCGACAGCTGCGGTTGCGATTGCAGCTGCTGACGAAAAAGGCTCGCGCGGTGGCGAAATCGCCGACCGCGCGAGCCTCTTACCGTCGAATCCCTACTCGCACTTGACGACCGGGATCGGGTCGTACTTCACGGTCCGGGTATGCCGCGACACCTGCGCACCGGACTTGGCGTCGGTGATCACCCTGGTGTCGGAGATGGTGAAGCCGGGCGCACCCTCGGAGGCGATGCAGTCCTTACCCTTGGGCAGCACTACCTCATTGGGCTCGGTCGGCTTCGACTTCTCGCCCGTAATCGATTCCACGTTCACGGTTTTGGTGCCCCACAACCGCACGGTGATCTCGGATCCGGTGGCCACGGTCTGAATGTAGACACCGGTCGTGGCGGTATTGCGGAACGCCAGATCGATCGCACCGTCGAACACGGTCGCCTCGCGCGCGGCCGGGTAGCGCGAGATGTAGTAGCTGTGCTCGGTGTGCCCGCCGTCTTCCATCCCGGCGAAGTAGGCCGCGTTGTAGAGCGTGGTGGCGAACTGGCTGATGCCGCCGCCGACCGCGGTACTCGGCCTGCCCTTGTCGATGATGCCGGACTCGACATAACCTTCCGCGGCGGTGCGCGGACCGGTGAACTCGTTGAGCGAGAACGTATCTCCCGGCTTGATCACCGCTCCGTCGACCTTCGCGGCGACCGTGCGGATGTTCACTCCGGAGGGCCCGCTGAAGCCACCGGTGGTGAACTGGCCGATCATCTCGTTGACCCCGAGCGCGTTCGCGGCCTCGGTGGTGAGCTTGGGCTCGATGCGCTGATACACCACCGGGCTGGTGCGCGGGCCCGGCGCCGTGAGCAGGGCGGGCAGCTTCTCCAGCGTCTTGGGCCAGTCGACCTTCTCACCGACCACGGAAGGCACCACGGTGGGCTTACCGGCGCCTGCCGTGAAGGTGGCGTCCTTGGGTTCTACCTCGGACGGCGCCAATTGCGGTGCGAGCAAGGCGATGACGGCGTCATTGTTGATCTGCGGTGCCAGCCCGCCGTTGCCGTCGGGCACGAACCCGAGCACGTCGGCGATCTGATCGGGCGTCAGCGCGACCTGAATGTCCTTGCCGGCCAGGACGATCGGTGACGCCACCGCTGGGGTCGCGATATCGCGCAACGCCGCCTGCACCGCATCGGTACGTACGGCGACCGGCGCGGCCACCACGGGCAGGTCCAGTTGGCTGCTCGCGGCCCAGCGGTCGGTGATGGTGGCGCGCGCGGCCTCGGTGTCGAGCACTCGGCCCGGTACCGGCGCGACCGCGACGGGCCTGCCGTTCTCGAACCGCACCGTGCCCTCGACGGTCGGATTGTCGTGGGCGCGGAAACTCTCGAGCTGTGCGTCGAGGGCGGCGGTGTCAACCGTGCTCGAGACCGGTACCTCGCGGGTGCCGAACAGCGAGAGCAGTCGGCTCACCGGGTTCAACGGCTGGCTGCCGACGGCGTCCCAGGTGCGGTCGTAGTCCACCGACAGGCCTGCGGCGGCGGGCACCAGGCTGGCCTGCACGTCGCCGATCCGCACGGGTAGCGGTCGTTCGGCCTTGGGTCCGAGCTCGGAGTGCAGCAGGGCGTCGGCCTCGGCCTGATCCATCCCGCCGATGTCGACCCCGGCGACGACGACGCCACGCGCCACCTCACCCGAGCTCAACGCGAGGTCGGCCAGGTAGGCGGCGGTACCGACGGCCAGCACGGCGCCGACCGCGATCCCGATCCGCTTGACCAGCTGCTGGTTGGCGGGCGGGGCCGGCGGCTGTGGTGCCGGGCCGGGAGTGGGCGACCAGCGGTCGCGGGTCACAGTGCTGAGGGGCTGGGTCAGGGCGGTGGTGTCCGGATCGAAAGTGCGATTTGATTCGAGCAACTTGCGTAATCCGACCTCGCCCCTTCGGTCGGCCGGTTGTCCGGCGGTCGACTCGCTGGGCACGGAGGTCCTTCCGTTAGGTTGGCCCCGAATGTTTGCGGGGTCCGGCCCGAGGGTAACGCGCATCGGCGCGCTCGGCAGCTCGGCAACCGGCTGTCGGCAACAGAAAGGCTCCGTGTAGTTGCCGGGTCGGGGGTCTGGCAACTACACGGAGCCGATCTGTTTATCGGGCCCCCGAGCGGGGCGTTACAGCCCATTCGGAAGAATTTCGGTGAACCCGGTGGCGCCGCCCCGCGACGGCTGCCCACCTCGCGAGACAATCAGGGTGAGACTCGACACCACGACCGGACTACGAGGAGAACTGATGCAGCTGGGAATGATCGGCCTCGGCCGGATGGGCGCCAATATCGTGCGCCGCATCGTGCGTGACGGGCACTCCGCCGTCGGGTACGAACGCCACCAAGGGCTGATTCCCGAGCTGGAAGCCGAGCTGGGTGACAAATTCAGCGGCACGACCGACCTGGCCGAGTTCATCGGCAGGCTCGAGGCGCCCCGCGTGGTGTGGGTGATGATCCCCGCCGGCGCCACCGGCAAGGTGATCGAGGACGTCGCCGAGCTGCTCGAGCCGGGCGACATCATCATCGACGGCGGCAACAGCCGCTACCACGAGGACATCAAGCGCGCGAAGGCATTGGAGCCCAAGGGTATTCACTACCTCGACATCGGCACCTCGGGTGGCGTGTTCGGTCTGCAGCGCGGCTACTGCCTGATGATCGGTGGCAACCAGGCCCAGGTCGACTACCTCGAGCCGCTGCTGGCGACCATCGCCCCCGGTTATGAGTCTGCCCCGCGCACCCCCGGCCGCACCGGTGAGCCGTCGCAGGCCGAGAAGGGCTATCTGCTGTGCGGTCCGCACGGTGCGGGCCACTTCGTGAAGATGGTGCACAACGGCATCGAATACGGCGCTATGGGCGCCTACGCCGAGGGTCTCAACATCCTGAAGCACGCCAACGCGGGCTCGGCGTATCTGCACGGTGAGCACTCCGCCGAGGAGACGCCGATGGAGCACCCCGAGTACTACATGTACGACCTGGACATCCCGGCCATCACCGAGGTGTGGCGCCGCGGCTCGGTCGTGGCCTCCTGGCTCCTCGATCTCACCGCATCGGCCCTGGTCGCCGACCCCGACCTGGATTCCTACGGTGGCCGCGTCTCCGACTCCGGCGAGGGTCGCTGGACGATCGACGCCGCCATCGACACCGCCGTCCCGGTCCCGGTGCTCTCCGCTGCCCTCTACCAGCGCTTCTCCTCCCGAGGCCAGGCCCTCTACGCCGACAAAATGCTCTCAGCCATGAGGAAGGCGTTCGGCGGCCACAACGAGCTGCCGCAGATATAGCCCCCTTGACACCTGCAACCGGTCTTTCCGCACGTAGGAAGGCCGGCCGCCGCATTTCCGGCGCAATTTGGAATGTGAATGTTCCACAAAAATGAGAACGCGTTCCTGTTCCTAGGACAAGCGTCCAGTAGGGCCGTTACGTTGTGGCCCGAAGGGGGTCAGCCTTGGAGGAAATCATGTTCCGGACTTCGCGTATCGCCGCGGGCATCGCCACTACTGCCCTGGTCGTCGCCGGTATCGGTGTCGGCTTCGGTTCCGGCGTCGCCGCTGCCGCCGGCTGCGCGGTGAGCAGCCACGACACCAAACAGGACTGGAGCACCGTCGGTGTCACCCACGTCTACGACAAGATCGCCAGCGCCGAGCAGATCGGCGTCGGCACCTCGGTCACCTACAAGGTGATCGTCGGGACCACCGGCATCGGCAACCCGTACGTCAACACCATCACCGACTTCCCGCCCGTCGGCTTCGGCGCACCCACCAAGACCACCATCACCGCCTACCACGCGATCGGCGGCCAGGTCACCGAGGACGTCACCGCCGAACCCAACGCGGGCGGCTGGAAGGTCACCAGCACCGGCTGGTTCGTCAACTCCGGCAACCCGGTCACCCTGACCATCACCTACCCCGTGCCGAGCGGCATCAAGGTGGGCCAGATGGTCACCAGCGGTGGCGTCGGCGTCGCGGGCACCGTGGGCGTCAGCAACGAAATGCCCGGCCTCACCGCCTGTTTCACCGCGCGTAGCGCCAACGCGGGCGAGACCGTGATCGGCAGCCTCGGCGACAACGGGCTCGGTTCCGATGATGGCCAGCTGAGCTCCACCGGCTCGCTGAGCGACATCATCTCCGACGTGCTGGGCGATCTGATCGGTAGCTGATCTCCCAGCACTTGGTCGCCGGGACGGTCTCGCGCTGCCGTCCCGGCGTTCCATTCTCCTTGTGGCGCACCTTGTTTCGAACCCTGTGAGGAATCGTGTTCACCTGTATGCGGACCGTGCTGATCGCGCTCGCTGTCATCGCGCTGTCGATCGTCGCCGTCGGAACCGCCGGTGCGGACGGATCGCGCCTGGATCGGATCGAACGGCCCGGCCAGCGACAGCAGACGCTGCACGTGTACTCCGCGTCGATGGACCGGGTGATCCCGCTGCAGGTCATCACGCCGCATGACACCAGCGCGCCACGGCCGACGCTGTATCTGCTCAACGGCGCGGGCGGCGGCGAGGATATCGCGAACTGGTACAACCAGACCGATATCGTGCAGTTCTTCGCCGACAAGAACGTCAACGTCGTCACGCCCGCGGCGGGCGCCTTCTCCTACTACACCGACTGGCAGCGCGACGATCCCAAGCTCGGCCGCAACAAATGGCAGACCTTCCTCACCGAGGAACTCCCGCCGATCATCGACACCACCTTGCGTACCACCGGCGTGAATGCCATTGCCGGCCTGTCGATGTCGGCCACCGCGGTGCTCAACCTGGCCATCGCCGCGCCCAACCGCTACCGTGCCGTCGGCGCCTACAGCGGCTGCGCCTCGGTCGATGACCCGATGGGCCGCGTCGCCATCGACCTGGTCCTCGCCCGCGGCGGCGCCGATCCGGCCAATATGTGGGGCCCACCCGGCGACCCCGCCTGGCGTGCGAACGACGCCTACCTCAACGCGGAACGCCTGCGCGGCAAGGCGATCTACCTGTCCAGTGCGAACGGACTCCCCGGCGTCGCCGAAACCCTGCCGCCCGGAGCGACGCCAGGAAAGGTCATCGGCATGACCGACCAGATCCTCCTCGGCGGCGCCATCGAAGCCGCCGCCAACCACTGCACCCAGCGCCTCGCCGCACGGCTGGCGGAACTGAACATCCCCGCCCACACCGAGTTTCGCCCCGCAGGTACCCACACCTGGCGGTACTGGGAACAAGACCTCCACAACTCCTGGCCGCTGATCGCCGCCGCTATCGACGCGAGCTGACTGCGATCCGCGCAGCCGAACCCGATGTGCCGCTGAGCTCAGACGACGAACGGCGGGTGGTTTCCGGAGAAACCACCCGCCGTCGCTGTGTGATCAGTGCGAGCTAGCGCTCGATGATCGCCACCACGCCCTGCCCGCCCGCGGCGCAGATGGAGACCAGCGCGCGGCCGGATCCCTTCTCCGCCAGCGTCTTCGCGGTCGAGGCGACGATCCGCCCGCCGGTCGCGGCGAACGGGTGGCCCGCGGCGAGCGAGGAGCCGTTGACGTTGAGCTTGCTGCGGTCGATCGAGCCGAGCGCGCCGTCGAGGCCGAGGCGCTCCTTGCAGTAGGCGTCGGACTCCCACGCGGCCAGAGTGGCCAGCACCACGGAGGCGAAGGCCTCGTGGATCTCGTAGTAGTCGAAGTCCTGCAGGGTCAGGCCGTTGCGGGCCAGCAGGCGCGCGACCGCGTAGGTGGGCGCCATCAGCAGGCCGTCGGGGCCGTGGATGTAGTCCACCGCGGCGACCTCGGAATCCACCAGGTGGGCCAGCACCGGGAGGTTGCGCTCGGCCGCCCACTCGTCGGTGGACAGCAGCACCGCGGACGCGCCGTCGGTGAGCGGGGTCGAGTTGCCCGCGGTCATGGTGGCGCCGCCCGCCTTGACGCCGAACACCGGCTTCAGGGTCGACAGCTTCTCCACGGTCGAGCCGGGACGCAGGTTGTCGTCGCGGGTCAGGCCGAGGAACGGCGTGATCAGATCGTCGAAGAAGCCACGGTCGTAGGCGGCGGCCATGTTCTTGTGCGAGAGGTAGGCCAGCTCGTCCTGCGCCTCGCGGGCGACCCCGAACTCCTTGGCGGTGATGGCGGCGTGTTCGCCCATCGACAGCCCGGTGCGCGGCTCGGCATTGCGCGGGATCTCGATGCCAAGCATCGAGGGACGCAGCTGGCCGACCAGCTTGAGCTTGTCCTTGTTGGTCCTGGCGCGGTTGGCGGTGAGCATCCACTCGCGCATGTCCTCGCTCACGCCGATCGGCGCGTCGGAGGTGGTGTCGGCGCCGCCGCCGATGCCGGACTCGATGCGCCCGAGCGCGATCGCGTCACCGACGGTGACGATCGACTGCAGGCCGGTGCCGCAGGCGAGCTGCAGGTCGTGGGCCGGGGTGTAGGGCGAGAGCTTCGAGCCGAGCACGCTCTCACGGATCAGGCTGTGCTCGCCGACCTTCTTGAGCACAGCGCCACCGACGACCATGCCGAGGCGCTCGCCCTGCAGGCCGAACCGGCTGATCAGCCCGTCGAGCGCGGCGGTGAACATGTCCTGGTTGGACGCCTTCGCGTAGGCCTTGTCGGAGCGCGCGAACGGAATGCGATTGCCGCCAACGATGGCGACCGGGTGCTGGGTCTTCGCGGCCTTGGCAGGCTTAGCTGCGGCCTTGGCCGTCGCCGAGCGGGCTTTGCTAGTCACTCGAGTTCTCCATGGTCTCGTCGGTTCCGGGTAACGCCGGCCGGTGGAATGGGCCCCCGTGCGGTCGCGGCGTCGTATCGGTTTACATTAAACTTACTCCGGAGTAAGTTCGTTGTCGACACCGTACCCGCAAGTGTGCGCTCACACGGGGGACACTGGGCGGAGCACGGTCACACACTCGTCGAGCACAGAGAAGGTAGGAACAGTGGCAGCCAAGAGCAAGGGTGCACCGAACCTCTACGGATCTTTCATCCACTCCGCCCCCGGCGCGTTCCTCGCGAGCAAGCTGGGCCTCCCGCAGCCGGCGCAACTGCGCCGCTACAAGGCCGGCGAGCCCGCGCTGCCCGGCCCGGTGCTGCTCGGTGGCAAGGGCCGCCTGGCCGAGCCGGTCCGCGCGTTGCTGTCGGATTACACCGTCGCGGACTCGCTCGACTCGGGCACCAAGTACGGCGCGCTGGTCTTCGACGCCACCGGCATCGACTCGATCGACAAGCTCGCGCAGCTGTTCGAATTCTTCCAGCCCGCCATGCGCAACCTCGCGCCGTCGGGCCGTGTCGTCGTGCTCGGCACCACCCCCGAACTGGTCGGGTCGGTCGACGCGCAGATCGCCCAGCGCGCGCTCGAGGGCTTCACCCGCTCGGTCGCCAAGGAGCTGCTGCGCGGCGCCACCGGCCAGCTCGTCTACGTGCACCCCGAATCCGATGCTGCCGCAACGGGTCTCGAGTCGACCCTGCGCTTCCTGCTGTCGGGCAAGTCGGCCTTCGTCGACGGCCAGGTCATCCGGGTCGGTTCCGCCGATTCGGTCGCCCCGGCCTCGTGGGACAAGCCGCTCGCGGGCAAGGTCGCCGTCGTGACCGGTGCCGCGCGCGGTATCGGCGCCACCATCGCCGAGGTGTTCGCCCGTGACGGCGCCACCGTGATCGTCGCCGACATCCCCGCCGCGGGCGAGGCGCTGTCCGACACCGCGAACAAGATCGGCGCCACCGCGCTGGCCCTCGACGTCACCGCGCCCGACGCCGCCGAGCGTCTGGCCGACTTCGCCACCGAGCGTTTCGGTGGCATCGACATCGTCGTCCACAACGCGGGCATCACCCGCGACAAGCTGCTCGCCAACATGGACGAGGGCCGCTGGAACTCGGTGATCAACGTCAATCTCGCTGCCCCGCACCGCATCACCTCCGGCCTCGTCGCCAAGGGTGTGCTCAAGGAAGGCGGCCGCGTGATCGATGTGTCCTCCATCGCGGGCATCGCGGGCAACCGCGGCCAGACCAACTACGGCGCCTCCAAGGCCGGTGTCATCGGCATGGTCGACGCCGAGGCACCGCTGCTGGCCGAGAAGGGCATCACCATCAACGCGGTGGCACCCGGCTTCATCGAGACCGCCATGACCGCCGCCATCCCCGTCGGCACCCGTGAGGCCGGTCGCCTGATGAGTTCGCTGCTGCAGGGTGGCCAGACCGTCGACGTCGCCGAGACCATCGCCTACTTCGCGAGCCCCGCGTCGAACGCGGTGAGCGGCAACGTGGTTCGCGTGTGCGGTCAGAGCCTGATCGGCGCCTGATGACTCAGACGATCACCCTCACCGAGGTTCCCCGCAACGGCGGCCTGTACGCCAAGGCGGCGCTGGGCGCCATCCCGTTGCCCGCCGCGCTGTCGGGTCGCAAGCCGACCCTGCCCGATCGCCGGGTAGTCGTCGAAGGTGTGCGGGTCGACCCCGACCACCTGGCCGACTACTGCCACGCCACCGGCCTGCGTTTCAGCGATACTCTGCCGCTGACGTACCCCTTCATCCTCGCGTTCCCGCTGATGATGGAACTCGTTGTCGCACGGGATTTCCCGTTCAGCGCGGTCGGTGCGGTGCATTTCGAGAACGTCATCGAACGCACCCGCGAGATCTCGGTCGCCGAGCCCCTCGACTTCTCGGCCCACATCGAGAATCTCCGTGAACACCCGAAAGGCCTTCTGGTGGACGCGATCACGGAGATCCGCGTCGGCCGCGAACTCGTCTGGCGTCAGGTGACCACGTTCCTGCACCAGCAGCGCACGTCGCTGTCGGGCGGCCCGAAATCGGCACCCCCCGCCGACGAGGTCCCCCCGCCCCCGCTGCGCGTGCAGCGTGTCGATCAGAAAATGATCAACCGCTACGCCGCCGCGTCGGGCGACCGCAACCCGATCCACGTCTCCGGAATCGGCGCCAAGGCAATGGGTTTCCCCCAGACCATCGCCCACGGCATGTGGTCGGCAGCCGCGATCCTCAGCACCATCGAGGGCCGTGTCCCCGAAAAGACCACCTACGCGGTCAAATTCGGTAAGCCGATCTTCCTGCCGTCCTCGGTGAACATCTACGCCGAGCAGGCCGGATCCGGCTGGGACCTCTCCATCCTGCACCCGAAAAAGGGCTACCCACACCTCACCGCGACTTTGCGCTGAGTCCCCACCGACAGGGCCGCACACTCCAGGGGGTGTGCGGCCCTTTTGTTTTGCCGCGATCGAATTCGAGGGCAATCTGTTACAGGTTCTGTGAGTGAGATCTATCATGGTCTAAGCCGAACGGTAACTGGGTACTCAGTTCAGTTCGGCGCAAGCAGGCCGCACGACCTCGGCCGTTTGTCGCGGCGCAGGTCCGCGCGGCGCGTGCGATTGATCGATTGTCCAGCGGTAATGATCTTGGTCGAGCCGGCACCTTCCGCTCCGTGCGACAATCGGCGAATCATCGAGATGACACTCCAGAAACGAATTCCGCCGCATTTCACCGCCTCAGCAATCATGCAGCAACAGCGATGCGGGCGCCCCGAATATTTCGGGCTAGGGAGGTGTCTGTAACGCGTGTTAGAAACTTTCAGTCGGCAACAAGGCCGATAATCATGGTTAATACCGAGGGGTTTCACTTCATGAAGAAGATTCGCACGCTCAGCTTCGGCATCGTCATCGCCGCCGGGATGGCAATGTTCGGCACGGGCATCGCGTCCGCCACTGAAGAGACCACCCCGCCGCCCGCGACCACCGACCCCGCGACCGGCGACGACGCCACCACCGGCTCGGCCGGTAGCCTGGCCGCCATCCTGAAGGCCCTGACCAGCGGTTCGGCAGCGGCCGAAGACCCGGCAGACCCCGCAACCGGCGACGATATCGCTGACGAGACCGACCCCGCGACCGGCGATGACGCCACCACCGGTTCGGCCGACAGCCTGGCCACGATTCTGAAGGCCCTGACCAGCGGTTCGGCAGCGGCCGAAGAGGAGCCGGTGGAGACCCCGGCCCCGGCTGCCTGACCTACCACCTGACGACGAGTGCCCTGCTGACGAGCGGGGCACTCGTCGTTTCGGTCGCTGAGGGCATTGCCCACGATGGCCATCGACTCCCGTTGCTCAGTGTTGCCCAGCTGGCACTAAGATCGCCGGCTATGGGTTGGTAGGCCCTGTTCGAACTATTTGCGGTGTGGTGTGACGAAATCTGATCAGGTAATTGTCGATCCGGTGGTACGGGTCGAAGAAGAAGTACGCACCACGTTTCAGCCGGGGGGACTCGCAGTATTCATCGTGGCGTGGCTCGCCTATGCCACGGCTCTGTTGACCAGCAGCCGTGATCTGTTCACCCGAATGCTGTACGAGCACGAGGACGCAGCGGCCTTCTCGATCCAGGTGATCGCCGCGAAGGATTTCGACCTTCTCATCGGACACTACTCCCGGATCGGTTTTCATCACCCCGGACCAGCGTTGATCTATGTGCAGGCGTTCGGTGAGTGGCTTTTCCACGATGTGCTGCAGTGGGTGCCGACCCCGTGGAACGGTCAGGCGATCGCCATTCTGCTGCTCAACGCCGCGATGATGGCTCTGGCACTGAACGTCGTCTACAGCTGGTATCCGTCGTGGACGCTCATGGCCGGGCTGGGCGGTGCGAGCCTTTTGTTCGTGACGGTGTATCGCGACCTGATCAGCGGGATCTGGTTTCCCTATGTCTATTTCGCGATTTTCCTGGTCTTTTTGGTCGCGGTGTCCTCGGTAGTGGCCGGGCGGACCGGACACCTGTGGATCGCGGCGCTGGCCGGCGGATTGCTTTTTCACGGAAACGCGGCGTTCGTGTTCTTCGTGCCGGCTCTGGGCGGGGTGGCGCTGTACCTGGTCGTGTGGCGATGGAAACTGGAGATCGCCAAGAAGGACTGGTGGCTGTTCGGCGCGGTCGTTGCTGTGTTCGCCTTCCCGATCCTGCTCAATACGATCGTGAATTTCCCCGGTGAACTTCCGAAGTACGTCGGCTATGGCGGTGGGCACGGGATCCACATGCCGTGGACCGCAGTGTCGTACGCAATGCAGTTCTGGGGGCCGAGCCGCCTGCTCGGCTATGTCATCTGCGTCGCGCTTTTCATCCTCGTGGTGCGAGTGGCGCGCCGCCAAAAGTTCCTGAACAGCGGCCTGGCGTTTTGTGCGGCGTCGGTGGCGCTGATGGTGGTCTACGCGATGATCGGCATCGATCAAATCGATCAGGCCTACATCGGGTACTTCTCGTATGCGGTGCCGCTGTTCATGTGCATGCTTGCACTGATCGGTCTCACCCAGCGGACCGAGTGGCTGAAGTTCGCCGGTGTCGGGCTGCTCGTTGTCGGGATCGTGGTCGCCGCGATGACACACTCGCTGGCCAATCGGCGCAACGAGGTCCTCGGCATTCCCGCTTCGTTGCAGGCGATGGAGCGGGTAGCCGGCGATCGGCCGATTGTTCTGGAGCGCCGACCGCACAAGGCGTGGGCCGACGTGACCGCACTCGTGCTGGCCGGAGTACGTGATGGTAGTCGGGTGTGCGCCGACGATCGCAACAAGATGGAACTGCTGGTGACTACCGAATTTGTCTGCACCCCGGAGGAATTGGCCCGCGGGGTCCGTTTCGTGGTGTGGTGGAAGGAAGCCGGTGCCCCCGCTGGGCATGTGGTCGGCGAGATGGGCCCGGCGAACGGCAGCCAGCATGTCTGGGTGACCGCGGTTGACTGACACGACGAAAACTGATGAGAGAACACGGACGAGTGGTGGGCGGTTCGGGCCCATGCGAGTGTTTCTCGTGGCTTGGGTCGCGTACGCCTCCGCTCTGCTGACCAGCAGTCGTGACCTGTTCACCCGAGTGGTGTTCGAGGAAGGCGACGGTGCGACCGTGTCGATCCAGGTGCTCGCGGCGAAGGATTTCGAGCTCCTTGTCGGCAACTATTCCAGGGTCGGATTTCATCACCCTGGGCCCGCGCTCATCTATGTGGATGCGTTCGGCGAATGGCTCTTCTACGATGTGCTGAATCTGGTGCCGTCACCGTGGAACGGTCAGGCGATCGCCATCCTGCTCTTCAACGCCACGATGGTGGCCCTGGTACTCGGCATCGTCTACAGCTGGTACCCGTCCTGGTCGCTTATCGCCGGGCTCGGCGGTGCGAGCTTGTTGTTCGTGACGGCGTACCGCGAACTGCTCAGCCAGCCCGCGATGCCCTACGTGTATTTCGGTGTGTTCCTGGCCTTTCTGGTTGCGGTGTCCTCGGTACTGGCCGGGCGGACCGGACACCTCTGGATCGCGGCGCTCACCGGCGGACTGCTCATCCATGGCCACGCCGAGTTCTTGTTCTTCGTGACATTGCTGGGTGGCGCAGCGCTCTACCTCGTTGTCCGACGATGGAAACTGGATGTCGCCGAGAAGGATTGGTGGTGGTTCGGCGCGGTCGTTGCTGTGTTCGCCTTCCCGATCCTGCTCAATACGATCGTGAATTTCCCCGGTGAACTTCCGAAGTACGTCGGCTATGGCGGTGGCCACGGCATTCACATGCCGTGGACCGCGGTGTCGTACACGGTGCAGTTCTGGGGGCCGAACCGAGGACTCGGTTTGGTCATTCTCGTCGCGCTGTTCGTCCTCGTCACATTGGTGGCGCGCGGACAGAGGTTTTTGCAGCGCGGCGTGGCCTTGTGCGCGGCGTCGGTGGCGCTGATGGTGGTCTACGCGATGATCGGCATCGATCAGATCAACGAGGCCTATATCGGCTACTTCTCGTACGCCGTTCCGCTGTTCATGTTCTTCCTCCTGCTGATAGGTCTCACCCAGCGGCTCGACCAACTGAAATACGCGGGCGTCGGCCTGCTCGTCGCCGGGATCGTGGTGGTTGCGATGACCCACTCGCTGGCCAATCAGCGCCACGAATTGGTCGGTATCCCAGCAGCTTTGGATGCGATGGTCGATGTGGCCGGAGATCGGCCGATCGTCTTGGAACGCCGACCGCACGAAGCTTGGGCCGAAGTTGTTCCTCTCGTGCTGGGCGGGGCGCGCGCCGGCCTTCGGGTTTGCGCCGATGATGCCAAGCGGATGGAGCTACTGGTGACAGACAAGTTGGTCTGCACCGCAGAGGAATTGACTACCGGTGCACACTTCGCGCTGGTGAGAAAGGATGCCGGTGCGCCGGTCGGGCAGGTCATCGGCGAGGTCGGCCAATCGTCGGGCAGAACGCAGAGTTGGGTGACAGTGGCGGACTGATAGATCCTGCCGGCAAACGATTGATGACCTGTTCGACGATGTGATGGTGCGGTATGACTAAAGCTGTTGATGTGGTGCCTGTTTCGACTGATCCAGTCGAAGGCAAAGCCCGGACTCGTGGCGGCCGGTTCGAGTTTCTGGACGCACTCCGAGGTATCGCCGCTTCGGCCGTGGTGATCGAGCATTGCTCGTCTGAACTGTGGCCAGCCTACGCCCGGTTCTCGATCGGCTACTTCGACAGCGGGGTGTTCGGGGTCTTCGTCTTCTTCATCGCGAGCGGCTTCATCATCCCCGCGTCGATGGAGCGGGGACGGTCGTTGGGTGCGTTCTGGGTAGGCCGATTCTTCCGGCTGTACCCCCTGTTCTGGGTATGCCTGATCGCGGCGGTCTTCCTGCACATTGCGGGCATGTACGGCGGGCCTCCTGGCTTTCTGCAAGAGCCTGCCTTGGACCTCGCCACGAATGCCACGATGGCGCACTACTTTATCGGCGGATCCGACTCACAGATGCTTGTCGTCGCGTGGACACTCGCCTTCGAATTGGCCTTCTACGCGTTCGTGTCACTACTTTTCATCGGCGGGTGCAACCGCCGATCGGTGCCGGTGGCGCTCTTCGCGATCGGTTCGATTCCCTTGGCCGGCGTGCTGCTGCCGGTCGCGATGCTCAGCGGCGGCGAGGCGAACCTTCGTACTCGTCTGATAGTTGTGGGTGTAACAGTTGTTGTCGCGGCGTTCTTCGCATGGCGGGCCGCTACCAAACGCGCGGCTGCCGCAGCGGTACTGATTTCCGCGATCGTTGTTCCGCTGGTGTTGAACCAGCCTGTCCCCTCGGCGTACGCGGTGACGATTTTTGCGACGATGTTCGTCGGCACCGTGCTGTACCGGATGACAGCGGGCGAGACCTCGGCCTGGCTCGGTTGGGGGGTGTTCGGGCTCGCCGTCTGCTTGATCGCCGGCCTCGAACTGCTCGGATCTCCACTCCTGCGCAGAACCGGAGACGCATTGCCCGATGTGACGGTGAATATTCCCGTGATCGGGGCCTATCTGGTGTTCGCGGGGGCGCTGCTACTGCTCCGACGTTCTTTTCCGCGCCCACTGCTGTTCCTGGGCCGAATCAGCTTCTCGCTGTATCTGGTACACGGTTTCGTCATCAACGCAGTACCCAAATGGCCGACCTCGCTGATCGGCAGTCCCGCACCCTGGCTCACCTGGTGCACATGGATCATCATCTCGATCGCCCTGGCCACCTTGTCTTACAACAAGATCGAGAAACCCGCCCTCGCACTGGGCCATCGCGTGATGGCCAAGATGGACGCCCGCGCACGACCAGCGGCATCCCCGGTCGGCTGACCCACCAGCGGACGTCCGTGCAATGAGTCGCTCCTGTCCTCACGAGTCGAGCGTATGCTCCAATTCTCCTCGGCGAAGCCGGAGTTCACGTCGAGTTCTGTTCAACGGTGAACCGGTGAACCGGAGCTGATCGAGATCGACTGTCGATGCGGCGCGGAGTGCGAGTTGTTGCGCCGACTTCGCGGCTTTGGTGGGTAGCCCGATTTCTGCGGCGAATTCGGCCCAGTGCTTTGCGCGTAGATTCTTCGTTCGCCCGACGATCGGCAGCGCCATCGAGTCGTCGTCGTAGACCAGGGTGCATGGAATGTCGTAAATCGGCGCGATAGCCCAACGTCCCAGGCTGTCCTGAAGTACCCCGATGTTCTTGCCATGTAGGTCGCCGTTGCCGGTCAACCATGCGAATAGGAACTGCAAGTACAGATTTCGGGCGGCGAGCAGCGGTGCGCGGACCGTGCCGGCGAGTGCTTCGACGACTTGGACCGAATCGACGTTGTACTTCGCTGAGGGTGGCAACCCGAGAACCTGGGTGGCATCTTCGAACGCGAGACGACGCCACGTGTCTCCATCGAGGACGCGGTCGAAGCGGCGGACGAGTAGCCCCGGCTGTCCGGACCTGTCGTGCACGAGATCCGAATCGGTGACTGCCAACTTCAGCGTCCGGGCTGCGGCCAGATGCGCGGCCTCGTTCTCTATCAGGTGTGGGTATCCCGACTGCGACAGCTTCAGGATGAATCGTCCGAATCCCGCGACGATCGGCGTACTGATCATCGACGCACTCGCCTTGTTCTGGACACCTGGGATCGAATGTGGATCAACCACTTCGACACATCGGTCGAAGGCCGCCTGGCCAATCGCCGTGCACTCCATCAGGCTTGGAACATCGACGGGGGCGCAGCCGGTTGGGAAGACCTGGATGTCGCCCGGCATGTCGGCGCCAACTGCGAGAAGGATGCTGAGTTCGTCTTCGGCGCTTGTCTCGACTGCCCGTCGAAGTAGCGCCAACCGGTGACCTTCTGGCAGCAAACCTGCGAAGAAGGTTGGCACTGAGCCCCTGGGTACATGCACCGGTGCGTTGCCGACTGGCAGCGTGGAGGCGATCGGATCTTTGGGACATTGGAGATACTCAGGGGTATACCGGAATTCGGTGCCACCATCGTCTGTTCTCGCAATCACAGCAGCTAGATGCCCTGCCTTGTAAATGTCGCCGCTACGGATCCTTTTCAGTTCTCGGAGGTTGGCGTTGGGGTGAGCTGCGGCGTTGCACGCAGTCGAGATTCCGCTCGCTGATCGAGGGTTCGTGGTCAGAGAGCGTCGAGCTGAGGTCAGTTCAGCGGCCGTGTGATTGCGGGGGACGAGCGCGCCATTCGGCTCGTAGATGAAGAGCGCAATCCGGTGTTCGTCGGCGTAGGCGATAGCGTGCATCGAATACTCAGACGCGGCAAAGAAGAGGAGGCGTTTGTAGAAGGCGCTACCACGTGCACCGAAGAGCTTCTGAACCTCGTTTCGAGAGACTGCCGCTCCGCGCCACTTAACCTGTGCCAGTGCGGTTGTCGCGCGGATATCAACGCCGCCATCCGCGCCGGCGGCGGTTACCTCAGCATCGACGAATCCCAATTCCTGCATGCGAGCGGCCGCGTTGCGCTCCGCCTCCTGGTATGTGCGAATGTATTGCACAACAAGCCCCCGAGTTTCGGCTGTCTGACCTGCCTTGACCCGCACAGCATAGCTGTTGGCTATTGATAGCCGCTGTACTGCCGCCGGGGTTCGACTCGCGTGCTTACAAGGGGGCACAATGTGGTCGAGTGGCTGAAGCTACTGGGAGACATGCCTAGCTGCTCTAAGCCCGTTGACGTACGCGGCGACAATCCGCAGATCCCCTTCGGACAACCCGGAGAGGTCGACGATCCCCTCGGCCGGCTGGGGTCGAGTCGGCTCCGGCTCGACCGGATCCAGACCCGTCTGCGCCAGCAGTGGCTCGGCGTCGAGCCCGACCGCCTCGGCCATCGCCTGCAAGGTCTCGGCCGTGGTGCTGGCCTGGACCTTCTGGCCGCGTTTGTACTGGGTTCCGTTCTCGACCTGCGTCCACAGGCTCGTGCTGATTCGTGCTGCTTTCGCGGCACGGTCCATCGACATCTCGCGCTCCTTGCGAGCAAGCCGCAGGGTGGCGCTGACCTCGGGAGGGACCACCGCGCTCCGTTGTCTCACCATGCATCGAGGGTAGCAGATTGTTTGCACTGATGCATTAAGTGCATGCAGCGGCCAGCTGCGAACTTGCGAAGTGAACGCCGCCTCGGCTTGTTGATGCTAACAGGATCGAGTGAGTTTGTTTGTGCGAACTGGTAATTGGGTATGCGGATCTGATCGCTCGGCTTGACAGGCGCGCTTCGACAACGTTGCATACAACGAGTGTTCGATTGTGGGTCCCAGTAGGAGTCACTCCGCGACACCGTCCCGAGCACGCACCGATTCGGCCGCGTAGCAGGGGACGACCGGGGCTCCGGCCCGTTATCGACTGAAGGAGTACGTACATGGGCACAGACGATGCCGTCACGGCGTCGAACCGCATGCGGGAGGATTCATGCGGCGTGACCCCATTGGACAGGTGGGTCGATGATGCTCACCTGTACCTGGATCGCGAGGAAGCGCGGGACCTTGCCCGGATGCTGGGCGACGTCCCCGATCTGGCCGAGGACCTACTCGACGCGCGAACGCGTCAGACACGATTCGGCACGGTGGACTACCGCACCCGCAACGGTGCGCGGGAGCAGCGACTGCCGTTCAACCCGGCCGCTGCTCGTGCTGCTGACCATCTCCAGTCGGTCTTGGGGGCGTGGGTTCGGTTGGTGTGCGAACAGCGCGATGTCACCTACGGTGGCGCGACGAGCATCAGTGGAATGGCGGAGTGGTTGCAACGCAACATCATTGCGCTGGCGATGACCGAAGGCGTGGAGACCGCGGCGGCCGAGATCGGCGCGGCGATCGAGGCGGCGGAGACGGTGGTGTGCCCGCCGGCCGAGGTCGCCGCCGCCGACGCGGACCTTGTCCTGCAAGCCAGGGCGGTCCGCCTCAATGCCGCCGGCATCGGCAAGCTCGCGGAACAGCTGGGTGACACCTTCGGCAATCTGACAGCCCGTCGGGTGCGCACACTGCGCAAGGCGGGGCTGATCACGCCGGTGCCGGGCCCTTGGTCGGCCGGCTGGCCCGAATTATTCCTTGTCGGTGAGGTTTTGGACGCGCACCGGGCTCTCCCAGCGCGACAGCACAGGAAAGATGCATAGCGAACAGAGTGACCCAGCGGGGCGTCGGCAGATTGTTGCCGGCGCCCCGCTGGCGTTGGCGCAGGGATTCTGCTCGCCGGACTGTTCGCGCCAAAAGCGCTTGGGCCCATAGCGGATTCGAGGGAGCGCAGTATGTGCCCAGTTCGAAATACCTACCTGGACCAGCGATTTCGTTCCGTCTTGGATTGGGGGTTGACATCATGTGGCCGATGCCGCAAACTAGTGCCAGCGGGATTTCGCATGCCCAAAAGCGTCTAAGGGCAATGCGATTGGATACAAGCTGTCCCGCCCTCCCGCGGATCCCGATCGGGGCTCAGCTCACGTCAACGCTAGAATGGGCACGTGCTCTCGACCGAGAGTCTCCACATTTCGGCTGCTGGGTGAGGTTCTTCCTGTGTCAGGTGCATTCGATGCATTCATTCCCGACGACTCGGGTAAGCCGACCGAATCCCGGTCAGATCGCGCGGGCGGTGGGTCCCTCCACGGTGTGAATGACTCGCTGCCAGGTAGAAGGGCTCATGCCGGCCATGTCGACATCTCCGACATCTGCGTAGCGGATCTCGAGGTCGTCGCCGGTGTGGTGAATCGCTGGCGTACTCTCCGGCCGCCGATCATTGTGACGCAAAACACTTCTCGGTGACGTGACGCACAGCATCTGACACCGTCGGGGTGGTGATGATGCGACGGGTCGTGGTCAGTTCCGAGTTGTGAGAGTTGTGTATTGCTATGGGTGACGAAGGTGAGTCGGATGCCGCGATGTCAGATCGACCAGATATCGCGGTGCAGCGCAATGGGTTCAATGCCCAAGAATTGGCGTTCAGCCTTGGAATCCGGGTCGATTCGGCCGTAGTTTTCGACTTCGTGTCGTATTGGTCGGTAGCCGACCGTGCGATCCTTATCCAAGCGGACCTGTCAGGTCATGTGCGAAACGAAGTCATCGCACACGCCGTCGCGCACATCGAGATGGCCGAATCGCGCGAACTGGCAGCAGCGCTCGACGGCGAGCGGTGGCGCGGCCGGATCGAGAAGCAGGTTCATCATGTTGTCGCACAACGGCTCATTCCCATCGCCGACCTGCGTGACGCATTGGAGGTCGGCGACAACCTCACCGATGTCGCGGCGCTCCTCGGTGTCACCGAATTCCTGCTCGGCTGGCGGCTGGAACACCTGGCGAACGAAGAATTCGCGGTGATCCCGGTCCACCTGCTGAATCGCCTCGGTTGGCTGCCCGGTATGCCCTCCGAATACCCCTACCTCTGTCTGTGGCCGACGTCCAGCTCGGGGGATATCCTGCGCCAGCTCGCCCCCGGCCGACACCACCGATAGCCAAGTCCATCTGAGCCCTCGTTCCGTGAAAACGGTACGGGGGCTTTGTCATTGGCGCTTGTAGCTGACGTCGAACTCATGCGGTAGGCCCCCGGACAAACTCAACATCACCAGCGGGTTCAGAGCCCGCCGCATGCCCGCCCCTGATGCGCCGTCTCCCGCAGCACGCTGCGGTCGAAAGACGTTGTCGCAGCGCAGGGGCGAATCGGTCCCGCTCCAGATGAGCACTCGTCCGGAGCGGGACCTCCAACCCGATGCCCCCCCGAGAGGTAGCAACATGTCACTGTGGTCTCCGAAAGGAACGTCGCGCACCATCGATGTACTTGTGGTCGGCGGCACCTGGAACCCCGGCGGCGACGGCGTCACCGGCGCCTTCGTCGACGCGCTGAACAAGTCGATGTTCACCCCTCGAATGGTTCCGTACCCGGCCGACTACGGCTCGCACGTGAGCTACGCAGAGAGCGTCGCCGAAGGCAAAAGGGCGATGCTGGCGGCTATCGACCGCTCACCGAATCGTGTTGTACTGGCTGGGTATTCGCAAGGTGCCGCGGTAGCCGGTGACCTCGCGGCCGAGATCGGTCGCGGCGAGCATCCGGGTCGTGAGGTGATCGCCTGCGCGCTGATCGCCGATCCGCGTCGACCGGCAGGTGAGTATCTCGGCGACACCGATCCCGGCGGCTACGGCGTGGTCGGCGAGCGGCCGATCGACGGCATTCCCGCCTACTGGGCCGCAGTGCCCGGCGACCCCATCACCGCCCTGCCCGCGGGCAATCCGTTGCGAACTATCGCGGATCTGAGCGCTTTCTTCAGCTTCGCCAGTGCGAACTCGGCGATCCGATGGGCACAGCGAATGCTCGACACCGCGACTCGAAACCAATTGCAGCGCTGGTGGTCTCCATCGAACTGGCGCCACTGGGCCGGCGCTGTCGCGTATGCCCGCGGCTACCTCTTCGACGGCAGGCACACCAGTGATTACGTCCGCTATGGGCACTCCCGCGCACTAGCCCAGGCGCTGAATCGCGATGTCGCCGAAGGGCGCATCTGAGACCCGCGAAAGTATGTGGGAAGGAACACATTATGAGAATCAGCAATGCTCCAGAACCCGCGCTGGTTCGGTCGGTCCTCGTCGCTGCCACGGGTGTCCTCGCCTATGTTCTCGGTCGCCAAATCGATTCGGCGTGGGTCGAAACACTGCTCACCCTTTACGGTTTGGCCACACCGGTGATCGCCGGCGCACTCATCAGGCCAGCTGTTACCCCCGTGAGCGGATCGGCAGGTGATCGGGATGGCAACGTGGTTAAGCCCTGAACTGGTGCAGGCTACCGGCATGGCCCTCGCCACCGTGATCGGCGCGGTGACAGCGTGGCAGGCCCGCGAAGTCGCCAAGTTGCGTGAGCGAGTGGTCGCGCTCGAGGAGCAGGCCGCCGACGATCACCTCCGATTCCGCGATGCGATCCGTCTGATCCGCGCACTGCAGCGACACATCGACGAACTGCTCGGCTTCCTGCGCCTGCACGTCCCAGGCATGGAGCCCCCGGTGGCGGATTACAAGATCCCCGCCACCCTCCAAGAAGAAATCTGACGGCGTCCCCGCCGTTCCCGAACTGCATGCGGTCGGCCCCCGGAGAACACTCGACACGGTGCGGGTTTCGAGCCCGCCGCATGCCGCGCTCCTGACGCGCCCGTCTCCCGCAGGTGGTCTGCGGTCGTAGACGCCGCCGCTGCGTCAGGAGTGAAGGTCCCGCCCTCGGCGCTTCCCCTCGTCTGCGAGGGCGGGACCGCAAACCTTCACTCACACAAGGAGACACCCATGGCTTGGACAGGAGACCCGGTATGGCTGGCCGACGTGCTGCGCGACGCCGGGCTGGACGTCATCGAACACGAAGGCTGGCGCGATCGAGGCCACGGCGACTTCCGTGACATCCGCGGCGTGCTCTGCCACCACACCGCGGGCGGCGGCCGCAACGACTGGCGCATCGTCCAAGACGGCCGTGCCGACCTCCCCGGCCCCCTCGCCCAGCTCGTCCTGGAACGCGACGGTACCTTCCGCGTGATCGCCGCCGGTGTCTGCTGGCACGCGGGCCGCGGCTCCTGGCCCGGCTGGCCCACCGACAACGCCAACTACCACGTGATCGGCATCGAAGCCGTGTCGCGCGGCGACGGAACTGACTGGACCCCAGCACAACTCGACGCTTACAAGCGAGGCTGCGCGGCGATTCTCGCCAGAATCGGCGCCGACGCCGAGGACTGCGTGGCCCATCGCGAGTACTCCCACGAAGGAAAAATCGACCCCGCCGGTATCGACATGGACGAGTTCCGTCGCGACGTACAGGCATTCATCGACGGAAAGGACGCTCCGATGAGCGCAGCCGAAGTCACCCAGATCCAGGATTTCATCACCGCGTTCTGCGGCCCGATCGGGACTGATGTCAAGGACATCCGCGAGCAGCTGTGCGGTAGCCAGCAGCGTGATGCCGGCATGTTCGCGGGCTGGGAACAGCTCGACGGCATGACCGTGGTCGACGCCCTGGCCGACGTGCTGGACCGCCTGAAGGCCCTCGAATCCCCACTCGAATGAATGGTCGACAATGTCTTTCGAAGATGTACGAGATGATGCGCAGTTCGTGCGCTTCGCCGACGGAGAATCGGAGGGCCGGCGCCCCGGCTATGACGATGGCGCACTATCGGTTTCCCGCCCAGGTCGCCTAGCGCCGTTCCTTCAATGGTCGACAATGGCCAGCAGCGCTGGGCAGGCGCTGGGTAAGGCAGTGTTCAAGACGAAGGCTTATGCGTCGGGTGGTGAGGTAGAAGAAGAACATGGACCGACCGATGCCGGCGGATTCCTCGCTACCGCTCCGGTTGGTTCACTATTTCCATTCCTGCAATGGAACAACTGGTACAACATTTACAAAGGTACGCGCAACGAGATCGAGGCAGCCGGTGGTGAAGCTGCGATCTCCGAGCTATCGGGAGCCGTAACCGGACCCGTGAGCGCTGCAGTCACCGGTGCTGCCACCGCGTTGAACAGCACAGTAAGCACGGTTGTGCAGACCCTGTCGTCGGCATCGAACGACCTGCGCCAGACCGCTCCGAGGGCGATTCAGCCTCGAATACGTTCTCTCGAACAGCGTGTGGGCCCGGAGATCGACCGGAGCACGACCATCAACGTCATCAATCCCCAATTCACCGCGCCGAAGCTCACCAATGATCCGTTGCGCGACCGACTTTCCACGTATCTGAGCCACGTGCGCTGACACGTCTGTGCTCGAAGAGTGAAGGGGGGTGATGAAAGTGCTCAACACCGTTGTCTATGTCCTCGAACTGCTCAGCGTGGTCCTGCCACTGCTGCTGCCGCTGCTCGGACTGTAGTTCTACCCGTGAACCAAACATTTGGAGAATATCGTGCCAAGTTCCGATGATCCCAGTGGTCTCGCCGAACAGATCATTACCGAACTTCAGGCCTTGGTCAGTCGGCTGGCGACCTTGAGGTCCGATATCAACGTGCTGGCCAATCTGGCTCAGGGGGTTGCGATGACGGTTGCCGACGCCATCCCGGTACCGGAAGCCCCCGCGGGATCCCTCGAGGCTGAGGTGGCAGTCGGCCCGGCGCCGGAAGCGACGTAATGACTTACCCCACGCCGGGGGAGTTCCCCGATTTCGAGCAGTTCATGGTCGACCTGTTCACCCCGATCGCCACCTCCGTCACCACGTTGCCCGCGACGTCGGCGGACCTGCAGTCCGAACTGCCCTTGATCTGGGTGCGGACCACCGGCGGAACGCTCGATATCAACGCCATCACCTACAAGGCCAAGGTCAGTGTGGTGGCCTTCGGTACCAGCCGTGCTCAGGCGCAACAGCTTTCGGTGCAGATCCGCACCGCACTGTTGAACGCGCCGGCGAGCCACGTCAATGGAGTCCTCGTCGACTACACCGAGGAGATCGTGGCCGAGGAGCCGAAGTTCCATCCGCCGATCCTGCGACGTAGCCGCGGTCTGTCGGAGGTGCCTGACCTCGACCCGCTCAATCAGATGGTCGAGATTGCCTTCACTGTCGAAGCCCGCCGCCAGTAGGCCGAACATCTGCCTTGCCCTGGGCTTTTCGTCGGTGCCAGTCGGTACCGGCTTCTAAACCGCGACCCGCACTCGCGGGCGCTCGAATGGAGACACATGCCTGCCACCAACCTCACCGCGCTGAAGAACGCGCAGCGATCGCTGCTGCTCAAGCCGCTCGACGCGGCCATTTTCATCGCACCCCACTACACCGCGGCGCCGGCGGCGCTGACCGATGCGTCGGGTGCTCTGCAGACCCTTCCGGCTGCCTACCAGCCAGTCGGTCTGATCGACAAGAAGACCGGCGTGGCCTTCGCTCGCGGTATCACCGCGGCTCCGATCGAGTCCTACGGTGAGCTGCAGCCGGTCCGCAACGACGTGACCAGCGACATCACCACCATCGAGTTCCAGCCGCAGCAGACCACCGCGCTGACCCTGAACCTCGCCACCGGTACGGCCCTGACGGCGATCAAGGCCAACGCCGCCTCCGGCGAAGTGTTCTTCGCCCAGCCTGCATCGGAAGAGATCACCTACTACTCGGCGATCATCATCGGTAAGGACGGCAACGACGCCAGCCCGATCTACGTCTACAAGGTGCTGCCGAAGGTCGCGGTCAGCAAGTACGGCGGCGAGCAGTGGAACCCGACCGAGGTTCTCGCCCAGAAGCTGACCATGGTCGCGTTCAAGGACGATACCGCCGGCTACGCCATCGCTCACGGCTTCGGCGGCTCGGGCTGGAAGAAGATCCTGGCCCAGACCGGTATCCCCAACGCGGTGTAATCCGCCCCGGCCGTGAAGGCATCTTGAACTCCCGAGTCCTGACTCGGGCGTGGGGCGTGTCATGTGTCTCCGGTCATGGCACGCCCCACACATTCCCTATCCATTCTTGCCGGAGAAGAAAGCGGGTCCACCGTGTCCGCCATCCCCACCGAGTACCCCGTCACCATGACCGACGGCGTCGACGAGTACATCGTTTCCACCGCATCCGAATACGTCAACGCGGTCTTCAAGCTCGGCCACGCCGAAAAGGCCGTCGACAAGGCGACGCAGCGGCGTACCTCGAAGTCCTAGTCGCACAACACCACCCGGAGAAGCAACATCATGGCACCCACACCCGAAGCGGCCGACCAGGACAAGGTCGGCGGCCGTTTCCACGAGCTGCAGCAAGAGCTCGCCCCGCGCCGACGCGCGCCTTACCGCCTGACCGACAGCATCGCGATCGCACCGGTCACCCGGAGCCAGGTCCTGGCCCTGCGCCGGACTGCCAGCGATGACGAACAGATGGCGATCGTGCTGGGCGACCAGTACGAAGCCGTCGAGAACCTGTTCGCTGATCGGCCGCTCGACGAGTGGTTCGCCTTCCAGAAAGACCTCTACGCGCACCTCTTCGGCCAGGGCTCCTCGGAGCTGCCGGGGGGATCGCAGGGCTCGTAGAGTTCTGGGAACGTTTCGGTGCCGCGCTCGACTACGACTTGCTCGAGCGCGGCATCGACATCCGGGACTGCTTCGGGCCCAACACAATCCGCACGCGCGACTGGCGGACCATCTGGGCCTTCAAAGACAGGCTGCCGCACGGCTCGCAATACCGATCTGCGCTGGCGATGGACCAAGAACTCGCCGAACAGATGCTCGCCGCCGAACAAGCCGAGGACAAGCTCGATTTGTACGAGGACAAGTCCGAGCCCACGGGGCCCTCGCCAGAGGGCTACACGATCGACAGCTACCTATTGCTCTCGGTCATCGACGCACTCCAAGGCGTGCAGGCCGCAGTCATCGCCGCAGCCGGCGGAGACCCGCCCCGGGTTTCGCCGATGCCCCGCCCGGTCACCGCGGTGGACATCGTCCGCGACGCCCAACGAGACGAGTCGATGCAAAACCTGATCGACGAGTTCACCGCATCCACCTGGGAGGACGAATGATCTACTCCGCAACTCTGCCGGCGCAAGCCGCCGGAGGAGCCGATACCACCACCTTGGCCGGGGTGTATTCCTCAGCCTTCTACAGCGGCGACACCGTCACCGACGTCCAGCTCGTCGCACCGCCGGGCTACGCAACGATCGTTGGAGCCGCGACCGACAATGCGACCATCTCTGTCCGGCAGCTCCGCAATGGTGTTGTGCTGCAGATCTTTGCGAGTCTCACGCTGATCGCGGGAACGAACTTGGCGGCAGAGATCCCGGTTACCGTTCCGCTCACCTCGCAACCCGTGCTGCGCGCCGGTGACGTCCTCGATGTGCGGATGCATCAAAACGGAACCGGCTCAGCGATTCCCGCTGGCCTACACGCATCAGTCTTTGTGAGCTGATCAAAGTTTCGCGTCTGAGTGTTCGGGGACCGGGATCGATTTACCCGCTGCCGCAGGTGACATGCACCCGCAGCACGAAAATGGAGCCGTCGTTGGCGTCTGCGACCTGAGCCTTGGTCAACTTCGACTCGTCATAGGCGTTGTCTATGCCTCGGTAAACCGATAGACGGCAATCATCCGCTGTATTGCCGTACCCCTCCCACGTGGATCGGTACAACGTCCCGGCAGTTTGCGCAGATTTCTCCGACTCGTCAACAAGAGGAATCGGAGCGGGGCCGAGCGAGAGCCCGGGGGCAGCAACGAGGCTGCGCACGTCGTCGACAGGCGGTCCGATGAACATAGCTTCGGCCCATGGACCGGCGCCGCTCTTGTCGCTTACCTGCGTCACTCTGGTGTAGCCAGCGACGCTGACCTCGTTCAGGTGGCGTTCCGCCGGATTACGGAGCGCCGCCCAGGTAGCAAAGCTGCCGACGCTGACCGCTGAGATCGCTGCAATGGCCGCAAGCCATGGCCACCGGCGTCGAGAACTGCCCACTTGACCAGAATTCATTTTTCCTCACAGGGTCACATCGCACGGAGACGAATCTCGGTGCTTGCACTATAGCCGCTGCGACCTGCGTGTCGATCTCGTCCGCTACGTCATCGCTCGGCCCCGCCGTGCAGAAATTGGATTTGTGACGGCGATAGCCGGGATGTCTGCATTCCAGAAGGAAATTCATAAATGACCGACTATACGAATACATGGAATAGTCCTCCGCCGAAGTTCAATTGGAATCCGGATGTCCATGGCACGCCTGAGGATGTTGATCCTAAAGTAGCGCAGTGGGCGCTGGATTCTGTCAGGGCTGGTGGTGCCGCAGGCGTCGATCCTCGCCTTGTAATGGCAATTGTGCTCAATGAGGGTGCTGACGCGAACCTAACTTGGGATGGTCATCAGGGGGAGCTGAAAGATTGGGTCCGTAGGAATACGTCTCCATTTCGTGAGCTCGTCGATGGCGGGCAGTCCAACTCGCTAGGGTTGACAAACATGAAAGAGGATACGTTCAATCGTGTGAAGGCTGAGTATCCCGCTGTATTTGCTAACAGGGAATGGTCGGATCTTGCAAACGATCAGACGCTTGCGGTGTATGCCGCGGCATACAACCTCGCGCTGATCAAGAAGCGCTGGTCTGAAAAAATCCCTCCGAGCATGAAGTCGGAATACAGCCTGAATGCAGTTCTGGCCGCTGGCTACAATGCAGAAGGATTTTTCGGCGACTATGTAGCGAACGCGGAACTGGGCGGCAAGGCGACCCGGTACGCGGGTATGTCGCAAGGGAGTTTCGGTAGGGCCGAGCGGATCATGGCCAAGATGTTCACCTGGCACGACGTTGTCGATCCTGGTATGACTCCGTGGGTTCCAAATCCTGACCTGGCACCTCCAGAGAATGGCCCATTGGTTGACCTGAATACGGGTGAATTGATTCCTCCGATTTCAGGAAACGGTGATGGTCGAGGTAACGGTACTATTGCCAGAACCCTTCCGGTGAGCGGGTTCTTCGAATATATCGGTCAGTCAGCCGGCTCGATTACCGAGTACATACAACCACGTGTTGCTGATTTTGCCAGCGCTGTCCGGCATGTAGCCGGATTCTCGGGAGGCGGAAACGTGCAAGGGCCAGGTTCCTCGATCGGTGACAAGATCCCGGCCTATCTTTCGGACGGCGAGTTCGTCATGAATGCGCGGTCGACGACGGTTAACCGTCCGTTCCTACAGGCATTGAATGCGGACCCCTTCTTCTTGCAGAAAATGATGGAGCAGCGGTCCGCGCAGCCCAGCAGCGGCCGCGGTTACGCACCGAGTGCTCCATCAGGTCAGCCTGCGACGGTTAATATTTCGATGTCGAGCCAGGATGACGTCGTCGCGAGACTCAAAGTTCTCGCACAGCAATGGGAACTAATGAACGCCAACTGATCTGGCAGCCGTCGTCCTTTCCCGCTTGTCGCGGTGACCTCGGCGGATGAATCGCGGAAGTGACCTCAGGTCGACCGTCCGTTAAATTATTTCGATGTCGGCTCGATCGGGCGCATCGGAAATTCAAAGTGCCCGGAGCAATAGGGATAAACCCTAATGCTCGGCGAGGCCCGTGCAAAGAATGAGGTGAATCTGTGGCGTCTAATGCTGCGATGATCACGGTGACCGGAGTCGATGGTTCGCAATGGACGATCGCTGGTCAGGGTAGTGGTCGTGAGGGTGTGGAGTTGGCTACGTCGCCGACCGGTTTGTACGACGCGCCGGTGACGACGATCTGGAATCAGTCGGCGTTTCAGGCCGGCTCGTCGTTCGGTGGTTACCGGACGAACAAGCGCGATGTTGTGTTCGCGGTCAACGTGTTTCAAGCCGCGGGTGGTTCGTGGGAGGCGGTGGATTCGGCGTGGCGTAAGGCGTGGGCCTACGACCGTGACTCCACGTTGACGATCACGACTGATTTCGGGACGCGGTCGTTGAAGCTCCGGATGTCGGAGCAGCCGGACTTCAAGCCGGACAAGGATCCGCATCTGAAGTCGATGGGCAAGGTCGTCATGACGTGTACCGCGGGAAATCCGTGGTGGGTCGAGTCGGATGTGACCGGCACCTGGACCTCGACGACCGACACCACCGGTGAGGGCAGGAGCCAGTCCGGCACTATCACGATCGCTAACCCGACTGATCAGCCGATGTGGTTGAAGTGGGTGTGCGCGGCGCCGGGCAAGTGGACGCTGCCCGACTTCTCCTGGGGCGCCGACGAACGCGACCTTGCCCGCGTGATCACCTTGCCGCACGCCGCGACGGGTAAGGATCTGACGGTCGATACCGACCCGATGGAAGAGATGATCGTCGCCAAGGACGGCTCCCAGATCTGGGCATTGATGAACGGTGTCAGCTTCCTGTACCCCGTCCCGCCCTACACTCCCGCCACCACGGTGCCGGTTTCGGTCAGCGGCGCCCCGACCGGCACCGCGGTCATGGTCGTGCAGCCGCGTAACTGGTCGCGTCCGTGGGGGCTGCAGTGACGGGCCTGCTGGATCTGCCCGCGATCTACGCGGATGCGCAGGCTACCAAGACCACTCGCAAACAGCGGCGGTTCGCGCGACCGCTGATCAGATTGTGGGATGGCGACTGGAACCTGCGCGGGACATGTGGGGCGGAGATCAGCGCTGATTTCCGGTGGATTCTCAACCAGGCCGGCACGGGCGTGTTGGTGCTGCCCTACGACTACTACCTGGCGAAATGGGCGGTCGATATCAACGGCCGCGTGAAGAAGAATGTGCACATCACCGTCGATAAAGACGGTGCGCGGTGGGACGGACGGCTCGAGAAGGCCGTCATCAAGACCGACGCCCAGGGTGTGACGACCGTGGAGTTGCTGTTCATGCACTCCTACCAGGATCTCAAGCACATCTACTGCTGGTCGAACCCGTTTCTTCCCGAGCATGTGCAGTTTCCGCGACAGTTCCTGCTCGCCGGGCCCAGCGTGTGGACCCTCAAGACGGCGTTGCATCTGAACCTGCTTCGCTTGGAAGGCGGCCTGTGGACGCTGCCCGACGATCCGCTGGATCCCAGCGAATGGGGCACCCTCGATCAGTCGAGGTGGGGCGTGGTGGTGAAACCCACCGCGTTCCATGAGGATACGTCGCTGTGGACGATCTTCGGTTCCCGCTTCCAGAACTTCCATGAAGCGTCCGCGGGCACCCTCGAAACCGCCCAGCTGGCGGTCGTGACCCGGCGCTGGCTCACCGGTGATCCGCCACCGTGGCCCGGCGCTGTGGTCCGTCACGGGTGTTTGGTCGTCGACATCGTCGACAAGTCCGGGTTCTGGACCGGTACCAGTACCGGTGGCGATATGTGGGACGGTCTGGAGCGCACCAAGCAGGTGTTCGACAATTCCTGGCTCGATTACAGCCCTGATGTGCTGCCGGATCAAAATGTGCCCGAGCTGTACAAGAATCCGGGCTGGATGGGCACGCTCCCGTCGAACCCATGGGTGGTCTACCGGCAGAACGAGAACTCCGGCATCCAGACCTCGCAGTTCGTGGTCAACCCAGCCTCGGCGGTGCAGGTGCTCACCGGTGGTCACTCGATGCCCGGTGTGAACGAGGCGATCTCCTCGGCGATCCAGGTCGTGGGCTTCCTCATCGCCGGCGCGCTGAGCGAAATTCCCCTCGGTGGTTCGATCGCCGGTGGCGCGGTGAATGCCGCTACCGCGGTGGCGAACACGATCGCGACGTCGTTGTTGTCGGACACGCTGCTGGCATGGCAGCGACACCGCTCACCCAAACGAGCGCTGAACGCGGGTTGGTCGCACTACCACGAGCATTTCGAGAACAGCTCGGACCGGGCCTACACCCTCGGCTCGCTGCTCACCCTCGGTGAGGGTATGTGGAAGACCCGCCAGCACTTCACCCACAAATTCATCGTCGCCAACGGCGAGCCGTACCTGATCGGCGATCAGGGCCTCGGCCACTTCTTCCTCGGTGACCGTGTGGGTTCCACCGTCAAGGGGATGCCGGAGGGCTCGATCTACGTCGACCAGGTCACCGAACTCGAACTGGCCTGGTCGCGGACCGCGAGCCCGGCCTGGCAGGTCACTGTGGGCTCGGATCGCGACAGCGACATGCCCTTCGCCAAATCCATGCGCGTGGTCGCCGACATCGTCGACGACATCCATGCGCTCGCCGTTCAGATGTAGATCCGGAGAGAACATGTCCATCCCTTCGCTCGAGCAGTGCAATCCCGATGACCCCCATGAAGCGTTCGTGTGGGCGCTCGTGGGTCTTCCCGGGCCGCAGAACTCGCCGCTGCTGGTCCATCCCGATGTGCTTCGGCAGTGGTCGAAACACCTGTGGGATCTCGGCTTTCGGCACTATGCCGCTGAGCAGACCAAGGAATACCACCCGCCCGCTCGCGGCGTCACCCATTGGCTCAACGGCGCGGGCCAGTGGGCGGAGAAGGGCGCCCCGCGCCCGCCGGAAAGCTCCGCGCCCGACGTCACCGACCTGACACCGGAAGAGCGTGCTCACTTGGTGGAACAGCTCCGCGATTCCGGCGAACTCAAGCACCTGGTAGATCCTCGCGATCTCGACCTCAATCACGCGAAAATCGGTGCTGTGCAACCGACGTCGGCTGAGGCGGATCGATGACCAGTCCGGATAGGTCAGTACCTTCTGGCTCCTATACCGGGGGGTCGATTCGCAACATCCAAAAGGTGACATGGGAGTCGGCGCGCGCGACGATACTGTCCAGCGTCATGGGGTCCTTTGCCGGGGTCGAAGCGATCGGCGCGAACATGAACGCGGCGAACAACGAAGCGATCAACGCCGCGGGTGAGGCCCGAGCTGGGGCTTCATCGGCGAAGTCCTCGGCGGATTCGGCGCAGACTACTTCGACGGCGAACGCTTCGGCGATCTCGGACCTGCAGACCAAACAAACCCAGGAACAAGTCGGCGGTGCCTCGGCAACAGACAACTTCCAGTCATGGGATGACACCAAATGGACAGTCGCCAAATGGTTGGCTGGTGCGGGTACCGTCGCGGATATGGTCGTCGTTGACGATCAGGCCGGTATTTCCAAGAGCGGGAACACCAGTACCGGTGCAGATCTCGCGTTGCGCAAGACCCCCCTCATGACCGACGACCAGTCGGTGTCGATGGTGCTCGGGCGACCGAACCAAGCCGGTGTATTCACCGGAAGCGGGCTTCTGCTCCGGTCGGCTGTGGACATGTCGACGTTCGTCATCGTGCAGGTCGGAACCGCGAGGATCCTGCTCCAACGCGCCACATTCAGCAACGGCGAAATGGTCATCACGACGTGGGCAGAGAAGACTGGGCTGGCTCTGAGCGTCGGCGACACGGTAACTGTCACCGCTACCGGACCTTCCTATGAGGTACTGGTCAACGGCATCAGCAAACTGACGTACCGTGACGCCACGGTAAGTTCGCCAGTAGGCGCCAACAACCGGTGGGTCGGCTTCTTCAGCGCTTGCAATGTCACTGATGCCTGGGACGGTTCCAAGGAATTGTCGTTCGGTTTCGATATCGATTCTTTCGCCGCTGCCGACACCACACCCCCGGCGGTTGTCGGGACGGGTTGGTCGCTCTGTCGCCAGAACACCGCGGGCGCGCCGATGAGCGCGGGGTCCAACAAATTCGGTGCTGCTTTCGATACTGCGCGCCAAGCGAGCAACGTCAACATCATCGACCTTCCGTCCGGCACGATCCAGATCGTCAAGCCCGGCTGGTATGTGATGACCGTCAGCTCGTTCTGGGCCAGCCCTTGCGGTTCGGCGTACAACTACAACGTCTCTCTGTGGACTGCGTCGAGTCCGGAGGGGCAGTGGAAACTTGCCCGCAACGGTGGGGCGACCGGAGGCGACGCAGTCCTGCACTCGTCGGCAACATTCGTCGTGTTCGCCGCAGCTGGAAGCGTGTGGGGACCAGGCTATTACACCCCGTTCGCCAACAATATGAAGGGTGATCCGTTGGGCCACGACACCTATTTCGACGGCACGCTGTGCTCCTATTCGTGAGTGTGTGACCACCGGAAGACAAGTCTCCGGGTCACCATCGTGACTCGCCGAGTCGTGGCCGTGTAGGTCGCACTCATTCAGAAATTGGACCACGCCACCGGACTGTTCCGGGCGGCGCTCGCTGTGCTGCGCGGCGTGATCGAAGCGGTCCAGAGCGGCCGTGTCCCTCGAACCGTCCCTCGCCACGAATTCATGGACGAGGCCGAACACAGCAGAGGAAACCTATGACAACAGCACTCGATCCCGGATATCTCGGATACCAGCCGAAAGTCGAACCGCTCAAGCTCACCACCGGTGCCAGCTTCGTGCAAACCATCGAGCCCTCCGGCGGCGCCGTATTTCCCAACGGGACAACGGTCTCCATTGTGATCACTGCTCCTGGTGGGGCGACGATCGGTACCTGGGCGGCCACCGTCACCAATACCGCGGCCAAATGGGCCGTTCCGGCCGTCACGTGTGACGCCATTCCCACCAACTCGCGTTACACGATGTTGGTCACCTATCTGACCTCCCCGGTCACCACCTACGCGTGGTACGTCGGCTCCGTTATCCGCCACTGATTTCTCAGCCGCCGGACAGCGACATTCTCTCCACAACAACAACTCTCGAGGAGTACTTCCATGGCTATTGCAGTTACCTCCACCAAGAACGCGCTGTGCGCCGCCTACGCCAACATCGCCTCCACCGTCTACGTTTCCGTCCACATCGCTGACCCGGGCACCAACGGTTCGAACGAGGCTTCCGGCGGTTCGCCGGCCTACGCACGCGTCGCGACCACGTGGAGCGCGCCGGCCAACGGCCAGATCTCCGGCAGCCAGGTGACCGTGAACCTGCCCGCAGGCACCTACACCCACGCCGGCCTGTGGAGCGCGCCGACCGGCGGCACCTTCATCGACAAGGTCGCCATCGCCTCCACCACCCTCGGTGCGCAGGGCACGCTGCTCATCACCCCCACCTTCGCCATGAGCTGAATCGGCACCTCGGTGTCGAAAAATATTCACTCACAACCAAATCGGAGGCCGCTATGACGGCACCCACGCAGGTGCTCACAGCAAGTCTGCCGACGCCGCCGACTGCGGTCATGGCCATCCCCGGCGCGCCGACGATGGTCGCCGACGCACCGCGATCACCCAGCACCATGATCGACGGAACCCGAATTCCGGAGGTTCCGCCGTTCGTCTATGCCACCTTCACGGGCAACGAGGTGAAATCTGCGATCCTTCGGCCCTTGGCTACCGCCAGGGCGGTAGCGGGAGCAGAGGGAGAATTGCGCGCGGTCGCATGGCCGTTGTCGCAATGGATCTCGCCCGTGCTCGGTGACACCGGGACCGCAACCGCACGAGTGTCTGTGGGCGCCGGCGGCCGGGTCGTAGTTTCAGCGGCATTCGCCGCAGGCAGTCGCACGGCGAGCCGTGGTGCGGTGTTCACCTCCAAGGCAGTCCTGTCAGCCGAAGTCGTTCCGAATCTCTCTGCGTCCGCGGGGTTCGGCACGACCGGCGTATGCGCGACCACACGTATCGGTCCGATCCCGATGGCCGCCAGTGGTACGGGCACGTTCTCGATGGCAGTTGCACCGCCGTTCAAGCCCTCGGGCATGAGCAAGGGCGGTGACCAGGCACTCGGCGGAAGTTGGTCCGATATCACGGGTTGGTACGCCGATACTGCCGCCTTCCCGGGTTCGACGGTCAGTGGCAATGCGCTGATCGCTCAGGGGACCGCGCTCAACATCTTTGTGTCGGCGAGCATTCCGTATGCGATCTACAGCGGTTTCGGTGGTCCTCGCCAGGCTGTGCGACTGCTGGTCAACGGTGTCGTGATCGCCACTGGTGCTGAGAAGACCGGGTGGACGGGAACGATGACCGCGAGCGCCACTGTGCGGGTCGACTCGGGTGATCGGGTGACCCTTCAGGGTTGGTCCACTCATGGTGCGACGGTTCGTGATGGGACCGCGACTCAGATCCGGATCGTCCGCGCACCGTAATCACGGTGCACCGCTGAAACCAGGGTAGGCACAACGCTCCTCGTAGACGTCACGGCTGTCATGTGACCTGCACTGTGCGGGTGCTACCGCGGTGTCGAGTGCCGCGTTCGACTTTCGGGTTGAACGCGGCACTTGTCGTTTTTTCGGTCCCTCAGGGGCGATACCGGTGAGGGTTCACGCTGCAGGGATGGTCCTCGCACGAGGCGACGGTGCGGGACGGGGGCCGCGACCCGGGTCGGATCATCCGCGCACCCGTATAGCCGGTAGTTGCGGTGCGGTCGCTCGTCGGCTACGAGTGCCGCGTTCGCCCCTTTTCGAAGGTGAACCGGCATTTGTAGTTTTTCTGGCCCGGAAGATTCCGTGGTCCGAGGGTTTCCTCTGTTTCGTCGATCTTTTCGAGGCGTTCTTCCTTTTTCTGGAGTGGTTATGAGTTTGTGGGACAAAGTCAAGGGCGTCTTCGATGACGACGAGGACGAGAAGAAGACTTCTGAACCGCCCAAGTCGTCGGCACCGGTGGTTTCCGCGCAATCGTCGGCGAACGCTGCTGAGCGTGCGACCGGGGCGGCGGAAAACGGGCCTACCGGCAATCCTGTCTTGAATGCGTTGGCCGGTGACGCCCCGGTTCCCGAGCAGTCGGCCGAGGTTGGTGGCTTGCTGGATGTGGTTTCGCTGGTCAATCAATCCGAGAAGCTCGAGTCCGGCGAAACAGTGACTTTGCCGAGTGGAATGCAGGTCGACCAGGAGCGAACCGATGTCGGCAATGGGCTGTATTCGGATACACCGTCGGTACGTCTTCCCGGCGAGGAGTGGGTAAAAGACCCATCGGGCACTTCAGCCAAGCCGCAACATTTCGTGCTACCGGCATTGATGGCTGGTGCCATCGGCACGGACGAAAACTACTCCTTGGAACAGCGTGACCGCGATATCGCACTCGTCGTCGCTGCCCGAACGGCACCGGTGGTCGGGGATTACTATGGTGCGCTGAACCGGTTGAACTCGCATTACGTTCCCGGTTCGATCGTAGGACCCAGTGGAGATATGTTCACCCCGAGCAGGGACTACTCCGCGGTGGACATCCTGGGCGATCTGGCCATGTCGGCGACAGTCGGTGAGCTGGACGAATTGAGCTCGCAGAAGCGGGCAGCAGCGCTCGACCGGTTGGCGAATTCATCGAATCGGTACTCGGCTCAGCAACAAGACGAGGATCAAAAGGCAGCACATCTGCAATACGGGTCAGCCTACGGTGGTGCATCCGATGAGGTCCGCGAAGCCCGGATTCGGGAACTCATGGGCGTCGGCTACACCCGTGAACGGGCATTGCAGCAGCTCAACGCGAACGCCCTCGCGGCACGCGATCGGCTCAACGCCCACGGTATCGGTGTCGATCCCGCGCGTGCGACAGAACTCGAGTCCAACAAATACGGCAGCCTGTATCCCACCGATCCGCGGACCACCTACATTCCGAACTCGGTATTGAATCCCCATAAATTCGATTTCAACGACGCGCGCAATGTTGTCGGTGGCCTCGTCGATGCGATGGTCCTGGACCATGCTGAAAATCTCGTCACGGGCCTACAGGAAGACAATTACGGAAAGGCCTTGTGGGGTGCGACGAATATGTTCACCCTGGGATTGCCAGCGGCGGCAGTGGATTCATCCGTGCAGGTGTACGACGGCGTTACCGAAGGCGACTGGGGCAAGATCAGGAACGGTGCTCTCGGGCTGGGGCTCGTTATCATTCCGTTTCCGGTACTACGGTTCGCCGGTAAGGCGTGGGCGGCTGCTGGGGCAGAAATCGAAGCCGCGATTCTGCTTGAACGGCTAGCTGCTGCCGAAGGCGTGACGGGCTTGGGTACGGCCGAAGCTGCTATCGAGGCAGGTCGACGCGCTGGCCTGGGAACGGTACCGAGATCTGGTGGAACTGCCGGTGAGGCAGTGGCGCCGCACACTCCGTTGACTACCACGCCGCGCCACTCTCCCGAGTATCCCGCCGGGACGCAATCGGGTGCACCGCGGCCTGGTGCAACGAATCCTTGGGATTCGCGCGTCGATCCGGCCGGTATCGACGGGCCGACTATCGACGGCCTCAGCATCTTCCCCACGAGACCGAGACCGGGTGCGAATATTCCCCAGCGGGGGCCCGGTCAGCATGGCGGAGGTACAGCGGCGGGTGGTACCCCAAAGGCGCCGGCACGCGGTTCCGACGGAGATCTCGTACTGCAGGTCGATGAGTTGTATCAGCAGGCAGGGATGCGTGAATCGGAGATCATCGCCAGGTTGGGCGGGCAGGGTCTTACCGATGACCAAATCCGTGCGGTGATCGCCGCATCGGATCACTGGAAGGGCTTGTTGAAGCCGGGTCAGTGGATAGATGACAACGGCAAGATCCATAACCCGGGAGGCCGTTTCGCAGGCGAGGCGGACCTGCCCGGGGGCAAGAATCCCATGACTCTGGCGCCTGATCCGCGACCGTCAGCGGCGGAGATGAAGGCGTTGGAACGTGCCACCGAGCTCGACGACACCCAGCGTTTCGGTATGACACCGACACCGGCGGGTCGGCCGAGCCCCTGGAACACCGCAGGCCTGGGTGATACGGGCAACGTCGGGGCGATCGGCGGACGAATTGGTGAACGACTCACCCGAACGAAACTCGAGGCGGACGGTTACGTCATAATCGCTGAAGGAGCAGATGCCAGAATCCCGATCCCGAACAGACCGGGTAGATATTTCGAACCCGACTTCATCGTCGTCAAAGATGGCAAAGTCAGTTTCGTCGAATCCAAATGGGGTGACGGTGCCTACACGCGCGGGCAGCTCGAGGGATACGAAGCATACCGGCAGGGAGGGCAGCAACTCCTCATCGACGACATCCAGAACGCCGAGCTTCGGGGCCTCATTAGGCAAAGAGAACTTGACCCATCGCAGATTCAGGTCGATGGCGTGACAACGATTCGGTGGAACAATGGGTGGCAGGCTACCGATGATCTGGTGTGGCAGGCTGCGAATGAACCATGGCCGACCGACCTATTGAGAGCGGATGGCAACTGGAACCAATCGCTGCCTGCCTATGCTGAATTGAATGCCGAAGCTGCACGCCGGGCAGCGCTGGCCAATAATCCTGCCGCGTACCTGTACTTTCAAGCACGAAGCGATGCGCTGCTCGCAGTACAGGCGTTGACACCCAGCCCCACCGCCGCACAAAACGCGTTGGCTTCCGCTGTGGACGACTTCGCTCAGCGCGCCGCCACCTTATTGGGCGGGCCTCCGATGGTTCCGGGTGACGCTATGCGGTCGTTGGGATTCATCTCGGATGCAGAGGTGGCACCCGTCGTCCCGAATGTAACAGCCCCTGTGAATACGGCAATCGCCGACCTCACGCAGGCGGGGCAGCGCAATCGAATGGGTAGGCGAGTCGATCAATCGTTGACCGTACAGATTGCCATGACTCAGCCAAATGGTGGGGCGGTATCGCGCGGGGAGGAGCTCAGTGAGCTGACCATGCTGGGGCGGTGACGGCAGAAGGCCACCAGGCCCGTGTCATGATTGTGTCAGATGCGGTATCGAGAGGAGATCATTGTGGGTGGCGCTGGGTCGGATCGGTTGATGAAGTCGATTATCGCCAAGCTGGGTGAAGCACTAGCTGCCGACGGTTTCGTGCAGTGCGAGGCGTTGGACAGAAACGGAGAGGCACAGCCTGGGAAGCGATATCCTCGGTGGCGGCACGCGTGGTTCGCTGCTGATATCGAAGGCTTGCCGGGTGTGCGCCAAGCCATCATGGCTTCGCTGAAGCTCGATCGGGACAGCTGTGTCAGTGTCTTCGGGTGGGCGTATGTGATGTCGGGCGTGGTCGGGCAGGTCCGTGCCGAATTGCCTATTGATGCGTTGGAAAGCGCCGCCGACGGTTCGGTACCCGCCCCGGTAGACTCTGTTACGTTTGGAATTTTTCGTTATCCGCAGAATGTTTCGAGGGCGAAGAGTTGGGTGGCGACCGAGGCTGATATCGACAACAGTGTCGTTGAGTTCATGGATTATGTTCGCGGTGATGTCCGGGACTGGTTCGGGCAGATGTCGACGATCACGGACCTGCTGGCTCGGGCTCGAGAGCCGAGGTTGTCCGCGTTGGACCGGTCCAACCCTAATCCGGAGCGGTTGCGTGCTGTGGTCATTTTGGCGTTGCTGGCGGGTCGTGTTCAGGATGTGGTGTCGTTGATGGATTGGTATCGTGACCGTGACCAGTTTCATGATTGGGATTCGGCGGAGCGGGTCGCGGCGTTCGATGCCGCGATAGGTGTTCGTTTCCCGGAATATGCTGCCGCTCGGTTGGCCTGAGCCTCTCGATCAGCTGAGTATTCGAGAGGAGAACATGATGGGTTCGGCTGGGTCGGATCGGTTGATGAAATCGACTATCGCCAAGTTGGGTGAGGCCCTGGCTGTGGAGGGTTTCACGCAGTGCGAGGCGTTGGACAGACACGGAGAAGCTCAGCCGGGGAAGCGATATCCGCGGTGGCGGCATGCGTGGTTTGCTGCTGATATCGACGGTTTGCTGGGTGTGCGCCAAGCCGTCATGGCTTCCCTGACGCTCGATCGGGACGGGTGCATCGGCCTCTTCGGATGGGCGTATTTGATGTCGGACGTGGTCAGGCAGATCCGCGCCGAGCTGCCTATTGATGCGTTGGAAAGCGCCGCCGGAAGTCTTGAGCCATCCCGCATTGATTTTGTGTCGTTCGGAGATTTTCGCTATCCGCAGAATGTTTCGAGGGCGAAGATCTGGGTCGCGGTGGAAGCTGATATCGACACCAGTGTTGCTGAATTCATGGATTATGTCCGTGGTGAAGTTCGGGACTGGTTCGGGCAGGTGTCGACGATCAATGACCTGCTGACCCGTGCTCGGGAGCCTGCATTGGGTGCTATCGATCAGTTGAACCCTGCACCTGAGCGCCTTCGCGATGTGGTGATTTTGGCGTTGTTGGCGGGTCGTGTTCAGGATGTGGTGTCGTTGATGGATTGGTATCGTGGCCGTGACCAGTTTCATGATTGGGATTCGGCGGAGCGGGTCGCGGCGTTCGATGCCGCCATAGGTGTTCGTTTCCCAGAATATGCCGCTACTCGGTCGGCCTGAGCATTTCGATCAACCTGTTGAAGAACGGGCGCTGAACAATTGGAGTTGGAATGACGGTATGTGAGGTCGGGCGGATCGATCAGGTCGCTGTCGGGGCGAATGGTCGACTGATATTGGCGATGACCGAGGATCGTGATTATGGTCCGGGTGCGGATGCGGAGCTGATCGAGGATTTCCGGCGGAAGCTGAACGCGTATCTCGGGGCTGTGCGGTCGGGTGAGGTGCGCCGGATGGCGAAGAAGGCGGGGGTGGCGGGGGACAACGGGGTCGATATTGTGCTGTTCAGTGTGAGTGAACCGCCGCAGCTGGTTCGGGAAATGCTGGACACGGTCACTTCGAAACTCGGCAAAGAGGGTGTTTCTGCTCGATACGAGCTGCTTTGACCAACTGCTGAGGTGAGTGTGCCATCTGGCACTGCCGTGCTTATATTTGATAGTCGTTGCGCCGTATCGCACCCTCAATGTGGAGTCTGAAGAAATGCTTGCTGGTGTTGAAAAGGTCGTAGAAAAGGTCCGGGTAGCTGCCGGTTTTGACTGGACGTGGTTCGGTACGGATCTCGATCGGTTCTGCAGAGTGCAAAATTGGCGGGTCGCCGAGCATACTGCTCTCGGTGCCGTAATTACTACCGATCTTGACCTGGCTCGTCCAGAAGCACGTTGGAGGGAGCGAGATGGTCGGGCCGAGCAGGTTATTGTATTTCTCTCTGACCTATCAAGTAGTGACGAATCGGATTTCGTGCGCCAGGTGTACGACCATTTTTCCGCACTGACTACTGGAATTGTGTCGACGTTAGGTCTGCCAACCCGAACCCGAGCGGGATCTGACGGTTTCGTCAGATGGGACCTAGCCTCAGCCATCGTTGAACTCCGTCTAGACGAAGACAGCATCTTCCTGCATTTTGTAGATCCGATGTACCGAGCTGAGCTCGATCACTCGGTGAATGAGGAGTGCTGATGGTGCGTGATAATGCAGACTGGCCTAGCTTCCAGGCTGCGCTAGCTTTGACGTTGGCGCGTATGCCCGCCGATGGATGCCTGGTTATTAAAGCCAGTGGGAACCGATTTGCTCAGTTCACTGTTATGGGCGAAGTGATTCATGCCGAAATTGTGGACGGTGCCGTGGTGGAGGATAGTTATGAGATTTCGTGGGAGGACGCTGCACGATTGGTAGCTGATGGTTGGGCTGCGCCATCCGAGGACTCATGGCCGAACTGGTACCGAGAGATCAGCTGGCCGGCACTGTATCGGGACTTCGAGGAGATGGCTGATCGCGCGGTTTCGGCTTTACGCGACGTCTTAGAAGTCGCTGAGGCCAGCGAATTATCGGTTGAGTCCTGGGTGAATTTTGGGGGTGGGGACTTCGATACCAGCGCGCTGGAGTGAATCCATGGATCAGCGTCGAGGGTGTCCCCGTGCGTCGTCAGAGTCGTGAGATGAGGGTATGACCTGCAGATTCGGGCGCGTGTCGTTGGCGCTGGCACAGCGACTACCCCGAGATAATCGCGGTTCTCACACGTGATCGTCGAAGCGTTGAGCTCAATCACCGTGCGCTACACCACTATGCGGGACTAAACTTGATACCAACTCGAACCTGAACTCCGAGCAGGTGTTCGACGGGGTCTACGTCGATGGTGCCAACTGGGGTGATGCCGGAGTCCGTTCCGGATTCGCCCCCTACCCGGCACAGCAGGCGCAATTCCTCAACTATGCCTTTCGCGACTGCGAGTTCGAGTGGAGTACCGGCACGATGCTCGACTTCCGGATGGGCGGCAGCATCTACCTCCATGGTGGCTCGTGGATCCTGTGCGACACCACCGAGACCACGATATCGGCCATGATCAAGCTGGGTCGCAACAGTATCGCCGAGGGCTCCTGGCGCTTTCTCGCCCAAAGGGTGCGCTTCGAGCTTCGTTCCAAGTACCACCGGATAATCGATTTGCGAGTGGGTCGCCGGTAATGTGGTGTTCGAAAGCTGCGGCGACACAGCGCTGGTCTTTCAGGCGGTCGGCAACAAGATCATTCCGAATTCCTTTCCCGCGTTCGTCAACGCCTCACCGCTGACGCATTCCTACGACTGGACCATGTGGGGAACAGGTCCGATCGTCCGATACCTCGACTGTCAGCTGATGGGATATCACCAGGTGACACCAACACCGCGGTGGATCCCGTCGGCAAGATCATCTACGACGGCTGCTCGCTGGCGACCGAGCCACAGGCAACCTTCCTTCGTTCGACCCAGGCCACCGCGCCGAGCCTTTCCAGAACATCGGTCTTGTCTCGGCCATATGAGACTGCCCGCTGACCTGACCAGCAGTGAATTGTGCGCCTGCTCGGTGTTGTCGAGACGATTCGCCGTAGTTTTCGGCAGACGCGCACCTCGCGCGCTGACGGGTCTTTGGAAGTAAATATCATATGTAATATGGAAGGAAATGAAATGACTATTACCCGTGAGATCAGCCTCGCCGCCGGCGAGGAATTGTTGGTGAAGCACATGCCGACACCGTTCAGGTATGCGCGGCTGGTTGAAGTTGCCGAGACCGGCATCCGTTACCTGCTCGATCTCAGCGTTCCCGTCGTCTATAGCGGCGTAGAGTGCGTGCAGGTCGAGATTCAGTTCAATCAGGTTCTTCAGTATGCGAACTATTACACCGTGACCGTGATATCCGCTGACGGGGCGCGACGGGGGACGCGTCAAGTGGGCCGGTCCTTTTGGGGCTCTAGGACGGTCAGGGGCCTGCTGGTGTGGGAACTCGAGCAGGTCGGCGACAGCTACGAGATTGTCGACTGGGGCGGCTTCGCAGTGCCCAACGATGCGCCAGCTGCTTAATCGAAGGCTATTGCTCGCCCCCTGCTATCCGGCGGGCGAGGTGAGCTGGCGAATCGCCTGATGATCGATCGGCGGACCCCCGGTGCTCGGCCCGCACTCCTGAAGGGGTGCGGGCCGTTTCGTCGTTTCCGCGGATGTCGTCCAAGGCGGACCGCGAGGTTGATACCGTCCGATATGTTCGAGGCATGGAAACCGTGCGTGAGCTGCGTCTGGCTGCTGGTCTTACCCAGGCTGAGCTGGCTCAGCGCTCCGGGGTGGCGCAGCCCAATATTGCCGCCTACGAGAGTGGTAGCCGTCGGCCGTCGGCGGCGATGATGGCGCGGCTGCGCGAGGTTGCCAAGCCCCGCCCGTCCGGTGTCGTTGCCGCGCATCGAGATCAGATCATCGCGCTTGCGCTGCGGCACAAGGCAAATCGAGTGCGGGTTTTCGGGTCGGTGTCGCGGGGCGACGACGTCTCGGGTAGCGACATCGACCTGCTTGTCCGGTTCGATGCCGATGCCGACCTGCTCGATATGGCCGAGTTGATGCTCGACTTGGAGGAGCTCACCGGTCTGCATGTCGACCTGGTGTCCGAAGGTGGGCTACTGCCAGGGCCGCACCCCATTCGGGATGAGGCAAAGCCGCTGTGAGCGGCCGTGATGCCGGTGAGCGGACCGTCAAGAGCCTGCAGGACTTCCTTGCCTTCAGTGAGATGGCGGCACGCATCGTCAGCGGCGGTAAAGCCGCCTACGACTCTGATGAGATCACCAGGCTGGCCGCCGAGGCGGTGCTGCACCGGCTCGGCGAATCGGTAGCCCGCCTGCCCGGGGAATTCGTCGCTTCGCACCCCGAGGCTTTCTTTCCTGCGGGATCGGGCGCAACCTGCTGATCAGTCGGTCGTCGTAAACCGTGCGGTTCAGCCAACGAGCAGCGAGAACACCCTCGGTCGGGAAGTAATGTCCAACCTGACCTATGCTTCTACTATCCGATGACAACCCAGAGGGGTCCATTCCATGCAGGTCGACGCTGAAGGCGCAGTCCGAGTTGCAAGGCTAGCCAAAGAATTCGAGTGGACTGGAGATATTGATGACTTACGCCGGTTCGGTGAAGTTGCAGGGTGGGAAGTTACTTGGTCTGGAGATAATGGTATTACTTTCCTGACAAATTTGGATGTCATGCGTCCCGAAGCACGCACCTTTATGCGAAAGCGAACGTTCTCCGATATCTCACTGTATGTTACCGATATTGTCGACCGGTCGGTACCGTGGGTGCAGTGCCGGCAACTGGTCGTTGACTCTTTTGTAGATCTCGGTGGCGCACTTGAAGCTGTTCTGGGTGTGCCCACGCGAAAGGACCCTGGAGTTCAAGCAGCAATCGGGTGGGACTATTTGGGAGTTTCGATCAATTTGCGGTCCTCGACGCGTTCGATCGCTCTTGAGCTGGCGAATCCAAAATGTTAAAAGTACAGTTCACGATTCGGGCAATGGAGAAATAGATGAACGCAACACCATTGGATGCAGATTGGCAGAATTTCTCGGCGGCGCTAGCATTGACGTTGTCGAGTATGCCGGCCAAGGCTTACGTGGTTATCAAATCTTCTGGTGGACGCTACGCTCGCTTCTTTGTCGCCACACCCGAACTGTGGTGCGAGATTGTTCATGATGACGAGCTCGGCGCTGATTTTCAGATGTCTGATCGGTCACGGAAGGAATTACGGGAACAAGGTTGGCGCCCACCCGTGCGCGGCCTCTCGGAAAATTGGCACTTGCTCCTCGATTGGCCGGTTCGCTACCGCGTATATGAAAATGTGGCCGAACAAGTAGTCTTGGCATTGCGGCAGGGTCTCGGAGTTGCGGGGCCCACCGAGTTCGAGATCAAGTCTTGGATCGAAGACTCGGACAAGGAATTTCCGGTGAGTGCCCTGATCGACGCGAGCATGGGCGGTGCGTCGCCCTCTGCATCCAACTAATCCTCTGACCGCCCCGGCCACCCCAGCCGCGCAGGCGGGCCGCTGGCAAGCGGGCGCAATGGATCGGGGACTCTCGCGACAGTCAATATTAATGCATCGGATGACGAAGACATTGTTCCGCGACTCAAGGTACTTGCACTGCAGTGGGAATTGGCAAATAGCTAGCCGCATCTCCATTCGCCGACAATATGGACAATTTCTTCGTCGCGCCGTGGTTCACGATCCACCGGGGGTTCGGCGAATCGGCTTACCCAGGTGTCGATATGTCCCGCGTTTCTAGAATGGTTGAACACAATTATGTTAAGGGGCCTGCCGGTTTGTCGGCCCCGACCTGTCCGGCCACGGCCGGCCGGCGGGGTTATCAGCATTGCGCTTGACCCGCCTCCAAGTTCGGATGTTGTACCCGGATTTCGGTAGGCTTCAAGCTCTCGGTTCACGTCGATCAGAAGCGTTTGCTTCTTGTTTTCGATCGTCATGACGATCGCCGCTGCGAATCTGTGCGAGGTCGGGTATGGCTCCGAGAGCCACCCAGGTTCATTTGTGTACTCAGCGCATCGTGTCATTGTGCTACCGGGGTATTCGTCGGTTGCTCTATGGACGTTTTCGCCGACCGTCACTTTTCCTTCATACCAACCCGTCAGGGTGAGGTTCTGTGGAAGGTCGTCGAGTTGAGGACTCAGAATGCCGCACCCACTGGTCGTGCCGACGATGCAGACGGTCGACATGGCTATGACCATGGATCTGACCTGGTGGTGCGTGATTGGTCTCATTTGTCCTTGATCTCAGCGCGCTGTACCTACCTGCTGGATGCTACCGGGCTCTCAGTGGCACCGCCTGTCGATTCCGGTCGACCTCGGCGAAGACTCCGGGCGGCCAAGCGAATTGTCCGGCTCGGCCTGGCGCAAAGGTGGACGTAGAACATCGACTGCGCTCTGACCATCACTACGGATTTCGGGCCCACTCATTACGGCTCCAGCCGACCAGTCAATCCGCTTCACCTCGTACAAGGAACCTTCGTTCTTTCATACGGTGCACATATACGTTGAATTCTCTCGCGATCGGCTGTGTCGAAAGATGGTAGTTTCCAAAAAGGTTAGCCAGAGCTTTTCGCGGATCGAACTCGGGAACCCCGACCAGGATGGTGGGCTCCCCTTTCTGTCTGAGCGCTATTCGGTCACAAGACCGGCCGAACCCGAGTCCATCCGGCGTCTGCTCGCGCTGCACCCGAGCCGTGCGGCACTCATCGACATCGCTGATTACCTCATTCCCCCGCGATCGGCAATCGGTAGCCGAATCAGGCTGCCTCATTCAAAGAAGGGAATCGAACAAATGTCGAAACTTGTTCGTATCGCAGTGAATTCTAATCCTGAGTGGACGACCATTCGGGTGCCTCGGCAGGCTCGGCCGGTTCAGGCGCGACGTGTGCTCGGTGGTGTGGTGATCGGCTTGCCGCCGGGCTCTGAACCTACTTCTGACGTCGTTGTCTACAACACGTACTGGGAGGTTCCGAGCAATGCGCTGGCAGGCGAGGAGACCTATCTGATCCGGCGGGGCGTGTTGCCCGATCAAGCAACCGGCAGCCCCGGTGAGCCGCCGCGCGATGAGGTCAGTGAGTCCGGGATGGCCGGCGCCACTGCGTTTTTCGCGGCGGACTCGGAGATCTTCTGGATCTATCGCGATTTGTTCCAGTTCGGTAGCGGCTTCCCGCCGAACCGGGTCTGACAGATCGGCATCTCGACAGTCTCGCGACGGAACTGGTGCGCACTGGAACCCCAGTGCTCGGCCCGCACTCCTGAACAGGGGTGCGGGCCGTTTTGTCGTTCTGTCGCTGCGGCACAACACAAATCGTGTGCGTATGTTCGGTTCGGTGACGACTGAGCGGCTGATCGTGATCGTGCTGTTCGACGGTGTCGACCTGCTGGATGTCACGGGGCCGCCCGAGAGACAGCAATGGACGTAGTCCGCGAGGAGCGGCGCCTGTCCACGATGAACAGCATCGTCGACATCTTCAAACCGGTCGCCGGCTAGTCCCGTGCTAGCGGTCGATCAGAACGCCCCGCCGGAGAAGCACTTGACGACCGGCGGCTGACCGCTGGCATCCGCGTCCGGCATCGGAGCACTGCTGCCGGTACTGCCACCGACCACCCCGCCGATGATCGCACCGGGAAATGCTCCGATAGCCGAACCGGCGACAAACCCGCCAATGGCGCCAAGGCCCATGCCGATCAGGCCGTTTGTGGTGATGTTCTGGCAGTAGGCCCGTTGCTCGGGCGTCAGCGCGATCGGTGCAGCCTGCACCGGGCTGGTAGTGACTGTGCTGGGATCGAATCCGGGTGCCGGCGCGGCGTGTGCAGTACTGGCGAACGCCGCTGTTGCCGCGATCGCAAGACAGGTCGCGGCAATAAACTTCTTCAATTTTCTCGAACTCCCAGAGAGATAGCAATCAAACATGTTGTCTCCCAGAGCAGTTCGGCCTTGAGAGCATACGAAGCTTAAGCCGGTTCGGCCGTGCCCACGCGGCAACGCCGATCGATTGTGGGGCTTATCACGTTTGCTGTGAACCTTCCTTGCTGCCAGCCATTTTCGTTGTGATGCTGATGATTCAGTTGAGCGATCGTCCGCGCCGCCCCGGTCCGGTTCCATGGGCTAACTGCGGCACGCAGACAGTGATGCGCGCACGAAATCCGACCATGATCCCGAGTCGAAGAGTCATTGACTCTGGATGGATACACCCTCGACACGTATCTGCTGCTGTCGATTATCGACGGGTCACAAGGCGTCCAAGCTGCCGTGATCGCGGCAGCCGGCGCGGATCCACCGCAGGTGAAACCGATCCCCCGTCCGCAGACCGCAACGGTCGACAGTCCGCGGGGAACGCCGACTGTCGACAATGAACAGCACCGTCGACATCGTCAAACCCGGTGCTCGGCCCGCACTCCTGAAGGGGTGCGGGCCGTTTTGTCGTTTCCGCGCTCCTGGCGACGACGGCTCGGCGAGGTTGATATCTTCCGATATGATCGGGGTATGGAAACCGTGCGTGAGCTGCGCCTGGCTGCTGGCCTCACCCAGGCTGAGCTGGCTCAGCGCTCCGGGGTGGCGCAGCCCAATATCGCCGCCTACGAGAGTGGTAGCCGTCGGCCGTCGGCGGCGATGATGGCGCGGCTGCGCGAGGTTGCCAAGCCCCGCCCGTCCGGTGTCGTTGCCGCGCATCGAGATCAGATCATCGCGCTTGCGCTGCGGCACAAGGCAAATCGAGTGCGGGTTTTCGGGTCGGTGTCGCGGGGCGACGACGTCTCGGGTAGCGACATCGACCTGCTTGTCCGGTTCGATGCCGATGCCGACCTGCTCGATATGGCCGAGTTGATGCTCGACTTGGAGGAGCTCACCGGTCTGCATGTCGACCTGGTGTCCGAAGGTGGGCTACCGCCCGGGCCGCACCCCATTCGGGATGAGGCAAAGCCGCTGTGAGCGGCCGTGATGCCGGTGAGCGGACCGTCAAGAGCCTGCAGGACTTCCTTGCCTTCAGTGAGATGGCGGCACGCATCGTCAGCGGCGGTAAAGCCGCCTACGACTCTGATGAGATCACCAGGCTGGCCGCCGAGGCGGTGCTGCACCGGCTCGGCGAATCGGTAGCCCGCCTGCCCGCGGAATTCGTCGCTTCGCACCCCGAGGTTTCTTGGCGCGGGGTGAAGGCGACGCGGAATCTGGTCGCACACAACTACGACGTTGTCGACCACACGATTCTCTGGAACCTTCTCGCGAACAGATTGCCCGGCAAGGCGGCACTCGTGCGCCAGCTTCTCGCCGACCTGGAAACCGCCGAGGGCTGATCGGCAAGGTCCGCTTCGTCGGCACGGTGCTCTACCGGATGGCATCCGGTGAGATCTCGCCTCGGGCCGGATGGGGAGTGTTCCGGCTCGCGGTCTGCGTGGCGCTCGGCTGGCATCCGATGATGTGATGTCGGCAGCATTGCGAAAGATGTTGGGCTACAACAGCTTCCACCGTCCAGTCGCGCATCTGTGTGTGATACTTCGCAGTTGGCCGCGCGTCAGTGGCCGACCGGGGACGGAATTGGTCCACCGCTGTGTGAGCATAGGGATAGCAACTTGAAGACATCACACCTGCGACGCATCAGCGTCGGCGTCATCGGGCATCGGCTGCGGCGCTGACGGCAACGTCCGCGCAGGCAAACCCCATCACCATGACGGTTTCTGGCACCGAGCACTATGTGAACACCACCTACACGATCACCATTCAGTGTGATTTTCGGTCGACTGTCGCTGTGATCGACAACGGCGACGTCGCCACTGCGACTCTGACCCCGGCGGATGTCAACAATGTGGCTGTCGCGCAATGGACTCCGACGACAACCGGCGTACACACGCTCGTGGCGGAAGGTTGCATGAGTTCTACGCAGACCAACACGCCGATTCAGATCACCGTCACGGTGATGGACGCGGCGCCCGTCATGCCGGCTTGGCAGTTGAACGGCACCTATAAGGTCGGCGATGTCGTCACTTACGAGGGAGCGAAGTACCAGTGTCGTCAGGCGCACACTGCCTACGCACCCAACTGGACTCCGCCGAATACTCCGGCGCTCTGGCAGCGGCTCTGACGACTGTCTGTAATCAATCGGCCCGTACTCCTGATCGGAGTGCGGGCCGATTCGTCATATCGGCTGAAGACGCCTCGGCGAAGGCTAATCGGTGAGGTCGGCGGGATTGTCGACGACGATGCCGTAGAGGTCGGTGATGGTGGCTAGGGCACTGTCGTGGAGTTGGTCTGCGGGGACTTTGCCCAGGGGGCGGGTGGCGCAGGCGTTGGCGACCACGGTGGGGGTGTTGCCTCGGAGGAAGGCGCCTTCGGTGGTGAAGGTGACGCACATGTGGGTCATGAAGCCGGCGATGATGAGGTTGGTGTTGCCTGCGGCGTCGACCAGTTCGGGGAGGTTGGTGCCGACGAAGGAATTGGGGGCCTTTTTCACGACGACGGATTCGTCGGCGGCGGGGGCTACCTTGGGGTGGATCTGGCCGATTTCGGCGGTGATGTCGTAGGGGGTGTCTTTGCCGCCGTCGTTGATGACGTGGATGACGGGGGTGCCTGCGGCGCGGGCCGCGGCCAGGAGTTCGGCGGCTGCTTCGAGGGCCGGTTCCCAGCCGGTCAGTTCCATGACGCCCTGGGTGTAGGTGTTCTGGTAGTCGATCAGGACGAGGGTGGAATTGGTGAGGGTGGCGGGGGTCTGGTCGAAGCCGTTGAGTTCGCGCAGCGTTGTCGAGGTCATGATTTCACGGTATTCGCAGGTCGGGGTGTCGGCAATGTCATGTAACCTGCAGATTCAGACATCGTGACGGGAGATTCTGTGGTGACGACTGAGCGGCTGATCGTGATCGTGCTGTTCGACGGTGTCGACCTGCTGGATGTCACGGGGCCGCCCGAAGTCTTCTCGCTGTTGCAGCGGGAGATGGCGGAGCCGACGGGGTATCAGGTGGTGCTGGCGGCGGAGTCGATGGATCCGGTGACCACGTCGGCGGGGGTTCGGATCCTGCCGGACGTGACGTTCGCCGAGGTGGGGCGAGTGGACACGGTGGTGGTGCCGGGAGCGGTGGAGACGGACAGCCGGCGGCGGGTCAGTGCTGTCGTCGATCCGGGGGTGGTCGCGGCGGTGGCGCGGTTGGCCGACGGGGCTCGGCGGGTGGCTTCGGTGTGTGTCGGTGCGCATATTCTGGCGGCGGCGGGGCTGCTCGATGGGAAACGGGCGACCACGCATTGGTCGACGGCGCAGCAGTTGGCTGCCGAGCATCCGGAGGTTGTCGTCGACGCTGACCCGATCTACATTCGCGACGAAAACGTCTGGACCGGTGCGGGACTCACGGCTTGTCTGGATCTCACGCTCGCGTTGGTGGCCGACGATTTCGGGGACGAACTGGCCTTGCGGGTTGCTCGCCAGCTGGTGATGTATCTGAAAAGGCCGAGCGGGCAGAGTCAGTTCAGTGTTTCGCTCGAGCCGGTGTCGACCACCCGGCGGATCGAGGATCTGCGGCAGTACATTTCGCGCAATATCGCGAGCCCGCTCACGGTGACCGACCTGGCCGCGCAGGTTCATGTGAGCGATCGCCAGCTCACCCGCATCTTTCGCACCGAACTCGGGATGACGCCCGCGGCCTACATCGAGTCCGCGCGGGTGGAGGTGGCGCGACATCGGCTCGAATCGAGCGACGAAACGCTCCAAAAGATTGCTACCGCTTGCGGTTTCAATACCATCGATACCCTCGCACGTGCTTTCCGTCGCCAGCTCGACACCACCCCGAACGAGTACCGCCGCCGCTTCCGGATCGGGTAACTCATTATGATCCTGGTCGGGACATTGCCGGTGATGGTATGAGCAACAGGGGGTTTCGGGAATGGGTATCGCGGAGGAATGGCCGACCGGGTCGGCAACGACGATGCTGTGGGGAATGACCGGCCTGCTGCAGCTGTTGGTCAGCGGCTCGGCGGCCTGAATGAGGGGCATGGCCGCTCGACAACAGGGCAGCCGGCTGGCCAGTGCGATGCCCGCGTCTTGACGGTCGAGGTGGCCCGCCCGCATCAGGATCAGATCCTCGGCGTCGCGGCGGGTGATCCGGACGATGCCGTCGCCGGCCTTCTCCACCACGTCTTTCGGGTGGCGGAGTAGTTCAGTGAAGGTGGCGGTAGTGCTCAGATATCTTCGTTGGTCTGTCTTGCCCCCCTTTCATTGGGCTGCCGCCGGGGGTTGTTTCGCTGTTAGACATCTTGTGCGGCGGAAATCCGCGGCAAATCTGAAGTATGAGGGGTTCACAATGAGCAAGATTCGTGTCTTCGGTGTGGCTATGGCGGCGGCTGCGAGTATTTCGGTGCTCGGCGCCGGTGCGGCGTTCGCGGAGGAGCCGAGCACCGGGTCGGCGGACTCGATCCTGGCCGGGCTGGGCAGCGGGACGGCGGAGGAGCCGGCCAACGTCGCCGAGGAGGAGCCCGCTGCCGGTTCGCTCGAAGGGCTGGATCTGTCGGCGCTGCTCGTGCTGCTGACCAGTGGTTCCGCCGAAGCCGAGCCGGTGGCCGATGAACCGGCGACCGGGTCGCTCGAGGGCCTTGACCTTGCCGCGCTGCTGGCCCTGCTGACGTCCGGCTCGGGCGAGACTCCCGCCGAGTAACTCCTGGCGAATCGCGGGCCCCTGTTGCTGCGGCGACGGGGGCCCTGCCGCGTTCACCTGGCGGGGATCAGGCGGTAGAGCCACCATGGGCGGCTGGGGAAGGCGGGGTCGTAGATGCGCAGCGTCATGCGGCGTTCGAGGCCGGTGCTGCGTTCGCGTAGGCGCAGGTGGCGGCGGGCGATGTCTTGGGGGCGAACCTCGCTGGTCCACACCGGATCCCAGTCGGGGGACTCGCAGCACTGTTCGGTGATCGCGGAGACGCGCTGGGCGGGGGCCAGCGGGGCGAGCATGCGAAACGCATGAACCAGGAGTTGGGCTTCGGTGTGCCAGTCGAGGTAGACCTTCTTCGCCACGGGGTTGAGGAACATCCACTCGAGCATGTTCACGCCGGCGCCGAGGCCGGGGAAAAGGCGCTGGTAGTCGGCGTTCGCGGCGAGCATGTCCATGGTGGGGAAGCGGGCGAGGCAGGCGGGGTGGGTGAGGCTGGCCAGGTCGGCGAGGTCTTCGGCCGAGGGGGTGCTGGGGGCGGTGCCGGATTCTACGGCGCACAGGCCGAGGATCAGGATGTGTTTGCGGTACCACACCGGCACGTCGAGGCTGTCGAAAAGTCGTTGCAGCATCGCGGGATTCGGGACGAGTGCCCCGGATTCGATCTGGCTGATGAGTAGTGGCGCGAGCTGGGTGCGGATGGCGAGCTCGGTCCGCGCGAGCCCCGCGGCCAGCCGCCGTTCCCGCAAATACACACTGAGCGCAGTGCTTTGAACCATCCCAACCCCCGAGCCTCACCCCGACCGACGGTAAATCCCAGGGTACGCCGGGTGGGGAGCCGGATGACGGGAAACCAGCGCCTGAAGAAGCTGTTCAGCGGCATGACAGCCGAGCGCGTCAGCGCGCTGGGCCGGGTGCTCACCGCGTCGCAAGTGGACTGAGCGGGCATGTTCGCTCGGCGTTCATCTCGTCAAGGTTGTCCGTAAGCATTCCGTGATAGGAATGGCCGACCCACTTCGAAGGAGATTTTTTCATGGATGGCCTGATGTACTTCCTCACGACGCTCGCAGCACTCTCCAGCGGCTCCGCCGGCTAGGGATTGCGCGACACACCTCCCACACGGGAGACAAAACGGGCCGGAGCTGAATGCTCCGGCCCGTTCAGCGTGGATCAGGTGAGAAACAACCTCAGAAGGCGGCTTCGTCCAGGTCCATGATGTCGTTGTCCAGGTTGGCGAGGATCGCGCGGGTGGCGGTCAGCTCGGGCAGGACGTTGCGGGCGAAGAACTGCGCCGAGGCGACCTTGCCGGTGTAGAAGGCGACGTCGGGGCCGGTGGCGCCGTTGTCGAGCGCGGCCAGCGCGATCTCGGCCTGGTTCAGCAGCATCCAGCCGATGAACAGGTCGCCGACGGCCATCAGGAAACGCACCGAACCCAGGCCGACCTTGTACAGCTCGGTCGGCTGCTCCTGGGCGCCCATCAGGTGGCCGGTCAGGGTGGCGGCCATGGTCTGCACGTCCTCGAGCGCGGTGGCGAGCAGCTTGCGCTCGCCCTTGAGGCGCTCGTTGGCGGAGTCGGACTCCAGGAACTTCTGGATCTGACCGGCGACGTGGGCCAGGGCGACGCCACGGTCACGCGCGATCTTGCGGAAGAAGAAGTCCTGCGCCTGGATGGCGGTGGTGCCCTCGTAGAGCGAGTCGATCTTCGCGTCGCGGATGTACTGCTCGATCGGGTAGTCCTGCAGGAAGCCCGAGCCTCCGAAGGTCTGCAGCGAATCGGTCAGGTACTGGTAGGCGCGCTCGGAGCCGACACCCTTGACGATCGGGAGCAGCAGGTCGTTCACGCGGAACGCGACGTCCTTGTCAGCACCCGAGACGACCTCGGCGATTTCCGGGTTCTGGTGCGCGGCGGTGTAGAGGTAGATCGCGCGCAGGCCCTCGGCGTACGCCTTCTGGGTGGCCAGCGAACGACGCACGTCCGGGTGGTGGGTGATGGTCACGCGGGGCGCGGCCTTGTCGGTCATCTGGGTCAGGTCGGCACCCTGGACGCGGGTCTTGGCGTACTCCAGCGCGTTCAGGTAACCGGTCGACAGGGTCGCGATGGCCTTGGTGCCCACCATCATGCGAGCGTTCTCGATGACGTCGAACATCTGCGCGATGCCGTTGTGCACCTCGCCGACCAGCCAGCCCTTGGCGGGCACACCGTGGCCGCCGAAGGTGACCTCACAGGTGGTGGAGGCCTTGATGCCCATCTTGTGCTCGACGTTGGTGACGAACACGCCGTTACGGTCGCCGTAGGTCTCGGTGTCGAAGTCGAAGTGGGTCTTCGGGACGTAGAACAGCGACAGGCCCTTGGTGCCCGGTCCGGCGCCCTCGGGGCGAGCCAGCACCAGGTGCATGATGTTCTCGAACATGTCGTCGGAGTCGGCCGAGGTGATGAAGCGCTTCACACCCTCGATGTGCCAGGTGCCGTCTTCCTGCTTGATCGCCTTGGTGCGACCGGCGCCGACGTCGGAACCGGCGTCCGGCTCGGTCAGCACCATGGTGGCGCCCCAGTTGCGGTCTGCGATCTTGGCCGCCCACTTCTTCTGCTCTTCGGTGCCGTTGTTGAAGAACACCTGGGCGAAGCCGGCGCCCGCGGCGTACATCTGGATGGGCGGGTTGGCGCCGAGCACCATCTCCGACAGGGCCCATGCGACGGCGGACGGGGCGGCGAGGCCACCCAGCTCCTCGTTCAGCGGAACCTTGGCCCACTCGCCGTCTTCGAGCGCCTTGTAGGACTTCTTGAAGGCCTCGGGGAGCTTCACGGTGTGGGTGTTCGGGTCGAACACGGGCGGGTTGCGGTCGGCGTCGGCGAACGAGTCGGCCAGCGGGCCCTCGGCCAGGCGGCGGACCTCGGAGAGCATTTCCTTGACCGTGTCGGTGTCCAGGTCGCCGAAGGCGCCTGCGTCGAGCACCTTGTCGATGCCGAGGACCTCGAAGAGGTTGAACTCGAGGTCGCGAACGTTTGCCTTGTAGTGGCCCATGTGAGTACTCACTCTCCATTGAGTTCTGGTGCGGTCGGTGGTGTGCCGTTCCCGCCCGTCGCCGGTTTTCCGCATGCTACTCGCGGGTAACTTATTGACCATATTACCGGTGGGTAATGGCTTCGGCAAAGGGGTGGGCGGCAATGTGATGCGAAAAACACGCGCGGCCGTGAAATGCCTGGTCGCGGCGACGGCGGGGCTACCGTGAGGTGTGCGCATCGAGACGACCGCGGGACCCGCCGAGATCGAGCTCGACGAGGTGGGTGATCCGGCATTCCTGCTGGTGATCACACACGGGGCCGGTGGCGGCGTCGATGCGAAAGATATTCTGGCCGTGCGTGATTCGGCCGTCGCAGCCGGTGGTGCGGTAGCCCGGGTGGTGCAGCCGTATCGGGTTGCCGGGCGGCGGGCGCCGGGGAACGCGGAGAAACAGGACGAGGCCTGGCTCGAGCTCGTGGCGGCGTTGCGGGCGCGGTTTCCCGGGGTGCCGATCGTTCAGGGGGGTCGAAGCAACGGGGCGCGGGTGGCGTGCCGGACGGCGGTGGAGGTCGGGGCGCGGGGTGTGATCGCGCTGTCGTTCCCGTTGCATCCGCCGGGCAAGCCCGAGAAGAGCAGGCGCGATGAGTTGCTTGCGCCCGGGGACATCGAGGTGGTGGTGATCAACGGGGGCAGCGACCCGTTCGGGGTGCCCGATGCCGCTGACGCCGCCGAAGTCCGGGTCATCCCCAAGCAGGCGCACTCGTTCCGCACCGGATTCGACGTCATCGAGGCGACCGTGACCCCCTGGTTCGCCCGCTGGGCGGTTGATCACTAAACCCAGGCATCGCCCGAGAAGCAGCCTGTTGATCTTGATCAGTCGGTGGGTTCGGGGCGTGGGCGCTCGGCGATGAGCAGGGAGTCGATGGCGTCGGGGCCCTCGGTGGGGCGGAAGACCTCGTGGGCGAGGGCGACGGTGACGTCGTCGCGGGCCAGGTCGGCGCTGAGGTCTTCGGGGGAGAAGAGGATCTCCGGTTCCTGGGGGCCGCCGTAGCCGTCGGTGACGTTGCGGGTGGCATGGCCGAGGATCAGGAGCTTGCCGCCGGGGGTGAGCATGCCCGACAGGTGGTGCAGCAGGGTGCGGCGCTCGTCGGCGGGGAGGTGGACGAAGACCATCAGGATCAATTCGAAGGGGCCGGTGATGTCGGCGGCTTCGAGGTCGGTGATGTCGCCTGTTCGCCAGTCGACGCGGGAACGGACCGATCGCGACAGGCGCGCGGCGACAGTGCGGCCCTTGTCGATACCGACCTGGGAGAAGTCGACGGCTGTCACCTGCCAGCCGTGGGTGGCCAGCCAGAGTGCGTGGCGGCCTTCGCCGCAGGCCAGGTCGAGGGCGCGGGGGAGGGGCGGGGTTACCCCGGATTCGTCGGGGAGCAGCGGAATTCTGCGGTCAAGGCCGTAGACATGTTCGACAACGGTGCTGTTCGGCGGTGCGCCCCACACCAATTCACTGCGCGCATAGCGCGCGTCCCAATCCGCCGCATCCATGACTCGAGTGTAGGGGCCCCGCCTACAGCGTGGTGCGCATCAATACGACGTTGTACTGGGTGTGGATGGTCGTCATGAAGTAGAGGTCGCGGCCGGTTTGGTAGGGGAAGATCGACGGCGCGTAGGCGGTGGGGAGTTCGCGGGCATCGATCAGCACCTCGGGACCGCTCCACGGGCCCTCGGGGGAGGGCGCGCGGCGCATCACCACGGAGTTGAACGGGTCGGTGGTGAGGGAGATGAACTGGCCGAGGTGCTCGTTGAACATCACCGAGAGCTCGCCGACACCGCCCATGATGGGGGCCGCCGCGTTCACGTCGTTGAGCTTCCACTCACCGCCGTCCCAGTACTCGTAGGCGGCGAGGTTCTCGATCTGAGCTTCGGGGACGCGGGCGATGAACGCCTCGTTGTTGCGGCCGGCGCGGGTGCCGTATTCGTAGACGAAGCCGCCGTCCTTCACGAAGCTGTTCATCTGGAAGTTGGCGTTGCCGCCCTCGTCGGGGCGGCGGGTGTGGCCGAGATCGGCCCAGGTCTCGCCGTTGTCGGCCGAGGCGGCCAGGCCGGAGAAACTGGTGGTCCACTCGCCGGGCGCGTCCCAGGTCTTCACCGACATCAGTGACATGTACTGCACGCCGTTGGCCGAGATGCCCGCGGTGGGGATGCGGCTGATCTCCAGGAACGGGATCTTGGGGCTGGGGATCAGGTCGCGCGCCTGGCCGATGACATCGCGGACGACACCGTCGAACATGATCCCGTCGGCCGGGTTCTTATCGTGGCTGCGGACCAGGATGTTGGAGCGCCACGCCCAGGTGCTGCCCGCGAGCAGGTTCGGGAAGCCGAGGCCCGCGGTGTCGCCGAAGGCGGTGAGCATCTCGCCGCGCCCGTTGTCCCACATGATGCCGAGATCGGTACCGAGGACGTTGTAGTTCTGGGTGTTGTTCGGGCTGGCCATGCCCGTTACCTGGAACACCGCCTGGGTGCGCCCGTGCAGCACGGGCAGGCCGTGGGTGCCGTTGAGAACGGGAATCGGGTTGATGGCGTTGGGGTTCGCGACGGCGGGAGGCGCGGCGCTCACCAGCAAGGCCGTAGTACCTGCGAGGGCGGACAGCAGGATGGATCCGGTCTTGTTCACAGGTGATGCAGCCTCCGGGTCACGCCGAAAGCGGGGCACGTTTCGAGGCTTGCCGTCACGTACCACTCTTCGACTGGTCAGCGAATCGAAGCGATGCTAACAGCCGCTAACAGTGATGTGGGGTACATCCCTTCGGTAGTCGGCATGAATTCCCAGGTCGATTGCTTGTCAGTCGCTACTACCCATGGCTTTGCGCAGCAGCAATGGGAGTTGGGCCAAGCGCTCGGCGGTGAAGGTGGCGCGCGAATTGCGTTGCCACGACCGGTCGAACAGGTGCTTGGCGGCGGCCACCGCGTTGCGGTCGCGGGCGGTGATGCGGTCGGCGAGGGCGTGGGCGGCCTTCACCGGGTCGTCGGCGACGTCGGTGATCAGGCCGATCCGGAGGGCGTAATCGGTGTCGATCGCGTCGGCGGTCATCGCCAGCAGCATGGCCTGGTCGATGCCGATGAGCTGTGACAATGTGGCGGGGCCTGTCATATCGGGAATCAGGCCGTGGGCGGCTTCCATTACCGAGAATTCGGCGGTGGGGGTGGCGATCCGGAAGTCGGCGGCGAGGGCGATCTGGAGGCCGCCGCCGAAGCAACGGCCATGGATCGCGGCGATCACCGGGACGTCGAGGCGGCGCCAGGCCCAGCAGGCTTCCTGGAAGGTATTGGTGCCGCGTAAAGGACGCGGCAGGAATTCTTTGACGATAGCCACCGGATTGCGGGTGGCGGCTGCGATGTCGAGTCCGCTACTGAAACTCGGGCCGTTGCCGGTGATGATGACGGCGCGGGTTGTCTTGTGGTCGGCCACTTTTCGGGCGGCCTCCACGAGATCGCGGAGCATTTCCAAGGTGAGCCCGTTGTGTTTGCCGGGCCTGTTCAACTCGACGTAGGCGCGGTCGTTGTCGAAGCGGACGGTGATGTGGTCTCCCATGTCCCTATCTTACTCGTGAGTCAGTTTGAGTGGGTGGCCATGCGGACGAGGGTGCGGCATGATCCGAACGCGCGTCGTCTGGGCGCGCGAGGTATCGAGAGGACTCACCGAATGCGGATCTGTCTGATTGCCGCGGCACTGCTCGCACTGCCCGTGCTGTCGGCTTGCGGCAGTGGCGACGAAGCACCTGCGGTCACTCAGGCCGAGCTGTCGAAGTCGTTGCAGGACAAGGGGTTGAAGAACCCGGCGCTGGCCGACTGCGCGGCGCAGGTCTTCCTCGACTCTGGGATGTCGCAGGACGGGCTGCGGGTGATGGTGTCGAACGCGCAGTCCGACGATCCGGCGAAGCTGCTCAGCGAGGACGACTCGGCCAAGGTGGGCGCGGCGCAGTCGAAGATCGCGGCCGATTGCGTGCGTCTGGGGAGCTGACGCGTATCGATCGCGCCGATTCAAACCCTCGTCGGGGTCGGCTGCCGGTGTTGCACTGGAGAGGCCGACGACGAGGAGGAACCGCCGTGACCACGGAGAAGATCGCCGACCAGGTCTCGTTCGCCTACTGGGTGCCCAATGTCAGTGGCGGGCTGGTGACCAGCGATATCGAGCAGCGCACCAGCTGGGATTTCGACTACAACCGCAAGCTCGCCCAGACCGCGGAGCGCAATGGTTTCGACTACGCGCTCACCCAGGTGCGCTACACCGCTTCCTACGGCGCCGAGTTCCAGCACGAGTCGACCTCCTTCAGTCTCGCGCTGCTCGCCGCCACCGAGCGGCTCAAGGTGATCGCCGCGGTGCATCCGGGGCTGTGGCACCCGGCGGTGCTGGCCAAATTCGGCGCGACGGCCGACCATCTGTCCGGGGGCCGGTTCGCGATCAATGTGGTGTCGGGGTGGTTCGCCGGTGAGTTCAAGGCGCTGGGCGAGCCGTGGCTCGAACACGACGAGCGATACCGGCGCAGCGCCGAGTTCCTCGAGGTGATCCGCAAGATCTGGACCGAGGACGCGGTGAACTACGGCGGCGACTTCTACCGGATCCGCGACTTCACCTTGAAGCCGAAGCCACTCAACTCCCCTGAACGGCCGAATCCTGAACTGTTCCAAGGTGGTAACTCCACGGCGGCCCGGCGCAACGGTGGCCGCCATGCCGACTGGTACTTCTCCAACGGCAAGGACTTCGACGGCGTCACAGAGCAATTGGACGATCTGCGTGCTGTTGCCAGGGACAACGACCGCGAGGTGAAGTTCGGGCTCAATGGGTTCATCATCGCCCGCGATACCGAGAAGGAAGCGCGCGACACCCTGCGCGAGATCGTCGAGAAGGCGAACAAACCTGCGGTGCAAGGGTTCCGCGACGCGGTGCAGCAGGCGGGTGCGTCCACCGGTGATCGCAAGGGCATGTGGGCGGACTCCACGTTCGAGGATCTTGTGCAGTACAACGACGGATTCCGGACCGGGCTGATCGGCACGCCCGAGCAGATAGCCGAGCGGATCGTGGCCTACCGGGCGCTCGGCGTCGACCTGATCCTGGCCGGGTTCCTGCACTTCCAGGAAGAGGTCGAGTACTTCGGCGCGAAGGTGCTGCCGCTGGTCCGTGAGCTGGAGGCCGCCGCGACGCCGGTCGCGGCGGGGCGCTGATGACGGTGGTGACCGCCGAGCGGATTACCACGGCGGGTCAGGCGGTGCGGATCGCTGGTGAGTTGGCCGAGGTGTTCGCCGCGGGTGCCGCCGAGCGTGATTTCTCGCGTCGGCTGCCGCACGAAGAGCTGGATCAACTCTCGGCCAGTGGGTTGCTCGCGATCACGGTGCCCGCCGAGTTCGGCGGGGCCGATCTGCCGCCGAGTGTGGTCGCCGAGGTGGTGCGGATCCTGGCCGCGGCTGATCCGAATATCGCGCAGGTGCCGCACAGTCACTTCGTGTACCTGAACCTGTTGCGGCTGGCGGGAACTCGGGCGCAGCGGCAGGAGTATTTCGGCAAGGTGCTGGCGGGTGCGCGGATCGCCAACGCGCAGTCCGAGCGTGGTGGGGCGACGGTGGCTGAGATCTCCACGGTGCTGCGGCCGGTCGATGGTGCGGGCGCGGATGTGCCCGAGGCCGATGTGCAGCGCAATGGCATCGGCCTCGGGCTGGGCGCGCCGGGAGTCGACGGACCAGGTGCCGGCGTCGGCGAGCGAGGGCGCGGCGGCGAGTGGCGGATCGATGCCACGAGTGCGGGCGTCGGCGCCCGGCGGTTTGTGGTCGAGGGGACGAAGTTCTATTGCACGGGTTCGTTGTTCGCTGATCTGCTTGCGGTGTTGACCAGACTTGATGATCCGCAGGGTATTTCGGGGCTAGCGCCTGGTGAGTATGTGGCCTTCGTGCCAGCGCTGGATCCGGGTGTGCGGATCGTTGACGACTGGGATGCCCTGGGGCAACGGACAACTGGAAGTGGGACTGTCGAGTTCGACGGGGTGGCGGTCGGGCGTGAGCAGTTGGTCGCTCGGGCGGCGGCGGTCAACGCGCCGACCGGGTACGGGGCGTTCGCGCAGCTGCTGCATGCGGCGATCGATGCCGGGATCGCGCGCGGTGCGCTGGGGGCGGCTGCCGAGTTCGTGCGGACGCGCAGTCGGGCGTGGTTCGAGGCCGAGGTTGCGCACGCGGCTGACGATCCGCTGGTCGTGCAGCGGTTCGGGGAATTGGCTGTTGCCGTGGCGGCTGCTGAATCGACGCTGATCGTCGCGGGTGCGGCGGTGGATGCGGCGGTTCGGTCGGCGCCGACGAACGAGTCGCATCCGGCGGGATCCCTCGATGGCGATGGCGCGCGGGCGTCGATCGCGGTTGCGACGGCGAAGATCCTTGCTGACCGTGCTGCGAACGAGGTGTCCGCGGCGATATTCGAAGTGGGGGGCACTCGTAGCGCCGCGGCCGAACATCGGCTCGACCACTTCTGGCGCAACGCGCGCACCCACACGCTGCACGACCCGGTTCGCTGGAAATACCAGCACATCGGGCGGGCCGTCCTGCACAACCGACCGCCGCCGCTGCACGGCGTTATCTGAATCACCGAGCGAGACAAGGACATTCCATGACAGTGACGGTCGTCGTCGGAAACCCGAAACCCGCATCGCGCACCCTCGCCGCTGCCGTGCTGGTCGCACGGGCGCTGCGCCCCGACACCGAGCCCGCGGTGATCGACCTGGTCACCCTCGGGCCCGGCCTGCTCGGCTGGGGTGACCCGGCGGTGACTGCGGCGGCACGCACGGTCGCGGCGTCCGAGCTCGTCGTATTCGTCAGCCCGACCTTCAAGGCCACCTACACCGGTCTGCTGAAACTATTCCTCGAACAGTTCGACGGCGGTACCGGGCTTGCCGGTGTGTTGACCGTGCCGGTGATGCTCGGCGCGGGCCCGGCCCACGCCCTCGCGCCAGACCTGCTGCTCAAGCCCGTCCTGGTGGAAATCGGTGGCACCGCCGCGCTGCCCGGGCTCTATCTGTCCGACAAGACATTCGGCGAAGACGGCGTTATCGAGGAATACGCGCGGCGATGGGCGCCCGTCGTCGCGGCACTGACAGACCCGGCCGTAGCGCCGGTGGAGGGAACGAATCATGCATGAGCTCTTGGACTTTCCCGCAGACGGCAACGGTCTACGCCGCGCCTTCGCCAACTTCCCCAGCGGTGTCGTAGCCGTGTGCGCCGAAATCGACGGCATCCCACAAGGTTTGGCGGTGAGTACCTTCGTTCCCGTCTCCCTCGACCCCCCGCTCGTCTCGTTCTGCGTCCAGAACTCGTCATCGACCTGGCCGAAACTGGCAAGCGCCGGCCACCTCGGCCTGAGCCTGCTCGGCACCGACCAGCAGGCCGCGGCCAAGGCCCTCGGCGCCCGCAACGGCGACCGTTTCCGGGAAACCGCGCTGCATCGCGGAACCGGCGAAGCGGTGTTCATCGACGGCGCGACGGCCTGGATCGAAGGGGTGCCGGAAACGCAGGTCAGCGCCGGCGACCATCTAGTAGTGATCCTGCGCGTGAACCGCGTCGCCGCCCGCGAGGACATCGACCCGCTGGTCTTCCACGGCAGCAAGTTCCGCACCTTGCACGCGGGCTGAGTGCTACGTAACACCAAGCGTTTCACCAGATTTCGCCAAGGGATCTCGATAAATCTGTCACCGGGGACAGCATCTGTCTGTCCACTCCAGTGAACGGGGGAGATCCTGATGAGTTCATTCGTCGGTCGTGTAGGTGCGGTGTGTATCGCAGTCGCCGCAACGTTTCTGGTGTCCGCACCTGCCCATGCAAGCCCGGACTCGAATGCGTGCCTGACAGTCGCGAACCAGCTTCCCGACACTGTTGTCATCCACCTGGAGAATGCATTCCAGGACGAATGGTGGGAGGTGGCCCCTTTCACCACCACGATATTGACAGTGGACGACCAGGCGATTGCCTCCGACGATGGCTGGGTGGTGCGAACCCCGCCCCGTGGCACGTGGTACTTCGATTCCGCGCTGAACACCGCCTGGGGCTGTGACGGCTCCTGGGTGTTCACCACCTATTGACGCGGGCGAGGCCGACAGAAAAACAAAACCCCCAGGATGACCTGGGGGTTTTGTCGTTGAGCCGATGACGGGAATCGAACCCGCGCCATCTGCTTGGGAAGCAGAAGTTCTACCATTGAACTACATCGGCACTGCGCCGCTGGCGCTGTCGCGACTCTATCAGAACTCGTGCCGTGCGATGCAAGTGTTGCCGGGTTCGCGCTGGTAGCCGGGCGGTCGGGCGAGTTTCGGCGGTGGTTGTCGGTGCGGCGATCTAGAGTGCGGGCAGCGGGTTTCGCACATTTTTCGTCAGCGTTCGTCGTGCGGGATCCGGCCATGCCGTGTTCGTGCGGCGCAACTAGTTCTCCGGTTCGAAGTTCGGCTCGGTGGGATCGGGTCGATGGCCGGGATGACGAAGGGCTGACTGAATGAGGCGGGTTCTGTTCGTTTCGGTGATCGCGGCGCTGGGGGTGCTGGGGGCCGGTTGTTCGGATGATTCCGGGTCCGGGACCGAGACCACGTCGAAGACCACGTCCAGTACGACCACCGTGCAGCCGACCACCACCACCACGGTGGGGCAGGACGAAGGGCACGGGGAGCCGGGACACCAGCACATGAGCACAACGGCACCCGCGCCTGGGCCGAACATGATGTCGAATCCGAATGGGGACGGGAGCTGGGTGCCGTGTGAGGGCACCATCTGCACCAATCCGAACCACGGTGGCGGCGACAGCCCGAACACGACCGAGACCGCCGAGATGGGGACGCCGGTGCCGGCGACGGAGACCGGCGCAGTGCCGCCGACCGAGTAGCCCGAGGCGGCGAGGTGTGTTCGGCTCCAGCGGACGGATCGGTGTGTGCTCGAGGGTAGGGGGTCGCCCTACCTGGGGTGTCAGCTGCCTACACTGGGCCGGTGCTGCTCTCCGATCGTGACATCAGGGCCGAGATCGCCGCCGGGCGGCTCGGTGTCGAACCGATGCTCGAGTCGATGGTTCAGCCGTCGAGCATCGACGTGCGCCTCGACGGGCTGTTCCGGGTGTTCGACAACAGTCGCTATACCCATATCGATCCGGCGCAGCAGCAGGACGAGCTGACCAGCCTGGTCGAGCCGAAGCCTGGTGAGCCGTTCGTGTTGCATCCGGGGGAGTTCGTGCTCGGGTCGACGCTCGAGGTGTGCTCGCTGCCCGACGATCTGGCGGGGCGGCTGGAGGGCAAATCGAGTCTGGGGCGGCTCGGGCTGCTCACGCATTCGACGGCGGGGTTCATCGACCCGGGGTTCAGCGGGCACATCACCCTGGAACTGTCGAATGTGGCGAATCTGCCGATCACGCTGTGGCCGGGGATGAAGATCGGGCAGCTGTGCCTGATCCGGCTGTCGAGTCCGGCCGAGCACCCGTACGGCAGCGCCAAGGCCGGGTCGAAGTATCAGGGTCAGCGGGGGCCGACGCCGTCGCGGTCGTACCTCAACTTTCCCCTCTCGCCCGATTCGCTGAGCGCGGTCGAGACTCGCTGAGGGCCTGACGCCACCGCGATACTCAGCACCAGCGACAGCGCGGGCAGGGTGTCGCCACCGCCGGACGGTGGGCGCACCCAGTGACAGCCCTCGCGACTCCAGCGGCCCAGGTTCGTAGGCAGCATCACGGCGCTGCCGGTGCCGGGGATATCGATATCGAGCCCCGCGAGCTCGGCGGCCTCTTCCTCGGAGGGCCTGGCGTCGGGTACGGCGAGCACGCTCCAGCGGATCTGACGTGCCAGCACCGGACCCTCACAGCGTTGCTCGCGCAGCGCCGTGAGCACCTTCTCGGCGCGCGTGGTCGGAAGGTGCACCACGCAGAGCCGGTCGGTGATCGGCAGCATCACAAAGCCGCCGCGCTCGCGGACGGGTAGCCGGAATTCACGCTGGTAACACCGCACCCAGTCGTCGACAGTTCTGGCTTCCACGCTTCCAGAATCGCGCACGCGAGCGCGCGTGACCACTGCCCCGCACCGCCCTTTCACTGCCTCTGGCAACCGATTCCGCCAAGTTGTGGTGTGTCTCACTGTGACGCTCGTACTCTGGAGGGGAGTTGTCCGTCGGATGAGGTGACGCCGTGGTCGGGGAGTGGACAGGGAGAGAGGCCAGAGCTCTTCGCGATGCCAAACGAATGAGCATCCGGGAGTTCGCGGCTCACCTCGGTGTGCACGAACGGCTGGTGTCGAAGTGGGAGGCGGGCGGGGTGCGGGTTCGCCCGCGTCCGGTGAACCAGGCCGCGCTCGATACGTCACTGGCCCGTTCCGATGACGTTGTGCGCGCGCGATTCTCGACCCTGCTGGCGCCCGCGGGTGATGCCGACCTGCTCGCGTTCGTCGATGCGGGAACTGTCAAAGGTGCTGTGCCCGAGGTGTTGTCGGAGAGGGAGTTGATTATGGCGGCTGCGCACGAGGCCAGCGAACACGCGGCCGCCGCGGAGGGCACCAATGTGGGGGCAACGACGTTGGCCCAGCTCGACGCCGACGTCCGGCGTATCGCCAACGAATACGTCCATGCCGCACCGGCACCCATGATGGTGGAGATGCTGCGGGTGCGCAGGCGGGTGTATCGACTACTCGACGGGCAGCAGAAGCCCGTCGACACCAGCCACCTATACCTGCTGGCAGGGACGTTGTCGGGGCTGCTGGCCAACGCGAGTACCGACCTCGGCTATCTCGATGCCGCGGGCGAACAGATCAGGGCCGCTTGGGCTTACGCGGAACTGAGCGGGCACAACGGATTACGCGCGTGGACGCGCGGCATGCACGCGCTGATCGAGAACTGGTCCGACCGGCCGCGCAACGCCGTCCAATTAGCGCGCAGCGGGCAGGAATTCGCGGGGCCGGGACTCGGCCGGGTGCGGCTGCTCAACATCGAGGCCAGGGTGTGGGCGCGGCTCGGCAGCGACGTCGAGACCGACCGGTGCCTGCGCGCGGCCGAAGTGGCGGCCGGTGACCGCCGCGACGAACTGCACGACGAGATCGGCGGGGTGTTCGGTTTCGGCCCCCCCAAGGCCGCCTACTACGCGGGCGCCACCTGCATCCAGCTCGGCCGCGCCGAACAGGCACTCGCCGCCACCGAACGCGCCATCACCCTCTACTCGAGCGGCCCGCCGCTGCAACGTTCCTACGGCGCCGAATCGCTGGCCCGCGTCGACAACGCGGCCGCCCACCTCATCAACGGCAGCATCGACGGCGCCGCCGACGCCCTCCGCCCGGTCCTCGACCTCCCCGAGGACAAACGCATCGCCCAACTGAGCGAACGCCTCGTGGGCCTGCGCCGCCGCATCGCCGCCCCGACGTATCGCGACGCCGTCGAAGCGCGAGGCCTCGATGAGCGAATCGAGGAGTTCTGCGTCCAGTTCCCCCTCCCCGGGACTGCCAGCCGGACCTAGGCGCGGCATGCGTCGGCGACCGGCGGCGGGGGCGGGCATCGCGTCAGCTCGTTCCCGACGAGTCGCCCATGTTCGTGCGTGACCAGGCGTTGCGATAACTACCTACCGGTGGGCCAGGCGATAAATCGGCTTGCGGACAGTGGCACCATGGGGACCGTGAGTCCTCAACATCCGCACCTGCCCCCGCGCGTTCTCGAGCAGTCGACCAAACTGCAGAACGTGGTCTACGAGATCCGTGGGCCGGTTCACGCGCAGGCAGCACGTCTGGAGGCCGAGGGCCACCGCATTCTCAAGCTGAACATCGGCAACCCGGCCCCGTTCGGGTTCGAGGCGCCCGATGTGATCATGCGCGACATCATCGCCGCGCTGCCGTATGCCCAGGGGTATTCCGAGTCGAAGGGGATCCTGTCCGCCCGGCGCGCCATCGTCACCAGGTACGAGCTGGTTCCCGGGTTCCCCGAGCTCGATGTGGACGACGTCTACCTCGGCAACGGCGTGTCCGAGCTGATCACCGTCACCATGCAGGCCCTGCTCGACAACGGCGACGAGGTGCTGATCCCGGCCCCCGACTACCCGCTGTGGACAGCCATGACCAGCCTGGCCGGCGGTACCCCGGTGCACTACCTGTGCGACGAGGAGAACGGCTGGCAGCCCGATATCGCCGATATCGAATCGAAGATCACCGACAAGACCAAGGCCTTGCTGGTGATCAACCCGAACAATCCGACGGGTGCGGTGTACTCGGCGGAGGTGTTGCAGCAGATCGTCGACCTGGCGCGCAAGCATCGGTTGCTGCTGCTGGCCGACGAGATCTACGACAAGATCCTCTACGACGACGCCAAGCACATCTCGCTGGCCTCGCTCGCCCCCGACCTGCTGTGCCTGACGTTCAACGGCCTGTCGAAGGCGTACCGGGTGGCCGGGTACCGCGCGGGCTGGCTCGCGATCACCGGGCCGAAGGAACACGCGGCGGGCTTCCTGGAGGGCATCGACCTGCTCGCGTCGTCGCGGTTGTGCCCGAACGTGCCCGCGCAGCACGCCATCCAGGTGGCGCTCGGCGGGCATCAGAGCATCGAGGATCTGATCCTGCCCGGCGGGCGGCTGCTCGAGCAGCGCGACGTGGCGTGGGAGCGGCTCAACATGATCCCTGGTGTGTCGTGTGTGAAGCCGCGTGGCGCGCTGTACGCGTTCCCTCGATTGGATCCGAATGTGCACGAGATCCACGACGACGGGAAGCTCGTGCTCGATCTGCTGCTGCAGGAGAAGATCCTGATGGTGCAGGGGACCGGGTTCAACTGGCCCGCGAACGACCATCTGCGGATCGTGACGTTGCCGTGGGCGCGGGATCTGGCCGTGGCGATCGAACGGTTCGGCAATTTCCTCGCCGGTTACCGGCAGTAGAGTTACAGAGATAGCTCACCTGTCACGGCTCTGACCAGTGCGTTTCTGGGCTCTGGGCAGGATGGCCATCCTGGTATGGCAGGTAAAACAGACTGCGAGTTCGGAATGTTGGATGTTTTGAAGATCTACTAGTGCAAAAGTCCATCTTTTGTGTACAGTAGACCTCGGCGCTTCGGCGCCCTGGCCCGGTTGTCTACCCCCCCTGGACAACCGAGAGCCTCAGGTACGCGCGCCTACCCCCCTGGGCGCCTGCCTCCGGCGGCGGAGACACCCCCCTGCTCTCCGCCGCCCACAAACCCGCCTCCCCGGGTCCAGGTCTGACTTGGACCCGGGGAGGTTTTTTTGTGTGGCACCAGGCCACGCACGAACATGCCGCCGCCCGCCATGGCAGGGACCCACGCGCCAGAGCCTGGCCTGGATTCGCGGAGTGGCGGGCTGGTTCCTTTAAGCTTCGGGCCGTGAGCGAGCATCATCACCATCACGACCATTCCGGGCCTATCGCCATCAGTGACACGGCCGCCAAGGTCGTTGTCGGGCTGTTGGGGATCATCGGGGCGGTGGTGCTGGTCGCGACGGTGATTCTGTGGCCGAGTGCCCAGCACGTCGAGATTCCGTTGCCGATGCAGACCATGTCCGGCGGGGCGGTGCAGACCGAAGCCGGGACCGTGGTCATGCAGGACGTCGGGCCGTGTGGGAGTCCGTCGATGGGCAAGGCGTTCGCGCAGACACCGGAGCCGCCGAGGACCGCCGCCTACACGTGTCAGCGCAGCATCATCGATATTCGATCGGGGCCCGACGAGGGCAAGAAGACACTGTTCGAAATCGCGCCGGGCCCAGGACAGCCCGATCTGCGCGCGGGTGACGACATCCGGATGGTGCGGGCCGCCGACCCGGCGGGCATCACCCTGTACGGGTTCGAGGACTACTCGCGCGGACTGCCGTTGCTGTTGATCGTGCTGGCCTTCGTGGTGGTGATCTGTGTCGTCGCGCGGTGGCGGGGATTCCGGGCGCTGGTGGGGTTGTGCTTCGCCTTCGGGGTGGTGGTGATGTTCCTGTTGCCCGCGCTGCTCGACGGGAAGGCGGCGATCCCGGTGGCGCTGGTCTCAGGGGCGCTGATCCTCTACGTGGTGCTCTACCTAGCGCACGGGGTGAATCTGCGGACCAGTTCGGCGTTGCTCGGGACGCTCGCGTCGATGGTGGTGGCGGCGGTGCTGTCGTGGCTGGCGATCGAGGTCACCCATCTCACCGGCTTGTCCGAAGAGCAGAACACCAACGTGGCGACCTACATTCAGCACGTCAGCATCACCGGATTGCTGCTGGCGGGATTCATCATCGGCTCGCTCGGTGTGCTCAACGACGTGACCATCACGCAGGCTTCGGCGGCCTTCGAACTCGCCGCGCTCGATGAGGGCGCCACGCGACGTGAGATCTTCACCGCGGCCATGCGGGTCGGGCGCGACCACATCGCCAGTACGGTCTACACGCTCGTGCTCGCCTATGCCGGTGGGGCGCTGCCGCTTCTGCTGCTGTTCAGTGTGGCGGGGCGATCGATCACCGATGTGCTCACCGGGGACGCGGTCGCCATCGAGATCACGCGATCGGCGGTGGGTGGTATCGCGCTGGCGCTGTCGGTGCCGTTGACCACGGCGATCGCGGTGATGCTGGCGCGACCGTTCGGTTCGAAGCCTGCCGCGGTGGCACCTGCGCGGGCACGGCACGCTCGGAACTGAAACCTGTTCGGACGTCGGCGGTTACTGGCCGGCCGGCGGGAAGCCTGGCAGTACTACCGGCGGGAGGGTCGGCAGGACTACCGGGGGGAGGCCGGGCACCACGGTGAAGGTGTTGGGGCCCGGTGCGGGGGGCGCGGCGGTGGTTTCCTCGGCTCGGCGCGGGTTGGCCGGGGGCGCGGCGACCGTTTCGTGTTGGGCCTCGGTGGTCGCGGCGGGGGCCGTGGTCGGGCCGATCGCGCTCGGCCGGGGCGGGGTGGTCGCGGGGACGGCTTGCGAACCGTCGCTCGACGAACCGCGCTCGAGCACCTCGGGGCCGTAGCCGAGGCCGAGCCCGATCGCGGCGAGGACCACCAGCGAACTCACCGTCAGCACCGCCACGTTCAGTTCGCGGCGGGAATGGGAGCGGTTGGTGAGCGCGCTGAGCGGGCGGCGGCCGCGGGCGGGCGCGGTGAGCCAGGCGGGGGTCACGTCGTCGTGTTCGCCCATCGGGACCGGTGCCGCGGCGACCGGCGCCTGCTGGATCTGCGCGGGCCGGGCCAGCAGCGCCGCACCGCGGGCCAACGCCGTCTCCGGTTCGGCGGGCACGATCACCGGCACACCGATCGTGCGCTCCAGTACGCGCGCGATCAGCGGAATCCGGGCGCCACCACCGAGCACCAGCACCGCCTGCACCGGATGCTGCGCGCGGATGATCACATCGCGGGTCATCCGGGCCGACGACTCGATCGCCAGCATCATCAGCGATTCGAAATTCTCCTGCGTGAGCAGGACAAGGCCCTGTTCGCTGGGTAACGCCACCGCGTTGCTGTTCGACAGCTGCTCCTTGGCGGCCCGGCACAGCGCGTCGAGCGCGGCCAAGCCCGCCGGGTCGGCCGGATGCGCGATCCGGCCCGAGGCGATCTGCTGCTCCCGGATCAGCGAATCCAGGTAGTCGCCGCTGATATCGCTGATCCGCTCGCACTGGTACACATCGCTGGTGCGGGCGTTGATCACGCTCACCGTGAGACCCGAACTGCCCAGGTCGTAGACGGCCAGGGTGGACACCTCACGCATATCGCTGGTGGCATGGGCGAAGTGCACGGCGGCAACGGCTTCGGGGATGAGCTGGTAGTTCGTGAGCTGGCGTCGTGCCATCGCGGCGCGCACCGCCCTGGCCTGCGGCTCGCTACGGAACGTGATGGTGGTGGCGGCGATCTCCGGCGACGAGGCCAGGGTGGCGGCGATCGCGTCGGCGGCGGACTCCTCGGCCTGCTGTTCCGGCATCGAGATCGATTGCACCTCGAACGAATACGGCGGAACGGAACCGTGCGGGCCACCGTGCTGCGGACGCGCGAGGCGCACCGTCCCGGCCCCCACCGATATTCCCAGAACCGAACTCATCCGCTGCCCATCTCGTCCGTGCTGCACGACATGCGAAGGACTGCGATAATGCGGACCGAAATCCGCCCAGCCCCCGCTTGGATCGTTACTCTACGGGGTGCCGAGTCCGGCGTATACCCACCCGGCCGCACGCCAGGTTGCGCTGTCCAAGCAGTTGCGACCGTCGATGATCGAACGGGACCGTACCACCGGGGCGAGGTCGGCCGGAGTCAAGGCGGTGAATTCGTTCCACTCGGTAAGGACCAGCACCACATCGGCGCGATCACAGGCCTCCGAGACCGAGGTGGCGTAGTTCAAGGTGGGGAACACGCGGCGCGAATTCTCCACTGCCTTGGGGTCGTACACGGTGACGACGGCGCCGTGCAGCTGGATCATCCCCGCCACATTCAGCGCGGGTGAATCGCGAACATCGTCGGATTCGGGCTTGAAGGCCGCGCCGAGCACCGCCACGTTCGCGCCGAGCAGGGAACCGCCGCAGGCGCGGGCGGCCATGTCGACGACCTTGGTGCGGCGGCGCATGTTGATGTTGTCGACCTCACGCAGGAACGCCACGGCGTGATCGGCGCCGAGTTCCCCCGAGCGGGCCATGAAGGCGCGGATGTCCTTGGGTAAGCAGCCACCGCCGAAACCCAGACCGGCATTGAGGAATCGGCGGCCGATCCGGGCGTCGTAGCCGAGCGCGTCGGCCAGCATGGTCACGTCGGCGCCGGTGGCCTCGCACACCTCCGAGACGGCGTTGATGAACGAGATCTTCGTCGCCAGAAAGGCATTCGCCGAGACCTTCACCAATTCGGCGGTGGCCAGGTCGGTGAGCAGGAACGGGATCTCGGCGGCGAGGAGGTCGGCGTAGATCTCCCGGATGGTCTGCTCCACCCAGGCGCTGCGTTCGCGAGCGTGGTCGAGGCCGAGAACGAGGCGGTCGGGGCGCAGGGTGTCCTGGACGGCGAAGCCCTCGCGCAGGAACTCCGGGTTCCAGGCGACCTCGACCTCGACCTTCGCCTGCTCGCGAGCCCGGATACCAAGGGCCGCGGCGGTTCCCACCGGCACGGTGGACTTGCCGACGATCACCGCCGGGCGTTCCAGCATCGGGGCGAGCGTATCCACCACGGCGTGCACGTATTTCAGGTCGGCGCCGTATTCGCCCTTCTTCTGCGGTGTGCCGACGCCGAGGAAGTGGACATCGGCATGGGCCGCGGCGTCCTCGTAGTCCGTGGTGAACCGCAGGCGGCCGGCGGCGAGGTTGCGTTGCAGCACTTCCTCGAGCCCCGGTTCGTAGAACGGCACCACACCGTCGGCCAGTTTGGCCACCTTGCCGGGATCGACGTCCACCCCGACCACGTCGTGTCCCAACTCGGCCATACACGCTGCATGCGTGGCTCCGAGGTACCCCGTTCCGAAGACTGTGCATCGCATACTCCTGTTGGTAAGCGGTGCGCGTGGCTACGCCGCGTCAGCGAGGCAAGAGGGGACGCAACATCTGGTGTACAGGGGGAAACGTGCGGTGGGGTGGTTGTCGGGTAGGTGCTCTACCTGCGGTGATGTGTTCGGTGGACGGTGCACGGTTCGGATCGTCGGCCTGCATTTCCGGCGGGCCTCACTAGCATTCGGGGATGCGCCGGATCATGTTCGCCACGGGTGGGTTGCTGGTCGTGGTGTTGATCGCGGCGGTCGCGCTGTGGCCGGTCTACGTGCGGCCGCGCACGGACACGGCGCAGGTGGCGGATGCGATCCTGGTCCTCGGGGGTGCCCACGACGGGCGTGAACAGCTCGGGCTGCGATTGGCGGCGCAAGGGTACGCGCCGCGGGTGCTAGTCTCCAACCCCTACGAGCGCAGCCCGATGGTGAATCGGATCTGCCACGGGGGCTACAGCTTCGAGGTCATCTGCTTCGATCCATCGCCCCGCACGACTCTCGGTGAGGGGCGGGAGCTGGGTCGGCTCGGTGGTGATTGGGACCGCGTCATCGTGGTCACCTTCACCCCGCACGTCTCCCGCGCCCGGTACATCCTCGGGAAATGCTGGGGCGGTGAGTTGCTGTTCGTCGACCCCGAACCCCAGCTGTCGCCCGCGCGCTGGGCGTGGGACTACGCCTATCAGTCGGCAGGTTTCGTGAAGGCTTGGTTCGCCGACTGCTGATCGGGTCGCCGTCGAACGAGTGCGGCCCCGCTCCGAAAAGGGGCAGGGCCGCACGCATGAGAAACCGTTGGGGCCTGAGCCCTTGTGGCGATTTACTTCGGCTTGTCAGCCCACACGGTGGTGCCGTCCGGAGCCTGCAGCACCTGCAGCAGCTCCCAGCCGGTGACGGCCATGGTCGGGCCACCGATGGCGATCATGCCCACGATGCCGCCGACAGCGGCACCGACGGTCAGACCCGGGATGCAACCGACGGGGATGGTGACGACGCAACCGATCAGCGCGCCGACCGCGGTGCCGACGAACGTGCCGATGGCGGTGCCGATGCTGAACTTGCTGGAGAAGTCGTTGATCGCCTTCTGGTTCTCCTGCGCCGACGCGATGTCCTTCAGGACCGGCTTCGGGCTGACAACCTGCTGGCCGATGTTCACGCCCGTCGGCTTCTCCGGGGTGAGCTCCAGAACGGTGGAGTCCTTGACGACCTCGGACTTGGTCGGGATCTCCGCGCCGCCGATCGAGAAGGCGATCGGCAGGGCGATCACGACCGCGCCGCTGGTGTCCTTGATCTCGGCGACCTTGGTCTTGGGAGCTTCGGGGGTCTCGCCATCCTGCTCGACAATCGAGAAGGTGCCGTTCTTCACGGTGGCGACAACAGTCTTGTCGACCAGCTTGACCGAGTACTTGATGTCCTGCGGCGCCTCTTCGGCATGAGCGGTGCCCATGGCCACGGTCATCGCCCCGATAACCAGTGCAGCAGCCGCAGTGGTCCTACGGAAGTTCATTCAGGTTCCATTCATCAGGTTGTGGTGCGGCGTGCGATCGAGCGACACGCGAGACTCGTCAAGCAGGGCATCCCTATGAGATGTCCCCTACTTCTCCCCGAGCAGTGTGAAGACCGGCACAGCATGCAGAACAGCTGGAGCCTAATGGACCGAATCCTCCGTGGCCACACCGAATTTCGGGGGGCCTAGTAAGCCTGACCTTAGCTTCATCGCAGTTCACGGACGGTTTACGGTGTTCAGCAGGTGCTACGGGAACCCCGCAGCAAACACTTTTGTGATATTGCTCACAGGCAAACCGCAGGTCAAGTCCCAGTAAACAAGGTCAGAGCGCAAATGCCGATACTACGGTGGACAGCAGTAGTTACTGGCCGGTAACTTAGTGGCAGTTACGATACGAGCAATCGAGTGAGGTCTCCTCGCTCAGACCCTCGTGTTGCCTCGAAAGAAAGGTCGCGACATGAATGCCCTGACTATCACGTTGGGCACGATTGGAGCTGTGCTCAGCCTGTTCTGTTGGGCGTCGTTTATCGGCGGCGCATGGAACATCGGCAAGGCCATCACCATCGGCCAGTCAGCTCCCGATCGTTGGCGACCGTTCTTCCCACGGTTCAAGAACATGTTCGTCGAGGTCGCGGCCCACACGCGGATGAACAAGTTCCGCACTGTCGGCTGGGCGCACTGGCTGGTCATGACCGGCTTCATCCTGGGTGCGATCCTGTGGTTCGAGGCCTACGGCCAGACCTTCGACGGTTCGTTCCACTGGCCGATCATCGGCAACTTGGCGATCTACCACCTGGTCGACGAGATCCTCGGCATCGGCACCGTGGTCGGTATCGGCACGCTGATCATCATCCGTCAGCTGAACCACCCGCGGATCCCCGAACGCCTGTCGCGGTTCAGCGGCTCCAAGATGGCCCCCGCCTATGTGATCGAGACGATCGTCCTGCTCGAGGGCCTCGGCATGATCATGGTCAAGGCAGGCAAGATCGCGACCTACGGGAACGGCCACCTCTCGACCGACTTCTTCACGATGCAGATCGCGAAGCTGCTGCCCGCGAGCCCGACCATGGTGTCGATCTTCGCGTTCGTCAAGCTGATGTCGGGCATGGCCTTCCTGTACCTGGTCGGCCGCAACATCACCTGGGGCGTCGCCTGGCACCGCTTCTCGGCCTTCTTCAACATCTACTTCAAGCGCGAGGCCGACGGCAGCGTCGCGCTCGGCGCGGCCAAGCCGATGATGTCGGACGGCAAGGTTCTCGACATGGAGAACGTCGACCCCGATGTCGACAATCTCGGTGCGGGCCGCATGGAGGACTTCTCCTGGAAGGGCTGGCTCGACTTCACCACCTGCACCGAGTGCGGTCGCTGCCAGTCGCAGTGCCCCGCCTGGAACACCGGTAAGCCGCTCTCGCCGAAGCTGCTGATCATGTCGCTGCGCGACCACGGTTACGCCGCCGCCCCGTACCTGCTGGCCGGTGGCCGCAAGGACGCCGGAGGCGACGAGATCGGCCTGGTCGACGCCGATGGCAAGCCCGACGAGGCCGCACTGGCCAAGATCCCCGAGGCCGCCCGCGCCGAGGCCGATCGTCCGCTGGTCGGTGGCGAGGATGTCCACGGCATCATCGACCCCGAAGTGCTGTGGAGCTGCACCACCTGTGGTGCGTGCGTCGAGCAGTGCCCGGTCGATATCGAGCACGTCGACCACATCATCGACATGCGCCGCTACCAGGTGCTGATCGAGTCGGAGTTCCCGTCCGAGCTGGCTGGTCTGTTCAAGAACCTGGAGAACAAGGGCAACCCGTGGGGTCAGAACTCCAAGGACCGCCTGAACTGGATCAAGGAAGTCGACTTCGACATCCCGGTCTTCGGTAAGGACGCCGACAGCTTCGACGGCTACGAGTACCTGTTCTGGGTCGGTTGCGCCGGTGCCTACGAGGACCGTGCGAAGAAGACCACCAAGGCCGTAGCCGAGCTGCTCGCGACCGCGGGTACCAAGTTCATGGTGCTCGGCGCCGAGGAAACCTGCACCGGTGACTCCGCTCGCCGTGCGGGTAACGAGTTCCTGTTCCAGCAGCTGGCACTGCAGAACATCGAGGTCATCAACTCGGTGTTCGAGGGTGTCGAGCAGTCGAAGAAGAAGATCGTCGTCACCTGTGCGCACTGCTTCAACGCGCTCAACAACGAGTACCCGCAGGTCGGTGGCAACTACGAGGTCGTGCACCACACCCAGCTGCTGAACCGTCTCGTGCGCCAGAAGCAGCTGGTCCCGGTCTCGCAGGTCTCGCAGCAGATCACCTACCACGACCCCTGCTACCTGGGTCGGCACAACAAGATCTACAACGCACCGCGTGAGCTGATGGAAGCCTCGGGCTCGACCCTGGTCGAAATGCCCCGGCACGGCGAACGTTCCATGTGCTGTGGTGCCGGTGGCGCTCGCATGTGGATGGAAGAGCAGCTCGGCAAGCGCATCAACGTCGATCGGGTCGACGAGGCGTTGTCGACGAATCCGACCAAGATCGCGACCGGTTGCCCGTTCTGCCGCGTCATGCTCAACGACGGTGTGACCGCGCGGCAGGAACAGGGTCAGGGTGAGGGTGTCGAGGTCGTCGACGTCTCGCAGCTGATGCTGGATTCGATCACTCGCATCGATTCCGCCGCACTGTCGGCCAATCTGCTCGTCGTCCAGGAGCCGAAGGCCGAACCTGAGCCTGAGCCCGAGCCGGAACCGGTGGTCGCCGAGGTTGCCACCGAAGCCGCTCCGAAGGCTGCCCCCGCTGGTGGTGGCCTCGGCATGAAGGGGGCCGCGAAGGCCCCCGGTGGCGGTCTGGGCATGAAGGGCGCCGCGAAGGCACCCGGTGGCGGTCTCGGCATGAAGGGCGCTGCCAAGGCGCCCGGCGCGAAGGCCGAAGCTGCCCCTGCGGCCGAAGCAGCCGCGCCCGCCAAGGGTCTTGGCATGAAGGGTGGAGCCAAAGCTCCTGGCGGTGGTCTGGGCATGAAGGGTGGCGCGAAGGCTCCCGGTGCGAAGGCGCCTGCGGCCGAAGCGGCCCCGGCTACCGAAACCGCAGCCCCCGCGGCTCCGGTCAAGGGGCTGGGTATGAAAGGCGGAGCGAAGGCTCCTGGCGGCCTCGGTATGAAGGGCGGCATCAAGGCCCCCGGTGCCAAGGCCCCCGCCGCAGCTCCGGCTGAGGCAGCTCCCGCGACTTCCGCGGCAGCTGCCGAAGCCCCTGCTGAAGCCAAGCCGTCGGTGCCTGCCAAGGGTCTGGCTATGAAGTCCGGTCTGAAGCGACCGGCCGCCAAGGCTCCCGGCTCTACGGCTGCAGCGCCCGCGGCACCGGCAGCTCCGGCGGCCGAAGCCACCGCGACCCCGGAGGCTTCGGCTCCCGCTGAAGCTAAGCCGTCGGTGCCTGCCAAGGGTCTGGCCATGAAGTCGGGTCTGAAGCGGCCCGGGCCGAAGGCTCCCGGCACCGCTGCGGCTCCCGCTGCAGCTGCGGCTCCCGCTGCCCCGGCGGAATCCCCGGCTCCGGCCGAACCGGAAGCCCCCGCGGCCGAACCGGAAGCGCCCGTGGCGGAACCGGCCACCCAGGCCGAGGCCAGCAATGGCAACGGCACAACTGTGGCGCCGCCGACCGCTAAGCCGGGTGGTCTCGGGTTCAAGTCCGGTGCGAAGTCTCCGGGTCGTAAGAGCTGACGACTGACACCCAGTGAGGCGCGGATTCTCCGGAATCCGCGCCTCACTTGTTTCTGCGTATGTGCTCGGGTGACAACGGTGTTGGTGGGGGGTCATGGGGGTGTGGATGGTTCTGTGGACCCTTGTTCGGTAGTCCCAGGCAGGTTTGACGCTGTGTTTATTGGAGCGCTGGCGCGCTCGAGTCGCGGCCCTGAGGGGCCGCCGGTTAGGCGCCGTTGCTTGCTCCTTCGTCGCCTACGCAACGGCGCCTAACCGGCGACCCGGCCGCGACCGGCCACTTCGTGGCCGTCCCTCCCTAAGGGTCGGGAGTGCGGTGGCTGGGTTGGGAGGGTTGTGGAAGACGGGGACAGGCTGGGGTGCACGGTGTGGTCGGGAGTCCGGTAGGGCTGCGGTCTTCGGGGTGCACGGTGTGGTTGGGAGTCCGGTAGGGCTGCGGTCTTCGGGGTGCACGGTGTCGCCGGAAGTCCGGTAGGGCTGCGGTCTTCGGGGTGCACGGTGTCGCCGGAAGTCCGGTAGGGCTGCGGTCTTCGGGGTGCACGGTGTCGCCGGAAGTCCGGTAGGGCTGCGGTCTTCGGGGTGCACGGTGTCGCCGGAAGTCCGGTAGCGCTGCGGGTCTTCGGGGTGCACGGTGTGGTCGGGAGTCCGGTAGCGCTGCGGGTCTTCGGGGGTGTGGTGGGGAAAAAGGGTGTGAGATGCCGAAAAGGCCGGTAGCGCGATCGCTACCGGCCTTTTCGGGGCTGCTCTGTGCCTACATGGTGTTGATCAGTTGGTGCGGACCGACAAGCCGGGGTTGTCCGACAGGACCACGCTCAGGGGCTGGGCGAAGAGCTGGGGAGTGTCGCCGGTGATGGCGCCGATGATGTTCGGGATCTCGCAGATGGGGAAGTCCGCGACCGAGGAGGCGCTGGAGATGCCGAGGGCGAGGCGGCCGGTGACGATGGCGCCGCCGGAGTCGCCGGGGAGGGCGCAGATGTTGGCCGAGAAGCTCTGGGTGAGCTGGCGGTCGCCGACCTGGACGGTCTGGTCGACGCCGTTGATCACGCCACAGCTGAAGCCGGTGCGGGCACCGGACTTGCACACGGGAGCGCCGACCACGGGGGTGGCCACGCCGTCGACGGCGATGGGGGCCTGGCCGGGGATGCGGACCAGGTTGTTCTCGAAGCGGGCGCGCGCGTTGTCGTTGACGCGGATGATCGAGTAGTCCTGCTCGCCGAGCACCGACTTCTGGAAGGTGCCGAGCTGGGCGCCCGCCTTGTCGCCGACGATCTCGTAGATGGCGGCGGCGGTGCCGGTGCCGGCCGACTCGATCTCGGGGTTGCAGTGGCCCGCCGAGATATTGACGACGTTGCCCGAGCGGTCGGTGCCGTTGAAGCCGAGCGAGCAGCGCAGCGAGCTGCGGCCGATCACCGAGGCGTAGCCGTCGCCGCCTGCCAGCGCGCCGTTGCCGTCACCGGCGACGGGGGTGGCGGCCAGGTCGACTCGCTCGCCTGCCACCGGCGGGGCGGTGACGATGACGCGGGACGGATCGATGAAGCTGGGTAGCGGGAGCCCGGCCTGCTGCACGCGGACCGCGATCGAGTTGTTCACGGTGTCGACGACGACACCACGCACCAGGGCGGAGACCTCCGGCGGTGCGGCGGCGAGCCAGTTCTCGAACGCGGTCTTCTCGCCACGCAGGGTGGACTGGCTCTTGGCGACGTTGCGGACCTCGAAACCGGCCGACTGGGCGGCCGCGCGGGCCTCGTCGACGCCGGGACCCTGCGACAGCGCCACCACGGCGTTGCCCTGGTCGCTCAGCCAGGAACCGGCGAAGACCTGCGGGAACTGGCGCTGCGCGGTGGTGGAGAACGCGGCGACCTGCTGGGCCACATCGGCGCGGCGCAGGTACTCGTCGGGGGAGATCTTCAGATCGCGAGTGACCGCTTCGATGAGCTGAGCGGGCAGATCTGCGGGCGCGGGCTGCGCGTCGGCAACCGCCATCGTGGGGCCGAACAGCAGAAACGCCGCCGAAGCGGCGATCAACGATTTCCGAGCTCTTCTCGAGCTTCGCGCGGACGGGGTACGACCCATACGTGGCAGGAGCATGGTCCGAACTATATGGGCTCGAGCGACTTATGCCTACTCGGACCGGGCAAGAGATTTCGCTCACCCGGTCCGGTCGGTGGTTTGTCCCCGCTCAGCCCGCGTTGGTCTTGGTGCGCACCATGATTCCGGTGCCGACACCGCCGTCGGAGGAGGCCTCGATGTCGGCCAGGATCGCCCGGATCGGGATGCCGAGGGACGCGGTGCCGCCGTACGGGGCCAGCTGCGTGTTGGCCTCGGTGCAGTTGGGCGCGGCCGAGGCATTCGAGCCGCTGGTGATGCCGAGGGCGAGCGTGCCGGAGACGATCGCGCCGCCGCTGTCGCCGCCGAGCGTGCAGGCGGTGCTGGCGAAGCCGCGGATCGTCTTGCTGACGCCCTCTTCGGTGAACAGCTGGGTCTCCACGTGGTCGGCCGAGACGAAACCACAGGTGAAGGTGGAGGACTGGCCGGTCTTGCAGACCGGCGCGCCGGTGACGGGTTCGGCGGTGCCGGTGAGCGTCAGGGTGGTGCCCTCGGCGCCGCGCACGCGCGGCTGGTTCATGCCCGCGTTCACCGCGCGTTCGTTGAGCTTGATCACCGAGTAGTCGAGCGAGGCGGGTCCGCCGAGGACAGCGCGGGCGAACGAGCCGACCTCAGGACTGTTGGGGATGTCGCGCACGTTCGGCACGTAGACCGAGGCCGGGCCGCCGTTGTCGACATTCGGATTGCAGTGGCCCGCGGAGATATTGAGCGCGTTGCCCGCGGCGTCGGTGCTGTTGAAACCGAACGAGCACACGTCGACGCCGCGCAGGCCCGCGTCGTGCAGGTCCTTGGTCGCGGTGATGTAGGTGTCGCCGCCCATCGGCTTGTACTCCACCGGACCGCCGCCGCCGGGCTGCAGCACCACCTTGATGGTGGCGATCAGGGTCGGCAGGTTGAGCATGTGGCCGGTGGGCGTGTTGGCCACGTTGAGCACCAGCTGGCTGTTGAGCACGTCGATCGCGACCGAGCTGATCGGCGCGGAGATCGCGGGCGGCAAGCTGGCGATCCACTGACTCAGTTGCACCAGCGCGCCTTCCAGTCCACCGGCCGAGATCGGCGCGAGGTGGGTCTGGTAGCCGGCGGCGGTGACGAGTTTGCCCGCCTCGGCATCGGTGGTGGCGACGACGGCCTTGCCCTCGGGAGTGAGCCAGGCACCGGCGAAGGTGTCGGGGTTGGCGGCGCGGAAGTCGGTCGCGTAGTCGCGCAACTGCTGGGCGCGCGCGGCACGATCGAGGTACTCGGCCGGCGACATCCCCAGATCGCGCTCGAGCGCGGTCACCAACGCACCGGGTAACGCATCGGCCGAGAGTTGTAGTGGCGCAGCAGGTTCCGACGACGCGATACCGGATCCGAGCAGGGGTGCGAGAAGAACGGTCGCGGCGAACCCGGCGGAGGCTGCCTTGACCGCGGCGCGACGCGCCACCAACTTGCGCATGAAATCCCTTCGTCGACAACCAGTGACCGAGAACACCGCCGGCGGCGATCATGTCGGTCAGCGCATCACTCTAAGGCACGCTCGCCCAGCTGGCGCGGTTACGGTCGTGCTGCTGGTTTCAGCGTTGACCCGGGATCGTCAGGGGTGCGGGGAGATAGCCCGGCGGGTAGGTACCGAAGGGCGACCGTGGGCGGGTAGTGGTGGTCGGGCTCGGCGTGGTCGGCGGTGCCGTGGTGGTCGGCTCCGGGGTGGTCGTCGGGGGTGCCTCGGTGGTGGGCTCCGGTTCCGGTTCCGGCTCGGTGGTGGTGACCGGCGGGGGTGTGGTCTCCTCGACGACCGGCGGGGGCGGCGGCGCGGGTGCCGGGGTGGTGGTCAGCGTTTCCGGGCGGGCATCGGAAATGGTGGGCGGCGGGACGGTTTCGGGATCGCGGAGCAGGGCCGAGACCGCGATACCGCCGAGCAGCAGGCCGATGAGTGCGGCGCCGGCGATCAGCAGTGGGGTTTTGTTGCGGGCGGGTGCGGGGGGCACCACGGTGGGCTCGGCGCTCGGCGCGACCGGTGCCATCGCCTTGGTCGGCAGGGGCGAGACCGGCATCGCCGCGGAGTACGCCTGCGCGGTCACCACGGGTGTCGGCAGCGCGGGCATCACATCGGTGGCGGACGTCGCGTTCTCGGTGACGATCGGATCGGGCGGAGTCGCGCCCGCCGGCGTCGCCAGCACCGCGACCAGCGCGGCCTCGGCGGCGGCGGTGGCGAACGTCTTGCCCGGATCGGCGCCGTCGGTGGGCTGGGGCAGCTCGTCCTCGCCGAGCAGCGCCACCGACTTCAAGCCCAGATAGTCCAGCGCCTCGCGCACACCGCGCACCACCTCGGTCGACCAACCCGCGGGATGCGTCGCGTAGAACTCGGCCGGACCGCTGAGGTGCTCGGTGGTGAGATCGATCAGGCAGAACATGGCCGTCGCGAGGAGGTCCTCGGCGCGGTATGCCTCGCCGCCGTCGACATCCACGCCGGCCGGATCGCCGATCGCCCGCACGAAACCGGCGATCGAGTGAGCATGCCCGGAGGGCGCGGGTCCGCCGAGAGCGGCGTCGCCCTCGTCGGACATGTGCAGGACAGAAGCACGTTCGATCACCTGAACCGTGCCGTCCTCGGTGACCACCGCGGCGATGCACTCATCATCGGCGATACGCAGGCCGACCCCAGTGGCCATTGGCGACAAACACCCCTCAAACTCGGCGTCGACATCGTCCACGCGAGTCACACCAGCAGTTGGCCGTGTCCCATCGCGCGCAGCATTGACAGTAATTCCGATCGTGAGCGCGCGCCTATTCGACGTCGGATTCGCGCGACGTGATGCTCCACGGTTTTCGCGGAAATGTACAGCCGTGCGCCGATCTCCCGATAGGTCAGACCGAGCAGAACCAGCTCGGCGACTTCGCGCTCGCGATCGCTGAGCGCGCCGGACTCGCCGGTCAGGGGCATGGGACCGGCTGCGGGCGGCTGCGGTTGTGCGCTCGGTCGCAGCGGCTCGACCGGCTGGGATTGGGCGCGCACCGAACGCGCGAGTTTGAGCAGGGCGGTGGCGGTGGTCGAGTCGCTTGCCGCGAGGGCGGCCTCGCTGGCCAGGCGGGCGGCGTCCCAGGTGAGCCCGAGCTCGGCCAGTGCCGAGACCGCGGCCTGCACATCGGCCGCGGCCACTTGCCCACGCAGCACGAGGACCCAGGTGCGCCCGGCGTCGGCCAGCACGGTGGCCTGCCGGTCACCCGCTTCCGCCGCCGTCTTCAGCGCGTGGGCGTGGGGCAGCAGCGCGCGGGGCGACTCGTCGGCCAGCGCGGCCTGCACCGCGTACCAGTGGAAGGAATTGGCCCAGGCGGGTGCGCGGCCCAGTTTGCGGACCAGCGCCATGGCGGCTTCGACGAGCGGTTCGATCCGGCGCGCGTCTCCCAACCGGATGCCGGCCAGCCACAGTTCGCCGATCGGCAACAGGCTCAACAGGTCGGCTTCCAGCTCGTCGAACAGCGGGCAGGCCGCTTGCCACGCGTGCGCCAGGGCGGCGTGATCGCCGCCGCGCCGCGCAAGTCCCACGGTCAGGGCATGGGCGAGGAGTTGATCGCGGGGCGCGAGGGCGGGGATGTCGATCTCGGCGAGGGTGCTCGCGGCGCGGCGTTCGTCGCCGCCGAGCAGCGCGGTCCAGGCAGTCAGCACCGCAAGCTGCCTGCCGCCGCCCATGCCCGCCGCCCGGCGCAGCGCGTCACCGGCGCGGCGGGGCTCGCCGCTGCCGAGGCAGAGCAGCGTGGCGATCGAGACCGCGGAGCAGGGCAGATAGCGATCTTCGCCGGTGTCGGTGTTGCCCGCCTGGATCAGGGCGGAAATCGCCGCGGCCGTGCCGGTTCCGTGCGGGTCGAGCGATTCGTCGAGCGCGCTCGCGATCAGCCGAGCGCCCGCGTCGGCCTCGGTCGGCGGCCAGCGCTGTGCTGATTCGGACATGCGCGCGGCGCCTGCCTGTTCACCGGCCAGGGTGAGGACGATGGCCGCGGGCGCCCAGTCGGCACCGATGCGGTCGGGTCCGAGCCAGTTGTACAGTCCGGCCGCCCGGCTCACCAGTCCGCGGCGGACGAGCACGCTGGCGCAGATGCGCACCGCGGCGACGAGATCGGGGCGCGCGACGTTCTCGGCGGTCAGCAGCGGCTCGGCCAGGCGTAGCGCGGTGTCGGTGTCGCCCGCGTGCGCGGCGGCCTCGGCCCAGCGCAGCGCGATCGACTCCACCGGCGCACCCGCCGCGGCCGCCGCCGCGTAGCAGCGGGTCGCCTCGTCGGACTTCTCGGCTGTGCGACAGAGGAACTCGGCGAGCCGGGCATCGACGACGCCGGACTCGGCCAGGATCAGCGCGGTGCGATCGCGCAGCAGACCGGCGTCGAGGCGGGCGGTGAGCAGCCTGCGCTGCACATCGACATAGCGACGATCGCCGAGCAGCGTCCGCAGCGGACCGACGGCGGGCGCGAGGAGCAGGTCGGCATCGGTGACCAGGGCGCCCGACCTGGCACGGTCGATCAGGTCGTGGGCGGTGGCGGTGTCGACACCGAGCACCTCGGTGAGTTCCGTGGCATCCAATCCGGTTCCGGTCGCCGCGACGACCAGCGTTTCGAGCAACGCGGGATCGACCGCTTCCAGCAGCGTCCGCGTCCAGACGGTGACGGCTTCGTCCACCGCTGCCTCGCAGGTCTGCAGCGAAGCGGCATGGGCGCCCTTCAACGCCGCGACGACCCCGCCGGGGATTCCCGCCGTCAGCTGATGGATACGCGACGCGAGTGGCTGGGACACGGCCACGCCGAGTTCCTTGGCGAACGAGGAGATGTGGGCACTTCCCAGTGCGCGTAGCTCCAGCGTGCGGCCGTTGCGCGCCACCGCGTCGGCCAGCGCGCGCAGCTGGGGATCGTGTGGCCGGGGCTGGGTGGTCAGCACGACGGAGCGTTGCCCGGTTTCGATGGCCTCGCAGAGCGCGCGAAGCTCGGCGTCGCTGTAGCTGTGGACATTGTCGGCGACGAGCACCGCCCGGTCGGGAACCCCGTTCTGGACGTCGTCGGCCGCGGATTCGACGACCGGTATGCCGCGGCGACGCAGGTATGCGCGAACGGCGTCGAGCAGGAACGTTTTTCCGGTCCCGGCCCGGCCGCGGATCAAGACCAGCACGGTCTGCTGGTCGGCGGTGTCGAGATCGCGGAAGACGGTTCGGGCATGCGGGAAGGTGTCGTGGGCGATCTCAGCCACCATTTCCTCCGAGGACCTTGCCGGGCAGTTGCGTACCCGATTCGAGGGTCTCGCCGACCGCGCCGCCCACGTCGTCGAGCAGGCCGCCGGGATCGACCTTGATGGTGGGGACCTGCGGCCGGGTAGGCGCAGGAGCGGGGGCCGGAGCTGGTGCGGGGGCGGGCGCCGGAGCCGGGGCGGGGGCCGGGGACTGCCCGGCGGGCGGCGCCTGCGCGGGTTGCTGCTCAGCGGGGCCCGGCCTGCCCGCGGTCGCCGGTGTTCCGTCGGCGGGTGCTCCCACGGTGGGTGCGCCTGCGGGTGCCGGAGTCCCCGCAGTGGGCGTGCCGCCAGGAGCCCCGGCGTCGGTCGTGCCGACCGGGATCGCACCCGATGGCGCTGTTGTGCCGACCGCGCCCGGCTTGGCCGGGTCGGTGACCACGGAGTTCGTGGCATTCGCTGTTCCGGCCGCGCCGCCCGCGCTGGTCGCCGCGGGGGCGCCGGGGACCGGTGGGGCGACGGTGGTCTCGGCGGGTCCGGTGGGTGAGAATTGGGGGGCGCCACCGAGCGCGAGGGTGCCGGTGGCGAGGGCGGCCATGGTGACGGCCGCCGCCGCGATGATCGCCGAGCGTTTGGCTGTGAACATCTTGGTTCGTACCGGCTCGGACGGTGGCAGCGTGAGTCCTTCGATGGCCGGTGCCACCCCCGCCGGTGCCGGTGCCACCGGCACGATCGGGATGGCCTCGGTGGGCACGCTGATCGCGGCGACGTCGAGGGCGATCTCGGCCGCGCCGCGTGCGGCGCAGGTCGCCGGGTCGGCGCAGGCGATCACCGGCAGGCCGAATTCGGTCGAGATCAGCTCGGCGACCAGGGGAATCGCGCCGCCGCCACCGGTGAGCAGCACCCGGCCGACATCGCCGAGGGTGAGTTCGGCGCGGCGCACCGCGTCCTGGATCAGGCTCATCGAGTCGAGCAGGGCCGGACGAAGCAGATCTTCGAGTTCGCCGCGGGTCAACCGGACCTGTTCGGTGTGGACCGAGGGGTTGAGAATGCCGACCGGAATCGTCGTCGCGGTAATTCTGGAGAGGTCTTCTTTCGCAATTCTGCAGCGGTCTCGCAATGCCGACAATTCTTCTTCGACAACGGGATCGAATGGATCGATATCGTTTCCGTTCAGAACATTTGCCAGCACGTAGCGCATGGTCAGTAGATCGAATTCGGAACCGGCGATCGCGGTGCTGTGCGCCGGGGTGCCGAGCAGGCCGGCCTGCTCGCCGGTGCGCAGGACGGACACGGTCGATCCGCTCGCGCCGAGGTCGTACACGACCAGCGCGCCGTCTTCGAGCTGTCCGTGCTCGATCTCGTATCTGCGCACCGCGGCCAGCGGTTCGGGCACCAGCGTCACTTCGGCCAGGCCCGAGCGCACGAGCGCGGACCTGGCGGCCTCGACCGCGTGCTCCGGCCACCATGCCGGATAGCACGCGACGGTGGTCGGCGCGTCGGTGGATTCGGCGGCGACGCCGGCGAGTTCGGCGATCAGCGCGCAGGTCGCGGCTGCGACCAAATCGGCTGCGTCGTGGGCGGAACCGTCTTCTGCCAGCAGATCCACCGGATCGCCGACCCTGGCCACGTAGTCGTCGACGACAACTCCGCGATGGTGGCGCGTGGTGTCGGCGAAACTCACCGATCCGTCGGCGCCGAACATCAGTGCGCTGCGGTGGGTGAGAACGGTGGCACCGGTCCCGTCGGCTGTCGTGGCCGCGGCGGCCGAATTCACCGCTCCGACAGTGATGCCGAGCGCCAGACGCTCTGTCATTGGACAACCCCGTTCGCAAGACTTCCGGTGGGCCGGTAAACGCTTGTGTGCAGCGAGATCGCCGATGGCAGCGTCCCACTCGATCTGTCGGTTGCTAGGGGGCAGCTGTTACCTGTGCTGGGGCAGGTACGGGGAAATTCCCCTAATCGGTGGTCGGCCCCTAATGGGGCACGTCCGGCGGGACTAGGTATTCGCCCCGTTATCTGTAACGACGGACCCGCCTAGCGTGAAAGACATTCCAACGACAAACAGATCGGGCATCGCCCATGATCTGGAGGAGCTGATCTCGATGACACCGAACGCGATTCTGGAGTTCATCCTCAATCTGCTGCGCGACCCGGACGCCGCGGCCAGTTACTGCGCCAACCCGTGCTTCGCGCTGGCGGAGGCAGGCCTGGTGGTGACCCCGGAGGACATTTCCGCCGTCGCCCCGATGGTGGCGGAATCCGCGCTGGTCAGCGGCGGCTCCCAGCTGCAGGCGATCGTAGCTGCCGGCGCCGCGGCGAGCACGAGCGCGGCCATGGCGGGCACGGCCACCGCCGCCGCCGCTGTCACGGCGGCCGCGGCCGCCGATGCTGAACTCGACCTCGGTCTCGACGTCGGCCTCGGCGCTGTAGCCTCGGTCGTCGCCGACGCCGCCGCCCAGGTCGGCGCCGGTCTCGATGTCGCACTCGACGCCGTGACCGGCGCGAACGTCGACGTGAACGCGGACCTCGGCGCCGATGTGACCGGCGCACTCGGCGCGGGCCTCGGCCTGAACGGCGCGATCGACAGCGCCCTCGACCTCGGTGCGAACCTCGGCGGTGCGTTGAACGGTGCGGTGGGTGTTGGTGGTGATTTGGCTGCTGGTCTCGGCGGTGCGTTGAACGGCGCGGTGGGTGTTGGTGGTGACCTGGCTGCTGGTCTCGGCGGTGCGTTGAACGGTGCGGTCGGTGTTGGTGGTGACTTGGCTGCTGGTGTCGGTGGTGCTGTGAACGGTGCGGTCGGTGTGGGTGGCGATCTGGCTGCTGGTCTTGGTGGTGCTGTGAACGGTGCGGTCGGTGTTGGTGGTGACCTGGCCGGTGGTCTCGGTGCTGCCCTGGGCGGTGCGGTCGACGTGAGTGGCGACCTTGCGGCTGGTCTTGGTGGTGCACTGAATGGCGCGGCCGGTGCCGGCGCGGATCTCGGCGCGGGGCTTCACACCACGGTGGCCGGTGGAATCGGTGCCGGTCTCGACGGTGCCCTGTCGGGTGCGGTCGGCGCGGGGGCGGACCTTGCCGCCGGCCTCGGCGGCAGCTTGGCCGGTACGGTCGGCGCGGGCGCCGGTCTCGGTGAGGCGCTCACCGGCGCGGTCGGCGCGGGTGGCGAACTCGAGACCGGACTGGATGCTGCGGCTGGTGCGGGTGTGGGTCTGGGCGGTGTCCTCACGGGCGCGGCAGGCGCGGGCGCGGATCTTGCCGCTGGTCTCGACAGTGCGGTGGGTGCCGGTCTTGGTGGCGAGGTGACCGGTGCGGCCGGTGCCGGTCTCGGTGGCGCACTGTCCAGTGCGGTCGGCGCGGGCGCTGGTCTCGACGGCGCGTTGGCCGCGGGTGGCGATATCGCCGCCGACTTGGCTGGCGCGGTCGATGTGGCCGCTGGTCTCGGCGGTGGCCTCGATGCCGGTCTGAGCGGTGCGACCACGGCCGCGGGAGGTCTCGGTGCCGGTGTCGGCGGTGGTCTCGGTGCGGTCGCCAACGCGGGCGCGCAGGCAGCCGGTGGTCTCGGCGCCGCAGCCACCGTGGGCGCGCAGGCCGCGGGCGGGCTGGGCGCGGCCGCCACCACGTCGGCGATCACCGGTCTCGACGGTGTGGTCGGCGCGGGCGCGGACCTGGGTACCGGTCTCGAAACCGGGTTGGGTGGCGCAGCGTCGGCGGGTACCGATCTGACCGGCGGCTTCACGGGTGGGGCGGGGACGGGGTTCGGGGTCGACGGATTGCTCACCGGCGGCAGCTCCGGACAGATCACGACCGGATTGGAATCAGCGCTGTCCACCACGTCGGGTATCGGGCTGACCACCGGTCTGCAGGGCGGCCTCGACGCCGCGACGACGGTCGGCACCGACGTGACCGGCTCGCTCACCTCGGGTGCGCAGGCAGGAGTGAACGGCGCCGCCGATCTGGCCGGCGGTGCCAACGCGGGCCTGAACGGCGCCGTTGACGCGGGCGCCGGACTCGCCGGTTCCGTTGCCGGCGGTGCGCAGACCGGGTTGACCGGTGCCATGGAGACCGGCCTGACAGCTTCCGCGACCGGCGGTGCCGAAACCGGAACCGGCCTCGAGACCGGACTCGGCGACACGGGACTGTCGGGTGCGATCACGGGCGGCACGCAGGTGACAGGCGGCTTCGCCTCCGCCGTCGACGGCACAGCGCAGAGCGGCGCCGCCGCGGTCGGCGGCCTCTCGGGCCAGACCACCTCGACCTCGACCACCCAGGTCGACGCTTCCGGCACCGTCGGCGCGACGACCCAGGGCGCGGTCACCACCGCTGCCGACACCTGGTCCGGCGTCGACGTATCGAGCGCATTCGGCTCTGGCCTGCACGGTTCCACCCTCGGTGGTGCCGAGACCTCGCTGTTCGGTGAATCGAGCACCGTCACCGACACCGGCGCCGACGTGCACACCGACGGACTGTTCCACTGAGCGAAACGGGCGAAGGGATGACTGTTCTCGCACCGACCGCGGTGCCGCTGGCGACGGTGTTGTCCGACACCGTCGCGGCGGCCCACGCCGCGGGCCGTGACGACCTGGTCGGACGCCTGGAGAAGGTGGCAGTGCGGGTGCGCGACCCGCGGCACCGGATCGTCGTCACCGGTCAGCTCGGTCAGGGCAAGAGCAGGTTCGTGAACGCACTACTCGGCGTGGATGTATGCCGGGTCGGCGACGACGCGACCACCGTGTTGCCCATGCAGCTGTCCTACGGTGCGCAGCAGCGGGCGTACCTGGTGCTCACCGCGCCGGGCACCGACGAATCACGGGTCGAGATCCCGTTCGACGAGATCGGCGCCGTCGATACCCGCACGCCACTGGCCCAGGGCAGACAGGTCGTGCGGATCGAGGCCGAGCTCCCCAGTCAGCTGCTGGCCGACGGCATCGTCCTGATCGATACCCCTGGCGTCGGCGGACACGGAAGTGCTTGCGCCGCAGGTGTACTCAGCCTCGCCGCGGCCGCCGACGCCGTTCTCGTGCTCTCCGATGCCTCCACCGAGCTCACCGAGCCCGAACTCACCTTCGTCCGGCAGATCCGCGAAATGTGTCCCGCGGTCGCCGTTCTGCTCACCAAGACCGACCTCTACCCGCACTGGCGTCAGGTGCTGGAGGCCGACCGAGCCCATCTCACGCGCGCGGAAACCGATGTCGCCCTGATGCCGGTTTCGGCGCTGCTCCGTGCGCACGCCCTGCGCTTGCAGGACGCGGAACTGGGCCTGGAGTCCGGTTTCGGCGTGCTGTTCGGTTTCCTGCGCGATCGGGTCGTCGCCCGCGATCAGGCGGTCACGCGGCAGGCGGTAGCCCGCGAATTGCATTCGGCGGCAGAGCATCTGGCGTTGGCGCTGGGCAGCGAGCTGGTCGCGCTGCGCGATCCGGCCGGTGGCGCGGCAGCGGTCAACGAGTTGCAGTCGGCGCGCGCGGCCGCCGAGGAGTTGCAGCGGCGCACCGCGAGCTGGCAGCAGACCCTCACCGACGGCATCACCGACCTCGTCGGCGACGTGGACCACGACCTGCGCGATCGGCTGCGCGGCATCGCCCGCACGGGCCAGGAATGGATCGACGAGAACGACCCGAGCAGGCATTGGGGCGCGATCACGGAATGGCTGACCGGCTCCGTCGACACCGCCCTCGGCGACAACCTCCTGCTGACCCACCACCGAGCCGAACTGCTGGCCGAACGGATCGCGGGCCATTTCGCCGAGGTCGGCGCGGTCGATCTGCCGGAGGTGCACGCCGGGATGGACGATGAGAGCGGCCTGGTCAGCTCGGGTTCCTTGGCCGATCTCGAGCCCGATATCGGCTTCACGAGCAAGGTGCTGGTCGGTATGCGCGGTTCCTACGGCGGCGTGCTGATGATCGGCCTTGCCACGACCTTCGCCGGCCTGGCCATGCTGAATCCGATCTCGCTCGGCGCAGGCCTGATCGTCGGCGGCAAGGCCTATCGCGACGACAAGTCCGCCCGCCTGGCGCGCCGCCGCATCGAGGCCAACGGTGAGGTGCGCCGGTTCCTCGACGACGTAGCGTTCCAGGCCGCCAAGGACACCAAGGACCGGCTGCACCGCATCCACCGTGCGCTGCGCGACCACTTCGCCGGGGTGGCCGAGCGCAGTCTGCGTTCGATCGATGCTTCCCTGCGGGCCGCGCAGGAGGCGGCGGCGATGGCCGCGACCCATCGCGCCGAGCGCACCGTCGTGCTGGAACGCCAACTACACGCGGTCGCCGAGCTGCGCCGTTACGCGGAATCGATGCAGGTCGAACTGAGACGGGCCGACGGTACGGTATCTGGGTGACCCACCGTTTCGACACCGCCGCGCCCGGCGGCCGGACCACATCGAGGATCCTGGCCGAAGCGCACGAGCTGATCGGCGCGGCGGCGCGTTCGTTCGGGCGCGACGAGTACGCGCGCATGCTGCTGGCCGAGTGCGAATACCGCTTGCGCGAGCCGCTGCGGGTCGCGCTGGCCGGTTCGATCAAGGCGGGCAAGTCGACGTTGCTGAACGCGCTGGTCGGCCAGGCTGTCGCCCCGACCGACGCCACCGAGTGCACCCGCGTCGTCACCTGGTACCGCGACGCCGCTACCCCCACGGTCACCGCGCACGCGGTCGACGGATCGCGCGCGAATGTGATCGTGCGCCGCGGCAGCGGCGCGCACGGTCTGACCTTCGACCTGAACGGTCTGCGCTGGGATGCCCGCGGTCCCCGCGAGGTGGACCATCTCGAGGTCGGCTGGCCGTCGGCCGCGTTGTCGCAGACCACGATCATCGACACCCCTGGCACGTCATCGCTGTCGCGTGAGGTGTCGCTGCGCACCGCACGACTGCTCACTCCCGCCGAGGTCGAGGACGATTCGCGAGCCGAGCCGCTGTCGGTGTCCGGCGCCGACGCCGTCGTGTACCTGTTGCGCCGCCTCGATGCCGCCGACGTGCGTTTTCTCGAGCAGATCGGTGCGGGCGCCGGTGGTGCGGGCCCGCTCGGCGTGATCGGGGTGGTGTCGCGCGCCGACGAGATCGGCTCCGGTCGCATCGATGCGCTGCATTCGGCCCGCGACGTCGCCGCTCGATTCGCGGATGAGCTGGAACGAACCGGCCTGTGCCAGGCGGTGATTCCGGTGGCCGGCCTGCTCGCCTTCGCCGCGGCGACTCTGCGACAGCCGGAGTTCGCGGCTTTCGAGGCGCTGTCCACGGTGCCCGCGGAGGACCTCGGGATCGCGTTGCTCTCGGCGGACCGATTCGCCCGCGCCGACATCGCGTTGCCGGTCGCCCCGGAGCTGCGTGCGCAGCTGGCGGATCGCTTCGGCCTGTTCGGTATTCGCATGGCCACCATGCTGATTCGGCTCGGTGCCCGCGATTCTTCCGCGCTGGCGGCGGAATTGGCGGCCCGTAGCGGCATCGAGGAACTCCGCTCGGTCTTGGAAGTTCAATTCGGCCAGCGCGCTGAGGAATTGAAGGCCCATTCGGCGCTGAGCACGCTGGACCGGATCCTGGCCGCCTACCCCGGTACCGAAGCCGATCGCCTGCGCCCTCGCGTGCGTGCCCGGCTCGCAGACGTGCACGGTTTCACCGAACTCCGACTGCTCGGCCGCCTGCGCACCGACGAATTACCTTTGCCGCCACCGGTACTCGCCGACCTGCACCGCATTCTCGGCGGTGTCGGCGTGGCGGCGCATCTGCGCCTCGGCCTGCCCGCGGAGTCCGACCCGGATTCCCTGCGCGCCACGGCTTTCGCTGCTGTCCGTACCTGGCGCGGCCGAGCGACCCATCCACTGGCCGACCGAGCGACCGCCACCGCGTGCCGTGCCGCGGCCCGCAGCGCCGAGGGAATTCTGGCCGAACTCCCGCAGCCGCGGACCAGCTAGCCGGTCAGATGAAGTAGGCGGTCCCCGACGAACTTCCGGTCCCGTACCCCAGGCTCTTCGCGAACTCCCGAATCGCGATCAACGCGTGCCCGACCGGCCCAGGATCGCTGCACGACCCACCGACCGACGAGAACGTGCACCCATCATCAGCGATGGCAACGCCGCTGTCGGCCACGGCGCTCCCGGCGGACGCCACCATCCCACCTCCGGCCAGGGCGGCGACCACAGCCACCCCGCCGAGCGCCCGCTGCCACTGAACCTTGCCCCTCGATGCACGCATACCCCGAAACTAGTGCCCGACCGGACTTGTTCGCACCCCTATCGGTGCCCCGAATATTCAGGGCACCCGAGCGCGGAACGGCTGATCACTCGGCCAGTGTCGGCACAACCTCCTCCGCGAGGTACTGCTCGATTCCGCGCCCAGCCCGCTCCGCCTGGATCACGGTGGCGCCGTGCTCCTGGGCAGCAGCCGTCAACACCTTCCTGGACTCGGCCTCGACCCCGCCTCCGATCACCAGCAGACGAACCCGCTCGCGCCCGAGCACCGCCAGCGCCTCCTCGTCGGCAGTCGACCCGAGGACACGAAATCCGAGCCCACCGACATAGGCGAGCGCGGCATCGACAACCTCGCGACCACGACCGACGGCAAGCAAATCAACTGTGTACATGCGTTTCCTTCCAGAGTGCAGGGGCGCGCGGTAGCCCTTGTGTCCCTACCTGTTTCATACTGTGACGCTTTCCCGCTCATCATCGAGCACGCGCTGTTCCAGCTTCGCGTCTTTCGGAAGAGCGAGGAATCCGCGGTAGGTCTCCGGACCGTCACGATCGCGCATCGGGGGCTGCAGTTGAGCGCACCCATGGCAAGAATGGCTCCGGGGTCGGGAAATTTTTTCGGTGGCGGGAATGAATCGCCGCAGCTGCTGGTTGTGCAGATCAACAACATGAGCGGACCAGACTCAACTTCGGGTTGACTCACGGTGGATCTCGCAGGCAAGATTGAGCCCACTGCGCTCAGCGTTGCAATAACCGAACGTCAAACAGGAGGAAACCACTATGGCTCGTGCGGTCGGAATCGACCTCGGGACCACGAACTCCGTCGTCGCCGTGCTCGAAGGCGGCGAGCCGGTCGTCGTCGCGAACTCGGAAGGCTCGCGCACCACCCCCTCGATCGTCGCCTTCGCGAAGAACGGCGAGGTTCTCGTCGGTCAGCCCGCGAAGAACCAGGCGGTCACCAACGTCGACCGCACCATCCGCTCGGTCAAGCGCCACATCGGCACCGACTGGAACGTCGAGATCGACGACAAGAAGTACACGCCGCAGGAGATCTCCGCGCGCACGCTGATGAAGCTGAAGCGCGATGCCGAGGCCTACCTGGGCGAAGAGATCACCGACGCCGTGATCACCGTCCCGGCCTACTTCGAAGACGCCCAGCGTCAGGCCACCAAGGAAGCCGGCCAGATCGCCGGTCTCAACGTGCTGCGCATCGTCAACGAGCCCACCGCGGCCGCGCTCGCGTACGGCCTGGACAAGGGCGACAAAGAGCAGACCATCCTGGTCTTCGACCTCGGTGGCGGCACCTTCGACGTCTCGCTGCTGGAAATCGGCGAGGGCGTCGTCGAGGTCCGCGCGACCTCCGGTGACAACCACCTCGGTGGCGACGACTGGGACGAGCGCGTCGTGTCCTGGCTGGTCGACAAGTTCAAGGCGTCCTCTGGCATCGACCTGACCAAGGACAAGATGGCCATGCAGCGTCTGCGTGAGGCTGCCGAGAAGGCCAAGATCGAACTGTCCTCGGGCCAGTCCACCTCGATCAACCTGCCCTACATCACCGTCGACGCGGACAAGAACCCGCTGTTCCTCGACGAGCAGCTCACCCGCTCGGAGTTCCAGAAGATCACCTCTGATCTGCTGGATCGCACCCGCGCGCCGTTCCAGTCCGTGATCAAGGACTCGGGCCTGAACGTGGCCGATATCGACCACGTCGTGCTCGTCGGTGGCTCCACCCGGATGCCCGCCGTGTCCGACCTGGTCAAGGAACTGACCGGCGGCCGTGAGCCCAACAAGGGCGTGAACCCGGACGAGGTCGTCGCCGTCGGCGCCGCGCTGCAGGCCGGCGTGCTCAAGGGCGAGGTCAAGGACGTCCTGCTGCTCGATGTCACCCCGCTGTCGCTGGGCATCGAGACCAAGGGCGGCGTGATGACCAAGCTCATCGAGCGCAACACCACCATCCCCACCAAGCGCTCGGAAACCTTCACCACCGCTGACGACAACCAGCCTTCGGTACAGATCCAGGTGTTCCAGGGTGAGCGCGAGATCGCCTCGCACAACAAGCTGCTCGGCTCCTTCGAGCTCACCGGCCTGCCGCCCGCCCCGCGTGGCGTGCCGCAGATCGAGGTCACCTTCGACATCGACGCCAACGGCATCGTGCACGTCACCGCGAAGGACAAGGGCACCGGCAAGGAAAACAAGATCAAGATCCAGGACGGCTCCGGTCTGTCCAAGGAGGAGATCGACCGCATGGTCGCCGACGCCGAGGCGCATGCCGCCGACGACAAGGCGCGCCGTGAGGAGGCCGAGACCCGCAACCAGGCCGAGTCGCTGGTGCACCAGACCGAGAAGTTCATCAACGAGCAGAAGTCCAGCGAGGGTGGCGCACAGGTCTCCGCCGAGCAGCTGGCGAAGGTGGAAACCGCGGTCGCCGAGGCCAAGTCGGCCCTGGAAGGCACCGACATCTCCGCGGTGAAGTCGGCCGTGGAGAAGCTGGCCACCGAGTCGCAGGCCCTCGGCCAGGCGATCTACGAGGCCAGCGCCGCCGCCGACGCGCAGTCCGGCAACGGCTCGGGCCCCACCCAGGCCGATGACGATCAGGTCGTCGACGCGGAGGTCGTGGACGAGCCGGTCGACACGGACAAGAAGTGACCGAGGCGAACTCCTCGGAGCAGGAGTTGGTCGAGGAAATCCTGGACGACACTGCGGACGAGAACGCGGAGGCCGCCCCGGCGGACTCCGCCCTCGACGCCGAAGTTGTCGAGCCGGAGCACGACGAGCTGGCCGAGCGCACGGCCGACCTGCAGCGGTTGACCGCGGAATACGCGAACTACCGCCGCCGCGTCGAGCGTGACCGGCAGGCCAACATCGACGCCGCCAAGGCCTCGGTGGTCACCGAATTGCTCGCGGTGCTGGACGATCTGGATCGGGCGAGGGCGCACGGCGACCTCGAGACCGGCCCGCTGAAGTCCGTCGCCGACAAGCTCGAGACCGCGCTCACCAAGCAGGGTCTCGTCGAATTCGGTGCCACCGGTGACCCGTTCGACCCCACGCTGCACGAGGCAGTGCAGCACGAGGGCTCGGGCGCCGACCCGGTGATCGGCATCGTCATGCGCAAGGGCTATAGGTTCGGCGACCGGGTGCTTCGGCACGCGTTGGTCGGGGTAACCGACGCGGAGGCATCGGACGCGGATGCCGACGCGAACGAGAAATAAGAAAGGAGGAGATGCCCGGTGAGCCAACGGGAGTGGATCGAAAAGGACTTCTACAAGGAGCTGGGTGTCTCCTCCGGCGCCTCGCAGGACGAGATCAAGAAGGCCTACCGCAAGCTCGCCCGCGACCTGCACCCGGACTCCAACCCGGGTGACACCAAGGCCGAGGAGCGGTTCAAGGCCGTCAGCGAGGCCAACGCCGTGCTGTCGGATCCGGCCAAGCGCAAGGAGTACGACGACACCCGCCGCATGTTCGCCGGCGGTGGCGGTGGCGGCCGGGCCTACGGTGGCGGTGGATTCAATCCCGGTGCGGGTGGCGGCTTTTCGCAGGACTTCAACATCGGTGACATCTTCGGTCAGGCCGGTGGCGCAGGCGCTCCCGGCGACGGCGGGCTCGGCGATCTGCTTGGCGGGCTGTTCAACCGGGGTGGCGGCGGTGGCCGGGCGGCGGCTCGTCCGCGGCGCGGCTCCGATGTGGAGACCGAGACGACCCTGGGTTTCCGCGAGGCCGCCCAGGGCGTCACCGTTCCGCTGCGGATGACGAGTCCGTCGCCGTGCACCACCTGTCACGGCAGCGGTGCCAAGCCGGGCACCAGCCCGCGCGTGTGCCCGCACTGCAACGGTGCGGGCGTGGTCAGCCGTAATCAGGGCGCGTTCGGTTTCAGCGAGCCCTGTGACGACTGCCGCGGCACCGGGTCGATCATCGACGACCCGTGCACCGACTGCTCGGGCAGCGGCATCCAGAACCGCACCCGCACCATCACCGTCCGGATCCCACCGGGCGTCAGCGATGGTCAGAAGATCCGCTTGGCCGGTCAGGGCGAGGCGGGTCTGCGCGGTGCGCCTTCGGGCGATCTGTATGTCACCGTGCACGTCAGCCAGGACAAGGTCTTCGGCCGTCAAGGCGACGACCTCACCCTGGTGCTCCCGGTGAGCTACAGCGAACTGGTGCTGGGGACAACAGTTTCCGTGCCGACGCTGGACGGCCGGGTCGGCGTGAAGGTGCCTCCGGGCACCGCCGACGGGCGTATCCTGCGGGTGCGGGGTCGTGGTGTTCCCAAGCGCGGCGCCGCGGGCGGCGCCGGTGACCTGCTGGTCACGGTGAAGGTCGCGGTACCGCAATCGCTCGACTCCGACGCCACCGATGCGCTCAAGCGCTATCAGGAGGCGGAGAAGACCAGTGGGTTCGAACCGCGGGCAGGATGGGCGGGTGCTTGATGATGTCCGATGATCCGAAGTCTGTTTCGGGTGCCGCCTCGCGCGCCGAGTTCTTCATGATCTCGGTGGCGGCTCAACTGGCGGGGATGCACGCGCAAACGCTGCGTACCTACGACCGGCTGGGTTTGGTCACCCCGCAACGGACCTCGGGTGGCGGACGCCGTTATTCGGCCCGCGATGTCGAGGTGCTGCGCGAGGTGCAGCGCCTGTCGCAGGACGAGGGCGTCAATCTCGCCGGCATCAAGCGCATCATCGAACTCACCAACCAGGTGGAGGCGTTGCAGCAGCGCGTCGAGGAGATGAGTGCGGAGATGGAGCGGTTGCGGGCGGGCTATCGGCCCGATCTGTCGCCGCCCGCACGCAGTACCGCGCTCGTGGTGTGGCAGCCACGGCATCGGCGCTGAGCGTTTTCGTTCGACGAGCCCCCGGTTCGAAATCCGCTGCGGTGGATGACGAGCCGGGGGTTCGGTCGTTCCGGTCAACCCCGGGCGACCCGCCAGTCACTCTCCAGCAACTCACTTATTCGTGATCTTGGTGACCACAAGTAGCGTTGCGATGCGCTGAGGTGCGGATTCATCACTGTGGACGTCCAAAAGTTTGCTGTCTGGATGCTGAATTCGGATCAATCGGAAGACATTTCGCCATTGCTGACCAGCCACTCCGGTGTAGCCACCCCGCGTGTCATGGCCCGGCGCGTCGGATGGCCGCGTGGTGCCGACGTAGCGGAAGGGTCGCTCTACCAGGGCCATTGGTCACCAATTGCCTGATATGCGGGGTACTTTGACGATTCGTGGGCGGCCGTTCACCCCTGGTTAACGGTCCTGAGGTATGTTTTCAAGGGAAATTACTAGGAACCGCCTGGTATTTCTAGAATTACATGCGTGATGTTTAAGAGTACGATTCCTAAGCTGGCAAACCTCGCCTAGACTTCTCGCATCGGCTGCTGACGAGTGTCCTCCCAGCCCGTCACTCGCCGGCGCGGCTAGCGTTCGATGGCGAAACGAGGTAGTGACACATATGGATTCGCGGACTGTCGCTTTGATCCGTACTACGTTCAAGGCGGTTGCTGCGGAAGAAGGTGGATCAGAGAAGCTGTCGAGGGCGTTCTACTCGATCCTCTTCACGGACTATCCCGGTGTCCGCGACTACTTCCCGGCTGCCATGGATGCCCAGCGCGACCGACTGGTCCAGGCGATCTCGTACGCCCTCGACCGCCTCGAAGAGCCCGACAAGCTGCTGCCGTTCCTGGCGCAGCTCGGGCGCGACCATCGCAAGTACGGGGTACAACCGGCCCACTATGTGGCCGTGGCCAATTCGCTGAAGACGGCGCTGCGCGAGTTCGCGGGCACCGAGATGTGGACCGACGAGGTAGCCAACGCCTGGGACGAGGGCCTGGCCACCATCAGCGGCGCGATGATCAGCGCCGCCGACAAGGAGACCACACCCGCCGCCTGGACCGGCACCGTCGTCGAACACCGCGAGGTGCTGCGCAACCTGTCTGTCGTGCGCGTGCAGCTCGATCAGCCGATGCAGTACGCCGCGGGCCAGTACATCAGCGTCGAGATCCCGTCGCGCCCCCGGATGTGGCGCTATCTCTCGCCCGCGAACCCGTCCAATCCCCAGGGCGAGATCGAGTTCCACGTGCGCGGCGTGCTCGGCGGCTGGGTGAGCCCCGCCATGGTCGCGCACACCGCGGTCGGCGACCAGTGGCGACTCGGTTCCCCCCTCGGCGGCCTCGGCGTGCCACGCAACACCAAGCGCAAGATGCTGATGGTCGGCTGCGGCACCGGCATCGCCCCCCTGCGCGCCCAGATCATGGCGATGGCCCAGCGCCGCGTCAACCCGAAGGTCCACCTCTTCGTCGGCGGCCACCACCCCTGCGACCTCTACGACCTGCAGGTCCTGAGCCACCTCGCCATCGCCAACAAATGGCTCACCGTCACCCCCGTCACCGAAAGCGACGAAAACCCCTGGTGGTACTACGATTCCGGGGAACCCCACGCCGACCTGCCAGGCCTCGAGCCCCGCATGACCGGCCAAATCGGCAAGGTAGTAGCCAGCTACGGCCCCTGGTCGGACCGCGACGTCCAAATCGTAGGCTCCCCCTCCATGGTCCAAACCACCAAGTTCCGCCTCATGGCCGCAGGCACCCAAGCCCAGTCGATCCGCCACGACCCCTTGTTCTGAGAGTCAGCCGACCAGTCGAGCATCGACTCCAGGGGACTCGCCGGACTTGTGCGGTGCGCGGTCTCAGGCGCCTTCGGAGATGATGTTCGTCGGGGGAGTTCCTGATTCGATCAGGCGGTCGACGGTGGTGCGGACCATCGCCGGGGAACCGCAGACCAGGACTTGGTGTTTGGTGAAAGGGCCGTGCGCGGCGGCCACGTCGGCCAGGGTGCCGTGCAGCATTTCCTCGAGGCCGAAGCCCACGTCCGAACGGGTCTGCTCGAACCATTCATCGCGCACCGCGGGATCTTCCGGACTCTCGACCACCGGAATGACCGAGAGCCAAGGCAATTCGCCCGCCAGCAGGAACAGCATGTCGTTGGCGTAGAGGTCGCGCGGCGAGCGCCCACCGAAGAACAGGTAGGTGCGTGGCGGGGTATCGCGGCGGGCCAGGTCAAGGATCTGGGCGCGCATCGGCGCCAGTCCGGTACCGCCGGCGATCATCACCAACTCGACGGCATCCGGATCCACCGCGAAAACCCCATGGGGAGCATTGATTCGCCACTGATCACCGGGTTTGGTGTCGGTGACGATAGAACTCGAACACCACCCACCGGGCACCGTCCGCACATGGAACTCGAGTTTTCCGTCCAGCGAGGGCGGCAGCGCGGGGGAGAACCGCCGCCGCACCCCGGGATGCTGCGGCACTTCCACTTCCACCGAACCCCCGGCCTCGAACGGCACGAAGTCCCCGATCAGCCGGATCACGGCGAGATCGTGGCGCAAACGGTGATGGCCGACCACGGTCGCCGTCCATGCGGGATCAGGAAACGCGTTGCTCATCAGCCTCTTTCGCGAAGTGTCAGACAGGATCGGCAGCGATGATCTCGCTCGGTGTACCGGCTCGCAGAAGCGCGTAACGGGTATTGGCGATCATCGACGGCGATCCCGCGATCTGGATCTGCCGGTCCGACCACGCCCCGAAGCTGGTCACCACCGCTCCCAGGTTACCGACCAATCGCCGCGGCATGCCCATCGGCGTCTCGCCCGAATCCTGTGGGTACCACCAGGGATTGGTGTGTTCCTCGCTCACCGGCACCACGGTCAGCCAGGGATTGGACTGCGAGAGCTGCCACATGTTGTCCACGTCGTAGAGGTCGCCCGGATACCGCCCACCGGTGAAGAAGTGCACGCGCGGATTGATCCCCCGCTGACTCATCTCGATCAGCTGCGCCCGCAACGGCGCGATCCCCGTGCCGGAGCCGATCATCAGCACATCGCGCCCCGACTCCCGATCCACCTGCAAACCACCCAGCGGCCCGGCGATCTTCCATCGATCGCCGACCTTGGTGTCGTTGACGATCGCCGGACTCACCCAGCCACCGCTGATCCGCCGCACATGGAATTCGATCTCGCCATAGGGGTTCGCGGGGATGGCGGGGGAGAAGTAGCGCCACATGTTCGGCCGCTGCGGCACCATGACCGGCACATACTGCCCGGCCTTGAACGGAATCGGCCCGTCGGCCTGCAGCCGCACGATCGCGAGATCCTCGAGCACCCGCCGATGACCCACCACGGTCGCGTCCCAGTACGGCTGCGAGGTGTCCTCGTTCGCGCCGATCGCCATCGACGCCGAGATCAGCAGCGTGATGTCGCGCCAGCCCTCGTCGAGTTCCCTGGTCCAGCGGTTGCCGTGGTAGGTGCGCAGCGCCGCGAGCAGCGCGCGTCCGGCCAGGTCGTAGTGGTCGGCTTCGACCCCATATTTGCGATGGTCGCGGGCCAGTTGCTCGAGGAAGCGTTGCGCCCGCTCGAAGTCCTCGAGATGCTCGAGCACGAACTGCACCGCCGTCGTGATCCGCTTGGCCTGCATGTCCATGGCAGGCGGAAACAGCTCACGCAACCTCGGGTCCTGTGCGAACAGGTGACCGTAGAAAGCGCTGATCAGCCGCTCGGGACCACCAGGTGTCTCCGACACCCCGCGGAAATCGGCGCGGACCAGCGCAAGCGAACGCGCATCCACGTCGTCAAGCTCCGTTTCTCTACAATTGCTGCAAAGTGGCCCCGCCTGAGACGCGGCCATCACCAGTATCCCCCGAAACCGTCATCTGGGTGCAGGGATGCTCGTCACGCCGTTACCCAGCAGCACGGATCGTAAACCCTCGACTCCGGATCAGTGCGTTCTCCCCACGATCGATACGCGGCGGTGATCTTGTTCGGAGCTACCAGCCTCGTTCGAAGATGCTGGCTTCGTCTTCCTCGTCGCTGGGTTCGGGCCGCTCGAACTCGATCGCGCCGGCATCGGCCGCGATGAACGCCATCGTCGATTCCACCCGGGGATCCGCCGCGAGTTCGCGCATCGCGGCGGTGACCCGGGGTTGCATCTCCAGTACCGCGAGGCGATACGCCGCGAGGATCTTCCCGCCGTGCGGGCCGCTCACCGCGACCAGCTGGCTTTCGGCATCGATCTCGACGGTCACGCCGTCGACCGTGCCGATGCCACGGATCTTCTCCAGCGCGTGCTGGGCCCGCTGGACTTTGAGGCCGAGCTCGTCGTGCCGACTCGCCATCTCAGCCGCCGGACGTTGCGGTGAAGACCAGGATCGGTTTCTCGGTGTGCAGGTATCCGGTCGCGGTGCCGTTCCATTCGGCACTGCCGCCGAGCGCGGTGTCGAACTGGGGGCCGGTGACGTACGAGCCGGCGGGTACCTCGGTGCGCAACACATCCGGCAGTTCCGGTGGCTGCGCGGGCGCGACGAGTCCGGTGCGCAGTGCGGCGGCCGTGTCCGGTTCGAGTTCGACGACCGCCTCGACCCAGTAGGTGGTCGGGCCGGGCGCACCGCCCGCGTTGTTCCTGCCCAGCCAGAACACCTCGACCGGCTTGCCGATGATCGGGAAGTACTTCTGCATCGGCTCCGGGTCGCGGCGCAGTTCGTTGGACACGCTGCTCGTCCTTTCCTGCGAATTCGAATCGGAAGGTGCGGTGGAACAGCCGAACACGGCCAGCGCCGCGAGCGGAATCGCCAGTGTCGCGGTGACGCGCTGCGGTGTTCTCACTTCGGGCGGCCCTCTCCGGTGCTGCGATCGTTGTCGGGCATGCGGCCGCTGTCGCCGTCGTTGCGGCCGTCGGAGCGGTCCTCGCGACCCGGGTTGCGGTCCGGGCTCGACGATTCGGCCGTCACCCCGCTCGACGGTGGCTGCCCGAGTTCCCAGGACACCGTCCGGGTGACGCTGCCGTGCGATTCGAACGGTTTCGCCCAGCCTATCTCGGTGAATCGGCCGTTGTCCGAATCCGGGGCGCCGGTGGCGATATCGTTCTTGCCGTTGTCGAAGTTGTAGTAGTCCTCCGCTTCCACGGTGACATCCATGACCACCCGATTTCCTTCGACGCGGGCGTTGGCGTGGCTCCATTGCTGGTACCCGCCGATCGTCTTCTCCCAATTCTCGGTACTCGTGCCACCGGTTGTGGGATCACCGGTGAGTTTGAAGTTCTTGTTGCCCGTTCGCGCGAAATAGTCCGCGGCGGCAGCCATGTTGGCGACCTCGGTATCGACATTGCTACGAACGGTCGGGTCTTCCTTGTAGGCCTCGTCGTAGTCGAAGGCGATCTTCTCGCCGTTGTTGTCCCAGTAGTGGCGGTACAACGCGGTGGCATCGTCCAATTCGGACTTGATGTACTCGCCGCCGAGCAGTTTGGCCTGCCACTTCTGCTTGTTGAGCCAGTCCTGGAAGTTGGCGTCCTTCGAGTTGTAGACGAAGGTGTCGTCGTGCTTGAGGCCCGGCCTCTTCGGGTCGCCGATCCGGTATCGGCCGTCCGGGGAGGTGGTCAACGAGGGCAGATCCGGTATGGACGCGGTGGGTTTGTCTTTGAGCGTCTGCAGCGCGTCGGCGCCGAGTTCGATCGCGGTGGCGGCATGCTGCTCGACGTCGCCGAAGTCTTTGAGCAACCCCGTCAGTTGGGCCTGGAAAAAAGCCGCCTGACCATTGAGTTTCGTCTGCATGATGAAGCTCATCAGCGTGCCCTCGGTCGCCGGATATTTCGGCGGCGTGACGGTGCCGTCGTCGGCGACCTTCATGCCCGCCGCGGGCGCGGCATTGTCGGCGATGTCGAGTACCGATGTGCGCGTCCCGTCCAGTCGGGTCCCGAAGGTCTTGTAGTACTCCGCGACGGAGGTGACCACTTCGTCGATTCGGGTGCCGATCAATTTCTGCGAAACCGAACCTGCCGACGCCGCCGCGCTCGCGACGCCCTTCCATCCGGTCACGGTTCTGTCGACAGCGGAGGCCATATTGCCGACCTGTTTGGTGAATTCGCTGGTACCCGTGGTGAGGGCCGTGCCGAAGGTCACCATGGTCGCTGGCTGGCAGCCGCGCACATGACTGATCGTCGCCGCCATCGACTCAGGCCAGCTTCCGGAACTGTTCCCCGAATGCCTGGTCGACTTCTTCGTATGTTTTCGCGCCGGAACCGGCTACCCGAGCCATCTGCCCGATGCGGTCTCCCATCGCGTGAAATGCTGCTTCCGCGTTCTCGTCGATGGCCGTGGTGACGCTGTGGACGGGCGATCCCGGCATAGTGACGGCGACATTCAATGTGATGCCGGTGATGAGATCGGCCTGCCCCGTCAATGTCTTGCCCAGCTCCCGCAGCGCAGTCGCGTCTACCTGCAGAATCTCAACCATGGGTCTCCCCGTCGCAGCTGTCGAACCTCGCCTGCGCGCGACCCTACCCGATCGAGATTCCTTGCGCAGCACTAACTTCCGTCGATCGAGCCGCCCGTACATACCGTAGTTTCTCTTATCTGGCGAGGGTGTGAGAATCGTCCGATGGCGAGCGACAATTTCATGTTGATCCACGATCCCGAACTTCTCGCTCGTGGCGAGCGGGTGCTCGGAGCCGAGTTCAAGGCGATGCACGAGCGGGTGCTGCAGGTCAGCGCGTTGACCTCCCGGCTCAACATGCTGCCTTTCGACGACGAGACCGGCAAGGCGGCACTGCTCGAAGAAATCCTCGGCCGCCCACTCCCGGCGGGGCTCACTGTCTACCCGCCCTTCTACACCGACCACGGCCTGAATCTCGACATCGCCGAACAGGTGTTCATCAACCAGGGCTGCACATTCCTCGACTACGCCGGAATCCGGTTGGGCCGTGGCGTGATGGTCGGCCCGAAAGCCACTTTCATCACCATGGGCCACCCCGTTGACCCGGAGGAACGGCGCCGATTTCTCACCGGCGCACCGATCGACATCGCCGAGAACGTGTGGATCGGCGCGGGCGCGATGATCCTGCCCGGCGTCAGTATCGGCCGTGACGCGGTGATCGCCGCGGGTGCGGTCGTCGCCGACGACGTCCCGGCGAACAGCTTGGTGACCGGTTCCAAGGCGACTGTGCATCGAAGCTGGTAGCGCGATGTTCGGGTTCGTTGCCGGCTGAACTGCGGGACTCCTTCGAACCCGTCGGCCGTCCTCACACGTAGGGGTCGGTGATGTCGCGGAGGGTGGTGAGCGTCTTGCGCAGCTCGGCAGCGGAGCGTCTTCCCAGGTGGGAGATCCATTCGGACTGGACTTCGTCGGCCGTGCGGTTGGCGAGGTCGGCGGCCGAGCGCCCGATGGGGGTGAGGCGAAGAAGACGTGCGCGGCCGTCGGTGGGGTCGGCGACGCGCTCGAGGTAGCCGGCGCGCACCAGTTGGTCGGCGAGGGTGCTCGCGGTTTGTTTGGTGACCTGGGCCTGGGCGGCGAGGTCGGTGAGACGCGTGCCGTCGGGACCGATCCGGGCGACCAGGCGAGCTTTGGCCGGGGTGAGTTCGGCATGACCACCGGCGGTGAGCGCGGCGAACACCCGGCGCTCCATCTCCCGATACGGGACGAACAGGAGCACCCCCAGGTTCAATTCGTCCACGCCTACCTCCTTGTTTCGGTCAGTGTATCTGACTATATTGGTCAGAGAGGCTGACTAATTTCGGAGGTCGATCATGGATCGCGAACAGCAGTGGCAGGTCATCGAACAGCAGCGCCGCGCCGTCGCCGACCTACTCGACGACCTCGCCCCGGCCGAATGGGGCGCACCGTCGCTGTGTGCGGGCTGGCGAGTGCGCGATGTCGCCGCGCACCTGGCCATGGCCCCCCAGCCGCCCGGCCCCGCCGCGATGGCCTGGATGGGAATCCGGGCGGGTGGCCGCTTCCACCGAATGAATCACGATGCCGCGGTGCGTTATTCGATCCGCCCCGACCTGGCAGGGGAGATTCGCGCGCACGCGGCATCGCGCACATTGCCCGCGGTGACCAACTACCGCAACATCTTCTACGACGTCATCGTCCATGCCCAGGACATCGCCCGCCCACTCGACCGCACCATCGAAGTCACCCCGCGCGCGGCAGCCGTTGCCGCACAACGGGTCTGGACGATGGGCTGGCCCTTCTGGGCAAAGCGCCGTCTCCGCGGCCTGCACCTCGCCGCCGACGACATCGAATGGTCGACGGGCGCGGGCACTCCGGTCCACGGCCCCATCCTCGAGCTGCTGCTCGTGATGACCGGCAGACCGGCAGCCCTCCCGAACCTACGCGGCCCCGGCATGGAAGCGCTCGCACGCAGCCTGCGCTGAGCCCGGCTCAGCCCACCACCTTCTGCACCGCCGCCTGCCGAGCCTGCTCGTCGACCTCCCCGATCTCGAACCCCTTGCCGACGATGTGCTGGACCAGCGCCTGCTCCGGCGGCAGTCCGTACTTGCGCAGGTAGTACGGAACCGCGCCCGGCCAGACGAACACGCCGTCGGTGTGGAAGTTCAACGGCACCTCCCGCTGGGCGGGGTCGAACTCGTCGGCATCGCGGCTGCGGGCACTCAGAATCACCGGCGCGTGCTCGAGGTAGGCCAGCACCCGATCCTGGATATCGGAGTCCACCGCCGACCGGTTCACCACCGGTTTGCCCTCGGGATCACGCCCGTCGAACGGCGCCGAAAGTCGAAGTTCGCTCATGGTCAGACAACCTACGCGGCTCCGGTTCGAGCCGTTTCGTCGTGCTAATGTGCCTGGTCAAGGCAGTGCTCGGCCGGAAGGGGTGGGGATGAAACGCGCAGGTACGGCGTTGGTGATTGCCGGTTTGGCGGTTGTCGGGTTGGTGGGTTGTGACTCGGGGGAGTCGCGGTCGAAGGAGACGACGACCACAGCCAAGCCGGTTCTGTGGAACCCGTGTACGGAGATTCCCGATGCTGCGTTGACGGAGGCGGGGGTGGATCCGGCGACGGAGGAGAAGGGTGTTGCGGGGGTTACGCAGTCGGGGTGGGAGATCTGTGGATGGGGCGGACCCGACTACTCGATCACCGTCTACACGACGAACAAGCCTGTGGATGAGTTCGAGCAGAAGCCTGGCAACGTCGACTTCCGGGACGTGACCATCGCGGGCCGTACAGGGCGCGAGTTCAAGGTCACAGGCGCGTCGAAGGATCTCGGGTGCGACGTGCTCTTCCCGGCGAGTCAGGGCGTCGTCCAGTTGCAGATTTTCAACTCGGCGCTGAAGACGGGGCTGGACGACCCCTGCACGTACCTCGAGCGCGTGGGCGAAGTGCTTGTTCCAATCTTTCCGAACTGAACCGGGGAGGGTTCATGAGTGAAAACACGGCATACAGTTCTTTGCTTGCGCAGGCCAAGGCGGGCGAGGTCTATCTGAACGACGAAGCTGCGGCTTTCCACATGTTCAAGGCGTGCGACGACCGACTTGCCGACCTGCAAGAGATCCTGGTTGTCACCCGTCGAGTCCAAAGCGTCACCGGGTTCGGCGATTTCCAGATCGGCAAGGATCTCGAGAAGAAGTTCCTCCTTCAGGCGACCGGCGACCAGAACTCGATCGATGTCGTGGTGAGGAAAGACATCGAGGCTGTGCAACAGCTGCGCGAGGTTTTCTCCATCTCCTTCAAACGCATCGCAGGCAAAGACATCGAAAACGCCAACGCCCTCGACTACGTCACCGGGCAGGTGAGCTGACATGACCGGCATGCAGAGCATCGGCGGCATCGACCTTCTCGGCAACCTCCGCAACTTCGTCATGTCCCCGTTCTCCGGTGACGACGGCGAACTCGACAGCTCGGAGATCGCTGACATCCAGAACCAGTACAACGCTCAGCGCGACGGCAACCGACGAAAGGCCGGCGACCTCGGCTTCGATGGCGAGTACCGCCCCGCCCTGGTGGCGAAGAACGACGCCTTTCCCGGAACCGTTGCGGAACTGCGCGAAAAGGTCGACAAGATCGATCTCGAAGCGGTCAACGGCCTGATCGGCGCGTGGAAAGAAATCTCCACCCGCAACACCACCTCCCTCGACGAGTTCCGCAAACAGATCGCCCGCGGTATGTCCCCCGACGTCTGGGCAGGCTCCGCCGCGAACGCAGCAGCGCAAACCGTTGCGGCATATGACACCACGGGCAAGAAGGTCAGCACCGCCGCTGCCCTCACCAGCACCAAACTGGACGAACTCCGCACCGGTCTCGAACCGACCAAGCGCCTCGTCCCACACGCCCCCGAGCACCGCAGCGGACTCGACAACGTCGGCGCCTTCCTCACCGGTCGCGGGTGGCGCGATGACGATGTCGCACAAGAGAATGCGCGCGTCGAAGCCGTCCGTATCCTCCAAACTGTCTATGCCCCAGTCATTTACGAGTCCGACGACAGGGTTCCGGTGATCCCCATCCCGAAGACCATCGAAAACGGCGGCGGACAACCCGAAATCACCGGCGGTACAACCCAGCCCACTACGCAGAGTTCGGCAACGCAGCCAACCACCCAGCCCACGACGACGCCGACCACCACCCCGGCGTCGACCACCGAGGACGACACCGACACCGACACCGACACCGACGACTCGGCAGACGACTCCACGCCCGAGTCGACGACCCCTGAGTCGACAGACCCGGCCTCGACGACCCCAGCCTCGACCACCCCGAGCGCGACCACCCCCGGTTCCGGCTCCCCATCCGGTTCACCAAGTGGCGGGGGCTCTCCCGGCGGCGGATCCCCCGGATCGGGCACGCCGGGCGCCGGCTCTCCCGGCGGTGCTGTTCCCGGAAGCCCGACCTCCGGGGGCGCTGCCGCGGGCCGCGGAACCGGCGCGGGTTCCGGCGCGGCAGGCCGCTCCGGCATGCCCGGCATGATGAGCCCCGGTGCGGGCAAGGGTAGCGGCAAAGACGACGAATCCACCAAGGGAATCCCCGACTACCTCCTCACTCAGGAACACGGTGACGAACTCACCGGTCTGGACGACTTACCCAAAACAGTCCCGCCCGTCATCGGCGCCGACTGATCCGAATCCTGATGGAACAGAGTAGATCTCGCGTGCGTACCTGGCATCTCACCGCTCTAGATTTCCGTACCCTGTGGGAGGCCGCGGGTCGCGACGTTCTCCCGTACCCCCTCCATCACCGCCACACCGATGTCGAAACCCACGCCGAGATCCTGCGCCTGCGCAGCAAGGCCGCCGAGAACCTGATGGCCGAATTCGACAGCGATCTCGACCGCGCCATGGCCGCCCTGCTCGCCCCGCACGCCCGCGTCGAGGTGGCGGGCGCGTCCAAGGGCGTCAAAACGATCCGAGCCCATGGCGGCACCCGCGACACCTACGCCTCCCTCGCCGTCCAAGCTCCCGGCGACGACACCAACCCCGGCGACGTCACCCTCCACCTCTTCGACCCCGAAGCCCTGGCGCCCGCAGTCCTCTCCACCCTCCCGAAGGTCGCCCCCGGCAAAGGCCGCGAAATCCGCGTCACCGCAGCAGAACTCGCCGCCCCCCGCCCCCACGTCCGCGACCGCTGGAACCCCACCCCCCGAGAACAACTCGAATCCTTCCTCGCCAAACCCACCACCACCCTCACCCACATCGGCGTCTACGCCCACGCCAGCGTCGACAACCGCCACACCGAAGGCCGCGACGACTTCCAGCTCCACGACATCCCCGGCGACGGCCGCTACGTCTTCTACGGCGAAACCACTTTCATCGCCAAACCCACCACCCCCACCCGAATCCAGTCCACCCTCACCACAATCCTCACCACCACAGCCACCAAGGCCCGCACCGGCACCTACCTCCCGCGCTGAGCCACCAGCGCCATAGCCAGGTGCTGGTTCAGCGGGTCGCGAGTGACGGTCAGGACAGTCGAATTCTGCTGCAGCACTAGACCATTCGAGTGGTTGCGAACAAACACTGCTGTTGTGAGGTCGAAGGGGGATAAGGCGAACAAGAACTTGGTGTGCGATACCGTCGTTGTTCTCGAGTTGCGGAACTGGTCCGGGATGACCACGGATGGTTACTTTACGGAACCGGCACCAGGGTGAGGACTGGGTCAAGCCCCTTGAAGTCGTCGGGGTTGCGGGTATAGAGCGGGAGGTCGTTGACCGACGCGATGGCCGCGATCATCAGATCGCACTTACGTGGCTTCGGGTTCCGGCCTTCGGCGACAACCAGTTTGGCCATCGTCGTGAATCGCCGGGCAGACGACGAACAGAAGTTCAGCGCGTCGAAACTGTGCTCGACCTCGAGCAGCCGTTCGGTGCGAAGGGCCAGTACCTGAGGCGACTGGGCGAGTGCGATGCCGATGCCCAATTCGGCCAGGGTGATCGTGCTGATCCTCGAGTACGCCGGAAGCTGCGCATCGTCGATGGTGGCGAGATCGATGAGAACGCAGGTATCGAGCAACCCCACCGGGTGCCGCTGCTCAGTCATCGAGGCGGTCCTCGCCGAACGCCGCATCGATCTCAGCCCGCTCAGACGCTGCGTCCCCAGCTCCAGCGAAGCGCGCGAGTCGCTCCTTGAGATCAGAGGTCGCCACATTTCGCTGCACCCGAATCGGACGCAGCTCCCCAACCGGGTTCCCGTTCCTGGTGATGATGAAGTTGTCGCCCGCTTCGAGCGCGTCCATCACGCCCGCGCTGCCGTTACGAAGCTCGGCCTGAGTGATCGTCCTGGTCATATCCCCATGATAGCGACTGGTGCTATACGTGGCTACCGTACGTGTAACGGCACTCCCCTGAGGCAGTGCCCGGCGCAGGCTACACCACCGGCTCCAACGTGTAGATGTAGTGCGTGGGGTTGAATCATCATGTGGCCGAGTCGGATTCGCTGGTTACCAGAATTGGTTGCCGGTTCACCCGGTCCGAGCCGCGGTGATCCGGCTGCGGTCGTCCCGGGTCAGCATGCGCGCAGCGGTCACCGCGCCTGGCCCGGTCAAGCGAGCCGGGTAGGGCACCGAACGGCACCTCCGCATCGGCGAGTTCGCTTATCCCATAACGTATTCCGAAGTCGCGGACAGTCTGTGCGAGCCCGGTGAGCGAATTCGGATACCCGGCCGGGTTACCCCACGACCACAACCAGGACTGTGGCCCCGGCGCGGCCGACCCGAGCAGGTGCATCCGCTCGCACTCGATCGGCTGGTCGCCGGTCAAAGTGAACCGCCCGGCCGTCAGATCGCAGCTCCACCCACGATCGCCGGCTACATCGGCGAGCTGCCCGGCGAGCGCCAACTCACCGAACGGCCTGGGTGCGAAACAGGTACACACTGTTCGCACCGTGGGATGAAATTCTACATGCAACGGTTCGGCGCATCCCGCGTCGGGCTTTCGTCGTTTCAGGGGGTGGAAGTACGCCCTGGCGACGGGCTACCTGTGTCGTGACCTGGGCTCCTGGCCGCTCCTGTCGGTCGTTATCGGAGAGCCCGACCGAGGGACAGACAACCCTGACACCCAGCCTCCTGCGAGCGTCGTACGCCTCGCACGTACGCACCTGGTCGGTTCGGGAGTGCGCACCTTCGCCCAGGTCCAACGCTGCCACACGCCGAATCAGGCGTGGGGCCAATTGTGTTGGCCGAACCCACCGGCGACCGGTCCCGTTTCGCTGTGCCGAATCAGATGGCGAGGACGGTCTTTCCGCGCGCGCCGCCCTGGCCGAGCACGGCGGGAGCGGCCTCGAGCGGCACTGTCATCTGCACCGGAACAACCACATCGCCCGCGGCGACGCGAGACAGCAATCGGCTCAATTCCGGTGAGCGACCTTTGGATTCGAAGTTGCCGCCAATGATGTCGCGATCGCGGAGCGTGGCTTCGTCGGCTGCCCACGTCGTCGAGTAGGCGTGTCCACCGCTGCGGACCAGGGTGGCGTGTGAGGCGAAATCGCCTGCTGCGCTGATCAAGTCGAACAGCACGTCGATCCCGTCGGGGTGGGTGAAGCGGACCGCGTCGGTGACGCTCGTGTCCTGACGGGTGGCCGGGTCCGGGTCGACGACATTCGGGTCGGCGGGGCGGACCTGGGTGTAGTCGACAGTTTCGGCGGCGCCGAGACGGGCAACCTGGTCGGTGGCATCGCCGCGGGCGGTCGCGATCACGTGGGCGCCCGCGATATTGGCGAGTTGGACGAGGAAGGAGCCGACGCCGCCGGTGGCACCGACGATCAGGACCGTCTGGTCGGGTTGGATATCGGCCGCGTCGACAAGGTCCTGGGCTGTCACGCCGGCGATCGGGAGGGCGGCGGCGGCCACGCTGGTGACGCCGTCGGGGATCGGGACGAGGGTCGCGTCCTCGGGGACCGTGGCGTACTGCGCCCAACTACCGTGGCCCGCGGGCGCGGTCAGGAATTTGCCGACCACCTTGTCGCCCACCCTGAACCTGGTGACGCCGGAGCCGATCGCCGAGACGGTGCCCGCGCCGTCGACGCCGAGGATCATCGGGAAGTCGGTGGGCATCTTGCCCTTCAGCAGACCGTCCGCCATTTTCAGGTCGAACGGGTTGACCCCGGCCGCGTCGAGCGCCACCTGAACCTCACCCGGACCGGCCTCGGGCACCGGCACATCGGCAAGCTCGGGAGTGGCGCCGAACTTCTGAACCACGATCGCGCGCATAGGGGGTGAACTCCTCGCATCTTCGGGTGGAGCCGGGCACCGTAATCCTAGGCGGATAGCCGTCCGACATGCGGTGATTGGTCGTCTTCGGTGGTGTCGCGGCGTAGCGTGAACCCGGATCCGAAGTCGGGGCAAAATTTTTGAAGTTGAGCGGAACAGACTCAACTTTTCGAACGTTGAACAAGTCGATACCGGACACATACAAGGAGATTCGTGGACTCGTTCAATCCCACCACCAAGACGCAGGCGGCCTTCAACGCCGCCCTTCAGGCCGCCGCGGCGGCGGGCAATCCGGAGATCCGTCCGGCACATTTGCTGGTGGCGTTGCTGGATCAAACCGATGGCATCGCCGCGCCGCTGCTCAAGGCCATCGGAGTCGACCCGGCGACAGTCGAACGGGAAGCGGGCGCCCTCGTCGACCGGCTGCCGCGCGCTACCGGCGCCACCACCACACCACAACTCGGCCGCGAAGTACTGGCCGCGATGACCGCTGCCCAGCGGCTCGCCACCGAGCTCGGCGACGAGTTCGTCTCTACCGAAAACCTGCTGGTCGGGCTGGCCGAAGGTGATTCGGATGTCGCCCAGTTGCTGCGCAAGCACAGCGCCACCCCGGAGGCCCTGCGCGACGCGTTCACCGCGGTCCGCGGCAGCGGCCGGGTGACCAGCGCCGACCCGGAAGCCAGCTACCAGGCGCTCGAGAAGTACTCCACCGACCTCACCGACCTGGCCCGCGCGGGCAAACTCGACCCGGTCATCGGGCGCGACACCGAGATTCGTCGCGTGGTGCAAGTGCTGAGCAGGCGCACCAAGAACAACCCGGTGCTCATCGGCGAACCCGGTGTCGGCAAGACCGCCATCGTCGAAGGTCTCGCGCGCCGCATCATCGAAGGCGACGTGCCGGAATCGTTGCGCAACAAGAAGGTTGTCTCCCTCGACCTCGGCGCCATGGTGGCGGGCGCGAAGTATCGCGGTGAATTCGAGGAGCGGCTCAAGGCCGTGCTCGACGACATCAAGAACAGCGCGGGCGAGATCATCACCTTCATCGACGAGCTGCACACCATCGTCGGCGCGGGCGGCACCGGCGATTCGGCGATGGACGCGGGCAACATGATCAAACCGCTGCTGGCCCGCGGCGAGCTGCGTCTGGTCGGCGCGACCACCCTCGACGAGTACCGCAAGTACATCGAGAAGGACGCGGCGCTCGAGCGGCGATTCCAGCAGGTGCTGGTCGGCGAGCCGTCGGTGGCCGACACCATCGGCATCCTGCGCGGCATCAAGGAGCGCTACGAGGTGCACCACGGCGTGCGGATCACCGACTCCGCGCTGGTGGCGGCCGCGACGTTGTCGGACCGCTACATCACCTCGCGTTTCCTGCCCGACAAGGCGATCGACCTGATCGACGAATCGGCGTCGCGGTTGCGCATGGAGATCGACTCGCGTCCGGTCGAGATCGACGAGGTGGAGCGCGCGGTGCGCCGTCTCGAGATCGAGGAGCTCGCGCTCGAGAAGGAAACCGACGCCGCTTCGAAGCAGCGCCTGGAAAAGCTGCGCTCCGAACTCGCCGACGACCGCGAGAAGCTCGGCCAGCTCACCACCCGCTGGCAGAACGAGAAGAGCGCGATCGACTCGGTGCGCGCGCTGAAAGAGCAGCTCGAAGGGCTGCGTGGGGAGTCCGAGCGCGCCGCCCGCGACGGTGAACTCGAAAAGGCCGCCGAGCTGATGCACGGCCGAATCCCCGCGCTGGAGAAGGAGATTGCCGCAGCCGAACAGGCCAGTGACGCGGCGGCCGACGGCGAGGTGATGCTCAACGAGGAGGTCACTCCCGACGACATCGCCGACGTGGTTTCGGCGTGGACCGGGGTGCCGGTCGGGCGCATGCTCGAAGGCGAGACCGCCAAGCTGCTGCGGATGGAAACCGAGGTCGCCGGACGCGTCGTCGGGCAGGAGGAAGCGGTGCAGGCCGTCTCCGACGCGGTGCGCAGGGCGCGCGCCGGTGTCGCCGACCCGAACCGCCCGACCGGATCGTTCCTGTTCGTCGGCCCGACCGGCGTCGGTAAGACGGAGCTGGCGAAATCGCTGGCCGACTTCCTATTCGCCGATGAACGCGCCATGGTGCGCATCGACATGAGCGAATACAGCGAGAAGCACTCGGTGGCCCGGCTCGTCGGCGCGCCGCCCGGATATGTCGGCTACGACCAGGGCGGTCAGCTCACCGAAGCGGTGCGAAGGCGGCCGTATTCGGTGGTGTTGTTCGACGAGATCGAGAAGGCACACCCGGACGTCTTCGACATTTTGTTGCAAGTTCTCGACGAAGGCAGGCTCACCGACAGCCAGGGTCGCACGGTCGACTTCCGCAACACCATCCTCATTCTCACCTCCAATCTCGGCGCCGGTGGCGACCGCGATCAGGTGATGGAGGCGGTGCGGCGCGCGTTCAAACCGGAGTTCATCAACCGGCTCGACGACGTCGTGATGTTCCACGCGCTCGACGCCAAGCAGCTGGAGTCGATCGTCGACATCAACCTGCGTCAGCTGCAGAAACGGCTCTCCCAGCGCCGTCTGACCCTCGATGTCACCGACGAAGCCAAGCAGTGGCTCGCCGTGCGCGGCTACGACCCGGCCTACGGCGCGCGACCGCTACGCAGGTTGATCCAACAGGCCATCGGCGACAGCCTGGCCAAGGAACTCCTCTCCGGTTCGGTCGCCGACGGTGACACGGTGAAGGTGAGTGTCGACGACGCCACCGACAAGCTCGTCGTCGAACGCGAAGTTATCCACAGCTCGTGATTTATCCACAGGCCGGTGCGTAGGGACCTCCCAAACGCACCGGCCTGTCCTACCCTGGAGCCCATGACGAACCCCAAGGATCCGTGGCAGCGCCCGGACGACGCGCCGACCGAACGGCTGGGTTCGTCGGGCCCCGAGTCGACCACGCCGTACGGCGGCAACTCGTTCGACGAGTGGGGGCAGCCCTCGAATCCGACGCAGGCGTTGCCGCCGCACGACGAGGCCTGGGGCGCCTACGAAAGTGGCTATCCCGCACCGCAACCCCCACCTCACCAGGCGCCACCCGGCTACGGCCATGGGTATCAGGCCGCGCCGCCGGGTTACGACCAGGGCTATCCGCCGCCGGGTTATGACCAGGGGCAGCAGCCGCCTGGTTACCCGCCGCGTCCGCAGGATGGTGACCAGGAGGAACCGCCCAAACGGCACACCGGTTTGTGGATCGCACTTGGCCTCGGCGTGCTGGCGCTGATCGCGGTCGGTGGCGTGCTGGCCGGTCTCGTGCTGAGTGGCAATTCTTCGGAGGACAACACCGCATCGCCGCCGACGACGAGTCAGCTTCTCGTCCCGCCGACGATGAAACAGACCACTCCAGGCGCGCCGCCGAGTGCGAGCGGCCTGCCCGGCCTGCCCGGCTTGGGCGGCGGCGAAGATCTCGGCGCCACAATGGGCAGCATCACCGCCAATACCGGCACCGAGATCACCATGAGCACCCTCGGCGGCTCCGATGTTCGGGTGCTGATCGACGATGCCACCCAGGTGATCTCGCTGACCAGCACGAAGGCGAGCGAGCTTCCCGTGGGCGACATGGTTATGGTGCAGGGCGACAAGAACCCAGACGGGTCGATCCACGCCAAGATCATCATCAGTACGGCGTTGCCGGGCGGCCCCCGATGAGCGACCCGCGCGTCCAATCCCCGGTGCTACCGGGCAATCACGGCGACGGCTGGATAGGCTAGGCGACGATGACGGCTATGTGGTTCGGGTTAGCAGCGATCGCACTCGTGGGTGCGGTCGTCCTGTTGTATTTCGATCGGGTCCAGCGCCAGCGCACCGGACACGCGAGACAGGTGTGGGCGAAGTCCCAGGGCTACACCTACGTGTCGGTGGAGCCTGCGCTCGCCTCGACGTGGCGTCGTGGCGCGCTGGCAAAGCTCGGCTACCTCTCGGCGGTCGACGTGGTGTCCGGCATTCGCAAGGGCGAGAAGTTCGTGCTCTTCGACCTGGAAGACGCGGCGACGCTGGTGGCCGTGCGCCGCCAGATCGGCTCCGAGATCGACGTAGACATGCGGCTCAAGACCGCATCGCCGCCCAAGGACCACGATCTGGAACTGCTCGGCGCCATCGGCGACCGGGTCGTGTTCGCCACCGATCCGGAGATCGCCCGCCACGCCGTAGACCAGCGGATGGTCGGCTTCATCGAGTCGCTGTCCGACACCGTGCAGATGCTGTGGAGCGAGGGCAATTGGACCCTCGGCATGCTTCCCGTCGGTAGCGGATCCAAGGATTGGGAGACCGCGATCGACGTGGTGCTCCGGTTGTCAGGCCTGCTGCACGTGCTGCCCCCGGTGGCCGAGCCGAACGAGTTCACTCGCCCTCGATCGAGTGCCAATCTCGCGCCCGGCTTCCGCCCCGAGTACGACGAAGAGGACGACGCCCGCGAATTCGCCTCTGGCCGTGATGAATTCGCCGATGCCGAAGAGCGTGGCCGTGCCCGCTTCCCCGGCCCCGACGAACTCGATGCCGACGAGCCCCGCTTCGGCGAAGACAACGAACTCGACAGCGGCCGTGGCGCTCGCTTCGCCGGAGACGACGAGCCTTACGTGCCACGTGGGGCCGCGGCGCGTCTGCCCGAAGACGACGATCCCTACGCCACCCGTGGCGGCGCGGCGCGCGTGCCCGAATACGACGAGCCCTACGGTCGCGGTGCCGACGATCGCGCTCCGATCGGCGGCCGCGCCCCGGCGCTGCCCGCCGACTACGACCCCGACCTCGACGACCCTGAGTTCGAAGACCAGCCCGCCCCCGGCCGCCGCCCCCTCGGCGAACCGCCGAAGCGCCCCTCGCTGGCCGTCGTGCCCGAACCGCGTCCCCGCACCGAGCCCCCGCTCGACGATGCGGAATCGAGTCAGCCGGGTGGACCGTTCCACCCCGGTTTCCGCCCGTACCAGGGTCCCGTACCGAAATGATCCACCTGTCGCGGTAGTCGTCGCGGCACCCCGTCGACCGGAATCGACCAGCGATGTCTGATAGTCCCCTGCGCCTGCCCGGCGCACACCGCCCCGTCGCGATGATCACCGGACCGACGTCCGGCATCGGGCAGGGCTTCGCCCACCGCCTCGCCGCTCTCGGCTACGACCTGGTCCTCGTGGCCAGGAACGAAGAGCGACTACGCGAACTCGCCGACGAATTGGCCCGCCGTTTCGCCACCTCGGCCGAGGTCCTCGTCGCCGATCTGGCCGATCCCGACGACCGCGCCCGCGTCGCCGCCCGAGCGGCCCGTGGCATCGAATTCCTCGTCAACAACGCGGGTTTCGCGCATTCGGGCGAGTTCTGGACGCTCGAGCCCGCGCAGCTGCAAGCCCAGCTCGACGTCAACGTCACCTCGGTCCTGCAGCTCACCAGGGCGGCGCTGCCGTCGATGGTCGCGGCGGGCGCGGGCTCGATCGTGAATGTGGCGAGTGTGGCCGGATTGCTCTCCGGACGGGGGTCGACCTACTCGGCCTCCAAGGCCTACGTCGTATCCTTCTCGGAGGGTTTAGCGGGAGGATTGGTGGGCACCGGTGTCCGCATCCAAGCGTTGTGCCCCGGATTCGTGCACACCGAGTTCCATCAGCGCGCGGGCATCGAGATGAGTTCGCTGCCCGAGCGCCTGTGGCTCGACGTCGATCAGGTCGTCGACGGGTGCCTGCGGGATCTGGACTCCGGCCGGGTGATCAGCGTGCCCGGCGTGCAGTACAAGGTGCTCACCGCGGTGGCGGGGTTCGTCCCGCGCTCCCTGGTGGCCCGCATCAATCGCGGACTCTTCAACGCACGCGGAAGGACATGACTCAGATGATCGACCAAGCACGTCAGTCGCTCACGAAGGCCGATCGCGACCAGCTGGCCGCCCTCGTGCGCGAGCTCGCGGTCGTGCACGGCAAGGTGACGCTGTCCTCGGGCAAGGAAGCCGACTACTACGTCGACCTGCGCCGGGCGACCCTGCACCACCAGGCGGCCCCGCTGATCGGTTCGCTGTTGCGCGAGCTGGTCGCCGACTGGGACTTCGACGCCGTCGGTGGGCTCACCATGGGCGCCGATCCGGTCGCGATGGCCGTGATGCACGCGCCGGGCCGCCCGATCGACGCGTTCGTGGTCCGCAAGGCGGCCAAGGCGCACGGCATGCAGCGCCAGATCGAGGGCCCCAACATCGTCGGCAAGCGGGTGCTCGTCGTCGAAGACACCACCACCACCGGTAACTCGCCGCTCACCGCGGTACGAGCACTGCGCGACGCAGGCGCCATCGTGGTCGGCGTTGCCACCGTTGTCGACCGGGAAACCGGTGCTGACCAGGTAATCGCCGAGGAGGGACTGGAGTATCGGTCGATCCTCGGGCTCGACGATCTTGCCCTGAGCTAGCCTGACAACGCCGAACCGGACGACGACGTGGTCTGTCCGGAAAGTCTGAAGGACGTGTGAGTCACCTGTGGTGAGCATTGCAGTAAACAAAGGTCGCGACAACGTTGCGATGCTCGGGATCGGTGCCTACCGCCCGCAACGCATCGTCAGCAATGCCGAAGTGTGCGAGACCCTCGACTCGACGCCCGACTGGATCTTCGAGCGCACCGGTATCCACAACCGCCGGTGGATCAGTGGCGACGAGACGATCCGGTCGATCGCCGCGGCCGCCGGTGAGCGCGCGCTGAACAACACCCCGATCGATCGATCCAAGATCGGCGCGGTCGTTCTGTGCACGTCGAGCTGGCTCAAGCTCACCCCGCACGGTGCCCCGTCGGTGGCCTTCGACCTGGGCCTCAACGGCGTCGCCGCCTTCGACCTCACCTCCGGCTGCGGTGGCTTCTGCTACGGGCTCGGTGTCGCGGCCGACCTGATCCGCGCCGGTTCGTTCGACTACGTGCTGGTGATCGGCGCCGAGACGATGACCGTCGGCCTCGACCCCACCGACCGTGGCACCGCGATGATCTTCGGTGACGGCGCGGGCGCTGTGGTCGTCGGTCCGGCTGACGACAACGGCATCTCGCCGACGGTCTGGGGCAGCGACGGCGAGAACGCCGAAGCCATCGCCCAGGACGTCGATTTCCTGGAGTACATGAACAAGGCGCAGGCCCTGCAGGGCACCGACCCGGCGGTCGAGGCCGTCGGCCGGATGTCGCTGCACATGGAGGGCCCGAAGGTCTTCCGGTGGGCCGCGGTCACGCTGCCGCGCGCGCTCTCGGCGGCGCTCGAGAGCTCCGGCGTGGCCAAAGAGGACATCGAGGTGTTCGTCCCGCACCAGGCCAACGCCCGGATCAACGAGCTGATGAAGAAGAACCTCGGCCTGGCCGAGGGCGTCCCGATCGCCAACGACATCGAGAACACCGGCAACACGTCCGCCGCCTCGGTACCACTGGCGATCGAGGAAATGCTGGTCACCGGCAAGGCGAAGGGCGGTCAGCTCGCGCTGCTGCTCGGCTTCGGCGCGGGTCTGAGTTACGCGGGCCAGGTTGTCACCCTGCCGCCCGCCCCGAAGGAACCGAGTTTCTGACATGCGAAGGCTGCGCGCCGCTTATCTGGGGGCTGCGGCGGTCACCGTGTTCGGTGCCGTCACCGGCCGCGACCGCCTGCAATGGGTCGCCAAGCCACTGCTGATGCCACTGCTGGCCGCCGACACGGTGAGCAGCGGTGACCTCGCGCCGGACGAACGTCGACTGCTGCTCGGCTCGCTGGCCGCGGCCACGGTCGGCGACGTGCTACTGCTCGACCCCGACAACGACCGCCGCCTCATCGCGGGCGCGTCATCCTTCGCGGTGATGCAAACGGGCTACTCCATCCTGTGGTGGAAACGCGGCGCCCGCCCCCGCCCCGAGATCGCCCTTCCCCGAGTGGTGGCCTGGGCAGGCGCGGCGGGTCTGCTCCGCGCCAAAGCCCCGAACCTCGCACTCCCGCTCACCGCCTACGGCGCGACACTGGGCACCGCGGCAACCCTCGCCTCGGACCCAGCCCTCGCACCGGACGCGAAAAACATTGCGGGCCTGAACATTCCGAACGCGGATCCCCGCAGCCGCTACGGCGTCGGCGCCTTGCTGTTCACGATCTCGGACGGCCTGATCGTCCTGCGCCGCCTCTTCGCCCGAGACGACCGCACCCGCCGAATCACCGAAGGCATCATCCTGGCGACCTACGCCGCGGCACAGTACCTGCTCACGGAGCCTTTCCAAGACCGCGACCACTGATTTCGCGGGTACATGGGTAACTCGTCGGGTACGAGCCAACCCGACTCGATCGCGATCGCAAGGCGCCAACGCTCCGTAACCCGGGCCTGGGTCTGGCCAAAATCGCGGGGAGGCGGAACAGTACGCCACGTCACACGGCCCTAACTTCGGTGTTGTCAAGGCGCAACACCTCGCGCGCACGATTCGTAGATGAGCGGGGAAACGCAGTTCATCGAGGTGCACGGGTATCGCCGGGCGTTCCGGATAGCTGGCACGGGTCCGCCGCTGCTGCTCATCCACGGCATCACCGATAGTTCGGGCACGTGGGCGCCCGTGTTCGACGCGCTCGCCGAGCATTACACCGTGATCGCGCCCGACCTGCTCGGTCATGGTGAATCGGACAAACCGCGCGGCGACTACGCCGTGGCGGCCTATGCCAACGGCATGCGCGATCTGCTCAGCATCCTCGGTATCGAGCGGATCAGCGTCGTCGGGCACTCGCTCGGTGGTGGAGTCGCGATGCAGTTCGCCTACCAGTTCCCGGAGAAGGTGGAGCGGATCGCGCTGGTGTGCCCGGCGGGGATGGGCGCGGGTGTGCATCCCGCGTTCCGGCTCGCGACGCTGGCGGGCGCGGGGCCGGCGCTGATGGCGATCACCAGCTGGCCGGTCCGCACCGCGGTGACCGCTGCTGTTCCGGTGGTCACCGCACTCGGTGGACTCGGCCTCGGTCCCGACGCCGAATACGTGCTCCGCCTCTACGGCCATCTCGCCGACTCCGGCGCCCGCAATGCCTTCCTGCGCACCATCCGCGCCGCCGCCGACCGCCGCGGTCAAACCATCACCATGCTCGACCGCGGCTACCTCGCCGCCCACCTCCCGACGTTGGTCATCGGCGGCACCCGCGACACCGTCATCCCGTCGGGGCACGCCGATCGCGCCCACCGCGCCTTCCCCGGCAGCCGGATCGAAATCTTCGCGGGCGCAGGCCATTTCCCGCACCACTTCGACCCCGACCGCTTCGTGACACTGATCCGCTCCTTCATCGAGGAGACCGACCCGGCCGTCTTCGACCCACTGCGCTGGCAACGAACGCTCCGCCGCGGCCGCCCGATAGTCGGGCTCCCGTCACCCGCGCCGTCGAACGAACCCACGCCGACAGCCGCACCGGTGCAAGCGGTTCGGCCCGCCTCCCCGCAGACGGTCGGTTCCGCACCCGCCTAGCGCCTGGTCCTAGGCCCGCGGGCTGATCGTGGGAGCCGCCGCACCCGCGCAGTCGCATCCGGGTGGGCCCGTGTTCACAGGTCAAGGATGATCCGATCCCGGTCCTGCGGATCAACGCGAATCGGAACAGTCTCTCCGACAATCATTTTCGGCTTGTGCACCGGCATCACATCCACCACGATCGTCCCGTGATAACTCGCGGCCCCCGGCACCGTGAGCTCCACATCGAACTCGGTCAACTCACTAGAGTGATCGGTCCGGCTCAACGGATGCACCCCATCGATGCGCGCCCACCCCTCGAGCCCGTGCTTGCGTAACCGCCGGTCCGCCCGCGTCGGCATCGAAGCCCACGTCAGCGCGATCCCGCAGGCCGTGCCGAACAACCCGACCATGATCATCACCTGATACGGCTGTGTACCGGGCTCCGCGTGCGGCGCCAGCCATGCCAACCACACCGCGAGCGCGATCAGATACCCCGCCACGACGCCCGCCAGCGCCTGCAAAACCCGACCATGATCCATCGCCGTCACCACCCAAGAGAAGCGATTACTCCAGAATAGGCGCACCCGCGCGACTTCTTCGATGTGCGAAACGGGCTGACCTGCACCGAGTGGCGCCCACGCCCGCGCGTTCGGCGCCGCTGCGACCGGCCCGTCTACGATTCGCCCATGAACTATCCGCCGCAGGGCTATTACCAGCGCCCGCCCGAGCACCCCCAGGCCACCACAGTTCTGATCCTGGGCTGCCTCGGCCTCGCCTTCTGCGGTTTCTGCGCCCCGTTCGCCTGGATCAAGGGCCGCAAAGTACTCGCCGAGATCGACGCCGCAGGCGGGCAGATCGGCGGCCGCTCCCAAGCATCCGCGGGTCATGTCATGGGTATTGTCGGCACGGCGCTGCTGGGAATCATGCTCCTCGCCATGATCGGCGGTATCGCGCTCATGATCATCAGCGCGGAAGCCGAGTCCGCGCGCTACTGACCTCCCGCCTAGCATGGCCCGGGTGAATGAACCAGAGGTCGCGGGCCCGACCGAGTGGGGCGAGCACCCGCACGGCCTCGGTCCGTGGGCGCAGGAATACGACACCCCGGTCCCCACCGACGCCCGCTACGACCCCGTCCTGCTGGCCGAGGGTGACCGCCGCAACGTCGTCGACGCCTACCGCTACTGGACCCGCGAGGCGATTGTCGCCGACATCGACGCCCGCCGCTTCCCCTTCCACGTGGCCATCGAGAACTTCGGCCACGACGCCAACATCGGCACCGTCGTCCGCACCGCCAACGCCTTCGCCGCCGCCGCCGTGCACATCGTCGGCAAGCGGCGCTGGAACCGCCGCGGCGCCATGGTCACCGACCGCTACCAGCATCTCGTCCATCATGCCGACCTGGCTGAACTGCGTGAATTCGCCGCCCGCGAGGGTTTGACGGTGGTCGCCGTCGACAACGTGCCCGGCGCGGTCCCACTGGAAACAGCGGACCTGCCACGTAACTGCCTGCTGCTGTTCGGCCAGGAGGGGCCCGGCGTCAGCGACGACGCGAAAGACGCAGCAGCCCTGACTGTTTCGATAGCCCAGTTCGGCTCTACCCGCAGTATCAACGCGGGCGTCGCCGCGGGCATCGCGATGCACGCCTGGATCCGCCAACACGCCGATCTGTCGGCTGCCTGGTAACGGAACGGGCACGGAATGTCGGTGCCACCTGGCACCATGGAGCCATGACCTCGCGCAGCGGCCGGCGCCCCCAGCCCTCTGATCGCGCCGGATCCGTGCCCACTCCGGCGCTGTGGTCCGAGCGTGCCGATATGGCCGAGTCCGCGATCATCTCGCGGCACCTGCGGACGCTGTGGGGTTGTCCCGGAACCGAATTGGGTGTTGTCGGCTGGCCCGCCACCCGCCGCGAACGGGCCTTCGCGGGGTGGCACTACTGGTGGCAGGCGCACCTGCTCGACGTCGCGGTCGACGCCGCCAATCGCGTCCCCACCCCCGCCCGGCGCAGGCGCATCGGCGCGATCGCGCGCGGCATCCGGCTGCGCAACATCACCGGCTGGACCAACCGCTACTACGACGACATGGCCTGGCTGGCCATCGCCCTGGAACGCGCCGAGCGCACCCAGGAACTCACCTCGGCCCGCACCGGTCTGCTCGCCCTCGAGCAGAAGCTCTACGGCGCGTGGGCGCCCGAGGTCGGCGGCGGCATTCCGTGGCGGATCAAATCGGACTTCTTCAACGCCCCCGCCAACGGCCCCGCCGGCATCGCACTCCTGCGCCTCGGCCGGGTGGAGCGCGCGCGAGAGATGGCCGACTGGATCGACGCGACCCTGCGTGACCCCGAATCCGGCCTGATCCTCGACGGCATCCACCTACCCTCCGGCGAGATCGAACGTCCCGTTTTCAGCTACTGCCAGGGCGTCGTACTCGGTCTGGAAGCCGAGCTTGCCGTGCACACCGACGACGACGAACGCCACATCGAACGGGTCAGCAGACTGCTGGCCGCGGTGGAAGAACACCTGACCACCCGGCTGGTGATCAACGGTGGTGGCGGCGGTGACGGCGGCCTGTTCAACGGCGTGCTGGCGCGCTACCTCGCGGTGGTCGCCCTGATGCTGCCCGGTGCGGGCAGGCAGGCCGAGACCGACCGGCGCACCGCCGCGGCCATCGTCAAGGCCTCGGCGACCGCTGCCTGGGCCAATCGACTCGAGTTCGAAGGCGAGCCGCTGTTCGGGTTCGACTGGAGCAAACCGGCCAGACTGCCCGGCGGTACGGCGGGCGCGGGCAAGTTCACCGCAGGCGGTTCGGTGACGGCCTCGGCCGTGCCGGAACGCGATTTATCGGTGCAGTTATCGGGCTGGATGCTGATGGAAGCGGCCTACCAGGTGACCGCCGCCGGACTGTAGCTCAGCGCTCGGACTCGACCGCGATGCTCGGCTCGAGATCGTAGTCTTCGATCGGCTTCGCCATCTCCTGGCGGTAATGCCGGATGCCGAGGACGGTGCCGATGACCAGACCGACGATCAGCGTGCCGATCACGGCGGGCATCAGCCACGGCACTTGCTCGAGGAACTCGCCCGCGTAATACCCGATCAACAACAGCACCGGCGCCCAGATGATCGCGCCGAGCGTGCTGGCCACGGTGTAGCGCCGATGATCCATCCCGGCCGCGCCCGCCACCATCGGGCACAGTGTGCGCACCCACGGAATCCACCGGGCCACCAGCACCGCGAGGAACCCGTGCCGTTCGAGCAGATCGGTGACCTTGGCCAGATTCCTGGTGTTGATATACCGGCCGTTCTTACGCGCGACCAGGCGATGCCCGGTGCGCGCCCCGACGACATACCCCACCTGATTACCCGCGATCGCGGCGAGCATCGTGCCCACCGACAACGCCCAGACCTGCGCTTCACCATTGGCGTGCGAGGCCAGCACGATGCCCGCGGTGATCAGCATCGAGTCACCGGGCAGGAACAGCCCGATGATGAACGCGCATTCGAGAAAGACGAAAACCAGGACCACCGACCAGACCACAGCGGGGCCTGCCGAGATCAGCGGTTCGAAGCTGCCCACTGCGAGGGTCGACGGTACTGCGGTCACTGGGATCAGTGGGTCTCGTTCGTCGAAGCCGCCAGCTCGCCGCTCTGCGCCGGCGCGGCCGGTGCGTTGCGACGCTCGAGCATCTTCTTACCGACCGTGATGATCGCGGGCAGGATCGAGACGAACACGATCAGCAGGAAGATCGCTTCGACGTGGTCGCGGATGAACGGCACATTGCCGAGGAAGTAGCCGATGACCGTGACGCCGCCACCCCAGAGCACCGCGCCGACGATGTCGAACGCCACATACTTGCGGTAGCTCATCTGCGACACACCCGCCAGCACCGGCATGAACGTGCGCACGATCGGCACGAACCTGGCCAGGATGATGGTCTTGGGGCCGTGCTTCTCGAAGAACTCGTGCGTCTCGGTGACGTAGTGCTTCTTGAAGAACCGGCTGTCTTCCTTCTTGAAGATGGCCGGACCGATCTTGCGGCCGATCCAATACGCACACTGGTCGCCGGCGAAGGCTGTGAGGATCACCAACGGCACGAGCCACCAGATCGAGACCACCGGGTTCTCCTGCGCCGCCAGCATGCCGCCGGTGAACAGCAGTGAGTCACCCGGCAGCAACGGGAACAGCAGACCCGTCTCGATGAACACGATCGCCAGGATGGCGGGCAGAACCGCGTTCTTGAGCCAGGTTTCCTGGAGTAGATACATCGGGTCCAGCAACTGGGTCAACGCAAGGTTGTTCGTTACCGCATCGGATACCGCCAGCAAAGTCACGGCCCCCACAGTACCGGTCCGATCTGTGACATGAGTGCCCTGCGGGTGAACCTCGCCCCACCGGGTAATTCCTCGTTCGCCTTCCTGATTTAGGGTGTGGCCTGACAGAATTGGTTTTTGCTCCCCACAAGACGGAGGTCACTGCTGTGCCTATCGCGACCCCGGAGGTCTACGCCGAGATGCTCGGCCGGGCCAAGGCGCACTCGTTCGCGTTCCCGGCTATCAACTGCACGTCGTCGGAGACGATCAACGCCGCCATCAAGGGCTTCGCCGACGCGGGCAGTGACGGCATCATCCAGTTCTCCACCGGTGGCGCCGAGTTCGGCTCGGGCCTCGGCGTGAAGGACATGGTCACCGGTGCGGTGGCACTGGCCGAGTTCGCGCACGTCGTCGCCGCGAAGTACGACGTGACGATCGCGCTGCACACCGATCACTGCCCCAAGGACAAGCTGGACACCTACGTGCGTCCGCTGATCGCGATCTCGCAGGAGCGCGTGAACAACGGCCTGAACCCGCTGTTCCAGTCGCACATGTGGGACGGCTCGGCCATCCCGATCGACGAGAACCTCGAGATCGCCAAGGAACTGCTGAAGGCCTGTCAGTCGGCCAACATCATCCTCGAGGTCGAGATCGGTGTTGTCGGCGGCGAGGAAGACGGCGTCGAGGCCGAGATCAACGACAAGCTCTACACCTCGCCCGAGGACTTCGAGAAGACCATCGAGGCGCTCGGCGCGGGCGAGAACGGCAAGTACCTGCTCGCCGCCACCTTCGGCAACGTGCACGGTGTGTACAAGCCGGGCAACGTGGTCCTCAAGCCGGAGGTGCTGGCCGAGGGTCAGCGCGTCGCGGCCGCGAAGCTGGGCCTCGAGACCGGTGCGCAGCCGTTCGACTTCGTCTTCCACGGTGGTTCGGGCTCGCTGAAGTCCGAGATCGAGGACTCGCTGCGCTACGGCGTGGTGAAGATGAACGTCGACACCGACACCCAGTACGCGTTCACCCGCCCGATCGCCGGTCACATGTTCGGCAATTACGACGGTGTGCTGAAGATCGACGGTGAGGTCGGCAACAAGAAGGTCTACGACCCGCGCAGCTACCTGAAGAAGGCCGAGACCTCGATGGCCGAGCGCGTCACCGAGGCCTGCAACGACCTGAAGTCGGCCGGTCGCTCCGTCAGCGGTTCCTGATTTTCGCACCAACCTACGGGGCCCGAGCTCATGAGTCTTGATGTCCGTGTGCTCGGGCCCGTTCGACTGCTCGTCGGCGGTGAGCCGGTAGCGGTCGGCGGGCCCAAGCCGCGCGCTCTCCTTGCCGCGCTCACCGTCAACCGGCGGCGCGCGGTGTCTTCTGCTGTGCTCGCCGAGATGGTCTGGAACGAGGACCCACCGGATTCCTACGCCGCCAGCCTGCAGGTGTTCGTGTCGAACATCCGCAAGGCGATGCGCAACGCTGGGATCGATTCGGCGCAGGTGCTGCGTACCGAGGGCGCGGGGTATCGGCTCGAAATCCCGGATACCGCTTGCGATCTCGGCCGGTTCGAGAGTGCGCGCGAAGCGGGTTCGCGCTGTCTGGACGTGGGCGACCATCCCGGTGCGGCCAATCTCTTCGGTGCGGCGCTGAAGGAATGGACCGGGCGGGCACTGGCCGACCTGGCAGGCCTGCAGTTCGCCGACGGGTTCGCCACTGCCATGAACGAGGAGCGGTTGCTCGCTGTCTCCGCGCGGGTCGATGCTGAAATCGCCTGTGGGCGAGCGTCTTCGGTGATCGGCGAGTTGGTGTCGATGACCAACGAGCATCCGCTGCGTGAGCCGCTGTGGGGGCAGTTGATCACCGCGCTGTATCTGTCCGGGCGGCAGGCGGATGCGTTGGAGGCTTGCCGGCGGGTGCGTGGGGTGCTGGCCGAGGAGCTGGGGATCGATCCCGGTGCGGCGCTGATCGAGCTGGAGCGGCAGGTGCTGCGGCAGGAGCCGTTGAATGTGTTGGCGGCCAGGCGATCTGATCAGGTGGCTGCGGCGATGACCGAGACGGTCACCGAGGTTCCGCAGTCGATCCGGAACGGGAATCTGCGGTTCGCTGATGGGCGTACGCTGCCGATTCCGCACGGGGGCATCAGGATCGGTCGGATGACGGACAACGAACTGGTGCTCGATGATCCGAAGGCCAGTCGGTATCACGCGCACATCATGCCCAGCCGGGCTGGGTTGCTGATCAAGGATTTGCACTCGGCCAACGGGGTTTACGTCAACGAGGTGCCGATCGACAATGGGGCGTTGCTGGCCGATGGGGACGTAATTCGTATCGGTGGAACTGTTTTGGTGTTTATCGCGGTGAAGTAGACCGGGGTTTGGTAGTCCGGGACGCGCTGGCTGTGTTTATTGGCGCGCTGGCGCGCGCGTGTCCGCGGCCCCGAGGGGCCGCCGGTTAGCCACCGGGGCTTGCTCCTTCGTCGCGTACGCCCCGGCGGCTAACCGGCGACCCGGCCGCGGACCGGCCACTTCGTGGCCGTCCCTCCCTAGGGGTCGGGAGTGCGGTGGTTGGGTTGGGTGGGTTGTTGAAGACGGGGACCGACAGCGTGCGCAGGGTTGCATCACCGCGGTGGCTTCGCAAACGTCGGCGACCAGGCGCAGGGCGGCGGTGTCGACCAGGGACGCTGTGCACCGGCCGGGTGTGCGCCGTGGGTGTGAAGGCCGGGACCGGCTGGTGTGCGGGTGGCTGTTAGGTCAGGCGGATTTCGGCTGCGGCTCGGCCGAAGAGTTTGCGGCCCTCGGAGACTCCGCTCAGCAGGACGGTTGCCGCGCGGCGGTCGGGGTCGACGGACTTGATCTTGCCGGAGAACTCGATGACACCTGCTTCGGCGGGCGGGACCGGAACGAATCCCGAGAAGCGGACGCTCAGTTTCTCGATGGCGGTCGGGTCGCCCAGCCAGTCGGTGAGGTACTGGGCGGCCAGGCCCATGGTGAGCAGGCCGTGGGCGACCACGGTGGGCAGGCCGGCCAGTTCGGCGGCGCGGTCGCTGAAGTGGATGGGGTTGGGGTCGCCGGAGACGCCCGCGTAGTTGGCCAGGTCGCCGCGGGTGAGGCGGGCGGTGGCGGGCGGGAGTTGAGTGCCCTTGGCCAGGGTGTCGAATTCGGGGGTGGTGTTGACCGCGACGGTTTCGCGCGGGGCGAGTGCGGGGGCGGGGCCGGTGTGGCGGATCAGCTGGTCGCCGGCGCCGACGTCGGCGATGGTGCCGGGGCGCGGGTGCATGCTGATGTTCTCGACGGCCTCGACGATATTGGGGTCCACCTCGACACCGCGGCGGGCCACGATGGTGGTGGTGCCCTGCACGGCGACCTGGTCGTGCTGGTTGCGCAGCTTGAAGCCGACGTTGATGAAGTCGTTGTCGCCGAACTGGCGGATCGACTCGATCTCGATCTCGGTGCTGATCCGGTCGCCCGCCAGCATCGGGTGGAACAGCTCGAAAACCTGGTCGGTCTGCAGTACCTGCGACAGGTCGTACTCGGTGAGTACGCCGTCGAGCAGGGCGCGGGTGGCGGTCATGCCGATCACCGAGGCGAAGGTCGGCGGGGCGATCACCCCGTCGTAGCCGAGCTTGCGCGCGTCGACTTCCTGCTGATGGGCGGGGTGCAGATTCTGCACCGCCCTGGCGAATTCCCGGATCTTCTCGCGGCCGACTTCGTAGTGATCGCGGAAGGCGAAGCGCTGACCGACCAGCGTCGCATCCGGGACCACAGCATCGATGTCCGGCTGCACCACTGTCTGTTCCCTGCTCATGATCCGGAAAACTTTACTTGTTTACCCATCTGGATCACCAGTTATGTGTGACCCGTCATACCAGGCAGAACTGCCCGGTATGACGGGTCGAGGACCTCCTACGGGGTTCCCGCGGGGTCACACACCTTCCAGCTGCCATCGGTGCGCTGCAGGTCGAACGTCCGCGCGGTCCGCTTCGACGGATCCGCGGAGGTGTACACCGTGGCCTGGGCCAGTGCGGTGTCGCCGGTGATCCGCACCGCGTCGACGCTGTCGACCACCGGGATGGAACCGCGCTCGGTGGAGACCTCGTGCACGCCCTTGAACTGTTCGGGGGTGATGCCCTGATAGAACGCGTGCAGCTCGCCACACGTGCTTGTTCGCAGGTCCTCCAGGTCACCGCTGCGCAGCGCGTCGGTGTAATCACCGATCACCGCCTTCACCTGGCCCTCGGGCGAATCGTCCGCACCGCCCATCAACGCCACTACCGACGCGATCAAGGCAACGACCAGCACCGCGGCGCCGCCCGCGGCCAACAGCCACTTCTTGGACCGCTGGGCCCCCGGCTCCCCGGCAGTCTCGCCCTGCTGGGCTCCGATCCGCTGCGGCGGCGCCACCTGCCGCGGCCCCTCGGACAACTGCTGCGCGGGCCGAGTCGGCTGAATATCCGCGGGCGAAGGCGCCGACCCCTCCTTCCGTAGTGGCGCGCCAGGCCCTTGCTGACCTGAGCCCTGCGGACCGCGCGCGGCTCCTTGCTGTCCGAGCCCCGCTGGTCCGTGTTGACCGGCACCCGCGATGCCCTGCTGACCCGGGCCTGCGGGGTGCTGGCCGGCGGCGGTGGGGCCCTGCTGACCCTGGTCTGCGGGATGTTGGCGGGGACCCGCGCTGCCCTGCTGCCCCGGCCCTGCGGGGTGCTGGCCGGGACCGGCCGGGCCTTGCTGGCTTGGGCCTGCGGGGTGCTGGCCGGGCGCGGTAGGGCCTTGCTGGCCGGGGCCGGGCTGGCCGGCCTGCCGAGGTCCGGCAGGTCCACGCGGCGTATTCGGCGGCGGCGTCATCGCGGGCCGCCCACCCGCAGGCGGCACCACCCGATCGGTCCCACCCGGCCCCGTGTTCTTCGGCCGCTGCACCGGCATCGCAGTGGTCGGCGCATCCGCCGAACTCACCACCCGCATCGCCACGGTCTGGTCCTCGGAAGCAGGGCCCACACCCTTCGCCCCACCGGTCTGGAACTTCTCGGTGGCGTCGACGTCAGCCGACTTGCCGCCCCGCGAGACACCTTCTCCCGCAACAGCATCGGCCGCCGCGCTTCCGGCTTCCGCCGCACTAGCTGCCGTGCCGCTGGCCGTGCTGCCGGCTGTCGCGCTTCCGGCTGCCGCGGCACCTGCTGCCGTGCCGCTGGCCGTGCGACCGGCTGCCGTGCCACTGGCTGTCGCGCTTCCGGCTGCCGTGCCACTGGCTGCCGCGCTTCCGGCTGCCGTGCCACTGGCTGCCGCGCTTCCGGCTGTCGCGCCACTGGCTGCCGTGCCGCTGGCCGTGCTGTCGGCTGCCGTGCCACCGGTCGGCTTGGCAGTGGACTTTGCGCCATCGTCTGCTGTGGCACTGGATTTCGAGACATCGGATCTTGCGTCACCGGACCCTGCGCCCAGGGACCCTGCGTCGTTGGACCCCGCGGCACCGGGCCTTGCGGCCGAGCCCGACTGCTGTGCCGTATCGGTAGCCACGGCCGGATCGCCGCTCTGTCCTGTGGTGGCAGCCGAATCAGCTTCGGCCGCAGCATCGTCGGGGGTTCGCGTGAAGCTGTCGTCGTCCTGCGGACGGGTACCAGAGCGGCCATCGGCATTCGGAGTCGAGCCCTGCGAATCCGGCGCCTCGTCGGATCCGCTGCCCGATGCCGTGGCACCCGCCGCGGCGGCAGCACCGGCAACCGCACCGGCCGCAGCCGCACCGGCAACCGCACCACGTGCGGTCGCGTCCGGTGCGGATGTCGTATCCGACTCCGCATCCGACAACCTTGCGAGTTCAGCCCTGGTCATCCCGTGAGTCGGCACATCGGCTTGAGTCGACTTCGCCTGCGCGCCACCCATTTTCACCGTGCGGTCATCCGCCGAACCGTCGCGTTCCGCAGCCGCGTCTCGTCCGGGAATCGGCATCGCGGTTGTCGCCGCATCGGGTCCGGCGAGATCGGCACCCCGCTCGTCACGAGGCGGTGCTTTCGAGTCGTCCGGTCGACCGCCCGGCAACCCCTTCGACAACCCGGCCAACGGCGAGGCGCCTCCCGCCGAATCCTGCTCCGCTGGTCGCCCTCCCGGACCCGTAGGGGCATTCGCTTGCCGGCTGGCAGGCGATCCGCCGGGCCCAGCAGGCCGCGCTCCATCACTCCCATTGCCTGGCCCACCCGGTTGCCGAGCGCCGGGCGCGCCGACAGATCCGCCCCCGACCCGAGGCCCACCACCCTGCTCCGACCCCGGCCCGCCGCTCGGTCCGCGCCCGGCCTGCGACCCACTGCCCTGCGGCGAGCCCGGTCCACCACCTGGCCCGCCCCCGACCCGAGGCCCACCGCCCTGCTGCGAAGCTGGCCCGCTGCTCGGTCCGCGCCCGGCCTGCGGCCCACTGCCCTGCGGCGAGCCCGGTCCACCACCTGGCCCGCGTCCGGCTGGGGGCCCACCTGCCTGCTGCGAACCCGGTCCGCCGCTCGGTCCGCGTCCGGCTGGGGGCCCACCTGCCTGCTGCGAACCCAGCGGTCCGCGCCCGGCCTGTGGCCCATTGCTCTGTGGTGAACCCTGCGCACCGCCCGGACCGGTCGGCCGCTGCCCGCCCTGGTTCGAATGCTGTTGTGCGCCAAGCTGATTGCCCGGTCCACCTGGAGGTTGCGCGCCGGCGGGGTTGCCGGGTTGTCCCGCACCGGGGCCACTGCCCGGTCGCGCCGCACCGGGCGTGAACCCTGGCCGCCCCCACGACGGCTGCGATCCCCGACCCGAAGGCTGTTGTCCCGCAGGGGCATTGCCAGGCCGGGCGGGACCCTGCCCTTGGCCCGGTGCGGTGCCGGGGCGTCCACCGACGGCATTACCCGGCAGATCCCCTCGCCGGATCACCACCGTCTGATCGGAACCCGCAGGCGGCCTCGTCGCGCGGTCCGGCTGGGTGACCGACTCCGGTGCGCCGGGAGGGGACGCGGACGAATCGTCACGCTGGCCGGGCGCGCCGGTACCGGCAGACTCTGCTGCCGGGTTGTTCTCGTCGGTCGGGTCGGACACCTCTGTACCCCTCGCTCAGGCTCGAACTCTGCACTCTGCGCTCAGCCTAATAGGCACTGACCCGAAGCGGCCCCAAGTCTGATGCGCATGGTCCGAGCGAAGGCGGAGGCACACCCGGCAGGCACCGGCGCGAACGGCGAAGACAGGTCTGAGGGCGGCGTCCGGTGGAGTGCTGCGGCGGGCCGGTCGGCGCCTGTCGGACCCTCGGTGCACAATGAACCCATGACCTCCTTCGGTGACTTGCTCGGACCGCAGCCGGTCCTCCTCCCAGAACTGATCGACGCCGAAGACGCCATTGCCGCGGGCACCGACCCGGTCGAGGTCGCCGCGCAGCACCCGGCCGCATCGATCGCATGGGCCCAGCTGGCAGAGGCCGCGCTGCAGCGCGCGGGCGGCGAGGTGAACCACGACACCGTCGCCGCGTACGCCTTCGCCCGCACCGGCTACCACCGCGGTCTCGACCTGCTGCGCCGCAACGGCTGGAAGGGTTTCGGCCCTGTGCCGTGGAGCCACGAACCCAACCAGGGCTTCCTGCGCAGCGTCGGCGCGCTGGCGAGTGCCGCGAAGACGATCGGCGAAACCGAGGAATACGCGCGCTGTCTCGATCTGCTCGAGGATTGCGATCCGCGCGCGGCGAACGAACTCGGCCTGGACTGAGTCAGCGGTCGGGGCCGAGACGTAGGTGAGCGAGCACAAGCCGTTTGTCGCCGTTGCCACGCCGGTAGTCGCGGCCGCCAAGGTCAGCACCGTCGGCCGGTACCGGGCTTCGGTCGAGCGCTTGCGTCTCTCGGCGATCCCGATCATCCAGTGCGCCCTCGGCGCCGCACTGGCCTGGTTCATCGCCCACAACCTCGTCGGCCACATCGAACCGTTCTTCGCGCCGACCGCCGCGGTGGTCTCCATCGGTGTCTCGTTCGGTGCGCGGGTACGCCGGTCGGTGGAACTGGTGGTGGGTGTCGCGGTCGGCATCGGCATCGGCGACCTGTTCATCGCCCAGGTCGGGACCGGTGTCTGGCAGGTGGCCCTGGTGGTCGGCGGCGCCATGGCGGTGTCGGTCTTCCTCGGCAGCGGCGCGCTCATGACCATCCAGGCAGCGGGTTCGGCCGTGCTGGTCTCGACCTTGAATCAGGCGCCCGGCGCGGGCCCCAACCGCATGATCGACGCCTTGATCGGCGGACTCGTCGGCGTCCTGATGGTCGCGCTGATCCCGCTGCACCCGGTCCGCCGTGCCCGCGAACACGCCGCCGACGTGCTGTCGGTGATGAGTAAATCGATGATCACCTGCGCGGAGGGCCTGCTCGAACAGAACTCGACCAAGGTCTCCGACTCGCTCTCGGCGGTGCGCGACACTCAGCCCCAGATCGATGCCTTACGCGATGCACTCGCCGGCGGCCGCGAGATCAGTCGCATCTCACCGCTGTACTGGAATTCCCGAAAACGCTTGGAACGCATCCACAACGCGGCCGACCCACTCGACAACGCCGTCCGCAATACCCGTGTGCTGCTTCGCCGTTCGCTCACCCTGGTCCGCGACGACGAGGTCCTCGATCCGCGCCTGATCGACCTGGTCGATCAGCTGGGCCACGCCACCGACGTGGTCCGCAAGATGATGCTGGCCGACCCCGGCGAGCAACCCGATCAGGCCGAGGCCCTCAAGTCGGTGCGCAGTGTCGCCAAGGGCGCACGCCCCGAACTCGTTGTCGGAGCGGGACTCTCGGCGCACGTGGTGTTCGCGCAGATCCGCTCGATCGTGGTGGATCTGATGGTGGTGTGTGGGATGCAGCGCATCTCGGCGATCGCGCTGCTCCCACCCACCGTGCCCAATCCGTATGTGACGCCGGAGGAATGACTCAGTCGCCGACCGGTGAAACGCGCGGGCGCCCCGGTCGCAGCGAGAAACGCTTGCGGTCGAAATCCCACGCCCGGTAGATCGGCCACTGCGAGGTGTGCATGATCCACGCGCCGGTGATCACCGCGCGATGGAACGGGACGATCGCATAGCCCTGGTTGGCGATGGTCTGCAGCCCGCGCAACTGGTACTTCCACCACACGTCCGGCGGGGTCTTGCGACGGCGCGCGGAGATCTCGGCCCGCAAGACAGGCAGCTGATCGATCCGCAGCTTCGCCTTCGACAGGCACAGCGCCAGGTCGAGGTCCTCGTGTAGGTCGCGACGGGTCGTGGTGGCCGAACGCACCTGCTCCCACGCCGAGCGCCGGATCGCCATGTTGGCGCCGTGCACATTGCCGACGGGCTGGGTCTTGATCATCCCGAGCCGTTCCTGCCCGCTGATCGCGGCGGCGAGGAAGATGCCGATCGGGGAGTCGTGATAGGTGCTGATCCCGGTCACCGCCATGGTGTCCGGGTAGGCGTCGAGGTGGGCGCGCACCGTGGCGCCCCATTCGGGGGAGACGAGGGTGTCGGCGTCGATACGGCCGAGATAGTCGCCACGAGCTTTGTCGAAGCCGGTGTTGCGAGCGAACGCGACGCCGGGTTGCGGCTCGGAGATCAGCTCGATCTTGGGATAGCGGGTGGCGAGTTCGGCGACGATCTCGCGGGTGTTGTCGGTGCTGCCGTTGTCGACAACGACGATCTCATCGATCGTGTCCTGCCCGACAAGGCACTCGAGGCACGCGGTGATGCCCGCTGCTTCGTCGAGTGCCGGAATGATGACGGACAGGACAGCGGACGATCCGGTGGAGCTCATACGCAATTTCCGTTCCAGGGTCGATTATGACCCGAGGCTATCAACGCCAGAAACGGGTCAACTGGCCACCATAGGCGGCCCACACCTCAGGTACCCCGGAGAGTTCGAACAATGCGTAAACCCCGTTGAAGAACACCTGACTCAGCGGGGTGAAAAAGATGACAGCGAACAGAATCAACATGCCGTAGGGCTTGATCTGATCGAGCGAGCGCCGCGTCTGGTAGCTCAGCGACGGCTCGATGACCCCGTAGCCGTCCAGACCCGGTACCGGAAGAGCATTCAGCAGAAACGCCGTGATCTGCAGAAACGCCAGAAAACTGAGCCCGCACCAGAACGCCGGGTGCTCCTGGACCGATCCGAAAGCCCGGATCACGATCAGCAGCACCACCGCGCACAACGCGTTCGACGCGGGCCCGACCGCGCTCACCAATCGCTGCACACTCGATTTGAATCGCGTCGTATCCACATATACCGCGCCACCGGGCAGCCCGATTCCGCCGAGCGCGATGAATACCAGCGGCAGCACGATCGAGAGCACCGGGTGGCTGTATTTCAGCGGATTCAGCGTGAGATACCCACGCACCTCCACCTCGTGATCGCCCGCCCGCCACGCCACATAGGCGTGCGAGAACTCGTGCAGGCACAAACTGATGATCCAGCCGAACACCACGAGCAGGAAAACGCCGACCTTGGCGCGCACCGAATCGATATCGGCGTCCCAGGCGATTGCACCGCCGCCCACGGCGATCAGCACGATCAGCAGGAAGACCGGGCTCGGCCGGACCGCGCTGTGCCCGGACCGCCGATCCGAGGGGAAGGAGTAAGTCATCGCACCAGTAACCAGGGTTGTTCGAATCGATAGAAGGTTGATCGGGGAACCGTGCGTTCGGCGGTGATCCCGTCGCGGGTGACCACGGCCCGCGGGGTGCCGAGCTGGGCGGCGCGACCGGACACCCAGGTGCGCTTGCGCAGGCCTTTGCGTACTCGCGCGCGGACACCGGGCATGGTCATCGTCGGCGAGATCAGCATCGTGGTGACCTTGCCGCTGAACAGCAGCGTGTCGTCGACGTAGGCTTCGCCCTCGAGTTTCGCGCCGTCGACGCCGGTGATGCTCGCGCGGCCGACCAGCACGGTGCCGGTGTCGTCGCGGATCAGCGGCGTCTCGATCGCCCGGCCCGCCACCGCGCGCTTCGCGGCGCCGTTACCGGTGCCGGTCTGATAGACCCGCGAGGCGTAGGTCGCGTCGACCGGCACGAAACCGACTTCGACGTGCAGCCGCTCGGTACGCATCAAATGGGTGAGCACGGCGGCGAGCGAGGCGTCGGCGCCGAGCACGATCAGGCGCGGCAGGCTGTCGGCGGCCAGCACCGGAAGTAGTTCGTCGATCACCGCGACATCGGGGACACGCCCGGTCTGGGTGTTGGGTAACGAGGAGAGTGCGATCGGGACCGGCATGTCACCGCATCGGAGAACGTGGGTACTCAAACCGTGCCTACACCCTCCTCGGTCACGCAAACTCACTGCCGACTGGTAACCGTAACCGATCAGGGCAGTGCCGGTAGGCCGGGGTCGGGGCGCTCCGACAGGACCCGATCAGGCGTCGGCTAGACTGTGTCTCCGGCCACCGCCTCAGTGATAGACGCGCAGCGTCTACGGCAGGTAGCTGCAGTGCTGCACGCGCTGCCGTCGATCTGTAGGAGACTCCGAAATGCCGGCAATCGTCCTCATCGGTGCCCAATGGGGCGACGAGGGTAAGGGCAAAGCTACAGACCTGCTAGGCGAGCGGTTGCAGTGGGTGGTCCGATACCAGGGCGGCAACAACGCCGGCCACACGGTGGTGCTGCCCAACGGTGACAAGTTCGCGCTGCACCTGATTCCGTCCGGCATCCTCACCCCCGGTGTGAAGAACGTCATCGGCAACGGTGTCGTCGTCGACCCGGGCGTGCTGCTCGACGAACTCGCCGGTCTGGAAGAGCGCGGAGTCGATACCTCCGGCCTGCTGCTCTCCGCTGACGCGCACCTGATCATGCCGTACCACGTGGCCATCGATAAGGTCACCGAACGCTTCCTCGGCAACCGCAAGATCGGCACCACCGGTCGCGGTATCGGCCCTTGCTACCAGGACAAGGTCGCTCGCGTCGGCGTCCGCGTCGCCGACGTGCTCGACGAGAAGATCCTCACCCAGAAGGTCGAAGCCGCCCTGGAATTCAAGAATCAGGTACTGGTCAAGATCTACAACCGCCGCGCGCTCGACCCGCAGCAGGTTGTCGACGAGGTGCTCGAGCAGGCCGAATCGTTCAAGCACCGCATCTCCGACACCCGGCTCGAACTGAACCTGGCGCTCGAGCGGGGCGACACGGTGCTGCTGGAAGGTTCGCAGGGCACGCTGCTCGACGTCGACCACGGCACCTATCCGTTCGTCACCTCGTCCAACCCGACCGCGGGTGGGGCCGCGGTGGGTTCGGGTATCGGGCCGAACAAGATCGACACGGTGCTCGGCATTCTCAAGTGCTACACCACCCGCGTCGGTTCGGGTCCGTTCCCGACTGAGCTGTTCGACAACTTCGGTGAGTTCCTGGCCAAGAACGGTGGCGAGGTCGGTGTCACCACCGGTCGTGCGCGTCGTTGTGGGTGGTTCGATGCGGTGATCAGCCGGTACGCCACTCGGGTCAACGGGGTTACCGACTACTTCCTCACCAAGCTGGATGTGCTGTCCGGGCTGGACACTGTGCCGATCTGCGTGGCGTACGAGATCGACGGTAAGCGGGTCGAGCAGATGCCGACGACGCAGACCGAGTTCCATCACGCCAAGCCGATCTACGAGGAGCTGCCGGGGTGGTGGGAGGACATCTCGCACGCTCGCACGTTCGAGGAGTTGCCCGCCAACGCGCAGGCGTATGTGCTTCGGCTGGAAGAGCTTTCGGGTGCGCGGATTTCGTGCATCGGTGTGGGGCCGGGGCGTGATCAGACGATCGTTCGGCATGATGTGCTTGCTTGATGTGCGGCTGAAGTAGTGGGGAGGTCCGGTGCCGGTTGTGGCGCCGGGCCTTTCTTGTTTGGTAGCGCCAGGGCGGGTTGGTATGGCAGAGCTCGGGTAGGGCTGCGGGCTTCGGGGTGGCCGGTGTGGCTGGGAGCGCGGTAGGGCTGCGGACTTCGGCGTGGGCGGTGTGGCTGGGGTGGGTCATCGTGGACCTGGGGTGGCGCGGTGGGGTTGGGAGTTCGGGGCATCGTGGACTTGGTGCTGGTCCAGGCTGTGCGCGGGGGGTGATGTCTTATCGCTATCGATTTGTAGCATCCGGCTGGCAAACGTTATCGTTCGCGGGCGGCGCGCGGGGACGTGTCGCTTTCCTTGAACTTGTTAGTGGGTGTCGGCGTGATCCGTCGGTCTGTAAATGTGAACTCCTCGACGGTGCGGCGGATCTCTCGCCCGGTTGTCGGGGTCCTGCCGATGGCGTTGGCCGTTGCTTGCGCTGGTGTGGCTATCGCGGTGCCGCAGCCGGGTGTCACCCAGCCGCCGGTGCAGCCGGGTGTCACCACCGAGCAGCCTGCCGACGACGGTGGTCGCTCGGATCTGGCCGAGTTCGACGGGCCGGACACTCTCGGTTACCTGAAGCCTGAACAGACGCGTCCGGTCCCGGAGTACACCACTCCGGCCCCGCCGATCGTTGTCGAGGAACTCCACCTGCCCGAGCCGGTCGAGCCCGTCGCGCCGATCGCCCCGCCCGAGCGGACGCTGCGCATCGGCGACTTCACTTCCCCCGTCCCCGACGATGTCCCGGACGACATTCTCGGCGACGTCAACGGCACGGCCGCGAACATCGAGGCCGCCATCGCTACCCAGGGCCGCTCGGTCGGCATCGACCCCAGCCGCTCGGACAAGATCGCCGCGGCGACGGTCGGCGGCGCGCTGATCGGTGCCACGGTCGTCGGCGTGCCCGCGGCGACTGTCGGCGCGGTTGGTGGTGGCCTCGCCGGTGCGGCTGTCGGCGCAGGTGCTGGATTCGTGGTCGGCGCGGTCACGACCGGCACCGCCGGTGCGATCCTCGCGGCCGCTGCGGCGGTGCCGACCGGCGGCGTGGGCTCGCTCGCCGTTCTCGGAGCCACTGCCGCGGCGACAGCGGGTGCCACTGGTGCCGGTGCGTTGATCGGAGCAGGCGTCGGTGCGGCCGCGGGTGCCGCGGTCCTCGGCATCCCCGCTGCGACTGTCGGTGCGGTCGGTGGCGGTGTCATCGGTAGCGTCGTCGGCGCGACGGCCTTCCCCGGCGGTGCCCACCAAGGCGCACCGACCAACCCCGCCGAACAGCTCGAGGCACTGGTCGACGACCAGCTCGCCGACATGCCCTGCCCCCAGCTCCCGGAGCTGCCGCAGGTCCAGCTCCCGCAGCTCCCGCTGCCCGCGGGCCCGCAGCTGCCCGACTGCCCCTGCGAGGACTGACATCTTCGCCGCGACGGTCGATCTGATCCGTCGCGCAGCGCCCGGTCCTGTCGGAATTCTGGCAGGGCCGGGCGTTCGGTCTACCCGGTGCGGCGCGAACTTGCGTGATCGGGCAATTGCACGATCGCCATGCGCCAGGGTGCACTCGGCAATCACCTGTGTGGCGAGTAGCGTCGAAACGGGTCTCGGACGGAGGTGGATGGTGGCGGTACGTGGCGGGTTCGCCGTGGCGGCGTTGCTTGCATCGGCGGTTCTGTCCGGGTGCGCCGCACCCGATGCACCGCCGCCGCCGACCACCGCCGCCCCGGTCAAGTCGGTGGTGCCGCCCGCGCAGACCCTCGCCCCGACGCAACAGCGCAACGAGCGTATTCGCGGGATGCTGTACACCGTCGGTTGCACCAGCAACAGCTGTGTTCAGGTCTACTTCGCCTGCCTGGACGGCTATCTCACCGGAGAACCGTGCCAGTTCTTCCGCGACCACCCGCCGCCGCCGTGAGCTGACCGAACTCGATCTCGGCTGTCACACAGCTAGCTGATTATGTTGTGCGGGTGAGGAATTCGCCGACAGCGGGGGCGAGGATCGAGATCTTCGGGTTGTGGCTCACGCCGTGGAGTTCGGCGAACTTCGCGTTCGGCAGCACCTCGGCGGCGGCCTTCGAGCCCTTGATGAGCAGCGGTGCGGTCCGGTCGCCCGCGAGCACGAGCACCGGAACCTCGACACCCCGCCAATCGGCCGGATTCAGCTTCTTCCCCTGCATGTACGGCTTCATCACGGCCCAGTCGTGCGCGGTCGAATTCGACGTTGCCGCCAGCGTTTTCCAGAACGGTGTCACCCGCATCGCCGCCACCATCAGCAACGGCATCCCCATCGCCTTGGTCATGTAGTACCGCACGGTCTTCCCGCGATCGCCCGCCGCGATCATCGGGTGCAGCTTGGCCTCCAGATCCTTCGGCGGCACATGGCCTTTCGTGTCGACCACGAACGGCGGCTCGAAGGCCACCACCTCGGTGACACCGGGCACCGATTGCGCCGCCAGCAGCGCGAGCGCGGCACCGGAGGACCAGCCGAACAGCGCGGCCTTCCCACCCGCGGCCTCGACCAGCGCCGCGATATCGGCGATCTCATTGGCCACGTCGTACACGCCGGGGGAGTCGGCACTGTCCCCGCGTCCGCGCCGGTCGTAGTTCAGCACCGTCAGCCCGTAGTCGTCGGCCAGCGTCTGCGCGAGCTCGACCATCGTCGGGAACGCGCGGTAACTGAACGCCCCACCGATCAGAACGACGGTCCCCGCGGTCCCCTCGCCGATCCGGTCGTAGGCGATCGTGGTGCCGTCGGCCGACGTCACAGTCTGCATGGGGAATTCCTCTCGATAACGGGCCGCCGCGCTCGACGGTACGCGATCACCTCGACCGCAGGTCCGCGTGGGTTTCGCGCCTTCCTCGAACTCGACAAGTGATTTCGCGAGCACATGGGTAACTTCCCAGGCAGGGGCTGACTGAGCCCCGTCCAAGTCTGGCCGCCGACGCAAGTTCCCTCTAGCCCAGGTCTGGCCGAAAGTCGCGGAGAGGCGGGCTAGAACAACATCGGTTCGCCGAATCCCGGCGTCCGTTCGATCTCCAACAGCCGCGCCTTGGTCCCGATCCCGCCCGGCGCCGAGAATCCGTGCAGCGCGTGATCGGCGGCGAGCACCCGATGGCACGGGATGATGAGCGGAACAGGGTTGCGCCCCAACGCTTGTCCGACAGCCTGCGCGGAACCGGGAGCGCCGAGGCGACTGGCGATATCGCCGTAGCTGAGGGTGTGGCCTGGGTCGATCTCGCGCGTCACCGCATAGACAGCGCGATGGAACTCCGGCACCCCGTGCAGGTCGACCTCGATCCAGCGCAACGCGTCGAGCGCGCCATCGAGATGGGCGCGAATTCCCGCGATCGCCTCGACGATCACGGGCCCCGGTGCGCTCTCCGGCACCGGAGCCCCGCCGAACGGCCGGGTGATCCGCGCGAGCGTCTCCTCTTCGCTGGCCTCGGGTAACTGGAACCGGACAACGGCGTCACCGTGCCAGGCGATAGCGCACAGCCCGATAGCGGTGTCGAACAGTGCCGAGACCACCGTCTCGGTCTGCGTCGAGTCACTCATGATCACAGTGTGCGCCGACCCACCGACAAAGACACGCTCACGCGGCGAGCGACCCCGGCTGCGTGTCGGTAGGGTCCTCTTTAAGGCCAGTTGCAGATAACTGGACTGCATTGTCATCGACATCGTGGGCTCGCATCGCGTCCAGTTCTCGATACAGCCGCTGCTCATCATAGGTGCCGAATGCCCGGTCATGCGGCAGATATTGGAACGGCCAGAACGGCAGCTCCCCCTTCTTCGGGGAAAAGTGGTAGACCGCCAACCCGAAGGCAACGGCAACGGCGAGGGCAAGGAAAGTGGTCATGTCAGTAAGAATCTCCCCACTGGCCTTGCCTAGAAATATCCACTTAGGGAATACTGGACTTTATGGCGACAAGAGTGATCGGCGCGGCAGGCTTGGCTCGCGACCTCGGCCGGTGGCGCGACCCCGAAACCGGCGGCGATGCCGAACGCCGCCCGCACCGCCCCGCCTATCTGGCCCTGGCCGAGGCCATCCGGCTGCTGATCCATGACGGTCGCGCCCCACTCGGCGTCGCGCTGCCCAGCGAGCGCGATCTGGCGGGCACCCTCGGCGTCAGCCGCACCACCATCACCTCCACGTACGCACTGCTGCGCGAACACGGCTACTTGATCAGCCGCCAGGGCTCCCGCAGCACCGTCGCGCTGCCACCCGCGATCCAGCACGACGGCGCCAAGCCCAGCCGCGGCATCATGGCGCTGATGGCGCAGCCGGAACTGCCGACCATCGACATGACCTACGCCGCGATGCCGGCGTCGCCCGAACTTCACGACGCGTATTCCATTGCACTGCAAGGTATCCCGTCCTACCTCGGCACACATGGCATGGACCCGGTCGGTATCCTCGCGCTGCGCGAAGCGCTGGCCCGCCGCTACACCGCGCGCGGCCTGCCGACGGAACCGGAACAGATCCTGGTGACTCTCGGTGCGCAACACGGACTTCGGCTGCTTCTCAACGTGCTGGCCTCACCCGGCGCGCGCGTCCTGATCGAGCACCCCTCCTATCCGAACGCCATCGAAGCCATCCGCGATGTCGGCGCCCGGCCCATCCCGATTCCACTGCGACCCGAATTCCCCGACGCCGGTTGGGATCTCGAAGGCCTGCGCAGCACCGCGAGGCAAACCGCGGCCACCCTGGCCTACCTGGTCCCCGACTTCAACAACCCGACCGGTCTGCTCCTCAACGCGGAAGGCCGCGCCGAACTGGCCGCCATCGCGCGCGACACCAGGATGACCGTCGTCGTCGACGAGTCGATGAGCGAACTCGGCCTGTCGGATGGCGCGATGCCCCCGCCGGTCGCCGCGTTCGCGAAGGGCTCCGAGATCGTCACCATCGGCTCGGCGTCGAAGTCGTTCTGGGGTGGCCTGCGGGTCGGCTGGATCCGTACCAATCAGCCATTGATCACCAAGCTGCTCGGAATACGCTCCACCGTCGACCTCGGCACGCCCGTGATGGACCAGCTCGCCACGGTGCACTTGCTCGAAAACGCCGAACCCATCCTCGAACGCCGCCGCGAACAGCTGCGCACCCAGCGCACCGCCCTGCTCGACGCCGTCGCCGAAGAGCTCCCCGGCTGGCACATAACAGTCGGCGCCGGCGGCATGTCGGTGTGGGCCCAGCTTCCCAGCCCGGTCTCCACCGCACTCGCCGCCACCGCACCCAATCACGGCGTATTGCTCGCCGCCGGACCACGTTTCGGTGTCCAGGGAGCGTTCGAACGGTTCATCCGGCTGCCCTACACCCACCCCGAGGCCGAGCTGCGTATCGCCGTCAAATCCATCGCCGCGGCCTACGACGCACTCACCCCACGCGCCGCCGACCCGCTTCAGCCGCTCACCTGCTACTGAACGCGCACGGGTCGGGCGCGACGGATGCCGGTTCGGGACGGACGGTTTCGTACCCCACCCCGAACATGAACAGCACCGATGCCACCAACCCCACCGCGGTCAACGGCACCGCGACAGCGCCACGTTCGGACGGATAGCGGAACAGCAGCACCAGCAAACAGAGCAGCGAGACGGCGGCGGCCAGCAGGAGCCCGGCCGCGAGCCCGTTCAGCACGCTCACCATCACGGGCACCGGTGCCGTACTGCGGCAATGTGATTCGGCGATCTGACCTTCGCGATTGTCGAACAATCCTTCGGCCAGGATGAAGCACAGCACCGCCGTGCCGAAGGTGGTGACCGCGATGAGGGCGGCGAGCACCTTCGGTGGCGTCCTGACGGTTCGGATCCTCGGCCTGTCGTCGATAGTCGAAAACTTTACCGACGACAGGCCGGCAAATCAGTCAGCCCAGACCGTTTCGATCGGTGTCGCGACGTTCGGCGGGGGAGTGGGTGTGCCGCCGGGCGTACGCGAGAAGCGCGGCGCCGGCGCGTGCTGGACCACGCCGTCGATCTCGATCAGGCCGGTACGGGCCACGATATGCGGGTTCTCGGTGGCCTCGGTGAAGGTCAGCACGGGCGTGGTGCAGGCGTCGGTGCCGTCGAAGATCGCGGCCCACTCGTCGCGGGTCTTGGTCAGGAACTTGTCGGTGAACAGCTTGCGCAGCTGCTCCTGACCGTTCGGATCGATCTGCATCGGCAGACCTTCCGGATCGATCTCCAATCCGGCCAGCAGTTCGGCGTAGAACTGCGGCTCGATCGCGCCGACGGCCATGTACTTGCCGTCGGAGGTCTCGTAGGTGTCGTAGAACGCCATGCCGGTGTCGAGCAGGTTGGTGCCGCGCTCATCGGACCACAGACCGACCCCGCGCATGCCCCAGATCATGTGCGAAAGGGCAAGTGCCCCATCGATCATCGCGGCGTCGACCACCTGGCCCTTGCCGGAACTCTGCCGCTCCACCAGCGCGGCGAGCACGCCGAACACCAGGAACATCGAGCCACCGCCGAAGTCACCGACCATGTTCAGCGGCGGTACCGGCCGCTCGCCCTTGCGGCCGATGGCATTGAGCACACCGGTCAGCGAGATGTAGTTGATGTCGTGTCCCGCGCGATCGGCGAGCGGGCCGTGCTGGCCCCAGCCGGTCATCCGGCCGTAGACCAGGCGGGGATTGCGGGCCAGCACATCGTCGGGGCCCAGGCCCATCCGCTCGGTGACGCCGGGACGGAAGCCTTCCAGCAGCACATCGGCCTTCTCGACCAGGTCGAGGATCTTGGCTACGTCGGCGGGGTCTTTCAGATTCGCCTCGACGATGGTGCGCCCACGCCACTGCGGGCGTTCCATGAAGCCGGGCAGCTGGTTGGCGCGCTGTACGCGCACCACGTCGGCGCCGAGGTCAGCCAGCAGCAGCGCGGCGTGCGGACCTGGCCCGATGCCTGCCAACTCGATGACCTTGATGCCCGCAAGGGGCCCCTGCTTGGCGGTGGACTCCGTGCTCACGCGGTGACCTCAGTTCGTCGTCGAACGGTATTGACACTCCGACAATAGCGCTGGGGTGGCGGCTCGGGTAGAGCATGGGCGAGAATTCGCACGAGCGCGACTCGGCGCGGCAACGGGAGGACCGGTAGTGAGCGTGTGGGGTGAGGTCGTTGTCGGCCTCGTCATTCTGGTCGGCATCGTCGGCGTGATCGTACCGATCCTGCCGGGGGTGATCCTCGTTTTCGCGGCAATCGCGGTGTGGGCGTTCATGACCGGCGGCGCGACGGCCTGGACGGTCCTGGCGATCGCGACAGTGGCGCTGGTCCTCTCCGGCGTCGTGAAGTACACCTGGCCGGGTAAGCGGATGCGCGAGGCCGGGGTGTCGAACCGTGCGTTGCTGGCCGGTGCGGTGCTCGGCGTCGTCGGCTTCTTCGTGATCCCGATCGTCGGCCTGTTCATCGGCTTCGTGCTCGGTGTCTACCTGGCCGAGCTGTACCGCTTGAAGACCAACGACCTGGCGTGGCCCGCGACGGTACACGCGCTCAAGGGCGTCGGCCTGTCGATGCTGGTCGAGCTGTTCGGCGCGCTGATCGCGGCCGGCGTGTGGCTCACCGGCGTGATTATCAGCTGAGTATGTGGCGCCGCGGCCGAGAACAGCTTATTTCTCGATGATCGGCAGCGGGCGGGTGTGGTCGTCCGCGCCGGGGAGCAGGTTGCGCGGAATCGGGATGGTCGGATTATCGGTGCGGCGCGGCGGCGTCGGCTCCGGGCGGTGCACCGCGGGCAATCGGTAGAACTCGCGGGCGTTGTCCTCGAGCACCGCGTGCATATCCGAGCCGACCACCTGGGAGATCAGGTCCACATCGCGGTCCTCGAACGGCCGACCGGCGCGTGTGCCCGGCAGATCGCTGCCGAACATCAGCGCACCCGGATTGACCGTGTGGATGCGCCGCAGCGTCTCGGCCACATCCATCTCGACCCGGCCGAAACCCGTTGCCTTCACCCGCGCGCCGCGGTCGACCAGGTCCAGCAGGTACGGCAGTCCCTCCTGGGACATGCCGAGGTGGTCGATCGAGAGCGCGGGCAGCTTCGAGATCACCGGTTGCAGCGAGGCCAGCATCTGCCCGTCGATGTAGAGCTCGACGTGCCAGCCCGCCAGCTCATAGGCGCGCAGGGCCTGCAACGTCATCTCGGTGATATCGGCGGCCGCGCGCTTGAGATTGAACCGCAGGGCCCGCACACCGGCCTGGTCCAGCTCCAGGATCTCGTCGTCTCCTGCATCGAGGTCGAGCCGGGTCACGCCGACCCAGTCGGGACCGAGCGCGGACAGTGCTGCCTTCAGATATGTCTGATCAACGCCTTGGAAAGACGCGCTGACGACAGCACCGCCGCGAACATCGAAGTGCCCCATGCGCTTTCGATAGTCACCGATCACGTAGGGCTCGGGGAGATAGCCTTCGTTCTCGATCAGCGGAAACCGCGGATCGATGATGTGGACGTGGGCATCGAACACCTGTACAGAATGCCCTATCTCGGGAGCGGCGGCAGCTCAGGCCTTGTTCGGCTCGGAGGCGCGCAGCATGTCCTCGCGCTCCACGACCTTCACGCGCTCACGGCCTTCGGGCTCGCCGAGGGCGCGCTCGTGGGCGTCGAGGCGGTACCAGCCGGCCCAGGTGGTGAACGGGATGCCCTTGCCCTCGAGGAACTCGGTCACGGCGTCCAGCTCGGGCTTCGGCGCGGGGGCGAAGGCCTTGGCGTCGTCGAGAAGGCAGGCGATGGTCTCGTTGGCGTCGCCCTTGGTGTGGCCGATGAGGCCGACCGGGCCGCGCTTGATCCAGCCGGTCACGTAGGTGGCGGGCATGAAGCGGGCGTTGCCTTCGGCGGTGTCGTCGGAGATCACGCGACCGGCCTCGTTGGGCACCGTGCCCGCCTGATCGTCGAACGGCAGCTGGGTGACGTTCTGCGAGAGGTAGCCGACGGCGCGGTACACGGCCTGGATGTCCCAGTCGGTGAAGTTGCCGGTGCCCTTGACGTTGCCGGTGCCGTCGAGCTGGGTGCGTTCGGTCTTCAAACCGACGACCTTGCCGTCTTCGCCGAGGATCTCCGAGGGCGATTCGAAGAAGTGCAGGAACAGTTTGTGCGGGCGGTCGCCGTGGTCGCGGATGGCCCACTGCTCCAAGGTGTTGGCGACCATGTCGACCTGCTTGGAGTTGCGGCGCGCGGCTTCGGAGCCTTCGTCGTAGTCGATGTCTTCGGGGTTGACGATGACCTCGATGGTCGGCGAGTGATCGAGTTCGCGTAGTTCCAAAGGCGTGAACTTGGCCTGGGCGGGGCCGCGACGTCCGAAGACGTGGACCTCGAGGGCCTTGTTGTTCTTCAGTCCTTCGTAGACGTTCGGCGGGATCTCGGTCGCCAGCAGCTCGTCGCCGGTCTTGGCGAGCACGCGCGCGACGTCGAGGGCGACGTTGCCGACGCCGAGGACGGCGACTTTCTCGGCCTCGAGGGGCCAGGAACGCGGGACGTCGGGGTGGCCGTCGTACCAGGACACGAAGTCGGCGGCGCCGTAGGAGCCGTCGAGGTCGATGCCGGGGATCGCGAGGGCGCGGTCGGCGTTGGCGCCGGTGGAGAAGATGACGGCGTCGTAGAACTGGCGCAGGTCGTCGAGGGTGATGTCGGTGCCGTAGTCGATGTTTCCGAGCAGGCGGACCTGGTCTTTGTCGAGGACCTTGTGCAGGGCGGTGATGATGCCCTTGATGCGCGGGTGGTCGGGGGCGACGCCGTAGCGGATCAGGCCGAAGGGCGCGGGCATGCGCTCGTAGAGGTCGATGCTCACGTCGGCATCGGACTTCATCAACGCGTCGGCGGCGTAGATACCGGCCGGTCCCGCACCCACGATCGCAATGCGAAGTGGGCGAGTCGCTGCACTCTGTTCGGTCATCTTTACGCGCACCCTTTGGTCGAGAACTGATTTGACGGCGTCAACTTAGCTTAGGCTAAGTCGGACATCCGCTTACTGGCAGCTGATACCCCAGGCCATAGCAGGCCCCGATCAAGGCGATTCTAGCTGCGGCGTCGCGGCCACCCGGCGCGCGGTGTAGCTGCTCGCGCGGGTCTGTCAGGATTACAACATGAACGAGGAGCAAACAGGCTCGGACGACCAGCCCGTAGTGGTGGATCAGACCGACAAGCGTTCCATCGTCCCGTTCGTCGCGGCCGCGGTGATCGCGATCATCGTGCTCATCGGCATCGTGGCGGGCGGACTGCTCTCACCCGCTGAGAAAAATGTCACAGAGGCCGACCGTCTCGCGGCCGCCGTCACCAACTATATCGACGCGCGCTCGCGCAGCGAGCTCCGTCCGCCGGCGGGCGTGGCCTGCCCCGGCTTCAGCGAAGAGTCCTCCGGCCTCGGCGAACAGCTCGGCGGCCCGAAATCGGTTGTCACGATCGACGGCAAGGGTTTCGAGAACGCCACCGTGAACGGCGACCGCGCCAAAATCGACGCCGCGCTCGTGGTGAACGGGAACCCGGCGGCGAGCAACTGGAAACTGACCCGCGTGGACAGCGCGTGGCTGGTGTGCACCTTCTGAATCGTTTGACACGATGACCGGTGCCGAGGCAATCTCAGATCGCAAGGTCATGAGTGCCAGCATCAAGCCCCGGCTCGCTGGTCGGCAACCCTCCTCCGCGGTGGGGTGCTCCGGGTGACGACCTGGCCGTGTGTTCGGGGATTTCCGGCACGGCAAGAGCGGATTCACGCAGGAGGATCGACATGACTTACGCCGGCGACATCACCCCTGAGAAGGCGTGGGAGCTGCTCACCGAGCACCCCGGCGCCGTGCTGGTCGACGTGCGCACCGAAGGCGAGTGGGCACACATCGGCATTCCCGACACCAGCTCCATCGAACGCCCGGCCCATTTCATCGAATGGGTCGACGGCACCGGCACCCGCAACCCCGCGTTCGGCGTGCAGCTCGAGAAGGCACTCGCCGGTCGCCCGGACGACGCACCGGTCGTGTTCCTGTGTCGCTCCGGCCAGCGCTCCGCGCACGCGGCGAACCTGGCGACGGCGGCGGGCGTGGCACCGTCCTACAACGTGCTCGACGGTTTCGAAGGTGGTCCCGACGCGTTCGGTCAGCGCGGCAGCACCGGTTGGCGCGCTGTCGGCCTGCCGTGGCGTCAGGCTTAAGGAGAAAAGCATGATCACGGGTGGTTCGTTCGACAAGCCACTGCCCGAGGGCGTCGGTCCCGGCACGCTCGGCGTGCGTGGCGGCCTGCGCCGTTCCGGCTTCGACGAGACCTCCGAGGCGCTGTACCTGACCTCGGGTTTCGTCTACGAGAGCGCCGAAGCCGCCGAGGCCGCGTTCACCGGCGACGTCGAGCACTTCGTCTACTCCCGGTTCGGCAACCCGACCGTGGCGATGTTCGAGGAGCGCATCCGCCTGCTCGACGGCGCCGAAGCCGCCTTCGCGACCGCGTCCGGCATGTCGGCGGTGTTCACCGCGCTCGGTGCCCTGCTGAAGGCGGGCGACCGTCTCGTCGCCGCCCGCAGCCTGTTCGGATCCTGTTTCGTGGTCTGCAACGAGATCCTCCCGCGATGGGGCATCGAAACCGTCTTCGTCGACGGTGACGACCTCGACCAGTGGGAGCAGGCGCTGTCGGTCTCCACCCAGGCCGTCTTCTTCGAGACCCCCGCCAACCCGATGCAGACTCTCGTCGATGTCCGCAAGGTCACCGAGCTTGCCCATGCCGCGGGCGCGAAGGTGGTGCTGGACAACGTCTTCGCCACCCCCCTGCTCCAGCGCGGTTTCGAACTCGGCGCCGACGTGGTGGTCTACTCCGGCACCAAACACATCGACGGCCAGGGCCGCGTCCTCGGCGGCGCCATCCTCGGCGCACAGGACTACATCGACGGCCCCGTCAAAACCCTGATGCGCCACACGGGCCCGGCACTGAGCCCCTTCAACGCCTGGACCTTGCTCAAGGGCCTGGAAACCATGCCGTTGCGCGTGCGCCACTCCACCGAGTCGGCCCTGCGAGTGGCCGAATTCCTGGAGACCAAGAACGCGGTCGACTGGGTGAAATACCCCTTCCTGGAATCACATCCACAACACGCACTGGCCAAAGAGCAGATGACCGGCGGCGGCACAGTCGTCACCTTCGCCCTCAACGGCGACGACGGCAAGAAGCGAGCCTTCGAGGTTTTGAACCGCCTGCGCATCATCGACATCTCCAACAACCTCGGCGACGCCAAGACCATGATCACCCACCCCGCCACCACCACCCACCGAGCCATGGGCCCGGAGGGACGCGCGTCAATCGGCTTGTCCGACGGGGTAGTTCGCATCTCGGTAGGCCTCGAAGACCTCGAAGACCTCCTCGGCGACCTCGACCACGCCCTGAGCTAGCTTCTCGTAGCCATCTACTGGACCGGGTCGAAGACCGCGAATCCGAGGTGTTCCGCGACCGTGGCCATGTTCTTGTCGTGGGTCACCACCGTCAGATCTTCCAAGCCGCTGCGCAGCGCAGACGCCAGGTGAATCGCATCGAGTGTCCGGATGTGCGAGATGATCGCTTCGGCTTCGTTCAGAACAGCGTGATCGATCGGAATGATGTCGATGTGGTCGATGATCTGACCTCGGTCGAGTACGGGTAGGCCTTCTCTGCGAAGGACGCGAGTGATCTCGGTGCGCAACAGTCGCGAAGAAACAATCCGGCACTCTTTGTTTGCGGTGGCATTGTCGAACCATCGCGCGGCTTCGATGGAATGCCCCAGCATGATCCGGATGGCTACCGAGGTGTCGAGGTAGTACGCCCTCACCACTCGCCCTTCTCGGACTCGAGGAGTTCGTCGATAGACGCAGCGGTTCGGAGTTCATGCCGGGCAATCGTGCTGGTACGCGCTCCACCATCGACCGCGCGTCGAATGATCTGCGTCGACGAGACCGCGGGAACGATGTAGCCGACCCGATGGTTGTGCCGCGTCAACTCATAGACCTCGCCCGACTCGACGTCCGCAACCATGGCGGACGGATTCTGGCGGAGTTCGCCGACACTGATCGACTTCATGAAATCAGTCTAGCCGAAAATTATCTACTATTGTCTACGGTCCCGCGCCGCATGCCGAAGCATGCGGCGGACGGGGGCCGATCCTTCCCAGGACACTCGTGAGATCAGCCCAGGGCGCGGAGGCGGGGGGCCAGGTCTCGCTTGAAGAGGTCGAGGAAGCGCAGCTGGTCGTGGCCGGGGGCGTGGAAGACGAGGTGGTTGAGGCCTGCATCGAGGTAAGGCTTGATCTTGGCGACGGCTTCGTCGGGGTCGCTGGCGACGATCCAGCGCTTGGCGACCTGTTCGATCGGGAGGGCGTCGGCGGCCTTCTCCATTTCGATCGGGTCGGTGATGTCGTGCTTCTGTTCGGGGGTCAAGGACAGGGGAGCCCAGAAGCGGGTGTTCTGTAGTGCCAGTTCGGGATCGGTGTCGTAGGAGATCTTGATCTCGATCATCTTGTCGATCTCGGCGACATCGCGTTCGGCCTTCGCGGCGCCCTCGGCGACGGCGGGCAGCAGCTTCTCGGTGTAGAGGTCCATGCCCTTGCCGGAGGTGCAGATGAATCCGTCGCCCGCGCGGCCCGCGTACCGGGCGACAACGGGGCCGCCTGCGGCGATGTAGACGGGGATTCCGCCCTTGGGAACGTCATAGATGGAGGCGCCGACGGTGTGGTAGTAATCGCCGTCGAAATCGACGCGATCGCCGGTCCACAGTTCGCGCATCATCTTCACCGCTTCACGCAGGCGAGCGAAACGCTCCTTGAAATCGGGCCATTCGCCCTTGTAGCCGGTGGCGATCTCGTTGAGCGCCTCGCCGGTGCCGACACCGAGCATCACCCGGCCCGGGTACAGGCAGCCCATGGTGGCGAAGGCCTGTGCGATCACCGCGGGGTTGTAGCGGAAGGTGGGGGTGAGCACGGAGGTGCCGAGCTGGATGCGGTCGGTGCGCTCGCCGACGGCCGCCAGCCAGGCCAGCGAGAACGGCGCGTGGCCGCCGTCGTGGCGCCACGGCTGGAAGTGGTCGCTCACGGTCGCGCTGTCGAGACCGTGCTGCTCGGCGGCGACGCCGAGTTCGACCAGCTCTCGCGGCCCGAACTGCTCTGCCGATGCCTTGTACCCGAGCTTGAGCTCAACCATTCCAGCCACTCCTGTCGTCCGCTGACCCCTGCCACACGACACTAGCGCGCGGGCCGTCCTCCGCGCCCATGCCATTTCGTCACCCATCACGCCGGGTTTTAGCGGACAATTAACTGGTGACCGCGAAAGATGAGCAGATCCTGTCGTATCTCACCGACATGGACGGCGTCCTGGTGCACGAGGATCAGCTGATCCCCGGCGCCGACGAGTTCCTGGCCGAACTGCGCGCGAACGAGATCCCGTTCCTCGTGCTGACCAACAACTCGATTCGCACCCCGCGCGACCTGCAGGCCCGCCTGCGCCACACCGGACTCGACATCCCCGAGGAGTCGATCTGGACCTCGGCGCTGGCCACGGCGACCTTCCTCGACGACCAGCGCCCCAACGGCACCGCGTATGTGGTCGGCGAATCCGGCCTCACCACCGCGCTGCACGAGATCGGCTATGTGCTCACCGATAGCGATCCCGATTACGTGGTCCTCGGCGAAACCCGCACGTACTCCTTCGAGGCGATCACCACCGCGATCCGGCTGGTGGACAAGGGTGCCAAGTTCATCGCCACGAATCCCGACGCCACCGGCCCCTCCCGCGACGGTGTCCTGCCCGCCACCGGCTCGGTCGCGGCCCTCATCACCCGGGCGACCGGCAAGGATCCGTACTACGTCGGCAAGCCGAATCCGCTGATGATGCGCTCGGCCCTGCGCCGCATCGGCGCGCACTCCCAGTCGACGGTGATGATCGGCGACCGGATGGACACCGACGTGATCGCCGGGCTGGAAGCGGGCATGCGGACCGTGCTGGTGACGTCCGGTATCTCGTCGAAAGCCTCGGTGGAGGCCTACCCCTTCCGTCCGACCGCCGTGGTCGGCTCGGTCGCGGATCTCGTCGGCCGCACCCGTCACCCGTTCGCCGCGTAGCTATGTGACCTGCGTCTCATCGGAATAGGTTTCCGCCCTCCGTGGTTATAGTTGCCATGGCAACCAAAGGAGGGCCCGTGCAGTTCGGAATCTTCAGCGTCGGCGATGTGACCACCGATCCCACCACCGGCCGCACCCCCACCGAGGCCGAGCGGATCAAGGCGATGGTCGCGATCGCGCAGAAGGCGGAGGAGGTGGGTCTGGACGTGTTCGCGATGGGCGAGCACCACAATCGCCCCTTCGTCCCGTCGTCGCCGACCACGATGCTCGGCTATATCGCCGGCCGCACCGACAAGATCATGCTGTCCACTTCGACCACGCTGATCACCACGAACGACCCGGTGAAGATCGCCGAGGACTTCGCGATGCTGCAGCACCTGGCTGACGGCCGGGTCGACCTGATGCTCGGTCGCGGCAACACCGGCCCGGTCTACCCGTGGTTCGGCAAGGACATCCGCGACGGCATCCCCCTGGCCATCGAGAACTACGCTCTGTTGAATCGGCTCTGGCGTGAGGACGTCGTGAACTGGGAAGGCAAGTTCCGTACGCCGCTGCAGTCGTTCACCTCGACGCCGCGTCCACTCGACGACGTGCCGCCGTTCGTCTGGCATGGGTCGATCCGCAGCCCGGAGATCGCCGAGCAGGCCGCGTACTACGGTGACGGCTTCTTCGCCAACCACATCTTCTGGCCCACCGACCACTTCCAGCGACTGATCGACCTGTACCGCCGCCGCTACGAGCACTACGGCCACGGCAGTGCCGACCAGGCCATCGTCGGCCTCGGTGGACAAGTGTTCCTGCGCAAAAACTCTCAGGACGCGGTCCGCGAATTCCGCCCCTACTTCGACAACGCGCCCGTCTACGGACACGGTCCGTCGCTGGAGGATTTCACCGAGCAGACCCCGCTCACCGTTGGCAGCCCGGAGCAGGTCATCGAGAAGACGCTCACCTTCCGTGAGAACTTCGGCGACTACCAGCGTCAGCTGTTCCTGGTCGACCATGCCGGGCTCCCGCTGAAGACGGTGCTCGAGCAGCTAGACCTGCTCGGTGAGGAAGTAATTCCGGTGTTGCGCAAAGAGTTCGCTGCCCGGCGCCCGGCGCATGTGCCGGACGCCCCGACGCACGCCTCGCTACTCGCCGCCAAGACCGTGGCGGAGGTGAGCGCGTGACATCGGCATCCGACTCGATGGCAGGCACAACGGAGGTGATCGCATGACAACCCGTATCGCGGTGGTGTCGGCAGGGCTTTCGCAGCCTTCGTCGACGCGGCTACTGGCCGATCGGCTGGCCGCCGCGACCGCACGCGAACTGCGCGCGAAAGGCACCGAGGTCGAAGTGGACTTCGTCGATCTGCGCGATCACGCTCGCGATCTCGCCGACAACCTGCTCACCGGGTTCCCGGCGCCATCGCTGCGGGCGGCGATCGACAAGGTCGTCACCGCCGACGGTCTGATCGCCGTCACGCCGATCTTCAGCGCGTCCTACAGCGGCCTGTTCAAGACGTTCTTCGATGTGCTGGAACCGGATTCGCTGGCAGGCCTGCCGGTACTCACCGGCGCGACCGGCGGTACCGAACGCCACTCGCTGGCACTCGAGCACGCGGTGCGCCCGCTGTTCGCCTACCTGCGCTCGATCGTCGTCCCCACCGCGGTCTACGCGGCGTCGACCGATTGGGGCGCCAACGGCGCCGACCAGGCGCTGAACAACCGAATCGACCGCGCCGCAGCCGAATTCAGCGCGCTGCTGCTCGGCAAATCCGCACCCCGACCCACCGACCCCTACATCGACACAACCCCGTTCGAAGACCTTCTCGCAGCGAATCACCCACAAGGAGCACATTCATGACCACCGCCATCGCCAAGGGACTCACCGCAGGCACCTGGGCCATCGACCCCACCCACTCCACCGTCGGCTTCGCCGTACGCCACCTGATGGTGAGCAAGGTTCGCGGCCGCTTCACCGACTTCGACGGCGCCCTCGTGATCGCCGAGGACGGCACCGCCACCGCGCAGGCCGAGATCCGCGTCGACTCCCTCACCACCGACAACGCCCAGCGCGACGGCCACCTGCGCACCGCCGACTTCTTCCACGCCGAAGAGTTCCCCGTGATGACCTTCAAGTCCACCGGTTTCCGCGGCGAGGGCACCGATTTCGTCGTCGACGGCGAGTTCACCGTGCGCGGCAACACCAAGCCGGTCACCCTCGAGGTCGAGTTCGTCGGCGTCAGTCCGGGCATGGGCAACGGCCCCGTCGCCGGCTTCGAAGCCAAGACCGTGGTCTCGCGCCGCGACTTCGGCCTCGACATCGACATGCCGCTGCCCGACGGCGGCGCCGTGATCGGCGACAAGATCACCCTCACCCTCGAGATCGAGGCCGTGCTCCAGAGCTGACCCCGCACCGACTCCACGCCCTCATCACCCCTCGCGGTGGTGGGGGCGTTGTGCTGTTCGACCGGTTATTCGGCGGTGATCACGTCGAGCGCGGCGGCGAGCCTGGTCAGTGTGGCGACGGCGGCCGCGAGCTCGGCGGGGCCGAGTTCCTCGGCGAGGCGTTGCGCGATGTCCGCATGCTGCGGGTTGATGCGGTGCACTGCCGCGAGACCCGACTTCGTCGCGGCGACCAGCTTGGCGCGACGATGCGCCGGGTTCGGACGGTATTCGCACAATCCGTCGCCGACCAGCAGGTCCGCGATGCGCTGCACGCTCTGGCGGGTGATGCCCATCGCGCGGGCGATGCCCGCGACCGGCAGCGGTTCGGTGAGTACGGCGCCGAGTACCTGCCAGCGCGCGGCGGTGAGGCCTGCCGGAGCGGCCAATTCCTCGGCGATGGAGAGGAATTGGCCGTTGAGGCGGAACGAGGTGATCGCCGCGGTGGAGAAGAGAGCTTGTTCGTCGACGGTCATTCGGCGGCTTCGTATTCGGCCAGCACCGCGTAGCCGGCGGGATCCTTCTGCGCGAACAGTTTGTACCAGGCTTCGAGAACGTGCGGTTCGTAGAGACCGAGGCGGGCGAAGATCTCGCGGGCGAATTCGAAGGGGGACATCGAATCCGCGGTGATCACATCACTGTCGGTGACAGCGGGTGCTTCGACGTAGTGTTCGGCGCCCGAATAGCCGCTGTAGACCAGGTATTCGGCGACATTGCTGGTGTGCGCGCGGTCGTCGAGCAGGCCCGCCTTGGCGAGGCCGAAAGTGGCGCCGCAGATGCCCGCTACCGGTACGCCCGCATCGACGAACTGTTTCGCCTTGTCCGCGAACGGATTCAGATCATCGCCGTCCCACAGATCGGCGCCGGGCAGGATCAGCATGGCGCTGTCGGCGGGGTCGAGATCGGCGAGTGTCATATCGGGGATGATGCGCATCCGGCCGATCGTGGTGATCGGATCGCTGGTGAGGCCGACCGTTTTGACCTCGAACGTTCCCGGCTCGCGATGCCATGCGCCGTTGGCGATATGCGCGGTGGCGGCACCGACCTCCCAGTCGGCGAGGGTGTCGTAAACGGCTACGTGAACGGTTTTCGTAGGCATGACAGTATGTTGTCATATTTGACAGGATGCTGTCAATAAGAATTTTGCTACCCGCTTATAGCCGGTGCTCCGTACGCTGACGGCATCCGGTGCGAGACAAGGAGGTTCACCCTCGATGACCGACTCCGTGCACGGTATGACCGGCGTCATCACGTCGCCGATCCGCGCGGCCGGCGCGCTGGGTGAGGTGCTGGTCTCGATTCGTGGGGGTACCGAGCTCTACCTCGCCCGAGCCGACGAGCCGATCGCCGCCTGGACCACTGTGTTGATCGTCGCGGTTCATCCGGGGCGGCTCGTCGACGTGGTCACCTGGATTCCACTCCCCGCTGAATGAAAGGGCCCCATGATGCTGGGCTATCACGTTCCCGATCCCGACGAAGCGATGCTGGTCAGCGGCGCCAAGACCAAGGATGACACCCCGTTCAAGGTGGTCATCGGGCGCGGCACCTGGGTGGTGCCGCTGTTCCGGAAGGTCCGCTACCTCTCGCTGGCCATGTTCGAATCCGAGATCCGCGAGCGCTGCGTCACCAAGCAGGCCATCCAGCTCGATGTGCGTGCGGTGATCGCGTTCAAGGTCGCCAACGACACCCAGTCGATCGTCAACGCCGCACAGCGCTTCCTGTCCGAGCAGGAGCAGGAGATGTCGGTGCTGACGGGCCGCATCTTCTCCGGCCACCTGCGCTCGATCATCGGCTCGATGACCGTCGAGGAGATCATCCGCGAACGCCAGAAGCTGGCCGACGAGGTACTCATCGCCTCCAAGGTGGAGATGAGCAATATCGGCCTGTGGGTCGACTCGTTCCAGATCCAGTCCATCGACGACGGCAACCTCGGCTACATCAACGCCCTTGCCGCACCGCACAACGCGGCCGTGCAGCGCGACGCCCAGATCGCCCAGGCGCAAGCCGCCCAGCGCTCCGCCGAAGCCGAACAGGAATCGCTGCGCCGTCGCGCCGAGTACGAGCGCGAGACCTCGATCCTCAAGGCCGAGTACCAGCGCGATATCGACAAGGCCAATGCCGAAGCGGCACAGGCGGGCCCGCTCGCCGATGCCATCGCCCGGCAGGCGGTCCTGCAGGCTCAGGCCGAGCAGGCTCGCAAGAACGCCGAACTCCGCGAGCAGCAGCTCCAGGCCGAAGTGGTGAAACCCGCTGAGGCGGAAGCGGAACGCGTCCGCATCCTGGCGGTGGCCGAAGCCGACCGCACCCGCATCCAGGCCGAAGCGGCGGCGTCCAACAACCGAATCGCGTTGGATCAGATGCTGATCGAGCAACTTCCCGAAATCGTCAAGCAGGCTTCCCATGGCCTGGCCGGCGCCAACCTCACCGTCCTCAACGGCCCCGACGGCGTCGGCGAATTGCTCAACGGCATGGTCGGCCAGGGTCTGACGGTCTTCAATTCCCTGCAGAAGGCCTTGTCGAACGGCGAGAACGAGAAGCTCTGAAACGCGAGTCGGGTGGTCCGGCCGAGGTCGTCCACCCGACTCGGTCAGCTCTGCTGGTTCACCAGCGCGGTTACGCGGATCTCGACGCGCATACCGGGTGCGCCGAGGGCGGCGACGCCGATTTGGGTCCAGATCGGTGCTCGGTCGCCCATCCGCCGGCGGAACTGCTCGGCCATGACGCGGGTCTGCTCCTCGCCGATCGTGTCGTCGGCCGTGGGGATGTGGTAGCTGTCGACAGCGATGACGTCGGTCCAGGTCGCGCCCACGGTCGCGAGAGTCCGTTCGACGTTCTCGAAGGCCTGGACGATTTCTTCCTCGAGGGACTCGGGGAAGGCGATGTCGTCGTTCCAGCCGCCCTGGCCCGAGATGTCGACCCGGTCGCCGACGCGGACTGCCTGTCGGTAGTGGAGCAGGTCGAAGAGCTTCTGGCCGTATCCGGGGGTGCTGGTGAAGGTGGCAGTGCTCATCGGTGTGAACCTTTCGTTTGACTTCACGTATGAAGTCAAACTAGCACGGAATCACTTCAAGGGTGAACTCAATAGGGCTCGCTATGATTACCCGATGACTGCGGCGACCCCAGGATCCGACGGTGCGAACACCGAGACGGCGCCTGCATGGCTGAACGCGGAAGAGAAAGAAGCCTGGACCGGGCTGGTCTCGCTTATTCTGCTGCTGCCGGGCCGGTTGGAGGGGCCGCTGCAAGCCGAGGCCGGGCTGACGCTCTTCGACTACCTCGTGCTCAGCCATCTGTCCGAGGCTCCCGAGCGCCGAATTCGGATGAGCGAGTTGGCCTTTCTGGCGAACGGTTCGCTGTCGCGGCTCTCGAACGTCGTCAAGCGCTTCGAGCAGCGCGGCTGGGTGACCCGCGCGCCCGACCCCGACGACGGGCGGTACACGGTCGCCTCGCTCACCGACTCCGGGTACGCGGTGGTCGTGGCGGCGGCCCCGACCCACGTACGCGCCGTCCGCGAGGCCTTCCTCGATCAGGTGAGCGCCGCCGACGGCCGAGCGCTGGCCCGGATCGCCGCGAAGCTCCGTGTCCGCCCCGCCGATCTGGCCTGAGCCTTCTACGCCCGGCGCAAGCCGAACATGCGCAGGTTGCGGGTGGTGCGGTCACGGTAGGCGGCGTAGGCACCGGTGATGTCGATGAAACGGGCGAAGATCGCGTCCTTGTCCGCGTCGGGAACCAGGCTGGCGGTGACCGGGATGCGTTCGCCTGCGATGGCGACGGTGGCGGCCGGGTCGGCGAGCAGGTTGCCGGTCCAGGCCGGGTGGTGCTGCTGGCCGAAGTTGGAGCCGACCACGTAGAGGGTGTCGCCGTCGTGGACGTAGAGCAGCGGCTGGGTGCGGGCGACGCCGGACTTGCGTCCGGTGGTGGTGAGCAGGATCACGGGTGCGCCGATCGGGCCGAGCACGGTGTACTTGGCATCGGTGCGTTCGAGCAGAGCCCGGTCGAGCGGGGTGATCGTGCGAATCAGCCAGGAGCCGGGCTTGGTCGCGGCGGAACGGTTGGCTGCGCGGGACAGGGGATTGGTGCGCGAACCCCACTGCCGATCCGGGAACTGCGATGTCATGGGGCGGACTATAACCCGACAGATCGCACCCCGATCCGGGGACTGAGTGTCTTTGCGGCGGGACTATAACGCGACTGATCGGGCCACACCGAACCCCTGAGTCGCCGATAATTCACTAAGCTCGCGAGCATGGTCGAACAAGCCCCGTCCACCGTGTACATCGCCTCACCCGAGGGTGACACCGGAAAATCTACGGTGGCGCTTGGCGTTCTCGGCATGCTGTGCGCCACCACCGCACGTGTCGGCGTGTTCCGGCCGATCACCCGCTCCACCGACGAACCCGATTACATCCTCGAGCTACTGCTCGAGCACAGCACCGCCGATATCAGCTATGAGCAGGCCGTCGGCGTCACCTACGAGGACGTGCACCGCGACCCCACCGCCGCGATCAGCGACATCGTGATGCGTTTCCACGACGTCGCCAAGGCGTGCGACGCGGTGGTGATCGTCGGCAGCGACTACACCGACGTCGCCAGCCCGAGCGAACTGCGCTTCAACGCCCGCATCGCGGTGAACCTGGGCGCGCCGGTATTGCTGGTGGTTCGTGGCGCGGAACGCACGCCCGGCGAGGTCAAGCAGCTGGTCGAGCTGTGTACCGCCGAGCTCACCGCCGAGCACGCCCACCTGGTCGCGATCGTGGCCAATCGCTGCGCGCCCGACGAGCTCGACGAAATAGCCACCGCGCTGGCGAGTTTCGAGGTCCCGTCCTGGACGCTGCCCGAGGTTCCGCTGCTGATGGCGCCGACCATGGGTGAACTCTGCGAGGCGATCGACGGCGAAATCTACAGTGGTGACCCGGAATTGCTGCAACGTGAGGCGTTACGCATCATGGTCGGCGGCATGACCGCCGAACACATCCTGGAGCGACTCTCCGACGGCGTGGTGGTGATCGCCCCGGGTGACCGCTCCGATGTGCTGCTCAGCTTGGTGAATGCCCATGAGGCAGAGGGTTTCCCGTCGCTGGCAGGTGTGATCATGAACGGCGGCCTGCGCCCGCATCCGGCGATCGCGCGGCTGATGGCGGGCCTGCACCCCAAGCTGCCGATCCTCGCCACCGAACTCGGCACCTACGACACCGCCAGCGCCGTGCACGGCACCCGCGGCCGGATGTGGGCGGGCAGCCCGCGCAAGGTCGACACCGCGCTCGCGCTGATGGAACAGCGGGTCGACGCGCCGGAACTGCTTCGGCGCGTGCAGGTTCCGTCCTCGGCCGTCGTGACACCGCAGATGTTCGAGTACCGGCTGATCGAACGCGCGCGCGCCGATCGCAAGCGCATCGTGCTGCCCGAAGGCGACGACGACCGCATCCTGCGCGCCGCCGGACGGGTGCTGCAACGCAAGATCGCCGACCTCACCATCCTCGGCGACGAGACCTCGATCCGGGCGCGTGCCGCCGAACTCGGTGTCGACATCGCGGCCGCCCAGGTGCTCGACCCACGCACCTCCGGCTACCTCGACGAATTCGCCGCCGAGTACACCGAACTGCGCAAGCACAAGGGCATGACGCTCGAGCGCGCGCGCGAAACCATGGCCGATATCTCATATTTCGGCACCATGATGGTCTACAAGGGGATCGCCGACGGCATGGTCTCCGGTGCCGCGCACACCACCGCGCACACGATCCGGCCCTCGTTCGAGATCATCAAGACGGTGCCCGGCGTCTCCACCGTGTCGAGTGTTTTCCTGATGTGCCTGGCCGATCGTGTGCTCGCCTATGGTGATTGCGCGGTGGTCCCCGATCCGACCTCGGAGCAGCTGGCCGATATCGCGGTGTCCTCGGCGGGCACGGCGGCCCGGTTCGGGATCGATCCGCGGGTGGCGATGCTGTCGTACTCGACCGGTGCGTCGGGTACCGGCGCCGATGTCGACAAGGTCCGCGCGGCCACCGAACTGGTACGTGAGCGGGCACCGGAACTGCCGGTGGAGGGACCGATCCAATACGACGCGGCGATCGAGCCCTCCGTCGCCAGTGCCAAGCTGCCCGATTCCGAAGTAGCGGGCAAGGCAACGGTGTTCGTCTTCCCCGATCTCAATACCGGCAACAACACCTACAAGGCGGTGCAGCGCAGTGCTGGTGCCGTCGCGATCGGTCCGGTGCTGCAGGGTTTGCGCAAGCCGGTGAACGATCTTTCGCGCGGCGCGCTGGTCGCCGACATCGTCAATACGGTGGCGATCACCGCGATTCAGGCGCAGGGAGATGCCAAGTGAGCGACCTCGTGCTGGTGCTGAACAGCGGCTCCTCGTCGATCAAATATCAACTGCTGCACGCTGTCTCGGGCGACGTCCTCGCCTCGGGGCTGGTCGAGAAGATCGGCGAGACGCACGGCGGCCGAATCGTGCATGAGGCAGGTCCCGCGAAACTCGAATACGACGGGGCGATCCCGGACCACAAGGCCGGCCTGCTGCGGGCGGTCGAGATGTTCCGCCAGACCGGACTCGACCTGACCTCGATCGGTATCGGCGCGGTCGGGCACCGGGTGGTGCACGGCGGCGAGGTGTTCTGGGAACCGACCATGATCACCGACGAGGTGCTGCAGACGATCGACAAGCTGTCGGTGCTCGCGCCGCTGCACAATCCGGCGAACGTGGTCGGCATCGAATCCACGCGCGAGCTGCTGCCCGGCATCCCCGAGGTCGCGGTCTTCGACACGGCCTTCTTCCACACCATGCCCGCCGCGGCCAAGACCTACGCGATCGACGCGAAACTCGCTGCCGCCCACGGCATTCGCAAGTACGGCTTCCATGGCACCTCGCATCAGTACGTGTCGGAGAAGGCCGCGCAGTACCTGGGCAGGCCGACCGAGGAGCTGAACCAGATCGTCTTCCACCTCGGCAACGGTGCGTCAGCATCGTCGATCCAGGGCGGTATCGCGATCGACACCACCATGGGCATGACCCCGCTGGAAGGTCTCGTGATGGGGACGAGGCCGGGCGATCTCGACCCCGGTGTCACGCCGTATCTCATGCGGGCGTCCGAACTGGACGTGAGCCAGGTCGAGCAGCTGCTCAACCGTAGTTCCGGCCTCAAGGGCATGAGTGGGGTCAACGACTTCCGCGAATTGCAGCAGCTCATCGATGGTGGCGACGCGCAGGCCAAGCTCGCCTACGACGTCTACATCCACCGCCTGCGCCGCTACCTGGGCGCCTACCTGGTGGAACTTGGCACCGTCGACACGATCATCTTCACCGCGGGCGTGGGGGAGAACAGTCCGGCCGTGCGGGCCGACGCGCTGGCGGGGCTGCGGAATCTGGGCATCGAGATCGACCCGGCCCGCAACGAGACCAGAACCCCCGGCGTCCGCCGCATCTCCCCGGACTCCGCCCCGGTGACGGTGCTGGTGGTGCCGACCAACGAGGAACTTGCCATCGCCCGGGCTGCCCACAAGCTGGCCACCACCTGAGTTCTGCTGTCCTGGGTTTTCGGCCGCCTTGATCTGGACTGACCGGAGGGTGCGACGAAGGAGTGCCCGTAGGGAGGGAAGATCAAGGTTATATAGGCCGAAAACCCGCGGCGCCAGCCGCAATAGATACAGCTTCAGAACCAGGATTTGGGGCGTAGGGAGTTGGCGAGGTCTACCAGGGCATAGCGGTGGGCGCGTCCAGGTGCGTTGTGGGCCAGGGAGCGGAGGCCGGATTCGGTTCCGTCGCGCAGGTCGCGTTCGGTGAAGGTGCGGCCGAACAGCTTGGCGTCCTTGCGTTTCGGTGTGTTCCCGGCTTGCAGCCAGGCCAACGCGGTGCCCTGGACCAGGGTGCGCATCAGAGTGGCTCGGTGCTCGCCGACGGGAATGGACTGGGCGCGCGAGGCGGCCAGTCGCAGGATCTGTTCGTCGAGTTCGGTGACGGGAGAGCTGGTGAGCAGCAACAGGATCGCCGTGGTCTGGGCGGTGGTGAAGTGGCGCGACGCGGCGGGGACGTCGTCGAGCGCGTGTACCGCTTCGCCGACTCGTCCCGCCACTGCCAGTTGTCGGGCGAGGCCGAACGCGGCGCTCACGACGGCCCGGTCGGTGCGCCACACGGTGTCGTAATAGCGTTCGGCGAAGCTGCGCCACTGCTCGGGTGCCTCGGAATCCCAGTGTTGCAGAATGAGTTCCGCGGTGGCGGCGAGCGCCAGCTTGGGGGCGATCTCGCCCGGCAGCACCCGCAGCACCCGCTCGAACGACGCGAAGGCGGCCTCGTAGTCGAGCTCGAGCAGATACGCCTGACCGGTGAACCAGTCGGTGCGCCAGTCGGAGTCGCTGGGCACCCGGTCGAGCATGTGCAGCACCGCGGCCGACTCGCCGAGCTCCAGCCGGGCCCGCGCCTCGGCGAAGAGCAGTTCACCCGCGAGGGTTTCGGGTGCGTTGTCGGGGTCGGCCTCGGCCCGCTCGCGGGAATCGTGCAGCGCCTCCAGCACCCGCTCCGGCTCCGGGTTGGTGGTCGCGGCCAGCAGCGGCGCCGACGGGTCGGCGGGGTCGATCAGCGGAATCGGCAGTGCGGCAACGACATCACGGGAATCGAGCAGTGGGGAGCGCCCGACGCCGTCGAGGTAGGCGTCGGTTTGGCTGATCAGCTCCTCGGTGCCGAAGCTGGTGCGCTGTGGACTGAACACGGTGGACAGCTGTGGATGTTCGGTATCGGTGTCGTAGGCGAGGATCTCGCGCAGCACACCGGCCAGCTGTGCCGACATCGCGCGCGCCGACGGGAACCGCTGGGCCGGATCGGGATCGGTGGCGGTGAGCAGGAAACGGTGGAAGAACTCGTAGCGGGCCAGCAGCGGTTCGTCGGCCGGATCGGGGATGCCGTCGAGGTAGCGGCCGTGTTCGCTGGGCAGGGCCAGTGTGAGCGCGGCGAGGGTGCGGCCGACGGTGTAGACGTCGGAGGCGGGGGTCGGGCCGGTGCGGGCGATCTCGGGGGCTTGGAAACCTTTGGTGCCGTACAGGTTTCCGTAGGCATCGATGGTGGCGACCGCGCCGAGGTCGATCAGCTTCACCTGGTCCTCGGTGACCATCACATTGTCGGGCTTGAGGTCGTTGTAGGTGAGGCCGATCGAATGCAGATGCTCCAGCGCGGGCAGGATCTCCAGCACATACGCGATGGCCTCAGCCAGGGGCATCCGCTCGCCAGGTGGCCTGGCGTCGAGAATGTCACGCAGCGAATGGCCGCCCACGTACTCCATCACGATGTAGCCGATGGACCCGTCGCCCGCGGTGTGCTCGACGAAGTTGTGGATCTTGACGATGCTCGGGTGCGCCACCTCGGCCAGGAACTGCCGCTCGGCCACCGCCACGGCCTGCGCTTCGGCGTCGCCCGCGTGCAGCAGCCCCTTGAGTACCACCCATCGATCGCTCACATTGCGGTCGATGGCCAGGTAGATCCAGCCGAGCCCACCGTGCGCGATGCAACCCTGGATCTCGTACTGCCCGGCGACCATGTCGCCTTCGTGCAGTGAGGGCCGGAAATCGTAGGCAGCGCCGCAGGTTTCGCATTCGCCACTGGTAGACGCGGCCCGCGCCGGTGTCGACCGGCCGACCGGATTGCCGCAGCGCCAGCAGAACCGCCGCCCCTCCGACACCATCGGATCGATCAGTACCGCGTCGCGCGGATCGGCCGGCGTGACCGTCGGAATCGGCACCAGCCCGGCCCCGAGCCTGCGCGTCGGGCGTGACCGTGCCGTCCGCACACTGCGTCCTGACCGTGAGGTACTCACGCCGGTCTCCGGCGCCGACGGCCAGGATCCGGAAGATGTGCCGAGCGGTTCGGCGCGCTGGGCCGCCTCGGTCGCCGCGTGCGGTGCGTTCATCGGAACCCGTTGTGCCGCTTCGGTCGCCGCGTAAGGCGCGGTTTCCTTGGGCCGTAGCGCGGCCTCGGTCGCCGCATAGGGCTCGGTTTGAGGGGACCGCTCCTCGGCCGACGACGGTGCCTCGGAGGTGCGCTGTGCCGCTTCGGTCGGCGCATACGCCGCGGACTCGTCAGGACCGGGCGCTTGGCGGCTCGCCCGCTGCGTCGCGAGCTGGTCATCCGCAGGCGTTCCCGAGTGGGCAGCAACTTGGCCCGATCGCTGGACGGCGCCGGATTCCTCGGTGCGCGAGGTCGCATCGGTCGCCGGGGTCTGGTCGCGGCTGCTCGCCTGGTTGCGGGCGAACTCCGCGGCTGCCTCGGCGGTGATCTTGGGCAGCGGCCGCGTCTCGTCGTCGCCGGGCAGCGTCCACCCGCCGGGCAGCGTGCCCGGACGATGACGTTGGGTCAGCTGGGTGGGCTGGCGCCGTTCCACGTCGTCCGGCGCCGGGGCGGGGTGCGTCGATTCGGTGCGCGCCGGGTCGTGATCCGAGTCATGCGGTGTCTGGCCGTGCGCGGGCTGTGCGGTGCGCGCCGGGTCGCGGTCCAATTCATGCCGCGCTGGGCGAGGCGATCCGGTGTCTGCCTGATCGTCCGGGGCTGAATCGCGTTGCTCTGGCTGTTCATCAGCCGGGTTCGTACTCATGGCCGTCAGTCCTGGTACTTCGGTGCGGGCGGGCTCGGCGTCTCGCCGAGGGTCGCGAGCCAGCGGCGGTGGATGCGGGTCCAGGTGCCGTCGTTGCGGATGCGGTCCAGGGTGGAGTTGACGAAACGCACCAGGTCGTCGTCGCCTTTGGGAATGCCGATCCCGTACGGCTCGGCGCTGATGCTGCCCCCGACCACCTCGGTGTACGGGTCCTGGGCGGCCAGGCCTGCCAGGATCGAGTCGTCGGTACTCACCGCGTCGACCTGTCGTTGCTGCAGGACCACCAGGCAATCGGCCCAGGTCGGCACCGTCAGAATCGTGGCGGCCGGTTGGTCGCGGCGGATGTGGTCGAGCGACGTGGTGCCGCGGACGACGCACACTCGCTTGCCCGCCAGATCGGCGAGGCCGTTGATGCCCGAGTCCTTCACCGCGAGCACCCGCTGATCCGCGCGCAGGTACACCGTGGAGAACGCCACCCGCTGACGTCGCTCGCAGGTGATCGTCATCGTCTTGGCGATCAGGTCGACGGTGTGATCTTGCAGCGCGCGCTCGCGCTCTTCCGAAGCGAGACTGCGGTATTCGATCAAATCGGGATTGCCGAGCAGGTCGCGGGCGATCTCGCGGGCGATGTCGGCGTCGAAGCCGACAATGCGACCGGAGAGTGGATCGCGGAAGCTGAACAGGTTGCTGCCCGCGTCGAGACCGACTACCAATCGGCCGCGCGCGCGAATCGCGTTGATCGTCGGGCCCGCGGCGGTGCTCGGCCGCAGGCTGGCGGTCGGATCGCCGCATTGCTCGCCACCGGTGGCTGGCACGGGGGTGTCGGTGCCGATCGGAATCGCCTTGGCGGGCAACGGCGGTTCGGAATAGACGCCGCGCTCGCCGGGCGCGGGTGTGCTGTCGGAACAGCTAGCCAGCAGCCCGACCAGCATCAGCGCCGCGAGGACGCGTCGGCGCCTCACCGGTACTCCCGCAGTCGCGGCCACAATCCGAGCGCGACGCACGCCGCCGCGATGATCCCGAGCACGAACGCGCCGGGCGCGAGGAACGACAGCACATCGATCGCGCGGGAAACCTTTTCCCGCAAGGTATCTCGTGTCTGCGCACCCGCCTTGTCCAGCGCGCGGTCGAGCGCGTCGACCTGGGCGGCCGAATCGGCGGCGCTCGGGCCGGTGGCGACAGTGGCCGCGCCCATGAAATCGCCCCGCTCGAGTGTGTCGTTCATCCGCTCGTGGGCGGACTGCCAGCGGGTCAGCGCCGCCTGCGCGTGCGCCACTTCGTCGCGGGCAGGCGCGTTCTCGGGATAGCCGGCGAGTAGTTCGGTGAGCCGGGCGGCATTCGTGTCGAAGGTGCGGTCGTAGTCGCCGGTCGCGTCGCGGCGAACCAGCTTCACCATTTCCGCTGATCTGGCTTGCTGCACCAGGATTCGGCTCTCGGCCAACCGTGCCGACGGCACCGCGCCCTCGTCCCGGCAGCGAATCATCGCCACCGCGGAGACCGAACCCGCCGCCACCGTCCACAGCAGGGTCAACGCCAGCGCGCCGGTGCCGAGCAGCAGGCCCATATTGAAGAACCGCCGCGAGCGCCGCGCCAGCTCCACCTGTACCCAGATCAGCGCGCCGAGGGCCACCACCAGCAGCACGATCGCCGTCCACGGTGGTTGCACGTGCCGGTGCTGGGCGGCGGTCACCGCGTCGAAGCGATGGTCCTCGAGCTCCTCGGCCATCGGCAGCAGGCTGGTCTGCATCTGATGCGAGGCCTCGCTCAGATACGCCGCGCCGACGGGATAGCCGTTGCGATTGTTCACCCGCGCCGTCTCGATCAGACCGCTGTACACGGGCAGCCCGGTCGCGATGCCGGTGCGCAGGCGGCGATCGGCGCCTGACGGGTCGGCCGCCTCTTCGTCGGAGATGTGCCCGGCCTGGGTCACCAGCTCGGCGGCCGCTTCGCCGATGGCCTGGGTGTATCGGTCGCGCACCGCTTGGGGCTCGAGTCCGCCCGCGATGAACGCAGTGCCCGCGGCGGCGTCGGCGATCGAGAGCGAGGTGTAGAGGTGGTTGGCCGAATGCGCGTCGGGTTCGGTGTCGTCGAGCAGGATGCCGAGAGCTTGCTGGCGCTCACTGACGGTCGTCGAAGTCACCGCGCCCGCGGTCACGCACAGCACCATCAGAACCAGTCCGGCGGCGACCAGCCGACCCGGCGAGGACTGCGCGAAAGTGCGCAATCGGGCGGGTTGGAACTGCGCGCGCAACGCCCTGACGTCGGGGGCGGGCGGCCGGTCGACGGGTGCGGCCGGTCGGCGCAGTGGCGCCCAGCGCGGTGTCACCGGCGCCGCGTCGGCCGCCTCGGAATGCTTCGCACCCGTCTTGGCCTGCGATGATGGGCGAACACGGACGGCCGCCACCTCTGTCGAGGCATTGCGATTCCCCGGTTCGTCCATCGTTCACCTCCCAGCGCTGTCCGTGCACATCAACTGTTCCGGAGTTTATTGTGGGCGTACGGGTAGCGCAGCCCCTCACACACCCCCGACGCGGTTGCTGTTCGGCTGCTCGCAGGAAAGAGTATGGGATGCGCGGCGACGGAGACGGCTGGTACAAGAGCACCGACGGGATCAAGCACTGGGGAAAGTACGGTGCGGCGGGACTGCTGCTGCGCGCACCGCTGCCCGGCGGCGGGTCGGCGGTGCTGTTGCAACACCGGGCGCCGTGGAGTCATCAGGGTGGTACCTGGGCGTTGCCGGGTGGGGCGCGCGATTCGCACGAGTCACCCGAGCACGCAGCCGTCCGCGAGGCCGAAGAGGAAGCGGGCATCACCGGTGACGACCTCCGGGTCCGCGCCGAGCGACTGACCATGACTGCCCCGAGCGGCTGGACCTACATCACCGTCATCGCCGACGCGGACAAACCGCTGCCGACGGTCGCCAACCAGGAAAGCGCCGAACTGGCGTGGGTTCCCGAAGACGAGGTCGCCGACCTGCCGTTGCACCCCGGCTTCGCGACCGCCTGGATCGAGCTGCGCGCGGTGCCGTTGCGCGTGCGATTCGAGGCCGACCGCGAGCTCGCCGACGCACTACCCCGCACCATCGAACTGCCCGGCCATGGGTTTTTCTGGTTGCACGCGAGGGTCGACGGACCGGGCATCGAGATCGTCCTCGACGCGGCAGCTCTCGACGGCCCCACCCTCACCCGAGCAGACATCCTGACCTGAGCGCTGTCGGCGCTGTTCCCCGTCACTCGACCGAGCCCCTGTCGAGGCCGCCGATGCACAGGTCCGACCGCCGCTGGCCGAGCTGACTCAGTTCGCGGCGAGCAGGGCCTGCTTGAGCTCCCGCGCGGCGGCCTCGGGATCGGCGGCTTCGGTGATCGCGCGCACGACCACAACGCGGCGCGCACCGGCCGCGAGGACCTCCGGGAGACGCTGCGCGTCGACTCCGCCGATCGCGAACCAGGGCAGCGTCGGGTGCGCGTCGGCGGTCGAGCGGAGGAAGTCGACACCTGCGGCCTGCCTGCCTGGCTTGGTCGGGGTGGTCCAGACGGGGCCGGTGCAGAAGTAGTCGAGGTGGCCGTCGATCGCGGCCAGGCCGGCCTGGTTGCGGTTGTGGGTGGAGCGGCCGATCACCACGTCCGGGCCGACGACGCGTCGTGCGTACGCGGGCGGCAGATCACCCTGGCCCAGGTGCAGCACGTCCGCACCGGCGGCCAGCGCGATATCGGCGCGATCGTTCACCGCGAGCAAGGCACCGTGCCTGCGGGTCGCGGCCTTGATCTCGGCGAGCGCGCCCAGCTCGGCCTTCGCCTCCAGCGCACCGAATTCGGCCTCACCCGGCGACCCCTTGTCCCTGAGCTGCACGATATCGACGCCACCGGCGAGCGCGGCGTCGACGAATCTGGCCAGATCGCCCTTCTCCCGGCGCGCATCGGTGCACAGATACAGCAGCGCACTCGACAGGCGCTCCCGGGGCGGGACGGAACGGTTCGGATGGGAGGGCTGCACGGTCCTGACGGTAGTCGCGCTACCGTTGAAGTGCGAACGCCGCGGCGTGAAGCCCGGGGCGACGAGCTGCGCGGAAGTATGGTTTTCGGCCGCCTTGATCTGGACTGAGTGGAGGGTGCGACGAAGGAGTGCCCGGAGGGAGGGAAGATCGAGGGAACAGGCCGAAAACCCGCGGCGCCAGCCGCGAGAGAGACAGACAGGTAGGAACGTGATGCGAACTCTGGCGGTCGTTGGCGGCGGCGCCGTCGGACTCGCTGTCGCATGGCGGGCCGCGGAGGCCGGTTGGACGGTCACCGTCTTCGATCCGGAGCCCGCGCGTGGCGCCTCCTATGTGGCAGGCGGAATGCTCGCGCCACTGTCGGAGGGCTGGCCCGGTGAGGATCGCGTGCTCGTCTTCGGCGCTGCCGCGCTCGCCGAGTGGCCTGCCTTCGCCGAGCGCTTGCGGGAGATCTCGGGCGAGTCGATGTTCGTGGCCGATGAGACGTTGACCGTCGCGCTCGACGGCGCCGACGCGACCGACCTCCGCACCGTCTCCGAGTGGCTGGCGGATTTCGGTCATGACCTGCCAGTGCTCGATCGTGAGGGAGTCCGTGCGCTGGAACCCGCACTCGCGCGAACCGTCCGAGCGGGCCTGTACGCGAAAACCGAACCCGCCATCGACAACCGCCGTGTGCTGCGGGCGCTCCAGCGAGCTTGCGCGGGGATCGAGATTCGCACCGAAGCTGTTGTCGCACTGGATGATCTACCTCATGACCGGATCGTTCTCGCGGCGGGCGCCCGCTCGGCCGAGCTCTGGCCCGGTCTCGCGGTGCGTCCGGTGAAGGGTGAGATCCTCCGATTGCGGCGCAGGCCCGGTGTCAGCCCGCCGCCGACCAGGGTGATCCGCGCCCGCGTGCACGGCAGACAGGTTTACCTCGTCCCTCGTGAGGACGGAATCGTCGTCGGCGCAACACAATACGAAGCAGGCTTCGATACCACCGTCACTGTCGGCGGCGTCCGCGACCTGATCGCCGATGCCGAGACCATCCTGCCCGGCATCGCCGAATACGAACTGGCCGAAGCGAATGCGGGTTCGAGACCGGGAACTCCCGACAATCTCCCGCTGCTCGGCCACCTCGACGACCGGGTCATCGCCGCCACCGGTCACGGCCGCAACGGCATGCTCACCCTCGCGCTCACCGCCACGGTCGTGCAGGCCCTGCTCGACGGCGCGACCCTCCGTATCGCCGAAATCGCCTCACCCCATCGCTTTTCAGCACTGTCGCAAGGAGGAGTTCGATGACCTCGACCATCCCGATCGGCGTCACCGTCAACGGTGTCGACCACGAGTTCCCCGAGCCGCTCAGCGTCCGCGAACTCCTGACGAAGCTCGAATTGCCCTGCCAGGGTGTGGCCTTGGCGGTCGACGGCGCGGTCTTCTCGAAATCCCGCTGGGACGAACCGGTCGGCCGCGGCTGGACCATCGAGGTGCTCACGGCGGTGCAGGGTGGCTGAGCCGCTGCGGATCGCCGACAAGGAGTTCGATTCGCGCCTGATCATGGGCACCGGCGGCGCGGAGAACCTCGCCGTCCTCGAACAGGCCCTGATCGCGTCGGGTACCGAGCTCACCACGGTCGCCATGCGCCGCGTCGACGCCGCGGGCGGCACCGGCGTCCTCGACCTCCTCAAACGCCTCGACATCACCCTGCTGCCCAACACCGCGGGCTGTCGCACCGCCGCCGAAGCGGTACTCACCGCCCAACTCGCGCGCGAGGCCCTCGACACCAACTGGGTGAAGCTCGAGGTGGTCGCCGACGACCGCACCCTGCTACCCGATCCCTTCGAACTCCTCGACGCCGCCGAAAAGCTGGTCGACGACGGTTTCGTGGTCCTGCCGTACACCACCGACGACCCCGTCCTCGCCCGTCGGCTCGAAGAAGCAGGCTGCGCCGCCGTCATGCCGCTCGGTTCCCCGATCGGCACCGGCTTGGGCATCGGCAACCCGCACAACATCGAGATGATCGTCGCGGCCGCGGGCGTCCCCGTCATCCTCGACGCGGGCATCGGCACCGCCAGCGACGCCGCCCTCGCCATGGAGCTCGGCTGCTCGGCAGTGCTCCTCGCCACCGCCGTGACCAGGGCACGAGAACCCGAACTCATGGCATCGGCCATGTCCGCCGCCGTCACGGCCGGTTACCTGGCCAGACAAGCGGGCCGCATTCCCAAGCGCTTCTGGGCTCAGGCTTCTTCCCCATCCCGCTAAGGGTCGAAGGTCATCCTCGAGGATGACCCGACTCGCTACTTTCCGGCGACGCGCGAAACGGGGATCTTCAGGCAAGCTGGGCTCATGATCGAGCTGAAGGGCCTGACGAAGCAATTCGGCCAGACCGTCGCGGTGCAGGACCTCACGTTCACCGTCCGACCAGGACTGGTGACCGGGTTCCTCGGACCCAACGGTGCCGGTAAATCGACGACCATGCGGATGATCCTCGGATTGGACAAGCCGACGGCGGGCAGTGCGCTCATCGACGGCAAGCACTACCCCGAATTGGAGCGCCCGCTCACGCAGGTCGGTGCGCTGCTCGACGCCAAGTGGGTGCATCCGAACCGTTCGGCGCGTGCCCATCTGGAGTGGCTGGCCGCCTCCAACGACATCCCGAAGTCGCGGGTCGAAGAGGTACTGCGCCTCGTCGGCCTGTCCGAGGTGGCGAACAAGAACGCGGGCGGGTTCTCGCTCGGCATGTCGCAGCGCCTCGGCCTGGCGGGCGCGCTGCTCGGTGACCCCAAGGTGCTGCTTTTCGACGAGCCGGTCAACGGCCTCGACCCGGAGGGCATCCTGTGGATCCGCCGGTTCATGCAGCGCCTGGCCGCCGAGGGTCGCACGGTGCTCGTCTCGAGCCACCTGCTCTCGGAGATGGCCCAGACCGCCGAGCAGCTCATCGTGATCGGCCGTGGTCAGCTGATGTTCGACGGCTCCACCAAGGAGTTCATCGACCGCGCCTCCGAGCAGTCGGTGCGCGTGCGCAGCCCACAACTGGATCAGCTGCGCAGCCTGCTCACCTCGCACGGCATGACCGTGAAGGAAGAGGGCGACGCCGCGCTGATCGTCGCGGGTGTCACCTCCGACGAGGTCGGCAAGGTGGCGGGCTCCAACAACGTCACGCTCTACGAGTTGGCACCGCAGCAGGCCTCCCTGGAGGAAGCGTTCATGCGGATGACCGGCGGCGCCGTGGAGTACCACGGTGAAAGCTTCGACCACCAGGCGATGGGAGGTGCGCTCTGATGGGCGTGCTCGCAGCGGAACGAATCAAACTCACCTCCACCCGTTCACCCTGGTGGTGCTCGGTGGCCGTGGTCGTGCTCGGCATCGGATTCGCCGTGCTGATGGCACTGGTCCTCAATGCCGACTCGACGGGTAATCCGGGCGAGGGCCCGCCGCCGCTCACCCCGAGCGCGGCTGTCTCCGGTATCACCGGTTTCGGTGTGACGGTCTTGATGATCATGGCCGCGTTGTCGGTGACCAGCGAATACCGCTTCGGCGTCATCCGGTCGAGTTTCCTCGCGGTGCCGAACCGGTCCAAGGTCATCCTGTCCAAGACCGCGCTGGTCGGTGCCTATTCGGCCGTGCTCACCGGTGTCCTCGGACTGATCGCGTTCGTCGTGGCGAAGGCGATCTCGGGTGACAACGCGCCGGGCCTGGTGCTCGACGGCAACTGGCGCGCCATCTACGGCCTGCCGATCTACGCCATCCTGTGCGTGATGCTGGCCGTCGGGGTCGGTGTGCTGGTGCGTCAGTCGGCCGCCGCGATCTCGCTGCTGATCCTGTGGCCACTGCTGATCGAGACCCTGCTCGGTGCGTTCGGCAGCTTCGGCCGCACGGTAACCCCGTTCCTCCCCTTCGCCAACATCAACCGCTTCCTGAGCGACCAACCCGTGACAGGCGACTGGCACTGGGGCGTGTGGGGCAGCCTGATCTACTTCGGCGTCTTCGTGGGAATCGTGTTCGCCGGCGCGCTCGTGCTGGTCAACCGCCGCGACGCCTGACAATCCAACCCGGGCCCGCCCTCGTAATGGCCCGGGTCGCGAGGGCCGCGACCTTGTCGGGAGGTCGCGCGACCCGACCTTCGAGCTTCCGCTGCCCGGTAGCTCGAAGGTAGGACCGCCGGTCCGCTGCACACCAGCAGCGGACCGGCGGTCGTTGTCGGGTGAGATAACCTTTTGAGCGTGAGTGAAACGCCTTCTGGCGGGGTGAATCCGCGGCGCGATGCCGCCGCGGACGTGTCCATCCCGTTGGAGCCGATCGTGAGTGCATCCGCCGAATCCGACCCCGGTGCGCGTGCAGGTAGGAAGCGCCCCCAGATCTCCTCGAAGTTGCAGGCCGCCAACCGCCGGGCCGACGTGATCGGCGCGCTGCGCAAGGCACGTCAACAGTTACCCGGTGACCCCGCGTTCGGCGATCCGCTGTCGGTGACGGGTCCCGGCGGTGCGCGCGCTGTGGCGAGGGCGGCGGACAAGATCGTCGGTGGCGCCCCGACCGCGGCCAGGGAAATCGGTTTCGGCGCGCTGCAGGTGTGGCAGGCCGGGCTGGAGCGGATCGGCCGTGGACGTGGCACCGCGGAGGTGACCATCGTGTTCACCGATCTGGTCGGGTTCTCGAGCTGGTCGCTGTCGGTGGGCGACGAGCGCACGCTGGAGCTGCTGCGCAAGGTCGCCAAGGCCATCGAGCCGCCGATCGTCGAGCGTGGCGGTCAGGTGGTCAAGCGCATGGGCGACGGCCTGATGGCGGTGTTCTCCTCGCCCGACCGGGCCGTGCGCGCCGCGCTGGCGGCGCGGCGCAATCTCGCCGGAGTCGAGATCGAAGGTCATACCCCGCGCATGCGAGTCGGCCTGCACACTGGTTCCCCCCGCGAGATCGGTGGCGACTGGCTCGGCGTCGACGTCAATATCGCCGCCCGGATGATGGAGGCAGGCGGCAACGGCAACACGATGATTTCCAGCACCACCTTGGCCGCGCTGCGCCCGGAAACCCTCGATGAGCTGGGCGTTATCGCAAAACCTTACAAGCGCAACTTCTGGGCCGCACCACTGAACGGTGTGCCAGAAGACGTCAGGATCTTCAAACTACACACGACGAGCTGAGTTCTTCGCCAGCCGATCCTGTTCCTTCCAATACTCGCGGAAGGCCTTCTGCGTCGGGGTCGGCTTGTCGGTCAGCGCCTGCCAGTTCGTCGAGCGCACGAAGTCGATGATCATCAGCACCGGCAGGATGAACGCGGAGAAGAAGATCAGGTAGCTGCCGCCGTCGAAGACGAACGCCAGGTAGCCCGCGTAGCCGAGGAAGACGACGCCGAACACGGCGTTGAGGGCACGCGAGAGCTCACCGCGGCCGTTGTCGATGTTGGCCATGATGATCATCGCGAGGCCGCTGACTGCGAGCAGGCCGACATACCAAGTGAACATGTCGGCAAGCCAACAGCTTTCGCCTTGCCCTGATCTTGCGAAACCCTTGCTACTCGAGCCAGAGCACGGCACCGACGGCCGCGAGGACAGCGGTGACGATCAGACCGATCGCCATCGCGCGATTGTTCTTCCAGGTCGTGTACGCGCCGCCGAGCAGGAATCCGGCGAGGGCGAAGAGGAGGACGGACAGCATGGGCTCCATCTTGCCTGGTGAATTGTTCGCGATTAACAAGCACGCGTGCTTGCTTTTTTTCTGAAGCGCTGCGATCCTGGGTGCCATGAGTGCTCTCTCCGCTGACCCGGACCTGATCCGGATCGGGAATTGTTCCGGGTTCTACGGTGACCGGCTCAGCGCTATGCGCGAGATGCTGGAGGGTGGCCAGCTCGACGTGCTGACCGGCGACTACCTCGCCGAACTCACCATGTTGATCCTGGGTCGCGACCGGATGAAGGATCCGAGCCTCGGCTATGCCAAGACCTTCGTCAAGCAGATCAAGGACTGTCTCGGGCTCGCGCTCGAGAAGAACGTCCAGATCGTCACCAATGCCGGCGGCCTGAATCCGGCCGGGTTGGCCGAGCAGCTGCGCAAGGTCGCCGCCGAACTCGGGCTCGATGCCAAGATCGCCCACGTCGAAGGCGACGACCTGGTGGCGCGCGCCGCCGAGCTCGACCTCGGCCAGCCACTCACCGCGAACGCCTATCTCGGCGCGTGGGGGATCGTCGAGTGCTTGAACTCCGGCGCCGACATCGTAGTCACGGGCCGGGTCACCGACGCCTCCGTGATCGTGGGTCCCGCGGCGGCCCACTTCGGTTGGGCCCGAACCGATTACGACGCACTCGCCGGTGCGGTGGTCGCGGGCCATGTGATCGAGTGCAGCACCCAGGCCACCGGCGGCAACTTCGCCTTCTTCACCGAACTCGGCGACATCGGCCGCCCCGGTTTCCCGATCGCCGAGATCCGTCGCGACGGGTCCTGCGTGATCACCAAGCACGACGGCACCGGCGGCGCGGTCACCGTCGACACCGTCGAAGCCCAGCTCATGTACGAGATCCAGAGCGCGCGCTACGCCGGACCCGACGTCACCACCCGCCTGGACAGCATCGCGCTGAGCCAGCAGGGCAAGGACCGGGTACTGATCAGCGGCGTCACCGGTGAGGCCCCGCCGCCGCAGCTCAAGGTCTCGCTGAACACCCTCGGCGGCTTCCGCAACGAGATGTCGTTCATCCTCACCGGCCTCGACATCGAGGCCAAAGCCGATCTGGCGCGGCGACAGCTGGAATCCTGGCTGCCGGACAAGCCCGCCGAACTCACCTGGACGCTGGCCCGCCTCGACCGCCCCGACGCCGAGACGGAGGAGCAGGCCAGCGCGATGCTGCGCTGTGTGGTGCGCGATCCCGACCCGAACAAGGTCGGCCGCGGGTTCTCCAGTGTCGCCGTGGAATTGGCGCTGGCCAGCTACCCGGGAGCCAGCTTCACCGCACTGCCCGGAAACGGTTCGCCCTACGGTGTCTTCACCCCCGGCTTCGTCGATGCGCACGAGGTGCCGCATGTCGCGGTGCTGGCGGACGGCTCCCGTATCGATATCGCCCCTGCCACGGAAACCGTTGTCCTCGAGCCTGTTCCCGAACCGGAACTCCCCGCACCACTGCCGCCTGCCGAAACCCGTCGAGTCCCGCTCGGCACGATCGCGCTCGCCCGCAGCGGCGACAAGGGCGGTGACGCCAATATCGGCGTGTGGGTGCGCACCGACGACCAGTGGCGCTGGCTCGTGCACACCCTCACCGTCGAAAAGCTGCGAGAACTCCTCCCCGAGACGGCCGAACTGACCGTCACCCGCCACGTGCTGCCGAACCTGCGCGCGGTCAACTTCATCATTTCCGGCCTGCTCGGCAAGGGCGTCGCCTACCAGGCGCGTTTCGACCCGCAGGCCAAGGGGCTCGGCGAATGGCTGCGCTCCCGCCACATCGATATGCCGACGGAGCTGCTCGCATGACGTCTGTTTGGGAAACACCGGAGCGAAAAGAGCTGCGCGCCACCGTGCGTGGGTTCGTCGAGCGGGAGATCCTGCCCGACCTCGACTCGTGGGAGCGCGCGGGCGAGCTGCCGCGCGAGCTGCACAAGAAAGCGGGCGAACTCGGCCTGCTCGGTATCGAGTACCCGGAATCGGCGGGCGGCGAGGGCGGTAATGCCATCGACTCGGTGATCGTGGGCGAGGAGTTCCATGTCGCCGGCGCGTCCGGTGGGCTGTGGGCCTCGCTGCTGACCTGCGGCATCGCGTTGCCGCACATGATCGCCTCGGGCAACCAGGCTCAGATCGACCAGTGGGCCAAGCCGACACTGGCCGGTGACCTGATCGGTTCGCTGGCCATCACCGAACCCGGCGGCGGTTCCGATGTCGGCCACCTCACCACCACCGCGGTGCGTGATGGCGAGGACTTCATCATCAACGGCGCCAAGACGTTCATCACCTCGGGCTGTCGCGCAGACTTCGTCGTCACCGCGGTGCGCACGGGCGGCCCTGGCGCGGCGGGTGTTTCGCTGATCCTGGTGCCGAAGGACACTCCCGGCTTCACCGTCAGCCGCAAGCTGGAGAAGATGGGCTGGCTGGCCTCCGACACCGCCGAGCTGTCGTATGTGGATGTGCGGGTGCCCGCGTCGAATCTGGTGGGCGCCGAGAACAGCGGCTTCGCGCAGATCGCCGCCGCGTTCGTCAGCGAGCGGGTCGGCCTCGCGGTGCAGGCGTATTCGCTGGCCCAGCGCGCGCTCGATCTCACCGTGCAGTGGTGCCGTGATCGCGAGACCTTCGGCCGTCCGCTGATCAGCCGCCAGAAGGTGCAGATGACGCTGACGGATATGGCTCAGCGCGTGGACATTTCGCGCACCTACACGCGAGCGCTGGTCGAACGCTACGTCGCCGGTGAGGAGAACCTGATCGCCCAGGTCTGCTTCGCCAAGAACAACGCCGTCGAGACGGCCGAATGGGTGGCCAACCAGGCCGTGCAGTTGCACGGCGGGATGGGCTACATGCGCGAGGCCGAGGTCGAGCGCATCTACCGCGATGTGCGCATCATCGGCATCGGCGGCGGTACCAACGAGATCCTGACCATGCTGGCGTCGAAAGTATTGGGGTACCAGTCGTGACGACCTTCCGTTCCATCATCGACACCGCCTCGCCCGAGTACACCGCGGCCGCCGAGGCGATGTCGACCAAGCTCACCGAGGTCGAGGCGGAGTTCGCCAAGGCCATCGCCGGTGGCGGCCCCGAGAAAGTGGCCCGGCACCACAAGCGCGGCAAGCTCACGGCCCGTGAGCGCATCGAACTGCTGCTCGACGAGGACTCGCCGTTCCTCGAACTGTGCCCACTTGCCGCGTGGGGCAGTGATTTTCACGTCGGCGCGTCGACGATCGCCGGTATCGGCCTCGTCGAGGGTGTCGAGTGCATGATCGTCGCGCCCGATCCGACGGTGCGCGGCGGCACATCGAACCCGTGGACGCTGCGCAAGACGCTGCGCATCAACGACATCGTCCGGGAGAACCGGCTGCCGGTGATCTCGCTGGTCGAGTCCGGCGGCGCGGACTTGCCGACGCAGAAGGAAGTCTTCATCCCGGGCGGCGCGATGTTCCGCGACCTCACCCAAGCCTCCGCGGCCGGAATCCCCACCATCTCTTTGGTTTTCGGCAACTCCACCGCGGGCGGCGCCTACATCCCCGGCATGTCCGACTACGTGGTGATGGTCAAGGAAGCCGCGAAGGTCTTCCTGGCGGGCCCGCCGCTGGTGAAGATGGCCACCGGTGAGGACTCCGACGACGAGACCCTCGGCGGCGCCGAGATGCACGCCCGCACTTCGGGTCTGGCCGACTACATGGCCGCCGACGAGCAGGACGCGATCCGCCTCGGCCGCAATATCGTTCGTCGCCTGAACTGGAAGAAGCAGGGTCCCGAGCCGCGCGCCGAGGTGATCTCGCCGATCTACGATCCCGAGGAACTGCTCGGCATCGTGCCCTCGGACCTGAAGATCCCGTTCGATCCGCGCGAGGTCATCGCCCGCGTGGTCGACGGTTCCGACTTCGACGAGTTCAAGCCGCTCTACGGTTCCAGCCTGGTCACCGGCTGGGCCGAGATCAACGGCTACCCGATCGGCATCCTCGCCAACGCGCGCGGCGTGCTGTTCTCCGAGGAATCGCAGAAGGCCACCCAGTTCATCCAGCTGGCCAACAAGAAGAACACGCCACTGTTGTTCCTGCACAACACCACCGGCTACATGGTCGGCAAGGAGTACGAGCACGGCGGCATCATCAAGCACGGCGCGATGATGATCAACGCGGTCGCCAACTCCACGGTGCCGCACATCTCGCTGCTGGTCGGCGCCTCCTACGGTGCCGGGCACTACGGCATGTGCGGGCGCGCGTTCAACCCGCGTTTCCTGTTCGCCTGGCCGAGCGCGAAATCCGCCGTCATGGGTGGGGCGCAGCTGGGCGGTGTGCTCACCATCGTGCAGCGCGGCGCGGCCGAGTCCAAGGGCCTGCCGTTCGACGAGGAGGCCGCCGCCGGTCTCGCCGCGATGGTCGAGGCGCAGATCGAGGCCGAGGCCATGCCGATGTTCCTGTCGGGCAGGCTGTTCGACGACGGCATCATCGACCCCCGCGACACCCGCACCGTGCTGGGAATGGCTCTGTCGGCCATTCACACAGCCCCGATCAAGGGCGCCGAGGGCTTCGGCGTCTTCCGAATGTGAGATGCGCTGTGGCCATTAGTAATGTTCTTGTTGCCAATCGTGGTGAGATCGCTCGCCGCGTGTTCGCCACCTGCCGTCGGATGGGTATCGGCACCACCGCGGTCTACTCCGACGCTGACGCCGCGTCGCCGCACGTGTCCGAGGCCGACGCCGCTATCAGGCTGCCCGGCAACACTCCCGCGGAGACCTACCTGCGTGGTGAGCTGATCATCGAGGCCGCGCTGTCGGCCGGTGCCGATGCGATCCACCCCGGCTACGGATTCCTGTCCGAGAACGCCGAGTTCGCGCGCTCCGTGCTCGACGCGGGTCTGGTGTGGATCGGCCCGCCGGTGGCGGCCATCGAGCAGATGGGCTCCAAGGTCGAGTCCAAGAAGATGATGGACGCCGCCGGTGTCCCCGTTCTCGCCGAGCTGGATCCGGCCGAGGTCACCGACGCGCACCTGCCTGTGCTGATCAAGGCGTCCGCCGGTGGTGGTGGTCGCGGCATGCGCGTGGTGCGGGATCTGGCCGAATTGCGGGATCAGATCGCCGGCGCGCAGCGCGAGGCCGAGTCGGCCTTCGGCGATCCGACGGTGTTCTGTGAGCGCTACCTCGAGACCGGCAGGCACATCGAAGTGCAGGTCATGTCGGACACTTTCGGCAAGACCTGGGCCGTGGGCGAGCGTGAGTGCTCGATCCAGCGACGTCATCAGAAGGTCGTCGAAGAGGCGCCATCGCCGCTGGTCGAGAAGATCGACGGCATGCGGGATCGGCTGTTCGAGGCGGCGCGTCTTGCTGCCGAGGCGATCGGTTACGAAGGCGCGGGCACCGTTGAGTTCCTGGCTGACGAGAAGGGCGACTTCTTCTTCCTGGAGATGAATACCCGTCTGCAGGTGGAACATCCGGTCACCGAGCAGACCACCGGCCTCGACCTGGTCCGCCTGCAGTTGCAGGTGGCGTCGGGTCTGCCGCTGCCCGCGACGCTGCCCGCCCAGCGTGGTCACTCGATCGAGGTTCGCCTCTACGCCGAGGACCCCGCCCACGACTGGCAGCCGCAGAGCGGTCCGGTGCACAAGATCGAGATCCCGTTCACCGCTGGGGAATTCACGGTTCTCGAGCAGGCCGGCGTGCGCCTGGACACCGGTGTCGTCGACGGCTCGCTGGTCGGTGTGCACTACGACCCGATGCTCGCCAAGGTGATCTCCTACGCCGAAACCCGTGCGGAGGCAGCGCATCTGCTCGCCACCGCATTGCAGCGCGCCAAGATCCACGGCCTCGTCACCAACCGCGACCTGCTCGTGCGCGTGCTGCGCCACCCGGCGTTCCTCGCCGGTGACACCGACACCGCCTTCTTCGCCACCCACGACCTGGCTGTGCTCTCGGCACCGCTGGTCTCGGAGGCCGATGAGGCATTGTCGATCGTGGCTGCGGCACTTGCCGATTCAGCCGCCAATCGCAGCACCTCGCGCCTGGCCGGACTCACCCCGAGCGGCTGGCGCAACCTGGCTTCGGAGCCGCAGACCAAGTCCTACGAGAGCCGCACCACCGGCACGCACGAGGTGCGCTACCGCTTCACCCGCACCGGCATCGCGGTCGAGGGCCACGACGGCCTCGAGCTGATCTCGGTGGCGCCCGATCGTGTCGTCCTCGGTGTTCCGGGCGAACGTGGCTCGGTGCGTAGGCAATTCGAGATCGCTCGTTACGACGACCTCGTCGCGATCGACTCCCCGCTCGGCCCGGTGGCCGTGCGCAGGCTGCCGCGCTTCACCGATCCGTCGGAGCAGGTGGCGGCGGGTTCGCTGCTCGCGCCGATGCCCGGCAGCGTGATCCGCCTCGGTGCCGCGGAAGGTGACCACGTCAAGCAGGGTCAGCCGATCCTGTGGCTGGAGGCGATGAAGATGGAACACACCATCGCCGCACCGGCCACCGGCGTTCTCAGTGCACTCAACGTGACCGTCGGCCAGCAGGTCGAGGTCGGAACCGTCCTCGCCGTCGTCGAGGAAGAAGAGCAGGAGCCGTCCTGATCCGGTCAAGCCCGGAGGCGGTAGCGAAGCGTGACCACGGAGGGCTCCGGGTCAGGACAGAAGGGTTCAGCATGAGCTTCATCGAAACCGAAGAGCAGACCGCGCTGCGGGCGGCGGTCGCGTCGCTCGCGTCGAAGTACAACTACCGCGACTACGTGCTGCCGCTCTCGCGCAAGAACGAGCCGCTCACCGAACTGTGGGACGAGGCGGGCAAGCTCGGCTTCCTCGGCGTGAACCTGCCCGAGGAGTTCGGCGGCGGTGGCGCGGGCATGTACGAGCTGGCGCTGGTGCAGGAAGAGCTCTCGGCGCAGGGCGCGGGCCTGCTGTTGATGGTCGTCTCCCCGGCCATCTGCGGCACCATCATCACCAAGTACGGCACCGACGCGCAGAAGCAGAACTGGCTGCCCAAGCTCGCCGACGGCACCTCGAAGATGGTCTTCGCGATCACCGAGCCCGACGCGGGCTCCAACTCGCACCAGATCACCACCACCGCCCGCCGCGACGGCGGCGACTGGATCCTCAACGGCCGCAAGATCTTCATCTCCGGTGTCGATCAGGCCGAGGCGATCCTGGTGGTTTCGCGGACCGAGGATCACAAGACCGGCAAGCTCAAGCCCGCGCTGTTCATCGTGCCGGTGGACGCGCCCGGCCTGGTGAAGAACGTCCAGGAGATGGATGTCATCGAGCCGGACAACCAGTTCACGCTGTTCTTCGACGATGTGCGCCTGCCCGCCGATGCCCTGGTCGGCTCGGAGGATGCGGCGCTGGCGCAGCTGTTCGCCGGGCTGAACCCCGAGCGGATCATGGGCTCGGCCATGGCGATCGGCCTTGGCCGTTACGCGATCGACCGTGCGGTGGAATACGCCAAGGAGCGGACGGTGTGGAAGACGCCGATCGGTGCGCACCAGGGTATTTCGCATCCATTGGCGCAGATCAAGATCGAGCTGGAGCTGGCCAAGCTGATGATGCAGAAGGCTGCGACGCTTTATGACACGGGCGATGAGTTCGGTGCTGCTGAGGCTGCCAATATGGCCAAGTACGCTGCCGCTGAGGCCAGTATCAAGGCGCTTGACCAGTCGATTCAGACGCATGGTGGTTCGGGGCTGACTCGTGAGGTCGGGCTGTCGGCGATGCTTCAGGCGGCGCGGATCATGCGGATTGCGCCGGTGAGTCGGGAGATGATTTTGAACTTTGTTTCGCAGCATTCGTTGGGGTTGCCTAGGTCTTACTGATGTTCGGTAGTCCCAGGGAGGTTTGGGGCTGTGTTTATTGGAGCGCTGGCGCGCTCGAGTCGCGGCCCCGAGGGGCCGCCGGTTAGGCACCGTTGCTTGCTCCTTCGTCGCCTACGCAACGGCGCCTAACCGGCGACCCGGCCGCGACCGGCCACTTCGTGGCCGTCCCTCCCTAAGGGTCGGGAGTGCGGTGGCTGGATTGGGTGGGTTGTGGAAGACGGCGACAGGCCGGTGTGCACGGTGTGGTGGTCGGGAGTGTGGTGGCTGGGTTGGGTGGGTTGTGGAAGACGGGGGGCAGGCTGGGTGTACGGCCTGGCGGGGTGGGTTGTGGGAGACGGGACAGGCTGGGTGGGCGGTGTGGTGGGGGAGTGCGGTCATGGCGGAATTGGGAACTAGTAGGAGGCTTTGATGGACGGATCGGCTGATAGTCCTTATGTGCGGTATGAGGTTGTTGACGGGTTCGCCACGCTGACCTTCGACTCGCCGCACAACCGTAATGCGCTCTCGTCCAGGCTTGTTCGTGAGCTGCTCGCCGGGTTCGATGCGGCGGCATCCGATCCCGCTGTGCGTGGCATCGTGCTCGCCCACACCGGCGACACTTTCTGTGCGGGCGCGGACCTCAAGGAGGCGAGTACCGCCGATCCGGCCGTGGCCGCCGATGAGCGCACCCGCGTGATGATCGACGTGCTGCGCGGCATCCTCGCCTCGCCCAAGCCGGTGATCGCGCAGATCGACGGCAATGTCCGCGCCGGTGGCATGGGGATCATCGGGGCCTGTGATCTCGTTGTCGCGGGGCCGGGTAGTAGTTTCGCGCTCACCGAGGTGCGGATCGGGATGGCGCCGTTCATGATCTCGCTCACGCTGGTGCCGCGGATGGACCAGCGGGCCGCTAGCCGCTACTTCCTGACCGGCGAGAAGTTCGATGCCGCGACCGCGCAGGAGATCGGCCTGGTCACCGTGGCCGCGCAGGATGCCGCCGCCGAGGTGAAACGCCTGAGTGGCGAGCTGCGCAAGGGGTCGCCGCAGGGGTTGGCGGAGTCCAAGAAACTGGTCAACGCGGCGCTGCTGGCGACGTTCGACGCCGAGGCCGAAGCACTGGCCAAGCGGTCGGCGAGCTTCTTCGGCACGCCCGAGGTGATCGAGGGCATGACGGCCTTCTTCCAGAAGCGTCCGCCCAGCTGGGCACAATAGTCCGATGGCGACACCCCACGAACCCAAGCAGGACCGCAGCCGGGCCACCCGGCAGCGGCTGCTGGAGGCGACCATCGACTGCCTGGCCGAAACCGGCTGGGCAGCCGCCACCGTGTCGGTGGTCGCCGAGCGGGCCGGGGTGTCGCGCGGCGCCGCCCAGCACCATTTCCCCACCCGCGAGGATCTGATCACCGCCGCGCTCGAGTTCATGTTCGAGTTCCGGATGGACCAGGCCAAGGCCGAAGCCGAAACGGTGAACGCGGTCGCCCAGGGTGAGGGCCGCACGCGCGCCGTCGTCTCCGCGCTCGTCGAGTCCTACACCACCCCGTTCTTCAAAGCCGCCCTCCAGGTCTGGACCCACGCGGCCGCCGACCCGGCCCTGCGCGAACGCATCCTGCCCCTCGAGGCCCGCTTCGGCCGCATCTCCCACCGCCGCGCCATCGAAGCCCTCGGCGTCGACGACTCCGATCCGGTCACCCACCACCTCGTCCAGGCCACCCTCGACCTGGCCCGCGGTCTCGGCCTCGCCGACGTCCTCACCGACGACTCCGCCCGCCGCAAACTCATCGTCGACCAATGGGCCGCCACCCTCCACACCGCCCTGAATCTGCCCCACTGACCCCTTGTGACCTGGTAGTTTCGGGGTATATAGTTCGGACATGGGGGAATATATATCGAGGGACTGTGCGATGACCAAACGCCTGATCGAGATCGACGACGAGCTACTCGAGTCCGCGCAGGACGCGCTCGGTACAGCCGGGGTCTCCGATACCGTTCGCGCCGCGCTGAACTCGGCTGTGGTGGCGCACGCGCGCGCCAGCGAAGTCGAATGGTTGGTCAACGGCGGGATGGCCGAAATGGCCGACAAGGATCGGCGCGACGACGTATGGCGATAACGGCGCGGTATCTCATCGACACCAGCGCGGCCGCTCGAATGCGCCATCCGGACGTGGGGGCCGCACTCGGGCCGCTGCTCGAGGCCGGATTGGTCGCCACCTGCGCACCGCTCGATTCCGAGGCGCTCTACAGCGCCCGGAGCCCGGCCGAATACGAACAGATTCGTTTTCGGCGCCGCGCAGCCTACGAGTACTTGCCCACCAATGACGAACACTGGCACAGCGCTTTCACGATTCAACGCGAACTGGCGCGGTCGAGCCGCCACCGCGCGGTCGGCATCCATGACCTGCTCGCTTCGGTGCTGGCGATCGAACATCGCCTCGTCCTGTTCCACTACGACTCCGATTTCGAAACAGTGGCGTCGGTGGTGGACCTCAATCACCGCTGGGTCGCGCCTCGGGGGAGTCTCGAGACGTCCTGACCAGGTGATGTCACACCCCGGTCGCCTACTTCGTCGACTCTGTGAACGCGGAAGAAGCAATGGAGGAGTCGATCATGGTGGAGCAGAAGAAGATCGCGGTGGCAGGGGCGACCGGGCGGCTGGGTCGGCATGTGGTGGATGTGCTGGCCGAGCGTGGACATGACGTCGTCGCCTTCTCGCGGGCCAACGGTGTCGACATCGAGACCGGCGTGGGTCTCGACGAGGCGTTGACCGGGGTCGACATCGTCATCGACGCGTCCAGTACGCCTTCGGCCGATCAGCAGGTGGCGACCGAGTTCTTCACCGCTACCGCGCGCAATCTGCATGCGGCGGGCCAGCGGGCCGGGGTCGAGCGGCTGGTGGTGGTGTCCATCATCGGGATCGACGGTTCGCTCGCCGGGTACAACGCCGCCAAGCTCGCCCACGAGCAGGAACTGCTCAAAGGTGCACTACCGGTGCGGATTCTGCGTGCGGCGCAGTTCCACGAACTCGTCGAGGTGATGGTCGGGTGGGGCACGCAGGACGCTGTCGCCTACGTCCCTGGCATGCGCACCCAGCTGGTCGCCGCTCGAACTGTCGCCGAGGCACTGGTCGACCTCGCCACGAATCCGATTGGCGCCGAGGATATTCCGTTCCCCGAGATCGCAGGCCCGCGGCCGGAGACCATGGCCGGTGCGGCCGCTGTCTTGGTCGAGGCCCGCGGTGACGCGCTGGGGATCATCGAAACCTCCGACTCCGCCAACCCCGACCGTGAGCAATTCGAAAACGGCACCCTCCTGCCGTCCCCGCACGCCACCCTGGCCGGTCCGTCCTTCGCCGAGTGGATCGCCGCCACGGCACCCGCCGCCCGATAACGCTGCTCCGACGCGGCCGATGCCGGACCCAGCCTTAGGTCTAGACGCTACGACTTCGGTTGGGTGAGGTCGTAGAGGGTTACTCCGTCGACTGTCGTCGCGGTGTAGTTCGCCGTCACCCAGGCGGTGATCGCCGAGCTGGTCGACGCACTGTTCCCGCCGGGCCCACCCCGGCCACCGCCGACGAAGTAGTGGATCTTTCCGTCGGCCACGTACTGCTTGAACTGTTCGAGGGTGGGCGACGGGTCGCTGCCGTTGAAACCGCCGATCGGCATCACTGGCAACTCGGTGGCGAGCTGATACCCGGCGGCGCTGTTGGAACCGACCGCCGCCGCGACCCAGGTGTAGTCGGTGCCGTTCGACTCGAGCAGGGTGACGATCTGATCGCTCGGACGTGACCCGCCCAGCAATCCACCCGCGCCACCCCTGCGCTGCGCACCAGCGTTCGAGCCGCCCGCACCCTGTGCCGAACCGCCCGCCGCCGCGCCATCTTGCCCTGGCACGCCACCGTCCGAGGGGATGCCCGCAGCGGCACCGTCCGACGGCATGCCGGTCTGGGTGCCGTCCGGGGGCGTACCGCCGGTCGATGGCGCGCCGTTTCCCGCACCAGTGGTGGTGGATCCGTCGGCACCGGGTCTGCCATCGTCCCCACCGGGACGCATTCCGGGTCCACCCATTCCGCGCATCCCACCAGAACTCGGTCCAGCCGACGGGATCGAACCGGAGTGCGCGGAGGCGAGGGTGTCGGCGGAGTAGGCGATCGGCCCGGCCAGCCCGATGAACGCGGCGGCGAGCGCGACGATCACCGATTGCGTGCGCGCGAGCGGGAACAGGAAGGCCACTGTGGCGATCACACCGACAGCCAGAATCGCCCATCGCAACCATGGCTGGAAGGAAGCGCTGCGCGACAACAACATCCACGCGGTCGCCGTGGTGAGTGCGATGGCCACAGCGCCTGCGCACCGCACCCACAACCGGTCGCGCGAACTCCAGATCTGCACGGACCCGATCCCGACCAGCGCCGCGACAGCAGGCGCGAGCGCCACCGTGTAGTACTGGTGGAAGATCCCCGCCATGAAGCTGAAGACGAGCCCGGTGACGAGAAGCCAACCGCCCCACAGGATCAGCGCGGCCCGCCGGCGATCGGTACGCGGTGCGCGCCCGCGCAACACGAGCCCGGCCACCAGCGCGACCAGTGCGGCCGGAATCAACCAGGCGATCTGACCGCCCTGCGCGGCATCGAACATCCGGGCGATCCCGGTGCTGCCCCACATCCCGTTCCCGCCCGCGGGCAGCTCGCCACCGGGCCCGACACTGCCGGTCTCGTTGCCGTTCAGCCGCCCGAGCCCGTTGTATCCGAGGGTGAGCTCGATGATCGAATTGTTCTGCGACCCACCGATCCACGGTCGCGAATCCGCAGGCCACAGCTCCACCGCCAACAACCACCAGCCCGCCGCCACCACCATCGCCGCACCGGCGGCGAACAACTGCGCGACCCGCTTGCCGAGCTTCGGGGGCCCGGCGAGCAGATACATCAGCGCCAACGGCGGCACAACCAACAGCACCTGCAACTGCTTGGCCAGGAACCCGAATCCGATGAACCCGCCGGTGAGCAGCAACCAGCGCCACCGCCCGTCCGTGACCGCACGCGTCATCGCCCAGGCGGCCGCTGTCATCAGCAAGACGAGCAGCGCATCCGGATTGTTGAACCGAAACATCAGCACCGCGACAGGAGTCACCGCCAGCACCGTTCCCGCGATCAACCCCGCGGCGGGCCCGAACGACCTGCGCACCGTCGCCCACAACAGCGCGACACTCGCCACGCCGAGCAGCACCTGCGGCACCAGCATGCTCCAGCTGTTGAGCCCGAACAGCCGCACCGACAGTTCCATCACCCACAGCGAAGCGGGCGGCTTGTCCACGGTGATCGAGTTCGCGGCATCGGAGGAGCCGAAGAAGAACGCCTCCCATGATTGCGAACCCGCTTGTACCGCAGCGGCATAGAAGTCATTCGCCCAGCCGTTGGCGCTCAGGTTGACGAGGTAGCAAACCAGTGTGCCGAGTAGCAGCGCCGCTAAAGCCGGACGCTCCCAACGGTTTCGGGTCGGCTCGATGTGCGCGAGGTCGGTGCGCGATGCGGGGGCGACTGTCGCGGTCATCGACGCACCTCCGAAGTGCCAAGGCGCGCTGCTGGAGCCGTTGCGTGGGTGGCAGTCCCGGGAACGCGGGCAATGCTCACGGTCCGCTCGGAGCTGGTTCCGCAATCCGAGCCTTGACCATCTCGCATACCTGACGCGCTACCGAGTTCGGCATTCCGGAACACCCAGCGCAGCCCAACAAAACGGGCAAGTGTCGCAACGAGATTGGCGGTGATCAGCACCGTGAGTTCCACCGCCACAGGTACGTCGGGAGCCCAGCGATGCAGGGCGAACAGCGAACCGCTGGTGATCGCGAGCCCGAACGCGAAGATGGCCAATCCTTGGAACTGGTGCGAGATCGCGTCCCCGCGTCCGCGGACACCGAAGGTGAAGGCCCGGTTGGCCGCCGTATTGCCCACCGCCGTCACCAGCAGCGACACCAGATTGGCGCCCTGGCTGCCGACCAGCGGCTGCAACAGCAGATACAGCGCGATATAGGCGAGCGTCGAGGTCACCCCCACGATCGCGAATCGCACCAACTGCCCGACCATCCCGAGCGGCACCCCGGCGATCAGCGGTTCACGCCCGACGGCGGCCCGCAACTCGTCCATCGGGAGAGCGCCGGTGGTCAATGCCCTGGTCAACCGCCAGATCCCGCGCAGATCCTTACGCGCGGTATCGATGATGTCGACCCGGCTGTCGGGATCGTCGATCCAGTCGACGGGCACCTCGTGAATCCGCAGACCCGCCCGCTCGGCCAGCACCAGCAGCTCGGTATCGAAGAACCATTCGCCATCGCGTACCAGCGGCAGCAGCTCACGAGCGACCTCGGTTCGCACGGCCTTGAATCCGCATTGCGCATCCGAAAAGCCGGCCCGCAGTGTGGTTTTCAACAGCAAGTTGTAGCAGCGGGAGATGATTTCACGCTTGGGTCCGCGCACCACTCGCGACGACGCGTCGAGTCTGGTGCCGATCGCGAGATCGGAATGCCCGGACACCAGCGGCGCGACCAGCGGCAGCAGCGCGTTCAGATCGGTCGACAGATCGACGTCCATGTACGCGACCACCGCCGCATCCGAGCTCTCCCACGCGGTGCGCAAGGCCCGCCCACGCCCTTTGGCGTCCAGGTGCAACACCGCGACGCCGTCGAGTTCGGCCGCCAGCAGCTCGGCCACCGCGAGGGTGGCGTCGGTGCTGGCGTTGTCGGCGATGGTGATGCGGGCGGTGAAGGGGAATCCGGCGCGCAGATAGGCGTGCAACCTACGCACGCACAGGCCGAGATCGACCTCTTCGTTGTACACGGGTATCACTACGTCGAGCACCGGCGCGCGGCTGCTCTGCATGGCCTTCTGCTCGGCCTCGGTCTGAGTCATGCCACCCAGACTCGATGGCCGCGCTGCCACCGAGCTGGGACCGAGCTGGGAGGTTGCTGGGGATCGTGCTCAGCCGCGACGTACGCGCAGCACGCTGTCGGCGCGCTCGCCGGCCACGCCATCGGGGCTGGTCGAGGGGGTGTGGACCAGTTCGGCGGTCTCCACCTGCCACTCGGGTCCGAGCTCGAGCTGCTCGAGAACCTGCTCGATGGTCGGGAACACATGGGCGTGCATCTCGCTGGACGCCCAGCTCGGCGCGGCCGCGTGCGCGCCGATCACCAGCACCCCACCCGGTGCGACGGCGGCCGCCGCGCTGCGCAGAATCCCCGCCCGCTCGTCCGGGCGCTCCACCGGCGAGTGCAGGAACTGCGCGGACACCAGGTCGAAGCTGCCAGCGGGGAAACTCGCCTGCAGGTCGTGGCGCTCCCAGGTGATCGTCACGCCCGCCTCGGCGGCCCGCTGCGCACCGCGCTCCATCGCGGTCTCGGAGATGTCCGCCGCGGTGACCTGCCAGCCGCGCTTCGCCAACCAGATCGCGTCGGCGCCCTCGCCGCAGCCCAGATCGAGAGCCGTCCCCGGGGCCAGCTCGGCGACCTCTCGCACCAGGAGGGGGTTCGGGTTGCCGGTCCAGATCTGCTCGCGCTCGCGGTAGAAGTCTTCCCAGAACTCTTCGGCGTTCGCCACGGTCTCGGTCATCGATGCTCCTGGTCAGTCCGGGTGAAATGTTCATCCGATAGTGCATCGGCACCTTCTTAATCCGCCAGAAAATTTGCCGTTTCGGCAATTGTATTCCCGGTCTCGGGAGGGTGCGTATCCCGCGACGTGGCCCGTCCTAGTATTACTGACGTGACGCGCGGTTACCCCAAGACGGACGAGGCGCCGCGCCGTCGTGTCGACGCGCGGACCGAACGCTGGCGCGAGCATCGCGTGCAGGTGCGCATCGAGTTCGTCGACGCGGCTTTCCGGGCGCTCGATCAGCTGGGCCCCGATGTGAGCATGGGCGATATCGCCAAGGAAGCGGGCGCGGCCAAGCCGAAGCTGTATCGCCATTTCGAGGACAAGTCCGACCTCTACAACGCGATCGTCGATCGGGTGCGCGACATGCTCTGGGAGCGGGTGCTCACCAGTGTGAATCTCACCGACGATTCGATCGCCGAACTCGTCCACACCGCGGCCGCCGAATATGTGGCGGTGGTGTCGGCGCACCCGAATGTCTTCCGGTTCATGCTGCACAGCCATTTCAGCCAGCAGGCCAAGGAAACCGAACGAGCCCTGGTGGCGGCCCGTCAATCCGCAAGGCGCGCAGCGGAATTCTTCGCGGATCTGCTGCCGACGGAATCGATCGACGTGGCCGGGATCGAATTGGTGAACTATTCGATTTTCGGTGCGGTCGCCTCGGCCACGGACTGGTGGCTCGGCGCGAATCAACGCGAGGTATCGGCGATGCCGGTCGAGCGCTTCGTCGACTATCTGGCCGAGAGCATCTCGGCTTTGGCACAGGCACATGCCCGCTTCAACGGGGTCAAGATCGACACATCGAGCCCTTTGCGCATCGCTTTCGGTCTCGACTGAATCCACCGCGCCCGGCACGAACTCCGTTGTTCTCGTCGATCACGTCGTTGGGGTCGACGGTGGGTGCGATGAGTTCAGTATGAACCTGGGCACCGACAAGTTCGCGACGCCACGCTAGACGTCGGTACGCAGTCTCCAGAGAGGTGAGACAGGGCCGTGACCTGCGCCTAGATCGTACGAGGCGGCCAGGCAGCGGTAGGTCCACTCCTTCGCGAACTCGACCGCGTCGGGCACCGGGTAGCCGTTGGCGAGCGCGCTGGCGATCGCCGCCGCGAGGGTGTCGCCGCCGCCGTGGTCGTTGCCGGTGGCGATGCGCGGCGCGGTGTATTCGCGGAAGGTGTCGCCGTCGTAGAGCAGATCGGTGCTGACCTCCGACGCGCGCAGGTGCCCGCCCTTCACGATCGCCCACTGCGCACCCAGCCCGTGCAATGCCTCGGCGGCCTTGCGCGCGGTGGCGTCGTCGACCACCTCGATGCCGGTGATCAGGCGCACCTCGTCGAGGTTCGGAGTGACGACGGTAGCGAGCGGGATCAGCGTATTGCGCACTGCTTCAAGGGCTTCCGCGTGCAGCAGGGGGTCTCCGTGCATGGAGGCCGCGACCGGATCGACCACAAGGGGGATGGTGCCGCCGCGCCCGATCCCGAGCTCACGGCAGACCCCCGCGACCGCCTCGATGATCGCGGTGGAGGCGAGCATGCCGGTCTTGGCCGCGCCGATGCCGATATCGCGAACGACCACCCGCACCTGGTCGGCCACGACCTGCGCCGGAATCTCGTGAAAACCACTGACGCCCACCGTGTTCTGCACGGTCACCGCGGCCACCGCCACGCACGCGTGCACGCCACACAGCGCCATCGTGCGCGAATCGGCCTGGATGCCCGCGCCGCCGCCGGAGTCGGTGCCCGCGATGGTGAGCGCGCGAACGGGGGTCTGGCCATCGGGGGTCAGCGGCAACATCTTCACGCCCCAACCCTACGACCGCCGCTGCCGCGGGGGGACCCCACCTATCCATCGCAAATGAAAACCATTATCATTAACTCTCGTGACCAACTCCCCGACACCATCGCTGCCCGTCGCCGTCCTGTCCGGCTTCCTCGGCGCGGGCAAGACCACGCTGCTCAACCACATCCTCGCCAACCGCGACGGCCGCCGGGTCGCGGTGATCGTCAACGACATGAGCGAGGTCAATATCGACGCGGCGCTGGTCGCGGGCCAGGGGCACCTCGACCGCACCGAGGAAAAGCTGGTCGAGCTCACCAACGGCTGCATCTGCTGCACCCTGCGCGAGGACCTGATCGAGGCCGTCGCGCGGCTGGCGCGCGAGGGCCGCTTCGACCAGCTGGTGATCGAGTCGACCGGCATCTCCGAACCGATGCCGGTGGCCGCCACCTTCGACTGGGAGTTCGACGACGGGTTCAGCCTCGGCGACATCGCCCGGCTCGACACCATGGTCACCGTCGTCGACGCCTCGACCTTCCTGGCCGAACTGGTTCGTGGACAGGCACTCGCCGATCGCGATCTCGAAGCGGGCGAGGGTGACGCGCGCTCGATCGCGGATCTGCTGGTCGACCAGGTGGAGTTCGCCGATGTGCTGCTGATCAACAAAACCGACCTGGTCAGCGCGAACGCCGCGGCCACCGTCGAGGCGACCGTGCGCAGGCTCAATCCTCGCGCCCATGTGCTGCGCACCGAGAAGGGCGTTGTCGACCTGTCCGAGGTGCTCGCCACCGGCCGCTACAACCCGGAAGTCGCTGCCGAATCGGACGGCTGGGCAGCGGAATTGACCGGCGGGCACACGCCCGAAACCGAGGAATACGGGATCAGTAGCCTCACCTTCATCGCCGACCGGCCGTTCCATCCGCAGCGCCTCGCCGACGTGCTGGCCGGGATGCGGGGAATGTTGCGCAGCAAGGGATTCTGCTGGATCGCGAGTCGTCCCGAGCTGGCGGCGATCTGGTCGCAGGCCGGTCCGAATATCACCTTCGAGCCGGGGGCGTGGTGGTCGGAACTGGAAGTGCCTGCCGGGCAAGAGCTCGTGTTCATCGGGGTGCGCCTCGACGCGCCCGGCGTCCGGCGCGAGCTCGAGGCCGCCCTGCTCACCGATGCGGAGTTCGCGGCGGGCGTGGGGGCGTGGACCGGCTACCCCGATCCGTTCCCGGCCTGGGCTGACCTGCACGAGCATCACTGATTGGCATCTTTGCTGCGCGTATCACACTGCGCTGGTGCATGATTCGAAGGGGCCGCGACCCACGCACCGATGAGGGGAGCGTGGGCCGCGGCACCTGGACCTCGCCGCGTCAGGCGAGTCCGGCGAAGAACGCACGGATGTCGCCGACCAGCACCTCGGGTGCCTCGTGCGCGGCATAGTGCCCGGCCGCGTCGTTCGCGCCACCCTCGCCCGTGCTGGTGTCGTAGGAATTCCAGCGCACGATCTGGCGGTGATCGCGCTCGGCGAACCGGCGGATGGACTGGAAGTCGCCCGCGAACATGGCCAGCGCGGTCGGGACCGTGGTCGGCTCGGTCGGCTGCTCGCCTGCGTGCGCGTCCTCGTAGTAGAAGCGCAGCGACGAACCGGCCGTCCCGGTGAGCCAGTACAGCGCCACGTTCGCGATCACGAACTGCGCGTCGAGCGATTCGCCGAACAGCTGCGCGTTCCAGCCGAGCAGGCCCACCGGGGAGTCGGCGAGCGCGTAGGCCAGGGTCTGCGGCTGCTGGCTGTGCAGGGTATTGAAGGCCATCTTGTTCTCGTGGAACCACTGAAGGTGTTGCAGCGCGGCCATATCCGCCTCGGAGAGGCCCTCGAACTCGGCCGGGTCGCCGGACGGGAACGAGAACAGCTGGGTGACGTGCACGCCGATCACGTTCTCGGGCACAATGCGGCCGATCTCGGGGGAGACCATCGACCCACCGTCGTTGCCGATGGCGCCGTAGCGCTGGTAGCCGAGGCGCGACATCAGTTCGGCCCAGGCGCGGGCGGTGCGGTAGCGGTTCCAGCCGGTGCTGCGGGTGGGCCCGGAGAAGCCGAAACCGGGCAGCGACGGGATGACCAGGTGGAAGGCCGGCTGATCGGCCGATTCCGGCTCGGTGAGCGGGGCGATCACGTCGAGGTATTCGAGGATCGAACCGGGCCAGCCGTGGGTGAGGATCACCGGCGTCGCGTCGGGGCGCGAGGAGCGGATATGCAGGAAGTGGATGTCCTCACCGTCGATCTCGGTGGTGAACTGCGGGTAGGCGTTGAGCTCGGATTCCAGTGCGCGCCAATCGAACTCCTCCAGCCAGTACTTGGCGAGGGTTCGCACCCGGCCGGCGGGCACGCCGTAGGCGTCGCCGACGCCGGGCAGTTCGTCCGGGTACAGGGCGTTGCGCAGGCGGTCGGCGAGTTCGTCGAGGCGGGCCTGCGGAACTTCGATCTGGAAGGGGGTGATGGTGGCCATGTCGACTCCTCAAATTGAAACGGAATGTTTCGTTCTGTTTCAAACGTAACAGAACGGAGCATTCCGTTTCAAGTGGTAGGCTGATATTCATGGCGAAGCAGAACGAAACCGCAGATCAGCCCCGGTTGCCCGGTCGTAAGGCGCAGGCCGCGCGCAACGACGGACTGATCCTCGATGCCGCGCGTGCGGTGTTCCTCGATGATCCGAACGCGCCGATCGCCGCTGTCGCCGAACGAGCGGGGGTGGGGATCAGTGCGCTCTATCGGCGTTATCCGAGCAAGGAGGTGTTGCTGCGCACGCTGTGTCACGAAGGGCTGCGGCGGTTCAACGCGGAAGGCGATGCGGCGCTGGCGGAGTCGGATGGGTGGCGGGGGTTCGTGACGTTTCTGGAGCGGGTTGTCGAGGCTGATGTGCACTCGCTGACCGTGCGGCTGGCGGGGACCTTCACTCCGGATGAGTCGATGCTGCCCGACGTGGTGCACTCCGGCCAGGTCGGCGAGGAGCTGGTCCGCCGGGCCCATGCGAGTGGCCGCCTACGTGCTGATGTCGACGCACTCGACCTCGGGCTGATCCTCGAGGCCTGCTCGGCCATCACTATGCCCGACCCGGTGCGGACAGCTGAGCTGCGCCAGCGAATGCTCGCATTGATGGTGGACGGGCTGACCGCAGAGGGCGAGCTCCCAGGCCCGCGCCCTGCTGCGGGCGAGTTCGCTTGGCGTTGGGAACGCAAGTCCTGACCGTGGTGGTGTGCGGCTGGCAGACTTGGCGCAACATCGGTGACTACCACGCGGAGGCGCGTAGTGAACTGGACCCTGGAAGTTGTGATCGTGCCGGTTTCCGATATCGACCGGGCCAAGGATTTCTATGCCGGCCAGCTCGGCTTCACCGTCGACCACGACACGGTGATCTCCGACGACGTGCGGATCGTGCAGCTCACCCCGCCGGGATCGGGCTGCTCGATCGTCATCGGCAAGGGGGCGGTTCCGCACATGCCGCCCGGATCGCTGAAGGGCCTGCAGCTCGTCGTCCCGGACATCAAGCAGGCACATGCCGAACTCGTGGCGCGTGGGGTCGAGGTCACCGAGGTGCAGGAGCTCGGCAAGAATCCGCGGCCGGTCCCGCATCCGCTCGACAATGTGGGCTTCGTCTTCTTCAGCGATCCCGACGGCAACAGCTGGGGTGTCCAGCAGATCTCGAGCCGGGCGGAGTAACCCTCGAGCTGATTTGAACCCTGTCGGCACGGGCCGCTGGGCGGGCACCATGCTCGCATGCTGTTGGAGAAGTTCACCGAAACCGACGAGCGACGGGTTCCGCTGTACCGCCGCCCGGGGTTCCTGCGTGCGCTCTCGCCGATCGCGTTGTTGCTCGTCTGGCAAGTGGGCAGCACCAGCGGGTGGATTCCGCCCAAGAAGCTGCCCGCGCCGTCCGCGGTTCTCGACGCGGGACTCGAGACCTATCGGTCCGGCCAGCTCACCGAGGCACTGCTGGTTTCCGGCCAGCGCGCGCTGTACGGCTTCGCGCTCGGCGCGGTGCTCGCGTTGGTGCTCGGCGTTCTCGCCGGTCTGAGCAAGATCGGTGAGTACGCGGTCGACCCGCCGCTGCAGATGATCCGCACCATCCCGCTGTTCGGTCTGATTCCGCTGTTCATCATCTGGTTCGGCATCGGCGAGGAACCCAAGGTCTACCTGATCGCGCTCGGCGTGTTCTTCCCGCTGTACCTCAACACCTTCTCGGGCATCCGCCAACTCGACCCGAAACTGCTCGAACTCGGCAGCGCCCTGCGCCTCGGCCTCGGCGAACGTCTGCGCCTGCTGATCATCCCCGGCGCCCTGCCGCAGATCCTGGTCGGCGCCCGGCAGAGCCTCGGCATCGCCTGGCTCTCGCTCATCGTGGCCGAACAGATCAATGCCAGTGCGGGTCTCGGCTTCGTCGTCAACAATGCCCGCGAATTCCTGCGCACCGACATCGTCGTCTTCGGCCTGATGGTCTACAGCCTCCTTGGCCTGCTCACCGACTCGCTCGTGCGGCTGCTCGAACGTCGCGCCCTGCGCTGGCGCCCGGCGGTGCACCACTGATGTCCGTTACTTCCGCCGGCTCGAGGACCCACCCCGTCCCGATGGCCGGCCGGCCAGCTACCCGCCGCCGTTCGATTGCGAGGTTCACCTCATGACCGCTGCCGCCACCACTGTCGCCCCCATCGGCTCGCGTGCGGCCGCCGCTCGAATCACCGGTCTCAGCAAGCGATTCGGTGAACGTAGCGTGCTAGACAGGATCGATCTCGAGATCGGCGTCGGCGAGATCGTCGCACTGGTCGGACGCAGCGGATCGGGTAAGTCCACGCTGTTGCGGATCCTCGCCGGGCTCGATACTCCCACTCGCGGTGCGGTTTCCGTCGACGGCAGGCCGACGATCGTCTTTCAGGAACCGCGGTTGATTCCGTGGCAGCCGGTGGTGCGCAATGTCGCGCTCGGCAGGCCGAAACCGCGCAATCGGCGTGCCGACGAGCAGGCCGCGCGTGAGCTGCTCGCCGAGGTCGGCCTCGCCGGTCGCGCCGATGCCTGGCCGCTGACGCTGTCGGGCGGTGAGGCCCAACGTGCCGCGCTGGCACGGGCATTGGTGGCCGAGCCGACCCTGTTGCTGCTCGACGAACCGTTCGGCGCCCTCGACGCCTTGACCCGCCTGACCATGCACGAGCTCCTGCTCGGCTTGCACGCCCAGCGCGAATTCGGCGTTCTGCTCGTGACTCACGATGTGCTGGAAGCGATCACGCTAGCCGACCGAGTGCTGGTACTCGACGAGGGTCGCATCGCCGCCGATGTGCGCATCGACCTGGCACGCCCACGCACCGCCGCCGCACCCGAAGTCGCCGAGTATGCGACCCGGCTGCTCGCGCTACTCGGTGTGACGCACTGACACCACCAGCCGTCGAAGACGCGTCGCGCACTGCGCGACGGAACTCTGTTGTCTCCCACGCACGAAAGTTGTTCCCGTGAAACGCACTCCGAAGTCCCGTCTGACCGGTCTGGCATTCGCCGTCGTCGCCGCGCTCTCCTTGAGCGCCTGCGGCGACGACGTGGCGACCGAGGCCGCGCCGTCGGGGCCGGTCGACCTCAGCACCGTTACGCTGAAAGTCGGTGACCAGAAGGCGATTTCGATCGAGGTGTTGCTGAAGGCGTCGGGCCAATTGGAGAACTTGCCCTACAAGATCGAATTCTCGACCTTCACCGCCGGTCTGCCGCTGGTCGAAGCGGCGAGCGCGGGGGGCATCGACATCGCTCAAACGGGTAATACCCCGGTGATCTTCGGTGCGGCGGCCGACGCCGATATCAAGATCGTCGGTGCGCTTTCGGCGACCGGTAAAGGCGACGCGATCCTGGTCGGCAAGGACTCGGCGATCGGTTCCGTCGCAGCGCTCAAAGGCAAGAAGGTCGCTGTCTACAAGGGCAGTTCGGCCAACGCGAACCTGCTCCTGCAACTGCAGAAGGCGGGTCTGTCGCTGAGCGATATCGAGCCGGTCTACCTCGCCCCCGGCGATGGCTACACCGCGCTCACCCGCGGTGACGTCGACGCCTGGGCCACCTGGGATCCCTACACCGCCATCGCCGAAAAGGAGTCCGGCGCCAAGTCGATCGCCACCGCCGACCAGGCCGCCAACGGCTACAACTTCTGGGTCGCGGGCAACAAAACCGTCGCCGACGCGGGCAAATCGGCTGCGCTGGCCGACTTCTTCCAGCGCTATGCCGCGGCGACGAAATGGTCCTCGGACAATCTGGACACCTGGTCGACCAAGTACGCCGAACTGACCCAGATCAGCGTGGATGCCTCCCGCACCACCTGGACCCGCTCGATCAAGGAGCCGATCACGCTGTCCGATCAGGTCATTGCCTCGGAACAGGAGATCGCGGACGCGTTCACCGAGGCCAAGGCTATTCCGGGGAAGGTCGACTTCGAGTCCTTTGTCGATACTCGGTTCGACAAAGGGTAGAGGGGGATCGGGGGTACCCGGGCCGGGGCGTTGACGCGACGGCGACGGATCGGGGTTGCCGGGTGGCGGGCCCGGTGTTGGGTAGGTTGAGCGGTGGATCGCGTGCTACTGATCCGGATACCGGAGGTGACCAGGGATCGGGTGAGGTGGCGTGGTGGGTGAGACGACGCAGACGTACGGCGCGATCAGGTGGGTCATGCTCGGCGTGCTGTGCGCGAGTCTGTTGCTGGTGGCGATGGATGCCACCATCCTCAATGTGGCGTTGCCGTCGCTGATCGAGGATCTGCAGGTCGGGCCGCTGGAACAGCTGTGGATCATCGACATCTACGGGCTCGTACTCGGCGGGCTGCTCATCACCACCGGTGCGCTCGGGGATCGGGTGGGGCGAAAACTGTTGTTCATCAGCGGTTTCGTGCTGTTCGGTATCGCTTCGGTGGTCGCGGCTACGGCGGGGAGCGCGGCCCAGCTGATCGGTGGGCGGGTGCTGCTCGGGATCGGCGGGGCGATGGTGATGCCGTCGACGCTGTCGCTGATCCGCAATATCTTCATCGACGCGCGCGAACGCACCATGGCCATCGGGATCTGGGCCGCGGTCGCGGGGGTCGGTGCCACTGTCGGACCTATCGTCGGCGGGTTCCTCGTCGAGCATTTCGGGTGGGCGTCCGCGTTCTGGCTCAATGTGCCGGTGGTGCTCGTGACGGTCGTGGTCGGGCTGTGGGTGCTGCCGGAATACCGTGCGCCACAGGCGGGCAACCTCGACTGGTTCGCCGCCGCGCTCTCGGTCGCGGGCATCGTCTGCCTGGCCTGGGGAATCAAGCACCTCGCGAAAGGTGAAGCGAGCGTGGTGGACTGGGTGATCCTGATCATCGGCATCGCCGCACTGGCCTGGTTCACCCGTCGCCAGCTCACCGCCACCGACCCGCTGCTGGACGTGCGCCTGTTCCGCAACGGCGCGTTCACCGCGGCCGCCGTCGCGACCCTGCTTGCCATGATGGCGATCGGCGCGGCCATGTTCCTGATCTCGCTGTGGCTCCAATATGTCCACGGCTACAGCCCTTCGCAGGCGGGTATCCGGATGTTGCCCGCCGCGCTCACTCTCCTCACTGCCTCGCTACTGACACCGATACTGATGGAGAAGATCGGTGTCCGCGCGGTGCTCGGCGTCGGTCTCGGCGCGGTCGCCCTCGGCTTCCTGCTCCTGGCGGTGAGTCCGGAACCCACCACCTATCCGGTGGTCGCGCTGGTCCTGGTGTCCTTCGGCCTCGGCGACGGCATGGCTGTCACCGCGGCGGCAGCCGTCCTCGTGGGCGCCGTCCCCGCCGACCGTGCCGGCCAAGCGGGCGCGGTGGAGGAGACCAACTACGAGGTCGGCGTCGGTTTCGGCGTCGCCCTGCTCGGCAGCCTGCACGCCAGAATATTCAGCCAGCACATGACAGATCTACCCGTGCCCGCCGACCGCCTCGACCAGGCGAGCGGTTCGATCGGTGGCGCCGCCGAGGTAGCCGCCGACCTGCCCGAACCGGCCCACACCCAGCTGGCCCAAGCCTCGACCCATGCCTTCGACGTCGCCCTCACCACCACGTCCTACATCTCCGCCGCGGTGGTAGCCGTCGTCACCGTCGTCACCGTCTGGCTCGTCCCCAAGGGCTTCCGCGTCACCGGCGGCCACTGAACCTGCGGGTCCACCCTTGACGCAACCCGAAGGTTGCAATATTGTGAGTAGCAACCAATCGGTTGCTATATAGAGGAGGCGTCATGGGATTCCCTGATCAGATCGTGCGGACTGTCGAGCTCGCGCACCCGCCGCAGAAGGTATGGGCGGCACTGACAACGGCCGAGGGGCTCGGGAGCTGGTTCGGAAATACCGCCACTATCGATCTGCGACCCGGGGGTGCGGCGCGGATGACGTGGAACGAGGGCGGGCACGTCGCGAACATGCGGGTCGAGCGGGTGGAGGAGGCGACCGTGTTCGGCTACACCTGGCCGATCTATGGATTGCCCGACGATGACCCGCGACGAACCTACGTGGAGTTCACGCTCGAGCCGGTCGGTGCTGGGACACGGCTGACCGTCGTCGAGACCGGGTTCGCGCAGCTGTCCGACGATGCCTACAAGGAGGCGTTCGAGGGCAATGTCGGTGGCTGGAAGAGCGAACTGGGTGAGCTGGTCGAGTACCTCGATGCGGCCTGAGTTAGAGGAGACCGCCGAACGGGTCTTCGTCGCGCTGGCGGATCCGAGCAGACGAGCGGTGCTGGCCGCCCTCGCCGCCGACGGGCCCGCCACCGCGACAGACCTTGCCGATCGCCTGCCCATCACCCGGCAGGCGATCGCCAAACACCTTGTCCTGCTGGCAGACGCGGGTCTGGTGATCGCGGAACCGGGGGAGCGGCGCCGAGTGCGCTACCGCCTCGACTCCGCCCCCATGCAAGTGGCCCAGCAGTTTCTGGCCGCCATGGCCCGTGACTGGGACGGGCCGTTCGACGCCCTCCGGCGACATCTGGACGGCTGAACCGAAGGAAAAGCAATGAGCGACAAGAACTTCACCGCGAGCACCACCGTCGACTCGACCCCAGGGGAAGCGTTCGCGGCGATCAACAATGTGCGCGGCTGGTGGAACGAGACGATCGAAGGCACTTCGGGCACCGTCGGCGACAGCTACCGGTTCGAGGTCCCCGGCGCGCACCGCTGCACCATGACCACCACCGAGTCGATTCCCGGCAAGCGCCTGGTCTGGCACGTCACCGACACTTACATATCCTTCATCGACGACACCGCCGAATGGGAGGACACCGACGTGGTTTTCGACATCGTCGAACGCGACGGCGGCACCGAGATCCGTTTCACCCATGTGGGTTTGCGCCCGGCCGACGAATGTTACGAGGTGTGTGCCAATGCCTGGGGCGGCTACATCACCAAGAGCCTGCACGAGCTGATCACCACCGGCACCGGTGACCCGTTCCACACCGACAGCACCTTCGATTCCGAACTGCTCGAGCACGGCAACACCGACCTGGTGAAGTCGCGCCCCTGAGTCGCTAGCGCGGTGCCAGCAGCAGCGTCTGGGTGCTGCGACCCAGGGGCCCGGTCTCGTCGAAGAGCGCGGATTCGGCGAGACCGATGCCGTGCGGTTGCGGATGGGTGACCGCGTCGAGGCACACCCATTCGCCGACCGGCTGACGATGCAGCGTGACGGTTAGATCGGTATTGATGAACAGGTACTTCGACCAGTCGAGGACGGCACTCACACCATTGCCGGAATCGGCGGCCGCGAGAGCGCGCTCGAGCGGGCTCGCAGTGGTGCCCGCGACGATCGGGTACTTCAACCGGATCCAGCAGACCGCGGGGCCCGGCTCATCGAAAGACCCGGTAGCGAAGCGATATTCGATGCCGGTGTGGAATCCCACCTCGTGATCGGTCGGGAACGGCGACGGCTCGGTCGTGGTGGGTAGCGGCCTCGTGCCTGTCGGCAGGAACTCGGCCGGCAGATCGAGGGCGGGCTCGGCGAGCTTGAGCCGCCACGCGTTCGCCCGCATCACCGGGCCACGCTCCGACGACAGGGTCGCCTCGATCAGTTCGACACTGCGCCCCGATCGCACCACCTTCGCCTGCGCGGTGAGCGGAGCCAGCGGCACCGGCCCGAGAATCTCGACGGCGACCCGCCCGACCTGGAATCCCGGCCGCGGCTCGCAACGCTCGATCACGTGGCCGAGCAGCGCCGACGGGGGTCCCGCGTGCTGCGCGTCGGGTGACCACGGGCCCCGTGTCAGTTCGGTGGAAACGAACCGATTCGGGTCCGACGGGTCGGGGAGATAGAACGCATCGGCCATATCGCCGACGCTACCGCAGCACCGCCGACCCGGAACAAGCCGCGGTGCCGCTCGCGACTGCCCGCCCGGTCGTGACCGGGCGGGCAGCGGCGGATCAGACGATGGGCAGGTAGACCTGGCTGCCGTGGTCGGCGAACTCGGCGGACTTCTCCGCCATGCCCGCCTCGATGGCGGCCACATCGGTCAGCCCCTGCTTCTCCGCGTACTCGCGCACATCGGCGGAGATACGCATCGAGCAGAACTTCGGACCGCACATCGAGCAGAAGTGGGCGGTCTTGGCGGGCTCGGCAGGCATGGTCTCGTCGTGGTACTCCCGGGCGGTGTCGGGATCGAGCGAGAGCGCGAACTGGTCGTGCCAGCGGAATTCGAAACGGGCCTTGGACAATTCGTTGTCGCGGTCCTGGGCATGCGGGTGGCCCTTGGCGAGGTCGGCGGCGTGGGCGGCGATCTTGTAGGTGATCACGCCGACCTTGACGTCGTCGCGGTTGGGCAGGCCGAGGTGCTCCTTGGGGGTGACGTAGCAGAGCATCGCGGTACCCGCCTGGGCGATGATCGCGGCGCCGATGGCCGAGGTGATGTGGTCGTAGGCGGGCGCGATATCGGTGGCCAGCGGGCCGAGGGTGTAGAACGGTGCCTCTTCGCACAGCTCTTCCTCGAGGCGGACGTTCTCGACGATCTTGTGCATCGGCACGTGGCCGGGACCTTCGATCATCACCTGCACGCCATAGGATTTCGCGATCTTGGTGAGCTCGCCGAGGGTGCGCAGCTCGGCGAACTGGGCTTCGTCGTTGGCGTCGGCGATGGAGCCCGGACGCAGGCCGTCACCGAGGGAGAAGGTGACGTCGTAGCGCGCCAGGATCTCGCAGAGTTCACGGAAGTGCGTGTACAGGAACGATTCCTGGTGATGCGCCAAACACCAAGCCGCCATGATGGATCCGCCGCGCGAGACGATGCCGGTGACGCGCTTGGCGGTGAGCGGGATATAGCGAAGCAGCACGCCCGCGTGCACGGTCATGTAGTCGACACCCTGCTCGCACTGCTCGATCACGGTGTCGCGGTACATCTCCCAGGTGAGCTTGGTGGGATCACCGTTCACCTTCTCGAGGGCCTGGTAGATCGGCACGGTGCCGATCGGGACCGGCGAATTGCGCAGGATCCACTCGCGGGTCTCGTGGATGTTCTTGCCGGTGGACAGGTCCATGATGGTGTCGGCGCCCCAGCGCGCGGCCCACACCATCTTCTCGACTTCCTCGGCGATCGACGACGACACCGCCGAGTTGCCGATATTGGCATTGATCTTGACCAGGAACTTCTTGCCGATGATCGTCGGCTCCAGCTCCGGGTGATTGTGGTTGGCCGGAATCACCGCGCGACCGAGCGCGACCTCGTCACGCACCAGCTCGGGCGAGACGCCTTCACGGGCGGCGATGAACCGCATCTCGGGGGTGATGATGCCCTCACGAGCCCAGTGCAGCTGGGTGCGCGGGCCGTCGACGGTGGGCTTTTCCCATTCGTCACGCAGTTTCGGCAGCCCGGCCTCGAGGTCGATCACCGCGTTGCCGTCGGTGTACGGCCCCGAAGTATCGAAGACATCGAAATGATCGCCGTTGGTGAGATTGATCCGGCGAACGGGGATGCGCAGGTCGTCTACCTGCTGATAGTGCTTGACGCTGCCCTGGATCGGACCGGTGGTGACGGTATCGACCGTCCTGTCAGAAGACGTGTTCGAGCCCATGCGTGTTCCTCCCTACGCCGGCATTACCCGGTCAGGTTCATACGGTCGACGGCCCTGACGCCCGATTGGGCTAGCCGTCCTCTCAGCCCGCTGGTGCGAGCCCCCGTGCTTGTTCGAGCGCTGCCGCGAGCCCCTCCTCGAGGTCGGGGCGTGCGTGGCTGTTCGAAGTCTAGGCGTCGAGCTGGTTGTCCGCTAACGAGTGCCGGTTTCGGTCAGCTGCCGTTCAACCGGCGCCGCAGTGTCGTCGGACTCGGCCAATCCGAACTTGCTGTGCAGCACCACCAGTGGCTTCGGCGCCCACCAGTTCCAGGTGCCCATCATTCGCATGAGTGCCGGTGCGAGCAGGCCGCGGATGACCGTCGCGTCGCTGATCACCGCGAGCGCGCAGCCGAGACCGAACAGTTTCATCATCGACACACCGGAGGTGGCGACGCCGAGGAACACGATGCTCATCAGCAACGCCGCGGCGGTGAAAATGCGCCCGGTCCTGGCCACCCCCATCGCGACGGCCTGGGTATTGCCCTCGGTGGTCTTCGGCCCGGCCAGCCATTCCTCGCGGATGCGCGAGAGCAGGAAGACCTCATAGTCCATCGACGCGCCGAAGGCCAGGCTGAACATGAGGATGGGCATGGCCAGGTTGAGGGTGCCGGTGGCGGTGAAGCCGAGCAGTTCCGACAGGTGGCCTTCCTGGAAGATCCACACCATCGCGCCGAAGGTCGCCGCCAGCGACAGGATATTGAGGATCAGCGCCTTGATCGGCAGCACCACGCTGCCGGTGAACAGGAACAGCAGCACCAGCGTGGTGAGCGCGATCAGCGCGCCCGCCAGTGGCAGTTTGCCGGTGATCGCGTCGACCGAGTCCTGGTTGAGTGCGGCCGGGCCGGTGATCAGGGCCTTCGACGGCGCGGGGACGGCGCGCAGGGCGTCGAGTTGGGCCCCGCCCGCGTCGGAGTAGGGGTCGAGGGCGGTGCCGACCGACAGGTACGCACCGTGCCGCGCGTCCGTCATCTCGGGTACGCCGGCAGCCACTCGCATCCCGTTGCGGTACACCGCCGCGCTGCTGAGGACTGCGGGTACGTCGGGCACCTTGGACAGGTCGCGGGCATAGGTGTCGAGTTCTGCTGCGCTGCCACGGAATTCGGGCAGCACGATGGTCGCGCTCGAGGCGAGGTCGGCGTCGAAGTCGGTGCGCAGGATGTCGCCCACCTCGCGACTGGCGACATCGGTGGGCAGCGCCCGGTCGTCGGGATAGCCGAACTGGACACCGAGGAACGGCGAGCCGAGCAACAGCAGGAACGCGGTGGTGGCCAGCGCGATCGACATCGGCCGCTTCATCACCGCGATGACGAGGCGATACCAAAATGTCTGGCGCGGTTCCTTTTCCGTGCGAGGTGCCAGCCGGAACAGCCGTCGCATCGGCGCCCGCAGGTCGCCCGCGTCGATGCGATCGCCGACCAGGATGAGCAGCGCGGGCAGCACGATCACCGCGGCGGCCGCGGCGGCGGCGACCACGGCGATGCCCGCATAGGCGAACGACTTGAAGAAGTACTGCGGGAACACCAGCAGCGCCGACAGCGAGAGTGCGACAACCAGTGCCGAGTACACGACCGTGCGACCGGCGGTCTGGATCGCGCGGGTCACCGCTTTCGTCGGCGTAGCGCCCGCGGTCAACTCTTCGCGATATCGGCTCACGATGAACAGGCTGTAGTCGATCGCCAGCGCGAGTCCGAGTGCGGTGGTCATGTTCAGCGCGAAGATCGACACGTCGGTGAGTGAGGTCAGTACGCGCAGAATGCCCAGTGACGCCGCGATGGCGAACAGCCCGATCGCGATCGGGAGCGCGGCGGCCATCAGACTGCCGAACACCAGGGCCAGCAGCAGACCGGTGATCGGGATCGCGATCGCCTCGGCGATGATCAGATCCTTGCTGATCTGGGTGTTGATATCGGCGAAGGAGGCGGCGAGCCCACCGGCCTTGACCGTGACCGGACCGCTCTCCACCTGCAGTTCTTCGCTCAGCATCGCCGCCCGAACGGGCAGTTCGGCGTCGTCGCCCTCGATGCTGGCCAGGATCAGCGCGTGCTTGCGATCCTTGCTGAGCATCGCCTGTTTGAGATCGGGGCGCGCCGTCCAATACGACTGCACGCCGCTGACGATCTCGGGATGGCTGTCGAGGACGGCGAGCGCATGGTCGGCGGCCGCGCGGGCGTCCGCGGAATCGGCCACGCCCTCGGCGGAGATCGTCAGGACGTAATTGGGCTCACTGCCGGGGAAGTGCTCGCTCAGGTATTGGCTGGCCTGCACCGAATCGAGATCTTCAGTGACGAATCCGCCCGATTTCATGTGCGAGTGTACGGTTGCGCCGATCGTGCCACTCAGGATCATCAGCAACAGCGCGACCGCGACCACCCACCGTGGTCGGGCAACGGCGGTGTGGGCGATTCTCGTCAACATCGTCGGGCCCTCTTTGTCGGGAACTGCTCGGAAACGGTCGAACCGTCACCGTATCCCGTGCTCAATTGCTCCCGATACCCCCTCGGGGCGGAGGAATGGCGAGTATCATCTCCGCCCCTGGGTGGACGCTACCGGCGACCCGCTGTGGTTAACCCGCGGACGACCCGTTGAAGAGCGCGGCCACCAGCAGGCTGAGGTGATAGGGAACCTGTTCCGCCGAGCTGGGTGCGCAGGGGACCGGGTACGGCCCGCACTCGGCGGCGGCGGGCGCGGCCAGTGGAAGCTGAACGAGGCCGATGACAGCGAGACCGGCCGCGGTGGCGACAAGAGATTTCATGTGGTCAACGTAGGTCGCGGTGGTGGACACCGGCAGACCGGAGTTCTAGGGGCGTGAAGTGTTGTGCGCGGGCAGGATTCGCCCGCTGACCTGGCCGAGGCCGATCCGTCTTCCGGCCGTGCCGGGGGCGGTGGCTGTGATCGTCACCTCATCCGCGTCGGCCAGGAAGGTGCGTGAGTCGGCGCCGATGGTGATGGATTCGGAGCCACTCCAGGACAATTCGATGAACGAGCCGCGTTGTGACGGCTCGGGGCCGGAAATCGTGCCGGAGGCGTAGAGGTCGCCCGGGCGGATCGAGGCGCCGTTGGCGGTGAGGTGGGCCAGCATCTGGGCGGGGGACCAGTACATGCGTGAGTAGGGCGGGTGCGTGACGACCTCGCCGTTCCAGGCGACCGCGAGGTCGATGTCAAGGCCGAAGTCGTCGGTGCCGCGCAGGTAGGGGAGCGGTTCGGGGTCCTGTACCGGAAGCGGTACCCGGGCCTCGGTCAGCGCGGCCAACGGGGTGATCCAGGCCGAGATCGAGGTGGCGAACGATTTGCCGAGGAACGGGCCGAGTGGTTGGTACTCCCAGGCTTGGATATCTCGCGCCGACCAGTCGTTGACCAGGGCGACGCCGAAGACATGCTCGGTGAATTCGTCGACGGTGACCGGTGCGCCGAGGGTGGAGCCGGTTCCGACGACGAAGCCCAATTCGGCCTCGATGTCCAGGCGCGCGGACGGACCGAAATCAGGTGTGCCGGAGGCTGTTCGGCGCTGGCCGCGCGGCCGGATGATCGGCGTATCCGACACGACGACGGTGCCCGCCCTGCCGTGATAGCCCACCGGTAGGTGCCGCCAATTCGGTAGCAGCGGTTCACTGTCCGGCCGGAAGAGCCTGCCGAGATTGGTGGCGTGGTCGATGCTGGCGTAGAAGTCGACGTAATCGCCGATCCGCACCGGCAATGCCATTCGCACCGAAGACACGGGATACACGGTATCGACCGGCAGCGCGGTGTCGGCGAGTGCGCGCAATCTCTCGCGGACCTCGTGCCAGCGGCTGGAACCCTGCGCGAGAAAGGCGTTCAGGTCGGGCCGTGCGAACACCGGATCATCCAGCAGCGCAGCCAGATCGAGCACCATGTCACTCAACCGGCAACCGACCCGGAGTTCACCGTCGGGTGGTGCGAAAACGCCGTAGGGCATGTTCTCCGGCCCGAACAGGGAGTCGGCGGGCACCTCCACGCGCAGCACGCTCATCCGAGCCCTGGCCCGCGACCCGACCAAGTCCACGCATAAGCGGGGTCTTCGCAGGCCAGCGCCCCTTCGCCGAGTTGCAGCGGCCGGAACGTATCCACCATCACCGCCAGTTCGTCGAAGAACTCCGCCCCGATACTGCGTTCGTAGGCGCCCGGTTGTGGGCCGTGCGCGTAACCGCCCGGATGCACCGACACCGAACCCTGAGTGATGCCGGAACCCTTGCGCGCCTCATAGTTTCCGCCGCAATAGAACATGATCTCGTCGGAATCCACATTGGAGTGGTAGTACGGCACCGGAATCGACAGCGGGTGATAGTCCACCTTGCGCGGCACGAAATTGCAGATCACGAAATTGGTGGCCTCGAAGGCCTGATGCACCGGCGGTGGCTGGTGTACGCGGCCGGTCAGCGGTTCGAAATCGGCGATATTGAAGGTGTACGGGTACAGGCAGCCATCCCAGCCGACGACATCGAACGGATGCGTCGCATACGTCATCCTGGTGCCGATCACCTCGTTGCCCGCGCGATGCTTGACCAGCACCTCCACGTCGGTGTCCTCGACGAGCAGCAAGTCGAGTGGTCCGTGCAGATCTCGCTCGCAGTACGGCGAATTCTCCAGTAGCTGACCGAATTTCGACAGGTAGCGCTTGGGTGGGGTGATGTGGCTAGACGCCTCGATCACGTACGCGCGCAACGGTTCCTCGCCCATCGGCAGCCAGCGGTGGGTCGTCGCGCGCGGCATGAGGACCTGATCGCCTTGGCGCACCGGCAGGACCCCGAACACGCTTTCCACCACGGCCGCACCGGATTCCACATACACCAGTTCGTCGCCGATGGCATTGCGGTACAGCGGGGACGCGCCCTTGGCGACCACGTACGAGATCCGTACATCGGCATTCGCCAGCAGCAGTCTGCGCCCGGTCACTGGGTCGGTCGTGCTGGCCGTATCGCCGGGGAACAGCAGCGGCAGCCGCAGATGACGGTGGTGCAGTGGATGATTCGGCGTCAACGTCTGGTCTGGCAGGTCCCAGACGGTCGCGTCGACGATCGCGGGCGGCAGGGCGCGGTGATACAGCAGCGAGGAGTCTCCGGAGAACCCCTCCTCGCCCATCAACTCCTCGTAATAGAGGCTGCCGAACTCATCCCGATGCTGGGTATGCCGCTTCGGCGGCACCGCACCAACCCGGCGGTAGAACATCGACGGCACCTCCCGCTTCGTTGCAGGCTGAAATTTCTCCCTCCAACGTAACCGAGAACGCGTGGAAAATCCGTCAGAATTCGGCGATCACCGGAGCATGATCGCTGGCGCCCTTGCCTTTGCGTTCCTCGCGGTCCACCGACGCGTCCTTGATCTGATCGGCGAGGGCGGGGGAGGCGAGGATGAAGTCGATGCGCATGCCCTCCTTGCGGGGGAAACGCAGCTGCGTGTAGTCCCAGTAGGTGTAGACGCCGGGGCCGGGGGCGAACGGGCGCATCACGTCGCGGAAGCCGAGATCGAGCATGGCCTGGAAGGCGGCGCGCTCGGGCGCGGAGGTGTGGGTCTTGCCGATGAACAGTTCCGGCGCCCAGACATCGTCGTCGGTGGGGGCGATATTCCAGTCGCCGACCAGTGCGATCTTCGCCTCGGGGTCCTCGGTCAGCCAGCCCGCCGCCTTCGCGTGCAGGGTCGAGAGCCAGTTCAGTTTGTAGGTGTAGTGCGGGTCGGCGAGCGCGCGGCCGTTGGGGACATAGAGGCTCCACACCCGCACCCCACCGCAGGTCGCGCCGAGCGCGCGCGCCTCGACCACCGGCGATTCGATCAGCGAATCGCCCGCGTCCTTGTCGAAGCCGGGCTGATCGGGGAACGCGAGCTCGACATCGGTGAGCCCGACCCGCGACACGATCGCGACGCCGTTCCACTGATTGAGCCCCACGTGCGCCACCTCGTACCCCGCGGCCTCGAACTGCTCGAAGGGGAACTGATCATCACGGCACTTGGTCTCCTGCAACGCCAGCACATCGATGTCGTGGCGGTCCAGAAAGGCAATCGCCCGATCGACGCGGGAGCGGATCGAGTTGACGTTCCACGTGGCGAGGCGCACGGTCGGCGGTCCTTTCGATGGGGTGGCGCCAGCCGCTAATGACTCTGACTCTGCGGGGCGGCGTAGCGGTAGGCGTGATGTTCGATGAAGCCGAGGTCGCGGTAGAGGGCGAGGGCGCCCGCGTTGCCTACCTCTACCTGAACGTAGGCGTGGCTCGCGCCCTGCTCGGCGCCCCAGCGGATCAGTTCGGCGCACAGCAGCGCGCCGAGTCCGTTGCGGCGGTGCGCGGTCGCGACGGCCACGCAGGTGAGGCCGACCCAGCGCCGGCCGTCGGGTGCGGTGGTCACCGCGCCGCGGCCGATGGCCAGGGGTTCGGGCAGGCCGAGCGAGGCGAAGCCGAGGGTGCCGTCCAGGACCGAGGTGAGCACCGCGAAATCCGGTTCGCGCACGGTCGGGTCGACGGGGATCTCGCCGCGGTAGCGGTGGGTCCTGAGCCAGCCTTCCTCGGGCTGGTCGGTGATCCGTACCATCGACGGTCCTTGCGGCAGCACGAAATTCGCGATGTCGAGGCCGAGGACCACGGTCTCGCTCCAGGTGTTCCAGGTCGGTGGCACGGGCGCGAGCCGGTCGGGCAGTTGCAGCAGCAACGGCAATCCCTGACTCGTGTACCAGTCGGCGATCTTGTGCATGGTGTCGATCGACAACACCGCGGGCACACCCGACTCACCCAGCGGCACAGCCGAATTCGCCCGTCCGGTGTAGCCGTTGCCCGCCCGCACCAGCCAGCCGTCGATCCACAGGTGCGCGCTGCCCGGCCAGGCCATCGCCGCCGCGGTCTCCAGCGACCGGATCTCCTTGGTCCGAATGGGCCTCGGCCCCAGTGCTTTCAGCGCGACAACGCGATCGGCGGACACCGAGACCAGCTCACCCTCGGCGGTCCGCACCGACGGCGGCGTCAGTGACACCAGTTCGCCGATCACATCGGTGAGCGGCTGTGGATAACCCGCGGGCAGTTGATACCGCATCACCACCCGGCGGCCGAGGGGGATCATGGTTCTCGGCCGCCTTGACTCAGTCGTCATGGCCGAAGGGGTCTGGAACGGTGCCGGGGATCCAGCTCAAACCCGGTGTGCCCCAGCCGTTTCGCTTGATCGCCTTCTTGGCGGCGCGGGCGTTGCGGCCGATCAGCACGTCGACGTAGAGGAAGCCGTCGAGGTGACCGACCTCGTGCTGCAGCATGCGCGCGAAGAAGTCGGTGCCCTCGAGTTCGACGGGCTCGCCGTTCTCGTCGGTCCCGGTGACCTTCGCCCAGTCCGCGCGACCGGTCGGGAACTGCTCGCCGGGCACCGACAGGCAGCCTTCCTCGTCGTCATCGGGGTCGGGCATGGTCTCGGGGATCGCCGAGGTCTCCAGCACCGGGTTCACGACGACACCCTTGCGCCGAATCGGATTGCCGGTGGCGTCGAAGTCGGGGCAGTCGTAGACGAACAGCCGCTTGCCGACGCCCACCTGATTGGCCGCGAGGCCGACACCCTTGGACTCTTCGAGCGTGTCGTACATATCCGCGATCAGCTCGGCCAGCTCCGCGGGGGTCTCCGTCACCTTCGCGGTGGGGGTGTGGAGAACGGGGTCACCGACGATCACGATCGGGAGAATTGCCATGGTCGCCATTATCGCCGCTGGGCCGGGCGGATGATCGGCGGACCCCTGTGGGCCGGGACACCCCTACTGGCTTGGAGTCAACACGCCGTGACATGGGTCGAGGGTTCGGGGGAACCCGTGGTTGAATGACGACGGTATCTACCCATCTCGTGATACTCGGCGAGGGAGCAAGATGGACGGCGCAGCAGCTCGGCACATCTCCGATGGCCCCACTGCGGGCGAACAGGATTCGGCGGCCGACGAGAGCACCGGCCTGAGCCGCCGCGAGCTCGACATCCTCGATTTCGAACGCAAATGGTGGAAATACGCGGGCGCCAAGGAAGACGCGATCCGCGAACTCTTCGCCATGTCGGCCACCAGGTACTACCAGGTCCTCAACGCGATCGTCGACTCCGACGCCGCGCTGGCCGCCGACCCGATGCTGGTCAAGCGGCTGCGCAGGCTGCGGGCGAGCAGGCAGAAGTCGCGTGCCGCCCGCAAACTCGGTTTCCAGGTCTGACATGACGGCCACACACCCACCGTTGCGACTAGGGTTGAGCGGGTGAGCAACCCGAACCCCACCCCCGGCGGCCCGCCGTTGCGCGCGCTGGCGATGGTGTTGATCGCGCTGGCCATTGTCTTCGCCGGTCTGGGTGCGATGTCGCTGTCGAATTCCGATGCCCAGGCTTCGGAATCGGAGCAGACCGAGACCACCACCTCCAGCGCGGTCGCGCAGGCGCCTGCCACCACGAAGGCGCCGACGACCACCAGCGCGGCTGCCGCGACCACCACGACCTCCGTCGCGCCGACGACCACCACCTCCTCGCCCGCGGCGAGTGGCACGGATCAAGCTGTGTCGGTGAAGGTACTGAACAACAGCCTGGTCGCCGGACTGGCCGCGCGCACCGCCAGTGAGCTGGGCGCGGCGGGCTGGACCAATGTGAGCACCGGCAACTACAGCGGCGCGAACCTGACCACCACCACCGTGTACTACGGCGGCGGCGCGGGCGACAAGGCCGCGGCCACCGAGATCGCCGAGCAGGTCGGCGGCACGGTGGCACCCAAGTCGGGGGACACCTCGCCGGGTGTCGTCGTCGTCCTGACCGGTCGCTGAACCGGGCGCGGCACGCGGTGCCGTAGGTCGTGTCGCCGCTGTGGCATCATCTTGAGCGGTATAGCCCCAGTCCGATAAGGAGTCTCCTGATGGCCACGTCGACAACTCGTCGCCCGTCCTGGCGCATTGTGACCCCGGTGCTCGCGGTCGCCGCGTTCGGGCTCGCAGCCTGCACCAACAGCCAGGAGTCGAGTGACGTCAAGGGCACTACGCCGCCGGTGTGGACCAGCTCGGCGGCTCCCGGCGGCGAAACCGGTGAACACGGTGGCGGTCACGCCGCACCGTCGGCCACCGCGGCCCCCGGCCACGGCGAAGAGCAGGGTGGCGTGGCAGACGGCCTGAAGACCTCGCTGAAGAACGGCGCGGGCGCCGAGGTCGGCACCGCGACCATCGTGGCCGAAGGTAGCCACCTGGTCGTCACCGTCGAGGCGCGCGGTCTCACCCCCGGCTTCCACGGCCTGCACTTCCACCAGAACGGCACCTGTGAGGGCGATTTCGCCTCGGCCGGTGGACATCTGCAGGTCGGCGGCGCCACCGCGCACCCCGCCAGCGGTGACCTCACCTCGCTGCAGGTCGGCGCCGACGGCTCCGCGAAGCTGGTCACCCGGACCGACACCGTCACCCTCGACAACATCAAGGGCAAGGCCCTGATCATCCACGGCGGCGCCGACAACTTCGGCAACATCCCGCCGCGCTACACGCGTGAGGGTGGCACCGGCCCGGACGAGACCACCCTGGCCACCGGCGATGCGGGTGCCCGGGTGGCGTGCGGCGTGGTCGGTTAGCGAGTCACGTCATGGCCGGGGCATTCCAGTCGGTTCCGTTTCGCGGCTCGCCCCGGCCGACCATCGGCATCGAATGGGAGATCGCGCTCGTCGACAAGGTGACGCGCGATCTGTCCAACACCGCCTCGGCGGTCTTCGACGCGGTCGGTGACCTGCGCGCCTACGATGGCACCCCGCAGGTCACCAAGGAATTGCTCCGCAACACAGTCGAATTGGTGACCGGCGTGCACGACACGGTCGGTGGCGCGGTGGAAGACCTGCGCGGCACCATGAACGCGGTGCGGCGCGCGGCCGACCCGCTCGGTGTCGACCTGTTCTGCGCGGGCACCCACCCCTTCGCGGCATGGTCGGCCCAACAGCTCACGCGCTCACCGCATTACGACGAACTGATCGAGCGCACCCAGTGGTGGGGCCGCCAGATGCTCATCTGGGGTGTGCACGTGCATGTGGGAGTTTCGCACCGGGACAAGGTCTTTCCGATCCTGAACTCGTTGCTGCTCTCGTATCCGCATCTGCTCGCGCTGTCGGCGTCCTCGCCGATGTGGTCCGGCGACGACACCGGTTACGCGAGCAATCGCGCGCTGATGTTCCAGCAGTTGCCGACCGCGGGGCTGCCGTTCCAGTTCGAGAACTGGCGTCAGTTCGAGGGTTTCGTGCACGACCAGGTGAAGACCGGTGTGTTCGACCAACTCGGCGGCATGCACTGGGACATCAGGCCCGCCCCCAAGTGGGGCACCATCGAGGTGCGGGTGTGTGACGGGCTGTCCAGTCGCGCCGAACTCGCCTCGGTGGCCGCGCTGATCCACTGTCTGATCGTCGACCTCGACCAGCGCCTCGAGAACGGGGAGCAGCTACCTACGCTGCCGCCGTGGCATGTGCAGGAGAACAAATGGCGGGCCGCGCGCTACGGGCTCGACGCGATCATCATCGTCGACGACGCCAGCAATGAGCGTTTGGTCACCGACGATCTGACCGACCTGCTCACCCGGCTCGAGCCGATCGCGAAGCGTCTCGGCTGCGCCGACGAGCTGGCCGCGGTGGCCGAGATTCCTCGCCACGGTGCCTCCTACCAGCGGCAACGCCGGGTCGCCGCGCAGACCCAGGGCGACATGGTCGCGGTCGTCGACGCGCTGGTCCGCGAGCTCGATCAGTAGCGTTCAGCTGCGCACTGGGGCGTCGTTAACCCGCCGTTTACGATGGTCGGATGCTTGTCGAAGAACCACGCACTGTGGCGGGGGGTGCCACTCTCGGTTCCCGTCTGCGCGAACCACGGATACTCGCCGTTATCGCGGTGGCCGCGGTGCTCGCCTTGCTCATCGGACTGCAGGTCATGGCGTGGATCATGGGTTTCGACGGGCCGCTGGCCAGCCTGGCCCGCGACTTCGTCGGCACGCCCAAGTCGATGTCGGTGCCGTGGGCGGGGCTGGTGCTCGCGCTGGTCGGGATCTCCGCGCGCAGGCGGGTGATCGCGCTGGCCGTCGCGATCGGGATCGACGCGGTGTGGGTGGCGCTGCGGCTCATCGACGGTAATCCGTTCACGGTCGGCAACGGGCCCACGATCGTGCTGGCCGCGCTGGCGGTCATCGCGGCAGTGCGATGGCGGGGTCGTGAACGCACTGACGCGTTGAAGGCCGTCGCGCTCGGTGCGCTGCTGGTGCTGGCCACCAAGGTCGGTGACGTGTGGTTGCACCTGACCTCGGCGGCCCGGCCCGCGGTGCTCGACGAATACGCCTTGCTCGCCGATCACGCGCTCGGTGATCCGTCGTGGGTGCTCGGGCGGGTGCTCGATGTGCTCGGGCCCGAGGTGTACGCGGTGCTGCACTGGGTCTACATCGAATTGCCGGTGGCGGCGATCGCGGTGGCGGTGTGGCAGCTGCGCAAGGTGGTGACGACCGGGCAGTGGCCGAGTCACTATCTGGTGCGCACGTTCCTGGTACTCGGGCTGGTCGGGCCGCTGTTCTATGTGCTGTTCCCGGTGGTGGGGCCGATGTTCGCGTTCGGGGCCGACGGGCACGGCTTCGAGGTGGGCAACTTCTGGCCCGCCGCGCTGCCGCCGATCGACACCAATCCGTCGGCGCTGCCGTTCGACGAGTTCACGCCGCGCAACTGCATGCCCTCGATGCACACCGCGTGGGCGCTGTCGCTGTTCATCCACACCCGCCGCGATATCGACGGATCCCGTGCGCCGATCTGGATGCGCTGGGGCGGCGCCTTCTGGCTGGCCGCCACGGTCACCGCGACCCTGGGTTTCGGGTATCACTACGGCGTGGACCTGGTGGCGGGCGCGGTGCTGTGCCTGACCGTCGAGTCGGCGTTGCGCGCTCCCGAGCGGGGCTGGGGTGCCTTCCGGATCCGGCTGGTGGGCTTCGGTGCCGCGGTGTTCGCCGGGCTGCTCTTGTCCTACCGGTACCTGGCTGTACCGATGGCCGAGTACCCGGTGGCCGCGGGCGCGATCGTCATCGGGCTGCTGGCCGCGGTCGCGATCGCCTTCCACAACACCTGGTTCGCCACCGCCCCGGAACCTGCTATCGAACGGATCGCGGCCGCCTAGAACAACCCATCACGGTGGCGTTGTTCGCGGTAGGCCGTGCGGCCGATGAGGTGCAGTCCCGAATCTCGAGAAGTTCAGGCGACGTCTAGCCAAGCCTGGCCCGTGCAATCGCTGATAGCATTGATTGCATGGCCAGCATAACCATTCGGGATCTCGATGACGACGTGAAAGCGCGGCTACGGCGCCGAGCCGCGGCCCACGGCCACAGCATGGAGGCCGAGGCCCGCGAGATTCTGTCGGCGGCCGTTCGTCCGCGGCGCTTGCTGCGCGAGGTCTATGAACGGACGCGGCCATTTGCCGCCGACCTCGAGCTACCCGACCGCTCCGAGGAGGCGCGGGGAATCGATCTGTGATCATCGCCGATACGAATGTGGTGTGCGAGCTGTTCCGTCCAGAGCCTGATGTGCGGGTGATCGAATGGTTGGAAGCCAATCCGGACGTGGGAACTACCGCCATCACCGTCGGCGAGCTGTGGGTCGGTATCGAGAACTTGCCGGATGGCCGGCGCAAGTCGGGGCTGGCGAGCGTGGCTGACGAGCTGTTCAACGAGTTCTTCGGCGACATCACCGATTACGACGCGCGAGCCGCGCGAACGTATGGGCAGATCGTCGCCGAACGTCGTCGACAGGGTCGCCCGATCAGTCAGGGCGACGCACAGATCGCGGCGATCTGCTTGGCAGCGGGAGCGACCTTGGCGACACGAAACGTCAAGGATTTCGTCGGCATCGAACTGGTTGTACTGGACCCCTGGGAAATGTAAACCGAGGTCACCGCACTGGGCTCGGGCGGGATGTCGTACGTCAGCGGTATCTTCGGGACGTGCACACGAACCCCACTGGTACTCCGATGGGCGTAGAGCTTTCGCCCGACCGTCGCAAACGTGCCGCCCAACGGCGTCAGCGCGAGGAACAACGCTGGACCGCCAAATCCGGGCCCGTCGTCGTCTCCTCCTCCGATGCTGAGGTTAATTCCGGTGTACAGGTAGGTAATTGGGTCCGAACCAAAACTGGGACGCGCGCCCACTATGTGCGCGAGATCGCCGCCGACGGCACCTACCGCACGCTGTGCGGCAAGGTTCGAGGCGTTAAGGACCGGGCCTACGACTTGAAGTCGGTTGTCGCGATTGATGATCCGACCGACATGGAGTGCCAGTACTGCTTCGGGCGATGCGGCAAGGAGGGAATCCGGCTGCTTCGGTCATGATGACCTGCGGGCTGAATTGAACCGATTCGAGCACCCAAGGGTGCCGGTGTCGTAACCATCCCTGCCCGCTTCCCCGCACCGAACCCCGATTTGCGTCCTCGGCCAACACTTCTGGCCGCGCGTCCGATGGGCGCGTGGCTGGTTGGACCGTGGCGAAGGTGTGCACTCCCGGCCGTCACGGTGCGTACGTGCGAGGCGTACGACGGTGGTACTCGCAGACGGCTGTTTGATGGGTTGGAATCTCCCCGGTCGGGCTCGTCGGTAACGACCGCGAAGGGCCCAGGGCCTTGGGAAGCGAAACGGTTGTTCGCGGTCCGCGCACGGGAGAATTGAAACTCCTGGCATCAGGACGACGACCTCGGCATTGGGGCACTCCGAGGAGGTGCAGGTAGGGTTTCCCCTACGGTGCGAACAGGTAAGGCTGTTTCGTACCCAGGCCCTCGGTGAGCGTTGGTAGCGCTCCCGGGGGCCGATCTCTGTGAGCGACGCTACACCTCGGGTTATGGATCAGCAAACAGGCAACTGTGCCTCAACTCGCGTTCTTGGACGGCTCAGTTTGGCGAGCAGCGAAGTTCGGTAGCCTCCACGCACCGACGATGGTTAAGGTGAGGCCAACTACGAGGACGACCAACCCGGGGCGAAACTCGAGGTCATCGGCGTCGGGAAGAGTCAGCGTGAGCCCGATGGATAACGCCATCAGGGTGCCGAGCGTTTCGGCGACTGCGAGGCACTGCACCCACACGCTCGGAATCACGGGTAAGAGTGTGAGGTGAAGGAGAACTCCTGCGACAACCAACAGGGTCGCGCCGAGGACGAGTAGAGGCAAGCCGGGGGCGCCGACTTCGCGCAATTCCCACAGCGAATGGGACGGCGCTTTGCGGTAACTCCCTGTCTTGAAAAGCGGGAGCCAGAGTGCGAAAAGGGTTGCGAGGGAGCCGTACAGCAACATACCGGGCGTAACGTCATCGCGACCCAAACATCCTCACCTGACCCAGATTTCGGGGCAGACGTACGGCTGGCCTCGGTTCCTCGCGGCGATCTGCTGCGCTACTTCTCGCTCACACTACCTGCGGCTACCGCTGGCGGAGCTTAGCAGATGGTCGGCTACACCCCGCGAATCAGAGGTGAATCCGCACCGACCTCGTGGCGTGTTGCCGCAGACGGGCGATCGTCGGTGGAGGAACGGATGCGTGCGTTCCTGCGCCTGCCGCGATCGGCCGAAGGCGCGTTCCGAATTGATCATCCACGGTCGACCGAACCGACCTACATCAGCTGGGTCGACATCGCTCCTGGTAATCGTGCGTCTGGCCGTTACCTGATCACTGTCAACGAGACCGGTACTGACACAGTGATTTTGCCTGCCGACGCAGACGCAATCGCTTCCGAACTCCGACGCCGAATCCAGCCGCGATAGCGGCAGAATGCCGATGCGTTCTCAGAACAGTCCATCACGGTGGCGTTGTTCGCGGTAGGCGGTGCGGCCGATGAGGTGGGCGATGACGGGGGCCGTGATGATCGTGAACAGGCCGGTGAGGACGAGCATCCAGACATTGATGTCGTCGCGGATGTCGATGCCGGTGCCGACGAGGACCAGCATGAGGCCGACCACCTGTGGTTTGGTGGCCGCGTGCATGCGGGTGAGAGTGTCGGGGAAACGGACGATGCCGATCGATGCCGTGAACGCGAGTGCGCAGCCGGTCAGGATCAGGATCGCCGACACCCATTCCCAGACGCTCACCGGTCATCACTGACCCGGAATCGGGTGACCGCGGCCGAGCCGAGGAAACCGACCAGCGCGAGCGCCACGATCGCCGGGATCACCGTGGTGTCGTTGCTGTAGGCGGCCCACACCGCGAGCCCGGACGCGGCGATGGCCATCAGCGAATCGATGCCGACGACGCGATCGAGAGTGCTCGGGCCTGCGAGGACGCGGTAGCTGGTGATCACCGCGGCGGCTGTGAGCAGCACAGCGGCGATGACGGCGACAACGGTCATGGTTGTACCTCCGTGGGCCGGCGCCGTTCGCTGGGGCGTTCGAAGGCGTTGATCATCAGGCGTTCCAGGCGCCGGGTGGTGCGGTAGAACTTCACGACCGATCCGTCGCTGCCCACATCGAGCACGTGCACATAGACCACGCAGCGGGCGCGGTCGAGTTCGAGGACCATGGTGCCGGGGATCAGGTTGAGCAGGTCGGCGCACATCACCAGCACCAGATCGGACTGGATGCCCAGGTGCACGCGCAGCACGCCCGAGACCGGCGGGCCGCTGGGCCGGAGGGCGAACCAGGCCACCTGCAGACTCGATTCGAGCGCGTAATAGATACTCGCGGCGATCAATTCGAGAAACGACAGCGGATGGAAGCGCCCGGCCACCGGGACCAGCGGCAGTGGCAGCGCGAAGACCACGATCAGCGCGACCACCACGCCGGCGAGGGTGTTGGCCACGCTCAGATCGCCCCAGAGCGCGACCCACACGGCCGTGAGCCAGATCAGCACGCTGAGCCGAAGAACATTGTCGCGGGTGACCAGTCGGCTCATCGCTGCTCCGGTCCGAGTACCGAGTCGATGTAGACCGACGGGTCGTCGAGGTCGGCGGCGGCGCGTTCGGCGATGCCGAGGATCGGCCCGGCGAACACGGTGAGCGCGAGTCCGGCGCTGACCAGCCCGATGGTGGCCAGCACCATCAGCACGGGCATCCGGCCGGGATCGGTGCGGTCCTCGTAGTTCACATCGGTCGAATCCTCTACCAGCGTCGGCAGATTCGCCGCGGTGAGATGGCCTTCGGGTGCCTCTTCGCGCGGTCGCCAGAACGCCTTGCTCCACACTCGCGCCACCGCGTACAGCGTGAGCAGGCTCGTGACCACCGAACCACCGACCAGCACCCAGGCCAGCACGCTGCCCTCGGCGGCGCCGGCCTCCAGTAGTGCGACCTTGCCGATGAAACCCGAAAAGGGTGGAATGCCACCGAGATTCAAAGCGGGGACCAGGAACAACACGCCCAGTAGCGGACTCGCGGTCGCCAGCCCGCCGATCCGGCGCAACGACACCGACCCGGCCTGCCGTTCGATCAATCCGACAGCGAGAAACAGTGCGGTCTGCACCAGAATGTGGTGGGCCACGTAGAACACCGCGCCGGTCAGCCCGGCGGTGGTGGCGAGGCCGATGCCGAACACCATGTAACCGATGTGGCTGACCAGCGTGAACGAGAGCAGTCGCCGGATATCGTTCTGCGCGATCGCGCCAAGGATGCCGACGATCATCGTCGCCAGGCCGCAGACCAGCAGGATGTCGTCGAACGCGCCGTCGGGGAACCAGAGCGTGTGCGTGCGGATGATCGCGTACACACCGACTTTGGTGAGCAGGCCCGCGAACACCGCGGTCACCGGTGCGGGCGCGGTGGGGTAGGAGTCGGGCAGCCAGCTCGACAGCGGGAACACCGCCGCCTTGATCCCGAACGCCACCAGCAGCACCGCGTAGCAGGCGGTACGCACGCCGCTGGGTGTCGCTTCCAGGCGCCCGGCGAGCTGCGCGAGGTTCAGGGTGCCCGTTGCCGCGTAGGTGAGGGCGATGCCGATCAGGAAGATCAGCGACGACACCATCGACACCATCACATAGGCGATGCCGGTGCGGATCCGTTCCTCGGTGGCGCCCACGGTGAGCAGCACGAACGAGGCGACGAGCAGGATTTCGAAGCCGACGAACAGGTTGAACAGGTCACCGGCCAGGAACGCGGTCGAGACGCCCGCGGTCAGGATCAGGTAGGTGGGGCGGTAGATCGAGGTCGGCTGGAGTTCGTCGCCGTCGGAAATATTCTGTCCCGCACCGTAAATCGACACCACGAGCAGCACGAAGGCCGAGACCAGCAGCATGGCGGCGCTGAGCCGGTCGACGACGAGGGTGATGCCGATGGGGGTCGGCCAGCCGCCCACCTGCACGGCGGTGGTGCCGTCGCGGTCGGCGAGGTACAGCAGCAGCCCGCTGATCACCAGCACCGTCGACAGCGCGGTCAGCGTGATCATCGCCTGCAGGCGCGGGCGCCGGCCGAACACCAGCGTGGCCGCGGCGGCGAGCAGCGGAACCAGCACCGGCAGCGCGGCGACGGCGGGGAGCAGATCCGGGGACAGGGTCACTGTTCGGGATCCTCCCGTTCGCGGCCCGCGGCGACCTGGGCGTCCTCGGGGTCCTTGCTCACGTCTTCGGTGGTGGTCAGCATGTAGGCGCGATAGGCCAGCGCGAGGACGAAAGCGGCCACCCCCATGGTGATCACGATCGCGGTGAGCACCATGGCCTGCGCGAGCGGGTCGGCCATGCCGTCGGGGGAGGTGTCGGGGCTGCCGAGGATCGGTGGTTCGCCGTCCGCGCCGCCCATGGTGAGGATCAGCAGATTCACCGCGTTGCCGAGCAGGATCATCCCGAGCAGCATCTTCGACACCACCCGCTCGAGCAGCAGGTAGACGCCGCACGCGGTGAGCACGCCGATGGTGATCAGCAGAATCAGGTTGGCGCTCATAACAATTCCTTGTCCAGGCGGGCGCCGAGGCTGCGCAGCACGTCCAGCACCAGCCCCACGATCACCAGATAGACGCCGAGGTCGAAGAAGAGGGCGGTGACCAGTTTGATGTGGCCGAGCAGCGGCAGCGTCACCTCGATGATCGCGGAGGACAGCGGGGGCGCGCCGAACAGGAGTGAAGCAGTCGCGGTGCCCGCGGCGAGGGTGAGGCCGGCGCCGAGCAGGTGCCCGGCGTCGACCGGGAGTGCTTCGCCCAGTTCGTAGCGGCCGCCCGCCAAGTAGCGCAGGGTCAGCGCCAACCCCGCGACGAGGCCACCCGCGAAGCCACCGCCGGGTGCGTTGTGGCCGGAGAAGAAGAAGTACACCGACAGCACCATGATGGTCGGAAAGACCAGGCGGGTGGTGATCTGCAGGACCATCGAGCGGTCGCGCCGGTCGAGGAGGCGGGCGGCGGGCAGCCAGCTCACCGCGTCGGGGTCGTAGTTCGGTGAATCGACGGCGCGGGGTGCGCTGCCGAAGCGGCGGCTGCGGAAAACCAGCGACGCGACGCCGGTCGCGGCGACGACGAGCACCGAGATCTCGCCGAGGGTGTCCCAGGCGCGGATGTCGACCAGCAGGACATTGACCGCGTTCTTGCCGCCACCGATCCGGTAGGCCGCGTCCGGGATGGCGTGCCAGATCGGGTTGCCGTGCCGGGCGGCGACGGCGAACGCGGCGATGACGGGGACGGTGATGCCGACCGCGGTGGCCAGCAGGGCCCGGCGGAATTTGAAGGCCGTGCCCTGGCTTTCGGCGATCTCCGCGGGAAACGCGCGCAGGACGAGCACGAACACGACCAAAGTCAGTGTCTCGACAAGGAATTGGGTCAGCGCCAGGTCGGGGGCACCGTGCAGCGCGAAGATCACACCGCAGCCGTAGCCCGTCACCCCGACGACGAGCACGCTGGCCAACCTGTTGCGCAACACGGTGGCGGCCAACGCCATCGCGATCATGATCGCGCCGATCGCGGCCTGCAACGGCGAATCCCACAGTCGCAGCCGCACTCCCGTGCGGGTGCCGACCGCGAGCAGGATCGCGGGCAACACGATCAGCGTGCAGAGGATGGTGGCCTGGCTGGCGGGCAGCGAGCCGGACTGCACAGTTCCGGTGATACGCAACGACAGTCGATCCATCGCGCGCAGGGCCGCGTCGTAGTTGCGGTCGGCGTTGCCGAGACGTGGGTGCGCGGGTTCGCCGATCCGGCCGCGGATCAGGAACAGCGCGACACCGGCCGCGACGATGACCACCGTCAGCGCGAGCGGCCCGGTGAAGCTGTGCCAGAGGGCGAGATGGGTGTCGAGAACGCCGGGCAGTGTCTCGGCGTAGGGGCTCAGCCAGCGATCGACGGCCGGGGTGGTCAGACCGCCGGCCAGACCGGCCACCGCGAGCACCGCGGGCGGGCCGAGCAGCAAGGGGCCGGGTGCGTGCCAGGTGACCGCGCGCTCGGGGTTCGCGGTGATTCCGAAAGCGCCCCAGACGAATCGGATGCTGTAGGCGACGGTGAACGCCGAACCGACCGTGACCCCCGCCAGCAGGGCGAACCGCACCGGCGTGCTCAGCACCTCGGCCGACCACAGCGCGCCGAGCGCGGATTCCTTGCCGACGAACCCGAGCAGTGGCGGCAGTCCGGCCATGCTCAGCGTCGCGAGTACCGCGATCGCGCACAGCACCGGCGCACGCTGACCGAGCCCGGACAACCGGCGCAGATCCCTGGTACCCGCGCCGTGATCGATGATGCCGACCACCATGAACAGACACGCCTTGAACAGCCCGTGCGCCACCAGCAGGCACAGCCCGGCCAGCGCCGCGTCGGGCGTGCCGATGCCCACCATGGTGATCATCAGACCCAACTGGCTGACGGTCCCGAACGCCAGCACCAGCTTCAGATCGTGCACCTGGATCGCCCGCCACCCCGCGAGCAGCATCGTGGCGATACCGAGCGGCAGCAGCATGAGATGCCACGGGGGCGTCTGCGCGAGTGCGGGCGCCAGCCGGGCCACCAGGTAGACACCGGCTTTCACCATCGCGGCGGCATGCAGGTAGGCACTCACCGGCGTGGGCGCCGCCATCGCACCGGGCAACCAGAAGTGCAGCGGCACGATCGCGGATTTGCTGATCGCCCCGAGTAGTACCAGGCCGACCCCGACCGATACCGCGGTCCCAGTCGGGACCGAACTCGCCGCGAGGACATCCGAGAGCAGGAAACTCTCGTAACGCAGCCCGAGAATCACGATTCCGACCAGCATCGCCAGCCCGCCCGCGCCCGTCACCAGCAGCGCCTGGATCGCGGCCCTGCGACTGACCGAACGCTCGGCGTAGTGACCGACGAGCAGGAACGACAGCACCGTCGTGATTTCCCAGAACACGTAGAGCAGCAGCATGTTATCGCTGGTGACGAGCCCGAACATGGCACCGGTGAACCCGGTCAGCTCGGCCGCGAACACCCCGAGCCTGGCCTCGTCACGCTCGAAGTAGCGGCCGCAGTAGGCCAGGATCAACGCGCCGACGCCGAGCACCAGCGTGCACATCACCGCGGCGAGGGAATCGAACCGCAGATCGATGTCCATCGAAATCTGCGGCGCCCATCGCACTTGCGTGCGCACGGTGTCGCCCCAGTGCGCGAACACCCAGCCGAGGCTGCCGAGCGGGACCAGCGCCAGCAGATAGAAAGCGTTGCGGCCCAGCACTCGTACACACAGCGGGGCCAGGAGGGCGGCCAGTGCGTGAACGAGCAGAACGGCTAACAACTCCCCCTCCGTCGGGTAGGTAGCGGTCGAGTAGCGCGCCCCGATCCTACGGGCGCGAGCGCGATGTTCGGCGGCACCGAGGTTGTCGCGTCGGCCATGTCGCGCGCGGTGCGGCTATGGCTGTGCTGTTCGGGACGTGGCGGGCCGGAGTTGGAACAGCACCGCGAGTCCGGCCGCGGACCCGAGAGTGATGGCCAGCGCGACCTGACCCGGCACCCGCTCCGCGACCGCGGCGCTGCCGGTCGGCCAGTGCCGCTGCTCGGTGGGGATCGACCACAGGATCGACGGCAGGAACAGCGCGCCGAGCCCGAGCATCGCGCTCGGCAGGTAGGTGACCCGGGTCGAGCCGATGGCGTAACCGGCCACACCGGACAGCAACACCACCCCGGCCGACCACGCGAACGACAACGGAAGATGTTCGGCGAACGCGGCGAACGCGCAGATCGCGGCGACACCGAGCAGCACGCCCCACGGCGTCGCCCAGCGCAGACCGGCCAGGATGGCGATCACGCCGACGACGAGAACGACAACGAGATGCCAGCCGAGCGTCGATGCGTCACCGAGTGAATCGGCTGCCGCGGCCAAGCTCACGGCGAGCAGCACGCCGGTGCCGTCGCGGCCGGGCAGCAGCAGCGCGGCCACGAGTGCCGCGATGAGCGTGACGATCACGGCGATAACGATCTGCCAGAAATTGCTGCGTCGTCCGTCGAATTCGCGGCCGAGCCATTCGGTGGCGATCAACAGCGACAGCGACAGCACAGTGGTGGCGATGATCGGGGAGATCGGCAGATCCGCGGCCATGCGCGGGATGGCGGGCAGCATGATGCCGTGCTGGTGGCGCAGGGTGTTCACCGCCAGCAGCACGACCGCGGCGCCGACCAGCCAGAACGGGGTGTGCACGGCCTTGTCCGCCGTCGCGGAGGCGTTCGAGGTGAACACCGCGACGACTTCGCCATAGACGAACACGACGAGGATCCCGAGGCCGAAACCGACCGCGGACCAGCGTGTTCGCCACGCGCAGACGCACAGCGCGCCGAACAGCACGCCGCCGAACAGGGAGTCGATGTAGTTCTGGGTGGTGAGAACATCCGCGGAGGTCATCGCCTCGCCGATGTAGTAGTTGATCGCCAAGGCCGTCGCCCCGCCCGTCGCGGTGAGCCAGATCAGCCCCGGCCGGTTGATCGGCCTGGCCAGCACGGCGACGACGACAGCGACGATGAGACCGAGTGCCGCCGCGCGCGGCACACTGTTGATCAGGCTGGTGACACGATACGGCGAATCCATCGACGACCCGTCACCGTAGCTGAACGGCAGGAACAGCGACATCCCCGCGGCCGCGGCCCCGGCGAACGCCGTGACCACGTCAAGACCATCACCGATCTTGGGCACCGTCCCGACGATACCGGCGACTACCCCTCCCACCTGGGATGTCGTGACCGGATCGAAAGGCGGCGAGTTCCGGCGGCGATCACGCCCTGCTCTCGGCGTAGCGGCGCAGCGATTCGACCTGCGCGGGATCGAGGGAGGGGCGCACGGTGGCGCGGGCTCCTGCCACGTCCCCGGCGGTGACGTCGGCGGCGGCCATATCGCGGCGCAGGGCCGAGAGCGCGGCCTCGCGGAGCAGGGCGGCGCAGTCGGCGGCCGAGTAGCCGTCGAGATCCTCGGCCAGGGCGGCTAGATCGACGTCATCGGCGAGCGGTACCGAGCGGCCCGCGGTGCGCAGGATCTCGAGCCGGGCGGGGCCGTCCGGCGGCGGGACGAAGACCAGGCGATCGAGGCGGCCCGGTCGCAACAGCGCGGGGTCGATCAATTCGGGGCGGTTGGTCGCGCCGACCACCACCACGTCGCGCAGCGGTTCGACTCCGTCGAGCTCGGTGAGCAGCGCGGCGACCACCCGGTCCGACACCCCGGAGTCGCTGCTCTGGCCGCGGCGCGGGGCGAGGGCGTCGACCTCGTCGAGGAAGATCAGCGACGGCGCCGAATCGCGAGCCCGCTGGAAGAGTTCGCGTACCGCGCGTTCGGAGGAGCCGACCCACTTGTCCATCAGCTCAGCGCCTTTCACCGCATGCACGCTGAGCTGGCCGGTGCCTGCCAGTGCTCGGACGAGGAAGGTCTTGCCGCAGCCGGGTGGGCCGTAGAGCAGGACGCCGCGGGGCGGTTCGATGCCGAGGCGGGCGAACGAGTCGGGGTGGCGCAGCGGCCACAGCACCGTTTCGGTGAGTGCCTGTTTGGTCTCGACCATGTCGCCGACGTCGTCGAGGTCGAGCGAGCCGATCGCCAATTCCTCTGTCCCCGAACGGGACAGGGGCCGGATCACCTCGAGTGCGCCGATCAGGTCGTCCTGGGCGAGCTCGGGTTCGGTGTGTTCGCGGCTGGCCCGGCCCGCCGCGCGCACGGCCGCTTCCCGGCACAGCGCGGTCAGGTCGGCGACAACGAAACCTGGTGTGCGCGAGGCGACCACATCGAGATCGAGCTTGCCCGCGGGTACCTTGCGCAGTAGCTGTTCCAGTAGTGCCCGGCGAATCGCGGCCGTCGGCAGCGGCAAGGCCAGCTCGCGGTCGCACAGGTCCGGTGCCCGCAGACGCGAATCCACCTGGGTGGGGTGGGCGGTGGTGGCCAGCAGGGCGACACACGGCGCGCGCACCGCGGCCCGCAGCTGGTCGAGGATGAGGGTGGCGACCGGTTCGGCCTCGGCGGGCAGCAGGGCGTCGATATCGGTGATCAGCAGCACGCCGCCCTGTCCGGTGGCGACATCGGCGACCGCCTCGGCGACCTCACGCAGCCGGGTGCCGCTCTCGGTCGCGCCGACGCTCGGACCGTCGAGTTCGACGATCCGGCGCGGTGCGGCAACAGCTTTCGCGAAAGTTGCTTTGCCGACCCCGGCCGGACCGGTGATGAGCACACCCAGGTGCGCTGGTGCGCCGAGTGTTTTGAGCAACTCGGGTTCGTTGAGCGCCAGACTCAGCCATTCGGCCAGCTTGCCCGCCTGGCTCTGCACTCCGGCCAGGTCCTCGACCTGGATCGGTACGTTTCCCGAACTCACGTGCACGGCGACAGATTCGGTCTGATCCGACCCGGAAACCTGTCCTGACGAAGTTTGCGGCGCGTCGCGGGCCACCGCGTGCAGGATCGCGGCCGCGCCCGCGCCCCAACCGGCGGCCGAATTCGGTTGCACGCTCACCGGTCCCGGCATCGGCTCGATGGCCGTGACGGTGAGCAGTTCGGTGGTCCAGGCGATACCGAAGGCGCGCGAGAGCGCCTGGGTGGCCGCCGAGGAACTGATGTCGGGTCCGAGATCGCGCGGCAGCAGCGACACCGTGTCACCCACGGTCACCACTTTGCCGAGCAGCGCCTGGCGCAGGGTGACCGCCGGAATACTGGCCATCGCGTGCGCCGAGCCGCTCAGCGAGATCTGCTTGGCGCCGAAGACCGTCACCGGGGCGACGGTCACCGCCGCGTTCTCCCGCAACCCCACATTCGACAGCGTCACGTCATCGAGCAGGGCCACCCCCGGCGGACTGTCCGCGGGCGCCTTCGCCACCACCGCGGCGGTCCGGCGCGCGCCGATCAGCGCGATGCCGTCCCATTCGCGCAGACCGAGCGCGGTGAGCGTCTCGGGGTGCAGGCGCACCACCCCGCGGCGGGCATCGGCGGCGGAGGGGTTGAGCCGGGCGGTGAGCGAAAGTTCAGCCACCGCCCCATTCTGCCGCTTCTGCGCGCGATCAGGAATCGATAGGCAGACCGCAAGGTCAGAAGCCCATTCTGGCTGACATGACGAACAATCGCCGCCAGTCGGTACGCTGCACCGGACGCGCCGGAGGTGCCGGCGCCGCGATCTACCGGGGAAAGCAGCAGATGAACCGAATCTCCCTCGCCGTTCTGGCCGCCGGGGCACTGATCCTGACTGTGGTCGGGTGCGGGTCCGACGACGCCGCCGATGCGAGCGGGCTGCGCAAGGGCACGCCGACCTCCAGCACGAGCGCGCCCGCCACCACCACAGCCGCCGCCTCCACCTCGACGCCCACGTCCGCCGATATCACCTGCGCGCAGTTCAAGACACTGGACGCCGACGGCGAGAAGAAGGCGATCGAGCAGATCCTCGCGGCCCATCCCGGCGGACCGTTCGAGGGCAGCCCCAACGTGGCGCTCAGCACGGCGAAACTGGTCTGCCTCGTGCCGAGCAACGGCGACAAGCCGGTCGCCGATGCCGGCGGGATGAAGCCGTAGGGTCCGCTCAGCCGAGCAGTGATTGCCAGTTCGCGGGTACCCGGGCGGCCGGGCCGGGGACGGTCTGGTCGGCCGGGTGGCTGGTCGGCGCGGCGAGCTCGGGACCGTCGCTGTACATCTCGCCGCTGGCGAAGTTGTAGAACCAGTCCTCGCCCGGTTCGTAGCTCTGCATGAACGGGTGCGCGGTGGCCTCGAAATGTTTCGTCGCGTGCTTGCTGGGGGAGCTGTCGCAGCAGCCGATGTGACCGCATTCGGCGCACCGGCGCAGGTGTACCCACCAGCCGTCGCTCGCGTCGCACTCGACACAACCGGCGCCACTCGGCGGCACGCTCGGATCGATTCCGGCTTCAGCCATCCTGACCTCCTGTAGTAGGTGTGCCCCCATCCTCCGCCGCCGGGTGTAACGGCAGGCGGACGATGAACCGCGTGTTGCCCGGCTCTGATTCGACCCGGATGTCACCGTTGTGCTTGTTCGTCACGATCCGGAACGAGATGTCGAGGCCGAGGCCGGTGCCGTCGCCGACCGGTTTGGTGGTGAAGAACGGTTCGAAGATGCGGCTGCGCGTCCCGTCGGGAATGCCGGGCCCGGTGTCTCCGATTTCGATTGCGGCGCAGTCGTTTTCCTTGAAGGTGCGGATCGTCAAGGTGCCCTCGCCGCCCATCGCGTAGACGGCGTTGTCGATCAGGTTGGTCCACACCTGGTTGAGTTCGGCGGCGAAGCAGGGAATCGGCGGCAGGCTGCGGTCGTAGTCCTTCACCACGTCGACGCCGTCACCGAGTTTGCGGTTGAGCATCACCAGCGTGGAATCGAGCAGCTCGTGCAGGTCGACGACCTGATACGGCGCGCGGTCCATCTGCGAATACTGTTTGGCCGCGCCGACGAGGGTGGAGATGCGGGTGGTCGAGTCGAAGATCTCGTTCATCAGCAACTCGGTCTCGATGGTGTAGTTCAGCCAGCGCACGGCACCCTCGAACACCGGCGCCTTGCAGGCTTCCAGGGTCGCGTGCACGCCCTCGAGCCAGTCGGTGTCCAGGCCCGCCTGCACGAAGGTAGGTGCCAGATTCCAGCCGTCGGCGACGCCGCGCTCTTCGAACCAGTCGGCCAGCGCGTCCTCGCGATCGGCCGCTTCCAACGGGCTGAGGTCGGGTGCCTTGGCGACCTGGTCGGCGGCCTGTTCCTGCATCTCGACGAGCTTGACCAGCGCGTCGGCGGGGAACTTGCCTTCGGCCATCATCTTCAGCTTGTGCCGCATCCCGGCGACGCGTTCGCGCAGACCGGAGGTGGCGCGCACCGCGGCGGCGGCGGGGTTGTTGAGCTCGTGGGTGAGTCCGGCAGACAGCGAACCGAGGGCGAGCAACCGTTCCCGTTCGGCGATCCGCTGGCTCGACTTCTGCCCACCGAAGAACGCGCCCTCGAGCAGGTGCACGGCCATCGGGAACCACTCGTGCATGATCCTGGCGAAATCGCCCGCGTCCATGACCAGGAACCGGGAGCGGCGCAGCACGTACATCGAGCCGTTGTAGTCCTGCTTCGCGCGGTCGCCGAGATAGGCCATCCAGGCGCCCGCGTATACCCCGCGATGGTCGGTGCGGTTGGTCTCGATCTCCACTCCGCCGGACAGTTTTGTCAGCCGCACCTCGCCGTCGATCAGCACGTAGAAGCAGGTGGCGGGATCGCCCTCGCGGTACACCGGGCCCGGGTCGACGTACTCGATGCGCCCGATGACACACAGCTCGGCGAGCTGGGATTCGTCGAGCTTCTCGAACAGGAACAGCGTGCGCAGTTCTTCGGGATCGCAGATCAAGGAACTCACCTCCTAGGCGGTCTGTCTGGGCATGATCGGGCGGCCTGCGTGAGTACGCTCCGCTACCGCCTCCGGCCGCTGACCTCTCATGCCAGGTACCGGTGGACGAGCATGACCGCCATCGCGCCCTCGCCGACCGCCGAGGCGACCCGCTTGGCGGACTCGGCGTGTACATCGCCCGCGACGAACACGCCGGGGACGCTGGTCTCCAGGTGTTGCGGTGGTCGCGGTAGTTCCCAGCCGGGTGGCCGGGCGCCGTCGATCATCAGGTCCGGTCCGGCCAGCACGTATCCGGCGGCGTCGCGGGTGACGACGCCGTCGAGCCAGCCGGTCTGCGGCGCGGCGCCGATGAACAGGAACAGTCGTTGGGCGTCGACTTTGTCCTCGGTGCCGGAGCTGTTGTCGCGCAGGATGATCCGTTCCAGGTGAGTGTCGCCGTCGACGCCGACCACCTCGGTCTCGGTGTGCACGACGATGTTCGGGATCCCCGCGATCTGCTGAACGAGATAGTGCGACATCGACCGCTCCAGCGAGTCGCCCCGAACCACCAGATGCACGCGACGAGCGTTGCGCGACAAGAACACCGCGGCCTGACCGGCGGAATTAGCCCCGCCGACGATATAGACCTCCTGCTCGGCGCACTCGGCCGCCTCGGTCATCGCCGACCCGTAATACACACCGCGCCCGGTGAATTCGTCCACACCCGTGGCCGGATGACGTCGATAGTCTACCCCCGTGGCGATCAGAACCGTATGCGCGCACAGCTTTCCGCCATCGGCGAACCGCACCGTGCGCGCCGAACCGTTGACCTCTAGCGCGACCACATCGCGTGTAGTGATGATCTCCGCACCGAACTTCGCCGCCTGCCTGCGCGCCCGATCCGCCAGCTGCGACCCCGACACCCCATCCGGGAATCCGAGATAGTTCTCGATCCGCGAACTCTGCCCCGCCTGCCCGCCGGTGGCAGTGCGCTCCACCAACACGGTGCGCAACCCCTCCGACGCGCCGTAAACCGCCGCACCGAGCCCGGCAGGCCCGCCACCGACCACGATCAGATCGTAGAAATCCCCACTCGGTTCGACCGTGAGCCCGACATTTTCGGCCAGCTCGCTGTCGGTCGGCTGAATCAGCGCCGTACCACCGGCCGTGATCACCACCGGACAGGTCAGCGGATCGGCCCCCGCCGCCTCCAGCAACCGGGTCCCCTCCGGCTCGTCGACCGGATACCACCGATACGGCAACTGATTGCGCGCCAAGAACTCTCGCACCTGCGAAGACCGCGGCGACCACCGGTCGCCGACCACCTTGGTCTCGTACACCGGCCGCTGCTCGGCACTGCGCCACACCTCGAGCAACCCGTCGATCACCGGGTACAGCTTCTCCTCCGGCGGGTCCCACGGCTTGAGTAGATAGTGATCGAGATCGATGACATTGATCGCGTCGATCGCCGCGTCGGTATCGGCGTAGGCGGTGAGCAGTACCCGCCGCGCGTAGGGGTGCAGATCCATCGCCTGCTCGAGGAATTCGATCCCGTCCATGCCGGGCATCCGGTAGTCGGCGATCAGTACCGCCACCGGCTGGCCGCGCAGCTTCATCTCCCGCAGCGCCTCCAGCGCCTGCTGCCCCGATTCGGCCCGCAGAATCCGGTAGTCGGCGCCGTAGCGGCGGCGCAGATCGCGCACGACCGCGCGGGAAACGCCGGGATCGTCGTCAACGCTCAAAATGGCCGGTTTGGTTACCGAGGGAGTGCTCACCCGATCGAGTATCCCCCTGCTGTGCGGTAGCCGTCAGAGCTGGTGGTGCAGGACCAGGTCGAGCTCACTGGGAGTGAGCAGGCGTTCGAGGCGTTCCTCGCGTTTGAGTCGAGTCCCCCGCGGCACGAACACACTCGGGAGCGAGCCGTCGGGTCCGATGCTCGGTAGGAGCGGGACCTCGTTGATGTGCCTGCGTGGCAGGAGTGAGCGCAGTTTCACGGCCGATCACCTCGGGTTTGACGACGGGAACGCTGGAGGCTGAGCTGCGTAGATCAGCAAACGTCGGTAGCGAGAAGTTTGCCAGCATGTCCGAGTTGGTGCAAGCGGGACAAGGTGGACACGGCGAGCCAACCGTTCGGCGGCCTGCTCCGTCGCAGGCCACCCCGGTTTTGTGAGATTTGCTGAGCGGCTATTTCCAGGCGGGCATGGTGACAACCTGTGCCGCGTAGGACAGTCCGGCGCCGAAGGCGATCAGCAGCGCGGTGTCACCCGGCTTCGATTCGCCCTTGCGCAGCAGCGCCTCCATGGCGAGCGGCACCGATGCTGCCGAGGTGTTGCCGGAATCCTCGATGTCGTTGGCGAGCGCGCAGTGTTCCGGCAGCTCGAGCACCCTGGCCATGATCTCGATGATCCGGCCGTTGGCCTGGTGCGGGATCATCGCGTCGAGGTCGTCGGTGGTCAGGCCGGCGCGGTCGATCGCGTCGCGGCAGACCTTCTCCAGCGAGTGCGCGGCCCAGCGGAACACCGCGGTGCCCTCCATCGTGAGGTAGGGGCGCACCGCGTCGGTGCCCTTCTCCTCGATCTCGGCGAAGAACTCCGCCCAGTCCTTGGACTGGCGGATGGCGTGGTGCTGGGTACCGTCCGAACCCCAGACGGTCGGGCCGATGCCCTGCTCGGCCGACGGGCCGACGACTACCGCGCCCGCGCCGTCGGCGAAGAGGAACGCCGTCGAACGGTCGGTGAAATCGATGGTCTCGGTGAGCTTCTCGACGCCGACCACCAGCACGTGGTTCGAGGTGCCCGCGCGGACCAGGTCCGATGCCATCCCCACGGCGTGACAGAACCCCGCGCAGCCCGCCGAGATGTCGAAGGCGGCCGAGCCGGTCATGCCGAGCTCGGTGGCGATGCGCGGACCGACGGACGGGGTGAGGACCAGGTTCGTCGACGTCGCCACGATGACGCAGTCGATCTGATCCACCTGCACGCCCGCGGCGGCGATCGCGTCGCGCGCGGCGGCGACGCTCATGAACTGGATGGTTTCCTCGGCCGAGGCGAAGCGTCTGGTGTTGATGCCCGAGCGGGTGCGGATCCACTCGTCGCTGGAGTCGATCGGCCCTGCGACCTCGTCGTTGGTGACCACCCGGACGGGGCGGTAGACACCCAATCCGAGGATCGCGGTGTGCTCAGCACCCGTCGTCTGGGCGATTCGAGCAGCCATTGTGTGTCTCCTATGTACCTGTCAACCTGCGGCAGCACCGCTGGGTGTACCCGAAGCATCGAAATCTGTCCCTCATCGCCCGTGACCCGCGCGTAGACAGCATGTGAACGCTGAGACATGAGGCATCCTCATATTAGCGCGCCCGGCCGCGATCCGAGTGCCGATTGTCACAAGAGGGCGGGCGGCCAACGGCCACGGGTGCTTGCCCCGGGATTCCCGTAAGGTGTGATCGCTCGTAGTCATCACACGAAAGAGGGAGCCCGTGGCACGCCGCCCCACCCCGCCCGGCACGCCCGATACCACCGGCGTCGGACATGTCGTCGACTTGGTGCGGGCCGCTGTACCCCCGCTACATCCCGCCGGACTGCCGTTCGTCGCGGTGCCGTTGGCGGTGGCGGTCATCGGCGGACGCAATAAATGGGTGCGCCGGGCCGGTTTGGCCTCGGCCGCCGCCTGCGCCGCCTTCTTCCGGCATCCGCACCGCGTGCCGCCGAACCGGGCGGGCATCGTGGTCGCGCCCGCCGACGGTGAAGTGGCATTGGTCGACACCGCGGTGCCGCCCGCCGAGCTCGGGCTCGGCGATCAGCCGTTGCCGCGCGTCAGCATCTTCCTGTCGGTGCTCGATGTGCACGTGCAGCGCGTTCCGGTGTCCGGAACCGTGCGCGAGGTGCTGCATCAGCCCGGCAAATTCCTCTCGGCCGATCTGCCGGAGGCCTCCGACGCCAACGAGCGCAACAGCATGGTCATCGACACCGCCGACGGTAAGCAGGTCGTCGTGGTGCAGATCGCCGGGCTGCTGGCCCGGCGCATCGTCTGCGATGCCCGCGTCGGCGACCTGCTCACCATCGGTGACACCTACGGCCTGATCCGGTTCGGATCCCGTGTCGATACGTACTTCCCGGTCGGCACCGAACTACTGGTTGCCCCCGGGCAGCGCACGATCGGGGCCGAAACCGTCCTGGCTGTGCTGGGATGATCGAACAGGCTCGTAAGCGTCCCCGCTCGGTACGGCTGCTGCCGAGCGTCGTCACGATCCTCGCGCTGTGTGCGGGCCTGTCGGCGGTGAAGTTCGGACTCGACGGCGAGCTCGGTATCTCCTTGGCGATGGTCGGCGCGGCCGCCGTGCTCGACACCCTCGACGGCAGGCTCGCGCGCATGCTCGACGCCACCTCCAAGATGGGCGCCGAACTCGATTCGCTGTCGGACGCGATCTCCTTCGGTGTCGCGCCCGCGCTGGTCATCTACGTGACCCTGCTCGACGGCTACAGCGCGGGCTGGATCGTGGCGCTGTTGTTCGCGGTGAGCCTGGTCCTGCGCCTGGCGCGCTTCAACACCCTGCTCGATGACGATTCCCGCCCGAACTGGGCGCGCGAATACTTCGTCGGCGTGCCAGCGCCCGCCGGTGCGTTGATCGCGCTGGTGCCGATCGCGTTGAAGGTGCAGTTCGGCGACGGCTGGTGGGACGGTTTCGCCTTCGTCGCCGCGTGGACGGTCTTCGCCGCGCTGCTGTGTGTGAGCACCATCCCGACGCTGGCGATGAAGTCGGTGTCGGTGGCACCGCAGGCCGCGGCGGGTCTGCTGGTGCTGACCGCGCTGGCCGCCGCGCTGCTGGTGACCTATCCGATCGTGCTGCTGCTGATCTTGGTGGCGTTGTACCTGGCGCACATTCCGTTCGCCTGGCGGTCGGCGCGCTGGGTGGCCGCGCGGCCGGAGACCTGGCAGCACAAGCCGGCTGAGCGGCGGGCGCAGCGGCGGGCGCAGCGGCGGATGCCCGCTATTCGTCGACCGGCGATCCGTGGTTCCGCGCGGCTGCGGTTGCGTCGTCCGCGCAACGACGACTAGGCCCTCGCCGAGCTGACCGGTTCTTGCCGACCCGGCCGCTGCCTCGCGAGACGGCGCCCACATCACGGCAAATGGTCGGGGCCGCGGCGGTACCGTCTATGGCACTGAAGCTGCGCGAAGGGGTACAGGGTGGAATCCGACGGCGTCGCCGAGTTTCTGGAGCATCGGCCGCGGCTGTTCTCGCTCGCATACCGCATGTTCGGGGCGGCGAGTGAGGCCGAGGACGCCGTCCAGGAGGTCTATCTGCGGTGGGCGCTCGCCGATCGTGGGGAGATCGCTAATTCCGAGGCGTGGTTGACGACCGTCACCGTGAATCTGTGTCGTACACAGCTTGTTTCGGCACGGGCAAGGCGTGAGACCTATGTCGGGCAGTGGCTGCCGGAGCCGGTGCCGACCGGGGGTGGTGCGCTCGGTCCGCTGGGGACCGTCGAGGAACGTGAGTCGGTGTCGCTGGCCGTGCTCACCGCGATGGAACGGCTCAGCCCGATCGAGCGCGCGGTGTTCGTGCTGCGTGAGGCATTCGGTTACTCGCATGCCGAGATCGCGGAGATGCTCGAGCTCACCGTGGCCAACACCCAGCAGATCTTCCATCGGGCCGGGCAGCGGGTGCGGACCGGCAAACAGCGCTTCGTGGTGTCGGCCGAGCACGCGCGCACGATGATCGAGAAGTTTCTGCAGGCGGCGTCGACCGGCGATGTGGACGGACTGCGCGAACTGCTCGCCGATGACGTGGTGTCGGTGGCCGACGGTGGCGGCCGGGTGGTCGCGGCCAAGGTCCCGGTGGTCGGCGGCGACGTGGTCGCGCGCTACCTGTCCAAGCTGCGCCGCTTCCTCACTCCCACCTCGCGGTTCGAGTTCGCCGAGATCAACGGTGACGTGGGTCTGATCCTCGTCCAGGACGAGGTCACGACCGGCGTGCTGGTCTTCGACTTCGACGAGGCGGGTGCGATCGCGGCAGTTCGCACGGTCGTGAACCCGGTCAAGTTGACCGCCGTGACGGCGTGAGAGCCGCGCCGATTCGCCCGGTCAGGCACCTGGCTCGGCCGTGCGGAGTGGTGTGATCCAGATCACTTCTAGAACCTGTCAGGAACTCGGGGGCTGATCGGTCTGGTGTGTGTAGGCATTTCGAGAGAAGGAGCCACACCATGACCGGTCAGCATCGGATCGTTGTCCTCGGCGCCGGGTACGCGGGACTCACCGCGGCCCGCGCCCTCGCGAAGAAGACTCGCGACACCCAGATCACCGTCGTGGACGCCCGCGCCGAATTCGTGCAGCGGGTGCGTCTGCACCAGGCCGCCGCAGGCCAGTCGGTCAAGCGCCTCGACCTGCAGAAGTCGCTGGGGCGCAAGGGCATCGAGTTCATCCAGGCGCGGGTCACCGACCTGGATCCGGACCGCAAGCTCGTCGCCGTCGACGGTGAGTGGACGCTGCACTACGACACCCTCGTCTACGCGCTCGGTAGCCAGGCCGACCGCCGCGCCGTGCCCGGTGCGGCCGAGCACGCGAAGTTCGTCGCCACCGCCGAGGATACGACGGAGCTTTCGGGTCAGATCGTCATCGTCGGATCGGGCCCAACCGGCATCGAGCTGGCCACCGAACTCGCTGAGTCACATCCGGATTCGCGGATCAGCCTGCTCGGCTCCGAAGATCCCGGTGCCTGGCTCTCGCCGCGCGCGCACCAGTTGATCCGCGCCGCGCTCACCCGGCTCGGCGTCGAAATCCGTTCCGGCGTCAAGGTTGTCGAGGTTCTGCCCGATGCTGTCCGGCTCGCCGACGGCACGCTGGTGCCCGCTGCGACCACCGTCTGGGCCACCGGTTTCACCGTCCCCGATCTGGCTCGTCGGGCGGGCCTCGAGGTCGCCGCCGACGGCCGTATCCGCACCGATGACACCTTGCGCTCGGTGTCGCACCCCGATGTCTATGCCATCGGCGACGCCGCGTTGATGGTGGGCGTGGACGGCCGGGCGCTGCGGATGGCTTGCGCGACAGCCATTCCCGCCGGGCAATACGTGGTCGGCGCGATCGCGGCCAGGGCACGCGGTCGCGAACCCGAGCCGATGAACGGCCGCTACGTGGCACAGTGCATCAGCCTCGGCCGTCGGGATGCGGTCTTCCAGGTTGTCAAGGCCGACGACACCCCGACGAACACGGTGCTGACCGGTCGTGTCGGTGCGGTCGTGAAAGAACTGATCGTGCGCGGCACTGCCTTCACGGTGGGGCTGCGATAGGCCGATCGGACCCGGCGTCATCGTGCGATCGGGTCTCGCGGAATCGGCATACCGACTGGCGGACCGCGTTTTGCACGATTACGCCGGGTCGGCGTCATCCGGTGACGGTTTCACGCCGCCGGGGTCGAGCGAGGCCGACCAACGTCCACACCCAGGGTGCGATCGCGATCAGGATGAGCATGCCGAGCCACGGCAGCCGCCACCACCAGCGCAGATCCTGCTCGAGCACCGTCGTCGGCTCGGTCAGCGGTCGCGCCGTCGACGACCACACCACGAACGCGTCCCCGATCGGCAGGAGTCCGAAGGCGTACCGCTTGGAGCCGGGCAGGCTGACCGGCAGCCCGAGCAGTTCGCCTTCCGCGCCGATTGCGGACGCCAGATCGCGATCACCGTGCACGCGGGCGGCGCCTTGGGCGACAACCGTGGCCGAAAGGCTGATACCGGCGACCAGCGGACCCGAGTCGACATCGCCACTCCCGTCGACACCCTTCGGGTACTCGCGCAGGGCAGGGCCGAAACCGCCTGGATAGGCGAGGAACTGGTCGCGGTAGCGCGAGTACTGACTCGTCGCGAACGCCGGATCGATCTCGGGGAGGAACCGGTGGATGGCGGTCTGCGAGGTCGCTCTTGCGCCGGTCATCAGCGATCCGTCCGACGGTGCAACCTGGTGCGGAAGTAGCCCGGTGGCGGGGTCGAGGCGGGATTTCGCCTGCTCCAGCCAGCGATCGATCACCGCCGTGTAGTCCGCTCCGAACAGCTTGTCGTGCAGGCGAAGCGACGCGATGGCGACGGTGGAATCGACCGGCCACGCCTGGCCCGGATAGGCCTGGAGAAAGGGCGTTTCCGCGGCCGCGAACGCCTGCGCGATCTCCGAACTGTGCGTGGCGAACCGCCGCACCTCCGCGGTATCGGTGTCGTCGAGCGACAAGATCGCTGCGCGCAGCCAGTTGGTCCAACCCGCGAAGAACACCCCGAACGTGGGCCGCAGCGCAGGGCTGAAAATCGCCTTGCCCTCGTCGGACTCCAATCGTGCCAGCGCCCACCGTGATTCGCGGAGCGCCGCGGCGCGCAGCCCGGAATCGGTGTGCGCGGCCTGCACCCAGGCGAGACCGTAGAGCACGTTCGAAAAGACGTAGCCCTCCGGAAACAGTTCTTGCGCAGCCGTATCCGATCCCTCGTCGAGCGCTTCCCGCACGAAGGCCAATTGCCGCTCTGTCGACCCTGGCTGTTCGTCGAGTCCCGGTTGCGGCCACAGCAGTCGTCCGGCGCCGACCAGGCACGCCAGCGTCACGACGATCCCCACCACGCGCGGCGCCCAGCGCCGAATACTCCCCATGGCGCCACTCTGCCAGGAATTTGCCGTCAACCAATCGTTGACGATCTTGCATCGTCAACCTATGGTTGACGCATGAGCACTCCGAACTTTCGCCTCGACGACCTCATCGACGGCATCAAGAAGGCCCGCCCCGACAATGTCCTCGACCAACTCTCCGACGCGGTGGTCGCCGCCAATCACCTCGGCGAGACCGCCGACCACCTGATCGGACACTTCGTCGACCAGGCCCGCCGCTCCGGCGCCTCCTGGACCGACATCGGCGCCAGCATGGGCGTCAGCAAGCAGGCCGTGCAGAAACGATTCGTGCCGAAGGGTCCGAGCGACACGGCCGCCATGGACCCCCAGGCCGGTTTCGCCAAGTTCACCGACCGGGCCAGGCAGGTCGTCGTCGGTTCGCAGGAAGCCGCCCGCGCCTCGGGGAGTGGTCAGATCGCGCTCGGGCATCTGATTCTCGGACTGATCGGCCAGCCGGAAGGTCTGGCGGCCAAGGAGATCGTCGCGCGGGGTGTCGCGCTGGACGCGGTGCGCGATGCCGCGACCGCCTCGCTGCCCGCCGCCGACGGTGAGGTGCCCGCCCTCATTCCGTTCGACGGTGACACGAAAAAGGTACTCGAGCTCACCTTTCGCGAGGCGCTGCGGCTCGGCCACAACTACATCGGTACCGAGCACATCCTGCTGGCTCTGCTGGAACAGGAGAACGGCACGGGCGTACTCAGCGGTCTGGGCCTTGACAAGGCCGTCGTCGAGGCCGAGCTCGTCGAGCTGCTGAATCAGTTCCTGGCGTCGGTGCAGGACGACTCGGTGTAGAGCCGGCATGAGCGGCGGTCGCGCCCGGTATGTCCTGCGCGCCGGGCGCGACCTTGCACTCTCGCCACCCGAGTGCTAAAAATGGCTTGGCACTCGTGACTGTTGAGTGCCAGGTCGGGACGGTGAGATCGGGTTCCATCGACACCCTCGGTCGTCCGTCGCGGGCACCTCCTGGCCAGCGTACTTTGGGGCGATCCAACCTGTGGTCGTCTCGTGTGTCAGCCATAGACATGTGGAGGATCTCAACGCAATGGCCAAGACAATTGCGTACGACGAAGAGGCCCGTCGCGGTCTCGAGCGGGGTCTGAACGCCCTCGCCGACGCTGTCAAGGTGACGCTGGGCCCGAAGGGTCGCAACGTCGTGCTCGAGAAGAAGTGGGGCGCCCCCACGATCACCAACGATGGTGTTTCCATCGCCAAGGAGATCGACCTCGAGGACCCGTACGAGAAGATCGGCGCCGAGCTGGTCAAGGAAGTCGCCAAGAAGACGGACGACGTCGCGGGCGACGGTACGACCACCGCCACCGTGCTCGCCCAGGCGCTCGTGCGTGAAGGTCTGCGCAACGTCGCGGCCGGCGCGAACCCGCTCGGCCTGAAGCGTGGCATCGAGAAGGCCGTCGAGGCCGTCACCGCCAAGCTGCTCGACACCGCCAAGGAGATCGACACCAAGGAGCAGATCGCTGCTACCGCTGGTATCTCCGCGGGCGACCCGGCCATCGGCCAGCTCATCGCCGAGGCGATGGACAAGGTCGGCAAGGAAGGTGTCATCACCGTCGAGGAGAGCAACACCTTCGGGCTCCAGCTGGAGCTCACCGAGGGCATGCGCTTCGACAAGGGCTACATCTCCGGTTACTTCGTGACCGACCCCGAGCGTCAGGAAGCGGTCCTCGAGGATCCGTACATCCTGCTCGTCTCGTCCAAGATCTCGACGGTCAAGGACCTGCTGCCGCTGCTGGAGAAGGTCATCCAGGCCGGCAAGCCGCTGCTGATCATCGCCGAGGACGTCGAGGGCGAAGCCCTGTCGACCCTGGTCGTGAACAAGATCCGTGGCACCTTCAAGTCTGTCGCCGTCAAGGCGCCCGGCTTCGGTGACCGTCGCAAGGCCCAGCTGGCCGATATCGCCATCCTCACCGGTGGCGAGGTCATCAGCGAAGAGGTCGGCCTTTCCCTGGAGACCGCCGGTATCGAGCTGCTCGGCACCGCGCGCAAGGTCGTCATCACCAAGGACGAGACCACCATCGTCGAGGGTGCCGGCGACGCGGAGGCCATCAAGGGCCGCGTGGCGCAGATCCGCGCCGAGATCGAGTCCTCTGACTCGGACTACGACCGTGAGAAGCTGCAGGAACGTCTGGCCAAGCTGGCCGGCGGCGTCGCGGTGATCAAGGCCGGTGCCGCTACCGAGGTCGAGCTCAAGGAGCGCAAGCACCGCATCGAAGATGCCGTGCGCAACGCCAAGGCCGCCGTCGAAGAGGGCATCGTTGCCGGTGGTGGCGTCGCGCTGCTGCAGGCCGCCCCCGCGCTCGACGGCTTCAGCGGTCTGACCGCTGACGAGGCGACCGGTGTCAACATCGTGCGCGTCGCGCTGTCGGCTCCGCTCAAGCAGATCGCCTTCAACGCGGGCCTCGAGCCCGGCGTCGTGGCCGAGAAGGTCTCCAACCTCCCCGAGGGCGAAGGCCTGAACGCCGACACCGGTGTCTACGAGAACCTGCTGGCCGCCGGCGTTGCCGACCCGGTCAAGGTCACCCGCTCGGCCCTGCAGAACGCGGCCTCCATCGCCGCGCTCTTCCTCACCACCGAGGCCGTTGTCGCCGACAAGCCGGAGAAGTCCGCCCCCGCGGGCGACCCCACCGGCGGCATGGGCGGCATGGACTTCTGATCTCCTGATCAGCAGTTCTACGCAAGTCACGAAGGCCGGTCCACCACACGGTGGACCGGCCTTCGGCATGAAATAGGGGAGTGAACGTGGCGATCGTCCACACGGTCCGCAAGTACTGGTTGTTCTGTGTACTGATGGGGATAATTTGCGGCTGGGTGATTCTGTCGGGTCTGCTCGATCTGGCCGACGGCACGGTCACCTGTCACGACTGGAGCCCCCTCGTCCTGGATTTCACCAGCTATGACATGGCCCCAGGCGATAACTCGTGCGCGATGTCGAAGTCCGGCGCCAACTACGCGGACGTGAAGATGATCAACAATGTCCTTGACTCGGTGCGGGTCATCATCGGTGCGGTGATGTTGTGGATAGGTTGTTCTGCCATACGTGACTTGGCCAAGAAGGACTACCCGAGCGAATAGATCGACCTGCGCGCGAGGTCAGCCGACCGGGGTCAACCGCAGGCGCTCCGCCAGCTCGTTGAAGATGTAGAAGTTGGGGATGGTGCTGACGGGGGCCAGTGACATCCAGACGCCGGAGAGTTTGATGCGGATGTGGCCGCTGCGGGCGTCGATGAGCTGGATGTCTTCCCAGGGGAGGGCCTCGCCACGGAAGGTGAGGGCCTCGAGGGAGAGGGCTAGGTCGCCGAAGGGGACTGTTTCGCCGTTGTCGATGGCGGCTACCGCGGCGGGGAGTTGGGTTGCGGTGACGGCGGATTGGATGGCGCGAGCCCATTCGCGGGCGCGGGCGAAGCCCTCTTCGTCGACGGTCGCTTCCACGCCGCCGGGGCCGGACAGTTCCAGCAGGTAGGCGACGGGGGTGGTGTCGTGGAAGGGGATCTCGTGCTGACGCACTTCGGTACTGTCCCAACGGAATCCGGCCACCCGCTGACCCGAGCGGTAGACGGTGACGCCGTGGTCGAACAGATCGATGCGGGCGGCGCGGTTCTGCCGGTTGATCACGCCGCGGCGCAGTGCGAGCAGGACGGGCGCGGCCGCGATCACGAGCAGTGCCACACCGCCCTGCCATCCGCCGACCGCGGCGACGATCACGCCGATGGTGGCGATACAGCCCGCGACGATGCCGCAGCCGCGTACGAAGGTGTCGTCGGCGGGAGTGGCCAGAAAGGTGTCACGGTGCGCGCCGAGGTGCTGATACTCCGCCATCAGGTGTATCAGTTGGGTCAATGGCACCGCGTGCCTACCTTCGGCTACGTCCTCCGGCCTGTTCGGAGTGATCACTCGTCCCTCCATGAGGCGTCTTCATCCGCGGCGAAGCGTATGCGAACCAGCGGAATATTGCCACCGGTACGGTACGGAAATTCTGGCCGCGACCGGGCCGAATGGTTCAGCCGATGGCAAAAGCGACGAAGAATCCCGCCGCAGTGGCCATCCCGACCCACCAGCCGCCTTCGCGGTAGGCCTCGGGGATGAGCGAGTCGGCCAGCACCGCGATCGTCGCGCCGCCCGCGAAGGCTTGGACCGCGCTGATCGCGGTCGGTGACACGGAATCGGCGAAACCGTTGCCCAGCACCGTCACTGCGACGAGCGCCGCGGCCGTCACCGCCCACAGCGCGAAGGTTCGGCCCGCCTCGAACCCGTGCTGCTCGCGCATGAGTACCGCCCCGCTGAGCGCTTCGGGCACATTGCCCGCCGCGATCGCGACGAGCAACACGAATCCGCCGCCACCGCTGAGGGTTACGCCCAGCGCGAGGTTCTCCGGCACGCCGTCGAGCACGGTCCCCAGCAGCAACGCCCAGCCGATCGCGGCAGGCCCGAGCTTGTTCTCGATGAGGTGATTGGCGACAACGTAAACCCCAGCGCCTGCGAACAGCGCGCTGCCCGCGATCAGTGCGCCGTCGCGATGGAAGGCGGGTGCGAACAGCTCCTCCGATATCGCCGCGATCATCGTGCCCGCGCCGAACGCCATCATCGCGGCGAGCACGGCCTTCGGCAGCGTCCACCGCAGCCCCACCGCCACGCCGATCAGCAGCGGCACCGCGGTGCCGAGTCCGTAGAGCAGGGCGGTTGACATGAACGGAGCCTATTCGGCTGTCCTGCTGAGGACGGTGAACGCTGCTCGCCCGTGTCCGATCGGGCGCCACCCGAGAACGACTGCCGAAGGCTCGTGGCGGCGCCGACTAGGGTGGTTGACGTGTTGTTTCTGGACGAAGGCGAGCCCACCGCACCGGCGGTCGTGTTCCTCCACGGCATTCCGGGGTCGGTCGACTGGTTCGCGGCTGTCGCCGAGCGGATGGTCGCCGACTTTCGCGTGATCCGGATCGATATGCAGAAACTCGGCGTCGACGACGACTTCAGCGCGGTGGCGCGTACGGCCCCGCTCATCGCGCTCCTGAACGACCTCGACCTCACCGACGTGACGGTGGTCGGGCATTCCTTCGGCGCCGAGATCGCCCTGGAACTCGCGGCTACCTCGAATCGTGTTGCCCGCGTCGTGGTCGTCGGCCAAGCGCCGGACTACCAGGCTGCCAGGATCCCGGCCATCGCGAAATGGGTTGTCCGCCCGTGGTCGGTCCGATTGGCGCAACGGTGGACACCCGGAACCGTGATTCGGCTGGGGAGCCGCCCGTCCTTCGCCCGGCGGTTCCGCTACGACTCGGCGCCGGGCTTGGCCGACGCGCTGGTCCGCGACTTCCGCGCAGCCCTGCCCGCCGGACTCGCCTACGCGGTGGGCGCCCGGGTCGACGACTTCGCCGCGGGACCTCTCGATTCCCGCGTACAAGCCCTGGAACAGCCGGTTCTCGCCATCCACGGCCGCTACGACAATCTCTACGACAGCACCGAAACCCTCGCCCGCTACGCCGCGGCGGGTGCCGTCACCCACCTCGTCGAACACGCGGGCCATTCGCCCCAGGTCGAGCAACCGGACGAATTCGTCTCCGTCCTGGGCGAATTCATCAGATCCCACTGACGGCCGAAACCACGAACGTCCCCGGTGTGCCCTGCGCCCCCAGCGGCCCGCCCTTGTCGAACTGCGAGGACACGATCAGCGCCTTCTCGCCCGAATGCACCATCGTGGTAGGAACATTCAGCGCCGGATCGTGGAATTCGCCGGTACGGGTGGCGGTGGCGCCATTGTCGGCGAGGGTCCAGCGGCTGATGGTGTTGTCCAGGTTGTGAACTATCCACAGGGTGTCCCCGCGCAGATCCAACCCGTCGCCATGGCGTGCATCGCCGCCGGTCAGCGCTACCTTGCGGATCGATTCCGGGCCGCCGGTCAGGTCGATGCGGTACAGCTCGGCCGCTGACATGGCGACGACGAGCAGATATTCTCCGGCCGGGTCGGCGACGATTCCGTTGAGCTCGAACACCTTCGGGTCGCGCGACCCGAGCGTGGCGGTCAGGTCGTAGGCGACGGTCAATTCGTCACTGTCGGCACCGATGATCGCCCGGTAGACGACATTGCGCATGCTGTCGGTCAGGTAGGCGGACCCATCCGGCCCGAAATCGAGATCGTTGACGAATCGTGGCGCGTCACCGGGCACATCGAACTTCGCGAGCAATGCGCGTGACCCGGTGTCGTAAACACTCACGCCCACACCGGAATCGATTACCCACAGCCGACCGCTGCGATCGACCTTCACGCCGTTCGCCGTCTTCCTGCCGTCTGCGCCCGCGGGCAGGAAGACCTCGGCGCGCGAGGCGTCGGCACCCGCCCGATACACCGTTCCGTCCGCGAACGACCCGACGTAGGTGTCACCGTTACGCGCGTCCAAGGCGATGCCCTCGGGGTACACGGCGTTGCCAGGCAGCTCGTAAGCGGTGCTCAGCGTGGGTACGGCGGGCGAGGTCCCGCATGCGGTCATGGCAAGGCAGGCGGTGGCGACAGCGATGGTTCGCAGCATGATGAAGCCTCTCAGTGATGTAATGCCAAACATCAAGCAATAGGCAGTAATGTAAATTAGAGTCGTTATGATCGTCAAGGGCATTACGAAGTGATGGGCGGATACCATGCAACCCATGACGTCCATGTCCGCCGCCGAGAGACTCGGCACGTATATCAAGCGCGCCGAGCAAGCCCTGATCGCGACAAAGACGGCCGCGCTGAAACCGGCCGGACTGACCGTCGCGCAGTACAGCGCGCTGATGCACCTCGCGGAGAATCCCGGCATCTCGGCCGCGGCTCTGGCTCGCCTGGCCGGCGTCACCCCGCCGACGATGAACACTGTCCTGACCAACCTGCAGGAGCGCGGCTTGGTGGACCGAACCCCGCACGAGTGGCACAAGAACGTGCTGGAAACCCGCCTGACCGAGGCGGGACGCTCGGTGATGGCCGATGCCGACACCCGCGCGATCGCGGTGGAGCGCGCCGTGGCCGATCGATTCACCGAGGCCGAACTGGCATCGATGCAGGAGCTACTCACGCGCAGCGCGCGGGCCCTCGACGAGATCCGCGACAACCTGCCGTGACGAAAAGAGCCCGCCGGGAAGTTCCGGCGGGCTCAGGCGGCGATCGGGGTCAGCGCTCGGCGGCGACCTTCACCTTGTTCAGTGTCTGCTGCATTCCCGAGATCAGGTCGGCCTCGAACTGCTGTTCGCCACCCATGGCGACCTTGATCGTCTTCTGCAGCCAGCCGGGCAGGCCCTTGGCGTCGACGGTGCGGGTCTCGACGACGCGGGTGCCGGTAGCAGTCGGCTCGAGCTCGTAGGTCCAGACCGTGCGGTTCTCGTTCATCCGGAAAGCGAACGCCTTGTTCGGCTCGAAGCGCACGATCCGCGAGGTGGTCGGGTAGATTTTCCAGCCGACCTTGTTGACGTTGACGGTGAACGCGCCGTCGCGGACGCCACCGACCGCGACCATCTTCACCGTCGTCGGGCTGAACTCGGGCATGCGGCGCAGGTCGGACAGCACCGTCCAGACCTTTTCCGGCGATGCGGCGATGTCGATACTGGCTTCGAGAGTGTTCGGCAACGGTGCCTCCGGGTACGCGTGACAGACGGTCACGCACAGCATAGGGACCATGACATCGCCCGACGTCCACCCGTGGTCGGATTTCCCCGAATCGGGTGCCACACATCGGTACACTCGCGTTTCACATATCGGTCGTGCCGGGTGGGTTGGCCCCGTCGAGACCGAACTTCTCGGGTCTTGTGCTCAATGCCAAAAAATTCTAGAAAATTCCTTTAAAACACCCACGCTTCACATTGGCGGTCGGTATCGTCCGAGACGGCAAATGGCCGGTGACAACGAAGTCACAAAACATCGACTTGGAGTGACACATGCTTTACAACATCACCGAAAACAGCAGTGGCAGTGCGGACAGCAATCTTCTGACGCTGCTGCTCGGCCTGCTCACCAGCTCGCTCAGCACCGGTTCGGTACAGGGCTCGGGCAACTGAGCCGACAATAGCCAACTTTCGGCTAACGCGCGGTTGGCCGAATGGGCACCCGAAGGGCCTGATCCATGACGAGGGGATCAGGCCCTTCGGTATTGTCAGCGACAATGTCACAGGATGCGAATACGGGACGAATGTATGCCGGGCAACCCGTAGAGGACCGGCAACGCCAGCGGCGTGCGCGTTTTCTGGAGTCAGGCCTGACGGTCTTCGCGCGCGACGGGTACGCCAACAGCTCGGTCGGGGCCATCTGCAAGGACGCCGGACTATCGTCACGGCAGTTCTACGAGGAGTTCACCGGCCGTGAATCCTTGCTGCTGGAGCTGTACGAGCAGATCGACCGACATTCGCGCGAAGCGGTGGCCACCGCGCTCGAGGACAAGTCCGAGGCGACCGTGCTCGAGCAGATCGACGCGGCCGTGCGGGCTTACGTCGAGTCGATCGGCAACGATCCGCGTAAGGCGCGGGTGGCACTGGTCGAAGTGGTCGGCGCCGGACCCAAGGTCGAGAAGTTCCGCCTCGAATTGCGACGTGTCTGGGGATCGCTGCTGGCCAGCGCCGCCGAGGACGCGGCAATGCACGGCGAAATCCCCGCCGGCGACTACGAATTGCGGGTGCTCGCGGTCATCGGCGCGGTGAACTATGTCGTCGACGGCTGGAGCGGCAGCGATCCGCGCCCGCCCCTCGACGAGGTGATCAAGGTGCTGAGCCGGGTGATCCTTGGCGCGGTCGGGGCTTGATGGCGCGGGTCGAGATCGTCGAGATCCAAGTACCCGACGGCAGCACCCTGCCGGTGCGCCTCATCCCGGCCACCGGCGCCCACCGGCATCCGGTCACCCCCGACGCACCGCGCGCGGTCGTGGTCATCGTGCCCGGCCTCGCGGTGCCCGGTGAGTTCTACGAGTACTTCGCCCACCGGCTGGCCGCCTGCGGATTCGACGTCGCCATCGGCGAACTTCGCGGTCAGGGCGAGAGCACCCACCGACCCGATGGCGAAAGTACCTACGGCTACCACGAATTGGTCTCGGTGGACTTCCCCGCGATGCTGGCCGCGGTGCGCACCCGATTCCCCGCCAGCACCCCGTACCTGCTCGGTCACAGCATGGGCGGCCAGCTGGCGGCGATGTACGCGGCCAGGGTGCGTGGCAGGCTCGGCGGCCTGATCCTGGTCGCTTCCGGCACACCGTATTTCCGTGGGTATCGCGGCGTGCTCGGGCCCGGCATGCTGGTCGGCACCGCGGCGGTGGCGGTGGCGTCGAGCCTGGCCGGATTCTGGCCGGGGGACCTACTCGGCAAGCGCGCGTACGGCAGACAGTCCAAGGTGCTCATGTCGGATTGGGCCAGGCTTGCCCGCACCGGGCGCTTCGTGCCCGTCGGAGCCGATATCGACTACGACGAGCGGATGTCGCGGCTGAAGTTCCCGGTGTTGTCGATCACGATCGCCGGTGACGACCTGGCACCGCAGACCTCTGCCGACCATCTGCTGAGCAAACTGCCCGGTGCCCAGATCGACCGGTGGTTCCAGCCGGAGGCCCTGGGGCACAACGGCTGGATCACCAATCCGGACTCCACGGTCGACGCGGTGCGGCTGTGGTTGCGCGACCGCTGACGGCTCAGGCCGAGCGGCGGCCCTCGATCAGCATCTGGATGAAGAACTCGTAGACCAGCGCGGACAGGTACGCCGACTGTTTGTTGTCGGCGGCACCGCCGTGACCACCCTCGATGTTCTCGTAGTACCAGACGGTGCGATCCTGAGACTCCAGCAGCGCGGCCATCTTTCGCGCATGGCCGGGATGAACCCGGTCGTCGCGGGTGGAGGTGGCGAGCAGGATCGGCGGGTACTGCTTGCCGGTATCGGTGTTCTGATACGGCGAGTACTCGCTGATGTAGGCCCATTCCTCAGGCTTGTCCGGGTCGCCGTACTCGGCGACCCACGACGCACCGGCCAGCAGCAGGTGGTAGCGCTTCATATCCAGCAGCGGCACCTGGCAGACGATGGCGCCGAACAGCTCCGGGTAGCGGGTGAGCATCACGCCCATCAGCAGGCCGCCGTTGCTGCCGCCGATCGCGCCGAGCCGGTCTGGGGTGGTGATGCCGCGGGTCACGAGGTCGCGCGCGATGGCGGCGAAATCCTCGTAGGCGCGGTGCCGGTGCTCTTTCAGTGCGGCGGTGTGCCATTCGGGGCCGTACTCGCCGCCGCCGCGGATGTTGGTCACCACATAGGTGCCGCCGCGCTCGAGCCACGCCATGCCGGTGCCGCCCAGATAGCCGGGGGTCTTGGAGATTTCGAAGCCGCCGTAGCCGTTCATGATCGTCGGGCCGGGCGTGCCGCGACGTTCTCGATGCCGAATCACGAAGTAGGGCACCGCGGTTCCGTCATCAGACGTGGCGAAGAACTGCTCTGTCTCGATGCCGGTGGCGTCGAAGTAGCTCGGCGCCTGCCGCAACGTCACCGCCGGTTCGCCGATCGCGCTGCTCAGCAGTGTGGTGGGGGTGGTGAAACCGGTTGTGGTGAGCATGAATTCGTCGCCGCCCTCGAGCGGGTCGAGATTGGTCACCGAGGTGGACGACATGGCGGGGACGTCGGTGAGTTCGCTGGTAGTCCAGCCGTCCGGGCCGGGGGTGAGCACCCGGAAGCCGGTCTGCACGTCCTGCAGCGTGGACAGGATCAGGTGATTCTCGGTCCATCCCCAGCCATCGAGTGAAGTGTGCGCGTCGGGGGTGAACAGCGCCTCGAATTCCCTCGCACCAGCGAGGAAGTCGTTCAGATCGGTGACGAGCAGGCTGCCGGGCGGGAAGGTGGTATCGCTCGGTGTCCACTCGGTCTTCAAGCGCACCAGCAGCCAGTCGCGATACCAGTCGACGTCCGCGTCGGTCGGCGTTTCGATCAGGCGCCACTCACCGTTGTCGAGCAGCGACACCTCACTGTTGAAGAAGTCGGTCGAACGGGTCAGGTAGTGCCGCTCGTACCCGGGGTGGCGGTCGTACCCGACGCCGATCGAGACATCGCTGGCCTTGCCTTCGTACACCGTTTCGGCAGCGGACAATTCGGTGCCGCGCCGCCAGCGCTTGGCGATGCGCGGGTACCCGGAATCGGTGAGCGAGCCCGGTCCGAAATCGGTGCCGACATAGACGGTGTCGGCGTCGATCCAGCTGATCCGCGACTTCGCCTCCGGCACGAAGAATCCGCCGTCCACCGGTTCGACGAATGTCCTTGTGGTCATGTCGAATTCGCGCTCGACAGTGGCGTCGGCACCGCCGCGCGACAGGTGGATGATGGCGCGTTCCTGCGAGGGCCGCAGCACCGCGGCGCCCGCCCACACCCAGTTCTCGCTGTCGGCCTCGGCCAGCGCGTCCACATCGATCAGCACATCCCACTCGGGGTCACCGGTGGCGTAGGACTCGAACGTGGTCCGCCGCCACAACCCGCGCTGATGCTGCGCGTCGCGCCAGAAGTTGTACAGCCACGGCCCGCGCCTGCCGGGGTAGGCGATCTTGGTGTCGTCGTCGAGCATCGCGAGCATGCGACGCTCCAGATCGGCGAATCGGTCGGTCGCCGCGAACCGCTGCCCGACCACCTCGTTGCGGGCGCGCGCCCAGTCCAGCGCGCCCTCGTCGGTTACGTCCTCGAGCCAGAGATAGGGATCGGTCACGTTCTCTTCAACGCCGCTCATCCCCACATTGTTGCCGATGTGAGAATTGTCTTCGCCTGTCGGGCGCGCTGTGGACTACCGCCGGGTCACCAGTAGTGAGCGACGTCGACGACCACGCGGGTCGGGTTGTCGAGGGTGCTCACGCGGAACGGCAGGCGGGCGCGCACGCCGAGACCGATCGTGGACTGGCCTTCGAACGAGACCGCCCAGGCGAGCTGGCGCAACGTTTGATAGCCGTTGACGTTCGCGAGTTCGGTGCGGTCGGCGGGGCGGTAGGTCATGTTGCCCGCGTCGTCGTAAGCGGGCGCGTTGACTGTCACCTGGAGGAACGCGCCACCGCGCAGGGGGACGGGGGCGCCGGAGCCGTCCTCGGTGACGGTGTCGACATAGCGCACCAGGTAGCCCGCCGACGGGCCCGCCAGGTCGACGACCATGCGATCGAAGCACTCGTGCCTGCCCGCCCGCACGGCGGTGAGGGTGGCCGGGGAGTACTTCGGATTCGACTTGTCCTGCGAACCCCAGACGAGCCCGCAGTAAGACGGAGTGGCGGCCGCGGGCAGCGTCGAGAGGCCGACACAAGCGGCGAGGGTGGCGAGGAGGACGAGGAAGCGACGCATGTCGCACCGCCTTTGATCAGGGCCTTGGGCTAGCGGAGAAGTACCGATATATCGAATGAATCAGACTTCGCGTTAGCGTCGGTCCGGTGTCGAATGCGCCGCGAAACGTAGGATCGCAGGTCACGAATCAACCGGAGGTGGATGTGTTCCTGTGGGAGCAGCACTGTTGTCTGCCGTTGCGGCACACGGCGCGCGTCGCCGAACTGGCTCGGTACCCGCTTGGGTCGTATCTGTCGGTGAACGTCGGGTACTCGGCGCAGACCAAGGACGATTCGCTGGCCCTGCTGCACCGGTTCCGGGACGAGGCGGGGGCCGATCCGCGGTTCCGGCTGGTCGACCGGGTGGGCGATATCGGCGCACCCGAGGTGATCTCGCTGGCCTTCGATCTCGAGGATTCCAGGCCACTCGACGGCGATCTCGACACTGTGGAACTGTTCTACGACCTCGGTGTGCGTTCGCTGCTGCCCACCTACAACCATGCGAACCCGGCCGGCTGCGGTTGCCTCGACACCGATGACACCGGGCTGACCGGCTACGGAAAAGACCTGGTGCGCAAGCTCAATGCGGTCGGCATGTTCGCCGACGGCTCGCACTGCTCCCGCCGCACCGGCCTCGACATCGCCACCCACACCTCGGTCCCGATGATCTACAGCCACTCCAATTTCGCCGCGCTGTGCGAACACCCGCGCAATATCACCGATGAGCAAGCGCTGGCCTGTGCCGCCACCGGCGGGGTGATCGGCATCAACGGCGTCGGCATCTTCCTCGGCCGCAACGCGCCCGCCGCGCGAGCCGAGCGGGTCGCGGCGATGGCCGACCAGATCCGATACGGCGTCGACCTGGTGGGTATCGACCACATCGGAATCGGGTCGGACTACTCGTTCGACGGTCAGGAATTCAACGACGAGATCCGCGACAACCCCGGCGCGTTCTCCGATTCCTACACGAAGTGGGGCCCACTCCAGCGGACCCCACCCGAGGACCTCCTCGGCGAATCCGAGGTACCCGGCCTGGACGACCTCCTCGCCGACCGAGGATTCACCGCCGCCGAGCGCGAGGCCGTCTTCGGCGGCAACTTCGCCCGGGTAGCAAGCCAGGTCTGGCGCGCCTGACGCGCTGCCCGGCTGATCACCAGGCCACCACGTTTCAGGCGAGGTGGACGAGCATCTTGCCGGTGTTGGCGCCGGTGAGGACGCCGAGGAAGGCGGCGGGGGCCTGGTCGAGGCCCTCGTAGACGGTTTCGGTGGTGTGCAGGGTGCCGTCGGCGAGCCAGCCCGCGGCCTTGGCGATGTACTCGCCGAAGATCGGGAAGTAGCTGGTCACCAGCATGCCGCGCAGGCTGGCCTCCTTCGTCGCGGCGAGATACAGGTCGGGGGTCTGCTGGGCGGAGGCGCCGTTGTAGCCGCTGATCGCGCCGACCAGGGCGATGCGGCCGTGCTGGTTGAGTGCCTCGATAGCGACCTTCAGGTGTTCGCCGCCGACACTGTCGAGGTAGACATCCACCCCCTCGGGCGCCGCCGCCGCGAGCTGTCCACCGAGATCGCCGGCGCGGTAATCGATCGACGCGTCGAAACCGAACTCAGCCAGCAACTTCCGGGCCTTGACGGGACCGCCGGCCGAACCGATGACCCGCTTCGCGCCCAGCGCCTTCGCGATCTGGCCCGCCACGCTGCCGACCGCTCCCGCGGCCGCCGAGATGAAGACGGTGTCACCGGGCGCCACCTCGGCGACATCGGTGAGCGCGGCGTAGGCGGTGAGTCCCGTGGTGCCGAGCACACTCAGGAAGTGCTGCGGTGCAGCGAGTTCCGGATCGATCGGCGTGGCGGTGGCCGCGGCGACGATGGCGTGTTCGCGCCAGCCGGCGAAGTGCGAAACCGTTGCCCCGACCGCGATGTCGGCCGAGCGGGACGCGATCACCTCGCCGACCGCCGAACCATCGAGGGCCGCACCGAGTTCGAACGGCGCGATGTAGGACTCCTTGTCGTCCATCCGGCCACGCATGTACGGGTCGACCGACATCCAGGTGTTGCGGACCAGGATCTGGCCCTCGGTGAGCTCCGGCAGCTCCCGCTGCACCAGGGCGAAATCGCCGGCGACCGGTGCGCCGTTCGGGCGGGCGGCGAGGTGGATCTCGCGGGTGAAGGTGGGCAGTGCGCGGGTGGCCGTGTTCGACATGATCGAGCCTTCTTTCGAGGTCAGCCGGTGTTTCTCGCCGGTGATGACTACGTTATGGCGCGCGATCGGCCCTATCGAGGTCCGCGCGCGCCACCACCCGGTCCGTTCGCGCCACGTGTTGCGGGGCTGCCGCCAGCGGGGTGGGTCAGCGAGCTGGGTGAGCGGCTGATGTTTCGCCGGTCCATCGGTGGAAGGCCTTGCGGAGGGCGCGGTCGTCAGTGAAGGCGAGGCGCTGGGCGATCACGCTTCTGGTAAGTCCTTGGTCCAGCAGGGTTCTCGCGCGTTCGTAGCGGAGTAGGTCGAGTTCGTCGCGCCAGGTGGTGCCGTGTTCGGCGAGATGGCGCTGGAGGGTGCGCTGGCTCATCGCCAGTGCTCTCGCGACTCGCGGGAGGGTCGGGTCGGCGGCGTCGAGGGCGGCGGCGAGGGCGATGCGAAAGGCATCGAGGGGGTCGGTGATGGTGCGCGAGGACGAGAGGACCAGGCCGGCGTGGCTGCGCATCAGGTCGGCGAGCATCGGGTCGGCGCGGGGGAGCGGGGCGTCGGCGTCGTCGGCGTGGAAGGTGATCGAGTCGGCATCCGCCTCGAATTCGATGCTGTCCGTACCGAATACGGCGGACAGATCGGCGCGGTCCGCCGGTGCGTGGTGACCGAAACTCACCCGGGTCGGAACGAGGGGACGGCCGGTCGCCTCGCGGGCCCGGCGCAGGTAGTAGGCCATCACGTACTCGTTGACCACCGACGCCACCGCGGGATCGCCTGCCGAGGTGCGATAGCCGATGGTGAGATCGCCCTCGCCGGACAGCTCGAAACCTTCGGTGGCCGCGGTGACCAGGCGGTGATACGGCAGGGCGGCATGCAGTGAATCCCGCAGTGTCGCACCGCCTGTCACCAGGTAGTCCCAGGTGTTCAGCGTGCCGAGCGGCGCGGCGGCGGCCACCGCGGCCCCCGCCCCGACCGGCCGCGCGTGCGCGATCAACTCCCACAGCCGCAGCAGTGAACTCATCGGAATCCGGTTCAGCTCGCCGCGCAACACCACCTCGTCGGTGCCGGGGATCCGCGTCAACTGCTCCTCGGCGGCCCCAGCGTGCCTGGCGGCCTGGACCAGTAGCCGCACCAGGTGCGTCGACACCGTGCCGTCGAGCCGACTGCCGATTCCGTCCGCCGACCCAGCACCGCTCACCTCCCCGACCTTACTGCGAGGCCCGGTGCCGAGGCGGCCCGTCGCGGGCTCATCTCACCTATGTGGGGGACGGGTGGGTGAACTCTCCGAAACAGAGTTAGGCTCGGTGACGTGACTTCCCACTACGATGTCGTCGTTCTCGGCGCTGGTCCCGGCGGATATGTCGCCGCGATCCGTGCCGCTCAACTCGGCCTGCGAACAGCGATTGTCGAGCAGAAATACTGGGGTGGCGTGTGCCTGAACGTGGGCTGCATCCCGTCCAAGGCACTGCTGCGCAACGCCGAGCTGGCCCATATCTTCCAGAAGGAAGCCAAGACCTTCGGCATCTCCGGTGAGGTCAGCTTCGACTTCGGTGCCGCCTTCGATCGCAGCCGCAAGGTGGCCGACGGTCGGGTCAAGGGCGTGCACTTCCTGATGAAGAAGAACAAGATCGACGAGTTCGACGGCCTCGGTACCTTCACCGGCCCGAACTCGATCGATGTCGCCCTCACCAAGGGTGGCAGCGAGACGGTCACGTTCGACAATGTCATCATCGCCACCGGCACCACCACCAAGCTGCTGCCGGGCACCCAGCTCTCCGAGAACGTGGTCACTTACGAGGAGCAGATCCTCACCCGCGACCTACCCGGCTCGATCCTGATCGTCGGCGCGGGCGCGATCGGCATGGAGTTCGCCTACGTCCTCAAGAACTACGGCGTCGACGTGCGGATCGTGGAGTTCCTCGACCGCGCGCTGCCCAACGAGGACGCCGACGTCTCCAAGGAGATCACCAAGCAGTACAAGAAGCTCGGCGTCACCATCACCACCGGTGCGGCCGTGCAGTCGATCGACGACGACGGCTCCAAGGTCACCGTCCAGATCAAGGACAACAAGTCCGGCTCGATCGAGACCGTCACCGTCGACAAGGTGCTGCAGGCCGTCGGCTTCGCGCCGCGGGTGGAAGGCTACGGCCTGGAGACCACCGGCGTCGCGCTCACCGACCGTGGCGCGATCGAGATCGACGACTACATGCGCACCAACGTGGCGCACATCTACGCGATCGGTGACGTCACCGCCAAGCTGCAGCTCGCCCACGTGGCGGAGGCGCAGGGCGTGGTCGCGGCCGAGACCATCGGCGGCGCCGAGACGATGACCCTCGGTGACTACCGGATGATGCCGCGCGCCACCTTCTGCCAGCCGCAGGTCGCCAGCTTCGGTCTCACCGAGCAGCAGGCCCGCGACGAGGGCTACGACGTGAAGGTCGCGACCTTCCCGTTCCAGGCCAACGGCAAGGCACACGGCCTCGGCGACCCGACCGGCTTCGTGAAGCTGATCGCCGACGGCGCGCACGGCGAACTCCTCGGCGGGCACCTGATCGGCCCCGACGTCTCCGAGCTGCTCCCGGAGCTCACCCTCGCCCAGAAGTGGGACCTCACCGTCAACGAGGTGGCCCGCAATGTGCACACGCACCCGACGCTGAGCGAAGCGGTGCAGGAAGCGATCCACGGCCTCGCGGGGCACATGATCAACTTCTGAGAAATCAGCTGAAAAGGCCGGGTACGCGTTCGCGGGCCCGGCCTTTTGGTTTCTATTCGGTATTTTTCCGGGCGTTGATTTGGTGAATCGGGGTCTGTACCACGATGATCGACAACACCTCCAGGTTTGTTGTTCCACGCTCGTGTTCGACATGTTTATGTTCCATGAGATGGTCCCCTCACCCGGGTTGACTCGCGGTGGCGGGCACGGTTGAGAGGGTCTGAAACGCGATGAGCATTTTCGGTTGGGCAGCTCGGATTGCGGCTATGGCCGCGGTGGCTGTAGCCGGACTCGGTACGGTGACGCCGGCTGTGGCTGAACCCCTTTTCCCCGGTGGACCGGACATTCCCGGTGTCACCTCCATCGTTCCCACCGCATCTCCATGCCCCGTTGTCGAAGCCAGGGCGTGCCTGCGGCTGTCGACGAACGAGGCGTGGCTGGTCGACAACGGCCGGGTGATCTTCGGACCGACGCCGATCTCGCACGGCATGGGCGGATACGAAACGCCGCCCGCGGTGACCAGGATTTCCTTCAAGCGGGAATTCCACTGGAGCACGATGCACGATGCGCCGATGCGCTGGGCCACCTTCTTCAACGGTGACATGGCATTTCACGTGGGTCCGATCGATTCGAAATCACACGGTTGTGTGCGCATGACCGAAGACGGCGCCCACCGCTTCTTCGACTACCTGAAGCCGGGCGACATCACCCAGGTGATCGTCTAAGTACGCCGACAACTCACCGGGTCGAGCCGGCCCGGTGAGTTACCGTCTGCTCATGCGCAAGTGGTTGATCGGTGCGGTCGTCGGCATCGTCGTGGTGATGGCGGTAGCGGCCGGTCTGTACGTGGTGATGAATTCACGGACGTATCAGGTGGCGGGGCGGCTGGTGGATCGGGTCGAGACCGACGAGAAGGTCGTCGCGTTGACCTTCGACGACGGCCCGACCGCGCGGACGCCGCAAGTATTGCGGATGCTGGCGCAATCGCAGGTCCCCGCGACCTTCTACCTGGTCGGCGACAACCTCACCGCGCATCCCGAATACGGTGCGGCGATCGTGGGTGCGGGTCACGAGATCGGTAATCACACCTATTCACACCGGCGCATGGTGCTGGTCTCCGGCGATACCGTGCGCGACGAGGTCGAACGGACCGACGCCGAGATCCGTCGCGCCGGGTATCAGGGGCCCATCACCTTTCGCCCGCCCTACGGCAAGAAGCTGTGGTCGCTGCCGCACTATCTGGCCGACCACGATCGCACCACGGTGACCTGGGATGTCGAGCCGGATTCCGCGGGTGGTGCGTCCCGCGAGGCGATCGTCGCCGACACCCTCGCCCAGACCCGGCCGGGCTCGATCATCCTGCTGCACGTCATGCACGGCGACGAGTCGGCTGCGGCGGTGCCCGAGATCGTCAGCGGATTGCGTGCGCGGGGCTACCGATTCGTCACTGTCTCAGAGCTTCTCGCGCGCTGAGTCAATCCGGCACGCCCCCGGCGCGGTGATAGTTCTCCTGCGCGGCGCGGACGGTGTCCATATTGGATTCCAGGACCACGACCAGCGCTCTCAGCTGCTCCGCGACCTCGGCACCCAGTGTTGTGAGGGTGTATTCGACGCGGGGTGGGATCGCTTCCAGCACCTCGCGATGCACCATGCCGTCGCGCTCGAGAGCCTGCAGGGTTTGCGACAGCATGCGCTCGCTCACGCCGTCGACCCGGCGGCGCAGCGCGCTGAAGCGGACCGGGCCGTCGAGTAGCGCGACCAGGGCGAGCACGCCCCAGCGGCCGGCGATGTTCTGCAGGACGGGGCGGGAAGCGCAATTGCGCGCGAAGACGTCGGCTTCCAGCGTGGGGTCGTCGTCCGGCGTCTCGAGCATGCCCCCATCGTACCCACTTGACGCAAGCACCCACTGAAGGCATAGTGCTTACTAATAGTTAGTGCATCAAAAATTGGAGGCAGCGATGACCGTGGCAGTGACAGCGGCAAGTGGACAGCTCGGCAGGTTGGTCGTGGCGGCACTGCTCGACGCGGGGGAGCGGCCGGTCGCGATCGTCCGCGATCCGCGGAAGGTGGCCGACCTGGCCGCGCGCGGTGCCGACGTGCGACAGGCGTCCTACGACGATCCGGCCGCCCTCGACGCCGCCCTGGCCGGTGTCGACCGCGTGTTGCTGATCTCGGGCAATGAATTCGGCAAGCGAATTGACCAGCACACCAACGTGATTCGCGCCGCCGAGCGTGCCGGTGTCGAACTGCTGGCCTACACCAGCATCCCGCGCGCCGACCGCAATCCGATGGCGCTGGCCGCCGAGCATCGCGGCACCGAAGAGGTGCTGGCGACTGCCTCGGTGCCGACGGTACTGCTGCGCAACAGCTGGTACTGGGAGAACTACGGCGGTTCCGTCGCGCACGCGGCGCAGGCCGGTGTCCTCCACGGCGCGATGGGCGATGGCCGGGTCTCTGGTGCGGCCCGAGCCGATTACGCCGAGGCCGCCGCACGCGTGCTGACCAGCGACGGACACGAGGGTCGCGTCTACGAATTGGGCGGTGACGAGGCGCTGACCGGCGCGGATCTCGCCGCGGCGGTCGGTGAGTCGGTGCGCTACGAAAACCTGGCCCCCGACGGCTACGCGGCGGCCCTGCGTGCGGCAGGACTCGACGATCAGGTTGCCGCGTCCCTGGCCGACGCCGACGCCCGCATCGGTGAGGGCTGGCTCGAGGTGGTCACCGGCGACCTCACCAAGCTTCTCGGCCGCCCCGCGACCTCCGCCGCCACGGTATTCGCGCAGTAGTCGTCGCCCTGGTGGCGGCAGTACATGGGCAACTCACCGGGCGCGGGCTAACCTGACCAGATGAGCGACCTCCACCCGCCAACGTCACTTAGCCCCGCGCCGCGGTCTGGCTTGAATACCAGGAGAGGCGGAAAGGCGCACTCTTGGCTGAGTGGACTGCTGTTCGTGATGGGCACCCTGCACTTCGTAGCGCCGAAGCCGTTCGACAAGATCGTGCCGCCGCAGCTGCCCGGCGACCCGCGGACCTACACCTACGCGTCCGGGGTCGCCGAGCTCGGGGTGGCGACCGCGCTGGCCGTGCCGCGGACCCGGCGGCTCGGTGGGTGGCTGGCGGTGGCGCTGTTCATCGGCGTCTTCCCGGCCAATGTCCAGATGACGGTGGACGTGGTCGGTAATCCTAAGGCGCCCAAGGCTTTCAAGGCAGGCGTGCTGGCGCGGTTGCCGCTCCAGATCCCGATGATCGTGGCCGCGTTGCGGGTCGCGCGCCGCTGATCACACCCACTGGACGAGCTGGATGACGACCCCGTTGGGGTCGGTCATCTGGAAGTAGCGCTCGCCCCATTCCTCGGTTTCGATCGGCGTTTCGATCGGGACGCCCGCGGTGCGCAGCCGGTCGTATTCGCCGTCGATGTCGTCGACGACGAAGACGATCAGCAGCCCGTCGCCTGCGCTGCCCGCGATCCGGGCGGGCTTGAACGAACCGAGGCCGGTGCGCAGGTAGATGACGTCCATGCCCGCGTCGGCCCGGGTCAGCGCGACGAAGCCGTCGGCGGCCATCTTCTCGGCGAAGCCGAGGTGCTCGATCAGGAACTGAGCCGAGGCCCGCGGGTCGGTGACATTGAGCGAGACGGCGGAAGCGGTGATCTGCAAGGGTCCTCCTCGGTGGCGGCTAACTCCGTACTTTGTACGCCTTTACTCTGGGCGCCCTTTCGGCGTGCCGCCATATGACCTGGGTCACATCATTTGAACGCGTCGCGTTGGACGCGCAGGGTCGTGATGGTCGACGCCAGCCCCTCGTACTGGTTGATCAGCAGCACGATCTCGATCAGCACCCGCTCGTCGTAGTGTTCAGCCAGTGCGGCCCACGCCGCGTCGTCCACATCGCGGCTGGTCACCAGCTGATCGACGACCCTCAGCAGGGCCCGCTGGCGCGGCGTCCAGCCCTCGGCCTCGGGGCCGGCGGCCACCCGCTCGATCTCGACGGCCGACAGCCCCGCCTTGCGCCCCAGCCGACGATGATGATCGGCCTCGTAGTCGCACTCGCGCAGCCGCGCGACCCGCAGGATCGCCAATTCGGCCTCGGCCCGCGGCAACCTGCCACCCGGCATGAGCTTGCCGGAGAAATGCAGCCAGCCGCGGAAGAGCCCGCCCGTGCGGCCGAGGGTGCTGAATAGGTGCGCGTCCTCGGTGCCCGACGCGCGGGAAAGTACTTGCCAGACAACCCAGTTGATCGGCCCGAGTTCACCGAACCGGCCGGGCGAAACGCGTGGTAGTGGCGCTGAATCCATTTCTGATCCACCTGTCTTCTCGAACATCGTCGGCCAGAATCGGAGCGTACTCGCCGGTATGGCCGTGGTGGGCCGCCTCGAGGGTCTTGCCGGTTTTCTTTGGTTTCCAGTGGTTTTCGGAACAGTTGCGCGTCATGATCGGTGGGTACCGCAGCGCGCAGCGGCGGTGTGAAGTCGCAAGCCTGGTAGGGGAACATCGCACATGCTGGTTCGGATCAGACCGGGTGCCGAGCTCACCGGCGCCGAGCGCGAGCTCGTGGATTGCCTGCGCGCCTATCCGAGTACGGGGCTCGCGCTGATCGATTGCCGGGTGGGTGACCGGCGGCTCGGAGCGGTGCTCGTGACACCGCGCGGGATCACGGTGCTCGAGGTCAAAGGCTTCCGTCGACGGCAGAGCGGGCTGCTCACCGCCACCGCCGACGGCGGCTGGATGATCAGCGACAGCCCGCTGGATTTAGCGGAAGAGCCGTCGAACGGGCTCACCGACCGGGTCGAGCACGGGGTGCACGCGGTGCGGGTCGCGCTCGAACAGGCGTTGCAGGACAGCAGGCATGTGTCCGGTGCGGTGGTGCTGGTCCCGTATCGGGGCGTGGTCGTGCGGCCCGCGCGTACCGCGCTGCGACCGGGCCTCGATGTGCTGGTCGCGAACACAGTCGACGCGCACGAACTGCGGGTTTACCTCGAAGGGTTCTCGGCCGGGCCACGCGAATGGACGATCGAGCGGGTGCTCAACACCTGTACGACGCTCGGGACGACCGAGGTGCCCTCGCGGGCCGAGCTGGCCGAGGAGGGTTTCGACAGCAATCGGCCCGCGCCGACGCCGGTGGTGCCGCAGGTGCGCAGGTTCAGCGAGCCCGCCCCGCCGCCTGATCCGTCGCGCCAGGGAAAGCTCGCGGGCATCGCACTGTTCGCTGCCGCGCTGCTCGGCATTCTCGTCGTCTTCGTGGTGGTCGGTGTGGCGCTGTTCCAGGACTCGCCCAATCCGCGTCCGATGTCGGATACCTCGCAGACCTCGACGACCCGGGCGCCCACCTCGGCGACTCCGCGCAAGACCGAGTGCTGGCCGTTCCAGCAGGACTGTTGATCAATCCCGCACGGCGCGACCGAGTTTGGTGAAGGCGATCGCCTGCTCGGCCCGAACTCGAACGTGGGCGCGGGAGGAATCGATGTGGGCGGTGAGGGTGCGCAGGGCCTGTTCGTCGTCACCGGCCAGCACCTGTTCGGCGATGGTGATGTGATCGGCCGTCATGGCCGCGACCCGTTCGGCGGTGGGCACGTCCATGGTGCGCACCGGGCGAACCCGCAGGTAGACCGCCGCCAGCGCCTCGGCGAGCGCGGAATTGCCTGCCGCCCTGAGCAGTTCGGTGTGGAACTGTTCGTCGGCGGCGACGAGATCGGGTCCGGGTTCGGGTGGGGTGTCGCGGTATTCGAGCCAGCGGGCCAGCTCGGCGCGCACGGTGGGCTGATCGTGCTCGGCCGGAATGTGCACCTGAACCGAACCGCCCGCGACGATCCGTTGAAAACCGCGCGATTCCAGCACAATTCGTAGCTCGTAGAGCTCATCGAGCTCGTTCAGACGTGGGCGATAGAGGTAGAGCCCGTCGCCATGGCGCACAACGAGACCATCGGCCTGCAGCCGGGCCAGCGCCTCGCGCACCGGAGTGCGCGAGACGCCGTAGCGCTCGGCCAGCCGTTCGGCGCGTAACCGTTCGGTCGGCGCCAGCTCCCCGGTGGCGAGGTCGTGCCGCAGTTCGTCGTAGACGCGCGCGGCGAGCGGCACCCGCTTCGTAGCTCCGGCCGCACTCGAACCGCTGACCTCGGCGGACGCCGCGCCCGCACCCGACCCGGTGCCCGAGCCCCTGTCTGCCATGTGTCCGGCGACGTTCAGATGGTCATCGCCGCGCGGACCGCGGACTCCGCACCTGCCCCGCCCGCCCCGGTCGAGCCGAGATGCCCCGAATGCACCACGTAGTACCGCTGCGCGGCCTGTAGCGCGAAGCCGATGTGCTGCTCCACCAGCAGCACGCTCAAGCCGCCGCGCTGCGTCAATTCGATGATGGTGCGCTCGATTTCGGCGACCACCGACGGCTGGATGCCCTCGGTCGGTTCGTCGAGGATGAGCAGCTTCGGCTCGGTGATCAGTGCCCGCGCGATGGCCAGCTGCTGACGTTGACCGCCCGAGAGCAGGCCCGCCTTACGGGTGAGCAGGTCCTTCAGCGCGGGGAACAGATCGAGCGACTCGTCGATCAGGGCCTTACCGCGCTTGCGTCCGTCCGCCACCACCTGCAGGTTCTCGGCGGTGGTGAGCTGCCCGAAGCTCTGCTGGCCCTGCGGCACGTAGCCGATGCCGCGCTTGACCCGTTGCGAGGGTGAGAGTTTGGTGATCTTCTCGCCGTCGAAGGTGATGGTGCCCGACTTGGTGGGCAGCAGGCCGACGGCGGCACGCAGCAGGGTGGTCTTGCCCGCGCCGTTGTGGCCCATGATGGCGACCACGCTGTCGTCGGGCACGGTGAGGCTGATGCCGTGGATCACCTCGGTGCGCCCGTATCCCGAATGGATCTCGTGTAGTTCAAGCATCGGCCGATTCCTTGTCTGTCGCAGCGAGATTCGCGGTGCCGAGATAGACCTCCTGCACCTTCGGATCGGCCTGGACCTGTTCGACGCTGCCCTCGCTGAGTACCTTGCCGCCCGCGAGCACGGTGACCGAGGTGGCGAAGGATCGCATGAAGTCCATGTCGTGCTCGACGACGATCACCACGCGATCACCACCGATGCGGCGCAACAGGTTTCCGGTCTCCTCCCGCTCCTCGGCGCTCATGCCCGCGACCGGCTCGTCGAGCAGCAGCACCGACGCGTTCTGCACGAGCAGCATGCCGATCTCGAGCCACTGCTTCTGCCCGTGCGCGAGGATTCCGGCCGGCTTGTCACGCAGTGCGGTGAGACCGGTTGTCGCCAAGGCCTCTTCGATGCTCGGCAGTACCGACTTGCGGGTACGCAACAGCGACAGCGCCGATCGCCCGGCGCCCGCGGCGATATCCAGGTTCTGCAGCACGGTGAGCTGTTCGAACACACTGGCCGTCTGGAAGGTGCGCCCGACGCCGAGGCGCGCGATCTGGTGCACCTTCTTGCCGAGCAGTTCGGTGCCCGACTTCTGCGCGGAGCCGGTGGCCGGGACCAGGCCGGTGATGGCGTCGATCAATGTGGTCTTGCCCGCGCCGTTCGGGCCGATCAGGAACCGCAGGTCACCCTGCAGCACCGTGAGATCGACGTCGGTGACCGCCTTGAAACCGTCGAAACTGACTGAGAGGCCACGGATTTCGAGGTAGTCGCTGTCCATGCCGGCGTTGCCGCCCGCTTTGGGTTCGTGTGTCATCGCGCTTGCACCTTCTCCTCGGTGACGACCGCTGGTTCTTCCGGTGCGGGTGGCAGCTTCTTGCGACTGTCTAGCCAGCCCTTCAGCATCGGCCACAGCCCGGCCAGACCGGCGGGGATGAACCCGACGACCACGATGAACAGCACACCCTGCATGTAGGTCCAGCCCGACGGGAACGACTCCGACAGCGAGGTCTGCGCCCAGGCCACCCCGATCGCGCCGAGAATCGGCCCGAGCAGCGTGGTGCGGCCACCGATGGCGACGCCGATCAGGAAGGCGATCGACGGGATGACACCGATGTCGGCGGGGGAGATGATGCCGACGATCGGGGTGAACAACGCACCCGCGATACCGGCGAGGAAGGCCGCCACGACGTACGCGACGATCTTGATATTGGCCGGGTCGTAGCCGAGGAAGCGCACGCGCTCCTCCGCGTCACGCACCGCCACCAGCAGTTCGCCGTAGCGGCTGCGGTTGAGCTGACGGATCAGCGCCACCACCACGAGCAAGGTGCCGGACGCGATGAAGAACAGCATCTGCCGGTTGGCCGGGTCGGACAGCTTGAAGCCGAAGAAGGCGCGGAAGTCCGAGAGCCCGGTGAAGCCGCCGATGGCCTGCTGTCCGGTGAGCAGGATCGCCAGCGCCGCCGCCAGCGCCTGGCTCAGGATGGCGAAGTAGGCACCGCGCACGCGACGCTTGAACACGCCGTAACCGAGCACGGCCGCGACCAGCGCGGGTAGCACCAGGATGCCGAGGATGGCGACCGGCGCGGAACTGAACGGCTGCCAGAAGCCGGGGAGTTCGCTGATGCCGGAGATCTCCATGAACTCCGGGACGTCGTTGCCGAGGCGGGCGGCGTCGGCGAGCTGCATGTGCATGGCCATGATGTAGGCGCCGATGCCGAAGAACACGCCCTGGCCGAGGGTGAGCATTCCGCCACGGCCCCAAGCCAATCCGATGCCGGCCGCCACGATGGCGAAGCAGAGGAATTTGGCGAGCAGGTTCAGGCGGAAGTCGCTCAGGACCGCCGGGGCGACAGCGAAGAGAACAATCGCGGCGACCGCGAAACCGGCCAGCGGCGTCAGTCGCGGGTAGGCGCGCAGACGTTCGGTGAGTGCGGTCATGCCAGGCTCCTCGTCCGCACGGTGAACAGGCCCTGCGGGCGGACCTGCAGGAAGATGACGATCAGCACGAACACGATCACCTTCGCGATGGACGCGGTGGTGGAGTATTCGATGAACGAGTTGAGCAGGCCGAGCGCGAACGCCGCGATCACCGTGCCCTTGATCTGGCCGAGGCCACCGATCACCACCACCAGGAACGCGTCGATCAGATAGCTCTGGCCGATGGTGGGACTCGTCGAACCGATCAGGGTGAGCGCCACCCCGGCGACACCGGCCAGGCCGGAGCCGATGAAGAACGTGCTGATATCGGTGAATCTGCTGGAGATGCCGCTGGTTTCGGCAAGCCCGCGATTCTGCACGACGGCGCGAATCCGCCGGCCCATCGGGGTGGTCTTGAGCACGGCGGCCAGCGTGGTCACCGCGACGATCGCCAGGACCAGGATGAAGATGCGGGTCTTGGGAACCACCGCGCCCGCGATAGTGATTCCACCACTGAGCCATTCGGGCACCAGCACGTTCTTGGCGGGCGCGCCGAAGATGTCACGCGCGGCCTGCTGCAGCACGAGCCCGACACCGAAGGTGACGAGCAATGTGTCGAGCGGCCGGTCGTACATGTAGCGGATCAGCCCCATCTCCAGGGCGGCACCGAGCAGGCCGCCGATGAGGAAGCCCATCAGCAGGGATACGGCCAGTGACACGCCGGCCGAGGAGAAGACTTGTTGCACAACGTAAGTGGTGTAGCAACCGGCCATGATGAATTCGCCGTGCGCCATATTGATGACGCCCATCTGACCGAAGGTCAGGGAGAGGCCGAGCGCGGCGAGCAGAAGAATGGATCCCAGACTCAGCCCGGTGAAGAGCTGACTGATCAGCACGTCCATTGCAGTGGACTCCTTGGAGATGGGGCGAGGTGGGACGCGCGCGGTGCGCGTCCCACCTCTGTCGGGCTACTTACTTGAGGCCCTTGGCCCACTCGTAGGACTTCAGGTACGGGTCGGGGGTGATGGCCTTGCCGGAATCCCAGACGGTGTAGATCAGGCCGTCGGGGCGGATCTCACCGATGCGGGCGGTCTTGGTGATGTGGTGGTTGGAGCCGTCGATGGTGACAGTGCCCTCCGGGGCGTCGAAGCTCACGCCGTCGGCCGCGGCCTGAATGTCGGCCACCGCGAACGACTTCGCCTTCTCGACGGTGTTCTTCCACAGGTAGACCGAGGCGTAGGCGGCTTCCATCGGGTCCGAGGTCGGCTTGTCGGCGCCGAAGGCCGCCTTGTAGTCGGCGACGAACTTCTTGTTCGCCGGGGAGTCGACGGTCTGGTAGTAGTTCCAGGCGGTCAGCTGGCCCGCGATGATCTGCGGGCCGATGCCCGCGACCTCCTCCTCGGCGATCGACACCGAAACCACCGGCATCTCAGCGGCTTTCAGGCCCGCGTTGGCGTACTCGCGGAAGAAGGCGACGTTGGAGTCGCCGTTGAGGGTGTTGAACACCGCGCCCGCCTTGGCGGCGCGCACCTTGTTGACGATGGTGGAGAAATCGGTGGAGCCGAGCGGGGTGTAGTCCTCGCCCTTGATCTCGATGCCGTTGGCCGCGGCGTAGGCCTTGATCTCGCGGTTGGCGGTCTGCGGGAAGACGTAGTCGGAGCCGACCAGGTAGAGGGACGTGATGCCCTTCTGCTTCAGGTAGTCCAGCGCGGGGATGATCTGCTGGTTGGTGGTGGCGCCGGTGTAGAAGATGTTCTTGGAGTCTTCCAGGCCCTCGTACTGCACGGGGTAGTAGAGCAGCGAGTTCAGGTTCTCGAACTTGGGCTTCATGGCCTTACGGCTCGACGAGGTCCAGCCGCCGAAAACCGAAGCGACACAGTCGGAGCTGATCAGCTTCTCGGCCTTCTCGGCGAAGGTCTTCGGGTCGGAGGCGCCGTCCTCGAGGACGATCTCGATCTTCTTGCCGAGCACACCGCCCGCCGCGTTGATCTGGTCGACCGCCAGCTTGGTCGAATTGGCCACGGTGACTTCGGAAATGGCCATGGTGCCCGACAGCGAGTGCAGCGAGCCCACCTTGATGGTGTCCTTGCTGGTGTCGACGCAGGAGGCGGCGGTCGAGCCGGTCGACGCGTCGTCGCGCGCACCACAGCCGGTGAGCAGCAGGCCGGCGACGGCCACCGCGGCAGGCACGACAAGTGCCTTGACCAAACGGGATTCAGACATGGGGCGGTTCTCCTCATCAGGTGCAACGGTGGCGCCATACGCGCCACAACGAACACCACCGCTGCTCCCCGGCGACTGGATGTACACCGAGTTGTATACAGCTGCTGTATTCGTGATTCGAGACAGTAGATGGAACTTGTTGCACCCGAATGTCTCCCGATCACGTGCCCGTTTCGTCTGTTTCGTCCGTGTGAATTGTTCGCCGCGGGACTACCGGAGGATCGGCGTACCTACGGTTGCGTAGGAGCGCGCAGGTGCGGCAGGCTCGATCAGTACGACGTCGAGCAGCCGAGCCACGCGGCAATCCGGCCGTGTGCGGTCAGTCGAGGAGGGCCCGATGGGGCACTACAAGGCGAACGTGCGTGACATCGAGTTCAATCTGTTCGAGGTGCTGAACCTGGACAAACTTCTCGACTCCGGCGCCTACGGCGACCTGGACTCCGATACGGTTCGCCAGCTCCTCGACGAGGTGAAACACCTGGCCGAGGGCCCGATCGCGGACTCGTTCGCCGAGGCCGACCGGGAGCCCGTGGTCTTCCAGCCCGATACCAACGACATCACCGTGCCCGAACCACTGCGCAAGACGGTGCGCATGGTGCGCGAGGCGGGCTGGTACCGCCTCGGCATGCCGGCGGGCATGGATGGTACCGCCGCCCCGAATGTGCTGATGTGGGCTGTCAACGAGCTCATCATCTGTGCCAACCCGGCGGCCAGCTTCTACAACATGGGCCCGCCGATGGGCTCGGTGCTCTACGGGGTCGGCAACGAAGACCAGCGGCGCTGGGCGCGGGGCGGGGTCGAGCGCGGGTGGCAGGCCACCATGGTGCTCACCGAGCCCGACGCCGGGTCCGATGTCGGCGCGGGGCGTACCAAGGCTGTGCCGCAGCCCGACGGGTCGTGGCACATCGACGGGGTGAAACGGTTCATTTCCGGCGGTGACGTGGGTGATACGGCGGAGAACATCTTCCACCTTGTGCTCGCTCGGCCGGAGGGCGCCGGCCCCGGCACCAAGGGGCTGTCGCTGTTCTACGTGCCGAAGTTCCTCTTCGATCCCGAGACGCTGGAACTGGGCGACCGCAACGGGGTGTATGTGACCGGGGTCGAGCACAAGATGGGGCTCAAGTCGTCGCCGACCTGCGAGCTGACCTTCGGCGGCACCGCGGTGCCCGCCAAGGGCTGGCTGGTCGGCGATGTGCACAACGGCATCGCCCAGATGTTCGAGGTGATCGAGAACGCGCGGATGACGGTGGGTGTGAAGTCGTCCGGGACGTTGTCGACCGGGTATCTGAACGCACTCGAGTACGCCAAGACACGCGTGCAGGGCGCGGATCTGACGCAGATCGCCGACAAGGCGGCGCCGCGCGTCACCATCACCCATCACCCCGATGTGCGCCGGTCGCTGGCCATGCAGAAGGCCTACGCGGAGGGGCTGCGCGCGGTGTATCTGTACACCGCCGCGCATCAGAACGCGGAGGTCGCGCAGCTGGTATCCGGTGCAGATCCGGAGACCGCGCACCGCGTGAACGATCTGCTGTTGCCGATCGTCAAGGGCGTGGGATCCGAGCGCGCGTACCAGTTGCTGACCGAGTCGCTGCAGACTTTCGGTGGCTCCGGCTATCTGCGGGACTATCCGATCGAGCAGTACATCCGCGACGCCAAGATCGACTCGCTCTACGAGGGCACCACGGCGATCCAGGCGCAGGACTTCTTCTTCCGCAAGATCATTCGCGATCGCGGTGTCGCCCTGGCCCACGTGAACGCGCAGATCAGCGAGTACCTGGACAACGACACCGGCCGTTTCGCCACCGAGCGCGCCTTGCTGCGCACCGCCCAAGCCGACGTCGGCGCCATGGCCGCCACCCTCACCGGCTACGCCATGGCGGCCCGCACCGAGCCGACCGAGCTCTACAAGGTCGGCCTCGGCTCGGTCCGCTTCCTGATGGCGGTCGGCGATCTCCTCATCGCCTGGCGCCTGCTGGTCCAGGCCGACATCGCCGCCGCCACAGCCTCCGACGCCGCACCGCGGGAACGCCCCTTCTACCAGGGCAAAGTCGCCGCGGCGAGCTTCTTCGCCAAGAACGTCCTCCCCGAACTCACCGCTACCAAGAACATCCTCGCCGCCATCGACAACGACATCATGGCCGTCCCGGAGGAAGCCTTCTGAGAGTTATTTGATGAGGTACGGCGAGACCGAGCTCCGGTGTTCGCTGATCTCGAGGGCCTTGCCATGGAGGGGCGCGTGCACTGTCTGGGGAAAGCGCCGACAGGCAAGTAATCGCTTCAGATGTGACGGACGGCCGTTTCCATCGCTGGGCGTAATCCCTCGAAGGCAGGCGCGAAACGGGTGCGCTCAGCGGTCGAGATTCCATTGGCGGCGGAGGTCTGTGCCCAGGTTGCGGTTGCGGCGAGCACTTCACTGAGGGCGGCTGTCGCGTCGTTCGACGTCAGGCCGAAGGCATCTGCCGCCGCCATCAATGCCTCGAGTTCATCGGCGCGTGCGGTCACTCCAGCGATGGAGGTTGTCCGATGTTCTGTGATCTCAGGGTTGGGGTTCACGTCGAAGATCGGTGCTAGTTGCCATCCGCCTGGGTGATGGAGGAAACCGTGATTGCGGAGGTGGTCGTCGGTGTTGTGGATGGCGACGCTGAAGGCGATTCGACGCCACAGGGCGCGCAGGTCTGAGTTCGTCTGTGCGCTGTGCTCGGGGAGCGCCTCGGCGAGGTCGAGATAGTCATGACCTTGTCCGTCGCGCGCTTGCAGCATGGTCATGGCGCTGATGTAGCCGATTCGCTGTCCGTGCGCGCGATCGAATCGGTCGAGGATGAGCACTCCTCGGCCGTCGATCCGGCGCAGAGCGCGAGCGGGGGTCGCGATGCCCGCAGCCTCAGCGAGGTCAAGAGCGGTTTTCTCCCAGGCCATGACATCCCAGGAATCGGCGTGATGTGGAAACTTGGCGATACACAGCCGGTCCTCGTCACGAACCGACGCTTTTGGGCGGGCACCACCCAATGTTGCGGTTCCGGCGGCAAGCAGCAACTTCAGGTCGCTGAAGTCAGCATCATCTCGGGCGAGGTGATCGGAAGCCCTGAGTAGCGAGGGCAATTCGATCAACTTCGGGACCGCCGGGTCAGGATCCAGGAACTCGCCGGTATCGGGCTCGGCAAAGCGGAGCGCGCCCTGACGGGTGAGATCGCTGACTCCGACCAAGTAGTCGACGGGTGTGAGCGCGCGGGGCATCGACTTGTTCGTCTGATCCAGTACCTGGCGGCGCCTCTTGACGAGGTTTTGCCCCCAGCGGTCAGGTGCGCAGTCAGCGAACGCACCGGGCAGACCGGACACGTGGTGCTGTCCTTGATACAGAGGAAGAGCGGGGTCTAGTTCGTAGGCCCCGGGCGTCCGAAGATAGTCGGCGTTGTACTGAAATGAGGTGGCAAGGCTGCCTCGGTGGGTGAAATAGGCAGTGCCTGCCGGGATAGTCCGGCCGTTGATGTCGACGGAGACGATCAGCTCGTCAGGCATCAGCGCACTCGCTTCGGGAGTTGCTGATCAGCGCGGGCGCGGCCGAGGTCGGTCTCGTACGGATCAATGGCTGTGACAACGTTGTCGAGTTGTCCCAGTGCTCGCAGCACGTTCAGATAGGTTTCCATCGAGACCCCCAGTTCGCCCTGTTCGAGGCGCCGGTAGGTGGATCTGGCGACGCCTGCCCGTTCGGAGACTTGCTCGGCGGTGAGGCCGAGAAGTTTTCGCCACGCGACCAGGTGTTCGCCGATGTCGCGTGCCGCTCGAGTGACCCGCGCGGGGGTTCGTCGCTTCACTGCCCCTCCTGCTAATGGCGCGTATATGAACCACTATAGGGTCTTACGGACCAGATACGCTCCATTGAGCTACTTGATGAGGTACGGCGAGACCGAGCTCCGGTGTTCGCTGATGTCGAGGGCCTTGCCGAGGGGTGGGAAGGCGCGTTGGGGGCAGTTGGAGCGGACGCAGACTCGGCAGCCCGCGCCGATGGGGGTGGCGTTGGCCTCGCCGAGGTCGATGCCGTCGGCGTAGACCACGCGGCCCGCGTGGCGGAGTTCGCAGCCGAGGCCGATGGCGAAGGTTTTGCCGGGTTGGCCGTAGCGGGTGGCGCGGCGTTCGACGGTGCGGGCGATCCAGAGGTATTTGCGGCCGTCGGGCATCTGGGCGATCTGAGTCATGATCTTGCCGGGGTAGGCGAAGGTCTCGTAGACGTTCCAGAGGGGGCAGGTGCCGCCGCTGGCGGAGAAGTGGAAACCGGTGGCGGACTGGCGTTTCGACATATTTCCGGCGCGGTCGACGCGGACGAAGGAGAAGGGGACGCCGCGCAGGGTGGGCCGTTGCAGGGTCGACAGGCGGTGACAGATGGTTTCGAAACTCTGCGAGAAGTGGGCTGACAGGCGCTCGATGTCGTACCGGAAGTTCTCGGCTACCTCGTGAAAATGCGTGTAGGGCAAGACGATTGCGGCGGCGAAATAGTTCGCCAGACCGAGCATCGCGAGTTTGTACGAGGATTCGGACGCGAAATTGCCTTCGTCGACCAGCTTTTCGAGTAGTGGGCCACATTCGAGATAGGCGAGTTCGGCGGCCAGTTTGAAAGTGCGCTGCCCGCCGGACAGGTGCGGGGAGATCTCGAGCTGTTTGGTCTCGGGGTCGTAGTGGTGCAGCACGCCCTCGCCGAGGTCGATGCGCTCGCTGATCCGCACGCCGTGCGCGCGCAGCAGACGCACGATCTCGGTGCTCACCTCGCCGCCGTGGAATCGGATACGCGCGGTGAGATCTTCTGCGGCGGTGTCCAATTCGTGAATGTAGTTCTGCCGCTGGTAGAAGTAGTCGCGCACTTCCTCGTGCGGCTTGCTGATCGCGGCGCTGCCCGCACCGTCGGCGAACCGGTCCTCGGTGGCGGCGGCAAGCTGCGCGCTGGTGTTGCGGTAGCGGTTGTGCATGGCCACCAGGGCGCGCGCCATCGACGGATGCGCGGAGACCATGTCGGCGATCTGCTGGGTATCGGCCTCGATACCGAGCTCGGCGTCCATCACCACTTCGGACAGCTCGGCGATGAGGCGGGTGTCGTCCTGGGCGGAGAAGAAGGTGGGGTCGACGCCGAAGACCTCGTTGATGCGCGTGAGCACCGGCACGGTGAGCGGTCGCACGTCGTGTTCGATCTGGTTCAGATAACTGGCCGAGATCTCCAGTTTCTGCGCGAGCGCGACCTGGCTCAGCCCACGCTCGGTGCGCAGCTGGCGCAGCCGCGCTCCGACGTAGGTCTTGGCCATATGTCCAGTTTAGAGCTGCTTTCGCAGGCGTGCCAACCCTTTGTTAACAACGGTGCGCAGCGTTGTGACCGCTGCGGATCACGACCGGGGCGCTCGACAACGTAGGGCCACGCCCTGGGGATCATCCGTCGAGGAAGTTCAGCAGTTCCGCCGTGACGAACCGCGGGTTCTCCTCGACGAGCCAGTGTCCTGCGTTCGGCACGTCCACTGCCCGCACGATGTTGGTCATCCGTGGGGCCGCGGTCGCCCGTACCGGGTCGAGCTGCCCCTGGGCGGTCATCAGCAGCGTGGGCACCTGGGTCGGTGTTGCTGCCACGGCATCGCGGACGTCCTGGTCGAGGGCTCGGTAGAGCTCGAAGCCGCCTGCCATTTTCTCGGGTTGGCTGTAAGTCCGTGCGTACTCATCGATTTCGGCATCGGTGAACGGGGAGCGGTCCGACGTGCCACCGAAGGCCGATCCGCCGAAGGAGACCTGGGGATAGAACAGCGCCAGGTACTCGCGGACGTCGTCGTCGACGACAGCCTCGGGGACCCGCCGCTGGGAGTGGAAGGCGATATGCCAGCTCATCGAACGGTAGGTGGGCGCATCGATCGCGGGTCCGGGGAGTGGCAGGTCGAGGTAGCCGAGGCGCGCGGTGTCGGCGGGGAACTGGGTGGCGTAGTGGAATGCCACCGCGGCGCCGAAATCGTGCCCGACGATGCGGGCGTCACGCACCCCGAGCCGATCGGCGATCAGGGTGTGCACGTACCGGGCCATGGTGGCTTTGTCGTAGCCGCTCGGTGCGCCGGTGCTGTCGCCGAGCCCGGGCAGGTCGATGGCGTAAACGGTGTGCTTCTCGGCCAGGTCCGGCATGATCGGCCACCAGCCGAACCAGGTCTGTGGCCAACCGTGGATCAGCACCACCGGCGTGCCGCTGCCGCCGGTCACGTAGTGCATCCGGACCCCGTCGATATCGGCGAACTCGTGGCGGAAGGTTTTGTCGAACTCCGGGTCGTTGTGGGTGGCAACGGCGTACGGGGGAACGGCGGGGGTCGGCGTGGAGCACCCCGCGGTGCCGACCGTGAGCAGGAGCGCGAGCGTGGCGGTCGCCATCGCGCGTGCGGAGCGGTGGAAGCGGTGCGGCGACGGCCGGGTTGCGGTGATCATGGGTTCCTGTCCTGGGGGAGTCAGGCGGATCAGACGGTGCGGCGGATCAGTAGGACGTGGTCGGTGACCTCGGCGGTGCGCCCATCCGGTCCCGTCGCGATCCGGCGGGGTGCGTCGGCCCGCTCGACGAGCCACGTCGCCGGATCTGGATCAATATCCGCCGCGACTTCCCGCGGGCTCGGGTAGCGCAGGTCAGGGTCCTGATTCCACGACCATGGCGCGGTCGAGCCGTGGTCGACGATCAGCAGTCGCCCGCCCGGACGCAGCGCGTGCGCGGCCCCGCGCAGGACGGTCGACCGATCCAGGTCGAAGGGGGTGTGTAGATAGTGGGCGGAGATCAGGTCGAATCGGCCCTGCGGGAAGGACTTCCGCAGGTCGTGCTGCTTGGCGGTGACGTGGGTACCCAGGCCGCGTGAGTTGGTGAGGGCGGTGAGCCGCGCGATCGCCACGGCCGAGATGTCGACGGCGGTGACGTGCCAACCCCGCTCGGCGAGCCAGAGCGTGTCGCCGCTGTCACCGCATCCGAGATCCAATGCGTCCGCGGGTGACAGATCCGAGACCACCTCGGTGAGACGGTCGTTCGGCCGCGGGTCGGTTGCTGCCGAACGGCCTTCGTAGACGCCGTTCCAGAAGGTGACCGCATCGGTGGCGCTCATCAAGACTCCTTTGATCGGGATACCTCAGTGTTTCCGGACCCAGGACGATCTGGCACGCAATCTTGCTGTTCCGGCAAGATCAACTCATGGATCGTGAATCAGAAGACGTGCTCGACCTGGTCGGCCCGCGGCTGCGTGCGCTGCGTCGCGACCGCGGCATCACGCTCGCCGACCTGTCGGCGCGCACGGGGGTATCGGAGAGCACCCTGTCTCGACTGGAGAGCGGGCAGCGCCGGGCGACGCTGGAGTTGCTGCTGCCGCTCGCGCGCACCTACGACGTTCCGCTGGACGATCTCGTCGGTGCCCCGCGCACCGGCGACCCGCGAATCCACCTGAAGCCGATCCGGCGGTTCGGGCTGATCTTCGTGCCGCTGTCGCGACGGCCGGGTGGGGTGCAGGCGTTCAAGATGATCATTCCCGCGGTGCCGGAACCGCTCGAACCGACACCGCAGACACATGACGGTTTCGAATGGCTGTACGTGCTCAACGGGCGCCTGCGGCTGGTGCTCGGCGAGCGCGACCTGACCTTGCCGCCCGGTGAGGCCGCCGAGTTCGACACATCCTTGCCACACTGGCTCGGCAGTGCCGACGGCGGTGCGGTCGAACTACTTATCCTGTTCGGCGTGCAAGGGATGCGTGCGCACGTGCGCGCCGACGTACCTGGGTCAAAGGGCCATTGATATGTGACCGTCTGTCCGTCACCAGCTGTGTCACACCCTCGCGATAGTGTCGTCAGGTGCTGTTCAGCGATGTCGTCACGGCCTCGGAGACCGTGCGGGCGACTCGGTCGCGCAAGGCGAAGATCGCCGCGCTGGCCGAGCTCTTCGGTGCCGCGGGCCCGGACGAGATCGGCATTGTGGTGGCGTGGTTGTCCGGTGAGCTGATGCAGGGCCGGATCGGGGCGGGTTGGCGCACGGTGGCGGGGCTCGACACCTCGCCGAGCGACGAGGCGCGCCTCGTGGTCGCGGCGGTGGACGACGTCTTCACGCAGCTCACCGGACTGAGCGGCCCAGGATCGACCACCCGGCGTCGCGAATTGCTGACCGCGCTCTTCACGGCCGCGACCGCGGAAGAACAGTCCTTCCTGATCCGCCTGCTCACCGGCGAACTCCGCCAGGGCGCGCTCACCGCGATCGTCGTCGAAGCGCTTGCCCAGTCCACCGGCATCCCCGTCGAGGTCGTGCGCCGCGCCCACATGCTCTCTGGCCAACTCCCGGCCACCGCGATCGCCGCGCTCGCGGGCGGCGAAGCAGCACTGTCGGCGTTCCGCCTCGAAGTGGGCCGCCCCGTCGCGCCGATGCTGGCCTCACCCGGCGGCTCGCTGGACGAGGCACTGGCCGAACTCGGCTCCGACATCAGCGTCGAGCACAAACTCGACGGCGCCCGCATCCAGGTGCACCGCGACGGCGACCAGGTCTGGGTCTTCACCAGAACCCTGCGCGACATCACCGCCGGCGTCCCCGAACTCGTCGACCTCGTCAAGACCCTCGACTGCGCCACCGTTGTCCTCGACGGTGAAACCCTCGCGCTCACCGACGCGGGCCGCCCCCGCCCGTTCCAGGAAACAATGAGCCGCTTCGCCACCATCGGCGACCCGCGCCGGCTGCACCCGTACTTCTTCGACTGCCTGCACCTCGACGGCACCGACCTCATCGACGAACCGCTGCGCGTGCGCCGCACCGCCCTGGAACAGGTCGCGGGCGACCACAGCATCCCCGCGCTCATCGCACCGACCCCCGAGGCCGCCGCCGACTGCTACGACGACGCGCTCGCCGTCGGCAACGAAGGCGTGATGGTGAAGGCACTCGACGCCCCGTACGCCGCGGGCAGGCGCGGCAAGGCCTGGCAGAAGATCAAACCCGCGCACACCCTCGACCTGCTGGTGATCGGCGCCGAATGGGGCTACGGCCGCCGCACCGGTTTCCTGTCGAATCTGCATCTGGCAGCCGTTGATCCGGCGACCGGCGAGCCGGTGATGGTCGGCAAGACCTTCAAGGGCCTGACCGACGAACTGCTCCGCTGGCAGACCGAGGAATTCCCGCGCCACGAAACTCACCGCGACGGTCCGACCGTGTACCTGCGCCCGCGACTCGTCGTCGAGATCGCGCTCGACGGCGTCCAGACCAGTACCCGATATCCGGGCGGGGTGGCGCTGCGGTTCGCCCGAGTTGTCCGGTATCGGCCGGACAAGGAACCGGCGCAGGCCGACACCATCGACGCGGTGCGCGCACTCGGCTGAGGTCAGCCCCGGTAAACGGCGACTTACCCGCAACAGTTTGGCAATCCGGCGGCAGCATACGACACACTGTTCCGGTGAGCGCCGAACTAATGGTCCTGCTGATCGTCATCGTCACAGCTCTCGCATTCGACTTCACGAACGGATTCCACGACACGGCCAACGCCATGGCGACCTCGATCGCCACCGGTGCGCTGAAGCCGAAGACGGCGGTGGCGCTCTCGGGCGTGCTGAACCTGATCGGTGCGTTTCTGTCGGTGTCGGTGGCGGCGACGGTGGCCAAGGGCATCGTGCAGTTGAACGAAGTGAGCGGGCAGGATCTCCTCGTCATCGTCTTCGCCGGTTTGGTCGGCGGCATCCTGTGGAACCTGTTCACCTGGCTGCTCGGCCTGCCGTCGAGTTCCTCACACGCGCTGTTCGGCGGGTTGATCGGCGCGACGATCGCCGCGCTCGGCTGGAACGGCGTGATCTGGGCTTCGGGTTCGGACGGCGTGCTGATCAAGATCGTGCTGCCCGCCATCCTCGCGCCGGTGATCGCGGCCGTGGTGGCGGCGATCGGCACGTTCCTGGTGTACCGGATCACCCACGGCGTGGACCAGGCGAAGACCGACGAGGGTTTCCGCTGGGGTCAGATCGGCTCGGCCTCGTTGGTGTCGCTGGCGCACGGCACCAACGACGCGCAGAAGACGATGGGCGTCATCTTCCTCGCGCTGGTCGCCTACGGCTCGCTGGGTCAGGACGACCACATGCCGCTGTGGGTGATGGCTTCCTGTGCGGTCGCGATCGCCCTCGGTACCTATCTCGGCGGCTGGCGGATCATCCGGACCCTCGGCAAGGGCCTGGTCGAGATCGAATCGCCGCAGGGTCTGGCCGCCGAATCGACGTCGGCCGCAATCATTCTCACTTCGGCGCACTTCGGCCTGCCGCTCTCGACCACGCAGACCGCCACCGGCGCGATCCTCGGTACCGGCATCGGCAAGGGCGCGGAGGTGCGCTGGCGGGTGATGGGCCGGATGGCTGTCGCCTGGCTGCTGACGCTGCCGATGGCGGGCATCGTCGGTGCGATCTGCTGGGCACTGGCACATCTCATCGGCGGGCTCCCTGGTGTCCTCGTGGTGTTCGGCATCCTGATCGCCGGCGCGCTCGGGATGTATCTGCGATCGCGCCGGGATCCGGTCGGCACGCACAATGTGAACGAGTGGCCGGAAGGCAAGCCACCCACTTCGGCGCAGCCGCCGATCGACCAGAATCACGCCGGGTAGAGGGGGAGCGAAAAGTGCAGACCGTGATCACCAATCTGAGTTCACTGTGGGAAGTGGTGCTCGCCGCGCTGATCTTCGGCGCCGGCGTCCCCGCGGTCTTCGCCTTCGCGGTGCGGTGGTGGGCAAATGCCGAGACCGTCGACGAGCAGGGCCGCGTCCACCGCAACTATCCCGCGCTGGCGGGAGCGCTGATCTGCGTGACCCTGATCGTCGTCGTGGTGATCACCGGAATCCTGTTCACCGCCAAGGCTTTCATCGCCCACCAGTTCGGCATCCACCTGTTCGGCCAATCATGAGTGAGGACGCCATGACCGATCCGAACCCCAGCCCCTCGGTCCGCGGCAACCTGCTCTCGCGGGTGCTCGGCTGGTTGCGCGCCGGGTATCCGCAGGGCATTCCGCAGTCGGACTACGTCGCCTTGTTCGCGGTGCTGCACCGCCACCTCACCGATTACGAAGTGGTCGTGATCGGGGAGCGGCTGGTGGAGGCCAGCCGTCCGGGCGAGAAGATCAGCGAGGCCGATATCGCCGCTGCCATCGCCGATTTCGCGAAGGAGCAGCCCGCGCCCGACGATGTCTCGCGCGTCGCTTCGCATCTGGCGGCCGGTGGCTGGCCGTTGGCCGAACCGCTCGACGACAGTGAACCCACTACCGAACAGAATTGATCGGTCGACGCTTCGACAATTCCGCTGCACCAGCGCAATTCACCGCGACAATGGCGAATCGCCTGGCTGACAGGCGATCGCGCGCTAGCATGCATCCGTGGTTCGGCGTGCGGAAGAAACCGATAGTGGTCGTAGTTACGGTGGATTGTCGCGCCAGCAGCGAGTAGCGCTACGCCGCAACAGGTTGACCGACGCGGCGCTGGAACTATTCGGCACCCAGGGATATTCGTCGACCTCGATCGAGCGACTGTGTTCGACCGCGAATGTGTCGACCCGTAGTTTCTACGAAGACATCGGTAGCCGCGAGGCATTGTTGATCGCGCTCGTCGATCGGTTGAACGCGGCCGCGCTGCGCCGCCTCGACGAGGCATTGGAACTCACCAGTGAACAGCCGCTGGTGGTGCGCGTCGTCGAGAGCTTCCGTGCGTTTCTCGCGGTGACCTGCCGGGATCGGCGGGCCGCGCGGGTGTTCTATGTCGAGGTCGTCGGGGTGAGTCCGGTGGTGGAGGAGTGGCGGCGCGCGCAGCGGCGGTCGATTTCAGCGCTGCTCACCCGCGAAGCGCAACGGGCCGCCGAACGCGGCGAGGCGGAATCGCGCAGCCTGCATCTGTTCGGCCTCGCGGTGATCGGCGCGGTGAATTCGCTCGCCCAGGAGATGGTGCACGCCACCGTTCCCGGTGACGCGATCTCGGTCGACGAGATCTGCGACGAGATCGCCTATTTCATCCGCTCGGGGCTCACCGTGCGCACCGCGGTCGCGCCTAGCTGACGCGAAAACGGGAGGCATCCGAATTCGGACGCCTCCCGTTTTTCAGTGGAGAATCAGATACCCATGCCCTCGGCGAGCAGCGGCCACGAGTCGTGCAGCGCCTGCTCCCAGTACGGCCAGTAGTGGGTGCCCATCGGGGTGAACTGGTAGGTCGCCGGGATACCCAGCGAGTCCAGCTTGGCCTTCAGGTTCTGGCTGCAGGCGTTGGTCGCCGCTTCGATGCCGATGCCGAGACCGAGGTTGATCACGCCCATCGGGCCGGGCGCGCCGTTGAGGTAGTAGGCCACGTCGGCGTTGGTCGGCATACCGCTACCGCTGGAGATGTAGAGGTTGGTGCCGCGCAGCTTCTCGGCGTTGATCACCGGGTCGTTCTCGACCCAGGCCGGATCGTTGTCCGGGCCGTACATGTTGACGGTCTTGCCGCCCGCCCAGGTCTCCGTCGAGAACTTGACGGCCTGCTTGCCCATCGGGTCGGCGATCTGCGCGCAGCCACTGTAGGCGGCGACGGACTTGAACAGACCCGGCTTGGCCTCGGCCAGCTGCAGCACCGAGGTGCCGGAGGTGGACAGCCCGGCCAGCGCGTTGCGGCCGGTCGAGTTGAGCGCGCTGTCGAGCAGCGGCGGGAGCTCCTGGGTGAAGAAGGTGGTCCACTTGTTCAGACCCAGCTTCGGGTCTTCCTGCTTCCAGTCGGTGTAGTAGCTGCCGCGACCACCGATCGGCTGGATCACATTGACCTGCTTGTCGGCGAGGAAGTCCAGCGCCTGGGTCTGCGCGTTCCAGCTGGCGGTGCCCTCACCGCCGTCGAGGCCGTTGAGCATGAAGAAGTTGGGGGCGGGCTTGGACTCGTCGACGGGACGCTGCACGTCGATCGTGATGTCCTTCTTCATCGCGGCCGAGTACACCTTCAGATGCCACACGCGTCCGTCTTTGACGATCGACGACACGGCCGAGGGCTTCTCGGGTTCGGCGGATGCGGCGCCACCGGCGACAACGGCCACCGACAACGCGGCGGTCAGTGCCACGGCGGTGGTGCGCAGCGCGGCCACGGTACGTAGTGCAGAGAGCTTCATCGAACAGTCGGTTCCAGTCCACGTGCCCTGTCGGGCACGTCATCGCAGTGCTTCCCCTGGTCGGTCGAGAGCATAGGCGCTCGAGCGTCTCGGGGCTGTCAGATCCTCCGACACTCTATGTCCTCTCACATGACCGAATCGTTACCGGTTCACATTTATCGTGACCTCGAGCACGATTTACGAGCCCGCAATCTGGGCTCCGATTCGGAAATGCCGCCGCAACCGGCCACTCTTATGGTGACGAGCATGGGTAAGGAAATCCCCGGTAGCGTGACCACCGGGATCGAGATCAGTGGGTTGAGCAAGACCTTCACGGTGGGCCGCAACACCGTCGACGCGCTGGACTCGGTCGATTTACGGACTTCGCACGGTGCATTCCTGTCCTTGCTCGGACCGTCCGGTTGCGGTAAATCGACGGTGCTGCGGATTCTGGCCGGCCTCGACGAACCGAGTGCGGGCACCGCGCGGATCAACGGCCTGTCTCCGGAACAATTGCGCGGCCGACATCAGCTGGGTATCGCGTTCCAGGATTCGGCGCTGCTGCCGTGGCGCAGCGTGGAGTCCAACATCCGGCTGCCACTGCAGGTGGCCGGGTTGCCCGCCGAACCGGACCGGATCGCCGAACTGATCGCGCTGGTCGGTCTCGAGGGATTCGAGAAGGCCAAGCCCGCGCAGTTGTCCGGCGGTATGCGCCAACGGGTTTCGATCGCACGCGCGCTGGTGGTGCAGCCGTCGGTGCTGTTGCTCGACGAACCGTTCGGCGCGCTCGACGACATGACGCGGCAGCGGCTGAACCTGGAACTGCTGCGCATCTGGACCGAGCGGCCCGCCACCACCCTGATGGTCACCCATGGGATCGGTGAGGCCGTGTTCCTCTCCGATGTGGTCGCGGTGATGAGCCCGCGACCGGGGCGGGTGCTGGAATTGGTGGAGATCGATCTGCCGCGTCCGCGCACCCCTGAGATGATGCGCACGCCGGAATTCCACAAGCTCTGTGATTACCTGTCGGAGTTGCTTTTCGGGCGGGGCGGGGTCGCGTGAGCGAGCAGCGTACCGACGGTCTGCCCGCGACCACTGCCGTGAATACGGCAGCAGCACAGCGCATCCCGACGTGGTTCGGGGACGGGCGGATCGCCGGGACGTTCGGTGTCGTCGCCTTGATCGCGCTGTGGTGGGCACTTGCCGCGGCCGGAACCGCGGGCGGGACGATTCCCACACCGTGGCGGGTGCTGTCGACCATGTGGTCGGACGGGTGGGGCCTCTACGGGCCGAACTTCCAGGTCACCGCGATCGGGGCCTTGCAGGGTTTCCTGTGGGGGAACGTGCTGGCCATCGGGATCGCGGCGCTGATCATGCTGGTGCCGCGGATCGAACCGCTCGCCACCCAGCTGGCCATCCTGAGCTACTGCACGCCGCTGGTGGCGCTCGGCCCGATCATCCTGGTGGTGTTCGGCGGACGCACACCCACGGTGTTCCTGGCCGCGATGTACTGCTTCTTCACCACGATGGTCGGCGCGGTGAGCGGATTGCGTTCGGCTGATCCGGCGAGCCTGGATCTGGTGCGCGCCTACGGCGGCGGTCGCTGGCAGCAGCTGTTTCGGGTCCAATCCATTGCCGCGCTGCCGAATACGTTCGCCGCCTTGAAGATCGCCGCGCCATCGGCGGTGCTCGGCGCGATCATCGGCGAGTACCTGGGTGGTGTCGACAGCGGTATCGGGGTCGCGCTCACCGCGGCGCAGACCGCCTACAACGTGCCGCGCACCTGGGGCATGGCCATCGCCGCCGCCGCGCTGGCCGGGCTCGGCTACGTGTTGGTGGCCGCAGCGGCCCGATTGATCACGCCGTGGACAACCGCGCAGGAGGGGCGATGACACAAGCCATTTCAGCGCCTGTACCAGAAGGGGTCCGCCGGTGACCGCCACTGTCCTGCGGAGGATCGGCCGCTTCCTGTTGCCGCTGGCCACCTCGTTGGTCCTGCTACTGGCGGTCTGGACGCTGTTTCTTCGCCTGTTCCCGCAGATCGGGCCGCGGGTGGGCAAGACACCGTCGGATGTCTGGGCCTATCTGGTGACCTCATCGGGTGCGCCGACCGCACGGCGGGCGATCTTCGACGACCTCGCGATCACCCTGGGCGACGCGGCATCCGGCTTCGTGGTCGGGATGGTCGGCGCGCTCGGTGTCGCCGCGCTGTTCGTGCTGTATTCGGCTGTGCAGCAGACCTTTATGCCGGTCGCGATGCTGTTGCGCTCGGTGCCGCTGGTGGCGCTGAGCCCGATCGTCGTGCTGATCTTCGGTCGTGGCACGGCGGGGGTGACGGTGCTGACGGCGATCGTCGTGTTCTTCCCCGCCCTGGTGATGATCATGACCGGCTTACGCGAAGCGCCCAGGCAGGCAATGGAATTGGTGACGGCCTACGGTGGGTCGCGCTGGACGCGGCTGCGGATGGTCGCGGTGCCCGCCGCGCTGCCGTCGGTGTTCGCCGCGGCCAGGGTCTCGGTGCCGGGTGCGTTGATCGGTGCGCTGCTGGGTGAATGGCTCGGCAGTGGAACAGGTTTGGGCGCGAGCCTGGTGCGGGCCATCCCGATGTTCCAGTACAACCGGCTGTGGGCCTCGATCGTGGTGGTCACGGTGGTCTCGGTGCTGCTGTACGCGATTGTCGGCGTCATCGAAAACCTGGTGCTCGCGCGATTCGGGCCGAGCGCGGGATCGTAATACTACGAACCGTTCTCGGCGCGCCTCCGCCGATGGACTGACCGGAGGGTGCGACGAAGGAGTGCCCGTAGGGAGGGAAGAGGTGGAGTTCAGCGCCGAGAACCGCGGCACCAGCCGCCAATAAACACAGCCGCAAAGAGAACGAAACGCATCGAATCTACATTCTGCGTATGAACAGTATCGACCGTCGTTCCCTTCTCCGCTTTTCCGCACTGACCGGCGCCGCGCTCGGCGGCGCCGGTCTGCTCGCCGCCTGCGGTGGTAGTTCGGCCACTTCCTCGAACGGTTCGACCGACGACGGCTCGAAATTCGGCAAGGTCGCTGTCCAGTTGTCCTGGATCAAGAACATCGAATTCGCGGGCGAGTATTTCGCCGATTCGAAAGGCTATTTCAAGGATGCGGGATTCGGTGCGGTAGATCTCGTCGCGGGTGGTGCGGCGTCGACGTCGGTGGAAGCAGGTCTCGATACCGGCAAGATCTGGCTCGGCCTTTCCGCGCCGCAGACCACCGCGCCCGCCGTGCTGGAAGGGCTGCCCGCCAAGATCGTCGGCGCGACCTATCAGAAGAACCCGTTCGCGATCGTCAGCGCGGCGGGTAAGCCGATCAAGTCGCCCGCGGACATGAAGGGCCGCAAGATCGGTGTGCAGGACACGAATCAGCTCATCTTCAGCGCGCTGCTGGCCGCCAACGGCATCAACCCCGGCGAGGTGACGGTGGTGCCCGCGCAGTTCGATCCGACCCCGCTCGCCAACGGTGAGGTCGACGGTTGGGTGAGCTACGTGACGAACGAGCCGATCACCCTGGCCGCCAAGGGCTTCGCCAACGACCACTTCCTGTTCGCCGACTTCGGCCTGCCGCTGGTCGCGGAGACGATGACCGTCAGCCAGCACACGATCGACAACGAGCGCGACAAGCTCAAGGCCTTCCTGACCGCCCAGATCAAGGGCTGGAAGGACGCTGTCGCCGCGCCCGCCGAGTCCGCGCGCCTGGCCGTCGAGGTCTACGGCAAGGACCTGAAACTCGACCTGGCCGAGCAGACGAAGGAAGCCACCGCGCAGAACGACCTGGTGGTCTCGGCCTCGACCAAGACCGACGGCCTGCTGACGATGTCCGACGCGCTGATCGCGCAGAACATCGCCGCGCTGAAGACCGCCAAGATCGACATCGAGGCCGACCAGCTCTTCGACATGTCGGTGATTCGTGAGATCTACGCCGAGAACCCGGGTCTGAAGTAGTACCTGGCCGGACTAGATCGCCATCCCCACCGAGGGCCTGGAGGCGTAGTCGCGTTGCGCGGCCAGGCGAAGGCCCGCACGGGAAGCGAGGAAATCGGCGGTGATGAAGACGGCCGTTTCGGCGGGGGTACGCGGGCCCGCTTCCAGCCCGGCGGGCACGTGCACGCGGGCCAGGGTGGGCTCGTCGAAGCCGCCTGCGCGCAGATCGTCGAGGCGGCGGGCCTGGTCGGCGGGGGTGCCGAGGGCGGCGAGGTACCCGAGCTCGGGTAGTCGTAGGGCGACGGTGAGCAGCGGGATCTCGAAGCGCGGTTCGTTGGCCAGCACCACGATCGCGGTAGTGGTGTCCACCTCGCCCGCGGCCGCGAGGGTGTTGAGGTAGCGATGCGGCCAGTCGACGACCACTTCGGCACCGGGGAACGACGCCGGGTCGGCGAACTCGGGGCGCGAGTCGCAGATGCTCACCCGGTAGCCGATCATCCGCGCCTGCGCCACGAGGGTGGCCGCATAGGCGTTGGCGCCGAAGATGATCAGACGCGGCGGCGGGCAGTACGAGGCGACGAACAGATCCGACTCGGGCAGTGCGACGAGCTCGGTCGCGTGCTTGCGATCGGTGACCAGATGCTGGCCGATCACATCGGGATCCTGATTCCACACCACGGTGAACACGGTGACCCGGCGATGGGCCTGGATATCAGCGGCGATGGTGGGGAATTCGGGAAAATCGCGGCAGGAGAACGGCTCTACGAAGATGTCGACGAGCGTGCCGTCGTCGGCGCTCGATTCCAGCCCGGTGAGCATGCTGTAGCGACGCAGTTGCCGGACACCGGTGCGACCGGCTTCCAGTGCCGCCTCGTAGACGGTCTCTTCCAGCCGGCCGGAGGCGATGGATCCGAAGACGCCACCGTTGGGGGTGACGAGCATCGAGGAGCCGATCGGCAGGGAATTGGTGCCGATGGTACGGACCACGGTGGCGAGGCCGCCCGTACGGCCCGAATGCCACACTCGCAGAAGGTCATCGACGATATCGCGCATATCTCAAAACTCCGATCATCGTGCGCCGACTTCCGGGAAATCGCGATCGGTCCCTGTCGCCAAGTCGTCGCACGTGACGCACACCATATCCTGTCGACCGCCCAAATAGGAACCGGCTCCGGAATCACCCGAGGCGCTGGCCGATATGGCTTCCCAGTGCTTGTTCTCGATCACAACGGGGTGTCCAGGTGTGTTGTGAAACACAGCACGGGCAAGTCCGCTCTGGCTCGAACGCGCGGCGGCGAGCACTCTGGCGACGACATCGGGCCCGATATCGGGGATGTCGACAGGCAGAAACGCCACGTAACGGGTGCCCGTCTCGGTGGCCGCGCGCAAGCCCGCGCGCACCGTCGCGGCGAGTCCGGTCGCCCAGTCGGCAACCCACCGCCATTCGGTGCCGTCGGGCAGACCGAGGGGGGCCGGATCGGGTCCGGTCGCGCCGAGCGCGACGATCACCGGATCGCAACCACCGTCGCGCAGCGCGGTGATCGCCGAGCGCAACCAGGCGCCGTTTTCGGCGAGTGCCTTGGGTTTGCCGTATCGCGTGCCCGCACCCGCCGCGAGGACGATGCCCGTGCACGAGGCGTGCGCGGAACGGTCGACTGGGGGCATGTTCGCGAAGGTAATGAGCCAATGTTGCCGGTCGATTACGGCAGGGGAGCGCAGCGACGACGACACGCCGACGTGATGGATTGCACATCGGTGGCGGCTCGGCGGGGATCGCGCGATGCTGGATCGATGACGAGCGAAGGGTTGAGCCTCGCGGGTTTCAACGATCTACCTGCGACGATGGCCGAAGAGGCACTGCTCGGTTGTTGCTCGGCGCCACGCTGGGCGCGGGCGATCGCGGCCGCGCGTCCCTATCCCACCGTGGAATCGTTGCTGGCGGCGGCCGATGCGGGATCGGCCGCACTCGACGACGCCGAGATCGACGAGGCGCTGGCCGGTCACCCGCGGATCGGCGACCGCACGATCTCGGCGAAGTCCGCGCGCGAGCAGTCCGGGGTCGGCGAGGACGTGCGCTCCGCGCTGGCCGAGGGCAATCGCGCCTACGAGGCGAAATTCGGCCATATCTACCTGGTCTGCGCCGCAGGTCGCGGCGGCGAGGAATTGCTCGCGATCCTGCGGGCGCGGCTGGACAACGATCCGTCGACGGAAAGGCAGGTCATGCGAACAGAATTGGCGAAGATCAACCGGCTGCGCCTGGCGGGACTGGTGGCGCCATGACGAGTGTGAGTACGCACGTCCTCGATGCCGTGCGCGGGGTGCCCGCCGCGGGTGTCGCGGTGTGGCTGGTGCGCGGTGAGCAGCGGCTCACCGAGGCCCTCACCGACGCCGACGGCCGGGTGAAAGAGCTCGCGGCCGGGCTGAATCCGGGTGATTACCAGCTGTACTTCGATACCGGCAGCTACTTCGCGGCGCAGGGCACCGAGACCTTCTATCCGGAGGTCTGCGTCGCGTTCACGGTGGGTGAGCAGCCGCATCTGCATGTGCCGCTGCTGCTGTCGCCGTTCGCCTATTCCACCTACCGAGGGAGCTGAGATGGCACTGAGTGGTCCGATCGTGTTGACCGACAACCGATATGGCAAGTCCGAGAATCGGGTTGTGCGTTTCTACAAAGAGAACGCGCGCCACGAGATTCGCGACGTGAACGTCTCGACCGCCCTACGCGGCGATTTCGAGGCGGCATATACCGATGGTGACCAGCGTCACGTCCTGCCCACCGATACCCAGAAGCACATGGCCTTCGTGTACTCGAAGAAGCCCGGACTCGACACCATCGAGGACTACGCGATCGCGCTGGGGAAGCATTTCGTCGATTCGGTCGATCCGGTGTCGAGTGCGCGCATCGACGTGGACTCCTACGGCTGGCAGCGGGTTTCGGTCGATGGTGCCGAACATGATCACACCTGGGTGCGCCAGGGCCCCGAGGTGCGTACGGCCGCGGTGACCGTGGCGGGTAAGGGTGCGCAGCAGCAGCGGTGGGTGATCGGCGGGATCAAGGATCTGGTGCTGCTCAAGTCCACCGGCTCGGAGTTCGCGGACTTCCTCACCGACGAGTACACAACGCTCGCGCCGACCCACGATCGGGTGCTGGCCAGTTCACTGGTGGTCCAGTGGCGGTTCGCCGAGACCAGCGGATTCGACTGGGACGAGGTGTACGCCGGAATTCGCGCGACCCTGCTCGAGCTGTTCGCGACCACGTATTCCAAGGCGTTGCAGCAGACGCTGTACGCGATGGGAACGGCTGCGCTGGAACGCTTTCCGATGTTGGCCGAGATCCGGTTGTCGGCGCCGAACAAACATCACTTCGACTACGACCTGGCGCGGTTCGAGATCGAGAACAAGGGTGAGGTGTTCTGGGCGGCCGACCGGCCGTACGGCTCGATCCACGCCACCCTGGCACGTGCGGATGCTGCCGATGCGGGGATTGCGTGGCAGCCGTGAGTGATCTGCTGATCTACGGATGCGCGGTGGTGACCGTCGACGCGGCGGGCACCGAGTACCGCCGAGGCTGGGTCACAGTGCGTGGCAACAAGATCGAGGCTGTGGGCGAGGGTGCGCCGCCGGAGGTCGGTCCGGAGGTCGCGCGGATCGACGGGCGCGGCTGCGTGCTCACGCCAGGTCTGGTCAACACCCACCACCACCTGTACCAGTGGATCACCCGCGGGCTGGCCGCCGACAACACGCTGTTCGAGTGGCTGACCACGTTGTATCCGGTGTGGGCGCGGATCGACGAGAAATCGGTGCGGACCGCGGCCACCGGCGCGCTGGTTTCGCTGGCGCGCAGTGGGTGCACGACGTCGTCGGATCACCATTACGTGTTCCCGCGCGGTGGCGGCGATCTGCTCGCGGCGGAGATCGGGGCGGCGGCCGAAGTGGGGCTCCGGTTCCATCCGGCGCGCGGGTCGATGGATCTCGGGCAGAGCAAGGGCGGGCTGCCGCCGGACTCTGTGGTGGAGTCCATCGACGACATTCTCGCCGCTAGCTCCTCGGCCATCGAGGACTGGCACGACCCGTCCTTCGACGCGATGGTGCGGGTCGCGCTGGCCCCCTGCTCGCCGTTCTCGGTGACCGCCGACCTCATGCGCGAGTCCGCGGCACTGGCCCGTTCCACCGGGGTCCGGCTGCACACCCACCTCGCCGAAACCCTCGATGAGCAGGACTTCTGCCAGGACAAATTCGGCTGCACGCCCGCCGAGTACATGGAACAGCTCGGCTGGCTGGGTGACGACGTCTGGTACGCCCATGCCGTGCACCTCGACGATCCGGCGATCGCGGCGATGGCTCGCACCGGGACCGGGATCGCGCACTGCCCCACCTCCAACGGCCGGTTGGGCGCCGGAATCGCGCGGACCGCCGACCTGGTGGCGGCCGGTGTGCCCGTCGGCCTCGGGGTCGACGGCGCGGCGAGCAACGAGTCGAGTTCGATGATCGAGGAACCGCGCAACGCGTTGCTGTACGCGCGGGCGGTCGGCGGTCCGCGGGCGATGACGGTGCGCACGGCGCTGGAGCTGGCGACCATGGGTGGAGCGCGGGTGCTCGGGCGGGCCGCGGAGATCGGGTCGATCGAGCCCGGCAAGCTGGCGGACCTGGCGCTGTGGCGGCTGGATACACCCGCTCACGCCGGTATCGAGGATCCTGTCGTCGCGCTGATCCTCGGGTCGGCCCCGCCGCTGGCCGCGCTGGTGGTGAACGGGCGTGAGGTTGTTCGCGACGATGTGGTGCTGACGGTGGACGAGGCGTCAGTGGGTGCCGATGTCGCCCAAGCGCAGGCAACGCTGCTGGCCGGTGGGTGATCTCGCGGGCCTCGGTGGGTCATGCGGCGGGCGGGCCGGAGCCGGCTGCCGTCGCGGGTCGTCGGCGGCGTGCTGAACTGCGGGTTTGCCGGAACCGGCGCACACTGGATGGCGTACACCGGGTTAACCGCGGCGCAATCTGGCGCGGGTTTCGTGCAACATCGTGGCAACTCCCGGCCCCTACTGTGGCCGGTGAGGTTAGCGAGGTGAACGTGGATCTGGATACTGTTTCCGAGGTTGTCCTCGCCCGCGAACGCGCCGATCTGGCGCAGGTCGGAGCGGGGAGCGCGGTGCTGGCGGGCGGCACCTTCCTGTTCTCCGAACCACACGATCACCTCGACCGGCTGGTCGACATCACCACCCTCGGCTGGACACCGTTGACCGCGTCCGCGCAGGGTCTGGAGATCGCCGCGACCTGCACCCTCGCGGAATTCGCCGGTGCGAGGCCGGGCCGTGAACTCGGTACCCCGATGTTGCGACCGGAGTGGCCGGGCACGACGCTGTTCGCCCAGTCCTGCCGCGCCCTGCTCGCCTCGCACAAGATCTGGCGCACGGCCACCGTCGGCGGGAATGTCTGTCTGTCACTGCCCGCCGGTGCGGTACTCGGCGCGCTCGTCGCCTTGGACGCGACGGCGGTGATCTGGCCACGCGGCGGCGGCGAACGTCGAATAGCTTTGCGTGACTTCGTCACCGGGCCGGGCGAGAACTTGCTGGCCACGGGCGCGGTCGTGCGCTCGTTCCTGGTCCCCACCTCGAGTCTGCTGGCGCACACCAGCTTTCGCAAGATCGCTTTGGCCCCACTCGGTCGTTCTGGATCGGTGGTGATGGGCAGGCGCGATGTCGGCGAACGGTGCGCGATCACCATCACCGCCGCCACCGTTCGCCCGATCGTCCTCGACTTCGATGCCGTCCCATCGCAATTGGATCTCACCGACGCACTGGCCGAACTGGATGCCGACGTGTGGTTCGACGACCCGCACGGCGCGCCGGACTGGCGTCAGCACGTGACCGGGCTGCTGGCGGCCGAGGTCGCCGCCGAACTCAGGGAGGCGTCGTGAGTTCAGCGGGTTCCGGCGAGCACCCGATCCAGGTGTTGCCGCCGACGCACACATCCGACCGGCCGAAGGCGGCCTGCGCGGCCGAATCGTGCTGACCACGGCACAAGGAGGTGGTTCATGAGACTCGATATCGACGGCCGCGCGGTCGAGGTGACCGCGCGCCCCGGCCAGTGCCTGCGCACGCTGCTGCGCGAACACGGCGAGCTCGCGGTCAAGAAGGGCTGCGACTCCGGCGACTGCGGTGCCTGCTCGGTACTGCTCGACGGCGAACCCGTCCACTCCTGCCTGATCCCGGCCCACCGCGCCGCCGACCGCGCGGTGACGACCGCCGCGGGCCTCGGCGATCCGGGCGCCCCGAACCCGGTGCAGCGCGGCTTCGTCGAGAACGCCGGCTTTCAATGCGGTTTCTGCACCGCCGGAATGGTGGTGACAGCATCGGGTCTGGCCGCCGCCCGGCCCGACACAGCTGTGGACAACTTGCCTGCTCAGGCAGTCGCCGATGCCGAACGCGCCGAACTGCTGAAGGGAAACCTGTGCCGCTGCACGGGTTATCGCGCTATCGCCGACTCTTTGTCCACACCCTGTGCAGCACTGTGCACAGATGACGAGGCCGACTTGTCGCCGCAGACCTGTGTCGCGCAGGCGGCGTCCGGGTTCGGCGAGGTGACCGCCGACCGATCCGACGATAGTTCGTCAGTCACGCGCGGCGTTACCGAAAAAGTCGCGAAGCAGCCGGGCACTGAACCTCCGCCGGCTTCTTCGCACACCGATGACGCTCAGTCCGCTCGGGGAGACGTCCGGCCGGGAAACGATGAGGTGGCGCGATCCGATGAGTCGTTCGGTGCGGCGGGACCTGCTGTCGAGTCCTATGTGACACACGGCCACCCGGGTCGGTTGGCTGGTGAGGTCACCACGGTGTCGGCCGAGGAGGGGCCCGCGGTCGCGGTATCTGCCGTGTTGGGGGCGCAAGCGCGGGTCGGTGGCGTGATGCGGCGGAAGTATCGGGCGGGGCAGATCGGCGACGGGGTTGCGGCGCCCGCTGGGGCACGGATTGTGCGGGGTGGGGAGGCGTTCACGATGGATGTGGTGCCGGGGGCCGGGGACCGGATGCCGCCGGTGGCACCCTGGCATCTTGCCGTGTCGGCCAGTCCGCACGCGCACGCGCGGATCGTGTCCATCGATGTGGCCGCGGCGCAGGCTGTTCCGGGTGTGCGGGTGGTGTTGACACATGTGGATGGACCGCGAACCGCGTTCTCCACGGCGCGCCACGAACTGCGCGAGGACGATCCCGACGACACCTTCGTGCTCGATCGAACGGTCCGATTCGTGGGGCAGCGTGTGGCCGCGGTAGTGGGGGATACCTTGGCCGCCGCACGTGCCGGAGTGCGTGCGCTTCGAGTCGAGTACGAGGTACTGTCCGCGGTATTCGACCCCGAGGCCGCCTTGGCCGACGGCGCACCGCGACTGCATGCCGACAAGCCGGACTCGGCACGGATCGCCGATGCCCAGCGCAATCTGATCGCCGAGATCCACGGTGGCGTGGGCGATTTCGAGGCGGGGGTCGCAGCGGCCGCGAAGGTGGTGAGCGGCGTCTGGAATTCGCCTCGCGTGCAGCACGTGCACCTGGAAACCCACGGTGGGATCGGCTGGCTCGACGACGCGGGCAGGCTCGTCGTCCGGTCGAGCACGCAGGTGCCCTTCCTGGTGCGCGACGAACTCTGTCACGTATTCGGGCTGGATCGAGATCGCGTGCGGGTGTTCGCGGCTCGCGTCGGCGGCGGGTTCGGTGCGAAGCAGGAGATGCTGGCCGAGGACCTGATCGCACTGGCCGTCCTGCGCACCGGGCACCCCGTGCAATACGAGTTCACCCGCACAGATGAATTCACCTCCGCCACTTGCCGTCACCCGATGCGCGTCGCGGTCACCGCCGCAGCCGACGCGGCGGGCATCCTGACCGCCCTCTCGGTGGACGTCCTCGCCGACGCGGGCGCCTACGGCAACCACAGTGCAGGCGTGATGTTCCATTCGGTCGGCGAATCGGTGGCCGTCTACCGCTGCCCGAACAAGCGGGTCGACGCACAAGCGGTGTACACCAACAACATTCCGTCCGGCGCGTTCCGTGGTTACGGGCTCGGCCAGGTGATCTTCGGCGTCGAGTCGGCGATCGACGAACTCGCCCGCGAACTCGGCATGGACCCCTTCGAGTTCCGCCGCCGCAATGTGGTGATCCCGGGCGACCGGTTCACCGGCGCCGAAATCGACGAGTCCGACCTGACTTTCGGCAGCTACGGCCTCGACCAATGCCTCGACACCGCCCAGCGGGCACTGCGCCGCGGCAACGGTGTCGCCGCACCCGGTCCGGACTGGCAGGTGGGTGAGGGAATGGCTGTGGCGATGATCGCGACCGTCCCGCCGCGCGGCCATCATGCCGATGCCACGGCGAGCTTGCTACGTGACGGACGCTACGAAATCGGCGTCGGCACAGCGGAATTCGGTAACGGCACCACCACGGTCCATGCCCAGTTAGCGGCAACGGCACTGGCCACCGCCGCCGAGCGGATCGTCGTCCGGCAGTCCGACACCGACGTCGTCGGCCACGACACGGGCGCGTTCGGCTCCACCGGCACCATGGTCGCGGGCAAGGCTTCCTACGCGGCGGCGCTCGAACTGCACGCGATGCTGCTGGCCAGGGCGGCGAAAGTGAGCGGTCATCCAGAGCGCGACTGCCTACTCGAAGCGGGCGGCGTGCGCTGCGGCGACGAGCTGATCACCGCCGCGCAGCTGCTGGCCGACGGCGACCTCATCGCCCACGGCACCCACGCGGGCACGCCGCGCTCGGTGAGTTTCAATGTGCACGCGTTCCGGGTGGCGGTCCAGCCGTCGACCGGCGTGGTGCGGATCCTGCAGTCGATCCAGGTCGCCGACGCGGGCACGGTGCTCAACCCGGTGCAGCTGCGCGGCCAGGTGGAAGGCGGTGTGGCCCAGGCGATCGGCACCGCGCTCTACGAGGACATGCGTTCGGACAATGGTGTGGTGACCACCAGGACGCTGCGCCACTATCACGTCCCGCAGTTCGCCGATCTGCCACGCACCGAGGTCTATTTCGCCGAAACCAGTGACGAACTGGGCCCGCTGGGTGCCAAATCGATGAGTGAGTCCCCGTACAACCCGGTGGCCCCGGCCTTGGCGAACGCGGTCCGCGACGCCATCGGTGTCCGGCCGGACCGATTACCGATGACCGCCGACCGTGTGTGGCGTGCCATCCAGGAAGGAACCGCCGGGTGAGTACCCGTATCCCCGAACACATTCGGGCCCGAATCGATGCTGTTCTCGACTCCGTCGACGCCGACCTACGCGTGCGCTACCCCGGCGCGGGCGACCGGGTGCAACCCGTGCACACCGCCTACGTCCCGGCCGATCGCGCGTCCGCGCAGACCCCCGCCGAGTGGGGCGCCGCCGCGTTGGAGCTGCTGCATCGGCACGCCGACTTCCTCGTCGGCCTCGACGTCACCGATTCGCTGCAGGCCGTCCGCCGCCAACTCACCGATCAGCCGGTGCAGGACATGCGCATCGACTTCGAAGACGGTTACGGTTTCCGTACTGACGAGGAAGAGGACGCGGCGGCGAAGGTGGCGGGCGAGGCGCTGGCGGCGTGGGCCGAAAAGCCGGGTGCGCCAGCATCATTCGGCGTGAGAACCAAGGGACTGGCCGCGAACGAACGTCGCCGCGCGCTGCGGACCCTCGAATTGGTCCTAGACGGCGCGGGTGGCGCGCTGCCCGGCTTCGTGTTCACCGTGCCGAAAATCCGTGCCGCGGAGCAGGTGCCTGCGATCGTCGACCTGTGCACCGGACTCGAGCGCGGCCACGGCCTGCCGGAACGTTCCCTGCGTTTCGAACTGCAGATCGAGAGCCCGCAGGCGATCATCGCGCCCGACGGCACCGCACCGATCGCGAAGATGATTCACCTGGCCGACGGACGCTGCAGCGCACTGCATTTCGGCACCTACGACTACACCGCCGCCTGCGGTATCGCGGCCACCGATCAGGCCCTCGACCATCCCGCCGCCGACTTCGCCAAGTCGGTGATGCAGGTCGCCGCCGCGCAGACGGGCGTGTGGATCTGTGACGGTTCGACCCAGATCGTGCCGGATGCCGATCCAGAAGGTGCGATGGCCAACCATCATCGGCTGGTCGAGCGTGCCCTGCGCCGTGGCTACTACCAGGGCTGGGACATGCACCCCGGCCACCTGATCACCCGCTGGCTTGCCACTTACGACTTCTTCCGCAGCGCGTCCCAGGTGGCGGTGCCTCGGCTGACCGCCTATCTGGAACGGCGCGGCGGGGGCGTGCTGGACGAGCCGGCGACCGCCGAAGCCTTGGCGAGCACCGTGCTGCGCGGCCTGCGGGCAGGTGCCTACACCGAGGCTGAGCTTCTCGCGACCGCACCGGGCCTGACCAGCGACGTTCTGCTCGACCTCGCCGCTCGGCGAGTACGCCCGACGTGAAGCACCCACATAGCGGTATACCGGTAATGTCGGAGGAGGCGCCGCACAGTCGATGAGAGCGCAGTGTCGCGCACCCGGCGCAATATTTTCAGACGAGGTGCCCCGCCCGGCTTCGGTCGCGGGCACCCGACTCAGGAGGCACCCGTGAGCCGATCCAACGGCACCGACGATTTCACCCTGCTCCCGGATCTGGCCGTCCGCACCCTCGGCGGTTCGGTGATCTGGGCGAACGACGAATTCTTCGCGGAGAAGGAGAACCTGGTCAGCCCGGGTCCGTCGGAATATCAGCCGGCGACGTTCGGCCACAAGGGGCAGGTCTACGACGGCTGGGAGACCCGCAGGCATCGCGGCAAGCCCGGTGACGATTCGGCCGTTGTCCGGCTCGGTGTACCCGGCGTGATCCGTGGTGTCGTGGTGGACACCGCCTGGTTCAAGGGCAACTATCCGCCCGAGGTGTCGCTGTCGGCGCTCGCGATCGAGGGCTACCCGCCTGCCGAGGAAATCGCCGCCCGCACCGACTGGGTGACCCTGCTCGACCGTGTGAAGGTGGGCGGTGACAGCCGCAATCCCTTCGTCGTGGACGACGAAAACCGCTGGACCCATGTGAAACTCACCATGCATCCCGATGGTGGCGTTGCCCGTCTTCGGGTGCACGGCGAAGGTCGCCCCGACACCGCGGTGCTCGGCCTCGGCCCGCTCGACCTCGCCGCGCTGGAGAACGGGGCCCTCGTGCTCGACTGCTCCAATCGGTTCTACAGCTCACCCAACCAGCTGCTCTATCCCGGTCTGGCCAGGGAAATGGGCGACGGCTGGGAGACCGCGCGCCGCCGCGACGACGGAAACGACTGGGTGCGAATCAAACTCGCGGGCCCCGGTGCGATTCGCCTGGCCGAGATCGACACCTCCTGTTTCCTCGGTAACAGCCCCGGCTCGGCCTCGCTCACCGGATTCACCAGTGACGGAACAGAAGTCGAACTCCTGCCCCGCACCGACCTGCTGCCCGACACCCGCCACCGGTTCGCGCTCCAGCCTGCGGCCGCTTCGGTCGTGGAGGTGCGCCTGGATATCTATCCCGACGGCGGCCTCGCCCGGCTGCGCCTCTACGGGGAGTTGAGCGCGTGACAGGAGCACGTGATTTCGTCGGGTACGGCCCGACGCCGCCCGACCCGCAATGGCCCGGCGGTGCGCGCATCGCGGTGCAGTTCGTGCTGAATTACGAAGAGGGCGGGGAGAACAACGTCCTCGACGGTTCGGCGCACTCGGAGACCTTCCTCTCCGAGATGACGCCCGCCGAGGCCTTCCCGAACCGGCACATGAGCATGGAATCGCTCTACGAGTACGGTTCCCGCGCCGGGCTGTGGCGGGTGCTGCGCGCCTTCGAACGGCGTGGTCTGCCGCTCACCGTGTTCGCGGTCGCGCGCGCCATGGAGCGCAATCCCGAAGCGGTAGCGGCATTTTCGGAACTCGGCTACGAGATCGCCAGTCACGGCCTGCGGTGGCAGTCCTACCAACTCGTCGACGCCGATGTCGAACGCGCCGACATGGCCGAGGCCGTGCGCATCCTCACCGAACTCACCGGTGCGGCGCCGCTGGGCTGGTACACCGGCCGCGACTCACCCCGCACCCGCGAATTGGTCGTCGAACACGGCGGTTTCGCCTACGACTCCGACTCCTACGCCGACGACCTGCCCTACTGGACCGAGGTCAACGGCCACAACCACCTGGTCGTCCCCTACACCCTCGACACCAACGACATGCGCTTCGCGTCCCCCGCGGGCTTCGCCAACGGCGACGAGTTCTACGCCCACCTGCGCGACGCCTTCGACCTCCTCTACCGAGAAGGCTCCGAAGGCGCCCCCAAAATGCTCTCCATCGGCCTGCACTGCCGAATAGCGGGCCGCCCCGCCCGCACCGTCGGCCTCGAACGCTTCCTCGACCACGTCCAATCCCACGACAAGGTGTGGATAACCCGCCGCATCGACATCGCCGAACACTGGCGCAAAGTCCACCCGGCGGGCCTGCTCGGCAACTGACGGCGAAACGTCGACCCCGCTACCCACGGGGTCGACGTCCGCTCAACCCCTAGGCCAAGCCGCACCGTTCGATATTGGTCAGCGTGACCTGGCGATCCGATTCCTTGGCCTGGGGAACGCGGTTGTACGCGCCCATCGAGTCCATGTAGGTGACGAACACGTCAGCGATCTCCTCCGGCGTCGCGTCGGGCTTGCTCGCGCGGACGTTGTCGACCAGCGCACGCGTGGTGTCGCACTGCTCTTCCTGGGTGAAGATCGGCGGCGGGTCGGCGTGCGCGAACGCAGGCGCGAGCAGCAACACAAAAGCGGCCAGTACGGCGGATCTGACAATTCTCACGCACGCGACTGTACTGGGGCGGAAGATGATGTGGCTCTATCGATCTCACGGCAAGGCTCTGAATTGCGGGTAACGCGCCACGTCGGAGGTGCCGTAACCATCCCTGCCGCTTCCCCGCACCGAACCCCGATTTGCGTCCTCGGCCAACACTTGGTCCGCGTGTTCGCAGCCGTGCTTCTCGCCGTAAGCATCGTTGTTCAGGACAGGCGGTATTCGCGGTCGCCGAAGTCGGCGATGATGTTCAATTTCCCGCCTAAGGCACGGACGTAGGCGCGAAGGGTCGAGAGTGTCACGACGTCGAGTTCGCCGCGTTCGAGTGCGCTGACTCGCGGCTGGCTTACTCCCATCGCTGCCGCCAGTTCGGTCTGTGACCGGTCTTGGTCGGTGCGAACTTGAGCAAGGTGCCACGCTCGTACATGGTCCTCGGTGATCTGATTCGCGCGGTCCAGATCCTCGTCATTCAAATCGAGTTCGGTAAGCAACTGCTCGACACCGTCATAGGACGGCCACTTCATGTCATCGGCTGGGTTCGTCATCGCGCTTCTCCTTCCCGTCCTCGCTGCGCCGCCAAAGCTCGACATATTGCAAATATAATGAATATGTTATGGGGCGCAACCCTGTCTTTGTCAGGCGAACAGTGCGCTGACGAAGGGGAGGGAGTCGACTAGGGAGGCGTTGACGGTGCCGTCGTGGTCGGTGGGGTAGGTGTGGGGGGTGGCGGGTTGGTTGGTGGCTTTCAGGACTGCGAAGTAGCGGAGGGTTTCGGGGGTTACCACGTCGGTGTCGAGGAGGCCTTGGCCGAGGAAGAGGGGGCGGTCGAAGCCGGATTCGGGCAGGCCCATGTAGTGGGAGAGGAGGGCGTGCGCGTTGGGGAGGGAGGCGAGGGGGCGGGCGAAAAGGCTGCCGATGGAGGGCTTTTCAGCGGCCAGGTCGTCGCCGAGGGGGCCGATGCAGGCGGTTTGGGAGCGGGCCAGCCAGGTGCGGCCGGTGTCGGTGAGCAGGCCGTCGATGTCGAGGTCGGGGTAGGTGGTGCGCAGGCCGCTGAGGATGTAGAGGACGTAGGCGGTGAGGTGCGAGCTCAGGGCGACCGGGGGCACGCCGGGGCCCGCGAGGCTGATCACGTCTTCGATGTAGGCGGGGACGCCGGTGGACACCGCGCCTCGGTAATCGAGTGCGGGGCCGCCGAATTCGGTGGCGTAGCGGGCGGTGAACACCGCGGCGCCGCCGCCCTGGGACTGGCCGACCACGGCCCACTTGTTCGACAGGGACGAGTACTGCTCGGTGGCGGCCTTCACCGCGTCGACCACGTTGTGTGCTTCGGCGATGCCGTTGAGGTAGGGATGTTCGCCGGGTCCGCCGAGGCCCGCGTAATCGGCGGCGACGATCGCGTAGCCCTGCTTCAGCCAGGTACCGAGATAGGCCCAGTCCCGCTCGACCGCGGCGGGTCCGGCCACGCTGTAAGCACAGTCGTCGCCGAGGCCGACGGTGCCGTGCGCCCACGCGATCACCGGCCAGCCGCCCTCGGGTGCCTCGCCGGCCGGGAAGTACACGGCCGCGCTGGTGGTGGTCGGCTGATCGCCCGCAGTGGTCGAGCGGTAGAGCAGGCGCTCGGCGCGGGCCGAACCGGGCAGGGTCGCCGCGGCGGACAGTGACTCGACGCCGATGGGGGTGCCCGCCGTGGTCGGTTGTGCGCTCGCCACCGGAACCAGGCTCAGGGTCGCCGCCAACAGGGTCAGCGATACCGCCGCGATCCTCGAAATTCTCATGGACCCACTCTTTCGTGATGCGCGCCCGGTTCCGAGCGTCCGTCGTCTCAGTGGATGAGTGTTGCGCATGCCACGCTGTGCACCCACTTCTGGGGGCGAAGGGGGCGATACCCGCGCCGTGACCGAATCGAGTGACGACACGCACACCAATCGTGTCCGGCGTGGTGTGTGAGAGCCCTCACAGAGTGCGAGGCTCGGGTGTGTCGACGAGGGAGGTGGTCATGATCGCTAACAGTACGAGCGTTATGCTAAAACTCCTGGTCAGCCCTACCCATCGGTAGGGCGAGTACTTGCAATTAGCCCGCTAATTTCGCAAAGTTAGCAAACGCGTCGGCAAAACTAGCTGAGATTCACACAACCAACAGGTAGACGGCCATTTCCAGGTGTGTCATTGTTTGGAAGTACACCCCTTGGGCCCTAGTAAGTCCTAGCAAGCCTGCAAATTGCTCCAGCAGTACGAGATGTGCAACCGAAAGCGTTCAGCCGCCGGTTGATTCGCACGCCGACTGCGTGGAGCACCGACCACACGAGGAAGTGGAGTCAAGAGATGTCTCTCCCCGGCACCCCGAAGACCGCAGCGGAAATCCAGCAGGATTGGGACACCAACCCGCGTTGGAAGGGCCTCACCCGCACCTACTCCGCCGAGCAGGTTTCCAAGCTGCAGGGCAACGTCGTCGAGGAGCACACCCTCGCCCGTCGCGGTTCGGAGATCCTGTGGGACCTCGTGAACAACGAGGACTACATCAACTCGCTGGGCGCCCTCACCGGCAACCAGGCCGTGCAGCAGGTTCGCGCCGGCCTGAAGGCCATCTACCTGTCCGGTTGGCAGGTCGCCGGTGACGCCAACCTGTCCGGCCACACCTACCCGGACCAGTCGCTGTACCCGGCGAACTCGGTTCCCGCGGTCGTGCGTCGCATCAACAACGCCCTGTCGCGCGCCGACGAGATCTCCAAGGTCGAGGGCGACGAGTCGGTCAAGAACTGGCTGGCCCCGATCGTGGCCGACGCCGAGGCCGGCTTCGGTGGCGCCCTGAACGCCTACGAGCTGCAGAAGGCCATGATCGTGGCCGGCGCCGCCGGTGTGCACTGGGAAGACCAGCTGGCTTCGGAGAAGAAGTGCGGCCACCTCGGTGGCAAGGTGCTGATCCCCACCCAGCAGCACATCCGCACTCTTACGTCTGCCCGGCTCGCTGCTGATGTCGCCGACGTGCCGTCGGTGATCATCGCCCGCACCGACGCCGAGGCCGCCACCCTCATCACCTCCGATGTGGACGAGCGCGACCGTGAGTTCCTGGACGGCACCCGTACCGCCGAGGGCTTCTTCGGTGTGAAGAACGGCATCGAGCCCTGCATCGCGCGTGCCAAGGCCTACGCCCCCTTCGCCGACCTCATCTGGATGGAGACCGGTATCCCGGATCTCGAGGTCGCGCGCAAGTTCGCCGAGTCGGTTCGCAGCGAGTTCCCGGACCAGCTGCTGGCCTACAACTGCTCGCCTTCGTTCAACTGGAAGGCGCACCTGGACGACGCGACCATCGCGAAGTTCCAGCGTGAGCTCGGCGCGATGGGCTTCAAGTTCCAGTTCATCACCCTGGCGGGCTTCCACTCGCTCAACTACGGCATGTTCGACCTGGCGCACGGCTACGCTCGCGAGGGCATGACCGCGTTCGTCGACCTGCAGGAGCGCGAGTTCAAGGCTGCTGCCGAGCGTGGCTTCACCGCCATCAAGCACCAGCGTGAGGTCGGTGCCGGCTACTTCGACACCATCGCCACCACCGTGGACCCGAACACTTCGACGGCTGCCCTGAAGGGTTCCACCGAAGAAGGTCAGTTCCACTGAGTTGCTTTGACTAGCAACGGATTTCCTCTACGCAGGTAGGGGTGTACGCCCTCCCCTGTCGATCAGCCCCGACAGGGGAGGGCATCCCTATACTGTGGGCCGAAATCTGAAAGATTTCGGCCCGCCCCCGCCTCTGGACTGACCGGAGGGTGCGACGAAGGAGTGCCCGGAGGGAGGGAAGAGGCGGGGTTACAGGGCCGAAATCCGCGGCGCCAGCCGCTAATAGATACAGGAGCGGGACGTGAGCAGCAGCGAGAAGATTCAGCGCGTTGGCATCATCGGCGCCGGACAGATGGGCGCGGGCATCGCGGAGGTGTGCGCACGCGCGCACGTCGACGTCCTCGTCTACGAGGCCACCCGTGAACTCGCCGCTGCGGGTCGCGCACGCATCCTGCGTTCGCTGGATCGTGGCGTGAGCAGTGGCAAGATCACTGAGCGCGAGCGTGAGCAGGCCGCATGGCGGCTGCGCTTCACCTCCGATCTCAGCGACTTCGCCGACCGTCAGCTGGTGGTCGAGGCCGTTGTCGAGAACGAAGAGGTCAAGACGGCCATCTTCGCCGAGCTGGACAAGGTCGTCACCGACCCCAACGCCGTGCTCGCCTCCAACACCTCCTCGATCCCGATCATGAAGATCGCCGTCGCCACCGCGAACCCCGAGCGGGTGGTCGGTCTGCACTTCTTCAACCCGGTGCCGGTGCTGCCGCTGGTCGAGCTGGTCACCACCTTGAAGACGAGCGAGCCGGTCGCCAAGCGCGCCGAGCAGTTCGCCGCCGAGATCCTCGGCAAGCAGATCGTGCGCTCGGCCGACCGCTCCGGTTTCGTCGTCAACGCGCTGCTGGTGCCGTATCTGCTCTCGGCGATCCGGATGGTCGAGTCGGGCTTCGCCACCAAGGACGACGTCGACAAGGCGATGGTGCTCGGCTGTGCGCACCCGATGGGCCCGCTGGCGCTGACCGACCTGGTCGGCCTCGACACGGTGAAGTCGATCGCGGACTCGATGTACTCCGAGTTCAAGGAGCCGCTGTACTCCGCGCCGCCGCTGTTGATGCGCATGGTCGAAGCCGGGCTGCTCGGTAAGAAGACCGGAGCCGGGTTCTACCAGTACGGCAAGTAGGGGACGGCCTTTATTCGGGTTGTTCGGTAGGGACGCATCAGGACCACCCGCTCGGGGTCGTTTGGTGGCTGTGTTTATTGGAGCGCTGGCGCGCTCGAGCGGGGCCCTTCGGGCCCCTGATCTTCCCTCCCTACGGGTACTCCTTCGTCGCACCCTCCGGTCAGTCCAGATCAGGGCGGGCCCCCTAAAAAGACTTACACGAGGCGCTCAGGTGCTCGGGGTTTGCGGGGGGAGCGGCGCGGGGGCGTTCTTGCGGCTTAAGCTGCTGTAGCCGGACGCGCTCGCGTGCCCGGTGCTATGTCTCGAGCGCAGCGTGTGATCGAAAGGGAGTATCGGCGGTCATGGTCAATGTCACCGATGGATTCGGGTCGAGCGTTCTCGGATACCCGAGGATCGGTCCGCACCGAGAGCTCAAGCGTGCGCTCGAGTCGTACTGGCGCGGATCGCTCGAACGTGAGGAACTGCTCACGGTAGGTCGCGATGTCCAGGAGCGTCAGTTCAACGAGCTGGCCGCGACCGGACTCTCGCAGGTGCCGGGCAACACGTTCTCCTTCTACGACCACATCCTCGACAACGCGCTGCTGTTCGGTGCGGTGCCGTCGCGGTTCAAGCAATTCGCCGACGGGCTCGACCCGCTCGACTTCTACTTCCTGATGGCGCGCGGCAACCCGGACACCCCGCCGCTCGAGCTGGTGCGTTTCTTCGGCACCAACTACCACTACCGCCAGCCCGAACTCGACGCCGACACCACGTTCTCGCTGCATCCCGAGGCCCTGCTCGACGAGTGGGACCGGGCGGCCGAGCGCGGGATCGAGCTGCGTCCGGTGGTCCTCGGACCGGTGTCGCTGCTGCTGCTGTCGAAGGCCGGGCATGTGCCGGGCGAGGCCGAGTTCGACACGTTGACTCTGCTCGACCAGCTGCTGCCGTTCTACGAAGAGCTGTTCGAGATCCTCGCCAAGCGCGGGTCGACCTGCGTGCAGCTCGACGAACCCTGCTTCACCGGTGAGCGCACGCCCGCCGAGCTGGCCGCGTTCGAGAAGGCCTACCACCAGCTGGCGAAGGCGCCGCTGCGTCCGCGCATCCTGGTCACCGGGCAGTACGGCGATTTCGGTGAGGCGCTGCGGATTCTGGCCGCGAGCAATGTCGAGGCGATCGGGCTCGATCTGGCCTCGTACCGGATGCAGCCAGAGGAACTGGCGGCGATCCCGGGGATCAAGCGTAAGCGGATCTACGCCGGTGTGATCAGCGGTCAGAATGTGTGGCGGGCCGACCGGGTCGTCACGCTGAACTACCTGAACTCGATCGCCGAGGTGTGCCCGGATCTGGTGGTGTCGACCGGCACCACGCTGCTGCACGTGCCCTACGACGTGCTCGCCGAGTACGACATCGAGGGCAATGTCGCCGACCGGCTCGCCTTCGCGAAACAGAAGGTGGGCGAGGTCGTCTCGCTCGCCAAGGCGCTCACCGAGGGGCCGTCGGAGAACTGGCGCAAGCGGCCGACCGAGGTGCATTTCAAGCAGAAGCACGCGGTGCGTCAGCGGGTGTACGCGGTGACGCCCGAGATGCGCGAACGGGCGCCCTATGACGTGCGCGCGGCGGCGCAGCAGGAGCGGCTGAACCTGCCGCTGGTGCCCGCCACCACTTTGGGCTCGTTCCCGCAGAGCGGCAAGCTCCGGCAGGCTCGTCACGAGGTGGCTTCCGGGCGACTGTCCGACGACGACTACCGCAAGCAGGTCGAGGCCGAGATCGAGGCCACGATCCGGCTCCAGGAAGACATCGGCCTCGACGTGTTCGTGCACGGTGAGCACGAGCGCAACGACATGATCCAGTTCTTCGCCGAGCAGCTCGACGGTTTCGCCACCACCCGTTTCGGCTGGGTGCAGGTGTACGGGTCCCGGTGTGTGCGACCGCCGATCGTCTACGGCGATGTGGCGCGGCCGGCGCCGATGTCGGTGGAGTGGACCACCTACGCGCAGTCGCTGACCGACAAGCCGGTCAAGGGCATGGTCACCGGGCCGGTCACCATGCTGGCGCGCTCGTTCGTCCGCCAGGATCAGCCGCTCTACGAGACGGCCGACCAAGTGGCACTTGCCATTCGGGACGAAGTGGTGGACCTGGAGAAGGCGGGCATCGCGATCATCCAGGTGGACGAACCCGCCATCCGCGAGCTGCTCCCTGCCCGTCCGGCCGGACGCGAGGAGTACCTGCGCTGGGCGGTCGGCGCCTTCAAGCTGGCCACCTCCGGCGTGCGCCCCGACACCCAGATCCACACGCACATCGGCTATTCCGGCCGCACCGAGGTGGTCGACGCGATCGATCAGCTCGACGCCGACGTCACCGCGATCGTGGCGACCCGCTCGATCGAATGGGTCATCGAAGCCCTCACCGAGGACCTGTCCTCGGGTCACGGCCTCACCCACGGCGTCGGCCCCGGCGTGTACGAGAGCCGCTCGGCCCGCATCCCTGACATCGACGAATTCGACGAGCTGCTCACCCAGGCCGCGAATGCCGTGACGCCACAACGGTTGTGGGCCAACCCCGACGGTGGACTCAAGACGCGCCACTACTGGCAGCTGGAGCCGTCGTTGCGCAACATGGTGGCCGCTGCTCGCCGGGTGCGCAGGCGCGCGCTGGCCGCGCAAGCCGCAGCGGCGACCGGCTCGGAATAACTGAATAACGAACAGGCGCACCGGAATCGGTGCGCCTGTTCGTTGAGCCCATATGCACGCGTGAGCGCGACGACACGCCCCACATCGCCGTGTTCGGCCCGGTCGGGCTCTACCGTGGCTGAATGGAACAGCGAATCAGCCTGATCACCCTGGGTGTCGCCGATCTGGCGCGCGCCCGCGCCTTCTACGAAGCCCTCGGCTGGCGTGGCCAGGAGATCGAGGAGACGGTCTTCTTTCAAGCGGGTGGGCTCGGCCTGGTGTTGTGGGGCCGGGACAAGCTCGCCGCGGATTCCGGTCTGCCCGACGATGGCGCCGGATTCGGCGGGATCACCCTGGCACACAACGTCCGGTCCGACGCCGAGGTCGAGGAACTGCTGGCGGCGGCGCAGGCAGCGGGCGCCACGATCACCAAGCCCGCGACCACCAACCCCCTCGGCTTTCGCTCCGGTGTCTTCCTCGATCCGGACGGTTATCCCTGGGAGGTAGCGCACAACCCGGGTTTCCCACTGGCCGCGGATGGTTCGATCACCATCCCCGATTTCGGCGCCTGAGCCCACTGAGCGTACCGCTGTCAGGCGCGGATCGTGGCTTGGCCGCCTGCGGTGAGCTCGGCCGCGGCGGGCGTGTGCCTGCGCTTCGGTGAGTTCCGCACGCAGCGACGGGCTTACCCAAGATCGCGCGCGGTAAACATGAAATTGCCTGAACCTCAGCGGATCTCGACGGCAGCGACTACAGTTCGCGGCGGTACCGTCAGGTCAGGAGGGGCGCGGTGCTCGATTCGCATCACCACCAAGGGAAGTTCGGGCACGATTACATTCGGGTGCTCGCCTCCGCGGCCGGGCTCGTCTGGTCGACGGACGACCTCGATGTCGACGGGGTCGACCTGACCATCAAGCAACCGGGGCGGACGAAGTACGGGCACTCTCCGCAGATCGAAGTGCAGATCAAGACCGTGTCGCGTCCGAAGTACCGCCAGGGACAGCTGATTTTCGGCGGGCTCAGCCATACCCAGTTCAATCAGCTCGCCGGCGCCGATTTCGCCGTTCCACGCTATCTTTTCGCCATTCACGTGCCCGCCATCGCTGACCTGTTCACCGATTCGATCACCGGCGGGTTGATGCTTCGGCACACGGGATACTTTCTCTCACTGCGTGACCGGGCGCGATTCGCTGTCGACAATCCCAAACGCAAGGTGTCGGTATCGATTCCGGTCAGCAATGTGCTCGACGTCGAGGCTCTCGCCGCGCTCGTCGCCGGATCGCCGCGGTAGTGCCCGATGGTCGCGACGCCCCGGCTCGATGAGGTCATCGAGTACCTGCAGGCACAAGGGTGGACGCCCCAGACGCAGTGGCGCAATGGCCAGGTCTGGTCACACGGTGAGTTCGACGTGCTGGTGCCCGACGGCGAGGTCGTCGACTACGGCGCACGAATGCGGGCGCTGGTGCGGTGTGTCGCGGACTCCGAGCAACGATCCACCGAAATCGTTGTGCGTGACATTGTTTCCGGCGGCGTCGACATTGTCGGGTATCGCGCGGGCGACGCCGCCACCGAGGTCTCGGTCGAGGCGGGCACCGCTGCGTTGACGGCGCTACGGTCCTTGCTCGTCATCTGCGCGGACCAGGTGGCGGGCAGTGAGATCAGGATCGCGACCATGCGTGAGCATGCCGTTGCCGAACTGCTCAACAGCACGATATTGCTGCCGCGTCGGGATGTCTTCGGGTTCGATCTCGTTCTCGCCGGGCCGGGTTCGAGACTCAGTCGCCGTGCGGCGGTCCGGTTGCTCGACGTCGCCGCGACCATGCGGGAGGCCACGGACGGTCGCGGGTTCGGCATGGGTGCCGAGATGTGGTCCGACACCGTCGAGATGTTCAGCGCGCTCGGCTCGGCAGAGCGCGACCCGATGCGATTCGAGCTCAGTTTCCACTGGTCACGTCAAGTTCCACGGCCGGGTGTCGTCATCGAATTCTCCAGCACCGAGATCGCCCGACTGCCACGGCTGCTCGACGTGGGCACCATCGCGTCATCGCCACTACCGACCGAATCGGTGCCCGGCGCCGAACAGCCCGCCGTGATCGAAGGGGTCGTGGTCGGGGTGGACAACGACGGCGGACCGAAGGCGACTGTGCGGGGTGTGCTCTTCGTCGACGCGACCAGCACCGGGAGGCAACGACGTGTGACGGTGCGCCTTCGTACACCCGAGGAATACGTGAAAGCTCTGGTGGCGCACAGGTCGCGAAGCAGGGTCCGGGCCACCGGAATCTTCGACGGCAGACGTGACCTACAGATTTCCGAAAACGGATTCACCGTCATCGACGGCGACGGATCGTGAGAGAACGGATCGAACTTTGTCGGATCAGATGAGTCCACGAGAACTTGCTGTGCTGCTGACGCTGTTGGCAGAGGCACGCGAACTCACCAACGCGGAATTGTTCGCGGTGGCCGGGGTGACGCTCGACGGCAAACCGCGACTTCGGCTCAACAAGCTGGGCCTGGTCGACAGCGTGAAGGTCGGTCGCGCACTCGTGCACGAGCTCACCGAGCAGGGGGCCCAGTGGTGCACTGCCGAGCTCACCCGCCCACGTCCGGAGAAATCGGGGTCCTACGGCGGGGCCCTGTACGCGGTGCTCGCCGGGCTGCACCGGCATCTCGAGACCTCAGGACAAATACTCACCGATATCTTCGAGCCCGATGTGGCGGGCCAGATCATCCGGAAATACACCGAGCTCACCAAGGGCAAACCGGATCAGATCCGGCTCGCCGACCTGCGTAACAGGTTGGCGCACATCCCGCCTGCCGACTTCTCGGACGCGATGACGCGGCTCGCCGATCGCGACGGCGTGCACGTACGGGCGGAAGCCGACCGCAAGACATTGACCGATGCCGATCACGCGGCGGCGATCGTGCTTGGCGGTACCCCTCGTCATCTGCTGACCGTCGAGGCGGTGCGGTGAACGAGCTGGAATATCGCGCGCTCGCGCGGGTGCAGTTCAGCACCGCACTCGGCCCGGATTCGATCTGGCGGCCGCAGAGCTATCACGTCGAGGAGCTGCACCGCGCTGCGTCGGCGGAGCTTGCCAGGGCGATCGGTCTCGCGAAGGATCGGCCGGAGATGTCGCCGACCGGGTTCATTCTCAACGGCGACCCCGGGGTCGGGAAGACCCATTTGCTCGGCTGGATACGGCAGTACGTCCAGGACCCGGCGGTGGGCGGCTTCTTCTTCATGCCGAAGCTGATCGACGGAAAATCGTTCTGGGACGGGGCCGTCCACGGGGTGATGAACCGGTTGATCGACGCCGATGGCGGGCAGCTGCGCCGATTGCTGGTCTTCCTCGCCGGGCGGGCAGGCTACGATCGCGAACGCACCGCGCGGATCGCCGGGCCGATGCGGCCGAAGCCGACAGACATCGATCAGTTTCTGACCGATCTGGCTGGTCCGGAACCGCAGCTGGCTTACCAATGCCAAGACACGCTGCGGGCACTGGTGCTGTTCCGAGCCGGCGGACCCTTGCGCGATCTGGGCGACAGCTACCTCATTCTGCGTGACCCCCTGGACGCCGAGGTCGCCAGGGAGTGGGGCTTTCGCAGCGGAAACCGCGATTCGCAGTTGATCTTTCAGGATCTGATCCGATTGTTCGGCGCGGCGGGTCCGGTGGTGATCGCGCTCGACCAGATCGACGCCGTGATGGCGGATTCGGCGAACCGGGGCGGGGCGAAGGCGGCGAACCTTGCGGACAGCTTGATGAAGCTGCGCGAAGAGACGGTGCGCACGATCATCATCGCCGCGTGTATTCCCACCACCTGGGATTACCTGAAGGCACAGGGGTTGGCCTCATCCGCGGACCGATTCACCGAGCGCTTCTTGGCCACTGCGCTACCCGGCGCCCCGGTAGCGGCAGCCGTTGTCGCGGGGCATCTGGCGGTCCAGTACGACGAGGTCGACTTCACGCCGCCATACCCGACGTGGCCGATCGCTGTCGGCGCCTTCGAAGCCGCCGAGGTGACCAGCTACACCCCGCGCAGATTGCTGCAACTCGTCGCCGAGCACGTGCGCGACTGCCTGGATCGGGGAGAGATTCGCGAACTCGGCGACTTCGCCGATCTCGGCGGTGGTGCTGAGGCGAATGTGCCGGTGCCGCAGGGGGATCTGCTTGGGTTCGACAGCCGTTTCGCGGCATTGCGCGATGCCGCGGATTCCACGATGCCGTTGGACCCGGCCAACGAGGACGAGGTCATGGCCGCCCTGCTCAAGGCCGCCCTCCAGTGCTTCGTCCTCGAGCAACGTGATCGCGACGACCTGAGCATCGACCCGGCGACCGCTACGGGCCGCGCACTGCACGCACGCCTGCTTCGCACGGTCGACCCGATTCTCGAAGAGCAAGAACACTGGAGCTTCCGGGCGATCGGGCACACCCATCACCTGGCTGTGCAGTCCCGGATGCGTTCGGCGGTTATCGAATCCGGCATCGAAGAGTCCGAGGGCAACCGCCACCTGACCATCCTGCGCAATATCCCGTTCTCGAAGGGCCCCAAAACCGCTGCGATGCTGACTGATCTGGCGTCGGCGGATGGCAGCACGCTGCCCATCTCGCAGGATGATCTCCGAACCTTCACCGCGTTGCAGCAGATGCTGGCCGAGGCGAGGCCGGGCTTCGACGGTTGGCTGGTGGAGCGCGCGCCTGCTGGACAGACTCAGTTGTTTCGCCGGGTGTTCAGTGATCTGCCCGAATCGGTCCCTGCGCACCCAGCTTCGGACGCGACCGACGGCGGCAGTCACTCCGAGATCGGACCAGCAACCCGCGCTGTGGTCGAATCCGCTGGATCGACGATCACACTCGGTCGTGGGCTTACCGACCAGAGTGAATTCGTCATACCGCTGGAATTGCTGCGGAAGCATCTCGTCTTGTTCGCCAGCAGCGGCTCCGGCAAGACGGTGCTGCTACGGAGGCTGGTGGAAGAGGTCGCGCTGCACGGAGTTTCGGTGATCGTTCTCGATGTCAACAATGATCTTTCCAGGCTCGGCGATGCGTGGCAGGAGGTTCCGTCGGCGTGGCGGCCGGGCGATGCCGAGAAGGCCGAGCGGTACCTGGCCGAGACCGATGTGGTGGTGTGGACCCCACGCCGCCAAGTCGGCCGACCCCTCATCCTCAATCCGCTTCCGGACTTCGGCGCGGTGCTCGACGACCCGGATGAACTGCGGACCGCCGTGGAAGTGGCCGCGGGTGATCTGCTCGCGCGTTCCGGCATCGCACGGACGAAGGCGGCGCAGGCGCGCGCGGTCCTGTTGGAGGCGCTCACTCATTTCGCTCGGTCGGGGGAGACCAAACTGCCGGGGCTGATCGCCCTGCTCGCCGACCTGCCCGACGGCGTGAGTCGCGTGCGCAACGCAGCGCGGATCGCGGCCGAGATGTCGGACGGGCTCACGGTTTCCATGATCAATGACCCGCTGTTCGGTGGCGATGGTGAACCCCTCGATCCCGGCGCACTGCTGACGCCCGCGCCCGGCAAGAAGGCCCGAGTCTCGGTGGTCAGTTGCATCGGGCTGCCCGACCCTGATCAGCGCGCCACCTTCGTCAGTCAGCTACAGGTGGCCTTGTTCACCTACTTCAAGACAAATCCTGCGGGCGACCGGCCACTGGGTGCGCTCCTTGTGCTCGACGAGGCGCAAATGCTCGCGCCGTCGGGCAAGAGCACTCCGGCCACGGCGAGCACGCTGATGCTCGCGGCGCAGGCACGAAAGTACGGACTGGGGATCGCCTATGCCACGCAGGCGCCGAAAGGGTTGGACAACAAGGTGGTCGGCAACACGGCGATACAGTTCTTCGGCAAGCTGGGCACGGCGGTCCAGATCCAGGCAGCCAAGAGTATCGCCGCCACCTGGGGTGGAAACGTCGACGATATCGGCCGCCTGAAGACCGGCCAGTTCTACGGCGCCACCGAAGGGCGAGCGTTCCGCAAACTCGCCACCCCGCTGTGCTTGAGCCACCATCCGGCCAGTCCGCCCACTGAGGCCGAAGTACTCGAACGCGCGAGGCGCGACCAGAGCTAGCTACCACCTCGAATTCACCAGTCATGTCGACGACAGTCCGGGGGAGGCGCCCAGGGCCCATCTGCCGCCATGGGCGCCGGATCATGGCTCGGGCGCCGTGCACGGCGAGATCGATCCCGCGATCCCGCGGACGGTGCTCGACGAACTCGCCGCCGCGCATCCGCTGCCGCGGAGTCAGTGATCCGGGTCAATCGGTCAGTTGGGGGTTCCTCGGGCCAACACCACGTCGACGGTTCGGGTGGTGCCGTTCGGTGAGGTGACGTCGAGGCGGACGGGGTCGGCGGGTTTGCGGATGCTGATGGCCGCGCTCAGGGCCTTCGCGGTGGTGATCGAGGTGCCGTTGACCGCGGTGATCACGTCGCCGATGTTGATGCCCGCTTCGCGGGCGGGTTGGCCGTAGAAGGCCCAGCTCACCTGGGCGCCGGCGGGGCGGGCGTCGATGACCTGGACGCCGAGGGTGGCCGTGGGGCCGATGTGGACAGTATCGGTGGGGGTGCCCGAGCGGATCTGGGCGACGATGCGCATGGCGGTGTCGATCGGGACGGCGTAGCCGTTGGCCGGTCGGCCTTCGGCCCTGGCGTTATCGCCGGATGCCGCTGTGATCACCCCGACGACCGCCCCTGACGCGTCGGCCAGTGCACCGCCGGACTGGCCGCCCATCACGGGCGCGGCGATCTCCACCATGCCGTTGAGCGCTTTGCGGGTGAGGTCGGCGGAGTTCATGGCGACGATCGTCGCGTCCAGATCGGTGATCGGGCCGGCGACCGAGGTCGGCTCGCCACCGTCACCGCCCGCATCGCCGATGGCCAGCACATCCTGGCTGATGCGCAGGTCAGCGGAGGTGCCGAGGCGTGCGGTCGGCAGATCCTCGGCGCCGCCCAACGACAGCAGCGCGATATCGGCGCCGGAGTCGTAGCCGAGGACGGTGGCCTCGTAGACGGACCCGTTGGCGATATCGGTGACGCTCAGCGCCTCGGCCCCTTTGATCACGTGATGGCTGGTCAGAATCTGCCCGTCGGCGGTGAGCACGATCCCCGACCCGGCCGCCCCGATCCCGAAACCGGCCGCGTCGACATCGATATTGACCAGCACCGACTCCATCTGCCCGGCGACGAGCGCGGGATCGAGCGGCACCAGGACGGGCGCCTGTGCTTGCGCCACGAATTCCGGCTCGACCAGGGCGAACTCCCCGCGATACCCGAGAAACGCGCACACCCCCAGCATCGCTACCACCATCGTCACCAGCACTCGTCCGACACGCTTCACAGCACATGTCCTCTCTCGCGAGCCGACCAATCCATTGTCACCCGTTTTCCGCGTCCGCTGGTCTCGAAATGGACGCGGTCGTTCCAGGGACCTGTGCGACGCAGGCGTCGGTGCGCGGACTTGGCAAAGCACGCATGCGGCTGTAGGCATGTAGCCATGAGCACCGCAGCCGCCTACGCCAAGCCATCCCCCGACGGGGCTTTCGAGAAGGTCACCATCGAACGTCGCGAGGTCGGTGCCGACGATGTGCTGATCGACATCAAATACGCCGGCATCTGCCACTCCGATATCCACACCGCGCGCGACGAGTGGGGTGGCGCGAAATACCCGTGCGTGCCCGGTCACGAGATCGCGGGCATTGTCGCCGCGGTCGGCTCGTCGGTGCGCAAGTACCAGGTGGGCGACCGGGTCGGCGTCGGCTGCCTGGTGAACTCCTGCGGCAAGTGCGTGCCGTGTCTGGCGGGCGAGGAGCAGTACTGCACCGGCGGCGCCACCTGGACCTACAACTCCCCGGTGCCCGAAACCGCGCAGCCCGGCGGGTACACGATGGGCGGCTATTCCACCCAGATCGTGGTCGACGAGAGCTTCGTCGTCGCGATCCCAGAAGGCATCGGCCTCGATGTCGCCGCGCCGCTGCTGTGCGCGGGCATCACGCTGTATTCGCCGCTCAAGCACTGGAACGCGGGGCCGGGCAAGAAGGTCGCGATCATCGGGATGGGCGGGCTGGGGCACGTCGGTGTGAAGATCGCCTCGGCGCTGGGCGCGGAGGTCACCGTGCTGAGCCAGTCGCTGCGCAAGCGCGACGACGGCCTGCGCATGGGGGCCGACCACTACTACGCCACCAGCGAGAAGGAAACCTTCCGCCAGCTGCGCGGCCAGTTCGACCTGATCATCAACACCGTCTCGGCCGACCTGCCGATCGACAACTACCTGCGCCTGCTCGCCCTCGACGGCACGCTCGTCATCCTGGGCCTGCCGGAGCACCCGATGAGCGTCACCGGGCGCCACCTCGCCGGTTTCCGCCGGTCGCTGGCCGGTTCGATGATCGGTGGCCTCGCCCAGACCCAGGAGATGCTGAACTTCTGCGCCGCGCACGGGATCGGCGCGGAGATCGAACTGATCTCCGCCGACGAGATCGACTCCGCCTACGACCGGGTTGTCGCCAGCGACGTCCAGTATCGATTCGTGATCGACACCGCCACGGTGTGATTCTCGCGGTACGCGCGCCGACGGGCTGTGGGCGCGCGTCCTGGGTAGCGTGACATTCGTGGTTGCCGAGGACGAATCCGCTGAACCCGCCGCACAGTCCGCCGACCTGCCCGCCTACTGGTCGGTGCGAACCCCGCCGCGCTGGCTGCCGCGCGCGCTGCTGTACGCGGTGCTCGCGGTAGCCGGGCTGATCACGGCGTTCTGGGTGCTGGGCAAGATGCAGGGTCTGCTGACCGTGCTGATGGTATCGATCTTCCTGGCGTTCGCGATCGAGCCCGCGGTGAATTGGCTTGCGGCGCGCGGTGTTCGGCGTGGGGCGGGCACCGGTGCGGTGTTCCTGGTGGTGCTGGTACTGATCGTTGCGTTCGTGTGGACATTGGGCGCGTTGCTCGTCAACCAGGTGACCATGCTGGTGAAGAACGCCCCCGACTATGTCCAGGATCTCGTCGACTGGGTCAATTCGACCTTCCACCAAGATATTTCGGGCGATGATCTGACCAAGTACGCCTCGGAGTGGAGTTCCACGATCGAGAAGTATCTGGTCGGATTGGCTGGAAACGTCTGGGGCATCGGCACTGTCGCGATCGGCGCGCTGTTCCAGCTGCTCGGGGTGCTGCTGTTCACGTTCTACTTCGCCGCCGACGGTCCGCGTTTCCGGTCCTGGGTGTGTTCGTTGCTGCCGCCGAAACAGCAGAAGCATGTGTTGCGGGCCTGGGACATCGCGGTCGAGAAGACCGGTGGCTACATCTATTCGCGGGCGTTGCTCGCGCTGTGCTCGGCGGTCGCGCACTACGTCGCGTTGCGGGTGCTCGATGTGCCATCGGCGTTCGCCTTGGCGTTGTGGGTCGGCGTTGTCTCGCAGTTCATTCCGACTGTCGGCACCTATATGGCGGGTGCGCTGCCGGTGCTGGTGGCGCTGGTGCACGACCCGATCACCGCGCTGTGGATCCTGCTGTTCATCATCGCCTATCAGCAGTTCGAGAACTACGTCCTCCAGCCGCGCATCACCGCGACCACCCTGGATATGCACCCGGCGGTGGCCTTCGGGGCGGTGATCGCGGGCGCCGCACTACTCGGCCCGACAGGTGCGCTCCTCGCGATCCCGGTCACCGCCACGCTGCAGGGTTTCGCGGGCGCGTATGTGCGGCGTTACGAAGTCACCGAAGAGGCCGACGCGCCACCGCCGAAGAAAAAGAAGCGCAAGAAGCCCGAAGCCGCATCCACCGACGAATAGACAACTCATGGCGACGTAGAAGCGCACCACCTCGTCGAGTCGGTCGGGCCTGCGCGGCGGGCAAGGTTTCGGTGCGCACGGTTCCACGATGGCGTAGATGCCCCGTGGCGACATCGGACGTGGGTTGAGGGGTTGGCGTGCGGTGCGGCGGTAGCGTTCGGCGGATGGACACCCTGAACTCGGTGATCGTCGATGTCAATGATGCTTTCTGGAACTGGCTGCTGATTCCGCTCGTCCTCGTCGCCGGGCTGTACTTCACCGTGCGCAGTGGTGTGGTGCAGGTGCGGATGCTGCCCGAAATGTTCCGGGTGGTCACGGAGAAGGGGCCGACGGCGGCCGACGGGAAGAAATCGGTGTCGGCGTTCGGGGCGTTCAGTATTTCCGCGGCGGCGCGGGTGGGGACCGGCAATATCGCGGGGGTCGCGACCGCGATCAGTGTCGGTGGGCCGGGGGCGGTGTTCTGGATGTGGGCGATGGCCACGGTCGGTGCCGCGTCGGCATTCGTGGAATCCACGCTCGCTCAGCTCTACAAGCGGCGCGAGAGCGAGCCGGGGACCTTTCGCGGCGGTCCCGCCTACTACATGGAGCACGGGCTGCGCCGTCGGTGGCAGGGGTTGGCGTTCGCGGTGATCATCACCGTGACCTTCGGGTTCGTGTTCAACGCCGTGCAGGCCAACACCATCGTGGCCACCAGCCGCGTCTCGCTCGCGGAGCTCGACGGTGGCTGGTATGCCCCGCTGATCGGGCTCGGTTTGGTGGTCCTGCTCGGGCTGGTGATCTTTGGCGGGGTGCGCCGGATCAGCCACATCACCGAGGTGCTCGTCCCGGTGATGGCCTTGGCGTACCTGGTGCTCGGCATCGCGGTGGTCGCGTTGAACATCGACGATCTGCCGCGCGTGTTCGCCGATATCGTCGGCGGGGCGTTCGGGCTGCGCGAGGTGGTCGGCGGTGGCATCGGTGTCGCCATCACGCAGGGGATCCGGCGCGGCATGTTCTCCAACGAGGCCGGTCTGGGCTCGGCTCCGAATGCCGCTGCGGCCGCGGATGTCTCACATCCGGTGAAACAGGGGCTGGTGCAGTCGCTCGGCGTCTACTTCGACACCCTGCTGATCTGCTCGATCACCGCGTTCATCATCCTGACCAGCGACCCCGACCTGTCCGAGCGACGCAGCGCCGACCTCACCCAGAACGCGCTGCAGACATCACTCGGCACCTGGGCTGGCCATGTACTCACGGCGGTGGTGTTCATGCTCGCGTTCAGCTCGATGATCGGCAATTTCTACTACGGTCGCTCCAACATCGAGTTCATCACCACCCGCCCCCAGGTGCTCACGGTCTTTCGAGTGTTGGTGCTGGTGGCCGTTTTCGGCGGCGCGCTGGGCTCGGTGAGCCTGATCTGGAACCTGGCCGATGTGTTCATGGGCGTGATGGCGCTGGTCAACCTGGCCGCGATCATCCCGCTCGGCGCCGTCGCGTTCCGTCTGCTCGCCGACTACCGCGCCCAGCGCGCCGCGGGCAAAGACCCCGTCTATCTGCACAGCGCCGACATCGCCGACCCGGCGGGTGTGCAGTGCTGGCAGGCAACGATTGCGTCGAGCTTGCCCGGTAAACCCACTCACTAGTGGTAGGCATGGGAAATGGCGAAACAATGGACCGAGCCGGCTGATGTCGCACTGCGCGCCGACGGTCTGCGCGTCGCCGATCTGGACACCTCGAGCACGCCGGGATTCGCCGGCGACAAGCGTCTGGGCAAGCAGCTGCTCGCCGAACGGGCGACGGTGCTTTCGGTGTTGCAGGAGAAGCTGTTCGCGCACGGTCGCACCGGCGGCCAGCGCAGTGTGCTGCTGATCCTGCAGGGCATGGACACCGCGGGCAAGGGCGGAATCGTGCGGCACGTCATCGGCTCGGTCGACCCGCAGGGCGTCGACCACGCGTCCTTCGGCGTGCCGACCGAGCTGGAGTCCCAACACGACTTCCTGTGGCGGATTCGCAACAAACTGCCCGCGCACGGTCAGATCGGCGTGTTCGACCGCTCCCAGTACGAGGACGTGCTGGTGGTGCGGGTGCACGACCTCGTGCCGCAGGCGGAGTGGGAACAGCGCTACGACCAGATCAACACCTTCGAGAAGGAGGCCGCCGACGCGGGCACCACCATTGTGAAGGTGGCCATGTTCGTCTCCCTCGACGAACAGAAACGCCGGCTGCGCGAACGGCTGGAACGCCCGGACAAGTACTGGAAATTCAACCCCTCCGACATCACCGAACGCGCCTACTGGCCCGAATATCAGAAGGCCTACCAGGCCGTTCTCGACCGCACCAACACCGACTACGCGCCCTGGTACGTGCTGCCGTCGGACCACAAGTGGTACGCGCGCCTGGCGATCACCGAGTTGCTGATCGCCGCGCTCGCCCAGCTGAAATTGGACTGGCCACCCGCCGACTTCGATATCGCCGAGCAGCTTCGCCGACTCGACGAGTCCTGAATCGAGCTTTGCGGAAACTCTCAGGTTCGGCCCGCATGATGTTCGGTGGTGGGGAGCCAACTAGCGAAAGGCGTGTGACGACGGTGAGCACGGGCAACAGGCCCTCGGGCAAGAATCCGCTGGCGGCGGCAGAGGCGGCCGACAAGAAGCGCAAGATCGCGATCCAGGTCGGCGTCGCCGCGGTGCTGGTCGCGCTGGTCGCGGCCATCGGCGTCGGTATCGCGGTGAAGCAGTCCGATAAAGACACCGAAGCGGCGACCACGTCGGCGGCACAGCTGCCCGCGACGGGCGGGGCGGTCACCGATACCGGCACGGTCGTGATCGGCAATCCCGACGCCAAGGTCAAGGTGCGCGTCGTCGCCGACCTGCAGTGCCCGGCCTGCCAGAAGTTCGAGGCCGCCAACGGGGAAGCGCTGGCCAAGGCCGCCGCCGATGGCACCGCCTCCGTCGAGTACCAGATCATCTCGTTCCTCGACAAGGCCTCCACCAACCAGTACTCCTCGCGCGCGGCCAACGCGTCGTTCTGCGTGGCCAAGTCCGATACGACGAAGTACCAGTCCTGGCTGCAGACCATGTTCGAAAAGCAGCCCGCCGAGGGCGGTGCCGGCCTCAGCAACGACGAGCTCATCCAGATCGCCACCGACGTCGGCTACACCGATCCCGCCGTGGCGACCTGCATCAACGACAAGCCGTACAACGACTACATCCAGCAGGTCACCCAGACCACGCTGCAGAGCGGCGTGGAGTCGACGCCGTCGGTGTTCATCAACGGCCAGCTGAACCAGTCCGACGCGATCTTCACCGAGAACGGCCTCGCCGCCGTGATCGCTGACGCGGCGAAGTGATCACCGCCCCCGCCCGCTCGGCCTGGCTGCTGCTGATCGCCGGGCTGGCGGGCTGGCTGGCGTCGTTCACGCTCACCGTCGAACGGTTCAAACTGTTCGTCGACCCGGACTACGTCACCTCGTGCAGCATCAACTCGGTGCTGTCGTGTGGGTCGATCATGAAGACCGACCAGGCCGCGGTCTTCGGTTTCCCCAACCCGCTGATCGGCGTCGTCGGGTTCTCGGTGGTGGTGACCCTCGCTGTGCTGTCGGTGGTCGGTGTCGGGTTCCCGCGCTGGATCTGGGGCGGGCTGTGGCTCGGCACCGTGCTCGGCATCGCCGGGCTGTGCTGGCTGATCTTCCAGAGCCTGTACCGGATCAACGCGCTGTGCCCGTACTGCATGGTGGTGTGGGTGGCGGTGCCGGTGCTGTTCGCGGTGACCACGCAGGAGGTGTGGGGCCGCTCGCGCGGGGTGATGGGGATCCTCGCCGAATGGCGCTGGACCCTGGTCGTGGTGTTCTACGCGGTGGTGCTGCTGCTGGTGTTCCTGAAGTTCCAGGACTACTGGCTCAGCTTGGTGTGAGCGGCTTGGTGGCGTCCACGTACTGCATGAAACGGTGGACCCGCTGGTCGATTTCGGTCAGGCCCGCCCTGGCGAACAGCTTCGGGAAGGTGTCGCGGTCGAACAGGCGAAGGCCGCTCAGGCTCGCGGCAAGGCTGCTCGCCGAGCCGAAGAGATTGTCCTCGGCGTAGCTGGTGCTGATCGCGATGCGGCCGCCGGGGGCGAGGACGCGGATCATCTCGCGGGTGGCGACCAGCGGATCGGGGATCAGGTAGAGAGCGCCGAAACAGCAGACGGCGTCGAAGGTTCCGTCGGCGAAGGGCAGGATGCGGGCGTCGCCGCGGACGTAGCCGACGCGGGGGCTCGCGTTGTCGTTTGCGGCCTTGGCCAGCATCGGCGCCGAGTAGTCCAGGCCGGTGACGAAGCCGCCCTTGGTCAGATACTCGCTGAGGTAACGGGTGAAATTGCCTGGGCCGCATGCCAAGTCGAGCACCTTCATGGGGCCGCTCAGGCGCAGGGTGTCGACCGCGTCGCGGCGGTCGGTGCCGGTGGTCCGGCCGCTGGCGAGGTAGAACAGCGTGGGTCGCCACGCGTGCTCGTACACCGCCGCCAGCGCCGGGGCGTTCATCGTCTTGCGGGCGAGATTCACAGTCGCGCGACCTCGATGGTCATGCCCGCCGCGCGCAGCCGCTCGGTGAGCGCCTCGCCCATCGCGGACGCGGGGGTGAGCACGCCGGCGCGCTCGGGCAGGGTGTCGAAGGCCAGGCTCAGGCCGCTCTGGCCGAGCAGCACGGCGGTGGCCTGGTAGCCGGGGTCGCCGGTGCCGGAGAAGGTGGCCTGGTACTTGGCACCGGAGCTGGTGCGCGCGAAGGTCTTCATGGTGAACCACCCACTGCGGCGGGCCTTCTCGTCGGGGCCGGTGCCGGGCTTCGGCAGGATCCGGTCGAGCAGCTTGCGGCCGAGCGAAACCCTCGAAAGGACTGCGCCCGAGGCCATGCCGGCCACGAGGCCGCCCGCGATACCCGCGGCGACCAGTGGTGCGGCGGCCGAGGTGCCCGCGTTCATCACCTCGCGGTAGCGGAACTGCTTGCCGTAGGCCCAGCCGAGCAGGCCGTTGGTGCGGCGCACGACCTTGGTGTTGTGCGAGGCCATCACGAACGTGGTGACCCAGCCGTCCAGGCTGGGGTCGATGCTGTCGGCGCGGGCCAGCGCCTGATCGGACTGGCGGCCGACATCGGGTTCCATGCTGCGGTCCGGGCTCAGCGAGTACGGGTGGGCCAGGATCTTGCCGCGCGCGGAGTCGGCCGCGATGTCCTCCATCATGGCGCGCCCGGAATCGATGGTGCCGCCGCTCATGCCGCCCTTGAGGTAGGCGACCAGGGTGGTGTCCTCTAGCTCGCCGGTGTCGTCGGCGAGGGTGGCGCGGTAGATCTCGTACACGCTCAGATCCGACGGAATCGAGTCGTAGCCACAGGAATTCACGATCTTGGCGCCCGAGTCGACCGCGGTCTGCTCGTACTTCTCGATGGCGTCGTGAATGAACAGCGGCTCGCCGGTGAGGTCGGCGTAGTGGGTGCCCGCCGCGGCGCACGCGCCGACCAGCGGCATGCCGTAGCGCAGGTACGGGCCGACGGTGGTGACCACGACCTTGGTGCGCTCGGCCAGCGCGGCAAGCGAGGCGGGATCGCTGGAATCGGCGACGACGAGTTCCCATGTCGCGGCGGCCGGACCGAGCTCGTCGCGGGTGGCGGCGAGCTTGCTCGCCGAGCGACCGGCCAGGGCGATCCTGGCGTCGGCCGGGGCCGCGGTGAGCAGGTATTCAGCGGTGAGCTTGCCGACGAAACCTGTTGCGCCGAACAGGATCAGGTCGAACTCGCGGTGCTGCGGCATGACGCGCCTTTCGAAAAGATGATCAGGGCTTGGTGGCTGGTGCGCTCGCCTTGCGGGCGCGAGTCTTCTTCACCGGCTTCGGTGGATGGGTGGCGAGCCAATCACGGTGGGCCAGGCCGAGTTCGGTGACCGGCGGATCGCCGTAGAGCCATTCCCTGGCGATCGAATGCCAGTTGTTGGTGCTGTCGAGCTGCCCGAGCATGCCGAAGGTGAGGAAGTCGGCGCGGCGGGAGAACAGGTGTTCCGGCGGCAGGTTCTGCTGCTTCATGCCGGTGAACTCGCTGGCCCTCGGGTCGACGGCGAGCAGGAACGCGCCGCTGGCCAGTTCGGGGGTGATGGTGAGTTCCTCGTCGACCAGACACCATTCCGAGGCGGCGAGCACGTATTCGAGGCATTCCTCGGCGCCGATCTCCTCGGGTGAGTCGATCACGCCGCGATCGATCATCAACTGCCGCAGGTCTTCCGCGCGATCCTCCGCGGCCGCGCGCAGGCACTGGATTTCGAATCCGACCAGCTTGGGGTCCATCCGGTTGAACAGCCCGAAGTCGAGGAAGGCGACCCGGCCGTCCCTGGCGAGCAGCACATTGCCCGGATGCGGGTCGCCACAGAACTCGTTGAAGCTGAACAGCGAGCCGACATAGAAGCGGTAGATGATCTCGCCGACCCGATCACGTGTCGCGGTAGGCATTTTCCGGATCGCGTCGAAGCCGTCGCCGTCGATGAACTCGCTGACCAGCACGCGGGTGGTCGAGAGCTCCGGCACCGAGGAGGGCACCACGATGAACGGGTGTTCGCGGTACAGGTGCGCGATCTCGGCCTGGGTGGCGGCTTCGGCCTGGTAGTCGAGCTCGCTCTCCATATTGAGTTTGAGCTCGTCGAGCACCGCGGGGGTGATCCACGGCATCGCCGAGGCCAGCACCCGGCGGAACATGGTGAGGTTCTTCAGATCCGCGCGCACCGCGGCGTCGACGCCGGGGTACTGAACCTTCACCGCGACAGCGCGACCGTCGTGCAGGGTGGCCCGGTAGACCTGGCCGATCGAGGCGGCGGCGATCGGCTCCGCATCGAATTCGGCGAAGATCTCCGCCAGCGGGGCACCGAAATCCTGCTCGATCACCGCGCGCATGGACTCGAACGACACCGTCGGCGCCGCATCGCGCAAGACCGCGAGGCGCTGCTGGAAACGCTCGCGATGGTTCTCCGGCACCAGATCCAGATCCAGCACCGACATCATCTGGCCCAGCTTCATGGCCACGCCCTTCATGGTGCCGAGCACCATGACCACCTGTTCGGTGGTGCGGATCATCGACTCCTCGGCCATCCGCGCGCGGACCGCCTCCGAACGGCCGCGCATCGATAGCCTGGTCTTCTTCGAGCGGATAACCGACCCCGCCGCGACCGCCCCCAGCTTCGTCCCGCGGGCAAGCCGGGAAGTCGGCACGTTCTTCGCCATCGAGATACCTCCGTTGGTGCCGACGCGCACGGCGGTGACACAAGCCACAGCGTCCCGCCCGGGTTCAGCGTAGCCAACCGTGCGGCGTTGTCGAGCCCGGCTCCCGCTAGTGGATGAAAGTGCCGGTCAGGGCAGCTGCGTGGGGACTTCGGGGAAGAGGTGCGGCTGGGCGGTGAAGTACGCCGGTGAGCCGCCGGCGCGCACGATGCCCTCGAGCGCGCTCCACGCCATCATCGTCAGGTAGTCGATGACGTCCTGGCGGGGCATGGCCTTCTCGGTCGTCGTCCACCAGTGCGTGGCCAGCTGGATGCCGCCGACCAGCACGTAGGACCACAACATCGCGCCGTCGGTGCGCACGCCCTTGTCGCCGGCCCGGTCGACCAGCACTGTGGTGACCACCTCGGCGAAGAGCCGCTCGAACTCCGCGAGCGAGGACTTGTCGCCCGCGGAATTGCTCATGATGAAGCGGTAGACCTCGGGGTCGTCGTCGACGGTGCCGACGTATTCGGTCATCGCGGCGCGCACGAGCTGGTACTCGTCGGCATCGAGGCTGATCGCGCCGTAGACCCGGGGCAGCAACGTGGTTTCGATGAAGCGCTGCATGGTGGCGTGGACCAGGTCGTTCTTGTCCGCGAAGTAGCGGTACAGGACGGTCTTGGACACGCCGATCTCGGTGGCGATCTCGTCCATGCCCGCCTGGCTGCCGCGGGCGCGGATGGCGTTGAGGGTGCCGTCGACCAGTTCTTCGCGGCGGTCGATCTTGTGCTGTCGCCACCGACGTTTGCGGCCGTCGGCCTGGCCGCCGCCGCGCACAGGTGCTCGGCTCGACTGCTCGCCGATCTCGACAAGGTCTTCGGTGGACAGAACAGCCCCCTTGTGATCGATGTTGGCGTCTCTGCACAACAGCTTAGGCGCGCCGGTGTGGGGTGGCGCTCCTTTGGCCCACGTTGGGGCATTTACCACACTTCGCTGGGTACCCGCGCGTACGCCAAACCAGGCGGTTCACCGTGTCGTGGGCGGCGCCACGCGGGGTTGGCGGCGGCACACTCGCCGCGCGCACAGCAGAATGGGGGCTATGGAGAAATCTCCCGGCAACACGGCGGTTCTCACGCCGCGCACCGAGACCGCCACGCAGGCCGCCGGCTTCGCGATGCTGACCGACGAGGCGGGCAAGAAACGCGACCTGTTCAAGATGAAGGCGCTGGCGACCGGTTTCCTGGTGGTGGCCAGTGTGATCTACCTGCTGTGCCGCTGGCTCGAATCGCGCGGCGGCGGCGGCGAGTGGGTGGGCTATGTGCGCGCGGCCTCGGAGGCGGGCATGGTCGGCGCGCTGGCCGACTGGTTCGCGGTCACCGCGCTGTTCAAGCACCCGCTGGGGCTGCCGATCCCGCACACCGCGATCATCCGCAAGAAGAAGGACCAGCTCGGCGAGAGCCTCGGCGCCTTCGTCGGCACCAACTTCCTCGCCCCCGACGTGGTCTCGGCCCGCCTCGACGCGGCGCAGATCTCGCTGCGCGTCGGCCGCTGGATGGCCGATCCGGGGCACGCGGCCCGGGTGGCGCAGGAGAGCGCGACGATCCTCACCGCGGTGGTGAACACCCTGCGCGACGAGGACGTCGAGGAGATCATCGACAACACCATCGTCAAACGGATCGCCGAGCCGCTGTGGGGGCCGCCGCTGGGGCGGGTGCTCTCGGAACTGATCGCCGACAACCGGCAGCGGCCGCTGATCGATCTGCTGGCCGAGCGCGCGCATCAGTGGGCGCTCGGTTCGCAGGACACGATCGACCGGATCGTGGTGCGCGATGCGCCGCAGTGGGCGCCGAAATTCGTCAACACGTTGCTTTCCGAGCGAATTTATCGGGAACTCGTCGAGTTCACCTGGAAGGTGCGCTCCGATCCCGATCATGAATTGCGCCGGGCGGCCGATCGCTTTCTGCAGGATTTCGCCGAGGACCTGCAGCACGACGACGCGATGATCGCCAAGGCGGAGAAGGTGAAGGCCGAGATCATGGGCCGCGAGCAGATCACCGGAATGGCCGAGGCCACCTGGCGGGCGGCGAAACGGTTGATCTTGGAGTCGGCCGATGATCCGGATTCCACGCTTCGTCGCAAGGTGGCCGAGAATGTGCAACAGCTCGGTGAGCGACTGCGTGACGATCCGGCGATGCGTGGCAAAGTGGACGGGTGGATCGACCGCGGTGCTCGCTATCTGGTCGGAAACTACTCCGCGGAGATCACGACACTGGTGACCGAGACGGTCGCGCGCTGGGACGCCGACGAGGCGAGCCGGAAGATCGAATTGCAGGTCGGCCGGGATCTGCAGTTCATCAGGATCAACGGCACGGTCGTCGGCTCGCTCGCCGGCCTTGCCATCTACACGATCTCGCAGCTGCTGTTCCACTGAGTAGGTGTCAGCTGGGCTGAACACAGCTGGTCAGCGGGGTTGAGTGACGGTTAGCCGACCAAGTGCTAACTGTAGTGCTTGCAATAGTTAGCACCCTGTTCTAGTATTGGCCTTACAACGCCAGAAGGTGAGCGATGACAGACCAACCCGAGAGTCGTGTAGCGCACGCGGCTCAAGATATCGGAGGTTTCATCAGGGCACAGCGCGAAGGCGCGCAGGTGTCCCTGCGTCAGCTCGCCGCTCTGGCGGGGGTGAGTAATCCGTACCTGAGCCAAATCGAACGCGGATTACGTAATCCCTCCGCCGAAGTACTCGCGCAGATCGCCAAGGCACTGCGGGTTTCCTCGGAGGTGTTGTATGTGCGGGCAGGATTTCTGGAACAGCGTCCGCACAGCCCGGTCCGTGACGCCCTGCTCGCCGATACCTCGGTATCCGAGCGGCAGAAACAGGTGTTGCTGGAAATCTATGAGTCGTTTCGCCGGGAAAACGGGGAAGAGACCGGCTCAGGGGGGACCGAGCGAGACAGTGACGTTTCGCTCACGACAACTGACACTCCGCCACACCAGGAGAATGAAGACTGATGACCGAGAAGACCGCCACTGTGTCCAAGCCGCTGTTCGCCACCGTCGGCGCCGGTGACGCCATCTACGCCGCCGTGAACGACGTTGTCGCCGACGTCCGTGGCCGCGTTGTCGCCACCGATGCCAAGGCCCGCGTCGAAGAGGCCCGCGAGCGCATCGCGAACGTGCCCGCCGACGTGCAGGCCCAGTTCGACACCCTGCGTGACCGCATCTCCGGCCTGCCGTCGGAGCTGCCGGAGGACCTCGCCGAGCTGCGCGAGAAGTTCACCCCCGAAGAGCTGCGCAAGCTGGCCGAGCAGTACTACCGCCAGGCGCTCGACATCTACGCCGATCTCGCCGTGCGCGGCGAGGAGACCGTCGACCGGCTGCGTGCCAACCAGGCCGTCGACGAGCAGATCGGCCGCGTCGAGACCCTTTACAAGGATGCCTCGGCTCGCGCCGAGGATGCCCTGACCAAGGTCAACGACCTGCTGGGCCGTGGCAAGGCCGAGGCCGAGGCTGTGGCCGACAAGGTCGAGGCTGTTGTCGAGGCCGAGGTCGTCGCCGTCACCGACGAGACCACTCCGGCCAAGGCTCCGGCCGCCAAGAAGGCCGCTCCGGCCAAGAAGGCTCCGGCGAAGAAGGCAGCCGCGCCGAAGAAGGTCTGACAGCCTTCGCGCATCACCGCTGACAGCGGCCCCGTACACCCTGTGTGTGCGGGGCCGCTGTTCGTATGATGGGAGGCGTGAACATTGTGAATGGGTTGACCTCGCTGATTCTGCTGGTCCTGTGGGTCTGCGCCCTCGGTGCGACGGTGTTCGCGCTCATTCACGCGATCCGGCAGCGTTCGGATGCCTTCACCGCGGTCGACAAGTTGAGCAAGCCGATCTGGTTGGCCATTCTCGGCGGCGCGCTGGTGTTCCTGCTGCTCGGGGCGGGTGGGCTGGGATTCATCGCGATCATCGGCATCGTCGCGACCGGTGTGTATCTGGCCGACGTGCGGCCGAAGGTCGACGAGGTGCAGCGCGGCCCGCGCTGGTAAATAGCTCGTCGAAGGGCTCGCGGGTGCGTGGTACGCAGTGTTACTGTATCTAGCAGTAACACGAAGGAGTGTGCCGATGCGCGCAACGTTGCCGACGGCTCTGGTGAACCTGGTCGATCAGGCGTCCACCGTGGTCAAGACCGTGCTGGCGGCCCACCGGGCCGACCTGCGGACCCGCTCGCACGGGATCGCGGCCTTCGATCCGCCGCGGATGCCACACGACGTGATCCCGGTGGTCACCGCCGACGGCGCCCGCCTTCGGGTGCACGCCTACGGCCCGGTCGACGCGCCCGTCATCGTGTTCGCGCACGGCTGGACCTGTTCCCTCGAATACTGGAACGCCCAGATCAACGCCTTCGCCGGCGAGTACCGCGTGGTCGCCTACGACCAGCGCGGCCACGGCGAGAGCACCAACGGGTACGCCAAGCCGAGCACGAATCTGCTCGCCGACGACCTGTGCGACGTACTCGACGCCGTCCTGCTGCCGGGTCAGCGTGCGGTGCTCGCCGGGCACAGCATGGGCGGGATGACGCTGATCGCCTGGGCCGGTCGCTACCCCGAGCGGGTCGCCGAGCAGGCCGCCGCGGTGATCCTCACCAATACCGGCGCGCACTCGCTGGTCGAGGTGTCGACCATGGTTCCCGGCCTCAATGTGCCGTTGCGGATTCTCCGCGGCCGGTCGATGCCGACACCGGACTGGCTCGGCAAGCTCATCCTCGGCACCCCGGTGGTCATGCCGCCGATCAAGCCGGTGCGCTGGATCTTCGCCCGTCAGGTGATGACCCTCGATACCTCGCGCGAGAAGCTGGACTACGCGCTCTCGGTGGTGCGTGGCTGCCCGATGATGACGCGCTCGCGCTACGGATTCCTGCTCACCGGCCTGCACCTGGGCGATGACGCGAAGAATTTCTCGGTCCCCACCACCGTGCTCGCCGGCGACCGCGACGACATGACCCCGGTGCTGCACGCCGAGCGCCTGGCCGCGCTGCTGCGTGAAGCAGGCACCCTGGCCGGGTTCAAGGTGCTGCCGACCGGGCATCTGGGCAATGTCGAACGCTTCGACCTGTTCAATGCCGAAGTGGCTGAGGTGCTCGCCGCTGTCCGCGAGCCCGTGCGCGCCCTGGCCTGACCGCCTGCGAGAATCGGCGGATGAGTTCTACCGCTGTGACCTCGGACGACCGCCGATTCGTGCTCACCCTCGGGTGCCCGGACCGGCCGGGCATCATCGCCCGGATCTCCTCGTTCATCGCCGAGTTCGGTGGCTCGATCTCCGAGGCCGGGTACCACTCCGACGGTGACATCGGCTGGTTCTTCACCCGGCAGGCCGTGAAGGCCTCGACGGTGCCGTTCTCGATCGACGAGTTGCGCGGGCGCTTCGCCGACGTGGCCGCCGAGTTCGGTCCCGAAACCGACTGGCAGGTCCACGATTCCGGTTCGCCGCGACGGGTGGTGCTGCTGGTCAGCAAGGACGGGCACTGCCTACACGACCTGCTCGGACGCGCGCAGGCCGGTGAGCTGCCCGCCACCATCGAGGCCGTGATCGGCAACCATCCCGATCTGGCGGGGATGACCGAGGCGCACGGGATCAAGTTCCACTACGTGCCGTTCCCGAAGGATCCGGCCGAGCGTGGTCCGGCCTTCGAGCAGGTGCGCGAACTCGTCGACGCCCACGATCCGCACGCGGTGGTGCTCGCCCGTTTCATGCAGGTGCTGCCCGCGCAGCTGTGCGAGTACTGGGCCGGGCGCGCGATCAATATCCACCACAGCTTCCTGCCCTCGTTCGTCGGCGCGCGGCCCTATCACCAGGCGTACGCGCGCGGGGTGAAGCTGATCGGGGCGACCTGCCATTACGTCACCGCCGAGCTGGACGCGGGGCCCATCATCGAGCAGGACGTGATCCGGGTCGATCACGCCGACGACGTGCGCGACATGGTGCGCCAGGGCCGCGACATCGAGCGGGTCGTGCTCGCGCGCGGGCTGCGCTGGCACCTCGAGGGCCGGGTGCTCGTGCACGGTCGGCGCACGGTTGTCTTCGAGTGATTCAGAGGTCGTAAAAGGGTGCGGGGTAACGGAATTCGCCGGTGACTGCGGAGTCGTACGCGGTGAGCGGGCGCACCTGGAAGTACGGCGCCCAGTCGGCTTCGTCGGGCACGATGCCAAGGCGCGGGCCGGGGACGAAACCGAAGCGGGCGTAGTAATCGGGATCGCCGACCAGGCCGACGACCGATTCGTCGAGGGCATCGGCGGCGCCGAGCGCGGCATGGACCAGCGCCGAGCCGACGCCGGACTTCTGATGCTCGGGATCGACGCCGAGCGGGCCGAGCGCGAGCACCGGGAACGGGCCGATCCCGGCCCTGGTCAGGCAGATGTGCCCGACGACGGTGTCGTATTCGAGCGCGACCAGCGACAGCGTCGGCATCCAGGCCTCGTCGGTGCGTAGCGTGTCGACGAGGGCGGATTCGGGTGGTTCGGTGACGGCCGGGTCGCCCGCGTACTGCGGGGCGAAGGCGGCGCGGTGGATCGCGGCGATGGCCGCGGCGTCCGCTGGGGTCTCGCGACGGATCAGCACAGGCATAAGTGTCCAGGATTTGGGTAGTTGAGCGCAATGATGTGCGCGGCCTGATGTCGGCGGATACGTCGACGACCTCGCCGCTGGACTCGGCCGCGGGTATGCCATGCTCGGGAAATGACTTCCGCGCCGCTGACCCGGGCCGCCGTGGCCGACCTGATCGACCACACCCTGCTGGCCCCGGAAGCGACTCCGGCCGAGGTCGACGCGCTGATCGCCGAGGCACGCAAGCTCGGGGTCTACGCGATCTGCCTTTCGCCCTCGATGCTGCCCGTGCGCGCGCCCGGACTGGTGGTGGCGACCGTCGCGGGTTTCCCTTCCGGCAAACATCATTCGCTGGTGAAGGGCGCCGAGGCGCGGCTGGCCGTCGACCAGGGCGCCGCCGAGATCGACATGGTGATCGACGTGGGTGCCGCGCTGGCCGGTGATTTCAATGCCGTCCTCGCCGACATCATCACCGTGCGCGAGGCGACCGCCGATCGCGCCGTGCTCAAGGTGATCATCGAATCGGCCGCGCTCACCGACGACGCGATCGTCGGTGCGTGCCGGGCAGCCGAGCGGGCAGGCGCCGATTTCGTGAAGACCTCCACCGGTTTTCATCCCGCGGGCGGGGCGAGCGTGCACGCGGTGCGATTGATGGCCGAGACCGTCGGCGGGCGGCTCGGGGTGAAGGCCAGTGGTGGGATCCGCACCGCCGAGGACGCCGCGGCGATGATCGAGGCTGGTGCTACCCGGCTCGGTCTGTCGAAATCCGCCGTGGTGCTCGACGGCTTTCCCGAGTAGGCAACGGATTTCGCCGCCGCGCGGGATCAGCAGGTGAACTCGGCCTGCTGACCGGGCGGGTTGCTCGCGGCGTCGAGCGAGGTCTTGCCGCCCGAGAGGTGCACTGTCACACCGTCATCGGTGACCTTCACCTCCTGCGCGCGCAGACCGAGCGGGTAGCTCTGCAAGCTCTGCGTGAATGTTTCGACGATGCCCTGCACGAGGTCGGTGGGCAGGCCGATGCCGAGCAGCTGGGCCGACTTGGTGTCCACCGTGATGTTGCCGTCGCGGACCAGCGGCTGCACCTCCAGCTGGGCGAGGCCGCCGAGCACGTCCAGGGTCAGCACGCCGGTGCTCGCCGAGGAGCTCACACCGCTCACCATCGTGCCGAGGGTCTGGCGGATGCCTTCGTTGTTCCAGGTCACGTCGGCGGTGGAGCTGCCGATGGTGCCGCCCCCGCGACCGCGGTCGACGAGCTCGATGTCGTTGAATTTCGCGTGCACCGCCATGCCGACCGCGGGACCGAACTTGTTGTCCTCACTGTCGACGGTGAGCGAGCCGACCTTGCCGTCCACATAGGACAGCAACACCGGTCGGAGGCCGAAGCCGACGTCGATGCTCGAGCCCATCTCCTGCTCGAACGCGCCGCTGATGCAGTTCGAGATCTTGTGCCGGGCATAGGCTTCGGTTCCACCGATGGCCGCGACCAGCAGGATGGCGACCACCGCCAGCGCGATCACCAGCGGGCGCCGACCGATCCTGGGGCGTGTTGTCTTCTGCGTGGTCATGGCATCGGATTCTTCCCGATCTTTCTGTGTCTGCTCTGAGGACGGAGTGAAAGCCTTCACAGCAAAATGTGACCTGGCGCACTGCACCGGGCGTAACCTGGGCTTCATGACTGGCGAGGGCATGCGCCGGGTGGCGGGGACAGCGGATCATCGGTGGAGGGTGCTGCGGCGGCTCGCCGGGCGGCACGCGGGCTTCTTCACCACTCGTCAGGTGTTGCGGACCGGCTGTGAATCCCAGGTCAGGGCGGCATTGGGGGACGGGTCGGTGACCAGGGCCGGGGTCGGGATGATGCGGCTGGGGCAGTGGCGGGTGGGGCCGCTGGATGAATACGCGATGTGGGCGGCGTGGTTCGACGGCGCGGCGGCGGTGTCGTATCAGAGTGCGGCGGAACTGCATGGGATCGGCCGGTTGCAGCCGCGGTTTCTGCATCTGTCGGTGTCGGCGGGGCGCCCGCCGGTGACGCCGCGGCTGGTGCTGACGCGACGCAAGCTCTCCGGGGTGGACGTGGAGTCGGCCGGGCCGTTTCTGGTGACTACGCCCGTGCGGACCGTCCTGGATCTGGCCGAGACCGAGATCTCGCAGTCGGCGCTGGACGAGGTGGTGGCCGACGCGGTGGCGATTCACCGGTGCGATACCGACGAGATCTGGTGGGGTGGGCAGCAATTGGCGCCACGGGCGTCGGCGCGGGTGCGCCGGGCGTTAAGCCGGGTGTGACGGGGCGACGACATCCCAGGGGACCGACAGCACGCAGTCGCGCATTCTTCGCTGGTAGGGCCGTAGCGGGAAACCGTTGGCGCGCAGCATCTCCGCCGCTTCTCGCCAGCGGATGCGCGGGCCGTACGGTGCCAGCGCCGCCGTTCGTTCCCAGGCCTGGTCGGCCGCGGCGAGGAGGGCGTGGATGCGTTCGCCGGGAATGTTGCGGTGGATCAACGCTTTCGGCAGGCGCTCGGCGATGTCGGAGGGCCGGTCTACGGTGAAGGGATCCCAGGCCAGGGTGAGGGAAAGGGGGCGGTGACGGTCAATCAGCACCCAGGCGCAGCGGCGGCCGAGTTCATCGCAGGTGCCGTCCACGAGCAGGCCGTCGGGGGCCAGATTGGCCTGGATCCGGGACCACGCGTCGGGGACAGCGTCCTCGGGGTACTGGCGTAGGACGTTGAACGCGCGGACCAGGGTCGGTCGCAGACCTGCCAGCTCGAAGCCGCCGCGAGCGAAGCGGACGCCGTCGCGGGGCTCGACCACGCGGGCCGGATCGATCTCGAGGCCGACCACCTCGACATCGGGGCGGACGGTGCGCAGGCGAGCGGCCAGCTCGAAGGTGGTCCAGGGCGCGGCGCCGTAGCCGAGGTCGACAACCAGGGGGGTGGTGGATTCACGCAGGGTCGTGCTGACGAGTTCGTCGTTGACGAGCCAGCGATCGCTGCGGCGTAGGCGATTGACGCCGGTGGTGCCGCGGGTGATGGTGCCGACCGGGGGGAGGGCCTTGCGGCTCGGGGCCACTCGAAACTCTCGGTGGGGTGTCAGACCGATTTGTCGGCGGTCTGCTTGTCCAGGTAGCGCAGGGTTTCCTCCTGCTCGGCGCGGAACAGGTCGACCAGGTTGACCAGCATCAACTGCTCGAGCCGCGGACCGACCATGGGGATGAAGACCTTGGCGGTGGGGGAGAAGCGCATGGTGGCACCGGTCTCGGTGGGGAACAGGCGGATGGTGCCCGTGAGGCTGCCGGGGCCCGCGGGGATCGAGGCGGAGAACTTGCCCTCGGTCTCGTCGTGGGCGAAGGGGCCCCAGCTCTCCTTGCGGGTGATCACCATGTCTTTGCGCATGACGGTCTGGGCGATCTCGGGCAGCATCTCGCGCGGCAGGGTGTGGTGCAGGACCACGTCGATGCCGTCATCGGTGACGTCGAGGCTCACCACTTCGTTGTTGGGCGCGTACTTGCGCATTTCGGCGACGCGGGCTTCCCAGTAGTCCCTGCTCTGGAGGGCTGCGTACAACTCTTCGGTGGTGTGCAGGGGGTAGCGGGCGGAGTAGTCCAGTCTGCGTGCCATGGCAGGACACGTTACGGGGTTGAACTGGGCGCCGGCATAAGAGGTGGGGATGTTGTCGAGGGTCCCAAGGCGATGAGACCGAGGGTCAGGTCGAACCGCCGCCGACGTCAGCGCTGACGATCTGCGTGTTCTAGAGGGTGAGGCCGACGGTAACCGGCTCGGGTTCGAGGGTGACGCCGAATCGTTCCTGGACGCCCGCGCGGACGGTGCGGGCCAGGGCGACGATGTCGGTGGCGGTCGCGGTGCCGCGGTTGGTCAGGGCCAGGGTGTGTTTGGTCGACAGGCGCGCGGCGGCCTCATCGCCGGGGAAGCCCTTCGCGAAACCGGCTCGTTCGATGAGCCAGCCTGCCGAGAGTTTGGTGCCGTCGAGGGCGGGATAGGTGGGCACCTTCACGTCGTCACCGACGTGCGCGGCGATCGCGGCCAGTACCTGGGGGAGCCGTTCATCGGAGACAACGGGGTTGGTGAAGAACGAACCGGCACTCCAGGTGTCGTGATCGGCGGGGTCGAGCACCATACCCTTGCCCGCTCGCAGGCGCAGTACTTTCGCGCGCACCTGCGCGACGGGACGGGTTTCGCCGTCGCCCGCGCCGAGCACCTTCGCGAGTTCGCCGTAGCGCAGCGGTGCGCTCATCCCACTCGGGTCCACCGCGAATTCGACCGCGAGGACCACGGCGTCGTCGCTGTGCTTGAGCACACTGGTCCGGTAGCCGAAGCCGAGCTCGGCCGGTTCGACCCAGCGCACGTCCCCGGTCTTGCGATCGAGCAGCCGCACCCGGCGCAACAGCGACGCGACCTCGACGCCGTACGCGCCGACGTTCTGTACCGGCGTAGCACCGGCCGAACCCGGAATCCCGGACAGGCACTCGAGCCCGCCCAATCCGGCCGCGACGGTCGCCGCGACGACCTCGTCCCAGTTCGCGCCCGCCTCGGCTACGACACCGTCGGCGCCGAGCTCCACGCCGGTCGTGGCGACCCGCACGGCCACGCCGTCGAAGCCGGCGTCGTCGATGAGCAGGTTCGACCCGCCCGCCACCAGCAGGACCGCGATACCGGCCGCATCCAGGGCCTTCACCGTGGCCACCAGGGCCTCGGTGGTCGTGCATTCGGCGAGCAGCGCGGGTCCACCGACCCGCAGGGTCGTCAATTCGGACAAACGCACCGAATCGTGGACCTTCGCGCCGGTATCGGCCAGCAGGTCACGCAGCTGATCGGAGGACACCACCCGTGTTGTACGCACGTCCGCAGACGGTACCGTGTCGAGCATGGCTACACCTCTGGCGTTCACTGCCGGCTACACGCATTCCGTCGATGCGGTGCGCGCCGCGTACTCCGACGAGCAGTACTGGAAGGCCCGGATCGCCGAGGTCGGCGGCCCAGGGGCCCGGCTCGACGCCTTCGCCGTCGACGGCGACCAGGTCCGTGTCCAGATGGTGCAGTCCATCCCCGCCGATCAGCTTCCGCCCGCCATCACCGCCGTGCGCCCCGGTGACCTGATCATTCCGCGCACCGAGACCTACACCGGCACCGGCGGCATCTTCGAAGCCCACGTCGACGGCGCCCCCGCGGTGGTCCGCGGCACGGTGACCATGGCACCCGACGGCGGCACGGGGTCGACCACCGCCATCAACGGCACCATCGAGGTGAAGATCCCGCTCTTCGGCGGCAAGATCGAGGCGGCCATCTCGGAGCACCTGATCGAACTCCTCGGCAACGAGGCCACCTTCACCGAGGAATGGCTCAACCGCCAGTAGTCGCGCACCGACATGGTTGGTGACCGCTCTCACGGGGTATAGGTCGATAGCCCGGCGTACATTCGATGCGTGAGCAAACATTCGGTAACCGGTCTGTTGCCCGCGCGGGCTACCGCGCGGCGAGGTTTGTCGGCGCGGGGGCGTGAAATGCGCGTTCGGGGCGGGCGGTCGCTGGTTGCGGTGATCTTGCTGGCGGTGCTCGTCGTGCTGACCGGGTGCACGGTCGGCGGGTCGGATGAGAGTGCGGAGCCGGCCGGCCCGGTCGCGCAGGTCACCATCGCGCCCACGCCCGGCGCCACCGATGTCGACCCCGTCGCCCCCGTCTCGGTGACGGTCGCCCATGGCACGATCGACCAGATCGCGCTCACCAATGCCAGCGGCAAGCAGATCACCGGAGAGCTCAGCCCGGATCGCACGACCTACCAGGTCTCCGAACCGCTCGGCTACGGCGCGGCCTACACCTGGACCGGCACCGCCATCGGCGCCGATGCGAAGCCGGTGCCGATCAACAGCACCTTCACCACGATCAGCCCGCAGTCGACCATTCCGGCCACGATCAATATCGGCGACGGCCAGGAAGTCGGCATCGCGGCGCCGATCATCCTGAAGTTCGTCGGGCCCGTCACGAACAAGGCGGCGGTGGAGAAGGCGCTCACCGTCACCACCGATCAGAGCACCGAAGGGTCATGGGCCTGGCTGCCCGACGACGGTGGCTCGCGCGTGCACTGGCGCCCGAAGAACTACTGGACGCCCGGCACCACCGTGCACGTCGCCGCCAAGCTGTACGGCGTCGACCTCGGCGGCGGCGCCTACGGCGACTCCGATCTCACCTCCGACTTCACCATCGGCCGCAGCCAGATCGTCATCGCGAACGCCCCGAGTCACCGCATGCAGGTGGTCCGCGACGGTGCCACGGTCTTCGACTTCGCGGTCTCCTACGGCGAAGGCAACGAACCGCGCAATGTCACTCGTTCGGGCGTGCACGTGGTCACCGAGAAGTACGAGGACTTCATGATGTCGAATCCGCCGTACTACACCAACGTTCGCGAACGCTGGGCCGTGCGCATCTCCAACAACGGCGAATTCATCCACGCCAACCCAGAATCCTTGGCGTCGCAGGGTTCTTCGAACGTCACCAACGGCTGCATCAACCTCTCGCCCAGCGACGCCCAGGCCTATTTCCCGACGGCCCTCTACGGCGATCCGGTCGAGGTGACCGGTACTTCCATCGAGCTGTCCCAGGCTGACGGCGACATCTACGACTGGGCCGTCGACTGGTCGACGTGGCAGTCGATGTCGGCGTTGTCCGAAGGCGCGGGAGTCGCCATGCCGCGCTAGTCCGAGTCGACAGCAACTCGTCGCGCACGACCCATCCACGCAACGGACCCCGACGGTGATCGTCGGGTCCGTTGTTCTGCCGGGTCAGGCGTAGGCCAGGGCAGCCTTCGTCGGCCAGTGCGGGTGGTTGGGGTCGATGACGTAGTCGTGGGTGTGCTGGTACCGGTTGGGGCCGATCTTGATGGCGTCGACCAGGATCGCCGGGTCGACCGCGCCGAGTTCGTGGACGTGGGTGATCCGGGTGGGGTCGTTGTGGGGCCAGAAGCGGACCGCCGCTGCCGTGCCGATGGCGGCGATGGCGGCGAGGGTGGCCCAGGTGGTGGTGAAGCCCGCGGTGGTGGCCAGCCAGCCGGTGATCGGGTAGGTGACCAGCCAGGCGAGGTGGGACAGGGAGAACTGGGCGGCGAAGAGGGCGGGGCGGTCTTCGGCGCGGGCGGAGCGGCGCAGGACGCGGCCGGTGGGGGTGAGGATCAGTGCGGTGCCCGCGCCGATGGTTGCCCAGGTGGTGAGGGCGGCGGGCCAGTGCCAGTCGCCGGTCGGCAGGGTGGACAGGACGAGTGCGGCGGTGAGGCCGGTGAGCAGCACCGCCGCGCCGGTGAGCATGACCGGGCGTTCGCCGCTGCGGTCCAGGATCTTGGGCAGGGTGAGGGCGATGAGCATGGTGCCGAGGCCGTTCGCCGCGAGCAGCAACGCGACGCCGGACTGGTCGCCGCCCAGCACATCTCGCGCGTAGTTCACCGTGTTGACCATCACCACCGAGCCCGCGGCGGCGACCACCAGGTTCAACCCGAGCAGCCCACGCAGTCGTGGCGTCGCCGCGAACAGTCGCAGCCCGGCCGCGAGCCGTTCCTTGATGGCGCCCTCGCCGACCACCGCGTTCGGAATGCGCGCGGCCATCACCAGGGCGACCGAGACGGCGAAGCCGAGGCCGGTGCCGACGAACAGCCAGTGGAAGCTGATCAGGCTCAGGGCCAGCGCCGCCAGCATCGGGCTGAGCAGCGTTTCCATGGTCGCCGCGAGCTGGGCGGCCGAGAGCGCCTTCGTGTAGTCGCGTTCGTCGGGGAGGATATCGGGCAGAATCGCCTGGTAGGTGGGGGTGTAGGCGGCCGAGGCGATCTGTAGCAGCGTGATGAGCACATAGATCTGCCAGATCTGGTCGACGAAGGGCAGAGCGAGCACGATCGCACCGCGAATGCCGTTGAGCGCCATCAGGAATTGCCTGCGCGGCAGCCTGCCCGCGTACGCGCCCGCGATCGGGGCGATGGTCACGTAGGCGACCATCTTCAGCGTCAACGCGGTGCTGAGCACGATGGCCGCGTTGCCGCCTGCCAGTTCGTAGGCGAGCAGGCCGAGGGCGACCGTGGTGAGTCCGGTGCCGAACAGGGCCGCGACCTGGGCGGTGAACAGCAGTCGGTAGTCGCGGTGGGCGAACAGTGAGGTGGTCATGTGCCTGCCCTTTCAAGGCTGCTTATCTGCGTATGAATGCAATAACCAGCATATGGCGGGACGTATTCCAGGAGAGCCGAAATTTCTTTCGACTTGACCTCAATAACCGTTGAGGTAGGACGGTAGAGCGCAGCGGCGGCCGAGGGGCCGTCACCGACGAAGAGGGAACGTCATGAGCGCCACGGTTGACCACGTCCGAACCGCCGACAGCCCGTTGCGGCTCGCGGTCGTCATCGGCAGCACCAGACAGGGGCGCTTCGGCCCGACGATCGCGGGCTGGTTCATCCGGCAGGCCGCACTGCGCGACGTCATCACCGTCGACGTCGTCGACACCGCCGACATCGAACTGCCGCAGGCGTTCGGCGCCCCCACCAGCCATGCGTCGGTCGCGCAGGCCACCGAAAAGCTCTCGCGCGCCGACGCGTTCGTGGTGGTGACGCCCGAGTACAACCACAGCTACCCTGGCTCGCTGAAGAACCTGATCGACAGTCATCACGCCGAATGGCAGGCCAAGCCAGTGGGTTTCGTCTCCTACGGCGGCATCTCCGGCGGGCTACGCGCCGTCGAACACCTGCGTCCGGTCTTCGCCGAACTGCACGCGGTCACCGTGCGCGACTCGGTCGCCTTCCCGAATCCGTGGGGCCGATTCGACGAGCAGGGCGAGCTGACCGCCGCCGATGGTGCCGACGACGCCGCCGCGGTCATGCTGGATCAGCTGACCTGGTGGGGCGAAGCACTGCGCGCGGCCCGTCTCGCCCGGCCGTACGGGAAGTGACGGCCGTGATCACCACCGTCGAACCCGCCACCACCCCACGCGATCCGATGCGGATCGCGCTGGTCCTGGTGGTCGGCATGATCATGGCGACGCTCGATCAGACCATCGTGAACGTCGCCATCAACAAACTCTCCGACGAATTCGATGCGGGCCTCGGCACGATCCAGTGGGTCGTGACCGGCTACTCGCTCGCTCTCGGTGCCGTGGTGCCGACCTCGGCGTGGCTGGTCGGCCGGTTCGGCGCCAAGCGGCTGTATCTGGCGGCGATCACCGCCTTCGCGCTGGGGTCCGCCCTGGCCGGCTTCGCGTGGAATGTCGAGTCGCTCATCGCCTTTCGTGTTATCCAGGGTGCGAGCGGCGGGCTGCTGATGCCGGTCGCCATGGTGATCCTGCTGCGCGCGGCCGGGCCGGACCGGCTGGGTCGGCTGATGAGCACGCTCGGCCTCGCCATCCTGGTCGGCCCGCTGCTCGGGCCGGTGATCGGCGGGTATTTCGTCGACGAGCTGTCGTGGCGGTGGATGTTCTTCATCAATCTGCCGCTGGGTGTGCTGGTGCTGGTGCTGGCCTCGCGGGTGGTGCCCGACGACGCACCGGAACCGCCGCGCGCACTCGATTGGCGCGGGCTGCTGCTGATGTCGCCGGGTCTGGCGCTGGTCATCTACGGAGTTTCCGCCGCGGGCGAGAGCGCGGGCTTCGCTACCCCGTCGGTGCTGGTCCCGCTCCTGGTCGGGGCCGGGCTCATCGCGGCCTTCGTGCGCCGGTCGCTGACCACCGCGACGCCACTGGTGGATCTGCGGGTGCTCCGCCATCGGACGACCGGCATCTGCGCGGTGCTGCTCGCGGTGTTCGCGAGTGGGTACTTCGGCTCGATGCTGTTGCTGCCATTGTATTTTCAGGTAGTTCGCGGTGAATCAGCGCTGATGGCAGGTGCTCTCGGCATCCCGGTCGCGTTGGCGTCCGGGATCGCGATGCAGGTGGGCGGCAGGCTGATCGACCGGGTTCCGCCCGGGCGCTACCTGCCGGTGTCGATCATGATGGCGCTCACCGGTTTCGGGCTGTTCGTGGTGCAGCTCGACGCGGACACGCCGTATTGGGCGATGGGCGCGGCGATGCTGCTGATGGGTGCCGGTGGCGGTGGCACGATGATGCCGCTGATCACCACGGCGACCAGACCGTTGAGCCGCGAGCAGCAGCCGGCCGGGTCGACGGTGCTGAACATGATCAGCACCACGTCCACGGCGATCGGGACCGCGGTGGCCTCGGTGACGCTGGGCGCGCTGCTCCCGGTCGCGGGCGGGCTGCAAGCTCTGCACGCGATGGGCTCGCAGCAGCGCGCCGACCTCGCCCCAGCCTTGGCCGAGGCGTTCCAGCACACCTATCTGATCGTTCCGGCTTTGATCGCGTTGGCACTGGTCCCGGCGCTGTTACTGCCTCGACGGCGAGTTACCGGCTGATTCGGGGCCGGGCCGGTGGATCGTGTCCACTGGCCCGGTCGGCCGCGACTACGCCTCGGCGGACGCGCTCGCGCGTTCCTTGCTCAGCTCGATGGTCTGATCGGTGGTCAGCCCCTGCTGCTTGGCCAGCAGGTCGCGGATCTCGATGAGCAGCTCGGTCTCGGTGGGCTCGGCGTCTTTGGTGGTGCCGAACTTGTTCTTCAGCGACTTCATCGGCAGCATCAGCACGAAGTACAGGACCGCGGCGACCATGAAGAAGTCGATGAACGCGGTGATGATCGGGCCGAGCGCGATGAACGTCGCCGGCTTGTCGGCGATCAGCTGGACACCGAGGCCCATCTCATTGGTCGAGCCGAACACCGCGAGCAGCGGATTGATCAGGCCTTTGCTGAACGAGGTGACCACCGCGGTGAACGCGGTGCCCATGACGACAGCGACCGCGAGGTCGATGACGTTCCCGCGCATCAGAAAATCTTTGAACCCACTGAAAACGGACTTGATACCGAGCATGGGACTTCTACTCCTAGGACTGGCTAACGGCAAACGGCCATGTTAACGACCGGTTGCAGATCGTGGCGAATTTGTAGCAACGCCGGAACGCCTCGCTCCCAGTATCAATTCTCGTTGCCGACTCCGCTACTCGAAAGACGGTCGCGTCGAATTGGGCTGGCGCACCCGTCAATTGACAGCGCAGTTCGAGACAGCCCGCGCAGCCTCGGGTGAGAGGCTGAGACAACCGGAGTGTCGAGCTTCACGTTTAGCGGCCGCAGTGGCCAAACCCTGGTCGCGCAACGCGAAGGCCCGGCGTACTCAGAGGCGGCGGGCGAAGGAGCCGGGGCCCGCCTGGTCTCGGGGTTTGACGACGATGGTGTCGAGGTTGACGTGCGGTGGGCGGGTGGCCACGAAGCCGACGATCTCGGCGATGTCCTGGGCATACAGGGGGTCGATGCCCTCGTAGACCTTGGCGGCGCGGTCGGCGTCGCCGTCGAAGCGGACCAGGGAGAACTCGGTTTCCACGGCACCAGGGGCGATCTCGGTGAGGCGGACCGGCTGGCCGAGGAGTTCGCCGCGCAGGGTGCGATGGGCGACGGCCTGGGCGTGCTTGGCGGAGGTGTAGCCGGAGCCGTTGTCGTAGGTGTGTATGGCGGCGATGGAGGTGATGGTGACGATCAGGCCGTCGCCGGAGGCGATCAGTTTGGGCAGCAGCGCCTTGGTGACGCGCAGGGTGCCGACGACATTGGTTTCCCACATCCAGCGCCAGTCGTCGAGGTCGGCGTCGATGACCGGGGCCATGCCTTTCGCGCCGCCCGCGTTGTTGACCAGCACGTCGACGTGGTCGATCGCGTCGGTGAACGCGCGCACCGATTCCTCGGAGGTGACGTCGAGCTCGATGGCGGTGCCGCCGATCTCGGCGGCGAGGCGCTGCACACGGTCGAACCGTCGGGCACCGACATAGACGTGATAACCCTGCTTCGCCAGTTCCCGGGCGGTGGCTTCACCGATTCCCGAGCTGGCTCCGGTGACGACAGCGGTGCGAGTGCTCATGTTCACCGATCCTATTCGCCCCTGATCTACGGCCGCCATGGCTCCGATCACCGTGACGTCAGGCGTACCGCCGGCCCGTGCGGAGCTGAGGAAAGCTTCGCGACGGCGCCGATTAGCCTGTCGGTATGGCTATTCGTGATGCTGTCAGTGCCGATGGAACGAGGATCGTCTACCGGGTCGGTGGTACCGGTCGACCGCTGGTGCTGCTGCACGGGTGGGCGGGGAATCTGCGGTGCTGGGGAGCGGCCGCCGATGATCTGGCCGAGCGTTATCAGGTGATCGCGGTCGATCTGCGTGGGCACGGGTATTCCGACGATCCCGGCACCGGCTATGACGATCCCAAGGCGTGGGCCGGCGATGTGGCCGCGGTACTGGCCGCCGAGGGCATCGACGCGGGCGCTGTTCTGCTCGGCTGGTCGTATGGCGGGATCGTCGCCACCGACTACCTCGCCACCCATGGCACCGCTGCCGTCGCGGGCGTCGTCTACTGCGGTGCGCCCGCCCATATCGGCCGGGGTGTCCCCGGTGCGGCGCCCGGCCCGTCGATGGAGAAGGCGATTCCCGGCGTGTTCGACGAGGCCGCCGGGCGGGCGGTGCGTGCGTTCGCGGTGTTCGGCAATGCCAATACCGGGCCGGGCGAGGACAAGGGTGCCGATGCCCAGCGGCTGTTCGGCGGCAGTCTCGCGACCCCGCCGTCGGTACGCAAGGCGCTGTTCTACCGCACGATCGACAACACCGAAACCCTTCGCGCCCTGGATGTTCCGGTCCTGGTGCTGCACGGCACCGCCGATCCGGTGGTCCCGGCGGCCAATGGTCAGTACATCCTCGACAATGCCCCCGACGCCCGCGGTTCCTTCTGGGAAGGGGCTCAGCACGGGCTGTTCATCGAGGATCGCCCGCGCTTCGTCGCCGAGGTCAGCGCGTTCATCGACGCGCTGGACTGAGGGCTGCCAGCTGGTCGGTGACCTCGCGGTTTCCGGCCCAGCAAATATTTTCGCAAGTTCGTTGCGCTGAGTTTTCGCAATTCGTGGCATGGAACCCGGCTGTCCTATTGGTCTGGTATTGCCGCTTGATATCCGTCTTTCGGGTGTCCATGAAGGCGGGTATGGTCGAGCTGTCTGTGCAGGTAGATCCATTGACGTGATTGGTTCGCGGTGCTGACGTGATCGGTCTGTGATTGGTTACGAGCACCAGCTCGAGCTGGGGAAACAGGATTCCGGAGAATCTTCTGGGAATCGTCACAGACTTTCGGTGAATTCCTCTGTAGCGTTCTGGAATGTCGTTGAATCGTAGACGGAGAAGAGGATTCGGCGTCGAGAACGGAGTTCGATGATGTTTGGTCGGGCAGTGGGCGCACGGGTCGCGGTGGCCATGTTGGGGTTGGTGGCAGGAGCTGTTGTCGGTGTGCCCGCGGTGGCCGCGCCCGAGCAGGCGCGGATCGAAGATCAGCGGGTCGAGCCGGATCGCACCATCGATATGGGCGTGTACTCGCCGGCGATGGACATCGTCACCCGGGTTCGGGTGCTGCGGGCCGCGGATCCGGAAGCGCCCGCGCCGACGCTGTATCTGCTCAACGGGGTGGGCGGTGGCAGCGACGGGAACTGGCTCGATCGCACCGATGTCGTCGAGTTCTTCAAAGACAAACAGGTCAACGTGGTGATCCCGTTCGGCGGGGCAGGCAGCTACTTCGCCGACTGGCGCACCGACGATCCGGTACTCGGCAAGCAGCGCTGGACCACGTTCCTCACCAAAGAGCTACCGCCCGTGATCGATGCGGAGTTCGACGGCACCGGCGCCAACGCCATCGCGGGCCTGTCGATGGCGGGGACCTCGGTGTTCCAGCTCGCGCTCGCCGAGCCGGGGCTGTACCGGGCGATCGGGTCCTACAGCGGGTGCGTGCGCACGAGTGATCCACGCGGACAGGCGATCGTGCGGACCGTGGTGGGCAGCAGGCTCGGCAACGCGGCCAATATGTGGGGCCCGCCCACCGATCCCGCGTGGTCGGCCAACGACCCGTACCTGCACGCGGAAGCGTTGCGCGGCACCGACGTCTACATCTCGTCGGGCACCGGCATTCCCGGCCCGCACGACAACATCGCCGGTGCCAAGGGCGACCCGGTGCAGCTCACCATGCAGCTGCTGTTCGGCGCCGGGCTCGAAGCCGTCACCAATCTGTGCACCCAGCAGTTGCGCGATCGGCTGCAGACGCTCGGCATCCCCGCGACGGTGGACATGCGCCCCAACGGCACCCATTCCTGGGGTTACTGGGAGCAGGACATGCACAAATCGTGGCCCGTGTTCGAGGCGGCGCTGAACCGAGCGTGACGACCGAAATCCGCTCGCGCTCCGGCGTCGGATCGGGCAGGGTGGATCGCGACGAGCACGTGAACTCACACGCTTTCGAGCTGTGACAGCCGTCACCGATCCCGGTAGCGGCTTCGGGGGCGGCGTCGCGGCGTGCACACTGGAGGGTGTGAGCCAGCGTCGTCCCGATCTATTGCCCCATCGCATCGCGGTGCTATCGGTGCACACCTCGCCGCTGGCGCAGCCCGGCACCGGTGACGCGGGCGGGATGAACGTCTACGTGCTGCAAACCGCGCTCGAGCTGGCCAAACGTGGCACCGAGGTGGAGATCTTCACCCGGGCGACCTCCTCGGAGCTGCCGCCGGTGGCCGAAGCCGGACCCGGCGTGATCGTGCGCCACGTGGTCGCGGGCCCGTTCGAGGGACTCGACAAGCACGAGCTGCCCACCCAGCTGTGTCCGTTCACCGCCGAGGTTCTGCGCCAGGAAGCGCGGCATCTGCCCGGCCACTACGACCTCGTGCATTCGCACTACTGGCTGTCCGGCCAGGTCGGCTGGCTCGCGCGCGACCGCTGGCGGGTGCCGCTGGTGCACACCGCGCACACCCTCGCCGCGGTGAAGAACGCCGCGCTGGCCGACGGCGATACCCCCGAACCCGAGACCAGGGTGATCGGCGAGAAGCAGGTGATCGCCGAGTCCGACCGGCTCGTGGCGAACACCGGTGACGAAGCCCGTCAGCTCGTCGACCTCTACGGCGCCTCGCCCGACCGCATCGACGTGGTGCCCCCCGGCGCCGATCTCACCCGTTACCGGCCCGGCGACAAGCTCGCCGCGCGCGCCGAACTCGGGCTGCGCGCCGACGAGCAGCTCGTCGCCTTCATCGGCCGGATCCAGCCGCTCAAGGCCCCCGATGTGCTCGTGCGGGCCGCGGCCGAGCTCCTGAGCCGCGATCCGAGCCGCAAGTTGCGCGTGCTGATCGTGGGCGGGCCTTCCGGCACCGGGCTGGCCAGGCCCGACGCGCTGATCGAACTGGCCGCCGACCTCGGCATCGCCGAGCGCGTCACGTTCCTGCCACCGCAACCGGCCGACAAGCTCGTGCAGGTGTATCGCGCGGCCGACGTGGTTGCCGTGCCCAGCTACAACGAATCCTTCGGCCTGGTCGCCATCGAGGCGCAGGCCAGCGGTACACCCGTGCTCGCCGCCGACGTCGGCGGACTTGGCACCGCGGTCCGTCATCGCGAATCCGGCCTGTTGGTGCCGGGACATCGCACCCCCGAGTGGGCCGACGCGCTGGCCGCCCTGCTCGACGATCCCGACCGCCTCACCCGGATGGGCGCCGCCGCCGTCGAGCACGCGAGCAGGTTCTCCTGGGCGCACACCGCCGACGGCCTGCTCGACAGCTACGCTGCCGCGATGGCCGGATTCCGCAGCGAACGCGGTCCGATCGCCCTGCACGCGGGCGAGACCAGACAGGCCAGATCGCGGGCGCTGTTGCGGCGCCGGACGGGAGTGCGCAGGTGAGCGCCGTTTCGCAGGTTATCGACGACACGCTGCGCGATCGCGAGATCGAATACACCCGCCACGGTGACGACACGTTCATCGTGGTGCTGCCCGGCGAGCGCAAGCTCAAGACCACGGTGATGCTGACCGTCGGCAAGCACGGGGTTCGCATCGAATCGTTCGTCTGCCGCAAGCCCGACGAGAACTTCGAAGGCGTCTACAAATATCTGCTGCGCCGCAACCGCCGCCTGTACGCGGTGGCCTACACCCTCGACAATGTCGGCGACATCTACCTGGTCGGCCGGATGTCCACGGAGTCGGTCACCGCCGACGAGCTCGACCGCATCTTCGGTCAGATCCTGGAAGCCGTCGACAACGACTTCAACATCCTGCTGGAGCTCGGGTTCGCCGAATCCATTCGCAAGGAATGGAAGTGGCGGGTCTCGCGGGGTGAGTCACTGAAGAACCTGCGCGCCTTCGAGCACATCATCGACGACGCCGACAAGGTCTGAAAACAAATGATGCCGGACAGGAAAGTTCCTGTCCGGCATCATTGTTCAGCTCAGCAGTTCGTCGGGACCGGTTCGCCGCGGAAACGGGCCTCGACGTAGTTCCAGGCATCGGGGAAGCCCGCCACAGCGGCGGTCATGTGCTCGGAGATCTCGACCGTGTTCAGCTGCACCGGCGCACCCTGGCCGCACCAGCGGGCGACGGTCTCGGCGACCGGCGCGTACGGGGTGAGGATGTCGTACTTGCCCTGCCAGATGTAGGTGGGTGCGGTCGGCGCGCCCTGGAAGTGCACGAGGCTGTTCTCCTGCAGGACACCACGGGCCACCTGGCTGCCCATCAGCTCCTTGGATGCCGCCATCTGGTCGGCGTTGCGCAGGGCGCCGTGGAACAGCAGGAAGCGACGGCACGCGTCCTTGGTGAATTCACGGAACCACAGCCCGTTTTCGTTGAGCTGGTCCGACACCGGCACCTGCTCGGGGTACTCACGCTCGATGCCCATCGCGGCGGCGAAGGCGAGACCGAAACCGGGGTGCGGCGCGAAACCCAGTGCGTCGGCCATCAATTCGAGGTCGGCGGGGATACCGCCGGACACCACGGCCGCGAGCTTCAGCTCCGGTGCGTAGGTGGGCTGCAGCGCGCCCGCCCACGCGGTGGCCATGCCGCCGCCGGAGTAGCCTGCGATCGCGACCGGCGAGTTACCGACGCCCAGCTCGGCGACCTTCTGCACCGCACGCACGCTGTCGAGGGTGACCATGCCACTGAGCTTGGCCGCACCGTAGGCCACCGTCGGGCCGAGGTAGTCGGGCACCGAGATCGCCCAGCCGCGCGCCAGCGGCAGCATGGCGCCGGGCGCGTCCTGCAGCTCGCCGTTGAACAGCGACTGCGAGGGGTTGCAGCGGGTGCCGATGGAGTTGATCAGTGCCTGGTAGGACACCAGCGGCGGGTTCTTCACGCCGATCGGCATGAGCACGGTGGTGATGCCCATGATCGCGTTGCCCGCCGAGTTGGTGGAGCGGAACGCGACCTGGTGGCCTTCGGTGCCCGGGTACATCCAGGTGTCGATGTGGCGGGTCCGCACGACGTCGCCAGGTGCCAGCGCGGCGATATCGGCGGGTGCGGTGAAGAACGGATCCGGATCAGGCGTCGGATACAGCGGGTTCGCCCCCGCGGGTGCGGCGAACAAGCCCACAGATAGCAGACTCAACACCAATACAGCGATTTTCGACACAGCTTTCCTTCATCAACAGTAGTGCTGCCCAAACGAGACGACCCGACCCGTGCAGAAGTATCTAACGAAAACCTGTGATTTGTACCGACCAGTAGTCAAAGTGTCGTGTGCCACATGTTGTGATGACTCACATCGGGGGCGTATGGGCGCGCTGCGGTGCTGGTAGGCGCGGTAGGCAGGAGTAGTGATGGCGGTACTTGCGCTCGATATCGGGGCGACGAAGTTTGCTGCGGGGCTTGTGGATCGGCACTACCGGCTGCACGGCGTGCGCCGGGTGGCCGCGGGCGTCGGCGATCCATGGGCGGCGTGCCGCGAGTTGCTGCGCGTTGTGGCAGGTGACAACGAGGTGCGCGCGGTCGGGATCGGATCCGCGGGGCCGGTCGATGTGCCCGCCGGGGTGATCGAGCCGTTGAACCTGGCCGCGTGGCGGGACGGATTCGCGATCGTCGAAGCGGTGCGGGCGCTGTTTCCCGATGCGGTGGTGCGGTTGGCGATCGACGGCGCGTGTTTGGTGCTGGCCGAGCATCGGATGGGTGGGTTGCGCGGGGTGGACAACGGGCTGGCCTTGACCGTGTCGTCGGGGGTCGGCGGCGGGATCATCGCCGATGGGCGAGTGGTGGTGGGGCGCACGGGGAATGCCGGTCACATCGGCCACATGGTGGTGCCCGGCGATGACACCGCGTGTCCCTGTGGGGGATTCGGCTGCGTGGAGGCGGTGGCGAGCGGGATGTCGTCGGTGCGCTGGGCGCGTGCGCGTGGGTGGACAGGCGAGAGCGGTGTGGAGCTTGCGGCCGCGGCGCACGCGGGTGACCCGATCGCGCTGGCGGCGATGGCCCGTGCGGGAAATGCCTTGGGGCAGGGAATTTCGTCGGCCGCCGCGCTACTGGATGTCGATCGGGTGGTGATCAGCGGGGGGTTCGCGCATTCGGGGGAGCCGCTGTGGGGGCCGTTGCGTGCGGCCGTCGCCAGGTATGCGCGGCTCGATTTCATTCGGGGGTTGTCGGTGGAACTGTCGACATTGAACGAGGGCGCGACGCTGGTCGGGGCGGGAGTTCTCGCCGTGGAAGCTGCACCGGATTAGCGGATTGCGGGCCACTGGGTCCCGCGATCGGAGCGGAAAGAGTCCAAGGCTGCTCGGGCGCGTTCGGGTGGGGAGCGGCGCCGCCGGGCGTAGCCTCGATGAGGTGGCTGCCGACTACGTGCCGGGCGATGTCGTCCATATACCGGAGGGTCCGTTCCAAGGAGTGTGCGCCGTAGTGCGCGAAGTCGACTCGGTGGCGTCACGATTACAGGTCGACGCGCTGGTCAAAGGCGGTCCCTACGAGATCGTCATCGGCTTCGACGAGGTGGAGTGGGCCTGACAGCACCGCAATGTCAGAATGACCCTTATGACCTACACCCTCGTGCTGCTGCGCCACGGCGAGAGCGAATGGAACGCCCTCAACCTGTTCACCGGCTGGGTGGATGTCCAACTCACCGACAAGGGCATCGCCGAGGGTAAGCGGGCCGGTGAACTGCTGAAAGAGGCAGGCATCCTGCCCGACGTCGTCTACACCTCGCTGCTGCGCCGCGCGATCAGCACCGCTGACAACGCGCTCGGCACCGCCGACCGGCACTGGATTCCGGTCGTGCGCGACTGGCGCCTCAACGAGCGTCACTACGGCGATCTGCAGGGCAAGAACAAGGAACAGGTCCGCGAGCAGTACGGCCAGGAGCAGTTCATGCTGTGGCGTCGCAGCTACGACACCCCGCCGCCGCCGATCCAGCCCGACAACGAGTACAGCCAGGAAGGCGACCCGCGCTACGCTGGCATCGAGGTCCCCAAGACCGAGTGCCTGCTCGACGTCGTCAAGCGGATGGTTCCGTACTGGGAAGACACCATCTCCAAAGAGCTGCTGACCGGCAAGACCGTGCTGGTCGCCGCGCACGGCAACTCGCTGCGCGCGCTGGTCAAGCACCTCGACGGCATCTCCGACGAGGACATCTCCGGGCTGAACATTCCCACCGGCATTCCGCTGGTCTACGAGCTGGACGAGAACATGCGTCCGGTGAAGGCCGCCGAGTACCTCGACCCGGCCGCCGCCGCGGCCGGCGCCGCCGCTGTCGCCAATCAGGGCGGCAAGTAACTCCGGCGCTTTCGGCCCCACACCTTTCGAAGGGTGTGGGGCCGTTGTGTTTTCGCGGCGATGTCACACCCGCGACGGCTGTGTCGTCACCTCGGTAGATACCGCGAAACGCGCGGCCGCCGAAGGAGTTACGCCATGAACACCGCCTACGTCATCGTCACTGTCGTCGCCGCACTGTGGGTGGGCTTCTCGGCGGTCTCACTGCTGCGCCGCGCACCCTTCGTGGTGGAGCCGCTGGTGGAATACGGCGTGCCGCGGACCTGGTGGACGCCGCTTGGTATCGCCAAGGCGCTCGGGTCGGTGGGGCTGCTGGTCGGCCCGTTCGTCCCGATGATCGGGTTTGCCGCAGCTGTGGGGCTGATCCTGTACTTCGCCGGTGCTGTGGTGACGGTGCTGCGCGCCCGTTCGTACAAGACCGTGGCGTTCCCGGTTCTGTACCTGGTGCCGGTCGCGGTCGCCCTGGGTCTCGGCATTGCCGCTCGAGCGAGTTGAGGAGCTCGCTCGCTCGCGCCGCACCGGGCCCTGGATTTGGATCGAGCAGACTGACCTGCCCTTCCACGCACGCACGATCGCACTGGTCCGCGCAGGTAAGCCCCGACACCGGCGGGATCGTGCACGCCGACCACGGAACCCAGTTCACATATTGTCTTCGGCGAGAAAATCCGCTCAGCGGGGCCTGCTGCCCTCGTTCGGCACCGTTGGCGATGGTCTCGATAACGCGATGATGGCCACCCTTCGACTGGGCCGCCCCGGATCGTCACCGCGCGTTCGGGTTGCAACATCATGCTGCCACGGCTGCCCCGCTTCCGGTTTCGACAGCGGGGTGCGATGTCCCACTCCCCCGCTGCGCCGATGGCTTCGGCGGCATGCATACAGCGCATAGGCCAAGCGAACGTGATCGCGTGCAGGTAGGCGACAGCTCGGCCGGTCACGGTCAGTAGCGCAGCGTAAAGGTGAACAGATATGGTCGATCGGCCGAACAGTTCCTTGTTCGTTTGTCTGAGGGGGGAGTGCGTCACGTGTTGCAGGTCGATATAAACGAATTGAGGAAGCTCGCCACCACGGTGACCTCGGTGGGGGAGGAGATCGACACGATCGATGTCCGAACCAACGGCGACAAGGTCGGTGAGTCGTTCCCCGGTGTCGAGATCGGGGCTGCGTGCGCGAAGGCAGGTGAGTACTCGGAGGGTGCGTGGTTGCGGATCGCCGAGCGGATGCGGAAGCTGGCGGGCATCGTCAATCAATGCGCCGATGACGTCCAGACCACCGACCAGCAATTCAAGAACCGACTCGAGGAAATGGATTTCTTCGCCACCGGGAGCGTCAGCTGATGGCGACACGCAAAGATGTCGAGGCGTGGAAACCGGAGAAGCTGTCGGAATGGGCTCAGGAGCTCGAAGACGATACCACTGCCTATGAAACCCAACTCGGTTCCACGCTGACTCATTTCCGGGAGACAACCTGGCAGGGCGCTGCGTATCTGGCCGCCTACGACCGCTTCTACGAGGAGAATGACCAGGGTCGCCGGCTGTCCACGGAAATTCGTGATATCGCTACGGTGCTCCGTAGCGCCGACTCGCGACTGGCCAGCGAGCGTGGTGTGCTGCTCGGCCGCGTCGCTGATGCGGAGCACGATGCAGAGTCGCCGGTCGGCATGACCGTCGACGACAGTTGGAAGGTGTCGGCTAAGCCGTACACCGAGTCCGATTTCACCGACGAGCAAAAACAGAAGGTCAAGGACGGGGTCGTCCACCATCAGGGTCTGATCGATACCGCGAAGTCGAGCCTGCTGGCCGCGGTGGCGCAAACGATCTCGACTCTCGACACCGCGTCGGACGAGGTACGCGTCCGCGGCAACCAGCTCGGCAACGGATTGGACGTGCCGACCGCGACGACGGTCGATGTCGCGGGGCTCGGCCGTCAGGACGGCGAGACCATCGCCGACGGCAAATTGTCGGACGAGGAGATCGCTCGGATCACCGCCCGCCTCAACCAGGCCGGACTAACCCCCGAACAACTCCAGGCACTGGCGGACGGCCAGGAAGTCACCGTCCCGCAGTCGACGATGGACTACCTGAGCAACCTCTATGACAAGGCCGGTCGCGACGGCCTGATCGACCTGGCGGACCGCCTCGTGGTGAACGGATCCCCGGAGTCCCTCGAACTTCGCTCGAGCCTCGCCGACGGGTTGCTCACCCTGTCCAACGAGGACGTCGTCACCCCCGCCAGCGCCGGCGCGATCCCCGAACGCGGCGGCTGGGACCAACTCCACCCCGAAATCCGCGAACTCATCGGCACCCGCCCGGGTTTCAACGACAGCCCCGACGGCAACACCTCCGATCTGCCTGACGACTACCGCTCGGGCTTTTTCGGGCCGAACATGGATCGGTGGGCCGGTGTCCAGGAATACACGAAGGATATGCGCGGTTTCGGGCAGTTCCTCGCGTCCTCCGACCAGGCCTACATTCCCGGCGAACGATTCGGTGTCGAGCTCGATCGCCAAGCCGCGAACCAGGCATGGATCGCCGACAACGGCGGATATCAGAACTACACCGGTGATCCCAATGAACCGGAGTGGCTGTCCCGCACAGAACACAGCGCCGCCGATCTGCTGTCCGTGGGCACCCGCAACAACGACGCCAGCTACGCGTTGTTGACAGGCAACGGCAGCGAAGAACTCTTCGGCAAGGACGTCCCCGGGCAAAGCTACGAGAAATACGACCCGCAGGTCGTCCAGGGAATCTTCCAGCACGACTGGGTCGACAACGGAACCGCCGCCGGCCAGATGATCAGCTGGATCGGCACCGAATCCCACGAAGTCGGCGCCGACGGCAAACTGACCACCGACGCACTCCAAGCCCGTGAGGCCCTCACCCACTTGCCCGATGTGTTCACTCCCCGCGAGGAGGTGGACGACCCCGACGACGACAAACCCGATCGCCATCGCTCGGGTGGGATCGAGGTGGAGGAGTTCAAAAAGATCGAGATGGGGTTCGTGAACAACCCCGAACTCGCCCGGGGGCTGTCGGTTGCCATGGGCTCGAACATCGAGGCATGGGATAACCACCTGGTCCCTAGAACGGCTTACCTGCCTGACCATGGGGAGGCGCAGATCGCTGTGACCGATGCGAACCGTCTGCTCTATTTGGCGAGCCAATCCGAGGGCGGCAGGTTAACGCTGGAGGTCGCGCGGTCAGCGTATGAATCAGAATTCTTGAACCGCGCATACACGCAAAACGAAGTACCGCCCAGTGAATATCTGGGGCGACATGTCAGCGAGCTTGCAACATTGGACGGCCGTATAACGAATGCAGCCGCCAATGCGCTAACATTTCAAGACCAGAACGCTGTCCAGCAACACAATGATTCCCAACAGGAAATATACGACAACAAAAAAGCAGCAGCGAAACTTGTCGACCAGGTCCTGATGGGAAGCGTCGATGTCGGATTGGATTACACGAAGGGCCTCACGCAGGACAGTTACGGCTTGGGTGCTGCCACTGGCGTCGAGGGCGGTAAGAAAGCCGCGGCGATGCTCGGCGAAGGCCTTGTCGAAGGCATGATTATGCAGTATGTCGATGATCCCGAGAAGATGACGGTCCAGTATCCCAACGGAACCGCAATGAATGCATCAGCCGTAAGTGGGTTTCAGCAGTCGATCCTGAACGCTGCGTTTGAACATGGAAAACTCGACACGGGTCTGATCGATTCGCAAACTGGCCGCCCTGTGGATCTGAGCGGTCCTCGTTCGGAGAATTCGCAGCATGAACTTGGTGCCTACATGGGATCGCAAGGATTGCAATCGATTATCGATAGCTACCAGACTACGCATGGAATGACAACGGCATTGGGTGCAGGACTGGGTGGCTCATCGCTCTCGGTAATCCGAACTGGAACAGAATAGGACGAGAACGCGATATCAATGAAACTCACACCTAAGGTGCTGGGTACAGCACTTATCCTCAATGCTGTGGTCCTGACTTCGTCATGCGTCACGACACCGGCGACGGAGCCTCCTGCGGCCCCCACTGCCACGTCGGCGTCTAGTTCGCCCTTTCCATTTCCGCCTGTGCAGTACACCTGGGATGCTGCTGCGCCGCTGAGCGTGCAGCAGCAGGCGGCGGCAGATACCGCCATTAAGAAGATTGATTTGGTAAGTAAATGGATCCCCATATCTGATCCGACTATCCCGTCCGAGATCCTCGCGATCGTCAGCCCTGGGAATAAGCCAGCTTTCTTGCCTGGGAAGGCGCTTGCTGAAACTGGTGGCAAACTCTATCGAGTAGTTGCGGTTAAGGAGATATCGTTAACTCAATGGGATTTCGATGTTTGCGTGTACGATACCCCGGGAGTGTACAGTATGGGCTCCGATGGTCAGCTGAAATTGAGTACGCCTCACATCGTCTACTCGGCTGGTACGCATACTGTGTCGATGACGACGGAGCCGAATGGTGCCGGGGAGATTTCGGATGCTCCCCGATTTCTGGTCGTTGATTCTCGGCAGATTGGCAATGATATGGCGCGTAAAACATGCGAACCATTCCTACCCGACCCGTACATTCAGCAGCCGCCTCAGCCTCTTTCGTCCGGAAAATAGGATATGTGGGTGGCTCGCCGAGGATGCCTTGCGTTGACACTCGGTGTCGGATGCATAGGTGGGGAGTTGGCTCGATGAGATTTATGTCCAAGGTGCTTGGTGTCGTACTTTGTCCCATTGCTGTGGTCATGACGCCGTCATGTGCTCCAGACCCCGCGACAGATTCTACGCAGGCGGCTCCTACCTCGTCCGTGACTAGTTCGCCTTTTCCGTTTCCGCCTCTGGAAACCATCTGGGATTCTGCTGTCCCGTTGAGTTCGCAACAGCAAGCGGCTGTAGAAGTCATCTTCCAGGAAATGGATTTGGTCCACGAATGGCGTCCCAAGTTTGATCCGACTATCCCACCTGAAATCCTCGCGATAGTCGGCCCCGAAAACAAACCTGTCTACTTGCCTGTGAAGACGCTGGCTGAAACTGGTGGTGAAACGTTTCGGGTAGTCGACGTTAGGGCGGTGTCGTCATCGCAATGGGAATTCGATATGTGCAGATATGATAGCCCGGGCGCTTATAGCATGGGACCCAATGGTCAGCTGCAATTAAGTGCGCCGCACATGGTCTACTCTGCTGCGACGCACACTGTGTCGTGGACAACGGAGCCGAATGGAGCAGGGGAGAGGTCGGATACTCCCCGATTCCTGGTGGTTGACGACGAGTCGATCATCAACGATATGGCGCGGCAAACCTGCGAACCATTCCGACCTGACCCGTACATCCAACAGCCACCCCAGCCCCTTTCTTCCGGGAAATAGGCCAGGCGATCCTTCGTGCGAATCGGCGGGCAGGTCGCGGCTTGGTCCCAGTTCGTGGTCTGCCGTGGAGGTATCGGGCCGAGCGGAGACCTGTCGGACGAACCCAACCGCGCGAATCCGGGGGATTCTCGGTTGTGCGGTGGGGCGCTACACTGCGTGCTGACGAGCGGACGTGGGGGAGGGCTCAATGGCTATCGGTGGGGATGCTGCGGCACAGCTGTGGAACGCGGCTTCGTCGGGGCAGTTGACGATGGAGCCGGATGCCGCGCGGGAGGTGGCTGGGGCGTATCTGCGGTTCGCGGCGACGTGTGATGGGTGGGTCAAGGATGCGGCTCACCTGCAGAGCATCCATGGGTTCGGGTCTCTGAACTCCGCTCTGCAGCTGCAGAAAGGATTCGCGGACAAGGCGGCGTCGGCTGTGCAAGTACTCGAACAGATGGCATCGGCGGCGCGGGGTATGGCTGATGGGTACCTTCAGGCTGCGGGAATCCTAGGCGAGGCTGATCAGCTCACTGCGTCGGCGTTGAGCTCGATCAGCGGACAGGCATGAGATGAAAACTGGAATATCCATCGCGAGTTGCCTTCTGGTCGCATTGGCAAGCGCGTCATGTAGTTCAACTCCCGGCGCTGCTAAGTCAGCTTCCCCGACATCGGAGGGTGTGACCGAGACCCAGACAGCACGCCCGACGCTGACCAATCCGAAGTTGCAGCCGCCGTCGCAGGACAACAAGTACACCCGGTCATCGGGCCGTCCGAAGGTGGTCTTCGACCCCTGCACGTGGATCGGTGCCGCCGATATCGAGTCCGTGGGTTTCCGTTCGGAGTCTCGGGAACGGGGGCCAGACCTTGTTGCCGAGTACACGTTCTTGACGTGCACCTTCGACAACCCAGGCAACACGCTGGCGCTTGGCCTGGATTCGGGGAACATCACGTGGGAAGAGAACCTGCAGAAGAACGGAAGCTGGCTGGAGTCGACGACAATCAATGGCCGCCGAGCGGGGTGGGGCAAGGGTGCGCCTGGAGCCACGGATGAATGCAACGTGCAGATGGAGACGAAGGTCGGCGTGGTACTGATGTGGATCCGAGTCCAAAGTCTCGGCAAGAACCAGAACCTCGACCCCTGCGCCAACATCATGGAAATCGCCTCGGCAGTAGAGAAATCCATCGGTAAGGAGAACTGACCATGGCGGACGGGGGAGGAACGCAAGTTCCGCTGACGGACATTCTGTCGACAACATTCGGGGTACCGCTCGTACCGACGGCCAACGGGAATCAGCAGCAGTCAGGTGCCGAGAAGCAGCAGAGCTCGCTCAGCCACGGGGGAACCGATCCGGCCTACATCCAGAGCGGGAGTTGGGAAGTCTTCGAGGGTCTTTCGCACGAGGACATCTACAACGCCGTGCAGCAGATGCAGCCGGGTGTGATGCAGCAGTTCGGCGACAAGTGGGTCGCGATGTTCACGGAGATCTCCGGTGCGGTAACCGGGTTGATGCTGCAGACGGGGCGCGCGTCGTCGAGCCTGGACGGTGCGTTCGCGTCGGCGGGAGAAGCCGCTGGGCGGCGGTTCATCACCGAGGCGACCGATGTGTACACAGTGCTGTCCGCGGTCGGGCATCGGGTGAAGGCCGCGGCCTATGGTGCGGAGGCGGTGAAAGTGGCTGTGCCGGCACCGGTCTCCTCGACCGAGGGGACGAACACGGGCACCTCGGTGCCGACGAGCCTGACGGAGCTCGCGGTTCCCGATGGGGCGGCGGCGATCGCGCGCGAGAAGGAGAGCCGGCGCCTGGAGGCGATCGCGGCGATGAACCTGACCTATAAGCCGACCTATGGTCCCGCGGGCGAGAATGTGCCGACCTTCGTCGCACCGACCCAGCCGGGCGATGACACCGGCACGGGCGGCGGCGGGTCGGACAACGGTGGCACCACCGGCGGCGGTGGAAACAACACCGACGCGGGGACTTCCGGCGACACCGCCGAGGAGACCACCCAGCCCGGCACGACGACCGAAGACGAGACAACGTCGGCCGGCACGGATACCGAGGACAGCAGCACCGACGATTCTCAGGGACAGGACGGTACCGACCCCGCGAGCACCACTCCTGCGTCGACGACTCCTGCCTCGACCGCGCCGGGCACCAACCCGTCCGGCGGCTCGCCGGGGTCAGGATCGCCAGGGTCCGGCTCGCCGGGGTCAGGATCGCCCGGTGGTGGTTCGAATCCGGGCGGCAACACGCCCGGCGCGGCCGCGCCTGTTGCTGGGCGCCCGCTCGCCGGTGCTGGTCAAAGCCTCACGGCTGGTGGTGTTTCCGGTGCGGCCTCGGCCGGGCGCGGAATGAGCCCGGGCATGATGGGTGCGCCGGGTGCGCGCGGCGGCGGCAAAGACGACGAGCAGGAACACCAGGCGCCCGACTATCTTCGCGGTGTTCAACCCGAGTTGCTCGGCGCGGAACAGCCCACGGTGCCCGAAGCGATCGGCGCGGACGCGCCCGCGACCCGGCCCGCGGACCAAACGGGTGGCACGGCCACGGGAGCGTTGTGAGCTGGACGTTCACCGCCGACGAGTTCGCGCACGTGTGGCAGGGGGAGACCGATGACGACCGGTACCCCTTCCCGCTCACGGTGTATTCGGCAGCCGCCACCCAGGACCGGTACGAGGAGCTCGCACAGGCCGCGGCGCAGCGCTGGCCCACCAACGCCGACCCGGACCTGACCGCAGTGCTGCGGCATGCGGCCAGACCCGAGACCGCGATGGCGGTGTTCGACGAGGCAGGTCCCCGGCTGCGGGCTTACGGCGCGCGGTCCGGCGAGCGCGGCGTCGTGATCCGCCAGTACGACGACAACAGTGTCGAGGTGTTCTCGGGTGCCGGGCGAATGGTGGCACGGGCTTTCGCCACCTTCCTCGGCGAGCAGCCCGCCGGACGCGCGGGACATCTCGTCGAGGACGTCGACCGGCTGGCCGCGCACTTCGAATCCTGGCAGCGCCCAGCCGATTCCGTCGCCGCCGGCATGCACCGGCTCACCGCGGCCGAACGCGCCGCCTACGGTCGCATCGAGGTCAGGGTCGGTTTGCATGCCGAACGACCGACGCCGGCGCGATATCTGACTTGGCTCGATGTGACGGACGACGGACGCTATCTCACCTACCAACGGTACCGGGATCTGCACATCGAACCAGCGGACAAGCAACGTCTGATCGATGCGATCGAGGCTATCGCGATCGCCGGTTCGCCCGACGACTGAGTCCGATCACCCCGCCGCGTCCGGGATTCCCGTCCACTAGGCCGGCCTCCGGGAATGGCCGCAGTGCACGGTCTTCGGCGAGAGAGGCCACCGCTCGGCGTGCTCAGGCGTCCGCGACCGCGAAGGCCGCCGACAGCGGGGGCAGCATCGCGCGGGCGTCGAGGCCTCCGAACCATAGACCGACGGTGAAGACCGAGGCGGCCTCCAGGTATCTGGCTCGGCGCAAGCCGCCCGCGGGGAACGGTTGCAGCGCAAGGTCTTCGGCTAGACGAGCCACCGTCTGTACGGCCGTGGCGTCGTCGCCACAGATCGGGACGGCCAGGCGCACACCGTCGAAGACGCGGTCGGCGCCTGCCCAGACCTCGGCGGCGAGCAGGTTGAAGGCCTTGACCACGTGGGCTTTCGGCGCTGCCACAGCGATTCGTTCGGCGACCGCGTCCTCGCTCAGAACAAACGCGGTGACGCCGTCGGGTGCCGACTCGTCCGGCAGGAACGCGTTGGTGCAGTCGATGACGATCTTTCCGGCCAGCTCGGCGCCGTGCGCGGTGAGCAGTTCGGTGAGTGCGCTCACGGGCACCGCGAACAGCACCGCCTCGGCGAAGGCGATCGTCGCGCTGATCGTCGCAGGTCGCACGTCGACCGGAGATCCGCTCGTCCGGTCGGCATCAGGTCCACCGATCGCATTGATCTCGGACGCGAGTGCCTGCGCCGAGTCGGCCGAGCGGGCGCCGATCCGCACCTCGTGACCCGCCGCGGCCCAGCCGCCGCCCAACGCGGCCGCCATCGCGCCCGCACCGATGATTCCGATTCGCATGAGAACTCCTGTGATTGCAGGTGCCGAGCCCGTTGGCATCGACCACACCGACGCTAGAAAGGCCGAAAGGCACCTGCGGGTGCCTTTCGGCGGTGGCACGCTGGTACCCATGACCACCGCCGAATCGGTGCAGTTCCCGCCCTACGGTGCCTACGAGGCCGACTGTCCCGCGCGGATGGCGGTGGATCTGTTCGCGAATTCGTGGCTGCCGGTGGTGGTGTACCTGCTGCGCGATGGTCCGCAACGTCACAGCGAACTGCTCGCGGGCGCGGGCGGGATCAGCCAGAAGATGTTGACCCAGACGTTGCGGCGGATGGAGCGGATGACGCTCGTACGCAGGCGGCGGTATGCCGAGGCGCCGCCGCGGGTCGAATACGAACTCACCGAAGCGGGCCGCGATCTGCTCGTTCCCATTTATGCGCTCGGCGCATGGGTCGACCGGCACGGCTCCGCTGTGACCGCCGCCATGTACGGCGAGCCCCCCGGCTGACACGCCCGGCGACGGCCAGAGTGCCTGCCGGGTGAACGGCAAGAGAACGCCATGCCAAGTGCCTGTGACCTGCGCGAAACTTCGTCGACCCGCCGACGTTATGTCGGTCCGCACTCGTACGATCAATCTTGTGAGTGTTCCGCAGGCAGTGCTGTTGGCAGTCCTCGCGGCTGTCGTCGGACTGGCAGTCGGGGGCCTGCTGATCCCGTTCGTCAATGCCAGGCAAGCCGCCCGCACCCAGGAAGACACCGGGCTGACGATGTCGCAGGTGCTCGACCTGATCGTGCTCGCGTCCGAGTCCGGCATCGCCGTTGTCGACGAATACCGCGACGTGGTGCTGGTGAATCCGCGTGCCGAGGAACTCGGACTCGTCCGCAACCGGTTGCTCGACGAACGGGCGTGGGCCGCCGTGGAGAAGGTCCTCGCGACCGGCGAATCCGCCGAGTACGACCTCACCGCCAAGAACCCGCTACCCGGCCGCGGCCGGATCGCCGTGCGTGGCGTGGCCCGCAAACTCTCCCGCGAGGAAACCAGCTTCGTCGTGCTGTTCGCCGACGACGATTCCGAGCAGGCCCGCATGGAAGCCACGCGGCGCGATTTCGTGGCGAACGTCAGCCACGAACTCAAGACGCCGGTCGGCGCGATGAGCCTGCTGGCCGAGGCCATGCTGGAATCGGCCGACGATCCCGAGGCCGTGCGCCACTTCGGCTCGCGCGTGCTCGGCGAATCGCGGCGCCTCGGCAAAATGGTGACCGAGCTGATCGCGCTGTCGCGATTGCAGGGCGCCGAGAAACTGCCCGATCTGGCCGTGGTCGACGTCGACACGGTGGTTCAGCAGGCGGTCGACCGCTCGCGCACCGCCGCCGAGGCCGCGGGCATCACCGTCAGCACCGACCGGCCGAGCGGGCTGGAAGTGCTCGGTGACGAAACGTTGCTGGTGACCGCGCTGTCGAATCTGGTGGAGAATGCGATCGCGTATTCACCACAGGGTTCGCACGTGTCGGTGAGCCGGTCGCTGCGCGGCGATCATGTCGCGATGGCGGTCACCGATCGAGGGATCGGAATCGCCAAGGAAGACCAGGAACGGGTGTTCGAGCGGTTCTTCCGCTCCGACAAGGCCCGATCCCGGTCGACCGGCGGCACCGGGCTCGGCCTGGCCATCGTGAAACACGTGGCGGCCAATCACAACGGCGAGATCACCCTGTGGAGCAAACTGGGCACCGGTTCGACGTTCACGCTGCGCATCCCCGCCCATCTGGAAGCCGATGGGGACGAGGACGCGGAACAGACGCCGGAGTCCACCACGAGAGAAACCACCGTCCCGCGCACTCTCGCGGGACGAACGAACGGTGTGGAGGCACGCAGATGACGAGTGTGTTGATCGTCGAAGACGAGGATTCGCTGGCCGAGCCGCTGGCGTTCCTGCTTCGCAAGGAAGGCTTCGACGTCACTGTCGTCGGCGACGGCCCGTCCGCGCTGGCCGAATTCGACCGCTCCGGCGCCGATATCGTGCTGCTGGACCTGATGCTGCCCGGGATGAGCGGCACCGACGTGTGCAAGCAGTTGCGTACGCGCAGCGGCGTGCCGGTGATCATGGTGACGGCGCGCGACAGCGAGATCGACAAGGTCGTCGGGCTGGAACTCGGCGCCGACGACTACGTCACCAAGCCGTACTCGGCCCGCGAGCTGATCGCGCGGATCCGGGCTGTGCTGCGCCGCGGCGCCGGTGACGAGCTCGACTCCGGCAGCGAGAACGGCGTCCTCGAGGCGGGCCCGGTGCGGATGGACGTGGACCGCCACACCGTGCACGTCAACGGTGGCCAGGTCACCCTGCCGCTCAAGGAGTTCGACCTGCTCGAATACCTGCTCCGCAACTCCGGCCGCGTACTGACCCGCGGCCAGCTGATCGACCGCGTCTGGGGCGCCGACTACGTAGGCGACACGAAGACCCTCGACGTCCACGTCAAGCGCCTGCGCTCGAAGATCGAAGCAGACCCGGCCAAGCCGGAACACCTGGTGACCGTGCGAGGCCTCGGCTACAAGCTCGAAGCCTGACACCAGCCCCACAACGAAAGATCCCGCCGGCGCACCGGCGGGATCTTTTCGTTCATAGACGGAATGCCTGATTTAGCAAGAACATGGGTAACTCACCGGGCACGAGCCAACTCGGGCAACAACGTCACCGCCAGCCGCGTACCCGGCCCCCCCCGCACCTAGATCTGGCCTAGAGTCGCGGAGAGGCGGAGAGGGGCTTGCTTACAGCACGCTCCAGGCGGTGCCGATGGGGGTTTCGATCTTCTTCAGGGAGACCACTTCCACGCCGTCGAACTGCTTGCAGTCGTAGATCGGCACATCGGTGCCGTTGCCGCGGCAGCCGATCGGGGAGGAGGTGCCCATCGTGGAGATGATGATGTATTTGCCGTTCTTGGCGGCGTCCATCGCGGCCGGGTCGGTGTAGTTCACGAAGTCGGCCGTGAAGTCCGCGTACGCGGCCGGATCACCGTTCGGTTCGGCGTTGGCCAGGCCGGTCATGGAGAGGGTCGCGCCGATCGCGAGGGTCGCTGCGTAGATCGCTTTCTTGGACATGAACAGCTATCCAACCCGAGTTCGGTGACAGATGCACGACCTACAGGTGAACCAAGTGGTCACGAGGCTTTCACTCCGAGTGATTCGCTCCGTGAGATTCGGGGTTCATCCGCTCGGCTTCGACGGTGGCCGGATGCACGGCGACCAGGCTCAGACCCTCGCGCCGGCGGCAGTGCCGGGCGAGTTCGTCGTAGGCGGGCGCACCGAGCAGCTCACGCAGTTCCGGGCCGTAGGACTGCCAGACCGGCTTCGCGCCGACGTGGGCGTCGGGGGAGCCGGTGCAATACCAATCCAGATCCAGGCCGCCGGGCCCCCAGCCGCGCCGGTCGTATTCGGTGACGACGGTGCGCAGAATCTGGACGCCATCCGGGCGATCCACCCAGTCCTGGGTCCGCCGGATCGGCAGTTGCCAGCACACGTCCGGCTTCACTTCGAGAGGTTCGATGCCCTTGCGCACCGCCATGATGTGCAGCGCGCAGCCGGGACCCGCGGCGAACCCCGGTCGGTTGAGGAAGATGCAGGCGCCCTCGAAGCGGCGGGTGCGCAGGGCCGGTTCGTCCTCGAGTTCGTCTAGTTCGAGGTAACCCTTCTTGACGACCTTGCCGTTGTCGGTGGCCTCGTCCATGTTCTGCCAGTCGTCGGATGTGAGCATCTTCACAGCCGATGACAGGCGCTTGCGATCGTCCTTGTCGGACAGGAAAGCGCCGTGTGAGCAACACCCGTCGTCGGGGCGGTCGGCGATGATGCCTTGGCAGGCAGGCGTGCCGAACACGCACGTCCAGCGCGACAGCAGCCACGTCAGATCGGCGACGATCTGGTGCTCGTCGTTTGCTGGGTCGGTGAACTCGATCCACTCGCGTGGGAAATCGAGGTCGACCTCCGGGGCCGGATTGATCTTATTCCCAGGTCGGAGCCCGGTCTCCGCGGTGCCAGCTGCGCCTTCGGTCACAACTCGTGACGCTAACAGTTCAGTCGCCTGGCCTGTCGTACCGGATCACCAAGTACCGTATTCGTGTGCGGCTTGGTGTTCTCGATGTCGGAAGCAATACCGTCCACCTGCTCGTGGTGGACGCGCATCGTGGTGGACACCCGATGCCGATGAGTTCGTCGAAGTCGGCGTTGCGGCTGTCGGAGAGCATGGATTCGATGGGCCGGATCACCGAGGAGGGTGAGGCGCGGCTGATCGCGACCATCCTCGAATTCGCTGATCTGGCACGCAATTCCAAGTGCGTCGAGCTGATGCCCTTCGCCACGTCGGCGCTGCGTGAGGCGACCAACTCCGACGAAGTGCTCGCGCGGGTGCGGGCCATGACCGGAGTCGATCTCGAGGTGCTCTCCGGCGACGACGAGGCCAGGCTGACGTTTCTCGCGGTGCGCCGCTGGTTCGGCTGGAGCGCGGGCCGGATCATCAACCTCGACATCGGCGGCGGCTCGCTCGAGCTGTCCAACGGCGGCGACGAGGAACCCGATGTGGCGCTGTCGCTGCAACTCGGTGCGGGCAGGCTCACCAGGGAGTGGCTGCGCGACGATCCGCCGGGCAAGCGCAAGATCGCGGTCCTGCGCGACTGGCTCGACGCCGAACTCGTCGTGCCGTCCAAGACGATGATCGACGCGGGCCGACCCGATCTGGCCGTCGGCACCTCGAAGACATTCCGTTCGCTGGCCCGGCTGACCGGCGCCGCACCCTCGGCCGCGGGCCCACGGGTGCGCCGTACACTGACCAGCTCCGGTCTGCGCCAGCTGATCGCGTTCATCTCCCGGATGACCGCCTCGGATCGCGCGGAGCTGGAAGGCGTGAGTTCGGACCGGTCCCAGCAATTGGTGGCCGGCGCATTGGTCGCGGAGGCGAGTATGCGGGCGTTATCGCTCGACAGCATCGAAATCTGCCCATGGGCGCTGCGCGAAGGCCTCATCTTGCGCAAACTGGACTCCGAGCCCAATGGCGGTGGGCCGGTCGGTGTGCCGCCGGTGACACCAGTCGCGGAAGTGGAGACGGCATGAGCGGTCAGCGCCCGGAGGCGGTAGCGAAGCGTGGCCACGGAGGGCGCCCGAGCATGCCGGAGAGAAGCAGCATGAGCGGTCAGCGCCCGGAGGCGGTAACTTGCGTGACTGTGTCGAAGGCGGTGGCTCGCGTCAGTTCGCGGGGCAGTAGAGCGTGCCGGAGGGACGCAGTATGAGTGGCGAGGATTCCAAGCAGCTATCGGTGGCCGAGCTGCTGGCGCGTAACGCCGCGCAGGGGGCCGCGCCCGCGGCCTCCGGTGGCGGTGGCCGGCGGCGGCGCAGTGGACGCGGGCTCTCGGTCAACGATCTGACCGGTGAGAACGCGGCCGTGAAGCCGAATTCGCATGCCGCGCCCGCGCCGGAACCGCCGCCCGCCTATGTACCCCCGCCGAGCTACGCGCCTGAGCCCGCGCCTTACGAACCACCCGCGAGTTACCAGCCCGCGCCTTATCCGCCGCCCGGCCCGGCTGAACCGGCGTTCTCGCCGATGTCGGGTCCGATCACCCGATTCGATCCCGACGCAGGGTATTCCGCGCCCGATCCGCTCGGTCTCGCCGAGCCGCGACCGTCGTCCGATCCGTTCGGGCCGTTCCGTGCCGAGGCACGCGATACCGCCGCGCGCGGTGGGCGTGGTCCTGGTCGGCTCGGCGTTCCCGGCGGTCCCGCGCAGCCGGTCGATCCCGGTATCGCCGAGATGTTCGGCTCCGGTGCGCTCCCCGCTGTCGGCGGGGGCAGGCGGCATCGGCCGGATGAGCCCGAGGCCGCGCCCTATGCCGAGCCGCCGAAGCCGCCGGTGACCGGTGGGCGGGCGGCGCGCAGGCGGGCCGCCGAAGCCGCGGAAGAGGCAGCCGAGCCGAGCCCGGCGCCGGGCCGCCCCGCGTTCGACGCGCCCCTGTACGAGGCGGGCATCGACGCGCCGCAGGCTTTCATGGGTCGGCCGGGGCAGTCGCGCGGATTGGACGATCTGCCCGAGATCGGTCCCGGTTTCGGCAGTCAGTCCGGATCGGGCTTCGACCCTCGGCCCGCGCCGGGCTTCAACGGCCGACCGGGTGAGTCTTTCGACGGCAGGCCCGCAGCAGGCTTCAACGGGCGGCCTGGTGAGTCTTTCGACGGGCAGCCTGTCGACGGGCGGAAGGGCCCCGAGACCGCGCGAGGTTTCAACGGAGCGGGTCGTAACGGCGCGCCAGGATTCAACGCGCCAAGTCGTGACGAGGTCGCGCCGGGGGTGAACGGGCAGCCCGCGCCAGGGTTCAACGGGTATCCGGCGAATGCCGAGGCGACGCAGGCCTACAACCTCGCGCCGGGCGTGGATGCCCCGCCTGCGCGCGGTGCGGATCAGCGCCCCTCGCTGGATCGCAGGCGGGGTGAGCCGAAGTCCGGTGGGTTGCCGTCGTGGTCGGCGCGCAGGCATCGGCCGGACAAGTCCGCGCCCGCACCGGAGAGCGGTGGTTTCCCGACCGCCGCGTGGTCGCCGGTCAGCCAGGAGCAGCCGCTGGTGTCCGGGCAGTCGGTGGCCGGGGATCTGCTGCGGCAGCGGGCTGATCGCGGTCCGGACGCCGACGCGCACACCGAGATCGTGTATCGCGACGACCACGCCGCCGACGAGGACACCGACGACTACGCCGAGTCCGATTACGTCGACCGCGATTACGTCGACAACGACTACTCCGACGCCGACTACGCCGAATCCGATTACGACGACGCGGCTTTCGACGACGACTACGACGACGAGTACGAACCGAAGCCGACCAGGGCGAGCAGGCGCGCCGCGACCAAGGCCGCCGCGTCGAAGCTGACCAGCCGGGCCAGGTCGAAGGTGTCGCGCCGGGCGGAGTCGAAGGCCGCGAGCATCGCCGAGTCGCGGGCCGCGAGCCGGCTGTCGGGTAATCGGGCGGGCGGGTCGGTAGCGAGCCGCGCCGCACGCGTGTCGAGCATGGCGCGCGGCGGTGGCGACAACGACAACCGCCGCCAGTGGCTGATCCTCGGCGCGCAGAGCGCGGGTGCGGCAGTCGCCGGAATGTTGCTGTTCAAGGGTTTCGAGACGTTGTGGGAGTCGATGGCGTTGGTGGCGCTGGCGCTGGCGACGGTCGTGATCCTCGGTCTGGTGGCGCTGGTGCGGATCCTGCGCCGCACCGACGACATCTACAGCACTGTGATCGCCGTCGTCGTAGGCGTCTTCGTGACGCTGGGACCGCTAGCCTTTCTCCTCAGTACCAGCTGAATACAGGGAGTGGGCTGTGGGGAACGCACGAGCGGACATCGCGATCGGGCTGTCGACGGCCTCGGTGTATCCGGAGAACACCCAGGCGGCGTTCCGCTACGCCGCCGAATTGGGTTACGACGGTGTGGAATTGATGGTCTGGGCCGAGCCTGCCAGCCAGGACATCGCGACCGTGCAGTCCTACGCCAAGCGTTACGGCGTGCCGGTGCTCGCCGTGCACGCGCCGTGTCTGCTGATCTCGCAGCGGGTCTGGGGCGCCGACCCGGTGGCCAAGCTCGAACGCAGCGTGCGCACCGCGGAGGCGCTCGGCGCCGACACCGTGGTGGTGCACCCGCCGTTTCGCTGGCAGCGCCGCTACGCCAGGGGTTTCGCCGATCAGGTCGGTGAGCTCGAGGCCCATCACCCGGTGAAAGTGGCTGTGGAGAACATGTTCCCGATGCGCGCGGACACCCTGTTCCGCGACGGTGCGGTGCGCAGGCTGGAACGGCGCGCGGGCCCCGGACGTGCGGTGAGCGCGTTCAGCCCCTCCTACGATCCGACCGATACCGGCTTCGACCACTACACCCTCGACCTCTCGCACACCGCCACCGCGGGCGCCGACGCGCTCGAGCTGGCCCGCCGGATGGGCGAGGGCCTGGTCCACCTGCACCTGGCCGACGGTCGCGGCGCCGCCCACGACGAACACCTGGTCCCCGGCGACGGCACCCAGCCCTGCGCCCAACTGTGTGAACACCTGGTACACACCGGTTTCCGCGGCCACGCGGTCGCCGAGATCAACACCCAGAACGCGCGAACCACCGCCGAACGCTCCGCGCAACTGGCGCGCACTCTCGAATTCGCACGCCGTCACCTCACCGGCGCAACCCCGGATCCCAGGCCGCACCACGCCGACCTCCCATGACCGGCACGGCAGGCAACCGACCTCGGCCGGAATCCCCGTTCGTCGTCACCGATGTGCACAGCCCGGGCTGGGTGACTCCGATACCCCAGCGCGGAATACTTGCGTCACCAACCAGCTTGTACGCTGTACGAATTGCTGTGCCCCTCGACCAGGAGTGACGATGACGCGAGAACTCGCGACCGACGCGCCGTTCAGTCAGGTCCTCGACCTGACCGAGCTCACCACCACCGATGCCGAGACCGGCCGCTACGCCGGCATCATCGACCCCACCTGGACCATCGGCCCCAAGGTGCACGGCGGCACCATGGTCGCGGCCACGGCCGCCGCGGCGACTCGCTGGCTCACCGAGGCCGACGAATCGCTCGCCCGGATGGCGCCCATCGCGGCCAGCACCGACTTTCTCGGCGCCCCCGATCCCGGTGAGGTCGAGTACGCGGTGCACATCCGTAAGAAGGGCCGCCAGATCTGCCTGGCCGACGTCGACCTGATCCAGAACGGTCGCACCCTCGTCCGCACCGCGTTCACCTTCGGCCACCTCGATTCCGCGGAGACGCGCTGGAGCGGACCCGGCACCGACATGGCCGCGGAGCCGACCGACCAGGCGTTCCAGTACACCCCCGATTCGCCGATGGGCAAGATCGTGCACGTCAGCCAGGGTGCCCACATGGTGATCGACCCCACATGGGGCGAATTCCTGCGCGGCGAGACCGGCCCGCCCCGGCTGCGGCTGTGGATCCGCCCGTTCGACGGTGACGAATCCGACCCGAGGGCACGTGCCGCCTTCGCGATGATGGCCGCCGACATCAGCCCGCCGGTGCCGATGAACCTCGGCCACTTCGGCTGGTCGCCGACGGTCCAGATGACCACCTACCTGCGTCGCATCCCCGCGCCCGGCTGGCTGCGCGTCATCGCGACCGCCCGCGAGGTCGGTGAGCGGATGTTCGACGAGGACCACCTGGTCATCGACTCGACCGGTGCCGTCGTCGCCCAGAGTCGCCAACTGGCCTTGATCCCGGCGGCGCGCTGAGCAGCCCCACCCCACTAACCTTGTTCGCATGACGAGAATTGCGGTGGTCGGTGGCGGTCGGATCGGTGAGGCGCTGGTGGCCGGATTGCTGGAATCCGGCCGGGCGACGAAGGATTTGGTCATCGTCGAGCCGCTCGCCCCGCGGGCCGCGCAGCTGGCCGAGCGGTTCAAGGTGCGGGTGAGCGGATCTGTCAGCGACGCGGTGGTCGGTGCCGACATCGTGGTCATCGCGGTCAAGCCCAGTGTGGTCGACTCGGTCCTCACCGACCTGTCCAAGGCCGACCTGGACAGCAGCGGCGACCAAGTGCTGGTCTCCCTGGCCGCCGGGGTTTCCACCGCGCGGCTCGAGGCGAAGCTACCTGCGGGTTTCGCCGTCGTACGCGTCATGCCGAACACGCCGATGCTGGTCGGGCAGGGTATGTGCGTGCAGTCGCCCGGTCGCTACGCCAAGGCCGAACAGCTGGAGCAGGTCGGCGAGATGCTCGAAGCCGTCGGCAAGGTGGTGACGGTGCCCGAATCGCAGATGGACGCGGTCACCGCGGTGTCGGGTTCGGGGCCCGCGTACTTCTTCCTCGTCGTCGAGGCGATGGTCGACGCCGCGGTCGGCCTCGGTCTGGCCCGGGATGTGGCAGGCGAACTGGTCGTGCAGACCATGATCGGATCGGCGGCCATGCTCGACGAAACCGGGCAGAGCCCGGCCGATCTGCGGGCCGCGGTCACCTCGCCCGGCGGCACCACCGCGGCGGCACTGCGCGAACTCGAACGTGGCGCGCTGCGCTCGACTTTCACCGAAGCGCTCCACGCGGCCAAGCAGCGCTCCGCCGAACAGGGCGCAACGAACGAGTGACGATCGGGTACCCGGTTTGAAAACCGATTTCTCACACCCGTCGCAGTAATCCCACTGGTCCCGCTAAGCTCGTAGAAGCACGTGCGTGTCTGTTCCGCTGGTGGGGAAGCCGGCGGCGCGGGCGTGCCGGAGGTCAATGGTGCCATGATGTCTGCGAACAGAATGTCAAGTAATCCATCGGCGTCGGGCGGTGGTTCGGGTTCGCCCGGGCCACGGGTCGGCGCCACCCCACAAACGGTGATCGGCGGTGGCACGCAGTTCCTCACCGTCGCCGAAGTCGCCGATCTCATGCGGGTGTCGAAAATGACGGTGTACCGGCTCGTGCACTCGGGTGAACTGCCCGCGGTGCGCGTCGGACGCTCGTTCCGAGTGCACGCGAAGGCGGTGCACGACTACCTGGAGACGTCGTACTTCGACGCCGGATGAGGTAGTTCGGCCAGGTACAAGGGCGGTTTCGTCGCCGCGACGGTGTCCCGGTAGCATGGACAATCGGTTCGTGTCCGCCTGCCGGTGGCACCGTTCGTGGTGTCCGGTTGCCCCGGCGGCGCGGACGCCAGACGACGCACGTGACCAACGCGTGTGTATGCCGAGTAGAGAGAACGCGAGGAAACCCTATGGGTTCTGTGATCAAGAAGCGCCGCAAGCGTATGTCGAAGAAGAAGCACCGCAAGCTGCTTCGCCGCACGCGTGTTCAGCGGCGCAAACTCGGCAAGTAAGCCTGCGTGCCTGCGAAGGGCCCGTCACCTTTTCGAAGGTGACGGGCCCTTGCTGTGAAATGCCCCAGTTTGTGAATCTCGCTGTGCACGAACGGGTCGCCAGTGTTAAAAGCTTGTAGATCGTGACGGCGAGTGGCGCGAATGCGGCTACTCTGGTACGCGAAACACGACGAGCAGGGGGCTTTGAGTGGGGTCAGGTTCGAGTTCCGACACACGGGAACGACACACGCCGAGGGTTGTGCTGGTCACTGGTGCCAGCCGCTTCTTCGGTGGCAATGTCGCGGCGCGTCTAGCGGCCGAACCCGGCGTCGAACGTGTCATCGCGGTGGACACCGTGACCCCGAGCCGTGAGCTCCGCCGCAAAATGGGTAGTGCCGAGTTCGTGCGCGCCGATATCAGGAATCCGCTGATCCGCAAGGTCGTCGAAGGCAACGACGTCGATACTGTCGTGCACGCGGCCGTGCTCACCCGCCCGCCGGCCGGTGGCGGTCGCGCGGTGATGAAGGACCTCAATGTCCTCGGCACCATGCAATTGCTCGCCGTGTGTCACAAGGCGCCGTCGGTGCGGCGCGTGGTCGTGCGGTCGTCGTCGGCGGTGTACGGCTGCAGCGCCAAGGATCCGGCGAAATTCACCGAGGAAATGGGCGCGCGCACACCGCCCGCGGGCTGGTTCGCGCGCGACATGATCGATATCGAGGCGCTGGTCCGTGGAATGGCGCGGCGCAGGCCCGATATCTCGGCGTCGATTCTGCGTTTCGCGCCGATCGTCGGTCCACGTCTGGCCGATCGGGGCGTGCAATATCTGCGTTCGCCGGTCACCCCGACCGTTCTCGGTCGCGAAGCCAGACTGCAATTGCTGCACGAGGAGGATGCCGTCGCGGTGCTCGTACACGCGGCGCAGCGTGCGCACGGTGGCACGGTCAATATCGCCGGTGACGGCGCGCTGGCCATGTCGCAGGCGATCCGCCGAGCCGGGCGCATCGTTGCCCCGGTGCCGTTCTTTGTCTTCCGCACGGTCGGCCGCTCGCTGATGGGCCCGATCATGCGCGGATTCAGTGGCGAACAACCCGACTATTTCTATTTCGGCTGCGGGCTCGACACCACCCGTATGCGAACCGAACTCGGTTTCACCCCACGCTGGACCACGGTCCAGGCATTCGATGACTTCATCGCGGGCGCAGCGTTGCGGCCCGTCTTCGATCCGGCTTGGATCGACGCCGCGGAACACAAACTGCTCGGCCTCATAAGGGCCGGTTCAGGAGCGCATACATGAACGAGGGAGCGAAAGTCATTCGTCTCGACGTGAATGTCGAGACCCGACAGCGACCGCAGACCCGGCGATGGCCGGATCAGCCGACGCAGGCGATGCCGGTCACCTCCCTCAGCGAGCGTCGGCCGGGAATGCCTGCGCGGCCGCCGAAATCGCTTACCGACATCGTGCGCGATGCCGTCGGCGAGCAGATCGAACGGACCGCGGAATTCGCGCGCCGTCGGCTCACCGGGGACTACCAGATCGACGAGTTCGGCTACGACCGGCACCTGCTCGAATCGGTCATCCTGCCCGCGCTGCGACCGCTGTCGGACTACTGGTTCCGCGTCGAGGTGACGGGTATCGAGAACATTCCCGCCGTCGGTGGCGCGCTGCTGGTCGCCAATCACGCGGGCACCGTGCCGATCGACGGGCTGATGCTGCAACTGGCCGTGCACGACAAGCATCCGCAGCACCGGGCGCTGCGGCTGCTCGCCGCCGACCTCATCTTCGAGATGCCGCTGCTGGGTGCGCTGGCCCGTAAGGCCGGGCACACGCTGGCCTGCCATCCCGATGCCGAACGGTTGCTGCGCGCCGGGCACATCGCCGGCGTGTTCCCCGAAGGATTCAAGGGCGTCGGCAAGAACTACGCCGACCGGTACAAGCTGCAGCGGTTCGGGCGCGGTGGGTTCGTGTCGGCCGCGGTGCGGGCCGGGGTGCCGATCATTCCGGTGTCGATCGTCGGCTCCGAGGAGATCTATCCGAAGCTGGCCGATATCAAGCCGCTCGCACGGCTGCTCGGGCTGCCGTACTTCCCGGTGACACCGCTGTTCCCGCATCTGGGGCTGTTGGGTGCGGTGCCGATGCCGTCGAAGTGGTACATCGAGTTCGGTGAGCCGATCGCGACCACGGCGTTCGAGCCGGAGGAGGCCGATGACCCGATGACGATGTTCGAGGTCACCGACCAGGTCCGCGAGACCATCCAGCAGACCCTGTACAAGCTGCTGGCCAAGCGCCGGAACGTGGTGCTCGGTTAGTTAGTGCTCGCGGTGGCGGGCCACGACGGCCGCCACCGCACCGCCTGCCGCACCCAGTGCCAGGGCCGTGGGGACGCCGATCTTGGCCGCCTTGCGGCCGGTGCGGAAGTCGCGGATTTCCCAGCCTCGGTTTTTCGCGACTTCGCGAAGGTCGGAGTCGGGGTTGATGGCGACCGCTGTGCCGACCAGCGACAGCATGGGGACGTCGTTGTGGCTGTCGGAGTAGGCAGTGCAGCGCTTGAGATTGAGGCCTTCGCGCACGGCCAGCGTGCGCACGGCGTGCGCCTTGCCGAGGCCGTGCAGGATGTCGCCGACCAGGCGACCGGTGAACTTGCCGTCGACACTCTCGGCGACCGTGCCAAGGGCGCCGGTCAGGCCGAGGCGTTTGGCGATCACATTGGCCAGCTCGACCGGAGTGGCCGTGACCAGCCAGACCTGCTGGCCGGCGTCGAGATGCATCTGGGCGAGTGCGCGGGTGCCGGGCCAGATCTTGTCGGCGATGATCTCGTCGTAGATCTCCTCGCCGAGCGCGGCGAGTTCGGCGGTGGGGCGGCCCGCGATGAAGCTGAGCGCCTTCTCCCGGCCGGAGACCATGTCCGACGAGTTCTCCTTGCCGGTGACCCGGAACTTCACCTGCTTCCAGGCGACGTCGACCAGGTCGGAGGTCTTGAAGTACTTGCGCGCGGCAAGGCCTCGGGCGAAGTGGACGATCGAGGCACCCTGCACGAGAGTGTTGTCGACATCGAAGAACGCCGCGGCGGTGAGGTCGCGAGGAACCTCGGGGCCCGCGTCGGTGCCCTGTTCGGCGAGCTCGGCGTCGTGCAGCTCGAGCGCGGCGTCGGCGCTGGCCTCACCGGCCAGGTTGGCGCGCAGCTCTTCTTCACTCGGCCCGAACGGGCTGCGTGGCAGCCGTGCGAACTGTTCCTGCAGTTCCTGACCGAGGCGGCTGGGCTGCCACCGCGCAGGGAACTCCCCGAATCGCCCTGCGACGAATCCGGCCCTAGTCACCTTCGAACGTTCCGGCACCAGTACCCTCCGCTAGTCGCGCGAACCCTGTCCACAGTAACCGGCGGCACCGACAACCCGCTGGGGGCTCGGGGATTAAATAGGGCTCATGACTAATCCCACACCGACGGTGACCCTGTTGACTCGCGCAGGTTGCGGCATGTGCAGCACGGCACTGGCGCAATTGCAGACGATCTGTGGTGATTTCGGTCTCCCGGTCGCCACCGTCGACGTCGACGAAGCCGCGGTCAGCGAGCCGGAACTGCGCGCGGAATACGGCGATCGCCTGCCGGTGGTCCTGTTGAACGGCCGTGAACACAGCTATTTCGACGTCGACGAGCCCCGGTTGCGGGCGGACCTGAGCCGGATCGCTGGTCGCGACGGAAAATGAGGCCGAATTCACCGACTTTGTGAACGCCTGCACAAGCGGTTACGGTGGTGACACGCAATCCGCACCGCCGCTCCACGCGGCGGCGGTAACCGGGTTTGTACCGCCCCTATGGCACCGGTCGCGCTCTCGTAATTGCAGCGACCCACACCGGTGAACGAACAGAGGATCCGGACCGCGATCAGGCCCGGAACGAGGAGCCGACGACGTGACAGAGCAGCACGAGACGCCGAGTGGCGTCTCCGGCAAGGCTCTTGTGCGGGACATTCCGCAGGCCACGGTGACTCGTCTTGCTACCTATCTCCGGGTTCTCGCCGGGTTGGCCGACGAGGGTGTAGTCATCGTATCGAGTGAGGAACTCGCTGTCGCGGCGGGTGTCAATTCGGCGAAGCTGCGCAAGGATCTTTCCTTCCTCGGACCCAACGGTGTGCGGGGTGTCGGCTATGACGTAGCCAAGTTGCGCACCAGGATCGAAGATGTGCTCGGACTGTCGCAGGGACATCGGGTAGTGCTGATCGGCGCGGGCAATCTGGGCCGCGCTCTGGTCGGTTACGGCGGATTCGGGGTACGAGGCTTCACCGTGGTCGGGATCTTCGACAACGATCCCTCGGTGATCGGCCAGTCGTACGCCGGTCTCGTCGTGCGCGATGTCGAGCAGCTGACCGCCCAGATTCCGGCGCTGACACCGACGATCGCCGTGGTGGCCGTGCCCGACGAGGCCGCCCAGGACGTGTGTGACCGGCTCGTCGAGGCCGGCCTGCCGTCGATTCTGAGCTTCGCGCCGCTGGAACTGCGCGCGCCCGCCCACGTCCAGGTTCGCCGCGTCGACCTGGCGATGGAACTGCAGATGCTGTCCTTCGACGCCGCCCGCAACGACGCGCCCGCGCTGCCCGAAATCGCGGAAGTCGGCTCCGGCCGGATCGCGCGCCGGGTGCCGCCCCCAAGCCACCTCACCCACGCCGCACCGGTCGAACCGGCCCGCGGCAGGCCGACGCGTCGCACCGCGCCGCATTCGGCCACGCCCCACTCGGCAACGGAGCCAAGCACCAAGGGATCGGTGATCACGCCATGAGCGAGCGCAAGCGAGCGAAACAGCGACACGGCGTGCGGACGCGCATGACGCGGCCGAGCATCGGCGAGGTGCGGTCATGAGTGTGTTGCTGGTCGGGATTTCGCATCGGAGCGCCCCGGTATCGGTGCTCGAGAAGGTCGCTATCAGTGAGGCCGATCGGCCGAAGCTGGTGGATCGGCTGCTCTCGTCGAGCCATGTGTCCGAGGCGATGATCGTCTCCACCTGTAACCGGGTCGAGGTCTACGCCGTCGTCGACGCCTTCCACGGCGGACTCGGCGAGGTGAGCGAGCTGCTCACCAAGCATTCCGGACTGCCGCTGGGCGATCTCACCAAGCACGCCTACGTGCGCTACAGCGAGGCGGCGGCCGAGCATCTTTTCGCGGTCGCGAGCGGCCTCGACTCGATGGTCGTCGGCGAGCAGCAGGTGCTGAGCCAGATTCGCAGCGCCTACGCCAGCGCCGACGGTCAGCAGGCGGTCGGGCGTACCCTGCACGAGCTGGCCCAGCACGGGTTGCGGGTCGGCAAGCGGGTGCATTCGGAGACCGGGATCGACCGGGCCGGTGCCTCGGTGGTGTCGGTGGCGCTGGATCGCGCACGCGGTGTCGTCGGCGATCTCGCCGGGCGGACCGCGGTCGTCGTCGGTGCCGGTGCGATGGGCGGGCTGGCCGTGGCGCATCTGTCGCGGGCCGGGATCGGGCGCATCATCGTCGTCAACCGGACCCTCGAACGCGCACAGCGGCTCGCCGAGACCGGGCGCACCATGCACGGTGTCGATGCCGAAGCGGTCGAGATGTCGCGGCTCACCGAGGCCATGGCCGGCACCGATGTCGTGATCACCTGTACCGGCGCGGTCGGGTCCGTGGTGACCCTGGCCGACACCCACCGCGCGCTCGCCGGGCGAGCTCGCACCGACGCCGCCGAGCGTCCGCTGGTCTTCTGCGATCTGGGCCTGCCCCGCGATGTGGAGCACGCCGTGGCAGGTCTGCCGGGCGTGGCCGTGATCGACATCGAATCGCTGCAGCGCGATCCGGCCGCGGGCGCCGCGGCCGACGACACCGCCGCCGCGCGCGTCATCGTCGCCGACGAACTCGCCAAATACCTTGCCGGGCAACGCATGGCGGAGGTCACCCCCACGGTGGCCGCACTGCGTCAGCGTGCCGCCGATGTGGTGGAGGCCGAATTGCTCCGCCTCGATTCGCGGCTGCCCGACCTGGCCGACCCGGCCCGCGACGAGGTGGCGCGCACCGTGCGCCGCGTCGTCGACAAGCTGCTGCACGCGCCGACCGTGCGCGTGAAGCAGTTGGCATCCACCCCGGGCGGCGACAGCTACGCCGAAGCGTTGCGTGAGCTGTTCGAACTGAAACCCGGTGCGGTACAAGCGGTTGCCGCGCCGATGGAGGTCGCCGCGGGCGAGTCCGCGTTGGCCGACGACTTCACCGCAGGCCACCTCGGCGATGGGCCGTCACGCTTGACCGAGTCAAGACCCGACACAGGCAGCATGCGAAACCACGCAGCGCCGCTCGGGCATGCGCAGGAGGAAACCGCATGACCACGACAGTGCAGGAAGAGGACACCGTGACCGCAGGCAGCAGCAGTGCGCCGTGGCGGATCGGCACGCGCGGCAGCCTGCTCGCGCTGACACAGGCGGGCACCATCCGTGATGCGCTGATCGCGGCGGGGCAGCCCGCCGAACTGGTGGTCATCAAGACGCCGGGCGATCTGTCATCGGATCCGGTGCAGAAGATCGGTGTCGGGGTGTTCACCTCCGCGCTGCGCGACGAGCTCGCCGCGGGCGGCATCGACATCGCGGTGCACTCCTATAAAGACCTCCCCACCGCGCAGGATCCGCGCTTCACCATCGCCGCGATCCCGGTTCGCGAGGACCCGCGCGACGCGCTGGTGGCTCGCGACGGCATGGTCCTCGGCGAGCTACCCGCCGGTGCCCGCGTCGGCACCTCCGCGCCGCGCCGCGCCGCGCAGCTGCGCGCACTCGGGCTCGGTCTCGACATTCTTCCGCTGCGCGGCAATATCGACTCCCGCCTGCGCAAGGTGAGCGAGGGCGAACTCGACGCGATCGTCATCGCCCGGGCCGGCCTGTGCCGGATCGGGCGCACCGACGAGATCACCGAATCGCTCGAACCGGTGCAGATGCTGCCCGCCCCCTCACAGGGCGCCCTCGCGGTCGAATGCCGCAGTGACGACCCGCAATTGATCGAGGTACTCGCCGGTCTGGACGATGCCGCGACCAGAGCCGCGGTGCTCGCCGAGCGTTCGCTGCTCGGTGAGCTCGAGGCAGGCTGCACCGCACCGATCGGAGCACTCGCCGAGATCGTCGAGTCGATCGACGAGGACGGCCGAATCTTCGACGAACTCTCGCTGCGCGCCTGTGCCGCCGCGATCGACGGCTCCGACGTCTTGCGCGCCTCGATCGTCGGCGCGCCGAAAGACGCGGCCGAACTCGGTCGCACGCTGGCGCGCGAACTGCTGGACCTGGGGGCTCGCGCATTGCTGAGCGTCGCAGACGAACCGGCGCCCACCGACTTCACTAATTCCAGCCCGATGGAGAACAACCGATGAGCAGCAGCCGAGCTACCAAGAAGCAACCAGGGCGGATCCTTTTCGTCGGATCCGGCCCCGGCGACCCGGCCCTGCTGACCGTGCGCGCCCGTGAGGTGCTCGAGCGGGCGATGCTGGCGTTCACCGACCCCGATGTCGACAAGGGCGTGCTCGCCCTGATCGGTATCGCCCACGAGGTGGACGAGAACGGCGAGAGCCCGGTCGACGTGCGGCCCGCCCTCGGCGAACCCGCCGAGGTGGCCAAAACGCTGATCGCCGAGGCGCGCAACGGTCACGACGTGGTCCGCATCGTCACCGGCGACCCGCTGACCACCGATTCGGTGATCAACGAGGTCAACGCCGTCACCCGCTCGCACATGGTGTTCGAGGTGCTGCCCGGCCTGCCCAACGGCTCGGCCGTGCCCAGCTACGCGGGCATCGCGCTCGGCTCCGGGCACACCGAAGCCGATGTGCGCGGCGAGGTCGACTGGTCGGCGCTGGCCGCCGCCCCCGGCCCGCTGGTGCTGCACGCCACCTCCGGGCACCTGGCCGAGACCGCGAGCGCGCTGGTGGAACACGGCCTGGCGCCGCAGACGCCGGTCGCGGTGACTGTGCGTGGCACCACCCGTCAGCAGCGCACCATCGAGGCCACGCTGGCCTCGCTGAACAACGCCGCCTCCGAGCTGGTCGGCCCGCTGGTCGTGACGGTGGGCAAGGAAGTCGACAAGCGCGCCAAGATGTCGTGGTGGGAATCGCGTGCCCTCTACGGCTGGACCGTGCTTGTGCCGCGCACCAAGGATCAGGCCGGCGAGATGAGCGAGCGGCTCGTCACCCACGGTGCGATCCCGATCGAGGTGCCGACGATCGCGGTGGAGCCGCCGCGCAGCCCCGCCCAGATGGAACGGGCCGTGAAGGGCCTGGTCGACGGGCGCTACCAGTGGGTGGTGTTCACCTCCACCAACGCCGTGCGCGCGGTGTGGGAGAAGTTCGCCGAGTTCGGTCTGGACGCGCGCGCATTCTCCGGTGTGAAGATCGCCTGCGTCGGTGAGGCCACCGCGGAGAAGGTGCGCTCCTTCGGCATCAACCCCGAACTGGTGCCCAGTGGCGAACAGTCCTCCGAGGGCCTGCTCGCCGACTTCCCGCCCTACGACGACGTGTTCGATCCGGTGAACCGGGTGCTGCTGCCCCGCGCCGACATCGCCACCGAGACCCTCGCCGAAGGCCTGCGTGAGCGCGGCTGGGAGATCGACGACGTCACCGCCTACCGCACCGTGCGCGCTTCGCCGCCGCCGGCGGAGACCCGCGAGATGATCAAGACCGGCGGTTTCGACGCGGTCCTGTTCACCTCGTCCTCCACGGTCCGCAACCTCGTGGGTATCGCGGGCAAGCCGCACGCTCGCACCATCGTGGCCTGCATCGGCCCGAAGACCGCCGAGACCGCGATCGAGTTCGGTCTGCGCGTGGATGTGCAGCCCGAGTCGGCCCAGGTGGGTCCGCTGGTGGAGGCACTGGCCGAGCACGCGTCGCGCTTGCGCGCCGAGGGCCTGCTGCCGCCGCCGCGTAAGAAGAGCCGCCGCAGCAGCAGCCGCTAGCTTCAGCAGATACCCCGAAAGCCCGCCCGCACCGGCGGGCTTTCGGCGTATCAGGGTCATCGGCTGTAGCGCAGCAGCGTGCGCACCAGCCTGCAGGTGGCATCCGAGGGCGGGCGGATGTCGATCTTCTCCGCGGTGCGCCGGATCGTCTCGTTGGTGGCCTGATTGGGCAGGTACACACCGGAATCCAGCAGCGCGATGGTCAAACGCATGGCCTTGAGCCGGCGATTGTGCGCCACATACCAGCGGCGCGGTCTGCCCGCGGGCAGTCGCTTCTTCTCCAGCGGCACGTACGGCGCGGTGATGAAAGTGGTCTTGGCGGCAATGGCATTCATTCGGCGTCCTCCCGTCGCGTGTGGGTTCCGCCCCCGGTCGTCGGAACCCTCGAACACGCTTTCGATTATAGCGAGAGGCACCGACAGGTTTCGGCGATCTCGCGCGGAAGCCATTGAGCTCCAACCGGTTTCGATGTTATCCACAGGTTCGCCGCGACCGGTCGCCGACTTCGGCGAAGCGCTGCGGGTGGCAAATCGCCGATAGCTGTCGGACCGCTGTGGTCTAGTTGCGCCAACGCGATCCGAGGAGATGTGATGACGGTGGACGAGATCGACAAGCGGCTCGGCGCGCACGTCGTGGCGGACGAACTGCTCGGCCTGGCCTGGCTCGTGGCGATCGGCGACGACGTAGCCACCGGCGCCGTCGGGTACGTCGATGGCACGCGCAGCACGCCGGTGCGCACCGACACGATCTTCCGGATCTCCTCGATGACCAAACCGCTCACCGCGGTCGCCGCGTCGATCCTGATCGACGACGGTGTCCTCGACCCGGCCGAACCGGTCGACCGGCTGCTCCCCGAACTCGCCGACTTGCGGGTCCTGTCGAACCCAGCCGCCGAGATCACCGACACGGTCGCGGCGAACCGCCCGATCACCGTCGAGGACCTCCTCACCTTCCGCCTCGGTTGGGGCATGGATTTCGCCGACTTCGCACCAAAGCCGTTCAATGCGGCCTGGAGCGAACTCGATCTCGGCTGGGGTCCACCGACCCCCGCGCAGATGCTGCCCCCGGATACCTGGCTGGAACGACTCGGCACCCTGCCGCTGCAATTCCAGCCGGGTGAACGCTGGCTCTATCACGTCGGCGCACCGATCCTCGGCTTTCTGATCGCCAGGGCGGCGGGCACACCGCTCTCGGAATTCCTCACTGAACGCGTCCTGCGCCCACTCGGCATGAGCGACACCGGCTTCGCCGTCCCACCGGAGAAACTGGCCCGATTCGGCCCGCATTACGCAGAAATCGACGGCGCCCGCACCGTTTTCGACCCGGCGGTCGGCCAATGGAGCAACCCGCCCGCCTTCGAAGGCGGCGGCGACGGCCTGGTCTCCACCCTCGCCGACTACCACCGCTTCGCCCGCATGCTGCGCAACGGCGGCGAACTCGACGGCACCCGCATCCTGTCCGAACAAGCCGTCACCACCATGACCACCAACCACCTCACACCCGAGCAACTGTCCCGCGGCGGACCTGGCCCCGACGACAGCGCGGGCTGGGGCTACGGCGTCGGCGTCCAACTGCGCGACGACCCCGACGGTCCACGCGCGGGTGCCTACGGCTGGGCCGGCGGCCTCGGCTCGATCTGGTCCAACGACGGCGCCGTCACCGCGATTCTGCTCACCAACCAGACCTGGGGCGAGGCCGGTCCCTTACCCGTCTTCGCTACCTTCGAGCAGATTCTGGGCGAACTGGCTCGTGGATTCGACCCGCTGTAGGCGCTGCGGCGACCATCGGGGGACAGGCGTATTCTGCGGGCTATGACCGCTTTCGACCGCCCACGGCGGTTGCGCAGGACACCCGCATTGCGTCGACTCGTCGCCGAAACCACGCTGCAGCCGCGTCAGCTGGTGCTGCCGATGTTCGTGGCCGACGGGCTCGACGAGCCGCGGGAGATCAGCTCGATGCCCGGGGTGTATCAGCACTCGCTGGACTCCCTGCGCAAGGCCGCCGCGGAGGCGGTGGCCGCCGGGGTCGGCGGGCTGATGCTGTTCGGGGTGCCGCTGCCCGAGGACAAGGACCCCACGGGCAGCCAGGCCAGTGATCCGAACGGGATCCTGAATCGTGGTCTGCGCGCGCTGGCCGAAGAGGTCGGGGACGCGACAGTCATCATGGCCGACACCTGCCTGGACGAGTTCACCGATCACGGCCACTGCGGCGTGATCGGCACCGACGGCGCGGTCGACAACGACGCCACCCTGCACCGCTATGTGGAGATGGCGCTGTCGCAGGCCGAGGCGGGCGCCGACCTGCTCGGAACCAGCGGGATGATGGACGGCCAGGTCGGCGCGATCCGGCGCGGACTCGACGCCGTCGGCCGCACCGACACCGCGATCCTCGCCTACGCGGCCAAGTACGCCTCGGCCTTCTACGGCCCGTTCCGCGAGGCCGTCGGCTCGACGCTGGAAGGCGATCGGCGCACCTACCAGCAGGATCCGGCCAACCGCCGGGAATCGCTGCGCGAACTCGACCTCGATCTCGCCGAGGGCGCCGACATCGTGATGGTGAAGCCCGCGATGTCCTACCTCGACATCCTGCGCGACGTCGCCGACCGCTCGACGGTCCCCGTCGCGGCCTACCAGATCTCCGGCGAGTACGCGATGATCACCGCCGCCGCCGAGCGTGGCTGGATCGATCGCAGGGCCTCGATTCTGGAGTCGCTGATCGGCATCCGGCGGGCAGGCGCGGACATCGTGCTCACCTACTGGGCGACCGAGGCAGCACACTGGCTGTCGTGATCGTTCCGCCGAACAAACCCGAAACCCTGCCCATGCCCGAGGACGTCGGCACCGCTCGTCAACTGTGGTGGGGAATCGCCGGCCTCGGTGTCGTCTACACGTTCGCCAGCGTCATCACCATGACCGGCGAGCGCGACAAGCTCAGCAAGCAGTTCCTCGACGAGATGCACAAGTCGGATCCGAACTTCCCTGCGTCGACTGTCGATGTGATGGTGCTGGTGGCTTTCGCGGTGACCGCGCTGGTCGGCGTGCTGCTGGCCGGTGTCACCGTGGCCATCGCGCATCAGCTCGGCCGTGGCAAGAGCTGGGCGCGCACGGTGCTCACGGTCATCGCGATCTGGCTCGGACTCGGCGCCATCGCCACCATGTTCAGCTTCTCCGCTGTCGCGAACCCCGCGACGATCGTGGCGGGTGGCTCAGCGATCGTGCAGGGCGTGCTGGCCGCCGGCGCCGCGTTCCTGAGCTACCGGCCGGAGTCGACCAAGTACTTCCTGGCCCACCGGAAGTGACCCTGCGCAGTGTATGGTGAGGATTATCACACCGGTTGAGCGGAGGCAATGATGCGCGTGGTGATCGAGCAACCACACAGCCTGCGACGCGACCTGTTGGTCATCGGGTTGATGGTCGTGCTCACCCTCGCTCTCATCGCGCTGATTCTGCTCCCGAGCCTGGTCGGCTGATTCGATCTTGCCCCTGGCAGGATCGCAGGAATGAAACGCTGGATCGCGCTTGTCGAACTCGGCTTCGCCGTGCTTTTCCTGGCCTGCGGGGTTGTCAGCTGGCGGGCCGCACGGCGCACGACCGAATTCGCGGGCACCGAGGAGCATCCAGGTTTCGCGGCGGTGCGTTATGTGCCGCCGCTGCTGTTGCTCGCCTGCGCGTTGGTGATGGTGGGCGGGTTACTGGTGATCGATGCCGTGGCCAGGAGCTATGCCAGATCTGTAGCGCGACGCGGCATCGAACCGATGATCTAGGGGAAGCCGAATTCCGATGTCCGCGTGGGGGTTCGGGACACGAGCTCGCGCCACGGGCTCTCTCGAGGAGGAATCGATGACAAGACTGACCGCCGGAATCTGTACCGTCGCCGCCGCTGTGGCGACGATCGCTCTGGCCGCGGCACCCGCTCAGGCCGCTGCCGGCCTGCCGCTCACCCCGATGGTCGCCGAGCCGGCCGCCGGTGGCGGTTTCGCCCCGGAGACCGGTTCGAGCGCGATCTACAACGGCCTCATGTGCCAGCTGCACACGATCTCGGCCGAAGTTCCCTGCATGTACACCTAGACCAGCACAGCCGCCTAGGAAACCCACTGCTGGTAGACGTCGACGACGCGGCCGCCGCGCGTGCCGGGCGCGTTCAGGAAAACGGAGACGGTGCCGTCGGGATGTGCCGCCGCCTCCGTCACCACCTGACGCAGGGTGGCGCGGATGCCGCCGTCGGCGTCGCGGTACAGCTCGGTATCGGCGTGCAGCCCCGCGCCGATCCGCTGAGCGGGCACGAACATCGCGGTGATCGCCGGAATCGGCCCCGCGCCGAGTGCCACGGTCTCCTCGTGGCTGAGCTGAGCGCCGATCCGATCGGGCTGGATCTGCGGTGCGAACGCGGTGGCCGAACCCGCGCCGAGTAGCACTCCCGCCGCGACGAACCCCGTGCCAAGGGCAGTGCTGGTGACGCCGAAACGCATGAAAAACCCTCCCGCTGATAGCCGAATCACTCCAGGCTCAGGTGCTGAGCCGCCCGGAGCGTAGTCGCAGGCCAATGGGCCTAGATCGAAATCTTTCGCCAATCGGGGCGGCGTGTCGGGCGTGTCGTCGGTGGGTCGCTGCGGTCTGGGTCACTGTGCTCCACCCTGTCGTCCGGCGTGCCGAGGCGAACTGAGACACTGGAATCCGTGAGTCTTACGCAGGTACCGGTTTCGGCCCAGCTCTTCGAGCGGGCGGCCGCCGTGATCCCGGGTGGCGTCAATTCCCCGGTTCGTGCGTTCAATTCGGTCGGCGGTACGCCGCGGTTCATCACCTCCGCGAGCGGCTACACCCTCATCGACGCCGACGGCAACGACTACGTCGATCTGGTGTGTTCGTGGGGGCCGATGATCCTCGGTCACGCCCACCCCGCCGTCGTCGAGGCCGTGCAGAAGGCCGCGACGAGCGGACTGTCGTTCGGTGCGCCGACCGAGGCCGAGATCGAGCTCGCCGAGGCCATCGCTGCCCGCGTCGATCCCGTCGAGCGGGTTCGCCTGGTGAACTCCGGTACCGAAGCCACGATGAGCGCGGTCCGTCTCGCCCGCGGCTTCACCGGCCGCTCCAAGATCATCAAATTCTCCGGTTGCTACCACGGTCACGTCGACGCGCTGCTGGCCGACGCGGGTTCCGGCGTCGCGACGCTCGGCCTGCCGACCTCGCCCGGCGTCACCGGCGCGCAAGCCGCCGACACGATCGTGCTGCCCTACAACGACCTCACCGCCGTCGCCGCTGCCTTCGAGGCGCACCCCGGCCAGGTCGCGTGCGTGATCACCGAGGCCGCCGCGGGCAACATGGGCGCGGTCGCGCCGCTGCCCGGCTTCAACGAGGGACTGCGCACCCTGGCTCACGACAACGGCGCGCTGCTGATCATGGACGAGGTGATGACCGGTTTCCGGGTCAGCGCCTCGGGTTGGTACGGCCGCGAAGGCGTCGCCGGTGATCTCTACACCTTCGGCAAGGTGATGAGCGGTGGCCTGCCCGCCGCCGCGTTCGGCGGTCGCGCCGAGATCATGAACAACCTCGCCCCGCTCGGCCCGGTCTATCAGGCGGGCACCCTGTCCGGTAATCCCGTCGCCGTCGCGGCGGGCCTGGCGACGCTGCGCGCGGCCGACGCCGAGGTGTACGCGGCGCTCGACCGCAACGCCGATCGCCTCGGCTCGCTCTTCGCGAAGGCCCTGACAGAGGCCGGTGTCGAGCATCAAGTCCAGTTCGCAGGCAATATGGTGAGCGTGTTCTTCGCCGAGCGCCCGGTGACCGATTACGCCGCCGCCAAAGCGAGCCAGACCTGGCGTTACCCCGCCTTCTTCCACGCCCTGCTCGACGCGGGCGTGTACGCGCCGCCGAGCGCGTTCGAGGCTTGGTTCGTCTCCGCGGCACTCGACGAGGACGCGTTCGACCGTATCGCCGCCGCTCTGCCCGCCGCCGCCCTCGCGGCCGCGGCCGCAACCCCCGAAGGATCCCTAGCGTGAGCTCCGACCAGCCCGACGCAGAATTCGCCCCAGTCCCGGCGGATAGCGACGAGGCGCCCCATCCTGCCCCCGCCGCCGCGCCGCCCGCCCTCGACGACGACCCGTCGAGCGTCGAAACCATCGTGCACGTGCTGCGCCACGGCGAGGTACACAACCCGAACGGCATCCTCTACGGCCGCCTGCCCGGCTTCAGCCTCTCGGTGGCCGGGCGCTCGCAGGCCGGTGCGGTCGCGCGCTCGCTGGCCGATCACGACATCTCGATGGTGATCGCCTCCCCGCTGCAGCGCGCCCAGGAGACCGCGGCGCCGATCGCGGCCGCCCACGACCTGATCGTGCGCACCGACGAGAACCTGATCGAAGCGGGCAACACCTTCGAGGGCCTGCGCGTGTCCGTCGGCGACGGTGCCCTGCGCAAGCCGCGGCACTGGTGGAAGCTGCGCGATCCGTTCACCCCGTCCTGGGGCGAGCCGTACCTGCAGATCGCCCATCGCATGCTCGCCGCGGTGAACAAGGCCCGCGTCGAAGCCGCCGGTCACGAAGTGGTGCTGGTCTCGCATCAGCTGCCCGTCTGGACGCTGCGCCGATTCCTGCAGGGCCAGCGGTTGTGGCACGACCCGCGCAACCGGCAGTGCTCGCTCGCGTCGCTGACCTCGCTGGTCTATCACGGCGACACGCTCGTCGACATCGTCTATTCCGAGCCGGCGGGCGCGTCGGATCCGTCGGTACACGGCGCATGACACGCTTCACCTCTTCGGGAACCGCCCGTGGCCGTCGGCCGCGGGCGCTGACCGCCGTGCTGTCCGCCCTGCTGGTGATCGCCGCCGCGGCGGGCTGTTCGACGGGTACCGATGCGGTTGCCACCGGTGGTGGGACCTTCGAATTCGTCTCACCCGGTGGTAGAACGGATATCTACTACGATCCGCCCGCCACCCGCGGAACGATCGGTACGCTCTCGGGGCCCGATCTGATGAACGAGGGAAAGACCGTTTCGGTCGACGATTTCCCGAACCAGATCGTGGTCGTGAACCTGTGGGGACAGTGGTGCGGCCCGTGCCGCGCCGAGTCGCCCGCTCTCGAAAAAGTCTTCGCGGCGACCAGAGATCAAGGCGTCGCGTTCCTGGGAATCAATGTCCGTGACCATCAGCGCGACAAAGCCCAGGACTTCGTAGTGGACAACAAGATCGAATACCCGTCCATCTACGACCCGTCGATGCGGACCTTGCTCGCTCTCGGCGGAAACTTTCCCACCAGTGTTATTCCGACCACGTTGATCCTGGATCGTCAGCACCGGGTCGCCGCGGTCTTCCTTCGCTCGCTACTTGCAGAAGATCTGCAGCCCGTGGTCGAGCGCATCGCCGCCGAGGAGAAGCAGTGAGCAGCCGTCGTCGTCCAGGAAATCTGACCGCGTGTCGTCCCCGTCAGGGCGCGCGCCGAATGGGTGCGGGCTGGACGGTCGATGACCGTTGGGCCGGCATCGCGACCGTCCCGCGTAGTGTCGCCGGTGCCGGTCTGTTCGATTTCGGCCCCGCGGAACCGGCCGAGACCGAGCGCACTCTGTCGTTGCCGCGCGACGAAGAGCGTGACATCGACGCGAGCAACGACGAGTGATTCCGCTCGCCGCAGTCGGGGATTCCTTCCAGCAGACGGCGGCATCGGGTCCGCTGTTGCTGGCGCTGGGAGCCTGCCTGCTCGCGGGCCTGGTGTCGTTCGCTTCACCGTGTGTCGTGCCGCTCGTCCCCGGCTATCTGTCGTATCTGGCCGGGCTGGTCGGTGCCGAGGCACCGCCTGCCACCAGTACCCAGGCCACGCTCACCGCGCAGCGCCGTAGTGCGAAGATGCGCGTCGCCGGTGCCGCCGTGCTGTTCGTCGCCGGGTTCACGGTGGTGTTCGTGCTGGCCACGGCCACTGTTTTCGGCGTGATCCAGACCCTCAATGTGAATCGGGAACTGCTGCAGCGCATCGGCGGCGTGGTGACGATCCTGATGGGTCTGGTGTTCATCGGCCTGGTCCCCGCCCTGCAGCGCGACACGCGGATGGAGCCGCGCAGGCTCACCAGCATCCTCGGCGCACCCCTGCTCGGCGGGGTGTTCGCGCTCGGCTGGACGCCGTGTCTGGGGCCGACGCTGTCGGGTGTGATGGCGGTTTCCGCGGGTACCGAGGGCACCACCGCCGTGCGCGGGGTGACGTTGATCGTCGCGTACTGCCTCGGTCTCGGGCTGCCGTTCATCGTGCTGGCCTTCGGATCGGCCGGTGCGTTGCGTGGGGTCGGCTGGCTGCGGCGTAATTCGCGCACTATTCAGGTAATCGGGGGTGTTCTGCTCGTCGCCGTCGGCGTCGCGCTGGTCACGGGGGCATGGGATCAGTTCGTCAGCTGGGTGCGTGACGGGTTCGTCTCCGAGGTGACTCTTCCGATCTGATGACTGACACACTGACCACTCCGACCACCCCCACCCCGCCCGTCCGGCAGTCGCTGCTGGGCCGGGCCTGGGCCCTGGTCCGAAATTCCTGGCGCGGCCTGACGAGCATGCGCACCGCGCTGGTGCTGCTGTTCCTGCTCGCTCTCGCCGCCATCCCCGGCGCGCTGCTGCCGCAGCGCAGCTTGAACGCGCAGAAGGTCGACCAGTACATCGCCGACCGTCCGACGCTCGGCCCGTGGATGGACCGATTCGAACTGTTCGACGTGTTCGGCAGTTTCTGGTTCACCGCCATTTACGTGCTGCTGTTCATCTCGCTGGTCGGCTGCATCCTGCCGCGCTGCTGGGACCACTACCGGGCGTTGCGCACCCCACCGGTGGCAGCGCCGCGCAACCTCGGCCGGTTGCCACACCACTTCAGCGAAACCGACGACCGCACGCCCGACGAGGTGATCGAGGCCGCTGAGACGTCGTTGCGTGGGTGGCGGACCCAGATTCGCCCCGGTCAGCGCGATGGTGAGGTGACGCTGTCCGCCGAGAAGGGCTACCTGCGCGAGTTCGGCAACCTGGTGTTCCACCTGTCGCTGGTGGGGCTGCTGGTCGCGATCGCGCTGGGCAAGCTGCTCGGGTACGAGGGCAATGTCATCGTAATCGCCAACAACGGTCCGGGCTTCTGCACGACCTCGCCCGCGGTGTACGACTCGTTCCGCGCGGGCAACGTCAACGACGGCACCGGCATGACACCGCTGTGCATCAAGGTGAAGGATTTCAAGGCCGACTACCTGCCCACCGGCCAAGCCGAGATGTTCCACTCGAACATCGAATACCAGGCGGGTGCGGACCTCAGCACCGACACGTGGCGTAGCACCGAGCTCCAGGTGAACCATCCGTTGCGCGTCGCCGGTGACCGTGTCTACCTGCAGGGGCACGGCTTCGCGCCGACGTTCACCGTCACCTTCCCCAACGGGCAGACCCGCACCGAGACGATCCAGTGGCGGCCCGACGACGCGCAGACCTTCCTGTCCAGCGGTGTGTTGCGGATCGACCCGCCCGGTGGCATGTACGCGACCGACGAGGAACGTCGACAGAACCAGATCGCGATCGAGGGCCTGTTCGCGCCGACCGCGCTGTTCCACGGCAGCCTGCTCACCTCGTCGTTCCCCCGGATGGACGACCCGGCCGTCGCGGTCGACATCTACCGCGGCAACACCGGCCTCGACACCGGCCGCTCGCAGTCGCTGTTCTCGCTGGACCCGGAGATGATCAAGCAGGGCCGGTTGACCAAGGAAGCGCGGGTCAACCTGCGTCCCGGCGAGTCGACCACACTGCCCGGCGGTACGAAGGTCACCTTCGACGGCGCAGAGGAGTTCGTGAACCTGCAGGTCTCGCACGACCCCGCCCAGCAGTGGGTGCTGGTGAGCGCGCTGACGATGATGGCGGGCCTGCTGGTGTCGCTGTTGCTGAAACGGCGGCGGATCTGGATCCGGACGTACCCGGTCGAAGACCCAACAGGTACCGTGGGTCAACGACGCACCGTAGTAGAAATGGGCGGTCTGGCCAGGAGCGATCAAGCAGGCTGGGGCGCCGAGTTCGATCGACTGCGGACACGGCTGCTGGGAGCGGAGAAGTGATCCGCGCACTCGACATGGAGACGGAATCCTGATGCAGATCGACGAAACGCTGGCCCGCTATAGCGACTTCGCCTTCATGTCGGCCATTGCCATCTACACCCTGGCAACGGTGCTGCTGATCGTGCAGTACGCCTCGGCGCGGGCGAAGGCGGTCGTCGGCCGTGAACAGGGAACCACGATCGACCCGTCATTGCCGGGCCGAATCGAGACCCCCGCCGGAAAATCGCGTGCGGAGCGCTTCGGCGACATGGCGTTCTCGGTGCTCTCGGTAGGCGCGGTCCTGCACATCACCTCGATCGTGCTGCGCGGTTTCGCCACCCATCGCTTCCCGCTGGGCAACATGTACGAGTTCACCACCATGGCCACCGCGGCCGCCGTGGTGATCGGTCTGATCTTCCTGCGCGATCAGCGCTACCGCGCCATGTGGGCGTTCCTGCTGGTCCCCGTGCTGATCCTGATGTTCCTGGCAGGCACGATCCTCTACGCCGACGCCGCCCCCGTGGTCCCCGCCCTGCGTTCGTTCTGGCTGCCGATCCACGTCACCATCGTCAGCATCGGCAGCGGCGTCTTCCTGGTCTCCGGCGTAGCCAGCCTGCTCTACCTGTTCCGCATGCGCCAGCCCGCGGGCGAAGAGTCGTCGAACATCTTCGGCACCGTTGCCCGCCGCCTCCCCGACGCCCGCACCCTCGACCAACTCGCCTACAAAACCACTATCATCGGCTTCCCCCTCTTCGGCGCAGGCGTCATCCTCGGCGCCATCTGGGCCGAAGCCGCCTGGGGCCGCTTCTGGGGCTGGGACCCCAAAGAAACCTGCTCCTTCATCGCCTGGGTCCTCTACGCGGCCTACCTCCACGCCCGAGCCACCTCCGGCTGGCGAGACACCAAGGCAGCCTGGATCAACATCGCCGGCTTCGTCGCCATGTTGTTCAACTTGTTCATCATCAACATGGTGATCAGCGGTCTGCACAGCTACGCCGGCCTGACCTGACCACACTCGACTCTGATTCGGTACCCGAGTCACGAGCTGAGCGTGCTACGGCGTTCTGTAGGAAAGTTTCGGCGTGCCAACAATGCAAGGGACAGCAGTCCGGTGGGTGGACGATGACAGCACCGCCGGAGGCGTAGTCGAGGTCGAGTTCGTCGATGCGGACGGCGCCGTGCACTCTGTGATCGACAAGCTGCCGGCCTTCTTGGGGCAGGACGTCGATGACTTCCAACCCGACTCACCCTTCCCGATGCCGTGCCCGATCGAAGTGATCGTGGCCGAGCACCTCAGCGGTGGCCGCACTGTCGTCGGCCTCCATTGGTCGGTATCGACCAACGATCAGGTTCGATTCATCGTGCCCACCGAGAACATCGCGTTGTGATCAGGTTGGGTGCGTGGACCGGGGATTTTCACGACGTGCCGTGGACCGAGATCGCGCGTCGATGCCGGGCGATGTCGGACAGACATCCCGAATTTCGCTATCTGACCGACATCGTGGACAGCGTCATGGAGTCCGGCTTTGATCAGCATCTGGCGGTGCAGACGACGATGCACGACCTGGTTGTGACCGTCAGGCCGATATCGCCGGGACGGATCGAGGAGGTCGTCGTCCGTGCGCCGGGATCGCTGGTTCCAGCGGCCGACGGGACGTTGGTGATCGAGTGCTTCTCCGATACCCGTCCGGCGTGATTGCGGCCGTGGCGATTTCGTTTGGCTGTGGAGTGTCGGGTACGGCGATCGCAGCGGCTGCGCCGGCCGTATCCCTGGAGCCGGTCGCTGTGGATATGGGCTCCGCCACGCCGTTCACGGCGTCCGCGGACCCGCAATCGGGCTCAGCCGCGCTCCCCGGTGCTCTGCTGCAATGCCTGATGAACGGGTCCAGTCTGTCCATGGGTATGCCGTTGTGCGTCTGACCTGAGGTCAGGTGTGTTCGCGCGGTCGAACGAGTGAGGCCCGGATTCTCGAATGAGCGTCCGGGCCTTTGTTGTTGCCGAGCGGGCCCGGTTGCCGAAATCCGACGATCCCGAATCGGTGGTCAGCAGTAGTAGCAGATCTTGTTGGCCGGGAGTTCTACGTGGCAGTTGAGGCAGACCGGTTTGCGGACCGGTTCTGGCTTGGGGATGGCTGCTACGGTGCGGCGGGCGGCGGCGGGGCGTTTGACGGCCGCTTCGGCTGCTTCGGCGGTGGCCAGGTCCGCGGAGGTGGACTGGCGGATGGCGGCGACCTTCGGGGGGAGGGTGGGGAGGCCGCCGTCGGCGGGGAGGTCGGTGGCGTAGTGCTGGTAGCACTGCCAGCGGGCCGCGGCGGCGTGCATCTCGAGGTCGTCGGGGATGGGCAGGCCCGCGAGCTCGAGGATGTAGCGGTAGCCGGTGCCGACCGTCTGGTTTTTGCGCACGCACAGCGCGCTCAGCGGGGGCTCGTTGTTCTTGTGACAGTTCTCGGCGACCTTGTCCAGCACGACGGGCAGCCAGTGCTGCCACTTCACCGCGGTCCGGATCCCGGACTCTTCCTGGACCAGCTCGGCCAGCTCGGTGTTGACGATGAAGTTGTTGAACCTGGTAGCGGTATCGGCCAGCACTTCGTGTGCCGCGCGAGTCCACTCCGACCGTGCCTCGGTGAACGTCACGGCGCTGCCGTCGGCCGCGCGCCACGTGGTCGGGACAGAACCCTGCTGCACATCAATCACCGGAATACGTTATCTACCCAGCTCTTTCGACGCGCAACGGGGGTATGTGCGTCAGCTCACGGCGACACACATCGCGAGGTCACTCGGTGGGGCCGGAGTCGTCGCGTGGTTGTTTGCCGAGGCGCCAGAGGAATTCCGGGTCGTCGTCAGGGCCGAGGACCGGTCTGCGCGGGGGCGGGCCGGAATTCGGGCGGGGCATTTCGGGGCCGAACGCCTTCCAGCACAACACCGCGATGGCCACGATCGCGATGAGTGCCAACAGGTACGTCACGTCGCTCACCTCCTGCTATCGAGGGTAGCCGTGTCCGCGCCGTGTGCACATCCGCAACGGGAGGGAAATTTTTGGCGAACGCGAGCCCGCGGTGGGCTCGCGTCGGCCGGTGAGTCAGCGGGGCGCTGCCTCGGTGGTCAGTGATCTGAGCAACTGCAGGACCTCGGACTCGCGGAAACGGCGATGTCCGCCCGGTGTGCGCAGGGAGCCGAGTCTGCCGGCATGAGCCCACCTGGTGACGGTCTTGGGATCTACGTGGAACATGGCGGCCACTTGGCCTGGTGTCAGCAGAGTGTCCTGAAGGCCGACGGTGATCGCAGTCATAGCTAACCTCTCCGTTCTCGACAGTTCCCTCATCAGTGGCGTCATCGTCGCACTGCGACCCCCACCTAGTCGAACCACCTACTGTTGGTAAAGGGGAAGTAATAGACAAAAGCCGCGAACGGGGCCGCATCGGCGGCGATCCGGGCGGGGCTAGTCTGTAGTCGTGAGTGAAGCAACAGGTCAGCAGGGTTCCGGCGCCGGAAAGCGACTGGTACGCAATCTCGCGCTCTACACGCTGGCCCGTCTCGGGCTGGTCGTCGTGATCGCCGCGCTGATCGTAGGCGTCGCCAAGTTGATCGGTGTCGAGGTGCCGGTCATCGTCGCGGCGCTGTTCGCGTTGATCGTCGCGATGCCGCTCTCGCTGACGTTGTTCAAGAAGTTGCGAGTGAAGGTGAACGAGGACATCGCCGTCGTCGACGCGCGCCGCCGCCAGGACAAGGCGCAGCTGCGGGCCCGCTTGCGGGGTGACGACGACAGCACGTCGGCATGAAATACCTCGACCGCAGCGCCCCGCGTGACTGGGTCGACAATGCCGTCCGGCTGATCGACGCCGACACCCAGCGCTCCGCCGACACCCACCTGCTGCGGTATCCGCTGCCCGCCGACTGGCCGGTGCAGCTCTACCTCAAGGACGAGTCCACCCACATCACCGGCAGCCTCAAGCACCGGCTGGCGCGGTCGCTGTTCCTGTACGCGATCTGCAACGGCTGGGTGACCGAGGGCACGACCGTGGTCGAGGCGTCGTCGGGTTCGACGGCGGTGAGCGAGGCCTATTTCGCCAAGCTGCTCGGCTTGGATTTCGTCGCGGTGATGCCGGCGAGCACGTCGCCGCAGAAGGTCGCGCTGATCGAAGCGCAGGGCGGCCGTTGCCATTTCGTCGATCGACCGCCGGACATGTACACCGAGGCCAAGCGCCTCGCCGCCGAATCCGGCGGGCATTTCATGGATCAGTTCACCCACGCCGAGCGGGCCACCGACTGGCGCGGCAACAACAACATCGCCGAATCGATCTTCGAACAGCTGTCGCTGGAGAACCATCCGGTACCGGAGTGGATCGTGGTGGGCGCGGGCACCGGCGGCACCAGCGCGACGATCGGGCGCTACATCCGTTATCGCAGGCATGCGACGCGCTTGGCCGTGGTCGACCCGGAACACTCGGCGTTCTACGGCGGCTACGAGACCGGTGACGCGGGCTACGAAACCGGAATGCCTTCGCGCATCGAGGGAATCGGCCGTCCGCGGGTGGAACCGTCGTTCGTCGGCCAGGTGGTCGATCGCATGATCGTGGTGCCCGACGCGGCCTCCATCGCGACCGCCCGCCACGCGAGCACCGCGCTCGGCCGTCGCGTCGGCGGCTCGACCGGCACGAACCTCTGGGGTGCCTTCCATCTTGTCGCCGAGCTGGTCGCGGCTGGCCGTAGCGGCAGTGTGGTCACGCTGCTGTGCGACGGTGGCGACCGGTACGCGGGCACGTACTTCGACGACGACTGGGTGGCCGCCCAGAACATGGATCTGACCGGCCCGACCGAGATCCTCAGCGAATTCGCCACCACCGGCCGCTGGAACGGCTGACAACTTCTTCCGCACCTCCTTCCTCGTCTGTTCGCGCTCAGCGATGTCAATTTTTGTTGACAAACGTGGCGGTCGTCAATCAAAATTGACGTCATGACCGATGCAACAACCCTCGCCTCAGCGGCAGGCAACCCCGACCCCGCGGTCGGGCTGCGTGCCGTTCTCGCGCTGCGCCGACTTGCCGACCGGCTCGAAACCATCCAGGTTGCCAATGCAAGAGCCAACGGCTGGTCGTGGCAGGCCATCGCCGAGGCGCTCGAGGTGAGCAAGCAAGCGGTCCATCAGAAACACAACCGAAAAGGTGGGACCCGCTGATGTTCGAGAAATTCAGTAAGAACGCCCGGATGGCGGTCGTCGCAACGCAAGAGGACGCCAAGCAGCTGGGGGCGGCGAGGATCGGCCCGGAGCACCTGCTGCTCGGCGTGCTGGCCAACGCGGAGCCGGACTTGGCGGCGGTACTCGCCACCCGCGACATCACGGCCGACAGCGTTCGTGCCGCCGTGGCTCAGCGGGCGACGGCGGACCCGCTGGGTGGCGACGACGCCGAGGCGCTGCGCTCGATCGGCATCGACCTCGACGCCGTCCAGGCCAGTGTCGCCGAGAATTTCGGTGCCGGCGCCTGGGATCGCGCCGAACCGGAACCCAAGCGCGGCCTGCTCGGTCGGCTACTCGGCGCCAACTGGGACCACATTCCGTTCTCCACCGAGGCGAAGAAGTCGCTCGAGCTCGCGCTACGCGAGGCGATCCACTGCAAGGACCGCGAGATCTCGTCGGCGCATCTGCTGCTCGGCATCCTGCGTGCCGCCGAGTCGACTACCGCCGATCTCGTCGGCGGGCGCGAGGCGGTATCGGGTCTGCGCACCGACGTCTACGGAATGCTCGACCGCGCCGCGTGAACTCGACTGCGCCAGACCCACCGCAATGCCCGTTTCCAGGCCTAGCATTACGTGTATGCAACTAGCAATACGGTTGGTCATCAACGCCATAGCCATCTGGGCTGCGGTCGCGTGGATCGACAAGATCGATGTCATCGTGCCGCCGGAATGGCAATCGGAGTGGGGCAACTGGGGCAAAGCCCTGGTCCTGCTCATCGTCGCCGTCGTGTTCACGGCCGTCAACGCCGTGATCAAGCCGATCGTGAACCTTCTGTCGCTGCCGTTCGTGATCCTCACGCTCGGACTGTTCCTGCTGGTGGTGAACGCCGCGATGCTGTGGCTCACCGCCAAGATCACCGAGATCACCGACTACGGCCTTCGCGTCGACGGCTTCTGGGCCGCGTTGTGGGGCGGCTTGATCATCACACTGGTCAACTGGGTGCTCGGCATCCTGGTACCGGACGGCGACTAGCTCTTGCCGACGGGCACACGGTGCTGGGACTCGGTGAACGGCGACAACTAGCCGAGTCCGACGGCCAGCGCGCTCAGTACTGACCAGGCCAGCAACGCCAGCCCGGAATCGCGAAGGGCGGGAATCAGTTCCAGCCCGCCCTTGCCGGTACGCACGGGCGCGTTGGCCCGGATCGCCAGCGGCAACGCGAGCAATCCGGCCAACGCCCATGGCGTGCTCGCCATCATCGCGAGGCTGATCACGAACGGCGCCGCGAGCAGCACCACGTGCAGGGTGCGGGTGCGCGCGTCGCCGAGTTTCACCGCGAGCGTGACCTTGCCGGACTCGGTGTCGGTGGGGATGTCACGCAGGTTGTTGGCCACCAGCACCGCGCTGGAGAACGCGCCGACACCGATCGCGAGCAGCAGGCCGACCCAGTCGACCCGCAGTGCCTGCACGTACTGGGTACCGAGCACCGCGATCAACCCGAAGAACACGAACACCGCGATCTCGCCGAAACCGCTGTAGCCGTAGGGCTTGCTGCCGCCGGTATAGAACCAGGCACCCGCCAGGCACACCGCCCCGATCAGCACCAGCCACCACGCGGTGGTCACGGCCAGCACCAGGCCCGCGACCGCGCCGATCGCCAGGCTGAGCACCGCGGCGGTGCGAACCGCCTTGGGGGAGGCCAGCTTCGAGCCGACCAGCCGCAACGGGCCGACCCGCTCGTCGTCGGTGCCGCGAATACCGTCGGAATAGTCGTTGGCGTAATTCACCCCGACGATCAGTGCCAGCGAAACCAGGAGCGCGAGTGCCGCTTTCCACCACACGGCCCCGTCGAGCGACGCGGCGGCGCCGGTACCCGCGAGTACCGGCGCGATCGCGTTGGGCAGCGTCCGCGGCCGGGCGCCCTCGATCCATTCCGCTGCTGTAGCCATGGATCGAAGCCTAATCCGACACCGGCGCCCCGCGCTCCTGGAGTCCCTCGCGGCGCCGCGGGCCGCGCCGTCAGTCCTGGGCGGATTCCGCGATCGTCTTGAGCCGGGCCAGGCCTTTGTCGAAATCCTTGCCGATGAGGTTGTCGATCGGGAACACCTTGCCCAGCACGCCCATCAGGCCGGAGTGAGTGCCGGTCATCTTCCAGATGACCTCGGTACCACCGGCGACCGGGTCGAGCGTGAAGGTGACGAAATTGGTGGCTTTGAACGGCTTCTCGAAGGTGAGCTCGACCCCGATCTCGCGTTCGGCGGCGGCTTTGATCTCCATCACACCCGCACCGGCTTTGCGGTTGCCACGCCAGGCGTAGCGGGCCCCGACGCCGGACTCCGGGCCGGTGTAGGTGCGGACGAGCTGGGGGTCGGCGTCTTCCCACGGCGACCACAGCCGCCACTGGTGGAAGTTATCGATCAGTGCGTGGATCCGTGCCGGCTCGGCGGCGATGGCGGTGCGCCGCGACACCTCGAAGTTGCCCATGTGCGTGAGCCTAAAGCGAGGTGGGGACAAATTCGCGGGACACATCGACCGTGGTGTCACCGGGTGCGCGAACCGGGAACCCGTCGTAGTGCTCGCCTACGATGACATCCGGCATGTCTGCACAGCACCGCGGCCACGAAGGGTCGCCATCCGAGGCTCTCTCCCGCGTTGTCGTGGGGGTGCTCGGCGTGATCGCGATCCGCCGCGACGACGCCATGATCGCGCTACCCGGTGCCCGCGCCCGGTTGCTGCTCACTGCTCTCGCGGTGCATCCCGGCCGGGCTCGCAGCGCAGCATCGCTGATCGACGAGGTCTGGGGTGACCAGCCACCTCGCGCACCGATGAACGCCCTGCACACTCAGGTCTCGCGACTGCGGGCACTGCTGCCGGAGGGGGCGCTGGAGATCGGGCCCGCCGGCTACCGCCTCACCTTGCCCGCCGACAGTGTCGACCTCACGGCGGTCGCCGCGCTCGCCCGCCGAGCCGACGAACACCTGGCAGCGGGAAACACCGCTGAAAGCCTCGCCACGATCGCTTCGGCCCGCACCCTGTGGCGTGGCGAACCGGGTGCCGACCTCCCCGATTCCGTTCCCGCCGACGACCTGTGCACGGCCGCCGACGACCTTCGCCGCCATCTCGATCAGACCGAACTCACCGCCCACACCACTCAGCGCGACTTCACCGCTGCGATCCCGCTGGCCCGCGCCGCCGCCACGGCTGACCCCCTGGACGAATCCGCCCACACGACCCTGATCCGCCTGCTCGCCACCGCGGGCCGAACCAACGAGGCGCTGGAAGTCTTCGCCACGTACCGCCGGCGCCTGATCGAAGAACTCGGCGCCGAGCCGGGCCCCACCCTTCTCGCCCTCAACACCGCGGTGCTGCGTGGCGAACCGATCGAGTTCCCCGGAACCCGCGCGCCACAGCACAAACCTGAGGCCGACCCGAGCGTCTCGACGCCGGCGAATGGCGCTGGATCCCGGCCCACCGACGGGCACCACCCGGCCGGCGCCTTGCCTCATCCCGGTGGAGCCACGGCAGATCCGGTCGACTCATCAGCGAGTTCGACCAGCGACGGTGGGTCTCAGCGGACCGGCGCGCCAGCCGCCGTGGGCGACCGGGAACGGCCGAACGCTTTGCCTGTCGAAGCGGCGAACGGCGGCACGGCCGACCGGTCGACGCCACACCCACGAACCGCAGTGGGCCTGCGTGCCGCACCCAATGAATTGCTCGGTCGCGCAGCAGATCTCGACGCGATCACCGACCTGGTTCTGCGCTCGCGAGTGACTACGGTCCTCGGTCCCGGCGGTACGGGCAAGACCAGGGTCGCCAACGCGGTGGGTGAACGGCTGGCCAGCTCGGCGCCGGTGGTGCTCGTCGAATTGGCCTCTGTGCAGGCCGAATCGGAGGCGGGGGCACAATCGCGCACTGGTATCGAGGTCGCGATCGGGCAGGTGATGGGCGTCGGCGAGGTGCGCGAACCGGGCGCCCTCCGAGCAGGCAGGCAGATCGACGCGAGCACCCGCCTGCGTGAAGCGCTCGCGGCGCGGCCGATGGTGCTGATTCTGGACAATTGCGAGCACGTGATCGATGCCGCGGCCGAGGTGGTCGCCGATCTCGTCGGCAGTTGCGCTCAGCTGACCGTGCTCACCACCAGCCGCGCACCGCTGGCGATCACCGCCGAATCCGTCTATCCCCTCGCGCCTTTGGCGATCGACGCGGCCGGTTCGCCCGCGACAGAGCTTTTCTCGGCTCGCGCACGGGCCGTGCGCCCCGATGTGCGTCTCGACCCCGATACCGTGGCCAGGCTGTGTCGCACCCTCGACGGTCTCCCGCTGGCGATCGAGCTCGCCGCGGCTCGGGTACGCACGATGGGCGTCGCCGAGATCGAGACCAGACTCGAACATCGTTTCGCCCTGTTGCGCACCGGTGATCGATCCGCGCCACACCGGCATCGCACCCTGCACGCGGTGATCGCCTGGAGCTGGAACCTCCTCGATCCCGATCAGCAGGTGACGCTGCGCAGGCTGAGCCGTTTCCCGGCCGGTTTCACCCTGTCCGCGGCCGAGATCGTCGCCGCGGGCCCCGATGTGGCCGCCGCGGTCGACGGGCTGGTCGGCCAGTCCCTGCTCACCGTCCTCGATGACCCCGACGGCGCGGGCATCCGCTATCGCATGCTCGAAACGGTCCGCGAGTTCGGCGCCGAACAGATCGCCGCCGTCGACGCGGTGACCGACGGCGCCGAATCCGCGCTCGTGCTCGACCGGATGTTCTGCTGGGCGCGTGAATTCGCGCTGGAGTCGTTTCGCGGCTACCGCGGCGGCGACCAGGTGGCGTCGGTGCTCGCGGTCAGTGCCGACCTGGACAACCTGGTCGCCGTGCTGCGTACCGCCGTCGAGCAGGCCGACGCGCACACCGCGTACTCGGTGTTTCCGGTGGTCGCGATGGTGTGGGTGATGCGTGGCGCGCACCTGGAATTCACCGGGTGGGCAATGCGAATGGTCGCCCTCGCGCCGCCGCCTGCCTCGGCCGAGGCAGCCGACCTGCAGATGATCGCGCATCTGCTGACCTGTCTGCACATGCTGTTCCTCAAGGACGGTGGTGTCCGCGCGACAGCGATCGTGCGCACACGTGCGCGACGGCTGCTGACGCACCCCGATCTCGATCCGGGCCTGTCCTTCCTCGCTGCGGTGATCACCGTGGCGCCCAAGCCGTTCCGGTTGGGCAGGCTGTTCGCGCGGGGCGCGCGTTCACACCATCCGCAAGTGCGGATCGCCGCGCTGGTGGCACGCGCCAACTTCTGGGAGAACGGCGGCAACGTCGCGGGCTCGACGCGTGACTCCTTCCGCACACTCGACGACATGGATCCGGCGGAGGTGTGGGGGATGGCGACGGTATGCCAGCACCTGGCCCAGCTGTCCGGCCAGTCCGCGCGCTATGACGACGCGGTGACGTACTACCGCCGCGCGCTGGAGCTGATGGGCAAGCTCCGCGTGCACGACGAGATCATGGAGAGCCGTTGCTACCTGGCCGCCGCTCTGGTCGGCGGCGGCCGGCTCGAGCAGGCGCGTGCCGAACTCGACTTCGTGGTGCGGCCCGACGTTTCCGGTGTCAGCCCGGTCGACGACCCGACGGTTCGCCGTAACCACCGGCTGGCCAACGCTGCCACCGCCCTCGCCGAACTCGAACTCGCCGAGGGCGATATCGACGCCGGGCTCCGTCATTACCGCCGCGCGCTGGAACTACTCGGCTGGCCCGATTTCGAACCGACGCCCGGTCCCGGTTCGTTGATGGTGGCGGCGGCCACCGTCAGCGCCCACGTGCTGCACGGCCGCGCGTCCGTTGCCGCCGACATGGTGGCCCAGATGACCGAGACCGCCGATCAGCGGCTCGCGCAGTACATAGATCTGCCGCAGATCGGGGCGGTCGCGTGCGCGCTCGGTTCCTACCTGCTCACCACCGAGGACCAGCGCGCCGACGGCCTCGAACTACTCACCCTCGCCAGAACATCGGTGGCCAGGCAGGACGGTCCATCGATGGAACTGGCCGCCCACCTCGCCCTGCATCGGAGCGTGGTGGGCGATGCCGCGATGGATGCCGCGCTGCGGCGCGCGGCGGGTACGCGTCGTCTCGACGCCGCGATGCGCATCATCGAGATCATCGCCGGACTGCGCTGACACGACAACGGCACCCGACCCGGTGGATCGGATGCCGTTGCGGGATTTCAGGCGCGGCGCATGTAGGCCCGCACCGCCAGTGGCGCGAATATCGCGATCACCACGAGCGAACCGACCAGCGACCAGACGAGGTCGGCGCCGTAACTGTTGCTGTTCATCAGTTCTCGGCAGGTGTTGACCATGTAGTACACCGGGTTGACGTGGTTGAGCCCCTGCATCCAGCCGGGCATGGTGCTCACCGGAGCGAACGCGCCGGACATGAACGTCAGCGGGAACATCACCATCATCGAGATACCCTGCACCGACGCGGCGCTCTTGCCGGTGACGCCGACCAGCGCCCAGATCCAGCTCACCGCGAACGAGCACACCACGACCACCAGGCAGGCCGCGACCACGCCGACCAGCCCGCCGCCGGGCCGGTAGCCCAGCGCCAGCCCGACCAGCACGGTCAGCGTCGAGGCGATGCCGTAGCGGACCATATCCGCCAGCAGCGCGCCCGCCAGCGCCGAAACCCGCGCGATGGGTAGGGATTTGAAGCGGTCGAAGACGCCCTTGTCCATGTCCTCACGCAACTGCGTGCCGGTGACGACGGAGGTCAGCACCACGGTTTGCACGAGGATGCCCGGGATCAGCACCGGCAGATAACCGGACACGCTGCCCGAGATCGCGCCGCCGAAGATGTAGGTGAACAGTGCGGTGAACAGAATCGGCTGCACCGTCACGTCGAAGAGTTGTTCGGGGTTGTGTTTGATCTTGAGCAAGCCGCGATAGGCCATCGTGAACGAGGTGGAGATCGTGTCGCGCAGGCTGATTCGGTCGCTGGCCTGGGGCAGATCGCCGGTTGTCGCGGGAGCGGTGAGTACAGCGGTCATGCCGCGCTCCGTTCGGTGTCGTCGGATTCGTCGGCCGGGTGGCCGGTGATGGTGAGAAAGACTTCGTCCAGCGTCGGCTTGCTGACGGTGATCTCCTCGACCCCGACCTCCCAGTCGCGCAACCGGATCAGCAGGTCGGCGGTGAGATTCGGGTCGGGCAGCGGCGCCGTGAGCCTGCCCGCTTCGGGGCTGATCTGCGCGCTCACGCCGAGGAAGTCGCCGACGATGCGGCGGGCCTCGTCGAGTTGTTCGGGGTCGACCAGGGTCAGGTGCACCGAGGATCCGCCGATGGACGCTTTGAGCTGGTCGGCGGTGCCGTCGGCGATCACCTTGCCGCGGTCGATCACCGCGATCCGGTCGGCCAGCTGGTCGGCCTCGTCGAGGTACTGGGTGGTGAGCAGCACCGTCGCGCCCTCGCGGACCAGCCTGCGGATGGTGTCCCACATCTGGGCGCGGGTGCGCGGATCGAGGCCGGTGGTGGGCTCGTCGAGGAACAGCAGCGGCGGAGTGGAGATGAGGCTGGCGGCGAGGTCGAGGCGCCTGCGCATGCCGCCGGAGAAGTTCTTCAGCGGTTTGTTCGCGGCCTCGGTGAGGTCGAACTCCTCGAGCAGTTCGACGGCCTTGCGACGGGCATCGGGCCTGCTCAGGCCGAGCAGCCTGCCGAAGATGATCAGGTTCTCGGTGGCGCTGAGCATCTCGTCGACCGAGGCGTACTGGCCGGTGACACCGATGAGTGAGCGCACCGCGTTCGGTTCGGCCACCACGTCGCGGCCGAAGATCCGGGCGCTACCGCCGTCGGGGCGGAGCAGGGTCGCCAGCATCTTGATGGTCGTGGTCTTGCCGGCGCCGTTCGGTCCGAGTACGCCGTACACGGCACCGCGCGGCACCGCCAGGCTCACCCCGTCGACCGCGCGCTGCTTGCCGAACACCTTGACCAGCCCGTCCGCCTCGACGGCGAGGGATGAAGTGGGTGTGTAAGTCATGAGCACCACCGTGCCCACTCCGACTTGCACGCCCCTTGCACGGCGCTGTCGGCGACCTCTTGCGTGGCTATTCGGCCAGAAGGAGTTTGCGCAAGGCCGTGCGGTCGGGTTTGCCGGGGCCGCGGAGTGGGATCTCGGACAGGACGGCCAGTTCACGCGGTGCGGCGATCGAGTCGAGCTCGGCCACCACATGCGCACGCAACTCGTCCAGCGTCGGCGCCGCACCGGGTGCGGGCACGATCGCGACCGCGACCCGCTGACCCAGCCGCTCATCGGGCAGACCGAGCACGATGCACTCGCGGATACCGGGATGATTGGCCAGCACAGCCTCCACCACCTGCGGAATCACCAGCAATCCGCCGGTCATGATCGCCTCGTCGAGCCGCCCCGAAATCGAGAGCACACCGTCTTCGAACGAACCCGCGTCCTCGGTCCGGAACCAGCCGGGCTCGGCGAAGGCCGGATGATCGGGCAGATTGCGGTAACCGCGCGCGATCATCGCCCCGCCGAGGATGACGCGACCGTCCTCGATCCGCACCTCGGTGCCGTCGAGCGGCACGCCGTCGTAGACGCACCCACCGCAGGTCTCACTCATCCCGTACGTGCGCACCACGGTGATACCCGCGTCCTGCGCCCGCTCCAGGACCGGCACGGGCGTGGCGGCACCGCCGACGAGCACACCGTCGAGTTCGGCCAGCGCCTTGGACGCCACCGGTGAATCCAGCGACTTGATCAGCTGTGTCGGCACCAGCGCGGTATAGCGGCGCGGCCCGCGCATCGCCCCAACGGCACCGGCCAGCGCCTCGGGCAGGAACCCACCCGACACATCGAGCACGGTCGGCTCGGTCCCGGCCAGGATGCTGCGCAGCAACACCTGGATCCCCGCGATGTGATGGGTCGGCAGGGCGAGCAGCCAGCTGCCGGGCCCGCCGAGCCGATCGTGGGTGGCATTGCCGCTGGCCCGCAGCGCTTCGGCGCCGAGCAACGCCCCCTTCGGGATACCGGTCGTGCCCGAGGTCGTCACGACCAGCGCGACATCGTCATCGATCGGATCGCCCGGCTTGAGCGCATCGGAGAGTCTGCGCGCCTCCCGGCGATCGGTGGTCGGGATCGGCAGCCACGCCGGACCACTGCCATCGAGGGCTTGCCGCAGGTGGGGCATCACTTCGCTGACCCCGGAACCGGTAGGCATCTGCAGCGTCCGCAGGGTCTTACTCACCCCACACCTCCGGAAACAGCTTGCCGCGCGCCCTCACGGCTTCGATCGTGTCATGCGAGCGACAAGACCCGGCCAACGGGTCGGTTTGCCGGGAAACGGGTCGGGAAAGCCAGACATAGCGACTGCGATTCAGTAGATGGACACCACACGCGCTGCGGTCCGGACGACGTCGGTCGGGCGCTTGCTCGCAGCTATCGTGCTCGGCCGAGCCGTCATCGGCAACTCGGCTCGACCGCCTTCGCTGCCCTCTCACTCCGCCGACCAGCGCGGATCCCGCCGGATCGGATGTTCGGCAGGAACCTGTACCAGCACGATCGCGACCCCGTCCGGGTCGCGCACCCACATCTCCCACAGACCCCACGGTTCGAGCACCGGTGGGCGTTCGATCGCAATCCCCTTCAGCGCCAACTCCGCCGCGGCATCCTCGACATCGCGCACCTGCAACCAGATCGCGCCGTCGAAGCTGCCGGACTGCCCGCTGCCACCGTGCGCCGCGACCTCGAGCAGCGACTGACCGGCGTAGAACACCGTGCCGCCCGGGTACTCCCGCGCGATCGCCAAGCCGAGGCCGTCGCGGTAGAACGCCAGCGTGCGCCCATAATCGCTGGGACGCACGATGATCCGGCTGTTGAGAATCTCCATGGGGTGTCCGTTCTCAGAAGTACCAGGGGTAAGGCGTCCAATCGGGCTTGCGCTTCTCCAGGAACGAGTCTCGGCCCTCGACCGCCTCGTCGGTCATGTACGCCAGGCGGGTCGCCTCGCCCGCGAACAGCTGCTGACCGACCAGACCATCGTCGAGCAGGTTGAACGCGTACTTCAGCATGCGCTGCGCCTGCGGCGATTTGCCGTTGATATCGGCGGTCCACTCGAGCGCGACGTTCTCCAGCTCGTCATGGTCGACGACCTTGTTCACCGCACCCATCTGATGCATCTCCTCGGCCGTGTAGGGCCTGCCGAGGAAGAAGATCTCGCGAGCGAATTTCTGGCCGACCATCTTCGCCAGATACGCGCTGCCGTAACCACCGTCGAACGAGCCGACGTCGGCATCGGTCTGCTTGAACTTCGCGTGCTCGCGCGAGGCGAGCGTCAGATCGCAGACCACGTGCAGGCTGTGCCCGCCACCGGCCGCCCAACCGTTGACCAGCGCGATCACCACCTTGGGCATGAAGCGGATCAGCCGCTGTACTTCCAGGATGTGCAGCCGGCCCGCGCGTGCCGCGTCGACCGTGTCGGCGGTCTCGCCATCGGCGTACTGGTAGCCGTTACGCCCGCGGATGCGCTGGTCGCCACCGGAGCAGAACGCCCAGCCACCGTCTTTCTCACTCGGGCCGTTGCCGGTGAGCAGCACCGCGCCAACGTCGGGAGTCATCCGCGCGTGATCGAGCGCGCGGTAGAGCTCGTCGACGGTGTGCGGGCGGAACGCGTTGCGCACCTCCGGCCGGTCGAACGCCACCCGCACCGTGCCCTGCTCGAGGTGCCGGTGATAGGTGATATCGGTCAGGTCCTCGAACCCGGGGACGGTCTGCCACAGCTTCGGATCGAAAGTCACGAACACGATTATTGCCCTATGGTCCGACAGCGCGGTACATGGTCGTAACACCGCAGCTCGAGCGGTCGCCGCATACTCTGAGCACCCGATGCGTATAGTTGCGCCTGCTCGTACATCGAACCGATCCGGAGGAACCTGAAAGTGGTTGCAGCACTGTCTGAATCCCTGCTCGACGACGCCAAGCGTCCGGCTTTCCTTGCTGACGCCGTCGAGGTGCTCGACGCCGAGGTCTCGGACAAAGGTGGTGCGTCCGGCCTGGCCGTGAAGGGTGGCTACGCGGCTGTCAAGAAGATCAGCCCGACCATCGTTCCCGACGGCCTCGCGTCGCTGGCGCCGAAACTGCTCGATCAGCTCCAGCCGTACTGGGCCGAATTCACCACCACCGGCACCGGCACCTTCGCCGATCTGCTGGCGGCGAAGTCCGACGAGGTCGCCGAATCGCTGCTGGCCGTCACCGACGCTCGCGCCGAGTCGTCCACCCGGCCCGCGCTGAAGAAGGTGTACTCGTCGATGCGTGGTTCGGCCAAGAAGCACGTCATCGAGGCACTGCCGCGCGTGGGCGATCTGGTGCAGAAGCACGCGGGCTGAGCAGTATGGCGAGGTAGCCCTCGCCGCGATCGTTGCAGAGAGGCCGGTGCAGTTCGGGTCAACCGAACCGCACCGGCCTTTCGCGTCCGCGGGTGACGACGCTCACGTCAACTGGGTATGTGGTGGCGGCGGACACACCGATTCCCGGTCGGCGGTAAATTCCGGGATGGCCTGTGTGACAAATATTACCGCCCCGGTGAACGCCAGGATAATTGCGGGTTTCCACGAATTCGACAAATGCGCGCCGGGCGCATTCGCGATTGACAAGTACCCTGCCTTATCGGTTACGTTGCCAATCAAGCGATTCGGAACGTGAATTGCTTCGAATGACTGCATTGCACAGGTCGAAAGGAAGTTTGCTCACATGATCTCTCGCAAGACCCTCGCCGCCACCGGTGCTGCCGCTGCCGCCGCCGTCATGTTCTTCGGTCCCGCCGTCGCGAGCGCCGACACCGGTTCCGCCGACGCCTCCTCGGGCTCGGCCGACGTCCTGACCGGCTCGTCCGCCGGTTCGGGCGTGCTCGAGTCGGGCAGCGCCGCGGTCGACAGCGCGACCTCGGCCGTGCTCAACATCATCGAATCCATCACGGGCATCACCGATCTCACCGCGCCCGCGGAGTGAGCTGAATATTCGTTCGACCAGCCATTTACCGGGTTGGCAGAAATTTCGGCGGCGGGCCAATGGCTCGCCGCCGGATTTCTTTCTCCAGTTGTTCTCTTTGCGATTCGATGAATATCGGCGATGTAGTTATATCGACTATTGCCGTTCGCTGCGTTCGGCCGTGCGCGCAATGGTTGTTGGAGTGTGCTGCCCCACTCGGTGACGCAGGCAACGCGGGCCGGGGGCAGACGGGCGCGCGCCGGTCTGACAGGCTGTGATTGTGAATCCGTCTACTGCGCAGGCACGAGTGGTCGTCGACGAGCTCGTCCGCGGCGGCGTCCGCGAGGTGGTGCTGTGCCCCGGATCGCGCAACGCGCCACTGGCCTTCGCGCTGCAGGCGGCCGACGCGGCAGGGGAACTCCGGCTGCACATGCGTGTCGACGAGCGCACCGCGGGGTTCCTCGCGATCGGCCTCGCGGTGTCGTCGGGGCGACCGGTTCCGGTCGTGATGACCTCCGGCACCGCGGTGGCGAACCTGGGTCCGGCGGTGCTGGAGGCCAATTACGCGCGGGTGCCGCTGATCGTCGTCAGCGCGAACCGGCCTTACGAGATGCTCGGTACCGGCGCCAACCAGACGGTGGAACAACTCGGACTGTTCGGTTCGCAGGTGCGTGCCACGATCAGCCTCGGGCTGGCCGAAGCCGAGGCGGGGGAGGCGGCCTATCCGCGGCAGAACAGTGTGTGGCGTTCGTCGGTATGCCGCGTGCTCGCCGCCGCGCGCGGAACCCGTTCCGGCAACGCCGGTCCCGTGCAATTCGACATTCCACTGCGTGAGCCGCTGGTCCCCGAGCTTTCCGACGATCCGCTGCCTGTCGGTCGCGAAGGTGAACGGCCATGGACGGCAACCCAATACGCCACTCTCGACGTTCCCCTCGACATCGATCTGACGCCCGATACCGTCGTCATCTCCGGCCACGGCGCGCGCCTGCTGCCCGAACTCGCCGCGCTGCCAACGGTGGCCGAGCCGACCGCGCCGATGCACGGACCCGCCCTGCACCCGCTGACGCTGTCGCTGCTGAAGCCGACCCAGGCGATCATCACCGGCCGTCCGACCCTGCACCGGCAGGTCTCGCGCGTGCTCGCCGATCCGGATGTCACCGTCTTCGCGCTCACCACCGGTCCGCGCTGGCCCGACGTCTCCGGCAATGTCGTCGGCACCGGCACTCGGGCGGTGACCACCGGCGCGCCTGATCCCGCGTGGCTGGCGCGGTGCTCGGAACTGAATCAGCAGGCCGAATCGGTGGTGCGCGCCGAGCTGGCCGTGCATCCCAAGGCGACCGGCCTGCATGTGGCGGCTGTGGTGATGGACGCGCTGCGCGAAGGCGATCAACTGCTGCTCGGCGCGTCGAATCCGGTGCGCGATGCCGCGCTGGTCTCGAATCCGCGGCCGGGTATCCGGGTGCTGTCCAACCGTGGTGTGGCCGGTATCGATGGCACGGTGTCCGGTGCGGTCGGTGCCGCCCTCGCGCATCCGGGCCGCACCGTGGCGCTGATGGGCGACCTGACCTTTCTGCACGATGCGGCCGGGCTGTTGATCGGGCGCGGCGAACCGCGTCCGGACAACCTCACGATCGTCGTCGCCAATGACGACGGCGGTGGCATCTTCGAGCTGCTCGAACAGGGCGATCCGCAGTACGCGGGCGTGTTCGAGCGGGTGTTCGGCACACCGCACGGCATGGATCTGGCCGCGCTGTGCGCTGCCTACCGCATCCCGCACCGCCAGGTCGACCCCGCCGAACTGGCCGTGGAACTGACCGGCGACGCGCACGGGCTGCGGGTGCTCGAGGTCGCGACCGAGCGTTCCAGCCTGCGTGAACTCCACGCGGGCCTGCGGGCGAAGATCGCCGGTTAGGCGTACCTCCGCCTTCGCTCGGGCCTGCTACCCCTCCTCGGCGACGGTGAATTCGTCGGCACCCTCGTCGAAGGGCACGGGGATGGTTTGTTCGATGACGTCGGCCGGATTCGCGGAGTCGGCATCGCGGGTGACTCGCGCGGCCATCTCGTCGGTGTAGTCGGCAGCGTCGATGTAGGCCGGATCGTCGGGGTCGTCGTCGCGGAAGGCGGACTGCTCCTGCTCGACGCGATCGGCCTCGGGGACCTCGTCCAATGGGCGAGTGGGTTCGTAGTCGATCATCGGTGCTCCTCGTTCGTCGGCCTGCTCGATCGTGTGAGCCTCGGACGTGATGTGCGCTGATCGGGTCCTGCGCTGTCCAGCGTGCGCCGATCCGGTGCGCGCGGCAACCCGCACCGATGACTTTCCGGCGATGGGGTCGTCTTCATGAGTGCAGCCGCGCAGTCACCGATGAGGAGCGCTCATGGAACCGCAGTTCGATTTCGACCCCGCCGCCCGGTCGCTTGCCGCGGTCGTCGACGGCATCTCCGACGATCAGCTCGCCGACCCGACGCCGTGTGCCGAGTCCACGGTGCGTGATCTGCTCGCCCATGTGGTCGGGCTGACCGAGGCTTTCCGGCAGGCCGCGACCAAGGAGTCGGTCGGTCACTCGACCCCGCCGCCCAGCGGTTCCGACAGCCCACTTCCCGACGACTGGCGCACCCGCATCGCCGCGCAGCTCGAGACGCTGACGTCGGTGTGGCGCGTGGCCGAGGCGTGGGACGGCGACACCGAGGCCGGTGGCGTCGAACTGCCTGCCGCTGTCATGGCGATCGTCGCGCTCGACGAGATCGTCATTCACGCGTGGGATCTCGCTGCCGCGACCGGTCAGCAGTTGACCGTGGTACCGGCGGACCTGGTGATCCTGCACGAATTCCTGCGCGAAACCGATCCGGCCGGCACGCCCGGCCTGTTCGGTCCGGTCGTCGAGGTCCCGGCCGACGCACCCGCGCTCGACCGCCTGCTCGCCCTCACCGGCCGCGACCCGGCCTGGCGTTCGGCCACCGTCGCGTAGCATCCCGCGCGGCAGTCTCGCCTCGCGTTCAGTCGCCGTGGCCGTCGGCGGCGATGACGAATGTCCCCGCGGCGGTGGCGATGGCGGCGGCTCTGGCCGATCGGTCGGCGATGTCGTCGTCGATGGGATCGCCGCTGGCCAGTAATCGGTAGTAGAGCGGCGCGGAGACGGCGGAGAGAACGGCGCGTGGGTCGGTGCCGACCGGTGCCTCGCCGCGGATGACGGCCTCCTCGACGCACGGCGCCCACTCGTTGAGCCGGGTGTCGTAGAACGTATGCAGCGCGGCGGCTGTGGCATCGTCGCAGGTGGCGGCGGCGATGACGGCGCGGAAGAGGTTGCTCTGGCGGCCGTCGGCAAGGGTCTTCGCGACCAGTCTGGCGTTGGCCGTCAGGTCGTCGAGTAGCGAGCCGGTATCGGCGCGGGGCAGCGACTGCTCGGCCATGTCGACGAGCAGATCGGCGACCAAGCCGGCGGGCGTGCGCCAACGGCGGTAGACGGTGGTCTTGCCGACCCCGGCGCCGGTGGCGACCTCGGTCAGGTCCAGATGCGCGAAGCCGCGGTCGGCCAGCAGATCGCCTGCCACTTCGAGTACGGATTCGCGCACCCTGGCAGTGCGCCCACCAGGGCGAACAGATCCAGGCCAGGCGATATCGTGATCCATAACGGAACTCCTGTTTCATTTAGCGCGGATCGGGTGTACTGTCGGTCGTGTTAACGAAACTATAGACCCTTTAGGAGCTCTCATGGAATACCGGCGGCTCGGCGCATCTGGTCTTCTCGTTCCGGCACTCGGCTTCGGCGCAGGCACTTTCGGCGGCCGCGGCGCGCTGTTCAGCGCGTGGGGCGATACCGATGCCGCGCAGGCCAGGCGCTTGATCGACATCAGCCTGGAGGCCGGTGTCACCCTGTTCGATACGGCCGATGTCTACTCCGACGGTGCGTCGGAGGAAGTGCTCGGCGCGGCGATCAAGGGCAGGCGCGACCAGGTACTGCTGTCGACCAAATCGGCCCTGCCCACCGGCCCCGGCGCGCAGGAAGCGGGATCGGGCCGCGCGAGGCTGATCCGCGCCGTCGACGCCTCACTGCGCCGCCTCGGCACCGACTACCTCGACCTGTTCCAGTTGCACGCCTTCGATGCGGGCACTCCCTTGGGCGAAACCCTCACGGCCCTGAATGATCTCGTGCGGGCTGGCAAGATCCGCTACCTCGGCGTCTCCAACTTCGCCGGCTGGGAGCTGATGAAAACGCTCGCCACCGCCGAGGCGCTCGGCCTGGAAAAGCCGGTGGCGCATCAGGTCTACTACTCGCTGGTCGGTCGCGACTACGAATGGGAACTGATGCCGCTCGGTGCCGACCAGGGTGTCGGGTCCATCATCTGGAGCCCGCTCGGCTGGGGCAGGCTCACCGGCAAAGTCCGTCGCGGACAGCCGCTTCCGGAAGGCAGCCGACTGCACGAGACCGCGCAGGCAGGCCCGCCCGTCGACGACGAACGCCTCTACGACATTGTCGATGTGCTGGATCGGATCGCTGCCGAAACAGGACGCAGCGTCCCGCAGATCTCCCTGAACTGGCTGCTCACCCGGCCCACGGTGGCCACCGTGTTGATCGGTGCGCGCAACGAGGAGCAGTTACGCCAGAATCTCGGTGCTGTCGGTTGGCAGCTCGAGCCCGAGCATCTGGCCGCCCTCGACGCCGCGAGCGTGACCACGCCGCCGTACCCCTACTACCCGTATCACCGGCTGGCCGACTTCGCCCGGCTCAACCCGCCGGCGATCCGCGCGGCCTGATCAGGCTCGGTCTCAGTACACGTCGCGCACGTATCGCTTCTCGGCAACGAGTTGCTTCTTGAAGGCCAGCGCGCCTGCCTCGTCCAGCTTTCCGTGGATCTGGGCGATGCGTAGCAGGGTGTCGTCGACATCCTTCGCCATCCGGGCGGCGTCACCGCAGACGTAGAAGTGACCGCCGTCGCGCAGCCACGACCACAGCTCGGCGCCGTGCTCGATCATCCGGTGCTGGACATAGACCCGCTCGCGCTGATCGCGGGAGAAGGCCAGGTCGAGGCGGGTGAGGAAGCCGGAACGGAACATGTCCTCGAGCTCGGCGCGGTAGTAGAAGTTCTGGGCGGCGTGCTGGTCGCCGAAGAACAACCAGTTGCGGCCGGTCGCGCCGATGGCCCGCCGCTCGTGCAGGAACCCGCGGAAAGGAGCGATACCCGTGCCCGGTCCCACCATGATCATCGGGGCATTCGGGTCAAGCGGCGGACGGAAATGCGGTGCCCGCTGCAGAAAGATCGGCACTTCGGTGGTGCCACGGTCGGCCAGGAACGTCGAACACACGCCACCTCGACGCGACGAGGTACCCACCGGGTCGCCGTAGCGGACGACGCCGACGGTCAACTGCACCTCGTCCGGGGTGGTCAACGGGCTCGAGGAGATCGAATATTGGCGTGGCTGCAGCTTTTTCAGTGCACCTAGCCAGTCGACGAGATCGGTGCGCACCGGGAAGTCGCGCAGCACATCGACGGCCTGGCGGTCCCACAGGTAGGAGGCGAGTTCATTACGGTTGTCGCGGCGCAGCAGCTTGGCCAGCTGCGGGTGCGGGTTGCGCTCGCCGATGAAGCCGAGCAGATCCTGACTCACCTTGGTGATGTCGTAGTGCGTGCGCAGTGCATCGGTGAGCGTGAGTTCGCGGTCGTCGACTTCGATCATCCGCCTGCCGTCGAGGCCCGTGCAGGCGAGCCATTCGGCGACCAGGTCGGGGCAATTGGCGGGCAGCACGCCCAGCGAATCGCCCACTTCGTAGCCGGCATCGAGATCGTGGAGGTCGAAACCGAAGCGCCGCACCTCTTTCGGTGAGCCGGGTGCGCTGAGAATCTCGTTGCGCATCAGGGTGGCGCGGACCGGGGACTGGCGGGTGAACGGCGCGGCGGTGGCGCGTTTCGCTCGGGAAGTGGCCGGTGCGAGTTGCCGGTCGAGCACGGTGGCACCGCCGCGGCCGACGGGCGATGGCATCGGGTGCTCCGAATTCGTGTGCGGGGCAACACTATCGACACCATCGGGGAAGAAGCTGCTCGAAGCGCCCGTCGGCACACCGTCGCGACCGTGTCGAGCACCGTCCGGCGACGTCATGCGGCCCAGCGCAGCGCCGCCCGGCGAGCCATCGCGACCTTGTGCACCACCCGGGGTGGTGCTGCCGGCGGGGGATCCGCTGGTGATCGCGGCGAGGACATCATCGAGCCACTGATCGGCGGTGTCGGCGAAATCGGGTTCGCTGTCCACTCGTGGTAGCAGCCGCTTCGCACCACGTTCGGCGAACAGGGTGTCGAGCTTGCGGCCGTGGCCGCAGAAGTCGTCGTAGGAGGAGTCACCGAGCGCGAACACCGCGTAGCGAACACCGTTGAGGCGAATGATGCTGTCTTCGAGCCTGGTCCAGAAGTCGGCACCGTTGTCCGGCGGCCCGCCGTCACCGAAGGTGCTGGTCACGATGAGTACGTCACCGGCGATCGAGGTCAGCTCGCACGAATCCATATCGAGCAACGAGGGTGTGAGGCCTGCTTCCGCGAGCCGGGCCGCGATGGTGGCGGCCAGTTCCTCGGCGTTGCCGGTCTGGGAGGCCCACAGCACGGTGACGGGCTGGGGGGCGGGGATGTCGGTGGATTCGGCGCCGGCGCCGACATTGCGGGAGTACATGCCTGCCAGCAGGCCGTCGACCCACAGTCGCGACTGTGTCGACAGCGGTGCGCTCACCGGCAGCACGGGCTGCCCGGTCACCGGCAGGGTCTGTAATGCGGCGAGGTAGCCGCCGAGATAGATGCGCTCGGTTTCGCTGAGCGTAGGTGAGGTGCCGGCGTCGAGGCCGAGTATCCCGGCCAGCGGGTGCGCGGCCGGTTGCGCGGGCAGCTGTGCGGGTTGCGAGGGCGCTTGCTCGGCGACAGCCGCCGGGCCGACCCGGCGCAGCGCCACCGCGCAGGCCTTGAATTCCGGCTGCAACGAGGCCGGATCCACCGCGTCATTGGTAACCGCGTTGATCGTCAGATATTCGCCCTGTTCGTCATTCCAGTGGAAAGGAGCAAAACAATCACCAGGTCGCACCCGGTCGCTGATCCGCACCGGCAACACAGCACGGCCACGGCGCGACGCGATCTCGAGCTGATCGCCCGGCTTCAGATCGAGCCGTTCGGCATCGGTGGGATGCACTTCGACGAACGGCTCGCCGGTCAGCTTCGTCAGCTTGGCGACCTTGCCCGTCTTCGTCATCGTGTGCCACTGATGTTGCAGCCGACCGGTATTGAGCAGGAACGGGTAGTCGTCGTCGGGCAGTTCGGCGGCGGGCAGATGCGGTCGGGGGAAGAACATCGCGCGCCTGCTCGGCGTGGCGAACGCGAGGCGCGGCGTCGTGCCGTCGGCTGCCACGTGCAGCGGCTGGTGCGTGCCGTCGTTGAGGTAGCGGATCGGGTTGCGGGGTGTGTCGGCGTCGTTGCACGGCCACTGCATCGGGCCGTCCGCCAGGCGCTCGTAGCTCATGCCGCTCAGGTCGTAGCCGGTGGCCGGATTGGTGAACTGCCGCAACTCGGCGAAAACCTCAGCACTGGAGCCGAATTCGAAGCCGGAGAAGCCCATGGCGGTGGCAACCTGGGCGACCAGCAGCCAGTCCGGCCGCGCGTCGCCGATCGGGTCGACCGACTGTTGGAGCAGGGTGACGTTTCGCTCCGAATTCACCATCACCGCATCGGTTTCGGCCCACAGCGCGGCGGGCAGCAACAGATCGGCGTACGCATTGGTCGCGGTCTCGGCGTAGGCGTCCTGCACGACGACGAACTCGGCCGCCTCGAGGCCGGCGATCACGGTCTTGCGATTGGCAACCGTGGCAACGGGATTGGTGCAGATGATCCACGCGGCCTTGATCTCGCCGTCGGCCAGTCCGCGGAACATGTCGATGGTGCCCGGCCCCGCCTCGGTGCGCAGGGTGCCCTCGGGCAGGTCCCAGGCCGTTTCGACGAAGGTGCGGTCGGCGGGGGAGAGCAGGCTGCGCTGCCCGGGCAGGCCGGGGCCCATGTAGCCCATTTCGCGACCGCCCATGGCGTTGGGCTGGCCGGTGAGCGAGAAGGGCCCACTGCCCGGTCGGCAGATGGTGCCGGTCGCCAGGTGCAGGTTCACCAGGGCGTTGGTGTTCCAGGTCCCGTGCGTCGACTGATTGAGTCCCATCGTCCACAGCGACATCCACTCGCCCGCCTCGGCGATCATCGTGGCCGCGGTGCGGATATCGGTCTCGGCCAGGCCGGTCAGTTCGGCGACGCGGGCCGGCGGATAGTCGGCGAGGAACTCGGGCATCGCGTCCCAGCCCTCGGTGTGCTCGGCGATGAACCCGGTGTCGATCGCACCGTCGGCTACCAGCAGGTGCAGCAGCCCGTTGAGCAGGGCGAGGTCGGTTCCCGGTGCGATCTGCAGGAACAGGTCGGCGCGGGCGGCGGTATCGGTGCGGCGTGGGTCGACCACGATCAGCTTGGCGCCTGCCTTGAGCCGCTCGGCCATGCGCAGGTACAGGATCGGGTGACAGTCGGCCATGTTCGCGCCGCTGACCAGGAACAGGTCGGCGTGTTCGAAGTCGTCATAGGAGCCGGGCGGGCCGTCCGCGCCGAGCGACTGTTTGTAGCCGGTGCCCGCGCTGGCCATGCACAGGCGCGAGTTGGCTTCGATGTGTTTGGTCCGCAGGTAGCCCTTGGCCAGTTTGGTGGCCAGGTACTGGGCTTCCAGCGACATCTGCCCGGAGACGTAGACGGCGATCGCGTCGGGGCCGTGCTCGTCGAGGATCGCGCGCAGGCGGCTGGCGGTCTCGTGCACGGCCTCGTCGACCGGCAGCGGAACCGGGACCTGACCGCGTTCGGGGCGCCGGTAGGCGGTGTCCATCCGGCCGGGTGCGGCCATCATCTCCGCGTGGGTGGCGCCCTTGGTGCACAGCCTGCCCGCGTTCGCCGGATGCAGCTTGTCGCCGCTGACCTTCGCGATCACCCGCGCACCAGACTGATCAGTCTTTGTCTGGACGTTTATGCCGCAGCCGACGCCACAGTACGAGCACTGTGTACGCACAGTGTCCGTGCCGCGGCCGTCCGCTTCCCCTGTCATGACTCGATCATCCGCATTGGTCGTTGCGCTCGATTTACCGAACGTTATGTCCAGGTGACAATCGACCTCACACGTCAAAATTTCGACGGTGAGGGTACGGCCCGAATATCGCCCCTGATCAGGGCGCATTCAGGGCTGCGGGCACGCATTCGCGGTCGGGCCGGGGTGACCGGACTCACGCCGGCCGGCAGCGGTGTTTCAGCCCAATTTGTAGCCGCGGTGCAGAGCCACCACACCACCGGTGAGGTCACGCCACTGCACCGAGTCCCAGCCGGCGTCCGCGATCCGGCGGGCGAGCCTGCGCTGGTTCGGCCAGGCACGGATCGACTCGGCCAGGTACACGTACGCGTCCGGGTTCGAGCTCACCGCTTGCGCTACTCGCGGCAGCGCCTTCATCAGGTACTCCATGTACACGGTGCGGAACGGCCCGAACACCGGCGTGGAGAACTCACAGACCACCACCCGGCCGCCGGGCTTGGTCACCCGCAGCATCTCGCGCAGTGCCACATCGATATCGGCGACATTGCGCAGCCCGAACGAGATGGTCACCGCGTCGAACGAATCGTCGGCGAACGGCAGCGCCATCGCATCGCCCGCCACCATCGGCACCTGCCGGAACCGGCCTGCCGCCAGCATGCCCTGCGAGAAGTCGGCCGCGACGCACCAGGCACCGGACTTGCCGAGTTCCACGGTCGAGACGCCGGTACCCGCGGCGAGGTCGAGGACCCGTTCGCCGGGACGCAGCCCGAGAGCACGTCGCGTCGCCCACCGCCAGTACCGATCCTGGCCACCGGAGATGACCGTATTGGTGAGGTCGTAGCGCTTCGCCACACCGTCGAACATCGACGCGACCTCGTGGGGTTGCTTGTCCAGCGAAGCCCGAATCGGTTCTCGCTGCTCTGTTGTCGCCACGAACCGAGCTTAGAGTTCTTTCGCCGCGATAGCGCGGGTGGGATTCGCCACTCAGGCCGTGCGCGGCAATCGCTCGCGCATCCCGGTGACGTCGGCATAGTGGCCCATCAGCTCGGTGCAGATCGCGGGCCAGGTGCGGTGCAGTACCGACTTGCGTGCCGCCGTCGCGAACAAGCCGCGCTGCCCCGCGTCACGCAGGGCCGACACCGCGCTCGGCAGCAACTCCGCGAACCGGTCGACCGGCAGCAGATACCCGTTGCGGCAATGCGAGATCAGATCCCGTGGCCCTCCCGCGTCGGGTCCGATCACCGGCACACCCGAGGACAGCGCTTCCTGCACGCCCTGACAGAAGGTCTCGTGCTCGCCGGGGTGCACCATCACGTCCAGGCTGGCGTAGTGCGTCGCCAGCTCGCTGCCACCCAGCTCGCCCGTGAACACCGCGTCCGGCATCAGCCTGCGCAGCCGGGCCCGTTCCGGCCCGTCGCCCACCACGACGAGCTGGATCGACGGGTCGCCGGCCAGCGCGGCCAGGCGCTCCACGTGCTTTTCCGGTGCGAGCCTGCCCACGAACCCGACGACGAGCCGGTCGCTGGACCCCAGCCAGCTCGCCCGCAACTCGGCACTGCGCGCGGCCGGGTTGAACCGGGCGATGTCCACGCCGCGCCCCCAACGGTGCACCCGGGGAATCCCGTGTTCGGCCAGGTCGTGCGCGGCTGCCGACGACGGTGCCAGCGTGCGGGTAGCGCCCTCGTGGATCCGGCGCGTCCACGCCCAAGCGGCCCGTGCGGCCAACCCGAGCCCATAGCTCTTGGCGAACCCGGCCACATCGGTCTGATACACCGCGACCGTCGGCAGATCCAATCGCGTCGCCGCGGCGAGCCCACCCGCACCGAGCAGGAACGGCGAAGCCAGATGCACCACATCGGGATCGAAAGCGGCGATGGCGGCGGTTATCCCCGGTTGCGGCAGACCCACGGGCAGCGAACTCACCTTCGGCACCATCATCGCGGGCACTCGGTGCACCGGGAAGCGGCCGTGGAAACGCGGTGCGGGTGGGGCGCCGCGCAGAGAATCGGGCGCCACGATCATCGCGTCGTGACCGTGCTGGTCCAGGTGGTCCAACACCCGCAGCACGGAGTTGACGACGCCGTTCATGTTCGGCAGGAAAGACTCCGAGACGATGGCTACGCGCACACTCTCAGGGTGACCGCCACACCGCGCGCCACACCCACACCGACGTGAAGCCGGGACGAACAGCAAACGAAGTTACAGCTCGCGCTGCTTGCGGCGCACGATCCACAGCACCGGCAGGGCCAGCGCCCAGGCCACGACGATCACCGAGGCCGCCGGGACGATCGCCACCCGGGCGTCGCGCCCCGCCACCCGGACCAGGTCGGGATCACGTGTGCTGTACTCCACGTTGATCCGCTGACCAGCGGTCAGATTCGTCGGATACAGGATGCCGACCTTCGGATTGTGGGTCACGCTGTCGGGCGTCACGTAGATCACCGCCGAGCGCAAACGACCCGCGGAAAGAACCTCGCCGGAGGTGACGCCACGATGCCGCTCGATCTCGAAATCGTTGCGCCAGGCCGCGAGTACCAGCAACACCATCAGCACACTGACCACGGTCGCCGCCCCGACCACCCACGCCCGAACCCGCCGCAGGCGCTTGCTCCGCCGCTCCGACAGGCTGGTTTCCGACACCCGCCACACAGTACCGGCTGTATTTTCGGCGGCGGGTGCCGCGGGTTCTCGGCCGATCAGCCTGCCGCAGCCCGGGGCGACGAATCCGCCTACCATTCCCGTCATGTCCCGCAAATTCAGCTTCACCGTGCCCTACACCGTCCCGGTCGAAGAGCTTCACCGGGCACTTGTCGATGACGCGGTCTGGCAGGCGCGTTTCGCCGGCGCCGAGACCGCGACCATCGAACTCTCCCATCCCGACGGCCCCGGCTCGATTACCATCCAGATGACCGAAACCCCAGGTAAGGACAAGGTTCCCGCGCTCGTCCGCAAGGTGCTCAAGAGCGATCTGGTCCTGGTCCGCACCGACAACTGGCAGCCACTGGCAGGCGAGATCGCCAAGGGCAGCTTCACCGGCAACACCAGCGGTATCACCACCGAGATGTCGGGCACCTATGAACTGCGCCCCACCGCCGAGGGCAGCGAGATCGAGGTCGTCGGCACGGTCAAGGTGAAGGTTCCGCTGGTCGGCGGCGCCATCGAGCCGCTGGCCGAACAGTTGCACCAGCGCGTCCTCAACAGCGAACGCAAGTTCATCGAGAACTGGTTCGCCAAGCTCTGAGCCGGCAGCGACGGGTGCCGCTTCACGGAGCGGCACCCGCGCGTCAGCCGCGGTTCTCGACCAGCACCAGCCAGTTGCCCGAGTTGTCGCGAATGATCGCCTCGGTGCCGTAAGGACGTTCGGACGGCGGCTGGATGAACTCGACCCCCTTCGCGGTGAGTTCCTCGTAGGTCTTCTGGCAGTCGGCGGTGCGCAGCCCGAGGGCGCCGTGGGTGCCGTCGGCCAGCGCCCGCCGGATCGCGTCGGCGAGGTCGTCGGTGAGCGGCGGCCCCGGAATCATCAGGGTGACCTCGAGCTCGCGGTGATCGGGGTGGGCGATGCTGACCCACCGGAACCCGTTGTCGCCCATGCTCACGTCCGCGGTCTCGACGAATCCGAGCTTGTCGATGTACCACTGCTTGGCGGCATCCTGATCGGTGACGTACACGGTGACCAGGGAAACGTTCGTAATCGGTGTCATGGTTGCAGGCTATGGCCGCCCGGTGCCATCCGGCTTCTCCGAAATTGCGGTGTCGTGGCGGACACGGTCGGACAGCCCGTGCATAAAGACGTAGCAGCCCGGAATATGCGGCGCCCCGTCGGCGAATTTCGCCTGATACTCGCTTGGTGTCACCCCGACGAGCTGCCGGAACTTGGCGCTGAACGAGCCGAGGCTCGAATACCCGACCAGCATGCACACCTCGGTGACGGTCAGATTGGTCGACCGCAACAGATCCTGCGCCCGCTCGATCCGGCGCTCGGCCAGATACACAGCCGGCGTGCGCCCGTACACCGCGGCGAACGCGCGCAGGAAGTGGTACTTGGAAACACCCGCGGCACGGGCGAGTGCGTCGAGGTCGAGCGGGTCGGCATACTGCCGATCGACCAGGTCACGGGCCTTACGCAGATGCGGCAGCAGTGCCAGCACCGGACGACGACCTGTCGCGCTCATCGCTTCACGCTGTCCGCCGACGCGACCTGGCTGCAGTCACGGGGAGACGGAGGAGAAGGGCGGGAGTTCGTCCGCGCGCAGCGAAGCTCGTCCCGCCGCGCGCCAGGCGCGGGCCGTGAGGTCGAGGTCCTCGTCGGTCACCAGATTGCCCATGACGCGAACCGCCGTGCGCTGCAGATACTTCGAGCGCATCACCGGCGGCCCACCGAGCGGGACCATCCTCGGCTGGGTGGCCAGGCCCGCGAGCCTGCGCGCCACCGAGAAGGTGCGGCCGTAGTGGTCGCGCAGCAGTTGCGGCCACACCCGGGTCAGATCGGGCTCGTCGAGCAGGTCCGCGAGCATGTGCCCGCCTTCCAGCCCGTAGTCGATGCCTTCGCCGTTCAACGGGTTCACGCAGCCCGCGGCGTCCCCGACCAGCACCCAGTTCGGGCCCGCCACGTTCGAGACCGCGCCGCCCATCGGCAGCAGCGCCGAGGCCACCGCGCGCAGTTCGCCCTCGAGTTCCCATTCCTCGCGGCGCAGCCGGGTGTAGTGCTCGAGCAGCGGCTTGAGCGCGACGTGCGAGGGCCGCGCCTCGGTGGCCAGCGAGCCGACGCCGATGTTCACCTCACCGTTGCCGAGCGGGAAGATCCAGCCGTAACCGGGGACGAGCTCGTCGGCGGCGTTGCGCAGTTCCAGGTGCGAGGAAATCCACTGGTCGTCGCTACGGCCGGACTTGATGTAGGCGCGCGCCGCCGTACCGTAGGCGTAGCGGCGATGCCAGGTGCGGCCCAACTGCTTTCCGATGGGGGAGCGCACGCCGTCGGCCACCACCAACACCCGGCAGCGCACCGTGTGGGTGTGCTCGCCGATGCGCACCGTCACCCCGGTGACCCGCTCGCCCTCGCGCAGCACCTCGGTGACCTTCGCGCCGTCGACCATCCGCGCACCGGACTTGATCGCGGTCTCGCGCAGCTTGTCGTCGAGTTCGGTTCGTGGAACGGCACTTCCGTAGGTAGGGAACGACCCGCCCGGCCACGGCAGCAGCGATTCCCTGCCGAAACCCGCCATCCGCAGGCCGTGGTTCACCGTGTGCGCGCGCAACCACTCGCCCAGACCCAGATGCTCCAGCTCGGCGGTGGCGCGCGGCGTCAGCCCGTCGCCGCAGGTCTTGTCGCGCGGGAAAACCGCCGAATCGAGCAGCAGCACATCGCGTCCGGCGCGCGCGGCCCACGCCGCCGACGCGGAACCGGCGGGCCCTGCCCCCACCACCAGTACCTCGACGGCGGCAGGCAGCGGAGCACGGTCGGCAGGGGTGAGATCCGGTGAACCCATGGCTCAATACTGGCACTGTCGGCCGCTGTGCGAGAGTGTCGGGTACACCGGGAATAGTCACTGTGTGACGGGGTTCATCGGCCATAGTGCCGGGACACGCTAGGTTGCTACCCGTCGGGGTCGGACGCATCGCTGGGAGAAGATAATGAGCACATCGGCTGTGAGCGACGAAAGCACCGTGGTTGCCGGGGTAGATCTCGTCGATCCCGAACTCGCCGTCACCGTGCGCGACGGACTGGCCGCGGTCGAGAAACTGCTCGTCGACGAACTCTCCGACGGCGAGGAATTCCTCCAGGAGGCGGCGCTGCACCTGGCCAGGGCGGGCGGCAAGCGGTTCCGGCCGCTGTTCACCGTGCTCACCGGCCAGCTCGGACCGAATCCCACCGACCCGGCGCTGGTCACCGCGGGCACGGTCGTCGAACTCGTGCACCTCGCGACCCTCTACCACGACGACGTCATGGACGAGGCGACCCAGCGTCGCGGCGCGGAGAGCGTCAACTCGCGGTGGGGTAACAACATCGCGATCCTGGCGGGCGACTATCTGTTCGCTCATGCCTCGCGCCTGACCTCCACCCTCGGCCCCGACGCGGTCCGCATCATCGCCGAGACCTTCGCCGAGCTGGTCACCGGCCAGATGCGGGAAACCATGGGCGCCAAGCAGACCCAGGATCCCGTCGAGCACTACCTGCGCGTGGTGTGGGAGAAGACCGGCTCGCTCATCGCCGCCGCGGGCCGCTTCGGCGGCACCTTCTCCGGCGCGGGCCCCGAGCATGTCGAGCGACTGGCCCGGCTCGGTGACGCGGTCGGCACCGCCTTCCAGATCTCCGACGACATCATCGATATCTCGTCCTCCGCCGAGCAGTCGGGCAAGACCCCTGGCACCGACCTGCGCGAAGGCGTGCACACCCTGCCGGTGCTCTACGCGCTGCGCGAGACCGGCGCCGACGGCGACCGCCTGCGCACCCTGCTGGCTCACCCACTGCAAACCGACGCCGAGGTCGACGAAGCACTCGAGCTGCTGCGCCGCTCACCCGGCATGGCACTGGCCAAGGAAAAGCTCGCCGAATACGCCGATCTCGCCGACACCGAACTCGCGGCCCTGCCCGCGGGTCCTGCCAACGACGCCCTCACCCGCCTGGTCCGCTACACCATCGAGCGGGTCGGCTGAGGAGGAACTTTCAGGGCGAGATTCGCGTTTCTCCTGCATGCCCAATGGGATCAAAACGTTCGGTTTGATGGTCGGGATGTCGGCGTTGATCGTCGCCATCGGGGCCATGTTCCGCAGCCCGACGATCCTGCTCATCTCGATTGTGCTGGCCGTCGGCATGAACGCCTACGCCTACTTCAACAGCGACAAACTGGCGTTGAAGTCGATGCACGCGCAACCGGTGAGCGAACTGGAGGCGCCGGTCATGTACCGGATCGTGCGCGAGCTCGCGACGATGGCGCGCCAGCCGATGCCGCGGCTCTACATCAGTCCGACCAGCGCCCCCAACGCGTTCGCGACCGGCCGCAATCCCCGACACGCGGCGGTCTGCTGTACCAGCGGCATCCTGCAACTGCTCGATGAACGTGAGCTGCGCGCGGTGCTCGGCCACGAGCTGTCTCACGTCTACAACCGCGACATCCTGATCTCGTCGGTGGCGGGCGCGATGGCCTCGGTCATCACCGGCCTGGCGAATATGGCGTTCTTCGCGAGCTCGTTCGGCAACCGCGACGGAAACGGCCCGAACATCATCGGTGTGCTGCTGGTCTCACTGCTCGGTCCGATTGCCGCAGGTCTGATCAAGATGGCGGTCTCGCGATCACGGGAGTTCCAAGCCGACCGATCCGGCGCCGAACTCACCGGCGATCCACTGGCCTTGGCCTCGGCCCTGCGCAAGATCGAACGCGGCGTCCAGGTGGCTCCGCTCCCGCCCGATCCCAAGATCACCAGCGAATCGCACCTGATGATCGCCAACCCGTTCCGTGCCGGCGATCGCGTCGCCCGGTGGTACTCCACCCACCCCCCGATGGACGAACGCATCAAGCGCCTCGAAGACCTGGCCAGGGGCGACACCCATCAGCACTGAGTGCCGCCCGACGACCGCCTAGCGGTAGTTCACGAACTGCAGGGCGATGCCGAAATCCTCGCCCTTGAGCAGCGAGATCACTTCCTGCAGATCATCACGCTTCTTGCTGCTGACCCGCAGCTCCTCACCCTGGATCTGCGCCTTCACGCCCTTGGGGCCCTCGTCGCGGATCTTCTTGGAGATCTTCTTCGCCTTCTCGGTGTCGATGCCCTGCACCAGCGTGCCGGTAATCTTGAACACCTTCCCCGACGGCTGCGCCTCGCCGGCATCGAATGCCTTCAGCGAGATATCGCGCCGGATCAGCTTCTCCTTGAAGACGTCGAGCGCGGCCTGTACCCGCTCCTCGGCATTGGCGGTCAGCACGATGGCTTCCTCGCCCGACCACGCGATCGACGCATCGGTGCCCTTGAAGTCGTAGCGCGAGTTCAGCTCCTTCTCGGCCTGATGCAGAGCGTTGTCGACCTCCTGACGATCGACCTTGCTCACGACGTCGAATGACGAATCAGCCACACTGCGCTCCTGTCCTGTGAAGGTCCGGCGAACCCCGGGGCCGGTTGTACCCGGCCATCGAGACAGTTGTACCCGCATAGGGGGTCAACCGGTGCTCGCAGGGGGTCTGTGCAGGCGTTTTGATAGTCCGGGTGGGTACGTTGTAAGCTGCTCAGCGCACCGGAAACGGCGCATACGGCAGATTGCCCGAGCGGCCAATGGGAGCGGACTGTAAATCCGTCGGCTTATGCCTACGTAGGTTCGAATCCTACATCTGCCACATCGAACCCCCGTCGATCATGAAGATCGGCGGGGGTTCCTTGGTTTGTGGGCTGTGCCGACGCGCATCGCGGGTAGCCTTGACGTGAGCCTGGCGGATCCAGGGGATTGAAACCCCCTGAAAACGGCCCTTGAGCTGCCGATTTGGTGCTCTGGGCGAGGAGTGTGTAATCTCGTTCAGGACGCCGGAGCACGGGGTCACGCTGATCGGCTTGCCGATACAGACTCTGTGCCACGTTGTCATGCCCCCTTAGCTCAGTCGGTAGAGCGTTTCCATGGTAAGGAAAAGGTCAACGGTTCGATTCCGTTAGGGGGCTCGCCGGATTGCCGGTGGTGAGCGGCTTACCGCGGCATCATCGGGATATTAGTCCGCCGTGGCGGTGTAGCTCAGTTGGTAGAGCAAACGACTCATAATCGTTGTGTCGCCGGTTCAAGTCCGGCCATCGCTACCAATTTCAACTCAGCCCAGACCGGAAAGAAGGCAAATCGTGGCCGCGAAGTCCACCGATGTCCGGCCAAAGATCACCTTGGCCTGCGACGAGTGCAAGCACCGCAACTACATCACCAAGAAGAACCGGCGTAACGACCCGGATCGCCTCGAGCTGAAGAAGTTCTGCCCGAACTGCGGAACTCACCGGGCGCACCGCGAGTCGCGCTAGTTTTCACCAGCATTTGCCGAAGGCCGGACGAGAGTCCGGCCTTTGTGCTTTTCCGGGAAGTTCATGCGAAGTTCGGGCCCGATACAGTACCCGGACGTGTCACGTTTTACACCGGTCGACGGCGATGCCGTCTGACAAGTGAGTAAGGTCCACGTTGTGACAGTGAACACCGGAACTCACGAAGCGGTCCCTGCCGCAGCCGCCGAATCCTTCGATCCCGCCGCCCACGCGGCGTCGATGGTCGGCCACCACTACCGCGTCGACGACTACTACGAGGTCGGCCGCGAGAAGGTGCGTGAATACGCCCGTGCGGTGCAGGATTACCACCCGGTGCACTGGGAAGAAGACATCGCCCGCGAGTACGGCCACCAGGGCCTGGTCGCTCCGCTCACCTTCATTTCCCTGGTCGGAATCCTCGCCCAGCGCAAACTGTTCGAACAGATCGTGACCGGGTACGACCTGAGTCAGATCATGCAGACCGACCAGATCCTGGAATTCCACCGCCCGATCCGGGTCGGCGACCAGTTGACCTGTGATGTGTATCTGCATTCTTTCCGCCAGGCCTTCGGCGGCGACATCATCGTGACCAAGAACATCGTCACCGCCCAGGACGACGAATTGGTGCTCACCACCTACACCACCCTGATCGGCCGCAGCGGCGGTGACATCGATCCACGGATGTCGGACGCGGTGCGCAACGTGCTCATGCACGGCCTCGGCGAGGAAGAGCCCGCCCACCACGCGCCGTCCGAGCTCGCGGTCGGGATCACACCGGACCCGATCACCAGACAACCCGCTCCGACGCTCAGCGCGCACGCCCTGTCCTTCGACAGCGTCTCGGTCGGCGACGAGCTGCCTTCGCGCGTGGTGCGACTCACCCGCGGCGACCTGGTCAACTACGCGGGTGTCTCCGGCGACGCGAACCCGATCCACTGGAGCGACGAGGTCGTGAAGCTGGTCGGCCTGGACAACGTGGTCGCGCACGGCATGCTCACGATGGGACTCGGCGGCGGTTTCGTCACCTCGTGGCTGGGCGATCCCGGCGCGGTGCAGGAATACAACGTCCGCTTCACGAGCCCGGTCTACGTCGGTGCCGACGCTCCGGCCGAGCTCGAATTCACCGGAAAGGTGAAATCGGTCGACCCGGAGGCGCGGACCGCGGTGGTCGCCATCATCGCGAAGTCGGCGGGCAAAAAGATCTTCGGGCGCGCCACGGCAACCGTTCAGTTGTCCTGACCTGGTCGAGTGTCGGTGGATTGGCGATAACCGCGCGCGGTGACGTATAGTCGGGACTCTGGGGTCACGAGATGCTGCGCGCTGATCTTCCCGAGGGGTTAACCCTCATGGAAGCGGCGCGCGTGTTGTGTGACACTGGAGACAACCGAATATCGAATGTGGTTGGGCACTACAGCTCAGGCTGGTCCAACCGAAGGGGCGTAGCTCAATTGGCAGAGCAGCGGTCTCCAAAACCGCAGGTTGCAGGTTCAAGTCCTGTCGCCCCTGCCCTGAATGCCAGCGACGAGAGAGGATCGACGTGAGCGACGAGCGGGACACTCGCGAAGACGGCGAGGACACCGCCGCTGCCACTCGACCGAGTGGCAAGCGGTCTGCTCGTCGGGTGCGCGCGTCGGATGCGCCGGCAGACAACGGATCGGTGGCCACGCTCGATCGGCCATCGTCCTCGCGCAAGGCAGACAAGACTGCCGGCAAGGCGGGCAACCCGTTCAAGCGGCTGCTGAAGTTCCTGCGAGAGGTCATCGGGGAACTGCGCAAGGTGATCTGGCCCAACCGGAAGCAGATGGTCACCTATACGGCCGTCGTTCTGGTGTTCGTGGTCTTCATGGTCGCGTTCATCGCCGGGATCGACATAGCGTTCGTCAAGGGTGTCGACTGGCTGTTCGGCTGATCGCCGACACCCACGCCGGTAGCCGATTGCGGGCAGGAACGGCGGAGCGTGCCTCCGCGCGACCGACCCGGCCCAGACGATGTACGTGACGACACAGGAAGCGAGTGCCTCAGTGAGCACCCCGGAGAACGACACCAACGACGAGTTCCCGGTTGACGACACGGTCGTGGCGGAAACCGCCACCGACGAGGTCGAGGCCGCCGAGCTCGCCGATGCCGACGTGGCCGATGACGAAGCCGCAGCCGAAGAGGCTGTCGTCGACGAAGCCGTGATCGACGAAGTCGCCACCGAGGAAGACCCCGAGGCCGACCCGATCGAGTCGATGAAGACCAAGCTGCGCCGCGTGCCCGGCGACTGGTACGTCGTGCACTCGTACGCCGGTTACGAGAACAAGGTCAAGACCAACCTGGAGACCCGTGTGCAGAACCTCGGTCTCGAGGACTACATCTTCCAGGTCGAGGTACCGACCGAAGAGGTCACCGAGATCAAGAACGGCCAGAAGAAGAACGTCAACCGCAAGGTGTTGCCGGGCTACATCCTGGTCCGGATGGAACTGAACAACGAGTCGTGGGGCGCGGTCCGCAACACCCCGGGTGTCACCGGTTTCGTCGGCATGACCGGCGGTGGCCCCGGCGCCAAGCCGACCCCGCTGACCATCAACGAGGTCGTGAAGTTCCTGGTCCCGGCCGGTGCGCAGGCGCAGAAGAAGGCCGCCGCGGCCGCTGCCAGTGGTTCGGATGCCGGTAGCTCGGCTTCGGGCAAGCCCACCATCGAGGTCGACTTCGAGGTCGGCGAGTCGGTCACCGTCATGGACGGCCCGTTCGCCACGCTGCCCGCGTCGATCTCCGAGGTCAACGCCGAGCAGCAGAAGCTCAAGGTGCTCGTGTCGATCTTCGGTCGCGAGACCCCGGTCGAGCTGAACTTCACCCAGGTCTCCAAGATCTAAAGATTTCCACACCCGCGTCAACGGCACCGCTCATCGGCGGTGCCGTTGGTGTTTGTGCTGGTCGCCACCCGATTGTCGAGGTGCGAGACCGGTTCGGTAGAGTGTGATGGTTCGTGTTCTGACTTCCCCGCAGTACTTGTCGGGGACCGGTCGTGCGCGGATACGAGGCTTACGGCAACCGTAAGGAACCGAACCCCAGAAAGCCAAGGAAGAAAGATGCCCCCCAAGAAGAAGAAGCTCGCCGGGATCATCAAGCTGCAGATCCAGGCCGGCGCAGCCAACCCGGCACCGCCGGTCGGCCCCGCGCTCGGTCAGCACGGCGTCAACATCATGGAGTTCTGCAAGGCGTACAACGCCGCGACCGAGTCGCAGCGTGGCAACGTCATTCCGGTCGAGATCTCGGTGTACGAGGACCGGACGTTCGACTTCAAGCTGAAGACCCCGCCTGCCGCTCGGCTGCTGCTCAAGGCCGCCGGTGTGCAGAAGGGCTCCGCTGAGCCGCACAAGACCAAGGTCGCCAAGGTCACGATGGACCAGGTCCGCGAGATCGCCAAGACCAAGGCCGAGGATCTCAACGCCACTGACATCGATCAGGCCGCGAAGATCATCGCCGGTACCGCGCGTTCGATGGGTATCACCGTCGAAGGCTGAGCGTCAGCGCCGGAGGCGGCAGCGCAGCGTAACCACGCAGGCGTAGCGAAGCCTTCGATCAGGCACTGCAGGCTGAGCGAATCTCGCTCTCATGTGGGAGGGCCGGCCAGGCCCGACGAAACCACATCTGAACCCAGAACTTTAAGGACAGAGAATCATGGCAAAACGAAGCAAGGCGTACCTCGCCGCTGCTGAGAAGGTCGATCGCGACAACCTGTACTCCCCGCTGGCCGCCGCGCGCCTGGCGAAGGAGACCGCGACCACCAAGACCGACGCGACCGTCGAGGTCGCCGTCCGTCTCGGCGTGGATCCCCGCAAGGCCGACCAGATGGTCCGTGGCACCGTCAACCTGCCGCACGGCACCGGTAAGACTGCCCGCGTCATCGTGTTCGCCGCGGGCGAGAAGGCTTCCGAGGCCGAGGCCGCCGGCGCCGACGCCGTGGGCGCCGAGGACCTGATCGAGCGGATCCAGGGCGGCTGGCTCGACTTCGACGCCGCGATCGCCACCCCGGATCAGATGGCCAAGGTCGGCCGCATCGCGCGTGTCCTCGGCCCGCGTGGTCTGATGCCGAACCCGAAGACGGGCACCGTCACCAACGATGTGACCAAGGCCGTCAACGAGATCAAGGGCGGCAAGATCAACTTCCGCGTCGACAAGCAGGCCAACCTGCACTTCGTCATCGGCAAGGCGTCCTTCGACGATGCCAAGCTGGTGGAGAACTACGGCGCCGCGCTGGACGAGATCCTGCGTGTGAAGCCGTCGACCGCCAAGGGTCGCTACGTCAAGAAGATCACGGTTTCGACGAACACCGGACCGGGCATCCCGGTGGACCCGAACCGCACCCGCAACCTCCTCGACGAGGATGCGTGAGCTTCGGCTGACAGCTAGCTCCTAGAGCAACCACGAGGGTGGGAACGCACTGCGTTCCCACCCTCTGGCGTTTGCCGGTCAGTCGTTCTGCGGTTCGGGTGCCTTGTCGCGCCAGCCGAGCAGCACGGATTCGCCGTTCTGCGGCTTCCACGGCAGGAAGACGGCCACGATCACCGCGCACACCAGCACCGCGCCGGTGGCGACCAGTGAGGCGGCGTGTGCGCCCTGCAGCGTCGCGGACTTCATGGCGATGATCAGATTCTCGCGCTGGGTTTCGAAGAACGGCGTGAGCTCGCGCTTACGCAGTTCCAGCACGCTGAGCGGACTGGCCTTGACCAGGCTCTTCTCGTTGTCGTTCATGATGCCCATCGGGATCGCGTCGATGCGCGCGCCGATCCGGCTGGTGTAGTACGAGGCCACGATCGAGCCGAGTACCGCGACGCCGAGGGTCCCGCCGATCTCGCGGGTCGTGTCGTTGACGGCCGATCCGGCGCCCGCCTCGTTCAGCGGGAGCGAGGACATGATCGACTCGGTGGCCGGTCCCTGCACGATGCCGAGTCCCAGCGCCATCAACACCATCGAGGGCAGCACGCCGATCACGTAGGTGCTGTCGACGGTGACCTGCCCGCCCAGATAGAGGCCGGCGCCGATGAGCAGCAGGCCCAGCACCAGCACCGCGGTGGTGCCGACCCGTTGCGCCAGCAGCGTCGCGACCGGTGCGCCGATCGCGACCGAGACGGCGAACGGCAGTGAGGCGATACCGAATTCGAGCGGGGTGTATTCGCGCACGCCCTGGAAATACTGGGTGATCAGGAAAAGGAAACCGAACATCGAGAAGTAGCCGATGGCGATTGCCAGCGCGGGCAACGAGAATCGGCGGTTGCGGAACAACCGCATATCGAGAATCGGTGCGGCAGTGCGCAATTCCCACGTCACGAAGCCGGCGAGCAGCACGGTGCCGAGCGCCGCGGTGCACAGGGTGGTGAGCGAGAGCCAGCCATTGTGCGGCGCTTCGATGATCGACCACACCACCAGCGTGATCCCGGCGATCGAGAGCGCGATACCGACGAGATCGAGTTTGCCGATCTTGTCGGCGCGCGATTCGGGCACCCAGATCAGCGTCGCGATCAGCGCGATCAGCGCCACCGGCACGTTGATCCAGAACACCGAGTGCCAGCTGAAATGTTCGAGCAGCCAGCCGCCCGAGATCGGGCCGATGGCGATCGCGAACCCGGCCATCGCGGTCCACGCGGCGATGGCCAGCGCGCGTTCGCGCCGGTCGGTGAAGATATTGATGATCAGGGCGAGGGTGGCGGGGAAGACCGCGGCGGCGAAAACGCCCATCGCGGCCCTGGCGACGATGACCTGCGTCATCGACTCGGCGAGCGCGCCGCCGACCGACATCGCCGCGATACCGACGAGGCCGACGGTCATGATCCGGCGGCGGCCGTAGCGGTCACCGAGATTGCCCGCCGCCAGTAGCAGGCCGGCGAAGGTGAGGGTGTAGGCGTCGACGACCCACTGCAGCCCGGAGACCCCGGTCTGTAGTTGGACGCCGATCGAGGGAAGGGCGACATTGACGATGGTGTTGTCGAGCACCACCAGCAATTCGGCCAGACAGATGACGGCGAGCGCGAGAAACCGCTGCGAACGCCGGTCCAGCAGCATTGATGGAGCGACTATGGAGGTTGCCATAGCATCGGAGTCAACCAGATTACTGTCACTGCACGTAACACCTTTTGGCTGGGATCGCTGACACATCGCCGTGCCGAAGTGGCTTGGGTCACATCGAATTCGCCCGAATTGGTCCGTGAGGTACCCGTTTTGGCAGATGGGGGTAGGTGCAGGTACAGTAAGCAACGGTCATGCGGGATGTGCATACATCCGGCGAGGACCACACCCATTCGTTCTACCGAAGACCGTTGGTCGTTGATGCCGAATTTCACGGTGTCGATCGAAGGTCCGGCGACATTGCCGGCGACCCACGCAGGGAGAGCTGAGGCCGAAGTTATTTTGCGCCCCGGTACGCCTTGCGTCCGGGGCGTTCGTTTTGTCGCCGGCCCCTGATTCGGTAGTGCACCAACGAAACCGACATCAGAGAGGAGGCGAAGTATGGCGAAACCTGAAAAGGTCACCGCTGTCGCGGAGATCGCGGAGCAGTTCAAGAACTCCACGGCCACTGTTGTCACGGAATACCGTGGCCTGTCGGTCGGCAAGCTCACCGAGCTGCGTCGTGCGCTCGGCGCCGACGCCACGTACTCCGTCGCCAAGAACACCCTGGTCAAGATCGCGGCCGCGGAAGCGGGCGTCGAGGGCCTGGACGACTTGTTCGTCGGACCGACCGCCATCACCTTCATTTCGGGTGAGCCCGTCCTGGCCGCGAAGGCCCTCAAGACCTTCGCCAAGGACAACAAGGCACTCGTCATCAAGGGCGGCTACATGGACGGCGCTGCGCTGTCCGTGTCCGAGGTCGAGAAGATCGCCGACCTGGAGACCCGCGAGGTCCTGCTGGCCAAGCTGGCAGGCGCGATGAAGGGCAACCTGTCCAAGGCGGCCGGTCTGTTCAACGCTCCCGCAGGTCAGGTGGCCCGTCTGGCCGCCGCGCTGCAGGAGAAGAAGCAGGCCGCCGAAGGCGCTGCCGAGTAATACCCCCTGCTCGGGTATTACGCCCGCGCGCAAAGACATTCACCACCGAAAGGAACAATCATGGCCAAGCTGTCCACTGAAGAGCTGCTCGACGTTTTCTCGGAGATGACCCTCCTGGAGCTGTCCTCCTTCGTCAAGGCGTTCGAGGACAAGTTCGAGGTCACCGCTGCTGCCCCCGTCGCGATCGCCGCTGCCGGTGGCGCCGCTGCTCCGGCTGACGCCGCTGAAGAGCAGGACGAGTTCGACGTCATCCTCGAGGGTGCCGGCGACAAGAAGATCCAGGTCATCAAGGTGGTCCGTGAGATCGTCTCGGGCCTGGGCCTGAAGGAAGCCAAGGACCTGGTCGAGGGCGCCCCGAAGCCGATCCTGGAGAAGGTCGCCAAGGATGCCGCCGAGGCCGCCAAGGCGAAGCTCGAAGAGGCCGGCGCCAAGGTTTCCGTCAAGTAATTCGGCAACCCTGTGCTGTTGTGAACGGGCGGTCCTTTATGGGCCGCCCGTTTGCTATTTGTCCCGGACATGCGAAAGTGATCCGGGTCGTGGGAACCGTCGCAGGTTACTCTTCAGTCATGTAGGGGTGTGCCCCGTCTCACTGATGGGTTACAGTGACCGGACCCACAGAGTCGTAGCGCACCGCCGTGATGTGAGCGCGCGGGAACGCGGGTGGGGTGCTCGCAGGGATCAATGGAGGTAGCAGTGGGCGTCGAGGTCAGGACCGAGGGTGTAACTAAATCCTTCGGTTCACAGCGAATTTGGCAGGACGTGTCGATCACGCTCCCTTCGGGTGAGGTCAGTGCGTTGCTCGGCCCTTCGGGTACGGGTAAGTCGGTGTTCCTGAAGTCGCTCATCGGTCTGCTGCGGCCCGAGCGCGGGTCCATCTTCATCGATGGCACCGACATCATGACCTGCTCCAACAAGGAGCTCTACGAGATCCGCAAACTGTTCGGCGTCCTTTTCCAGGACGGTGCGCTGTTCGGCTCGATGAATTTGTACGACAACATCGCTTTCCCGCTTCGTGAGCACACGAAGAAGACGGAATCCGAGATCCGCCGCGTGGTCATGGAGAAGCTCGAGCTGACCGGTCTGCTCGGCGCCGAGGGCAAGCTGCCCGGCGAGATCTCCGGCGGTATGCGCAAGCGCGCCGGGCTGGCCCGCGCGCTGGTCCTCGACCCGCAGATCATCCTCGTCGACGAGCCCGACTCGGGCCTGGACCCGGTGCGTACCTCGTACCTGGCGCAGCTGCTGCTCAATATCAACGCGCAGATCGACGCCACGATCCTGATCGTGACGCACAACATCAACCTGGCCCGCACCGTGCCGGACAACATCGGCATGCTCTTCCGCCGTCAGCTGGTGATGTTCGGCCCCCGTGAGGTGCTGCTCACCAGCGAGGAGCCGGTGGTCAAGCAGTTCCTCAACGGCCGCATGATCGGCCCGATCGGTATGTCGGAGGAGAAGGACGAGGCGCAGATGGCGCGCGAGCAGGCCCTCGTCGACGCCGGTCACCACCACGGTGGCGCCGAGGAGATCGACGGCATCATCCCGCAGATGAAGGCCGAGCCCGGCATGCCGGCCCGCCAGGCCGTGTTCCGCCGTCAGGCGCGCGTGCGCGAGATCATCCACACGCTGCCGCACGCGGCGCAGGTGGCGATCCGCGAATCGCTGGATTCCTCCGACGACACTCAGGTGATGGCGAACTACGCCGGCAGCGATCAGCCCACCGAAACGTTCAAGACGGTTCCGCACGGCCAGATCAACGGCTGAGCGACTTTTACGCCTCAGATGAGCCCCGGCCTACGGCCGGGGCTCATCTGCGTGACAGGGCGGAAAACAGTCGCTGACCGGCCGTCTGCCAGCTGGCGCGCACGGCGTGTCGCGAGTAAAATGACCGCGGCGCCGGGTGGGGGATCCCCAGCGCGCCAGGCGATCTCGCATCGCGAACCGACCTACCCGCGGCACTTGACGAGGGGCCCGCGAACCGTCACCCTATTCACAGCAGCGTCAGCTGTTAAGGGGCATCAGCGCCAGTGAGAAAAGGGCCCTGCGCCAGCGAAAGTAGGCGTCAGCGTCAGCTGAACAGGGGCTCAGCGCCAGTTGAATAGAGGGCTCAGCGCCAGGTGGGCAGTCGGCTCGGGGGAGTCGGCGGCAGGGCGCAGAGCGGTGAAGGATCTGACGCGGCCAGCGTCCAGGGCTTCGGCGCGTTATCCCGTGCGAGCGGTCACACGGATGGTATGTTGACACTCCCTTGTCTAGGGGTGTAAGTTTGGACGTTGCGCTGGCTGCCTCCTGTCCACACCTTGATTCGCACTCGAAAGTTCCACCCTTCCGGTGTTACTTCCGCTGCTGCTTGTTCTGGTTTCGTTCGGGCTGTAACCAGCGGAATTCGTAGCAGACAAGCGACGGTCGCGGACCACCACGCGACGCGCGTGAGGTGCTGGAAGGACGCATCTTGGCAGTCTCCACCCAGACCAAGGCTGGTATCCCCGGAGCCCCGTTGAGGGTTTCGTTCGCGAAGATCCGTGAGCCCCTCGAGGTGCCCGGACTTCTCGACCTACAAACGGACTCGTTCGCCTGGCTGGTCGGTACACCCGACTGGCGTGAGAAGGCAGCCGCTCGCGGCGACGTCGGTCTCGCAGGCGGCCTCGAGGAGGTGCTCGAAGAGCTCTCGCCGATCGAGGACTTCTCCGGTTCCATGTCCCTGTCGTTCTCTGATCCGCGCTTCGAAGAGGTCAAGGCCTCCATCGACGAGTGCAAAGAGAAGGACATGACCTACGCGGCGCCGTTGTTCGTCACCGCGGAGTTCATCAACAACAACACCGGCGAGATCAAGAGCCAGACGGTGTTCATGGGCGATTTCCCCATGATGACCGACAAGGGCACCTTCATCATCAACGGCACCGAGCGTGTCGTCGTCTCGCAGCTGGTCCGTTCCCCGGGCGTCTACTTCGATCACAACATCGACAAGACCACCGAGAAGGACCTGCACAGCGTGCGCGTGATTCCGTCGCGCGGCGCGTGGCTGGAGTTCGACGTCGACAAGCGCGACACCGTCGGTGTCCGTATCGACCGCAAGCGCCGTCAGCCGGTCACCGTGCTGCTGAAGGCGCTGGGTTGGACGACCGAGGAGATCGTCGAGCGTTTCGGCTTCTCCGAGATCATGATGTCCACCCTGGAGAAGGACAGCACGCCCGGCCAGGACGAGGCGCTGCTCGATATCTACCGCAAGCTGCGTCCGGGCGAGCCGCCGACCAAGGAGTCCGCGCAGACTCTGCTGGAGAACCTGTTCTTCAAGGAGAAGCGCTACGACCTGGCCCGCGTCGGTCGTTACAAGATCAACAAGAAGCTCGGCATCCACGTGCACGAGCCGGTGACCTCCTCGGTTCTCACCAAGGAAGACATCGTCGACACCATCGAGTACCTGGTGCGTCTGCACGCCGGTGACCGCACGATGACCGCCCCCGGCGGTGAAGAGGTCCCCGTCGAGATCGACGACATCGACCACTTCGGTAACCGTCGTCTGCGCACCGTCGGCGAGCTCATCCAGAACCAGATCCGCGTCGGTCTGTCTCGTATGGAGCGCGTGGTTCGCGAGCGGATGACGACTCAGGACGTCGAGGCGATCACGCCGCAGACCCTGATCAACATCCGTCCGGTTGTCGCCGCGATCAAGGAGTTCTTCGGAACTTCGCAGCTGTCGCAGTTCATGGACCAGAACAACCCGCTGTCGGGCCTGACCCACAAGCGCCGCCTGTCGGCGCTCGGCCCGGGTGGTCTGTCCCGTGAGCGTGCCGGTCTGGAAGTTCGTGACGTCCACCCGTCGCACTACGGCCGCATGTGCCCGATCGAGACCCCGGAAGGCCCGAACATCGGCCTGATCGGTTCGCTGTCGGTGTACGCGCGGGTCAACCCGTTCGGCTTCATCGAGACGCCGTACCAGAAGGTTGTCGACGGCAAGGTCACCGACGAGGTCAAGTACCTGACCGCCGACGAGGAAGACCGCTACGTTCGCGCGCAGGCCAATTCCCCGGTCGACGCCGAGGGTCGCTTCCTCGAGGAGAAGGTCCTCGTCCGCCGTGCGGGCGAAGAGGTCGAGTTCGTGACGCCGGCGCAGGTCGACTTCATGGACATCTCGCCGCGCCAGATGGTGTCGGTCGCGACGGCCATGATCCCGTTCCTCGAGCACGACGATGCCAACCGTGCCCTCATGGGTGCGAACATGCAGCGTCAGGCCGTGCCGCTGATCCGTTCCGAGTCCCCGATCGTGGGTACCGGCATGGAGCTGCGCGCAGCCGTCGACGCGGGCGACGTCGTTGTCAACGAGAAGCCCGGTGTCGTCGAAGAGGTCTCGGCCGATTACGTCACCGTGATGGCCGACGACGGCAGCCGCAAGTCCTACCGGATGCGCAAGTTCAACCGGTCGAACCAGGGCACCTGCTCGAACCAGCGTCCGATCGTGGACGAGGGCGATCGGGTGGAGAAGGGGCAGGTCCTCGCGGACGGCCCCTGCACCGAGAACGGTGAGATGGCGCTGGGCAAGAACTTGCTCGTCGCGATCATGCCGTGGGAAGGCCACAACTACGAGGACGCGATCATCCTGTCGCAGCGCCTCGTGGAAGAGGACGTTCTCACCTCGATCCACATCGAAGAGCACGAGATCGATGCTCGCGACACCAAGCTCGGTGCCGAGGAGATCACCCGGGATATCCCGAACGTCTCCGATGAGGTCCTCGCCGACCTCGACGAGCGCGGCATCATCCGCATCGGTGCCGAGGTTCGCGACGGCGACATCCTGGTCGGCAAGGTCACGCCAAAGGGCGAGACCGAGCTCACCCCGGAAGAGCGTCTGCTGCGTGCCATCTTCGGTGAGAAGGCTCGCGAAGTTCGCGACACCTCGCTGAAGGTGCCCCACGGTGAGTCCGGCAAGGTCATCGGCATTCGCGTGTTCTCGCGCGAGGACGACGACGATCTGCCTCCCGGTGTGAACGAGCTGGTCCGCGTCTACGTGGCGCAGAAGCGCAAGATCCAGGACGGCGACAAGCTCGCCGGTCGCCACGGCAACAAGGGCGTCATCGGCAAGATCCTCCCCATCGAGGACATGCCGTTCATGCCCGACGGCACGCCGGTCGACATCATCCTGAACACCCACGGTGTGCCCCGTCGTATGAACATCGGCCAGATCCTGGAAACCCATCTCGGGTGGATCGGTAAGGCCGGCTGGAATATCGACGTGGCCGCGGATGGCACCCGCCCCGAGTGGGCGGCGACGCTGCCCGAGGAGATGCTGGCGGCGCCGGCCGACTCGAACATCGCCACGCCCGTCTTCGACGGTGCCAAGGATGACGAGCTGACCGGTCTGCTCGGCTCGACCCTGCCCAACCGTGACGGTGAGCGGATGGTCAACGCCGACGGCAAGTCGACGCTGTTCGACGGTCGTTCGGGTGAGCCGTTCCCGTACCCGGTCGCGGTCGGTTACATGTACATCCTGAAGCTGCACCACCTGGTCGACGACAAGATCCACGCCCGTTCGACCGGTCCGTACTCGATGATCACGCAGCAGCCGCTGGGTGGTAAGGCGCAGTTCGGTGGTCAGCGTTTCGGTGAGATGGAGTGCTGGGCCATGCAGGCCTACGGCGCGGCGTACACGCTGCAGGAACTCCTGACCATCAAGTCCGACGACGTGGTCGGCCGCGTGAAGGTCTACGAGGCCATCGTCAAGGGCGAGAACATTCCGGAGCCGGGCATTCCGGAGTCGTTCAAGGTGCTCCTCAAGGAACTCCAGTCACTGTGCCTCAACGTCGAGGTGCTGTCTTCGGACGGCGCCGCGATCGAGATGGGCGGCGGCGAAGACGAGGATCTGGAGCGCGCGGCCGCGAACCTGGGCATCAACCTGTCCAGGAACGAAGCCGCAACCATCGACGATCTGGCGAACTAGGTGGTACGCGCGGTGCGGCTGTCCCTTGGAAAAGGGCAGCCGCCCCGCGCCCCGCGCTCGACCAAACTAGTGAACTTTTGCTCGAATTCGACCCGAATAGGGGAAAGGAAGTTACGTGCTAGACGTCAACTTCTTCGATGAACTCCGGATCGGCCTTGCCTCCGCCGACGACATCCGCCAGTGGTCCTACGGCGAGGTGAAGAAGCCGGAGACCATCAACTACCGCACGCTCAAGCCGGAGAAGGACGGGCTCTTCTGCGAGAAGATCTTCGGTCCCACCCGGGACTGGGAGTGCTACTGCGGCAAGTACAAGCGTGTCCGCTTCAAGGGCATCATCTGTGAGCGCTGTGGCGTCGAGGTGACTCGCGCCAAGGTGCGTCGTGAGCGGATGGGCCACATCGAGCTGGCCGCTCCCGTTACTCACATCTGGTACTTCAAGGGCGTTCCGTCGCGCTTGGGTTATCTGCTCGACCTGGCGCCGAAGGATCTCGAGAAGATCATCTACTTCGCCGCCTACGTCATCGTCGGTGTCGACGAGGAGCTGCGTCACAACGAGCTCTCCACGCTCGAAGCCGAGATGGAGGTCGAGAAGAAGGCTGTCGCCGATCAGCGCGACGCCGACCTCGAGGCCCGCGCGCAGAAGCTCGAAGCCGATCTGGCCGAGCTGGAAGCCGAAGGCGCCAAGTCCGACGTGCGCCGCAAGGTCAAGGACGGCGGCGAGCGCGAAATGCGTCAGCTGCGCGACCGCTCGCAGCGTGAGCTGGACCGTCTCGACGAGATCTGGACCACCTTCACCAAGCTGTCGGTTCAGCAGCTCATCGTCGACGAGGTGCTCTACCGCGAGCTCGTCGACCGTTACGGCGAGTACTTCACCGGCGCCATGGGTGCGGAGTCCATCCAGAAGCTGATGGAGAACTTCGACATCAACGCCGAGGCCGAGAAGCTGCGCGAGACCATTCGCAGCGGCAAGGGCCAGAAGAAGCTGCGTGCGCTCAAGCGTCTGAAGGTCGTCGCGGCCTTCCAGACCAACGGCAACTCGCCGATGGGCATGGTGCTCGACGCTGTTCCGGTGATCCCGCCGGAGCTGCGTCCGATGGTTCAGCTCGACGGTGGCCGTTTCGCCACCTCCGACCTGAACGACCTGTACCGCCGCGTGATCAACCGCAACAACCGCCTCAAGCGACTGATCGATCTGGGTGCGCCCGAGATCATCGTCAACAACGAGAAGCGGATGCTGCAGGAGTCGGTCGACGCACTGTTCGACAACGGCCGTCGTGGCCGTCCGGTCACCGGACCGGGTAACCGCCCGCTGAAGTCGCTGAGCGATCTGCTCAAGGGCAAGCAGGGTCGTTTCCGTCAGAACCTGCTCGGCAAGCGCGTCGACTACTCGGGCCGTTCGGTCATCGTCGTCGGTCCTCAGCTGAAGCTGCACCAGTGTGGTCTGCCCAAGCTGATGGCGCTCGAGCTGTTCAAGCCGTTCGTGATGAAGCGTCTGGTCGATCTCAACCACGCGCAGAACATCAAGTCCGCCAAGCGGATGGTCGAGCGTCAGCGTGCCCAGGTGTGGGATGTCCTCGAAGAGGTCATCGCCGAACACCCGGTGATGCTGAACCGCGCGCCCACCCTGCACCGCCTCGGCATCCAGGCCTTCGAGCCCCAGCTGGTCGAAGGCAAGGCCATCCAGCTGCACCCGCTCGTCTGTGAAGCGTTCAACGCCGACTTCGACGGTGACCAGATGGCCGTGCACCTTCCGCTGTCCGCGGAGGCGCAGGCCGAGGCGCGCATCCTGATGCTGTCGTCGAACAACATCCTGTCCCCGGCGTCGGGTCGCCCGCTGGCGATGCCGCGTCTGGACATGGTGACGGGCCTGTTCTACCTGACCCGTCTCGACGAGAACGGTGCCGGCACGTACAAGGCGTCGGCCAAGGACGTGCCGGAATACGGCGTGTACTCCTCGCCCGCCGAGGCGCAGATGGCCGTCGATCGTGGCGAGCTGACCGTGCGGTCCACCATCAAGGTGCGACTGACCGAGCAGCGCCCGCCGCGTGACATCGAGAGCGCGCAGTTCCCGGACGGCTGGAAGCGCGGCGACGCGTGGCTGGCCGAGACCACGCTGGGTCGCGTGATCTTCAACGATCTGCTTCCGGCGGACTACGCGTTCATCAACGAGCCGATGCCGAAGAAGCGTCAGGCCACGATCATCAACGATCTGGCCGAGCGCTACCCGATGATCGTCGTCGCGCAGACCGTCGACAAGCTCAAGGACGCCGGCTTCTACTGGGCCACGCGTTCGGGTGTCACCGTCTCCATGTCGGACGTGCTCGTTCCGCCGGAGAAGCCCGAGATCATGGAACGCTACGAGTCGATGGCGGACCTGATCGAGAAGAAGTACCAGCGTGGTGCGCTCGATCACGCCGAGCGCAACAACGCGCTGGTCAAGATCTGGCAGGAAGCCACCGAGGAAGTGGGCGCCGCGCTGCGGACCCACTACCCGCCGGACAACCCGATCATCACGATCGTCGACTCCGGCGCCACGGGTAACTTCACCCAGACCCGTACCCTCGCGGGTATGAAGGGCCTGGTGACGAACCCGAAGGGTGAGTTCATCCCGCGCCCGATCAAGTCCTCGTTCCGTGAGGGCCTGACCGTGCTCGAGTACTTCATCAACACCCACGGTGCTCGTAAGGGTCTGGCCGATACGGCGCTTCGTACCGCCGACTCGGGTTACCTGACCCGTCGTCTGGTCGACGTGTCGCAGGACGTCATCGTCCGCGAAGAGGACTGTGGCACCGAGCGCGGCATCCTGGTGCCGATCGCGGAGAAGCTGGCCGACGGCACGATCATCCGTGACGCGCACGTCGAGACCTCGACCTTCGCCCGGACCCTGGCGTCCGACGCGGTCGATGCCAAGGGCAACGTCATCGTGGCGAAGGGCGCCGACCTCGGCGACCCCGCGCTGGAGGCGCTGCTCGAGGCCGGTATCACCGAGGTGAAGGTCCGCTCCGTGCTGACCTGCACCACCGGCACCGGCGTCTGCGCCACCTGCTACGGCCGTTCGATGGCCACCGGCAAGCTGGTCGATATCGGCGAGGCCGTCGGCATCGTCGCCGCCCAGTCCATCGGTGAGCCCGGTACCCAGCTGACCATGCGTACCTTCCACCAGGGTGGCGTCGCGGGCGACGACATCACCGGTGGTCTGCCGCGTGTTCAGGAGCTCTTCGAGGCCCGTGTCCCCAAGGGCAAGGCGCCGATCGCGGAGGTCTCGGGCCGGGTGCGTCTCGAGGACGACGACCGCTTCTACAAGATCACGATCATCCCTGATGACGGGTCCGAGGAAGTCGTCTACGACAAGCTCTCGAAGCGTCAGCGTCTGCGGGTGTTCAAGCACGACGACGGCTCCGAGCGTCTGCTGGCCGACGGTGACCACGTGGAGGTGGGTCAGCAGCTGCTCGAGGGCGCTGCCGATCCGCACGAGGTGCTGCGCGTGATGGGTCCCCGTCAGGTGCAGGTCCACTTGGTCCACGAGGTCCAGGAGGTCTACCGCTCGCAGGGTGTGTCGATCCACGACAAGCACATCGAGGTGATTGTTCGCCAGATGCTGCGTCGTGTGACGATCATCGACTCGGGTGCGACCGAGTTCCTGCCCGGTTCGCTCACCGAGCGTGCCGAGTTCGAGAACTCGAACCGTCGTGTGGTGGCCGAAGGTCGCGAGCCGGCTTCGGGCCGTCCCGTGCTGATGGGTATCACCAAGGCGTCGCTGGCCACCGATTCGTGGCTGTCGGCGGCCTCCTTCCAGGAGACCACCCGAGTGCTGACGGACGCGGCCATCAACTGCCGCTCCGACAAGCTGATCGGCCTGAAGGAGAACGTGATCATCGGTAAGCTCATCCCGGCCGGTACCGGTATCAACCGTTACCGCAACATCCAGGTGCAGCCGACCGAAGAAGCCCGTGCCGCGGCGTACGCGGTGCCGTCCTACGACGACACCTACTACTCCCCGGACAGCTTCGGCTCCTCCACCGGCGCAGCAGTGCCGCTGGACGACTACGGCTTCAGCGACTACCGCTAAGCAGTAACCCGAACGCCCCGTTCCCTTGTGGAACGGGGCGTTCGTCGTGTCCTGGTCAGCGGACTCGCTGGCAGGCTTTACCCGCGATGTGACAGCGTTCCTCGAAGCCGTGAGGTAACCAAGAACCGCTGATCAGTTGCGGGTGATGGGGGAATCTCGCCTGGCTGGCGATAAGGAACGCCGGCGCCGCCCACGGTGTCGCCAATTCGAGGTAGTGCGATGTGGCCTGTTCGCGAGCCGCCGCAGCTGCTGCGTTTGCCACGCGTGCAGCATCGGCCGCCGCCTGAACCATCTGAACCGCCATACGCTCGCTTCGTTGTCTTGCGTTGAAGGCTGCGGCATTGGCTGCCGTGCGTGCTCGCTGGATATCGCGGCGCGAGCTGCCGCGTGGTGCGACAAAGACTGGAGTTGACGGCGAGACGGCCGCGATCACCGCTGGGGCAATTGTGGGCGGTGGCGGCGGCAGCTCAGGGCTACGAAACACCGCCCACAGGCCCTGGCCTTCACCGAAGCAGGTCTCCTGCTCCTCCATCACGATCGACGTCGGGTACGGATCGAGCGCCGCAATGCCGCCCGCCCGCAGCCGCGACAGCATCTTGCAGGCGTACAGCAGGTGGTCGTCGACCCAATTCCAGCCGACCTGCGCGGCCAACGCCCGTTCGACATCCGCCATCGGATCGTGCACCTTCACCGCCTGGGTTGTTGCTGCATAGGGGGTCATCCAGACTAGCGGCCTCGCCCGCATCGTAGAACCGCTTGCGTGGTTACCGGTCTCGGGACTCATGACCGCCGCCGTGACCACCACCCGCTGGACGACTACGGGTTCAGCGACTACCGCTAGTCCGCAGGTAGGCAACAGATTTCGGCCCCCGCTCTTCCGAGAGCGGGGGCCGTTTTCTGTGTACGGTCGCGGTGTGAAGTCTCAGGTTGTCGTCGTCGTGCTCGCGGTGGCCGGTGTGCTCGCGTCGGCGTTCACCGCCTACCGATTCGCCGCATATGCAATGTCCGACCAGGTCGAACTCAGCTGCGGCCCGGAGCACGGCAACAGGTCGTACTGTGTGTACCACCGCACCACGCCGGGGCTGTTGGCCACCGAGTATCAGATCCACGTCGGGATCGCGCCCAATCGTGGGCTGTTCTACGACATCCCCTACCCGGCAGGCGATGTCGCCGCTACCTGGAACCCCGACACCGGACTTGTGACGATCACGATGCCGGGCACGGAGCTGACGATCGCCGAAGCGGAGTACCGCGACCGGTAGCCAGCTGAATTCTTCAGTCCGCCACAACGGATTCTGTGGGTTCGGGCTGCCGGCGGGATGGGGCGGTGCGGGCGTGGGTGGCGTAGAGGGTTAGGCCTACGAAGGTGAGGCCGCCGACGAGATTGCCGATGACGGTGGGGATTTCGTTCCAGATGAGGTAGTCGGCCAGGGAGAAGTCGCCGCCGAGGAGCAGGCCCGAGGGGAACAGGAACATGTTGACGATGGAGTGTTCGAAGCCCATGTAGAAGAACAGCATGATGGGCATCCACATCGCGATCACCTTGCCCGACACCGAGGTCGACATCATCGCGGCGACCACGCCGGTGGAGACCATCCAGTTGCACAGCACGGCGCGGATGAACAGGGTGAGCATGCCCGCGGCGCCGTGTTCGGCGTAGCCGAGGGTCCTGGATTCGCCGATCTCGCCGAGCTTTTCGCCGACGACGCTGGGGTCGACGGAGAAGCCCATGGTCAGGATGATCGCCATCATCACCGCGACGGTGAACGCGCCGGCGAAGTTGCCGACGAACACCAGTCCCCAGTTGCGCAGCATCGAGCGCACGGTGACGCCGCGCCGCTTGTCGATCAAAGCCAGGGGAACCAGCGTGAAAACGCCGGTGAGCAAGTCGAATCCGAGTAGGTAGAGCATGCAGAACCCGACGGGGAAGAGCACGGCTCCGAGCAGTGGCTCGCCGGTGTTCACGGTGATCGTCACCGCGAAGGCGGCGGCGAGGGCGAGGATCGCGCCCGCCATGTAGGCGCGGATCACGGTGTCGCGGGTGGACATGAACGCTTTGGCTTCGCCCGCGTCGATCATCTTCTCGACGAAGTCCGCCGGTTTGAGATAGGACATGGAAACCCCTTCGTAGTGCCTCTAGCGCAGGAGTTTTCGCTGTCGAGGTTGCCTCGCGATCACCGGATGTTGCTCCCACGTAAATAGTGGTATTCCACTATGGCGGCGAGTGCCCCCGAATGGCAGGCTAGCGGCGACCCCGACCCTAGGAGCCCGCATGCAACCGATCCTGAGCAAATCCGCCGCCGCCGACCTCATCGTCGCCGCCCGTATCCGCAAGGATCTGACGTGGGCGGGTATCGCGGAATCTCTCGGCGCACCCCTGGTCTGGACGACAGCGGCCCTGCTCGGCCAGCACCCGATGACCGCAGAACAAGCCGCCGCCGTCTGCACCCTGCTCGACCTAGACGACACCGTCGCCGAAAGCCTGCGCCTGCAACCCTCCCGCGGCGCCGACCCGGCACAACTGTCCGACCCCACCATCTACCGCCTCGTCGAAGCGGTCTCGGTCTACGGCCCCGCCCTCAAAGAACTCATTCACGAGGAATTCGGCGACGGCATCATGAGCGCCATCAACTTCAACATCGACATCGCCCGCCGCCCCCACCCCGACGGCGACCGCGTCGTCATCACCCTGGACGGCAAATTCCTCGACTACCGCTGGTGAACCCAGCCGTGTACGGCACGAGGCAACTCTGTCGACGTGCCGGCCGAGGATCCGGGCGTAAGCCCGCGGGACAGTGTTTCCCGAGGTCGGCCGCGGTGTGGTAGTTGTTGCGGGTGCTCATGCCTTCGCGTCCGTACCTAATGGTGTTGTGCGCCTTGGTGTTCACAGCGGGGTGCTCGATCGGGGACGGTGGTACGACGGGAAGCGCTGTCCCCGAGGTTCGGTCGTATTCGGCGTTGCCTTCGTCGTGCGAGGCGGTGGATGTGGCGGCCCGGGAGGCGCTGGGTCGGTTCGCTGGGTATCTGGACGACCCGGAAACACGATTGCAGGCCGCAGACACCGAAATGCCGCACCGCGCGAACGAGCTGATCTGTACGGCGAGCTTCGATGCCGACCCGGTCCCCGCCGGTGATGTCATGCCCGCTGCTGGACCGCTGCTGCGCACCGTGACTATCGAGCTGAGTCGCGCTCCGGTTTCGCCGCCGCAGATTCACGTCACGAGGACGCCGATGGCGTCGAATGCCGTTGAGCGTGAGCACTTCAGCACACCGCGCCGACTCGACGGAATCGGCGACGACGCGATGATCCGGGACCAGGATCAAGCCGGAGCGATGCGGAGCTGGGCGACCGCGGCAGTGGGTAACGTCAGGCTCGAGGTCGTCACGTCCGGAATGGATTGGAGTGGCGGCGCGACGCCTCCGGTCTGGAGGTCACCGACCATGCGTGACGATCTGAGCTCAGGTGCCCAGGCGGTCCTCGCCGAGCTTGCCCGTGAGCTGCCCGAAAGTCTGCCCATCGCGACGAGCGAACCACCGTCTACTCCGACTGCTCCCCCCGGTACGACCACGACAACGGTGCCCGTGCCCGTGTGGAACCCTTGCGCTATCCCTGAATCTGCCATCGTCGCAGCCGGATTGGACGCTTCGAAGAAGGAGAACGGTACCGGCGGCGGATGTCGATGGCGGGGCGACGGGTACACAGTCGAGATCTTGGCGGGCGCCGAACCATTTCATGAGGTGTACTACAGCCACTACGGCTGGTACCCGACGCCGCGACCGATCAAGATCCGAGATCGGCCTGCGCTCATGGTCACCAAGGCTTTCGGTGGCGCTGGTACCGACGTCGACGACGGCTACTGCGAGCTCGGGTTCGACACACCTTTCGGCACGAAGAACGGCATCCCGACCGGTCGCGTCAGCATCGAACTGTGGGACACCGTCGACCGCAAGCCGGCCGCGGTGTGTAAGGACCTCGCCCGCTTGGCGGAACCACTCGTCGCCCACATCCCACCCAGCAGATAGCGGGCGTCGAACAAGCCGCGCAGGGGTGCCGAGTCGACCGATGACCGAGTCAACGCGTTGAGTCTGGTTCTTGGCTACGGGTGACATGCCGATCCTGGTAGCGGCTGATCAGCTTTTCCATGTCAGCACGGTGCTGCTCGTCTGCTTTTCGGGCCATGCATGGAATGCAGCCCCACCGTAGCGAGTCGTTGACACAGCATCCGCCCAGGATGATCTCGCCACGCTCGGCGCGTTCGCGCATCGGCGGGCTAGGTTTGCCATAGGCGATCCGGGTCATCGGGCCACTGCATTCCGGACAGTGCGGTGTGTCCGCTCGCTTCTCCAGCACCTGGACAGTGTGGCGGAATGAGTGTTGTCGCGCCCACGGATCAGGGTTCTGGCGTCAGCGCGGGCGCGTCGTCGAGGGTGTCTGCCGGTGTCTCGGGGTCGCCGAGGGCGGCGGTGGAGGGTTCGCCGAGGCGGACGGTGACTACGCCGATGAGGATCAGTGCGCCGCCGAGCAATTGGATGGGGCGGGGGGCCTCGGCGAGGAGGATCCAAGCGAAGATCAGGGCGGCCAGGACTTCGGTGAGGGCTACGAAGGAGGCTAGGCGGGAGCCGAGGCGGCGGGTGGCGGCGATGCCGGTGACGTAGGCGATGGCGGCGGTGACGATGCCGATGAGAAGGATGGGGATCCACCAGGGGGTGGTGAAGTCGGCGAAGACGGCCGGGTTTGTGGCGGCGTGCAGGGGGACGATGCCGACGGCGCCCGCGAGGAGCAGGGTCAGGCCGCCGATCAGGAGGCCGCCTGCGGCGAGCACGGTGCCGGGCAGGTCGCCGCCCTCGGCCGACAGCAGGAAGTACGCGGCGGCGCCGACCATCGAGCCCAGCGCCCACACGATGCCGACCGGATCGGTCGACACCCCGGACAACACGTCGAGGACCAATATCAGGCCGGTGATGCCGAGGGCGGCCCCCGCGATGGTCGCCGCGCCGGGCCGTTGACGATGACGCGCCCACAACCAGCCGACGATCGCGATCGGGGCGGCGAACTCGATGAGCAACGCGGTGCCCACCTCCATGCGCGCGACCGCGTTGAAGTATGCGAGCTGGGTGCCCGCCACGGCGATCAAACCGTAGACGGCGATGAGGCTCGCGTTGGCGCGCACCAGCTGCCAGTTGCCCTTCAGTTGGTGAATCGCCAAGGGCAGCAGGACGACTCCGGCGAGCAGCACGCGCGCGGCGACCACCGCGGCCGCACTCCATCCCGCGTCCATCAGCCCGCGGGCGAGCGGGCCCGACATTCCGAACGAGGTGGCGGAGGCGAGGGCGAAGAACAGTCCGGTTCGGATCCGGGCCGCGCCGTCATGAGTCAAAGTCTCCATGACTAATGACGGTAAATTCGTTGAGGTAATATGTCAACGTGGTTTTTGCTCATGACACCGAGGCGGCACTGCTGGCGGCGGTAGAGCTGGTCAACTCCGCCGAAGACCCCGACACCCTGACCGAGACGGCCCAGCTCGCCGAGTTCTTCGAACGGCACGTCTACACGGGCGTGCACGCCGGTGACGCGGCTGAACTGGCCGCCGTCCGGGCCCTGCGCGCGCCGTTGCGCCGCATCCTCACCAGCGACCGGGACGCCGCGGTCGCCCTGGTGAACGAGACCCTGGCCGAGTATCGCGCGGTCCCGCAACTCGTCCGCCACGGCGAGGTCGACTACCACGTGCACGCTGTCCCAGCGCAGGCGCCGCTGCCTGTTCGCATCGCCGTCGAGACCGCGATGGCCATGATCGATCTGATCCGCGCCGACGACCTGAGTCGCCTATCGATCTGTGCGGACGCGGATTGTGAGGGACTCGTGCTCGACCTGTCGCGCAACCGGTCCCGTCGCTATTGCAGCACGGCCTGTGGAAATCGCAACGCCGTCGCCGCCTATCGCGCGCGCCAGAAGTAGCCCACTGCACCGTGATTCGCGCCGAAGCGAGGTCCGCGCGCTAGCTCGGCAGCCGTTGCGCGAGCCCGTCGAGCAGCGCCGCGAGTCCGAACTCGAAATCCCCCACGGCCGTGAGGGTTTCCGTATCGGCCCGCTCGAGCCGTGCCCGCAGCCGCGGGTGCGGCAGGGCGATCTCGCCTGCCTCGTCGAGCGCGGCCTGTAATTCGACCGCCGGATCGCGATCTCCGCGCCCGAGCCGCCGCCGCAGTGACACGTCGGCCGCGGCGCCGGCGGCGTTGCCGAGGATCAGCGTGAACACCGCCCCCATCGCTTGGTCGGCCGCGTCGTCGGCGAACCCGGCGTGCTCGTACACCGTCAGCGCGACCTCATCGTGGCGAGCTTTGTTCGGCCCGTAGAGCAGGTAGCTCGACTGGGCCTGCGCCAGCCAGGGATGCCTGGTGATGGTTGTGTACAACCCGCGAGCCAGCTGTTCGGCGGCCGCGCGCCAGTCGAGCGAGCCGGGATCGGGCAGGGCGATTTCGCCCCATGTCTCGTCGGCGGCCAGGCGAATCAGGTTGTCCTTGTTCTTCACATGCCAGTACATCGCGGTCGGCGCGGAGTCGAGCCGCTTGCCGAGGCTGCGCATGTTCAGCCCGTCCAGGCCCTCTTCGTCCAGGAGTTCGATCGTGGTGGCGACGATCTGTTCGCGGGTCAATGTCTCACGCGGCATGCCCCAACCATAGGGGCTCACCTGGCACTTTCACAAAGTTCAAGAAACTCCTTGCACTTAGTTCAAGTCGCGGGCTATTGTACTTTTACATAGTTCAAGAAGGGATTGACCAGCATGAACGTCCTCCTCGCCGCCATCGATCTAGTCATCGCCGCCGCATTCGTGAGCATGCCGATCGTGCGTCATCGCTACGGCGCGGCCGCCATGGCCGCCGCCGAGTCCGAGCTGGCCCGGCAGGGCGTGCGCACCACCGCGCTCACCGAGAACGGCATGCGGTTCGACGCCAGCGGCCATGAGAGTGCCGCGCCGATCAGCATCGCCGCGATCATGATCGCGCTCGCCGGAGTCAACCTCGCTGACCTGGCCGTCGCCCAGCCACTGAACTGGGTGGTGTTGACCTTGGTTCTGCTCGGCAACACCGTCATCGTCTACAGCAATCACACTGCCGTGAGCTCGGTGCGCACCGCGTTCCGCCGCAAGGGCGATCCCGAACTGACCCGCATCGACGTTCCCGCACTGCTCGCGGCCGCCGAATCCGGCTTCCCGGCCTGGACTTGGACCCTGCAGACGCTGCGCAACATCACCGTTTTCGGCGGCACCATCCTCGGCCTCGCCGCCCTCGCCCTTTCCTGAAACAGCAAGCAAGGAGAAGACCATGTCCGCTCTCGCCCAGTTCATCGCCGCCACTGCCACCGAATTCGGTATCCCCGGCGTAGCCGTCGGCGTCTTCGTCGACGGTCACGAGATCTTCGCGACGCACGGCGTCACCGGCGTCGAGAACCCGCTTCCCATCACCCCCGACACCCTGTTCGCCGCTGGCTCGATCACCAAACCGGTGACCGCGACCGCGCTGATGCGGCTGGTAGCCGACGGCAGGGTCGACCTGAACGCGCCTGTGCAGCAGTATGTTCCGGAGTTCACCGCCTCGACCGACATCACGGTCGCAAACCTGCTCAACCACACCGCGGGCCTGGACTGGAACCTCCTCGTCGACAGCGGTGAGGGTGACGACGCGCTCGCCGAGTTCGCCCGCCAACTGGGCGATCTCCCGACGATCGGCAAGCCCGGCGAACGGTCCTCCTACAGCCAGGCCGGGTTCAACCTCCTCGGCCGGGTCATCGAAACTGTCACCGGACAGAGTTTCGAGAGCGCGGTCCATGATCTGGTGCTCGCGCCAGTCGGCATGAACAACAGCGTCTTTCAGCTCTCCGACGTCGTCACCCGCCGCTTCGCGATCGGCCACGAACTCGGCGCCGACCACGAAGTGAGCGTCGTGCGGCCGTGGAAGGGCAACCGCGCCAACAATCCCGGCGGCGGCCTCGCCACAACCGTGGTCGACCAGTTGCGATGGATGCGTGTCCATCTGGGGACGAACGACGTGCTGCCGGCCGACATGCTCACCCACATGCAGGAGCCGACCGTGCAGTTGCGGGCCAGTTCACTCGGCGACGCGATCGGCCTGTGCTGGTTCGTCCGCGACATCGACGGTGTCCGAACCATCGGCCACGGCGGTTCGGGCTTCGGGCAGTTCGCCGAACTGCTTCTCGTCCCCGAACGCGACTTCGCGGTGGTCGTGATGGCCAACGCCGGTCCCGATGGCATCGCGTGCAACCAGCGGATCGTCCGCTGGGTTCTCGCGCACTACCTCGGCATCGACGATGTCGACCCGGCACCGCTGCCTTTCGACGCCACGGCCGCCGCGGAACTGCTCGGCCGCTACGAGATCGACGCGATGACCTTCGACATCACCGCGACCCCTTCGAGTCTGGTCCTCGAGGTCAGGATCAAGCCGGAGTTGCGCGCGGCCGACCCGGCGCTCCCGCCCGACCACGCGCCGTTCGACTTCGGCCTGCTGCCGGGCGCGGGTGACGAATACATCGTCACCTCAGGAGCTTTCGTCGGCCAGCGTGGGTACTTCAGCCGTGACGAGAACGGCGCGGTGAGCGGAGTCGACCTGGCTGGACGGTTGTTCACGCGCATCGGCTAGCTCGAGACGGCCGTACCGACCAGCGCGTCTACCGGACCTTCGGGCACTTCTTCCCCGCCAGATGGCACTTGTCCTCGAACCCCGCAGGCAGCCAAGTCCCGGTCTTCAGCAGCGGGTGATGCGGGAAATGTCGCAGCGCGGCGGTGACGAAAAGCAGTGCTGCCCACGGAGTCTGGATCTGTATCTGCTGGAGTTTGCCGTCCCGGTCGGGGAATCGGCAGCCGACGCGATCCGGCGAGGTGAGGTCGATGGATTCGAGTGCGGACCAGTACAGCGAGAACGACCGATCAGGGTTGGTGAGATGCAGTCGGCGATCCGAGATCATCACCGACCCTGCCCGTTCCGCCACCCAGCGGGGTTGCGCGGCGGCCGCCGCCTGTGTGCGCCGGGTCCGGTTCACGACGGCGTTGCCCAACTGCGCGGCCGCGACGATCGGGGCCGGGCCTGCGCCGGGGCCCCGGTGACGAGTCGAGTTGCCGTCGCCGGTCGCCCGCCACGTGTACCAGTTGACCGACCCCTCGGCCAGGCCGACCTCACCGGGCTCGATCCGCACCCGGGTCGCGGTGTGCGGGATCAGCGCCACCTCACCGCGCGCGAGGAGATCGGCCACCCCGCACGTGTACAGCAGGTAGTCGTCGAACCACGTCCACCCGGCCTGTTCGGCCAGGGCGCGTTCGATATCGGCCAGCGGGTCGAACACCACTCTCATCACCACCCACCCGTGCGGACATGCTGCCTCAACGGTAGCCGAGACCGGCGACAATCCACCGTCGAGAGTTCGCGAGCCGGCTGCTTGCGCCCGCGGCGACGCGATCAGCGTTCGCTGTCCGGCATGGCCATCTGTTCGTCCGCGTACCGCTCGCCCGGTGCCGTACCCGCACAGTGATCAGGGCGCCCCGGTGACATAGGCCAGCGCGGTATCGATCGCGGGCTGACCACCCGCCATCGCGTATCCGGCGAGAGCGCCGATCGCCGCACCCGCCACGGTGGCGACCGGGACGGTGATGAAGTCCAGGATGAAGAGGCCGAGCGGGAAGCCGAGCACGAAACCGATAGCAGCCCCGATGGCGGCGCCTTCGATGATCTGCGGTTGCAGGCGCTGGGTTTCGGCGAAGAAGCGTTCCTGGGCGCTGATATCGCGCACGGGTGCGGTGGCTTCGCCGATCGGGGTGAGGGTCAGGCTGGTGCCCTTCTCGTCGATCGACGGCGTGAGCGGCACCGCGTGCTCACCGACGCGCACAACCATCGGCAGCGCCGCGAGAATCGCACCCGATTCATCGGTCACCGCAACGACTTTCGCGTCGTGGACGAGCTGGAACCGCCCCGCGTCGATGCTGGTGACCACCGCGCGCCGATCATCGGTCGCGCTCACCTGGTAGTTCACACCCTTGTCGACCCCGCGCAGCGACGGCGCCGAAACCGGCTGCTCGGCGACAACCGCGGCGGGCTCGGCGTACCCGTTCCCGGCCGCCGCCACGATGACCCCCATCGCGAGCAGCGCCGCCCCGACCCCAGTGCCGATCCTCATCCCGCAAGCCTCCTGCTGCTCCACCCGGGCCCTTTTCGTCCCGTTCGTCGCGGCAAACCTAGCCGTTGCGGCCTCGTTCGGAAAGTCCACAGCCGATCGAGCCGAACAGCTCAGCGCCTCGTGTCCGACGTTTCCGCAGCGGCCGGTGGACGTCGCGCGAACTCCGGTGCGCGCTCGGGGCGCAGACCGATCCCGCCGAGATAGGCGGTGATTCCGGCGAGCGCGGGCACGGCATCGACGACGCGCAGCGACAGCGGTGCGGTGTGCAGGGTTCCCCGCAGTGCGGGCGCGATGAGCATGTCGTGTTCGCCGCGCTGGGATCGCTGGGTGAAGCTCGCGGGCAGCATCCGTCTGCGCTGCACCTTTTCCAGATCGGCGATCCGCACGGTGCCGTCGAGCAGTGGCTGCGCCAGGATGCGCGCGGCCGCCACGGCGTCCTGTACCGCGAGGTTGACGCCGACGCCGCCGACCGGTGACATCGTGTGCGCGGCATCGCCGATGCACAGCAGGCCGGGCACGTACCACCGGTCGAGCATGCCCACCGTCACCTCGAGCAGCTTGACGTCGTCCCAGGTCCGGATCGCCGCCGTCGCCCCGGCGGGCCAGCCGAAGAGTTCGGTGACGCGATCACGCAGCCATCGCACGTCGTTGGCATCGCGAAGCGCTGCGTCGCAGCCCTTTTCGATGATGTAACCGGTCTGGTAGTAGTCGCCGCGGTCGATGGCCACCGCGGAGTTGCCGTTGGTGAAGCGCGCCTGCACCGCACCGCCGTCGATGTCGTCCACCGCTTTCGGGATGCGGAAGAACCACATGTCCATCGGCACGTCCTCCATCCGCTGACGCAGGCCCGCGGCCTCGCGCGCCACGGAATCGCGTCCGTCGCAGGCGATCACGAGATCGGCGCGCAGCGCGTGTGCGTTGCCGTCGGCATCGCGATAACGCACTCCGGCCACTCGTCCGCCCTCGTCGATCAACCCGGTCGCGGTCGAGCGCATGCGCAAGGTGAAGGTCGGCTCCTCGGCCGCGGCACGCACCAACAGGTCGAGGAAGTCCCACTGCGGCACCATGGCGATATGCCGGTACTTGCCGGGAATTCGCGTGAGATCGGCGGCGACCACCATGCGGTCGCCTGCGTACATGCACATCCGGTTCAGCTCGGAACGCGGCAACCTGGCGAACTCGGTGCCGAGACCCAGTTCGTCGATCAGCCGGACCGTCGACGGATGCACGGTGTCGCCGCGAAAATCCCGGAGGAAGTCGGCATGTTTTTCCAGCACGGTGACCTCGACACCGGCTCTGGCCAGCAGCAGGCCTGCCATCGTGCCCGCGGGGCCACCGCCGACGATGCAGCACGTGGTCTTGTCCATGAGTTCCCCCTCGATGAGTCCCGCCAGGTCCTACGACAAAGCGTAGTAGGCAATTCTGCGCTCCGTCCAGCGTTCGGCGAAAGGGGCTTGACCGGATGGCGTCGCCACGCAATACTGAACTAGATGGTTCAGTATGACTTCCTAGACGCCTCGTTCGGGGCGCTCGCGGACCCCACCCGGCGGGGCATCCTCGAGCAACTCGGGCGTGGGCCCGCGAGTATCAGCGAGTTGGCCGAGCGGTTCGAGATGACGTTGACCGGCATCAAGAAGCACATCGGGCTGCTCGAGGACGCGGGCATGGTGGTCACCGAGAAGCGTGGGCGGGTGCGGTACTGCCGGATCTGTGAGCACGTCTTCGATCGTGAGGTGGCCTGGATGCAGGGTTATCGGCAGATGCTCGAGGCCCGGATGGACCGTCTCGGTGAATTCCTGCAACGAACGGAGCCAGACCAATGAGCACAACCACCAACGACGCGGTCATCACCTCCACCTCGGACCGCGAAGTCCACATCGAACGCGATTTCGACGCGCCGCTGGATCGGGTGTGGGACGCCTTCAGCCGCATCGAGCAGCTTTCGCGCTGGTGGGGCCGCGGCCACACGGTCGACATCGAGCGCTGGGAGTTCCGCAAGGGCGGGCACTGGCGTTTCGTCGAACACGAGGGCGACGAGTCCTACGGTTTCGAAGGCCGCTTCCGCGAGATCACCCCGAAGCAGCGCATCGTGCAGTCCTTCGAGTGGGACGGCATGCCCGCCCATATCTCCATCGACGACACGACCTTCGTCGACCTCGGCGACGGCCGGACCAGGGTCGTCACCGACAGTGTCTTCCACACGGCCGAGGAGTGTGCTGGCATGCTCGCCTCGGGTATGGAGGGCGGCCTCAACGACAGCTACCGCGCGCTGGACGCCCTGCTGGCCAAGGGGCGCTGAGCCGCGCTACCTCGATGCGCGCCGGGGGAGGCCGCATCGAGGTAGCGCTGATTCCCGGGTGCGAAGGCGATTCGGCCTCCGAGTCAGTGGTGTGGGCAGCCGGTGGCTCGTTTGCGCGGCTTCAGGCGCAACGGCGGTAGTGGCGGAGCGGGGATCCGCTCCTCGGGGGTGTGGCCGACGACCGTGGGAAAGCGGCTGGTGTCGCGAGCTTCCCACGCCCCGCGTGCCTCGACGATCTCGTCGTGACTGCGGGCGACGAAGTTCCACCACATCACCAGCTCCTCGACGAAGGGTTCGCCGCCGACCAGCGCGAAATGCGCACCGCCGGAACTGGTCAGGCGCAGCTCGGCGCGGTCGGTGCCCAGGTACAGCAGCGGTCCCGGGGTGAGTTCGGTGCCGTCGACCGTCACCGTGCCCGCGATCACCAGCACCGCGTGCTCGAACCCGCGCTCCACCGGCAGCCGTACCTCGGCACCGGGATCGAGCACGATATCGGCCCCGACGATCGGCGTGTAGGCCTTCGCCGGTGAGGTGACATCACCCAGCGCGCCGATCAGCACGGTGGCACGCAGCCCTGCCGCCGAGTAGACCGGCAGTTCGCGATGCTGCTCGAAATGCGGCTCGATGCCCGTCGCGGTGCCGGGCAACGCGATCCACAGCTGGAGGCCGTGGCCCGCCTCGGCGCCGGGCACGCCGAACTCCGAGTGCGCGATGCCGCGACCGGAGGTCATCAGATTCAGCTGCCCCGGTTCGATCTCGACGTCGGAGCCCACCGAATCGCGATGCCGGATGCGCCCGTCGAGCGGCCAGGTCACCGTCTGCAGGCCGATGTGCGGGTGCGGCAGGATGTCGGGGGAGGCGCCCGCCTCGGTCGCGGTGGCCGAACCGAACCGGTCGAGGAAACACCACGCGCCGACGGTCGGTAGATCCCGTTGCGGCAGTGTGCGTTCCACGTATACGCCGCGCACACCCCCGAGCGGCACCTCCCTGGCCGGGTACAGCTCGGCGACCGGCCCGGGGCTCGGCGACGGCTCGCACACAGCCTCGCCGGGATGCGCCTCCAGGTCACTCACCAGCGATGCCCTTGCCCACCACGTGCGCGTCGTACTCGGGATGCTTGTCCAGCCAGCCGCGGATGAACGGGCAGTGCGCGGTGATGGTGCGTCCGCGCGCGATCACGTCCTCGATGGCCCGACGGGCGAGCACCCCGCCCAGGCCCTTGCCCGCGAACGCGTCGTCGATCTCGGTGTGGATGAAATCGGTGTCGTTGCCGCGCTCGATGTACTCGGCGAAACCGGCGAGCTCGTCGTCGAGGAACACGTCGTAGCGGTTCTTCTCGACGTTGTGCACGACGCGGCGTTGCGCCTCGGTGGTCTCGGTCATCTGCGTGTGCTCCTTTCGCACCGGTACCGGTGCACGGCGGATCAGTACGTGAACGGTGCGGCCCGGACGAGCACCGACCGGTATTCGTCGAAAAGAACTGTTCGTCACCTGCTGCTATTCCGCGTGGACCGCGCGGCTCGGCGGCGATCGTCGACCGCGACCATCGCCGCCCCGCCGCCGCTACTCGCGCCCGGCCGAGGTGAACGTCATATCCGCGTACCGGCTGCCCGCCACCTGCCCCGCGATCGGTTCCAGCGTCGCGAGTTCATCGGCCGACAGCCGCACCGACGCCGCGGCGACGTTCTCGGCCAGTCTGGTCCGCTTGCGGGTACCGGGGATCGGCACCACGGACAAGTTGTGCACACTCGCCCTCGCGTGCACCCACGCGAGCGCGACCTGCGCCTGGGTGATGCCGTGTGCCGCGGCGATCGTGGCCAACGGTGTCAGCAATTCGGCGTTGTGCTGGGCGTTGTCGCCGGTGAAGCGCGGCTGGAATCGACGGAAGTCCTTGTCGCTCAGCTCTTTCGCCGAGGCGAATGCGCCGGTGAGAAAACCACGCCCCAGCGGCGAATACGGCACGAACGTCACACCGAGTTCGGCCGCGGCGGGCACCGCGGTGCGTTCCACATCGCGGGAGAACAGCGACCACTCCGACTGCAGCGCCGCGATCGGGTGCACCGCGTGCGCGGCGCGCAGTTCGTCCCCGGTCACCTCGGACAGGCCGAGCGCCCGTACCTTGCCCGCCGCGACGAGTTCGGCCATCGCGGCGACGGTCTCCTCGATCGGCACGGCCGGATCGCGCCGGTGCATGTAGTACAGGTCGATCGCGTCGACGCCGAGCCTGCGCAGGCTGGCATCGACGGAGGCGCGGATGTAGGCGGGGGAGTTGTCGAAACCGCGGAAGCGCGGGTCGTCGGCCTTACGCACCATGCCGAATTTGGTGGCGATCAGCAGGTTTTCGCGGTTGGCGCGGACGAAATCGGCCAGGAATTCCTCGTTGTGGCCGGAGCCGTACACGTCGGCGGTGTCGAACAGGGTGACGCCGAGTTCGAGTGCGTGATCGAGGGTGGCTTGCGATTCGGCCGCATCGGTATCGCCGTAGAACTCGCTGATACCCATGCAGCCGAGCCCCTGGGCGCCGATCAGCGGGCCGTCGGCGCCGAGGGTGGTGGTCGGCAGTGTCGCGGTGGTGCTCATATGTCGCTTCCTTCGCTCGTGGGCACGGTGATCGTGGCGGGTCGGCCCACATCGGATCGGCCTTCGTAGATGGCGATCTTGTAGTCGAGAACGGCCACGGTCTGTTGCAGCTCCGCGATCTTGTCGAGCACGTCGGATCTGGTCTGGCGGAACATCTCCAGCCGCTGCGGATAGGTCTGCTCACCGGCCCGCACCAGTTCGGCGTAGCGGATCATGTCGGCCACCGGCATGCCGGTGAGCCGCAGCCGCCCGATCAGCGCCAGCCACTCGAGGTCGCGGTCGCTGAACCGGCGGTTGCCGGTGTGATCGCGACCGATGTACCCCATCAGCCCGATCCGCTCGTACCAGCGCAACGTGTCGCGGCTGAGCCCTGATCGCTCGGCTGCCTGGCCGATCGAGTACTTCGGGCGCTCGTGCTCCCGATCTCCGCTGTCGGCGCGCAGGGCGGTGTCCTGATCCATCGTGCTCGTCCCTTCCCGTGGAACTTCCTCGACGCTATTCACCTGGAGTGCACTCCAAGCAAGCGTCGATTTTCCCCGAGCGAGCGACGTCAGCTGTAGTTCGGCAGCTCCTGGATGGCCCACTTGTTGCCGTCTGGATCGGCGAAGAACGTGAACCGGCCCCAGCCCATGTCCTCGACAGGGGTGGCTTGCACGCCGGCGGCGATCAGCTGTTCATAGGCCTTGTCGGCGCTGGCCACGACCATCTGCATCCCCTCGACGCTGCCCGGTGCGGCGCTGGTGAGCCCGCGGCCGATGCAGATCGAACACCCCGAACCTGGCGGGGTGAGCTGCACGAATCGGATATCCGGGCTCGGCGTGTGGTCGTGATCGGCGTTGAAGCCGATGCTGGTGTAGAAATCCTTGGCCCGGTCGACATCGGTGACCGGGATGGCAACGAGTTCGATTTTCCAATCCATGTGCTCGAGCATGACACGGTTGTCCGACAGAAACGTAGTGTGGATCACATGGCTGGTAAGGACATCGACCGCGTCAGGGCCCGCTCGGCTTGGGAAACGGTCAAGGAGAGCCCGGTGATCACCGCGATCGCGGTGGCGCCGGTGGTACTCGTGCTCGGCGTGGTCTGGGCGTTGACGAACGGCTTCGTCGCGTTGCTGCTCCTGGTGTTACTCGGGGTGGGCATCGTCGTCGGAGGCAAGTTGCTGAAGTGAACCCGGCACCTCAGCGAGGCACGTGGAACGACGTGAGTTCGCCGGTACCGGGGCCGAGCTGTGCCCACGGCCGGTCGAATTCGAGCACTGCCAGCGCCGAGGTGGGGAACTTGCGGCTGAGTTCGGTCGCCTGATCGGATTCGCGATTGCTCGCCAGTTCCCATGCGGTCCAGGGGATTCCGGGCACATGGCCGACGAGCAGCAGCGTCGAGATGGAGTCGTCGGTGAGTCCGATCAGCTCCAGGAGGGTGTGCGGGTTCGCGTCGTAGATGTCATCGGTGTACTCGACCGGCGCCGTGATGCCGGTGCGCGCCAGCGTCTGCCTCGTCCGTTCGGCGGTCGAGCAGCGCACCGCGTCGATCGGCGGCTGGGTGGCCCGCAGCCAGTCGCCTGCCAGCGCCGCTTCGCGTTCGCCACGCGGTGCGAGCGGGCGCGCGTGGTCGTCGACATTGTCGGGGTAGGCCGATTTTCCGTGCCGCATCAAGATCAGGGTCGCCACCATCAGACCACCGTAATCCCGGGCAGGGGTGAGGTGGCAGTCACACTCGAGGCACACTGAAAGCTGCGTCACCATCGATGCGTTCACGGCACACCCCGCCGCGAGCCGTCGCGGGGGCGCCTCGAGCCACCGACCACACATTTCGAGGATCTGCACCTATGGCCTACGTCATCACGCAGCGTTGTTGCAACGACGCCAGCTGCGTCACCGAATGCCCGGTCGACTGCATCCGCCCGACTCCGGATCAACCGGAGTTCGCCACGGCGGAGATGCTGTACATCGACCCCGACACCTGCATCGACTGCGGTGCCTGCGTCGACGCGTGCCCGGTGGACGCGATCTTCTCCGAGGATGACCTGCTGGCCTCGCTGTCCAGGTACCGCGAGATCAACGCCGCCTACTTCCAGCGTCACCCGCTCGAGTCGAATTTCGACCCGCTGAGCACGCCCACCCGTCCGCCCAAGAGCTTGGGCACGCTGCGCGTCGCGATCGTCGGCGCGGGCCCCGCGGCCTGTTACGCCGCCGACGAACTGCTGCGGCGCAGCGATGTCGAGGTCGAGATGTTCGACCGGCTGCCGACCCCGTGGGGTCTGGTGCGCGCGGGCGTCGCTCCCGATCACGCGGGTACCAAGGGCGTGGCCGAGATGTTCGAGTCGGCGTTCCGTCGCGACACGCTGCAGTACTACCTCAACGTCGAGGTAGGCGAGCACATCGATCACCAGGAGCTCCTCGATCACCACCACGCGGTGATCTACGCCGTCGGCGCTTCGAGTGACCGCTCGCTCGACATCCCCGGCGAGGACCTGCCCGGCAGTCACTCGGCCACCGAGTTCGTGGCCTGGTACAACGGCCACCCCGACTTCGCCGAGCGCGAGTTCGACCTGTCCGGCGAGCGCGCGGTGATCGTCGGCAACGGCAACGTCGCCCTCGATGTGGCGCGCGTGCTCACCGGCGATCCGGACGAGCTGGCCAAGACCGACATCGCCGACCACGCGCTGGATGCCCTGCGCCGCAGCAATATTCGCGAGGTCGTCGTGCTCGGCAGGCGCGGTCCGCTGCAAGCCGCGTACAGCTCGCCGGAGTTCCTGTCGCTCACGCATCGCAACAATGTCGACGTGATCATCGACCCCGCCGATATCGAGCTCGACCCGCACAGTCGCGCGATCCTCGACGATCCGAACATCGAACCCTCGCTGCGCCTGAAGTACGAACTGGCGAAGGAGTACTCGACGGCGAAGCCGGACTTGTCGAACAAGCGGATCGTCTTCCGCTACCTCGCCACGCCGACCGCCGTGCACGGCACCGACGCGGTGACCGCGCTCGAGTTCGCGCACAACGAATTGACCGAGGAGAACGGGCAATTGGTGGCCACCGCCACCGACCGCACCGAGACCATCGAGACCGGATTGGTGTTGCGTTCGATCGGTTACCGCGGCGTGCCCGTCGCCGGCCTGCCCTTCGACGAGCGGCGCGGCACGGTGCCGAGCGAGCACGGCCGGGTCATCGACGCGACCCAGCCGGTCCCCGGCGTCTACGTCTCCGGCTGGATCAAGCGCGGCCCGCGCGGCGTGATCGGCTCCAACCGCGTCGACGCCGAGGAAACCGTCGAAGCGGTGATCGCCGACTTCATCGCGGGCAAACTCACCGCGCCGACCGGCGACCGGGCCGCCCTGCGCGCCCTGCTCGCCGAGCGTCAGCCCGACCTGGTCGACCGCAAGGCCTGGAAGACCATCGACCAGGCCGAGAAGTCCGCGGGCAAGGCAGCAGGCAGGCCACGGGTCAAGTTCACCACCCGCGCCGACCTGCTCAAAGCAGCCAAGGGCTAGCCGCTGGGCCCCGGCGCCACCCAGGCGCCGGGGTAGGCGGTCGAGAATTGGCGGCGCCGGCCGCCAAGACTATTGCGGTAGCGGCATGATTCGGACGACGGTCGTCGTGACGCCGCCGACCACGAACCACAGTCGCAACACCATCTGTCCGGTGTTGTCGCCCGGTTCGTGGCGGGCGCGCACGGTGATGTGCTCGCGGGCCAGCACCGGCGCCACATACTCGATCACGGCGCGGTGCGGGCCCGCGACCAGTTTCGGGTAGTCGACGAGGAACTGTTCGACGGCCTGCCAGTAGCAGGCGTTGTTGACGTGGTTGTACTGGTCGATATCGGTCGCGCGCACCGGGAACGGCAGGTCGGTATCGGACTCGCGCGGCGCCGGATCGGTGAGGTACGGCCGCCACCGCAGGCGGTGCTCGTCGGTGGATCGGGCCAGGTAGGCGAGGCCGTCGTCGCTGATCCGAGCGGGGAGATTGCTCGATTCGCTGAGGTTGATCCAGAATCCCTCGGTCTCGATCAACCCGCCGCGTTCGCTGGTGATCCGCGTGCGCATGTTCGTCCAGCGGGTGGACATCGACGAACACCAGCGCTCGAGATGCACGTTGTCGGGCCATACGACCGGCCGGATCACGTCGATGACGGTGCGGCGCACGATCCAGGTGGGATCGGTGAGGTGCAGCGCCGTCTGGTTCAGTTCGTCCCAGGCGATATCGGAGAGGTAGCGCGCCACGGCATCCAGGCGCAGCCGTTGATAAGGATCCACGTCGCCGGCCCGGACGGGCCACGCCGTGGCGAAACCCGTGCCCTCCTGCGGAAGCGGGGCCAGTGGCTGATCGAGTGACACGTGTGCTCCTTGCACGGCCCACCAGGTGCGCCGCGACTTCTTGCGTAGTTCTGTACACGACTTTACGGGTCGCAGATCACACCCTCGCGCCGAGTCGGGACTAGCGGTACCAGGTGCCGGTCACCACGGCGGTACCAGCGCGGTTGTCTTACATGACAGAGACGTCCGTGCCCAGGTAGCCTGCACTAATGGCCGGCGGAGCAATGGCGGGCTCGATGTTCGGGCGCTATGAAATTCGCAGACTTCTCGGAGTCGGCGGTATGGGGGAGGTCTACGAGGCATACGACACCTCCAAGAATCGTGTTGTCGCCCTCAAGATGCTCAATCGCGAACTCGCCGGCGACCCCACCTTCGTGCAGCGCTTCCGCCGCGAATCGCAGGCGATGGCCAGCGTGCAGGAACCGCATGTCATCCCGGTGCACGACTGGGGCGAGGTCGACGGCGTTCTCTATATCGACATGCGGCTGGTCAAGGGCGTCGATCTCCGCGAGCGGCTCCAGCAGCACGGCAGGCTCACGCCCGTCGAGGCGGTGCAGGTGGTCGAGCAGATCGCGTTCGCGCTCGACGCGGCGCACGAGGTCGGCCTGGTCCATCGCGACGTGAAACCGGGCAACATCCTGCTCACCGGCAACCTGTTCGCCTACCTGGTCGACTTCGGCATCGCCCATACCGCCACCGACCCGCAGCTCACCAGCGCGGGCAGTGCGGTCGGCTCGATGGCGTACATGGCGCCGGAGCGGTTCGAGAGCGTGCCGATGTCGCCGTCGGTGGACACCTACGCGCTCACCTGTGTGCTCTACGAATGCCTGGTCGGCCGGGTGCCGTTCCCGGTGAACAGCCTCGCGGGCGCGATCGGGTCACACCAGATGGCGCCCGCGCCGCGCCCCAGCGCCGCCGACTCCACGCTGGCCACCTTCGACGCGGTGATCGAGCGAGGCATGGCCAAGCGCCCCGAACAGCGTTACGGCACCCCCGTCGACCTGGCCCGTGCCGCGAAGGCCGCGCTGATCCAAGCCGAACGCTCCACTCCCGCCACGGTGGCAGGCGCCCGCGTCGAGATCACCGGCCCCCAGACACCGCCGCCCGCACCCGAGGATGCTCCTTCCCCGCCGACAACCCGCGGCTCGGCTGTCGTCCCCTCCGACCCACCGCCGACTCGAGATTCCGCCGCTCTCCCGCGCGACGCGCCCGCGACCAGCGACTCGGCAGCGCTGTCGCCTGACTCGTACGCGCCGCCCACTCGGGATTCCGCGGCGTTGTCCCGGGACACGCATTCGCCGCCGACTAGGGATTCCGCAGCGCTGTCGCCCGACTCGCACGCACCCGCGACCCGGAATTCGGCTGCGCTGTCGCGGGACTCGCATTCGCCGCCCACTCGAAACGTCGCTGCGCTGTCGCCCGACTCGCATTCGCCGGCAACCCGAGCCTCGGGCGCCCTGTCCGCCGGGCCGAAGTCGCCCCCGCAAACGCGGGGGTTGGCGTCCCAGCCGGCGCGTCAGCCGACCGAAGCCAGACCGTTCGGCCCGACGCCGCAGGTCGCGGGTTCACAAGCCGCCGAACGGTATTCGACGCGTCGCGGGACAGGTCCGGAGCCGACCCGTCGCGTCACCGGACCGCAACCCGGGCGGGCCGCGGAGTACGAGGTCACGGCCTTGCGCGCGTCGCAGCGGGTAGTCGGTCCGGGGAGTGGGTACACCCATCCGTCCGCACCGATACCGGTACCCCAGCAACGTAATTCGGCGACACCGGTTCTGGTCGGCGCGCTCGGTTCACTGATCGTGCTGGCGGCGGTCGGCATCGGGGTGTGGATCATGATGAGTGTCGACGACAGTCGCGAGGGGGCCGTCCCGGCACCGCCCCCGTCCGGCGTCGTCGAACCGTCCGTGATCGACACCCAGAGCCAGACGTACGCCTCCCCGGCCCCGACCACCGTCCCGCCGTTGCAGTCCAGCGTTTCCGGCGCCGAGCCAGGGCTTCCTGACGGCGGGTCCACGCTGCAACGACAACGATGCCGCGATGTCGATCGCCCGCACCACTCGATCGCGAGTCGTCATCTGCCACACCGGCGATCAGCGCTACTACTACAAGGGTGTGCGCGCCAGCGACGGCGCCGGAATCGAAATCGACGATCCGGTGCCCACCGGCGGCGGCGCGTACACCGTGACCAACCTGAAAGACGGCACCCGGTACCAACTCGACGCGTCCGCGCTCACGATCACGAGGGACGGTTCGGTGCTCGCCGACGAGCCGGTCACCGAGTTCGCCTATCGCTGATCCCGCGGCCGGGTTATGTTCGCGGGTGAATGTCATCAAGAGAGGTGTCGAAGATGCGCGCAGCCCAGGTCGGCAAGTTGGACGGACCCTCGGCGATCGAGATCGTCGATCTGCCAGAGCCGGTGCCCTACCCGGGCGGCGTCCTGATCGACGTGCACGCCGCGGGCATCGCCTTCCCCGATGTGCTGATGACGCGCGGCCTCTACCAGATGAAGCCGGGCCTGCCCTTCGTCGTCGGCGGTGAAGTAGCCGGCGTCGTGCGCGAGGCGCCGGCGGGTTCGTCGCTGCGCCCCGGTGACCGGGTCGCCGCGCTGACCATGCTGGGCAACGGTGTCGCCGAGGTGGCGGTGTCGCCGGAACACGCTGTGTTCCCCCTCCCTGACAACGTCTCGCTCGAGGCGGGCGCCGGTGTGCTGTTCAACGACCTCACCGTCCACTTCTGCCTGACCAAGCGCGGCAGGCTGGCCGAGGGCGAGACCGTGCTGGTCCACGGCGCGGCCGGTGGTGTCGGCACCTCCACCCTGCGCATGGCCAAGGCACTCGGCGCGGGCCGGGTGATCGCGGTGGTCAGCACCGACGCGAAAGCCCAGGTGGCCAAGGCCAACGGCGCCACCGATGTGGTGCTCACCGAGGGCTGGCTCGCCGCGGTGAAAGAACTGACCGAGGGTCGCGGCGTCGACATCGTCCTCGACCCGGTCGGCGGTGACCGCTTCACCGACAGCATCCGGTCGCTGGCCGGCGGCGGCCGGCTGCTCGTCGTCGGGTTCACCGCGGGCGAGATCCCGACGGTGAAGGTGAACCGCCTGCTGCTCAAGAACGTCGAGGTCGTCGGCGCGGCCTGGGGCGAATGGGTGATGACCCACCCCACCTACCTCGCCGAACAATGGGCCGAGATCGAACCCCTGCTCGCCTCCGGCGCGATCACCGCACCCGACCCGGTCCTCTACCCACTCGACCGCACCGCGGAAGCGGTTGCGGCACTGGATGAGCGCACCGCCGCGGGCAAGGTCGTCGTCCAGCTGCGATAAAACCGGCGTAGTCCGCATGATCGGCGGCGGATCGAACGGCCAGGGCGGGATGTTCGGCCGGAGCCCGTCGACTGCGCGGACCGGTGTGTCGTAGCGGGCCGGTATCGTCGGCCGAGGAGCCGAAGGAGTCGCAGTGCTGGTGTCGAATCGGGTGTTGAACCGGACTTTGCTCGCGCGTCAGCACCTGCTCGAGCGGTCGACCATGACGGCGCCGCAAATGTGCGATCACCTCGTCGGTCTGCAGGCCCAGGACGTGCCGCCGCCGTTCATCGGATTGTGGAGTCGGATAGCCGATTTCGATCCGGCGACAGTGTCGCAGGGTCTCGACGACCGTTCGCTGGTGCGGATCACTTTGATGCGCGGCACGATTCATCTCGTCACGCCGCTGGACGCCTTGCGGATCGCGCCGCACATTCAGCCCGAACTCGAGAAGACCCCGTTCCGAAAGGGTTTCAACTACGGCGCGATGGTCGGCCTCGACCCCGACGAGGTGCGCGCCCACGGCGAGGCGGCGCTAGGTGACGAGCCGATGTCGGCGGCGGATCTGCGCGCCGAGGCCGCCCGCCGCTATCCCGACCGCGACGCCGGTGCGGTCGCGCAGACCTGGCTCTACCAACTTCCCGTGCTGCAGACCCCGCCGCGCGGCCGATGGGGCGACAACAGCCGGCCGGTGTGGTCGCGCGTGCAGCCCTGGCTCGGCGCGCCGCTGGATCCCGGCTACCCGGTGGCGGAGCTGATTCTGCGGTACCTGCGTGCCTTCGGCCCGGCGAGCACGATGGACATGCAGACGTGGTCGCGCCTTCCCGCGATGAAGAAGGCCGTCACCGCACTGGGTGACCGCGTCCGCACCTATACCGACGTGCGCGGTCGCACCCTCTACGACGCCGCTGACCTGGAACTCGCCGACCCGGATCTGCCCGCGCCCGTCCGGCTGCTCGGCTGGTACGACAACGCCCTGCTGTCCCACCAGGACCGCGCCCGGATCACCGGCGACGACAATCCGCCGACACTGCGCGCCTTCGCCACCAATGTCTCGCCGATCCTGATCGATGGTTTCGCGGCCGGGGTGTACAAGGTCTTCGCCAAGTCCGGCACCGCGCGACTGCGGATCAGCCCGGCCCGCCCGTGGACGAAAACCGAAGCGGCGCAGGTGCACGCGGAGGCGGCCGCCTTGCTCGCCTTCCTGGAACCCGAATCCGACCCCGTCATCGAGATCCTCGAGCCCGGCGCAGACCTTCGCCCGTGACATCGCTTTAACGTCGAGGCAACAACCGCTTCCTAGGGTCGTCCCCACGACGTTCATGGCTGCAACGGGCGACGTGCTCCGCTGAATCCGGCGGGCGAACCAGCCGCATCCGCAGAAGAGGTGCGCGCATGGAATCTGTTGCGTCCGTAGTTATTACCAATGCCACCGTCTACACCGAGCAGGGCTGGGCGCCCGGTGCGGTAGTGATCGTGGACGGCGAGATCGTTGCCCTCGAGGCCGGACCCGAACACGCGGACCTGCCCCGCTTCGACGGTGGTGGTGGCCACCTGCTTCCCGGTTTCGTCAACACCCACACCCACCTGCAGCAGGCGGTCCTGCGCGGGATCGGCGAGGGTCTGCCGCTGCTGGAATGGCTGCGCTGCGTCGGCGAACGGACTGTCGCCGCCACCCCGGAACAGACCTATCTGTCAGCGCTGGCCGGCGGCCTTGAACTGCTGCGCAGCGGCGTCACCACGGTCGTCGAACACATGTGGCCGAGCCCGTCCGACGCGGTCCACCAGGCGATGATCCGCGCGCTACACGAGCTCGGCATCCGCGTTGTCCTCGGGCGCGGCATCGCCGACCGCGCCGACATCACCCGCAAATGGGGACTCGACCCGCGCCTCATGCAACCACTCGACGAGGCGTTCGCCCACGTCGACGCACTCGACAAGCAACTGCTCGGCACCCGCATCAGCACCGCGCTCGCCGTCCCCAACCCCCGCTGTCTCACCCCCGACGGCATGGCGGCCGCCCGCGAGTACGCACAGGCCACCGACAAGACAGTGTCGATACATGTCCTCGAGACCACCACCGACGACGACATGTGCCGATTGCATGCAGGTGCCCGCGCCGTCGACTACCTCGACGCGAGCGGTTTCCTCTGGGACCGCACCCTGGCCGTGCACTGCGTCAACCTCGACGACCACGGCCGCAAGGTCTTCGCCGAGCGCGGCGTCGCCGTGTCCTACAACCCGGTGTCCAACATGCGCCTGGGCAGCGGTGTCGCCCCGATTCCGGAGATGCTCGCCGCGGGCATCGACGTCACCCTCGGTGTCGACGGCGCTGCGAGCAACGACACCCAGGACATGCTGCAGGCCCTGCGCATCGGCGCGTACCTGCAGCGCGCGGCCCACAAGAAGGCCGACCTGCTCGGCTTCGAACAGATGCTGTGGATGGCGACCGGCGCCGCGGGCCGGGTCCTCGGACGCCCGGCGCGCACCGGCATCGCCATCGGTGACCGCGCCGACCTCACCCTCGTGCGCTTCGACCGCGACTTCGCCTGCCTGCCGGTCCTCGACCCCGGCGCCACGCTGCTGACTGCCGCGTCACCGCGGGTGATCGACACCGTGTGGGTCGACGGCGAGGCCGTGATCCGCGACGGCCTCAGCACGCGCGTCGATCAGCACGATCTCGCGCAGCGCCTGATTCGCATGCGATGACTGTTAATACGCCGGAAACGAATGGCACATTGCATGTAATCAAGCTAGCCAATACTGAATATGCCCAATGGTTGCACGCAACACCGATATACCGCAGGAGAAGGTGATCACGGTGACGCTCTACGACACGGTGAACGACGCCGACGCGAGGACGCTGCTGTCCGGCATGGAGGTCTCCTTCGCCGACGTGAGCAAGCGCTTCGGCGGCGAAGACGGCACACTCGCCCTGACCGACGTCGACCTCGACATCCGCGAAGGCGAATTCGTCGCGGTGGTCGGCCCTTCCGGCTGCGGCAAGTCCACGCTGCTGCGCCTGGCCGCCGGCCTCGAGCCGGTGACGTCGGGAGCCGTTGCGGTGCGGACGAATTCGATCGGGTTCATCTTTCAGGAAGCCACGCTGCTGCCGTGGCGCAAGGTGCGCCGCAATGTCGAACTCTCGGCCGAGCTGGCCGGTGTCGACCGCAAGACGCGCCGCGAACGGGTCGAGCGCGCGATCGAAGCCGTCGGCCTGACCGACTTCGCGAACAAACTGCCAAGTCAGCTCTCCGGCGGTATGCGCATGCGCGTTTCGCTGGCCAGGGCGCTGTCGCTGGAACCGCGCCTGATGCTGCTCGACGAGCCGTTCGGCGCGCTCGACGAGATGACCAGGCTGAACATGCAGGAAGAGTTGCTGCGCCTGTACCGCGACAACGCCTTCACCGCCCTGTTCATCACCCACTCGGTCTCCGAGGCCGTGTTCCTCGCCTCGCGCGTGGTGGTGATGTCGGCCCGGCCCGGCCGCATCCACGAGGTGATCGACGTCGACCTGCCCTATCCGCGGGACCGCGAACTCCGTTTCGAACCCGCCTTCACCGAACTCGTTTCGCGCATCTCGCGCTCGTTGAAAGAGGCTGCCTGATGGTGAGTGTCGCGGCCCGAATCCCCGCCGCCACGAAGATGCAGCTGCCCACCGCGCACCTGCGCAAATTCGGCGGTTCGCTGGTAGCGCCGATTGTCTCGATCACGCTGGCGCTGGCTGCCTGGTACGCGGTGTCGATGTTGATTCTCAGCGAAGGTCGTCGCTTCCTGCTGCCGCCGCCGCACGTGGTGTTCAGTGAGTCGCTGGCCGATCCGAAGAAGCTCGAGGTGATGCTGGAGGCGCTGGCCGTTACCGCCAGGGTCGCGATCACCGGCCTGCTGATCTCGGCGGTGCTCGGGGTGGCGATCGCGGTGCTGATGAGCCAGGCCAAGCCGATCGAGAACGTGGTGTACCCGTATGCGGTTGTCCTGCAGGCGATCCCGGTACTCGCGGTGGTCCCGCTGATCGGCTTGTGGTTGGGTTACGGCTTCGCCGCCCGCACCACCGTGTGCGTGCTGATCGCGATCCATCCGATCATCGCGATGACACTGTTCGGGATCAAATCCGTGGACGGCAATCTCCAAGAGCTGTTCACCCTCGGCCGCGCGAGCAGGCTGCGCCGCCTCTGGTCGCTGCAACTGCCCGCCGCACTGCCGTCGACGCTGACCGGATTGCGCACCGCCGCAGGACTTTCCGTGACCGGCGCGATCATCGGCGACATGTTCTTCGCGCAGGGCAAACCCGGCATCGGCACCCTGCTCGACACCTACCGCGCCCGCCTGCAATCCGAGGACCTGATCGGCGCACTGCTGCTGGCCGCCCTGTTCGGCGTGCTCGTGTTCACGGTGTTCACGGTCATTCAGAAGGTCAGCGTCGGCCGCTGGCACAACTCCGCCAACTGACTACAGCGCACAATCTTTTTCGAAGGACTACTCATGAAGACAGCGCCTTTCTGTCGCTTCGGCATCGCCGCATTGGCTGTGCTGCTGGCCGGCACCGCGTCCGCCTGTTCCGACGACACCTCCGACGCCCCCGCGGTCGCGCTCGAACCGGCCCCAGCCGAGCAGCAGCTCGCAGGCGCCTGCCCCGCCACCGTGGTCGTCCAGCTCCAGTGGGCACCGGAAACCGACTCCGGCCCGATCTTCGGTCTGCTCGGCCCTGGCTACCAGGTCGACGCCGACAACAACAAGATCACCGGCCCGCTCGTGGCCGACGGCAAGGACACCGGCGTGAAGCTGGAGATCCGCGCCGGTGGCCCGGCCATCGGCTTCCAGACGGTGCCGTCGCAGATGTATGTCGACCAGAGCATCACGCTCGGTCTCGCGCACTCCGAGCACGCCATCGCCGCCGCTGGTCAGCAGCCGATCGTCGCCGTCACCACGCTGCTGCGCAACAGCCCGCAGATGCTGATGTGGGATCCGGCGACCAACCCCGATTGGCAGGGCATCGCCGATATCGGCAAGTCCGGCAAACCGGTGGTGGTCTCCAAGGGTCAGCTGTACCCGGACTGGCTGGTCGCGCGTGGGCTGGTGAAGAAGGAGCAGGTCGACGCGTCCTACGACAACTCGCCTTCGCGCTTCGTGACCGATCCGTCCTTCGCCCAGCAGGGTTTCGTCAATGCCGAACCCTTCACCTACGAGCACGAAGTGCGGGCGTGGAACAAGCCGGTCGGCTACCAGCTGCTCAAGGACGTCGGCTACGAGGGTTACGCCCGCACCGTCAACGTGCGCGCCGACAAGCTCGCCGAGCTGGGCCCGTGCCTGCGGAAGCTGGTGCCGATGATCCAGCAGGCCACCGCGTCGTTCAAGGCCGATCCCAGCCAGGTCAACGATGTCGTCGTCGATGTGGTCGAACAGAACCCCAAGCTCAGCCCCTACAGCGCCGAACTGGCCGAATTCGGCTCCAAGGCCCTGATCGACGGCGGTCTGATCGGCAACGACACCGACGGCGTCCTCGGCAGTTTCGACGAGGCCCGCGTCCAGCGCATCATCGACGAATTCGGACCCATCCTGCGGACCGGCGGCGCGGACGTGCCGACCGGCCTGGCCGCCAAGGACCTGGTCACCAAGGAATTCCTCGACCCCGCCATTTCCGTCACCGGCTAAGGAGACATCCACCATGACCACCAGTTACGACATGTCCGAGGTCTCGCGCGAGAAGCAGATGGGCGGGCTCGGCAAGGAAACCACCGACCGCGAGATCCGCGTCATCGACCTCACCGACTTCGAGAACCGGCGCGCCGAGATCACCGAGGAACTGTGGGCCGCCGCCACCGAGATCGGTTTCTTCCAGCTCTCCGGCCACGGCATCCCGCAGCACCGGATCGACGAAATGTTCAGCACCACAGCCGATTTCTTCGCCCTTCCCGAGGAGATCAAGGGGCAGTACCCCCTGGTCAAGAAGAACAACGCGGGCTGGGAGAGCCTGAGTCAGGTGCGCCCATCGATCGGCGTACCGGATCAGAAGGAGTCCTACCAGGTCACCCGGCCGCATATGGACAAGCTGTGGCCCACCGAGCACGAACTGGCCGGATTCCGTTCTCGCGTGCTCGATTTCGAGCACAGCGCCTGGGAAGTGGCGATGCGGGTGCTGTCCTGCTTCGCCGACCGCCTCGGTTTCGACCGTGAACACTTCACCGCCGCACACGATCCCGGCTCCGAGAGCTACCAGAGCGCCCTGCGCCTGCTGCACTACTTCGCCGTCCCCGAAGAACTGCGCGGCGTCCCCGGACGCTGGCGGGCCGGCGCCCACACCGACTTCGACTGCCTCACACTGCTTTTCCAGCGAGACGGGCAGGGCGGGCTGCAGGTATGCCCCGGCAAGGAGATGGCGGAACAGGAGTGGACTTCCATCACACCGTCGTCGAGCCTGATCACCTGCAATATCGGGGACATGCTCACCCGCTGGAGCGATGACCTGCTGCCGTCGAACTTCCATCGCGTCCGCAGCCCCGGCGAGGGCGAGTACCAGGGCGAGCGCTACAGCATCGCCTACTTCGCTCAGGCCGACCGCGACGCCGTCATCCAGGGACCCGCCGGGAAATACCCGCCCGTCACCGCCGCGGACTTCCTGACTCAGCGGGTGCAGGCGAACTACCAGCCCCAGGGATAATCAGCGCATGGATAGCACTTCTTCGCTGCTCGGCCAGTCTGTCCATCGGCAGATCAGGCAGATGGTGCTCGCCGGCGAGCTGACCCCGGGCCAATCGCTCAGCGTGCCCGCGCTGGCGACCAAGCTCGGGGTCAGCCGCAGCCCCGTCCGCGAAGCGGTGCAGCAGCTGATCTACGAGGGTCTCGCCGTGAGCGCACCGCACGCCGGGGCGAAGGTGGCCGCCGTCGACGACGACCGCATCCGCGATGTCCTCGCGGTGCGCGCCGCGCTCGACGGTCTCGCCGCCGCCGCGGCCGCCACCCGCCTCACCGAGGCCGACCTCGACAAGCTCACCGGCATCATCACCGCCCAGGAGACCCACCTGGACGAACCGATCGACGCCACCCGCGACGCCCAGCTCGATCTGGAATTCCACACCTTCATCCGCGACGCGTCCGGCAACGCGTGCGTCGTCGACGAACTGGCCCGCCTGGAAGCCCAAGCTCACCTCTACCGCGGCGACCTGTGGTGCTCGGCCCGCAACCGCCGCGTCGCCCTGCGCGAACACCGCCGCATCGTCGAAGCCCTCGAATCCGGCCACCCCGAGTCCGCCCGCGCCGCCGCGGAAGCTCACGTACAAGGGCTGCTCACGCGTCTCGCCCGGCACTGAGCACGCCGCACCGCCGGAAACGTTGCTCCCGGCGGCTCAGCGGTGGTCTCGGTACGCGGGCGCCTTCGCGGTTCCCGCCGGGGTCAACGTGTGCAGCAGCGGCATCGTCCGATGCGCGACCACCGTCGACAACACCACCACGCTGTGCGACCGCACCACCGATCCCGTCCGATCGATGCTCAACAACACCGCCTGCAGCCCCGCGTGTGAATCGGCCCCGATCCGGCACAGCACGTCGCCGGACCCTGTCGTCGCATACGCCTCGAGCACCCCCGGAATCGCCGCCAGTTCAGCACTCACCGTGTCCAGCGCCCCCTGCGCGATCTCCAACGTCACGAACGCCTGCACATCGAAACCCGCTGCGGTGACATCGATCTGCGGATTGTAGGAGGCGATCACCCCGGATTCCTCCATCCGGTTGATCCGCGCCTGCACCGTCGCCCGCGCGACCTTCGTCCGCCGCGACAGCTCGAGAATTCCGGCCTTCTGGAACTCGTGCATCGCGGTGAGGATCGCCAGGTCGAGTTCGTCCAATTTCGCGGGCGTGCGCATGCGCTGACCTCCGTGTCCGGTTGCTATTCAAATTGTCCACCATCTCGCCGGTTTCGGTGGCTTCTCGAGCCAGCCTGTCCAGGCGGCGATGGAGTAGTTGCCCACCTGCCGTGTGCCGCGATTTCCTAGGTCATGACCATTGAGCAGCAGCTCGTCGGGCTGATCGAGCACGACGACAGTGTCGATCCGTTTCCCGTGATCGGGTGGGACGCCCTCGTGTGGGTCGTCGGCAACGCGACCCAGAGCGCCCACTTCCTGCAATCGGCATTCGGGATGCGACTCGAGGCGTACTCGGGCCCCGAGACCGGCAATCGCGACCACAAGGCGTTCGTGCTGCGCAGCGGGGGAGCGCGGTTCGTGATCACCGGCGCGGTCGACCCCGACAGCCCGCTCGTCGACCATCACGACCGCCACGGCGACGGCATCGTCGACATCGCCCTCGAGGTCCCCGACGTGGACCGCTGCATCGCCTGGGCCCGCGAACACGGCGCCACGATCCTCGTCGAACCCCATGACGAGACCGACGAATTCGGCACCGTCCGCTCCGCGGCGCTGGCCACCTACGGCGACACCAGGCACACCCTCGTCGACCGCTCCGGCTACGCCGGCCCCTATCTGCCCGGCTATATCGCGCGCACGTCCACCCGCGAGCCGGGCAAGCGCGTGTTCCAGGCCATCGACCACGTGGTCGGCAATGTCGAGCTGGGCATGATGGACCGCTGGGTCGACTTCTACCGCGGCGTCATGGGGTTCACGAACATGGCCGAATTCGTCGGCGACGACATCGCCACCGAGTACTCCGCGCTGATGAGCAAGGTCGTCGCCAACGGCAACCACCGGGTGAAGTTCCCGCTCAACGAACCAGCACACGGCCGCAAGCGTTCTCAGATCGACGAGTACCTCGAGTTCTACCGCGGCCCCGGCGTCCAGCACATCGCGCTCGCCACCGGCGACATCCTCGCCACGGTCGACGCCCTGCGCGCCGAGGGCGTCGAATTCCTCGCCACTCCCGACACCTATTACGAGGACCCCGAATTGCGCGCGCGCATCGGCGCCGTGCGCGTGCCGGTCGACGAACTGCAGCGCCGCGGCATCCTGGTCGACCGCGACGAGGACGGCTACCTCCTGCAGATCTTCACCCGCCCCCTCGTCGACCGCCCCACCGTCTTCTTCGAACTCATCGAGCGACACGGCTCACTCGGTTTCGGAAAAGGCAACTTCAAGGCCCTTTTTCAGGCCATCGAGCGCGAACAGGAGGCTCGCGGCAACCTGTGAGGCGGTGCGGTGAACCATTAGAGTTCATGGCATGCGGATCCCCTCGGCGATCATTACCGGCATGACCTTGGTCGTCATGCTGACGTCGTGCGGATCGGGGGGCGACTCCGATACGCCGACAGGGCCCAACCGACCTCCACCCAAGGTCGCCTCACTCGGCCCGTTCGTCGGCGAGTGCGGCCATGTCACCGACGACGAAGTGCGCGACCTCGCCGGCCTCGGCCAGATCGCGCGGGTCTTCAAGAACGCGACCGGCTGCAACTGGCAGTCGGCCGGATTGTCCTCGCCCAGTGTTACTTTCGCCTCGTACCGGGGCAGTCCGATCGAACGTGAGAAGGCGTGGGTGTCCAGCGTCGGCCGCGAACCGGAGACCATCGACGTCGCGGGACGCTCCGGCTTCATGGCCCTCGACCCGCAGGGCACCGTCTGCGACCTCGCCGTGCAACTCGACGACGACTTCTTCGAATGGTCGATGTCCACCGGCCTGTTCGCCACCGCGGGCAATCCGTGCGACAAGACCAGGAAACTGGCCGAGCTCACCGTGGGACGCCTGCAGTGAGGGCGGGCAAGGTCACCGCCGCGCTGATGCTCACCCTCGCGCTGGCGGGCTGCGGCCAGAAGATCGAGGGCAGCGCCCAGCCGCTCGGGCAGGGTGGCGGCGGCGAGACGATCAACACCGACTTCGACAAGCTGCTGCGCGAGTGCGAGGTGGTGGCCGCCGACAAGATCGGTGAGATCATCGGCAACGCCCAGCAGGTGAACGCCTCGTTCAGCGGCGCCGTCTGCATGTGGGACATCGAGGACGCTCCTGGTGGGACAGCCATGGCCAGCCTCAACTGGTACGAGATGGGTACGCTGAACAACGAGAAGACCACCAACGACAAGTTGGGCTACCTCTCCGGCGACATCACCGTGCAGGGCCGCAGGGCGCTGCAGGTGCGCAGGCCGGGCGACAACGACTCCTGTGGCGTCACCGCCCCGGCCGCCGATGTCGGCGTGGTCGGTTGGTGGATCAACTACAAGCCCGGCTCGGCGCACCCCGATCCGTGCGCGGGTGCCCAGAAATTGGTCGAGCTGACTCTGGATCTCGCCCGGTAGAAGGCTTGACGCGGCCCCCCGCTTTGACCCCGAATCGGGCACGCGGGTATCGTAGATCCCTGTGCCCGGATTGCTACGGGCAAGTTCGTGTGTGAACGTAGGCCAGCGAAAGCGGCCGATACGTTCCAGCGTGCCTTGAAAAGGGCACTGAGCGCCTCAGCGACACGCCCGACCACGGGTTAACGGAAACGTGGTCTGACGTGCGGGTGAAAGCTCGATGAACTGCAGTTGACACTACACACCAAGCGCAATAACCAATAAGGAAAGCCGGTCTATGCCAACCATCAACCAGCTGGTCCGCAAGGGTCGCCGCGACAAGGTCACCAAGACCAAGACTGCGGCCCTGAAGGGGAGCCCGCAGCGTCGTGGCGTGTGCACTCGCGTGTACACCACCACCCCCAAGAAGCCGAACTCCGCGCTCCGTAAGGTCGCGCGTGTTCGCCTGACCAGCGCGATCGAGGTCACGGCGTACATCCCCGGTGAAGGCCACAACCTGCAGGAGCACTCCATGGTGCTCGTTCGCGGCGGTCGTGTGAAGGACCTCCCCGGTGTCCGTTACAAGATCATCCGTGGATCGCTCGACACCCAGGGCGTGAAGAACCGCAAGCAGGCGCGCAGCCGCTACGGCGCCAAGAAGGAGAAGAGCTGATATGCCACGCAAGGGCCCCGCACCCAAGCGTCCGCTGATCAACGACCCGGTCTACGGGTCCCCGCTGGTCACTCAGCTGGTCAACAAGATCCTGATGGACGGCAAGAAGTCCACCGCCGAGCGCATCGTCTACGGCGCACTCGAGCAGGCGCGTGAGAAGACCGGCACCGATCCGGTCGTCACCCTCAAGCGCGCGCTGGACAACGTCAAGCCCGCCCTCGAGGTGAAGCCCCGTCGTGTCGGTGGCGCCACCTACCAGGTGCCGGTCGAGGTCCGTCCGGGCCGCGCCAACACCCTCGCGCTGCGCTGGCTGGTCAGCTACTCCCGCGCCCGTCGCGAGAAGACCATGGTCGAGCGTCTCGCCAACGAGCTCCTCGACGCCAGCAACGGCCTCGGTGCCGCTGTGAAGCGTCGCGAAGACACCCACAAGATGGCCGAGTCGAACCGGGCCTTCGCGCACTACCGCTGGTGATAGTCCGGCCCGTCACTTAAAAGGGAGAATTTCGTGGCACAGGACGTGCTCACCGACCTGAACAAGGTCCGCAACATCGGCATCATGGCCCACATCGATGCGGGCAAGACCACCACAACCGAACGCATCCTGTTCTACACCGGTATCACGTACAAGATCGGTGAAGTTCACGACGGCGCGGCCACGATGGACTGGATGGAGCAGGAGCAGGAGCGTGGTATCACCATCACCTCCGCGGCTACCACTTGCTTCTGGAAAGACAACCAGATCAACATCATCGACACCCCCGGGCACGTCGACTTCACCGTCGAGGTGGAGCGTTCGCTCCGCGTGCTCGATGGTGCGGTCGCGGTGTTCGACGGCAAAGAGGGTGTCGAGCCCCAGTCCGAGCAGGTGTGGCGTCAGGCCGACAAGTACGACGTGCCGCGTATCTGCTTCGTGAACAAGATGGACAAGCTCGGTGCGGATTTCTACTTCACCGTGCAGACCATCAAGGACCGTCTCGGCGCTCGTCCGCTCGTGATCCAGCTGCCCATCGGCGCTGAGAACGACTTCGAGGGCATCGTCGACCTGGTCGAGAACAATGCCAAGGTCTGGAAGGGCGAGACCAAGCTCGGCGAAGAGTACGAAGTCGTCGAGATCCCGGCCGACCTCAAGGAGAAGGCCGAGCAGTACCGTCAGGAACTGCTCGAGACCGTCGCCGAGTCCGACGAGGCACTGCTCGAGAAGTTCTTCGGTGGCGAGGATCTCACCATCGAGGAGATCAAGGGCGCCATCCGCAAGATGACGGTCAACTCCGAGCTGTACCCGGTGCTGTGTGGTTCCGCGTTCAAGAACAAGGGCGTTCAGCCCATGCTCGACGCGGTCATCGATTACCTCCCTTCCCCGCTGGACGTCGAGGCCACCACCGGCCACGTGCCCAACAAGGAAGAAGAGCTGGTCACCCGCAAGCCCAACGTCGACGAGCCCTTCGCGGCCCTGGCGTTCAAGATCGCGGTGCACCCGTTCTTCGGTGAGCTCACCTACGTGCGCGTGTACTCGGGTCAGGTTGCCTCCGGCGCCCAGGTCGTGAACTCGACCAAGGGCAAGAAGGAGCGTCTTGGCAAGCTGTTCCAGATGCACTCCAACAAGGAGATGCCGGTCGCGACGGCTTCGGCCGGCCACATCTACGCGGTCATCGGCCTGAAGGACACCACCACCGGTGACACCCTGTCCGACGCGCAGAACCAGGTCGTGCTCGAGTCGATGACCTTCCCGGATCCGGTCATCGAGGTCTCGATCGAGCCCAAGACCAAGTCCGACCAGGAAAAGCTCGGCACCGCGATCCAGAAGCTGGCGCGCGAAGACCCGACGTTCTCGGTCAAGCTCGACCAGGAGACCGGCCAGACCGTCATCGGCGGCATGGGCGAGCTCCACCTCGACATCCTCGTCGACCGTATGCGTCGCGAGTTCAAGGTCGAGGCGAACGTCGGCAAGCCGCAGGTGGCCTACCGCGAGACCATCACCAAGAAGGTCGAAAAGCACGAGTTCACCCACAAGAAGCAGACGGGTGGCTCCGGCCAGTTCGCGAAGGTCATCATCGCCCTCGAGCCGTTCATCGGCGAGGACGGCGCGACCTACGAGTTCGAGAACAAGGTCTCCGGCGGTCGCGTGCCCCGTGAGTACATCCCGTCGGTCGACGCGGGCGCCCAGGATGCCATGCAGTACGGCGTGCTCGCCGGCTACCCGCTGGTGAACCTGAAGGTCAGCCTGCTCGACGGCGCGTACCACGACGTCGACTCCTCGGAAATGGCGTTCAAGATCGCGGGTTCGCAGGCCCTCAAGGAAGCGGCCCGTAAGGCCGGTCCGGTGATCCTCGAGCCGCTCATGGCGGTCGAGGTCATCACGCCCGAGGAATACATGGGCGACGTGATCGGCGACCTCAACTCCCGCCGTGGCCAGATTCAGGCCATGGAGGAACGCAGTGGTGCCCGTGTCGTCAAGGCGCTGGTTCCGCTCTCGGAGATGTTCGGTTACATCGGTGACCTGCGGTCGAAGACCCAGGGTCGCGCGAACTACTCCATGGTGTTCGCCCAGTACGCAGAGGTTCCGGCCAATGTGTCCAAGGAGATCATCGCCAAGGCGACCGGCGAATAAACCCCTTGGGGTCCAGTGGCACACTGGACCCCGAGTGTCGGGCGTCATGTAATACCCCCGGTCCCCACCCCCAGTGGGGATGACACACGCACTGCTGCAAATGCACGCACCAACAAGTCCAGGAGGACCCAAAAGTGGCGAAGGCGAAGTTCGAGCGGACGAAGCCGCACGTCAACATCGGCACCATCGGTCACGTCGACCACGGCAAGACCACGCTGACTGCAGCGATCACCAAGGTGCTGGCTGACAAGTTCCCGGATCTGAACGACGCGTTCGCGTTCGATCAGATCGACAAGGCGCCGGAGGAGAAGGCTCGTGGTATCACGATCAACATCTCCCACGTCGAGTACCAGACCGATAAGCGCCACTACGCGCACGTCGACGCCCCGGGCCACGCGGACTACATCAAGAACATGATCACCGGTGCGGCGCAGATGGACGGCGCCATCCTGGTCGTCGCGGCCACCGATGGTCCGATGCCGCAGACTCGCGAGCACGTGCTGCTCGCCCGTCAGGTCGGCGTGCCCTACATCCTGGTCGCGCTGAACAAGTCGGACATGGTCGACGATGAGGAAATCCTCGAGCTCGTCGAGATGGAGGTCCGCGAACTGCTGGCCTCGCAGGAATTCGACGAGGACGCGCCGGTCGTGCGCGTCTCCGGTCTGAAGGCCCTCGAGGGCGACGAGAAGTGGGCCGAGGCCATCGTCGAGCTCATGCAGGCCGTCGACGACTCGATCCCGGACCCGGTCCGCGAGACCGAGCTCCCGTTCCTGATGCCCGTTGAGGACGTCTTCACGATCACCGGTCGTGGCACCGTCGTCACCGGTCGTGTCGAGCGCGGCATCGTCAACGTGAACGAGGAGGTGGAAATCGTCGGCATCAAGGAGAAGTCGACCAAGACCACCGTCACCGGTATCGAGATGTTCCGCAAGCTGCTCGACCAGGGCCAGGCGGGCGACAACGTCGGCCTGCTGGTTCGTGGCATCAAGCGCGAAGATGTCGAGCGTGGCCAGGTTGTCGTCAAGCCGGGCACCACGACTCCCCACACGGAGTTCGAGGGCCAGGCGTACATCCTGTCGAAGGACGAGGGCGGCCGCCACACCCCGTTCTTCAACAACTACCGCCCGCAGTTCTACTTCCGTACCACGGACGTGACCGGCGTCGTTACCCTCCCCGAGGGCACCGAGATGGTCATGCCCGGCGACAACACCGAGATGCTGGTCAAGCTGATCCAGCCGGTCGCCATGGACGAAGGCCTGCGCTTCGCGATCCGCGAGGGTGGCCGCACCGTCGGTGCCGGTCGCGTCACGAAGATCATCAAGTGAGTCTGTAAGACCCACTGCACAACCTGAACGGCGTCGCTCCCCTGGGAGCGGCGCCGTTCGGCGTTTACCGGGGGTCAGTCGGCCGCGTCGAGCTTCACCCGGACGGCGACCCGGCCCCGCTGGTCCCGATGGGCGACCGCATGGCCGACGTGGTCGACGCCATCGATGCGCAGGGTGACCGGGCCACCCTCGCCGAGAAAGTTGCGCCACCACTTCTTCTTGTCGGGCATCGCGGCACCGATGACGTACTCCTCGCCGGAACGCCGATAGTTCACCGGCGTCGTGAACGTCCGCCCGGAACGCCGACCCACATAGCTGATCTGCGCGAACGACTTACCCAGCACCTTCCCGATGACCGGGGCCTCGGTCAACGCCACCACCCCGGCGTTCATCCCCCGCAATCCCCGACGCAACAACGATTCCTGAATCAACGGCTTCTCCTGCCTGATGAAGAACGAACGTGCTGTTGCCCAAGCTACCGACGATCTTTGGCAGCGGGCTGAGAGTCCGGGCGATCGCCGGCCACCTACGAGTGATGACCTCGCAGGTCATCGCGGTTGTCGGTGATTGTCGGTAGCGTTGGGTGCCAAGGCATTCGAGAGGATCGGAGACTTCGTGGGTAGGGCAGCGCTCGAACGGGAATTGGATGTCAGCGAAGGGGTGTTCGAGCACGGGATGCCCTATCTCGCGTTCGGGGCGGGGCGGCCGCTGGTGTTCCTGCGGTGGTTCATGCCCGATCACGCCAATCCGCGTGGCTGGCTGCGGTCGAGCGAGATCAAGACGATGGCGCCGTTGGCCAGGAACTTCCGGGTGTATGCGGTCAATCGCGCGCCGGGGATGGCGGCCGGTACCTCGATGGCCGACATCGCGCGCGAGCACGCGCAAGCCCTGCACAACGAATTCGGTGCTCCCGTAGACGTTCTCGGCATTTCGTCGGGTGGCTCGGTTGCCCTGCAACTCGCCGCCGACCATCCCGCGGTAGTGCGGCGACTGGTGGTCGCTTCCTCCGCCTACCGTCTCGACCAGTCCGCGCGCGTGTCGCAAATGAACTACGCGCAGGCCGCCGCCGCGGGCAAACGCTCCCTGCACCACCTGGCGACTCAGGGCATCGAATCTCCGCTGAAAGCCCGCCTCGTCGGCGCGGCGGCCTGGCTGGCGGACCCGCTGCTCCGCCCGAAGAACCCCGCCGACACCCTCGCTTTCGTCCATGCCGAAGACGCCTTCGACCTCACCGATCGCCTCGCCGAGATCAAAGCCCGGACCTTGGTCGTCGCCGGCGAACGCGACGAGTTCTACGACCAGTCGTCCTTCCGCTACACCGCCGACGGCATCCCCGATTCCCGCCTGATCATCTACCCCGCGACAGACCATCTGGGCGCGATCAAACATGCCCGGTTCGCTCCAGATGTCACCGAATTCCTCTCGGAGACAACCTGACTCAGCGGATCTTGGCACCGTAGACGTGTTCGACGGCCAAGGCCATGAGCACGCGCCGATCCGAGACCATCACCTCGCGGTACTCGTTCCAGTCGGGGTGCTCGCCCGCGGCCGCTCGGTAATAGCCGACCAACGCCTCGACTTCCGGGCCGTTCGGGTCGGTTCCGGGTCCGGTCAACGTGGCGGTGCCCTCCGCGGTGGCCCATGACCATCCGTCCGCGCTGGTGACCTCCAGCGCGGCGCGCGGGTCGCGTCGAAGGTTGACCGTCTTGGCGCGGCCTTCGGTCATGGAGACGTAGATGATGCCCGCGGCGCGGTCGTAGTACGGGGTGACGGGGGAGAGTTGGGGCCTGCCGTCGGATTTGATCGTGGCGAGGATGCCGATGCGGGAATCGGCGATGAGAGCGTGCAGGTCGAGTGGGGTTTCGGGCATCGATCGGCTCCTAGTGGCTGGCGGGGCTGTTCGTTGTGACGAACCGTGGGGGTCACGCGTTTATGCCCGGGTGGCGGAAATTCCGTCGACAGCGCGCGATCGGGCGCGTAGAACTTGTCGCATGGTTACAGCACTTCCGCAGTCGCGGTTCTAGTTCGCATCGGGTCATGAGGGCGCCGGTGCGGCGCCGCGTGATCCGACGCCGTGCCGTTCCAGGAACGCCCCACTGGCGAGCGTCGATTCATCGACAAAAACCAGCCTGGGGGATTCCCATGACCAGAATCGATCTCGCCCGAATACGCAATATCGACGCCCCCGGCCACGTCGACTTCACCGCCGAAGTGGAGCGCACGCTGCGGGTGCTCGACGGTGCGGTCGCGGTATTCGATGCCAAGGAAGGCGAGATTCCAGAAGATCTGCGCACCACGGCATTACAACATCGCGAGGTGTTGGAGGCGGCAGTCGCGGAAGGCGACGAGGAAGTGCAGGAGCGCTACCTCGCCGGGCTCCCGATCACGGTCGAGGTCCTCGAGGCCGCCATCCGGCGGATGACGATCGACGCAAAGGCCTACCCGGTCCTGTGTGGTTCGGCGCTGGCGAACATCGGCGTGCAGCCGCTGCTGTACGCCATCGTCGACTATCTGCCTTCGCCACTTGATGTCGTTGCTGTACAGGGATTCTCGCCCGAGAGCGAACCGATTCACCGTGCGCCCGAGATCGCCGAGCCCTTCGCGGCCCTGGCGTTCAAAGTCGCGGTGCTCCCATCGTGCTCGAGCCGATGACCTTCCCCGACCCCGTGCTCGCGGTATCGATCGAACCGCGAACCCGCGCGGATCAGGACAAGCTGGGCACCGCGCTGGCCCGTCTGGCCGAGGAGGACCCGACGTTCACCGTGCGCGCGGACATCGAAACCGGTCAAACGGTCATCGGTGGCATGGGCGAACTGCATCTGGAGGTCTTGGTCGACCGGATGAAACGGCAGTTCGGGGTGGATGCCGAGATCGGCGCACCACGCGTGGCCTATCGTGAAACCATCACCACCGCAGTCGAACTGTTCGAATACACCCACCGCAAGCAAGTGGGCGGACGCGGACAGTTCGCCGAGGTGGCGATCGCGCTGGAACCACACGTGGCCGACGACGGCGCGATCTACGAATTCGACAGCCGGGTCACCGGCGGGCGGATACCGCGGGAGTACATCCCCGCGGTCGACGCGGGCGCACAAGACGCACTCCGCATCGGCCCGCTCGCGGGCTTCCCCCTGGTGAACGTGAAAGTGACGCTGCTCGACGGCGCCGCCCACGTTCAGGATTCGTCCGACCTGGCCTTCCGCCTGGCCGGTGCGGCGGCGGTGCGAGCCGCGGTCGCGAAGGCGAAGCCAGTACTCCTCGAACCGATGATGGCCGTAGAGGTCCTCACCCACGAGGAGTACGTCGGCGAGATCATCGGTGACCTCAACGCCCGGCGCGGCCGAGTCACCGACCTCACCGAACGCGGCGGCGCCCACGTCATCCGCGCACTGACCCCGCTCCAGGAGATGTTCGGCTACATCGGGGACCTGCGCTCGAAAACCCGTGGCCGAGCGAACTACTCGATGGTGTTCGACTCCTACGCCCCGGTCCCACCGAGTGCGGCGGAGTCGATCATCGCGGGCAGTTGATCGAAACCGGTGGCGTCGCACAGTGCGGCGTCACCGGTTCGTCTGGCTATGCGTGGGTTTCGTCCGACGCGTCGATGTCGACCATCGCCGGAGTCGGTCGAGTTCCGGCGGTCAGTAGCCGCAGCGCGTCAGCCGAACTCGCGTCGCGCGCGGTGTAGACCTCGAGCCGGTGATCAGGGCTGTCGGGCTGCAACCACACCTGATAATCGACATCGACGCGGCCCACCGTCGGATGGCGCAGATCCATCGGTCCGACAGTGCAGTCGGCGACCTCCGCCGCGGCCCATAGCGTGGCGAACGTAGAACTGCGCATGGCGAGTTCGCCGATCAGTTCGGCCAGACGCGCATCGGTGGGGTACCGACCGGCGGTCAGCCGCAGGTAGCCGACGTGGATACGGGCGAGCTCGTCCCAGTTCCGGTACAGATCCCTGGCGTGCGGATCGAGGAAGAACAGCCGCGGAATCGACGGGCGCCGCTCGGGGTCGTCGGGTGCGGTGAAGTCGAGGTGCTCGCCGACGAGCGCGTGCCCGGCACGGTTCCAGGCGAGTACATCGCCACGGCGACCGAGGACCACGGCGGGCATGGTGTCACCGAGTGAGGTGAGCAGCGTGAGGACCCGAGCGTGGGGTTGCTCCGGTTCGTCTCTGATCAGGCGGGGGACGGATGGTTGGCCCGCGAGGTTGTGCAGGTGGGTCGTTTCGGCGGGGTCGAGTTGGAGCACCCGGGCGAGAGCGTCGATGACCTGCGCGGAGACGGTTCCCGCCTGGTCCTGTTCGAGGCGGGTGTAGTACCCGGCGCTGACCCCGGCGAGCTGAGCGAGTTCCTCACGCCGGAGGCCGGGCACGCGCCGGGTGACACCGAAGGTGCGTAGGCCGATCCGTTCCGGGGTGGTTCGGTCGCGGCGGGACTTGAGGAACGTTCCGAGGCTTTCCAACTCCATCGTTCCCATCGTAGGCACCGGGCAGGAGTCGTGCCTACTCCTGCCGGGTGTACCCACGTCAGGGGTCTGGTTGTCGTCCGCGCCCGATCGCAGGGTGGGTGACATGAATCGAATCAATTCCGAGCTGCGGTCCTGGCTCGGCCTGCTGGTGGTACTCGGCCCCGTCCTGCTCGTCGCGATGGACGGCTCGGTGCTGTTCTTGGCGATGCCCGCCATCACCGGCGCGCTCGCACCCTCGGCCGACCAATCCCTCTGGATCCTGGACAGCTACGGCTTCGCGGTCGGCTCCTTGCTGATCGCGTTCGGCACCATCGGCGACCGCTACGGCCGCAAACGCCTGTTGATGATCGGCGCGGCGATGTTCGGCCTCGGCTCGGTGGGTGCCGCCTTCGCCACGAGCCCCGAGCTGCTGATCGCCTTCCGTGTCCTGATGGGCGTGGCCGGTGCGACGCTGTTGCCGTCGGCGCTCGCTGTGCTCGGCACCCTGTTCACCGACCCACGCAGGCGCGCCCAGGCCATCGGTATCTTCGCCGCCACGTTCGCCGCGGGTTTCGCGATCGGCCCGATCGTCGCCGGTCAGCTGTTGAGCCATTTCTGGTGGGGGTCGGTACTGCTGATCAACGTGCCCGTGGTGCTGGTGTTCCTGGTGCTGGCGCCGATCCTGCTCGGTGAGGTGCGCGCGAGCGGCGGTGCCGGCGTCGATATCGCCAGCGTGCTCACCTCGGCTGCCGGACTGCTGCTGACCATGTATGCCGTGAAGCATGTTGCCGCCGAGGGTGTTTCGTTCGCAACGCTGGTTCTCGGACTGGCCGGTGTGGCGCTGCTCTCGGTGTTCGGCCGCAGGCAGGCGCGCATCGACAACCCGCTCATCGACTTCACCTTGTTCCGCAACCCGGTCTTCACCATCGCGATCATCACCGGGTTCCTGCCACTGGCCGCCTGGTCGGCAACCGCGTACCTGGCGGCGACCTACCTGCAATCGGTCCTCGGCCTGTCCATCGCCGACGCCGCGCTACTGGCGGTCCCCGGCGCGCTCGTTCTCACGGTGGCCGCCGTCGTCACCCCGGCCGTCGTCGCCCGTATCGGCCGCGCGGCTGCCCTGATCACCGCCCACTTCACGATCGCCGCAGGACTGCTGCTGCTGTTGCCGACCGGCACCGGTGACGGAATCGGCTGGTACATCGCGGCGACCGCGGTCGCGGGCATCGGCTACGGCATCTCGTTCAGCGTGGTCGCCGACATCGCCGTCGCCGCGGTCCCCGCCGAACGCGCGGGCTCCGCCGCCGCACTCGCCGAAACCGGCAACGAACTCGGCAACGCACTCGGCATCGCCCTGTTCGGCTCGCTGGCCGCCGCCCTCTTCCGCATCGACGGCCCCGACCTCGCCCCCACCCTCGGCGAAACCCTGAACCTGCCAGGTCTCGCCTCCGCCGTACTCGACGACGCCCGCAGCGCCTTCGTCAGCGGATTGCACGTCGTCGCCGTCACCGCGGCCATCCTGCACGGCGTCCTCGGCGCCGTGGCCATCCGCGTGCTCCGCAGCGAGGCGCTCGCCGCGGACAAATCGAATGCGGTGCCAACCGAGCCCGCATCGCACCGACGACCCCCGGCGGACATCCGAAGCTGACGGACCGAGTCCGCACTCAGCCGCGTTCCGCTGCAGATGGCCATGGTGGACATATGCATCATGATGCAATGATGGTATTCTCGCTGGTATGCGCACCACAATCGACCTTCCCGACGACCTGCATGCTCAGGCGATGGCCATTGCGCGTGACTCACGCCGCAGCTTCAATCAAACCGTTGCCCTGCTCGTTCGCCGCGGCCTCAATCAAGGGGGTCAGGGTGGTCAGGCCGCGGTTTCCGAGAGCGAGCTGACCGGGCTCCCGGCGATCACGCTGGGAAAGGTCGTCACCTCGGAGGACGTTCGTTCGCTGGAGGACGAGTGACTGCACTGCTCGATGCCAATGTGCTGATCGCTCTTGTGGTGACTGATCATTCGCATCATGATGCGGCAGAGGCGTGGTTCGCTGGTTCGTCGGTCAACTTCGCGACCTGCCCGATCACCCAAGGCAGCCTCGTACGGCTACTTCTGCGTGAAGGGCTGACCTCCGGTGCCGCGTTGAAAGCGCTCGACGGCCTTTCGGGGCACAAGCGGCATGAGTTCTGGCCGGATTCGATCTCCTTTGCTCGGGTCGAAATGGGGGGCGTGATCGGACATCGTCAAGTGACCGACGCGTACCTCGCGGCGCTCGCACGCTCGAACCAGGGGCGGCTGATCACGTTCGACAAGGGTTTGGCCGCGGCTCACCCTGACATTGCCGATCTCGTCGAGGCTGTCTGAGGGAGAGCCGAATTCGCTTGTGACCGAGTCAGCCCCGGCCGATCAGGACGTAATGGCCGGGGTCGACCTAAGAAGGCGCAGGTTTGCTCACGGAGGTCGGGGTCATCCGAGCTGAGTCGTGGCGATCGCCATGCGGGCACCGTAGGGGAGTGGTCCTTCCTCAGCCAGCTGCGAAGCCTGTCTGAGGAATTCTTCCCGAAGATTCTGGAGTTGCCGAGTGTCGACGAAAGTGACTTCGTAATAGGAGTCAACGGCAGACTGCCACATTTGAGCCGGCGTCGCGTTGGTGCCGGGGCTGACCTCGGTCCAGCTGACGGCCTGGAACCCAGCGGCTTCGACCAGCTCATTCAATCCCTCGCGAGTGCGTGTGCGGCGGTCGCCAAGAGCGGGCATCGACTCCTGCTGCTGCACTGCGGCGAAGAGCACCGGTCGCGCCAGCTTCAGGAACAATGCGCGTCCGCTTCCGGGTGCAGGGCGCAGCCCGACAGAGATCGCGAGCTGACCTTCCGGTTTCAACACGCGCGCGGCCTCGGCTAGTACCTGTTCGACATCTGCCATCAGCATCAATGCCATGTGGGAAACCACAGTGTCGAATGCGTTGTCCTCGAACGGAAGCTCTTGGGCGCGTCCTTGTCGCAAATCCGCACCAGCCAACTCCGGCCGGTTCCTCGCGGTGACGAGCTCTCCGTCGGCCAGGTCGATGCCGGCAAGGCCGGTCGCACCACTACGGGCCAGGACTGCCAGCAGCGAGCCGTCTCCACAGCCGAGGTCGAGTACTTGCCGAGCGTCGGGAACCTGGTCGGCCAGGAACTGGTAGCTGGATCGTCCGTCGGGTAGTGGGTTCGCCCGTACGTATCGGCTCGTAGCCCCTGGCATTTGGTTGTGGGTTCGCCGGTAAAAGTCTTCGCCCGCGTGTATCTCGTCAACTGCCCTCATGATTCGAATCCAATTCCATTTCGATGTCGGCACATTTGTGTTCGCGGCGACGCGCTCAGCCGAGCTGTGTCATCCCCGCTGCGACGACCTGGGCGACGTTCAGCAGTTCGTCCGCGGTGGGAACGGGTAGTCCGTCGAGGGCGTGCAGGCGGTCGGTGCTGGCGATCGCGAACATGGCGGAGACCCAGGCGGCGGCGCAGGCGTGGAGTGTGCCGGGGCGGACGGGGACCGGGGTGCTGGCCTGTAGGACGCGGGCGGTGATGTCGAGCAGCTGGTCACGCAGGGTGCGCAGGGTGCGGCGCACGTCGGGGTGGGTGTCGGCCTCGCGCCACATGATCACCCGCAGGACCGAGGAATGATGGTCGCGCAGGTTGATCGCGGTGTCGAGGTTGATCAGGCTGGCGGCCGGATCGCCGGGGGTGACCACGGCGGTGAGGTCGTCGAGCGGGTGTTGCGGGACGCGTTCGCGCATGAGCGCGGACAGGATCGCGTTCTTGGTGGGGAAGTAGTAGAAGACAAGTCCTTTCGGTACCTCGGCGGCCGCGGCGACGGCCGCGGTCGGTGTTGCGTCGAATCCCTGTGCGGCGAACAGGGTTTCGGCGGCATCCAGGATGAGTTGCCGGGCGTCGCCATCGCGTTTCGCGTTGCGGCGCCCGACGCGTCGGCCCGGCATCAGTGATGCGGAGCCATGTTGTGCAGGCGCTGGTTCATCGCGGGCAGTGCGGCGACCGCCACCACCGCCGTCACCACTCCGACCACCCATGCGGTCCAGGATGCGCCGCTGAACGCGGTGAAGTCCATGACCCACGGCGAGATGAACAGCAGCACGCCGAATACGCCCATCGCGTAGTCCGCGACGATCAGGTCGTCCCTTGCCATCTGGATCAGACCGGTCGCGGCGATGAGCGCGCCGAGCACGATGAGAGTCCAGCGGGCGTTGTCGCTGGTGTCGAGCCACAGGGGCGACAGTGCGGTGAATGCGCCGAGCACGACGGCTAGAAAATCCTGTGCGCGACTGTTGGTGAACATGGGGAAATGCCTCCTCGTTGAGCCGAAAAATACCTCTGACCTCGGTCTACTCCTGATTGACCGCCCGGTCGATACCGGAACCGGCACGGTTGTGTTGCGACGTGGGTGTCACAGGTGACCCGGCGCACTGGTACAAACATCTGGGGGCCGTAGTGGTCCGCGACACAGCAGAACATGGCCTGCGCGGTCGGTGACCGGGCAGACCGAGAGGACACAACATGAGCGCGCCCATCGTGATCGTCGGAGCGGGTCTGGCAGGCCTGCGCACGGCCGAGGAACTGCGTCGGGCCGGATACGAGGGCGAGGTGGTGCTGCTCGGCGACGAGACGCGCCCGCCCTACGACCGTCCGCCGCTGTCGAAGCAGTTCGTGCGCGGTGAGACCGACGACACGACCCTTCGGCCGCCGGAGTTCTTCGCGGACAAGAACATCGAGCTGCGCCTCGGGACCGCGGTGACCGGCGTCGACACCGCCGCGCGCACCATCGCCCTGGCCGACGGCGGCACGCTCGCCTACGACCAGCTGATCATCGCGACCGGCCTGCGCCCGCGCAGGCTGCCCGGCCTGCCCGCCGTGTCGGGCGTGCACGTGCTGCGTGCGCACGAGGATGCCGAATCCCTGCGCGCCGAACTCGACGGTGCGAATCGCGCCCTGGTCGTCGGCGCCGGCTTCATCGGCTGTGAACTCGCCGCCAGCTTCCGTGCCGCCGGGGTCGAGGTGACCCTCATCGAACCGCAGCCGACCCCGCTCGCCTCGGTCCTCGGCGAGCAGATCGGGCGCCTGGTGGCGCGCATGCACCGCGATGAAGGCGTCGACGTGCGCTGCGGCGTCGGCGTCGACACCCTGCGCGCCGACGATTCCGGCCGGGTGCGCGGCGCGGTCTGCACCGACGGCACCGAAATCGACGCCGACCTGGTCGTCGTCGGCGTCGGCTCGGTTCCCGTCACCGATTGGCTGGCCGACTCCGGCATCGAACTGGCCGACCGATCCGCGGGCGGCGGCGTGCTCGCCGACGAGGTGGGCCGGACGAACGCCGACCACGTCTGGGCCGTCGGCGACGTCGCCGCCTGGCAGCACGACACCGGCGTCCGCAAGCGCGTAGAACACTGGACCAGCGCGGGCGAGCAGGCGAAACTCCTGGTCACCGCCCTCCTCGGCGGCGCACCCCCCACTATGGCGCGCGTCCCGTACTTCTGGAGCGACCAGTACGACATCAAGATCCAGGCCCTCGGCACCCCCTCACCCGACGACGACGTCACCGTGGTCACCGACGACGGCCGCAAGTTCCTCGCCTACTACTCCCGCGACGGCATCCTCACCGCCGTCCTCGGTGCGGGCCTGACCGGCCAGGTGATGAAGCTCCGCGCCAAGCTGGCCACCCCCACCCCTGTCGCCGATCTCCTCACCGTCACCAGCTGACGAACCGCTGGATCACCAGGCCTGCACGGAGGCATCGCCCAGGCGCGAAAATCCCGCATGGCCTGGTGATCATCTGACCGTGTGCGCTAATGGTGGTCGCGCTGCGGGCGTGTAATACGGTGGATGCTGTGATCGTCGCACTCATCGATTCCGGCCTCGGCCTGTTGCCTACGGCTTCGTGGTTGCGCAAGCTGCGGCCCGATGTCGACCTGTTGCTGCTGCTGGACCCCGATGGTGCGCCGTGGGGGCCCAAGCCCGAGCAGTGGGTGGTCGAGCGGGTTGTCGGTGCGGCGCGGCAGGCGATCGAGGCGGGGGCCGAGGTGATCGTGTTGCCGTGCAATACCGCCAGTGTCACCGCGTTGGACCATGTGCGGGCCGAGGTGGGGGATTCGGTGCCGGTGATCGGCACCGTTCCCGCGATCAAACCTGCTGCCGCACAATGTAATTCGGTGGCGGTGTGGGCCACGGCGGCGACGACCGCCAGCCGCTACCAGGCCGATCTGATCGCCCGGTTCGGCGGTGACGCGAAGATCGTCGGGGTCGCCTGCCATGGGCTGGCAGATGCGATCGACCGCGGTGACATCGCGGCGATCCGCGAGTCGATCGCCGATTCGGCCGCGCGCACCCCGGCGGACGTCGAGGGCGTGGTGCTGGGCTGCACCCACTACCCGCTGGTCGTCGATGCCATCGTCGCCGCCCTGCCCGACGGTGTGCGCCTTTTCGACAGCGCCCAAGCCGTCGCCGCTCAGACCGTCCGCAAGATGGACGAACTCGGCCGACCCACCACCGGGACCGGCACCGTCGCTGTCCACACGAGCGGGCGGCCGGGCGAATTACCCTCCGGCGCAGCGACATTCGAGTCGGGCCGACTCCTCGGCGCACGTCCGGCTTGATCGGCGCGTAGCCGTCCGATCCGATCGCGACGGCGCCGCGGCGAAAGCCTGCGCCTACCTGTCACCGCGGCAGTGTTGAATGCGGAGGGAATCCGCCGACCCGGAGGTGCGTGTGTCCGAGATCCCCACCGCTGCACAGGTGCGCAAGGCCCTCGCCGACCTGGCGAACCCCACTGACGCGCATCACCTGCAACGCTTCTTCAAGACCGGTCCCGGCGAATACGGCGAGGGCGACATCTTCCTCGGCATCCGCGTCCCCGCCACCAGGAAAGTCGCGAAACAGTTCCCCACGCTGCCGCTTTCGCAGATCGACGAACTCCTCGACAGCCCCCTCCACGAGGAACGCCTGGCCGCCCTGTTCATCCTCAACGCCCGCTTCGCCGCGGCATCGAAACCGCGCACACTCGACGACACGGCCCGCAAGGAGATGGTCGACCTCTACCTGGCGGCTGTCCGACGCGGCCGGGTCAACAACTGGGACCTGGTCGACGCCTCCGCCGAGAACATCATCGGCCCATGGCTCCTCGACCGGGACCGTGCCCTGCTTTTCGAACTGGCCCAACAGGATTCACTCTGGGAGCGCAGAGTAGCCCTGCTCTCCACCTTCGCCTTCATCAAGGCGGGCGACCCGAGCACCACCCTCGAGCTCGGCGAAATTCTCAAAGAAGACCGCCGAGATCTCATCCAGAAGGCGCTCGGCTGGATGCTGCGCGAGGTCGGCAAGCGCGTCGACCCGGCCGCGCTCACCGATTTCCTCAATGCCAACGCACCCGAATTGGGCCGCACCGCTTTGAGTTACGCGACCGAGCATCTCGACCCCGAACAACGCGCCGCCTACCGCGCCATGCGCTAGAACTGAATCCGCAGGTGGTCGGTCACCGGCCGTGCCTGGCAGCCGAGGATGTACCCGTTCTCGATGTCCTCGGGATCCAGGATCTCCGCATTGGCCATCTCCACTTTGCCTTCCAGCACCGTGCAGGCACACGACCCGCACTCGCCCTCCTGGCAGGAGTAGGGCACGTCGAGGCCCTTGTCGAGCATGATGTCGACCAGCGTCTGCTTGCGTGGCCACGACATCTCGTGCACCTGCCCGTCGAGCTCCACCTCGACCGTCGCGGCGTCGGCCGCTTCGGCCTCGGACACCTCGACCGGCGCGTGATCGGCGAACGGATCACCGGCCAGGGAGTTGAACACCTCGGCGTGGGTGCGGTTGCGCGGCACCTCGAGCGCGGCCAGCGCGTCGTGCACCAGGTCCATGAACGGCTTCGGCCCGCACATGAACGCCTCGTAGGCGGTGTAGGGCCGGACCAGCGTGGCCAGCATGTCGGCGGTCGGCAGGCCGAGCAGCGGTTCGAGCCAGTGGATGACGGTGAGCCGCTGGGGATGCTTGCCGACGAGATCGCGGAGTTCGTCGGCGAAGATCACCGAGTTCGCGTCGCGGTTGGCGTAGACCAGCACGACCTTGCCCGAGCCCTGCGACAGCGCCGACTTCAGAATCGACATCACCGGGGTGATCCCGCTACCCGCGCCGAACAGCAGCATGTCCTCGTCGAGGTTCTTCGGCGTGAACACACCCGACGGCGGCAGCACCTCGACCTCGTCACCAGCGGCGATGTTGTCGCACAGCCAGTTCGAGCCGTACCCGTCCACGGTGCGCTTGACGGTCACCTTCGGCAGATCGTCGGTGAACGGCGAGCTGGCGAGCGAGTAGCAGCGGGCGACCGAGCCGGTCTGCTCGCTCGGGATGCGCAGCGTCAGGAACTGGCCGGGGGAGTAGGCGAAGCGCTCGCGGAGTTCGGCGGGCACCTCGAAGACCACGGAGTTGGTATCGGCCGTTTCGGCGATCACCGCGGCTACTCGCAGCACCACCGAGCGCGAGCCGTGCGGAACCTCGACTGTGGTCATGTCTTCCTCTCGAGCAGAACTAGCCAAAACTAGAACGTGTTTCAGTTTCATGCTAGGCCGGGACGCGCCTGCAGGGCAAGCTGCGCCTCGAGTCCGGCGACCAGAACCTCCATCCCGAAGTCGTAGGAGTACTTCCCGCGCAGGTCGGACATGTACTTCGTGGCTCGGGCCACCGCCTCGGGCAGCAGTACGTCCGCCGGCGCGGAACGATCGCGCGGGTTCACTCTGCTGCGGCCGAACAGGTAGGTGTGGATGGTCGCGTAGGCGGCCAGCACGTTGCGGTCGTTGAAGCCCGCGTCGAACAGGATCTCCATCACGGCGTCGATCAGGTCGAGCTGCTTACCGAGCATCTGCTCGAGCAGGATGTCGCCCAGGCCGGGATGCGTGCGCAGTTTATCGTCTATCTGATCGATCAGATCGCGCAGGCGCTCCTGCCACGGACCGGACTCGCGCGGCGGCTTACGCACCCCGACCAGCGCGGCACTGGCGACGAGATCGAGCAGTTCACGCTTGTCTGCCACGTAGTAGTACGGCGCCATCGGTGACACCCCGAGCTCGCGCGAGAGCCGCCGCATCGAAAGTTTCTCGACTCCGTCCTCGCGCACCACCTTGAGTGCCGCGTCGACGATCTCTGCCTCGGACAGTGTCGAACTAGCGCCCGCCCCACCATGGTTACGCAAGCCTCTGCCTCACCTCTGCTGCCGCCGGGCCATCAGCCCATTTCCCATCCCTGCCTCCGGAAGTCTAGAGGGGTTCGCAGCCGATGGGGGTGGGGTGTGCACAGAGAAAGATTTTCCGATTCCGCCCTTTATGGCAGTCACTGACGTTAAGGTTCGAGGTGACCGGCAACACAATGGAGGTAGTCATGCCTGAGAACACCACGCCTGCGACCGTCGAATCCGACGAGAACCTGGTCACCGAGACGCTGATCGAAGAGGTCAGCATCGACGGCATGTGCGGCGTGTACTGACCATGCTGGATCTCGACACCCGTTGGACGCTGCACCCACGGGTCTCGTTGCGCCCGGAGTCCTTCGGCGCGCTGCTGTACCACTTCGGGACCCGCAAGCTCTCGTTCCTCAAGAGCCGCGACCTCGTCGACGTGGTCCGGTCGCTGCCCGCGCACTCCTCCGTGCGCGACGCACTGCGTGCCAAGGGCATCGACGCCTCCGACGCGCACGTCGCGGCGCTCGCGCAGCTGGCCGACACCGACATGATCGTGGCATCGCCCGGCCCGGTCACCACGGCTCCGCAAGCCTTGGCCGCCGGTGACGCGACCCAGGGCGGCAGGCTGATCGACCGTTTCGAATCCGGCCTGGCCGCACCGATCTGCCTCACCTGGGAACTCACCTACGCCTGCAACCTGTCGTGCGTGCACTGCTTGTCCTCGTCGGGCCGCCGCGACCCGAACGAACTGAGCACTGAGCAGTGCAAGGCGCTGATCGACGAGTTCGAGCGCATGCAGATCTTCTACGTCAATATCGGCGGCGGCGAGCCGACTGTGCGCCCGGACTTCTGGGAACTGGTCGACTACGCCACCGCGCACAATGTGGGGGTCAAGTTCTCCACCAACGGCGTTCGCATCAATGAAGAGGTCGCCGCGCGCTTGGCGGCCAGCGACTACGTCGACGTGCAGATCTCCCTCGACGGCGCCGACGCCGCGGTCAACGATGCCGTGCGCGGCCCCGGCTCCTACGACACCGCGATCAAGGCCTTGTCGAACCTGTCCGCGGCGGGATTCAAGGACGCGAAGCTCTCGGTCGTGGCCACCCGCCACAACATCTCCCAGCTCGACGAGTTCAAGGCCATCGCCGACAAGTACGGCGCCACCTTGCGACTCACCCGCCTTCGTCCCTCGGGCCGTGGCGCGGACGTGTGGGACGAACTGCACCCGCTGCCCGAACAGCAGCGCGAGCTCTACGACTGGCTCGTGGCCAACGGCGAGGGCGTCCTGACCGGTGACTCGTTCTTCCACCTGTCCGCATTCGGCTCGGCCCTACCGGGTTTGAACATGTGCGGTGCGGGTCGGGTGGTCTGCCTGGTCGACCCGGTCGGCGACGTCTACGCCTGCCCCTTCGCCATCCACGACCGCTTCAAGGCCGGAAACATCGTCGCCGACGGTGGTTTCGAGGCGGTCTGGACCGACTCGGCGCTCTTCGCCGAGCTGCGCGAACCGGTCGACGGTGGCGCGTGCACCAAGTGCTCGCACTACGACTCCTGTCGTGGCGGCTGCATGGCGGCCAAGTTCTTCACCGGCCTGCCCGCCAACGGGCCTGATCCGGAGTGCGTGCAGGGCTACGGCGAAGCGGCGCTGACGGCACCGGGGCGCACCATTCCGCGCCCCGCCGTCGACCACTCGCGTCCGGTGCGCAGCCGGGCCAGGGTGTCGTTGCCGTTGACGGTGAAGCGCCCACCGGCCAAGGCGTGCAACGAGAGTCCGCTCGGATAAACCGATCCCGGTTGCCGGAAGTGCGCTGCCGATCTTGTTGACGCGTCCGGCAACCGGTCACAGCGGTATTTCGGACAGACTTTGGTCCTTTTTTGTGGGGTGATGATGTCTGCGGGGCCAACTGCGAATAGCATGCGAGGAATGCGCCATGATCGTCTGCCCGACGGCTTCGGGGTACGGATCGATCCACGGGTACGCGCATTTTCCGGGGGTCGGATCCTGATCGGAGGATCGCCCGCACGGATGCTGCGCTTGGCCCCGGAGGCCGCCGAGTTGATCGGCGACGGATACCTGGAGGTGACCGACACCAAGTCCGCGATCGTCGCGCGCCGACTGCTCGATTCCGGCGTGGCCAACCCGCGCCCGCGGCTCGAACCGTCCCTCGACGACGTCACCGTCGTCATCCCGCTGTACAACAACGCCGACGGACTCTTACGTCTGCTGGCGGTGCTGCGCGGGCACAATGTGATCGTCGTCGACGACGGTTCCGACGATCCGGTCCGCATCCCGCCCCGATCCGGTCGTGGTCAGGTATCGGTGATCCGGCACGAGAGTCCGCTCGGTCCCGCGGCTGCCCGCAATGCCGGATTACAGGCGGCGACAACGGGCTTCGTCGCGTTCCTCGACTCCGACGTGGTGCCCCGCAGCGGGTGGCTCGAGGTCATGCTCGGGCACTTCAGTGATCCGCAGGTCGCGCTGGTCGCGCCGCGCATCGTCGCCCTCGACTCCGAATCCAACGCGCTCGCCCGCTACGAACACACCCGCTCCTCGCTCGACCTCGGCCGCCGCGAGTCGGCGGTGCACGCGCGCGGCATCGTGTCGTATGTGCCGAGCGCGGCGCTGCTGGCCAGGCGCGTGGCGCTGCTCGGCGAGGGCGGATTCGACGAATCCATGCAGGTGGCCGAGGATGTCGACCTGTGCTGGCGGCTCGAGCGCGCCGGCTGGCGGTTGCGCTACGAGCCCGCCGCGCACGTCGCCCACGATCATCGAGTGGCCTTCCGCGCCTGGTTCGGGCGAAAGCTGTTCTACGGCACCGGCGCCGCACCGCTCGGAAAACGACACTCGGGCTTGGTCTCGCCGCTGTCGGTACCGACCTGGACCGTGCTGGCCAGTCTGCTGTTCGCGACCCTGTCCAGATGGGGTCTACTCGGTGGCCTCGTCACCCTCGCCACCGCGCTGGTTCGCCTGCGCCGGGTCTTCACCGAACTCGACAATCCGACCAGGATCGCCGCGGTCTACCTGGCCCGCGGCTACTTCGCCGGCATGTGGCGACTGGCTTCGGCGATGTGCCGCGACTATTGGCCGGTGACGCTCCTAGCGGTGATCGCCTCGAGCCGCATCCGCAGGATCGCCATCACGATGGCACTGGCCGACGGCCTCGCCGACTGGTTCACCCACCGCGACTCCGGCGGCCTCGACCCCGTGCGCTACGTGGCCTACAAGCGACTCGACGACGTCGCCTACGGCACGGGCCTGTGGCTCGGCGTCATCCGGGCGCGCAGTTTCGAGGCGCTCAAGCCGAGCGTGCCACCTCGCTGAATACAACTGCGTGACGAGCACTCTCATCGTCGGAGCCGGGTCGGCGGGCTGCGTGCTCGCCGCCCGGCTCAGCGCGGACCCGGGGCGTTCGGTGCGCGTGTTCGAAGCCGGGCCGGCCTTCCCGACGATGGGCGAGTTGCCTGTCGAACTGCTCGACCCGAGCCATCTCCCGGTCGGTCCCGAGTCGCGGCTGATCTGGCGGTACCAGGCAAACCTGGTGCGCGGCAGGCTGATCGGTGGTTCCGGTGCGATCAACGGCAGCTACTTCGTCCGCCCACCCGCCGCGGACTTCGCCGCATGGCGTGCGGTGGCAGGTCCGCGCTGGTCGTTCGACGCGGTTGTGCCCGTCTTCTGCGACCTCGAAGACGACGAGGATTTCGGCAAGGAGCCCGGCCACGGCGTCGGCGGACCGATCCCGATCTCCCGAACCAGTGATCCCACCGGGTTCAGTGCCGAATTCGCGCAGCGGTGCACGGCGGCGGGATTCGCCGCAATCCCTGACCTCAACACCCCCACCGGCGATACCGATGCCGGATTCGGGCGCGTGCCGTTGGCGATATCGCGAGATCGCCGCGCGGGGCCCGCGATCACCCATCTTCTTCCCGCACTCCACAGAACCGATCTGACCGTCACCGGCGACACGATGGTGACCCGGCTGCTGCTGCGAGGTACTCGGGCGATCGGGGTGGAGTGGGCGCGCGGCCGAGAACGCGGGACGGCGTACGCCGATGAGGTGGTGTTGTGCGCGGGCGCGATCGAGTCGGCCGCACTGCTGATCCGGTCCGGAATCGGTCCCGAACCGCTGCTGCGCTCGCTCGGTGTGCCGATCGTGGTGCCCGCTCCGGTCGGCGCCTGGTGCACCGATCACCCCGAGATCGGCGTCGAATTCCCCGCAGGCGATCCCGGCGAGCCCGCCGTCCCGCTCGAATATGTCCTCGAAATCGACGACCTGGAAGTCCGGCCGTACACCCCGATGTTCACGCCGGGTCTTCGCCGAGTCGGGGTCGCCCTGATGCGGCCCGAGTCGGCCGGCGAGCTGACATTGGTCTCGACAGATCCCACCGTCCCGGCGCGCATCGACCAGCGCTACCTGCGGAGCGAAAAGGACCGAGCCCGTCTGCGCGCCGGAGTAGCACTCACCGCGGACCTCTACGGTCGACGAATCGGCCCCGTCGACGACCGCTGGCTACACGCCAACCTCGGCACCTCCCAACATCTTTCCGGTACCTGCCGCATGGGCCCAGCCCACGACGAGCGAGCGGTGGTCGACGAAAACGGCCGCGTGCATGGCATCGAAGCCCTGACAGTCGCCGATCTGTCGATCGTTCCGGTCCCGTTGCGCCGTGGCCCACAGGCCACCACTGTGATGCTCGCCGCGGCAATAGCGGACCATATGGTCGTGTGACGAAGTGTCGATAAATACCATGATGTGACCTGCGGGACAAACCCCGACTTATGCCGTTTTGCCCGATAACTGCCCGGTACAGTTTGTAGCGGGAAAGAAAGGCAAATGGTCAGCAATCTTGCAGGTGGGAGGCCCCCACGGCAGGCACCGGAGTCGGGCGCACAGCTCGGAGCTCTGGAAGCCTATGCCGCACAGGCCCATGGATATCTCAGTGCCGGTGGTGAACAGCTGACCCAGCTGGCCGGCCTACTACGTCCGCTCGTCCTCGAATCATGGCTGCGCAGTGTGCGCGGCGGAGTCGACCCGACGGACGTCATCGACGGTCGCGGGCTGCGCGGTGCCGATCTGGAGCGTTATCGGGATGCCCATCCCCTCGCCGCGCTCATGCCGCTGATCGACAAACTGCTGGTCCAGGACGCGGCGCAGGCCGGCTTGATCGTGACCGTGGCCGACCAATTCGGCCGGGTGCTCACGGTGGCCGGTCACCCCGAACAGCTCGCCGCCGCCGCCGAGATCGGCCTGCGCGAGGGCGACGATCTCAGCGAGCGCCGGATCGGCACCAATGCCGTCGGCCTCGTCGTGCGCACCGGCCGCGCCACCTGGATTCACGGACCCGAACATTTCCTGCATCGCATGCACCAGATCACCGGCGCCGCGGCCCCCGTGCACGAGCCGGACGGCCGTCTGATCGGCGTTTTGATGATTGCCGGCGGGATGCGGGTGGCCAAGCCGGAAATCCTCGCTTTGGTCAAAGCCGCCGCGACCGCCGCCGAAATGGACCTCGTGCTGCGGGCGATGCGCGCGAGCCACGGCATCGCCGCACCGGCTCCGGCGAACCGCGACGGTGGCGAACCGGCCACGCTCGGCCTCGATGTCTTGGGTCTGGGTCAACCTCAGTTGAGCATCGCGGGGGAGCGGGTGTCGCTCTCGCAACGGCATGCCGAGATTCTGCTCTTGCTCACCGAACATCCCGAGGGTCTTGGCGCCGATCATCTCGCGCTGCTGCTCGACGACACCGATCTCGACAACGGCACGATCCGCGCCGCGATGTCGCGGCTGCGGTCGGTGATCGGGGCCTCGGTCGTCGGTTCGCGTCCATACCGTCTACGCGTGCATGTCGCAACCGATGTGGAGGAGCTCCGGGCCGCGCTCGACTCCGGTGATACCGCATCCGCATTGCGCTTGTACGCCGGTCCGGTGCTGCCGCGGTCGTCCGCTCCCGGCATCTGCGATATCCGCGACGAGCTCCGGGTTCGCTTGCGGACCGCCGTGCTCGCCGCCCCCGATGCCGCCGTGCTGCGCCGATGGACGTCCTGCCCGGAGGGGCGTGACGATGCCGCCGCGTGGGCCGCGTACCGGGCCACGGTCGATCGTGATTCGCCGCTGTATGCGCAGATAGAAGCCAAGATCCGGGTGCTCGACCGGCGGATCGGCGCCGATGCAACGCAGATGCAACGTTTCGGCTCATAGTGTCCCGGTCTGAAGGTGTGATGGCTCACATTCGGATGACCGAAGTGTTGGAGTACGCACCCGTGTCACGGTCATGCCTACTCGCCGGTACAGACTGGACGATCGACCGACTTTTTTAGCGGAAAAAGGTTCTTTTTATTAATTTTGCGCCTACTGTCGGCACTGCATGGACAGGTACCCATGTGATGTAACTGACACAGCCGTTGGAGGAATGATCAACAGCTAGGCACCCGCGACGGACGCGTCGTCCGTCGCTCGGCGACCCCCACGGTCGCCGATCTCGTCCACATGATCTGTCGGGGATCTTGCGCGAGTGTGGCCGCACGCCCACCGCGTTCACATCGAATCTTCGGTTCACGAGGTGTATTCGTGCTGCCCGAAAACGGTTCGATCTGCTGTTCTTTCGCGATACGAGGAGGCTCTGGTGCACGGTACGGAGTTGGGTGGGTTCAGCGCGCGACCGCAGGAAGCGCAGGTCGAAGGTCTGCCGTTTCCGCTGACCCCGGCTCAGCTGGGTGTCTGGTACGCGCAGCTGCTCGACCCCGACGTCCCGATCACCATCGCCCAGTACGTCGATATCGACGGTGAACTGGATCCCGCTGTGCTGCAGCAGGTTACGGCCGAGGCGGCGCACGCTTACGGTTCGCCGCTGGTGCGTATCGGCGAGTCCGACGGTGTTCCGCACCAATACGTCGACCATGGCGTTCCGGTCGAGCGGGAACTGCCGCTGATCGATCTGCGCCACCACGACGATCCTGTCGCCGCCGCGCAGGAATGGATGCGCGCGGAGTTCGGCGCCCCCATCGACCTGCTCACCGATCGGCTGGTGGCGGGTGCCGTGCTGCGCGTCGGCGAAGCGCGCTGGTTCTGGTACCTGCGCGGCCATCACATCGTGCTCGACGGGTACGGCGCGTTCACCCTTTCCCAGCGCATTTCCGAGCTCTACACCGCGCGGCTACTCGGTACCGCGCCGCGCGAGGTGGTGCCGGGCGAGCTGTCCGCGCTGGTCGAGGGCGAACAGCGGTATCGCGAGAGCACTCGTTTCGTCGGCGATCGCGAGCACTGGGCGCAGCGGATCGCGGGCCTCGACAGCCCCACCGCGCTCGACGCCCGCACCGCGCCGCGTTCGGCGATCAACCTGGTGACCGGCGGACGACTGTCGGAAAAGCTGGTCGACCGCCTGGAAACCATTGCCGCCAGCGATGATTCGACGATCTCCGCAGTGCTGCTCGCCGCCTTCGCCGCCTACCTCGGCCGCCTCACCGACCGCCCCGACGCGGTGCTGAGCCTGCCCGTCACCGCCCGCACCACCGCGGTCATGCGTCGTTCGGCGGGCATGCTGTCCAATATCGTGCCGCTGCGCCTGCCCACGGGCGCGGCGGGTTCGGCCGCCACCTGGGGTGAGCTGCTGCGCGCGGCCCGGGTCGAGGTCGCCGGCGCGCTGCGTCATCAGCGCTACCGCGCCGAGGACATCCGCCGCGACGCCGAGGACGACGGCCGCCCCGCCCGGCGCGCGCTGTTCGGTCCGCTCGCCAACTTCATGCTCTTCCGCAGTGACCTCACCCTCGGCACCACCACCGGTCGCTACCGGGTGCTGTCCACCGGCCCGATCGAGGACCTGAGCCTCAACGTCTACTACGGCGACCGCGACCGTGTGCACGTCGACTTCGAGGCCAACCCGCACCTCTACGGCGCCGACACCCTGGCCAGGCACCACGCCCGCTTCCTCGGCTTCCTCGAGCGCCTCGCCGCCGCCGATCTGGACACCGCGCTGAGCGCGATCGAGGTGGCGACCGAGCTGGAACTGCAGGTCAGCACGCGGATCTGGAATTCCACCCGGTTCGATGTGAACGCCGCGCTGGCCGAACGTTCGGTGCCGGTGGCGACGCTGCCGGCGATGTTCGAAGCCCAGGTCGCGCGTACACCCGACGACGTGGCCGTCCGTATGGCGACGTCTTCGCGCACGGATGCGAGTCGGGATGCCGGCGCCGCGGATGCCGATGACCTGACATATCGCGAGCTGGCCCAGCGCGTGAATCGGCTGGCCCGGCGCCTGCGGGCGGATGGCATCGGCCCGGAATCGCTGGTGGCACTGAGCATTCGGCGTTCGCCCGAGCTCGTCGTCGCGATGTACGCGGTGCTGACGGCGGGCGCGGCCTATGTGCCGATCGACCCCGATCACCCGGCCGATCGCATCGCGCACATCCTCGCCACCGCCGCTCCGGCCGCCGTGCTCACCACCACCCGCGACGGTATGCCGGTGGACGGCCTACCGGTGCTTGCCGTGGACACCCTCGACCTGAGCGACTACGACGCCGCCCCGCTGACCGACGCCGACCGCACCGCGCCGCTGCGCCCCGGGCACCCCGCCTACGTCATCTTCACCTCCGGCTCCACCGGTCTGCCCAAGGGCGTCGCGGTAGGGCACGCCGCGATCGTGAACCGCCTGGTGTGGATGCAGCAGACCTACCGGCTGCACGGTGTCGACGTGGTACTCCAGAAGACCCCGGTGACCTTCGACGTCTCGGTCTGGGAGTTCTTCTGGCCCTTGCAGATCGGTGCCACCCTGCTGCTCGCTGAGCCGGACGGCCACCGCGACCCCGCATACCTGCGGCGGGTGATCGTCGAATATGGCGTCACTGTCGCGCATTTCGTGCCGTCGATGCTCGAAGTCTTTCTCGCCCAACAGGACATCGCCGAGCGCACCTCGCTGCGGCTGGTCTTCGCCTCGGGCGAGGCGCTGCCTGCCGCGCCTGCCCAGCGGCTGCGGCTGCTGACGGGGGCACGGCTGCACAATCTCTACGGCCCGACCGAAGCCGCTGTCGATGTCACCTTCCACGAGGTCGACGACGGCGACCGGGTCACGGTGCCGATCGGCGCGCCGGTGTTCAACACCCGGCTCCATGTTCTCGACTCGCGGCTGCGGCCAGTACCGGTCGGGGCTCCGGGTGAGCTGTATCTGTCGGGGGTACAGCTCGCCCGGGGTTATGTGGGTCGTGCCGAACTCACCGCCGGACGTTTCGTCGCCGCGCCGGGTCCGGCCGCGACAGATTCCGCGCCGGGCAGTGCGGTCCCCGCGCCCGGCGAGCGGATGTACCGCACCGGCGACCTGGTTCGCTGGACCACCAATGGTGAATTGGAATACCTGGGGCGCACCGACTTTCAGGTGAAGGTGCGTGGTCTGCGGATCGAGCTCGGCGAGATCGAGGCGGTGCTGGAGAGCGTCGACTCGGCGGCCCGCGCGGTGGTCGTGGTCCGCGACGACGCGGGCGCGGGCGAGCAGCTGGTCGCCTATGTGGTGGAAGCCGAGACGGGCGCGGTCGCGATCGATGAGCTGCGCGAGACCGCGCTGCGCGCGCTGCCCGCCTACATGGTGCCTGCCGCCTTCGTGCTGCTCGACGCCCTGCCGGTGAACGCCTCGGGCAAACTGGATCGCAAGGCACTGCCCGCTCCCGCCCGCACCGTCGTCACCTACGCCGAGCCGGTCGGTCCGGTGGAGCAGACGGTAGCCAGGGTCTTCGGCGAGGTCCTCGGCCTCGATCGGGTCGGCCGTGACGACGACTTCTTCGCCCTCGGCGGCAACAGCCTGGTCGCCACCCAGGTCGCGGCCCGCCTCGGCGCCGACCTGGGCTGCCGCCTCGGCGTGCGCGACCTGTTCGGCGCGGCCACCGTCGCCCGCCTCGCCGCCGCCATCACCGACCGTGCCGCCACCGGGGTCTCGGATCGGCTCCCCGTGCTCACCGCAGGTTCCCGCCCCGCCCTGATCCCGCTTTCCCCTGCGCAACAACGCATCTGGTTCCTCAACCGCTTCGACCCCTCGGCCCCCGGCTACAACATGCCGTTCGTCATCCGCATGCGCGGCACCGCTGACCTGCCCGCCCTGGTCGCCGCCCTCCACGCGGTAGTCGACCGCCACGAAGCCCTGCGCACCGTGTTCCCCGCTGTCGACGCCCCTGGTGGCGAAGTCGCCGAGCAGGTCATCCGCGATGCCGGACGGGTCCGAATCGGCGACCCCGTCGCGGTGTCGGCCGCCGACCTCGACGCCGAACTCACCCGATTCGCCCGCGCGGGCTTCGATCTCGAGCGCGAGGCACCCTTCCGTGCACGCATCCTCCTCGTCGACGCGGAGTCGGCGGGGGAGTGCGTACTCGCCGTCGTGCTGCATCACATCGCGGCAGACGGTGTTTCGCTCCAGGTGCTGGTGCGCGACGTGCTCACGGCCTACCGCGCCGCCACCGATGGCGTCGAACCCGATTGGTCGCCGCTGAGTGTCCAGTACGCCGACTACGCCCTGTGGCAGCGCGAACTCCTCGGTGCCGAAGCGGATCCGCAGTCGCTGGCTTCGCGTGAAATCACCTTCTGGCAGCGGACTCTCGCCGCTCTGCCCGACCAGCTCGCGCTGCCCTCGGCTCGGCAGCGTCCGATCGAACCCAGCATGCGCGGTGCCCGCACCGCTTTCACCATCGATGCCGACCTGCACCGTCAGCTCGCCGACCTGGCGCAGCGGGCCGGGGCGTCGCTGTTCATGGTTGTGCACACCGCGCTGGCCGTGCTGCTCGCGCGCCTGTCCGGCACCACCGATATCGCCATCGGCACCGGTGTGGCGGGCCGCGGCGACCGCGCCATCGACGACCTGATCGGCATGTTCGTCAATACCCTCGTCCTGCGCAGCGAGGTCGACCCCGCCGCGAGCTTCACCGCGGCCCTCGAGCAGACAAGAGAAACCGACCTGGCCGCCTTCGCGCATGCCACCATCCCCTTCGATCGCCTGGTCGACGTCGTGAACCCGGCTCGCTCGCAGTCCCGGCACCCGCTGTTCCAGGTGGCGCTCAACTTCCAGGCCGTCCTCGACACCACCTTCGAACTGGCGGGTTCGCCGGTGACGGTGGGCGAGATCGAACTCGACATCACCAAATTCGACCTACAGCTCACCCTCGCCGAACGGCGCAGTGCCGCAGGCGAACCGGCGGGTATCGACGGCGTCACCCGCTATGCCACCGACCTGTTCGACGAGTCCGAGATGCGCACGTTCGGTGCGCGTTTCGTGCGGCTGCTCGCCGCCGCGGTCGCCGCACCCGGCACCGCGGTCGGTGACCTGCCGCTGCTGTCGGCCGCCGAACACTCCCACCTCACCAATATGCGCGGCGTCCCGGTCACCGCCACCGGTCTGCTGCCCGACCTCCTCGCGGACGCCGTCGCGGTCGATCCGGAGCGCGAGGCCGTCACCGACGGCGACCGCGTCCTCACCTACCGCGAACTCGACCGCGCGTCGTCGCGGCTGGCCAGGGTCCTCATCGACAGCGGCGTCGGCCCCGATGACGTGATCGCCGTCGGTATCCCGCGCTCCATCGAGTCGGTCCTCGCGGAGTGGGCGGTGGCCAAGTCCGGTGCCGCCTGGCTGCCCGTCGACCCGAGCTACCCGCGAGATCGGATCACCCATATGGTGACCGATTCCGGTGCGCGACTCGGTCTTACGGTGTCCGAGTCGCAGGCCGCGCTCCCCGGCCCGATCGACTGGCTGGTCCTCGACGAGCTGAAGCTGATGGCCGAATGCGCGTGGCGTTCCGGCGATCCCGTCACCGACCTCGACCGGGTCCGCCCGCTGCGCGCCAAGCACCTCGCCTACGTCATCTATACCTCCGGCTCCACCGGCCTGCCCAAGGGCGTGCTGGTCACCCAGGCGGGGATCGCCGGATTCGCCGCCGAGGAGACCGCCCGCATGTTCGGCACCGCCGACGCCCGCGTCCTCCAGGTCGGCTCCCCGTCGTTCGACATCTCGGTGATGGAGTTCCTGCTCGCCGTGAACTCCGCCGCGACCCTGGTGATCGCCCCACCGGGACGCCACGTGGGAGCCGAACTGGCCCAACTGCTTTCGGAGCAGCGCGTCACGCACACCTTGCTGACCCCGTCCGGTCTGGCTGTGCTCGACCCCGCCCCGCTCGACACCCTGCGCATGGTGATGGTCGGCGGCGAAGCCTGCCCGCCCGACCTCATCTCCCGCTGGACCACCGGCCCCGTTCCGCGCGCGTTCGTGAACGCCTACGGTCCCTCCGAGACCACGATCGCCACCAACATCAGCGCCCCTCTCACCGCCGATTCGCCGCTGACCCTCGGTACGCCACTGCGCGGAATCACCCAGTGGGTACTCGACTCTCGATTGCGTCCGGTCCCCACCGGGGTGGCTGGCGAACTATATGTCGCGGGCGCCCAGGTGGCCCGCGGGTACCGCTCCCGCGCGGCACTCACCGCAGCCCGTTTCGTCGCCTGCCCGTGGTCACCGTCCGAGCGCATGTACCGCACCGGCGACCTGGTCCGCTGGAGCACCGAAGGTACCCTCGAATACTTGGGTCGCAACGATGACCAGGTCAAACTCCGGGGTTTTCGCATCGAACTCGGCGAAGTCGAGTCCGCGCTGCTCGCTCACTCGCCGGTGCGCCAGGCCGTCGTCCTGGTCCGCCCCGACGCCCACCGCGGCGACCAACTGGTCGCGTACCTCGTTCCGCGGGAGTCCGCCGCTGGGCGCGGGGCCACCACTGCGGATGCGCAGCGGGACACGGCCGAAGGCGTGCGAGCCGACCTGGACGTCGAGCTGATCGCCGCCGCCCTGCGCGGCGCCCTCGCCGCGCACATGGTTCCGTCCGCATTCGTGGTGCTCGACGAGCTGCCGCTCACCCCGAACGGCAAGCTGGACCGGAAAGCGCTGCCGGATCCGGTGTTCGCCGCGCGGTCTTTCCGCGCGCCGGCCGACGGCATCGAGTCCGCGGTGGCTCGGGTGTTCGGTGAGATTCTCGGGATCGAGCAGATCGGGGCCGACGACGACTTCTTCGCACTGGGTGGCAACTCGCTCGTCGCCACCCAGGTGGTGTCGCGGCTCGGGGCCGCGCTCGGTCGCACGGTGTCGCTGAAGGCGCTGTTCGAAGCACCGACCGTCACCGCGCTCGCAGCCCTGCTCGGGTCGGCGCAAGCGGTCGCGCCGAGGCCGCCACTGGTGGCAGGTGAACGCCCGCACCAGATTCCGTTGTCCTACGCGCAGCAGCGCATGTGGTTCCTGAACCAGTTCGACGCCGAATCGGTCGCCGACAATATCGCCGCCGCCATCCGCCTGACCGGCGCCATCGACTACGCCGCCATGAACGCGGCCGTGGCCTCGGTGTTCGCCAGGCACGAGGCCCTGCGCACCCGCTATCCCGCTGTCGACGGTATCCCGTTCCAGCAGGTACTCGCCGCCGACCAGTTGACGATCACCCTCGAACCACACGCGATCGCCCCGGTCGACCTCGACAACCGGATCCGCGCAGTGGCCGCCGTCCCGTTCGCGGTCGACCGGGAGCCCCCGGTCCGCCTGCACCTGCTGCACACCGCCACCGACGAGCACGTCCTTGTCCTCGTGCTGCATCACATCGCCGCCGACGGCTGGTCGGTCGCCCCGCTGACCCGCGACGTGATGGTCGCCTACGCTGCCCACCTGGCAGGCACCGCACCCGAGTGGACCCCGCTGCCGGTGCAGTACGCCGACTTCGCCCTCTGGCAGCGCGCGGCACTCGGCGCCGAGGACGACGCCGATTCCAGCGTGTCCCAGCAGGTCGACTTCTGGACCGCGGAACTGGCGGACCTTCCCGACCTGCTGGCCCTGCCGAGTGATCGCCCCCGTCCCGCCGTCGCCTCGGGACATGGTGCGCGCCAAGCGTTCACAGTTCCCGACGCGATCACCGAACGGCTGCGCGCAATCGGTGCGGATGCCAGTGCCTCGCTGTTCATGGTGCTGCACACCGCATTCGCCATCACCCTCGCCGAACTGTCCGGCCAGCACGACATCTCGATCGGAACTCCGGTCGCAGGCCGCGGCGACCAGGCGCTCGACGACCTCGTCGGCATGTTCGTCAACACGCTTGTGCTGCGCACCCGGATCCGCCCCGACGCCACCTTCGCCGAACTCCTCGGCACGGTCCGCGACCGTGACCTGCGCGCCCTCGCCAATGCCGACGTCACCTTCGACCGCCTCGTCGAAGCGCTCAACCCCGAGCGCTCGACCGCGCGGCACCCGCTGTTCCAGGTGATGCTCGACTTCCAGAACACCTCCCGAACCGAACTCGAACTCGCGGGTTTGACCGCTTCCGAGATCGAGATCGACACCCGGACAGCCAAATTCGACCTACACCTCACCGTGCGTGAGACCGGGGACGGCCTGCTCGCCCGCTTCGAATACGCAACCGACCTGTTCGACGCGCAGACCATCACAGATTTCGGCACGCGCTTGCTGCGGCTGCTGGATACGGTGACCGCCGATCCCAACGTCGTGATCGGCGACATCGACCTCCTCGACACCGCGGAGCGCACCCGCCTGCTCGACACCTGGAACGCCACGGCGTACCCGGTCGACGAGCGCATGACGCTGGCTTCGCTGTTCAGCGCGCAGGCCACGCGGACCCCGGACGCGATCGCGGTGACTTTCGACGGCGAGTCGTCCGAGGACCACCCGGCATCGAGTCACGGTGTGACGCTGTCGTATTCCGAGTTCGCCGCCGAGGTGAATCGGCTCGCTCGCCTGCTGATCTCGATCGGTGTCGGTCCCGACCGCACGGTGGCTCTCGGCATGCGGCGCTCGACCGACCTGGTCGTCGCCATATACGCGATCCTCGCCGCGGGTGGTGCCTACGTGCCGCTCGACCCGGACCACCCGGCCGAGCGCATCGCCCAGGTTCTCGCCGCCGCCGACCCGGTCTGCGTGCTGACCCGCGCGATCGACGACCTCGACGTCACCGCCGTGGCCGCCGACAGCACGCACCGTCGCGTGATTCTCGACCTCGAGCAACTCGACACCGCGGATTACTCGCCCGAGCCGATCACCGATGCCGACCGCCTCGCCACCTTGACCCCCGGCAACGCCGCCTATCTGATCTTCACCTCCGGCTCCACCGGCCGGCCCAAGGGTGTCGTGATCACCCATGGCGCCATCGTCAACCGGCTGGTGTGGATGCAGGACGCCTACCGCCTCACCCCCGGCGATGTCGTCTTGCAGAAGACCCCCGCGACCTTCGACGTCTCGGTCTGGGAGTTCTTCTGGCCCTTGCAGATCGGTGCCCGCCTCGTCCTGGCCCGCCCCGACGGCCACCGCGACCCCGCCTACCTGGCCCAGCTGATCGACACCGAGCAGATCACCGTCGCCCACTTCGTCCCGTCGATGCTCGCGGTCTTCGTCGCCGCCCTCGACGACGCTGATTCGCGCGGCGAGTGCGCATCGCTGCGCATGGTGTTCGCCTCGGGCGAGGCATTGCCGCCCGCGCCCGCGCAACTGCTGCGCCGGCTCACCGGTACGGCTGTGCACAACCTGTACGGGCCCACCGAGGCCGCGGTCGACGTGACCTTCCACGAGGTGAGCGACGCCGACACCGTCACGGTGCCCATCGGCGCACCAGTGCACAACACCCGGGTGTATGTCCTCGACAGCCGGCTCCGCCCGGTCCCCGTCGGCGTCCCCGGCGAGCTGTATCTGGCGGGAGCGCAACTCGCGCGCGGCTACGCGGGTCGCGTCGATCTGACCGCGGACCGCTTCGTCGCCGACCCCTTCGCTACGGGCGAGCGGATGTACCGCACCGGCGACCTCGTCACCTGGACGCGGGGTGGTGAACTGGAGTACTCGGGCCGTACCGACTTCCAGGTGAAGCTTCGTGGTTTGCGGATCGAACTCGGCGAGATCGAGGCCGCACTGTCCGCGCTGCCCGAGATCACCCAGGCCGCCGTCATCGTGCGCGACGACATCCTGGTCGCGTATCTCGTCGCGGCACAGCATGTCGATGTCTCGGCGGTGAAGTCCACGCTCTTGCGTTCCCTGCCCACCTACATGGTCCCCGCGGCCTTTGTCGTCCTCGACGAGTTCCCGCTCAACGCCTCCGGCAAGCTCGACCGAAAGTCGCTCCCCGCACCGCGTTTCGAGGCGGCGGTCTTCCGCGCGCCGTCCACCGAAGTGGCGCGCGTCATCGCGGCCACCTTCGCCGCGGTGCTCGGATTCCCCGCCGATCGCGAAGTCGGTCTCGACGACGACTTCTTCGCCCTCGGCGGCAACTCCCTCAACGCCACCCAGGTCGCCGCCCGCCTCGGTGCCGCCCTCGACACCCAGATCCCGGTTCGGCTGCTGTTCGACGCGCCGACGGTGGCCGAGCTGGCTGACCGATGCACCGCCCTGCGCGGCACCGGTGGCCGCCTCGAACTCACCACTCGGGAACGGCCACAGCGTATTCCGCTGTCCGCCGCTCAGCGGCGCATGTGGTTCCTCAACCGCTACCTCGCCGACGTCGACGGTATCGGCGACGCTGTCGACAACATCCCCATCGCGCTGCGCCTGACCGGCGACCTCGACGTCAATGCCCTGAAAGCGGCGATCGCCGACGTGATCGCCAGGCACGAAACTCTGCGCACGAGTTACCCCGAAGTCGCAGCGGGCGCAGATGATTCCGAGCGCCGCGATACAGCGGGCCGGAATTCGACCGCCGGGTCGGCGAATGCCGCGTGGGCGACCCCGATCCAGCTGATCGCCGACTCGATCGACATCCCACTTCGGGCCGAAGCTATCGCGGAAGCCGAGCTGCCGACGCGCCTGTTGGCCTGCGCCGCGGTCCGCTTCGACCTCACCACCGAAATCCCGTTTCGCGCAACCCTGTTCACGGTTGACGCCGATCATGTGCTGGTCCTCGTGCTGCACCACATCGCCGCCGACGGCTTCTCCCTCGGCCCGCTCGCGGCCGACCTGATGACCGCCTACGCCGCCCGCCGCGACGGCACCGGTCCCCGCTGGTCCCCGCTGCCGATCCAGTACGCCGACTACACCCTCTGGCAGCACGAAAACCTCGGCGACGCACTCGATCCCACGTCTCGCGCGCACACCCAACTCGACTTCTGGCGCCACGGCCTCGCCGGCCTCCCCGAGCAGCTCGACCTGCCGACCGACCGTCTCCGCCCCGCCGAGTCCACCTACCGTGGCGCCGTCCATCGCTTCCAAATCGACTCCGATCTGCACAGTGAACTGCGCGAACTGGCCCGCAAACACGAGGCCACCCTGTTCAGCACCGTGCACGCCGCACTCGCCGTGCTGCTGGCCCGCCTGTCCGGCGGCAGTGACATCGCCATCGGCACCCCGGTCGCGGGTCGCGGGGAGGCCGCCCTCGACGGCCTGATCGGCATGTTCGTCAACACCCTGGTCCTGCGGACCCAGATCGACCCGCGCGCCGAATTCGAAACCACCCTCGACGCCGTCCGCGCGGGCGACCTCGATGCCCTCTCGCACGCCGACATCCCGTTCGAGCAGGTCGTCGATGCCGTGGCTCCGGCGCGAGCCCGCAATCGCCACCCCCTGTTCCAGGTGGCACTGGTGCTGCAGAACTTCACCGTTCCCGCATTGGAGGCCGCGGGGCTGCGCGTCGAACCCGTCGATTTCGACGCCGCGGTCGCGAAGTTCGATCTGCAGTTCACCATCGGGGAGTCCGACGATATCGACGGGCGCGCGAACGGGTTGTCCATCGAAATCGCCTACGCCACCGAGCTGTTCGATGCGGGCAGTGTCGCGGTGCTGGCCCGGCGCTTCACCCAGGTACTCGCAGCTGTCGTCGCCGACCCGACCGTCGTGGTGGGTGACATCCAGCTACTCAGTGCCGAGGAACAGCAGCGCACGCTGCACGATTGGTCCGCCACCGGAGCTTCGGTGGCTGCCGCCGATACCATCGTGGACCGGTTCGCCCGCGTCGCCGGCCGCGACCCGAACGCCATCGCCGTGAAGGCGGGTGACGCCACCCTCACCTACGGCGAGCTCGACGCCTGGTCCAACCGGCTCGCCCGGCGTCTCGTCGCCGCGGGCGTCGGACCGGAATCGCTGGTCGCGGTGGCACTGCCGCGTTCGGTGGAACTGCCTGTCGCGCTACTCGCCGTGCTGAAGGCGGGCGGCGGCTACCTGCCGATCGACCCGAACTACCCCGCCGACCGCATCGAGTACATCCTGGACGACGCCCGTCCCCACTGCGCCGTCACGAACGGCGACACGGGCCTGCCACGTGACTGGTTCGGTGGCCCGGTCATCGCCCCGGCCGCCGGCAACCTGTCCGATTTCGCCGCCGAATCCATGACCGACGCGGACCGGCGGTCGCCGCTGGTTGCCTCGAATACCGCCTACGTGATCTACACCTCCGGCTCGACCGGGCGTCCCAAGGGTGTTGTCGTCCCGCACGCGAATGTCGGTGCCCTGCTGGACAACACCGCGAACCGGTTCGATTTCGGCCCGTCGGATGTGTGGACGATGTTCCACTCCTACGCCTTCGACTTCTCGGTGTGGGAACTGTGGGGCGCGCTGCTCCACGGCGGGTCGATCGTCCTGGTCGACTATTTCACCTCCCGCTCGCCCGATCAGTTCCGCGAACTGCTCCGCACCGAACGCGTCACCGTCCTCAACCAGACGCCGTCCGCGTTCTACCAGCTCATCGCCGCGGACCTGGCCGCGCCCACGCCTACCGAATACGCCTTGCGCACAGTGATCTTCGGTGGCGAGGCGCTCGAACCTCAACGCCTCGCCGGCTGGTTTGCCCGCTACCCGGATTCGCCGCGCATGGTGAACATGTACGGCATCACCGAGACCACCGTCCATTCCTCCTACCGCGAGATCACGCCGAACACCGGCTCCGCCAGCGTGATCGGTGGCGCAATCGCGGGACTCACACTGCGCGTGCTGGATTCGCGTCTGCGCCCCGTCCCGCTCGGCGTTCCAGGCGAGATCTACGTCTCCGGACCACAATTGGCGCGCGGATACCTGAGCCGCCCCGACCTGACCGCGAGCCGCTTCGTCGCCGATCCCTACGGCCCTGCGGGATCTCTCGCCTACCGTTCGGGCGACCTCGCTCGCTGGACAGTGGTATCCGACGACGTCGCCGAGCTGCCCGCCTCGGCCCGCGCCGACGCGGAACTCCCGGGTCTGCCTGCGCTCGATCAGGGATCGCTCGAGGCTCGCGCTACTCGCGTCGATCTCGAATACCTGGGTCGCGCCGACCAACAGGTCAATCTCCGTGGCTTCCGCGTAGAGCTCGGCGAGGTCGAGGCTGCGCTGCTGCGCAGTTCGGTCTCCCCGCGCGAGGTCGCGGTGCTGGTCCGTACCGATCTCGTCGACGAGCCGCGGATCGTGGCGTATCTGGTCGCGGAGTCCGCCGAGCTCGATACCGCCGCCCTGCGCAAGGAATTGGCGCACACCCTGCCCGAGCACATGCTCCCGGCAGCCGTCGTGCTGGTCGACCGCATCCCGCTGACGGTCAACGGCAAGCTCGACCGCGCCGCCCTGCCCGCACCCGTCTTCGAGACCACGTCCTATCGCCGGCCCGTCACGATCACCGAGCAGATCATCGCCGACGTCTACACCGAGGTCCTCGGCCGTACCGACGAGCAGCCGATCGGTGCCGACGACGACTTCTTCGCACTCGGCGGCAGCTCGCTGCTGGCAGCCAAGGCCGTCGCTCGCATCGGCGCGGCCCTTGACCGGCGCGTCGGTGTGCGGACCCTGTTCGAGGCACCGCGCGTCACCGAGTTGGCCGCCGCGGTCGACGCCCAGTCCCAGGTCGACCGGCCCGCGCTCGTCGGCCGGGCCCGCCCCGAACTCCTTCCGCTGTCCCCGGCCCAGCAGCGCATGTGGTTCCTCAACCGGTTCGACCGCGCCTCGGTGGCCTACAACATCCCGTTCGCGCTGCGCCTGAGCGGTGCGCTCGACGTCGACGCGCTGCGGGCCGCGATGGCCGACGTGGTCGCCCGCCACGAATCGCTGCGCACCGTGTACCCGGACGTCGACGGCACGCCCGTGCAGTCGATCATGGGCGCCGCCGAGGCGATGCCGACGCTCGCGCCGGTGGTGACCAGCGAATCCGCACTTCCCGCCGCGATTCGCGAACTGGCCGAGACCACCTTCGATGTCACCGCCGAGATCCCGGTGCGTATGCGCCTGTTCGAGGTGTCCGACACCGAATTCGTGCTCGCCGCCGTCCTGCACCACATCGCGGCAGACGGTTCCTCCATCGCGCCCTTCGTCGCCGACCTGATGCGGGCCTACACCGCTCGCCTCGCCGACACCGCGCCCGGCTGGGCACCGCCCGCCGTGCAGTTCGCCGACTACGCACTGTGGCAGCGCGATCTGCTCGGTGACGAAGCCGACCCGCAATCCGTCGCCGCCCAGCAAGTCGGCTACTGGCGAACGCAGCTCGCTGGACTGCCCGATCAGCTGGCGCTGCCCACCGACCGCCCGCGACCGGCCCGCCAGAGCTTGCGTGGCGACAAGGTGAGCTTCACCGTCGATGCCGACCTGCACGCCGCACTGTCCGCCCTCGGCCGCACGAACGGCGCCACCCTGTTCATGGTGGTGCACGCGGCCTTCGCGGCCCTGCTGGCCAGGCTCTCCGGCACCGCCGACATCGCCGTCGGCACTCCGAACGCGGGCCGCGGGGAAGCCGAACTCGACGAGGTCATCGGCATGTTCGTCAATACCCTCGTCCTGCGCACCCAGGTCGCGGGCGACGCGCCGTTCACCGACCTGCTCGCCGCGGCCCGAACCGCCGACATCGCCGCGTTCTCGCACGCCGACGTGCCGTTCGAGCGGCTGGTCGAGATACTGAATCCGGCCCGCTCCACCGCGCGGCACCCGCTGTTCCAGGTCGGCTATTCGTTCCAGAACCACGATCGCGGCCGGCTGGAACTGCCCGGCCTGACTGTCTCCGCCATCGAATTCGACTCCGGTGTAGCCCAGTTCGACCTGCACCTGTTCGCTCTCGACAACTACACCGCCGACGGTGCTCCCGCCGGCATCGAGATGGCCCTCGGCTACGCCACCGATCTGTTCGACGCCGAAACGGCCGAGCGCGTCGCCGGACAGCTGCGCCGGATTCTCGAATCCGTCGTCACCGCGCCGGATTCCGCGGTCGGTGCTCTCGACCTCCTCGGCAGCGACCGTGCGCTGCTGCTCGAGACCTGGAACGACACCGCCCATCCGGTCGAGTCGACCACGCTCGCCGAACTGGCTGCCCGCCAGGCGAACCGAACCCCCGGCGAGCTCGCGCTGGTGGACGACGAGACCGGCGAGTCCCTGGACTACGCCACCTTCGACGCGCAGGTCAACCGTGTCGCCAGGCTCCTGATCGCCGAAGGAGTAGGCCCGGAGCGCACCGTCGTCCTGGCGATGCGGCGCGGGATCGACCTCGTCATCGCGATGCACGCCGTAGTCCGGGCGGGCGGCGCGTACGTGCCGATCGACCCCGATCACCCCGCCGACCGCATCGCCTACATCGTCACCACGGCGGCACCGCTGTGCGTGCTCACCACCGCCGCCGACGGTTTGCCGATCCCCATGGACGTTCCCGTCTTCGAACTGGATCACCGGGCGCTGCGGGAGCTCTCGAGCGAGCAGGTGACCGATGCCGAGCGCGTCGCTCCGCTGCGCCCCGAGCATCCCGCGTACATCATCTTCACCTCCGGCTCCACCGGGCGCCCCAAGGGTGTCACCGTTGCGCACTCCGCGATCGTCAACCAGCTCGCCTGGCTGCACGACCGTTTCGCGATGGCCACCATCGACCGAGTCCTGTTGAAGACGCCCGCCACCTTCGACCTCTCGGTCTGGGAGTTCTGGTCACCGCTCACCTCCGGCGGGGCCTTGATCGTCACTCGCCCCGGCGACGAGCGAGACCCGGATCGACTGCGCGACATCATGACCCGCCACGGCGTCACTGTCCTGCACGCCGTGCCGTCACTCGTCAGCATGCTCCTGACCACTGAAACCGCACCCGCCCTGCCGGTTTCACTACGTGCGGTGCTCGCCATCGGCGAAGCGCTTCCCGTGGCGACTGCGGATCGGTTCCGGGCCGGCGGTACCCACGCGGTCCTGCACAACCTGTACGGCCCGACCGAGGCGGCGGTCTCGATCACCGAACACGAAGTGGCACAGGAACTGTCGCATGTGGTGCCGATCGGAAATCCCGCCTGGAACAGCAGCCTGTACGTCCTCGATGCTCGCCTGCAGCCGGTTCCGATCGGTGTCGCCGGAGAGCTGTACCTGTCCGGCGACCAGATCGCCCGCGGCTACCACGGCCGCAGCGCCCTCACCGCCGATCGCTTCGTCGCCAACCCCTTCCCGATCGCCGAACCCGCTGAGCCGCGGTTGGCGCGCAGCTCCGAGACCTCCACAGCAGCTGTAGGTCACCGCCACACCGGCTCGCGGATGTACCGCACCGGCGACATCGTGCGCTGGCGGGCCGACGGCACCCTCGAGTACCTCGAACGCGCCGACTTCCAAGTCAAGATCGGCGGTTTTCGCATCGAACTCGGCGAAGTCGAAACAGCACTGTCGCGCTGTGCCGATGTCCGCGCCGCTGTCGCGGTCGCCAGGGTCGACGAGCGAGCAGGTGCCCGCCTGATCGCCTACGCCGCGGTCGCCGACCTGACCCCGGGCGAAGAATCTGTGGTCGCCGCCCGGCTGCGCGCCGAACTCGCTGCCGACCTGCCCGCCTACATGGTTCCCGCTGCCCTGGTCGTACTCGACGAGTTACCACTCAACGCCAACGGCAAGGTCGACCGCGCCAACCTGCCCGAGCCCGAGTTCGCCGAGGCTGCCTTCCGCGCCCCGGTCACCGAGGTCGAACAGCTTGTCGCCCAGACCTTCACCGAGGTGATCGGTTGCCCGGCGGCCGGACTGGACGACGACTTCTTCGCCCTCGGCGGCAACTCCCTCATGGCCACTCGCCTGGCCGCCCGCCTCGGCGTCGCACTCGGCACCCAGGTTCCGGTCGCCGCGGTCTTCGACGCCCCGACGGTCGCCGCACTGGCCGAACATCTGGCCACCGCCGACCGCACCGTCGCCCGCCCCCCGCTGCGCACACGCACGGGCGAAGGCCCCGCGGTGCTCTCGCCCGCGCAGCAGCGCATGTGGGTCCTGCACCAGCTGTCACCCCAATCCTCGGCCTATCACATCCCCGCTGCCATCCGCCTCACCGGCGACCTCGACCTCTCCGCCCTGCAATCGGCCATCGCCGACCTCCTGGCCCGCCATGAAACCCTCCGTACCCGTTACCCGGACACCGCGGCCGGCCCCATCCAGCAGGTGATGCCCGCGTGGTCCGCCGCCGTCGACCTCGCGCCCATCCCGGTCGAGCCCACCGATGTCGAAACCCGAATCGCGGCACTCGTCGCGCAGCCCTTCGACATCACCGCCGCGCCACCGATCCGCGTCGCCCTCTACCGCCTCGGCGACGACGATCACGTCCTTGTCGTCGTGGTGCACCACATCAGCGCCGACGGCTACTCGATCGACCCGCTCACCCGAGACCTCGTGCGCGCCTACGTGGATCGCAGCAACGGCCGCGAACCAGGGTGGGCCCCGCTGGCCATTCAGTACGGCGACTTCAGTGCCTGGCAGCGCGAGCTGCTCGGCTCCGATACCGATCCCGGCAGTGTGCTCACCCAGCAACTGACCTACTGGACCCGTGAACTCACCGGCGCCCCGGAGCTGCTGGCTCTGCCCACGGACCGGCCACGCGCCGCCAGGCGTGAAATGCGCGGCGCGGTCGTCGACTTCGCGCTCGGCTCGACGCTGACTCGCGATCTCGACAGCGTTGCCCGGACACACGGAACCACGCTGTTCACCCTGGTGCACAGCGCTATGGCGGTCCTGCTGGCCAAACAATCCGGCAGCGCGGACATCATCATCGGCGCGCCGGTATCCGGTCGCGGCGCCCGCGAACTCGACGACCTCGTCGGCATGTTCGTCAACACCGTCGCCCTGCGCACCGAGGTCGACGCACGAGCGCCGTTCACCGATCTGCTCGCCCAGGCCAAGCGCCGCGACCTCGCTGCCCTCTCGCACGCCGACGTTCCGTTCGAGCAGGTAGTCGATGCCATCGGCCGCACCCGCACCGGCGCCTACACCCCGCTGTTCCAGGTGATGCTGACCTTCCAGAACATGCCACCGGGCGGCATCGACCTACCCGGCCTCCACGTCCAGGCCCTTGACCCCGGCCTCACCGAAGCCAAATTCGACCTGCACGTCACCGCCATGCAGCGATATACCGGCGACGGCACCCTCGACGGTCTCGACGTTCATTTCGGTTACGCCACCGATCTTTTCGATGCGCCGACGGTAGAGGTCCTGGCCGAACGATTCCGAAAGATCCTCGCCGCCGTCGCCGCCGATCCCACCGTCGCCGTGCGCGCGATCGACATGCGCACCGACGCCGAACAGACCCCGACCACCTACACCGTCGCCGACCTCCCGAACCTCGTCGGTTCGGCAGCTCGGCTCGCGCCGGCGACCGTGGCATTCGCCCACGGCGAGCACGCCATCTCCTACGGTGCCCTCGACGCCAAACTCACCGCGGTGAGCAGGGCGATGGGCGCGAAGATGAAACCCGAAGCGCTGGTGAACGTCGCGCTTGCCGGGCTCGTGCCCGGCGTGCTCGCCGCACTCGGCGCGGCCGGTCTCACTTCCACTCTGCAAACACTGGTGACCGATGCCGCCGCGGTAATCGCCGGGGCGGCATCGGTTGACGACTCGGAAGGACAACTCTGATGTCGCACACGGATTCGGTCACAACCGCCGCCACCCTCGCCGCGCTGCTGCGTGACCTGGACGGCGAACGCCCGCGTGACCCGGCGACCCTGCTCGCCGCCTTCTCCGCCCACGCCGACCGCGAACCGGACATCCTCGCGGTGCGCGACGGCGAAAGTCGCTGTACCTACGGCGAATTGGCTGTGCGCGTCGATGCGCTGGCCGCGGCTCTGGTCGAACACGGCGTCGGTCCCGAGACCACCGTCGCGGTGTCGCTGCCGCGTTCGATGGAACTCGTCGTCGCCGCGCACGCGGTGCTCGCCGCGGGCGGCGCGTTCGTCCTGCTCGACCCAGCTGCCCCTGGTGACCTGCAACGACGCGCCGCCGCATTGGCTGCGTCGACCGTGATCCTCACTACCGACGCAACACCGCACCCCAGCGGTTTCCCGGTGCTCTACACCGATGCCACCGCCGACATCGCCCCCGACGAGCTACCAGGGCCGGGTGCCGACAATCCCGCCTACCTGGTGGTCGACGTGGTCGCCTCGGCTGCCGTGGTCGTCGGACATCGCGCGGCACAGGCGAATTCGAATTGGCGCCAGCGGCTGTGTGGCATCGGCTCCGGCGACTCCGTGCTCTGGCACGCGCCGCTGACCGGGCAGGCCGCGGTGGGGGAGATGCTGCTCGCGCTGCAGACCGGCGCCACGCTCGTAGTCTCGCCTACCGCGGTACTCGCCGATGCCATCGCCGAAACTGGCGTAACCGCAGCATGTTTCGATCATCACGAGCTGGCGGAACTGGCGGCGCTGCCCGATGCCGAAGAACGTCTCGACTCGCTGCGTGTGGTACTGGGCTCGGGTGGATCGCTGCTCGCGAAGACCGCTGCCGCCCTGCGCGAGGTGAGCGGAGCGACGCTGTGGCACGTCTACGGCAGGCCCGAGACCGCGGGCGAGTTCGTCGCACACGAGGTGACCGGCGCCGACCTGGAGGTGGTGCCGTTCGGCTCGGCCGCCGATGATGTCGAACTGCTCATTCTCGACGAACACCTGTGCCCGGTCGCCGACGGCGAGATCGGTGAACTCTACGTCTCCGGCGTGCAATTGGCGCGCGGATACATCGGCAGGCAGGCCACGGCCGCGACCTTCCTCGCCAACCCCATCGGCCCGGTGGACGACCGCATGTTCGCCACCGGCGACCTGGTGCGCCGCAGACCACCGGGCGACGCCTGGACCGCCGAGATCGAATTCGTCGGCCGCATCGACGACGGGCCCTACTCCCGTTCGGTCGGCCTACCCGGCGAGCTACTGCTCGACGAGTTCGAAGCCCAAGCTGCCGCAACCCCTTTCGACCCGGCCGTCGTCCATGCGCCGAACGACGGCCCGACCTCGATCATCACCTACGGTGATCTCGACCGGCGCACCAACCAGCTGGCCAGGCACCTGACCGCCCTCGGCATCGGCCCGGAATCCGCTGTGCTCGTGAATGTTCCACGCTCCATCGACTTCGTGGTCGCCACCTACGCGGTCCTCAAAGCCGGTGGTGCGGTGGTTCCCGTCGACACCACCGTGCTGCCACCCATCGCCGACCCCGCACTGGCGCTGACCATCGCCGCCCGCGGGCACCTCGGAACCTACGACATCCCGACAGTCACGATCGACCGGGTCACGCTCTCGGCCTACTCCAGTGAACCGATTTCCCGCAGCGAACACCGCACGCCGATCCTGCCGCAACACCCCGCCATCGTGCTGTTTCCCCCCGGCACCACGCACAGCGTCACCATCAGCCACGCCGCCGCGGTCCACCGGGTCACCGCCATGCAGGCCCGCCACCACCTCACCACCCGCGACACCTACCTGCACCAGGCCCACACCGGCGACACCACCGCCTGGCACGGCTTCCTGCTCCCGCTGCGCGTCGGCGCGACCGTGGTCCTCACCGAACCACCGGACCCCACCCGATTAGCCGCCCTCATCACCACCTACGGCATCACCACCACCGACTTCACCCCGTACCACGAACCCCCCGCGGGTGACCGGCTGTACCGCACCAGCGACCTCGCCCACACCGAAATAGAAGGCACACCGAGCACTCTGACCCACCTCAGCGCCCTGATCAGAAAGGCCACCCCATGACCAACCCCTTCGACGACGACAACGCCCAGTTCTACGTCCTGGTCAACACCGAAGGCGAACACTCCCTCTGGCCCACCTTCGCCGCCGTCCCCGGCGGCTGGACCGTAGCCTTCGGCGCCGCCCCCCGCACCTCCTGCCTGCACTACGTGGAATCCCACTGGCTCGACATGCGCCCCAACTCCCTCATCGCCGCCATGTCCAACAAGCCCTGACCAGCGCGGCCGACTCAGTCGATTCTGGTCAGCGGTGGTGGCTCCCACTTTCCGTCGATAGCCTCCCCGCGAGGGGCGTAGAGGCGCAGGGTGAGGGAGAAGTCGCCGGTCGGTGGGATGGGGAGCCAGTTGCCGGTGGGGACGGACGGGCGGGGGTCCTGTTGCTGGATGGCTAGTTCCACGGAACCGTCGGGGGCGGCGACTACCCGGGGGACGTGGCCTACCGAGTAGATCTGCTCGGGGTTGGGGACCAGGAGACCTTGGGTGTCGTAGGCGGTGATCGAGGCGAAGGCGTCGACGGGGGGCCAGGTGCCCGGTGCGAAGCGGATTCGGTACCGGTACGGGGCGCCTCGCTCGTCGGTGGCGGGGGCGTCCAGGTTCCCGTAGAGGATGTCGCGGATGGGGGCGAGGCCGGGGGAGCGTCTGGTGGTGGCCGCGCGGCGGAGGTAGTCGGTGCCGAAGGTACCGAGGTCGATGGGGATTTCCCAGCCGTTGACCGAGCGGGCGGTCGGGTCGGTCCAGTCGGCGATGCGACGCTGTCCCTGGCGGACCGCTTCGTCGAGGATGTCGGCGGGTCGGTCGTCGACGACCCCGCCGGGTTGTATCTCGATCTTGGCCAGTTCGGCCATCAAGGGTGCGTCGGCGGCGGCGGGCGGATCGGTCAGCATCAGCCGGCACAGGCGGTTGAGATAGGTGCGGCCGTCCAGGGCGGCGATTCGTTTCGCCGGCGGTTCGGTGCCACGGTCGATCGGGTGAACGCGGCTGACCGTGGCGTCGAGGTCGCCGCGTTTCCAAGCGCTGAGCGGGATCAGTTTGATCTGCTGCTGCAATTCGTTGACCTTCGGCGCGTCCTGGACACCGTTGATCTGGATCCGCCCCACGATCGTGCACAGCGTCGACGGCATGTGCAGCCGTGTCATCTGCGCCGGCAGTTCCCCGGCCCACTGCGGGCCGGTGAGGATGTAGGTGAACGGTGGACCGTCGGCGTCGACGGTGGTTCGTGGGGTCTTGCTCGTCAGGTCGTGTTCGGTGTTGGCCCACCCGTCGATCAGCTGGAACAGCCAGAACCGGTCGGGCTCCATTCCCGGGATCTGCAGCACCATCGGCTCTTCGGTGAGATCGAGCCATGCCTGTGAATACACCATGTCGTGGCTGAGCCGGGCCACCCCGCGATCGTTGGGATCGGGGAGAACACTGTGATCGATGGTGTTGGTCGGCCCGCTCGCCGCGCGCATGATGTCGAGCAGCATCATCGGGTAGCCGAAGACGTAGGCGTCGGTGGCCAGCGCGAGCACGTCCGGGCGGTCGGTTGTGTGGACCGGCAGGCGCACCGACTGGTCGCTACACCCCGGCAGCACGGCCGCGGCGGCTGCCGCGGCACCGAGACCCAGCAGCGATCGCCTGGTCAGCGCACCCGCGCGTGGATCCATACACGCTCCGTTCGACGGCCTGATCGCCGAGCGTATGTCGCGTCAGGAACAGGCCGCCTCATCCGCGACGGGTGAACTGCTCAACCGAGCAGCACCCGCCGCATCAGGAAGCCGACCCTGGCCCGGCCCGCGATCGGGTTGTCGCCGAACTCCTGACCGAGGTCGATGACCATCGCGAACGCCGCGTGTACCAGGAATCGCGCCTCGGCAGCGGTCAGCTCCGGCCGCATGTCGCGCACCAGCCGCGCCCATTCCTGCACGCTCAACCGCTGGATATTGCGCAGGACCGCGCGTTCCTCGGCGGGCACGTGCCCGAATTCGGCGTAGTAGACCACGGCGAGGGCTCGCTCGTCGAAGGTGTCGGCGACGAACTGCTCGACCAGCACACCCAGCGCCGCGCCGCTGTCGGGCGTGCTCGCCACGGCGGGCCCGATCGCCCCGGACACCCGGTCCGCCGCCCGCCGGAACGCGGCAGCGAGGATATCGCTCTTGCCCCGATAGAACCGGTACACCGCCGATGCCGCCGACAATCCCGCCGCCGAGGCGATGTCCTCCACGCTGACATTCGGATAACCGCGGATGTGAAACAGCTCCACCGCTTTACGCAGCAGCAGTTCATGTTTGAACGAGGCCGGAATCTCGGCACGGACGCCCTGCTCCGGCACTGTTGCGGCAGGGGGCAATTCACTATCGGTCAATGCCATACCCGCTGAGCCGAGCAGTTTGTTCAGCGTGCGAACGGGCAGCGCGGCGTGATGATCGGCGATGCTGGTGACGACACCGAGCATCGCCGTGGAGATCATTCGCAGTTCCGCCGTGGTCAATTCGGGACGCAAGACGGCCAGTTGCTCGTCGAGCGCCACCAGCACCGAACTCTGCTGTTCATCGAGCACCACACGATCGGCTGGTTCGAGGTAGCGGCCCTCCCATCGCACCAACCGCACCGTCGCCCGATTCTCGACGGTCGCGCCGATCAGCCCGGTCAGTATGTACCGCAACCGTTGTGCCGCGGGCAGCGTGTCCTGCGCCGACACCACGATCGACGCGGTGAAGGCCTGCCCGACCCGAAGTAACTCCTCCCGGAACAACGCGTACTTACTGGGGTAGTGCCGATACAGCGCGGCCGAACTGATCCCCAGCCCGGACGCGATGTCCTCCATGCTCACGCCGTGGTACCCGGCGGCCCCGAACGCCACCGCCGACGACGCCGCGATCTGCGCCCGGCGATTCTTCGGCCGACGCCGAACTTCAGTCCCAGCTACCCCACGCGCCCCACGAGACTCGCTGACATTCATGTGGGAAGTGTATTAGCCCTTGTCGGGCGGGGTTATCCGGGCATACCAGTCGAGGAGTGCGGGGTCGTCGACGGCGCTGCGTTCGACGACGCGGGCGGGGTCGGCGCCCTGGAAGAGTTTCTTGATGGGGACTTCCAGTTTCTTGCCGGTGCGGGTGTGCGGGATGCCGGGGGCTTCGCGGATCTCGTCGGGGACGTGGCGGGGGGACACCTCGGTGCGGATCGCGGTGGACAGGCGGGATTTCAGGTCCTCGGTGAGCTCGGCGCCGGGGGCGAGCACGACGAACAGGGGCATCCAGTAGCCGCCGTCGGGTTGTTCGGCGCCGATCACCAAGGCCTCGGCGATTTCCGGGAACTGTTCGACGACCTGGTAGATGTCGGCGCTGCCCATGCGGATGCCGTGGCGGTTGAGGGTGGAATCGGAGCGGCCGTGCACGACGATGCTGCCGTGTTCGGTGCGGGTGATCCAGTCGCCGTGGCGCCACACGCCGGGATAGGTGTCGAAATAGGCGGCGTGATAGCGCTTTCCGTCGTCGTCGCGCCAGAAGTGGACCGGCATCGACGGCATGGGTGCGGTGACCACCAGCTCGCCGACCTCGCCGCGCACAGAGTCGCCCTGCTCGTCGAAGGCATCGAGTGCGACGCCGAGATACGGCGCCGACAGTTCACCGGGCCACACCGGCACGGTCGGTGCGCCGCCGACGAACGCCGACACCACGTCGGTGCCGCCGCTGATCGAGCTCACCTGAACATGCTCGCCCGCATTCTCGTTCAACCACAGCGCACTCGAAACCGGTAGCGCCGAACCGGTGATGCCCACCGAACGCAGGGCCGACAGGTCGTGGTCGGCGCGTGGCACCGAGCCGGCCTTGATGCAGCCGAGGACATAGCCGGGGCTGGTGCCGAACACGGTGGCGCCCACCTGAGCGGTGATGCGCCACAGGGCATCCGGACCGCCCGCTGTCGGGCTGCCGTCGTAGGTGACCACTGTGGTGCCGGTCAGCAGACCCGCTACCTGGAAGTTCCACATCATCCAGCTCGGGCTGGTGTACCAGAAGAACGTGTCCTCCGGGCCCATGTTCGATTGCAGCGCTACGGCTTTCAGATGTTCGAGCAGCACGCCGCCGTGGCCGTGCACGATGCCCTTCGGCAGTCCGGTGGTGCCGGAGGAGAAGACGATCCACAGCGGATGATCGAAATCGACGGGGACGGTTTCGATGACACCGAGCCCGGCATCGGCTACCGAGTCCGTCCACGACAGCGAGTCGGGCACGTCGAGTCCGAGCTGCGAGACCACCACGGTCGCACGCAGGTTCAAGCCGTCCTGCAAGGCGGCGATGTCGGCCCGCTTGTCGTGTTCCCGGCCGCCGAAGCGGTAGCCGTCGGCGGTGACAAGCACCGTCGGGTCGAGCTGGCCGAGCCGGTCGAGTGCGGCCTTCGCGGAGTAGTCCTGGCCGCAGGCACTCCACACCGCGCCGATGCTGGCGGTGGCGAGGAAGGCGACGATCGCCTCCGGGATATTGGGCAGGTAGCCGACCACCCGGTCGCCTGCCTCTACGCCCTGTTCACGCAAGGTGCGCGCGAAAACCGTGACCTGCTCGATCAATTCGGCCCACGACACCTCCCTCGGCTCGGCGTCCTCGTGCAGCGCGATGACCGCGGGGCGGCCGAACTGGGCCATCCGGATGATCTGGTCGACATAGTTCAGCCGCGTTCCGGGGAACCACTCGGCACCCGGCATCGCCCGCGAACCGAGGACCTCACCGGCGGTCTCGCCGAGCTCGAAGTAGTCCCACACGGCCTGCCAGAAGCCGGCGATGTCATCCACCGACCACTGCCACAGGGCCTGGTAGTCCGGGTATTCGTCGCCGGTTCGCGCGGTGACGAAGGTGGCGAAGTCGGTGATTCGGGCCGATGCGACGTCGTGTGCGCTCGGTACCCATTGCGGTTGCACCGGATGTCCTCCTCGAACTGGACTACTGCGGGTATCGGGAGATGGTTACCCGATGATCAGCTGGGCACGCCCGCGCGGCGGACGATCTGTTCGGCATGCCGGAGTACCGGCGCGTCGACCATACGACCCTCGAACGCGAAGACGCCACGGTGGTCGGGCACTTCCGCCAGCACCCGGCGCGCCCAGTCGAGCTCGGCGGGGTCGGGCGCGTAGCCGTCGCGGATCACGGCGACCTGACTCGGGTGGATGGCGACCTTGGCGTCGAATCCGACGGCGACCGCGTCGCTCGTCTCCGCGGCGAGGCCTTCGAGATCCTTGATGTTCAGATACACCGAGTCCAGCGCGAAGCGACCGAATGCCTTGGCCGCCAGTAGTGTCGCCGATCGCACCTGGCGAGCGACATCGCGGTAACCGCCGTCGGCATGCCTGCTCGAATTGCCACCGAGCCCGGCGACCAGATCCTCGGCGCCCCACATCACGCCGATGGCATTGCCGGCTTGCACCGACTCGGTGATCCGCACCGCACCGAGCGGCGATTCGACCAGCACGATCACTTCGTAGCCATCGAGGGTCCGAACCTGTTCGGCCGATTCGCATTTGGGCAGCATGACCCGGCGATAACCGGTCTGCGCGAGCGCTGCCAGATCGGCCGCGTACTCGTCGGTGTCGGCGGCGTTGACGCGAATCACGGTGTGCCGCGGGTCTAGCGGGGTGTCGATCAGCGCCTGCCGAGCGGCAGCCTTGTCCGCCGCCGCCACTCCGTCCTCGAGGTCGAGAATCACCACATCGGCCACCGCGGCGGCCTTGGCGAAACGCTCAGGGCGGTCCGCCGGGCAGAACAGCCACGCGGGTCCACTCGGCTGCCAGGATTCGGTGGGGGGTCGGTTGCTCACGCGGCGGGCGCCTTTCGGACGAGGGTCTGGCGAACGGCGGTCGCCACCACGACCCCGTTCTGGTTACGCGCGGTGTGCGCCAGGCTGACGATCCCCTCACCCGGGCGGCTCTTGGATTCCCGCTTGTCGGTGACCAGCGTTTCCGCGTACATGGTGTCGCCGTGGAACAGTGGCGCGGGCACGGTCATCTCGGAGAAGCCGAGGTTGGCCACCAGCGTGCCCTGGGTGAGCTGGGCGACGGAGAGCCCGACCAGTGTCGACAGCGTGAACATCGAATTCACCAGGCGCTGGTTGAACGGCGGCTGCGCGTCGGCGAAGGCCGCGTCCAGGTGCAGGGCCTGGGTGTTCATCGTCAGCGTGGTGAACAGGACATTGTCGGCCTCGGTGATGGTGCGGCCGGGCCGGTGCTCGTAGATCGTGCCGATCTCGAACTCCTCGAACCACAGTCCGCGCTGGACGACCCGCTGTGTTGTCGGCGCCTGCTCTCGAGGCCCTGCGTGGTCACGCTCCGCTGCCGCCTCCGGGCCGCCGTGATCAGGCGCGCTCACAGACCCAGCTCCCGTGCGATCAGCATCAGCTGTACCTCCGTGGTGCCCTCGCCGATTTCCAGGATCTTGCTGTCACGGTAGTGCCTGGACACCGGGTAGTCATTCATGAAGCCGTTGCCGCCGAAGATCTGGGTGGCGTCGCGGGCGTTGTCCATCGCGGCCTCGCTGGCGACCATCTTCGCGATCGACGCGGCCTTCTTGAACGGCTTGCCCGCCAGCATCAGCGCGGCGGCGTCGTAGTAGGCGGTGCGCGCGACGTGGGCCCGTGCCTCCATCCGGGCGATCTTGAACGCGATGGCCTGGTTGCGGCCGATCGCCTGTCCGAAGGCCTGGCGCTCGCCCGCGTAGCGCACGCTCTCGTCGACACAGCCCTGCGCGGCGCCGACGGCCAGCGCGGCGATGGCGATGCGGCCCTCGTCGAGGATCCGCAGGAAGTTGGCGTAGCCGCGACCGCGCTCGCCGAGCAGGTTCTCCTGCGGCACCCGCACGTCGGTGAGGCTCAGCGGGTGGGTGTCGGAGGCGTTCCAGCCGACCTTGTTGTAGGCGGGCTCGGCCACGAAGCCCGGCGTGGCGGTCGGCACCAGGATGGTGGAGATCTCCTTCTTGCCGCCTGTCTGCCCGGTGACCGCGGTGACGGTGACCAGGCGGGTGATGTCGGTGCCGGAGTTGGTGATGAACTGCTTGCTGCCGTTGATCACCCAGCTCTCGCCGTCCTGCACCGCGGTGGTCCTGGTGCCGCCCGCGTCGCTACCCGCATCCGGTTCGGTGAGTCCGAAGCCCGCCAGCGCCTGTCCACTGGTGAGCTGCGGCAGCCATTCGGTGCGCTGCTTGTCGTTGCCGAAGCGGTAGATCGGCATTGCGCCGAGCGACACTCCCGCTTCGAGGGTGATGGCCACGCTCTGGTCGATCTTGCCCAGTTCCTCGAGTGCCAGGCACAGCGCGAAGTAGTCGCCGCCCATGCCGCCGAACTCCTCGGGGAACGGCAGGCCGAACAGTCCCATCTCCGCCATGCCCGCCACGACCTCGTACGGAAAGCTGTGTTCGGCATCGTGTTTCGCCGACACCGGCGCGACGACCTGGTTGGCGAAATCGCGCACGGTGAGTGCGAGCTGGCGATATTCCTCCGGCAGCGAACCGGTGGACAGGTAGTCGGTCATGCGGGGGTTCCTTCGCGCTCGGTATCGGGCAATGTGGCCGTGGAAACCGCCACGGCCGTGTCGGTTTCGGCGGGGTCGCCGGGGTTCGCATCGATGGCTTCGGCGGGATGGGCGACGACGCGCACCAGCACCTGGTCCAGCTTCACCTGGGCACCCGGCGCGGCGAGCACCTCCACCGTGCCTGCCACCGGCGCGGTGAGCGCGTGCTCCATCTTCATGGCCTCGATCACGATCACCGGATCACCGACGGCGACGGTCGCGCCGTTCTCGACCGGTGTCGCGATCACCGAACCCGGCATGGGACTGCGGATTTCGGCGTCACCCACGTGGGCGGCATCGCCACGGACCGCCGCCTCGGCGACCTCGCGCAGGACAGCGAGCGCGCCGCCGTGGCTCACCCACAGCTGCCCGTCGGCCTCGGCGATGCGGTAGTCGCGCCGCAGCCCGTCGAGCGTCGCCGCGAGACCGTCGGCCGTGGCGGTGGCGGTGAGTGTGCGCGGCTCCGGCCGACTCGAAGTCGCGGCGCCGGACTCCGGTGCGTCCAGCCACACTGTCGCCGAAGCCGGTGTGCCAGTGATGAAGACGTGGCGCGCCTGGTCGCCCGCGGACAGTCTGATCGACGTCGGGGCCGGTGCGCCGAGTCGCCATCCCGAGGGCGACGACCACGGATCGCCGCCGGTCGCGGGCCAGCGCCGCAACCAGTGATGCGCTGCGGCGGCGATGAATTCGTCGTCGGTGACCTCGGCGGCCACGAAGTCGGCGACGCGGCGATCCAGCAGCGCGGTGTCGAGGCGGCCCGCCTGCACGTCGTCGTCGGCCAGCAGGAACCGCAGGAACTCGATATTGCTCGTCACGCCGAGCAGCACGGTCTGTTCCAGCGCGCGGTCCAGCGCGGCGAGTGCCTCGGCACGAGTGGAGCCGCGCGCGATCACCTTCGACAGCATCGGGTCGTAATCGCTGCCGACCGCGGTGCCGACCGACAGGCCCGAATCCACCCGCACACCGGCGCCTTCCGGCTCCGACAGCGCGAGCACGGTGCCGCCGGTCGGCAGGAATCCACGGCTCGGGTCCTCCGCGTAGACGCGCGCCTCGACGGCATGCCCGACCAGGTGGATCTCGTCCTGCGTGCGCGCCAGTTTCTGGCCCGCGGCGACCCGCACCTGGCACTCGACCAGGTCGACGCCGGTGACCATCTCGGTGACCGGATGTTCCACCTGCAGACGGGTATTCATCTCCATGAAGAAGAACTCGTCGGGCTGATCGGCCGAGACGATGAACTCCACGGTGCCCGCGCCCACATAGTCCACGCTGCGGGCGGTGTTGCAGGCCGCAGTGCCGATCCGGGCCCTGGTCTGCGCGTCCAGCAGCGGCGACGGAGCTTCCTCGATCACCTTCTGATGCCTGCGCTGCAAGCTGCATTCGCGCTCACCCAGGTGCACCACATTGCCGAACTTGTCGGCCAGGACCTGCACCTCGATGTGGCGGGGCCGGTTGACGAACCGCTCGAGGAACAGGGTGTCGTCGCCGAACGACGCACCGGCTTCGCGCCTGGCGCTCACCAACGCGGCAGGCAGGTCGGCGGGGTCGGTGACCCGGCGCATGCCCTTGCCGCCACCACCGGCGGACGGCTTCACCAGCACGGGGTAGCCGATTTCCGTTGCCGCGGCGATCAATTGGTCATCGGTCAGACCCGGTTCGGCGATGCCGGGCACCACCGGGACCCCGAACGCCGTCACCGTCTTCTTCGCGGTGATCTTGTCGCCCATCACCTCGATGGCCTTCGCGGGCGGCCCGAGGAACACGATGCCCGCGTCGGCCAGGGCCGCCGCGAAGGCCGAATTCTCCGACAGGAAGCCGTAACCCGGATGCACCGCCTGCGCGCCCGAACGAACAGCGGCGTCGACGACCTTCTCGATCGACAGGTAGCTCTCGCGCGCGGGCGCCGGTCCGAGGCGCACCGCGACATCGGCCTCACGCACGTGGCGCGCGCCCGCGTCGGCATCGCTGTACACCGCGACCGAGCGAATGCCCATGGCGCGCAGGGTCTTGATCACACGCACCGCGATCTCGCCGCGGTTGGCGACCAGGACGGTGTCGAATTCGATGGGGTGGTTCTTGTTCAGCATATCGCTCACATCCGGAAGACGCCGTAGGAAACGGGTTCGAGCGGCGCTTGCGCGCACACCGAAAGGGCAAGGCCGAGCACGGTTCTGGTGTCGGTGGGCGCGATGACGCCGTCGTCCCAGATCCGCGCCGTCGAATAGTAGGGGTTGCCCTGGGTCTCGTACTGGTCCCGGATCGGCGCCTTGAAGGCCTCCTGATCCGCCTCGGACCACGGCTTGCCCGCGCTGTCGAGCTGATCGCCGCGCACCGTCGACAGCACCGAGGCTGCCTGCTCGCCACCCATCACCGAGATGCGCGCGTTCGGCCACATCCACAGGAAGCGCGGCGAATACGCGCGCCCGCACATGGAGTAGTTGCCCGCGCCGTAGGAGCCGCCGATCACCACGGTCAGCTTCGGCACCCGCGCGCACGCCACCGCGGTGACCATCTTCGCGCCGTGCTTGGCGATGCCGCCCGCCTCGTAGTCGCGCCCGACCATGAATCCGGTGATGTTCTGCAGGAACAGCAGCGGGATCTTGCGCTTGTCGCACAGTTCGATGAAATGCGCGCCCTTCATGGCGGACTCGGCGAACAGCACGCCGTTGTTGGCGACGATGCCGACCGGATGGCCGTGGATGCGGGCGAACCCGGTGACCAGGGTCTTGCCGTATTCGGCCTTGAACTCGTGGAATCCGGCCTCGCCGTCGACGATCCGATCGATCACCTCGCGCACGTCGTACGGCGTGCGCGGGTCGACCGGGACCACGTCGTAGAGCTCGCCCTCGGGCTTGGCGGGCGGGGTGCTCGCCAGCACCTCCCACGGCGTCTCGGGCTTCGGGCCGAGCGTGCCGACGATCTTGCGGACGATGCGCAGCGCGTCGCGATCGTCGTCGGCCAGGTGGTCGGTGACGCCGGAGGTTCGCGAATGCAGCAGGCCGCCGCCGAGCTCCTCGGCGGTGACGACCTCACCGGTCGCGGCCTTCACCAGCGGCGGGCCGCCGAGGAAGATGGTGCCCTGATCACGCACGATGACGGCCTCGTCGGCCATCGCGGGCACATACGCGCCGCCCGCGGTGCACGAGCCCATCACCGCCGCGATCTGGGCGATGCCCTTGGCGCTCATGTTCGCCTGGTTGTAGAAGATGCGGCCGAAGTGCTCGCGGTCGGGGAACACCTCGTCCTGGTGCGGCAGGAAGGCGCCGCCGGAGTCCACCAGATACACACACGGCAGGTTGTTCTGCGCGGCCACTTCTTGCGCGCGCAGGTGCTTCTTCACCGAGATCGGGTAGTACGTGCCGCCCTTGACCGTCGCGTCGTTGGCCAGGACCAGGCACTCGCGGCCCGAGATGCGGCCGATGCCGGCGATCATGCCCGCGCCCGGGCACTCGTCGCCGTACATGCCGTTGCCGGCCAGTGGCGCGATCTCGAGGAACGGGCTGCCCGGGTCGAGCAGCTGCTCGACCCGCTCGCGGGGGAGCAGCTTGCCCCTGGCCACGTGCCGTTCGCGGGACTTCTGCGGACCACCGAGCGCGGCCGTGGCCAGCCGCTGCCGCAGATCCGCGACCAGGGCGCCGTGCGCGTCCCGGTTGCTCGTCACGGTGGCTTCGGTTTCATGCGTAACCGTCATCGCGCCATTCTCTCATTCGGTTAGTCGCTAATAACTGAAATTCAGGTTAATCTTGACTAACCAAGTTGTCCAGAGGGGGCTGCCACGATGTCGACTACCGAGCCGGTTCAGGTGACCCGCCGCGAGCAGCTCAAGGCCCAGCGTCGTGAACAGTTGCTGGCCTCGGGCGCCCGGCTGATCGCCGACCGCGGCTTCTTCGGCGTGCGCCTCGACGACCTCGGCGCGGCGGTCGGCATCAGCGGTCCCGCCGTCTACCGCCACTTCGCGAACAAAGAGGCACTGCTGGTCGAACTCCTGGTCGGAGTCAGTGAGCGTCTGCTCTCGGGCGGTCGCGCCGTCGTCGAGGATTCGTCGTCGGCCGCGACAGCGCTCACCGCGCTGGTCGACTTCCACCTCGACTTCGCCTTCGGCAACCCCGAGCTCATCCGCATCCAGGACCGCGACCTCGACAACGTCCCGGCCAACGAACGCCGCATCCTGCGCCGCACCCAGCGCCACTACGTCGAGATCTGGGTCGGCGTCCTGCGTGAACTGAATCCCGGACTCCCCGAGGAAACCGCCCGCATCCAGGCCCACGCGGCGTTCGGCCTGATCAACTCGACCCCGCACAGCGCGTCAGCGGCGAGCGCGTCGAGGGCCCGTCCGGTGCTGCGCCAGATGGCGTTGGCGGCGCTCTCGGCCGGCTAGTTCGCGCCGATCCGGCGCCTGCCGTGTCGAGGCGGGGCGCGGTCGGCGATCAGCGGCGGTGCGGTCAGTCGAGCTGACTCCACAGCCAGCCAGGACCGACGGTTTCGGCGCCGTGGGCTGCCACTCGGCCGCGGAGCTCTCGGTCGGCGGTGACGACGGTGATCTGCTCGTGGGAGTTCGTTCCGGCGACCACGTCGACGATCTTGTCGTCACCGGACCGCTCGGCGAGCACCACGGTCATGCGCGGTGCGCCGGGTGCGTCGGCGGCGGCCTTGGCGGCACCCTCGAGGACGACGGTGATCTCGGTGTCAGCGGGCAGGCTGGTCGTCAGGTTCGCCACGTCGGCGAGGAACCTGCGCGCGGCGCCTGCACGGTCCTTCCACCATCCGTTGGCGCGAGAGCCGATCACGTTGGCCGCGTCCACCACGATGAGATGCCTCGGATCGCTCATCGGTCCAGTCTGCCCGCCGTCGGGGGCCCGGTCCGCGACGGGCGGCCGAATCGTCGGCACCACGCGGTCTCGCCCGACCGCGGACGCTCGAGCACCGCGCTCTCACGTGCGCATCGCCCGGTAGGCGGACGCCACCACAGAATCGGGTTACGCGTCCGCGGGGACGGGGGTGGCGAGCGGGGTGAGGCGGCCGTCGGTCATGCGGTAGACGGCGTCCATGCGGTGCAGGTGGGTGGGGTCATGGGTGACGAGGATCGTGGCGGCCTGATGGTCGCGGGCGATTGTGGTGATCAGGGCGATGATGGCGGCGCCGCGTTCGGAGTCCAGCGCGCTGGTGGGTTCGTCGACTACGAGTAGGGCGGGGTCGTTCATGAGGGCTCGGGCGATGTTGACGCGTTGGCGTTGTCCGCCGGAGAGCTGGGCCGGGCGTTTGTGCGCGTGTTCGGCCAGGCCTACCGCTTCGAGGAGTTCCTGTGCGCGGGTGCTGGTTTCGCTCCGCGATGCCCGCTTCGGGCCGCCGAGGCGGGCGGTCACCTCCAGCTGCTCGACAGCGGTGAGCGACGGGATGAGATTCGGCTGCTGGAACACGATGCCCATCGAGTTCCGGCGAGCTGTGGCGGCCGCTCGGCGGCTCAGCGTGACGAGATCCGTGGTGGCCGAGTCTGTTTCGAGCACGACGGTGCCCGAATCGGGCCGGATCAGGGTCGCGGCGACGGCGAGCAGACTCGACTTTCCCGAGCCGGACGCGCCGGTCACCGCGGCGATGGTGCCGCCGGGGACGTGCAGGTTCACCCGGTCGAGGGCGGTGAGACGGTCGGTGCCGTCGGGGTAGGTGAGGGTCACGTCGGTGAGAGTGATTGCCACAGTCGGTCCTTCGGTTCTATCGCGCTGAGCTGCCGGTGCGGGCGACGGTTGTCAGCGGGTCGCGCCGAGCGCGATCAGTGGGTCGGTGGTGAACAGGAAGCGCAGGGCGACAGCGGCGCCGACCAGGCCGAGGGCGATCAGGGCCAGCGCGGGTACCAAGGTCGTCGCCGGGCTGAGCACGAAAGGCATTGCGTCGCCTAGGAATAGTGAGGCGACGGCGGTGATCGCGAGGCCCGCCGTGACACCGGCGGTCAGGACGATCGCGGCTTGGGCGAGGGCATCGCGAACCAGTGAGCCGGTGGTCGCGCCGAGGGCTTTCAAGGTGGCGATGTCGGGTTGACGCTGGACGGTCCAGACCGTGAAGAAGGCGCCGATCACCAGGGCCGAGATGGCGAACAGCAGCACGGTCATCAGGGTGAGTGAGCTGTTCTCGGCCTGGTAGGAGCCGATCGCTTGGACGGCGTCTTTCGCGGGCAGCGAGTGTGTTCCGGCTTCGGCGTCGAGGCCGCCGGGGACATCGCCGGTCACCGCGAGCACGGTCGCGGCACCGCCGCGCGGGCTGGCCGCCTGCCAGTCCTGCATGCTCGTCCAGATCACGGGGGTGTGGCTGTACCACTCGTCACCGGCTACATCGGCGACGGTGAACTCGTGGCCCGCCAGCAGGACGACATCGCCGGTGCCCGCGGACAGTTCACGAGCCGCGGCCGAACTCAGTACCACCGCACCGGGTTCGGTAGCAGGACGGTTGCTGAACGCTGATGGGTCGCCGCCGAACAACGCGACCTGTGTCGGGCTGGCACCGGCGTGCTCGGCCCTGGTGCGCGAGATGCCGATCGGGGTCGCGTCCGCCGATTGCCACTGCGCGAGCTGCTGCTCGGTGAGCACCGACGAGTCGAACGACGGGTCGGCCCCGGTCTCCGCGAAAACGACCTGGTCGGCATCGATCCCCTGGACAGCGGAGATATTCTGGTGCGCCAGCCCGGCGGTGAGGCCACTGAGGAAGCTCACCAGCACCGCCACCAGCAGCACGATGGTGGTGATGAGCAGGAAGCGGCCGCGGGCGGCCCGCAGATCTCGGAGTGCGACGAACATGACTCCACTCTGTCCTTCGCGCCGGTCCACGCCATCGCACCGGCGCACGAAACGCCGTCCAACCAAGGTCTGGCGGCGTTTACTTCTTTCGATGGATGCCCGCGTGGTTGCCGCACATAAGCTGGTCAGCGTGCATTCGTCCCCCCTGACCCCGGTGGTCACCACCCTGCGCCTCGGCCTGCATGTGCTGGTGACGGTGCTGGCTGTGGTGGTCGCGGTGCGCGCGTTGCTGCCCGGCGGTGGCGGGCACGGTATCGCGGTGGTCGCGCTGACGGCGGTGTGGTTGCTGCTCTATTTCGCGGGGACCGAGTTCCCTCTCTCCCGTGCGCAAGAGGATCGGGCTGGGGCTGCTTCGGGGGTGCCGGTCGAGGGAACGTCGGCTGCGCCGGGCCAGCGATCGGTGGCTCGCGGTGTTGATCGTGGCGAGCCGAGCTCGGCCGGTGCTCGTCGAGGGGCGGTGGCGGTATGGGTGTGGCTGGCGGCGCTGACCGTGTTGTGGCTGGTCTTGCTCGCGCTCACCCCGGACGCGGTCTATCTGGCATTCGGGCTGTTCTTCCTCTATCTGCACCTGCTTCCTCGACCGTGGAGTCTGGTCGCGGTGGTGTCGGCGACGGCGGTCGGTGTGCTCGGGTTCGCGGCGCATCGTGGTTGGTCGGCAGGCGCGGTAGTGGGGCCGGTGCTCGGCGCGTTGGTAGCGATCGGAATCGGGCTCGGGTATCAGGCGCTGCATCGCGAGGCGGTCGAACGGGAGCGGCTGATCGACGAATTGATCGGCACCAGAGCGATTCTCGCCGAACAGGAGCGCACCGCGGGCAAGCTCGCCGAGCGCGAGCGCCTGGCCAAGGAAATCCATGACACCGTCGCCCAGGGGCTGAGCAGTATCCAGTTACTCCTGCACGCCGCCGAACAGGCGGCACCGGATCACCCTGCGCTGGACCGTATTCGGCTCGCGCGCGAGACCGCCGCCGGGGATCTGGCCGAAACCCGAAGGCTCATCGACGAATTGTCGCCCGCCGCGCTGGACGGTCAGTCACTCGCCGAAGCATTGGAACGCATTTGCCTTCGCGCACAATCGCCTTCGTTGACCACGCAGCTGCTCGTCGAGGGGGAGCCGGAGCGACTGCCGATGCCCATCGAGGCCGCGCTGGTACGTATCGCTCAGAGCGCCGTGGCCAATGTGGTCCAGCACGCGCACGCTGAGCGCATGCGGGTCACCCTCACCTACGACGGCACCGACGCGCACCTGGACATCGTCGACGACGGCATCGGTATCGAGCCGAACATGTTGCGTCACCCGAGATCCGGCGCCTTCGGCCTCGCCGCCATGCGCAGCCGCGTCGAGCAACAGGGTGGTGCGATGACCGTCGAATCCGAGCCCGGCCACACCGCCGTGACCGTGACCTTCCCGCTCGGCGCAGCCTCATGATCCGCCTACTCCTCGCCGACGACCACGCCATCGTCCGCGCGGGCCTGCGCGCCCTCCTCGACGCCGCCGCCGACATCACCGTCGTCGGTGATGTCGCGGATGCCGATGCGGCAGTAGCCTTTTGCGCCGCCACCCCCGTCGACCTGGTCCTGATGGACCTGCGCTTCGGCGACGGCCGCTCCGGCGCCTCCGCCACCGCCGACCTGCGCGCCCTCCCCGCCCCACCGAACGTCCTCGTCGTCACCAACTACGACACCGACGCCGACATCCTCGGCGCCATCGAAGCAGGCGCCGTCGGCTACCTCCTCAAAGACACCCCACCCACCGAACTCCTGGCCGCCGTCCGCGCCGCCGCCGCAGGCGAAAGCGTCCTCTCCCCGACCGTCGCCTCCCGCCTGATGACCAGAGTCCGCCGAGCCGACACCACCCTCAGCCCCCGCGAAGTAGAAGTCCTCCGCCTGGTAGCCGCCGGCCTCTCCAACCGCGACATCGCCAAACAACTCTTCCTCAGCGAAACCACCGTGAAGTCCCACCTCGTCCACATCTACGCCAAACTCGGCGTGAAGTCCCGCACCTCCGCCGTCGCCACGGCCCGCGAAACCGGCGCGATCTGAACCCATCGCGGGACTCCGCTGACAGGCCGTTCGTCAGTACCACGAGGTGCCACCTCGGTGGCCTACCCTGAGCGCATGGCCTCTTTGTCTGATCCCAAGGTGCGCGAATTTCTTTCCCACGGAACGCGAACGGGCAAGGTGGCGTTCGTTGCCGCTGATGGGCGTCCGCTGGTGACACCGGTGTGGTTCATCGTCGAGGGGGACGAGCTGGTTTTCAACACCGGCAAGGACACTGCCAAGGGGCGGGCGTTCGCGCGTGATCCGCGGGTCGCGCTGTGTGTCGATCTCGAGGAGCCGCCGTACGCGCTGGTCGCGGTGCAGGGGGCGGTCACGCTGTCCGAGGACCTCGATGAGCTCGTGCGAACGGCAACCGCCATTGCCGCCCGGTACATGGGGCCGGACAAGGCGGAGGCGTTCGGGAAGCGCAATGGGGTTCCCGGCGAGCTCGTGGTTCGACTGCGGCCGACGAAGGTCATCGCACAGTTCGATATGACGGGCTAGCGGGCGCGGATCCCGCCGAGAATCGTCCTGAGTGGCTACAATGAAGGAAGCTTTTGTGGCCACAATAAGGAGCGTCATGGAGATCGGTGTGCGGGACCTGCGAGACCATCTCAGCAGCCATCTGGCCGATGTACGCGCGGGCCGGACTGTGACAGTGACCGACCATGGGAAGCCGATCGCGCGCATCGTCCCGGTCGATCGTCTGACCGCCTTGGAGCAGCTGCGTGCCGAGGGGCGAATTCAACCAGCCCGAAAGCGTAAGCAGCCCGCGGGGGAGCCGGTGCAGGGCAGTGGGATCGTCTCCGACCTGATCGATGATCAGCGCCGGTGATCGGCTACCTCGATACTTCGGCGTTCATCCCGCTGCTGGTCGCCGAGCCCAGTAGTGCCGCGTGTCAACGATTCTGGGACCTAGCCGATGATGTCGTCTCGTGTCGGCTGCTCTATGTCGAATCGGCTGCGACGCTGGCCCAGGCACACCGGATGGGCCGACTCGACGAACCTCAGCTCCGTGCGGCCTCACGCCTGCGGGACGAATTCTGGCAACAGATCAACGTCACCGAGGTGGACGAGAAGCTGGCACAGTCGGCCGCCGTCCTAGCCGAGCGGTATGCATTGCGCGGCTACGACGCCGTGCATTGTGCTGCTGCCGCACAACTCGAGGACCCTGATCTTGTTGCCGGCTCCGGTGACGGGAAGTTGCTCACCGCATGGAAGGCGCTCGGGATCGCCACCTTCGATTCGAACGCGCCAGAGCAGTGACGGGCTAGCGGGCGCCGTCCATCGGGACGGCGTCGGGGCCGGGCGGGGTCGGGTCGTAGGGCGGGGGATCCGCGCGGTCGAAGAGGGGGGAGGAGCAGGTCGCGCCCACTTCTGGTGTGGTGTAGGGGTTTTCGCGAAGGGCGACGATGAACTGGTCGATGCGTTCGTCGGTGGCGGAGTCGACGGCGAGTTGGTGGCCCCACGATTGCAATGAGATCGGGTCGTCCAGGTCGGGGATGGGCGACATCAGGGTGTACTGCCGGTCGGTCACCTTGGCGCTCAGCGTCGCCTGATCCTCGGCGCTCACCTTCGCGGGGTTGTAGGCGATCCACACCGCACCGTGCTCGAGCGAGTGGACCGCGTTCTCGGAGCGCAGGGCCTTCGAATAGACGACGCCCGCGCAGGCTGCCCATTGGGAATCGTGCGGTCCGCCGACCGGGGGGATCGACGAGTAGGCGACGCGCTGGGTCGGCAGCACGTGCGGTTGTCCGGGCGCGATCTCGGTGACGACGACGCCGCGAATCCCGAGCGAGGGATCCCGGTTGTCCGCGGTCGGCGCGAAGCTGTCCCCGGCGGCGGTGGCCTGACCAACGATCACGTCGGCCGCGCCGCACCCCGCCGCCGACATCGCGACCACGACCATCGCCGAGCAGACGCCGGCGGCCCGCACCCCACCGCTCCAGCCTGAAACCCGCATCGCAGACCCCCGTTTCGTCGTCGCTTGTCTTCCGACCACAGAACCTACTTGTCGCCACGTCGCGGGGACACCCGACCGAACCTTTTCGCCTCGGGCGCCGGTCCGAGTCGGCTTCGTTCGACGCGGTCCCTAGACTCCTGCGCATGACTGTGCATTTCATCGGGGCAGGCCCCGGCGCCGCCGACCTGCTCACGGTGCGCGCGGTCGACCTGCTGCGCGCCAGCCCGGTCTGCCTCTACGCGGGCACCTACCTCGACCCCGAGGTCCTCGCCCACTGCGCCCCTGGCACCGAACTGATCGACACCCAGCACCTGAACCTGGACCAGATCATCGACCACCTCGTGCGCGCCACCGAGGCTGGCAAGGACGTCGCCCGGTTGTGCTCCGGTGATCCCTCCCTGTATTCGGCCCTTACCGAACAGACCCGCCGGCTCGACGCCCATAACGTGCCATGGGACATCACCCCCGGCGTCCCCGCCTACGCGGCCGCCGCAGCGGCCCTCGGCACCGAACTGACCGTCCCCGAGGTCGTCCAATCGGTGGTCCTCACCCGAACCCAGGCTCGCTCCACCGCGATGCCGCGAGGCGAGGCCCTGGCGAACTTCGCGACCACCGGCGCGACCCTTGTCCTGCATCTCGCGATCACGCGAATCAGAGCGCTCGCCGACGAGCTGGTAGCCGTAGCCGAGTACGGCGCGGACTGCCCGGCTGCCGTCGTCTACCGCGCCAGCCAGCCCGAACAACTCGTCCTACGCGGCACCCTGACCGACATCGCCGACCAAGTCGAAGCAGCAGGCCTGCGCCAAGCCGCGGTCATCCTGGTCGGCCGGGCGTTGTCGGTGTCGATCGACTGCGCTCAGTCCCACCTCTACGACCCCGCCCGCGTTCGACAGATCTCGGATTGAACCGGCGCCGTCAGCTGATATCGCCGTAGCCCACGGCGGTTCCGCCGGCGGGATAGGCAAATGCCTGCACCAGGATCGCCGACTGAGGTACCCAGTTGACTGCGGTCCCTCGCGTCTCCGATGGCAGATTCAAGTCGAGACGGGCACGGTCGGTATGACCCTGCCCGGCGTCGACACGCATGACACCGCTGGGTAGCGCAGTCCACATGTTCCGTTCATCGGTCCACGTGACTCCCAGTGTGGCCGAGCAAGTCGTCGGCGCTGCCAGGCCCGGAACGGTCGACCGGATGCCGACAGGTTCTACGAACGCGACCGGGCGACCGTCGCTCGGGTCAGCTTCGACTGTTAGTAGTACGTCGACGTAACAGTTGAGGGCGTCGCCCAAGAAGTAACTGTTCACCGGCCCATGCGGAGGCCAACTGGCGGAGGCGGTGGGTGCGACGGCGGCAACGGCCACTGCGCATCCAGCGATGGCAGCGGCCAACGTCAGCGAACGAGTGGCGAACATGATCTTCCTGCTTTCCTTCTTAAACTCCTTGTTCGCGCACGGTAGCTACGTTCCAGGCATCTCGTCTAATCGCTTCAAGCGGGAGCAGGCGTGCTGTGGGCAACGGATCTGATGGCGAATCGCCGATCTGTGCGGGGCGGTCCGGCGCGGTGGCAAGGCCCGCATATCGGACCGATCGGTGTGATCCATCACTCAGTTGCGCCGGTGCGCAGCTCATCCCACGGGGATGTGAGAACGCGGACAAGCGTCAGCAAACGTCGCTCTGCGGTCTCACCTGGGCCGATGTTCGCCAGCTATGGAGGTGGTTGGTTGCGGGGCAGGCACACCGGTAGATTGGTGCGATGGTTTGCGACGAGTAGACCGGCGCTGTCGGTGTGGACGGTTCAGTGCATGGTCTCGGCCGTGTAACGAGACGTGCCAGGTCGATAGATAGTGCCAATGGACATTTTTGCCTGATTGATTCGAGAACTGAACCCGAGACGCGGGCGCCACGCTGGTAGTTAGGTGGGCGCTCGCGTTCCGGTGTCGTCGGGGAGCGCCTACCCAGGTGTTCCGGAAGCGAGGTTTGGGTTGGACCGGCTGGATTTCGGCGGAAACGGCGAAACTGGTGACGGACGTGGAGGCTCCTCGGAGTACTTCCCGCTCTCGCCCGCACAGCTGGGTATCTGGTACGCGCAGCACGTCGACCCACAGGTGCCGATCAACATCGCCCAGTACGTCGACCTGCGCGGACGCCTCGATGTCGCCGTGCTCGAGCGCGCGAGCGCCGACGCGGCCACCGACCTCGAATCGGGCTGGCTGCGCATCGTCGAGGTCGACGGTGAGCCGATGCAGACCGTCGATCCCACCCAGGACGCGACGCTGATCTATGTCGACGTGCGTGGCGAGGCCGACCCCGAAGCGGCCGCCGCCGCGTGGATGCGCGCCGAGTACAGCCGCCCGCTCGACATCGTTCGTGACCGTCTCGTCCAGGCTGCCGCGATCCAGCTCAGCGATGACCGCTGGTACTGGTACGCCCGCGTTCACCACATCGTGCTCGACGGTTTCGGTGCCAACAACTTCGTCAACCGCACGGCGCAGCTCTATACCGCCGAGGTCACCGGCACCCCGGCTCCGCCGAACAAAGCCACCGATCTGCGCGCGCTCTACGAGTCCGAACTGGTCTACCGCGACAGCACCCGCTTCCAGTCCGACAAAGAACACTGGGCCCAGCGCGTCGCGGGCTTGGAAGAGGGCAGCAGCCTCACCGGCCGCTCTGCCCCGCCCTCGCCGGTCAACGACGTCACCAGCGCGGCGCTGAGCACGGCCAAGGACGAGCTGCTCACCGCGGCGATCGCCCGCCACGACAGCACGGCCGCACCGCTGCTGATCGCCGGTTTCGCGGCGTATCTGGCCCAGATCACCGGTACCGAGGACGTCATCCTCAGTCTGCCGGTCACCGCCCGCACCACCGCGGTGATGCGTCGCTCGGGCGGTGCGACCTCGAACATCGTCCCGCTGCGCCTGCGCGTCGGCCACGACACCACCGTCGCGCAGCTGCTGCGCTCGGTGACCACCGAGGTCTCCGGCGCCCTGCGCCACCAGCGCTACCGCCACGAGGACATCCGCCGTGATTCGGCGGGCGAGGGCATGGTCTCCACGGAGTTCTTCGGCCCGTGGGTCAACATCATGCTGTTCGACAACCACCTGAAATTCGGTGGCATGGAGGGCACGCTCAACGTGCTGTCCACGGGCAGCATCGAGGACCTGGGCGTCAACTTCTATCAGTCGCACGGTGGCACCCGCTCCCACATCGACTTCGAGACCAACCCGAACCTGTATTCGGCGGCCGAGGCGCAGACCCATCACGGCCGGTTCCTCGAGTTCTTCGATCGTTTCCTGGCCGCCGACGCCGAGCTACCGGTCTGGAACCTGCCGGTCACCGGCACCGCGGAACTGGAACGCTCGCTCACCGAGTGGAACGACGCGGCACACGAGGTCCCCGCGACCACCCTGCCCGCACTGCTCGACGCGCAGATCCCGCTTACTCCGGACAACATCGCCCTGGACTTCGAGGGCGAAACCCTCACCTACGCCGAATTCGGCGCGAAGGTCAACCGGCTGGCCCGCTTCCTGATCGCTGACGGTGTCGGCCCGGAATCCCTGGTCGCGCTCGGCATGCGTCGCTCGCTCGACCTCGTGATCGGCATGCACGCCGTGCTGCGGGCCGGTGGCGCGTATGTGCCGATCGACCCCGATCATCCGGCCGACCGCACCGCCTACATCCTCGAGTCCGCGGCACCGGTCTGCGTCCTGACCACCACCGGCGACGACCTCGATCTGCCGGAAACTGTCGCCCGCGTCGAGATCGATCGACTCGACACGACCGGCTTCGACGCCACACCTCTCACCGACGCCGACCGCCTGTCCCCGCTGCGCCCGGACAACACGGCCTACGTCATCTACACCTCGGGTTCGACCGGTCGCCCCAAGGGCGTCGCGATCACCCACCACGCGATCGTCAACCAAGAGCTGTGGATGCTCGACGAGTACCGGTTGACCGCCGATGACGTCTACTTGCAGAAGACCGCCACCACCTTCGACGTGTCGCTGTGGGGCTACTTCCTGCCGCTGATGGTCGGCGCGAAGCTGGTCATCGCGAGCCCCGATGGCCACCGCGACCCGCTGTACGTCGCCGACATGATCGAGCGTCACGGCGTCACCGTGACGGACTTCGTCCCGTCGATGCTCACCGTCTTCGTCTCCCACGCCACGCAGGTCCAATGTGCGACTCTGCGTGCGGTTTTCGTCATCGGTGAGGCTTTGCCGCCCGAGACCGCCGCGGGTCTGCGCGCGATCTCCGACGCCGGCCTGCACAACCTCTACGGCCCCACCGAAGCCGCGGTCTCGGTGACCTATTGGGAGGCAACCGAAGCCGACACCACGCAGGTGCCGATCGGTATCCCCGAGTGGAATGTCGAAGTCTACGTACTGGATTCGCGGCTGCGCCCGGCCGCGATCGGCGCACCGGGTGAGCTGTACCTGGCCGGTCGGCAGCTGGCCCGCTGCTACCGCGGCCGCCCCGACCTGACCTCGGATCGCTTCGTCGCCAACCCCGTCGGCGCCCCCGGCGAGCGCATGTACCGCACCGGTGACCTGGTGCGCTGGAACGCCGACGGCGTCCTGGAATACATCGGCCGCACCGACTTCCAGGTGAAGTTCCGCGGTCAGCGCATCGAGCTCGGCGAGATCGAGACCGACCTGCTCGCACACCCGACCGTCAGCCAGGCCGCGGTGCTCGTGGTCGATACCGCGACCGGTCAGCAGCTCGTCGCCTACATCGTGCCCGCGCCCGGCCAGTCCGCCGACCCGGCGACGCTGACCCGCTTCGTGTCCGAGAAGCTGCCCGCCTACATGGTGCCCGCGTCGATCATGGTGCTCGACGCGTTCCCGCTCAACACCTCGGGCAAACTGGACCGCAAGGGCCTGCCCGAACCCGTCTTCACCGCTGCCGCAGGCGATTTCCGCGCACCGCGCACCCCGGCCGAGCAGATCGTGGCGGGCATCTTCGGCGACGTGCTGAGCCAGGAACGCGTCGGCGCCGACGACAACTTCTTCGAACTCGGCGGCAACTCGCTGGTCGCCACCCAGGTCGTCGCCCGCATCGGCGCCGCCTTCGGCATCCAGCTCGGTGTGCGCGCGCTGTTCGAGACCCCGACCGTGGCCGGACTCGCCGCACGGGCCGAATCCGTCACGCCCGCCGATGTTTCCACCCGGCCGCCGCTCGTCGCGCAGCCGCATCCCGAGCAGGTGCCGCTGTCGCTGGCCCAGCAGCGGATGTGGTTCATCAACCAGTTCGACCCCACCGCGCCCACCTACAACCTGCCCTTCGTGGTGCAGATGAAGGGCCGCGTCGACGTCGACGCCCTGATCGCCGCGCTCAATGATGTTGTGGTGCGCCAGGAATCGCTGCGCACGATCTTCCCCGACGCCGACGGTGGCTTCCAGCAGGTCCTCGGCGCCGACGAATTCGATCTCGGCATCGCGGTGACTCCGATCGACCAGTCGCGCCTGCGCGACGAACTGATCGACTTCGCCTCCACCGGCTTCGACGTCACCCTCGAGCTGCCGATTCGCGTCCAGATCTTCAAGGTCGTCGGCGGAATCGCTGAGTCCAACGGCGCCGCCCCCGAGGGCTCTGCCTGGTCACGCTCCGCGACCGCCGAGCCCGCCGGTCACGGCGGTGACACACCGGCGGAATACGCGGTCGCCTTCGTGGTGCACCACATCGCCGCCGACGGTTTCTCCTTCGGCCCGCTGGCCCGCGACGTCGCCACCGCCTACCTGGCTCGCGCCGCCGGTCAGGCCCCGGCCTGGCTGCCGCTGCCGGTCCAGTACCGCGACTACACCCTGTGGCAGCACGAACTGCTCGGCGCCGAATCCGACCCGGCCTCGATGGCCGCCCGTCAGCTCGACTACTGGAAGAGCGCCCTCGAGGGCCTGCCCGACCAGCTCGACCTGCCCAGCGACCGCCCGCGTCCGCAGCAGCAGAGCTTCCGCGGCGCGCGCGTCGGTTTCGAGATCGACGCCGACACCCACGAGCAGCTCGCCGCCGTGGCCCGCGCCAACGGCGTCACCCTGTTCATGGTGGTGCACGCCTCCCTCGCGGTGTTGCTCGCGCGACTGTCGGGCACCACCGACATCGCCGTCGGCACCCCCATCGCCGGCCGCGGTGAGCAGGCACTGGACGACCTGATCGGCATGTTCGTCAACACCCTGGTGTTGCGTTCCGACGTCGACCCCACCCAGCCGTTCAGCGAATTCCTCACTCGCACACGCGAAACCGATCTGAGCGCGTTCGCCAACGCGGACGTCCCGTTCGAGCGGCTCGTCGACGTACTCAACCCGTCGCGCTCGCAGGCGCGGCACCCGCTGTTCCAGGTGGTGCTGTCGTTCCAGGAGATGTCGCACGGCACCCTGGAACTGCCCGGTCTCACGGTCACGGCCGACGAGGTCGAGGTCGACATGGCCAAGTTCGACCTGCAGTGGACCCTCACCGAGGAACACACCGGCACCGGCTCGCTCTCGGGCATGACCGGCGTACTCACCTACGCCATCGACCTGTTCGACCAGTCGACCGTCGAAGAACTGCTGCTGCGCTGGCGGCGCGTGCTCGACGCGATCCTGGCCGACCCGGCCGTCACCGTCGGCGCGATCGACGTGCTCGACGACGCCGAACGCGCCGATCTGGTCACCCGCTTCGGCGCCCCCGCCGCGGTGGCGCGCACTCTGCCGCAGCTGATCGCGCAGGCCGCCCGCGACACCGAGGCGACCGCCGTGGTGTTCGAGGGCACCGCGGTGACCTACGGCGAACTCGATCGTCGCTCGAACCAGTTGGCGCGCTTGCTGATCCAGCAGGGTCTTGGCGCCGAGGACTTCGTCGCCGTCGCCGTGCCGCGCTCGCTGGAATCGGTGCTCGCCGTGTGGGCGGTCACCAAGACCGGCGCCGCGTTTGTGCCCGTCGATCCGAACTACCCGGCCGACCGCATCGCCCACATGATCGCCGATGCCGGTGTGTCCGTCGGCATCACGGTCACCGGCGAGGCCGATGAGCTCCCGGGTTTCGCGCAGCGACCGGCGGGCCCGGACGCGGTTGCGGAGCAGTCGGGCACAGTGAGCTGGGTCGTGGTCGACGACATCGATCTCACCCACATCTCCGACGCGCCGCTGGCTCCGCGCGAACTGGTCCGCCAGGCCGATCCCGCGCAGCCCGCGTACCTGATCTACACCTCCGGTTCCACCGGTGTGCCAAAGGGCGTCGTGGTCACCCATGCCTCCGTCGCCAACTTCTGCGCCGAGCAGATCGACCTCTACTCCCTCGACTCCACTACGCGCGCACTGCATTTCGCCTCGCCGTCGTTCGACGCGTCGGTGCTGGAAATGCTGCTCGCCATCGGTCGCGGCGGCACGCTCGTCGTCGTCCCGCCTGGTGTCTACGGTGGTGAGGAACTGCGTGACATCCTCATCACCGAACAGGTCACCCACGCGTTCGTGACCCCGGCCGCGCTGGCCACCTTCGACGCCCGTGGCCTCGATCACCTGCGGGTGCTCGCCGCCGGCGGTGAAGCGGTTCCGCCCGAACTGGTCTCGAAGTGGGCTGTGCGCCTGCCCGACGGCTCGCGCCGCATGCTCGGCAATGTCTACGGCCCCACCGAGACCACCATCGCGTCCAACCTCAGCGAAGGGCTGATCCCGGGGGAGCGGGTCGTCATCGGCGGCCCGATCCGCGGCGTCCACACCCTGATCCTCGACGACCGCCTTCGCCCCGTGCCGGTCGGTGTCGCGGGTGAGCTCTACATCGGTGGCGTCGGCATGGCGCGTGGGTACCACGCGCGCGCCTCGCTGACCGCCGACCGTTTCGTCGCCAACCCCTACGCCCCCGGCGCGCGGATGTACCGCACCGGTGACGTGGTGCGCTGGACCGCCGACCGCAATGTGGAGTACGTCGGCCGCTCCGACTTCCAGGTGAAGGTCCGCGGTTTCCGTATCGAGCTGGGCGAAATCGATTCCGCGCTCGCCTCGCACGAGACCGTCGACTTCGCGGTGAGCATCGGTCACAAGAACAAGGGCGGCAGCACCTCGCTGGTGTCCTATGTCGTCGCGACGCCGGGCAATTCGATCGACATCGCCGAGCTCACCGACCATGTCGCGCAGCGTTTGCCCGCGTACATGGTGCCGTCGTCGATCATGGTGCTCGCCGCGATCCCGCTGACCGTCAACGGCAAGCTCGATCGTCGCGCGCTGCCCGCGCCGGTGTTCGAGGTGCGCGAGTTCCGCGCGCCGACCACGCCGATCGAGCAGATCGTCGCGCAGATCTTCGCCGACGTGCTCGAACTGGGCCGGGTCGGTGTCGAGGACGACTTCTTCGAACTGGGCGGCAACTCGCTGATCGCCACCCAAGTCGCGTCCCGCATCGGTATCGCCCTCGACACCCGCGTCCCGGTGCGCATGCTGTTCGAGGCCCCCACGGTGGCCGCGCTGGCCGCCCGCGTGGAGTCCCAGGCCGGTGACGGCGCGCGCAAGGCGCTGGTCGCCCGCGAACGTCCTGACCGGGTGCCGCTGTCGCTGGCGCAGCAGCGCATGTGGTTCCTCAACCGCTTCGACACCGCGTCGGCGGTCAACAACATCCCCGTCGCGATCCGGCTCTCCGGTGACCTCGACGTGGCCGCCCTGCAGGTCGCGGTCATCGACGTCATCGACCGGCACGAGTCGCTGCGTACCGTGTTCCCGGACTCGGGCACCGGCCCCGTGCAGGTGGTTCTCGACGCCGCCCAGATCGTCCCCGACCTCACCCCGTACCGGGTCACCGAGGACAACCTCATCGATCACCTGATCGATCTGGCGTCGATGGCGTTCGACGTGACCAGCGAAGTACCCCTGCACGCAAGGCTTTTCGAGGTCTCCGAGTCCGAGTACGTGCTCGGTATGGTGGTGCACCACATCTCCGCGGACGGCTGGTCGATGGCCCCGCTCTCGCGCGATGTGATCATGGCCTATGCCGCCCGCACCTCGTGGGAAGCGCCGACCTGGGCCGAATTGCCGGTGCAGTACGCCGATTACGCGCTCTGGCAGCGTGAGGTGCTCGGTTCCGAGGACGACCCGCAGTCGCTGATCTCCTCCGAGATCGCCTACTGGGCGAAGGAACTCGCCGATCTGCCCGACGAGCTGGTCCTCCCGGCCGATCACCCGCGCCCGCCCGCCGCCTCCTACCGCGGTGGCACGTACAGCTTCGTCATCGCGAGCGAAACCCAGCGCGCCCTGGTCGAATTGGGCCGCCGCTACAACGCCTCGCTGTTCATGGTCATGCACAGCGCGCTGGCCGTGCTGCTCGCCCGCGCCAGCGGCACCAGCGACATCGCGATCGGCACACCGGTCGCGGGCCGTGGTGACCAGGCGCTCGACGACCTGGTCGGCATGTTCGTCAACACCCTGGTGCTGCGTTCGCAGGTCGAGGGCGCCACCCCGTTCGCGACCCTGCTCGATCAGGCACGCGAGACCGACCTGCAGGCCTTCGCACATGCCGACGTGCCGTTCGAGCGGCTCGTCGAGGTGCTGAACCCGGCGCGCTCGCAGGCACGTCACCCGCTGTTCCAGGTGATGCTGTCGTTCCAGAACAACAAGCAGGCCTCGCTGCAGCTGCCCGGCCTCGCGGTCAGCGGCATCGACTACGACCCGCAGCTGGCCAAGTTCGACCTGCAGCTCAGCCTCACCGAGGTACAGGACACCGACGGTGAACCCGGCGGCATGGCGGCCGAGTTCTCGTACGCGCTGGACCTGTTCTCCGAATCGACGATCGCCGCGTTCGCGCGCAGGCTCGACAACATCTTCGCCGCGGTCGTCGCCGATCCCGAGGTGATGGTCGGCGACATCGATCTGCTCGCGCCCGAGGAACACGCGCAGGTCCTCGTCGACTGGAACGACACCGCGCACGCCGTCCCGCACGCCACCCTGGTGTCGCTGTTCGACGCGCAGGTCGAGCGGACTCCGGACGCGGTCGCCCTGGTCTTCGACAACGAGGAACTGTCCTACCGCGAGCTGCAGGAGCGGGCCAACCGCATCGCCCGCCGCTTGATCTCCGACGGCGTCGGCCCCGGTGACCATGTGGCACTGGCGATTCGGCGCTCGACGGAGCTGGTCGTCGCCATGTACGCGGTGCTGCAGACCGGTGCCGCCTACGTGCCGCTCGACCCGGATCAGCCCGCCGACCGCATCGGCCACATCATCGAGACCGCGCAGCCGCGACTGGTGCTCACCAGCCGTCGCGACTCGTTCGACGCCGACGGTGTGACCGTGGCCGCGGTCGAGAACCTCTTCTCGCCCGCCGACTTCAGCGGTGCCCCGATCGCCGATGCCGAACGCGTGCAACCGATTCGGGCCACCAACACCGCCTATGTGATCTTCACGTCCGGCTCGACCGGTCGTCCCAAGGGTGTGGCGGTCGATCACGCCGCGATCGTCAACCGCCTGCTGTGGATGCAGCACGAGTACCCGATCGACGCCGCCGACGCCGTGCTGCAGAAGACTCCGGCCACCTTCGACGTGTCGGTCTGGGAGTTCTTCTGGCCCTTGCAGACCGGTGCCCGCCTGGTCGTCGCCAAGCCCGACGGCCACCGCGACCCGGTGTACCTGGCCCAGATCATCGCCGAACGCGGCATCACCACCGCGCACTTCGTGCCCTCGATGCTGTCGGTGTTCGTCTCGACCCTCGGCAGCAACGGCAACGGCGACGCGGTGCGCCTGCGTCAGGTGTTCGCCTCCGGTGAGGCGCTGCCCGCGCCCACCGCGCAGCGCCTGCGCGAACTCACCGGTGCGCGCCTGCACAACCTGTACGGGCCCACCGAGGCCGCGGTCGACGTCACCTATCACGAGGTCGTCGACGCCGATGTGGAGTCGGTGCCGATCGGGCGTCCGGTGTGGAACACCCGGGTGTTCGTGCTGGATTCGCGACTGCACCCGGTGGCACCCGGCGTCGCGGGAGAGCTCTATCTCGCGGGCGACCAGCTGGCCGTCGGCTACCTCAACCGGGCCGACCTCACCGCCGACCGTTTCGTCGCCAACCCGTACGGCGGGGCCGGCTCGCGCATGTACCGCACCGGCGACCTGGTCACCTGGACCTCGGTGTCCGACGGCTCTGGCCTGACGCACGGCGAACTGAACTACCTGGGCCGCACCGACTTCCAGGTGAAGCTGCGCGGTCTGCGCATCGAACTCGGCGAGATCGAGGCGACCCTGCTGGCCCAGCCGGGTGTCGCGCAGTCGGTCGTCGTCGTGCGCTCCGACGCGCACGCCGGTGACCAGCTCGTCGGTTACGTTGTGCCCGAAGCGGAGACGACCCTCGACGTGGCCGCCGTGAAGGCGGGCATCACCGCCGAACTGCCCACCTACATGGTGCCGTCCGCCCTGGTGGTGCTGGATGCCTTCCCGCTCAACGCTTCCGGCAAGCTCGACCGTAAAGCGTTGCCCGCGCCGGTGTTCGAGGCCAAGGTGTTCCGCGCGCCCTCGACGCCGATCGAGGAGATCGTCGCCGAGATCTTCGCCGACCTGCTCGGCGCCGAGCGCGTCGGCGTGGACGACGACTTCTTCGCCCTCGGCGGCAACTCCCTGGTCGCCACCCAGGTCGCCGCCCGCCTGAGCAAGGCACTCGATGCCGAGGTCGGCGTGCGCACCCTGTTCGAGGCGCCCACCGTCGGTGCCCTGGCCGCGCGCGTGGAATCGCACGCGGGCACCGGTCTGCGCGCCGAACTCACGGCTCGTCAGCGTCCCGAGCACCCGCCGCTCTCGCTCGCGCAGCAGCGCATGTGGTTCCTGAACCGCTTCGACGTCGCCGACACCGGCACCTACAACATCCCGGTCGCGGTCCGCCTCCAGGGCCTGCTCGACCTGCCCGCTCTGCGCGGCGCGGTCGCCGACGTGGTCGCCCGCCACGAAACCCTGCGCACGGTCTATCCCGTGTACGTGGCCGCCGAGCCGGGTCGCGCCACCATGGCCGACGGCAGCGCCTTCCAGAAGGTCCTGGCGGCCGCGGGCTCGATCCCCGAAGTCGAGCTGGTCGAAGCCGACGAGACCGACATGGCGACCTCGCTCTACGAGTTCGCCCGCCGCGGCTTCGACGTCACCGCGAACGCGCCTGTGCGCCTTCGGGTCTACGAACTCAGCGAACGCGAGCACGTGCTGGTGATGGTGGTCCACCACATCGCCGCCGACGGCTTCTCGCTGCGCCCGCTGGTGCGCGACCTGATGACCGCCTACGTGGCTCGCACCGCGGGCACCGAACCCGGCTGGCCGCCCCTGGACATCCAGTACGTCGACTACGCGCTCTGGCAGCGCGAAATCCTCGGCGACGAAACCGATCCCACCTCGCTGATCTCCGAGCAGCTCGAGCACTGGCGCGGCGCGCTGGCCGACCTGCCCGACGAACTGCGCCTCGGCCACAAGTCGCGGCCCGCGCAGGCCAGCTACCAGGCGGGCACGCACCGTTTCGAGTTGCCGGGCGAGCTCGTCGACGCACTGAACCAGGTCGCGCACGAGCACAGCACCACCCTGTTCATGGTGGTGCACAGCGCCTTCGCCGTGCTGCTGTCGCGCCTGTCCGGTACCGACGACATCGCCATCGGCACCCCGGTCGCGGGCCGTGGTCAGCAGGCCCTCGACGACCTGGTCGGCATGTTCGTCAACACCCTGGTGCTGCGCGCGCAGGTCGACCCGGCCGCCACCTTCACCGAGCTGCTCGGTCAGGTCCGCGAACACGATCTGGCCGCCTTCGCCCACGCCGACGTGCCGTTCGAGCGCCTCGTCGAGGTGCTCAACCCGGCGCGCTCGCAGTCGCGGCACCCGCTGTTCCAGGTGATGCTCTCGTTCCAGAACCTGGGCCGCACCACCTTGGAACTGCCCGGCCTCACGGTCTCGGAGCTGGGTATCGACCAGCACATGGCCAAGTTCGACCTGCAGCTCGCGCTGAGCGAGGTTCCGGACGACAGCTACATGGACGCCGAACTCGTCTACGCCACAGACCTTTTCGACGCCGACTTCGCCGCGCGGTTCGGTGCCCGCCTGCTGCGCGTGCTCACCGCCATCGTGGTCGATCCCTCGGCCCCCGTCGGCGACATCGAACTCCTCGACACCGCCGAACGCACCCTGGTGCTCGACCGCTGGAACGACACCGAATTCGCGGTCGACGCCGCGCTGAGCACCCCGAGCGACGACGACCCGGCCACCCTCAATGCCCTCTTCGAGGCCCAGGTCGCGCGCACGCCCGACGCGATCGCGCTCACGTTCGAGGGGACGAGTCTGTCCTACGCCGAGTTCGCGGGGCGGGTGCGTCAGCTGGCGCGCTGGCTCAAGGACGCCGGTGTCGGCCCGGAATCGTATGTGGCCCTTGGTATGCGGCGCTCGATCGACCTGCTGGTCGGCATGTACGCCGTGTCCGCCGCCGGTGGCGCGTACGTGCCGCTCGACCCCGACCACCCGGCCGAGCGCATCGAGCACATCCTCGAGACCGCGCAACCGGTCTGCGTGCTCACCTCCGGTGAGGACCTGCCCGCGGCCGCCGGTCGCGAGGTGCGCATCGACCAGCTCGACCTGTCGGGCCACTCGACCGCGCCGGTCACCGATGCCGACCGGCACCGCCCGCTGCGCTCGGACAACACCGCCTACGTCATCTTCACCTCCGGTTCGACCGGTCGCCCCAAGGGCGTCGCGGTCAGCCACGCGGCGATCGTCAACCGCCTGGTGTGGATGCACGCCGCCTACGGCCTCGCCGCCGACGACGTGGTGCTGCAGAAGACCCCCGCCACCTTCGACGTGTCGGTGTGGGAGTTCTTCTGGCCCCTGCAGGTCGGCGCGCGCCTGGTCGTCGCCAAGCCGGACGGCCATCGCGATCCGGCCTACCTGGCGCGGCTGATCGTGGCCGAGCAGGTCACCACGGTGCACTTCGTGCCGTCGATGATGGCGGTGTTCGTCACCGAACCGCTTGCCGCCGAGTGTGTCTCGCTGCGTAACGTGTTCGCCTCCGGTGAAGGTCTGCCCGCGCCGACCGCCCAGCGTCTGCGCGAATTGACCGGCGCCGCACTGCACAACCTCTACGGACCCACCGAAGCCGCGGTCGACGTGACCTATCACGAGGTCACCGACGCCGACACCGAGACAGTGCCGATCGGCGCCCCGGTGTTCAACACCCGCCTGTACGTGCTGGATTCGCGACTGCGGCCGGTTCCGGTCGGTGTCGCGGGTGAGCTCTATCTCGCGGGCGTGCAGCTGGCCCACGGGTATGTGGGTCGCGCGGATCTGACGATGGACCGGTTCGTCGCCGATCCCTTCGCACCCGGCGAGCGCATGTACCGCACCGGTGACCTCGTCACCTGGACCGCGGCAGGCGAACTGGAATACCTGGGCCGCACCGACTTCCAGGTGAAGCTGCGTGGTCTGCGCATCGAACTCGGTGAGATCGAGTCGGCGCTGACCGCGCTGCCGGAGATCGCCCAGTCGGTGGTCGTGGTTCGCGCCGATGAGCACACCGGCGATCAGCTGGTCGCCTACGTCATCCCGCAGACCGGCGCCACCGTCGACACCGACGCGGTCAAGAACGCCCTCGGCACCGCGCTGCCGGTCTACATGGTGCCCGCCGCGTACGTGGTGCTGAACGCGTTCCCGCTCAACGCCTCCGGCAAGCTCGACCGCAAGGCGCTGCCCTCGCCGGTGTTCGCCGCGCGGGTGTTCCAGCCGCCGGTCACGCCGGTGCAGCAGATCGTCGCCGCCACCTTCGCCGAGGTGCTCGGCGCCGGTCAGGTCGGCCTCGACGACGACTTCTTCGAACTCGGCGGCAACTCCCTGGTCGCCACCAGGGTCGCGGCGCGCCTGTCGGAGGCGCTCGACATCCAGGTGCCGCTGCGCGCGCTGTTCGAGGCCTCGACGGTGGCCGCGCTGTCCGCGCACGTCGAAACGCACACCGGCCGTGGCGGCCGGATCCCGCTTGCTCCTCGCCCGCGTCCCGAGTTGGTGCCGCTGTCGCAGGCCCAGCAGCGGATGTGGTTCCTCAACCGCTTCGACAATCGCACCGCGGTCAACAACATCCCCGTCGCGATCCGCCTCACCGGTGAGCTCGATGTCGCCGCGCTCGAAGCGGCCATCGCCGACGTGGTCGCCCGGCACGAGTCCCTGCGCACCTTCTACCCGGCCGCCGACATCGCCACGAGCGCGGTGGAGGAAGGCGCGGGCTACCAGCGGATCCTGCCCGCCGACGAGGCCCGTTTCGCGCTGGCCGCCCAGCCGGTCGCCGCGAGCGACGTGGTGGCCAGGGTGATCGAACTGGCGAGCGTGCACTTCGACGTGACCCGCGAAGTCCCGTTCCGCGCGAGCCTGCTGCGCGTCGACGACCGTACCCACGTCGCCGTGCTGGTCATGCACCACATCAGCGGCGACGGCTTCTCGCTGCGTCCGCTGCTGCGCGATGTCGTCATCGCCTACACCGAGCGCACCCGCGGCGAGATCCCCGCCTGGGCGCCACTCGAGGTCCAGTACGCCGACTACACCCTGTGGCAGCGTGAGGTCCTCGGCGAGGAGTCCGATCCCGAGTCGGTCGCCGCGAGCCAGCTCACCTACTGGACCGAGCAACTGCGCGACCTGCCGGATCAGCTCGAGCTGCCCGCCGATCGCCCGCGCCCCGAGGTCGCCACCAATGCCGGTGACCTGCACCGATTCTCGGTCGACGCGCAACTGCGCCACGCACTGACCGAGATCGCCCGCGCCCGCGGCGTCACGCTGTTCATGGTGATGCACGCGGCACTGGCCACCTGGGCCGCGCGCCTGTCCAACAGCACCGACATCGCCATCGGCACGCCCATCGCCGGTCGTGGCGAGCGCACGCTCGACGACCTGGTCGGCATGTTCGTCAACACCCTGGTGCTGCGCAGCGAGGTCGACTCGAGCGCGAGCTTCAGTGACCTCCTCGACCAGATCCGCAAGGTCGACCTGTCCGCCTTCGCCAACGCCGATGTGCCGTTCGAACGCCTCGTCGACGTGCTCAGCCCCACCCGATCGCAGGCGCACCACCCGCTGTTCCAGGTGGTGCTCACCTTCGAAGCGGCCACCGCCGCCGACACCGGCACCATCGCCCTGCCCGGCCTCGACCTCGATGTCGTCGACTTCGACCCGGGCACAGCGAAATTCGACGTGCAGCTCACCGTGGGCGAAGCCGCCGACGGCTCGCTCGCACTGTCGTGGAACTACGCCACCGATCTGTTCGACGCCGAAACCGTCGTCGCCTTCGGTGACCGGCTGGTACGCATCCTGCGCACCGTCGCCGAGAACCCGGACGTGATCGTCGGCGACATCGACCTGCTCGGCGAGGCCGAGCAGCGCGATGTCGCCCAGCGCTGGGTGTCCTCGGGGGTCGACGCCATCGGCCTGCCGGTCATCCACGACGCGAGCACCCCCGCCGGCTACCGGCGCGGCCTGTTCGGCAACAAGCACACCACCCTGGTCGACCTGTTCGACGCCGCGGCCGCCGCCTACCCCGATCGCATCGCCGCCAAGTTCGGCATGGAATCGCTGACCTACAGCGAACTCGATCGCCGCGCGAACGTGCTGGCGCGCAGGCTGATCGACGACGGCGCGCGCCCGGAATCGCTGGTCGCGGTGATCCTGCCGCGCTCGCTGGACCTGGTCGTCGCGCTGCTCGCCGTGGTGAAGACCGGCGCGGGCTACGTGCCCGTCGACCCGACCTACCCGGCCGAGCGCATCGCCTACGTGCTCGAGGACTCGCGCCCCACCAGCGTGGTCCTCGATTCGACCGTCCAGGTGACGGTGCCGGAGCACCTGCCCTCGGTGGTACTCGACGGCTTCGCCGTGGAAACCGGCAATATCGAAGACGCCGACGATGCCCCGATCACCGACGCCGACCGGCTCGCCCCGCTCTCGCCGGACAATGTCGCCTACGTCATCTACACCTCCGGCTCGACCGGCCGCCCCAAGGGTGTCGCGGTCGCGCACCGCAATGTGGTGCGCCTGTTCGCCAACACCGATCGCGACTTCGGCTTCGGCCCGCGCGATGTGTGGACCCTGTTCCACTCCTACGCCTTCGACTTCTCGGTGTGGGAACTGTGGGGCCCGCTGCTGTTCGGCGGCTCGCTGATCGTCGTCGACTACTACACCTCGCGTTCGCCCGAGCAGTTCCTGGAACTGCTGCGCGTGGAACAGGTGACGGTGCTCAACCAGACGCCGTCGGCGTTCTACCAGCTGGCCGAGGCCGACCGGAACGCCGGCCCGGGCCTGGAACCGCTCGCCCTGCGCTACGTCGTATTCGGTGGCGAGGCGCTCGAACTGCGCCGCCTGTCGGATTGGGTCGCCCGCCACGGTGACAGCTCGCCGACGCTGGTCAACATGTACGGCATCACCGAGACCACGGTGCACGTGTCGTTCCGGGCGCTGGACGCGAAAACCATTGCCGCCGCGGCTGGTTCGGTCGTCGGCCGCGCCATCGCGGGCCTTGGCGTGTACGTGCTCGACAACCGGTTGCGTCCGGTGCCGGTGGGTGTCGCGGGCGAAATGTATGTGGCCGGACCGCAATTGGCGCGCGGCTACCTCGGTCGCCCCGACCTGACCGCCACCCGCTTCGTCGCCAACCCCCTCGCGGGCCCGAACCAGGGCGGCTCGCGCCTGTACCGCTCCGGTGACCTCGCGCGCTGGAACCGCTTCGGTGAACTCGAATACCTCGGCCGCGCCGACGACCAGGTGAAGGTCCGCGGCTTCCGAATCGAGCTCGGCGAGATCGAAGCCGCCGTCCTCGCGCAGCCCGGCATCGCTCAGGCCGCGGTCATCGTGCGCGAGGATCAGCCGGGTGACCAGCGGATCGTCGCCTACGTGGTCGCCGAGGGCGATCTCGAACCCGACCTGGAGACCATCCGCAGCGGTGCGGCCGAACAGCTGCCCGCCTACATGGTTCCGGCGGCGCTCGTGCGCCTCGAGTGGATCCCGCTGACCGTCAACGGCAAGCTGGACCGCCGCGCGCTGCCCGCTCCGGCGGTGCAGGCGCGGGCCTTCCGCGCACCGGTCACGCCTGTGCAGGAAACCGTCGCCGCGGTCTTCGCCGACGTCCTCGGCCTTGACCGGGTCGGCGTCGACGACGACTTCTTCGACCTCGGCGGCAACTCGCTCATCGCCACCCGCGTCGTCGCCCGCATCGGTGCGGCGCTCGGCGCCACGGTGCCGGTGCGCGCGCTGTTCGAAGCCTCCACCGTGGAAGCCCTTGCGACACGGGTGGAATCGCACACCGGCGGCACCGCCCGCGCGGCGCTGGTCGCCCGCGAGCGCGCCGAAGGTGAACTGGTTCCGCTGTCGTTCGCGCAGCAGCGCATGTGGTTCCTCAACAAGTACGACACCACCTCGGCCGCCTACAACCTGCCCGTCGCGATCCGCCTCACCGGCGAACTCGACACCGAGGCACTGTCGTTGGCGCTGGCCGACCTGGTCCGCAGGCACGAGTCGCTGCGCACCCGCTACCCCGAACACGGCGGCACCCCGGTGCAGCAGATCGTCGCGGCGGAACGCATCTCGCTGGATCTGCGCCCGGTCGCGGTCTCGCCGGACGAGCTGTTCGAGACCGTCACCGAGTTCGTCTCCACCGGTTTCGATGTGGCCGAACAGGTTCCGATGCGCGCGCGGCTGTTCCGGGTCGCCTCCGCTGAACACGTCTTGGTCGTGGTCGTGCACCACATCGCCGCCGACGGCTTCTCGATCGCGCCGCTGACCCGCGACGTCATGCGGGCCTACACCGCCCGCGCCCAGGGCACTGCCCCGGGTTGGACGCCGCTGCCGGTGCAGTACGCCGATTTCGCGATCTGGCAGCGTGCGGTGCTCGGCACCGAGGACGACGCCGATTCGTTGATGTCGCGCCAGGTCGGGTATTGGCAGCAGCAACTCGCCGGCGTTCCCGACGAACTGACCCTGCCGTTCGACCGGCAGCGTCCGGCCATCGCCTCACTGCGCGGCGCCACCGTGCATCGCGAGCTCTCGCCCGAGCTCATCGCGAAGCTCGACGAGGTGGCCCGTCGCCAGGGCGCGTCGCTGTTCATGGTCATGCACACCGCGCTGGCGGTGCTGTTGGCTCGCCTTTCCGGCTCCGACGACGTAGCTATCGGCACCCCGATCGCGGGCCGTGGTGAGCAGGCGCTCGACGACCTGGTTGGCATGTTCGTCAACACCCTGGTGCTGCGCACCGGCGTGCGCCCGGCCGAGTCGTTCACCGACCTGCTCGAGCAGGCGCGCAAGACCGACCTGGACGCCTACGGCAACGCCGACGTGCCCTTCGAACGCCTGGTGGAACTCCTGGCGCCCGAGCGCTCGCAGTCGCGCAACCCGCTGTTCCAGGTGATGCTGGCCTTCCAGAACCTGGACCGCACCACCTTGGAACTGCCCGGCCTGGCTGTCTCCGCGCTCGATCTCGACGAGAGCGTTGCCCGCTTCGACCTGCAGTTCACCCTCTCCGAGCTGGGCGAACCCGGCCACGGCGGGATGGCGCTGGCACTGAACTACGCCACCGAACTGTTCGACGAGGACACCGTCGCCACCATCGCGACCCGCTGGGAACGAGTGCTCGAAGCGGTGGCCGCCGATGCGTCGGTGACCGTCAGCGCGATCGATGTGCTCGATGCCGCCGAGCGGGCCGACCTGGTGTTCCGGGTCGGCGAACCGCCGGTGCCCGCGCGCACCCTGCGCAACCTCATGGCCGACGCTGTCGCCCAGAACCCGACCGGCACCGCCGTGGTGTTCCAGGGGACGAGTGTCGCCCACCCGTCGCCCGACCACCGCCCCTCATCGAGTCGCTTCGCGACGCTGTCGTACGCCGAACTCGACGAACGCTCGAACCGCCTGGCGCGCTTGCTGATCGCCGAGGGAATCGGCACCGAAGACCTCGTCGCGATCGGCGTTCCGCGATCGGCCGACTCGGTGCTGGCAGCGTGGGCGGTCGCCAAGACCGGTGCCGCGTTCGTCCCGGTCGACCCGACCTATCCCGCCGACCGCATCGCCCACATGGTCACCGACTCCGGTTCGCCGCTGGGCATCACCGTCGCGTCGGTGCTGGGCGGACTGCCCGACATCGCACCGCCTACCGCGGCCGGTGTCGAATCCACGCCGCACGCGTCGGGTGAAGCCGCCGAGTCGGAAACAAGCCATGGCAGTTCGACCGCGGATGCTCCCGCGGCAGGTTGGCTCGTGCTCGATGAGCTCGACCTGGCTCGTTTCGACGGCGGTCCGATCACCGACGCCGAGCTCGTCCGGGTAACCGCCCCTGAGCAGCCCGCCTACGTGATCTACACCTCCGGCTCCACCGGCGTGCCCAAGGGCGTCGTCGTCACGCACGCCGGTCTTGCCAACTTCGGCGAGGAGCAGGCCAAGCGCTACGCCCTCGATTCCGGCACGCGCGCACTGCATTTCGCCTCGCCCTCGTTCGACGCCTCGATCCTCGAACTGCTGCTGGCGCTGGCCCGCGGTGGCACGCTGGTCGTCGTCCCGCCGGGCGTCTACGGCGGCGACGAACTGTCCGAACTGATCCGCACCGAGCGGGTCACCCACGCCTTCATCACCCCCGCCGCCCTGGCGACCTTCGACCCCACCGGCCTCGACTCGCTGCGCGTCCTGGTCGCCGGTGGTGAGGCGGTGCCCGCCGATCTGGTGAGCAAGTGGGCAGTTCCCCTGGAAAACGGCACAACTCGCGCCTTCCACAACGGTTACGGACCCACCGAGACCACGATCATGACGAACATCAGCGCCGCGCTGGTGCCGGGCGAGTTGGTCACCATCGGTGGGCCGACCCGCGGCATGCGCTCGCTGATCCTGGACGCCCAGCTCCAGCCCGTTCCGGTGGGTGTCGCGGGTGAGCTCTACCTGTCGGGCATCCAGCTGGCCCGCGGCTACCACGCCCGCGCCGGGCTCACCGCCGACCGGTTCGTCGCCGACCCGTTCCTGCCGGGGGAGCGGATGTACCGCACCGGCGACGTCGTGCGCTGGACCGCCGAGCGGACCGTCGAGTACGTCGGCCGCTCCGACTTCCAGGTCAAGATCCGCGGCTTCCGGATCGAACTGGGCGAGATCGACTCCGCTCTCGCCTCGCACGAGACCGTCGACTTCGCCACCACAGTCGGCCACAAGAGCACCGCTGGCGCCGTCTCGCTGGTCGCGTATGTGGTTGCCGCGCCGGGTCATTCGATCGATGTCGCCGCGCTGACCGCGCACGTCGAGGATCGCCTGCCCGCGTACATGGTGCCGTCGTCGATCATGGTGATCGACCACGTGCCGCTCACCCCGGTCGGCAAGCTCGACCGAAAGGCGCTGCCGGAGCCGGTGTTCGCCACCGAGGTGACCTTCCGGGCCGCGCGAAACCCGATCGAGCAGACCATCGCCGAGGTCTTCGCCGAGGTGCTCGGGGTGGAACGCGTTGGCGTGGACGACTCGTTCTTCGCCCTCGGCGGCGACTCGATCGTCTCCATCCAGCTCGTCTCCCGCGCCAAGGCGCGCGGCGTGCTCTTCTCCCCGCGCAACGTCTTCGAACAGCGCACCGTCGCCGGCCTGGCCTCGGTCGCCGAAACCGCCGATGTGGCAGCCGCTTCCGCGATCACCCTGGCCGAGCTGCCGGGCGGTGGCGTCGGCGAGATGCCGCTGACCCCGGTCGTGCGGTTCATGGCGGAGCGGGCCGGTTCGTTCAACCGGTTCAACCAGACCATGGCGCTGGAACTGCCGGTCGGCATCGACCGCGCCGGCATCGCCGCCACCGTCGGCGCGGTCATCGATCGCCACGACATGCTGCGCTCGCGCCTGCACCAGGTCGACGGCCGCTGGGTCGTCGACACCGCCCCGACCGGCACCGTCGACGCCACCGCACTGATCGACCACACCGCTTTCGACACCGCCGTCTCCGATGCCGAACTCGTCGAAATCGCTTCCGCCGCATTGGATGCCAGCCTCGACCGCCTCGACCCCGCCAACGGTGTCGTCGTGCGCTTCGTCTGGCTCGAGCCGGACCTGAACACCGCTGAGTCGAGCGACGCCGCCCCGGAGGGCCTGGCAGTCACGCACACCAGCGCCGCGACCGGTGCGTCGAATGCCCGTCGGGCGGGTCGACTGATCGTCGTCGCCCACCACCTCGTGGTCGACGGTGTCTCGTGGCGCATCCTCGTGCCCGACTTCGTTTCCGCGTGGGGTCAGCTCTCCGCCGGGCAGCAGCCCGAACTCGGCGCCCCCGCCACCTCGATGCGGGCCTGGGCGCACGCCCTCGCCGACGAGGCGAAGAGCGCCGATCGCGCCGCCGAACTCGACTTCTGGCGTGCGGTCGTCCAGACCCCGGACCCGCTGCTCACCGAGCGGCCGATGGACCCGGCGGTCGACGTCTCCGGCGTCGTCGAGAAGCTGCCGGTCGAGGTGTCCGCCGAGGTCACCAAGGCCCTGCTCACCACCGTCCCCGCGCTGTTCCACGGTGGCGTGAACGACGGCCTGCTCACTGCGCTGGCACTGGCCGCCGCCAAGTGGCGCTCCACCCGCACCGGTACCGCGAGCAGCGACCGTGCCGCCACGAACGGTCGCAGTTCGGCCGCGGGCGCGCGGTCCGGCGACGACGCCCTGCTGGTCCGCCTCGAAGGCCACGGCCGCGAGGAAGAGGTCGCGCCCGGCGCCGATCTGTCCCGCACTGTCGGCTGGTTCACCGCGATCTTCCCGGTCCGCCTCGACCTGGCAGGCATCGATATCGACGCCGCTCTCGCCGGTGGACCGGCGCTGGGCCAGGCCGTGAAGGCCGTCAAGGAACAGCTGCTCTCGGTGCCCGACAAGGGCATCGGTTACGGCCTGCTGCGGTACATGAACGCCGAGACCGCCGTCGAACTGCCCACGCAGCTCCCCGGCCAGATCAGCTTCAACTACCTCGGCCGCGTCGCCGACAGCGATGTCCCCGAAGCCCTGCGCGGCTTCGGCTGGATTCCCGCGCCCGAACTGGCCGCCCTCGGTGGCGCCTACGACGCCGACATGCCCGCGATGGCGCCCCTCGACGTCAACGCGATCGTCGTCGGCGACAAGCTCAGCGCCAACATCGGCTACCCGAGCACCCTGCTCGCCGAAGCCGAGGTCCGCGAATTCGCCGACCTGTGGATCACCGCACTCGAAGCCGTTGCCCGGCACGCCAATTCGGCGGACGCGGGCGGCCACACGCCGTCCGACTTCGCTCTCGTGCGCGCCACCCAGCGTGACATCGACACCTGGGAGCAGCGCTACCCCGAGCTGACCCAGGTGTGGCCGCTGGCCGCGCTGCAGGCAGGCCTGTTCTTCCACGCCCGCCTCGCGGCCAGCTCGGTCGACGTCTACACCGCCCAGGCTGTTCTCACGCTCACCGGTCGCGTCGACGCCACCCGTCTGCGCGCCGCCGCCCAGGCGCTGCTCGACCGCCACGAAACCCTGCGCACCGCGTTCGTCACCGACCACGACGGCAATGCCGTACAGGTCGTCCTCGACACCACCCGTGTTGCCTGGACCGAACACGACCGCACGGAATCGGGCGAGTACAACGACCTCGTCGAGGCCGACCGCACCGCCCGCTTCGACCTGGCGAACCCGCCGCTGATCCGCTTCACACTGATCCAGATCGCCGAGCACGAGTGGCGCTTCGTGGTGTCCAACCACCACATCCTCCTGGACGGCTGGTCGACGCCGCTGGTCATGCGTGACCTGCTCGCCCTCTACGCCCTGCACGGCGACGCGAGCGCGCTGCCCGCCGTTCGCTCCTACCGCCACTTCCTGGAATGGGTTGCCCGCCAGGATCATTCGGTCTCGGTCGAGGCCTGGTCCGACGCACTGCGCGGCGTCACCGAGCCCACCATGCTGGCTCGTCCCGACGCGAGCCGCGAGATCGCCGCGTTGTCCGACGAGTACCTGTTCGACCTCGACGAGCCCACCACGGCCCGCCTGGTCGCCCTGGCCGCCGACCTCGGCGTCACCCCGAACACCGTTCTTCAGGTGGCCTGGTCGATCGTGCTCGGCCGGATGACCGGCCGCGACGACGTGCTCTTCGGCACCACCGTCTCGGGCCGTCCCGCGCAGCTCGCAGGCGTGGAATCCATGGTCGGCCTGTTCATCAACACCGTCCCGGTGCGCGTGCGCTTCGACGCCGCCGAATCGGTGCGTGACGTGCTCACCCGTACCCAGGGCGAGCAGGCCGACCTGCTCGACCACCACTACATCGGCCTCGCCGAGATCCAGTCGGCGGCAGGCATCGGTGGCCTGTTCGACTCGCTGGTGGTCTTCGAGTCCTACCCGGTCGACGCCGAGGGCATCAAGGCCCAGGCCGCCGATATCGACGGCATGGCCGTCACCGGCCTCGACGCCGCCGACGCCACGCACTACCCGCTGTCGCTGATCGCCCAGCTCGACACCCAGCTGCGCATCCGCGCCGGCTACTTGAGCGACCTGTTCGACGCCGCCACCGTCCATCGCATCGCCGAGCGCCTGATCCGGGTGCTCACCGCGATCACCACGGAACCGGCTGTCGCCGTGGGTGATATCGAGCTGCTCGATGCCGCCGAACGCGAACTCGTCGTCCGTGCGTGGAACGCCACCGCGCACGAGGTCGATCAGCAGGCCACCCTCGTCTCGATGTTCGAGGCCCAGCTGGCGCGCACGCCGCGGGGCACCGCGCTGTCCTTCGAGGGCACCAGCCTGTCCTACGCCGAGTTCGCCCAGCGGGTCTACCGCCTGTCGCGCTGGCTGATCGACCGCGGCGTCGGCCCGGAAACCTATGTGGCACTTGGCATGCGCCGCTCGCTCGACCTGGTGATCGGCATGTACGCGGTGAGCGTGGCCGGTGGCGCCTATGTGCCGCTCGACCCCGATCACCCGGCCGAGCGCACGGAATACATTCTGGCGACAGCGGATCCGGTGTGTGTGCTCACCTCGGGCACCGATCTGGCGATCGACACCGCGCAGGTGCGCATCGACCTGCTCGATCTGGACGGCTACACCGACACTCGCGTCACCGATGCCCAGCGCATCGCGCCGCTGCGTCCGGAGAACACCGCGTACGTGATCTTCACGTCGGGTTCGACCGGCCGGCCGAAGGGCGTTGCGGTCAGCCACGGTGCGATCGTCAACCGTCTCGTCTGGATGCAGGAGGCCTACGGCCTGACCGAGGCCGATGTGGTCCTGCAGAAGACGCCCGCCACCTTCGACGTGTCGGTGTGGGAGTTCTTCTGGCCCTTGCAGATCGGCGCGAAGCTCGTCGTCGCGAAGCCGGACGGCCATCGCGATCCGGCGTACCTCGCGGAGATCATTCGCACCGAGGGCGTCACCGTCACCCACTTCGTGCCGTCGATGCTCGCCGTGTTCGTCGCCGACGCCGCGGCCGCGCGCTGTGAGTCGCTGCGCATGGTGTTCGCCTCCGGTGAAGCGTTGCCGCCCAAGCCCGCTCACCGTCTGCGTGAGCTGACCGGCGCCGCGCTGCACAACCTGTACGGCCCCACCGAGGCCGCGGTCGACGTCACCTTCCACGAGGTCGTCGACACCGATGTGGACACTGTCCCGATCGGCGCGCCGGTCTTCAACACCCAGGTCTACGTTCTCGACGCGCGCCTGCGCCCTGTCCCGGTCGGCGTCGCGGGTGAGCTCTACCTCGCGGGCGATCAGTTGGCGCGCGGATACGTCGCGCGGCCTGACCTGTCCGCGGACCGCTTCGTTGCCAACCCGTTCGGCGCTGTATCCGACGGCGGTGCAGCCGAGGGCCCTGCGCGGTCACGCTCCGCTACCGCCTCCGGGCCCGCCGGCAGCCCCACGGGCGGCGAGCGCATGTACCGCACCGGTGACCTCGTCGCCTGGACCGAACAGGGCGAGCTGGAATACCTGGGCCGCACCGACTTCCAGGTGAAGCTGCGCGGTCTGCGCATCGAGCTCGGCGAGATCGAGTCCGCGCTCACCGGCCTCGACGAGGTCGCGCAGTCGGTGGTCGTCGTACGCGGCGATCAGCACACCGGTGACCAGCTGGTGGCCTACGTCATCCCGGCGACCGGCCGCACCGTCGACATCGAGGACACCCGCGAGGAACTGGGCAACAACCTGCCCGCCTACATGGTGCCCGCGGTGATCATCGTCCTCGACGAGTTCCCGCTCAACGCCTCCGGCAAGCTCGACCGCAAGGCGCTGCCCGCGCCGGTGTTCGAGGCCGCGGTGTTCCGCGCCCCGACCACTCCGGTCGAGGAGATCGTCGCGGCGACCTTCGCCGGCGTGCTCGGCCTCGACCGGGTCGGCCTCGACGACGACTTCTTCGCCCTCGGCGGCAACTCGCTGACCGCCACCCAGGTCGCCGCCCGCCTGTCGGCCGCCTTGGACTCCGATATCGGCGTGCGCGAGCTGTTCGAAGCCTCCACCGTCGCCGCCCTGGCGGCCCGCGCCGAGACGCACTCCGGTGCCGAGCGTCGCGCACCGCTGGTGCCGCAGCAACGCCCCGAGCGGGTGCCGCTGTCCCTTGCCCAGCAGCGCATGTGGTTCCTCAACCGCTTCGACCCCGAGTCCGCGGTGGACAACATCCCTGCCGCCGTGCGACTTTCGGGTCTGCTCGACCGCCAGGCCCTCCAGGTGGCCGTGGCCGACGTGCTCGCCCGCCACGAATCCCTGCGCAGCTACTACCCGGAGGTCTCCGGCGCCGGCTACCAGGTGATCGTCCCGACCGGCAAGGTGATCCCCGACCTCGCGCCGATCGAGACCACCGCCGCCGAACTGCCGCAACGGCTTTCGGAGCTGGTGCGCACCGCGTTCGACGTCACCGCCGAGGTACCCTTCCGCGCGGCCCTGTTCGAGGTGAGCCCCACCGAACACGTGCTCGCCCTTGTCGTGCACCACATCTCGGCCGACGGCTTCTCCATGGGCCCACTCACCCGCGACGTGATGACCGCCTACAGCGCCCGCGTCGAAGGCGCGGAACCGGCCTGGCGTCCCCTCGAGGTCCAGTACGCCGACTTCGCGCTCTGGCAGCGCGCCGTGCTCGGTGACGAGGACGACGTGAAATCGGTGATCGCCCAGCAGATCTCGTTCTGGGGTTCGACCCTGCGCGGCCTGCCCGAGCAGCTCGACCTGCCCGCCGACCGGCCGCGCCCCGCGGTCGCCAGCGGCCGCGGCGCCACCCACACCTTCGAGATCGACGCGAAAACCCACGCGGCACTGGCCGAGCTGGCCCGCACCCGTGGCGCGACGCTGTTCATGGTCGCCCACGCGGCGCTGGCCCTGCTGCTCTCGCGCCTGTCCGGCGAGAACGACATCGCCATCGGTACCCCCATCGCGGGCCGTGGTGAGCGCGCTCTCGACGACCTGATCGGCATGTTCGTCAACACCCTGGTGCTGCGCACCGAGGTGGACAGCGACGCCGGCTTCACCGACCTGCTCGGCGAGGTCCGCACGAGCGACATCGCCGCCTTCGGCCACGCCGACCTGCCGTTCGAGCGCCTCGTCGAGATCATCAACCCCGCTCGCTCGCAGGCCCGCCACCCGCTGTTCCAGGTCATGCTGGCCTTCCAGAACACCGCCCAGACGAGCCTGGAACTGCCCGGCCTCACCGTCAGCGGCGTCGACCTCCCGATCGACGTGGCCAAGTTCGACCTGCAGGTCGTGCTGACCGAGAAGCAGGGCGAGACCGCAGGCATCGTCGCCGAGCTGATCTACGCCACCGACCTGTTCGACGCGGCGACGATGGAACGCTTCGGTGCCCGGTTCGCCCGCCTGCTCGCCGGAATCGCGGCGACCCCGCACCGCGCCGTCGGCGACATCGCGCTGCTCGACTCGGCGGAAACCGCACTGGCCGTGCGGGGTTGGAACGACACCGCCCGCGAGCTGCCCGACGCGGGCACGCTGGTGGACGAGTTCGCCCGCCAGGCCGCGGCCACCCCTGACGCGGTCGCGATGATCGACCCCGCCACCGGGGAAACCCTGACCTACGCCGAATTCGCTTCGCGCGTACACCGGTTGGCACATCGCCTGATCGAAGCGGGCGTCGGCCCGGAATCCCTGGTCGCCCTCGGCCTGCGCCGCAGCGTCGACCTGGTCGTCGCCGCCTACGCGGTGCAGGAAGCAGGCGGTGGCTACGTGCCGCTGGACCTGGACCAGCCCGCCGACCGCATCGCCTATGTGCTCGAGACGGCGGCCCCGGTCGCCGTCCTCACTACGACCCGCGACGGGTTCGGGCTCGACGACAGCGCGGCCGAGGATGCCGCCGGATCACGCGCCACCGCGACCGCGACCGGCCAGGCTGCCGTGACCGGCGGCGCTGCCGTGACCGGCTCGTCCGCTGGGATCGGCTCGGCTGTCGGCGGCGAGGTCGCGGGTGACCCGATGACGCTGGTCATCGACGCGATCGACCTCTCGGCGTACCCGGAGACCCCGGTCACCGACGCCGAGCGGATCGCGCCGCTGCGCCCGCAGCACCCGGCCTACGTCATCTTCACCTCCGGTTCGACCGGTCGCCCCAAGGGTGTGGCCGTGCCGCACTCGGCCGTGGTGAACCAGATCCGCTGGATCACCGGCGAATACGGCATCGGTGCCGACGATGTAGTGCTGTTCAAGACGCCCGCCACCTTCGACGTCTCGGTGTGGGAGCTGTTCGGCCCGCTGAGCACCGGCGGCCGGATCGTCGTGGCGAGCCCGGACGGTCACCGCGATCCCCAGTACCTGGCGGATGTCATTGCCGCGCAACAGGTCACGATGACGTCGTTCGTGCCGTCCATGCTGACTGTTTTCGCAGCCAGCATCGGTGAAGCCGCTGTCGAGGGCGGAGCTCTGTCCTCGCTGCGCGCCCTGCTGATCGCCGGTGAGGCGTTCACCGCCGACACGGTCGTCGCGTTCCGCAAGGTGAGCGACGCGGCCCTGTTCAACCTGTACGGGCCCACCGAGTTCACCGTTCATGCGACGCACGGCCCGGTCGCCGACCAGGTCGAAGGTGCCGTCCCGATCGGTGCGCCGGTCTGGAACTCGCAGGCCTACGTCCTGGATTCGCGTCTGCACCCGGTCGCCGCCGGTGTCGCCGGTGAGCTGTACCTCGCTGGTGCCCAGCTGGCGCGCGGCTACTTCGGCCGACCCGACCTCACCGCCGACCGCTTCGTCGCCGACCCGTTCGGGACAAGCGGTGAGCGCATGTACCGCACCGGTGACCTCGTCCGCCGCGACGAGAACGGCGTCATCACCTATCTCGGCCGCACCGACTTCCAGGTCAAGCTGCGTGGTCTGCGGATCGAGCTCGGCGAGATCGAGGCCGCGCTCACCGCGCACAACACCCTCACCCAGGCTGTGGTGGTCGTGCGCTCGGATGCGCGCACCGGTGACCAGCTCGTCGGCTATGTCGTGCCCGCCGCCGGCGAGACCGTCGAAATCGGCGCTCTGCGTGCGCATCTCGCGGCACAGCTGCCGTCGTACATGGTTCCGGCCGCGTTCGTCGTCATCGACGAGATGCCGCTGAGCGCCAATGGCAAGCTCGACCGGCGGGCCCTGCCCGAGCCGGTGTTCGAGGCGCGCGAGTTCCGCGCGCCGAGCACGCCGATCGAGGAGATCGTCGCCGCCACCTTCGCCGAGGTACTCGGCCTGACCGGCGACCGCGCGGTCGGCCTCGACGACGACTTCTTCGACCTGGGCGGCAACTCGCTCATCGCCACCCAGGTGGTCGCCCGCCTCGGTGCCGCGCTCGACACCCGCGTCCCCGTGCGCGTGCTGTTCGAGGCGCCGTCGGTGGCCGCCCTCGCCGCCAAGGTCGAGGTCCACGCGGGTAGCGGCAGCCGTCGCGAGCTCGTCGCCGGTGCGCGCCCGGAGCAGATCCCGCTCTCGCTCGCCCAGCAGCGCATGTGGTTCCTCAACCGCTTCGACAGCGCGACCGGCGTCAACAACATCCCACTGGCCGTCCGCCTGACCGGTGACCTCGACATCGACGCCCTGAGCCAGGCCGTCGCCGACGTGGTCGACCGGCACGAGGTGCTGCGTACCGTCTACCCGGAAACCGCCGAGGGCCAGGGCGTGCAGGTCGTGCTGCCCGTGGGGCAGGTGCCGATCTCGCTGCACCCGATCACCGTGGGCGAGGACGAGATCCGCGATCGGATCAGCGAACTCGTGCTCGCCGGGTTCGACGTGACCGCCGAGGTCCCGGTGCGCGCCGAATTGTTGCGCATCGCGGGCTCGATGGACGGCTCGCAGCCCGACACCCACGTGCTGGTCTTCGTCGTGCACCACATCTCCGGCGACGGCTGGTCGGTGCGCCCGCTGGCCCGCGACGTGATGATCGCCTACGCCGCCCGCTCGCGCGGCGAGGCGCCCGGCTGGACCCCGCTGCCCGTGCAGTACGCCGACTTCGCCCTGTGGCAGCGCGAAACGCTTGGCTCCGAAGCGGATTCGGCGTCGATGATCGCCCAGCAGGTGGCCTACTGGTCGCAGCACCTGGCCGGTCTGCCCGACCAGCTCGACCTGCCCGCCGATCGGGCCCGTCCCGCCGTCGCGTCCAATCGCGGTGGCGTGCACGAGTTCTCGATCGACCCGACGCTGTCGGCGAGCCTCAACGCGCTGGCCCGCGAACACGGCGCCAGCCTGTTCATGGTCGTGCACGCCGCGTTCGCCGCACTGCTGGCCCGCCTGTCGGGCAGCGACGACATCGCCATCGGCACCGCCGTCGCGGGCCGTGGTGAAGCGGTGCTCGACGATGCCATCGGCATGTTCGTCAACACCCTGGTCCTGCGCAGCACCGTCGACCCGGCCCAGCCGTTCGCCGACCTCCTCGCCCAGACCAGGGAGAACGACCTCGCCGCCTTCGGCCACGCCGACCTGCCCTTCGAGCGGCTCGTCGAGATCCTCAACCCGGCCCGTTCGCAGGCACGCCACCCGCTGTTCCAGGTGATGCTGTCGTTCCAGAACACCGGCGAGGCCTCCTTCGAACTCCCCGGCCTCGAGGTCGCGGGCGTGCCGCTGGATGTGGTCACCGCCAAGTTCGATCTGCACCTGAACCTGGCCGACCGCCACCGTGCCGACGGTTCCGCCGACGGCATGACGGCCGAATTCGCCTACGCGACCGACATGTTCGACGCCGGCACCGTCGCCGCTCTCGCGCAGCGCCTGGTACGGATGCTGACCGCGGTCGTCGCCAAGCCGACCCGCGCGATCGGCGAGGTCGACCTGCTTGCCCCGGCCGAATACCGCCAGGTGGTCACCGACTGGAACGCCACCGAGCACCCGGTCGACCAGGCCGCCACGCTGGTCTCGATGTTCGAGGCACAGGCCGCGACCAGCCCGAACGCGACCGCCGTGACATTCGAGGGGACGAGTCTGGCCCACCCGTCGCCCGACCACCACCCCTCATCTAGTAGCGCTGCGACGCTGACATATGGCGAGTTCTCCGCGCAGGTGAACCGCCTGGCCCGCCACCTCATCGCCCAGGGCGTCGGCCCGGACACCATGGTCGCGCTCGGCATGCGCCGCTCGCTCGACCTGGTGATCGGCATGTACGCGGTGAGCGTGGCCGGTGGCGCCTATGTGCCGCTGGACCCCGACCACCCGGCCGAGCGCACCCACTACGTGCTCGAGACCGCGGCACCGGTCTGCGTATTGACCACTGCCCGTGACGAATTCGACGCGGGATCGACCGCCGCGCTGAACATCGAGCGCCTGGATCTCTCGGGTTACTCGGATGCGCCGGTCACCGATGCCGATCGGATCGCGCCGCTGCGTCCGGAGAACACCGCGTACGTGATCTTCACGTCGGGTTCCACGGGTCGTCCGAAGGGTGTGGCGGTCAGCCACGGTGCGATCGTCAACCGTTTGGTGTGGATGCAGGAGGCCTACGGTCTGACCGAGGCCGATGTGGTCTTGCAGAAGACCCCGGCGACGTTCGACGTGTCGGTGTGGGAGTTCTTCTGGCCCTTGCAGATCGGCGCGCGACTCGTTGTCGCGAAGCCCGATGGTCACCGCGATCCGGCCTACCTCGCCGAGCTCATCGCCGCCGAGGGCGTCACCACCGCGCACTTCGTGCCGTCGATGATGTCGGTCTTCGTCGCCGAACTGGCCGAGTCCGCCGCCGTGGCGCTCGCCGACGGTGCGGAGGTCTCGAGCAGCCTGCGCCTGGTGTTCGCCTCGGGTGAGGCGCTGCCCGCGCCGACCGCCCAGCGGATGCGCGCGCTCACCGGCGCGGCCCTGCACAACCTGTACGGGCCCACCGAAGCCGCGGTCGACGTGACCTTCCACGAGGTCGCCGATGCCGACACCACCTCGGTGCCGATCGGTGCTCCCGTCTTCAATACCCAGGTGTACGTGCTGGATTCGCGTCTGCACCCGGTGCCCGTCGGCGTTCCCGGCGAGCTGTACCTGGCCGGTGTCCAGCTGGCGCGCGGCTATGTCGCTCGCCCGGATCTCACCGCTGATCGCTTCGTGGCCGACCCGTTCGGTGCCGATGGCGAGCGCATGTACCGCACGGGCGACCTCGTCGCCTGGACCGCGGACGGCGAGCTGGAATACCTGGGCCGCACCGACTTCCAGGTCAAGCTGCGTGGTCTGCGTATCGAACTCGGCGAGATCGAGTCCGCGCTCACCGCACTGCCCTCGATCGCCCAGTCCGTGGTCGTGGTCCGTTCCGACGAGCGCCTCGGCGACCAGCTGGTCGGCTACCTGATCCCGGCGGCCGGTGCGAGCATCGACCTCGACGCCGTGCGCACCGAACTCGGCGGCGCGCTGCCTGCCTACATGGTTCCCACCGCCTTCGTGATCTTGGATGCCTTCCCGCTCAACGCCTCCGGCAAGCTCGACCGCAAGGCGCTGCCCGCGCCGGTGTTCGAGGCCAAGGTGTTCCGCGCCGCGTCCACCCCGATCGAGGAGATCGTGGCGGGCACCTTCGGCGACGTGCTCGGCGTGACCCGCGTCGGCGCCGACGACGACTTCTTCGAACTCGGCGGCAACTCGCTGCTGGCCACCCAGGTCACCGCCCGCATCGGCGCCGCCCTGGACACCCAGCTCTCGGTGCGCGACCTGTTCGAGGCCTCGACGGTCTCCGCACTGGCCGCCCGCGCCGAGCACAACGCGGGCTCCGGCCGGACCCGTCCGCGCCTGACCGCGGGGGAGCGGCCCGCCGTCATCCCGCTCTCGCCCGCCCAGCAGCGCTACTGGTTCCTCAACCAGTTCGACACGTCCACCTCCGCGGTCGACAACATCCCCCTCGCCGTCCGCCTCACCGGTGAACTCGACGTGCCCGCGCTCGAGCAGGCCATCGGCGACGTGTTCGCCCGCCACGAGATGCTGCGCACCACCTACCCGGGCTCGCCCGACGGCCCGCACCAGGTGATCCTGCCCATCTCGCAGAGCCGCGCCGTGGTGCACCGTATCTCGGTCACCGAGGCCGAATTGCTCGGCAGCGTCATCGAATTCGCGATGACCACCTTCGACGTCACCCAGGAGGTGCCGCTCAAGGTCGCGCTGTTCGAACTGAACGAGACCGACCACGTGCTCGCGTTCACCGTGCACCACGTCTCCGCCGACGGTTCCTCGATGGGTCCGCTGGCCCGCGACATCATGGCCGCCTACGTGGCCCGCGTGCAGGGCGAGGCGCCGCAGTGGGCGCCGCTGCCCGTGCAGTACGCCGACTACGCGCTCTGGCAGCGTGAGGTCCTCGGCGACGAGACCGATTCCGAATCCCTCGCCGCCAAGCAGGTCGCGTACTGGGCCGAAGCGCTCGCCGGGCTGCCCGACCAGCTCGAACTGCCCGCCGACCGGCCGCGCCCGCCCGCGCAGTCGTTCCAGGGCCAGGCCATTCGCTTCGAGATCGACCCGGTCCGCCACGCGGCCCTGCACGAGCTGGCCAGGGCGAACAACGCCTCGCTGTTCATGGTCGTGCACGCCGCGCTCGCGGTGCTGCTGGCCCGCCTGTCGGGCACCGACGACATCGCGGTCGGCACCCCGATCGCGGGCCGTGGTGAACGCGAACTCGACGACCTGATCGGCATGTTCGTCAACACCCTGGTGTTCCGCACCGCCGTCGACCCCGGCGCCTCCTTCGCCGAACTGCTCGCCGACGTGCGCAACCGCGACCTGGAGGCCTTCGCCAACGCCGACGTGCCGTTCGAGCGTCTCGTCGAGGTGCTCAACCCGGTCCGCTCCACCGCGCGCAACCCGCTGTTCCAGGTGGGCCTGTCGTTCCAGAACCTGGCCGACACCACCTTCGAACTGCCCGGCCTGACGGTCAGCGCCGTCGACTACGACTCGCAGCTGGCCAAGACCGACCTGCATGTCACCCTCTACGACCGCTACACCGACGACGGCGCACCTGCCCAGCTGGTGACCGAATTCGGTTACGCCATCGACCTGTTCGACGAGTCGACGGTTCAGAGCTTCGCGGACCGCTTCCTGCTCGTCCTCGACGCGGTCGCCGCCGACGCCACCATCCCGGTCGGCGACATCGACCTGCTCACCACGCCGGAATCCGAGCGGATCGTCACCGCGTGGAACGACACCGCGCACGCTGTCGACACCGACGCCACCCTGGTGTCGCTGCTGGACGCCACTGTGGCGGCCACGCCCGACGCGATCGCACTGGTCGTGGACGAGCCGGAGTCCGACGCGAACGGTCTGAGCGTCGGCGGTCGTCGTGAGCTGACCTACGCCGAACTCGATGCCGAGGTCAACCGCCTTGCGCGGCACCTGATCTCGCGCGGCATCGGCACCGAGGACCGGGTGGCTCTTGCCATCCGCCGCTCCGCCGAGCTGATCATCGCGATGTACGCGGTGGCCCGCACGGGCGCGGCCTACGTGCCGATCGACCCGGATCAGCCTGCCGAGCGCACCGACTACATCCTGGAAACAGCCGCACCCGCTGTCGTGCTGACCACGGCGAACGCCGAATTCAGCACGGCGGCAGCCGAAGTGGTTGTTCTCGACGAGCTCGACCTGAGCGATGTCAGCGATGCCGCGATCACCGGGCGCACCCTGGTCCCCGCGAACACCGCGTACGTGATCTTCACGTCCGGCTCGACCGGCAAGCCCAAGGGTGTCGCGGTCTCGCACGGTGCGATTGTCAACCAGTTGCTGTGGGAGACGGCTGAATTCGGCATCGGCGCCGACGACGCGGTGCTGCTCAAGACCGCCGCCACCTTCGACCTCTCGGTCTGGGAGTTCTGGACCGCCGCCGTCGCGGGCGCCCGCCTGGTGGTCGCCACCGCCGACGGCCACCGCGACCCGGCCTACCTCAACGACCTGATGCGGGCCACCGCCGTCACCACACTGCACGCGGTGCCGTCGATGCTCGACGCGCTGCTCACCGAATCCGGTGCGGCGCTGCCGCGCACGCTGCGCCGCGTCCTCGCCATCGGTGAGGCGCTGCCCGCCGCGACCGCGCAGCGTTTCCGCACGGCCAACACCGCCGCGCTGTTCAACCTCTACGGCCCGACCGAGGCCGCGGTCTCGATCACCAGCCACGCGGTCACCGACGCCGACACCGTCTCGGTGTCGATCGGTGCGCCGGAGTGGAACAGCCTTGTCTACGTGCTGGATTCGCGCCTGCGCCCGGTCCCGGTCGGCGTCTCCGGCGAGCTGTACCTGGCCGGTGCCCAGCTGGCCCGCGGCTACTACGGCCGCGCCGACCTCACCGCCGACCGCTTCGTCGCCGATCCGTTCGCTGCTTCCGCGGCTGGAACCGCCGGCGAACTCGGTGCCCGGATGTACCGCACCGGCGACCTGGTGGCCTGGAATGCCAACGGCGAATTGGACTACCGTGGCCGCACCGACTTCCAGGTGAAGATCCGCGGTTTCCGCATCGAACTCGGCGAGATCGAAGCCGCGCTACTGCGTCAGCCCGGCATCACCTCTGCCGCCGTTCTCGCCCACACCGATCCCGTCGTAGGCGATCGCCTGGTCGCCTACGTCGTCGCCGGTACCGCTGCTGATGCCGCCGTGGTGGACGCCGTGACCGGGGACGCCCAGACCGTAACCGCCTTGAACGCCGACGCCGCGCAGTCTCGCTCCGCCACTGAGCTCGACAAGCTGGCCCTGCGTGCCGCACTGGCCGCCGAGCTGCCGTCGTACATGGTCCCGACTGTGTTCCTGCAGCTCGACGCCCTGCCGCTGAACGCCAACGGCAAGCTCGACCGCAAGGCGCTGCCGGAGCCCGAGGTCGAGAAGGCCGTGTTCCGCGCGCCGGTGAGTCCGAGTGAACAGCTCGTCGCCGCCACCTTCGCCGAGGTCCTTCGCCTCGACGCCGACAAGCGGTTCGGGCTCGACGACGACTTCTTCGCCTGGGGCGGTAACTCGTTGCTGGCTACGCAGGTCGCGGCTCGCCTGGGTGAGTCGCTCGACACCCGCATCCCCGTGCGTCTGCTGTTCGAGGCATCGACGGTGGCCGCGCTGGCCCAGCGGGTCGAGCAGCATGCCGAGACCGGTGATCGCAAGGCGCTGACCGCCGGTCCGCGCCCCGAGCACATCCCGCTCTCGCTCGCGCAGCAGCGGATGTGGTTCCTCAACCGCTTCGACACTCAGTCGGCCGCCTACAACGTGCCCGTCGCGGTCCGCCTCACCGGCGACCTCGACGTGAACGCGCTGCGTGCGGCGGTCACCGACCTGGTGACCCGCCACGAGATCCTGCGCACGATCTACCCGCAGCTCGGGGTGGGTCAGGGGGCAGGGGGCGCTGCTGGTGCGGCACAGGTGATCCTGTCGCCCGCACAGGCCGCGCCGGAGCTGATCGAACGCACGGTCGCCGCCGACGAGGTGGAATCGGCTGTGGCGGAACTGATGTCGACGATGTTCGACGTCACCGTCGAGGTCCCCCTCAAGGTCGCACTATTCCGCGTCGAGAACGCTGAATCTGATGGCGATGCTCTCGAGGGCCCTGCGTGGTCACGCTCCGCTACCTCCTCCGGGCCCGCCGGGAGCATCGCGGGCGACTTCGTGCTGGCCCTGGTCGTGCACCACATCTCCGGTGACGGTTCCTCCGTCGCCCCGCTGACCCGCGACCTGATGACCGCCTACGCGGCCCGCTCCATGGGCTCCGAGCCCGGCTGGGCACCCCTGGCCGTGCAGTACGCGGACTACAGCATCTGGCAGCGCGACCTCCTCGGCAGCGAGGACGACGCCGACTCGATGGCGTCCAAGCAGGTCGCGCACTGGAAGCAGGCCCTCGCGGACCTGCCCGATCAGCTCGACCTGCCCGCCGACCGCCCGCGCCCCGCGGTGCAGACCTTCGCCGGCAGCAAGGTCGACCTCCAGATCGACGCCGACACCCACCGCGCGCTGGTCGAACTGGCCCGCGCCGAGGGCGCGACGCTGTTCATGGTCGTGCACACCGCCCTCGCGGTGCTGCTCGCCCGCCTGTCCGGCACCGACGACATCGCCATCGGCACCCCGATGGCCGGTCGTGGCGAAGCTGCACTCGACGACATGATCGGCATGTTCGTCAACACCCTGGTGTTCCGCACCAAGGTCGACGGCGGCGAGGCGTTCACGCAACTGCTGGCCCGCCAGCGTGAAGACGACATCGCGGCGTTCGCCAACGCCGACGTGCCGTTCGAGCGCCTGGTCGAGGTACTCAACCCGGTCCGCTCGACCGCGCGCCACCCGCTGTTCCAGGTGGGCCTGTCGTTCCAGAACCTCAGCCGCGCCACCCTGGAACTGCCCGGCCTGACGGTCTCCGGCCTCGACATCGCCACCGAGCTGTCGCAGTTCGATTTGCACCTGATCGCCACCGACCGCTACGGCGATGCCGGTGAGCCCGAAGGCATTTCGGGTCTGTTCACCTACGCCACCGACCTGTTCGATCACGCCACGGTCGAAGGTTTCGTGGAGCGCTTCGTCCGCTTGCTCGGCGCGATCGTCGCCACCCCGCGCACCGCGGTCGGCGATATCGAGCTGTTGGCCCCGGCCGAGCGCACCCAGATCCTCGATGCCCGCAACGCCACCACCTATTCGGTCGACACCGAGGCCACCCTGGTCTCGCTGCTCGACGCGACCGTGGCCGCCGACCCGAAGTCGACCGCTTTGGTCACTGACGACGGCGCCCAGCTCACCTACGCCGAACTCGACGCGAAGGTGAACCGTCTCGCCCGGCACCTGATCTCGCTGGGTGTGGGCCCGGAGTCCCGTGTCGCGCTGGCCATGCGGCGCTCGGTGGATCTGGTTGTCGCGATGTACGCGGTAGCCAAGTCCGGTGGCGCGTACGTGCCGGTCGATCCCGATCAGGCAGCCGAGCGCACCGACTACATCCTCGAGACTGCGGCACCGGTCTGCGTGCTGACCAACGCCGAGTTCGCCACCGATGCCGCACCGGTCGTGCGGATCGACGAGCTTGACCTGGAATCGATCGCTGCCACACCGATTTCCGATGCCGAGCGCACCGAACCGCTGCGTCCGGAGAACACCGCCTACGTGATCTTCACGTCCGGCTCCACCGGCCGCCCGAAGGGTGTGGCCGTCCCGCACGGCGCCATCGCCAGCCAGCTGCAGTGGAAGCTGATCGAGTTCGGCATGGACGCCGCCGACGCGGTGCTGCTCAAGACCGCCGCCACTTTCGACCTCTCGGTCTGGGAGTTCTGGTCGGCCGCGGTCTGCGGTGGCCGCCTGGTGATCGCCTCGGCCGACGGCCATCGCGACCCGGCCTACCTCAACGAGCTGATGGCCCGCGAATGGGTCACCACCCTGCACGTGGTGCCGTCGATGCTCGACGCGCTGCTCGCTTCCGGGATGCCGGATTCGCTGTGGCGGGTCCTGGCGATCGGTGAGGCACTGCCGGGCTCGCTGGCTCAGCGCTTCCGAGCCGAGTTCGGCCGCACCGAGCTGTTCAACCTGTACGGCCCGACCGAGGCCGCGGTGTCTATCACCTCGCACCGGGTGAACGCCGCCGACCAGGCCTCGGTCTCCATCGGTTCGCCCGAGTGGAACAGCCAGGTCTACGTGCTCGACGAGCGTCTGCGCCCGGTGCCCGACGGTGTCGCCGGTGAGCTGTACCTTGCAGGCGCGCAGCTGGCTCGCGGCTACTACGGTCGCCCCGACCTGACCGCCGATCGCTTCGTGGCCAACCCGTTCACCCCGGGTACCCGCATGTACCGCACCGGTGACCTGGTGGCCTGGCACAACCGCGAACTCGACTACCGCGGCCGCACCGACTTCCAGGTGAAGATCCGCGGTTTCCGGATCGAACTCGGCGAGATCGAAGCCGCGCTGCTCGCGCTGCCCGAGATCGCCCAGACCGCGGTGATCGCCAAGTCCGATCCGCGCACTGGTGATCGCCTGGTCGCGTACCTGGTCGGTGCCGCGACGACACCCGCTTCGGGTGCACCGGCGGATGACGTGGCCGACGGCCTCGATCAGCCCTCGACTGCCGCGGATATCGATGTGGCACAGGTCAAGTCGACGCTCGCCGCCGGGCTGCCGTCCTACATGGTGCCCACCGCGTTCGTCGTGCTGGACGCGCTGCCGCTCAACGTGAACGGCAAGCTCGACCGCAAGGCGCTGCCGGAGCCGGAGTTCGAGGCGCAGGCCTTCCGCGCGCCGTCGACCCCGATCGAGGAGATCGTGGCGGGCGTGTTCGCCGATGTCCTCGGCGCCGATCGTGTCGGCGCCGACGACGACTTCTTCGCCCTCGGCGGCAACTCGCTGCTGGCCACCCAGGTCACGGCCCGCCTCGGTGCCGCCCTGGACAGCCGGGTGCCCGTGCGCCTGCTGTTCGAGGCGTCGACCGTTGCCGGTCTCGCGGTGAAGGTCGAGCAGGGTGCGGGCGCCGGTGGGCGTCGCGCGCTGGTCGCCGGGACGCGTCCCGACCAGGTGCCGCTGTCGCTCGCGCAGCAGCGCATGTGGTTCCTGAACCAGTTCGACACGGCTTCTTCGGTGAACAACATCCCCGTCGCCGTCCGCCTGTCGGGCGCGCTGGATGTCGAGGCGCTGCAACTGGCCGTCGCCGATGTGCTCGCACGGCACGAGACCCTGCGCACGGTGTACCCGTCGACCGACGGCACCCCGCACCAGGTGATCCTGCCGGTCGAGGGCAATGTGCCGGACCTGACGCCGGAAACCGTTGCCCCCGAACAGATTCGCGACAAGATCGCCGAAGTGATCGCTACCGGCTTCGATGTGATCAGCGAAGTTCCGTTGCGCGCCAAGCTGCTCCGCGTTGCCGCCGACGCGACGGCCGCGGGCGATGCTGTCGTGACCACCGGCAGTGCCACAGGTGCGACGCGGGCCGGGTCGGACTCGGCGGACGAGTACGTCCTCGTCTTCGTCGCTCACCACATCAGCGCCGACGGCTGGTCCATGGGCCCGCTGACCCGCGACGTGATGATCGCCTACGCCGCGCGTGCCGCCGGTGAGGCCCCGGGCTGGGCGCCGATGCCGGTGCAGTACGCCGACTTCAGCGTCTGGCAGCGCGAGGTGCTCGGTTCCGAGACCGACGAGACCAGCCTCGTCGCCCAGCAGGCCGACTACTGGAAGCGCGCACTCGCCGGTGTCCCCGACGAGCTGAACCTGCCCCTCGACCGGCCGCGTCCGAGCACGCAGTCCTTCGCCGGTGGCCGGGTGCTGTTCCCGATCGGTGGCGACATCCACGCCGGGCTGTCCGCGATCGCTCGCGAGCAGAACGCGACGCTGTTCATGGTCGTGCACACCGCGCTCGCGGTATTCCTGGCGCGCATGTCGGGCACCGAGGACATCGTCATCGGCACCCCGATCGCGGGCCGCGGCGAAGCCGAACTCGACGACGTGATCGGCATGTTCGTCAACACCCTCGCCCTGCGCACGCAGGTCGGCGGACAGCTGAGCTTCGCCGAGCTGCTGACCCAGGCCAAGGAAGCCGATCTGGCCGCCTTCGCCCACGCCGACATCCCGTTCGAACGCCTGGTGGAACTGCTCAACCCCGAGCGCTCCACCGCGCGGCACCCGCTGTTCCAGGTGGCGCTGTCGTTCGAGAACCTGCCCGACGCCAGCTTCGAGCTGCCGGGTCTGTCGGTCTCGGCGGTCGACTTCGACGTCGACACCGCCAAGTTCGACCTGCTGCTCACCGTGCGGGAAGCGGCAGCCGGAGACGACGCGGGCGCCTACGCCGAGTTCTCCTACGCCAGTGCGTTGTTCGATCAGTCGACGGTGGAGAAGTTCGCGCAGCGCTTCCAGCGTCTGCTCGCCGAGGTCGTCGCCGACACCACCACCCCGGTCGGTGACCTCGAACTCCTCGACAGCGCCGAGCGCACCGAACTGCTCACCCGCACAGGCGGTCCCGCCGCTTCGGTGAGCACCCTGCCGGAGCTGCTGACCCAGGCCGTCGCGACCAACCCGACCGGTCAGGCCATCGTCGCGCCGGGCGAGTCGGCCTCGCTGACCTACGCCGAGCTCGACGCGGCTTCCTCGCGCCTGGCTCGTGTGTTGATCGAGCGTGGTGCGGCACCGGAAACGGTCGTCGCCATCGCCATGCAGCGTTCGCTCGACACCACCCTGGCCATCTGGGCCGTCAGCAAGACCGGTGCGGCGTTCCTCCCTGTCGATCCGAAGTACCCGGCCGAGCGCATCGCGCACATGATGTCGGACTCCGGTGCGGCACTGGGCATTACGGTCTCGTCCGAGGTCGGCCACCTGCCCGCGCCCGCACAGGGTGACTGGCTGGTTCTCGACGACGCCGCCGCTCAGACGGAGATCGCCGCGCAGTCCGATGCCCCGATCGCCGAGGCCGAGCGCCGCGGCGCGGTCCGCCCCGGCAACACGGCCTACATGATCTACACCTCGGGTTCGACGGGCCTGCCAAAGGGCGTAGTCGTCACCCACGCCAGTGTGCCCAACTTCGCCGCCGCCCAGGTCGCGCAGTTCGGTCTCGACAAGAACGCACGGACCCTGGCGTTCGCGTCACCGTCGTTCGACGCCTCGATCCTCGAGTTCCTCCTCGCGGTCGGCTCGGCGGGCACGCTCGTCATCACGCCGGTCGGCGTGGTCGGCGGCGAGGAACTGGCCGACATCATCACCAGCCAGCAGCTGACCCACGTGTTCCTCACCCCGCTGGTCGCGGCGTCGATGGAACCCGCGGCACTGGCCGGACTCGAAGCGCTGATCGTCGGTGGCGACAAGGCCCCCGTCGACCTGGTCGCGAACTGGCACAGCGCGGGCACCGACCCGGCGCACCACCGGTTCTACAACGCCTACGGTCCGACCGAGGCGACCATCGCCACCAACCTGTCCGATCCGCTGCTGCCGGGCGACACCATGAACATCGGTGGCCCGATCGCGGGCGCGACCGTGTACGTGCTCGACAACCGCCTGCGCCCGGTTCCCGAGGGTGTAGCCGGTGAGCTGTACCTCGGCGGGGTCCCGCTGGCCCGCGGCTACCACGCGCGCCACGGCCTCACCGCCGAGCGTTTCGTGGCCAGCCCGTACGCCGACGGCGAGCGCCTCTACCGCACCGGCGACGTCGTCGCCTGGCGCACCGTCAACGACAAGCCGGTCGTGGAATACGTGGGCCGCAACGACTTCCAGGTGAAGATCCGCGGTTTCCGCATCGAACTGGGCGAGATCGACGCGGTCCTCACCGCGCACGACGACGTCGAGTTCGCCGCCACCATCGGCCGCAAGACCGACGCGGGCGCCACCATCCTGGTGTCCTACGTGCGCGGCAACGTCGACCCGGCCGCCCTGGTCGAATACGCGGCGCAGCACCTGCCCGCGCACATGGTGCCCGCCGCCGTGATGGTCCTCGACGAGATCCCGCTGACCCCCGCGGGCAAGCTGGACCGTCGCGCACTGCCCGAGCCCGTTCTCGCTCCGCGCGAGTTCCGCACGCCGACAAGCGAAGTCGAGGCGATCATCGCGACCGTCTTCGCCGAGGTGCTCGGTGTCGACGCCGTCGGCCTGGACGATTCGTTCTTCGCTCTTGGCGGCGATTCGATCCTGTCCATCCAGCTGGTCTCGCGCGCCAAGGATCGCGGCGTGCTCTTCAAGCCGCGCGATGTGTTCGAAAAGCGCAGCGTGGCAGGGCTTGCCGAGATCGCCGTGCTCGCGGGCGACGCCGAACAGATCGTGCTCGAGGAACTGCCGGGCGGCGGTGTCGGCGATATCCCGATGCTGCCGATCATGCGCCAGATCCTGGCCGGCGGCTCCACCTACGACCGGTTCTCCCAGTCGATGGTGCTTCGCCTGCCCGAGAACATCACCGCCGAGGTCCTGCACGCCACGATCGGCGCGGTCTTCGACCACCACGACGTGCTGCGTTCGAGGGTGGCGCACGGTGAAAACGGTTGGATCTTCGAGGCTTTGGCGCCGGGCGAGGTCGATGTGACCACGCTGGTGCGCCGGGTCGAGGTGCCCGGTGACATCGCCGACGATCAGCTGTCCAAGCTGGCCAGTATCGAATACGACGAGGCCATGGGCCGTCTCGACCCCGCGAACGCCGCCATGGTGCAGTTCGTCTGGTTCACCTTCGGCGAGCCCACCGAGGGTCCCCGCCGTCGCGACGCGCTGCTCATCGTCGGCCACCACTTCGTGATCGACGGCGTCTCCTGGCGCATCCTGATCCCGGACCTCGGCATGGCCTGGGGCCAGATCGCGGCGGGCCAGCAGGTCGCGCTGCCGGTCAACGGCACGTCGATGCGTCGCTGGGCACACAGCCTGGTGGAGCAGTCGCAAGACCGTCGCGCGGAACTGCCGTTCTGGCGCGAGGTCTCGGCCACCGCCGACCCGCAGCTGGGCGCGCGGGCGTTCGACCCGCAGGTCGACACCTTCGCCACCGTCGACCGGGTGCAGGTCACCCTCTCGCCCGAGGTCACCGACGCGGTCCTCACCGCGATCCCCGGCCTCTACCACGGCGGCGTCAACGACGGTCTGCTCACCGCGCTCGCGCTGGCTGTATCCCGTTGGCGTGGAGACGAATCCGGTACTGCGGCGCTGATCAAGCTGGAAGGCCACGGCCGCCAGGAAGAGATCGTCGCCGGTGCGGATCTGTCGCGCACCGTCGGCTGGTTCACCACAGCCTTCCCGGTCCGCCTGGATCTGGCCGGTGCTGATCTCGACGACGCGTTCGCCGGTGGCGCCGTGCTCGGTGACGTCATCAAGTCGGTCAAGGAGCAGATGCTCGCGGTGCCGGACAAGGGCATCGGCTTCGGCATGCTGAAGTACCTCGACGGTGCCGACCTGCCGAGCGTGGGCCAGATCAGCTTCAACTACCTCGGTCGCGCGACCGCGGGCGAGATTCCCGCCGAACTCGCCGAACTCGGCTGGGTGCCGGTGGCGGATCTGGGTCAGCTCGACGCCGAGATGGACCTCGACATGCCCGCCAACGCGACCCTGGACATCAACGCCATCGTCAACGACGGCGACGAGGGCCCGCAGCTCGGCGCGAACATCGCGTTTCCGAAGGGTCTGCTCACCGCCGAGCAGGCGCAGGAGTTCGCCGACCTGTTCGTGGCCGCGCTCACCGCGCTCGCCACCCACGCCCAGCGTGCCGACGCGGGTGGTTTCACCCCGTCCGACATGCAGCTCGTGCGGGTCGGCCAGTCCGATCTCGAGCTGTGGGAGCGCGACTACCCGGCGCTGTCGGAGGTATGGCCGCTCTCGCCGCTGCAGGCGGGCCTGATGTTCCACGCCATGCTCAGCTCGGCGACCGTCGACGTCTACACCGTGCAGGCCGTGCTCGACCTGACCGGCACCCTCGACACCGAGCGGCTGCGTGGCGCGGCCCAGGCCGTGCTCGACCGGTACCCGAACCTGCGGACCGCGTTCGTCACCGATTCTGCCGGTCAGCCGGTGCAGGTGGTGCTGTCCGAGCTCGAGGTGCCGTGGCGCGAGGTCGACCTCACCGACCTGCCCGAAGACGAGCGGATGCCGCGCATGCGACAGCTGCTGCAGGCCGATCAGGCGAACCAGTTCGACATGGCCACCGCGCCGCTGATCCGCTTCGGTCTGTACACGACCGGCGAGGGCACGGCGCACCTGGCGATCACCGTCCACCACATCCTGGTCGACGGCTGGTCCATGCCGCTGCTCATGCGCGACCTGCTCGTGCTCTACGCGGTGCACGGTGACCTCACCGCGCTGCCGCGGGTGGCGTCCTACCGCAACTTCCTGTCCTGGCTTTCGGGCTGGGATCGTGAAGTGTCGCTGCAGGTCTGGGCCGACGCGCTGGCCGGGGTCGAAGGCCCCACCCAGCTCGCGCCCGCGCCGCGCACCGAGGAACGCTACGAACTCGGCAAGGTCATCGTCGAGATCGACAACGACCGCACCAGGGCGCTCGGCAAGTTCGCCGGCGAGCTCGGTGTCACCGTGAACACGATGCTGCAGACCGCGTGGGGCATCGTCGTCGGACGCCTGACCGGGCGTGACGACGTGGTGTTCGGCGCGACCGTCTCCGGCCGCCCGGCGGAACTGCCCGGCGTGGAGTCCATGGTCGGCCTGTTCATCAACACCCTGCCCGTGCGCATCCAGATCGACGACCGGATGACCGCGGAGAAGCTGACCCAGCGGGTGCAGTCCGAGCAGGCCGAACTGCTCAGCCACCACTTCGTCGGCCTGTCCGACATCCAGCGGGTGGCGGGCATGGGCTCGCAGTTCGACACGCTGGTGGTGTTCGAGTCCTACCCGATGGACAAGGACGCCGTCACCGCGGCGAGCTCGATCGACGGCATGCAGGTCACCGGTGTGGGCCTCGACGACGCCACCCACTACCCGCTCACGCTCGTGGTGATGGCCGAGTCGACCATCGAGATCACGATGAAGTACCTGACCAGCACCTTCACCGCCGACGAGGTCCGCACACTGTCGCAGCGCCTGCTGCGCGTGCTCGACGAGCTGCTCGACAACCCGAACGGCCTGGTCGGCGACATCGACATCCTCGATGCGAGCGAACGTGCCCAGCTGCTCGCCGATTCCGGTCTGACAGCTGCTGTTTCGGCTCCGGTGGCGTCCGGTGTCGGCGCGCAGACGGTGGCCAAGGTGCTCGCCGAGGTCGTCGAAGCCGACCCGCAGGCACCCGCGCTGTTGCGTGGTGACAGCGAAATCGCCTACAGCGCACTGGATCGCAAGTCCTCCCAGCTGGCCCGGGTGCTCATCGCGCGCGGTGCGGGCCCCGGCGACGTGGTCGCGATCTCGCTGCCCCGCAGTGTGGATTCGGTCCTCGCCGCCTGGGCGGTGCACAAGGCAGGCGCCGCGGTGCTCTTCGCCGGCGAACTCTCCGGTGTCGAACTCGCCGCTGCCGGAGCATCCTTCGGCATCAGCGCCGACCCGGTCGCCGGCGTAGCGGGCCAGTGGCTGACCCTGTCCGACGTCGAAGACGAGATCGCCGCAGCCGCAGCACATCCCGTCTCCTACGCCGACCGAGTCCGCCCCCTCGCCGAAGTCCACCCGGCCTTTGTGCTGGTCGCCGGCGAGAACACCACGGTCCTCAGCCAGTCCGAAGCGGTAGCCCTCGCCGAGCGCCTCCGCGACGAACACAGCATCGACTACGAATGCACCACCTACACCACCCACGCCTCCGGCCCGGCCGCCATTCAGGAATTCCTGGTGTCGTCCACCGCCGGTGCGCTGTCGGTGTTGCCCGATGGCGCGGTCGAAGACGACCTGGCCGAGGGCGAGGTCACGCACTGGTTCGTCGCCGCGGGCGACCCGACCGACGCGGTCGAGGGTGAGGTCACGGTGATCGCTGCCGAGTAGGTCTGCACCGTTGAGCCAAGTGATGAGCTGGGTCGACACGATGACTGAACTAGACTGAGCCTTACCAGTGCGTTCATGTGACGAGTTCAGCAAGGTGGGAGGTGGTTTCCATGGCAATGCCGGTGCCTCATTCGGCCGAATGGACCGCTGCCGATCTGGATCGACTACCCGATGACGGACTGCGTTACGAGGTATTGAATGGCCAGCTTGTCGTGAACGCCGCACCCAAGCCGAAGCACCAGTGGTTGATCAAACGGCTGACACAGGTCCTTGACGCGTGCGTTCCCGCCGATCACCTCGTCCTGGACGGTGTCGGCGTACTCATCGGGGACGACGAGCCGATCCCCGATCTGATGGTTGTCGCCGGATCGATCGACTGGAACGGGCGCGGGGTTCCGGTGGGACAGGTCGCGCTCGCCGTGGAGGTCGTGTCGAGGTCGACGACATTGCAGGACCGATTGGTGAAGCCGGTTCTGTACGCGCAGGCCGGAATCCCGACGTATTGGCGATTCGAAATCAACGCATTCAAAGGCTGTCTGGCCGGCGAAGAGTTGCCGGTACTGTTCGCCTACGCCCTCGGCACTGATGGTGAGTACGAGCAGACGCACCGTGCGTCCGCGGGTGATCCGGTGACTTTACGTTCGCCGTACGAGGTCACCTTCGACCCTGGCGCGCTGCTCCCTCGCTAGGTCGGCGCCCAGGAAGGCCCGTCCAGCCCGGCAGGACGCGACGCCGATGTCATGGCAGGTGATCGGTGCCGTCGCTCGCGCGGTTGACCAGTCCGGTGCGGTGGGCGATGACGACGAGCTGTGCACGATCGCGAGCTTGCAGCTTGTTCATGGCGCGCTGCACATGGGCGCGGACGGTGAACGGACTCACGAACAGTTGCTCGGCGATCTCGTTGTTGGACAGTCCTGTTGCGACCAGCATGGTCATTTCGCGTTCGCGCGGGGTGAGGGCGTCGAGTAGCTCGGACGTGTGGGCGTCGTGGGTCGGCGTTGCCAGAAAGCGGGCGATCAAGCTGCGCGTTGCCGCAGGGGACAGGAGGGTTTCTCCGTCTGCGATAGTGCGCACGGCGGCGAGTAGCTCCGCTGCGCCGATGCCCTTTCCGATGAAACCGCTCGCGCCCGCGCGCAGCGCCTGCGCGACGTATTCGTCGGTCTCATAGGTGGTGAGGATCAGGACGCGGCTGTCGCGCAGTTGTGGGTCCGCGCAGATCTGTGCGGTGGCGGTGAGGCCGTCGGTGTCCGGCATCCGGATGTCCATGATGACCACATCGGGGCGCAGTTCACGGGTGAGGCTCACCGCTTGCCTGCCATCGGCGGCCTCACCGACCACGCTGATGTCGTCGGCGGTGTCGAGCAGCGTCCGGAACGCTTGGCGTAGCAGGGCCTGGTCGTCGGCGAGTAACACTCGAATCGTCATGGGGGACCACCGTTCTCTGCGTCGCTTACGCGCCCGGCGTCCGAATCTGCAGCCGGTTTGTCGGCCGTCGGCGCGTTCTCGGGCGTGAGCGGCAGGTGGGTGGAGACGATGAAGCCACCTGCCGGGCTGTTGGTGGTGAAGAGCTGGCCCCCGACCGCGGTGGCGCGTTCTCGCATACCGATCAGCCCGTAACCCGATGGCCGGTCCGATCGCGTGAACGCACTCGGCTCGAGCGGTTTCGGTGCGGCCTGCGAGTCCGGTCCGTCGTCGGTGACGGTGATGGCGAGTCGGTTGTGGCTCCAGGACAAGCGGATTCGAGCGCTGCCGGTCCCTGCGTGTTTGCGCACGTTGGTCAGGGCTTCCTGAATGATCCGGTAGGCAGTGAGATCCACGCCGGGAGGTAGTGGTTTTGGCGCGCCTTCGTTGTCCATCGTCACTTGTAGTCCCGCACGGCCGAATGACTCGAGGAGCGGGGGAAGCTGCGACAGCCCGGGCGACGGTTCGGCGGAAGTACCAGCGTCCCCGGCCTGGCGTAGCAGTCCGACCGTGGCCCGCAGGTCATCGAGGGCGTTTTTCGTGGTCTGGATGATGTTCCGCAGGTTCGAGCGAGTCTGTTCCGGGTGCGAGTCGAACACGTGCGCGGCAACCACGGCTTGGGCGTTGGCGAGCGTGATCTGGTGGGCGACGACATCGTGCAGCTCACGCGCGATGCGTACTCGCTCTTCGGCAACACTGCGGCGCGCTTCGCTCTCCCGGCTCTCCTCGGCGCGCAGAGCCCGCTCTTCCATCGCCGCCAGGTAGGCCCGTCGGCTCTGCGTCGCGTTGCCGAGCGCTGCGGCGATCAGCGGGAGCGCCGCCACCGACAGCAGCCTGCTGCCGTCCTGCCAGGAAAGCCCGTCGAGCAGTGGGGTCACCGCGACCAGCAACGCGACGGCAGGGAGCAGGATCGCGATCGTCACTCTGGGTTCGGTATGCACTGCCAGCGCGTAGGCGGCGATCGCGAGGGGCACCACGATCAACGGGGTCAACAGCAGGCCGAACGGCGCGGCCAGCATCCCGCACACGGTGGTCACGGCGACCGCGATCACGGGTGCGCGATGCCGGACGACCAGCGCCGCACACGAGACTCCCGCGACAGCATAGGTGGCGATCGGCGGCCATCCCAGGGTGTTGTCGGGGTGAAAGATCCCGCCGGCCAGGCACAGCAGCAACGCTGTCGCGAGGACGAGCGCCTCGCGCCACCACACGGGTCGTCGTGCCACTGGGTGGGTGGCCGTCACCGGGTCGGGGAACGCTGCTGGGTTGGCAACAACTCGCCCAAGATACGCGCGTCCGAGGCCACGGCGACCGCATGGCGCTCGACTCGGTGCGTACGCACCAGGGTGCGCGGTCGTCTGGTGCGACAGCACTAGCGGCAGTCGGTGACGAGAGACGATGCCCGCAGGAAGCTCCGCTGGAACGGTGGTAACCAGCCCGGCGCCCGCGTGGCGCGAGTCCCGCCGAGTCGGGACATCAACCTCTGGTGAGGAGCCGAAGTCAATGCAGCAGAACACAATCGACGATGCGAACGTCGGTCTACACACGCGATGGAGCTGGCGACTACTCGGCCTCGTCGCGGTCTTGGCCTTGGTGAACTTCGTGGTGGACTCGGCGATCGGCGCCCCGCTGATCGTCCTGCCCGAGATGCTCGACCATTTCGGCACCGACCAGGCGGCGTGGCTCAACGCCACCGCGATGCTGGCGGGCGTGATGTGGGCGCCGCTGCTCGGCAAGAGCGCCGACATCTACGGCAAACGCCGAGTGCTCGTGCTGGCATTGCTGATCAGTTGCGTGGGTGCGCTGATCTGCGCGGTGGCCCCGACGATGTGGATCTTCGTCGTGGGACGCATGTTGCAGGGAGCCGCGTTGGCGGCCATGTTCTTGTCGGTCGCGATCGTGCGAACCGTCTGCACGCCACGCCTGGCCATGATCATCGTCGGCATCGTGACCACCGGTACCGCGGTGCTCAATGTCGCGTCCCGTTTTCTCATCGAGAAGCTGGCGACGGAGTTCGGCTTCCAGATCCTTTTCCTCATCTCGGCCGCGGTGGCGGTCGCGATGGCGGTTTGCGTGCGTGTGCTGGTTCCCGAATCGCTCGTGAAGACGCCGGGCCGGCTCGACATCTCGGGTGCGCTGCTGCTCGGGGGCGGTCTGCTCGGGGTGCTCGGCTACATCAGCATGGGTCCCGACCTCGGCTGGTCGGCCATCGGCCCGCTTGCCGTTCTCCTCGGTGGGATCGTGGCGCTGGCCAGATGGTTCGCGGTCTCGAGCCGAAAGCCCGACCCGCTGATCGACGTCGGGAACCTCGGCAGGCCGTTGATTCTCACGCTGCTTGTCGTTTTCCTCGGCGCGGGTTCCTACCAGAGCATGCTTCAGCTCATCCCGCTCATCAGTGAGATTCCGGCTAACCAGAATCTGGGCTACGGTCTCGGCGGTCACGGGTCGGTGGCGCTGCTTCTCGCGGCACCCGCTGTCGGTGTGATGCTCGGAGGTCCGGTGGCCGGCTGGTTGGGGACGCGGATCGGACCCGCCAGGACCTTGGCCGGGGCGGTCATGCTCGGAACCGCAGCCACCATCGGGATGTTTCTCGGTGTGTCGCAGCTGGTCGCGGCGCTGGGCTTCGCGTTCCTGCTCGGTGTCACGGTCGCCGCGTTGGGTGCGTCGGGTTTCAACATGGCAGGCAACTTGGCGTCGGCACAACGGCAGGGCATCGTGTCCAGCCTGGTCATGGTGATGGTGTCGACCGGGGCCGTGGTGTTCAACTTCGTCGGCGCGGCCGTGCTCGCCTCGACCACCGTCGTCGCGGACGGCGAGACAGTGAATTCCGCAACCGGGGTGTTCAGCTACATCGCGATCGCCACCGTGGCATTCGCGATCGCCGCGGTGGTCGTCGTCATTCTCGTACGAACCACCCGCCCGGAGCATCAGGCGCCGGCGCAGAGGCTCGAACCCGTCGAGACGCGCGCGTGAGCCTTTCCATCGACAGAAAACGTAGGAGTTGACATGAAATCCAGCGGAACCGTCCTGATTTCCGGCGCGAGCATCGCGGGTCCCGCGCTGGCGTTCTGGCTGCGCAGACATGGCTTCGAGGTGACGGTGGTCGAGAAGTCCACCGGGGTGCGCGACGGCGGATATCCGATCGACGTGCGTGGCACCGCGGTAGCCGTCGCGCACCGGATGGGCATCCTGCCGCGCCTACGGCAAGCCCATATCGACACGCGGCGGGTGAGCTTCCTCGATGCCGACGGCAGTCGCGCCGCGGTCGTTCATCCGCAGGCAGTGGTAGGCGGCGTCGACGGACATGACCTCGAGATACCGCGAGGGACGCTGACCGACGTGCTCTACACCGCCGTCCGCGACGACGTGGAGTTCCTGTTCGACGATGCCATCGACGCGCTCACCGAGCACGATCACGGTGTCGACGTCACCTTCCGCAGCGGCGCCCACCGTAGTTTCGACCTCGTGGTCGGCGCTGACGGAATGCACTCACGAACCCGGGCCCTCACCTTCGGCCCCGAACAGGACTACCTGCGCTACCTCGGCTACTGCTTCTCGATCTGCACCATGCCCAACACGTTCGGGCTCTCGCACGAGGCACTCGTCTGGAACACCCCTGGACGCGCCGCCGCTCTCTACGCCGTCGGAAACAGCGACGACGTACACGCCCTGCTGACCTTCGCCCACCCCGAACCAGCACACGAAGCACTCCGCGACAACGGCACTCGAGACGAGCTGATCACCACCGTCTTCGGCGATGACGGATGGCAGGTACCGATGATCGTCGACGCCATGCGTCACGCGCCGGATCAGTTCTTCGACACGGTCAGTCAGATCCACCTGCCGCGATGGTCGAGCGGGCGGGTGGCATTCGTCGGCGATGCCGCCTACGCGCCGTCGTTCCTCACCGGGCAGGGCTCGAGTCTCGCCCTCGTCGGCGCCTACATGCTCGCCCACGCCCTGGCCACCCACGACGATCACACCGCCGCCTTCACCGCCTACGAGCGCGCCAGCCGCGGATTCGTCGAACTCAACCAAGCGCAGATCTCCACCGGCGAGGCAGCGCTGTTTCCCACCACCGCCGAGGCATTGGAAGCTCGCAACCACCGGCTCCGCGGCCTCACCACGTCGCCGCCGACCACAGGACGACCGGCCCACACGGCACTCACCTTGCCCGACCACTGAGCCCATCCGCCGGGATGGATGTGACGTGGGGGCCTGCTGCCCGAAATGTGCTCGTCACCGAACCGGGATAGGGTCCGGGTTCGCATCGGGAACAGGCTAGGGAGCGTTCGTTATCGCACTTCGGATTTGGCTGAGCAGTGCCGGGGCAGCGACCGTTCAGGTCATGCGGTTGCTCCGGGAGAACCCGGACGGTGTCGACGTCACGATTTATGCCAGCAATGTGGATCCGAGTGCGGTCGCTCTCTCGGCAGGTGATGTGTCGGCGATCGAACCTCGGTACGTGAGCAACGAGGAGTACGCGCAGTTCGCGCTCGAATTCTGTCGCACGCATCGCATCGATGTGCTCATTCCGCCACGGCGTCTCGACGCGCTGGCAGGTCGGGGAGCCGACTTCGCGGCGGTCGGCACCAGTCTGATGTGTTCGCCGTTGGCAGCGGTGAAGGCGCTGACCGACAAGGTGCGAACCTACGAGATCGCCGGTGCGGCAGGAGTTCCCGTACCGCCGTGGCGGGAGGCGCGCGATGCGGACGAGTTCTGCGCGGCCGTCGACGAGTTGGCGATGGGCGGGGAGACGCTGTGCATCAAGCCGAGTGGTGAGTTCTCGGCGTTCGGGTTTCGCATTCTGGACGACCGTCCGTTGACCATGGCGAGCTTGCGGGTCGCGCCACGACCGGTGGCCTCGGTCGCTGCCGTCGCGGGGGCGATGCGCCGGGCCGCGGCGGCGGGGGAATGCGTCCCGCCGCTGCTGGTGATGCCGTTCCTCGAAGGTCCGGAGATCAGTATCGACTGTCTCTCCGCGCCGGGAGGTGAACTGCTGATGGGGATTCCGCGCGCCAAGCAGGGCCGCTTCCGCGTATTGCTCGATGATCCCGCCGCGGTCGACATCGCGCGGCGGCTCGTGTGGCACTTCGAACTGGCCTACCTGACCAATGTCCAATTACGTTATCGCGGTGGGGAACCGGTCCTGCTCGAGGCGAATCCGCGACCCTCGGCAGGCCTGTTCCATACGTCCTTCGCCGACGTGAATTTGCCATGGGCCGCGGTTCGGCTACTGCTGCAAGGTGATTCGGGCTTACGGCACCCGCCGCGGCTGGGTGCCTGTCTCGCCGTGGCGGAAGCGGTGATGGAGGTTGCGCCGTTGCTGGACGGTCAGCTCGAGGGCGTACGTCGCAGCGCGGATCTGGTTCCTGGCTGATCACTCGCCGGTGGTGAACAGGCCCCGGTTCATGGCGACGATGACGGCATGGGTGCGGTCGTTGACGTCGAGTTCGGCGCCGGGGTCGCAGACAGCATCGACCGGTCGAACTTCGTGTCCACCGATCGGTGGACACCGCGACGATGTCAGCGGGTGAGCAGTCCGGCCAACCCGTCGAGGAGCAGATCGAGGCCGAAGGTGAAATCCGCCGCACCGGAGTGGGATCCGGCAATGACGAGCCCCGAGAGGGTGCGCAGGTGGGGATGTGTTTCGGCGGGGACAAGCGGGAGGAATTGTTCTGCGGCCGACGCAAATTCGGCGGGGTCGAGAGGGAAGTTGATGGCCTGGATGGTGAAGCCGTAGATGTGGCTGTCCAAGGCGTTCCACGCTCGGTCTGCCTGTTCGTAGGTGAAGCCAGCGGTGATCAGGCAGCCGAGGGTGGCGTCCACGTAGCGGAGCATGGCGGGGCCGACATTGACGCGGGAGCCGAGCAGGCCGGTGGCCCAGCGGTGGGTCAGGAGTACCTCGTGGGCAGAGATGGCTCGGTGCCGCAGCTCTGCTCGCCAGTCGGTGCCCGCACGGGGGACGTAGATCTCGGCGACCACCACTGAGGGGCCCTGATGACCGATGTGGATACGGCTTCGATGACCGCCTGGATCGCACCCCGATACGGCGGGGCTGAGGTGTTGCGCAGCGAGATCGTGCCGCGGCCGAAGGCGCCGGGGGAGGGTGATGTGGTGGTCCGTGTGCGGGCGGCATCACTGTGCAGTGGGGATCTGCATCTGCTCACCGGGACGCCGTATCTGCTGCGGCTCGGGTTCGGGTTGCGCAGGCCCAAGCATCGAATGATCGGGCAGAATCTGGCGGGTGAGGTAGTCGCGGTCGGCGGGAGTGTCACCGAATTTCGCGCTGGTGACAGGGTTTTCGGTGCGGTGCCCAGTGGGGCGTTCGCTGAATACGTTTGCGCCGGCGCGGGCGCGTTCGCCATCGTGCCTGCGGCGTTGAGCATGGAAGATGCTGCGGCGATGCCGGATTCGGGAATGACCGCGTTGCAGGGGCTGCGTGATATCGGCAAGGTCGGGCCGGGGCAGCGCGTGCTGATCAACGGCGCGTCGGGCGGGGTCGGCAGCTTCGCGGTGCAGATCGCGAAGGTGCTCGGCGCGCACGTGAGCGCGGTGTGCGGCACCCGGCATGTCGAGATGGTGCGCAGCATCGGTGCCGATGTCGTCATCGACTACACCGTCGACGATTTCACCCGCGCGGATCTGCGCTACGACGTGATCTTCGATCTGGCAGGCAACCGAGCACTGCGGGAGATCCGTCGCGTGCTGGCCACGGACGGCGTCTTCATCTCCTCCGCCGCCGCGCCCGGCAACAACTGGTTCGGCCCGATCCGATGGCTGGGTCAGGTGGCACTCACCGACCTGTTCGCGCGACAGACCCTGAAGGCTCTGCTGATGCGACCCGCGGCCGCCGACCTCGCATATCTGGCCGGATTGGCCGTTGACGGGAGCTTGCGACCGGTGATCGAGCGGCGGTTCGCGTTGTCCGACGCGGCACTGGCCGTCGCCGCATTCGAGCAAGGTCACGCGTCGGGAAAGACCGTCCTCATCGCCTGATTCGCCGGGGATGCCGTGCCGATTCGGATGTCTTGCGCAGCTAGGGCCGAAGTTGTCCTAGGTGGCTCGTACTGTTGATCTCATGAGCAACGAGATCCAGCCCTACCGCATCGACATCTCGCAGCAGCAGCTCGATGACCTGCGCAATCGGCTCGACAACGCGCGCTGGCCCGCCGCGCTGCCGGGCGATGACTGGGACACCGGCGTGCCGACCGGTTACCTGCGCGAGCTCGTCGACCACTGGCGCACCGGCTACGACTGGCGGGCAGAGGAGGCGAAACTCAATGCGCACGAGCAGTTCACCACCGTGATCGACGGGCAGAACATCCACTTTCTGCACGTCCGCTCGGCCGAATCCGATGCCGTGCCGCTGCTGCTGACGCACGGCTGGCCGGGCTCGATCGCGGAATTCCTCGACCTGATCGGCCCGCTGACCGACCCGCGTGCGTACGGCAGCGACCCGGCCGATGCCTTCCACGTGGTGATCCCGTCGCTGCCCGGTTTCGGGTTCTCCGGACCGGTCACGCAGGGGTGGTCGGTGCGCCGGATCGCCGAGGCCTGGGTCGAACTGATGACCAGGCTCGGCTACGAGCGGTTCGGGGTGCAGGGTGGTGACATCGGTGCGGCGGTGAGCCCGGAGGTCGGGCGAGTGGCACCGGATCGGGTAATCGGTGTGCACGTCAACGGTGGTGCGGGCTCGTTCCCGCAACTGCCGCTGTCGGAGGCGGACATGGCGAGCCTGACCGAACTCGAGCGTGACCGCATCGCGCGGATCGAGGCGTTCATGAACGAGGAGTTCGGCTACATCGCCGTGCAGTCCACCCGCCCGCAGACCCTGGCCTACGGGCTGGTCGACTCCCCGATCGGGCAGCTGGGGTGGATCATGGACAAGTTCCGGGAGTGGACGCACCCGCGTGAGACGCTGCCGGACAAGATCATCGATCGTGATCGGCTGCTGACCAACGCGATGATCTACTGGCTCACCGGCACCGCGGGCTCGGCGGCCTACGTCGGCTACGCGCAACCGGTGGAATGGGGTGCGGTGCCCGCGAATTCGGGTGTGCCGACCGGCGTGCTCGTTTTCGCCCACGATGTGGCGATCCGGCGCTTCGACGAGGCGGAGAACACGATCGTGCGCTGGAACGATGTGGACCGGGGCGGGCACTTCGCGGCACTGGAGGAACCGGAACTGCTCACCACCGATGTGCGCGAGTTCTTCCGTACGTTGCGCTGATCAGTCCGCGAGTTCGCCTGCCGAGCGCCATGATTGGCGTTCGGCGGCGAACGCTTCGGCTTGGACAGCGCGAAATTCCTCGATGGAGCTCGCGTTATCGGTGAGGAACCCGCGGTAGTCCGCGAGCCGGAACTCGCCGTCGGTGACAGTGACGTCCACCTTGCCCGCGGTGAAATCCGCACGCAGATCGAGGAGTTCGTCGGCCTCCACCGGATGCCATTTGATCCGGTCGAAATAGCGCAGTAGCCAAGGGGTTTCCGCGTCGGTAGCGAACCGGTCGACCCCGGGCCCCGCGGTACCCACAGGTCGGGCGCGGTGGTTCCACACCTGGGTCGTGCGCCCGACGAACTGGTAGCCGCCAGGGCCCTCCATGCCGTAGATGCAGAGGTAGGCGCCGCCGATGCCGACGGCGTTCTCAGGGGTCCAGGTGCGGGCCGGGTTGTACTTGGTGGTGACCAGTCGGTGGCGGGGGTCGGTGGGGGTGGCCACGGGGGCGCCGAGATAGACGTCGCCGAGGCCGAGGACCAGGTACTCGGCATCGAAGACGGTTCGGTAGACATCGTCGACCGAGGCCAGGCCGTTCATGCGGCGGATGAATTCGATATTCCACGGGCACCACGGCGCGTCGGGACGCACACCGTGCATGTAGCGGATGATGGCCTCGCGCGTGGACGGGTCGTCCCAGGACAGCGGTAGGTGGACGGTGCGGCTCGGCACCACGAGTTCGGCCGAATCCGGTAGGTGCGCTTCGGCTTCGGCCAGCAGGTCGAGGAGCTGTGCGATCGGCAGGACGGCTGGGTCGACCCGGATCTGTAAGGAGCGAATGCCCGGGGTGAGTTCGATGACCCCGCGTACACCGATGGCGATCAGATGCTGGTGCAGGGCATGAACTCGGGCGCGCAAGCCCAGATCCAAGGTGAGCGTGCCGTATTCGACCAGGACGCCGTCGTCACCCTGCCTGCGGTAGGTCACGCCGGTCTCGTCGTCGACATCGGCGCGACGAAGTACTCCGTCGTCGCCGTCACGGCCCGCCGAAAGCACCGTGCCCAGGGATGCACGCCTGCTCGCGCCGAGCGCCGCGGCGGGTGCGGCGTGGTCGGCGCGGACGGGGACGAAACGCACCTTGTCGCCGGGGGTGAGCTGGCCGAGTTTCCAGCGGTCGGCCGCGACCACGGTGATCGGGCAGACGAAGCCGCCCAGGCTCGGGCCGTCGGGACCGAGCAGGATCGGGGTGTCGCCGGTGAAGTCGAGTGCGCCGATCGAGTAGGCGTTGTCGTGGATGTTGGACGGGTGCAAGCCCGCTTCGCCGCCGTCGGTACGCGCCCACTCCGGCTTCGGTCCGATCAGCCGGACGCCGGTGCGGTCGGAATTGAAGTGCACCTCGTAGTCGGTGCCGATGATGGTGTCGAAGTCGGCGCGGGTGAAGAACTCCGGTGCGCCGTGCGGGCCCTCGGTGACCGCCAGCTCCCAGCGCCGTCCGAAGGCGGGGATGTCGGCCATCGGAACGGCGGGCGCGAGACGAGTCGCCGGCTCGCCGAGAGCGAGCGAGTCTTCGGCCCGCAGGGCCGCGCCGGTGCCGCCGCCGAACTTGCCGAGCGTGAATGTGGCGGCGCTGCCGAGGAATTGATCGACATCGATCCCACCCGAGACGAGAATGTAGGTGCGCATGCCGGGACCACGGATCGCTGCGACATCGAGGACACCGCCTGCCGGGACCTCGACGGTGCGCCACTGCTCGGCCGGGCGGCCGTCGACCCGAACGTCGGCGACCGCGCCGGTGACACACACCCACGTCGCCGTCGTGAAACGCAGCGCGGGTCCGCCGAGGGTGCATTCCAGCCCGGCCGCACCTTCCGGATTGCCGAGCACCCGGTTGCCGAGCCGGAACGACAGGTCGTCCATCGGCCCGGACGGCGGAACGCCGATGTGCCAGTAGCCGATTCGGCCCGGCCAGTCCTGCACGGTGGTCTGCATACCGGGCCGGACGACCTCGATGCGCGCCGGAGAAGATGGGCCCGAGTTCGGCTCGAGCCCGGCCACCGTGGCGTGAACAGTGCCGACGTCGCCAGTGGCCTCGGCTCGGCTGATACCCGGCGCGAGGACGGTACTCGTGCGCGATGTAGGCGTTTCGACCGAGAGGTCGGCAGCGCCGGCGCGAGTGTCGGTGAGGCTCATCGGGTCACCACCATGCGGACGGGGGTGGGGTCGAAACCGTTGCAGGGGTTGTTGATCTGGGGGCAGTTGGAGACCAGGACCAGGGTGTCGGCCTCGGCGCGCAGGGTGAGCTTCTTGCCGGGCGCGGACAGGCCGTCGACGATGCCGAGGGTGCCGTCGGGCTCGACGGGGACGTTCATGAACCAGTTGATGTTGGAGACCAGGTCGCGTTTGCCCAGACCCCATTCGAGGGCGGCGGTGAGGAAGTTCTCCACGCAGGCGTGCTGGTGGCGGGTGTGGTGGCCGTAGCGCAGGGTGTTGGATTCCTGGGAGCAGGCGCCCGCGATGGTGTCGTGGTTGCCGACCTCGTCGGCGATGACGGTCATCAGGGGAGTGCCGGCTTCGGTGCGCAGAACGCTGCCGGTGGTGAGGAAGATATTTCGCTGGGCCGCGATGGTGGCTTGGGCGCTGTAGCGGTCGGTGTGGTCGGCAGCGGAGTAGAGCAGGCAGTCGACGGCCTGGTTGCCGTGCAGGTCGATGATGTCGAGGTGGTCGCCTGCGCGGACGATCGCCGACCAGGGTGCCTGGGCGGGGACGGTCTCGTCGAGGACGACGGTGCGGGTGGTGGTCATGCCGGAACCTCCGTGTTCAGTGCGGCCGACCAGGCGGCTTCGGTGTTGTCCACGGCCCGTCGGTATTCGGGGTCGGCGTTGGTGACGCGATCGGTGGGGGCGGACCAGGCGAGGAGGTCGAGGTCGCCAGTGGGCCGGTCGTCGAGGGGATGGGGCGCGTTGGCGACCAGGAGGGTCAGCGGGAGGTGAACCAACAGGTCGATGGTGGCGCCCACGGGACCGTTGCCGGTCGGCTCGATCGCGCCGTTCGGTGCGACGCGGGCGCCACGGAACAGGGCGATCGAGGGGCCGATATCGCGGGGTTCGAGCCCCTGTTTGGCACCGGCGACGTGGAGCTGGTGGCGGCCGTCGGTGGTGGGGCCGCACAGGGTGTCGTGGTGGCCGGAGGTGTCGGCGAGAACCGTCGCCAGCACTCTGCCCTGGTCGGAGAGCAGAGGGTGGCCCGCGCTCAGGTACGCCTGCCACGGCACCTTCACCGTGTCAGCGACATTCAGCCGCTCCCAGGATGCTTCGGCGCGCAGCAGGAACAGGTGGGCGCAGGTGGTGCCGGACGGGTCGGCGAGACGTACTCGAGTGCCGCGGCCGAGCACGACGTTCGCATAGCCCCCCGAGGGAATACGCTGTGCGACAACGACTGTCGCGGGGTCGATGCCGTCCGGTGTTTCAGGACGTGCCTGTGTGGCAGCCGCGGCCTGGGCTCGCGCGTGGGCGCGGGCGCCGTCGGTGGACTGGGTACTCGTCATCGGTTACTCCTCAGCGAGTGGGTGACGAACGGGACGATGGGCGAGCTCGTGGTGCGAGCTGGGCGCAATCGCGGCGGGTGCGTACTCGGCGCACCCGCCGCGCCTGTGGATCAAGCTGTCGCGGAAGCGATTTCGGACTCCGTCGCGGCGTCTTTCGGGGTAGCGACGACGAATCGGTAGACGATGGCGCCCGCTGTGAGGATCACGGCTACCGACAGCGGGCCTGCCCAGAGTTGCCACCAGCTGCCGCCTGCGGGGGTGTAGACCTCGGGGCGGGGCCAGGCCAGGTTGATGACCATGGCGATACCCCAGACGACGGCGAGTGCGTTGATGGGGATGCCCCAGCGGCCCAGGTGAAAGAGGGATTTGTCGTCGAGGGCGGGCATTCCCTTGATCCGGCGGATCAGCAAGGGGACTGTGACCAGCAGATAAGCCAGGTACAGGCTGACGATGCAGACGCTGGCGAGGGTGGCGAAGATAGCCGGGTTACCCAGGTTGAGCACCAGCAGGCCGATGCCGAGCGCGCCGATCACCACGGCGGGCCACACGGGCGTGCCGAAGCGCGGGTGGACGGTGGAGAGCGCCTTGGCGAACGGCAGTTTGCCGTCGCGGGCCATCGAGAACAGCAGGCGCGAGCCCGCGGTCTGGATCGCGAGCGTGCAGACGATCACCGCCACCGCGACGCAACCGAGCAGGACCGAGCCCGCGGGGCTGTTCAGCTTCGAGGTGATGACGTAAGCCAGTCCGCCGGAAGACAATTCGCCGTCGGACAGGCTCGGTGCCGCCATCAGGGCGCCGAGCAGCATGAGGCCGCCGCCGAGCGCCGATACCGACAGGGCGAGCAGGATGGTGCGCGGAGCGACCGTGCGCGGGTTCTTGGTTTCCTCGGAAAGCTCACCGGCGGAATCGAATCCGACCATCACATAGGCGGCCATCAGGCCCGACACCAGGAACGCCGCCCAGTAGGGGCCGGGGGAGGCCTGGTCGGTCTGGAACACGACGTCGGGGCCGCGCTCGCTGTTGGCGAAGAACAGCGCGATGATCGCCAGCACGCCGACGATCTCGACGGTGACACCGATCGAGTTGATCTTCGCCATCAGATCGATGCCGATCACATTGATCGTGGTGGTGACAACGAGCAGCACGCTGCCGAGCAGCACGGCGTTCATCGCGCCGTCGCGGGAGGTGAGGGCGGTGTCGGTGCCGATGAGCTGGAATCCGCTCCAGATCGAGGGCAGTACCACCTGCAGCGCGATGGCGGCCGCGGCGGCGGTCACGACCTGCGCGATCACCATCATCCAGCCGGCGAACCAGCCGATCAGCCCGCCCGCCAGCCGGCGCGACCACTGATAGATACAGCCGGAGATCGGGTAGCGGGCGGCGAGTTCGGCGAAGTTGAGCGCGACCAGGAACTGGCCCGCGAACACGAGCGGCCAGGTCCAGAAGAAGGCGGCGCCGCCGAACGAATAGCCGAAGCCGAAGAACTGGAAGATCGTGGTGAGGATGGAGACGAACGAGAAACCTGCTGCGAAGGACGCGTAGCGCCCCAGTTTGCGGTGCAGGACCGGCTGGTAGCCGAAAGCTGCCAGATCGGCGCTGTCGCGGGCGAGTTCGGGTGGGGCGGCGGGGGATTCGAGTGTCGTGGCCATGTCGGTGTCCTTCAGCGGTTCGGCCAATATCTATCAGTCGATAGTTTTGCGCGCGCGATCGCTCGAACGGTGTCGTGCGTGTATCGACTGGGCGGCCCGCGGTAACTTCTGCGTTGCCTGAGTTTCTGTCAAATGACAGAAAATCGACCGCCGGGCATCTTCGCTGGTGAGCTGCCCACTGCGGGGCAGGTCATGGCCCGATGACAGAATCTCCGGTGTGGCGAATCTCGGGCCCGGGCGTCCCCGGCTGGAACAGCGGCGCAGGCAGGGAACCACGCCGCGCGCGGAGATCCTCGACGCGGCGGCGGAGCTGTTCACCACCAAGGGGTACGCCAACACCTCGACCCGGGCGGTGGCCGACGCGGTCGGCATCCGCCAGGCCTCGCTGTATCACCACTTCGCCGCCAAGGACGACATCCTCGACGCGCTGCTGGCCGAAACGGTGGCAGGCCCGGTCGAATTCGCGCAGCGGATGATGGCCGAGCCGGAATCCGCGGTGGTCCAGCTGTACGCGCTGGCGCTGTTCGACGTGCGCCAATTACGCACCGCGCGCTGGAACCTGGGTGCGCTGTACCTGCTGCCGGAGCTACGCACCGAACGTTTCGTCGCGTTCCGGCGCCGCCGTGACGAACTGCGCGGGCACTACGAGCGGCTGGCCGCCGCGTCGTCGGCGGCCGCGGGGGAATCCGAGGGTTCGCGGATCCTGCCGTTCCGTCTGGTCGAGACGGTGATCGCGATCAGGTACGACGAGGGGGACGCGGGCATCGACACCGAGCGCGAAATCCCGGACGGGATCGTGCGGATCGTCGGACATCGCGGCGATGTCGGTGCGGTGCGGGCCGCGGCCTGCGCGCTACTCGCACGGTTGGGGGAGATCGGCGGCACCCCGCCGGCTTGATGCGCGCGCCGGTGTGGGGATCGGGCCCGCGCGAGGGTGGGCGGAATCAGCGGGCGGTCGGCGGTGCGATCTGCCAGTGCTGGTTGAGCGCCTCGGCGATTTCGGGCAGGACGGTGATCGGGATTCGCTTGGCGCGCAGCATCTCCCGGATCTCGCTCACCTGTTCACGTTTGCGCATGTCGTAGGCGCCGGTGACGGGGCGGATCACCGGGGGAATCGACAGCAGTACGAGCTCGTCGGCCGACTCGCCGTCGAGGTCGAGCGCCAGAGCCCAGCGGGAGTGCTCGTCGAGGGTGAAGCGGCCCGCGACGACGCGGTCCCACGGCACGGTCGAGGAGCGGAACGGGGTCCGCGCGTAGATCGCGTGCTCGTGCAGTTCGACGACATCACGGATGAACAGCGCGACACCCACCGCGAATCCACCGACCGCCCCGACCAGCAATCCGGTGATCACCCGGTTCACCCCGAACATCGCCAGGAACAACCCGACGACGCCCGTGGTGACCAGGACTGCGATCAAGCAATACGCCATGCTCCGACCAGCGGGCACCACACCGGCACGCACGACCGACATGCGGACCTCCCTCTCCAGCTCCGGGGCCCGAGTAAGCCGTCCCCGAATCGCGATTCGTGGCCTACCCTAGCGGCCGTGCTCAGGAGCCGAGCGACACCGCTGCTTCGGAGGTCTCGACGCGGAAGGTGAAGGTCTCCTGGAAGTACAACTGCACGGTCTCGGCGTCGTGGCTGAGATAGCCGATCGACAGGTCCTGACCCAGCGCCAGCTCGAAATCGCCGCCGCGGGTGGTGAGCGCGAAGCCGCCGGAAATCGCCGGTGCCCAGATGATCTCGCCCTCGATCAGCCGCTCGATGTGGGTGCGGATCGGGTGGCCGTGGTCGGAGGTCTCACTGACCTGGGTGTAGAGCTCGGCGCTGAGCACGACCGAATACGGGCCCTGCACGCCGGCCAGACGCAGGCCGGTGAGAGCGTGCGAGATGGCGTCGGGGATGTCGACCACATTGTTCGGCAGCGCGACGGGAGAATTCGAGGCCGCCTCGCGGATACCGGTGATGCCCGCGGCGGCGTAGCTCTCGAAGATCGCGCGGTCTTCGGCGAAGGCGATCTTCTGGGCAGCGTCCTTGAGATTGTCGAAGTCGGCGTCGCCCGCGCCGCGCTCGATGTCGTCGAGCTCGGCGCGCTGCAGGGTGAACGGCACCCGCAGTTCGACAACCGGCTGCACTACGCGCTGACGGGCCTGCACGCCGTCGTCGGGCGAGTCGATCGAGGTGACCCGGCCGAGGTTGCGGGCCGAGAAGTCGAAACCGTGCGGTCCCGCCACGTCGACCACCCGGCGGCCCGCGATATTGCGCTTGAACGTGCGGGTCGCCTCCTCCTCGATCTGCGACCAGGCTTCGCCGGTGATCGGCGCGAGTTCGCGATGCAGGTTGTTCATTCAGATACTCCTTTTCATCGTGCCGATGCCGAGCGACCCGTCTGCCGCGGCGTTCGCCCGTTCTATCGGGTCGAATTCGGAAAGGGTCGTCGGCTCGATCTCGGTGACGGCGGTCTCGGGTGCGTCGGGAAGATCGTCGAGGAAATCGACGGTGGGGGTGAAGAACGAGGTACCGGTGACCGCGAACGAGAAGTCGAGGATGCGGTCGTAGGCTGCCTCGTCGGTGCCGAGGAACATCCGCTCCAGCATGCGTTCGGTGACGCTCGGCGTGGCCGCGTACGCGACGTAGTAGGTGCCGAACTCGCCGGTGCCGATGGTGCCGAAGGGCATATTGGCGCGCACGATCTGCCGTTCGGTGCCGTCGGCGTCGACGAGGGTGTTCACCGCGACATGCGAATCCGGCGGCTTCACATCGTCGGGCAGTTCGTAGTCGGCGAGCTTGGTCCGCCCGATCACCCGCTCCTGCTCCTCGATGGACAGCGCGTTCCACTGGTCGAGCGGGTGGGTGTACTTCTGCACGATCACGTAGCTGCCGCCGGTGAAGGCTGGGTCCTCGTCGCCGATCAGCGCCGCCGAGGCCGCGGCGCGGCCCTCGGGGTTCTCGGTGCCGTCGACGAAACCGAGCAGGTCGCGCTGTTCGAAGTAGCGGAAGCCGACCGTCTCGTCGACGATGGTGGCCGCGCCTTTCAACCGCGCGCCGATCACCATGGCGAGTTCGAAGCACGGGCCCTGGGTCTCGCCCCTGATGTGGAAGAGCAGGTCGCCCGGGGTGGCCGGTGCGCTGTGGATCGGCCCGTCGTATCCCGGGAACTCGTGCAGCTCAGCTGGTTTCGGGCCGGTGAAGAGGCGGTCCCACGCCGCGGAGCCGATCGAGGTGACGCAGGTCAATCCCTCGCCGGGCACCCGGAAACTGACCGAACGGCGCAAACCCGAGATATCGGCCAGGAGGTCGCGGACCGCCGATTCGCCGCCCTCGTCGATCGTGGCGACAAGAAAGATCGCGGCCGGTGTGAGTGGATCGAGGACAGGCTGTGGCTCACCCATGGGGACCAGAGTACGGCGCCGCGCCGACAGGTTTCGTCGCAGCACTCTGGTGTGTCAGGTGAGCGGCCTATTTGGCGACGGTCAGCAGGAAGGTGACATCGTCGACGGCTTTGACGCTGTGGCGAGCGCGCGGCACCACGATCAGATCGCCTGCCGAGCCCTTCCATTCGTCGGTGCCAGCGATCAGCACCAGCGTGCCGGAGAGCACCTGGATGGTGGCATCGCCCGCGTTGTCGTGTTCGGCCAGGCTCTGGCCCTCGGCGAGGGCGACGACCGTCTGGCGCAGCGCGTGGGTGTGGCCGCCGATGAGGGTTTGCGAGCTCCGGCCGCTCGTCGAAGTGGCGGCCAGCTTGAGCTGTTGACGGGCCACCGCGGTCAGCGATTTCTTGTCCATGGATCGGGCCTTTCGCAGGCATCTCGCGGGCAGGTCTTGCCAGGAGTATGCCCGACGGCGCCCACGCGTTCGGGCGTTTTGCCGCGACCGTTAGCGGTGTGTTGTCAGCCGCGGGTGTAGTGGCGAATGCGGTAGCGCAGACCGGTTTTCGAGGTGCGCCACGGGGTGTCGTCCGCCTGCCATTCCGGGCCGATGGCCGGGGCGAAGGCATCGCCCGTCACGGTGGTGTCGACCTCGGTGACCAGCAGTGACGTGGCGAGTGGCAGGGCGGCCCGGTAGATCTCGCCGCCGCCGGCGACCCAGGTGTCCGCCTCGCCGGTCATGGCCAGCGCTTCGGGCACCGACGCGGCGCGTTCGGCACCCTCTCCGGACCAATCAGTCTGGCGAGTGACCACGATGTTGCGGCGACCGGACAGCGGGCGGAAACTCGCCGGAAGCGAATCCCACGTCCGCCTGCCCATGATCACCGGGTGCCCCATGGTGGTATCGCGGAAATTCGCCATATCCTCGGGCACGCGCCACGGAATGGTGTTGTCGACGCCGATCACGCCGTTGTTCGCCTGCGCCCAGATGAGGCCGATCATGCGAGTCACACCGCCACCGGCGCCTTGATGCCGGGGTGGTGCTCGTAGCCGGACAGCTCGATGTCCTCGTAGGCGTAGTCGAACAAGCTCGTCGCCGGACGCAGGTGCAGCGTCGGGAACGGGTAGGGCTCGCGGGTGAGCTGCTCGCGAACCTGGTCGACGTGGTTGTCGTAGATGTGCACGTCGCCGCCGGTCCAGATGAATTCGCCCGGCTCCAGCTCGGTCTGCTGGGCGACCATCAGGGTGAGCAGGGCGTAGCTGGCGATATTGAACGGCACCCCGAGGAACAGGTCGGCGCTGCGCTGATACAGCTGGCAGGACAGCTTGCCGTCGGCGACATAGAACTGGAAGAAGGCGTGGCAGGGGGCAAGGGCCATCTTGTCCAGGTCGGCCACGTTCCAGGCCGAGACGATCATACGGCGTGAATCCGGGTCGGTGCGCAGGGTGTGCAGCACCTGGGCGATCTGGTCGATGTGGGTGCCGTCGGGGGTCGGCCACGAGCGCCACTGCACGCCGTAGACGGGGCCGAGTTCACCCTTGGCGTCGGCCCATTCGTCCCAGATGGTCACGCCGTGTTCGCGCAGCCAGGAGACGTTGGAGTCACCGCGCAGGAACCACAGCAGTTCGTAGGCGATGGATTTCATGTGGACCCGCTTGGTGGTGATCAGCGGGAAGGATTCGGCCAGGTCGTAGCGCAGCTGGTGACCGAAGATACTGCGGGTTCCGGTGCCGGTGCGATCGGCCTTTGGCGTGCCTCGCTCCAGAACGTGCCGGAGCAGATCCTCGTACTGCGTATCAGGGGTGGCCACGACTTGCGATTCTACGTGGGTCGGGCCGGTGGATCGGCACCTGGCAAGCTCTTGCGCTATGCGCAAGCTCTACGTGATCGGCATCGGCGCGGGCGACCCCGACCAGGTGACGATGCAGGCGGTCAAGGCCATGCGAAAGGCCGAGGCCTTCTTCGTGATCGGTAAAGGTGCCGAAAAGCAGGAACTGGTCGACGTGCGCACCACGATCCTGGCCGAGCACGTGGCCGGGCCGCACCGGATCATCGAGATCACCGATCCGCCGCGCGAACGTACCCCCGCGGACTACGCGGGTGTCGTCGTGGACTGGCACGAACGGCGTTCGGAGCTCCTCGAAGCCGCGTTCGACCAGGTGGACGGTATCGGCGCGATTCTCGTGTGGGGCGATCCGGCGCTGTACGACAGCACGCTGCGGATGGTCGAGCATGTGCTCGCGCGCGGGCGCGCTGACTTCGATTACGAGGTGATCCCCGGCGTCACCAGCGTCGCCGCGTTGGCCGCCCGGCACCGGATGGTGCTGCACCGGATCGGCGAACCCGTCCACGTCACCACCGGGCGCCGACTGCGCGATGAGGGGCTCGGGCCAGGGTCGACGGTGGTGATGCTCGACGGTGAATGCTCGTTCACCGAGATCAGCGGCGACGATATCCACATCTGGTGGGGTGCCTATCTCGGTATGCCCGACGAAACCCTGATCGAAGGCAACGTGCGCGAGGTAGAACGCGACATCGTGGCTCGCCGCGCGCAACTGCGCGCGGAAAAGGGCTGGATCATGGATGTCTATCTGCTCCGGGCCGGATCCCGCGCCGACGCGCGATAGATCGCTAAACTGGCACCCGTGCCCGAGCTGCCGGAAATCGAGGCGTTGGCGCAGTTCCTTCGGGATCATGCCGTCGGCGCTGTGGTCGGCCGTGTGGATGTGGCCGCCCTGAGCGCGGTGAAGACCTTCGATCCGCCGGTCACCGCGTTGTCCGGCCGGGATGTCACCGGTGCGGGGCGGTGGGGGAAATTCCTCGGAATGGATTGTGGCGGACTGTGGCTGATCACCCATCTGTCGCGCGGTGGCTGGTTGCGCTGGGTCGATGAGCCGAATCCGGTGCCGCCCAAGCCGGGCGGAAAGAGCCCGTTGGCGCTGCGCGTGCATTTCTTCACCCCCGAGGGTGCTACGCCCGCGATCGACCTGACCGAGGCCGGGACGAAGAAACGGCTGGCGGTGTACGTCGTCGAGGACCCGAAGATGGTGCCGGGGATCGCGCGGCTTGGACCGGATGCCCTCGGGCTGACCGAGGACGAGTTCGCCGCCCTGCTGAAAAGTACTTCGCAGCGGATCAAGACCGCGATCGTGGATCAGACCCTGCTCGCCGGGATCGGCAACGCCTATTCCGACGAGATACTGCACACCGCGAAGATCTCGCCGTTCGCGAACACCAAAACGATGTCGACGGACAAGGTTTCGCAGTTGTACACCGCGATGCGCACCGTTCTGCTCGACGCGGTCGACCGCTCGGTGGGGCAGGACGCGGCCCGGTTGAAGGGCGAAAAGCGTTCGGGCATGCGGGTGCACGCCCGCACCGGGCAACCGTGCCCGGTGTGTGGCGACACCGTGCGCGAGGTGTCCTACGCGGAGCGGTCGTTCCAGTACTGCGCCACCTGCCAGACCGGCGGCAAAGTGCTCGCCGACCGGCGGATGTCGCGGCTGCTCAAATAGTCTTCTCGCGCCAGGCTTCCAGTAGCCGGAGCCAGAATTCGCTGACGGTCGGGAAGGCGGGCACGGCGTTCCACAGCGTGTCCAGCGGCACCTGCCCGACGACCGCGATGGTGGCCGCGTGCAGGTGTTCGCCCATCTCCGGGCCGACAAAGGTGGCGCCGAGAATGCGCTGGGCGGCGGTGTCGACGACGAGTTTCGCGCGACCGTGGAAGTCGTCACGCGCGAGTGCGGAACCCGCGACGGCGATGTCGAGTTCGACCGTGTCCACCGCGAATCCGGCGGTGCGTGCCTCGTGTTCGGTGAGGCCCACAGCCGCGAGTTCTGTCGCGGTGTAGATGACCTGGGGTACCTGCTGGTGGTCGGCGCTCGCGGTGAACCGCATGCCGTCCAGCGGCCTGCCCTCGGCGCGGGCGGCGATCACGTCACCGCACACCCTGGCTTGGTACTTGCCCATATGTGTCAGTGCCACACGGTGATTCACGTCGCCGACGGCGTAAAGCCAGTCGCCGGGCACCTCGCGCGCGGTCAGCTGGTCGTCGACCTCGATATAGCCGGCGGGCAGGCCGATGGCGTCGAGGCCGAGATTCGCGGTGGCGGGCGTGCGGCCGGTGGCGACGACGAGTTCGTCGACTTCGAGTTCGCCGTCGTCGAGCACCAGGGTGACGGGGCCGCCGTGGATCCGCCCGACGCCGGTGTTTTCGGGATCGCGACGCGAGACCAGCAGTGGTTCGGTATGGAACCGCACCTCGACGATGCCGTTGTCCCGCAAGCCCCGCAGGACCAGCTCCGAGGCGAACGGCTCGTTGCGTGGGAGCAGACGGTCACCCCGGACCAGCAGGGTGACTTCCTCGGCGCCGAGTTCGGCCAGCCAGGTCGCCGCCTCGCAGGCCACGACGCCGCCGCCGATAATGGCGACTCGGCGCGGAACGACGGTCAGGTTGGTGGCATCGCGAGAGGTCCACGGCAGGGCCTCGCGCACGCCAGGAATGTCGGGGACGGTGGCGGTGGTGCCGGTCGCGATGACCACCGCGTGCCGGGCCAGCAAGACCTTGACACCGTCGTCGGTATCGACCTCGACGCGGCGCTCGCCGATCAGGCGGCCCGCGCCGCGCACGGGATCGATGTTCGCCGATTTCGCCCACTCGACCTGGGAACTGTCGTCGTGGTCGTGCACGAAGGCGTCGCGGCGGGCCAGCACGTCGGCGACCTGCGGGCCGCTCGTGGTCACCCCCGGCATCGCCTCGCCGAGGTCGAGCACGGCGCCCGGGCGCAGCAGCGCCTTGCTGGGGATACACGCCCAATAGCTGCACTCACCACCGAACAGCTCCCGCTCGACGAGGGCGGCGGTGCGATCGCTACCCGCGATGGCGTAGGCGGCGGCGTTCTCACCCGCCGGACCCGCGCCGATGACGATGACGTCGTATTCGAGCTCGGTCACTGCAGATAGCCCTCGACCTCATGCGGGGAACGCAGCCCGGTTTCCTCGGCGGATTCGCCGGAGCCGGTCCGAGCGCGCCGCTGCCGCAGCAGATCCCACGCCTGATCGAGCATCACCTCCAGCTCGGCCAGTTGCTTGCGTTCGGCGATCGGGTCGATCTCGCCCGCGGTGGCCTTGGCTCGCAGCGAGTGCTCGTCGTCGACCAGCTGTTTGATCCGCGCCAGAATGTCCTGATCGGTCATATGCTCACGCCTTCGATAGTCGGAGGGTAGTGCGGGACTCTCGGTCCATGCTACGACCGCGCTGGTCCGGCGGGGAGGTCTTGCGGGTCGGCATCACCGGTGGCCGCGTCGGCGAGCGCATCGGCGGCGACGGGCATCGCTCGGGCGAGATCGGCGCTGGTCAGGGCGGTGTAGCCGATGGCTACGCCGAAATGGTGCGGTTCGGCGAGGTGGTGGCGGGCCAGGCCGTCGAGCAGGACACCGTGGGCGCGGGCGGCGTCGACGGCATAGCGTTCGGCGGCGTGGCCGGGGAGTTCGACGACGACGTGCGAGCCGGCGTCGTCGCCGATGACGGGCAGGCCACGGCGGGCGAGTTCGTCGACCACAAGGGCGCGGCGCGGTGGCACGACGCGGCGGAGCCGGCGCAGGTGCCGCGACAGGTCGCCGTGGCGGGCGAACTCGCTGAGAACTCGTTGCCCGGCGGGGCTGGGGGAGCTGCCGATCTCGGTGCGGTGCGCGAGGACGGCGGCGGTGATGTCGGGGCGGGCGACGAGCCACCCGACGCCGAGGGTGGTGGCGATGATCTTGCTGGTGGTCCCGAGATGGACGACGACGTCTGGGGCCATCGCCGCCAGCAGTGGCAATGGCGCGGTGTCATAACGCAATTCGCCGTCGTAATCGTCTTCGATGACGAAAGCGCCGGTCCTCCTGGCGAATTCGATGAGCTCGACACGTCGAGCGGCCGGCATCCGCGCGCCGAGTGGGAACTGGTGCGCCGGTGTGCAATACACCGCGCGCACACCCGGCGGAATCCGGTCGACACACAAGCCGCCGGCATCGACCGGCACCGGGAGCACCTCGATGCCCGCGGCCCGGAACGCGCCGGCCGCGCGCAGATAGCCGGGGTCTTCGAAGGCGACCGTATCGCCGGGGCGAAGCAGTGCCGTGGCGAGCTCACCCACCGCCGCGCTGGTGCCCGCGGTGGCCAGGACCACTGATCCGGCCCCGGCGGCCAGTCCGCGATGGCGCAGGAGGTGGTCGGCGATCGCCGACCGGAAGTCCAGTTCGCCCGCGCGGTTCTTGCGAGCCTCCGGGGCTTGGTCTCCTGCCGCACGCCAGGCACGGCGCCAGGCGGCGGAGTCGACCGCTTCGGCGCACGGCGCGCCGGGTCCGAGGTCGAGCAGATCCGCGTCGGGATCGGTGTCGTGACCCGCGCCGGTGGCCGGTGGCGCAGTGGCGGGGGCGGTGCTGAGGTAGGTGCCGGACCCGTGTTTGCCGGTCAGCCAGCCCTCCGCGTGCAGCTGGTCGTAGGCGCCCGCCACCACGGCCCGGCTCACACCGAGCCGCTGAGCCAGGGCGCGCGAGGACGGCAAACGGTCGCCGATGCGCAGCACCCGGTCGGTCGCCGCGGTGCGCAGGGCATCGGCCACCTGCACCGACAGCGGTTCGGGGGCGGTCCGGTCGAGCGGAATCGGAAGGTCGTCGAGCATCGTCCACCTCGAATTGGCCTGTTGAACTTCGGCTGAATTGGATCTACACGCGGTCCACTTTATCGGCGAAGCTCATCCTATGAGCACGCACGACGTCAACCGCAGCCCCCTCTCGCCGACCCCGCGCACCACCCTGACCCGCTCGAAAGAACGTGGCGTCACCGATCGCGCGGCGCTGGACGCGGTGCTCGACGCGGGCCTGGTCTGCCACCTCGGCGTACTGCTCGGCGGCTCGCCGGTGGCGCTACCCACCATCTACGGCCGCGTCGGCGACACCCTCTACCTGCACGGATCCACCGGAGCGGGCAATATGCGGGCCGCGATCGACACCGATATCTCGCTGACCGTGACCCATGTCGACGGGCTGGTGTACGCGCGCTCGGCCATGCACTTCTCGATGAACTACCGCTCGGCGGTGATCCGGGGCAGGGCGGTGCTGGTCACCGACGAGGCCGAGCGTGCGAACGCGCTACGAGTGATCGTCGAGCATTCCGCGCCCGGCGCCTGGGATCGGGTGCGGCCGCCCAACCGCAAGGAGATGGCGGCGACGATGGTGCTCGCGCTCGACCTCACCGAAGCGTCAGTGAAGGTGCGTTCGGGCGGCCCGAACGATGACGAGAGCGACATCGAGACCGGCGGTGTGTGGGCGGGCGTACTACCGCTACGGCAGGTGTGGGGCGAGCCGATCCCGGCCGGCGACCTGGAACCGGGCATCGACGTGCCCGCCGACGTCACGGCCAGGGTGACCCCCGTCGAACTGCCGGTGAGCTAGTGCCCCGCGGCGCCGAGCGCGATCAAGTCCTTGGCCGAGACCTCGGGCAGGTACGCCTTCGTCAGCGCGATGCCGATGCGGGGCAGATCCGCCTCGTCGCGATAGCACAGGTACACCGGCTCGTGGCGGGGCTGGAACTTGGCCTTGAACGAATGCAGTGACCGGAAGCCGTAATACGGCTCCATCGCGGCGCCGAGCCCTTCGAGCAGACGATCGATCGGTTCGGCGCCGTCGGTACCCGCGCTGCGCGCCAGCGGAGCGCCGGAGAGCGAAACGATCTCGGCGCCTTCCTCTTTGAACGCCCGGCAGGCGGAGGCGATGAGAAATTCGACCACGGGCCGGAAGCCGTCGGGTCGCCTGCGCATCATATCCAGTGTCCAGCCGCGGATCTCGTCGCCGGGCGCGTAGACCGGCAGCCAGGAGGTGACCCCGTGGACGATGCCGTCGGCATCGACGGCGAGGCCGACCCGCACTGCCGGATCGAGTGCTTCCTCCACGCCGCCGAGCGTGAATCCCATTTCGGGTAGCCCCTTTTCGCCCACCCACTCCTCGGAGATCGCGCGCACCTGGGCGATCACCGCGAACGGCTCGTCAGCCAGTTCGACGAGCCGGAACTCGATCCCCTCCTTGTCCGCCCTGTTGATCGCCGACCGGATGTCCTGCCACGCCTTGCCTTTGAACTCGAGCTCGGGCAGGTCGACGATGGTGTCCTCGGCGATCTGCACACTGCGCCAACCGAGTTCGCCTGCGATATCGGCGACCGACCGCGTGGTGGAGAACAGGCACGGAATCAGGCCGTCGGACTCGCAACGGTCGGTGAACCCGGCGATGGTGTCGGGCAGCAGGTCGACCGGGCCGATCGGGTCGGTGAGCGCGATGACGGTGCCCGCGTGGCGCTGGTAGGTGACACAGCGTTCACCGTCGGCGGCGAACCAGTACTTGTTCTCCGGCCAGGTGGTCATCCACGACATGGTGCTGCCGCCGTAGCGGGCCAGCAGCGTGCGGACCGCGTCACCGGGTTCGGCGCCGGTGAGCGCGCCGTCGGTGATCTTGCGCCGGACGGGCACCCGGAACGCGCCGCGGCCGCCGTAGAGCAGCGCCACCTCGCCCGCCCACAGCAGGGCGGTACCCACGGTCACCGCGCCGGTGGTCTCGTAGTCGGTGCCGATGGCCACGCCGAGCAGGATCAGCGTGAGAACCACGTGCAGCAGGCCGTACGCGAGCGTGACCCACCACGCCCAGCGCCTGCCCTTGCGCAGTTGATCGGCGACCACCGCGATCACCAGCACTGTGAGGAGCGTGCTCCAGAACGAGCCGCGTTCGTTCTCGGTGGGACCGAGCAGGCTGTTGCCGGGGAAGAAATACACCGCTGTCGAGGCCGCCGCGATCACCAGCAGTCCGGCGAACGCGAGCAGGCGCACCTCGCGGCGGGTCCGCGGCCAGAAGCCGTGTTCGGTTCGGCTGAACAGCTTTTCGCCCGCGGGCAGCCACACGGCGAGCACGATGAGATGCATGAGATCGGCGAAGGTCGATTCGAACAGGAAGGTGATCGCCACGTAGGCCAGCAGCGCGGCGCGCACCCGCAGCCGCCACGGCGAACGCAAGGTCGCCGAGACCGCGGCCAGCGCCGCGATCGCCCCCGTGGTGAAACCGACGTCGCGTACCTCGGAAAGCCGGTCGGCCCAACCGAGATGGGTGTGCGCCAGCAAGCCGACCGTCACCGAGGCGCCGAGGATGCCGACCAATTGCCCGGACAGGCAGACCATGGCGGTGCGCGTGGTCCCGAGGCGCCACTCCGTCCAGCCGACCGCCGCGGCGAAAACGACTGCCATGCAGAGGTATTGGAACGGGGTGAGGCCGAAGAACCAGCCCGACAGCGGCGTCCACCACTTGCCCTCGGTCAGCGCGGGCCAGCCGTAGGCGATCTCGGGGAACCAGGAACGTCCGTCGAGCCTGCGCCAGAGGCCGCCGGTGGCGAGACCGAGAATCGCGACCACGGCGAGGAAGCCGAAGGTGAACGGCATCCGGCGGATCACGGTGTGCGCCAAGGCGACGGCGCGTGCGGGTGCCGGTTCGGTGGCAGCTGTGTTCTCGTCCATGGAACCACCCTTTGCTGCGAGTGCGCCGCACCGGCGCGGTGAGGTCTTCTGTGTACCGTATGTCATCGCGGCCGTACCGGGACCGCGATGCGGGCGCCGAGGGCGGTCGAGGTGGCATCTGTGGAGGTCAGCGATGACGCGAATCACCGATCTGTCTTTGCTCACCGGATGGCTGCCGGTGGCGTCGACGGTACTGGGCATCGTGGGTGCGGTGTGGTTGCTGTTACCCCGTGTTCGGCGGTATGTCACCACGATCATGCCGATCGTGCTGCTGTCCGCGGCGGTGCTGACCGTGGCGCTGTACCTGTTCGTCGAGGAGGTGTGGCGGCCGTTTCCCGATCCGATCGCAGTCTCGGTGTACGTGCTGATCGGGATCGCGGTGGCCGCGGTGCTACTGGTGCTACCGCGAATTCTGGTGCGCCGGACGGTGTGGACCGGGTTGGTGACCGTCCTCGCGGCGGTGGTCGTGCTGGTCGCGGTGGGCGTGCGGATCAACCTGGAGTACGCGTCGTATCCGACTGTCGGCGCGGCGCTCGGCGTCGAGCAGGTGGATCGGGTCGAGCCCGGTGAGCTGACCCGCCGCGAGCAGGTGGTCAGCGCGCGTCCGCTCGAGCCCGCGTGGCGCAAGCCCGGTGGACTGGCTCGCGATGGCCGGATGCTGACGGCCTCGGTCCCGCCGACGGCTTCCGGTTTCGCCGCTCGTGAGGCCCAGATCTACTTGCCACCGGCCTATTTCGCGGATCCGCGGCCGCTGTTGCCGGTGCTGGTGTTGCTCGCCGGTGAGCCGGGTGCGCCGCGGGATTGGTTCGTCGGTGGGCAGTTGGCCGAGACCATGGACTCGTTCGCCCGCGCGCACGACGGGCTCGCCCCGGTGGTCGTGGTGGCCGATGGAACCGGTTCCCAGTTGGCGAACCCGTTGTGCCTGGACTCCGAGCTGGGCAAGGTCGCCACCTATCTGGCCGTCGATGTGCCTGCCTGGACACGAGCGAATCTGCAGATCGATCCGGATCCACGTTCCTGGGCGGTCGGCGGACTGTCCTACGGCGGGACCTGCTCGCTGCAACTTGCCACCAACTACCCCGAGGTCTATCCCACCTTCCTCGATATCTCCGGACAGGACGAGCCGACGCTGGGCGACCGGCAGCGGACCGTGGACGCCGCGTTCGGCGGGGATACCGAGGCGCTGCTGCGGGTCAATCCGCTCGATCTGCTGAAGTCGCGGACGTATCCGGATTCGGCCGGTGCGTTCGTGGTCGGGGCCGAGGACGAGGTGTATCGGCCGCAGGTGGAGCGGATGTACCAGGCGGCGAAAGACGCGGGGATGGATGTGCGATTGCGGATTCTGCCGGGCGGGCACAACTTCGCGCTGTGGGCGTCCGCGTTGCGCGATCAGCTGCCGTGGTTGGCCACCAGGCTCGGCCTGACACCCTGATCGGTGACGGGTTCCGCGGGGACTCGCGGAGTACAGTTCGACGCATGTCCGAGGATAAAACCCCAGGTACAGGCATCGGCGGGGCGGAATCGCGCATCGATGAGCAGCTCGTTGACGTCGCGCTCGCCATCCTCGACACCGGCGGCGTCGAAGCGTTGTCCATCGGCGCGGTGGCGCAACGGCTGGGGGTCGACGCTGATGCGGTGCACGCGCGCGTCGGTAGCGTGAAAGACCTCGAACGTGCCGTGATCGAACACGTGCTCGGGGCGGTGGCGCTCGGGCCGCTCGCCGACGAAGGGGTGGAGTGGACCGCGGCGGTGATCCAGTTCGCGCTCGGCATGCGCGGTCGGCTGTTCGACCATCCCGCCGTCGCGGAGTTGATCATGTCGGGGCCCATGGACAGTCCGTCGGCGGACGGGCCGGTGGCGCGGGAGATAACCGAGTCGCTGTTCGTCTGCCTCGCCCGCGGCGGGCTGCAGTCGGCGATCCGGGCGCATGGGGTCTACGCGGTGCTCGTGTACGTGCTCGGCTCGATCGCCCTCGAGGTGGCCGAAACCGACGGAAAGTCGCCGCTCCCCGCGGAATCCGAGCGGATCGCCGCTCGTCGTGTGGCCCTGCGGGACGTGGATCCGGACCGGTGGCCGCGCACCGCCGCGCATCTGGATGAGATCGCGGCGTGGACCTCCGTTGATCAGTTCGTCTGGGGGCTGCGCGTGCTGCTCATCGGGATGACGGCTACCTGACGGCCGAGGCGGCGTTGGAGGCGCTCACCAAGGTGTAGGTCTCAATCCTTGTTTCGCGCAGGCATTCTGGACGGCGTCGAAAAGCGAGTCGTTGTCGGCGGTGAGGCCGACCAGTGCGAGCGAGTAGGTGTTGTCGAGGCGGGAGAGGTAGCCCGAGAGTTGGGTGCGGGGGAACGTGGTGATGCCGGGGTGGATCGCGCGGGCAGCCACTCGGGTGCAGTTGTGCGGGCCGACTTTTCGCACGGTGTCGGGTAGGGGGCCGATGTTGGAGCACAGGATGTCTCGCTCGCCCGCGCCCTTGCTCAGGGCATAGGCCCATCGGTCGGGGATCACCTGGAGGATCTGCTCGGGAAGGCCTGCGGGGCTGGACATTCGGCGTTGGTAGGCAGCCTTGGCCTTGTCGCGGATCGTCGCGGGGGTGTCGCGGCGTTGGATGGCGATCTCGGTCATCGCGAGGTCGTTGTCGACGCGGGGCTCGTCGCGGGTGTCGACGGGCAGGCTTGCGGTGATCGTCGGGTCGGGGAAGCCGTTCTCCCACAGGATGTTTGCGATCAGGTAAATGAACAGACTGTTCGAGGTTCCACCGAGGGCGGTGGCGGTGGTGTCCCAGTGATCGGCGTCGAAGGTGAGCAGCAGTGGCCGTAGGTCCCGGTCGCTGGCCGAACCGCCCACGCGCCCGTCCGTCGACACATCAGTGCCGGGCCGCGAAGGTGGGTTCCGCGCAGTCGGCAACGGCGCGATGTCGGAGTCCGGGACGCGGTCAGCGGAGGGGTCCTCGATGGGACGTGCCGGTCGAGCGAGCCTTCGGCGCAGCGCGCGGGCGGTGCCGCCGATGATGACGGCCCATTGGGAACAGGCGTCGGCCCATTCCGAAAACTGTGTGCGACTGCCCATCTCGTCGTCGATGTGCTGCGCCGATCCGGCACTGCGTGATCCTGCGGGTTCGTCGAGGCCGGGGCCGGTGGATTCGAGGGATCGAAGGGCGGCGGTGATGGCGTGGATCAGGCCACGGGCATCGGCCAGGGCATGCGAACAGGTCAGGGCGACAACGGTTCCGCCATCGTCGAGGCGTGCCGCGGACAGGCGCCAGCCGGGCGCGAACTCCGGGTCCAGATCGGCACCGAGGCTGTCGGCCCACGGCAGGATCGCGAGATCGGTGAGTGGGCCACCGTCTCGGTCGGGGAGGATGTCGAGGGGGTGGGCGGTGACGTTGGGGTGCCAGGTCCGGCGGGCGCCGGGGACTCGGGGTGTGACCACCCGGCGGCCTAAGGGGCCGGTGCGCAGATGGTGGTGAATCGCTTGCAGGAGAGCCGGTTCCATCGCGTCGGGGGTGCGCCACAGGCCCTGGAGGGCGATGGGGGTGCCCATGCCTCGGTGGGTGCGGAGGAAGATTTCGTCGACGACGGTGAGCGGGTCCATCAGCGGTGGTCGGTACTACCGTGCCTGCCCTCGCCTGCGGTGAAGCGGGCGGCGCCGTCGAGCGCGCCACCGGTCAGGGCCGTCATGCCGTGCCGGAATTCGATGCGCAGTGCCTCTTCCTCGGCGTGGCCGTACTGGTCGTAGAGGGCGGCGCGGTCGGTGCGCAGACAGGTTTGGGGGAGGGCGGCGAGCTGGGCGGCCAATTCCTCGGCGACGCGGCGGGCGTCACCGGTGGGCACGACCCGGGTGACCAGGCCCATCTGCAGCGCCTCGGGTGCGCTCACCGGGCGGCCGGTCAGGATCATGTCCAGTGCGCGGCCTTCGCCGACGATGCGCGGCAGGCGCACGGTGCCGCCGTCGATCAGCGGGACGCCCCAGCGGCGGCAGAAGACGCCGAAAGTGGAGTCCTGCTCGGCGATTCGAAGATCGCACCACAGGGCGAGCTCGAGCCCGCCTGCCACCGCGTACCCGGAGACCGCCGCGATCACCGGCTTGGACAGGCGCAGCCGGGTGGGTCCCATCGGGCCGTCACCGTCCTCGGCGGCGTGATTGCTGTTCTCGGTGCCGAGGGCTTTGAGGTCCGCGCCGGAGCAGAAGGTGCCGTGTTCGCCCCACAGCACGGCCACCGCGGCGGTGGGGTCGGCATCGAACGCGCGGAAGGCCTCCACCAGCGCCTGCGCGGTCGGACCGTCCACCGCGTTGCGGGCTTGCGGGCGATCCAGGATCACCGTGGTGACCGGGCCCGCATGCTCGACGCGCACCGACTTCGCCGCCTCGCTGCCGTCGACGGGCAGCCCGGCCGATCGCCCGCCGGCGGGCGAACCGGGTTGCCCGGCCACCGATCCTCGGGACCGCGCGCTGTTCTCGGCCGGTGAACCTGTTTCCATTCTTCGACCATACGGGCACAGCGCTCGTGGGTGAAGGCCTCTTGTGTGAAGAGGTGAATCCATGATTCACTTCTTCGCATGGTGTACCGCAGGACCCCGGCCGTGCAGGCCCGGCTCGACGCGCAACGGGCGCTGATCGTGCAGGGCGCCACCCGCGTGCTCTCGCGCGACGGGTTCGCCGGGCTGTCGATGGCCGCGGTCGCCGCCGAGGCGGGGATCGCCACCGGCACCGTGTACAAGCAGTTCGAGAACAAGGCCGCACTGGTCGCCGCGGTATTCGAGACCGTCGTCGCCCGCGAGGTCGACGCGGTCCGGGCCGCGGTGGCCGACGGTGACGTGGTCGGGCGGGTCACCGCGGCGGTGGAGACCTTCGCGGGCCGCGCGCTGAAGAACCCGAAGCTGGCCTACGTGCTGCTGGCCGAGCCGGTCGACGCCGCCGTCGACGCGCAACGGCTGGAGTTCCGGCGCGCGTTCGCCGCCTCGTTCGAGACCGCCATCGCCCACGGTGTCGCCGAAGGTCGGCTGCCCGCCCAGGATTCGGGCCTCACGGCCGCCGCACTGGTCGGCGCGATCGGCGAGGTACTCGTCGGCCCGTTGGCCGCCGCACCGCACGCCGAGACCGTCATCCCGGAATTGGTCGCTTTCGCCGTACGCGCGCTCGGTGCGCGCCCGGAAACGTTGTAGTCGAAGGAGTTACAGGACATGCCGACCCACGAAGTGTTCAACCAGGCACCACCGCTGATCCCCTTCGACGCGGCGCGCAACCCCGCGCTACTCGAGGGCCTGCACCGTGAAGGCGCGGGCTGGGCCGAAGCCGAGGTGCGCGAACTCGGCGCGCTGGCAGGCGGTGTCGAGGCGCAGGAGTGGGGCAGGCTCGCCAACGAGTACCCGCCGGTGCTGCACACCCACGACCGGTGGGGTAACCGTGTCGACGAGGTCGAATTCCACCCGCACTGGCACGACCTGATGAATGTGGCTGTGACACATGGCCTGCACGGTTCGCCGTGGCTCGACGAGCGGCCCGGCGCGCACACCGCCCGCGCCGCCAAGTTCTACACCTGGGGCGCTGCCGACGCCGGGCACATGTGCCCGATCTCGATGACCTACGCGGTGGTGCCCGCGCTGCGCCACAACCCCGAACTGGCAGCCCGGTTCGAACCGCTACTCGGTTCGCGCACCTACGATTTCGGCCTGCGTGAACCGTCGGCCAAGGCCGGCCTCATCGCGGGCATGTCGATGACGGAGAAGCAGGGCGGCTCCGACGTTCGAGCCAATACCACCACCGCCACACCACAACCCGACGGCTCGTACCGCGTCGTCGGACACAAGTGGTTCACCTCGGCTCCCATGTCGGACATGTTCCTCACCCTCGCGCAGGCCCCTGGCGGCCTGTCGTGTTTCCTGCTGCCGCGTGTGCTGCCCGACGGCACCCGCAATCCGATTCGCATCCAGCGGCTGAAAGACAAGCTGGGCAACAAGTCCAACGCGTCCTCGGAGATCGAATACGAGAACGCGACCGGCTGGCTCGTCGGCGCCGAGGGCGCGGGCGTGAAGACGATCATCGAAATGGTCAACATGACCCGCCTCGACTGCGTGATCGGCTCGGCCACCGGCATGCGCCTCGGCGCGGTGACCGCGATCCATCACGCCCGGCACCGAGCAGCCTTCGGCGCCAAGCTGATCGACCAGCCCGCCATGCGCAATGTGCTCGCCGACCTCGTCATCGAATCCGATGCCGCGACCACGGTGATGATGCGACTGGCCGGGGCCACCGACCGCGCCGGCAGCGACCCGGCCGAGGCCGCGCTGCGCCGGATCGCCCTCGCCATCACCAAGTACTGGGTCTGCAAGCGGGCGCCCGCGCATGCCGCCGAAGCGCTGGAATGCCTGGGCGGCAACGGATACGCGGAGGAGTCGGGTATGCCGCGGCTGTACCGCGAGGCGCCGTTGATGTCGATCTGGGAAGGATCGGGCAATGTGGCGGCGCTGGATGCGTTGCGCGCGATGGGGCGTCAGCCCGAGACGGTCGAGGCGTACTTCGCCGAGGTCGGGCTCGCCCGCGGCGCCGATTCGCGCCTGGACGACGCGATCGACCGCGTCGGCAAGGAACTCACCGACCTGTCCGACATCGAATATCGTGCCCGCCGCGTCGTCGAACTGATGGCACTCGTCCTCCAAGGCGCGCAGCTGGTGCGGCACGGGCACCCCGCTGTCGCGGATGCTTTCTGCGCGACCCGCCTCGGTGGGGACTGGGGCATCGCCTTCGGCACCCTGCCCGTCGGCGTCGACACCGGCGCCATCATCGAGCGAGCCTTCGTCGACGTGGTCTGATCCGGGCGAGCCGGTATCGGGGGCATCTGCGGCCAACTCGGCCTCCGGGCTGATGCCCGGGACCGGGCGCCCGCCTCTGGCTGTCGACGGTGACGAGACCCCCGGCTGTGCCCACCTGTCCTCCGCCTGGCTCTGCGGGTCGAAGGGCAGGGATTCGGCGCTGGCTGCAAGGCATACAGGCATGGTGATCTCGTAGGGTGAGGCAGTGACCTGGCCGAGTGAGGTGCTGTCGGTGACCGACCTCGCCCGGCGGGTCCCGCACTCGCTCGGCGGGCGCTTCCTGCTCGGTATCGCGGGACCACCGGGCGCGGGCAAATCGACGCTGTCCGAGCGGCTCGGCGCCGAGCTCACCCGCGCGGGCAGACCCGCTGTCATCGCGCCGATGGACGGCTACCACCTGCGCAACGACGTACTGCGCGCCCGCGGAGCACTACACCGCAAGGGCGAGCCCGATACCTTCGACGCGGCCGCCTTCGTCACCGACCTGCGGACGCTGCGGGCGACGCCGATCGGCGCTGACTTGCCATGGCCGCTGTTCGACCGGGCCGTCGACGAACCCACCGAAGGCGGCGTGCTCGTGCGTGACGAAGAGGTCGTTGTGGTCGAGGGCAATTATCTGCTGCTCACCGATGCCCAAGCGCCCGGCTGGGCGGAGGTCCGGGGACTGCTCGACGCGTGCTGGTACCTCGACGCGCCGCGCGAGATCCTCACCGAACGATTGCTACACCGGCACACAGCCGGCGGGTGGTCGGCGACCGAGGCGCGGATCAAGGTCACCGATAGCGATCTGCGCAACGCCGATCTCGTCGCCGCGAGCAGGGACAGAGCCGACCTGGTGCTCGCGGCGGCGGGGCAGGGATACCGGATCAGCTGAGGTGACTCGGCAGTGGCGGTCGCGCAGTCGGCGCGTGCGCCACGAAATTCGGCGTCACCGGGCAATCATGGAGCGATGACGCGACGTCGGCGGGTATCGGTGCCAGGGCACGCGTTGCGCAACGGCGCGGCGGCGGTATGCGCGCTGTTGCTCTACTACAGCGTGCCGATGAGCTGGACGTTCCAGCTCGATGCCTGGCCGGGGCGGGTGTTCGGGGTGGTCAGCTTCATCGCGGGCGTCGTCGGACTGGTGTGGCTGGTGTGGCGGCGGATCGAGCATTTCCTGAAAGCGCCGGCGACGGCGGGCGGCCGGGTTGATGGTGTCCTGCTCGTCGTATGCATCGTCTGCGTGGTGTTCTCGCTGTTCTACTACCGGCTGCAGCAACTACATCCGGACGAGTTCGACGGCCTGGTGACGCGCACCGACGCGTTGTACTACACCTTGTCCACCCTCGGCACCATCGGCTACGGCGACGTCCACGCCGTCGGTCAGGTGGCCCGCGTCGCGACGATGGTCCAGATTGTGTTCGACCTGGTGGTGATCGGCACCCTGGCCACTATTGTCACGACCAGCGTCACCCGCAGGCTCAGCGCCGCGAACGGGACTGCCGCGCAGTAGGTTGCGCTCGATCGGCTACTGGTACCGTCCCCGGTCGCCGCGCTAGAGTCTCACCACGTGACACTGGAGGGCAGGGGGAGGGCCATGTATCGCGTGAGCGTCCGAAGCGAGGGTAGAAGGAACTACCTTGTCCGCATCCCGCGCGAGTTGGCCGGCGAATCCGGTCGGTTCTCGACGACGGTCCCCATCGCGGAGGGATACCAGACCGCCGCCATCAACCTCATCGCGGAATCGACCGGGCACACCGTGTCGTTGGATGAGATCGAGTGGAACATCGCCGCGGAACCGCGGTACTCCGACGCTGTCGTGACGTTGTTCGACACTCTCGAGCGCCGCTTGACCGAGAAGAAGTCGGATGACCTCGGGGGCGACGACATCGAATGGAGCGGCGACGTCGAGGAATCGATGGACGAGGTCGACGACCTACTGCGTAGCTGCCCCGATCACGTCGAGGGATACGCGGACGTACGGGAACTCCTCCTGGAGTCGATGCTGTCCATGATGGACGACTTCGAGGGATTTCAGTTCGACGAGGAAGTTCTGTGGAGCCACGGCCGCGTGCTGAATAGCCTGCCGACGGATCTCTCGACGATGCCCGATGACTGGCGTTACCGGTACCTGGAGAACTTCGCCTTCATGGCCTACCCGCACGACTACGTCGCGATCGACGAACTCGTCGACGAATGCGTGGGATGGGACGAGATCAAGAGAATCGCCGAGTTCTACGAATACATCTACCGCAACTTCGATGCGCGTATCGACAGCCTGGACGACTCGGTGCAGGACTATGTGCGGGACTCGAGCGTCGGCCCCACCAACTACACGTCCTCGCACGACGAATACGGATTCAGCGTCCGTATCCCCTACGTTGTCATCTGCTACCTGCACGAACGAGGGGAACTGCGGCAGTTCATCACCCGCCAGACCGAGTTCGACGAGCTGTGGACGGCGCTCGGCGCCACCGGAAAGCAACTCCCGCTGGAAGTACACGACTTCCTGTCCCGGTGGAACACCAGCTGGACCGGTGAACCGCTCGAGCAGGTGGCGGTTCCGGAGAGCTACTTCGACGAGTACAGCGATCTGCCCGGCATCGTGCACACCTTCTGGCGGGAGGTCGGGTTCGCGGGCTTCGCCAAGGGATTGTTGTGGGTGTGCGACCCGCACGAATGGCAACCGATCGTCGACGAATGGCTGGCGGGACTCGACCTTCCGGAAACCCATCGCGCAGGTCAGATCCCGCTGTTCCGGACCGCGTTCGGAGAAATCATCTGCTTCAAGGCGGAAATGGGCAACCTGGTCCGTATCGACCCACTCACACCCGAAGTCGTCCACATCGCGCGCGGGGTCGACTTCGGCGCGCTCGTCTTGGCGTTGGGGTCGCAGGTCAGCGGCGATACCCACTGGCGTGGTGCTTTCGGGAAGATCGTGGCAAAGCTCGGCCCGCTCGACCACTCCACGATCTACGCCTTCGATCCACTGCCCTTCGTCGGTGAGAATCCCCGCGGGCGCAGTGTTGTCTACCGCACCGAGACAGCGGCCCGGTCGGACGCACGTTCAGCGATGTCCACGATCCGCGCCGCGGCAACCGCACACCTGAAAGCCACTTCTCAGCCTTTCTTCAGCAGCTTCGGCAGCAGGGAAGACTGAACGCCGGCCGACTGCGGTAGCCGCTGCTCTTGACCGTGAGGACGAACTGACCCGGCGTATCGGGGTCATTGATATCTGCCCGCAAGCCGTTGAAGATGTTGAAGGTAATCAGGGGCGAGCGTTGTCGATGCCAGGGTTGCGGTTCACGAGATACTCCGTTGAGCTTGGCCGACACGGCTGTGTAGGGGAGCGCGCGTCGCCCGATCTCGGCTTCGGTGACGGTGAGCGTGACCGGCGCCGAGAGCACGTAGGTCTCATAGCCTTTGACGGTGGACTCATTCCAGTCCAAGTGCCAGCCGGAGGTGGCATCGCCGAGTCGGTAGCCGAGGTATTCGCTCCAGCGAGTCACCTCGGCCAGGGTGTATTCGGCGATTGCGGGAACGTGACGCCGCGCGGGCATCGTGTGTCGTGGCTTGTCGGGGTAGACGAGCGGTTCGCGCTCAGCAGCGGGGTCCAGGGGCCAGTTCCCGATGTAGCGGCCAGGATAGGCGGGGCTTTCGCGGTAGCGGTGGAAGTAGCTGGGGGAGCCGATTTGGAGGGTATCGTACCGTTCGCCGTTCAGTGGGAACCGCACGCCCGTGCGAAATCCGTAGGGGCCGGGTATCGAACTGTTGACGCTCGCGGTAGTGGTCGCGGAGATCGGGTACTGGGCGTAGATCGCCGGCACGATTCTGCCGTCCAGTCTGCCGGAGAAGATACTGTATTTCGGGAATTTCACCGAAGTCAGGATGGCGAAGCCGTTGGCGTCGGTTCGCGGGTCGATTATTCGCGAGCGTCCACCCACGCTGGTCCTTCTGACTTCTCGGTGCAGCCAGGTTTCGAGGGGCGTAATGCCTTCCTGCCCCAGGGCCGCCACGATCTCACGAGTCAACCGCACCGCGAACGCGTTGATGGCATTCGCCTGTCGCCAGTCGAGCCAACGCCGCGACGACACTTCGCCCGCCGCGAACCCGGGCAGGTCGACCACCGGGACTGGGGTCGCGAACTTCGGTCGCGGGTTGCGGATCTGTGTCCACAGCCATTCATCGATGCCGAATTCGCCCCACGGTTTTCGCACACTTCGACTGTATTGCGACGGTAGTGGGGTAGCAGGGTGTGTCTGCCTATTGTCTCCTACCGGACGAGATCACCGACGGTGCGACCGATACCACTCGATGAGCCCGTCGGTCGACGAATCACCCACCGACACCGGCTTTTCCGGCTCACTCAGCAACGGCATCAGGGCGAGCGCCTGCTGCTTGCCCAGCTCGACGCCCCACTGATCGAAACTGTCTACCCCCCAGATGATGCCCTCGACGAACACCTGGTGCTCGTAGAGCGCGATCAGCTGACCCAGCGCCGACGGTGTGAGCTCCGCCGCCAGGATCGTGGTGCTCGGCCGGTTGCCCGGCATCACCTTGTGCGGCACCAGTTCCGGGTCGGTGCCCTCGGCGCGGATCTCCTCGGCGGTCTTGCCGAAGGCCAGCACCTTCGACTGCGCGAACAAGTTGCTGATCAGGATGTCCTGCATGCTGCCCGTGCCGTCGCGGGTCGGGAGGTCGTCGGTGGACCGGGCGAAGCCGAGGAAGTCGGCGGGGATCAGGCGGGTGCCCTGGTGTAGTAGCTGGTAGAAGGCGTGCTGGCCGTTGGTGCCCGGTTCACCCCAGAAGATCTCGCCGGTCGAGGAGGTCACCGGGGTGCCGTCGGCGCGCACCGACTTGCCGTTCGATTCCATCGTCAATTGCTGCAGGTAGGCCGGGAATCGGGCCATATCGTTCGAATAGGGCAGTACCACACGGGATTCCGCGCCGAAGAAGTTCGAGTACCAGACGCCGAGCATCGCCAGCAGTACCGGCGCGTTCTCGTCAAGGGGCGCGGTGGCGAAATGCTTGTCTATGGCGTGCATTCCGCCGAGGAACTGCGCGAACTGCTCCTTGCCGATGGTCACCATCACCGACAGGCCGATCGCCGAATCCACCGAGTAGCGCCCACCCACCCAATCCCAGAAGCCGAACATGTGCGCGGTGTCGATGCCGAACTCGGCCACTCGCTCCGCGTTCGTCGACACCGCGACGAAATGCTTGGCGACCGCTTCCTCGCCCAGCGCGTCGACCAGCCAGCGGCGGGCCGCGGTCGCGTTGGTGAGGGTTTCCAGGGTCGAGAAGGTCTTGGAGGCGACGATGAACAACGTCGTCGCCGGGTCGAGGCCGGCGAGCTTGGCGACCAGATCGGCGGGGTCGACATTCGAGACGAAACGAGCGGCGATGCCCGCGTCGACATAGTGGCGCAGCGCGCGATACACCATGTCGGGGCCGAGATCCGAGCCGCCGATACCGATATTGACGATGGTCTCGATGCGCTCACCGGTCGCGCCGCGCCACGCGCCCGAGCGGACGGAATCGGCGAATTCGCCCATCCGGCGCAGGACGTCGTGCACCTCGGCGTCGGCGTCGGTGCCATCGATACAGAGCTGATCGCCGACCGGCAGGCGTAGGGCGATATGGCCGACCGCGCGGTCCTCGGAAGTGTTGATGTGCTGGCCCGAGTACATCGCGTCGCGGCGCTGCGGCACACCGGCCGTGCGCGCGAGATCGATGAGCAGGCGCAGGGTTTCGCGAGTCACGCGATGTTTGCTGTAGTCGATGTGCAGGTCGGCCACCTGCAGCGTCAGCTCGTGGCCGCGCTTCGGGTCGTCGGCGAACAGCTGCCGTAGGTGCATCGGCGCGACCGTGCGGTGATTGCTGTGCAGTGCCTGCCAGGCCGCCGACGCGGTGATGTCGCTGCTGCTCACGAGCCGAGGGTACCGCGTTGCTGTACGGCTGGCGCGCTCTAGCCATGGGGTTTGAGTAGTCCCAGGGAGGTTTGGGGCTGTGTTTATTGGAGCGCTGGCGCGCTCGAGTCGCGGCCCCTAGGGGCCGCCGGTTAGGCGCCGTTGCTTGCTCCTTCGTCGCCTACGCAACGGCGCCTAACCGGCGACCCGGCCGCGACCGGCCACTTCGTGGCCGTCCCTCCCTAAGGGTCGGGAGTGCGGTGGTTGGGGTGGGTGGGTTGTGGAAGGCGGGGACAGGCCATGGACGGTGTGGTGCGGGAGGGTGGTCATGTTTCTTCTTCGGTGGTTGCGGGTGCGGGCTTAGGGTGGGCTCATGGTGTCTGAACGCGACGTACTTGAATTCGTGCCCAAGGGTTTGTGGATCGGTTCCGGTCCTGTCGAGGCCACCGGGGGTGGGACTTTCGACGTGCGGAATCCGGCCGATGGGTCGGTGATCGCGCAGGTGGCCGACGCGACTCCGGAGGACGCGATGCGGGCGCTGGACGCGGCCGTCGCGGCGGGGGAGGCGTGGGCGGCGACGCCGTCGCGGGAGCGGGGTGAGATCCTGCGGGCGGTGTTCGAGCAGCTCACCGCGCGAGCCGAGGAATTCGCGCTGTTGATGACGCTCGAAATGGGCAAGGCGCTGTCGGAGAGCCGCAACGAGGTGCGCTACGGCGCCGAGTTCTTCCGCTGGAACAGCGAGGAGGCGGTGCGGATTCACGGGCGGTACTTGGACGCGCCGTCGGGGACGGGCCGGATCATGGTCGCCAAGCAGCCGGTGGGGCCGTGCCTGGCGATCACGCCGTGGAATTTCCCGCTCGCCATGGGCACCCGCAAGATCGGGCCCGCGCTGGCGGCGGGCTGCACGATGATCGTCAAACCCGCCTCGGCGACGCCACTGACCATGCTGGCGCTGGCCAGGCTCTGCAGCGAGGCCGGTCTGCCCGACGGGGTGCTGTCGGTGGTCACCACGCAGCGTTCCGGGGCTGTGACGAGCCCGCTGATCGACGATCCGCGGCTGCGCAAGCTCACCTTCACCGGCTCCACCGAAGTCGGCAAGAAACTCGTGGCGTCGTCGGCGAACCGGTTGCTTCGCACGTCCATGGAATTGGGCGGCAACGCGCCGTTCGTCGTGTTCGACGATGCCGATATCGACGCCGCCGTGGCCGGTGCGATGCTGGCGAAGCTGCGCAACGGTGGCGAAGCGTGCACCGCGGCCAACCGGTTCTACGTGCAGCGCGGTGTGGTCGCCGAGTTCACCGAGAAGTTCGTCGCCGCGGTGGCCGACACCGTCGTGATGGGTCCAGGGACCGATCCCGCGACCACCCTCGGCCCGCTGGTGAGCGAGGACCAGCGGACGATCGTGAGCGACCTGGTCGACGATGCTGTTTCCGTGGGCGCACGCGTGCTGATCGGCGGCAAGGTCCCCGGCGGCGAGGGCTGGTACTACCCGGCCACCGTCCTGGGTGATGTCCCGCCGACCGCCCGCATCCTGCGCGAGGAAGTGTTCGGTCCGGTTGCCCCGATCGTCGCCTTCGATACCGAGGAGGAGGGTCTCGCCGCCGCCAACGACACCGAATACGGCCTGGTCAGCTATGTCTTCACCCGGGACCTGGATCGTGCGCTTCGCATCTCGGAGGGGTTGGAGAGCGGCATGGTCGGCGTCAACCGGGGCGTCATCTCCGACCCGGCTGCCCCGTTCGGCGGTGTCAAGGAATCAGGTTTAGGTCGCGAGGGCGGCACCGAGGGCATCGAGGAATACCTGAACACCAAATACATCGCGCTCACCTGAGCCAGACAAAAAACAACCGCCCCGGGGATGGTGTCGCACCCGGGGCGGCTTTATGGAAGCGGCGAACTGGCTGGTCGCCGCATGGTTTGGGGGGTCGGCCTAGCGGCCGAGGCGGCCGCGGCCGAGACGGAGCAGGAGCATGGCGAGGGTGTGGCCCTCCTGGCCGAGCTCACTGAAACGCTCGAGTACCTTCATCTCACGGCTGTGGACCAGGCGCGTGCCGCCGGAAGCCATCCGGGTGCGGCCGATGATCCGGGAAATCTCGCTGCGGCGTTTGATCGCGGCAAGGATCGTGGCATCGAGCTGGTCGATCTCGAGGCGAAGCTTGTCGATCTCGGCTTCGGATTGCGGCAAGGCCGAATCGGACCCGGTTGTCGTAGCAGGGGTGCTCATCATTCATCTCCTCGTGTCAGAACTTGGATCGGTCGGACCGAACGGCCTGTTACCCGATCTGTTCCGTCACCCTGAAACTTTTCCCGATGGGCAGTACTGGATCCCCCCGGGAGTGCGCAATCAGTCGTACTCCCCGTCACGATATCGGATCGGCGGCCGATCCGGGCATGCGGAGGAGCGCTGATCATGAGGCCCAGTCTGCCACGGGGCGGTAGGTAGGCAAAACAGTTCTGTTTATGAATTCGCTGAGAAGGTTCACCAGGTGGCGGCGGTGCCGAGCTGGTCGAGTTCACCAGTGGTTTGCCGGGCCGTTGCCGGCCGGTCATCGAATCGGGAGCAGTTCGCAGCTTGTCGGTGCCCGCCGGTAGCGTGGACAGACGATGGATATCACGGTCGCTCCCCACGCCTCAGCCACCGATCCCAACGAACCCGCGCCTGGCGCGCTATCGCCTCGGGACGGTGGTGGCACCGGCGCGTCCGCGCTGGCTCAGGCGGCGGCCCGAAACAGCGCCGAACAGTCGCAGCGCCGCCAGGAGCGCGAACAACAGCGTGCCGAGGAGATCGAGCGGCTGCTCGACGGGCTCAATCCGCCACAGCGCGCCGCGGTGATGCACGCGGGTTCACCGCTGCTGATCGTAGCGGGCGCGGGCTCGGGCAAGACCGCGGTGCTCACCCGCCGGATCGCCTACCTGCTCGCGGCACGTGGCGTGCGCACCGGTGAGATCCTGGCCATCACGTTCACCAACAAAGCCGCTGCCGAGATGCGGGAACGGGTCGCGGGGCTGGTCGGTCCGCGGGCGGCCAGCATGTGGGTGTCGACTTTCCATTCCAGCTGTGTGCGCATTCTGCGGATGCAGGCGGCCCTGCTGCCCGGTTTGAATTCGAATTTCTCGATCTACGACGCCGATGATTCCCGGCGGTTGCTCACGATGATCAGCCGCGATTTCGAGATCGACACCAAGAAGTATTCGGCGCGTTTGCTGTCGACCGCCATTTCCAATCTGAAGAACGAACTGATCGATCCGGAAAAGGCCGCCGCCGACGCCGAAGCCGACGACACCGAACTGCCCGCGCTGGTCGCCAGGGTCTACGCCGAGTACCAGCGCCGCCTTCGCACGGCCAACGCGATGGACTTCGACGATCTGATCGGCGAGACGGTGGCGCTGCTGCAGAACCATCCGCAGGTCGCCGAGTACTACCGGCGCCGGTTCCGGCACGTGCTCGTCGACGAGTACCAGGACACCAACCACGCCCAGTACGTGCTGGTGCGTGAGCTGGTCGGGCACCACAGTGACGCGGACGAGCAGGCGGTCGAGCCGAGCGAGCTGTGCGTGGTCGGTGACGCCGACCAGTCGATCTACGCCTTCCGTGGCGCCACGATCCGCAATATCGAGGAATTCGAGCGCGACTTCCCCGATGCGGAAACCATTCTGCTGGAACAGAACTACCGTTCCACCCAACACATCCTGTCCGCCGCCAACGCGGTGATCGCGCGCAACGAGGGCCGGCGCGAGAAGAAGCTGTGGACCGATTCCGGCGAGGGTGAACTGATCACCGGCTACGTCGCCGACAACGAACACGACGAAGCCTCCTTCGTCGCCAAGGAGATCGATCGGCTCGTCGACGGCGGCGATGCCAACTACGGCGACGTGGCGGTGTTCTATCGCACCAACAACAATTCGCGTGCGCTGGAAGAGATCTTCATCCGAATGGGCCTGCCGTACAAGGTCGTCGGTGGGGTGCGGTTCTACGAGCGCAAAGAAGTGCGCGACGTGGTGGCCTACCTGCGGGTGCTCGAGAATCCCGAAGACGCGGTGAGCGTGCGCCGCATTCTCAATACTCCGCGTCGCGGGATCGGCGATCGGGCCGAGGCGTGTGTGGCGGTGCATGCCGAACAGCGCGATATCGGCTTCGCCGCGGCTCTGCGTGATGCGGCCGATGGCAAGGTCGCGCTGCTGAATACCCGTGCGCAGCGGGCCATCGCGGGGTTTCTCGAGCTGCTCGACGAGATTCGGCTCGCCGGTAAGCGGGCCGACAGCGACTATCCCGATGTGGGGAATGTGGTCGAGGCGGTGCTCGATCGCACCGGATATCGCGGTGAGCTGGAAGCCTCCGACGATCCGCAGGACGGTGCGCGGCTCGACAACCTCAACGAATTGGTCAGCGTTGCCCGCGAATTCAGTTCCGAGGCGTTCAACAATGCCGAGGCGGCACGTGAGGAAGGGCTGGTGCCCGAGGCCGGCGACGGTGAACCAGAGCCGGGTTCGCTGGCGGCCTTCCTGGAGCGGGTGTCGCTGGTCGCTGATACCGATCAGATCCCCGACGAGGGCACGGGTGTGGTCACCATGATGACGCTGCACACGGCCAAGGGGCTGGAATTCCCGGTGGTGTTCGTGACCGGTTGGGAGGACGGGCAATTCCCGCACATGCGGGCGCTGGGTGATCCGAACGAGTTGGCCGAGGAACGTCGGCTGGCCTATGTGGGGATCACGCGGGCTCGTCAGCGGCTCTATCTCTCGCGCGCGGTTGTGCGGTCGGGGTGGGGGCAGCCGGTGTCGAACCCGGAATCGCGGTTCCTGCAGGAGATTCCGCAGCATCTGCTGGATTGGCGCAGGTTGGAGCCGGTGATTTCGCCGCAGCGGGGGCGGCGTCGGGGGGAGGACAGTGGGTTCGAGCGGGATTGGACCAGTGGGAGTGGGTGGGATCAGCGGCCGGGTGTGCGTGGGGGGGCCGGTGAGCGTCGGCCTGCGCCGGGTGGGGCTGTTAAGCGGAATAACACCGAACTTGTTCTTGCCGTGGGGGATCGGGTTACTGATGATAAGTATGGGTTGGGGCGGGTTGTGGCGGCTGATGGGGTGGGGCCGTTGGCTACGGTGACTATCGACTTCGGGTCTGCGGGGAAGATTCGGTTGATTCCGCAGTTCAGTCGGACGATTGTGAAGTTGTGATTCTAGGTTTCGGGAATCTGGGGTTGGAGTAGTCCAGGTTTGGGGGTGTGGCAGAGCTCCGGGGTTTGAGTCGGGAGTGCGGTGGTTGGGTTGGGTGGGTTGTGGAAGACGGGGACAGGCCTTGTGCACGGTGTGGTTGAAAGTGTGGTAGGGGTGCGGGTTTTGGGTGTGCGGTGTGGCTGGGAGTGAGGTGGTTCGGGTTGGGGCGGGGTGTTCAGTGGGGGAAGAGGTTGGTCAGGGCTTCGTCGAGGGTGGGGTATTGGAAGTCGAAGCCGAGCTTGTGGAGGACTTCGGAGGTGGCGTGTCGGCCTGTGAGGCCGAGGGCTGGGTCGGTGCGGAGGAAGACGGCGCCGATGGTGAGGGCGGCCTTCGGGGTGGGGGGTGATGGGGGGCGGTGCAGGGTTCGGCGGAGGGTGGCCATGAGTTCGGTGTTACGGACGGGGAATTCGGTGGCGGCTACGAGGATGCCGTTGGGGAGGGTGATGTTCTGGTCGAGGCCGAGGGTGGCGCGGACGATCGCCAGCCAGTCCTCGATGTGGATCCAGCTGAACCATTGATCGCCGGGGCCTACGCGGCCGCCGAGGCCTGCCTTGGTGAGTTGGCCGAGGCGTTTCAGGGCGGGGGCGTCGGGGTCGAGGACGATGGAGGTGCGCAGGATCGTCCAGTGGTCGGAGCCGGCTGGGTCGAAGGCTTCCTCCCACGGCTGGGCTACGCCGGTCATCTGGGGGAGGCCTACGGGGAGGGGAGTTGTTTCGGTGCATCGGGTTTCGCCGGCGTCGGACCAGATGGCCGTGGTGCTGGCTTGGACCCAGTAGTCGATGGGGGTATCGCGCAGGCGTGCGGCGGCGACCAGAGCGGTGGTGGAATCGACTCGGCTGGAACGCAATTCGGCGACGTTGCGTTCGGTCGGCCTGCAGTCGACCAGCTTGCCCGCGAGGTTGATCACCGCGAGGCGGCCGGGTTCGCGTAGTTCGGCCGACCAGGCGCCGACCGAGCGGCCGTCCCATTCGGTCTGGCGGAACGGCAGAGCGGGGTTGCGGCGGCGGGTCAGCAGGGTGACGCGCTGGCCGCGGCAGGTCAGGTCGGCGGCGATCTGGAGACCGAGCGCACCGGTGCCGCCGGCGATGACTACGTTCAGTGCGTCGTCGGTGGGGACCAGTCCGGCCAGCCTGGCCAGGCGCGAGAAGTTCACGCGCGCATCGGTTTCGATGAACGGGCGGACCACGGCCCGGGCCGCGGCGGCGGACGGGCCGGTGAAGCGCAGTTCCTGGGTGATTTCGGTGCCACCGTCGCACGGGGTCAGCCGCCAGGTGAGGTGCATGGTGCCCGCGGGTTCGGGCTGCTCGATGCCGAGCTCACGATTCGGTTCGAACGTGGTGACGGTGAACGGCTCGGCGAACCGCCCGTGGATCCGCGCCGAGACTTTTCCGTCGGGGAGATAGTCACCGGTGGCGCCGACGGCAACCGGCCCGTGCATCCGCACTGACCGCACCCCGGGATTCCACACCGGCCACTGCTCGAGATCCGCGAGCACTTCCCACACCAATTCTGGTGCGAGCCCGATGAACTGCGTGTACTTCGTCGTACCAGCCATAGCTGAACGCTAACCCCGCCGCCTACCTAGGGGAAGCGTGCTGCTCATCACGCAACAAGACCGTCCACAAACGGTCCTCGACTACCCCTAATCGCGCTGTGAGCCGAGGCTGATGCCGCGGGTGGCGAGCCACGGGACCGGGTCGATCTTGTCGGTGCCGTTGAGCCAGACCTCGAAGTGGCAGTGCGGGCCGGTGGAGAAGCCACGGTTGCCCATGGTGGCGATCTGGTCGCCCGCCATCACGCGCTCGCCCTGCGAGACGGTGGCGGTGTCGATGTGGCCGTAGATCGTGACGGTGCCGTCGTCGTGCAGAACGCGCACCCACATGCCGAAACCGGAGGCCGGGCCCGCTTCGATGATGGTGCCGTCGGCGACCGCGTAGATCGGGGTGCCGATCGGGCCCGCGACGTCGATGCCGAGGTGCTGGACGCCCCAGCGGGCACCGAAACCGGAGGTGTAGTTGCCCGCGGCGAACTTGGCGAACAGGGGCCGCAGCTTGGCGGATTCCTGGGCGGCGAGGTCTTCGGCGAACTTGGCGCCCTTGGCGAGGATGTCGTCGAAGTGGTTCTTGTCGGCGATGGCGGTGGCGTCGAGTACCTGGGGTGCCGCGCCGGTGCCGGGGTCGCCGACCTCGGCCGTGCTCATCGACTGGGCGGCGATCTCGTGTACTTGGCCCGCGGCCTCGTAATCGATGCCCTGTGCGGGCTGGCCCGGATCGGCCATGGCCGCTTGACCTGCGGCGACGACGGCGCCGGCGGCCACGGCGATGACCGCGGCGCGGCCCTTCAGCGCTGCGGGCGGTGCGGGGACACGGTGTGCGCCGGCACGACGTTCGGCGCGGCGCGGCGCGGGGGCCGCTGCTTCGGCGGGCTCTTCGGCCGCGGGCGCCCAGTCGGTGCCGTACGTGCCGGTGTCATAGGACTCGTCCGCGGTCCATTCGTCCTCGGCGGGCGTCCAGGCGGCGTCGTCGGACCAGGTGGAGTTGTCGGTCCGAGCGGACTGGTCGCGCCACACGTCGTCGGTCTGCGGCCATGCGGCGGCGGGGGCTCTACGGGCCTGCGGATGCGACGTGTATTCGTCGGCGTACCGGTAACGCGGACCGGAGCTGGTGCGATTTTCGACTGGAAGGGTGGAGCGGTGGTTCATCGGATGAAGTACCTCACGCTATGTCGTCCTCCTCAGTCCTGACTTGCCCAGTCGTGACCTGGTTGTCGTGACCTGGTTGTGACATCGACCGCATTGACGGTAACGAAGCGATTGCAGAGTGGCAAGCGCTCGCCGGAAACGTACACCTCCGTGTGACATTCGTCACCGTAACGCGGCGGAATAACTCACTGTTTTCCGGCATCCCGGGTGAGGTCCGTCGACGACATAACGTAGTAGATGTCGGAGTGTTCCGGCTTTAGGCGGCCCGACCTGGCAAGGCATCGGAAAACGTCCAAAAACTACTCGCCAGTAGCCTTGGCCAGCGGTTTTCCGGGGCTCCCGTAAACGGTCGTGACCTGCGCCACTTACTATGAACGTGGTCGTTTAGCCCTCCCCGTGACTAGCTACAGTCCGATCCGACCCGCTACCGACGTCGGGCCGCCAACAAAGACGTTGTCATAGCAACGCAGACGAGACGGTGAGTACATGGATCTCTTCGAATATCAGGCGAAGGAGCTCTTCGTTAAGCACGGAGTGCCTTCGTCCGAGGGTCGTGTTTGCGACACGGCTGAAGAAGCACGCGCCATTGCCGAGGAAATCGGCAAGCCCGTGATGGTCAAGGCGCAGGTCAAGGTGGGCGGCCGCGGCAAGGCTGGCGGCGTCAAGTACGCGGCCACCCCGGAAGACGCGTTCACGCACGCGCAGAACATCCTCGGCCTCGACATCAAGGGCCACATCGTCAAGAAGCTCCTGGTCGCCGAGGCCAAGGACATCGCGGAGGAGTACTACATCTCCTTCCTGCTCGATCGCTCCAACCGCACCTACCTGGCCATGTGTTCGGTCGAGGGCGGCATGGAGATCGAAGAGGTCGCCGAGAAGACCCCCGAGCGCCTCGCCAAGATCGCCGTCGACGCCGTCAAGGGTGTCGACCTGGCCTTCGCCCGTGAGATCGCGGAGAAGGGCCACCTGCCCGCCGACGTGCTCGACGCCGCGGCCGTGACCATCCAGAAGCTGTGGGAGGTCTTCGTCAACGAGGACACCACCCTGGTCGAGGTCAACCCGCTGGTGCGCACCCCCAACGACGAGATCCTCGCCCTCGACGGCAAGGTCACCCTGGACGAGAACGCCGAGTACCGGCATCCCGACCACCTCGAGTTCGCCGACGTCGACGCGACCGACCCGCTCGAGCTCAAGGCCAAGGAAAACGACCTCAACTACGTCAAGCTCGACGGTGAGGTCGGCATCATCGGCAACGGCGCCGGTCTGGTCATGTCCACCCTGGACGTCGTCGCGTACGCCGGTGAGAACCACGGCGGCGTGAAGCCGGCCAACTTCCTCGACATCGGCGGCGGCGCTTCGGCTTCCGTGATGGCCGCGGGGCTGGATGTGATCCTGGGCGACGCGCAGGTCAAGAGCGTGTTCGTGAACGTCTTCGGTGGCATCACCGCCTGTGACGCGGTCGCCAACGGGATCGTCGGCGCGCTCGAGGTGCTCGGTGCCGCGGCCACCAAGCCGCTGGTCGTTCGTCTGGACGGCAACAACGTCGAAGAGGGTCGCCGCATCCTCGCCGAGGCCAACCACCCGCTGGTGACGCTGGCCCAGACCATGGACGAGGGCGCCGACAAGGCCGCCGAACTCGCCTTCAGCGCCAAGTAAGGAACAGCGAACATGTCCATCTTCCTGAACAAGGACAACAAGGTCATCGTCCAGGGCATCACCGGCGGCGAGGGCACCAAGCACACCGCGCTGATGCTGAAGGCGGGCACCAACGTCGTCGGCGGCGTGAACGCGCGCAAGGCCGGGACCACGGTCAAGCACACCGACAAGGCCGGCAACGAGATCGAGCTGCCCGTGTTCGCCTCCGTCGCCGAGGCGATGGAGAAGACCGGCGCCGACACCTCGATCGCGTTCGTGCCGCCCGCCTTCTCGAAGGACGCCATCGTCGAGGCCATCGACGCGGAGATCCCGCTGCTCGTGGTCATCACCGAGGGCATCCCGGTGCAGGACTCCGCCTACGCGTGGGCCTACAACGTCGAAAAGGGCTCCAAGACCCGCATCATCGGCCCGAACTGCCCCGGCATCATCACCCCCGGCGAGGCGCTGGTCGGCATCACCCCGAACAACATCACCGGCAAGGGCCCGATCGGCCTGGTGTCGAAGTCGGGCACCCTGACCTACCAGATGATGTACGAGCTGCGCGATTTCGGTTTCTCGACCGCGATCGGCATCGGCGGCGACCCGGTCATCGGCACCACCCACATCGACGCCATCGAGGCGTTCGAGAAGGACCCCGAGACCAAGATCATCGTCATGATCGGCGAGATCGGTGGCGACGCCGAGGAACGTGCGGCCGCGTACATCAAGGCCAACGTGACCAAGCCGGTCGTCGGCTACGTCGCCGGTTTCACCGCGCCCGAGGGCAAGACCATGGGCCACGCAGGCGCCATCGTCTCCAGTGGTGGCGGCACCGCGCAGGCCAAGCAGGAAGCGCTCGAGGCCGCAGGTGTGAAGGTCGGCAAGACGCCGTCCGCGACCGCCGCGCTCGCCCGCGAGATCCTGGAGAAGGCGTCCATCGCTTCTGCCTGATCTCAATCTCACATCTTCGAAGGCCGCCTTCAGGTTTAACCTGGGCGGCCTTCGTCGATTTATCCACAGGCGGTGGTTTATCCACAGCCTGCATCGGTAGGTGATGACCGGGGGCGTGGCGTGCAGTAGCGTCAGGTATCGGATCAGGCACCAGTCAGTTCGACGCGACCGATGCGCACGACTCGACAAGGAGACGACGAGACATGTCATACCCGACCGGGGGCTCCGGGTACAACACACCCGCGACACCCGCCGCGCCTCAGGGCCAGAGCACCGGAGCCGCTGCGGCTGCGCCATCGACCGGTTCGGAAAGCTCCCCAGCCAAGGGGCTGCCGTTCATTCTGACCGCGGCGACTGCCGGACTCGGTGTGCTGACGTTCCTGCTCGGCTTCCTGCCGTACATCGGTTCCGAGCCGACCACCATCGGCGGCACCACCATCGGCACCGATGTCACGTTCAGCCTGTTCGAGTGGTCGGGCAACGGCGCGATTCTCGCGCTGCTGCTGGTCGCCGGCCTGCTGGCCGGGGTGTCGCTGCTGCCGAAGCAGGATCTGCTCGGCGTGGCCGCCGCGACCGCGCTCGCCGGTTTCCTCACCCTGGTGATCGTGACCTTCGTCGGCGCTCCCGACGGCTCCGAGCTCGAGATCGGCGCCTACCTGGTGCTGGTGCTCGGCTTCGCGACCGCCGCCGTCGCCGTCGCGGGGCTGCTCTTCAAGCTGGGGATCATCAAGGCACCCGCGCCGAAACCGGCTCAGCCGCAACAGCAGCCGGGCCAATACGGTCAGTACGGCCAGCAGCCGGGCTACGGCCAGCAGGGCTACGGCCAGAACACCGGCCAGCAGTCCTACGGCCAGACCGGTTACGGCCAGACCCAGACCGGTGGGCAGTACCCGCAGCAGTCGCCGTACGGCCAGCAGAGTTCGCCGTCGATGCCGCAGGCACCGCAGCCGTCCTACGGCCAGCCGGGTCAGCAGGCCTACGGTCAGCCCGGTCAGCAGCCGCCGCAGTCGCCGTACGGCCAGCAGTACGGCGCGCCGCAGCAGCAGGCGTCGCCGTACGGTGCGGCGCCGCAGGCACAGCCGCGTCCGGATGAGAGCGCGACGCAGACCTTCGGCGGTGCGCAGCCGCAGGGCCAGCCGTTCGGTGCGCCGAACTTCGGTGGCGCGCAGCAGCCTGCGCCCGGGCAGCCGCAGCCGTTCGGTGGTGAGCAGACCGCCGATCCGGCGGCCGACGCCACCACGGCGTTCCGCCCGAACGACGACAACAAGTAGAACCGAAGAACAGAACGGCTGCCGCGTGGTGGTCCAGGATCGATCGCGAGCCCACAGGTACGCCTGTGGGCTCGCGGCGCGCCTGACCCGCGGCCGCCGGGGAAGCTGACACGCTGAATTGTCATGAGCGCCCGTAACTCCCTCGTGCGCCGGACCTCCGGGTCACGCGGCATCGGGGAGACCGTCGTCGCACCACCGTCCGGGCCCGAGCCCGGCTGGTGGTCACTCTCGCCCGAGCGGGCGCGGACCCTGCTGCTGGTCGCGGCGCGGCCGACGATCACCGCCTTGGCGGCCACGGTGCTGCTCGTGCTCGTGGTCATGCTCACCACCGGTACCGATCTCACCAGTGCGCCCGCCGCGGTCGCCGCGACTTGGCTTGCCGCCCATCAGGTTCCGCTCACAGTCGGCCGGACGACGCTCGGCCTGCTCCCGCTGGTGCCGACGGCGGTCCTGGTCTGGCTGGCCGCCCGCGAATGCGCGCGTGCGGTCCCCAACCGGCCGACCCCGGTCGAGCTGGGCTGGCTGACCGGTGCGGTGCTGGCCGGGCCGCTGCTCATGACGGCCGTCTGCCTCGCCGTCACCGGTGATGCCGCAGGCGTCATCCCGCTCGAATCGCCCGGCCCGATCGCGGCGTTCGGGTGGGTGCTCGTGCTGTATCTGGGCGCGGCAGCCGCCGGAATCGCGAGCCGGGCGTGGAGTTCGGTGTGCGCGTTCGTGCCGATCGAGATCCCGGTTTGGGCGGTCCTCGGCGCCCGGGCAGCGCGACGCACCGTCTTGCGCATGCTCGGCTGTGCCGCGCTGGCCACCGTGATCTCGTTCTTCGTGCATCTGTCCCGGCTCGACGGCGCTTTTCAGCAGGCACACAACGCCACCGATGTACTTGGTATGACCCTGCTCTCCCTGCTCTATCTGCCGAATGTGGTGATCGGCGCGGCAGGCATCCTCAGTGGGGCGGCCGTGCTGTTCGGGGCCGGATCGGTGGGTCTGTTCGGGGTGACGGGCGGACACATGCCGGTCGTGCCCGCGCTGATTCCCGTCCCGGAAGGACCCGCGTCCCCGTGGTGGGCCGTGCTGCTGCTCGTCCCGCTCGCCGTCGGGGTGCTCGGCGGGATCGAACTCGGCCGCACCAGCGACGACCGGCCCGGCGCGCCGTGGGCGACGCTCACGTGTGCCGCGCTGTCCACGCTGACGTTCCTGGTGCTCGCGATTCTCGGCAGCGGTCAGCTCGGCGCCGTCGGATGGGTCGGTGTCGATCTGCTGATGCTGGTCGTGCTGATGGTCACCTGGTTCGGTTTCGGCGGCTTCGTCGGGATGGTGTTCGCCCGCCGCTTCCTGACGCCGACCGAGCCCGAGGAGGACTACGACGCCGACGACGAGTACGAGTACGAGGACTACTACTACTACGACGACGACGAGTACGACGACGATCCCGCCGACGACGACCCGGTCGAATACGACGATCCCGCAGTCGAAGTCGACGGCGAACTGGTCGAGGACTTCGACGACGAGCTCGAAGTGAGCATCGCCGCACCCGGCTCCACCGACGAGCCCGCCGACGACATCGTCGACGTCGAAGTGGTCGAGTCGGACCTGCCGGACGAGGACAAGACCCCCGGTCGCTAAGCTCGACCCGGCGCCTATCGCCATCGCCGCCGCCCGATCACACGCAGGAGTAGAGCGCTGACGTCCTCGTTTGCCCCGTGGAAGCCCGCCAGAACACCGGCTACCGTCGTCGTTCTGGCCTCGGGCACCGGCTCGCTGCTCAACGCACTGCTGGCCGCCGCGCGCGAGCCCGGCTACCCGGCGCAGATCGTGGCAGTCGGTGTCGACCGGGACTGCCCGGCCACCGCGCATGCCGACGCCGCCGGAGTGCCGCACTTCAAGGTGGGACTCAAAGATTTCGCCGATCGGGAAGCCTGGAACGTCGCCCTCACCGAGGCAGTCGACGCGCACAAGCCCGATCTGGTGGTCCTGGCGGGCTTCATGAAAATCCTCGGCCCCGCGTTCATGGAACGTTTCGGCGGCCGGCTCATCAACACCCACCCCGCGCTGCTGCCGTCGTTCCCCGGCGCGCACGGGGTGCGTGACGCGCTCGCCTACGGGGTCAAGGTCACCGGCTGCACCGTGCACCTGGTCGACGCGGGCGTGGACACCGGCCCGGTCCTCGCGCAGGAAGCGGTCGCCGTGATGCCCGGCGACGACGAGGACACGCTGCAGGAGCGCATCAAAGTTGTCGAGCGACGGTTACTGGCGGAGGTCATCGCCGCCGTCGCGACGCGAGGCATTGTCTCCGACGGACGAAAGGCAGAAATACCAGTGAGCGAGCACGCCGGTGAGTGAACGTAAGGCGATCCAGAGGGCGCTGGTGAGCGTCTACGACAAGACGGGGCTCATCGAGCTCGCCACCGGGCTGCACGCGGCCGGTGTGGAGCTGGTGTCGACCGGGTCGACCGCGGGCAAGATCGCCGAGGCCGGTATCCCGGTCACCAAGGTCGAGGATCTGACCGGGTTCCCGGAGACCCTGGACGGCCGGGTCAAGACGCTGCACCCCCGGGTGCACGCGGGCATCCTGGCCGACACGCGGCGCGCCGAGCATGTCGATCAGCTCGTGGAGCTGGGTGTCGAGGCGTTCCAGCTGGTGGTGGTGAACCTGTACCCGTTCACCCAGACCGTGGCCAGTGGCGCGAGCGTCGACGAGTGTGTCGAGCAGATCGACATCGGCGGGCCGTCGATGGTGCGTGCCGCCGCGAAGAACCACCCCTCCGTGGGTGTGGTCGTCGACGTCAGCGATTACGACGACGTGCTCGCCGCGGTGAAGTCCGGCGGGTTCACCCTCGCCGAGCGGACCGCGCTGGCCGCCAAGGCCTTCCAGCACACCGCGAGCTACGACGTGGCCGTCGCGAGCTGGATGGGCTCGGTCGCCGTGCCCGCCGTCGCCGAGGAGACCGAGCAGTTCCCCGGCTGGGTCGCCGGTTCGTGGGAGCGTGCCGCGGTGCTGCGCTACGGCGAGAACCCGCACCAGGCCGCCGCGTTGTACACCAGCAACGACGGCACGGTCGGGATCGCGCAGGCGAAGCAGTTGCACGGCAAGGAGATGTCGTACAACAACTACACCGACGGTGACGCCGCCTGGCGTGCCGCGTTCGACTTCGACGAGCCCGCTGTCGCGGTGATCAAGCACGCCAACCCGTGTGGCATCGCCGTCGCCGCCGATATCGCCGAGGCGCATCGCAAGGCGCACGCGACCGATCCGGTCAGTGCTTACGGTGGCGTGATCGCCGCGAACCGTGAGGTCAGCGTGGAGATGGCCGAGCAAGTCGCCGAGATCTTCACCGAGGTGATCATCGCTCCCGGGTACGCGCCCGGCGCGGTGGAAGTGTTGCAGCGCAAGAAGAACGTGCGCGTGCTGGTGGCCGACGCCCCGCAGCGCAAGGGCGTGGAACTGCGCCCGATCAGCGGCGGTGCGCTGCTGCAGGACCGCGACGTGCTCGACGCCGCGGGCGACGATCCGGTCAACTGGACCCTGGCGGCGGGCGACCCGGCTGATGTCACCACCCTGGCCGACCTCGAATTCGCCTGGCGCGCATGCCGTTCGGTGAAGTCGAACGCGATCCTGCTCGCCGAGGACGGCGCCGCGGTCGGCGTCGGCATGGGTCAGGTCAACCGCGTCGACTCCTGCAAGCTCGCCGTCGAGCGCGCGGGTGAGCGGGCAAAGGGCTCCGTCGCCGCCTCCGACGCCTTCTTCCCGTTCTCGGACGGGCCGGAGATCCTGGTGGCCGCGGGCGTTCGCGCGATCGTGCAGCCCGGTGGTTCGATCCGCGACAAGGACACCATCGAGCTCTGCAAGGAAGCGGGCGTCACCCTGTACCTGACGGGTGCCCGCCACTTCGCGCACTGATCCCAGAAGCGGGTGCCGCGCCGAATCCTCGGTGCGGCACCCGTTTTCGTTTATCCGGCGTCGAGCACCGTGCGGGTTCCCAGCGGGTCTCGGAGGGGGATTTCCAGCGTGCCGAGGATCATGTTCATGGTGCACATCTTGTTCACGGAATCCGCCCGCGTGCCGGCGCGCAGGGCGACGGTGACGGTCTCGGGAGTTTCGGTGACCGTGGCGTCGACGGCGTAGCACTCGGGGTTGCCGGTCTCGAAGTTGACGCCGATCTTGTTGTCGCTCACGCGATTCCAGGACGTGAAGGGAATCGGGTGTGGGTCGACGAGGGTGGGATCGGCGGTGAGTAGTTGGCCGATACCGGGATTCGGAGCTTCGGGACGGGTGTTCGTGTGCGACGTATCCGGTTGGGGCGCAGGATCATCCGAGGTTGCGCAGCCGGTGAGGGGTGCGATCAGCACGGCCACGGCTGCCGCGGCGACAGTGTAACGCGACATCGTTGTCATGGTTGCACCATAGTCCGCACGGCCACACCGTGAACTTTCCGCGAACCCTGCGCATAACCCCTCCGTATGCCCGCCGCGAGGACTACATTCGGCTGCGATGTGGCTGTGGCAATCGGCCGGCATCTCCTGTTGGGCTCTGCAATTGGCAACCTTCGAAAGGAACAACGTGGCCGACACGCTGCGCGTAGGCGAAGAACTGGGACTTGGTCAGTCCCTGACCGGCGGTGCTTACACCCTGACACTGCAGCCGGACGGCAACCTGGTGCTGACCGAGCCCGACGGCAACGTCGTCTGGGCCGCGATGACGCACGGGCAGGACGCGCAGCGCGCGGCCCTGCAGCACGACGGCGACTTCGTCGTCTACAGCGGTGGCGGCGCGCGCATCTGGGCGACCGACACCAGCGGCAAGAATGTCGAGAAGCTGGTCGTGCAGCCCGACCGCAACGTGGTGCTCTACGGCACCGACGGTTCAGTCGCGTGGGCTACCGCCACCGTCACCGACAACCCGCTGCCCGCTCCCGGGCCGGTCGCCGCCGCCCCGATCGCCGAAGAGGTCCCGCCGCCGCCCGCCGCGCAGACCTACACGGTCGAGTCGGGCGACACCCTGTGGGCCATCTCGGAGCGCTTCTACGGTGACGGCAACCGTTACCAGGAGATCGCCTCGGCCTCGGGGATCGACAATCCGGACCTCATCAACGAGGGCCAGGTACTGACCATTCCGTGATATCGGCGCGCTGGCGCGCGCGTGTCCGCGGCCCTGAGGGGCCGCCGGTCAGGCACCGTTGCTTGCTCCTTCGTCGCCTACGCAACGGCGCCTGACCGGCGACCCGGCCGCGGACGGGTCGGTCGTAAGACTCCCTCCGTGGGGGTCGGCTTTTCGAATGAAAGTGGCCCCGAAGCTATTGCCTCGGGGCCACTTTCGCGCGTACTGCTACTTGGTCGTGGTGAACGGCAGCAGCGCCATCTCGCGGGCGTTCTTCACCGCGACGGCGACTTGACGCTGCTGCTGCGGGGTCAGGCCGGTGACGCGGCGGCTGCGAATCTTGCCGCGATCGGAGATGAAGGTGCGCAGCAGATTGACGTCTTTGTAGTCGACGTACTCGATGCCCGCGGCGATCAGCGGATTCTTCTTCGGCTTACGGCCCTGGTCGGCGCGTGCCTTCTTGGACGGTGCTCGCTTCACTGCCATGCGATCTCCTCACCAGCTCGATTTGTGGACCCCGGGGAGCTCACCCCGATGGGCCATCTCGCGCACACGAACACGGGAGAGGCCGAATTTGCGGAGATAGCCGCGTGGGCGGCCGTCAGCAGCGTCCCGATTGCGCAAGCGTACCGGACTGGCATTGCGCGGTTGGCTGCGCAGTTCGGCCTGGGCGGCGGCGCGCTCGGCGTCGCCGGTGCTCGGCTTGCGGATGAGTTCCTTGAGCTCGGCACGCCGGGTCGCGAACCGTTCGACGATCTCGCGCCGCTGCTCGTTGCGGGCGATCTTGGACTTCTTCGCCATCAGCGCTCCTCGCGGAAGTCGACGTGGCGGCGCACGACGGGGTCGTACTTGCGCAGCACCAGCCGGTCGGGATCGTTGCGGCGGTTCTTGCGGGTGACGTAGGTGAAGCCGGTGTCGGCGGTGGACTTCAGCTTGACGATCGGCCGGATATCGGTCGCTTTCGAGGCCATGTTCAGCTCCTAGATCTTGTCCCCGCGAGCGCGGATGCGGGCCACCACAGCCTCGATCCCGTCGCGGTCGATGGTCTTGATGCCCTTGGTGGAGACCGTCAGCGTGACGCGGCGGCCCTCGCTGGGCAGGTAGTAGGTCTTGTGCTGGATGTTGGGGTTCCAGCGTCGGTTGGTGCGCCGGTGCGAGTGCGAGACGGCTTTTCCGAAGCCGGGCTTACGACCGGTGACCTGGCAGTGGGCCGACATGCGACCTCCTTCCATGGTTATGACAACCATTTTCGACAACGATTATTCCGCACTGTACAGTCGCCCCGAGGTAAATGAAAATCATTGTCGAAAGGGGTTTCGGATGCTGGACCAGGCAGACCGGAGAACGCCCGTGGTGCTGCTGGCCGGCTTCTCCGGACCCGCCATGGGCGGCGTCGAGCACATCGCGGCGATGTTGGGCGAGGACGCCGGGACTGTGGTGCTGCATCACGATCTCGCCGAACTGCGCGAAGGTGTGGTGCGCCGCACGATGACCACCGCGGGCACCACGAGCGTCACGGTGCTCGAGCTGGCGCACGGGTGTGTGTCGTGCACGCTGCGTGCCGACCTGCTGCCGATGCTGTGCACGCTCGCGGCGCGCGAACACGTCAAGCGGATCGTGCTGGCGCTGGATCCGGGCATCGAGGCCGAGGCGTTGTGCCACGCGATCGAGCATGTAGTCGTCAGCGGGGTGGCCGATCGCGTCGACGGGCCCACCGGGCGCACCGTGCGGATCGAGGCGGTGCTGACCTGTCTCGACGGGCAGCAGTGGCTGGCCGACGCCACCGGCGACGAGGTACTGGCCGATCGCGGGCTCGCCTCGGCCGACGACGAGCGCACGGTCGCGCAGGTGGCCGTCGGTCAGGTCGACTTCGCCGACGCGCTGGTAGTGCTCACCGCCGGCGCCGACGCGCTCGACCTCGAGCGCCTCGGGGCCGTGCTGACCAGGCTCACGCCCGCCGCGCCGATCGCCTGGCTGCATGACCTACCCGGCCTCGACGCCATCGAAATCGGTGCCCTGCTGACGCGCGTGCCCGCGGAGTCGCGCCGCGGCCGGATCTTCGACGCGCACGCGCCGCTGTTGCGCGGACAGCCGCCGCTGAGCACCGACTGCGGCGTCTCGATCGTCGAGTTCGCCGCGCGCAGGCCGTTCCATCCCGAGCGGCTGCACGAGGCGCTCGACGTCCTGTTCGACGGTGTTGTCACCGCCCGCGGCCGGATCTGGCTGGCCACCCAGCCCGACCATGTGGTCTGGCTCGAGTCGGCCGGTGGCGGGCTGCGGGTCGGCGGCGCCGGGCGCTGGTTGGCCGCGATGAGCGCCGAGGAACAGGCCGCCGCCGACCCGGACCGGCGGGCGATGGCCGCGCTGGGCTGGGACGAGCGGTTCGGCGATCGCGATGTGTCGCTGGTGATCCTGGCCCACGACGCCGACCCCGCCGAGATCCGGCACGCCCTGCACTGGGCGCTGGTCGAGGACGACGAACTACTGCTCGTCGACCGGGCCCCGGAACGAGTCGCGTTGTGGGAGGACCCCTTCGGCGACTGGCACCAAGATCCCTGCGCCGATCCCACCGAGGCAACAGCCTCGGCGAGCGAGCGCACAAACCCGAGAGGAGAAACGGCATGAAAGCGGGCATACACCCCGACTACCACCCCGTCGTGTTCGAGGACGCGAGCACCGGGAAACAGTTCCTGACCAGGTCAACCGCGACCAGCAGCCAGACGATCGAATGGGCCGACGGGAACACCTACCCGCTCATGCTGGTCGACGTGACCTCGGATTCGCACCCGTTCTGGACGGGCACCGCCCGCAACCTCGACACCCAGGGACGGGTCGAGAAGTTCGAGCGCAAGTACGGAAAGCGCTCCCGCGCAGGCAAGGAAGGCTGATCATGGCGGTCCCCAAGCGCAGAATGTCGCGCTCGAACACCCGCAGCAGGCGCTCGCAGTGGAAAGCGGAAGTCCCACAACTGGTCCCGGTGACCGTGGCGGGCGTCGAATACCGCGTACCGCGCCGCATCGTCAATGCCGTCCGCAAGGGAATGATCGACCCCGCCCGCCTCTGACATGACAATGGCCTGCCAGGAATGCCTGGCAGGCCATGTGTTGTCTGGAAGCTTTCAGCCCTCGCGCTCGGCGAGTTCGACCAGGGTCGCGGCGAGCTGGAAGAACTTGTTGTTGCCCAGGTCGGCGATGGTCTTGATCTTCAGCGCCTCGAGCAGCTGCTTGTCGTGCGCCTCGGTGAGGCCGGCCAGCGCCGACGGGGGCGCGGCGAGAATTTCTGCGAGCGTCTTGTTCTCGAATTCCTTGTCGAGGACTTTGTCGAGCACCACGTTGACGGCCATGCGAACTCCTTCGAACGAACCTTGGATGTGCCGGGCGAGACGAATGCGCCCTGCAGCGACCATAACTCGGTTCCCGCACTGCGTGGTGAGGTTCCACGTGGTCGGCGGTTCGTTCTGGTCGGCCCCCTGTCCAGGGGCCTTACTTCCGCACTGTTGTGCCTGTTCAGGGCCTTAAATGTGGGCGGGCGGCAACCGCTCCGTTAACGGTGTGATGCGCGCCACTTGGCATGGGCGCTCTGATCGGCTTGCGGAGGGTTTGCTGGCCATTGAATTACCAACTCTTGGTTTGTTTTTCGCCACAAGAAAATTCCCCAACCACTGATGCGGAGTCCCGCGCGGGTATGTACTCTCGTGCGGGAGGGCGGGTTCTCCGAGTCAGGAGAACCCGCTCATCGCCACTTCAGGGGCAGTTTCCCGGCGAATCTCCACAGGTCGCGAGAGCTCGGCTCAGCAGGGCGGACGACCGGAATTATTCCGACAAACCGGACGTTAGCTGGTTGCCTCTCAGTGCACCGAGACAGGCTGACGCACCTGAGCCGCCGCGTCCCGCCGATCCGGTGCCACCAGCACCGCTGTGATCGGCACCGTCAGACCGAGCGCGCCGATCACGAACATCGGGAACACCAAGTCGAACAGCGGGATCCCGGCCGGCGTCCGGATGCCCGGATCGATCGAGAACTTCAGCGCGGCGACGGCCGTGTAGTACACCGCCGCGACGCCCAGCGCGAACAGCACCGACACCAGCACTCGCATCGGCACCCGGCGGACCACCTGCGACACCCACAGCGTCGCGGTGCACAGCGCCATCGACACCAGCACGGCCACTCCGATGAGACCGAGCGACTCCTCGACGGTGCCCTGCACGGCGAGCGCGTCCAGGGTCAGAAAGGTCGAAAGCCCGACGCTCAGCCCCATCGTCAACCCGCCGATGATCAGCCGCGGCACCTGCGTGGTCCGGCCACTGATCAGCAATCCGGCCAGCACGCCGACCACCGCGATGGCCAGCGCCGCCGCACCGAGCGCGAGGTTGTACCGCATGGCGCTGTCGTTCACGCGCATCGCGAGCAGCGCCACCGAATTCGCCAGCCACAGCCCGACTCCGCCGAGCGAGACCGCCGCCATCGTCAGCCAGACCAACCGGAACTTGATCGAGTACTTCGCGTGCCGGATACAGGCGAACGCCACCAGCGCGCCGAGCGCCGACAGATCCAACGCGAGCCACGCGATACCGGTGCCGTGCGCGAAGGTTTCGGCACCGCTCGCGGCAAGCACATCAAGCACGCCTGCCCGCTCCTTCGAACTGCTGCGGCTCGAGCTGGGCGATGGCGTATTCGGTCACCGCCGCCAGCGCCTGACGGACCTCGACGGCATTGCGCGCGTCGATGTCGACGATCGGGATGCCCTCGCGCACCGAGAGCGCTTCGCGCAGTTCGGCGATGGGGAAGCGCGGGGCGTTGGGGAAGCGGTTGACCGCGATCAGGAACGGCAGTCCGCGTGCCTCGAAGAAGTCGACGGCGGCGAAACTGTCTTCCAGCCTGCGGGTGTCGATCAGCACCACCGCGCCGATGGCGCCACGGATCAGGTCGTCCCACATGAACCAGAACCGTTTCTGACCCGGCGTGCCGAACAGGTAGAGCACCAGGTTGCCGGGCAGCACGATACGCCCGAAGTCCATGGCGACGGTGGTGGTTTCCTTCTCCGGCGTCTCGGCGAGATCGTCGATGCCGTCGGAGAAGTGCGTCACCATCGCCTCGGTGCGCAGCGGCACGATCTCCGATACCGCACCGACGAAAGTCGTTTTGCCCGCACCGAATCCACCGGCCACCACGATCTTGGTCGACGCGACTCGTTGTTCCTGTGTCGGCGGGCGCATGCCATCAGAGGCCACGGAGTCCACGCAAAGTCCTCTCCATCAGTGATCGGCGTTCGTCGTAGCTCGCCTGCTCGGTCAGCGTCGAATGCACTCGAAGAATCCCGCCCACTACGAGATCGCCGATCATCACCCGGACCATACCCAGTGGGCGACCAAGGTATGCGGCAATCTCGACGACAGAAAGCCGATGTGTGGCAAGACGCACGATTTCGATCCGCAAATCGCCTGCGGACCAGTCGTTGTGCGCTGTATAAGAGACCGTTTCCACGACCGCCTCCAGGGGCAGTGCGATCGCGGGTTCGGTGCGGCCGGAGGTCAGTGCATAGGGCCTGACTCGCGTCGTGGGCCGCTGATCGGATCCGTAAGGGCTCGACATCTCACCTCAGCCGGCGGAGCGGGCGGTGGCGGTGACCGCCGAGCCCACCCGGTCGACGAGCAGTGCCATCTCGTAGCCGATCCGGCCGATGTCGTGGCTCTTGTTGGCCAGAACCGCCAGGTGCGAACCGTTTCCGACGCTCATCACCAGCAGATAGCCCCGCTGCATCTCCACGATCGACTGCATCACCTTGCCGCCGTCGAACAGGTGCGCCGCACCCATCGACAGGCTGGCCAGGCCCGCGGTGACCGCGGCCAGCTGCTCGGCGCGATCGGCGGGCAGGTGCGGACTGGTCGCCTGGAGCAATCCGTCGGCGGAGACGAGCACCGCGTGCGAGACGCCGGGCACGTCGCGGGTGAAGCGGGCGACCAACCAGTTCAGATTCTCGTCTGTGGGGTGCGCGTTGCTCATTCGAGGCCTCCGTCGTTGTACTGGATCTCGGCACGGCCGCTGCGGACGCCGCTGAGATGTCGGGTCAAGTTGTTGCGGATCTCCTCGGGGTCGCGCGCGCCCGCTTCCTCCGCGGGGGTGAGCCCGCCCGGGACGAGCTGGGCGCCCGGCTTGCGGATCGGCAGCCCGCCGCTCGTGCGCGAGGACGTGGGTGGGTGGTCCGCCTCTGCGGCGGCCGACCAGCCCGCGTCGCCGGGGGCGCTCCACGACCCGCTGTTGCCGTTACCGGATTCGGTAGGGGCGGAGGCGGGTTCGACCAGCCACTCCGAGACCATCCGCTGGTAGATCGGGGTCGGCGCCGGGCCGGAGACCGGCTGTAAACGGGTGCTCGTCGTCGGCATCGGGTCGGCGTCGACCGGCCGCGACACCGGCTCCGGCTCGGGATCCGGCGGCACGGCAGGCGTGGCGAGCTCGGCGAGTGCGTTCGCGGGTATGCGTTGCGGCAGGCCGAAGGGCGTCGAGTCGGCGGCGGGCGTAGGCGGATCGGTGGACACCGGGAGATCGTCGGTGTCGTGTTCGTGCTCGGCCCACATGCCCACCGGCGCGGCGTCCACGTCGGGCTCGACCGCGACCGGTTCCGGTGGCGGCGCCGGTACCGAGGCCGGAACGCGTTGCGGGAGACCGACGCTGGTGAGCGGGGTCTTCGGCGTGCCAGTGCCGTTGGCCGGGACGACCGGATCCGGACTCGCGGGCGTGTAGATCGGGGGCAGTGGTGATGCCGGGAGATCGGGGAGGTCGAGCCCGGTCACCGCGTCCAGAGAGACCAACGGGCGCGGGCCGATCGGCATGATCGGATTCGGGCCGGTGATGTCGGCCGGAGTCAGGGCGTACGGGCCGATTCCGGCGGGCATGATCGGATTCGGGCCGGTCGCCAGTGGATTCGGTCCGGTGGACTGGCCCGCCGACGGGACGGGCGGCGACGGCGCGACGAGCGCGCTGGGCAGATGCACACTGGCGGTGATGCCGGGCTGCGGTGCCGCACCGCTGGTCCGGCGCAGGCTGACCGTGATGGTGTGGCGCTTGGCGAGCCTGCCGACGACGAAAAGACCCATCCGGCGCGCCGTCTCGATGGTGACCTCACCACCGGAGGCGAGCCGGTCGTTGGTCGTGCGCAGATCCTCGGCCGACATGCCGAGGCCGCGGTCGGTGATCTCGATCAGATAGCCGCTGTCGACCGCCCGGCCGACGATGACCGCCACCGACGTGCTCGGCGGGGAGTAGCGCAGCGCGTTGTCGATGAGCTCGGCCAGCAGGTGCTCGATGTCGACCGCGGACTCACCGGCGACGACACCGTCGGGCACATTGCCGATCTCGACCCGCTGGTAGTCCTCCACCTGCGAGACCGCGCTCCAGAGCATGTCCGACAGCGGCACCGGCGGCAGATGACCGCGGCGCAGCACGGTGCCCGCGAGCACGAGCAGGTTGTCGCCGTTGCGGCGCATACGGGTGGCGAGGTGGTCGAGGCGGAACAGCGTCTGCAGGCGCGAGGGGTTGTCCTCGTCGTGCTCGAGTTCCTCGATGAGCGCGAGCTGCTGTTCCACCAGCGACTGACTGCGCCGCGACAGCGTCTCGAACATGTTGCCGATCTGCAGGCGCAGACGGGCCTGGTCGCCCGCGAGATTCAGGGCCTGCTCGTGGATCTCGTCGACGGCACGGGCCAGCTGGCCGATCTCGTCGGTGGAGTGCACACCCACCGGGGTGATCTCCGGCGTCGCGCCGCCGCTGCGAACCACGGCGAGCTCGTCGGGCAGCTTCACGTGAGCCACCTCGAGCGCGTCGCGTCGCAGCCTGCGCACCGGCACCACCAGGGTGCGGGCCACGGCCAGCGCGAGCGCGAGGCCCGCCAGCAGCATGCCGAGCACCAGGGTGGTCTCCCGCAGGGCGCCGGTCTGGGCGGTCGCGGTGTTGCTGTCGAGGGTGTGGTCGACGGTGTCGAGTAGCGCCGAGATGGTGGACGAATAGGTGTCGGCGCTGACCTGCAGGGTGTTGAGCACCGCGGCGTTGGTGGTCGGGTCGCCGTTGTTCTGGCTGAACACGCTGATCCGGGTCTGCACCGCGTCCAGCAATGCCGCCTGATTGCCCGCGTGCTCGGGCAGGACCATCGCGTAGGTCTTGATCATGTTCGCTTCGGCGCCGAGCTCCACGAGCATCTTCGCCCGCGCGCTCTGGCTGCGACCCGACTCGGGCGCGACGACCAGCGTGCGTTCCCTGGTGAGGATCCGGCGCGATTGGTGCAGCGCGGTCAGCTGCAGGAAGTAGCGCTGCACGACGGTGTCGTCGACCTGCGGGGTCTGGGCGAGCGCGTTGCCGATTCGTTCGCCGATCATGTCGGTCTGTTCGCTGACCATCGCCGGGGAACCGCCGCGCACCGTATTGCGCAGGGTGGCGCCGGTGGTGACGGCCGCGTTGAGCTCCCTGGCGACGCCGGGTTCGATGCGGGCCGTGCGCAGCGCGCTCTGCACCTCGGCCAGCGCCTGGTCATAGGTGGTGAGCGCGGCGTCGGTCTGCGGGTCGGCGATCGCACCCCAGTTGGCCGTCGCGGCGACGGCGAGTTGCTCGGTCGCGGTGGCGAATTTGACGACGGGACGGATGACGGTGGCCTGTTCGGTAGCCGCGCCGAGCTGCGTCATCGTCTGCAGTTCGTTGTTGATGCGCAGCACCGCGAAGGTGGTCGCGAGCATCACCGGCAGCACCAGCACCACACCGACCTTGCGCGTTACCGACCAGTTGGACAGGCTGAATTGCCAGGAGCGCGATGCAGGTTCCATCCGCGTGCGTTGCCTCTGCTTCCACGTGTGACCCCGGCCCGCGCGGGGAGGTCGCGGAGCGATGCGAGCGCAGAACCAACTGGAGGTCTTCTTTTACCGCAGGAAAGATACCGTGCTGGGTGGTCAACGGCAATCCGGGCGGCTCGTTTCATAATTCTCCGAATAGCCGCCGCCACAACGACGATTCGGCCGATCTTGTCAAGACCTACAACCGATCCGCCGAAGTGCTGTGCGCGGACACGTCGACTCGCCCGGCGGCCCTCTCAGTACGTTCTCAGTCGATCACGGCAAACTACAGCCATGCGCATTCTGGTAGTCGACGACGATCGCGCGGTGCGGGAATCACTGCGCCGGTCACTGAGCTTCAACGGCTACACCGTCGACCTCGCCGTCGACGGTCTGGACGCACTGGAAAAAGTGACCGCATCCAGGCCCGATGCCCTCGTCCTAGACGTCATGATGCCGCGCCTGGATGGCCTCGAAGTGTGCCGCCGACTGCGCAGTACGGGCGACGATCTGCCGATTCTCGTTTTGACCGCGCGCGATTCGGTATCCGAACGGGTGGCCGGGCTCGACGCGGGTGCCGACGATTATTTGCCGAAGCCTTTCGCGTTGGAGGAATTGCTCGCGCGTTTACGGGCGTTGCTTCGCCGGCGTACGCCAGATCCTGGTGAAGCGTCCGAGGCGATGGTGTTCGCTGACTTGTCGCTGGATCCGGTCACCCGCGAGGTTTCGCGCGGCGAACGCGCGATCAGCCTGACGCGCACCGAGTTCTCGTTGCTCGAGATGCTGATGGCCAATCCGCGCCGGGTACTCACCCGCGGCCGGATCCTCGAAGAGGTCTGGGGCTACGACTTTCCCACCTCCGGCAACGCGCTGGAGGTCTACATCGGCTATTTGCGGCGCAAGACCGAGGCCGACGGCGAAGAGCGATTGATCCACACCGTGCGTGGCGTCGGCTACGTGCTGCGCGAGACCCCTCCGTAGGCGGGCGCTATGGCACACAAGGAACCGGTGGTCGCCGTTCTCGGCAGGCCGCTCGACGCGAGCGAGATGCGTCCCCCGACCCCGCTGACCAGGTCGGTCTCGCTGCGCTGGCGGGTGACCCTGCTGGCGGCGTCGGTGGTGCTGATCGCGGTCGCGCTCACCTCGATCGCGGCCTACGCGATGGTGGCGCGCGCGTTGTACGCCGATGTCGACGCGCAGCTGGAGGCGCGCGCGGCGACGATGATCAACAACAATTTCGAGACCGCCGGTTTCCAGTCGATCGTGCTGGCGGGGCTGTTCTCCAACGATGTCGGCGTCGCGTTGATCTACTCCGGCCACAAGCCGTATATGCCGCCCCAGCAGACGATTCCGCCGGTCGGCGCCCAGGAGCTCGCCGTGGCCGACGGCAAGATCAGCTCCTCGCTGCGCACCGTCGGCGACCAACGGGTCCTCGCCGCGCGCACGAACAGCGGCGCGACGCTGATCATCTCGCAGAAGCTCTACCGCACCCGCGAGGTGCTCGACCAGCTGGCCTGGCTGCTGTTCGTGGTCGGCGCGTGCGGTGTGGTGCTGGCCGCCGCGGCAGGCACCGCGGTGGGGCGCACCGGCCTTCGCCCGATCGCCCGGCTCACGGCGGCGACCGAGCGCATCGCCCGCACCGATGACCTGACGCCGATTCCGGTGACCGGTGACGACGAATTAGCCAGTCTCACCGAGAGTTTCAACACGATGCTGCGGGCGCTGACCGAATCACGCGATCGTCAGCGCAGGCTCGTCGCCGACGCGGGCCACGAGCTGCGGACCCCGCTCACCTCACTGCGGACCAATATGGAGCTGCTCATCGCCTCGGGCAGGCCGGGCGCGCCCCAGTTGCCGGACGAGGACATGGCCGAATTGCGCGCCGATGTGGTCGCACAGATCGGTGAGCTGTCGACGCTGGTCGGCGACCTGGTCGATCTCGCCCGCGAGGACGCCCCCGAAACCGTCTACGAGCGGGTGGATCTCGGTGAGGTGGCCGAGCGCGCGCTCGAGCGTGCACGGCGTCGGCGGGTGGGGATCACCTTTGTGGCCGATCTCGCGCCGTGGTTCGTCTACGGGCACGAGGCGGGGCTGGAACGGGCCGTCCTCAACGTCCTCGACAACGCGGCCAAGTGGAGTCCGCCCGACGCGGTCGTGCAGATCGCCATGCGCCCGGCCGGACCGGGCCTGCTCGAACTGGCCGTCGGCGACGCGGGACCCGGCATCCCCGCCGGCGAACGGGAACTGGTCTTCGAACGCTTCTACCGCACCACCGCCTCGCGCTCGATGCCCGGATCCGGGCTCGGGCTGGCGATCGTCAAACAGGTCGTGACCAAACACGGCGGCACCATCGCCGTCGACACCTCCGATCGCGGCGGCGCGCTGGTCCGGATCGTGCTGCCGGGGGAGGCGCCGACCGTGCTCGACGAGGTCGACGACGAGTGAGCGCCGGAGTCTCGGCGAACTGATAGTCCGATCTCAGGCGCCTCTCAGTAGCCATCAGGAAGCTGGTCAGCAAGCGTGAGGAGACAGATACCATGACCGACGATCCCCAGCACCCCGCTGACCGGCCCGCCGCTACCGGACCGGGCGACGCGGGCCATCCCGCCGAGTCGGGCCCGCCGGCCGGGAATCAGGGGCAGGCGCCAGGCTCCGGCGGCCAGCCACCCTACCGCGACCCGTCCCATGGACAGGCGCCCCACGGCGGACAGGCGCCCTATGGGGGGCAGCCGACTGCGCCGTTCGGGGCTTCCGCGCCCTACCACGGCCCCATGTCGTTCGGTGGCCAGCCCGCGCAGGGTGGCCAGGCGTCACACGGCGGTGCCCAGCCGCAGGCATTCGGGCCCGTGCAGACTCCGCAGCGCAAGCCGTTGCGGCTCGGCCTGGTCGCCGGTGCGACGGCCTTGGCTCTGGTCAGCGGTGGTGTCGGTGGCGTTGTCGGAGTGCTGGCCGCCGACTCGGGTTCCGCGCCGGTGACCAACGCGCTCGAGGTGCCGAAGCCCGAGGTGAACACCGTCGCCAACGCGCCCGCCGGGTCCACTCAGGCCGTGGCGCAGCGGGTGCTGCCCAGTGTCGTGATGATCAAGGTCGCGGGAAGCCGCGCGTCCGGCGAGGGTTCCGGGGTCGTGTTGTCCTCGGACGGGCTGATCCTCACCAACAATCACGTCGCCGCGGGCGCCGGTGCCGCGGCGAAGATGGAAGTGGTGTTCAGCGACGGCAGCACCGCGCCCGCCACCATGATCGGCGCGGATCCGGTGTCCGACCTGGCGGTCATCAAGGTCAGTGGCAAGACCGGCCTCACGCCGATCGAACTCGGCACCTCCGACGGTCTGGCTGTCGGTCAGCCGGTGATCGCGATCGGTTCCCCGCTCGGCCTGGCCGGCACGGTCACCACCGGCATCGTCTCGGCCCTCAATCGGCCGGTCTCGACCAGCGGCGAGGGCACGCCGAGCCAGGTGAACCCGGTGATCGACGCGATCCAGACCGACGCGGCGATCAACCCGGGCAACTCCGGCGGCGCGCTGGTCGACGGGCAGGGCAAGCTGATCGGCATCAACACCGCCATCGCCAGCCTGGGCGGCGAGGCGGCGGGCGGCACCCAGAGTGGGTCGATCGGCCTCGGGTTCGCGATCCCGGTGGATCAGGCGCGCCGGGTGGCCGACGAACTGATCAAGACCGGCCACGCCACCTACGCCCAGATCGGCATCAAACTGCGCCCGCAGGACACCGCCGCGCGCGTGCTCGAGGCCACCCCAGGCGGCCCCGCGGCGAATGCGGGCATCCCCACCGGTGCCGTCATCACCCGTCTCGACGACCGTCCCATCGATTCCGGCGACGCGCTGATCGCGGCCGTCCGCTCACACCAGCCAGGAGACAAGGTGAAGGTGACTTACACCGACGAACAGGGCGGTAACTCCAAGACCGTCGAGGTCACGCTCACCGCCGCGGCGGCGGAAGGCGGCCGATGATGCGTTCGAACGCAAACCTGTCGTGCGTAAGCGCTACGGTGATGACCATGGACATCGATGCTCCCGTGGCAGGGCGCGCACTGGTTGTTGTCGTCGACGATCGGACGGCTCATGGCGGCGTGGATTCGCTCGGCCCGCTCGTCACCGAACTGCTCAACGAGGCCGGGTTCCTCGTCGATGCCTCGGTGACGGTGCAGGCCGAGGAGGTCGAGATCCGCAACGCGCTCAACACCGCGGTGATCGGCGGAGTCGACCTGGTGATCTCGGTCGGCGGCACCGGCATGTCGCCGCGCGATATCACCCCTGAGGCCACCACCCAGGTGCTCGACCGTGAACTGCCCGGCATCACCGAGGCGCTGCGCGCGTCCGGCCGGGTCGCCGGCTCGCTCGACGCGGGCTTGTCGCGTGGTGTCGCGGGCATCTCCGGCAGCACCCTGGTGGTGAACCTGCCGGGCACCCGCGCGTCGATCCGCGACGGGATGGCGACCCTCGGCCCGCTGGCCAGCAAGGTGATCGGCGAGCTGTCCGGTCTGGACGAATGACCTCCGACTCCCACGCCCCGGTTCCCGGCCCCGATGATCAGGGCCGGGAACCCGCTTCGGCGGAGGCGATCCGGCGCAAGGCGGCCGAGGCGGCGCGGCTGGCGCGGATCTTCGGCGATGTGCTGCCGGAAACCACCGGTGACGAGCGCGGCGAGGGATCGGGCGGCGCGGGCGGCGACGAATGGTTACGCTCCCAAGTTCCCCCGCATCACGGGTGATCGTCCCGTTATCTACGTAGCCGCTACGTAATAGGCGATCTTCGAAAAGCCGTTTTCTGAACGAACGTGAACGGCGGACAAATACTCGAGACCACGCGAAAGCGTGGTCTTTTGTCGTTCGCCGACCCAGATCGTTATCTCCGACGGGTTCCTGTCAAGGTGCCATGACAGGAGTCTTCGCGACTGCATCAATGCACGTCAAGGCATGTGGCGATGTACGAATGTGTGCTGTGGTTCACAGTGAAATTTACGAACTCTTTCGTTGCCGTGTCCATAGAACGGCGTTTAATGTTCGCCATTGAGCCACCAACTATCGGTCCCCGCAGTACTCCCACCTCTGTGCGTTGAACCACCCGGTGGAACCCTGGCTCGGGTTCGCCACACCGGCCCCGGCCGTATCGTCGAAATAACAGTTGGTTACGTAACGGCAACAAAGGGGCGACACACTGATCTGGGCCCTGTGAGGTCCATTTGTCCGGCTTCGAAAGTCGAAGTCGGCTGTTAGACACCTGATGAGGGGAAGTATGAGCGAGAACCGCACCACCGGTGTGCGCCGTGGCGTCCGTGCCGCGGGCGTCGGCGCTGCCGCGGCCGCCGTGGCCATGGGCCTGCTGTCGACCGGTGCCGCCAACGCCGATACCTTCGTGCCGTTGCCGGACGGCCAGAAGGTCAGCCCTGCTGGCGTGACCATCACCCGCACCCACGAGTCCGCACTGATCTCGCCGTCGATGGCCGCCAACGGCGCGGGACGCGTCGTCTGGGTCTCGGGCACCGCGATCGCCGAGGTCACCGAGACCCCCGAGGGCGAGGTCGGCCCCTGGAACGGCCCGACCGGCCGTCCCGGCTCCAACAACTCGTCGACACACGGCACCTCCCAGTTGAACACCGGCTACATCGTCGGTTGCCAGGTGAGCATCGCCGACGACGCGATCGGCGCCGGTCTCTCCGGTGGTCTGAGCACCGGTGGCGTGAGCGCAGGCGGCTCCATCGGCGTCAACCTCGGCCCCGGCGAAGTGAAGTTCGTGCAGATCAGCTCGAAGGACATCCTGAAGGCCGGTACGTACGCGATCGACTACCAGGACGCGGAAATCGAGATCCAGGGTTGCGCCGGCTACGCGCAGGCCCGGGCGTACACCGTCGTCGAGGTCATCGGCGACAACTACTCGAAGACCACCCTGTACGGCATGCCGTTCAGCATCGGCTGACGTCTTTCGATCCGGCACGAATCTTCTTCTCGCTGCGGCGAACTCAATCCTCGAGGGACAAATCCTATGATCAACCGTAAGTTCATGGCGAAGGTGGCGGGCGTCAGCGCTGCGGCCACCGTGGCCGTCGGCCTGTTCTCGACGGGCGCGGCCAACGCCGATACCTTCATTCCCCTGCCGGGTGGACACATCACCAAGACGCTGTCCGACGGCACCGTGGTCGACATCGCCCTGGTCGGCGAGTCGGCCAACATCAGCCCGTCGATGGGCTCCACCCCGGTCCACCGCAACGCGTGGGTCTCGGGTAGCGCTCAGGTCACCGTCTCCGACGGCGGCTCCGGCAAGATCTACCCCGGCTACACCGTGGGTTGCCAGGTCAACATCGCGGGCGGCGGCGTCTCCGGCGACGGCTCGGTCGAGAGCGACTGGGAAGGCAACGTCGACGCGGGCGTCGGCACCGGCGGCGAGCTGTCGCTCGGCCCCGGCCAGTCGAGCTCGTTCTACATCCTCGACCGCGAGGTTGCCGACGACTTCGGCAACGAATCGCACAGCAAGAACAACAAGTTCAAGAACGGCTCCGGTTCGGTGACCTGGTCCGACACCACCATCGGCCTGACCGGCTGCGCCGGCTACGCGCAGGCGCGTGCCTTCGTCTCCGTCGAGGTCGAGACCGACAACGTCATCTCCTGGGTGACCCTGTGGGGCGCTCCGTTCAGCCTCGGCTGATCTGTTCGCATCCCGAACTCGAAACGGGCCGGTCGCTACTGCGACCGGCCCGTTTTGTTGTGCTTTCAACGTCGTAGCGCTGGACATTACGAGTCCGCCTCATTATGTTGAACCCCGATTCATAGCTTCTCGATTCACCTCCCGGCAGGACGCTCAGTCCTGTTGCCAGCGGTGCCTGTCCCCGTGACACACCCCAGCTGGGTCCGGGCGCATCACAGATATCGGCCTCGATGGTCGAGGTCGGATTTGCGTATACCTCGAGGGGAAGAATGAGCGAGAACCGCACCAACCGCGGGCGTCGCGTCGCGTGGAGCGCAGGCGCCGCAGTGGCCGTGACGATCGGCCTGTTGCCGGCCGGTGCTGCCAACGCGGACACCTTTGTCCCGTTGCCGGACGGCCAGAAGGCCGGTCCCGGTGTCACTTTGAGTCGTACCGGCGAGCATGCCGTCGTCTCCCCGTCGCTGGCCGCCAACGGCGCTGGTCGCGTCGTGTGGGTATCGGGCAACGCGCGCGCCGATGTGCAGGTCACGCCGGAGGGTGAGGTCGGGCCGTGGAACGGTCCGTCGAACCGTCCCGGCTCCAACAATTCTTCGACGCATGGCGCGTCGAACCTGAGTCACGGATACATCGTCGGTTGCCAGGTCAGCATCGGCGACGACGCGGTCAGCGCCGGATTGTCCGGTGGTGTTTCGACTGGTGGCCCGTCGGCCGGTGGTTCGATCGGCCTCAACCTCGGACCAGGTCAGGTCGCCTTCGTGCAGATCGATGCCAAGGACATCCTGAAGCCCGGCGTCTATTCGGTGGAGTACCAGGACGCGGAGATCCAGGTCCAGGGTTGCGCGGGCTATGCCCAGGCTCGGTCCTACTCGGTGGTCGAGATCATCGGCGACCACTACTCCAAGACCACGTTGTACGGAGCACCGTTCAGCATCGGCTGATCGCGCATCCGAACCGAAACTCTTTCTCGTTCACACGAATTCACCCTCGAGGGGTCACTGTGATGATCAACCGTAAGAGCATGGCGCGCGCAGCCGGTGTCACGGCAGCGGCGACCGTGGCGTTGGGTCTGCTTTCCACAGGTGCGGCCAACGCCGACACCTTTGTTCCGCTGCCGGGCGGGCACATCACCAAGACACTGTCCGATGGCACCGTCGTCGATATCAGCCTGGTCGGCGAGTCTGCCAATATCAATCCGTCCCTGGGTTCCACGCCCGCGCATCGCAACGCCTGGGTTTCCGGCAGCGCGCAGGTGACGGTATCCGGTGGCGGCGGCGGCAAGATCTTCCCCGGTTACACGGTCGGCTGCCAGGTCAATATCGCCGGTGGCGGCGCGACCGGCGGCGCGGACGCCGAAAGTGATTGGGAGGGCGCTGTCACCGGCGGCGTGTCCTCCGGCGGCGAGCTCTCCATCGGCCCCGGCCAGTCGAAGTCCTTCTACGTCCTCGACCTCGAAATGGCCGACGACTTCGGCAACGAAACCCACAAGACCCGCAACGCCTTCAAGGGTGGCTCGGGCTCGGTGACCTGGGCCGACGAGACCATCGGCCTGTCCGGCTGCGGCGGCTACGCCCAGGCCCGTGCCTTCGTGAGCGTCGAGGTGGAAACCGACAACGTGATGAGCTGGGTAACCCTCTGGGGCGCGCCGTTCAGCCTCGGCTGAGCAATCGCAACAGATGAATTCGGGTCCCGCTCACCAGGTGAGCGGGACCCGAGCTGGTTGTGGGAGTGCCCGGATCAGTAGGTGTTCTTACCGTCGGCATTCGGCGCCGGTTCGGGCAGGTAGCTGTGCTTGCCGTTCGACAGACTGTGCTGTTCGGCGAGCAGGTCGCGGATCTGGATGAGCAATTCGTTTTCGCTGAGTTTCTCGTCGGCCTTGGAGAATCGTTTCTTCGCCTTGGTCGCCGGCACCACCAGGACGAAGTAGAGGATCAGCGCGACCAGCAGGAAGTTGATCGCCGCGGTGATGATCGGCCCGATCTCGATGAAGGTCGCCGGTTTGTCCGCGACGAGCTGGAAGCCGAGCCCCATCTCGTTCGATCCGCCGAACACCGCGAGGATCGGATTGATGATCCCGTTGGTGAACGCGGTGACGATCGCGACGAACGCCGTGCCGATGACGACGGCGACCGCCAGGTCGACCACATTGCCGCGAAGTAGGAAGTCCTTGAAACCTTTGAGCATTGCCGATGTCTCCTTCGTCCAGGAGCCGGCCGTGGGCGCTGTGCTCCCTATCGAATGATGCGAAACGGTGGTGCTTGGTTCCTCTGCGATGCTATCGAGAGTTCGGGCAAATCTCTCGCGAACTATACCGTCGCCGACGACAGGACGTTCAGTGGAAGACGACTGTCAGTGCCGTTCGCAGAGAAGCACCGGCGACAGCGGTCGCGTATTCGGTATCAAGGGCGAGCAGGACCACCCGTTCCGCCCCGCGTCGATCGCCCGTCGCGGTGACGAGCACGACCGCGGCATCGGTGGCCAGCGTCCGTGCGGGCTTGCTCGCCCCTGGTCCGCCCGCGTCCTCGACACCGATCACATCGACCCGGTCGCCCGCCCGCAACACATCAGCCACCGCGGCATCGGCCAACCGGATCGGCACGATCCGCGCATCGGCACTGCCTGCGGCCGCCGCGGCCAGCCGTGGACCGACGACGCGCAGATCGGTGAAGGTCTCGCCCGCGCGCATGGCACCGGTCAGTGTCGCGCCGAGCAGGGGAGCGGTCGAATCGACGGAACCGGTTGGCAGCGAACGGGATTCGTGGTGATCTATGCGCAGATCATCGGCGGTGAGCAGCCGACCGGGCGCCAGATCGCGGGCCGCGACGACCACGGTGACCTTCGCTCCGCCGGGGTCACCGCGCACGAACAACACGACGGCGGCGATGGCCAATACGGCGGCGGCGATGCGCCGGGCGAGTAGGGCATCGGCCCAGCCCGGACGATTACCGAGGGCGAAACGCCAGGAGCTGCCACGTCCCAGATCGGCGAGACTGCGAGTCATGGCGAAAGCGTAGAACCGTGGCAGTGCGGAAAAGCCGCCGAAAGCCCCGCCTGTGGATAACTACGGGGCTGTGGATAACTGCCGAAAAGTCAGCTGGCGGCGGCCGGAGTGGAGGTGGTGCTCGCACTCGACGACGAATCCCCGTTGCCGCTCGATCCGTTGCTGCTGGTACTGCTGCCGCTCTCGGCGGAGGTCTTCGCCGGCTCGCTCGCGGTGGACGCGCCGCCCCGGCTGTCGGTGCGGTAGAAACCGCTGCCCTTGAACACGATGCCGACGGAGTTGAACAGCTTGCGCAGCTTCCCGGAGCACTGCGGGCAGACCGTCAGTGTGTCGTCGGAGAAGGACTGAACGATATCGAAGCGGTTGTCACACTCGGTGCACGCGTACGAATAAGTTGGCACAGGATCCTCCGCAAGTCTCTCGTCGATCTAGCACTCTACCGCCGACACTGCCAACGTCGCGAATCGCCGTTTCATTCCGGCGAAACAGGGAGGTCGCGGCCCAGCTGCCGTAGCCCGCCGCCCGGGGTGAGCGCCCAACCCATTCGCCGATCGTGCGGTTCCTCGGGAAGCCGGTCGACCAGTTCATTATCCCGGACAACGGCGATCAGGCGAACGTCCGAGCGCGCGGCACCGAGCGTCCGGTCGTAGTACCCGGCGCCACGCCCGAGCCGCACCCCGCGTCGATCCACGGCGAGCGCCGGAACCAGGATGGTCGTGGCCTCGGCCACCACCGCGGGCGGCAACGTCTCGGTGGCCGGTTCGAGCAGGCCGTAACGGGCCTTGCGCAACGAACTCGCACCCTCGTAGCGCGCCCACTGCAGCGGACCCGGCTCGCCGGTCACCGGCAGCAACACGGTGGCGCCACGCTCGCGCACCGCGTCGAGCATCCGCAGATCGCCGGGTTCGCCCCGCACCGCGACGTAGGCGCACACGATGTCATCGACCCCGGCCAGACGGGCCGCGGCGGCGGCGAGGGCCGCCGCGTCGACAGCGTGTTCAGCGGGGTCGACCTGTGCGCGAGTGGCCAGGATCTCGCGGCGCCACGCATATTTGGTGCGCTCACCGGGCATCTCCACAGCGACCACCATAGTCTGCACAGACACGCAGCGATCCGGCGTCTTTCGCGCAGGGCCGCAGCGTTGGCGGAGGTACGCACAGGGTGCACAGCCGCCGAGCGATCCGATGTCTTTCGCGCATGGCCGGAGCAGAGGCGGAGGTACGCCTAAGCTCTTGCCGACGCCGGATCGCCGCGAGGAGACGATCGGACGGCACTGAATGGATAGGGTATTCGCATGACAGACAAGACTTCCGGTTTCCGCACTGCGGTGGTACCCGCGGCCGGACTCGGGACGCGGTTTCTGCCTGCCACCAAGACGGTGCCCAAGGAGTTGCTGCCGGTGGTCGACACCCCCGGAATCGAGCTGGTCGCCGCGGAGGCCGCCGACTCCGGCGCCGACCGCTTGGTGATCGTGACCTCGCCGGGCAAGGACGGCGTGGTCGCCCACTTCGTCGAGGATCTGGTGCTGGAGAGCACCCTGGCCGAGCGCGGGAAGTTCGCGCTGCTGGAGAAGGTTCGCAAGGCCCCGGCGCTGCTCGACGTAACCTCGGTCGTGCAGGAGGAGCCGCTCGGCCTCGGCCACGCGGTCGCCCAGGCCGAAGCCGTGCTCGACGACGACGAACTGGCCATCGCCGTTCTGCTGCCCGACGATCTGGTGCTGCCGTGTGGCGTGCTCGAGACGATGAGCCGGGTCCGTCGCGAACGCGGCGGGTCCGTGCTGTGCGCCATCGACGTGCCGAAATCCCAGGTCAGCGCCTACGGCGTCTTCGACGTCGAGGAATGTGCCGACGGCGCCGAAACCGACGTGCTGCGGGTGAAGGGCATGGTCGAGAAGCCCGACCTCGCCGACGCGCCGTCGACCCTGGCCGCAGCGGGCCGCTACCTGCTCGACCGAGTGATCTTCGACGCACTGCGCCGGATCACCCCCGGCGCGGGTGGGGAACTGCAGCTCACCGACGCCATCGCCCTGCTGATCGCCGAGGGCCACCCGGTGCACGTGGTGGTCCACCGTGGGTCGCGCCACGACTTGGGCAACCCGGGCGGTTATCTTCGAGCTGCTGTGGATTTCGCCCTCGAGCGGGAGGAATACGGTCCGCAACTGCGCGAGTGGCTGAACTTCCGGCTCAGCCCGGAGTGGGATCCACAGTCGCCCGTCGCCTAAACGCGCCAGATACGCCGCCGCCATAGATACAGGAGCTCGATGCGCTCGGTTGAGGATCAGCTGATCAAGGTCACCGCGGCTGCGGTCGCACCCCGGCCGGTCCGGGTGGCGATATCCGAAGCCCAGGGTTTGCTGTGCGCCGAGGACGTCGTCACCGAACGGCCGCTGCCCGGCTTCGATCAGGCCGCCATCGACGGGTACGCGGTGCGCAGCGTCGACGTCACCGCCGCGGGCGTCGACGTGCGCGACGAGGAGGGCGAGCTGATCGACCTCACCCTGCCGGTGGTCGGCGAGGTGGTGGCCGGTTCGCGCCAGCCCATCCGCTTGCAGCCGCGCCAGACCGTGCGGGTCGATACCGGCGCGCCGCTGCCGACCCTGGCCGACGCGGTGCTGCCGGTGGAGTTCACCGACGGTGGGCGGGCCAGGATCAAGGTTTTCGAGCCGGTGCGCTCCGGCGACTACGTCCGCCGCGTCGGTGACGATGTGCAGCCCGGCGATGTGGCCGTGCGCGCGGGCACGATCATCGGCGCGGCCCAGGTCGGCCTGCTCGCCGCCGTCGGCCAGGACAAGGTGCTCGTGCACCCGCGTCCACGGCTGTCGGTGATCTCCATCGGCGGCGAGCTGATCGACATCGATCGCACGCCCGGCCCCGGCCAGGTCTACGACGTGAACTCCTATGCCCTCGCGGCGGCCGCGCGCGACGCGGGCGCCGACGTGAACCGGGTCGGCATCGTCAGCGCCGATCCGCGCCGGCTGCGTGACGTGGTCGAAGGACAGCTGGTGCGCTCTGAGGTCGTGGTGATCGCGGGCGCGGTCGGCGGCTGGGCCTCGGATCAGGTGCGCGAGGCGCTCGACGGGCTCGGCGAACTGGAGGTCGACCGGGTCGCGATGCACCCCGGCTCGGTACAGGGTTTCGGCCGACTCGGGCGCGACGAGGTGCCCACCTTCCTGCTGCCCGCGAATCCGGTGAGCGCGCTGGTGGTGTTCGAGGTGATGGTGCGTCCGCTGATCCGGATCGCGCTCGGCCGTCGTCAGCCGATGCGTCGAATCGTCAACGCGCGCACCATCACTCCCATCACCTCCATGCCGGGCCGCAAGGGCTACCTGCGCGCGCAACTGCTGCGCGACGAGGCGACCGGCGACTACCTGGTGCAGCCGCTCGGCAACGGCAACAGCGGCTCCTCGCATCTGCTGGCCACCCTCGCCGAGGCCAACAGCCTGATCGTGGTGGAACCCGACGACACCGATTTCCGTACCGGTGACGAAGTGCAGGTCGCGTTCCTGGCGCAGCGCGGCTGAGCAGTGGACTCCATGAACGTGTTCCGGGCCGGACAGCACCCCGGATGGCCCGCCCGGCTCGGTCCGGTGCTGGTGGCAGGCGGCAAGGTGACGCTGCGACCGGTGCGTTTCCGCGACGCGGCCGCATGGAGCCGGATCCGGTTGCGCGACCGCGACCATCTGGAGCGGTGGGAACCGACCGGGCGCGGCTCGTGGGAGGCGCGCAATCACGCGTCGAACTGGCCGTCGCTGTGGACGAGTTTGAAGGCAGAGGCCCGGCGTGGGGCGATGATCCCGCTCGTCATCGAGGTCGACGGGCAGTTCAGCGGTCAGCTCACGATCGGCAATATCGTGCGCGGCGCGCTGCGGTCGGGCTGGATCGGGTATTGGGTGGCCAAGGATCTGGGCGGTCAGGGGGTGGCGACGGCCGCGTTGGCGCTCGGCCTCGACCACTGCTTCGGATCAGTCGGCCTGCATCGCGTCGAAGCGACCGTGCGACCGGAAAACCTTGCCAGCCAGGCGGTTCTGCGCAATGTCGGCTTCCGGGAAGAGGGCATGCTGCGCCGCTACCTCGATGTCGACGGCGCGTGGCGCGATCACCTTCTGGTCGGGTTGACCGTCGAAGAGGTTATGGGCACTGTGGTGGATCGCCTGGTCAGGGAGGGTCGAGCGGCGCGGCCGTGAAATTTCTGTTACTCATGTGGCAGGTGTGCACGGCGCGCCTGCCACACGGGCGCGTCTGCCCGAATTAACCTACGGACGTCAGTGGTGCGTCCACAGATGGACAACACGTAGGTGGGGACGGGAGGTGATGACCGCGATGCCGAACTCGATCCTGTGGATCGGACTGGTAGTGCTGTGGGTCTTCGTTCTGTTCCCGATCCTGGCGGACCGGCATCCCCGGATCCGCCGTACCACCGATGCCGCGCTCGCCACACGCGTGCTGCACCGTGGCGGGGCCGAACGACGGATCCGCATCGGCGCGGCAGGCGGTCACGAGAGTGACCCCGATTACCGACCCCGTGTGCTGCGCAAGCGCCCCCACCGAACTGATTCGGAGGATCGGATGACGACCGAAGAGCCCGTCACCGAAGATGACGACGAAAAGCTGACCCCCGCAGTCGAACTCGAAGCGGCGGCCGAGGTGGGCTCCGGCGAAGCCGAAGAGCCTACTGAAACAGCTGATCTCGACGACGACGTAGCTGAAGATGCCGCGGCGGAGCCACTCTCGGCGCAAGCGGGCGAAGATCCGCCCGTCGCCGCGCGCATCCCACCCGCGCCACCGGCCCGCCTCGACGACCTCACCGCCGAAGACGCCGAGTTCGATGACGACGACGACTTCACCCCCACGCGACGCGGCCGTGGCGGCTACGACCCCGAGGCCGACGCCATCGCCCGCGCCGCCCGCTACCGCTTCCGTCAGCGCGCGGTCATGGGCCTGATCATCGGCATGATCCTGTTCCTCGCCTTCGGGCTGCTGCTGAACTCGATGTTCTGGTGGGCGTGCGGGCTGTCCGCTGCCGTGCTCACCGGCTATCTCGCGTACCTGCGCAAGCAGGTCCACGTGGAGGAGGAGATCCGCCGCAGGCGCGCTGCCCGCCTGACCCGCGGCAAGCGTCAGGAAGCCGCTGAGGCGACCCCTGAGGCGGCTACCACGCGTCGCACGATGGACCGCGACACCGCACGCGCCCTGCGGCGCCGCTCCACGCTGCTCGACACCGACGACGAGGACCCGAGGTTCGAGTTCCTCGAGATCTTCGATCCGGCCACTTCTCGCGCACTCCGCAACCGGGTCGAGGACCTCGGTCAAGCCGTCGGCGAGTAACTGGTGCAACCACGCAATATCCGCAGGTCAGAGTACCGATTCGGTATCCGGGCGCAAGCCCTGATACAGTGTCACAGCGCGGTTCACCAGAGCCGCACGGGGCTATAGCGCAGTTGGTAGCGCGTCTCGTTCGCATCGAGAAGGTCAGGGGTTCGATTCCCCTTAGCTCCACCCAAGAAGGGCCCGGTCATCGACCGGGCCCTTTCTCTGTGTCGCCCCGACCCTGCTGCGAACCGCCACGCGGCACGCACTCTAGGCGTGCCGACGATCAATCGCATGCCCCCAATTGTTTTGGCATGACTATTGATGAATAGATACCGGCGAGTAAGAGCCTTTTCCATTTCGGGGGTCTGAATATTCGAGCCGCCGGCAGTTCTGCGCGCACGATGCCGGAGTGCAGTCTGAAAGCCTCATTTTGCTGTACAGCAGGGGTTTTGAATTATTCGCCTACTGCCTAAACCGTTAGCTCGGTCACATCGGTAACGCTGTCCAGGTAATAGCCGATAGAACGCAAACGGCTATTACTCTGCAGGTCAGCGCATTTGCGGACCTTGCCGAATAGCAGTAACGTTTCGGTAAATTACATGATCCGCGCAGGACCGCGAGCGCCCGCGCTCACCAAGTTCGCTGCCGGGGAGGAATCGGTTCACCAGCGAACAGATGTGACGCCACCAACGGGAGGGGGCGTCGAACGCGTCTGTTGGAAAGCATCAGAGGCAGTTCATGACAGCGGTCATCGAGGTTCGTTCCGAGCCCGAAGAAATACCGAATACCCATCCGTCGTTCGCTTTTCGTGGCGTCGCGCTGATCGCCTCGATCGCCGCGATAGCGCTGACGGTCACCGCGGGACGCTTCGACTTCTTCGGCGATGAACTCTATTTCCTTTCCGCCGGAAGACGACTCGACTACACCTTCGCCGATCAGGGTGCGGTGGTACCACTGTTCGCCTGGATCGCCGACACGCTCGCGCCGGGATCGGTGACGGCACTGCGGTTCCCGGCCATCCTGATGTGTGTCGGTGCGATCGTGGTGTCGGCGCTGATCGCCTACGAACTCCGGGGCAGTCACCGCGTGCAACTGCTCGCCGCGGCCACCTACGCGACCTCCAACCTGGTGGCCACCCAGGTCATCTTGAGCACCTTCGCCTTCGACGCCACCCTCACGGCCGTGATCACCTGGCTGTTCATCCGCTGGGTGCGGACGCGCCAGGACTGGCTGATCGTCGTGGCGGGACTGGTTGCCGCCGTTGACATGCAAGTGAAGTGGATGATCCCGATCGTCTGGGGATCCCTCGGCCTCGCCGTCATTCTGTGCGGACCCCGCGAGGTTCTGCGTCGTCCCGCACTCTGGGTGGCGTCGGGCATCCTTACGCTGTCGCTGGTTCCGATTCTGTTCTGGCAGTCGCAGCACAACTGGCCGCAGTTGGCCATGGGCTCGATTATCGCCGCCGAGCAGGATGCCACCGGATTCGGTCAGCTGGGATTCGTTCCGCAGTGGCTCGGTTTGGCGGGTTTCCTCGGCGTATTGCTGATGGCTGTCGGATTCTGGGCTGTGTTCAAACAGGAATCGTTACGGCCGTACCGATTCATTGCGATCGCCTTGGTGATCATGACCACAGTTGTTATCGTCACGCGCGGTCGGCCTTACTACCCGACGGGCTTCTTCCCGGCCATGTTCGCCCTCGGCGCCGTCGGCCTGTGGCAGTACGACCGGAAACGGTGGATGAATCTGGCGATGATTCCGGTCGCCGCCCTCTCGGTATTGGGATTCATCGTCTCGATCACGGTCACGCCGCTGCCCGCCAGTTGGCGCTTTGTCGCCGAAGACGGCATCGATCTCGGCATTCGATCGGGCTTCTGGGGCACCACCAATTGGACGGCACCGGTCGCGGCGGTCGACACCGGTTACGACAAGCTGTCACCCGCCGAGAAGGCGAATGCGGTCGTTGTGGCCCAGGGTTATTGGCAGGCGGGCGCCGTCGAACAATTCGGCGGGCAATACGACCTGCCTGCCACCTACAGCCCGAGTCGGGGCTTCGGCTTCTTCGGCCCACCACCGGACTCCGCGACCTCGGTGATCTACCTCGGGCTCGATTCCGCCGAGCCCGAATTGCGCTCCCGTTTCACCGAAGTGGAACGGGTCGCGCACCTCGACGACCCCATGGGCATCCCGGGCATCGACCGCATGACGGCCGTCTGGGTGTGCAAGGGCCCGAAGCAGCAGTGGTCGACCGCCTGGGACACCATGACCACCCTGTACTTCGATCTCGGTCTCTGGCGAGACCACCGGGCCACCACCCGGCCCACTCGCTGAGTCACGCAGAAACGCGAAAGGCCCGCCTCACCGGAGGCGGGCCTTTCGATACTCGGGAGATCGCGGTCAGTTCTTGACCAGCTCCGGCTCGTCAGCGGCGTCCTGCACGGGTGCGGCGTGCGGGTCGGTCGCCGCGCGGTTCGGCAGCAGGACCGCCATGACGATCACGATCAGGGCCAGGGCGGCCGAGATCAGGAAGGCCAGGCGCATGCCGTCCAGGGTGGCGGTGGCCGGTGCGACGCCCTCGTCGATGAGCGAGGTGCTGCGCGCCGACATGACGGTGACCACCAGGGCGGTGCCGAAGGCGGCCGCCACCTGCTGGATGGTGCCAAGCATCGAGCTGCCGTGCGAGTACAGGTTCATCGGCAGGGCGCCCAGACCCAGGGTGAACACCGGCGTGAACGCGGCGGCCAGCGACACCATCAGCAGGATGTGCAGGCCGAGCAGCTGCCAGTACGGCATGTCCGTCGAGATCTGGGTGAAACCGGCCAGCGAGGCGAAGATGCCGATCGAGCCGGGGATCACCAGCGCGCGCCCACCGAACTTGTCGAACATCTTGCCGACTGTCGGGCCGAGCAGACCCATCGCCAGACCACCCGGCATCACCAGCAGACCGGTCTGCAGTGGGCTCAGCCCGCGCAGGTTCTGCAGGTACAGCGGCAGCAGGATCATCGAGCCCATCATCGCCAGGAACGCGATCGACATGAGCACCAGCGCCTTGGTGTAGGTGCCCTGCAGCAGCACGCGCAGATCCAGCAGCGGGGTGCCGTTGCGCTGCAAGCTGATCTGACGCAGCGCGAACGCCGCGATCAGTGCGACACCACCGGCGGTGATCAGTGCCGCGGTGGTGTAGCTGTCACCGTGGAACTTGCTCAGACCGAACACCAGCCCACCGAAGCCGAGGGCGGCCAGCGCCACGCTGGGGAGGTCGAGCGTGCCGGGCTGCGGCTCGCCGACGTTCTCGAGCTGACGCAGACCCAGCCAGGTGACCACACCGGCGATCGGCAGCATCACCACGAACAGCAGTCGCCAGGATTCGATCCCGGGGATCTCGATCTGCAGGATCAGGCCGGAGATGACCGGGCCCATGGCGGGCGCGACCGAGATGGCCAGGGTGACGTTGCCCATCACGCGGCCACGGTCCCGCTCCGCCACGACGGTCATCAGGGTGGTCATCAGCAGCGGCATCATCACCGCGGTGCCACCGGCCTGGATGACGCGGCCGATCAGCAGTATCGCGAACGTCGGCGCGAGAGCCGAGATCACGGTGCCGACGATGAACACGCCCATCGCGGCCGCATAGGCCTGCCGGGTCGTGACCCGCTGCAGGAACCAGCCGGTGGTGGGGATGATCGCGGCCATCGTGAGCATGAACGCGGTGGAGACCCACTGCGCGGCGACCTCGGTGACGTGCAGGTCGCTCATCAACCGCGGGATCGCGTTGATCATGATGGTCTCGTTGAGGATGACGACGAAGGTCGCGAGCACCAGCACGCGGATGACGGTCGGTGTCTTGCCCTTCGTCATCGGTGGGGAGACGTCGGCTGGCATCGGGGTACCTCCGGGAAACATGGGAGCGGCTGGGCGGGAGCTGTGGCCCGATACCGAGTCGACGATGTCCCGGCACCACATGAGAAAAGACGGATTCCGTCGGTTTAACTCATCGGGCGCCGGTCAGTATTCCGGTCGGGTACGACACAAATCACCTGGTTTTTCGGGTGCGCGCTGGTCTGTGCGGGCTCGAAGCCACAGGTCAGCGGGGTTATCGAAGCGAATCTCAGATCCGATGGTGAGCCTGGTCACTGCGGGATCCGGGCTCATGACCGATCGGTGTGTTCGCCTGTGTTTACCTCCGGACGCCGGGTATACCGGGATTGTGACTACATCGAGAACGTGGCTTGCTGTGGTGTGCGCGATGATTGCTGCTCTCGGGGGTGCGAAGGCATCGGCCGATCCGGGGGCCTATGTGGCGGGGGAGGCGCCGCTGGGTGGTAGGTCCGCTCAGATCGATGTGTATTCGCCCGCGATGGGGCGGGTGATCCAGAACAAGGTGATCAAGGCTGCGGGGGCTGGGGCGCCCACGTTGTATCTCCTCACGGGGGCAGGCGGTGGCGCGGACGGGATCTCGTGGTGGGACAACACCGATGTCCGCAACTTCTTCGCCGACAAGTTCGTGAACGTGGTGATGCCGGTCGGCGGCGCGTTCACGTTGTACACCGACTGGGTGTCCGATGATCCGGGGGTCGGGCGGGTGCGGTGGGAGACGTATCTGACCCAGGAGTTGCCCGGGGTGATCGACGGTGCGCTCGATGCGAGCGGGCGCAATGCGATCGCGGGGGTGTCGATGAGTGCGTCGTCGGCGCTGGACCTGGCTATTCAGAGCGGGACGCGGTTCTCCGCGGTGGCGGCGTTGAGTGGGTGTCCGTGGGCTTCGGATCCGATGGGGATCGCGATGGCCAGTGCGCAGGCGGTGCGTGGTGGTGGGAATCCGGGGAACATGTGGGGGATTCCGGGTGGGCCGGGGTGGCGGGAGCATGACGTCTTCGCCAATGCGGGGCGGCTTGCGGGTAAGACTATTTTCCTGTCTGCCGCGACGGGCTTTCCTGGAGCGAAGGATCGTGGGTTGCCGATGCCGCCGATCGAGACTTTGGCGGGGGCGTGTACGGCTGCCTTTGCGGGGCGGCTTGGGCAGTTGGGGATTCCGGCTGTGCATGTTCATCGGCCGACTGGGTCGCATACGTGGGGGCAGTTCGAGGCTGATTTGCATGAAGCGTGGCCGCATCTGGCCGCGGCTATCGGGTGAGGAGACAGGCCGGTGTGCACGGTGTGGTGGGTGGGTTGTGGAAGACGGGGACGGGTTGGGGTGCGCGGTGTGGTCGGGAGTGTGGTGGGTGGGTTGGGAGGTGTGTGAAGACCTGGACAAGCTATGTGCTGGGGGTGGTGGGTGAGTTCGGCGTGGTCTGTAGGGCGGAAACTGCTTGGGGGTGTTGGGTGTTGGGTGGGGTGGGGTGGCGGGTGCGGCGGGACCACCACTGGAGGAGTGCGATACCGATCAGGGCCAGTAGGGCGGTTGTGAGGCTGATCGGCAGGCCGGGTGGGCGCCAGGTGACGGTGAGGGTCGCGTTGTGGGTGCCGGGAGGGATGTCGACCGCGACGAAGGTTCCCGCGACTGCTCGGATGGGGATTTCGCTGTTGCCGAGGGTGGCGGTGTAGCCGGGCCAGGCCAGGCGGGACAACACGATTCGGCCGCCGGTGCCGGAGGAGACGGTGGCGCGGTTGGTGAGGCCCGCTTCGGGCATGACGGTGGCGTGGACGCCGGATTCGTGGGCGATCAGGTCGCCGGGGGAGGGCAGCGGGTTCAGTCGTTCCAGGACCCAGATCTGGCGTTCGTGGCCGGGGTAGTGGACGAACTTCCAGCCGGCGGGGGCGGGGTCGTTTCCCGCGTGGGGGTACTGACTGCGTTGCAGGACAATGCGATCCAGCCGCATCAGGTCGACGATCGGTGTGTCGGTCGACGGTTCGACGGCGAAGACCCGCCGGTACGCGTCCGGGCAGGTGCCGCCGTCCCATGCCATGCACAGCAATCCGGCGAAGGCCGCGTGCCCGACGGGGGTGTAGCCGTTCACGTACTGCAGACCGAGGTTCTTGGCATAGCTGCCCAGTGCGATGGAGCCGTAAGTGCCCGCGAGCGTGCGCTCTTCGTCGCGCACCATGATCCGGTCCGCCAATTGCAGTGTGCGACCACCGAAATCGGGGAACGCGGCGGTCATGTCCGAGCGCTGCTCGGCGAAACCGTAGGACATCGGGGTTCGCGGTGCCGATGCCACCTGGGCGAACGCGATCGGGAATGTCGCGACGATGGTCAACGCCGCCGCGGCCGCGATCCCGCGAGTGCGTGCCAGCCACACCACCCCGGCGCCGAGCCCGACCACCACGAACGCGGCGAGGGCATGGCGTTCGACGAGTTTCGGTGCGGCGGAGAACGATCGGATGAACAGCAAGGCGATCAGGGCACCCGCCGCCGCGTACCGCCGCCGCGACGCAGTGAAGTCCCCGTACCGGCTGATCAGCACACACACCAGCACAAGCAGCGCGATCGCGAGCATCGGCAATACCCGCGCCGGCCATCGCAGCGGTCCGATCGCGCCAGGTCCCGCTGTCCACATCAGGGTCGCCACCGCGAACAGCGCGATGCCGCTCCACGACGCGGCATGACGCGCCGCGGCCTTCCAATCGATGAACGCGAGCGCCGGAATCACGAACCACGCGATGTAGACCATCGGCAGTGGCTGCACATGTCCCCACCACGCGGTGAACGCGGGCACGGTGCTGGGCAGGCTCGCATTGAGCGATTCCGACCACGGCACGGTCAGGAAGGGGTCGTTGTGGATGGTGGAGACGTCACCGCGCCAGGTGGCCTGTGAGGACAGCAGGATCGGCAGGTTCGCGATCATCGACGCGAGCACCGCGAGCCCGGATGCCGTGAGCAGCCGCAGAACCGGCGCCCACTTGCGCTGGTACAGGTACTCGCCCGCGGCGACGGTGGCGATCATCAGTCCGGATTCGACTGCGGGAAAGGCGTATTGGATGGTCAGTGCCAGGTACAGGAACACGAAGACCGGAATCGGCCCTGAGCGCCCGCGTGCGTAGAGAACGGCCGAGGCCCAGGCGTGGACCAGCCAGGCGGTGCCGGTCTGCGAGGTGAACCAGCTGGCCTCGTCGAAGAACAGGAACCACCCACTGAACGGAAACGCCACGCCGGCGACCGCGGCCCACGGCGCACGGGCGCCGTAGGCCAGGCAGATACGGAACACGCCGAGCGCGGCGATCGCGGCGAACACGAACTTCACGGCGGTCGCGTACAGGGCGAGATTGTCGAACGAGGGCGCCAGCAGATACACCAGCAACTGCGCGGGGTTGTAGAGCCCGGCCTCCTCGAGGCTGTAGTTGCCCGCCATCCATTCCCACGGCACCATCGCCGGGAAGCGGCCTGCCCGCAATTCGGTACCGAGCAGTTGCCACATGGGCACGTACTGCGCCTCGGTGTCGTCGGTATAGAAGTGCCGCGAATCGCCAAGTAGCACAGCGAGATACCCGACCAATACGGCGGCGACGACCACACCGGCCCACTGCACGACTTGTTTTCGCGGTTCGAGCTCCGCGCGTACCCACACGAGCGCGGGAGTTTAGGGCATCCAGGTGAATCGAACAATAGCGTGCGGTATCCACGCCGGGGTGGTGGACGTTTGTCCAGCTCAGATGTGGTTAGGGTGGGGTTTGATAGCATGGCGCAACCCGAGCAGGACCCTTCGAGAGAGTCATCAATTGCAGTTCGAATTCGTCGAGCGGGACGAGACCTGGGTGGCCGGGCTTCCGGTCCGCAGTCCCAAACGCGCACTCGGTGAGCTGCGCGACCGTGACCTCGAAGCAGCCTGGTCGGCGGTCCTGCATCAGGATCTCGGCGGGCCACTGGCCAGCGCGTACACCGACTACACCGGCGAGCTGAGCACCTACAACACCCAGATCGTGGGTTATCAGTGCGATTCGCTCGAGCAGGTCACCCGTGGACATCTGGCGGCGCGGCTCCCGCGCGGCACCTACGCGCGCTTCTCCTCGGTCGGTAACTTCCCGCAGGTGATGACGGATCTGTGGACCCAGATCGCCTACGCCGAAGAACACAACCAGATCAAGCGCACCTTCACCGGCGATTTCGAGTGCTACCCGCACGCCTACAAGATCGACCTGTACCTGGCGGTCGACCCGCGATGACCTATTCGATCGTGGTCCGTGGCGCGGCGCTGTACGGAGGGCTGGCGGTGCCGCGGGTGCACCCGAGCTTCAAGGTGAGCAACAGCGACCTGATCGAGTTCCTCAAAGACCGGCTGCGCGACCGTCCCGGCGGCGGCGAACCGCTGCACACGGTCTACGTCCCGGATCCGGCGGGCAACTGGAACGCGCTGGTCGCCCGCGAATACGCCACCCCCGCCGACGTGCCGGTCGGCGATCTCATGCTGGCTGTCCCCAAGGGCATCTACGCCCGCTTCGCGCCCAACGGCGACTATCACGACCCGGTGGAAGACGTCTGGGCTCAGGTCGACGACGCGACCGCGTCCGCCGAGATCTCCCGCGCCTACCGCGAGGAGATCGAAGTGTGGCACGGCCCCGATACGGTCGAGTTGTTCGTGTCGATCACCGTCGATAGCTGAAAGTTAGCCGAATTCGAACCGATCGGTTTGCATTACCTCGCCTTGCGTGTATACACCCGTTCTGACCTGGGGTTATTTCAACTGGCTCAGAAGGTTACCGGAAAATTAGCCACTCGTATGGTGCATTCGTTCCGAATGACGGATACTGCACCAGTTGGCATCGGTAGGAAGCCGACCGCGCACGGGCGTTGAGCACGGAGTAGGAACACGATGGCTGTCGAAGAAATACTGGCTGGAGTGTGGTTGCGGAGCATTCACCGTCGGGCCGAATCGGTCGAGGTGCTCCCGGCGCGGGATCGGATCGCTCCATGACCGGCCCCGACTATCCGGCGATGGATCATCGCCCGCTCGTTCTCGACCCGACCGACCCCGCCGACACGGCAACTCTGCGGCAGCTGTCGGACCTGGCCGGAATCCGCACCGACGACCTGCGTGCCGGGCTGCGTGCCGAGCTGGACCGGCTCACCGGTGTGCCGCCGGGGATCGACGCGGGCGAGGAACGCTGGGTCTACTACCCGTGGCGACGCGCGCTGGTCGCGATCCTCGGGCCAACGGCGTTCCAGGCGATTCGCTCCGACCGCAACCGCAACAAACTCACCAGGAGCGAACAGCAGCGCCTCACCCAGCTGAGGGTCGGCGTCGTCGGGCAGAGCGTCGGCCACTCGATCGCCTACACCCTCGCGCTCGAGGGGGCCTGCGGGCTGCTGCGCCTGGCCGACTTCGACACGATCGAGCTGTCGAATCTGAATCGAGTGCCCGGCGGGCTGTTCGACGTCGGCGTGAACAAGGCGATCGTCACCGCGCGCCGGATCGCCGAACTCGACCCCTTCCTGCCGGTCGAGATCTGGCCCGCGGGTGTGCTGGCCGACACGGTCGACGAGTTCCTCGACGGGCTGTCGGTGGTGGTGGAGGAATGCGATTCCCTCGACATCAAATTCGCGGTGCGCGAGGCCGCGCGCAGGCACCGGATGCCGCTGCTGATGGAGACCAGCGACCGTGGTCTGTTCGATGTCGAACGCTACGACCTCGAACCCGACCGCGAACCCTTCCACGGCCTGCTCGGCGCGACCACCGGCGAACAACTGGCCGACCTCGACACCAAGGCCAAGGCACCGCACGTGCTGCGGATCCTCGACCCGGGGCAGCTGTCCTCGCGGATGGCGGCCAGCCTCGCCGAGATCGGTGAAACGATCACCACCTGGCCCCAACTCGGCAGCGACGTGCAGCTCGGCGCCGCGATCGTCACCGCGGCTGTCCGCCGGATCGGGCTCGGCGCCAAGCTGTCCTCCGGTCGCACCCGCGTCGACCTCGACGCCACCCTCGACTCCCTCGCCGAACCCGGATACCTCGACGACGGCATCGACGCCGTCGTCGATGACCCCGTCGAACCGCCGCCTGCCGACCCGGTCGCGGCGATACTCGCCTGCGCGCAGCGCGCGCCGTCCGGCGGCAACGTGCAGCCGTGGCGGTTGCGCGGCGATACCGAGCTGATCGAGCTCGCCCTCGATCCCGCGGGGTCGACGGCCATGGACGTGCGCCTGCGTGGCAGTGCTGTCGCGATCGGTGCCGCAGTGCACAACGCCCGCGCTGCCGCGGCTGCGCACGGGTTGCTCGCCGACCACGAACTGGTCGTCGACGACCCGGCCGCCCCCTTGATCGCCCGATTGCGACTGCGTGCGGGCACCGACCCCGACCTCGCCGCCGACTATCCGCTCGCGCTCGCCAGGCACACCAACCGCCGCCTCGGCCGCCCGGCGCCGCTGCCGGGAACGGTCCTGCCCGCGCTGGCCGTAGCCGCCGCGGCCGAACAGGCGAGCGTGCGCGCCATCACCGGTGTCGACGCGCTGGCCGAGGCGGCGCTGTTGCTCGGCGCCAGCGATCGCGTCCGCTACCTCACGCCTCAGCTGCACGAACAGCTCTACGCTGAATTGCGTTGGCCAGGTGAAGATTTGATGACCGGGATCGACGTGCGCACGCTCGACCCGGCCCCGGACGAACTGGCGAAGATGCAGGTCGGTCGCCGCACCGATGTCATGGATCGGTTGCGCGAGTGGTCGGCGGGTTCGGCGCTCGGCGAGTTCACCGTCGACCGGGTGCGGGCCAGCTCCGCGCTGGTGGCGATCACCTTCGGTGCCCGCGACGGTGAGCCGGATCTGGCCGGCTACGCGCGGGCCGGTGCCGCGGTGGAAAGAGTATGGCTACGTGCGCAACTGCTCGGTCTCGCGGTGCAGCCGGTGTCGCCGGTGTTCCTCTATGCCGACCGGCCCGATGATTTGCGCAGCGTTTCTCCCGAGTTCACAGATACACTTGCCAGCATTCAGAGACGTTTCCTGGACCTGCTGGGAATCCCTGAGGATGAGAACGTGGCATTGGTTCTTCGTCTGAGCTACGCCGCGGCTGCGAGCGTTCGCAGTCGACGGTTGCCGGTGCCCGGCAGTAGAACTGTGCCGGTGCCCGGCAGTAGCAACGACGGATAGCGCGGATCGGAGACAACGTGCCTCGGCAAACGCTCGACTCACTGGTGACCCAGGTCGCCTCCGAGTTGATGGGTGTCGACGCCACGACCATGGTGGCGGTGAGCGAGCGTGTGCTCGCCTCCCTGGTCGAGCACTTCGATGTCGACGTGAGCTATCTACGCCACACCGACCGTGCGCGGCGTACGACCGTCCTCATCGCGGAATGGCCACCTCGCGTCGACATTCCCGATCCCGATCCGCTGCGCGAGGTCGAATTCGAGCATGCCGATTCGGTCTTCCGCGCCCTCGAATACGCCGTCGAACCGATCATCGTCCGACCCGATACCGCCAGCGCCGACTATCAGGAGACGATCCGCAAGTCCTCTGGCATCCCCGAGGTGGCCATGGCCTGCGTGCCGTTGGTCTCGCGCGGGGAGTCGACGGGCGTGCTCGGTTTCGTGAAGATGGGCGACCGCGCGTGGTCCAAGCGCGAGCTCAACGTCCTCAAGGCGATCGCCGCGCTGTTCGCACAATTGCAAGCGCGCGTGGTAGCCGAGGAGAAGCTGCGCTACATCGCCCTGCACGACGATCTGACCGGTCTGGCCAACCGCCGCGCCCTGCTCGAGTACATGGAGCAGCGATTGCGGGCGGGCAATCCGGGCCCGATCGCCACCTTCTTCCTCGATCTGGACCGGCTGAAGGCGCTCAACGACTTCCTCGGCCACAGCGCGGGCGACAATTTCATCCGCACGCTGGCCCACCGGCTGCGCGAGAATCTGGAACCCGACGACATGATCGCCCGGCTCGGTGGCGACGAGTTCGTGATCGTGCCCGCGGCGCCGATGGACGCGGTCGCCGCCGAACTGGAGGCGACCCGCATCCAGGAGCTCATCGGGCGCCGCGTCTCGGTGGGCCGGGAATCGGTCAGTCGTGGTGTGAGTGTCGGGGTGGCACTCGGCATTCCGGGCGAGACCCAGGTGTCGGATGTGCTGCGCCGCGCCGATCACGCGCTGTTGTCGGCGAAGTCCGGCGGCGGCAATGGGGTTGCGGTGTTCACCGACGCCATGCGCGCGCAATTCGAACTGCAGGACGACGTGGAGCTGAACCTGCGCAGCGCGGTGTCGGACGGGTCGCTGGTGCTGCACTACCAGCCCGAGGTCGACCTGCGCACCGGGCGGATCGTGGCGCTGGAAGCGCTGGTGCGCTGGCAGCATCCCACGCGCGGGCTGCTGCCGCCTGGCGCGTTCGTCTCGGTGGCCGAGGCCACCAACCTGGCCGGTGAACTGGGCCGGTGGGTAATCCGTTCCGCCTGTTCGCAATTCGCGGATTGGCGCCGACGCGGGCTGGCCTCGAATGTGGTGATCCGGATCAATGTCTCGCCGGTGCAGCTGGTTTCGGTGGATTTCGTCGAACGCATCGAAGATGTCCTGCAGCTGTTCGGCATCGACGGCAGTTCGGTGTGCCTCGAGATCACCGAACATGTCGTGGTGCAAGACCTCGTGCGTACCCGGCTCACCCTGCGCGGGCTCAAGCGGATGGGCGTGCAGATCGCCATCGATGACTTCGGTACCGGCTACAGCTCGCTGTCGCATCTCAAGGCGCTGCCGGTGGACGCGGTGAAGATCGACCGCGGGTTCGTCCAGCGTCTCGGTGACAGCAACGACGACCTGGCGATCGTGAAATCGATCATTGGACTCGCAGGCTCGTTCGGCCTCGGCGTGGTCGGCGAGGGCGTGGAGACGGCGATGGCGGCGCGCACGCTCGTCGGACTCGGTTGCTATCGCGCGCAGGGCTTCCTGATCGCACGGCCGATGCCCGCCGAGGAAGTCGAGGCGCAGTTACGGGAGGGCCGTATTCCGCTCGATCTCGATCTGCCGCGAGCGGGCCGCGGCGTGGCGCCGAGCTGATCGCGAATATGCCGGCTGGTAGATGGCTGCTGCTGGAGACCCTCGCCGGGGATCTCGAGCCCACCCTCGTCGCCGAGGACGCCACCACCAGACCGTGGACCGTTGCCGCGCGGCTGCACCGCACGGTCGGTCCGGCGCGTGCTCGCCTCGTCGTCGACACGGTGCGCCGATGCGTAGCCGCCGGCGACCCGCAGCGCGCGGTCGAGGGTGACAACGTCGTGCTGGCCGAGCCGATTCGCTGCGCCTTCGACGGAATCCACGGCGTCCAGGTCTGGGTCGGTCCGGTGGACGCGCCGGTCCGGCCGAAACGGCGGGTCGCCGCATGGGATTGGGACGCGGTCACCGAACTCGCCCATCACGGGCCCGGTTTGGAGGAACTCGTCTTCGCCAGGGAGTCGGAGCACGTGCAGGTGGTCCGCACGCCGCCCGACGCGTTCGGGCGCATGGTTCGCTTCGACGGCCGGGTCGACTATTTCGACATGGCCACCCGGCTCGAGCCTGGCGGGCACTGGCAGGGCGAGGTCGACATGCTCGGTGACGACGACGGCGTTCGCCGATTCCAGATGGTGACAAGGGCGCGACCCGAGCAGCGCAGAGTGAGCGCGTTGATGCACGCGCTGCCCGAACTCGGCGATGACGCGGCGGCCGTCGACCCCGACGTCGCGATGCTGCGTGCGGTGTCGCAGCGCAGCGGTGTCGGCGTCGGCATCGTCCTGCTGTCGAGCGGGATCATCTACGAATGGGCAGCGGATCCGCCCCCGCCCCTTGACCGGTGGGCGGTGGAACGACCGGCCATCGATCCCGCGGATTTCGCCGCACTGCGGGCGGCGTGCGCTGACGCCGCCCGACGGCCGGGTACCTCACAGCGGCTCGCACTGCGCGTGCGCTTCGCGGAGGGGGAGTGGATCAACGCGGACGCCGAGCTGGTGACCATCACCACGGCCGCCACCGGTCACGGGTTGCTGCGCGTCTGGTCGGCCGACCACCCCGGCTGATCGCCGTCCGATCCGGCGTCTTCGCTGGTCGGCGGGTTGTGCGGGCAGGCGGTCCCGGTGTCCCGATGCTGGTTGGTCGCATCTTTCGACGCTGTTCACTTCCCGTTCCTCGGGCATAACCCCTGGGTAACCCGCGCGGCGCGACGATCGGCGGGTGCGCATCGTGCAGCTAGCCAATTTCTATGGCCCGCGGTCGGGTGGGTTGCGCACTGCCCTGCACCACCTGGGTGAGGGCTATGTGGCAGCGGGGCACGAAGTGGTGCTGATCGTGCCGGGGTCGCGTCGTTCCGAAGAGGTGCTGCCCACGGGCGCGCTGCGAATTACCCTGCCCGCATTGGGAATTCCGTGGACCGGTGGATATCGGGCAGCCGATCCGCGGCGGGTGGCCGATGTGCTGTCGGGGTTGTCGCCGGATGTGCTCGAGGTGTCCGACCGGCTCACGCTGCGCGGATTCGGCCGATGGGCGGGGCGACGCGGAGTGGCGAGCGTGATGATCTCGCACGAGCGGCTGGACCGGCTCCTCGGCCAGTTCTTGCCCGGACCCGCGGCGCGCCGCTGCGCCGATGTCGCCAACCGGCGCACGGCCGACGACTACGACATGGTCGTGTGCACCACTGATTTCGCGCGCGAGGAATTCCTGCGGATCGGCGCGCCCAACGTGGAACTGGTGCCGCTCGGCGTCGACCTCGACCTGTTCAGCCCACGCCGCCGCGACCTCGGCCTGCGCGCCGATCTCGGCGTCGCCGGACACCCGCTGCTGGTGCACTGCGGACGGCTCTCGGTGGAGAAGCGCGTCGACCGCAGCATCGAAGCGGTCGGCGCCCTGCATCGAGCCGGGGTGCCCGCCCGCCTGGTCGTCGCGGGTGACGGCCCCCGCCGCGAGTCACTCGAACGCCGCGCCCGCACCCTGCCTGCCCTCCCGGGCGGCGCACCGGCGGTCCACTTCACCGGGTTCATCAACGACCGCGCGATGGTGGCGAAACTCCTTGCCACCGCGGATGTTTCACTCGCCCCCGGCCCGCACGAAACCTTCGGCCTCGCCGCCCTGGAGGCCTTGGCGGCAGGCACCCCGGTGGTCGCGAGCCGCTCCTCCGCCCTCGCCGACATCGTCACCACCGAGTGCGGAGCCATCGCCGCCGACCGCCCCCGAGCCTTCGCCCAGGCCGTCACCGACGTCCTGGCCATGCCGACCTCCGGTCGCCGCCGAGCCGCCCGCTCCCGCGCCGAACAATTCGGCTGGCCCCGCGCGGTCGCGGGCATGCTGGCCGTGCTCGGCAGGCCGTAGCCGCTATTTCCAGGCGGCGAGCAGGGTGGTCGCCTCGCTGCCCAGCGCGGCCTGGAGGAACGGGCCGAAGCTGATGCGGGCTACGCCGAGGCCGGCGAAGTAGTCCTTGGCCGGGGTGCCCGGTTGGCCGATCGCGTTGATCGGCAACGGCAGGTCGGTGGTGAGCCGGCGCAGGTCGGCGTCGGCGTGCTTGCCCACCGGGTACAGCACGTCGGCGCCCGCTTCGGCGGCCAGGGTCAGGCGGGCGATAGCGCGGTCGAGGCGGTCGGATTCCTCGCCGTCTTGCCGGAGGAACAGGTCGGTGCGGGCGTTGACCACCACGTGGACGCCTGCCGCGTCGGCGGCTTCGCGGAGGCCGCGGACCAGGTCGGCGTGTTCGGTGGGGGTGCGAAGACGCTTGCCTTCGCTGTGGACGGTGTCTTCGATATTGAGGCCGACGGCGCCCGCGGCGAGCAGGCCGTCGATGAGCTGTAGCGGTTCGAGGCCGTAGCCGGATTCGATGTCGACCGAGACCGGGACCTCCACCGAGGCGGTGACCTGGGCGACGCGGGCGAGGAGTTCATCGAAGCTCATACCCTCGCCGTCGGCGCGGCCGATCGAGTCGGCGACCGGGTGGCTACCCATGGTCAAACCCGAAAAACCGGCCGCCACAGCGACATTCGCCGACCACGCGTCCCATACGGTCGGCAGCACCACCGGATTTCCCGGACGGTGCAGTTCGAGCAGGGTTTTCGCCTTGGTATCCAGAGAAGTCATACCCGCGATGATGCCCCAGGCGTCCGACAAGGGCTATACGCAGCCGGATTTGGGCGGGCAGTTCACCTGAACATCCAGCACGCGCGCGCCGGGGCCCTCCGCGCCGAGGCGGTCGTGCTCGTTGACGAGCTTGCACGAGCCGAGCGAGAGGCAGCCACAGCCGATGCAGCCGGTCAGGTTGTCGCGCAGGCGGACGAGCTGGGTGATGCGGTCGTCGAGATCCGCACGCCAGGTCGTCGACAGATTCTCCCAGTCGCGACGGGTCGGGGTGCGGCCTTCTGGGAGCCGGTCCAATGCCGACCGGATCTCACTGAGTGGGATGCCGACTCGTTGCGAGATGCGGATGAAGGCGACCCGGCGCAACGTCTCGCGAGAATATCGGCGTTGATTGCCGCTGGTTCGACGGCTCGATATGAGACCTTCGCGTTCATAGAAGTGCAACGCGGACACTGCAACTCCACTACGATCGGAAAGCTGCCCGGGGGTCAGCTCCTTCGTTTGCCAATCGGCCATCGTCATCTATAGCTCCTCCCACTTCCACCTAAACAATACTTCAGGTATTCGTGTCCTGTACGAAAAATGAGCGGAACAGGTGTGCGAACGCGCACTGACGGGCCGAACCCAGCGCGTTGCGGCTCGCAGACATGCCGTCCTCGCATTACGGTTTGCAGATGGGAACCGCCCCCGACTCACGCCTGACCGTCACCTCCGAGGTAGGCAGGCTACGGACGGTGCTGCTGCACCGCCCCGGTGCAGAACTACGCCGACTCACCCCGAGCAACAACGATCAGCTGCTGTTCGACGGCATCCCCTGGGTCGAGCGCGCGCAAGCCGAACACGACGCCTTCGCCACCGTACTGCGCGAGCGCGGGGTGGAAGTGCTGTTATTGGCAGATCTGCTGACCGAAACCCTCAGTGCCAGTGGGGCTGCCAGGATCCAGGGCATCTCGGCAGCGGTCGACGCCCGCAGGCTCGGCCACGGCCTGGCCGACCAGCTCGCCGCCGAACTGCGCAAATTCGACGCACGCGAGCTCGCCGACATCCTGATGGCCGGGATGACCTTCGACGAGCTGCCGTTCGGCCCCGACGCGACCTCGCTGGTGCGGCGGATGCACCACGGCGGCGATTTCGTCATCGATCCGCTGCCGAATCTGCTGTTCACCCGCGATTCCTCGTTCTGGGTGGGTCCGAAGGTCGCCATCACCTCGCTGGCCCTGCCCGCCCGCGGCCGCGAGACCTCGATCACCGACCTCGTCTACGCGTTCCATCCGCGCTTCCTCGGCGTGCGGCGGGCCTACGAATCACACACGGCGCCGATCGAGGGCGGCGATGTGCTGTTGCTCGCCAAAGGTGTTGTCGCCGTTGGTGTCGGCGAGCGAACGACGCCCGCGGGCGCGGAAGCGTTGGCGCGCAGCCTGTTCGACGACGACCTCGCGCACACCGTGCTGGTGGTGCCGATCGCGCAGAACCGGGCGACCATGCATCTCGACACCGTCTGCACCATGGTCGACTCCGACGCGGTGGTCATGTATCCCGGCGTGCGGAAAACGTTGGAGGCGTTCACGATCCGTCGCGAGGACGGTTTCTCCGGACGCGGCGATCTCGAACGCATCAGCATCACCGGACCCGAACCCTTCCTGCCCGCCGCCGCCACCGCGATGGGCATCGCGAAGCTGCGCGTGATCGACACCGGCCGCGAAGGACCCGACGCCGAACGCGAACAGTGGGACGACGGCAACAACACCCTCGCCCTGGCGCCCGGCGTGGTCGTGGCCTACGAACGCAACGAAATGACCAACTCGCGCCTGACCGAGGCGGGTATCGAGGTGGTCACCATCAGTGGCTCGGAGTTGGGCTCCGGCCGCGGCGGTCCCCGCTGTATGTCCTGCCCGCTGTCCCGAGACGAGGTGTGAGCACCGTGTTCCACGTCGAGCTGTCCACCGATTCCACCCAGCCGCCCTATGAGCAACTACGGATGGCCGTGATCGAACAGGTCCGCGCGGGCACGCTCACCGCGGGCACCAAGATCCCCACGGTCCGCGCGCTGGCCGCCGACCTCGGCATCGCCCCCAACACCGTCGCCCGCGCCTATCGCGAACTGGAAGCCGACGGCGTCCTCGAAACCCGCGGCCGCCAAGGCTCGTTCATCGCCTCCTCCGGCGACCCCACCCGCGATATAGCCAGCCGCGCCGCCGTCGACTACGTCACGACCACCCGGCGACTCGGCCTCTCCGACGCGGACGCGGTCGATCTGGTCCATCGAGCACTGAATATTTAGCGCCAGCTGGGTAGCCAAAGATGGTCCTGCCAGTTCTGTGGCGTGATCGGATGACCCGTGAGGATCGGCCACAGCCAGACGAAGTTCGCGATCACCAAACCAAGGTAGATGCTGACGATCAGCAATCCGAGCGCGTACCGCTCGTTCACCGGGGTGGGTAGATAGGTGCCCGTCGGGCTGCGCGGTATTCCAGCCGGCCTCGCCGAGCCGAGAATGTCACCGAGGGCCAGCGCCATCCCCATCACCAGGAACGGCGCGAGCACCACCGCGTAGAAGAAGTACATCTGCCGGTCCAGCGTCAGGAACCACGGCAGCAGCCCGGCGCCGTACCCCACCAGGATCGCCGCGTAGCGCCAGTCGCTCCGCACGACCGAACGCCACACCATCCAGCCGATCAGCGGCAGTGCCAGCCACCACAGCGCTGGTGTGCCGACGGCCATCACGGCCTTCACGCACTGCGCTTCACCGCAGCCGGTGACCGTGCCGTCCGCGTAGTAGTAGAGCATCGGGCGCAGGCCCATCGGCCAGGTCCACGGCTTGGATTCCCACGGATGGTGGTTGCCCGCCGAATTGGTGAGGCTGGAATGGAAGTCGAGGGTTTCGCCCTGGTAGTACCAGAGCGAACGCAACGCGTCGGGCACGAAGGCGAACGCACCGCCGCTGCCGACCTGATTGCCGACCGCGTACCGGAACACCCCGGTCTCGCTGGCGAACCACGCCCAGTACGAGGACAGGTACACCACCAGCGGAATCACCACCAGCGCGTACAGCGCCGGCCCCACGTCGCGCACCATCGTGCCGAGCCAGGGCCTGCGCACCCCGTACGCGCGTCGCGCGCTCACGTCGAAGGCCACGCTGAGCAGGCCGAAGAACATGATGTAGTAGACGCCCGACCATTTGGTGCCGCACGCCAGCCCGAGCAGCACGCCCGCGCCGAACCGCCACCAGCGCACGCCGAGTCGTGGCCCCCAGTCCGAGACGCGGACCCGACCCGCCAGATCGGCGCGAGCCATTCGCTCGCGGACTTCGTCGCGGTCGACTATCAGACAGCCGAAAGCCGCGGTGACCAGCAGCGACATGAAGATGTCGAGCATGCCGATGCGGGAGGAGACGAAGGTCAGGCTCTCGGCGATGAGCAGCACGCCCGCGAACGCGCCGATCAGCGTCGACCGGGCCATCCGGCGCACGATTCGCACCACCAGCAGCACCAGGATCGTGCCCGCCAGCGCCGCGGTGCCGCGCCAGCCCCACGCGTTGTAGCCGAAGATCGCCTCGCTGATGGCGATGAACTGTTTGCCGACGGGTGGGTGCACGACCAGGCCGTAGGCGGGGTTGTCCTCCACACCGCCGCCGGTGACCATCTGCCAGGCCTGTGGGGCGTAGTGCTTTTCGTCGAAGACGGGAGTGCGCGCGTCGGTCGGATAGTTCAGGTTGGCGAACCGGGTCACCGCGGCGATGAGGGTGAGTACACCGGTGACCACCCAGCCGCGCGCGGTGTCGAGCGGACCGAAATCGGGGGCCGGGCGCAGCGGCGCGGGACTCACCGACGCCGACGCGGGGCGCGCCGGGGGCATCGCGCGCTCATCGGTCACCGGGATCACGCCCCGATCGTAGGCGGTACGCCCACTGAAGTCCGACCCGACACCGCGCCCCCTCGTTTCCCCACCTACGCGCGCACAGCGGCGGCACGCTCGCCTGACAGAATGTACGGGCGCCATCTGCTCATCGCACGCACCGCTCGCCGTACACGATCGCCTGCGGCCAAAATACCGGAGAGGCGGGACAACACTGTGTTGGTCTTAGCGGCAACCCCCATGGGCGATATCGGCGACGCGTCGCAGCGACTGCGCGACGCGCTCGGTTCGGCCGACGTGGTCGCCGCCGAGGACACCCGTCGCACGAAATCGCTCGCGAAGGCGCTCGGCGTGGAGATCACCGGCCGCGTCGTCAGCTTCTACGATCACGTGGAAACCGCCCGCATCCCCGCCCTGCTCGACGACATCGAGAGCGGCCTGCAGGTCCTGCTGGTGACCGATGCAGGCATGCCGTCGGTGAGCGATCCCGGTTATCGACTTGTCGCGGCCGCCGTCGCACGCGACCTGCCGGTCACCTGTCTACCCGGGCCCTCCGCGGTCACCACCGCGCTGGCCCTGTCCGGTCTCCCGGTGGAACGCTTCTGCTTCGACGGGTTCGCCCCACGCAAGGGTGGCCAGCGCCGGGAGTGGCTGCGCACCTTGGCCTCCGAACAACGCGCCATCGTCTTCTTCGAGGCACCGCACCGCCTCGCCGACTGCATGGCCGACGCGGTCGCGGTCCTCGGGCCCGACCGTCGCGCCGCCATCTGCCGCGAACTCACCAAAACCTACGAGGAGGTCGTCCGCGGCACCCTGGGTGAACTGGCCGCCTGGTCCGCCGACGGCGCCCGTGGCGAGATCACCGTGGTTCTCGAAGGCTCCCAACCGGTTTCGGCCGAGCCCGCCGAATTGGTCGACGAGGTCGAGACATTGGTGGCGGGCGGGATGCGGCTCAAGGACGCCTGCGCCGAAGTCTCCGCGGGCCGCGGCGCTTCCCGCCGCGAACTGTACGACGCCGTCTTGGCGGCCAGGTCCGCCGAAGACTGATCGCGAGCGGCTGCGATGGGTCACCGTCGGTCGCGGACCTGCCTGGCGAACGACGGTGACCCCGGTGAGCTGAGGTCGTCGACCCCGCTCAGACGACTATTCCTTGGGCTCGATGTAGCGCGGGAAGATCGGTTCCGGCGCGGGCAGGTCGAGACCGGGGACCAGGGGAGTGGCGATGTCGGCGAAGGCGCGGCCTTCTTGAGCGAGCAGATCCAGGATCTTGGCCGCCGAGCCGGGCATGACCGGCTGGACCAGGATGGCGACGATGCGGACTACCTCGAGGGTGACGTAGAGGACCGTCGCCATGCGGGCCAGGTCTTCGTCGGTGCCCGACTTGCGCAGCGCCCAGGGGGCGTTGGCGGAGAAGTAGCGATTGGTTTCGCCGAGGGTGAGCCAGATGGCTTCCAGGGCGAGGTGCATCTGCTGGGCGTCGAACTCGGTGCGGCACTTGGCGAGGAGCCCGTTGGCGCGGTCGAGCAGGGCGCGGTCGTCGTCGGTGAATTCGCCGGGCGTGGGGGACTTGGCGTCGCAGTTCTTGTTGACCATGGTCAGGCTGCGCTGGACCAGGTTGCCGAACTCGTTGGCCAGGTCGCTGTTGATGCGGCCCGCGATGGCGTCGTTGCTGTAGCTGCCGTCCTGGCCGTAGGAGATCTCGCGCAGCAGGAAGAAGCGCACCTGGTCGAGGCCGTAGGTGGACACCAGCGCGAGCGGGTCGACGACGTTGCCCGTCGACTTCGACATCTTCTCGCCCTTGTTGTACAGGAACCCGTGCACGAAAACCCGGTCCGGCAAAGCGATCCCGGCCGACATCAGGAACGCGGGCCAGTACACCGTGTGGAAGCGGGTGATGTCCTTGCCGATGATGTGCAGGTTCGCCGGCCAGAACTTCTCGAACGACGCGGAGTCGGTGGTCGGAAAGCCGACGCCCGTCAGGTAATTGGTGAGCGCGTCGACCCACACGTACATCACGTGGTCGGGCTCACCGGGGACCGGAACGCCCCAGTCGAAGGTGGTGCGCGAGATCGACAGATCCTTCAGACCGGCCTTGACATAGCTGACGATCTCGTTGCGCCGGGTCGAGGGCGCGATGAACTCGGGCCGCTCCTCGTAGAGGGCCAGGAGTTTGTCCTGGTACTCCGAGAGCTTGAAGAAGTAGTTCGACTCCTCGGTCCAGGTGACCGGGGTCTTGGTCTCGGTGGACTCGCGGGTGCCGTCGGGCAGGAGGGTGGTCTCGTCCTCGTTGTAGAAGGCCTCGTCGCGCACCGAGTACCAGCCGGAGTAGTTGCCGAGGTAGATGTCGCCGTTGGCGAGCATCCGCTCCCAGATGGCGACGCAGGCGGCCTGGTGGTCCTCATCGGTGGTGCGGATGAAGCGGTCGAACGAGATGTCGAGCGCCTTGTCCATCGCCTCGAAGACGTCGGAGTTGCGGGCCGCGAGCTCCTGCACCGGGATGCCTTCGGTGGCCGCGGTCTGCTGCATCTTCTGACCGTGCTCGTCGGTGCCGGTCATGAAGAACACGTCGAATCCGTCGAGTCGCTTGAAGCGGGCGATCGCGTCGGTGGAGATGTACTCGTACGCGTGGCCGATATGCGGCGCACCGTTCGGGTACGCGATGGCCGTCGTGACGTAGAAGGCGGGCGCCTCGGCGCCTTCGGCTGCACTCATGATGCCCATTACTGTAATCCGGGTGGCAAACACGAATCGTCCGGCTCCGCCCCTACCTCCGCCGCTCGCGCCGCTGATCGATGCGCACACACACCTCGATGCCTGTGGCGCAACCGATGCCGCGTCCACCGCGGCCATCGTGGACCGGGCCGCCTCGGCCGGTGTCGGGCACGTGGTGACCGTCGCCGACGATCTCGCGGCCGCGCAGTGGGCTGTGCAGGCGGCGCAGTGGGATCCGCGGGTGTACGCCGCCGTCGCGTTGCACCCCACCCGGGCCAACGCCCTCGATGACAAGGCCAAGGCCGAACTCGAACACCTCGCCACCGACCCGCGCGTGGTCGCGGTCGGTGAGACCGGCCTCGACTACTACTGGCCCGGCAAGCTCGACGGCTGCGCCGATATCGAAACCCAGATCGAGGGTTTCCGCTGGCACATCGACCTGGCCAAACGCGTGCGCAAACCGCTGATGATCCACAACCGCGAAGCCGACCACGACCTGCTCACGGTGCTGCTCGACGAGGGCGCGCCGGACACGGTGATCTTCCACTGCTTCTCCTCGGGCCCCACGATGGCCGAGGCGTGCGTGGCGGAGGGATATGTGCTGAGTTTCTCTGGCACCGTGAGTTTCAAGAACGCGCATGAACTTCGCGAGGCCGCCAAGCTGGTCCCGGACGACCAGATCCTGGTGGAAACCGACGCGCCGTATCTCACGCCGCAGCCGTATCGCGGTGCGCCGAACGAGCCGTACTGCCTGCCGTACACCGTGCGCGCGCTCGCCGAAGTGCGCGAACAGGATCCGCAGGCGCTGGCCGAGATCACCACCGCCAACGCGCGCAGGCTGTATCGGATTCGGTAGTCCGATTCGTCTGGTCGGTAGGGGGCTGGACGATAAACGTGAGTCGGCTCACATTCGCCCGCTCGCGCCGTTATCTACCAGCGCCGTCTATATCGAATCGTGATCTACGATCCCGCTGATCGGACGGCCTGGTGTTGTCTACCGCGCATCGCGTCGTTATCGTCCTGTAATCATGTCAGCTTTTGCGCGGATCAACTCGTCACGTTCACCGCTGCTGTTCGCAGCAGTGGCGGCCATGCTGCTGATTCTGCTCGTCGGCGCCTCGCTGGCCATCGTCAACCACAAAACGGTCGCGATCGTCATCGACGGCGAGCGGACCGAGCTCTCGACGATGTCGCGCGATGTGCGCGCCATCCTGGCCGACGCGGGCTACGAGATCGCCGAACACGACGAGGTGATCCCCGCCGCGAGCGCCAAGGTCGGCGACGGTGCGACCATCACCTTCAACCGGGGCCGCGAGATCACGGTCACCGTCGACGGTGTCGAGCGCAAGGTGTGGACCACCGGCACCACCGCGGGCGACGCGCTCGTGGCGATGCAGATCCCGTCCGACACCCACGTGTTGCCGTCCCGCGCCGAGAAGCTGCCCCTCGCGGGCGCGGCGCTGAGCGTGTACACCCCGCGCAATATCTCGCTGATCGACGGTGGCGCAGCCCCGGTCGATGTGCGCCTTGCCGCCGCGACGATCGGTGAATTCCTCACGGCCGCAGGCGTTCCGTTGAAGGACGAGGACTTCACCGAACCCGCCGCCACGACGCCGCTCGCCGAGGGCATGCAGGTGGTCGTCACGCGCCAGCGCACCGAACAGCGCACCGAGACGCTGCCGCTCGATCCCACCGAAACGGTGATCGAGGACGTGACCATGAACATGAGCCGCACGGTGGTCGAGAATCCGGGCATGCCGGGTCTGCACGAGGCGACCTTCGCGGTGAAGATGGTGAACGGGGTCGAAGCCTCACGCGTGCAGGTGCATTCGAATGTGATCACGCCGGCGCAGAACAAGACGATTCGTAAGGGTGCCAAGCCGGGGACCGAGGTTCCGCCGGTGCGTGATGGTGCGGTATGGGATGCGTTGGCGAAGTGTGAGTCGACGGGGAACTGGGCTATCAACACGGGCAACGGGTACTACGGCGGCATCCAGTTCGACCAGAGCACCTGGGAGCGCCAGGGTGGCTTGAAGTACGCACCCCGCGCCGACCTGGCCAGCCGCGAAGAACAGATCGCGATCGCCGAGGTGACTCGGGCGCGACAGGGTTGGGGTGCCTGGCCTGCTTGCACCGGGCGCTTGGGAATCAGCTGATCTCGCGAGAACATGGGTAACTCCCCAGCCACCTCCCATCTGACGCACACCCAACGCGCGGACGACAACGAACAGCCGAGCTCCCGGACGACACGCTGAATATCCGGGGAGGCGGTACTGTGCTCTCGTTTCGCCGGGTCTGCTGTGCTCGTGCGGCGGGTTCGGCTCGGTGACGAGTCGACAGGGGTTGTGATGCGTGGGGTTTCGGCCTGGCGGCGTGTGGTTGCCGCGATAGTTCTGTCGGCGGGTGCCGGAGTGTGCGCGCCGATTACGGTGGCGCACGCGGAGGCGCCGGGCACGGTCATCGCGGTGGTTCCGCAGGGTGACGGGTTTCACGGGATGTCCGGCGCTCAGGTCATCGACTACTGGACGCGCGGCGTCGGTGGTGTGTCACAACCTGCGAGCGGTGCGCTGTATCTGCCGACCGGAGTCGCGCCCGCGGGCGGTTGGCCGGTTGCCACGTATGACCACGGGACCACGGGGTTGGGCGCGGGGTGTGGGGGTCAATCGGATCCGGCGGGGGCGCCGTGGCCGGAATCGCAAGTGGGACAGGATGTTTTCCTTCGGCACCTGGTGTCGAAGGGGTTCGCCGTTGTCGCGCCGGACTATCTGGGGCTCGGCAGGTTCGATACCGGTCCGCATCCGTATCTCGGGATCGACACCGAGGCCACTGCCACCATCGACATGCTCCGGGCCGCGCATTCGGTGCGTGATGATCTGTCACCGGTGTGGGTGGCGACGGGAATGTCGCAGGGTGGGCAGGCCGCGCTCGGCACCGCGCACCGGCAGACGAGCTACGCGCCGGAGCTGGACTTCCGCGGGACCATCGCGATCGACCCGGAATCGGACGTGGAGAAGGTAGCGACGTTGCTCGGGCCGGGTAATCCCGATCGGGTCAGCGGCGGGATTCTGGGGTTCTCGTCCAGCATCCTGGCCGGACTGCGCGCCGCCCGCCCGGACGCACAGGTCGACAGTTACCTCAGCCCGCTCGGCCGCCAGGTCATCGACGAGATCGGGACCATACGGTGCCGACGAGCGGATACGACGCCCCGATCCTGCTGCTGGTCAACGCCACCGACCGCACGGTGCCCTCGCCACTGCACGCGGCACTGGCGGCGCAGTTCACCGCGGGCGGCGTGAACTACAAGCCGGTAGTCGGGACAGGCAGCCACTGCGACCTGAACCCCGCCATGTGGTCGGCGATCGACGAGTTCCTCGGTCAGGTTCACTGATCGCCCGGCCGCGCCGCAGCGCTGACTCCAAGACTGAGGATTCTCTGTCATTCAGGGGTAGGGGCCCGGTGGATCTGTACACTCGTCCAAGATCTTGATCGCCTGGTAGAGAGACCGGACTGTGCTGAAAAACCCGATGCGGGCGGCCGTTGTCGCCGCGCTGGCCGCGAGTGCTTTCGCGGCCGCAGGCTTCACCCCGGCGCTGGCCGGAACTCCCGGTTCGCTGATCTCGGTGCAGGCCGAACCCGCGGGCTGGCACGGGCTCGCCAGGGGCTCGTCGGTCGAGTACTGGATGACCGACTCGGCCGGGGTCCAGCGCCCGGCCAGCGGTGCGATGTTCCTGCCCGAAGGTGACGCTCCGGCCGGTGGCTGGCCGATCCTGGCCTACGCCCACGGCACCTCGGGCTCGGGCCCGGGTTGCGGCGGTCAGGCCGACCCGGAACTCGCGCCGCTGCCGCTGCACCGCGCGTCCGAGGACCGGCTGATCAAACGGTTCGTCGACCAGGGTTTCGCCGTGGTCACCCCCGACTACCTCGGTCTCGGCCGGTTCGACACCGGCCCGCACCCCTACCTCGAGGTGCGCAGCGAGGCGACCGCGACGATCGACCTGGTCCGCGCGGCCAGAGCCGCCAGTCCCGAACTGTCGCGGACCTGGAGCGCCGCGGGCACCTCCCAGGGCGGCCACGCCGCGCTGAGTGCGGCACATGTGCAGGCTGAATATGCCCCTGAGCTGGACTTCCGCGGCACCGCCGCTATCGACGCGGCCTCCGATGTGGAGAAGATCGTGCCGTTCCTCGGGCCGGATGTCCCGTCGGTGCCCGGCCTTTCGGGCACCACGTCGTTCATCGTCAGCATCCTGGCCGGGCTGCGCGCCACCCACCCTGAACTCGACGTGGACTCCTACCTGACCGAACGCGGCAAGGCGCTCGTCGACGACGCGGGCACCCAGTGCCTGGACGAGATCATCACCGCCACCAAGGGCGTGACCTCGGCCGATTTCCTGGCGCGCCCGCTCGCCCCGCTGCGGGACGCGCTCGCCGCCTACATGATGCTGCCGACCAGCGGCTACGACGCCCCGATTCTGCTGACGATGAACATCACCGACACGATCGTGCCCTCCCCGCTGCACGCGGCGCTGGTCGCCCAGCTCGCGGCCAACGGCGTCGACCAGCAGGTGGTCACCGGCACCGGTCAGCACGGCTCGGTCTCGGCCGAGCAACTCGCCGCCATCGACGGGTTCCTCGCGCGCGTCAACGCGGCCCCGACACAGCGCTGAGCTGCCCCATCGGTGAGGTTGGTAGGTTCTAGCAGTGTCCGAACCAGATAATTCCGCCCGAGGTAACCGTGCCGCATTGCTCGGTCCCGCCGAGGTGCGGACCCTGGCCGAGCGTTTCGGCGTCCGGCCTACCAAGCAGCTCGGGCAGAACTTCGTGCACGACGGCAACACGGTGCGTCGGATCGTGTCGGCGGCAGGCGTGGGCGCGGGGGACACCGTGCTCGAGGTCGGCCCTGGCCTCGGCTCGCTGACATTGGCGCTGCTCGACGTGGTCGACCAGGTGGTCGCCGTCGAGATCGATCCCGTGCTCGCCAACTATCTGCCCGAAACCGTCGCCGCTCGCGCGCCCGGTCTGGTCGAGCATCTGCGCGTGGTCGAGGCCGACGCGCTGCGGGTGCGCCCCGAGCAGCTGCCCGCCGTGCCCACCGCGCTGGTGGCGAACCTGCCGTACAACGTGGCGGTGCCCGTGCTGTTGCACCTGCTCGCCACCCTGCCGAGCATCATGGTGTCGCTGGTGATGGTCCAGGCCGAAGTGGCCGACCGGCTCGCCGCCGAACCCGGCAATCGGGTCTACGGGGTGCCGAGTGTCAAGGCCGGTTTCTTCGGCAAGGTCCGGCGGGCCGGGCACGTGGGGACGCAGGTGTTCTGGCCGGTGCCGCGCGTGGAATCGGGCTTGGTACGGATCGATCGCTACGCCGAACCGCCGTGGCCGATGGACGACGCGCATCGCCGCCGGGTGTTCGAGGTGATCGACGCCGCGTTCGCGCAGCGGCGAAAGACATTGCGGGCGGCGTTGTCCGGCTGGGCGGGCTCGCCCGCCGAGGCCGAGCGCCGGCTCATCGCCGCGGGTATCGATCCGACCGCACGGGGCGAGACGCTCGAGACCGCGGCGTTCGTCCGCCTGGCGGCCACGACCTAGCTCGGCGAATCATGGGTTCTGGCAGGGGAACCCGCAGTACACCGGCCGTTCATCGGGCGGGTTGTGCACATGGAGTGAAAGCAATTGTGGACAACCGGTTTTCGCCGCCTTCGGAGTTGATCATGATCCGCGCGTGGCGCTCCCGGTCGAACCCGGAAATTCGTGTCTCACCACGCCCGGTCAGGGATGTGGATGACGTTGTGGATGATTCGTCGGCCTGCGCGACGCGGATGAACCGCTGGTGAACGGCCTGTCAGCCGCACCGCGCTCCGCTGGGCGAGGCGGCGGAAGGTCTCACCCAGCAGGAACGGTCTCGCGTCATCGGCGAGGAGATCAGGCGCTCAGCGCGTAGCCCGCTTCGTCGACCGCGGCGGCCACGTCGGTATCGGCCAGCTCGCCCGCGCTGTCGACGCGAACGAGACCGCTCGCGAGGTCGACATCCACGCTGGTGACGCCGTCGATCTTGCCGATCTCCTGCTTGACCGAGCTCACGCAGTGTCCGCAGGTCATCCCCGTGACGGTGTAGGTGGTGGTGGCCATGGCTGGCTCCTTCGCTCTTCGATCATACGGTCCAGGGGTATGTCCCCGACACGAATGAACATACCCCCCATAGGTATATGACGCAACCCGTCGATCGAACTGTGGGCGTTCGACGTGCGTACTCGTCGGTGGAACCTATTACGCTGGGTAATCGTGCTGTCAGTTGTGCCCAGCCCGGTCGTCGTGCGAGCTCCGTCGAAGGTGAACCTGCATCTCGGAGTCGGTGATCTGCGTCCGGACGGCTACCACGATCTGACCACCGTCTTCCAGGCATTGTCCCTCGCCGACGACATCCGCTTGGCACCGTCGGCCTCGCTCGCCGTGCGGGTGAGCGGCGAGGGCGCCGCCGAGGTGCCCACCGATCGGGCCAACCTGGTCTGGAAGGCCGCGGTCCGCCTCGCGCATCTGGCGGGTCGTGCCCCGCTGGTCGAGATCGCCATCACCAAGGGCATCCCCGTGGCCGGTGGCATGGCGGGCGGTAGCGCCGACGCGGCCGCGACCCTGGTCGGGCTCAACGAGCTGTGGGACCTCGGCCTGACCCGCGACGAACTGTCCGCGATCGCCGCCGAACTCGGCAGCGATGTCCCGTTCTCCCTGCACGGCGGCACGGCGCTGGGCACCGGCCGCGGCGAACGACTACTTCCGGTGCTGTCGCGCAACACTTTTCACTGGGTCCTCGCGCTGGCCAAGGAAGGGCTGTCCACCCCTTCGGTCTTCCGTGAACTCGACCGCCTCCGCGCCGAGGGTGAGCCCCCGCGCCTCGGTGACCCCCAAAAACTCATGCAGGCACTGGCCGCGGGCGACCCCCACACGCTCGCGCCGCTGCTTGGCAACGACCTCCAAGCCGCGGCCCTCTCACTGAAACCCGAACTGCGCCGCACCCTGCGCGCGGGCGTCGGCGCGGGCGCCCTGGCCGGGTTGGTCTCGGGCTCCGGCCCCACCTGCGCCTTCCTCTGTGAATCCGAGGAGGCCGCGATCGGTGTCGCCGCGGAGCTGGCAGGCGCGGGCGTGTGCCGCAGCGTGCGCACCGCGACCGGGCCGGTGTCGGGAGCGCGTGTGCTCGACAGCGAGGCACCGTCCAAACGCTGACGACCACCAGCTGAGCCCGGCCGCAGCGCCGCCGGACAGACCACCCGGCGGCGTCCACTATGATCGCAATCAACATCTCGCACGAACATGGGTAACTCACCGGGTACGGGCCAACTGGTCCAGCAAATCCCCCGTCGGACGCCGACGCGCCGCACCTATGTCTGGCCTCGAGTCGCGGAGAGGCGGCAATGCCCAACCTGATCAACCTGGAACAGGTCTCCAAGAGCTTCGGTGTCAAGCCGCTGCTGGATGACGTCTCCCTCGGAATTCACGCGGGGGAACGGATCGGGGTGGTCGGCCTCAACGGTGGCGGTAAGACCACGCTGCTCGAGGTCCTGACCGGACTGGAGCCGCCCGACAATGGCCGGGTGAGCCGGGTGGGTGGGCTGCGGATGGCCGTGGTCACCCAGCGCGGCGTGCTGCCAGCGGGCGCGAGCATCGGTTCGATCGTGTTCGCGGGGCTGTCCGACGACCTGTCCACCGTCGACATCGCCGACCACCAGTGGGCCGCCGATTCGCGCGTGCGCTCGATCCTCGAGGGCATCGGCATCGCCGATCTCGGCCTCGACACGCTCGTCACCAACCTCTCCGGTGGTGAACGCCGTCGCGTCGCACTGGCGGCCGCCCTGGTGCGCGATCTGGACCTGCTGGTTCTCGATGAGCCGACCAACCACCTCGACATCGAGGGTGTGCAGTGGCTGGCCGAACATCTGGTCGCCCGGCGCACCGCGCTCGTCGTCGTCACCCACGATCGCTGGTTCCTCGACACCGTCGCCAACCGGACCTGGGAGGTCGTCGGCGGCAAGGTGGAGGTTTACGAGGGCGGCTACGGCGACTGGATCTTCGCTCGCGCCGAGCGTGCCCGTCAGGCCGACGCCTCCGAATCGCGCCGCCAGAACCTGGCCCGCAAGGAACTGGCCTGGCTGCGCCGTGGCGCCAAGGCCCGCACGTCCAAGCCGCGCTACCGCGTCGAGGCCGCCGAGGCGCTGATCGCCGATGTGCCCGCGCCGCGCGACTCGGTCTCGCTGGCCGCGTTCGCGCGCAAGCGCCTTGGCCGCGTGGTGATCGAACTAGAGGATGCCGCGCTCACCACCCCCGACGGCCGCGTCCTGGTCGACGACCTCACCTGGCGGCTCGCGCCGGGCGAGCGAGTGGGCCTGGTCGGCGTCAACGGGTCGGGCAAGACCACCCTGCTGCGCGCGCTGGCCGGGGAGACCGAGCCAGCCAAGGGCAAGCGGATCCAGGGCCAGACCGTGCAGATCGGCTGGTTACGCCAGGAGCTCGACGACCTGCCCACCGATATGCGGGTGCTCGAGGCCGTGCAGCAGGTCGCGCAGCGAATCATGCTCGGCGACAAGGAGATCTCGGCCGGTCAGCTCGCCGAACGGCTCGGGTTCACCCCGGCCCGCCAGCGCACTCCGGTCGGCGACCTCTCCGGTGGTGAACGCCGTCGCCTGCAGCTCACCCGCATCCTGATGGCCGAACCGAACGTCCTGCTGCTCGACGAGCCGACCAACGACCTCGACATCGACACCCTGCAGCAGCTCGAGGATCTCCTCGACAACTGGGCAGGCACGCTGGTGGTCATCAGCCACGATCGCTACCTGGTCGAGCGCATCTGCGACTCCACCTGGGCCCTGTTCGGCGACGGCAAACTCACCAACCTTCCCGGCGGCATCGACTCCTACCTCGCCAAGCGCGCCACCATGGCGGGCAACGCCAAGCCGCTCACCGCGAAAACCGGTGGTACCTCGACGGATTCGTCCGACCGCCGCGCCGCCCGCAAGGAACTGTCGAAGGTCGAACGCAGCATCGCCAAACTCGACGAGCGCGAACAGAAGCTTCACGCCGCCCTCGCCGACGCCGCGACGGATCCCGACAAGCTGGTCAAGCTCGGGTCCGAGCTGAAGGCTGTTGTCGCCGAAAAGGAAGCGGCAGAAGAGCGCTGGATGGAACTGGCCGAGCTCGGGGAGAGCTAGGTCGCGGTCTCGCGTCCGTCATTGATGACTACCGGTAAACATGTCTGGACGAAGTCGGCGCCGAATTCGGTGAGCAGGATACTGCGGTAGGTCACCTTCGTGCCGAAACCGGGGCGCTTCAACGCTTCCCGCACCTGCTCCTGTGCCTCGATCACCTGGTAGCGGTGCGGGTTGCCGACAGGTTCGCGGGTGGACTCGATGAGTCCGAGCCTGCGCAGGTTGGGCAGGTATTGCGGCACCCGGTTCGGGAACCGCAGGCCCGCGTGGTCGCCCAGCATGGTGAGTCCGCTGATCAGCCGCTCGCCACCGAATGCCCGCTGGCGCCCGGTGCGCACATCGATGGCCGGCTGCGGCCCGTCGACGTGCAGGAAGCGCAGGATCCGGGCTTCGTCGGGCGTGATCTCGGCGAGGATGCCGGGATAGGCCGGATGGGTGTCGGGCTGGGCAGCGGTGGTGCTGGCGGACAGGCGAAGCAGTTCGGCGCCCTGTTCGCGCAGGGTCGGCGCGCCGTCGTCGCTGCGGTGCTCGGGACCTGTGGGCAGGCCGAGCGCGTGCCGAAGCCGGTCGCGCACTTCGGTTTCCGCGTCCGCGAGCACCTCGTTGGGCGGGTTGCCCGCCATGCTGCCGCGCAGCACCGTAACGGTCACCCCGAGCGCGGTGTCCAGGGTCCACAGCGTCATCCCGGAGGCGGCGGTGAGCGCCACCCTGGCCACGCCGGTGGCCGCCCGCACCGTGCGCACCGGTGAGACGGGCAGCAAGCCACCACGCTTGTCGAGCGGCGGTACCGATCGTCGCACCAGGTCGGTGGACGGGGTCCCGTCGTCTACATCCATGTCGTCGCTACTCCTGTTCCGAAGACCAGGATGTGAGCGTATCCGGCGAGCAGTCCCAGCGCGCCGCCATGGACGAAAAGCAACCATTCGTCCTGTTTGATCGCCGAGCGCAGCATGTCCACGAAGTCATGTGGCGAAAGTGCGGACATTTGCCGGGCGATATATTCGTTCACCTGCCTGCCCTGTTGGACATTGAACGCGGGATCGGCGAACGCCATCGGCGCGATCGTCATCGCCTGCGCGGTGAGAGTTGTTTGTAGCGTGTCGTATTCGCGGCTGCCGAGCATGAATTTCACCGCGGGCCGCGCGGGCCCGAGCGCACGGTCGGCGGCCGGGCGCAGGGTGTCCTCCAGCATCTGCAGGGTGCGGTCGGAGCGCGGTCCGTTGAGCAGTTCGTCGCCGATATTGGCCACCGTGACGACCTCGGTGGACACCAATGCCGCGTAACCGGCGGTGATCTCGGGCTGACGCTTGATCAGCAGACCCTGCCGCCACGGGCACCACCACTTCGGCGTGGCGGGCGCGAAGATCATGTTGATCCCCACCCAGTTCACCACCCACCCGATGATGATGCCGCCGACGGGCAGCACGACCAGCGGCGAGAGCGCGGTGGTGTGCAGCGCCAGAACCAGCAGCAGCCCGCAGGGTGCGCCGAAGTAGAAGCCGAAGTTCTGCATGAAGCGCAGTTCCTTGGCGCCGAGCACCTGGAACAGCTGGTTGAGCAATTGCGGGCGTGCCTGGAAGTAGCGGATCACCATCTGTTTCACATCGAGCAGCTGGTCGATATTGGCGCCGAGTTCCATGGTGAGGTCGCGCAGGATCTCCGGCAATTGCGAGCGCACCCGCTGATGGATCATCTCCCTGACCCCGGCGGGCAGGTTGTACCAGAGCTGCGGGTGTTCGCGGCGCAGGATCACCTCGACGATGTCGCGGATCTGCGCATCGGCGACCTCGGCCAGATGTTCGGCCAGCTTCTCCGGGTCGAGCTCGCGATAGAAGTCGGCGACACTGCCCAGCTTGGACAGTCCCTTGTCGACCGCGATGCTGGCCATCTTGTCGGCGCGCGAAGGCACGATGCCCTGCCAGCCGATCCGGCCGTCATAGCTGAGCAGCGGCAATACCTGAATCCGCTTGGGCAGATAGGGAAAGACCGCGCGCAGACCGGGCAGTCGGAATCCATGGAATTTGATCGGCTGGAACAGCATGAGAATGCCGGACCAGTTGGTTATGTAACCGATAATTCCTGTGAAAAGAGGAATGGTCAGAATTTCTAGCAGGAGTGTCGGGTGTAACCCGAACACACTCTCCAACACGACACGCCCTCCTGCCGATACCCGGTGACCACCGCCTCACCGAGAACCAAAATTTATCACCCCCGCGGCGAGGTGACCCTACTGTGAGATGAGGAACTGGGTCCATTCGTCGTGTGTCAGGCCACAGGGTAGTGTCTGAGACATCAGTCACAGAACCTGTCCCGAATGCCGTACTCCCCTTGGCGAGTCGGACACAATGACCATCACCACCTTTCGTGACAGGCCACAAATATCGTGCAGAGGGGACGCGCGGTAGTGGCAGCACTGTTCACATGGCGAGACTTCGGAGTAGGACGTGACAGACGACAGGACCGGACAGGACCTGGCCCGTGCCGGTACCCGCGCCGTCGAGCGCAGCTCGGATGTCGAGCAGCGACAGATCAGTAATGAAGCACGGTTGATCCGTGGCGTTTTCCGCGCCGCCGGATTGGCCGCCGGTACCGCGGTGCGTGGCAGCCAGTGGGCTGTCGGCACCACCTATGAGGTCACCAAGGAACTGGCGCAGGCGGCGCTGGACGGCGAGTCCTCCGCCGATATCGCCGAGCGCACCGGCAACGCCCTGCGCTCCATCGCGCGCAGCGCACTCGGCGTCACCGAGGGGTCGGTGCGCGAGATCGTCAGCTATGTGCCGACGCCGAACGGGGCGAACCAGCAGGCCATCACCGTCGGCCCGTACCTGCGCTCGGCCACCACCGACGACCTGCGCCGACGCGGCGACGCGCTGCTGGCCCGTTCGGCGGATGTGTACTTCACCGAAGACGTGCACCCGGCCTACGACCGCATCCTCGACGAGGTCGCGCCCGACGAGGCCCGCATCCTTCGATTCATGGCCCTCAACGGTCCGCAGCCCTCGGTCGACGTGCGCACCAACCGCCCGCTCGGCATCGGCTCCGAGCTGGTGCAGGGCGACCTGACCTCGGTCCCCGAACAGGCGGGCGTGCGCTACCCGGACCGCGCGCGGTCCTACCTGATCAACCTCAACCGCCTCGGTCTCACGCTCACCTCCGACGATCCGGTGGTGCTGAGCCGGTACATGGTGCTGGAAGTACAGCCCGTGGTGGAGCACGCGCTCAAGAAGGCGGGCCGCGCGCCCAAGATCGTGCGCAAGAGCCTTCGCCTCTCGGAATTCGGTGAGGATTTCTGCCGCACCTGCTTCACCATCGGGTAGCCCAGACACCCCGGGCCTGCCGGCGCCGGAGGTCACACTCCGGTGTCGGCAGTGATAGCGATCTGATACAGAACGGGCGGCGAGCCGGTTCTGGTGGGATCGTGGAGGGATGGAGCAGGGTCCGGAAACTCCGAACGTGCACGTCGACGAACCTGTCGCGGCCGTGTGGACAGGTCCTGCGCCATTGCTGCCCGGTGAGGACGCGCCGTTGGTCCCTGGGTCGAACTCGGGGGAGGCTTGGATGGCGTCAGAGCCGTCGGACGACGAAGAACAGCCCGCACCGATCGAGCGGCCGCCGGATCACCCCGACGACCTCATCGCGATCAGCAGGCTGAAGTACCGCTACCTGCGCAGCCTCGATACGAAGTCCTGGGACGAGTTCGCCGACACCCTTGTCCCCGAGGCCACCGCCACCTACAGCGAATACCTGCAGTTCGAGTCGCGCGAGGCCTTCCTTGCCTTCCTGCGCAACACCCTCGGACCACACGTGATCACCGAGCACCGCTGCGACCATCCCGAGATCGATGTCGACGGCGACACCGCCTCCGGCACCTGGTACCTGGCCGATACGGTGATCATCCCCGAACACAATATGTGCCTGCGCGGCGCCGCTTTCTACACCGACAGCTACGTCCGCTGCGACGACGGGCACTGGCGCATCTCGCACACCGGCTACGAGCGCACCTATGAGGTGGTGCTCTCCCTCAGTGATCTGCCCAGCCTGCGGCTCACCGCGAGCCGCTGGGGCATGATCGCGCAGGAGAACCATATCTCCCCGGTGGAACGCAACCCGGGACCGGCCGCGTAGCCGACCCAGACAGCCTGAGTCCTAATCCGCGGTCGCGACCAGCGGTTCCAGCGTGAGCTTCGGGTGTTCCTTCTCGATGTACTGCAGCCGCCACTTGTCGCTGAACAGTGCCAGGATCACGCCGTCGGTGCGGGTGAACACCTCGACCCCGCGCTGGCGGTCGAGTTCGGGCGCCGACTCCGCATCGGTGCGCCGAGCCAGCGTGAAGGGCAAAAAGTCCAGCTGGGTCTCGACGTTGAACTCGCCCTGCATGCGAGCGGTGACCACCTCGAACTGCATCGGACCGACGGCGGCGAGCACCGGCGTGGCGTCACCGCGCGCGTCGTTGCGCAGCACCTGCACCACGCCCTCGGAATCGAGCTGGTCGATGGCCTTGCGGAACTGCTTGTACTTGCCCGCGCTCTGCGCGCGCAACGTCGCGAAATGTTCGGGGGCGAAGCTCGGAATCGGCGGGTACTCCACCTTCTTCTCGACGAACAGCGTGTGCCCCGGCGCCAGTGCGGTGGCGTTGACCAGGCCGACCACATCGCCGGGGTAGGCGGTGTCGACGGTGGTGCGCTCGCGGCCGAAGACGGTCAGCGCGTACTTGGTGGCGAACGGGCGACCGGTCTGCGCGTGGGTCACCACCATGCCGCGCTCGAATTCACCGGACACGATCCGCATGAACGCCAGCCGGTCGCGGTGGGCGGTATCCATTCCGGCCTGCACCTTGAACACCACGGCGCTGAACGGGTCACCGGTCGTGCGTTCCTTGCCCGTCACGTCCTCGCGGGAACCGGGTGCGGGCGCCAGTTCCACCAGCGTCTCGAGCAGTTGGCGCACACCGAAATTCAGCATGGCCGAGGCGTAGATGACCGGCGAGGTCTGGCCGGCCAGGAACATTTCCTGATCGTGGTCCTGCCCGGTCGCCGAGAGCAGTTCGCTCTCCTCGGCCGCGGTCGTCCACGCTTCGCCCTCGCGCGCCTCGGCTTCGTCGGCGGTGAGGTACTCCTCGGGTGCGATGGTCGCGCCACCGGCGGTGCGGGTGAAGTGGATGTACTCGGCCGCCTCGCCCTCGGGCCCGCGGCGCAGCAGACCGCGGAAATCGCCGGCGATGCCGACCGGAAGGAACAGGGGAGTGGGGGTGAGGCCGATCCGCTCGCTGATCTCGTCGAGCAATTCCAGCGGCGCCTGGCCCGGCCGGTCCCACTTGTTGATCACGGTGATCACCGGGATGCCCCGATGGCGACAGACCTGGAACAGCTTCAGCGTCTGCGGTTCGAGGCCCTTGGCCGCGTCGATCAACATCACCGCGGCGTCGACGGCGGTGAGGACGCGGTAGGTGTCCTCGGAGAAATCGGAGTGACCGGGGGTGTCGACCAGATTGATCACATTGTCGATATCGGAGCCGGCGGCCCGGTAGTTGAACTGCAGCGCGGTCGAGCTCACCGAGATGCCGCGCGCCTTCTCCATCTCCATCCAGTCCGACACGGTCGACTTGCGACCGGCCTTACCGTGGATCGCGCCCGCTTCCGAGATCATCCGAGCGTGCAGGGCGAGCGCTTCGGTCAGCGTCGACTTACCCGCGTCGGGGTGCGAGATCACGGCGAACGTGCGCCGGCGGGCCACCTCGGCGGGCAGCCCGCGTGGGGTGGTGGCGACGACTTCTCCGGACTCGGTCAACGGACGGACCTTTCGCAGTGGGCGGCAACCTATCTACAGTATTGGAGCGCTGGCGCGCTCGAGTTCGCGCCCCCGGCGGTCCCGTCGATCAGGCACCGTTGCTTGCTCCTTCGTCGCCTACGCAACGGCACCTGATCGACGGGACGGGCGCGAACCGCCGACGTCGTCGGCGATCCCTCCTCGAGGTCGGGATGTGCGGGTCGGTGTGCGGTCACATGGCGGTTTCAGGGTGCGATTGTCGATGCGGTATGGTTGGCGGGTTGTCTCGGCGAGGGTGAGTGCCCGTTTTGGTGCGCACACCGTGATCGACGCGGCTCGGCTGAGTTGTTTGGGCCGTCCTCGTTCGTTCTTTCGTCCGACGAGTAGACCTTGACCCCGGAGTTGGGTCACCCATGACCAGCCGTAGGAGCGCATCAGTATGTCCGACGCCAATCTGATCGAAGCCGCCGTTCGCACCGAATTCGGTAAGGGTGCCGCTCGCCGTACCCGTCGCGACGGCAACGTGCCCGCCGTGCTGTACGGCCACCACGCCGAGCCGCAGCACCTGTCGCTGAACGCCAAGGCGTTCGCCGCGATCCTGCGTCTGCACGGCACCAACGCCATCCTGAGCCTGCAGATCGACGGCAAGCCGCAGCTGGCGATGACCAAGTCGGTCGTCGTCCACCCGATCCGTCGCTACATCGAGCACGCCGACCTGCTGATCGTCAAGCGTGGCGAGCGCGTCACCACCGACGTCAACGTCGTGGTCGTCGGCGACGCCGTCTCCGGCGCCCTGATCACCCAGGAACTCAACACCCTGTCGATCGAGGCCGACGCGATGAACCTGCCCGAGACCATCGAGGTCTCGGTCGACGGTGTCGCCACCGGCACCCAGATCCTGGCCGGCGCCATCGCGCTGCCCGAGGGCGTCACCCTGGCCGGTGACCCGGAAGCGCTGATCGTCAACGTCATCGAGGCGCCGTCCGCCGCGAAGATGGACGAAGAGGGCGAAGAGGCCGCGACCGCGGAGACCGCTCCCGAGTCCGAGTAATACTGCGCTACGGTTCGGCCTGTGACCGAATCTTCCGGGCCCGCGCTCGTAGTCGGACTGGGTAACCCCGGCCCCGAATACGAGCGCACCCGCCACAATGTGGGCTTCCTGGTCGCCGATGTGCTCGCCGAGCGCGTCGGCGGCCGTTTTGCCGTGCACAAGAAGTCCGGCGCCGACCTGCTGCAGGCGCGGCTGGACGGCCGTCAGATCCTCATCGCGAAGCCGCGCACCTACATGAACCTGTCCGGTCGGCCGGTCGCCGCGCTGGCGAAGTTCTTCTCGGTGCCGGTGGACCAGGTGATCGTGGTCCACGACGAGCTGGATCTGCCGTTCGGGACGCTCAAGCTCAAGCAGGGCGGCGGCGAGGGTGGGCACAACGGGCTGCGGTCTATCTCGCAGGCGTTGACCACGAAGGAGTACCTGCGGACGCGGATCGGGATCGGACGTCCGCCTGGGCGGCAGGATCCGGCCGATTATGTGTTGAAGCCGTTCGCCGCGCCGGAGCGTAAAGAGGTTCCGGTGATTGTGGAGCAGGCGGCTGATGCGGTGGAGTTGCTCTTGAAAGTCGGGCTGGAAGCGGCTCAGAACAATCTGCATTAGGGGGTTTGGTGGTCCCGGGGCGGGTTGTGTGGCAGGGCTCGGGGGCGGGTTGTGTGGCAGGGCTCGGGGGTTTGAGTAGTCCCAGGCAGGTTTGACGCTGTGTTTATTGGAGCGCTGGCGCGCTCGAGTCGCGGCCCCGAGGGGCCGCCGGTTAGCCACCGGGGCTTGCTCCTTCGTCGCGTACGCCCCGGCGGCTAACCGGCGACCCGGCCGCGACCGGCCACTTCGTGGCCGCCGCTCCCTATGGGTCGCGGGTGGGGGCTGGGAGTGCGGTCATGGCGGATCTGGGGTGGGGCTATGTCGACTACGCCCCGGCGGCTAACCGGCGGCCGGCCGTGACCGGCTAACTTCGCGCCGCCGCTTCCTATGGGTCGCGGGTGGGGGCTGGGGGTGCGGTCATGGGGGGTCTGGGGTTGGGCTACCGGAGGTGCACCGCCGTGGCGGAGCGGCGGAGTTTGCCCGATGACGTCTTCGGGAGGGCTCCTGGGCCTAGGACGGCTACGGTGCGGGGGCGCGAACCTACTTCGGCGAAGACCTCGTGCACGATCTCGCGCTCGATGCGTTTCACCTCGTCAGGGTTCTGGTAGTCGTTGGTTTCGACTACCACCGCGAAGCTTTCGCGCTTCTCGCCCGCGTCGAGGCGCACCGCCACCGCGTTGCCGGGGCGGACTCCGGGCACGCGCAGGGCGGCTCGTTCGATGTCGGTGGGGTAGATGTTGCGGCCGCCCATGATGATCACGTCCTTCATGCGCCCACACACCACCATCAGGCCACCTTCGGTGAAGTAGCCGATATCGCCGGTGTCGAGCCAGCCTTCGGCGTCCTGGGCGGGGCGGAAGCCGTCGACGGTGACGTAGCCCGAAGTGACAGCGGGGCCGCGCAATTCGATGACACCGACCGAGCGGACCGGCAGCGGCTGACGTTCGGCGTCGACGACGCGACCCTCCAGGTCGTCGACCAGGTGCCCCAGCGTCGGCAGCCTGCGCGGGGTGCCGTGGTGACCGTCCTCGGCGATCGGTACCGCCTTGCCGACAACCTCGAGCAGGTCGGCATCGATCACGTCGAGCACCTGTCCGTGGCCGGGGTCGGGAATCGATACGGCCAGGGTGGTCTCGGCCATGCCGTACACCGGCGTGAGGGCCATCGGGTTGAGCCCGAACTGTTTTCCGGCCGCCGCGAGGGCGATCATGGTGTCGGGGTCGACCGGTTCGGCGCCGTTCCACATGTAGCGCACGCTGGACAGATCCATGGTGCCCGGTTCGGCCTGACGCAGCCGCCGCGCCAGCAGGGAATACGCGAAATTGGGTGCGGCGGTCACGGTTCCGCGATACTTGTCGATCAGCTCGGCCCACAGCAGTGGCCTGGCCAGGAAGTCCAGCGGCGTCACGCATACCACTTCGGCACCGAATTGCATGGGCACGCTGAGGAATCCGACCATGCCCATGTCGTGGAACAGCGGCAGCCAGCTGATCATCACGTCGTCGTCGGTCTGGAATTTCACCCGGTTGAACATCGCGTACGCGTTGACGTAGAAGTTGCCGTGGGTTATTCGCACCGCCTTGGGCGATCCGGTCGACCCAGAGGTCAACTGCTGCAACGCGATATCGCTCTCGGTGGTGGGCACCGGGTCGGCGTCCGCGCCGGTGTGCAGGTCCTCGATCCGCACCACAGTGATTCCGCGTTCCAGCAATACGGGCTCGGCCGCCGCGAACGGCGCGCCGAGGACCACGGCCTTCGCGTCGATCATGCGCAGCACCGTTTCGGTGTCGCGCACCCAGACCTCGAGGTCGGTGCGCGGCGTCGGCTGATGCAACATCGTGATCGACGCGCCACGCATCCAGATGCCCTGGCAGGCGGGCGCGATGTCGACGGGCAGACCCGCCAGCACGCCGACAGCGTCGCCGTGCCCGATCCCGGCGGCCGCGAGACCACCCGCCATCCGCCGCGCCTGCCTGTGAATGTCCCCCCAGGTCTGCCGCAGTGGCGCCTCCGGCTCTCCGGTGACCAGCCCCTTCGAGCTGGTCAACGCTGTGCCAAACATTTCGTCGGTGAACCTGCTCAACGTCGGTCTCCCTTTACGCCAACGATCGGTTACGGCCGTGCTTTGCACTCCCAACAGAAATCCCGCCCCGCCCCGCGCGTGTTAACCCGGGCTGACAACTCCAGCACCCCTGCTGATCAGCCCTCGACAGCGAAGGTAGCTGCGTAGCGGTCTACGTATGGTCTACCCGATAGCGTGGCAATTTCCCGCATCAGCAGATCTGTTGCCGTTCTGACCTGGGCATGATGATCTGCTGCGGGATAGTGCCGCGGGGGGTGGACGGTGATGCGTACCTTGGTGAAACGCAACAGTTTCCGACCGCGAGGGTTCATGCGATCGGTACCGTCCAGGACCACGGGCACCACCGGTGCCCCGGTGGCCATGGCAACGCGCAGCGCCCCGGTGCGACCACGATAGACCCTGCCATCCCGTGAGCGTGTGCCCTCCGGGTGAATTGCCCAGACACCGCCGCCATCGAGGATTCCGGTGGCCGCGGCGAGCGCGTCGGTGGCCGCGTCACCGCCGGTTCGGTCCACCGGCACCTGGTTCGCGGCGGTAAAGAACCAGCGCTTGCACCGCCCCCGCAATCCGGTGCCCGAGAAATACTCCTGTTTCGCGAGGAAGGTGAGCGGCCGTGGAATCACCAGGGCCAGGTAGAGCGAGTCGACGACGGCCAGGTGGTTGGCCGCGATGATCACCGGGCCGGTGCGGGGAATGTGTTCGAGTCCTTCGACATGTGGGCGTCCGAGCAGGCGCAGCACCGGGCCGATGAGGACGTATTTGCACAGCAGATACCACATGGGCAACCCTTCGTAGACAGTGTCTACCGAAGATTAGTAGACAGTGTCTACGGATGCCACGGATGGCCGTACCGACGGTGCGTGCAGAATTGCGGGATGCCTGATTCGTTGCGCGAGCGCTTGATCGACGTCGGCGTCGACCTGCTCGAAACCGACGGGTTCGGCGCACTCGGACTACGGGCGATCGCGCGGGCCGCCGGTGTCTCGCACGGCGCGCCGCGACGGTGGTTTCCCACGCACGCGGCGCTGCTCGCGGCGATCGCCGCGCGTGGATTCGGGGAGCTGATCGAGCGGTTCGCGGCCCTTGCCACCATCGATGACCCGCGGGAGCGGTTGCGCCGGATGGCCGTCGACTATGTGGATTTCGCGGTGTCGCGGCCGGAGATGTTCACGCTGATGTTTCGCCACGATCTGCTCGTCGGCTCCGGTGCGAACCTGCGGGCGACAACGCAACCGCTGTACGGGCAGGTGGTCGAGCTGGTCGCGGCGGTGGCGCCGGAGTCGGCGCCGCAGCGGGCCCTTGCCCTGTGGACGAATGTGCACGGATTGGCGACGATCGCCGTCAACCGGACGCTGGAAATCGTTGCGCCCGATCAGGATCCGCGGGTGCTCGTGGACCGGATCGTCCGCGAGCACCTCGCGGGGCTCAGCGGGTGAGCTCGGCCAGTGTCGTGACGAAGCGGTCGAGGTCGTCCGGGCTGACGAAGTAGTGCGGCGAGGCGCGCAGGATGGCGGGCAGGGTGCGCTCGGACATGTCGAGCAGGGTGGAGCCCGCGTGGCTCACGGTGACGGTGATCGCGTGCTCGGCGAGGCGATCGCGCAGCCGTTCGGGATCGTAGCCGTCGACGGTGAACGAGACGATGCCGCTGTGCTCGGTGCCGAGGTCGCGCACGGTCACGCCGGGTAGCTCGGGCAGGGTTTTGCGCAGGTACGCGGCGCGGGTGGCGACGGCCGCGTAGACCTCGCCGGGGCCCTGTTCGAGCAGGTAGTCGACGGCGGCTCCGAGGCCGAGGCGGGCGGCCACGCCGCATTCCCAGAATTCGAAACGGGAAGCGTCGTCGGCGAGGCGGTATTCGCCGGGGCTCACCCATTGCGCGCTGTGCAGGTCGAGGCGGGCCGGTTCCATCGTCTTGGCCAATTCGGAACGGACGTAAAGGAATCCGGTACCGCGGGGCCCGCGCAACCATTTGCGGCCGGTGCTCGACATGGCGTCGACCCCGAGTTCGGTGACGTCGATGGGCAGCTGGCCGGTCGATTGGCAGGCGTCGAGCAGCACCAGCGCACCGGCTTCGTGGGCGATTCTGGTGGTCTCGGCGACCGGGTTCACGAGACCGCCGTTGGTCGGCGCGTGCTGGAGCGAGACCAGCCGCACGCGGTCGTCGAGCATATCGGCGAGCGCGTCGGTGTCGAGGCGTCCGGTGTCGTCGCTGGGAATGCGCTCGACCACCGCGCCCGTGTGCTTGGCCCGCTGTAGCGCGGCGATCGCGTTGCTGGCGTAATCGGCACCCGAGATGAGGATTCGGTCGCCGGGACGCAGCGGGACCGAGTACGCGAAATCGGCCCATGACCGGGACGCGCTGTCGCTGAGCGCGATGGTGTCCGGGGTGGCGCCGATCAGGGTGGCGATCGAGGATTTCACCTTCGCCAGATCGTCGAGACGTTCGTTAGCGGCACGGTAGCCACCGATCTCGGCTTCGCGGTGCAGGTGGGCGATCATCGTGTCGAGGACGACCTGAGGGGGCAGCGATGATCCGGCGCTGTCGAGGAAGATCTGACCGTTGGCAAGTCCTGAGGTGGCGGCTCTGATCGCGGCGAGGTCAAGCATGGTGACGACGATAGCGCCCCGATTCGTTCCCCTTTTCGTCACTTTTTCTGTCGGTGGTCCTCGCTACTCTGGAATGAGCGAAACGCAGGTTCCCCGGCAGCACACAGCACGTGGAGGTTGGTATGGCGGTCACCCTGGAGCGGTCATCGTGGCCAGATTATGCCCCCGACCAGGGCGAACTATCGTCAAGGGCGGCTGCGGAGGCCTATGTCGGCGGGGTCTGTTTCAAGCTCGGACCACCTGCGCTGATCGGCGCCGAACTGGAGTGGCTCACCGCCGGGCCCACCGGTTCCCGCCCCTCGCTCGACCAGCTGGCCGCGGCCCTCGGGCCGCACGCACCCACCTCCATCACTGCCGATTCCGCCGCGATTCCCCTGCCCGGCGGGAGCCTGGTCACCATCGAACCCGGTGGTCAGATAGAACTTTCCAGCGCACCGTTCGCCGATCCGGCCGCGCTGACCCAGCATCTGCGCGCTGATGCAGCCCGTTTGCGGGACTTGCTCGCCGCCCGAGAGATCAGCATCTTCGCCGCCGCCGCCGATGCGGGCCGTCCCGCCGAGCGCCTGCTCCGATTGCCCCGTTACGCCGCGATGGAACGCCATTTCGGCGGTGTCGGCCCGTTCGGCGCGCTGATGATGTGCAATACCGCCGCCACGCAGGTCAGCGTGGACGCGGGCGCCGATGCCGCCGAAGTACGGGCCCGCTGGACGGCGCTCTACGTCCTCGGCCCCACTCTGATCGCGGCGTTCGCCTGCTCACCGCGTCTGCACGGCGTTCCGCGCGGCGAGTGGGCCTCGCAGCGAATGCGCACCTGGTTGCGCCTCGACCCCGCCCGCACCAGACCTCCGGTGGCGGACTGGGCCGACCCGATCACCTCCTATGCGCACTGGGCGCTCGATGTGCCGCTGCTGTGCGTGCGCTGCACCGACATCGACGCCGACTGGTCGCCACCCCCCGGTGCCACGTTCGCCGATTGGTTGTCCGGCGCGCTCGACGACGAGGTCGGCCGCCGCCCCACCCGCGCCGACCTGGACTACCACCTGACCACGTTGTTTCCTCCGGTTCGAGCCTCCGGTCACCTGGAAGTCCGCTACCTCGACACCCAGCCCGGTGCGGCGTGGACCACCCCGATCCACCTCTTCGACGCGCTGCTGTCGACCCCGTCCGTCGTCGCCGAGGCAACAGCGCTCGCCGCGCCCACCGCGGGGGAGTGGCTGACGTCGGCCCGGTGCGGACTGCTCGACCCGCAATTGCGCCGCGCGGCCGTGGAGGTGCTGGATCTGGCCGCCGCCCATGCGCGAACACCCTCTGCTGCTGCGGAATTGGCAGCCGCCGCGCGCCGATGTCGGTCCGGTCGCAGTCCGCTCGCCGAGGTCGAATCGGCCAGCGATGGTTCTGGTGGGCCGCGATGACGTTGTCGCCGACCGCGTGTCTCGGGGACGAAACCGCTGATCGCTTGTCCGGCAGCAACGGTTGTGGGCCGGCGAGGGGCTCGTTCGGGTACGCCGACGGTTGCGCGCCCGCCGAGGTGAACCGCGCGCCTATGTGTTGTCACCGGCGACTTGTCCGCGCGGGTGAGTCACCTGCAGGTGCCGTCGATTCAGCTTCCGCCGTCTCGTCTGAAATCGTTGTCTACCAGTCTGTTTCGGAGATCTCGTGACTCTTTCCGCCCCCGCCGACCACAGTGATCGTGACCGCACGCGCGCCCGGATCGCTGAGGTCTTGCAGCGCGCTCGTCGCCGCACTGCCTTGCTCACCGACAGTGTGGACGAGGCCGATCTCGTCGCGCAGCATTCGCCGTTGATGTCGCCGCTGGTGTGGGATCTGGCGCATATCGGGAACCAGGAAGAGCTGTGGCTGGTACGTGATGTCGGTGGGCGCGAGGCGGTGCGTGCCGATATCGACGAGCTCTACGACGCGTTCAAACACGCCAGATCGAACCGGCCCGCGCTGCCGCTGCTCGACCCCGAGCAGGCGCGCGGTTATGTGGGCTCGGTGCGCGAAAAGGTACTCGACGTTCTCGATTCCAGTGACTTTTCCGGTAATCCGCTGGTGGACAAGGGTTTTGCCTTCGGTATGATCGCCCAGCACGAGCAGCAGCACGACGAGACGATGCTCGCCACCCATCAGTTACGGATCGGCGCGCCGGTGCTGTCGGCTCCGCCCGCGCCTGTTTCGCGGGTGCCGGTCAGTGGCGAAATCGTCATTCCGGCAGGCGAATTCCTGATGGGCACCTCGGCGGATCCGTGGGCGCTGGACAATGAACAACCGGCCCATCCGGTGCATGTCGACGGCTTCGCCATCGCTGTCGCTCCGGTGACCAACGGGCAGTTCCTCGCGTTCATCGGCGATGGCGGCTACGACCGTCCCGAGCTGTGGTCGGAGCGTGGTTGGGCGCACCGGCAGGAGGCGGGGTTGGTCGCGCCGCAGTTCTGGGAGCGCGACGGTGACGGGTGGACGCGCACGGCCTTCGGCGTCCGCGCTCCACTGCGACTCGATCAACCGGTCGTGCACGTGTGCTGGTTCGAGGCGCAGGCCTACGCTCGCTGGGCAGGGAAGCGATTGCCGACCGAGGCCGAATGGGAGAAGGCAGCCCGATTCGACCCGGAAACCGGAGCGTCGCGGCGCTATCCGTGGGGCGAGGATCAGCCGGACGCGCACCTGGCCAACCTCGGCCAGCAACACCTGGAACCCGCCGAGGTCGGCGCCTATCCGGCCGGTGCGTCGGCCACCGGCGTGCACCAGCTCATCGGCGATGTCTGGGAATGGTGCTCATCGGGTTTCGAGGCCTACCCCGGCTTCCGCGCCTTCCCCTATCGCGAGTACTCGGAGGTCTTCTTCGGCGGCGACTATCGCATCCTGCGCGGCGGCTCGTTCGGCACCGACGAGGTCGCCTGCCGCGCCACGTTCCGCAACTGGGACCACCCGATCCGCCGTCAGATCTTCGCCGGGTTCCGCCTGGCCAGAGATCTGCGTGCGGACGAACTCTGATGTGCAGGCACCTCGGCTATGTCGGCCCGCCGGTGGGGGTCGGCGAGCTGGTGCTGCGCGGCCCACACTCGCTCTACGCCCAGTCCTGGGCGCCTACCGACATGCGCGCGGGCGGCACCATCAACGCCGACGGCTTCGGCGTCGCCTGGTGGCGCCGAGCTGATGTCGGCATGGAAGGTGCCCGCGACGCGGTAACCCGCTATCGCAATCACGCCCCGATCTGGACCGACCCCGCCGTTGCCGAAGTCCTCGGTCAACTCGAATCCCGCTCGGTGATCGCCGCCGTCCGTTCGGCCACCGTGGGAATGCCGGTAGAGCGCTCCGCCTGCGCCCCCTTCACCGACGAACACTGGGCCTTCAGCCACAACGGCGTCATTCCCGACTGGCGAAACACTCTCGTCGCCGTCCTCGCCGACCTGAACGAGGTCTTCGCCGCCGGACCGTCGTATGCGCAGCCGGCGAACATGTCCGCGTCGCCGGTTCTCGGTGACACCTTCGTTCCCGCTGAGTCGGTCACGGACGAGATACCCACCGCCACCACGCTGGATCTCGATGCATTGCCCGGCGCCGCAGTGCTGTTCGATTCGCCTGCTGTGCTGTTACAGGCTGAGTCGCTCACTGATTCCGCCGCACTGTGGGTGCTGCTGCGCGGCCTGCTCGGGGCGATCGCCCCCGCGGGTCCGGTCACCTCGCCGGACCAGGCCCTGCAACTTCTGGTTGCGGCCGTGCTGCGGCACCAACCCAGCGCCCGGGTGAACTTGTTGCTCGGCAACGGGGTCCAGCTGTGGGCCACGACCTGCTGGCATGCGCTGTCGGTGCTGGTCGCCGACGATTACACCGTGCTGTGCTCCGAACCCTACGACGCCGACCCGCGCTGGCAACCCGTCGACGACCACCAGTTGGTCACCGCCACGCCCGGCCACTGCACCATCACCGCTCTCGAACTCCCCGCCACCGAAAGGGTCCGTTCATGACCGCGCCGCTGCTGGACATCCACCTCACCGACGACGATCTCACCGCGGCCTTGCGCACCGACGCCCGCACCGGCCTCACCTCCACCCCGAAATCCTTGCCGCCCAAGTGGTTCTACGACGCGCGCGGCAGCGAACTCTTCGAGCAGATCACCGAACTCCCCGAGTACTACCCGACCCGCACCGAACGGGCCCTGCTCGAGCGGGTCGTCGGCGAGATCGCCGCGGCCGCCCACGCCGAGGTGCTGGTGGAGCTCGGCTCGGGTTCGGCCGCAAAGACCCGTCTGCTGCTGGATGCTCTCACCGCCGAAGGTTCGCTGAAAACCTATGTACCGCAGGATGTCTCCGCCTCGGCACTGCGCGGTGCGGCCGACGAGATAGCGGCCGAATACCCGAACCTGTCCGTGCACGGAGTGGTCAGCGACTTCACCGACACCCTCCACAACCTGCCCCGCGGCGGCCGTCGCATGATCGCCTTCCTCGGCGGCACCATCGGCAACCTGGTCCCCACCGAGCGCGCCGAATTCCTGGCAGGCATCAACGAAGTCCTCGAACCCGGCGAACTACTCCTCCTCGGCGCGGGCCTGGTCATCGATCCCGCGATCCTGGTCCCCGCCTACGACGACGCCGCAGGCGTCACCGCCGAATTCAACCGCAACGTCCTGCACGTCCTCAACACCCGCCTCGACGCCGACTTCGTGGCAGAGAAGTTCGACCACGTCGCCCTCTGGGACCCCGAGAACGAGTGGATCGAAATGCGCCTGCGAGCCACCGAGGCAATGACCGCCACCGTCAAAGCCCTCGGCCTCACTGTCGACTTCGCCGCAGGCGAGGAGATGCGCACCGAGATATCCGCCAAATTCCGACCGGAATCCCTGTCCACCGAACTGGACACCGCAGGCTTCACCCCCACCCACACCTGGACCGACCCCGACGACCGCTTCATTCTGACCTTGGCCGAACGCCGCTGATCAAGGGGCAGGTAACCGGACCTACGGCGTAGGTCCGGTTACAGGTCGAGCTCGTCGGCGAGGTATTCGCCGCTGGTCAGGTTCTCATCACCCTCGAGGTCCTTTTCGACGCTCTCCTCGCCGTTGACGGCGTCGTCGTCGAAGAGGTCGCCGTCGACGGCGGTGTCGCCGCGCACTCCCATCGCGCCTTCCTCGGCGGGGCGTTCGTCTTCCTCCATGGCCTCGTGGCGGGAGCCGCCCTCAGACCATTCCTCGGCGACTTCCTCGTTGATACCGAGGAAGCCGTCAGCGTCGGCTTCGTGGTTGCGGATCACGTGGTCGGCGGGCGGGTCTTCGACGTAGCGCTCGTATTCGACGATGTCGTCGGCTTGATCGTCGTCGCCCATGTCCATGTCCAACGGTTCACGGCTCATGGTTTCCAGTATCGGCCTCCATCGGCCGTCCGTCACGAGCCACGCTCGCACGGCCTACGGGCGTCGGCCGCTCGTGTCCTCCGGGACGCCCTCGAGGACGGCAGCGAACCATTCGACGAGCGGGCGCAGGTCGTTCCAGGCGCGGCGGATCTCGGTCGCGGCGACCGGAGTGGTGAGCCAGTCCGGGGCGCCGAAGTCGCGGTGCACGGTGAGTGACTTGTGGCGCAGCAGGTCGATGCGGGGATGGTCGATCGGGTAGCCCTTCGGCTTGGTTTTGAGCTTGTCGCCGCCGAGGGCGAAGCCGGCTGCCGTCGTCGCGGCCAGGATCTTTTCCAGTTCCGCGCCGCGCACGTCGTCGTCGATGGTGGCCCGCAGGACAGCCAAGGCAGTGGGTGAGGGCCGGAAGCAACCGCCCGCGATGAACAACCCCGCCGCCCCGATCTGCACGTACCAGCCGACGCCCGGCGATACCCCGGCCACCGCACCCTGATGCGTCTTGTAGGGCAGCTTGTCGGCGGAGAACCGCACATCACGGTAGGGCCGAAAGATCTTGGCCTGTCCGAATTCCGCCGCGAGTTCGGCGGTGAGTGCGGTCATGGGGGCGCGCACGGCTTCGTCGTAGATGTGTTTGTGCGCGTTCCAGAAGGCCTTCGAATTGTCGGCCTCGAGGTCTTCGTAGAAGTCGAGTCCGGCGAGCGGGAATCCGGTGAAAGCGTCCATCGGTGCGGCGATTCTCAGTTCTGTTCGGGGATCAGAGGTCCAGCTACCGCCTACCAGTATCGCCCTCCGACGCTCAAACACCGCCGATCAGTGCCACGAACACGAGCACCAGAACCGCGGCCAGCGCCGCGACCACCCCGTTGGCGGTCGCCGCCCACTTGCCCATCGACTCACCCTTGGCATGCCCGACCAGCCCGAGCACGACTCCCGTCGGCGCGGTCACCAGTACCGGCAGCCCGCACAGCATGGCCCCACCGAGCAGCGAGGCCGCGACACAACAGAAACTGACGATCGACCACACGGGCGTGTTGTCCTGATAGCCATAACCCGGCGGCAGCGGCGCCGGGACCTGCCCGGGGTACTGCGGCGCACCGTAGGGCGCCCGTCCAGGCGGCGGATAGCCATAAGCGGGATATATCGGCGAGGCATTGCCGACAGCGGGATAGCCGGGCGCGGGAAACATCGGCCCCGGCGGCGGCGGCGGATACGGCGGAAGCTCGACAGCCGGACCAGGATTCGCGCCCCCACCCCAAGGCTGCTGTGCCGCCGCCGGCGGCGGCGGATAAGGCACCGCATCATCGGCGGGCACCGGCCTCGCGATCCCACCCCACGGCTCCCCACCCGAGGAATCCGGCGCATCCTGCACCCGGTCTTTCCCCAACTCGACCGGCCGTTCCGATTCGCTACTCACAATCCCCCCTCACGTCCCGGACTACAGGACCACCATGCCCGAAGACCAGCCGCCGCGCCACGTCCGAAGACAAAGCGCACCGACTGGTCTCGAGAGAACATGGGTAACTCACGGGGTACGAGCTAACCCTCCACCAATGGAGGCTTGCCGCGTCCCCAATTCACCCGCACCTAGGTCTGGCCAAAAGACCCGGAGAGGCGGAACAGCTCAAGCGTTGCCGTTGAACAAGCCCGTGACCGAGCCGTTCTCGAAGACCTCGCGGATGGTGCGGGCCAGCAGCGGCGCGATCGACAGCACCGTCAGCGTCGGGAACTTCTTGTCCTCGCTGATCGGCAGCGTGTTGGTGATGACGACTTCCCTGGCACCACAGTTGGCCAGACGCTCGGCGGCCGGATCGCTGAGCACACCGTGGGTGGCCGCGATGATGACGTCGCCCGCGCCCGCTTCCTTGAGGACCTTCACCGCGCCGGCGATGGTGCCACCGGTGTCGATCATGTCGTCGATCAGCACGCAGGTGCGGCCTTCCACGTCACCGACGACGCGGTTGGACTTCACCTGGTTGGGCACCAGCGGGTCGCGGGTCTTGTGGATGAAGGACAGCGGCGTGCCACCCAGCGCGTCGGCCCACTTCTCGGCGACCTTCACGCGGCCGGCGTCGGGGGAGACGACGGCGAGGTTGTCGGTGGAGTAGTTGGTGCGGATGTAGTCCGAGAGCTGCACCAGCGCGTGCATGTGATCGACGGGGCCGTCGAAGAAGCCCTGGATCTGGTCGGTGTGCAGGTCGACGCTGATAATGCGATCGGCGCCCGCGGTCTTGAGCAGGTCGGCGACCAGGCGGGCCGAAATCGGCTCGCGGCCGCGGTGCTTCTTGTCCTGGCGCGCGTACGGGTAGAACGGCAGCACCGCGGTGATCCGCTTGGCCGAACCGCGCTTGAGCGCGTCGATCATGATGAGCTGTTCCATCAGCCACTGGTTCAGCGGCGCGGGGAAGCTCTGCAGCACGAAGGCGTCCGAACCGCGGACCGACTCCTCGAACCGGACGAAGATCTCGCCGTTGGCGAAGTCCGTCGCGGTCTGCGGCGTGATGTCGACATCGAGTTCCTTGGCGACCTGCTCGGCCAGCTCAGGATGTGACCGGCCGGCGAAGAGCATCAAGTTCTTCTGGTTGTCGATCGAGAACGCGGTCACTGCTGGTTGCCATCCTTTTGCTCGATTGTCTTCGAAGACGTCTCGTCTGCCGCGATGGCTTCCGCCGCCGCGCGCGCCGCAGCGGTTCCTGGACGGTAGCGCTGCACCCAGTTTTCAATAGTGCGCTGTGGCCCACCCGACACAGCAAGTGCACCCGGTGGAACGCTTCTGCGCAGTACAGTACCCGCACCCGTATATGCCCCGTCACCCACCGTTACCGGTGCGATAAACATGGTGTCGCTACCTGTTCGCACATGGGAACCAACCACGGTGTGGTGCTTGTTCACTCCGTCATAGTTCACAAAAACACTGGAAGCGCCGATGTTGCTGTACTCGCCGATGGTCGCGTCGCCGACATAGGTCAGGTGCGGAACCTTCGAGTGCGCGCCGATCGAGGCGTTCTTGGTTTCGACGAACGCGCCGAGCTTGCCTTCCTCGCCGACAACCGTGCCCGGCCGCAGATAGCTGAACGGCCCGATGGTGGCGCCCTCGCCGATCTCGGCGCGCTCGCCGTGGGTGCGGATCACGCTCGCGCCCTCGCCGACGAACACGTCGGTGAGCGTGGTGTCCGGCCCGATCTCGGCGTCCTCACCGATGTGGGTCTCGCCGAAGAGCTGGGTGCCCGGCCGCAGCACGGCGTCGCGTCCGATGCGCACGCTCGCGTCGATCCAGGTCGTCGCGGGGTCGATGATGGTGACGCCCGCGCGCATGTGCCGTTCGAGAATGTAGCGATTGAGAGTGGCGCCCGCCTGCGAGAGCTGCACCCGGTCGTTCACGCCGGTGACCTTGTTCGAATCGATCAGCCGCGCGCCGTGCACGGGATGGCCGGCCTCGCGGGCCAGCCGCAGCACATCGGTGAGGTAGAGCTCGTGCTGGGCGTTGGCGGTGGACAGCCGCCCGATCATGGTGCGCAGTACCGACGCGTCGAAGGCGTAGACGCCGGAGTTGACCTCTTTGATCTTGGCCTGCACGGGCGTCGCGTCGGCGTGCTCCACGATCTCGGCGACCTGACCGTCGTCGTCGCGCACGATCCGGCCGTAGCCGTTGGCGTCGTCGGGCACGAAGGTCAGGACGGTGACGGCGGGCCGGTCGGCGTAGCTGCGGTGCTCGTCGAGCAGCGCGGAGAGGGTGTGCCCGTCGAGCAGCGGCACGTCGGCCGAGGTGACGAGAAGGTCGCCGTCGAAGTCCGCGGGGATCGAACCCAGTGCGCACTGCACCGCGTGTCCGGTTCCGAGCTGCTGCTCCTGCACCGCGCACACGATCTCGCGGCCGAGTTCCTTACCCACGTCCGCCACGGCGGCGCCGACCTTCTCGCGGTCGTGCCCGACAACGGTGATCAGGTGGGTCGGATCGATCTCGACGGCGGCGTGCAGCGCGTGCGAGAGCATCGACCGGCCTGCCAACGGGTGCAGCACTTTCGGAGTCTTCGACCGCATTCGCGTCCCAGCACCTGCTGCGAGAACGACGACGGCGGTCTGCGGTGGCATGGATCTCCCTCGGCTGCCTGTCAGCGAGTGCTGTGGCGGGTTCGGTCGGTAGATGGTGCGGGCCGACGATACGTCACTGTGTGTCCGTGTGCTCCGCCGCCAGGACTCGAACCTGAACTATCTGAACCAAAATCAGAGGTGCTGCCATTACACTACGGCGGATCGCCACACCAGTGGGCCGGGTAAGCCCACCACTGTGCTACGGCACGGCATGATCCTCGCACACGATCCCGCCCTCCGGCGAATCTAGTGTGTGCCTGTCGCGCCCGAGCTCGGATGACGTTGTTAGCCTTCTGGAACGCACGTACTGATTCTCGTGAGTCGAAACGCGGAGAGGCGGGGGAACGCATGTCGTCTGGTGAGCCAGGGCGAACAACGAGGCCCAGGATGACCGGTACGCAGCGCAGGCAGCAACTGATCGAGATCGGTCGCGCGTTGTTCGCCGAGCGTGGGTATGACGCGACATCGATCGAGGAGATCGCGCAGCGCGCGCAGGTGTCCAAGCCGGTGGTCTATGAGCATTTCGGCGGCAAGGAAGGCCTCTACGCGGTGGTCGTCGATCGCGAGATGTCGATGCTGCTGGAGATGATCACCTCCTCGCTCACCCAGAATCGTTCCCGGGTGCGGTTGGAGCAGGTCGCGCTGGCCCTGCTCACCTACATCGAGGAGCGCACCGACGGCTTTCGCATCCTGGTCCGCGACCAGCCCGCGAACAACGCCGACGGCCGCTACTCGAGCCTGCTCAACGAGGCCGTCAGAGAGGTCGCGCACATCCTGGCCGGCGATTTCGGCCGTCGCGATTTCGACACCAGCCTCGCTCCGCTCTACGCCCAGGCACTGGTCGGCATGGTCTCGACCACCGCCACCTGGTGGCTCGACGAGCGCACCCCGCCCAAAGAGGTGGTCGCGGCGCACCTGGTCAACCTGTGTTGGAACGGTTTGAGTCATTTGGAAGCCGAACCGGGTCTCAGCTCCGAATGGAATACGGGGACTACGCCGACAATCGGTGGGGTAACCGGACGTTAGCGCACGCAGTGTGGACCGAATCCATGATTCGGCTGCCACTTTGCCGCCTGGTGGTACGGTTCACCCATCCTTTTGGGTGCTGCCGGGCGGTATGTCGAGCAAATTTCGGGATGTCGGTCTACTTCAGGATGGCTGGATTATTGGATGACAGGCGGATCTGATGGCTAGGCAAGCACGCGCGGAGATCACCCGCGACTCCGTCCTTGCTGGCGCTGCCGATGTCTTTCTCCGTTTGGGGTACGCCAACGCGAGCCTCAGCGAAATCATCGCGCAGTCCAATGTGACCAAGGGCGCCTTGTACTTTCACTTCGGCTCCAAGGAGGAGCTGGCCAGGGCGGTGGTCGATCAGGGCAACGAGCGCCTGACCGGATCCTGTCAGGGCTTCTTCGATTCCCGGGTGCCCGCGCTCGAGGCGGCCGTCGGGATCACCTATGTGGTGGCCGACCTGTCGATGAACGATCCGATGGTCGGTGCGATGCTCAAGCTCACCCACCAGATCGGTGACTATCGCGGTGCGCAGGGCGACAATATCGCCAAGACCTGGGGCGAGACCTACCGTTTGCTGTCGGAGCGGGCCATCGCCCAGGGTGATCTGATCGCCGACCTCGATCCGGAGGTCGTCGGTGTGCTGCTCCAGGAACTGACCGCGGGCGTGCACATCGTCGCGGTCGGCACCGAGTCGATGGAGCAGATGGCGGCGCGGATGGAACGGGCCTGGTACTTCCTGCTGCCCTCGCTGGTGCCGCCGGAGAAGCTGTCGTACTTCCGGGAGTTCGCCGCGCGCAGGCTGCGTCGCTACGTCGTCTAGGTCAGACGCTGCGGTCGGTGGCGAGCACCGCCCGCACGTCGGTGTCGGCCCCGGTCGGCGTGATCCGGACTTCGTCGCGGCCGAACGCGTGCAGTAGCAGCTCCGACGGCGGTCCAGTGAGCACCACCCCGGCGCCGTCACCGCGATGTGCGGTGATCGTGGCGCCCTGCGGCGTCGCGAGGACGACCGGAACCGGCGACTTGCGGTAGGCCGCGCGGGCGACGGCGCGCAGCGCGCTCCACAGGCGATCTTCGTCGCGCGCCGCCAATTGCCTTGGCTCCCAGCCCGGTTCGGACCTGCGGACGTCTTCGTGGTGGACGAACATCTCGCTGAGATTGGCCACCGCGTCGACCGGGCGCAGCGGCGACCACCAGGGCGGACCGGTGCGCACCAGCTCGAGCAGTTCGGCGAACGGTCGCTGCGCGATCTGCGCCTGCTTCGCGTCGAGGTAGCCGGCCATCGGCCGGAAGACGATGCCGATCGACGCGTCGGGCCTGCGCTCGCGGACCACCAGGTGGGCGGCGAGGTCGTGCACCGTCCAGGTGCCGCACAGGGTCGGCGCGGCAGGGCCGGCCTCGGTCATTGTCGCCACGAGGGCGAGGCGTTCACGTCGAGCCAGACTCACGCCTCGACCTTACGCGCGTCGCGACGTTCAGCACCGAGCGATCTCATCCGGCGGTGCGTTTCAGCCGCCGTTCATCCACTGTCGCTTCAGGTTCCAATGGTTGGCCCACCACGCCTGTTCCGCCGCGGGGTCCGAGCCCGCCGCCGGGGGTGGCGATTCTCCTGGGAACAGCCCCGCCGGACCAGGGGCGCCGACCTTTGTCGGTGTCGGAGCCTCGCTCGGCGCGACCGCTTCCGGTGAACTCGGTGGCGCGGAGGGGTCTGTGGGGCCGGCCCCAGGTGCTGGAACCCAAGTGGGCGGTTCTGGATCGCGAGGCGCGGTGGTGGCGGGGGCCGCAGCGGTCGAGGGCGGCGCCGGAGCAGCGGCTGCGGGTGGGCCGTGGTTCGGCGCGGGTGCCAGGGGTGGGGCGGGCTGATCCGGTGATCGCGGCGAGCCCGCGGGCGAGGTCGGAAGCCGGGCCTCGACGGATGGCGGCGCCGAGGACGACGGTGGCGAAAGGCTGGTCGTGTCCGCCGAACCCGCGGTCATGGTCGGCGCGCTGTCGTCCAGTACCTGTGACACCGCGAATCCGGACACCCCGAGGAAGGCCGCGAGTGCCGCCGCGGCCAGCAGTAGCCGCTTGGGGCGCCCGGGAGCGCGCGGAGGTTCGGTGTATTGCTGTCGTACCTGGTCGGCGGCGATCAGCGCGGCTCCGCGCGCCGTTGCCTGCCCGAAGTCCGGCACGAGAACGACGCGTGCGGTGAGTTCGTAGCGCAACGCGCCCGCGATCTCGGGATCGGCCGCTGATGTACCGCAGAGGGCAACCACGTCGGGACGCGTCGGGATCGACTCCAGCATCGAGCGCACATGACCGATCGTCTCGGCCATCGCGTCGGCATCGAACGCTGCCAGGGAGCCCTCGTCCGAGGTGCCGTCGGCGAGTCCAGTGGTCCAGGTCCGCGATGCCAGGACTTGCCGGCGATCCGGCCCGGCCACTACGGCGGTCGCGGTGCGATCAGCGAGGTTCAGCAGCACAACGGTCCCGAACTCGTCGAGTTCCGGCATGGCGCCGACCAGTGCGAACAGTGCCGATCGGGTCGAAACCAGCGACGATGCCCGCCACTGCCCGTCCGCCAGCTGTGACACGATCCGCTGCCGGTCCTCCGCCGTGTGATAGGCCACCGCGACGTCGGCGATGACCGGTGCTGACGCGGTGAGCGCGTCGAGCGCGCCGACGATCGAGCCGCCGTCTTCGACACGCTGCTCGACTGTCCGCAGGACCTCGGACTGTCTTCCCGATCCGCTGGACAGGAGTATCCCCCGGACGACAGTGCGTTCCGCTGATATTCCGACCGTGGTCGTCATGGATCACCTACTCGATAGATCTATAGCTTTCTGGGATTCGTGGCGAGCGCGTTCGGCGACTGGTCGATATTCCAACTGTGATGTCTCTCATAGGTCACCTACCGCCCCTGCGGCAGCTCGCACTCCGGGGTCAGCCGCGGACCAACCCCCCGGAATCACTCATCTAGACTCCGAGACGGCTACCTCGCCCATCCCGACTGCGCATTCAGGAGCGAACAATGTCCTCCCTTCGTCCTCCGCTCGCCGGTCTGGCCGAAGTGGTCGCGGGTGATGCCGCGCTGCGGATGGTCACCGACCTGGTCGGCAAGTCCGGGGTGGAGTTGGTCGCGCCGTCGGCTGTGCGGCCGTTCGTCGCCGCGACGATCGCCGATCAGCGCCCCTTGGTGGTGGTGACCGCGACCGGTCGTGAGGCCGACGATCTGACCGTGGAGCTCACCGAGATGCTCGGCCCGTCGGTGGCGATGTTCCCGTCCTGGGAGACCCTGCCGCACGAACGCCTCTCGCCCGGCCCCGACACGGTGGGCCGCAGGCTCGAGGTGCTGCGCCGGCTCGCTCACCCGGAAGATCCTGTTTATCCCGATCCGCTCCGGGTCGTGGTCACCACGGTGCGTTCGCTGATGCAGCCCATGACGGCCGGTCTCGGCGATATCGAGCCGGTGGTGTTGCGCGTCGGCGGTGAGTCCGATTTCGACGAATTGCTCGCTCGCCTGGTCGAATTCGCGTATACCCGGGTTGACATGGTCGGCAAGCGCGGTGAGTTCGCGGTGCGTGGCGGGATCCTCGATCTGTTCGCGCCGACCGCGGATCATCCGGTGCGCGTGGAGTTCTGGGGCGACGAGGTCACCGAGATCCGCCCGTTCTCGGTCGCCGATCAGCGCTCGCTGAGCGAGAACACCGTCGACTTGGTGGTCGCGCCCCCGTGTCGTGAACTCCTGCTCACCGCTCCGGTGCGCGAACGTGCCGCCGCCGTCGCCGCCGACAACGAGGCCGATGCGTCCCTGGTCGAGATGCTGGACAAGATCGCCGATGGCATTCCGGTCGACGGTATGGAGGCGCTGCTGCCGGTCCTCGCGCCGGGCAAGCTCAGCCTGCTCACCGAGGCACTGCCTGCCGGTGCCCAGTTGCTGCTGTGCGATCCGGAGAAGATCCGTACGCGCGCAGCCGATCTCGTGCGCACCGGCGAGGAATTCCTCGAAGCCTCCTGGACCGCGGCGTCTTTCGGTAGCGACGCTCCGCTGGGTGCCAACGGCCTCGATCTGGCCGCTTCCGGTTACCGCAGCCTGCCCGAATTGCACACCAGCGCGGACGAACTCGGCCTGCCCTGGTGGACGCTGAGCCCGCTCAGCTCCGGCGATCCGATCGAGGTGAACCTGCCGGTGCAGGCCGGACCCACCGCGCGCGGGTCCGAGGAACTGGTCGCCACCATCTTCGCGTCGCTGCGCGCGCACGTCGCCACCGGTGGCCGCGCGGTCGTCGTGGTCACCGGCCACGGCACGGCCCAACGCGTGCTGGAGCGGCTCGGCGAGGCCGAAGTACCCGCCGCGCTGCTGGCCTCCGGGGCTGCCCCGGAGCCGGGAGTCGTCGGCGTGCTGTGTGGATCGCTGCACGACGGCCTGATCTTCGACGACGCCGGACTGGTTGTCGTCGCCGAATCCGATCTCACCGGCAACCGGGTCACCGCGCCCACCGAGGGCAAACGGCTGCCCGCCAAGCGCCGCAACCAGGTCGACCCGCTCGCGCTGGCCTCGGGCGACATGGTGGTGCACGACCAGCACGGCATCGGCCGGTTCGTCGAGATGATCGAGCGCACCATCGGCGGCGCGCGCCGCGAGTACCTGGTGATCGAATACGCGCCGAGCAAGCGCGGTCAGCCCGGCGACCGCCTGTTCGTGCCGATGGAATCGCTCGACCAGCTCTCCCGCTATGTCGGTGGCGAACTGCCGAGCCTGTCCAAGCTCGGCGGCTCCGACTGGGCGAACACGAAACGTAAGGCGCGCAAGGCCGTTCGCGAGATCGCCGGCGAGCTGGTGCAGCTCTACGCCGCGCGGCAGGCCGCGCCCGGTCATGCCTTCGCCCCGGACACCCCGTGGCAGCAGGAGATGGAGGACGCGTTCGCGTTCACCGAGACCGTCGACCAGATGACCGCCATCACCGACGTGAAGTCGGACATGGAGAAGGCGGTGCCGATGGACCGCGTGGTCTGCGGCGACGTGGGCTACGGCAAGACCGAGATCGCCGTGCGCGCCGCGTTCAAGGCGGTGCAGGACGGCAAGCAGGTCGCCGTGCTCGTGCCGACCACGCTGCTCGCGCAGCAGCACCTGCAGACCTTCACCGAACGCGTCGCGGGCTTCCCGGTGACGGTGCGCGGGCTCTCCCGCTTCACCGATGTCTCTGATTCGAAGGAGATCCTGGCCGGGCTGGCCGACGGCTCGGTCGACATCGTGGTCGGCACGCACCGGCTGCTGCAGACCGGTGTGCGCTGGAAGGACCTCGGCCTGGTGGTGGTCGACGAGGAACAGCGCTTCGGTGTGGAGCACAAGGAACACATCAAGGCCCTGCGCACCCACGTCGACGTGCTCACCATGTCGGCCACCCCGATCCCGCGCACCCTGGAGATGAGCCTGGCCGGCATCCGCGAGATGTCGACCATTCTCACCCCGCCCGAGGAACGTCATCCGGTGCTCACCTATGTGGGCGCCTACAACGACAAGCAGGTCACCGCCGCCATCCGCCGCGAGCTGATGCGCGACGGCCAGGTGTTCTACGTGCACAACCGGGTGTCCTCGATCGACAAGGCCGCCAAGAAGATTCGCGATCTGGTGCCCGAGGCGCGGGTGGTCGTGGCGCACGGTCAGATGAACGAGGACCAGCTGGAGAAGACCGTGCAGGGCTTCTGGGAGCGCGAGTACGACGTACTCGTCTGCACCACGATCATCGAGACCGGCCTCGACATCTCGAATGCGAACACGTTGATCGTGGAACGTGCCGACTCCCTTGGCCTTTCGCAGCTGCACCAGTTGCGTGGTCGCGTCGGTCGTTCGCGCGAGCGCGGCTACGCATACTTCCTGTACCCGCCGGAGAAGCCGCTCACCGAGACCGCCTACGACCGGCTGGCCACCATCGCGCAGAACTCCGATCTGGGTGCCGGTATGGCCGTGGCGATGAAGGACCTCGAGATCCGTGGCGCGGGCAACGTGCTCGGCGCCGAACAGTCCGGTCACGTCGCCGGTGTCGGCTTCGATCTGTATGTGCGACTGGTAGGCGAGGCGGTGGAGGCCTACCGCGCGGCCGCCGACGGCAAGCCGATCGTCACCGAGGAGAACAAGGAGGTGCGCATCGATCTGCCCGTCGACGCGCACATCCCGCCCGACTACATCGCCAGCGACCGCCTGCGGCTGGAGGCTTACCGCAAACTCGCCGCCGCCCAGGACGATACGGCCCTGTCGGCGGTGATCGAGGAACTCGCCGACCGGTACGGCCCGCTACCGGTGGAGGTCGGCCGACTGGTGTCGGTGGCCAAGCTGCGCCTGCTCGCCCGCGAGTACGACGTGTCCGAGATCGTCGTCACCGGTTCCTCGCTCAAGATCGCGCCGCTGAATCTCCCCGATTCCAAACAGCTTCGGCTCAAGCGGATCTACCCGGCGGCCAATTACCGTCCCGCGAGTGGGCTGATCACGCTGCCGCTGCCGCGGATCACCGACAGCGTCGGTGCCGATCGGGTGCGCGATGTGGCAGTGCTGCAGTTCGTCGCGGATCTACTGCTGGTGCTCGATGGTAAACCCCAAGGGATGGTGGATCTTTCGGTTCCGGTGGAAGCCGTCCGATGAGCCGGGAGATCTCCCAGGAGCAAGCCGACACCGCGGTCGTCGCCGCGGGATTGTCCGACGCCGTCGAGGTGATGGACCGTCTCTGGCACTTCGGCGGTTGGGAACGCACCCAGACCCACGACTCCCTGCGCCCCTACCTCCTCGAGGAGACCTACGAACTCCTCGACGCCATCGGAGCTGGCGACGCCGAAACCATCAAGGAAGAATTGGGCGACCTCCTGCTCCAGGTCCTCTTCCACTCCCGAATCGCCGAACACGCAGGCGAATTCACCGTCGACGACGTCGCGGCAACCCTTGTCGGCAAACTCGTCCACCGCAGCCCCTACCTGACCGACGCCGATTTCTCCTCGGGTACCTCGACGGCCGACAAGATCGCCGCACAGGAAAAGGCTTGGGAAGAGCGCAAATCCGCGGAGAAGTCCCGCCGCTCCTGCCTCGACGGCATCGCCATGGCCCAACCCGCCCTCGCTCTCGCCGAAAAGATCCGTACCCGCAGCGCCGCCGCGGGCCTGCCCGCCGATCTCGTCCCTGACACCCTGCGCGTGGTCGAGCTCGGCGGCCCCGAATCGGCGGAGGAATGCCTCCGCAAAGCGGCCATCGCCTTCGCCACCGCCATCCGCGCCGCCGAAGATGCCGCCGAAGCCGCACGCGGCACCCGGTCCCCGCTCACCCCGGACGACTGGCGCGCCTACTGGCCCGCCGCGCATCGAGACCATCAGTTACCGATGAGCTAACGACGTTTCGCGGGTGCGCGGCATCTGAGACGTTGCTGAGATCTTGTGGACAATCTCGCGCGCGCCAGCGAGCAAGGCGCACACCGCTTTAGACTCGTAGCAGCTCGCCGTGCGCGGCGGGGCAGGGGTCCGGCGATCGTCGAGGTGAGGTTGATGGGTACAGAGGTAGATCCGGCAGGGCAGGACGTGATGGCCGAGCATCCCGAGCTGGACGTGCTGCCGGTGTGGCCGCAGGAAACCATCGCGGTACTGGTCACCACCGATCCCGCGCCGCACGCGATTCCCGTTTCGTGGCCGGTGCGCGCGGGTGACCGGCGGATTCTCATCAGTTTGAAGTCCGATCGCGGGTCGCTGGCACGGTTGCGGGCGCGGCCGGAGGTGGCGTTGCTGATCCTGGGCGGCGGCAATGTGGCGTTGTGCGCGCGCGGGCGGGCGAAAGTCGTCGCCGAGCAGATGCCGGGGGCCGAGGACTACACCGCGGTGCAGCTGGACGTCGACGTGATCGACGACCATCGGCAGTCCGCGTTCGCCGTCGACCGTGGCATCCAGCGCACGGTCCTCGACGACTCCGAATTGCGGGCGCTCGAAGGTCGGGTCGAGACCCTGCGAACCTGGGCCGACCACGGACCTGCAGCGTAAGTTCTTCTACGGCACACCATCTGGACAGAAGGGTTCTCATGAGCGTCACACTCGCCAAGGGCGGCAATGTCTCGCTGTCGAAGCAGACCGACAACCTCACCAAGGTGGCGGTCGGTCTCGGCTGGGACGTGCGCACCACCACCGGTGCCGACCACGACCTGGACGCCAGCGCGCTGGCCACCGGCACGAATTTGAAAGTGCTCTCGGATCAGCACTTCATCTTCTACAACAACCTGCGCTCGCCGGAAGGCACCATCGAGCACACCGGTGACAACCTGACCGGCGAGGGCGACGGCGACGACGAGATCATCAACGTCGACCTGGCCGCCACCCCGCCGACGATCACCAACATCTTCTTCCCGGTCTCGATCCACGACGCCCAGGCCCGCGGCCAGTCGTTCGGTCAGATTCGCAACGCCTACATCCGCGTCACCGACGCGAACACCGGCGTCGAGCTGGCCCGCTACGACCTGTCCGAGGACGCGTCCACCGAGACCGCCATGGTCTTCGGCGAGCTGTACCGCCACAACAACGAGTGGAAGTTCCGCGCGGTCGGCCAGGGGTACGCCTCGGGTCTCGCGGGCATCGCTCGTGATTACGGCGTGAATCTCTGACGAACCACGACACAGGCGGGCGACGTGGTGTCGCCCGCCTGTGTCGTGTGTGTCCCTATCTCGACTGGCTGACGGGCACGCGCGGCGGCCGCGCCGTGCTGGCCTGATCGAGCAGCGCGAAGTACTTGCGGAGCATGAGCGCGGCGGTGGTCGCCAGGCCTGCCGTCAGGCCCCACCACACGCCCGCCGCGCCGAGATGCAGCGGGAAGGCGAGCAGCAACGCCGCCGGAAGCCCGACGCCCCAATAGCCGACCAGCGAGAGCCGGAAGCCCGCGGATGTTTCCTTGAGCCCGCGCAGCAGCCCGGTGCCGATGTTCTGGGCGGCGTCGAAGAACTGCAGCACGATGCCGATGAGCAGCAGCGTGTGCGCGATCGCGACCGTGTCGGTATCGGACGCGTCGAGGAACGGCGCCAGCACCAGGTCCGGTGCGAGCACGTAGACGGCACCGGTGACGATCGCGAGCACCGCGGCCATCCGCAGCGCCAGCCAGGCCAGTGCCCTCGCGTGGCTGTACTCGTCACGCGCGACAGCATCGCTGACCAGGATCGACGCGCCATGGGACAGGCCGATCGCCACCTGGAACACGATGTAGATGATCTGGTAGACGACATTGTGCGCGGCGAGCGCGGCGGGCCCGAAACTGCCCATCACCAGCGCGAGTACCGAGAACATGCCCGCTTCCGAACCGTAGGTGAGCGCGATCGGCGTGCCGAGCCGCAACTCCTCGCGCACGGTCGACCAGCGCACCGGCCACGGCGTCGACGGCAGCGTGCGGCCGAGATATTCGTCGTGGCGCACCATCGCCCAGAGCACCCCGAAGGTGATCAGGAAGACCAGCGAGGTCGCGATGCCCACACCCGTCAGGCCCATCGCCGGAATGCCGGCCCAGCCGTGGATGAAGGCCAGCGCGAGCACCACGTTCAACGCCACCGAACCGAGCGTGACCAGCAACAACGCCTGCGGACGCTGCATGCCGACGGTGTACTGCCGCAAGACCTGGAACCACAGGCACGGCAGCAACCCGGGCGCGAGCGCGATCATCATCGGCCGGGCCAGCTCGAGCACCGCCGCATCCTGGCCGAGCCATGGCAATACCCAGCCCAGCCCGACCAGCAGCGCACCACCGAGCAGGCCGGCGATGGTCGCGATCACGAACGCGGCACGCACCACCGCGCGCACTTCGTCGTCGGCCGAACCGCCACGCTTACCGGCCGCACCGAGCGCGCCGGCGATCTGATTCCCGGTGCCGGTGATCAGCCCGACGCACATCGTCCGGATCTGGTTGAACAACACCAGCGCCAGCCCACCCGCGGCGACCTCGCGCACCCCGAGCGTGCCCATCAGCGCGAGATTGGTCGTCGAGACCGCGATCTGCGCCAATTGGGTGAGTGCGATCGGCGTCGCCAGCCTGGCCAGCGCGCCGCCGTCCGCGCGCGCGGCGCTCATCGGCTCGCTCCGGCGTGGCTCTTCCGGTTGACGTTGGCGCTCCGGCTGGCGAAACGGGTAGTGACGTTCACCCGGATGCTCCGGGGCAGACGCTCGGGTGGCGCGCGATCGCGCTCACTCAGACCTCCATCAGTTCGTTGTGGCGCCGCAGCGGTGAATAGCGGCGCAGCAGCGTGGTCACTTCTTCTTCGGCGGCGGGATCGAGCAGGTCGCGGGCGCGCATCCAGTCGTCGTCGAACACGGTGTCGAGATACTTCTCGCCACCATCACACACGATGGTCACCACGGTGGACCCGGCCGGGAACTCCGCGAGCCGCGCCAAGGCATTGTGCACCGAACCGCCCGCTGAACCGCCGATCAACAGTCCGTGTGTCCTGGCGACGGCGCGCGTGGTGGCGAAGGCGTCGACATCGCTGACCTTCACGCCCTCGTCGAGCAGCGAATAGTCGACGGCCGTGCCGATGGTCGCGCCGGGCGGGGTGCCCGTGCCCGACTGCCAGTACGGTCCGCCCTCGCCGCCGAAGGCGATGGAGCCGACCGGCTCGACGCCGATCACCCGGGCGGGCAGACCGAGGTCGCGCAAGCGGGTGGCGGTGCCGAACAGCGAGCCGCCGGTGCCGACCGCCGAGAGCAGGATGTCGACCCGGTCGACCTCGGCCAGCAACTCCTCGGCGACGGCGTAGTAGCCGACGGCGTTGGCGTCGTTGTTGTGCTGTTCGGTGAAGTACGCGTCCTCGCGCGCGGCGGCCATCGCCTCGGCGAGATCTTCTCGTGCCGAGGTGGCCAGTTCGTCGCTGTCGTCATCGGCGACGAACACCAGGTCGGTGCCCATGGCTCGCATCGCGCGCAACTTGTCCTTACAGGCGTGGTTGTCGACCACGGCGGTGAATCGATAGCCACGTTCGGCCGCGACCACCGCCAAGCCGAGTCCGGTGTTGCCGGACGTCGACTCGATGATATGCCCGCCATCGCGCAGCAAACCCCGCTGCTCCGCGTCGAGCACCATCGAACGGGCCATTCTGATCTTGGCGGCGCCGGTGGGATTGAACTGTTCGAGCTTGAGCAGCAGCCGCGTGCCGGTGTCGGTGACGGCGAGTTCGAACAGCGGGGTGCGGCCGATCAGGTCCGTCACGCGCGTGACGAGAGCCATGGGGTGTTCCTCCATCGGATCGATATCTCGGGTGGATCAGCGGGCTGTGCCGTCCAGACTCCAGCGCAGTCGGTCGGCGTCTGCGCGCAGCACTACTTTCGGCGGGAGCGGGAGTTCGTGGAAGCCGGACTCGTTGGAGTCCATCTGGTACCCGGCGGTGTTCGGGTAGACGAGCAGGTCGCCGGTGCGTGCGCGGCGGGGCAGCGGGATGCGCCGTCTGCTCAGCAGGTCGGACTCCAGGCAGGTGGTGGCGCCGACGCAGGTGGGGGTGAGGTGGCCGGTGGTTGGCGGCCACAGCACGGGATCGGGCAGGTATTCACTGTCGAACCACTGTTCGGACAGACTGAGGCTGGTGCCGTCGACGGTGAGGATGTCGTACGGGTTTCCTTGTGTGGTCCGGGTTTTCACGCCTTGGACGCGAAAGACGGAGCTACCGGCGCGATCGAGCAATGCCCGACCCGGCTCGACAGCGAGTCGTATTCCGGCGGCGCGCAACAGTGTCGCGAGATCGTTATGCGCCAGGATCGCCTCGAGCATGGCCGCGCCGGGAACCGGGAAATGGTAGGGGTAGTAGTCGCCGGGCGGGTTGGTGTGAAACCAGTTGTCGCTGAGGGTGTTCTGATACTCAGCCCAGGTCGAGGCGTCGAGATAGTCGACCCCGAACCCGCCACCGATCGAGATCGTGTCCGCCGGATGGCCGTCGGCCCGCGCGCGCCTGCAGTGTCCGACCAACGCGGCCGCTTGCTCGGAGCGGGCGACGGCGTCGTATCCGGAAAGGTGAAAGCTGAAGCCCGACAGTGTGATCGGTGCGCTGATGGCGTGGATCGCCTGTTCGAGTTCCCTGGGATCGAGTCCGAACCGGCTGGTCGAGCCTGCGGGCAGCACCCGCAACAGCACGCGTACCGGCAGATTCAGCGCGGTGAGCCGGTCGAGTTCATCGAGGGCGTCGATCGCCATCAGCGCGCGATGCCGAGCGGCCAGCCACAGCAGATCGTCGGACTTGGCGGGTCCGGTGACCACCAGATCCTCGCCACGCACCCCCTGGGCCATGGCCGCGATCAGCTCGCCGGTACTGGCGACATCGATCCCCGCCCCGTTCTCCGCGCACGCCCGAGCCACACATGCCGCCTTGTTCGCCTTCTTCCCGAAGTAGACGACACCGTCGACACCCGCGTCGGCGAATGCTGACTGAAAAGCGGCGATATTCACCGAAACCCGCTCTGGGAACAACACGTGAAACGGTCCGCCGACCGCCTCGGCGATATCGCTGAGCAGTAATGGATCCGCGAGCAGTCGCCGCTCGATCGGGTCGATGTCAGCCGGCATCGGCGGAGCGCAGTGCTCCGGCACGCTGCCGCTGACGGGCCGACCGGCGGTGGTGTGCTGTGCGGGCACTCGCGCCGACGGGGTGTACAGGTTTGCCGCCGTGTCAGGTGGCGACGCGCTGCCTTCCCCGGTCTGCGCACCCGTCAGTCCCACAACGGCACCTCCGTGCCGCGTCCTTCGGCGATCGCCCTGGCCGCCAACGCGTGCGCGACCGCGATATCGGTGAGGACCAGCCCGCTGTTGTAGACGAAGATCTTCTCGTCCTCGTTGCGGCGGGCCACGGCACTGCGGGTGAGGACCTGCGGGAGTTCGGCATCCACCGAGCGCAGGGTCCCGTCGGGGCCCACCATGTCGGTGCCCGTGAGCGCCATCTGTGCCGCACTGGTGGCGACGACCCGATCGGCTTCGACCAGCGTCGACGGGGCGAGTCCGTAGCCGACCAGCACGGCCACCGAACCCGGTGCCAGATGCGAGGATTCGAGCGCGACCTCGGTACCCGGTCCCGCTGTCGCCAGCACCACATCGGCGGACGCCGCCGCCGCGTACGGGTCGTCGACCACGTCGAGCAGCGCGTGCGGCGCCGCATCGGCCAGTTGCGAGTGCACCGCCGCCAGCCCCTCGGGATGGGTGCCGTACACCATCAGCTTGCGTAACTGCGGGTTCGCGGCGAGCAAGTGCGGCAACGCATTTCGCCCCTGCGTGCCGGTACCGATGAGCAGTACGCTCTCCGCCCCGCGCCGCGCCGTCTCGCGCACCAGCAGCGCCGACACCGCGGGCGTGCGCAACGCGCCGACCCGCGAGCAGTCCATCATCGCGATAGGGGCGCCGGTGGTGTCGTCGTAGAGCGTGATGGTGGTGTAGTACCGCTTGGTGCTGCGGTCGTGGCCGGGATCGAATTTGTAGGAGGTCTTCATCGCCACCACCCGGCGGCGCCCGTCGCGGCCGAGCATGGCGTAGGACACCGACGAGCCGCCGGGGTCGGCGACGCTCAGCTTGCGTGGATTGTCGGACTCGCCCGCCGCGAAGGCGAGATAGGCCTCCTCGACGGCGCGCACCACTTCGGCGGGGCTGATCGGCACGTCGGCCAGATCGCTGCGGGAGAGTACTCGCAGTCCGATGCCGCGGTCACGGTTGTTCAACGGATCCTCGTTCATCTGCAATGCCCCGCTCTGCTGTCCGATCAGCGGTCGCCCGGAACGGCGAGACCACTCGTTGGCCATACCCATTCTCGGACGACTCCTGCGCACGCCGACGGCGTTCGGGCAGCCGGATATTGACGCGTTTGAGCCAGCGGTCGGTGCCGTCGTAGCGCGCGCGGAACGGAACGCGCCCGTGCACGGCCACATCGTTGTCCACCAGCAGGATCTCGCCGGGGGCCAGCGCGGGGGCGTGACTGACCCTGGCGAGTTCGGCGGTGAGCCGGGTGTAGGCGGCGCCGAAGACCTCGTCGGCATCGTCGAGCGGAGTGTAGGCGGGGTCGTAACGTGCTGTGGCAGCGCCGTTCTCGTCGAGCCACAGCGTGGGCAGCGGTGCGAGCCGATCGAAGCCGGTGCCGTAGGAGACATCGGGCAGGATCGGCAGCGTCGGGGTGGTGAGCGTCCGCAGATCCTCGTCGGACAGGCACACCTCGCGCACCGAGGAGACCGTGGTGGCGACCCGGTCGGGGTTGCGCAGGCAGGTCAGCATCAGCAGGTTGGCGCGTTGCGCGTGGAAGGCGTCTTCGGTGTGCGGGCTGAGCAGGGTGGAACTGCTCGCGCCCGACTGCTCGTCCTCGTGGCCCGCGGCGGGCACGATGTTGTTCACCAGCCTGCCGTTCTGCTGTCCCTGCCAGCCGAACGGTTCGCCGACACACCGCGCGAGCAGCAGCATCGTGATGTCCAGTTCGAGCGAGCCGTCGTGCGCCTGCTCGGCCGCGGCCTGCCAGTGCGCCGGTGTCGGACCGAATTCGGCATCGTCGACGGGCAATCCGCGCACCACCGTCGCGCCCGCCGCGGTGGCGGGTGGTCGAACCGCGTGGCGCACGCTGTCGGGAAGTTCGCCGACGCGCTCGGTGATCTGGCCGATCAGCGCCGGGTCGTGCAGGGTGGTCGTATGGGGTGCGTCACCTAAGCGGTGGCGAATATCGGTCGCGAGCGATCGGAGCGCCGCAGCGGCGGCGGGATCGAGCTCGCGGTATTCGATGTCGTGCTGGTGAATCGTCATACGTTCGGAGAGAACGCTTTTCACCGGCTTCCCTTCTTCGCATCAGTCGAACGCGGGTGGTCTTCAGGCTCGATGTGCGAAGGTAGTGCCTACCATCTGATTAGGCAAGACTTACCTAACGTGTCGGCAAGGGAAATAGCCGATCCATATAACGTAGCTTTCTACCCGAGCGGTCGTTGTCAGCGCTGACCGGGGTGTCGCGGGTCGCTGCGGTTCGGTGACGGTCGATGTGAACCTCCCCACTCGGGTTCGGTTTTAGGCTAGCCTCGCCTAGTTTGCGGCGTCGGGAAAGGGGTTTCGGCGCGCGCGGTTCGAGGAGGCAAAACGATGGGTTTCACTCGCAGGCAGCTCTTCCAATCCGGCGTCGGCGTCACCGCGCTACTCCTGGCCGCCGCGTGCACCAGCGATGATCGGTCCGCGACCGCGCAACGCGGTGGCACGCTGCGCGTCGGCGCGCTCGGCACCGCCGCGCGCAGCGAACGAGATCCGCACGCCAACCTCAGCAACGACAGCGACTTTCTCATCACCTCGCTCGTCTACGACGCGCTCACCGTCCCCGGCGCCGATCCGACCGTCGCCCCGCGGCTCGCCTCGAAGTGGGAGCCCAGCGCCGACAACCGGCGCTGGACCTTCACCATCGCCGACGGCGCGACCTTCCACAACGGCGCACCGGTGACCGCCGACGACGTGGTGTGGTCGATGCGGCGCCTGCGCTCGGTCGGTGGCGCGTCGAAGATGCCGGTGGCCGAGAACGATATCGTCGCCGACGGCGCGAATCGCGTCGTTTTCACCGTGCCAGAGCCCAATACCCAACTGCCACTGCTGCTTCGGCTGATGACGTTCACCGTGCCGAAGGGCACCACCGACTTCGCCGCCGCGATCGGCACCGGTCCGTTCCGGCTCGAGTCCTATCAGGGCGGCAATGCCAGGCTGGTGCGCAACGAGCGCTGGCACGGCACGCCGCCGCTGCTCGACGCCATCGAGGTGACGATGTTCGACAGTGTCACCGCACTGGGTAACGCGGCGCTCGGCGGGCAGATCGACCTCGCCTCCAATGTCGGCGCGATCGCCGGGCGCACCGCCGCCGGACGCGGTGACCTGCAGGTCATCCGGCGTGCCAACGACACCATGCTCGGGGTGGCCATGCGTACCGCCGACGGCCCGTTCGCCGATGCCAGGGTGCGCTCGGCGCTGCGCCTCGGTGTCGACCGGACGGCGCTGGTCAACCAGGTGCACTCCGGCTACGGCACCGTCGCCGCGGATGTGCTCGGCACCGCCGACCCGCTCTACGACACCTCGCTGCGCCGCGACCGCGATGTCGAGCGCGCGAAAACCCTGCTGCGCGAAGCGAATTTCGACACCGGCCGCAGCTACCCGTTCGTCACGAAGGCCGAAGTGCCGGGCGAGGTCGAATCGGCGAAGGTGATCGCCACTCAGCTCGCCGAGATCGGTGTCCGGCTCGACGTGCAGGTGGCGGAATCGGCCGCGTTCTACGACCAGACCTGGCTGAACGCGCCGCTGTACACGGTGTCGTGGGGGACCAACGACTCGGTGCTGTTCCTGGCCGACAAGCTGATGACGTCGGGCTCCAACCGCAACGAAACCGCGTTCCGCGACACCGAATTCGACGCCGCTAATGCCAAGGCGCTGGCATCTTCCGGTGACGAGTACACCCGGGCTACCCGTGACCTGCAGCGCATCGAGTTCGAGCGGGGCGGCTATCTGGTGTGGGGCATGGCCGACGGTATCGACATCGCCGCGTCGACGGTGCGTGATCTGCCGACCCTCGGTGGGTTCGCGCGCGTTCAGCTGGAACGCGCCTGGCTGGCGTGACGGCGATGAAAACCTTTGCCGTGCCGATGTTCCGGCGGATCGCGCTCCTGGTGACATTGCTGGCGATCGTGTTCGTCGCGGTGGATCTACTGCCGGGCAACGCGGCCCGTTCGGCGCTCGGTAGGGACGCGGACCCGGCCGCGCTGGCGGCGAAGGAACACGAGCTCGGCCTGGATCGCGCACTGCCGGTGCAGTTCCTGGATTGGATCTCCGGGGTGTTCACCGGAGATTTCGGGCAGACCGCGCGGGGGAATTCGATCGGCGCACTGCTGGCCGACAGGTTCCCGCAGACACTGCTGCTCGGTGGGATCGCGTTGCTGCTCACCATTGTGCTGTCGTTGGCGCTCGGTTGCTGGTGGGCGATGCGCCCGACCGCGGTCGGATCGCGAATCCTGCAGCCGGCCAGCACTGTCGCGGTCGCCGTGCCCGAATTCGTCGGCGGGACCTTGCTGATCCTGGTGTTCTCCCTGGCTACCGGCTGGCTCCCGGCCGTGACCATCACGGGGCGCTCCGGTTTTCCCCTCGGTCCCGAGATGCTGGTGCTGCCGGTGCTGGCGCTGGCTATTCCGCAGATCGGCTGGAACGCCAGAGTCGTACGCTCGGCTCTGCTCGACGTGGCTGCCGCACCACATGTGGAAAGTGCCGTGCTGGACGGGCTCGCGCCCCGCACGATTCTGCTCCGGCACATGCTGCCGTTCGCGGCGCCGACCATCGTCGCCGGCTACGCCACCTCTGTCGGCATGCTGTTCGGCGGCGCGCTGGTGGTCGAGACACTCTTCAACTATCCCGGGGTCGGCGCCGTGCTCGCCGGGTCCGTCGCCGACCGCGACGCCACCATGGTCGTCGCGGTGGTCGCCCTGACGGCGATCGTCATCATGGCGTTGCTCGCGATCGCCGACGTTGTCCGGGCATGGGCGGCAGGGAGCGCGCGATGAACAGGCCGATGTCGACGCCACAGCCTGGTGAACAGGCGTCCAGATCTGGTGTCGCATGGTGGCGGTACCCGGTGGCGGGCGGTGTGGGGCTTTTCGTCCTGCTCGCGGTGGCAGGGCCGCTGTTCGCGCCGTATTCGAGCGACCAGGCTGTCGGGATGCCGTTCGCGCAGCCGGGTGGGGGAGCGCTGCTGGGGACCGATCGGCTCGGGCGGGATGTGCTGAGTCACCTGCTCACCGGCGGCACCCAGCTGCTGGCCGTGTCCGCGGTGATCGCGGTGGCGGTGACCGTGCTGTCGGCCGTCGTCGGCGCGATCGCCGCGGTGCGCCCGCGCGCGGGCAAGGTCATCGAATTGTGCGGCGACCTGGTCATCCTGCTGCCCGCGGTCCTCGGCATCCTGCTCGTGCTCACCGCATGGCCCCAGGGCGGTGTCGCCGCGCTGATCGCGGTATCGCTGCTCTTCGGCGTTCCCTACTGCGCCAGGATCTTCGCGGCCTCCGCCTCGACCATCGCTGCCTCCGGCTACGTCGAAGCCGCAGTCGCCAGCGGAGAATCCCTGTCCCACCTGGTCTTCCGTGAGATCCTTCCGAACCTTCGGGCCGTCTTCACCACTCAGCTCGGCCTTCGCTTCGTCGTCGCCGTCTACCTCGTCAGCACCATCGCCTTCCTTGGTGTCTCGGCGCTCGGCCCGGACAACTGGGCGATCATGGTCCGCGACAACGCCTCCGGGCTCCTCTTGAACCCCTGGGCGGTCCTGGCGCCGAGCGCTGCCATCGCCATCGTGGCGGTCGGAGTGAATCTGGTGGTGACGAGTGGGCCAGGGAAACGCCGGACCCCGAAAACCGCATCGGATGCGCGGGGATGTGGGATCTCCGTGGTGGATTCCGGGGATGCGGCGGTGGTGGACGGGCTCCGCGTTGTCGCCGACAGCGGAGCGGTGTTGCTGGCGCCGTTGTCGTTTCGGTTGAAGTCGGGGACGGTCACCGCGCTCACCGGGGCGTCGGGGGCGGGAAAGTCGACGGCGATGCGTGCGCTGCTCGGGCATCTGCCCGTTGGTGCTCGCGGGCAGGGCGCGGTGCTCGTCGCGGGACATGATGTGTTCGCACTCGACACGGGCGCACTGCGCACGTTCCGCCGCGAACACATCGCCTACGTCGGCCAGGATCCCGGATCCGAGCTCAACCCGCTGCTGCGCGTCCGCGCGGTCCTGGCGGAGGCGGCGCCCGACTCTTCCGATGCTGACCGCCTTGCCGTCCTCGAACAAGTAGGACTCGACGCTACGCATCTGCGCCGCCGCTGCGCCCGCCTCTCCGGTGGTCAGCAGCGCCGTGTCGCCCTGGCTCGAGCCATCCTCCGTCGCCCCCGAATCCTCGTCCTCGACGAACCTCTGGCCGGCCTGCACGGCACGCTTCGCACCGACATCGCCCAGCTGATCTCGGACCTCGCCACCGAGAACTCCACCACCGTCCTGCTTTCCGGGCACGACACCGAGGCGGTCACTGCCATCGCCGACACCGTGATCGAACTTCACCCGCCCAGCGAACGGTCAGTGGGCACTGTCGCAGAGCCTGATATCGGTGACGATCCGTTGGGCGAGGTGCCGGCGGGCCGCAACGGCGACTCCGGAGGTCAGGCCACTGACCTCGCCGCGACCGCATCTGCGATCAACGATCCGTCGAGTTCCGAACAGGCAATTGCCCTGCACGCCATGGGCATCAACGCTGAAGCAGGCGGCCGAGTGGTGCTCGAGGGCGTCGGGTTCAGTCTGCCCGCAGGTGCCGCCCTCGCGGTTGTGGGGCCTTCCGGGGCAGGGAAGACGACCCTCGCGCGGGTGATCGCGGGCTTGCATGCCGACGCGGCCGGGTTGCTGGAGGTAGGTGGTGTCCGGATCCCGGTCGGGCAGAAGCGACGAATCAAGGTCGGCGCCAACGGGATTCAGCTCGTAACACAGAACCCGCGCGCGGCGTTGAACCCGCGGCGCACCGTCGAGCAGACTCTGGCTCGCCCACTCCGTCGCATCGCGCGGGTGCCCAAGCGTGAAACGCCCGCTCGCGTCACCGATCTCCTCGCCGCCGTCGAACTCCCCGCCCACTTCGCCGCGCGCCGACCCCACGAACTCTCCGGCGGACAACGCCAACGAGTAGCCCTCGCCCGCGCTCTCGCGGCCGACCCGGCCGTCCTGATCTGCGACGAGATCACCACCGCCCTCGACACCGCTACCGCCGTCGCCATCATGACCCTGCTTGACCGCCTCCGCGCCGACCGTTGCACCGCGATCATCCTGATCAGCCACGACATGACCCTGGTCCGCGGCCACTGCACCGACCTCCTCGTCCTCGACCACGGCCGAATTGTCGAAACAGGCGCCCCGGCAGCGGTTCTCGCCGCACCATCGCACCAGGCCACCGCCGACCTGTTGGGCTGACACGTCGCGCCGCGCCCGCCGAGCCGCTGGTCGTGTCCCTGCGCCCGGGCGGCTCCGTGTGCTGATCCCCTCCGGCGTGTTGACGCGGCCACACCGGCCGGCGACGGTCTGTAACGGCTACTACCCCACCTCCGACTAAATCGGGTTGTCCTCCAAGCGATTTCAGGAGACGGACCTCGATGATGTACCCACCCCAGCACAGCGAGCTGATGCAGGCGCCCGCCGCACCGCCGTCCGCACCACCTCCGACTGCTGGTTCCACGCGCAGGCGGTGGGTGCTATGGCTCGTGCTCGGTGTCGTTGTCGTCCTCGGTGCGGCTGCCGGGGTGGCGGGGTATGCGCTCACCCGCGCCGAACCACCGGCAATGGCGGTGGGGGACTGCGTGTCCGGTGCTGATGTCCCGGTGGAGTACAGCTGTGCAGACGCGCAGGCGACCTACCGGATCGTCGCGAGGGAGTCGGCGCAGTGGCCGTTCGGGATCCTCTGTATGAAATACGCCGCTGCCACCCGTGCGGTCCTCGACCCGAAGCCGGATGAGTCGAATCCCGCTGCCGCCCTGTGCTTGTCGCCCACCCGCGCCAACACCACCGATCCCGGCTCGCTGCTCGCCGGGGACTGCGTCGACGTGAAGAAGGGCGGCGCGACCATCGTGCGGATGACGTGCGGCGCATCGGCCGCCACCCTCGCCGTCGTCGCCATCGAAATCCACGCGAAGATCCCCGTCACCGACCAAGCCTGCAAAGCCCACGCCTCGACGCGCGACGCCGTTGCCCAGGTTTCGCTCGGCGGTCGCGCGGTCGTCGTGTGCGCCCGGCCCGCCGTGACATCGACCGCGATGACCAGCAGCAAAGTCGGTGATTGCGCCGCTGAAACGACGATGACCCTGGCCCCGTGCGACCAGCCGGGGGTTCGTCATCGAGTGCTGTCGGTGCGAACCCAGCACGTCGAACCGGTATCGCCGCAGTGCCCCGACGACGGCAATGTCAGCGCGGTGGTCGTCAACGGCGGTGGGACGACCGATCTGCGCGTGGTGGTCTGCCTCGGTCCGGCGAATCTCGATCACCTGGGATATGGGAAGCCGGGCGATTGCCTGATCGGGTTCGGCGGCACGGGCGATTCGGCCCCGGTGCTCGTCGATTGTGCCGACCCGGCCGCCAATGCGACGGTGAGCGAGGTTCTCCGGGGCGCGGGCGCGGAATGTCCACGGCCGGTGGGCGCCTCGGGGGCGTTCACCCTGAAGCCCGCGGCGTCCTCAGGATTGGTGGTTTGCTACGTGCCACTCTGAGAAGTGCCTGTGAGATGTGCACAATGCGCGCTGGATCTGGATGATTGAGCAGGTGACAGTGCAGAAAGTCGGCGTGCTCGCCGCAGTCGCGATCAGCGCCCTCTTAGCGGGGTGCAGTTCGCTCGCGTCGATCCCCGGCGACATGCCGCCGGGGCCCGGTGTGCCCCTGCCCATGATCGATGTCGACGCACCCGGCCGCGCCTCCGAGCAGTTGCGCGGCTGGGCCGACGAGCAGTCCGACGCGATCGGCATCCAGCCGGTCGCACTCGAGGCCTACGGGTACGCCGCGGCCGTGCTGGCGAAGTCCAAGCCCGAATGCGGGATCGCCTGGACCACCATCGCCGGTATCGCCAGCGTGGAGAGCGGACACGGCACCCACCGCGGCGCGGGCGTCGACGCCGACGGGACGGTGCGCCCTGGGATCATCGGCGTCGCCCTCGACGGCACCAAGGGCAACGCCGACATCCGCGACACCGACGGCGGCAGCCTCGACGGCGACACCACCTACGACCGCGCCGTCGGCCCGCTGCAGTTCATCCCCGAAACCTGGAAGCGCTGGGGCGTCGACGCCAACGGCGACGGCGTGGCCGACCCACAGAACATCGACGACGCCGCCCTCACCGCCGCCCGCTACCTCTGCACCCGCGGCGGCGACCTGACCTCGGCCGACGGCTGGCAGCGCGCTCTGTTCGCCTACAACCAGTCGAACAAATACATGCATGTGGTGCGCGATCGCGCCGCCATATACAGCATCGGCCGCCGCGTGTAGTTGCGCACGGCCCGGAGTGCCGGTTACTCCACACTCCGCCGAGACGATAGGCTCGACCGCGCACGGCCCTTCCCGTGATACCTACCGTGCCTTCCGTCGTAAGGAGCAGTTTTCGTGGCCATTATCGAACAGGTCGGAGCTCGCGAGATTCTGGATTCGCGCGGCAATCCCACCGTCGAGGTCGAGATCGCCCTCGACGACGGCACCCTGACCAGGGCAGACGTACCTTCCGGTGCGTCCACCGGCGAGCACGAGGCCGTCGAGCTGCGTGACGGCGGCGACCGCTACGGCGGCAAGGGTGTGACCAAGGCCGTCGAGGGCGTCCTCGACGAGATCGCGCCCGCCATCATCGGCCTCGACGCCGTGGAGCAGCGCACCGTCGACCAGGTCCTGCTTGATCTGGACGGCACCCCCGACAAGTCCCGCCTCGGCGCGAACGCCCTGCTCGGTGTGTCGCTGGCCGTGGCCCGTGGTGCCGCCGAGTCCTCGGGCCTCGAGCTGTTCCGCTACCTGGGCGGCCCGAACGCCCACGTGCTTCCGGTGCCCATGATGAACATCCTCAACGGTGGCGCGCATGCCGACACCGGCGTGGACGTGCAGGAATTCATGATCGCCCCGATCGGCGCACCCACCTTCCGCGAGGCGCTGCGCTGGGGCACCGAGGTGTACCACACGCTCAAGGCCGTGCTGAAGGAAAAGGGCCTGGCCACCGGTCTCGGTGACGAGGGCGGCTTCGCTCCCGACGTCGCGGGCACCGTGGAAGCGCTCGACCTGATCAGCGCCGCCATCGAGCGCGCCGGCTACAAGCTCGGTACCGATATCGCGCTGGCTCTCGACGTGGCCGCCACCGAATTCCACACCGAGGGTTCGGGTTACAAGTTCGAGGGCAAGGTCCGCACCGCCGCCGAGATGGGCGAGTTCTACGCGGACCTGCTCACCCGGTACCCGCTGGTCTCCATCGAGGACCCGCTGTCGGAAGACGACTGGGACGGCTGGGTGGCACTCACCGACGCCATCGGTGACAAGGTGCAGCTGGTCGGCGACGACCTGTTCGTCACCAACCCCGAGCGCCTCGAAGAGGGCATCGCCAAGGGCGCCGCGAATGCGCTGCTGGTGAAGGTCAACCAGATCGGCACGCTCACCGAGACCCTCGACGCTGTCGAGCTGGCGCACCGCAACGGGTACAAGACCATGATGTCGCACCGTTCGGGCGAGACCGAGGACACCACCATCGCCGACCTCGCGGTCGCCGTCGGTTCGGGCCAGATCAAGACCGGTGCTCCCGCGCGTTCCGAGCGGGTCGCCAAGTACAACCAGCTGCTGCGCATCGAGGACGCCCTCGGTGATTCGGCACGCTACGCGGGTGACGTGGCCTTCCCGCGTTTCACCGGCGAATTCTGAAGGCAGTACAGGGGCGGTAGCGAATGACCGAGCGACGTGCGCGTGGAACCAGTCCGGGTGGACGAGGTGACAGGCGTACGTCGCGGGCCGCGCGCTCCCGCCCCAGTCTCGACACGCCGGGCCGCCCCACCGCGGCCAAACGGCCGACGCGCCGTCGCCCGGAAACCGCGGGCGCGAAGCGCAAGGCGAGCGGCAAGCTCGACCACAACGAGCACACCATCCTCGGTCTCTCGACCGGCAAAGCGGTGATCCTGGCGGCGGTACTGTGTGGTCTCGCGCTGACGTTGGCGGTGCCGACGCGCACCTACTTCAGTCAGCGCGCCGAGGCCGTCGCCCTGGCCAAACAGCGGACCGAACTCGAGGCCGACCTCGCGGGTTTGCGTGATCGTCGTGCGCAACAACAGGATCCGGCTTATATCCGTTCCGAAGCGCGCGACCGTCTGCGTCTGGTGATGCCCGGCGAAACCCCCTACATCGTGCAGATTCCCGGCATCGAAGCACCGGCGCCGCCGCCGATGAGTACCCGATCAGCGGCGCCCGACCCCTGGTACACCGACCTGTGGCGCAGCATCTCCGAACCAGCCCCGGAAGGACCACGGTGACGACACCGAACGCCAGCGACCTCGAGATCATCGCGAAGCAGTTGGGCCGCGAGCCTCGCGGTGTGCTCGAAGTCGCCTACCGCACCCCCGACGGCCTGCCCGCCGTGGTGAAGACCGCGCCCCGCCTGCCCGACGGCACCCCGTTCCCCACGCTCTACTACCTGACCGATCCCCGCCTCACCGCCGAGGCGAGCAGGCAGGAGTCGGCCGGAGTGATGCGCGAGATGACCGAACGCCTCGCCACCGATCCTGACCTCGCGGCCGCCTACCGTCGTGCGCACGAGAGCTACCTGGCCGAACGCAACGAGATCGAGTCCCTCGGCACCGATTTCACCGGGGGCGGCATGCCGGACCGGGTGAAGTGCCTGCACGTACTGATCGCGCACTCCCTCGCCAAGGGGCCCGGACTGAACCCCTTCGGTGACGAGGCTGTCGCGCTGGCGGCCGCCGCCGGCTTCCGCGGGACCGCGATCCCGGCCGACTGGCCCGCCGCACCTGGCGAGCAGGCATAATCGCGGGAGTGCCCGGCGCACGAGACCTGGAGGAACGCCATGAGTGAGCGCATCGCCGCAGTGGACTGCGGCACCAACTCGATCCGCCTGCTGATCGCCGAGGTGGGCGCCGACGGCTCGCTCACCGACGTGCACCGGGAGATGCGCATCGTGCGGCTCGGTCAGGGTGTGGACGCCACCGGCCGTCTCGCGCCCGAAGCCATCGAACGCACGCGCCTGGCGCTGGCCGATTACGTCGATGTGATGGTGGCGCAGGGTGTTTCGCGCGTCCGCATGGTCGCCACCTCCGCCACCCGCGACGCCGCCAATCGCGACGACTTCTTCTCGATGACCGGCACCGAACTCGGTCGTGCAGTGCCGGATGCGGTCGCCGAGGTGATCACCGGCGACGAAGAAGCCCGGCTGTCGTTCGCCGGTGCCGTCGGCGAATTGTCCGCTGACGCAGGGCCTTTCGTGGTCGTCGACCTCGGCGGCGGCTCGACCGAACTGGTCGTCGGCGACGAAAACGGCGTCCAGGCGGCCCATTCCGCCGACATCGGCTGCGTCCGCATCACCGAACGCTGTCTGGCAGGCAACCCACCGACCGCCGATCAGGTCGCTGCCGCAAGAGAATTCGCCCAGCAGAAACTCGACGAGGCATTCGAGAAGGTCCCCGTGGACAAGGTCCACACCTGGGTCGGCGTGGCAGGCACGATGACCACCATCACCGCCGTAGCCCTCGACCTCCCCGAATACGACTCCGCGCGGGTACATCTGACCCGCCTCAGCCTCGCCGAGGTCCACCAGGTCTGCGACCGCCTGATCGCCATGAACCACGACGAACGCGCAGCCCTCGGCCCGATGCACCCCGGCCGCGTCGACGTGATCGGCGGCGGCGCGGTGATCACCGAAGTCCTCGCCGACGAATTGTCCAGCCGTGCGGGAGTTTCCGAACTCATCGTCAGCGAACACGACATTCTCGACGGCATCGCCATGTCGATCGTGAACACCGCGGCCTGACGTCGTTCTCGTCGGTCGACGACGCCGCAGCCCCCGGCGCGGGCGCACCGTGTCAGAGGTCGGCGGCCGCGAGCGCCTCGGCTTCGGCGCGAAGCTCGGCCGCCTCGGCCGTCCGCTCCAATGCCGTCAGTCCGGTGGCCTGGGTGGTCAGCGTGGTGACGAGCGACGCCGTCAACCCCTGCCCGAACAACTGGACCGCCACCACCTTCTGCTTCGTCTCGGTTTTCGCCCGCGGCCGGGTGGCTTTCGCGACCAGCTTCGGAAACCGCTTGTCGAAGCGGCGGACGAGCTGACGGCGCACGTCGATCTCCTCGGTCCGAACGTCGACGGCTTCGCGCCTGCGCTGGAGTTGGTCGAGGTAGAACGCCTCCTCGTAGAGCGACTGCGCCAAGTCGACCATCTTCGCGTACCCCAGCGGCCCGCTGACCATCTCGCGGTACGCCGCCGACGATTCCGCCGCGTGCAGCAAAGCCATGTCGGTCTCGGCGCTGATCCAGTACCGACGTGCCATCCTGGCGTGATAGCCGCCGAGCTTGTTGTTGAGCTGGTAGGCCCCGAACGCGAACGGTGGTAGCCGGAGCCCGAGCGTGGACCGCGAGCCGTACATCGACGACCGATCGACGCCCGATGTCTCATCCGGATGTGCTGTCGTCCAGGCGATCTCCGCTTCAACGCGCTGCAGCGCGGCACCGTGCTCGAACAGCCAGCCGCCTGCCACCTCCGAGGCGACCGCGAGATAGGTCACCGCGCCGAGAACGAGCGCCCCCATAGCGGCGACCGGCCACGTCCACCCCGACGGCGACAGCTTCCACACCGAGATCGCCACCGCGTCCGCGACGGCGACCGACACGAAAAACCATCCGGCGACGAGGGTTCCGCGACTGGACAGGGTGGCCAGCGCCACCCACACGACGCCACGGCCGACGCCGGTGAGGCCGATGCCGGGGAGTACCAGGATTATCAGCCAGGCGTCCTCGCCGGTCCACAACCACAGTGGCGCGCCGATCGTCCAAGCGAGCAGTGCCCAGATGAACGCGGCTCCCCAGCTGCCGAAATCCTCCCCGGAATCCATGCCTCGATGGTGGCAGGCGGGTCCGCTCAGCTGCCGGTGCGCTCGCGATGCTTGCAGCCAGGCCAGCAGCACGGGCGTCGCTGACCTTCTTCCAGCTCCTCCTGGGTGCGCCGAATCCGCCGTGCACGGGTCGCGTCCTGTTTCGCGTCCTCGACCCAGCAGATGAATTCGTTGCGGGCCAGCGGGGTGATGTCCTGCCAGGCGGTGAGCGCCGCCGAGTTCGCGAGCAGTGCCGCACGCAGATCCGTCGGCAACTCGTGCACCACACCACCGGAGACTTGTCGACTGCTCATCAGTCCACGGTAGCGCGCATGTTGCTCGACCTGCGGTTACCGGGAAGATCCGCGGCGAAACTAGACAAACAACCACATGTGTCTCACCATAGAGTCATGAGTACAACGACGTCTCATTCGGTGCGGTTCGAACTTCGCTCCGGAGACACTTGGCGCGATCCCTGGTCCATGTATTCCGCACTGCGCGAGCATGATCCGGTCCATCGGGTAATCCCCGACGGGCGGGAATCCGATGACTTCTACGTGCTGTCCCGGCACCCCGATGTGTGGGCGGCCGCCCGCGACCCCGAGACCTTCTCCTCGGCCTCTGGTTTGACCGTCGACTACGTCGACCTGGCCGCGGCCGGGTTCGGTGGCGTCCGGCCGTTCGTCTTCATGGACCCGCCGGAGCACACCGATTTCCGCCGCCGAGTGTCGCCGGGATTCACTCCGCGCCAAGTGAATTCGGTCGAGCCCGCAGTGCGCAGGTTCGTCGTCGAACGCATCGAGCGACTGCGCGCGGCGGGTGGCGGCGATATCGTCAAAGAGCTGTTGAAGCCACTGCCCACCATGGTGGTAGCGCACTACCTCGGGGTTCCCGAACACGATCACGGCAAATTCGACGAGTGGACCGAGAACATCGTCGGTGGCGCCGTCGCGGGCGCCGGGATCGCCGCGGGCGACCAGAACGCCTTCGCGGCTGTCGGCGAACTGGTCGGCTACTTCACCGAACTGATCGCCCGCCGTCGCGTGGAGCCGGGCGACGACACCATCTCGCACCTGCTGGCCTCCGGCCTCGGCGCCGAGGGCGACAACGACGGCCTGATCGCGATTCTCGGCTTCGCGTTCACGATGATCACCGGCGGCAACGACACCACCACCGGCAATCTGGGCGGCGCGGTTCAGCTCCTCACCGCCAACCCTGACCAGCGCAGACAGCTCGCCGACGACCCGTCGCTCATCCCGGATTCCATCGAGGAGTTCCTGCGGATGACCTCCCCGGTGCAGGGGCTGGCCCGCACCACCACCCGCGACGTCGAACTGCACGACACCACCATCCCGGCCGGCCGCCGTGTGCTGCTGCTCTACGGCTCCGCCAACCGCGACGAGCGCGAATTCGGTGCCACCGCGGCCGAACTCGACATTCGCCGTAACCCCAAGCGCATCCTCACCTTCAGCCACGGACACCACCACTGCCTCGGTGCGGCCGCCGCCCGCATGCAGGCGCGGGTGGCGCTCGAGGAACTGCTCTCCCGGTGCCCGGATTTCACCGTGGACCTCGATGCGGTGCAATGGTCGCAGGGCAATTACGTGCGCTGGCCCGTCTCGGTGCCGTTCCGCGCGGCATGAGCGGTAGCTCGCGTCACCACGCGGCATGTCGAGAGGGAACAGTATGAGCGGTGACTGGCTGGCCACCGACCGGGCCGACCTGGCCGCCGAACGCATCATCGACGCGGCCGCCGAACTGTTCGCCGAACACGGGGTGGCCGCGGTCGGGATGGCCGAGATCGCCAAGGCCGCCGGGTGTTCTCGCGCCACCCTGTACCGCTACTTCGACAACCGGCACGCGGTGCGTCTCGCGTTCGTGCACCGCGAGACCCGTCGCATCGTCGCCCAGCTCGACGAGCGGTTTCGCGACATCACCGACCCGGGTGAACGGATCATCGCCGCGATGCTCGGCGCGGTCGAGGAGGTTCGCGCCAACCCCCTGCTCATCGCCTGGTTCCGCCCTGCCGACTCCGGCACGGCGGGCCGCATCAGCCAGGACTCCGACGTCATCGAATCCATGGCCGCGACCATCTTCGCGCCCACGGACCTCACCGACCCGGAGCGCAGCCGCCTGGCCCGCTGGCTCACGCGCATCATCGTCTCGCTGCTCTCGGCGCCCGGCCGTGACGCCGCCGACGAACGCGCCATGCTCGAAGAGTTCGTCGCGCCGGTCGTCACCCGGACCTTCGTCGCACCGAACTAGAACGTGTTCTATATTCGAGGGAAAGTTCCGGCGATCCCTCGGGAGTCCAGATATGTACCAGTGGTCAGACGAAGACCTGATGTTCCGCGACGCTGTGCGCGGCTTCATCGCCAAGGAGGTCACCCCGCACGTCGACCAGCTGGAGAGCGGGGCGCTGCCGCCGTTCGACATCATCCGCAAGCTGTACGCCACCTTCGGGCTCGACGAGATGGCGCGCGAAGGGCTCGAGAAGGCGCTCGCCCGCGAAGAGGCTGGTACCGCCGGCTCGGGTAAGCCGGGCTTCAGCGGCGCGGGCAGCATGGGTGTCGTCCTCAACAGCGAGCTCGCCGGTGTGAGCCTCGGTCTGGTGGCGTCGATGGGGGTGAGCCTCGGTCTCGCCGTGGGCACCATCCGCAGCCGCGGCACCCTCGCGCAGAAGAAGCGCTGGCTGCCGGAGCTGGTCACCATGGCGAAGGTCGGCGCCTGGGCGATCACCGAACCCGATTCGGGCTCGGACGCGTTCGGCGGCATGAAGTCCTACGTCCGCCGTGACGGCGAGGACTACATCCTCAACGGCCGCAAGACCTTCATCACCAACGGCCCGTATGCCGACGTGACCGTCGTCTACGCCAAGCTGGACGAAGAGGACGGCACCGACCGCCGCGATCGCAAGGTGCTGACGTTCGTGCTGGACAAGGGCATGCCCGGTTTCGCGCAGAGCCCCCCGTTCAAGAAGATGGGCATGAACTCCTCGCCCACCGGCGAACTGTTCTTCGAGAACGTCCGCATCACCCCCGACCGGTTGCTCGGCGAAACCGAGAACCCGGCCAAGGGCGACGGAAAGGACAGTGCCAAGGAGTCTTTCGCGGCCGAACGCATCGGCATCGCCTCGCTGGCGCTCGGCATCATCAACGAATGTCACCGCCTCTGCGTCGATTACGCCAAGTCCCGCAAGCTGTGGGGCAAGGAGATCGCGCAGTTCCAGCTCATCCAGCTCAAGCTGGCCGAGATGGAGATCGCGCGAATCAATGTGCAGAACATGGTGTTCAACGCCATCGAGCGCACCGCCGCGGGCGACAAGGTAACCCTCGCCGAGGCCTCGGCGATGAAGCTGTACTCCTCCCGCGCCGCCACCGAGGTCGCGATGGAGGCTGTGCAGCTGTTCGGCGGCAACGGGTACATGGCCGAGTACAAGGTCGAACAACTCGCCCGCGACGCCAAGTCACTGATGATCTACGCCGGTAGCAACGAAATCCAGGTCACCCACATCGCCAAGGGCCTGATCGCCGGGTAATACGCCAGATTCTCCGGGAGCCGCGCACACTCCCGGAGAACGCGTCCTTTTACTGGGCCCGCCGTGGTTCCGGCATCGCGCACGCCAGCCCATCGGCCATCCCGGTCGGCTGCACACCGAGACCTTGGTTGAGCCGGGCCCGCTGGTTCTCCCACGCGATACTCGCCGCCAACTCGGCCAGCTGCGCCTTCGACAGATGGGTGAGCAGGGTTTCGCGCAATTCGTCGATATCGACCGCCGGAGTAACCGTCATCGCCTCCGCGAACGCGATCACCAACTTCTCCAGCTCGGTATATGCGTCACTGGTCTGATACCAGTGCAGATCGGTGAGCTGCTTCTCGGTCAACCCGGACGTATGCGCCAGCGCCGAAGCGATATCGAGACAGAACTGACAGGCCACCAGCCCCGCCGTCTTCAGCTCAGCCAACTCTTTGAGCCGAGGATCGAGCCGGTTGCTGAACAATAACGCCGTCTCATAAGCCACGGTCGCCACCCCGATCTGCGGCCGCCGCCCGAGCCACCCCGCCAGGTCACCCCGATTCCGCCGAGCCTGCCCGATAACCTTGGCGTACGCCCGAATTCGCTTGGCCACCCGCATCGAAAACACCTCTTCGTGTCGACGGTTCGCTTATCTAGGAACCTACGCCGGGAGACAGCGAAACCCCAGGGCTCGGCAGCCCCTGAATGATGGGTCGGATCACAGTCCGTTCGGGGGACGGTTTCAGTGCGAGGCGGCGACGACCACATCAACGAGCGCGGTGACCGCCCGCGTGCAGTCGGCGCGGGCGTAACCCAGCAGCCGCGTCTCGTCCGCGTCGGGTTCGTAGGCCAGCGTTTTGCCGCGGCCTTGGATGATGGCGCCGTCCGGAAGCAGGGGGTGTTCCTCGTCGCGTTCGGTGATCACACGCTTGCCGCCCGCGGCGTCGACGACCATCTGGAAGAACTCCCGGTAGGAAAGGTTCTGGTCGCCGACGAGATACGCGGTGCCCGGTGTCGCGTTGCGCAGGGCACCCGAGATGGCCTGCGCGAGCGACGCGGCGGACATGAAGTTGGTTCCACCGATCGGGGCGAAGTCGGGGATGTCCGGCTCGTTTCCGGCCGCCCAGGAGATCATCCGCCGATAGCGCCGGGCTGACGCGCCCGGCACCGCACCGATGATCGACGGCGGATTGAGGGTGGAGACGGTGAACGATTCGTCCGCGAGCGCACGGGCGCCTTCGTCGGCCGCTTGCCGAGCCGTGATGTAGGGGTTGCCGGCCGCGAGGTCTGGTCGCAGCTGGTGGTAATAGCTCCCGACCTGCACGAAGCGGCCAACGCCAGCCTCCTTGGCGAGCGCGGCGAAGCGTGGCACGCCGACGCTCTGGGTGTTCTCCCAGAACGTTCGGTCTTCGTCCTCGGACTTCTTGTGCCGTACGTCCTGCCCGGCGGCGAAGACGATGCCGTCGAACCCCGACAGTTGCGCACGGGTGAACGAGGGCACGGTGTAATCGCCCGTCAGGAGCGGAAAGTCGGCGACCGGCGAATCGTCGGGTACCGAACTTCGAGCCGCCACGGTGACGTCGTCGCCTTGCGCACGCAGGTGGAGCGCGGCGTGCGCGCCGATCATGCCCGTGCCGCCGATGATCAGAATCTTCATGGTGAGGTGCCTTTCGGTGGTTTCGCGGGTCAGGGATTGCGGGGGCGGTTGGTCCAGCCGCCGGAACCGCGCGGCACCCAGCCGCCGGCGGCGTGGGTGCCCCCGTCGACGTGGACGGTGCCGCCGGTGACGAAGCGGGACAGATCGGAGGCGAGAAAGAGCGCGACCCCGGCGACATCGTCGGGCTGCCCGGGGCCGCCGAGCGGCGACCAGTTCGGCCACAGCGGCCGGTCCTCCTCTGGGATGAGCGTCGCGTAGGGCACCTGCACCGATTCGATGAGGTCCGGAGCGATCGCGTTGACCCGGATACCGGAGGGGCCGACCTCCGCGGCCAGCGACCGGGTGAACTGGGTCAGCGCCGCCTTGTACGCGGAGTACACGGTGTGGCCGGGAATCGCCCGGTGGGCCTCCACGGTGGTGAGGTTGATGATCGAGCCGCCTCGCCGCTCGATCATGCCCGGCAGCAACTCCTGCGTCAGACGCAGGACATGGGCGAAGTTGATCTCGTGCAGGTCGTCCCACAACGAAGGCGCGTTGGTGGCGAACGTGTGCGGCGGCCGTAGGTAGTGACCGACATTGTTGACCAGGACATCGGGACGGTGCTCGACGATTTCGGGTGGGCACGTCGTCGCCCGCACGTCCCACTCGAGCGCTGTGATCGAGCCGCCTGCCGAGCTGTCGAACTCGAGCGAACCGTTCGGTTCGAGATCTGCGACAAGAACGTCGGCGCCGTGCGCGGCGAACGCCCGTGCGATCGCGGCACCGATAGCCGCGCCGCCACCGGTGACGACCGCGCGCCGACCGGCCAGCATGGCGCCGGGAGTGAAGGGCATGAGATGGGGCATGGACCGATTACAGAATGTCCGCCAGCGGGCCGACAGCCATTATCCCGGCAGGTGGAAGAACTCGTCGGCGCGTGAGCGCGATGTGCTACCCATGACGGGAATTCTCGCGAACCGAAGGAGCCCGGATGCGACCACACAGTTCCGGCGACGCACCGACCGGAGTTCTGCAGCGAGCCGCACTGATCCTCGACGCGTTCGATGGCGCGGACTGTCTCAACCTGTCGCAGATCGTCGCCGCCACCGGACTGCCACGATCCTCTGTGCACCGCATGCTGGAGCAACTGGTCGCGCTCCAGTGGGTACACCGTGACCACATGAACTACCAGCTGGGCATGCGCATGATCGAACTGGGGGCGACAGCCGCCCAGCAGAACTCGCTACGCCGGGCCGCGCTGCCCAGCCTGCGCTGGTTGCATCAGACGACAGGATGCATCGTGCACCTGGGCGTACTCGACGGCGCCGATGTGGTGTACCTCGAGAAAGTCGGTGGGGAACTCGTTCCCAGCATCAGGTCACGAGTGGGTAGCCGCATCCCCGCGCATTCGTCGACGATCGGGAAAGCGTTGCTGGCTGTCGACGGGTCAGCCCGCGTCGGCTCGCCGGACATCCAGCGTGTGCGTGAATCCCGCATCGCCTTCGGGCGCGAGCAGTGCATGAAGGGCTTCAGCTGCGCCGCCGCCCCGATCGGGCAGATAGACCACGAAGGCGCCGCCGCCGTCTCGGTTTTCGGTTCGGCCACCAAGATCGGCCCCGACAAGCAGCTGAGGCTGGCGGTGCAGACCGCGGCAGCCGACATCTGGCACCGGGTGCACGCTCCCCGGCAGGGCACGCGGGCGGCCCGCTCTCCCCGGTATCGGCACAACCGGGTGGGCGCGTAGCCACGTTCTCCCAGCAGCCAGTTCAGCCATGATCCGCCGGCGCGCGGTCAAGTGCGCGAAAGATCCCGATGAATGGGAAACCCGGCATTTGTTTCGGGCGAATAGCTGCTTCTGTGTGAGACGCGACACTCCGAATTCCGGTTCTTCGGCATACCTGAATTGGCGTTCGCCACGATGAAAGGCATTTCCACCCATGCGAATCCGATCTTTTAGATTGTCCATTGCGGTCATGGCGGCCGCGGTCGCGGCCACCACCGCTACCACCGGCGTCGCGTCCGCCGATATCGACCTCGGCAGCTCCGGCAGCAGCTCCGGCAGCAGCGGCGAGATGGTCATCACCCTGGTGCGCCATGCCGAGTCGCTCGGTAACACCTCCGGCCTGGTCGACACCAAGGTGCCCGGACCCGACCTGACCGCACGCGGCCGGACACAGGCAGACAATCTGGCCATCCAGCTGGCCGACAAGAACTACGACTGCGCCTTCGCGTCCAACATGGTGCGTACCGAGCAGACCGCGGCACCGACCGTCGCCAAGCAGGACCTGAGCCTCGACATTCAGCCCGGTTTCCGGGAGATCGAGGCAGGCCAGTACGAGGGCACCCCGGAGGCCGAGGCGCTGTCCGGGTACCTACAGGCGCCGATCAAGTGGCTCTCCGGCGACCTGAACGCCCGGATCCCAGGCTCCATCGACGGCAACGAGTTCGACGGCCGCGTCGATCAGGCACTGCTCGATGTGCAGCGCCGCGGCTGCGCCAGCCCGGTGATCTTCTCGCACGGCGGCACCATCATGTTCTGGTCGATGATGAACGCCGACAACGCCGACAAGAACAAACTCGGCACCGATCCGATGCGCAACGGCGGCCGCGTCGTTCTGAAGGGCAGCCCGCAGAAGGGCTGGACGATTGTCGAGTGGGTCGGCCACCCGGACCTGGGCTGACCCACCCTCCCGCGCCCCGGATGTCACCGACGCAATATGTGCCCCCACAGGGACTCGAACCCTGACTGTGCGGATTTTAAGTCCGCTGCCTCTGCCAATTGGGCTATAGGGGCGTCCCGGATAGCGTAGCGAATCGTACGGGTGTACCGGAATCCTGTTGGTCGACAAGGTCGGCCCGGCGTGTCGGAACGGACCACGCCGGGACCGATCATGTCATCGAAGGGGCTGGTCAGTCGCCACTCGCGGCCTTTTTGCCGAGGATCGAGTGGCGGCGGCCATAGGCGAAGTAGACGGCGAAGCCGAGGGCCATCCAGATCACGAAGCGCAGCCAGGTTTCCACCGAGAGGTTCACCATCAGCCACAGGCAGGACCCGACGGCCAGGATGGGGATCAGCGGAACCAGGGGGACGCGGAAGCCTCGGGGCAGGTCGGGGCGGGTGCGGCGCAGGATGAGGACGCCGACCGACACCAGCACGAAGGCGAACAGCGTGCCGATGTTGACCATTTCTTCCAGCGTGCCGAAATCGACGAAACCGGCCAGCACGCAGCAGACCACGCCGACGATCACGGTCAGGCGCACCGGCGTGCCGCGCTTGCCGGTGTGGGCGAGCCAGCGGGGCAGCAGGCCGTCGCGCGACATCGCGAACAGCACGCGGGTCTGTCCGAGGAACAGCACCATCACCACGGTGGTGAGGCCGGCCAGGGCGCCGATGGAGATGACGTTCTTGGCCCAGTCCACGCCGTGGATCTCGAATGCCGTTGCCAGCGTGGCGTTCTCGCCCGCCAGATCGGTGTAGGGCACCATGCCGGTGAGCACCAGCGTCACCGCCACGTAGAGCACGGTGACGATCAGCAGTGAACCGAGGATGCCGCGCGGCACCGCCTTCTGCGGGTTCTTGGTCTCCTCGGCGGCGGTCGCCACGACGTCGAAACCGATGAACGCGAAGAACACGATGCTCGCCGCGGCGAGCAGGCCGTACCAGCCGAAGCTGGTGTCACCCGCACCGGTGACGAACTGGAACAGCGTCTGGTGCAGCCCGCTGGCGCTTTCCTCGGCAGGCTGCGACGGCGGGATGTACGGGCTCAGGTTGGAGGCCTTGAAGTAGGTGATGCCGAGCACGAGCACCAGCGCGATGACGGCCAGCTTGATCGCCACCGCGACCGCCGACACCCGCGAGGACACCTTGGTGCCGACGGCGAGCAGCACACCGAGCACCGCGAGCAACAGCACCGCGCCCCAGTCGAACGTGATCGACCCGAATTGCACAGTGGCGGAATCGAATCCGAATACCGTGCCGAGATACTGCGACCAGCCCTTCGCGACCACCGACGCGGCGAGCGCGAATTCCAGGATCAGATCCCAGCCGATGATCCACGCCACCAATTCACCGAAGGTGGCATAGGAATAGGTGTACGCACTACCGGCGACGGGCACGGTCGATGCGAATTCCGCATAACAGACCGCGGTGAGACCACAGGCGATGGCCGCGAAAACGAATGCCAGCGATACCGACGGCCCCGCGATATTGCCCGCGGTGCGTGCGGTCAACGTGAAGATGCCCGCGCCGACGACAACGGCCACACCGAAGATCGTGAGATCCCAGGCTGTCAGATCTTTGCGGAGTTTGGAATCGGGATCATCGGTATCGAGAATCGACTGCTCGACGGATTTGGTGCGGAACAACCCGCTGCCTCGGCTGGGCGATCGGCCCACCCCTGGAGCGTCCTGCGGTGTCGGCACGGTATTTCTCCTTCTGCTGCGAAAATCGTAATCGGGGATTACCCGGAAATCAGGTCAGTGCACGCCCTGCATACGACGCTTGATCCAGGGCGCACACGCGACGACGACGAGACCGGCCACGATGGCGGCGCCACCGCTGAACCCGAAGTAGGCGGTCTCGCTGTCTGGGCTGTAGAAGCGGGCCAGCGTGCCCGCCATCGACGTGCCGATACCGACGGAGAAGAAATACAGCGCCATCATCTGCGAGCGGAACGCGGCGGGCGCGAGATGTGTGGTCACCGCGAGTCCGATGGGCGAGAGCAACAGCTCCGAGACGGCGAAGCCGCCCAGGATCACGAAGACCGCGAGGACCGGCACTGTCTTGCCGTCGAACCCGCTGAGCAGCGCGAACAACCAGAACGCGATGCCCATGCCGATCACGCCGAGCGCGAACTTGATCGGCGTGCTCGGCGCGCGATTGCCGAGCTTGGTCCACATCAGCGCGAACAGCGGCGAGAGCGCGATGATCCACACCGGTTCGACCGAACCGATCCAGCTGGCGGGGGCCTCCCAGCCGAAGATCCGCCAGTCGACGCGCTCGTCGGAATACACCGCGAGCATGGTGAACATCTGCTGGAACAGCGACCAGAACACCGCGTTGGCGAGGAACAACGGAATGAACGCGACAACCCTGGTCCGCTCGACCTGGGTCACCTTGGCGCTGCGCAGCATCACCGCGAAGTAGACGATCGAGGCGACCACGATGACGCCGGTGGTGACATCGGAGAGATTCTCGAGGGTGACCAGCTTCGTCAGCACGGCGACCAGCACCACGACCGCGGCGACCGCGACCCCGATCAGTATCGGGGTGAGTTCGCGGCGGGTGATGGGATTGGGCACCTCGCGCCCGTGGGTTCCGAGATTGCGGCGGAAGATCACGTACTGGGCCAGGCCGAGCGCCATGCCGATCGCCGCGGCCCCGAAGCCGACATGGAAACCCCACTCGCGCTGCAACAGGCCGGTGAGCAGCGGGCCGCAGAACGCGCCGATATTGATGCCGAGATAGAACAGCGTGAAGCCACCGTCGACCCGCGCGTCCGTCGGGGCGTAGAGGGTGCCGAGCAACGACGACGCGTTCGCCTTCAACCCGCCGCTACCCAGCGCGACGAGCACGAGGCCGACGCCGACGCCGGCCAGCCCAGGCAATACCGCCAGCGCGAGATGTCCGGCCACGACCACGACACCGCCGTAGAAGACCGTCCGCTCCATCCCCAGCACCCGGTCGGCAATCCAGCCGCCGAGCACGGTGGACAGGTAGACGAGGCCGCCGTACGCGCCGACGATGCCGAGCGCGGTGCTCTGGGCGATGCCGAGGCCGCCCTCGGCGGTGGAGTAGTACAGGTAGTAGCCCAGGATGGTGAGCATGCCGTAGAAGGAGAAACGCTCCCACAGCTCGACGCCGAACAGGTTGGTCAAGCCGATGGGATGACCGAACAGGGTGTGTTCGGCCGCCGCGTCGGCGGGGTCCGGCGGGTCGCCGAGCCGTGTTTCTTCCGTGGACATGACGGCAACGATCCCACGCCGAAACGGTGGACAGCAATTTTCCCGCATCATCGCGGCTTCGGCGTGCCGCGCCCGGTGGGCCGGTGCGAACACGTCCGGCGGCGGTCGCCGAGACGAATTACGCTGGGGTGAGGAGGATCCCGCGACGGACGAGGAAATCAGACGTGCTGACAGCCGAGGTGACCGTGCCCGTGCGGCCCGACCGGGCGTTCGCGACCCTGGCCGACGGCTGGCTCTACGCGAGCTGGGTGGTCGGTGCCTCCCACATCGGCAAGGTCGACCCGGACTGGCCCGCCGTCGGCAGCCGCATCCACTACCGCTTCGGGCTGTGGCCGGTCCTGATCAGCGATACCACCGAGGTGCGCGCGATCGAGCCGCCGCACCGGCTCGAATTGGAGGCGCGGCTGTGGTCGGTCGGCTCGGCGTGGATCACGCTCACGCTGGTGGAACAATCTCCGGGACACACGACGATCCGGATGGTCGAGCGCGCTGCCCGCGGACCCGCGCAGCTGATTCCCGGGGTGGCCCAGGATCTGCTCTTCGCGGCTCGCAATCAGGAATCCCTGGATCGGTTGGCCGATTTGATCCGGGCACGTTCGCAGAATGAATGACTCGATCGAAATGCCGAGGATTTCGCGCCGAAATCAGCTGAATGGAATTCCCGGTCGCAGCAAGCACTGGCCGCGTCAGCCGGATTGACGCCGTGGCCCAACAGCTCGGCCACGGCGGATCCATCAGCTCGGCTGGGGTAGGTCGCAGTTGTCGACCTTCGGATTGGCGCCCACGTAGTTCAATGGGCCCGCGATTATCGTCACCGCGATGGTGCCGAGGGTCGCGCAATTCTGGTCGCGTTCGGTGTAATAGCCGCGTTGGCCCGCGGCCAGGATGCCGATCAGTAACCACACCAGCACGACGATCGAAATGATGCGAGAGCTACTGCCTGACATGGCTTTTCCTCTAGTTCGACGGATTCTGCGCATGATCAGTAGTAGTGCCGACGGCCGCCGACAGCGCGCCCGGTGCTGCCGATCAAGGCCAGCACGAGGCCGACCACTAGGAGGATGACCCCCACCGTGCTGAGAAGGGATATGCCGAATACGAGTCCGGCTATGAGAAGAACTGCGCCGAGAAGAATCATCAGAGCTCACCTTGTTCGGTGTCGGGACTGTGGAATACCGGTAGGCATCCACACTGGCCGCATGCCCGGTTTTCCCGATCCGAAACAGGTTGTGCCGCAGAGGATGGGTCTGAGCCGCCGTGGTCGAGCACGGCGGCTCAGGGACGGGTCAGCGGGCGAAGATCGGCAGCACGGCCGAGCCCGACGAGGGCGGGGGCGCGCTGGAGCCGAGGTCGGCGTCGAACGAGCCGGTGCCGCTGCCCGCGTCGACCGAGCCCATCGAACTGCCGGTGGGCGGACCGATCTGGACCGAACCCGAGGGGAACAGGTCCCAGTCGGCGCCGCCGATCGCGTTCGCGGTGCCCGCGGTGCCGAGCAGGGTTCCCGCGGCGAGCACGGCCAGCAGGCCTGCCCTGGCGGCGGTGGATTGACGGATGGACATGGGTGATACCTCCGAGAGCTTCGCTGTGATAGCCCCCAGACGGTAACTGAAACATGTTGATTTCACACCAGATCGGCTTGGTTCCGCTAGGCCTGCGGCCGCTGACCCACTTCCATCTGCACGCGATAGCGGTCGGCGCGGTACCAGCTCTGGGTGTGTTCGATGGGCAGCTCCGCGCTGAACGAGACGCGGTCGAAGTGCAGTACGGGACCGCCCTTCTTGACCCCGAGCAGGGCCGCGACACCGGCCTCCGCGGCCTGGGCGTCGACCGTCTGCACGGCTCGTTCGATCGGCCTGCCGTAGCGATCGGCGGTGGTCCGGTAGATCGAACTGGTGAGGTCGTGTGAGATCAGGCCGGGGACGAGTTCGGGATTGAACCAGGCATCGTCGACGCTGATCGGATCCTCGTCGGCCAGCCGCAATCGGCGCACGTGATAGGCGAGCACGCCCTGGGGCAGGCGCAGCGCGCGGGCGGTGGCCTCGGGCGCGATCGCTTCCTCGGCGACGAGCACCAGGGTGGTCGGATGGTGGCCGAGCGCGCGCATCTCCTCGGTGAACGAGGCCAGGTGCAACCGCGATTGCACGGGCCGGTGCGCGACGAAGGTGCCTTTGCCGCGAACCCGGACCAGATACCCTTCGTTGACCAGCTGACCGACGGCCTCGCGCACCGTGATCCGGCTGACGCCGTAGTCCTGCATCAGGTTTCGTTCGCTGGTCAGCAGATCGCCGGGCTGTAGCTCGCGCGTGCACTTCTGCAGCAGAATCGCGCGTAGCTGTTCGTGTTTGGGCACTGCGCTGTCGCGCAGCGGTGCGGGCATCGCCAGTGGCTCCTTTTTCCTGGTAGGCCGACCGGTCCCTACTGGTCCTATCCGGTTGATTCGAGAGTACGCGACCGGCGCCTCGGAGCCCAGAGATCTGCCACGCCTCAGCGGATGCCCGGCGTACGTGGGTCGGTGCCGATGCATCCCAGGATGACGCATCCCGGCGGCGAATCAGCGAACGGGGCCTTCGGCGTCTCGCCGAGGCAGTCGAGGAAGTTGCAGCCGGGGTAGGCGTACGGGCCGACGCCGAGGGTGCCGAAGAAGGCGTCGGGCCGGGCGATCATCGGGTCGGTCACGCTCACGTCGGGACGTTCCCGATACGGACCGGGATCGGGGATCTGCTGGTCGCGGAACGCCGAGACGAGTGTGCGCAGCACGTCGTGGGTGTAAGTGGTCGAGGCGCCCACCGTCGCGACACCGGTCCAGTTCAGCACCAGGCCCAGGCTTGGCACGATGAAGCTGTCGTTGCGCAGCATGCCCGACATCTTCACCGCGTCGTCGGGCAGTCCGGGAAACTCGAGGCGACACGGTGCGCCGTTGAGCACGAACAGGAATCCGTAGCAGGGCATGCTCGCCGATGGCGATACCGCAGCCCGCATGTAGTCCTCGGAGATCACCTGCTGAGCGTTCCAGTGCCCCCGATTACCTACGAGCAGACCGAGTTTCGCGAAGTCGTCCGGCGGCAGCACCAAATGCGCGTGGCCGTAGGTGTTTCCGGCGCGGTCGCGGGCCCAGTAGTAGTCGCCGCGGGCGATGCCCAACGGGTCGAACAGCTTTCGCTGGGCGAAGGCCTGGAAGTCTTCGCCGACTGCCTGCCCGATGACATACACGAGCAGGTCGACCGCGCGCTGGCTGTAGCGGAACATCGTGCCCTGCGGGCGCTCGATCGGCATCGCGAGTGCCTGCGCGACGACATTGGGATCGAGCTGCGCCAGCCCGGTCGCGCCCTCGGCGGCAACGGCGACCTCCATGCCGGAGGACTCGGTGAGCAGGTTGCGCACGGTGATCTCACGGTGCGCGGCGTCGCCGAGACCCGGCGGCAGATAGCGGCCGATCGGCTCGTCGATCCGGAGCCGTCCCTCGTCGACGGCCGCCCCGGCGACCAGGGCGACGACGCTCTTGGTCCCACTCCACAGATTCCACGCCACCCCGCCGGATTCGGCATTGCGTGGGCCGGTCGCGATCAGGCAGTTGTTGCGATACAGCTGGATATTGAACCGGGTCACGTCGGTGGCGCGCGCCATCGCCGTGGCGAGCACGGCGGGGTCGAGCGCGGCTTCGGCCGGTGTCGCGGACTGCGGGGTACGGCCGGTGGTGACCTCGCACTGTTTCGCGGTGACCGGGTCGGCATCCGCCGGGCCGGAATGCCAAGCCCCCAAAAGTAGGGTCAGTGCGGTAATCGTCGCTGCCACAACATATTTCGGATAGTGCACGTAACCCTCCAGTGGTGTCGGGAGGGGAATCGTGAACGGTCACGTTCTTGTTACGAGCGATCAGCTGCCGTACGGCGTGCACACCCCGATCGCGATGTCCTTGGACGCGTTGAAGGTGTCGATCACACCGTTGAGTTCGTCGGTGGCCGCCCTGCGCTCGAGGGTGTCGGCGAGGATGTTGGTCTTGGCGACGTAGTCGCGCAGCGGCTCGGCCAGATCGGGGATCACATCGCCGGTGATCCGGCGATCCAGATCCTTGGCACTGTTGCGCAGAGTGGTGACCGCCTCGGTGGCCTTGGCGTCGGCATCGGGCGCCTGATCGTTGGAGGCCTCGATGTAGGCGTTGAACGAGCCGACCGAGGTCTTGTTGGCCGAGCGAAGGCCGTCGCACGCGGTGTCGTTGGCCGCCTCGATCTTCGCCGCCCGCGACGACGATGCCGCCGCCGACGAGGCCGCCACCTCGGAGGTATACGAGGCGAGCTCGCCCTGGTTGACCTCGGCGGTGCCCGGCACCTGCTTGGAGCAGGCGCCGATGAAGATCACTCCGGTCACGGTCGCCGCGATCGCGGTCCCGAGTCCCAGCCGTTCCAGTACTCGCATTTCTCTCTCCTGCCTCGAGATTGCAGGCACCGGTTGGGCCGGAGCCGAACATATCGACCGTACTGGCTGGTTCCGGGTGATGTCAGGTCACGGTGGCGATTTCGATGACGAACTTCCGGCGCGGCGCCGGGCTGCCGGGCCCGGCGCCGCACTCGATCAGTTCTGCCCCAGCATGCCGCGCATGGTGGCGATTTCGGCTTCCTGATCAGCCACGATCTTGGTCGCGAGCTGCCTGGATGCCGGGTTCACCCCGCCGTTCAGTTCGACCTGAGCCATGTCGACGGCGCCCTCGTGATGGGCGATCATCATCTCCAGCCACTGCTTGTCGAAATCGGCGCCGCTCGCGGCTTCCAGGCTGCTCATCTGCGCGTCGGTCATCATGCCGGGCATGTCGTGCCCGCCGTGGCCTTCCGTCGCGCTCGGCGCGGGTTTGCCGAAGCCGGTGAGCAGGTCGGTGATCTGCTGCATCTCCGGCGCCTGGGCCTTCTCCACCTGCGCGGCCAGTGCGATGAGCTGCTGGTTCTGGGTGCGGCTCGGCACCATCTTCGCCATGTCGACGGCCTGTGCGTGATGCGGGTACATCATCTGCAGGAAGCTGACGTCGGCGTCGTTGAAGTCGGTGCTCGCGGTGGCGCTGGTCGTTGTCGAGGTGGCGTGCTCGGTCGGATGGGTGGTGGTGCTGTCGTCGCTACAACCGGCCGCGAACAAGACGGTGGCGGCCGCGGCGACGAGAACGTGGATACGACTGATGGACATGGTGATCCTCCTGGGGATTCTGGTGGGGTGTCGACACTGGCGAGGCACGAGCTGTGCCGCGCCTGTCAGATCCGCAGAATCGCCAGTTGGGAAAGGGTGAGGACGGTCCACGGTGGTGGGCGCGTCCGTCTGCCGCGCCATACCTTCGAGGCGAGCCGGGCGGTTCGGGCGGTGTCGCCGAGGCGGTAGAGCAGGACCAGGGTCAGTGCGATGGCGAGTGCGACGAGAACGAAAACGCAGCCGTGGACGGCAGCGTGCTCATCGCAGCCTGCCGCGCCGCAGCCGGTGTGCGGGTCGGACGGAGCGGCGATGGGCGTCGAGGCGGGCGGTGCTCCGGCGAAGGCGGGGGAGCCCTTGGCGGAGTGGTCGGACGGCGCTGCCGCGAGAACCACGTCGTGGCTGTCGGTCGCGGCGGAAGGTGGTTCCGGGTGGTCGGACGGGGCGATCGCGGCGGCCGGCGCATCGTGACCGTGCGCACCGTCGCTCGCATGGGCGGTGCCGAAGACCGCGGAGTGCATGGCGACGATTCCGGCCAGCAGCATCAGCACGGCGAGCGCCCTGGCAATGCCGGGTGCGCGCGCGGGCGGATGCTGGTCCATCACGACGACCAGTCTAGCGATCGCCATCACGATACCGGGTAGGGGTAGGAATCACTGGGTGGCGATGTCGACGACCAGGCGCGGCGGATCGGCCAAGGTTGTGACGGCGAACGGTGGCTGATCGGCGTCGATGCCGATGAACGACTGGGTGACGCCCTCGTAGACCAGCTTCTTGTAGACGCCGGTGATGGCCGGTGCGCTCGGATCGGTCACCGGATCCGGCCCCGCGAACGGGGGGACGACCGAGTCGAACGGGTACGCGGAGCCGAGGATGCGCACCTCGAGGATCGCTCGGCCCGCCACGTCGACGGTTTTGCCGCTGCCGTCCTGCACCGCGCGATCGGTGTAGGACACCTGCCACCCGGGAGAGCCTGTGCCGCCGAGCGCGAAGACCACCCGGTCGAAGCCCGGCTGATGGCCGATCCGGATATCGCTCACCGTCAGCGCCGCACCCGGCGAAGCCGCGCCGGACTTCGGGCCCGCGTCGGTGGGTACCTCGCCGGTGGCGTCGGCGAAGGTGCTGGTGGTGCTCGTCGTTGCCGGCGGCGCCGTGGCCGGTGCGTCGTCGGTGCCGCAGCCGGACATCGAAACCGCAGCCGCGGCGATCAGCACGAACACGAGGGCGTTGCGCATGAGGCTGATGGTACGCACGGACGATGGTGTGGTGGGCGCAGGAAGGCGGGGTGTGTTCGGGCTACGGAAAGTTTGCTGGCGGCTCGGAAATGGGAGCTGTTCCGGTCGATGCGCGCAGGTCGCAGCCCGGATTTTCGGTGAACGCGTACCAGATCGGAAGTTAGCGCCACCTGCGATGATCGGACGTGACGCGCGGGAATCGCGGGCCGCGACCAAAGCATTGGGGAACAACGGGATTCGTCGATTCCGCGAATTCGAGGCGATCTGCAAGGACGTCGCAAATCGATGAGACCCGTTATTGTTCAGCGGAATACATCCCACGACCCCCCGTTGTGAGCGACCCGAGCCGCCGATACCGGGCCCGGATGTGACGGTGGGGCAACGATCTAGCACACTTGCCGGGTGGACAGTGTTGAGGACGTATTCGATCGACTACGCCGGTACCCGGATGTGGAAGCGCCGAACCTCTATGCCGTCGACGCCGCCGACCGGCTGATCCTCGACACCGCCGCGGACACCCTCGCGACCGCGGGTAGCGGCGAGGTTGCGGTGATCGGCGACGCGTACGGCGCGCTCACCCTCGGCGTCGCCGCGCGGCGCGGTCTCGCCGGGCTGCGCGTGCACCAGGACCTAATCACCGGCGAATCGGCCCTCGCGGCCAATGCCAAGACCCTCGGGCTCACCGATCGCTACACCACCCACGCCCTCGACGCTGACCTGCTCACCGGCGCGCGCGTGGTCCTGATGCGATTGCCGCGGATGCTCTCGGGTGTCGCCGAGATCGCCGAGGCCATCGCCCGCTACGCCGCCGGCGACGTGGTGGTGTTCGCGGGCGGTCGCGACAAATACCTCACGCCCGCCATGAACGAGGTGCTCGCCGAATCCTTCGCGCGGGTCCGTGCGGGCCGGGGCAGGCAGAAGTCGCGCGTGCTCATGGTCAGCGAACCGCTGCCGGTGGGGGAATCGCGATTTCCGGTGCGTGAACACGTGATCGAGATCGACGGCGATGTCGTCGCGTTCGGTGCGGCGTTCTCGGGATCGCGCCTCGACATCGGCACCCGCTTCCTGCTCGAACACATGGACCGGATGAAGCCCGACGCGCGCGACGCCGTCGATCTCGGTTGTGGCACCGGCATTCTCGCGGTCGCGCTGGCCAAATCGCGCCCGCACATCAGGGTGGTAGGCACCGACCAGTCCGCTGCCGCGGTGGCCTCGGCCAGGGCTACCGCCGAAGCCAACGGCGTGGCCGACCGGGTGACGGTGGTGCGCGACGACGCCATGTCCTCGGCCGCCGACAACAGCGCTGACCTGGTGCTGTGCAATCCGCCGTTCCACGTCGGGGCGGCCGTGCACACCGGCTCGGCGATCAAGATGTTCGTCGAGACCGGGCGGGTGCTCCGGCCTGGCGGCGAGCTGTGGACCGTGTACAACTCGCACCTGAACTATCGCGGCGTGGTGGAGCGGATGGTTGGCCGCACCGATGTGATCGGGCGGAACCAGAAGTTCACGGTCACGCGGTCCGTTCGTGGTCTGCGCGACGTACAACGATAGGGCGACCCGAAAGCGGTAGAGTCCGAATTGTCCGAACGGGCGGTGGTGCGGTCCAAAAACCGGATCGCTGGGAACTTTGTCCGATCGTGGCGCGTTGAACAGGGCAGTTGGAGCTTTTTGTAGCTACAAGAAAGGCGCACGGTGCGTACCTCATCGAATCCGGTGTTCAAGAACCTTCCCCGCCAGGAGGGTGTCGGCGGTTACGCGAACTTCGGTTCGGGCGTAGCCGGCGCGGGTCAGGTCGGTAACCAGCAGTACGGCGAGTACGGGCAGCAGTACGGCCAGCAATTCCAGCAGGCCCCCGCCACCCGTGCGATGACCATCGACGACGTGGTCACCAAGACGGGCATCACCCTCGCGGTGCTCACCGTCTCGGCGATCGCCTCCTACGCGCTGTCGACGGCGAACCCGTCGCTGGCGCCGCTGTTCGTCATCGGCGGCGGCATCATCGGCCTGGTGCTGGTCCTGATCGCGACCTTCGGCCGCAAGATGGACAACCCCGCCATCGTGCTGTCCTACGCGGCCTTCGAAGGCCTGTTCCTCGGCGCGCTGTCGCTGATGTTCACCGACGTCACCTTCGGCGGTGTCGGCGGTAGCGCCCTGATCGGCCAGGCGGTGCTCGGCACGTTCGGCGTGTTCGCGGGCATGCTCGTCGTCTACAAGACCGGCGCCATCCGCGTGACCCCGCGCTTCACCCGCATGCTGATCGGCGCCATGGTCGGCGTGCTGGTGCTGATGGTCGGCAACCTGATCGCGAGCTTCTTCACCGACGGCGGCTTCGGCCTGCGCGACGGCGGCCCGCTGGCGATCGTGTTCAGCCTGGTCTGCATCGCCATCGCCGCGTTCAGCTTCCTGCTGGACTTCGACGCCGCCGACCAGCTGATCCGCGCCCAGGCCCCCGAGAAGGCCGCCTGGGGCGTCGCCCTCGGCCTCACCATCACCCTGGTCTGGCTCTACATCGAGATCCTCCGCCTGCTGAGCTACTTCCAGCGGGATTGATCCAGAAGCACAAAAACAAATCGAGCGGCTCCCTACGAACTGTGGGGAGCCGCTCGACTATGTCCAGCGAGTACATGGGTAACTCACCGGGTACCAGCTAACCTGGCCGCCTCCGGAGTCTGGCCGCCACAGATGTCTCGCGGCACCCGAGTCTGGCCATAAGTCGCGGAGAGGCGGAGGAGCCTATCTCAGCTGAGGCGCTCGATGACCAGTGCCATGCCCTGGCCGCCGCCGACGCACATGGTCTCCACGCCGAACTGCTTGTCGTAGGTCTGCAGGTTGTTCAGCAGGGTAGTGGTGATGCGCGCACCGGTCATGCCGAACGGGTGACCCAGCGCGATCGCGCCGCCCGAGACGTTGAGCTTGTCCTCGTCGATCTTCAGCTCACGCGCCGAGCCGAGCACCTGCACGGCGAAGGCCTCGTTGATCTCGAACAGGTCGATGTCGGAGACCGACTTGCCCGCGATCGCCAGCGCGCGCTTGACGGCCTCGACCGGGCCGAGGCCCATGATCTCGGGCGACAGGCCCGAGACACCGGTCGACACGATGCGGGCCAGCGGGGTCAGGCCCAGCTCCTTGGCCTTGGTGTCGCTCATGATGACCAGCGCCGCGGCGCCGTCGTTGAGCGCGCAGCAGTTACCGGCGGTGACGGTGCCGTCGGGACGGAACACCGGCTTGAGCTGGCTGACCGCCTCGTAGGTGACGCCGGCGCGCGGGCCGTCGTCCTTGCTCACGATGGTGCCGTCGGGCAGCGTCACCGGGGTGATCTCCCGCTCGAAGAAGCCGGCCTTGATGGCCGCTTCGGCACGGTTCTGCGAGCGCACGCCCCAGTGGTCCTGGTCTTCGCGCGAGATGCCGGTCAGCGACGCGACGTTCTCGGCGGTCTGGCCCATCGCGATGTAGGCGTCGGGGAGCAGACCGTCCTGACGCGGGTCGTGCCACACGCCCGCGCCACCTTCGGCGGCCTTGGCGGTACGGGCGACGGCCTCGTCGAAGATGGTGTTCCGGGTGTCGGGCGAGCTGTCGGCCGAGCCACGGGCGTAGCGCGACACGGTCTCCACGCCGGCGGAGATGAATACGTCACCCTCGCCTGCCTTGATCGCGTGGAAGGCCATCCGGGTGGTCTGCACCGACGACGCACAGTAGCGCTGCACGGTGGTGCCGGGGACGACATCGAGGCCGAGCTCGATGGCGATCATGCGGCCCATGCCGAAGCCGCCCTCGCCGGCGGGGGAGCCGGTGCCAAGGATGATGTCGTCGATCTGCGTCGGATCCAGCGAAGGCACCTTGGCCAGCGCGGCACGAACCATCTGCGTGGTCAGGTCGTCCGGGCGCATTCCCGCCAGTGAACCCTTGACGGCACGGCCGATGGGGGAACGGGCGGTGCTGACGATGACGGCCTCGGGCATGAGGACTCCTTTTCGCATTGTTCGACGTGAACGGCTGTTTAGCTGCCGGTCATCCTTCGAATCTACGTCTCCAGTTGCGCGACCGGAAGGGCAGGGCGGTCGCGCACCTGCGCGATCAACACCGGAAGCAGCTGCGCTGCCGCCAATTCGTAGCCCGCCGCGGATGGGTGGAATCCGTCGGTGGCGAACAGGATCTCGGGCGATGCCCGGAACTCCGAGGCGACAAGTGGCGAGCCCATCGGCACCGCGATGCCGCCCGCGATGGTGGTCGCGACCGTCTGCGCCTTGGCCAGCCGCACGCTCCAGTTCGCGACGATCGTGCGCAGCGGCTGCTGGATCGCGGTGACGGTGCCGAGGTTCGGGCAGGTGCCGACCACGACCAATGCGTCGGCCTCACGCAGCCGCGAGACGGCCGCCGCGAGCCTGCGCGCCGAGGCCCGGATGGAGTGCTTCTTGGTGATGTCGTTGGCGCCGACCAGGATCACCGCGGCGTCCGGCGGCGGGCCCGCGACGAACATCGCGTCGACCTGTCCGGCCAGGCCCTTCGATGTGGCACCCGAGATCGCCTTGGTGCTCAATCGGATTCGCATGCCGGTGGCCTCGGCGAGCCCGCGGGCCAGCCGCACGCCGGGGACATCGGTGGCGCCGAGGCAACCGAGCCCGGCCGCGGTGGAATCGCCGAAGATCATCAAGTGCAGGTCGACCGGCGTCGTCTTGCGCCACGGCTCGGGAACGGTCGCCCCTGGCGCGTACACGCCGTCGGCCTCGGGCGGCTTGGAGGTGTCGCGACCGATCACGGCGCGCGCCGCACCGGCTTGGGTCATCAGCAATCGATACGTCGCCCAGGAGACCGTTCCGGCGCTCGATCCGGCGAGCACCGTCGTCGCTCCGGTAACGACCGCGGTCCGCCAGCTGATTCGAGGTGCGCTCACATTCAAAAATTCTACGACTGATCCGCCTCTCCGGGCCGGTGGCCGGACCCGGGTGCCGCACCGGTCCGCACGCGGCCGGGGGTTCGGAGGTGTGAGTTGGCCCGTGCTCGACGAGTTACCCATCTACTCGCGAGATCGGGGGTTCTGCAACGATGGAGCTATGCGCATCGCGGATCATGTGGTTGACCTCATCGGCAACACGCCCCTTGTTCGGCTGAACTCGGTGGTCGGCTCCAACGCGGGCCTGGTGGCCGCGAAGGTCGAATACCTGAACCCGGGCGGCAGCTCCAAGGACCGGATCGCGGTCAAGATGATCGACGCCGCCGAGCAGGACGGACTGCTGAAGCCGGGTGGCACGATCGTCGAGCCGACCTCGGGCAATACCGGTGTCGGCCTGGCGCTGGTCGCGCAGCAGCGCGGGTACAAGTGCGTGTTCGTGTGCCCGGACAAGGTCAGCGAGGACAAGCGCAACGTGTTGCGTGCTTACGGCGCCGAGGTCGTGGTCTGCCCGACCGCCGTGCCGCCGGAGCACCCCGACAGCTACTACAACGTCTCCGATCGCCTGGTCCGCGAGATCGAGGGCGCCTGGAAGCCCAACCAGTACTCCAACCCGGGTGGCCCCGACAGCCACTACGAGACCACCGGCCCCGAGATCTGGGCCGACACCGAAGGCAAGGTCACCCACTTCGTCGCGGGTGTCGGCACCGGCGGCACGATCTCCGGCACCGGCCGCTACCTCAAGGAGGTATCCGGCGGCAAGGTGAAGATCATCGGCGCCGATCCCGAAGGCTCGGTGTACTCCGGCGGCACCGGTCGCCCGTACCTGGTCGAGGGTGTCGGTGAGGACTTCTGGCCGAGCGCCTACGACGCGTCGATCCCCGATGAGATCATCGCCGTCTCCGACGCCGACTCCTTCGAGATGACCCGGCGCCTGGCTCGCGAGGAAGGCCTGCTGGTCGGCGGTTCCTGCGGCATGGCCGTGGTCGCCGCGATCGAGGTCGCCCGTCGCGATCCCGATGCCGTGGTGGTCGTGCTGCTGCCCGACGGTGGCCGCGGCTACCTGTCGAAGATCTTCAACGACAAGTGGATGAGCTCCTACGGCTTCCTCCAGACTCCCCTCGAAGCGGGCCCGGAACCGCTGGTCGGCGACGTGCTGCGCGGCAAGTCCGGCGCCCTGCCCGACCTGGTGCACACCCACCCGTCGGAAACCCTGCGCGACGCCATCGAGATCCTGCGCGAATACGGCGTCTCCCAGATGCCCGTCGTCGGCGCCGAGCCGCCGGTCATGGCAGGCGAGGTCGCGGGCAGCGTCACCGAACGCGACCTGCTCTCGGCCGTCTTCGAAGGCCGCGCCAACCTCACCGACTCCGTCGCCCAGCACATGAGCCCGTCCTTCCCGCTGATCGGCTCGGGCGAACCCATCTCGACCGCCACCAAGGCCCTGTCGGATTCCGACGCGCTGATGGTCGTCGAAGACGGCAAGCCGGTCGGCGTCATCACCCGGCACGATCTACTCGGCTTCCTCAGCACCGGCTCCATCTGACGCCGAGGCCTCGCGAGACACCGCTGAGCGGCTCCCACACCTGATGTGGGAGCCGCTCAGCTGGTTTGTGGCGCCGCTCGGGTCAGCGGTCGAGTGCTGAATGCAGTGCCACCCATTGCTCCGGATGGACGTAGGCGACCACAGTGCCGGGTGCGATCCCCGCTGTCGCCATCGCGTCGTCCACACCCTGGTAGCGGGTGCGCAGGGACGCGCGGACCGTACCGCCGACTCCGGAGAACGCGGCCCGCACCAGCTCCGTGTAGGAATCCCGGTGGGGGACAAGGGGTTGCGCCCGTCGGGTGATTCGCAGGATCGCCGAGTCGACCGAGGGGATCGGGCGGAAGTGGTGGCGGGGTACCTGCCCGCGGAGTTCCCAGGCGAACCAGGGCCAGGTCGATGCGGTCAGCAGGCTCCAGCGGCCGTAGTCGCCGGTGCGTTTGCGGGCGTATTCGCGTTGGGTGAGCAGGGTCGCCGAGGTGAGGGTGGGGGCGGTCAGGCACCAGTCGACGATCTCGGCGGTCACCGAGTACGGGATGTTGCCCACCACGGCGAACGGCTCGCGGGGAGCCTTGGCCTTGGTGAAATCACCACGGACAACCCGGATTCCGTTCTCGGAACGCGTTTGCGCCGAGAGCTTGGCCGCGAGGAGTGGATCGATCTCGTACGCGGTGACCTGTGCGCCCCGGCGGGCAATGGCACGCGTGAGAATGCCCGCACCCGCACCGGGCTCGAGGACGGTCCCCGTCGGTTCGGCGACCGTCACGATCGAGTCGACTGCGGCCTGATTCACCAGAAAGTTCTGTGACAGTGTCCTTCTCGCGTGGTCACGGGCGGTACGGCCACCGCGCTGAGCGGTGACCTTGCGCTGAGTGTGTGAATAGTTTCGGTGTGAATGATCCTGCGCCACGGCAGTTGCCCCTTCGGGTCTTCGAGTTGATGGAGGCTCGAAGGGCCCTGGGCGCGCCGGTGGACGCCGATGAAGTTATCCGCGTCCGCTAGCGGGCCCGAGCCCGGCTGTAGCGGAGGCGAATGAAGTAGTTGCACGACATGGGAACGAACTCTAGGAATGCGGGGAGCCGCGGCGCAACCGGATTTCGGTTCGGCCGGTGATCAGGCGGGTCCGGTGCGCGCGCGGCTACGGGCCCGTACCTCGGCGACCGCCGATGCGGCGGCGCGGATCGCGCTGTTGATGGAGATCTCACCGCGCATGCCGGGTGCGGCGACCATGTCGCCCGCCAGATAGATGCCGTCGCCTCGATCGATGGCGTGCCGGTCACGCCAGGTGGTTCCGGGTAGATCGAGTGCGCCGGTCCGGCCTTTCGAGGTGGCGGTGCGGTGGAAGGTGTTGCGGGAGCGCCAGTCCGGGATGGTGGCATCGGCGAACTGTTCGAGGCGCTCGTGAGCGGAGTCGCGGGATTCGTTGTCGCGCAGCGGCATCTGGAGTTGGTACAGGGATTCGCCTGCGGGAGCGATGGTGTCGTCCTGCATGGTGTAGCTCTCGTGGAAGCCGCCCTGGTCCAGGTCGAAGACGATGCTGCGGTCTCGGCGGTCTTTGATGACGCCGAGGTCGAGAAGCGCCGCGAAACCGCTGGTGCCGTGCAGGGTGTCGTCGCCGAGCAGGCGACGGGCGGAGTCGAGGTCGGTGGCGACGATGACCGGTCCACCGGCGGGCAATTCGGTGACCCGCGAACCGGTTTCGATGCGCACCCCGAGTTCGGTCGCGCGCGCGGCCATGCGATCCATCGTCTGCTGCCAGCCACCGCGCACCCAGCGCACCGCGGGGACGGCGGGGCCGAGTGCCCGCTGGAACAGATCCCAGACGAAGGCGGCGGAGAGCCTGCCGGTGTTCGCGTCGTAGGTGACCACGCTGATCGCGTTGGCGACCTGGGTGGCCGTGCGCTCACCCCAGCGACCGGCGGCCCAGGTGTGGAAGTCGACGTCGACCGGGGCCTGCAACCACTTGCGTGACTGCGCGCGCAACATCCCGAGCGGAGGCACGCGGCGGATCGTGCCGTCCGTGCGGAACCCGAGTCTCGTGGCGTCGGCGAGCCCCGGCCAGCCGAGGCCGGCCACGAAACCGCGCTCCTTCAACCAGGTGTAATGCGGGCCGTCGGCGTAGAAGACATGCGCGCCTTCGTGGGCGACGTGCGGTGGTGGCGTCGCGCGACCACGTCCGCCCAGCGCCTTGTGCGCTTCGAAAAGCTGGACCGGCACGCCGGTTTCGGCGGCGGCGATCGCGGCCGTGAGTCCGGCCAGTCCGCCTCCGACCACGGTGATGGGTGTGTTCATCCTCGGTCCTCTCCTTCGGGAACCGCCCAGTCGAGCCGGGCGGCGATCAACTCTGCGGTAGCTCGTAGGTATCGGTCGGTGTCGACGTCGGCCGGGTGGTCGCCGTCGAAGATGTCGCGAATCATCCAGAAGTGGGCGAGCGCGCCGACCAGGACCGCCGCGGTGGCGTCCCAGTCCTGCTCACCGGCCCGGTCCCCGGCGAGCTCGACCAGCCCGCGGGTGACCGCCGACATCACCACCGCGTACTCCTGCTGCCGGAAGACCTCCAGCAGGGAAGTGGGGATCGAATTGTCCCGCAACAGAATTCGGGTGACGTCGCGATCGTGATCCAGACGCGCCAAGCCGATCCCGCACAGCGCGACGATCTTGTCGACGGTGCTGCCCGACGGCGTGATCGCCTCGAGCGCCGCCGCGACGGAGAACGTGGGCGCCAGGAACTGGTCCCACTCGCCGCGATCGCTCAGCCGCGTGTCCACCGCGGCCACCAGCAACTCGTCCTTGGACTTGAAGTGCCGGTACAGCGCGCCGGACCCGCCGGAGAGCCCGGCCGCCCGCTCGATCTGCGCGACCGAGGTCTTGGCGAAGCCCTGTTCCCCGAACAGGCGCAAGGCCTCGGTCAGGATCCGCTCCCGCGACGTAGGCGACTCGCTGTAAGTAACCACTTACTCACGGTGACTCGAGTGTGCGACGAACACAAGACCCCTGCGGTGAGTAGTGGGTCACTGTGCCGCTGACCGGCCGTGAGCAAATTTATCGCTACTCGACCGATTCGATGAGTATTACCTGGGTAAACACCACGAACAGGTGCTTCGGCAATTCAGCCGCCCTGATCAGCAAGAGCGAGCGAAAGGACTGGCCGTGGATACCTCCGTCGTTGCGATAGATTTCCAGCAGGGCTTGACCGACGCGTGGAGTTCGGTCGCGCAGTTCGTCCCCAAAGCGGTGGCGTTCATCGCCATTCTTCTTGTCGGCTGGATCATCGCGAAGGTGGTCGCCAAGATCGTGAACGCGGTGCTGGAGCGCGTCGGATTCGACAAGCTCGTCGAACGCGGCGATCTGCGGAAAATGCTGTCCCGCAGTAAATATGACGCTTCCGACATTATCGCCAAGATCGCCTATTACGCGATTCTGTTGATCGCGCTACAGATCGGTTTCGCGGTATTCGGGCCGAACCCGGTCAGTGCGCTGCTCACCAGCATCGTGGCATGGCTGCCCAAGGCCGTGATCGCGATCGTGATCGTGGTGATCGCCGCGGCCATCGCGCACGCGGTGAGCGACCTCGTCTCCAATGTGCTCGGCGGGCTGTCCTACGGGACCATGCTCGGCCGGATCGCGGCGGTGTTCATCTGGGGCATCGGCATCATCGCCGCGCTGAACCAGATCGGTGTCGCGACCTCGGTGACCACGCCGATCCTGATCGCCGTGCTCGCCACCATCGGCGGCATCCTGGTGGTCGGTGTCGGCGGCGGCCTGGTGCGGCCCATGGAACAGCGCTGGAGCAACTGGCTCGGCAATCTGGAATCGGAGATGCCCGCGATGAAGGGGCATGCCCAGGCCTACCAGCGTGGACGCGAGGATGCCGAGCGTCAGGGTGAGCGGGTGGCACCGAGCACGACCCAGCAGGCATGGGCCACGCCCGGCGCGAGCGCCACGGAAACCGAGCCCGGCTGGGGTGGCGAAACGGCTAGATGACCAACCGGCGTCGGCGCACCGTCAGCCTGCGGGAGGCGGGGCGCCGTCGTCGTTCTCAGTCGTCGGCGTACGCGCACACCGCGGCAAGGCGCAACTGCAGCCAATCGGCATCGTGCCAGTTGTCCGGCGCGCCTGCGAAGAATCCGTCGGCCCGCTCGGCGAAATGATCGAGTAGTCCGCGGACATAACCGGCGAGCAGCACGATGAGCGGCACCCGGGCCGAATCCTCGACGCCGAGCTCGAGAATGTCGCGCACCGCGGCGGCATGCTGATCCAACTGCGCCGACAACGCGGGCACCGCCGCGGCGACGACCGCCGCGGGTGCTCCGAACTCGGTGTTCAACTGCTGTATTTGTCGTTGCGCCGAAAGTTCGAGCAACGCGCGACCTGGCGCAAACATCACAATATGATAGCAATCTATACGGTGATGCTGAAATTGGATTGTTTCAAGATCAAACTCATGGCCTGGCGAATATGACGCAACATCGAGCACGCGCGATCGAATTCCGGTGAGCGCAACCATGGTCGCTGTCCAGGTGTTCTGCTGGACTGTCGAACATGGGCAGCGAACGTCGGAAATTGAAGACCGTCACCGGGGTCAGCGGATCGCGCGACGTGTACGCGGCGGCGCTCGACCCGACCCGATCGACCCTCGACGAAGCGGTACGGATCGCCCGGATCGCGCAGGCCAACAAGATCGGTGCGCTCTTCGCGGCGGACCTGCTCAGCTTCGGTGCCCAGGGCGCCATCGGTGCGCAGGAACCGCTGATCCAGCTCGCCGCCCTCAGCGCGGTGACCACCGATGTGGGCCTCATCGCCACGGTCACCACCACCTTCCACCATCCCTACAATCTGGCCAGGTTGTTCGGCACGCTCGACCACATCAGCAACGGCCGCGCGGCGTGGAACGCGGTGACCTCCTCGCTGGGGGAGGAGAACTACGGCGATGAGGACCTGCCGAGCCCGGAGCAGCGCTACGCTCGCGCCACCGAGTCGCTGGAAGTGGTCAACGCGTTGTTCGACAGCTGGCAGCCGGGTGCGCTGCGGCAGGACAGCAATGGTGTTGTGGCACTGGACGAATCGCTCGTGCGGCCGATCGGCCATGTCGGACAGTATTTCTCGGTGCGTGGTCCGCTGAACATTCCACCGCTGCCCCAGGGCAGGCCGGTCCAGTTCCAGGCCGGTCAATCCGCGGGCGGGGTCGAGTTCGGTGCGCGATTCGCGGAGGTGGTGTTCACCTCGCTGCCGACGCTGGAGGATGCGATCACCTACACGAAGAAGATCCGCACCCGTGCTACCGAATTGGGCAGACCGGACGGACTTCCGCTCATCTTCAGTTCCTTGCACGCCACCTATGGCGCGACGGAGGAGCAGGCCCGCCGGCTGGTTCGCGAGGCGGCCGAAGCCACCGATTTCGAGGCGGGGCGCCGTCAGCTGGCCGACATGCTCGGCGGCGACATCGATTTGTCCGACCTGCCACTGGACAAGCCCATCCCGGAAACCCTTCTACCGCAACTGGGCTCGGTCCACCGGCGCCGCGGCCGCGTCGAGATCTTCGGCAAGCTCGCCGCGTCCGGCGCGACGCTGCGCGAACTCGTCATCGCCGCCAAGGACACCGGCCACTGGGCCGTTGCGGGCACGCCCGAACAGCTGGCCGACGCGATCGAGGAGCGCTATCGGGCGAATGTGCTCGACGTGATCTCCCTCGGCGGGCTCACCGACGAGCGCACCCACGATTTCGTCGTCAACGGTCTGCTGCCCGAACTGCGTCGCAGGAATCTGCTCGATACCGACTATCTGGGCGCGACCTACCGGGAGAACCTGGAACTGCCCGCGCCGACCGCGGCGGCCAGGGCGTAGCCGACACGACAGCGCGGAGTTGCGCGAACCGGGCGCCCGATGGACTCTGAATGGGTATAACCGTTCCGAGACAACTTTCGGCAAACCAGCTCGGCGAGCGAAGGGATCCGCAGTGCAGGTCACCGACCCGGCCGTACAACTGTTCGGCATGAGCCCGGTTATCGCTGCTAGCGCAGGGTATTCGGCGCAGACGAGGATCGCCGAGGCGTGGCGGCGCTCGCCCTACGCGCCAGTACTCGGACGTCTCACCGCCGCGATCATCTGGGGTTGCGGCAGTGTGGCCGGTCTGACCGTGCTCGGCATTCCCACAGCGATCACCGTGCCCATCGCGCTGACCGTCCTCACGGTGGTGATCGTCGTGCTCGCCGCGGCCTTCGCCGGCGGCATGATCAGGCCGAGACCGGCCGGTACCTGACCTACCGGAACGCGTTCGCGTCGGTGAGCGCCTTGCCGATGACCAGCTGGTGCACCTCGGCGGTGCCCTCGTAGGTCAGCACCGACTCCAGGTTGTTGGCGTGCCGCAGCACCGGGTAGTCGAGGGTGATCCCATTGGCGCCCAAGATGGTTCGGCATTCGCGAGCAATCTTGATTGCCTCGCGAGTGCTGTTCAGCTTGCCCGCACTGATCTGCTCGCCGGTGATCTCGTGACGATCCTTCAACCGGCCCAGGTGCAGCGCGAGCAACTGTCCCTTGCCGAGCTCGAGCGCCATATCGGCCAGCTTGGCCTGAGTGAGCTGGTAGCCCGCGAGTGGCTTGTCGAATACCTCGCGGCTGCGGGAGTAGTCGATCGCCGCGCTGAGGCAGTCGCGGGCAGCGCCGAGCGCGCCGAAGATGATGCCGAACCGCGCTTCGCTCAAACAGGCCAGCGGCGAACTCAGCCCGCGTGATTCGGGCAGCACCGCGTCGGCGGGCAAGCGGACGTCGTCGAAATCGAGTGCGGCGGTGATCGATGCGCGCAGCGACAGCTTGCGGTGGATCTCGCGAGTGGTGAAACCCGGTGTGCCCGAGGGCACGAGGAAGCCACGCACCCGCGGCTTGTCCGCGCCCGGCTCGTCCGCGTAGGCCCAGACGATCGCGATATCGGCGACCGACCCGTTCGTGATCCACATCTTGGACCCGTTCAGCACCCAGTCGTCACCATCGCGACGCGCCCGCGTGCGCATCCCGCCGGGGTTGGACCCGAAGTCGGGTTCGGTGAGTCCGAAGCAGCCGATCACCTCGCCGGCCGCCATCGCGGGCAGGTACTGCTGCTTCTGCTCCTCCGACCCGAAGAAGTGAATCGCCGCCATCGCCAGCGAGCCCTGCACCGACACCATGCTGCGCACCCCGGAGTCGACCGCTTCGAGCTCCTGGCAGGCGAGCCCGTACGCGGTCGCCGACGAGCCCGCGCAGCCGTAGCCCTCCAGGTGCATGCCGAGCAACCCGAGCTTGCCCAGTTCCGGCGCGATCTCGCGAGCTGGGAACGTGCCCTGCTCGAACCAGTCGGCCAGGTGCGGTCGCAGCCTGCGTTCCCCGAATCGCGCCACCGTGTCGCGGATCTCGCGCTCCTCCTGCGACAGCAACGGATCGATGGCGAACAACTCTTCGACAGTGACCATGGCGTGAGCTTAACCGCAGTACCACGCCCGAATCCGACACTTCGACCAGGCCGATACCCCAGCGATCGCACGCGAAGCGAGCCAACTAGTCTGAGGCAATGAGTGAGCTGGGATTCTCCACCAGGGCCGTGCACGCCGGATATGAACCCGATCCTCAGACCGGTGCGGTCAACGTGCCCATCTACGCGAGCTCGACCTTCGCCCAGGACGGCGTCGGCGGCATGCGCGGTGGCTACGAGTACGCGCGCACCGGCAACCCCACCCGCACGGCACTGGAAGCCAACCTCGCCGCCCTCGAATCGGGCAGTTACGGGCGGGCCTTCGCCTCGGGTATGGCGGCCACCGACTGCGCGCTGCGCGCCATGCTGCGCCCCGGCGATCACATCGTGATCCCCGACGACGCCTACGGCGGCACCTTCCGGCTCATCGACAAGGTCTTCAGCCAGTGGGGCATCGAGCACTCGCCCGCCCACATCGCCGACCTCGACGCGGTGCGCGCGGCCATCCGCCCCAACACCAAGCTGGTGTGGATCGAGACCCCGACCAACCCGCTGCTGAGCATCGGTGACATCCCCGCGCTGGCCGATATCGCCCACGAGTCCGACGCGAAGCTGGTCGTGGACAACACCTTCGCCACCCCGTACCTGCAGCAGCCGCTGCTGCTCGGCGCCGATGTGGTGCTGCACTCGACCACCAAGTACATCGGCGGTCACTCCGATGTCGTCGGTGGCGCGCTGATCACCAACAGCGCCGACCTCGACAAGGATTTCGCGTTCCTGCAGAACGGCGCGGGCGCTGTCCCAGGTCCGTTCGACGCCTTCCTCACGATGCGCGGCATCAAGACCCTGGCCGTGCGCATGGAGAAGCACTGCGACAACGCCGAGGTCATCGCGGAGTTCCTCACCAACCACCCGGCCATCTCCCAGGTCATCTACCCGGGCCTGCCCACGCACCCCGGCTACGAGATCGCGCAGAAGCAGATGCGTCGCAGCGGCGGCATGATCTCGGTGCGCCTGGTCGGCGGCCGGGACGCGGCGCTGAAGTTCTGCTCGCGGACCGAGATCTTCACCCTCGCGGAATCGCTGGGCGGCATCGAATCGCTCATCGAACATCCCGGCGCGATGACGCACGCGAGCACCGAGGGATCGGCGCTGGAAGTCCCCGCCGACCTGGTCCGGCTCTCGGTGGGCATCGAGGACATCAGCGATCTGCTCGCCGATGTCGAGCAGGCGCTGAGCTGAGCAGGGCCAACACACATGACGAAGCGGCCGCATCCGGATTCCGGATGCGGCCGCTTGCGTTCGGGTTCTAGATGTACGGGTTCAGCGCGCTCAGCTGTGGTACGGCTCCGCGCTGACCAGCGTGACCTTCATGGTGTTGCCGTTGGGGAGTGTGTACTCGCGGGTCTCGCCCACCTTGGCGTCGATCAGCGCGCCGCCCAGCGGCGAGTTCGGCGAGTAGGCCTCGAGGCCGGTGGCGCCGAGCCCTTCTTCGCGGGTCGCGATCAGGAAGGTCTCGGTATCGCCCTCGTCGCCGTCGTAGTAGACCGTGACGACCGAGCCCGGCAGTGCCACACCGGATTTGGTGGGGGCGACGCCGACCTTGGCGTTGTTCAGCAGTTCCTGCAGCTGGCGGATACGCGCCTCCTGCTGACCCTGCTCTTCACGCGCGGCGTGGTAGCCACCGTTCTCCTTGAGGTCGCCCTCTTCGCGGCGCTCGTTGATCTCGGCGGCAATGACCGGACGATTGGCAATGAGCGAGTCCAGCTCGCCCTTGAGCCTGTCGTGCGACTCCTGGGTAAGCCAGGTCACATTCTCGGTCATCTCGATCACTCCCTAGTAGTTGTTCCCGGCGCACCGGGATTCCCTGAAACCGGCGCGAGACCCCCCGAAGGAGGGCATGCACCAGCCCGACGGCTGGAGCGATCCTGGGGGTGAACCCGATACCCACAAACAGCACCGCTGGCCGCCAATGCAGCAAACACGGCTCCGAACCCCGGAACCGTGTATCAGACCATTTTAGCATGTCTCATAAATATGCAGGTCAGGCTAGGCGGGCGTGCGCAGGTAGCCCGGAATCTGGTCACTGCAACCATAGATGTCGCCCGCCGAAGCGCGGGCTGATGACTTCACCGTAGTGCTCACCTGCACGCTGGTCGAGTCCGAGCCGGGAACGAGTATTTCGCGCCTGCCCACCTCGGCGCCGTCGCGATCCATCGCGCGCACGAAGCAGACCACTGCCTGCTGTGGGTTGTCGCGGGTCACCTTGATCCGCACGTCCAGGGTGGCGTCGTCGACGACCACATAGCCCAGCTGCTCGGTCTCGACCGCCTTCGGACCATATTTCTGGAAGCCCAGATAGGCCACCGCGAAACCGGCCACCACCACGCCGACACCGAGCAAAACCATCAGCCACAGGCGACGCGCAGGTGGTTTCGTACCGTATCGATCGGCGTGTCGCGCTGCTGCCGCGGCCGAGGTCGCGGCGGAGTCGGGTGCGGGCTCGGTCATCGGTTTCGCGCTCCCGGGGGTGGTCGGAACAAACAGGGGGTCGGATGGAACTATAGGTAACGACATCTGACACCCGCGAGCGAGAGCGACGGTGAACGAGAAGTGAGTGGCCTTCGCCTCATGGCAGTGCACGCCCACCCCGACGACGAATCGAGCAAGGGCGCCGCGACGACCGCCAGGTACGCCGCGGAGGGCGTCGAGGTGCTCGTCGTGACGTTGACCGGCGGCGAGCGCGGCAGCATCCTGAACCCGGCCATGGACACCCCCGGTGTGCTGGACCGGATCAACGAAGTGCGGCGCGAGGAGATGGCCGCGGCCGCCCACGCGCTCGGCGTGCGCCAGCACTGGCTGGGCTTCGTCGACTCGGGCCTGCCCGAGGGCGACCCGCTACCGCCGCTGCCCGAGGGCTGCTTCGCGCTGGTGCCGCTCGAGGAATCCACCGAGGCGCTGGTGCGCGTGATCCGCGAGTTCAAGCCGCAGGTGATCACCACCTACGACGAGAACGGTGGCTACCCGCACCCGGACCACATCCGCTGCCACGAGGTGTCGATGGCCGCGTACGAGGCCGCGGGCGATCCGACGAAGTTCCCCGAGGCGGGCGAGCCGTGGACACCGCTCAAGCTCTACTACGACCACGGTTTCAGCATGAAGCGCCTGGAGGCCTTCGCCGACGAGTACGAGCGCATAGGTGAACCGTTCCCGCTGCAGGAGTGGCTGGACCGGATGAAGCAGTACCAGGCGGCGCGTGGCGACATCATGGGCCGGGTCACCACCCAGATCGAATGCTCGAAATACTTCCCCCAGCGTGACGACGCCCTGCGCGCCCACGCGACCCAGATCGATCCCAACGGCGCGTTCTTCGCGATCCCGTTGGAGATGCAGCAGCGGCTCTGGCCGACCGAGGAGTTCGAATTGGCCAAGACCAGAGTGTCCACCGCTATCCCGGAGACCGACCTGTTCGCCGGCATCGAGGACACTGACCGGTGATGTTGGTCTACCTCGCGCAGCAACCCACCGGCCCCGAGTTCGGCAAGGCCTCCCCGCTCGGCCTGCTGGTCATCCTGATCCTGCTGGCAGGCACGGTGCTGCTGGTCCGCTCGATGAACAAGCATCTCAAAGGCCTGCCCGAAACGTTCGAACCCGAGCACCCGGAACCGGATCAGAAGGCCGACGAGGGCACCGAGCCGGGCGTGATCACCGAGGACGCCGCCGACCCGCCGAAGCCGACCGCTTAGCGGGCTGCGGCGAGATCGGCGACGAGTTCGCCGACGAGGTCGCGTGCGGCGGTGGCGTGTTCGGCCACCGAGCGCTGCGCGCCACTGTTGCTCAGCTCGATCATCGTGTTCATCAGGCCGAACAGGGCGATGAGTCGCCGCAGCGCCGCGCGGCGCTCGGACGCTGTCATGGCTGCCGTGGTCATCGTCATGTTCACAGCTATGGGATCGTCGCAGGTCGTGGGTTCGTTTCGCCCGAGATTGAATCGTTGCTGGAGCGAACTACCAGTCGATGAGGTCGAGTTCGTGCAAACGCCGGAAGACCATCAGCGAGCCGGGGGCGACGTGGTCCATGGCCTCGTATTCGCTGCCGGTGAAGTAGCGGAATTCGGCGATTTCGCCGGTGGCCTGGGGTTCGCCGGTGAGTTCGGCACGGAAACAGGTCATGTGCAGACCGGTGTTGCGGCGGTGGCCGAAGGCTTCGGCCTCGAAGACACCGAACTCGGCGACACCGGCCAGGCCGACGCCGAGTTCTTCCTCGATCTCGCGATGTAGCGCCTGTAAAGGGGTCTCGCCGGGGTCGATCTTGCCGCCCGCCATGTAGAAGACATCCTTGCCTTCGGGACGCGTCTGAATCAGCCTGCGGTCGCGGACATGGGCGAGGGCGGCGGTGCGGATCATGGGGATCACTCTAGGGAGCGATCGGCTCCGGCTCACGTCGAACGTGCTCCGCGTCACCCTGGTGTCTGGGTCAGCTCACGAAGTCGGTGCCGGTGGCGGGTCGACGGTCAAAGTCTCGGCGGCGGCCAGAGAGTCGGCGCGCGAGGTGTCTTTGAGGTCGACTCCAGAGCGGCCGAGTGCGCGGGCCCCCGCGACCAGACCTGCCACCACCCGGGCGGCGTCGGCATAGGCGAGGCCGTCGGGCGGGTGGATGTTGGAGATGCAGTTGCGTTCGGCGTCGGCACGGCCGGGGCGCGGCAGATGGGTGAGGTAGATACCGAGGCTGTCGGCGACCGACAGGCCGGGGCGCTCGCCGATCAGCACCAGGACTGTACGCACGCCCATGGCTTCGGCGATGTGGTCGCCCAGCGCCACTCTGGCCTGGGTGGCGATGACCGGCGGTGCCAGGGTGTAGCGGTCGCAGAGTTCGCCGGCGAGGGCGGCGAGCAGGCCGGGGGCGTGCTCGGACAGTGCCAAGGGGGACAGCCCGTCGGCGAGAACGAAGCCGATGTCCGCGCGGGTAGCGGTGACGGGGGTGAGGTCGTCGGGCACTCTGCCGAGATCGGGGCGGCGCAGGTACTCGGCGCGATCGGCCGCCCTGCTGGCTACGGTGACCGGAGTGCCGAGACCGAGCGTGGCGATCTGCTCGGTGAACGTCGCGACGTCCAGCGGAAGGTGCACGGCGTCGCGGGCCGCAGCGTGGGCGGCGCGCAGTGCGAGGACATCTGTCGTAGGTAGCGCGTCGCCGGTGCGGCCGAGCCCGATCCTGGCTCGCGTGCTGTCCCGGAGATCTCGCCAGAAGTCCTGGGCGACATTGGATTCCGATGGTCGGCCCGCGGGGGATACGGCAGCGTCCTCGGCGTGCGGAGAACCTGCCGGATCGCGCGACGCCGCTACGTCGTCCGTGCTCGGCATCATTGCCTCCAGGCTTCGGTGGTCGTGACCGACTGTGGATAGTTTCGGCGCTGGCCCTGGCGCGGTCACCGGGTGGCCGTCAGTGCGCGCAGAGGTGACGACAGCGGTTCTACTTGTCGCACACGGCCGTTCGCGTCGAGCATGCCCAGGCCCGCCAGCCAGGCCTCGAATTCCGGTGCGGGGCGCAGGTTCAGGACCTGGCGGGCGTAGAGGGCGTCGTGGAACGACAGGCTCTGGTAGCCGAGCATCACGTCGTCGGCGCCGGGCACCGCGATGACGAAGGCGCAACCGGCCGCACCGAGCAGCGTGAGCAGGGTGTCCATGTCGTCCTGGTCGGCCTCGGCGTGGTTGGTGTAGCAGACATCCACGCCCATCGGCAGGCCGAGCAGTTTGCCGCAGAAGTGGTCTTCGAGCCCGGCCCGGATGATCTGCTTGCCGTCGTAGAGGTACTCGGGTCCGATGAAGCCGACGACTGTATTCACCAGCAGCGGTCGCAGATCCCGGGCTACGGCGTAGGCGCGTGCTTCCAGGGTCTGCTGGTCCACCGGCCGATCACCAACGCCCAGATGGGCATTCGCGCTCAGTGCTGACCCCTGCCCGGTTTCGAGATACATCACGTTGTCGCCGACGGTGCCGCGCCGCAGCGATCGCCCCGCCTCGTTCCCCTCCCGCAACAGCGAGATATTCACGCCGAAGCCGGTATTCGCGCCTTCGGTACCCGCCACGGACTGGAACACCAGGTCCACCGGCGCCCCGGCCTCGATCAACCCGATGGTCGTGGTGACGTGGGAGAGCACGCAGGACTGGGTCGGGATATCGAAGCGAAGGCGCACCTCGTCGAGCAGATGCAGCAGATCCGAGGTGGCCTGCGGTGAGTCGGTGGCGGGGTTGATCCCGATCACCGCGTCGCCACAGCCGAGCAGCAGTCCGTCCAAGGTAGCGGCGGCGATCCCGCGCGGATCATCGGTCGGATGATTGGGCTGCAACCGCGTGCTCAACCGGCCGGGCAGGCCGATGGTGGTGCGGAATCCCGCGGTCACCTCGACCGCCTTGGCCACCGCGATCAGATCCTGATTGCGCATGATCTTGCTGACCGCGGCCACCATCTCCGGTGTCAGCCCCGGCGACACCGCGGCCAGGGTCGCCGCGGAATCGGCGGCAGCGGCGACAGCGAGCAGCCAGTCGCGCAATCCGCCGACGGTCAGATGCGAGATCGGCGCGAACGCCGACCGGTCGTGACTGTCGATGATCAGCCGGGTGACCTCGTCGGTCTCGTACGGAACCAGTACGTCGCTCAGAAACGTGGTCAGCGGCACCTCGGCCAACGCCCACTGCGCGGCGGCACGTTCGGCATCGGTGGCCGCCGCGCATCCGGCGAGCTCGTCACCACTGCGCAGGGGAGTGGCTTTCGCCATCAGGTCGATCAACCCGTCGAAGGTGTGGGTCGTAACGCCGATTGTGCTGCGGTACAAGGTCATCGGTCCCTTTCGAGAGTTTCCACGGCCACCGGAGCCCGGCAGTATGCGCGACGCCGCCGGGTGCCTGACGGTCTACTCCAGCTCGGATTCCGCTTTGGCGATCGCCGCGAACTCCTCGTCCGGCGACTTGGCGACCAGGTGTTTGCGACTGTAGAGCGCGAAGTAGGCCATGAAGGCGACGAACACACCGAGCGTCCACAGCGCGGCCTGCTGGTCGACCAGGAACGTCGCCGCGACCGATGCGGCCGCGATGACCAGTGCGAACGCCGTGGTGACGATGCCGCCGGGCGTGCGGTACGGGCGCGGCATGTTCGGTTCGCGCACGCGAAGCACGATGTGGGACACCATCATCAGCACGTAGCTCAGCGCCGCGCCGAATACGGCCATGTTCAGCAGCATCGCGCCCTTGCCGGTGAGCGAGAGGGCGAAGCCGATCATGCCGGGCACGATCAGCGCCAGCACCGGCGCCTTGCGGGAGTTGGTGATCGACAGGACGGTCGGCAGGTAGCCGGCGCGGGAGAGTGCGAAGGTCTGGCGGGAGTAGGCGTAGATGATGGAGAAGAAGCTGGCGACCAGACCGGCAAGGCCGATGTAGTTGACCACCTTGGCCATCGAGCTGTCACCGAGCGCCTCGACCAGCGGGTTGCCCGAGGCGGAGGCGCTCTGGGCGCCGAGCGCGCCGGTCACCAGGAACAGCACCGCCGCGCCGGTGACACACAGCAGCAGCATCGCGACGATGATGCCCTTGGGCACGTTCTTCTCCGGCTCGCTGGCTTCCTCGGCGGCCAGCGGCACGCCTTCGACGGCGAGGAAGAACCAGATCGCGAAGGGTATGGCGGCCCAGATGCCGAGGTAACCGAACGGCAGGAACGACGACGACCCGGTTGCCGCGGGATCGGCCGCGATGTTGGTCAGGTTGGCCGCGTCGAACTTGCCGACGGCCGCGAAGGCGAAGATCACCAGGCCGACGAGCGCGATCCCGGTGATCACGAACATCGCCTTGAGCGCCTCACCCGCACCGGTGAGGTGGACGCCGATGAACAGCGCGTACACCGCCAGATACACCCACCAGCCGTCGGTGATCCCGAACAGGTTCAGCGAGTCCACATAGGCGCCGATGAAGGTGGCGATGGCGGCGGGCGCGATCGCGTATTCGATGAGAATCGCGGTGCCGGTGGCGAATCCGCCCCATGGCCCGAGTGCGCGCCGGGCGAAGGTGTAGCCGCCGCCCGCCGCTGGCAGCGCCGAGGACATCTCGGCCATGCCGAGCACCATCGCCAGATACATCGCGGCGATCACGACGGTGGCGATCAGCAGACCGCCGAATCCGCCTTCGGCGAGACCGAAGTTCCAGCCGGAGAAGTCGCCGGAGATCACGTAACTCACGCCCAGGCCGGCGAGCAGCACCCATCCGGCGGTGCCCTTGCGCAGGGTGCGTTTGGCGAGGTAGTCGTCGACTGGTGCGCCCTCGCCTGCGGCGGGGCTGACTTCTGTACTCATCGGGAGCCTCTCATCAACAAACAGATGCGCGTTCGACCGGCCACGGTGCTCGTCGAAGGTTGAAGAATGATTGACGACTGTTACGGCCGTGGATCCGTCAGGTCAGCGGTGCGTATCGAGCACCGCTGACCTGCGGAAACGAACTGATTACGGGTGTTTCAGATCACCCGGTCGGCGGCGGCGCAGAGTCGAGCGCGGCCGATTCCTCGTCGGTGAACAGGCGTGAGCGGATCAGGAACCGCACGCCTTCGGGGGCCTCGAGGGAGAATCCGCCGCCGCGGCCCGGCACCACGTCGACGGTGAGGTGGGTGTGTTTCCAGTACTCGAACTGATCGGCACTCATCCAGAACGGGGTGTCGCCGGGCAGGTACCCGAGCAGCACGTCCGACCCGCCCACCCGGAACTCGCCACGCGGGTAACACATCGGCGAGCTGCCGTCGCAGCACCCACCGGACTGGTGGAACATGACCGGGCCGTGCTGCCCGGTCAAGTCCCGCAGCAGCGCCGCCGCCTTCTCGGTGAGGTCGACGCGCTGCACCATCAGAAGAAGCCGAGCTTCGTCGCCGAGTAGCTGACCAGCAGGTTCTTGGTCTGCTGGTAGTGATCGAGCATCATCTTGTGGTTCTCGCGCCCGATGCCGGACTTCTTGTAGCCGCCGAACGCCGCGTGCGCGGGGTAGGCGTGGTAGCAGTTGGTCCAGACCCGGCCCGCCTTGATGCCGCGGCCGAGGCGGTAGGCGGTGTTCATGTCGCGCGTCCACACGCCGGCGCCGAGGCCGTAGAGGGTGTCGTTGGCGATGGAGAGCGCCTCCTCGGTGGTGTCGAAGGTGGTGACCGCGACGACGGGGCCGAAGATCTCCTCCTGGAACACGCGCATGTCGTTGGTGCCCTTGAAGATCGTCGGCTCGATGTAGAAGCCGTCGGACAGCCCGTCGACGCTGCGGACCGCGCCGCCGGTGAGCACCTCGGCGCCTTCCTTCTTGCCGATGTCGATGTAGGACAGGATCTTCTCGAACTGATCGTTGCTGGCCTGGGCGCCGATCATGGTCGCCTCGTCGAGCGGGTTGCCGCTGATGATGGCCTTGGTGCGTTCGACGCAGCGGGCCATGAACTCGTCGTAGATCGACGAGGCGATCAGCGCGCGCGACGGACATGTGCACACCTCGCCCTGGTTGAGTGCGAACATGACGAACCCTTCGATCGCCTTGTCCAGGTAGTCGTCATCGGCGGCCATCACATCGGCCAGGAAGATGTTGGGGCTCTTGCCACCCAGCTCGAGGGTGACCGGGATGATGTTCTCGCTGGCGTACTGCATGATCAGCCGGCCGGTGGTGGTCTCGCCGGTAAACGCCACCTTCGCCACGCGCGGGCTCGAGGCCAGCGGCTTGCCCGCTTCGACGCCGAAACCGTTGATCACGTTGAGGACTCCCGGCGGGAGTAGATCCGCGACCAGTTCGACGACCTTCATGATCGAGGCCGGGGTCTGCTCGGCGGGCTTGAGCACCACCGCGTTGCCCGCGGCGAGGGCGGGCGCCAGCTTCCAGGTGGCCATCAGGATCGGGAAGTTCCACGGAATGATCTGCGCGACAACGCCGAGCGGCTCATGGAAGTGATAGGCGATGGTGTCCTTGTCGACCTCGCTGATACCGCCTTCCTGTGCGCGCAGCACCCCGGCGAAGTAGCGGAAGTGGTCGACCGCGAGGGGGAGGTCGGCGGCCAGGGTCTCGCGGACCGGCTTGCCGTTGTCCCAGGTCTCGGCGACGGCGAGGGCCTCGAGGTTGGCCTCGATCCGGTCGGCGATCTTGTTGAGGATGTTGGCGCGCTCGGCGGCCGAGGTCTCACCCCAGGCGGGGGCCGCGCGGTGGGCTGCGTCGAGCGCCAGTTCCACATCGGCGGCGCTCGAGCGGGCGATCTCGCAGAACGGCTGCCCGTCCACCGGGGAGGTGTTCTCGAAATAGCGGCCTTCGACCGGCGGAACCCACTTACCGTCGATGAAATTGTCGTATCGCGGCGCGTAGCTGACGACGCTGCCCTCGGTGCCCGGCTTGGCGTAGATCATGTGCGGTGGCTCCTCGCTGATTCCGATGAATCGTGACGCCCATCACTATCCCCGCCAAGGGTTGATGAAACGTTGAAGCCGGACCGATCAGGCGCGAAGAGCGGTGTGTAGGCGTGCGGTGGCGACGGCACGGCGGGCATCGCGAGTGGGGAGCAGGGCGAGGGCGTGTTCGTGGACGGCGATGTCATCGGGGGCGGAATCCCCGTATGTCAGTGCGTGATTCGCGTCCGGGCTGTTGAGAACCGCGTTACGCATGGCGACTTCGAGGTAGTCGCGCCATTCGCTGATGCCCGGTGTGTCCGAATCAGGAAGCAGCGGACCGTGATACAGCCGCACGGCGGTGTCGAGATCGCCTCGCTCGATGGCGCGCAGCACGTCGACGGCGTCGCAGGACAGGGGAGTGGTGAAGCGGTAGACGCGGCTGGTGATGTCGCCGCCGGTGGCGCGGCGCAGGTACGACATCTCCGATTTCAGCGTGCTCGCGCCGACCGCGCGATCACCGTAGACCGCGTAGTGCAGGCGTTCGTGGCTGTAGCCGTCGTCGTCGAGGGCGAGCAGGGTGAGGATCTCGAGGTGGCGTGGCCGCAACCGGATCTGCTGACCGTCGCGCATCAACCGGCCGGTGCCGAGGCAGGTCAGCCGCATTCCGGCGGGCGCGGGCACGGCGGCGTGCAATTTCGCTTCGATGGCGCTGGTCATGGTGCGCACGGTGGCCATGGCCAGCGGATGCGAGCGTTTCCAGGTGGTCGACAGGTCGAGCACACCGAGCAAGGTCCCGTCGGCGGCGCGGATCGGCGCGCAATAGCAGACCCAACCATGCAGTGCCGCGACAAGATGCTCGGCCGAGAACACGGTGTGCGGTTGGTCGGTGCGCAATGCCAACGACAGTGCGTTGGTCCCCATATGCGCCTCGTCCCATCGCCCACCCGGCGCGAAGTTCACCTGCTCGGCCCGCCTGCGCATGACGGGTCCGCCGTAGGTCCACAGGATCGTCCCCGAAGCGTCGGTGACCGCCGCGACGTACCCCGCGTCATCAGCGACACTGTGCAGTTGCTCTTTCAGCTCGGTCACCGGCCCCCGCAACGGCGACTCCGCCCACCGGGGCCCGATATCGGTCTCACTGACCGGCGCGTGATCCCGCCCAGGATCCACGGTCCGCAACGACCGCGTCCAAGACTGTGCCACCTCGGTCCGCACGCCCGCCCCCGAAACCTCCACCCCGCCCGGCACCCACATCGCCCACTCCCGCTCCAGCGCGGCGCGCTGCGCGGAAAGCGTGAGCTGCACCATCGACGCGACTTCCTATTCGACTGCCCGAAACGAGGATTACACCCCATCATGCCCCACCTCCGCGCGCTGAACAGCCCTTTCGTCAGCCCGAGCGGCCATACGGCGAGGCTCGATTTCCTCGTCGTCTACCAAGCTGCCGATTGCCGCCGCGCGTCCACGGCCATCTCCGCCAGGTCTGCGTGAACCACCCACAGCGTGGGTGGTAAGGCAGGATGGATTCGTAGTCGTGAAGCATGAAAAGTGGGGCAATTGTGTATGCAATTGTGTACACTTTTCTCATGGAGACACTATCGGTGCGTGAGGCGCGGGAGCAGTTGTCTGGTCTTTTGGCGCGGTTTCGCAAAGGTGATCGGCGACCGATCGGGGTCGGATCCCATCGGAAGACCGAGGCGGTGATGGTGCCTGTCGAGGTGTTCGAGGAGTTGACTGCGGAACGGTCCCGGTCGTTGGCCCAGGCTGCGGCTTCGGTCAGGGCGGAAGGTGCGTCGGCGAGTCCGGCTGCCGAGGGAGTTATGGGGCAGTGGGCGCGTGGCGAGATCAGCACCACACGCATGCGGGAGCTGATCCGGGGCATGCACGGCGCAGCGTGACGGTGGATCCGTACCTCGACCCCGAATCGGGAGTGTTGCGTAATCGACTAGGGATCGTCGACGCCGCTTCCTTACGTCAAGCGGAGGCCGATCTGAGTCAGGCTGCGCTCGCGGACCTGGGAATCAGGCCGCTGCCTGGCCGCTATGACCTGGAGCACCTGCGTGTGTTCCATCGTGAGATATTCGCTGACGTGTACCCATGGGCCGGTGAAGTTCGAACGGTCGGCATCGCCAAATCGGATCCGTTCTGCCTCCCGCATCACATCGTGAGTTACGCATCAGAGGTCTTCGCCTCTCTAGCGGCAGATGGGCATTTGCGCGGGTTGGACCGAACCGATTTCATCGTGAAGCTGACGCATTATCTCGGTGAGGTCAACGCGATCCATCCGTTTCGTGAGGGGAACGGTCGTACCCAGCGAGCGTTCTTCCACCAACTCGCTCGTGAGGCCGGCTGGATGATCGACTGGACAGGCCTTGATCCCGAGGCCAACGTGCAGGGGTCGATGGCGTCGCTGCGTGGTGACAACGAACCGATGCGCGATCTGCTGGACCGGCTGGTACGCCAGACTTAGCTCTTGCTGATCCGCTTGTCGTTGTCGCCGCTGTGATCGCCGGGCTCGTCGCACCAGCGGGTGCGGCCGCCGCGGAATCCGTCGCCGCACCTGTCGCTACGACCTCGGCCGCGCTCACCCGCGCTGAACGACCCCGGTGCCGAGGTCGAAGTGGATGCCTGCTCCGAGCATGGTGGTGGCGGGCAGGCCGATCATGGCGCGGAAGGATTCGCTGAAGTGGGAGGGGGTGGCGAAGCCGGCGTCGATGGCGGAGCGGGTGAGATCGTGGCCGTTCACGGCGTTGGTGATCGCGGAGACCATGCGGTTCCAGCGTTGGTAGCCACGGAACGTGGTGCCGCAGTGCTGGGTGAACAGGTGCAGGAAATGGCCGGTGGACAGGCCGAGGTTCGCGGCGATCTGGTCGGCGCGCAGGGCGTTGGCGGGCTGGTCACGGATCGCGGCGGCGAGTCTGGCGATGCGTGCGTCGGTGCCGAGGTTCGCGCCCGCGATCGCGCGGTTGTAGAGCAGATCCGGGTCGACGACGGGTTGGCCACACAGCTCGACGAGTTCGCGCTCGCGGCGGTGGCTGAGACCGAAAGTGCCTTCCGCGGAAGTCATCTCGTCGGCGATCATGGTTGCGGGCGCGCTCGACGGGTCGATGAACAACACCAGGATCCACCCCTGCGTGGCAACGACGCGGTGGGCGGTGCGGGCAGGCGCGAAAGAACTGCCCGTGCGAATCAGACCGCGGGCGGTGTGCACGATCAGCGGCCCGTCCAGCCCCACGGTGAGCATCGCGACCGGCGGCGAATGCGTATCGGGCAGCAGATCCGGGCCGACATACCCGATGTGCCCCGGCCGAGCCCACGCGGTCGGCATCCGAACCGAACCGCGAATCTCCGAACGGGCATTGATGCTCACCCTCACCAGGGTATCGACGCGCCGCCGGGTGCGCCGCGAACAGCACCGCGCACCGTTGTTGTCGGTGGTGCTTGGTATCAAGGTGCATGAGCACATTCATGCTGATCCCGGGCGCCGGATGCGATGCGGGCTACTGGCAGCAGGTAGCCGACGAACTGCGCGGGCTCGGTCATGACGCGGTGCCCGTGTCGCTGCCGAACGAGGACGACACCGCCGGGTTGGCGGAATACGCCGACGCCGTGGTCGAGGCGATCGGCGAACGCCGGGACGTGGTCGTGGTCGCGCACTCGTTCGGCGGTTTCACCGCGCCGCTCGTGTGCGATCGGGTCCCGGTCTCGCGAATGGTGTTGGTATCGGCCATGATTCCGTCTCCCGGCGAGGCGCCTGGCGACTGGTGGGCCGCCACCGGACACGAAACCTCGGGCGATGACGATGTGTTCTACAACCAGCTCACGCCTGAGCAGCAGGCCGAGGCCGAGAAGTACGAGCGTGGGCAGTCCGATACCCCGATGAAGTCACCATGGCCGCTCACGGCCTGGCCCGACGTACCTACCCGGTTCATCCTGCTCCGCGACGACCGATTCCTCCCCGCCGACTTCCTGCGCGAACTCGTCCGCACCCGGCTGGGGATCGAGCCGGTCGAGATGGGTGGCGGACATATGGCGATGCTGTCCAGGCCTGCCGAACTGGCTCGTCTGCTGCTCTGATCGCAGGCTTACGACGAGCACGTCGACAGCGGCGAGCACCGGGCACAGACAGTGCACTCCCTCATGGCCGGGCGAATCACGCGGGATGCTCGATCCGGCTGATCGATATCCGGCCTGAGGGCGGACGAATGTCGTTGCGAGCGCGTTGATTTCGGCTGGGTAGGCGAGGTGCCGCCGGTCAGCCGCGAACGGCCGCCATCAGGGTGTCGAGCGGATCGGCGGTGGGGAGCGCGAGCGCATGACCGACGACGGCCCGCGCCGCCTCCGGGGTCAGCCGACCTTCGACGTTGAGGTTGAATTTCATGGTGAGTTCGTCGTCGGAGAGCGGGTTTGCCGGACCGCCGCGATTGTGGTCCACACGCGCCTGATGCCAGGAACCGTCGCGGGTGCGCACGCGCAGCGCGGCCGGGAACTGGTGGGGGTAGAGCTCATCGCAGCGGTCGTCGCTGTGACTGGTCACCAGCCGCGCGAGTTCCAGCGTGCGCGGATCCTGCGCGGCGGCGTCGGTGAAATCGGCATGTCCCACACCGAGACCCGAGCCGCCGAGCAGCGCGCGAGCCACCGTGAACGGGCCCGAGAACGCCGCGTGGTATCCGGATTCGGGGGCCGCCTTCGCCGCGGGCGGTTCGGCGATGGTGCGCAGCACCGGTTTCGGGACGCCGAGCTCGATCTCCACGATGTCGGCGGGGTCCACCTCACGGCGCAGGATGCGGGCCGCGTCGATGCCCGCGTGGGTGAAGTGGTTGCAGGGGTAGGGCTTGAAGAAGATGCCGGGCAGTTCCCAGTGGTCGCCGAGCCGGTCGAGCACCTTCGCGGTGTCGGCCCGCTCGCCGCAGAAGGCGTGCAGGAAACCGAAGCGGCCCTCGATCACCGTGGGCGGGCCGGTGAGTCCGTGCCGGGCGAATTCCGCGGCCGTGACGCCGGAATGCGCGGCCCAGCCGCAGTGCGCGCGTTTGACGGTGCCGCCGGTGCGGTTGGCCTCCAGCAGACCGGCGCCGAAACTGGCGGCGATACCCATGGCATCGGCGATGCCCTCGGCGTCGAGGCCGTACAGCATGGCCGCGGCGGCGGCCGAGCCGACGGCGCCGCAGATGGAAGTGGCGTGCTGGCCCCGTTCGAAGAACTCCGAGTTCCCGAGTTCCTCGTCGTAGCCGCCCATGCCGAGGCGGACCGCGATCTCGATACCGACACCGGCGGCGTCGAGCACGGCGGCACCCGCGGCACCGGTCGCCTCACCGACCGCGAGCGCGGCGGGGACCACCGACGCCGACGGATGCAGGATCGACGGCAGGTGGGTGTCGTCGAAATCCATCGAATGGGCGAGGGTGCCGTTGATCAGGGCGGCGGTGGCAGCCGGGAACCGTTCCCCGGTGCCGATGCCGGTGGCCCGGGGTGCCCCGGCCCAGTCGCGGGCGACCGCGATGACGGCACGGGCCGATGGCTGGTCCTGCGCGGCGAGGGAGTTGCCGAGAACATCGAGCACGCGGCGGGCGACGTCTTTGCGCAGCTCGCCCGAAAGCCCGTTGGCGCGGGTCCGGTCGGCCAGCGCCGCGAGGCGGCCGACCACCGTGTTCTCGAAGTCGTGCCGAGTGCCTGATTCGCTCATGCCGACACCACCGCGACCGGCCGCACGGGCGAACCGGTACCGCCGGTGATCCGCAGCGGCGCCATCACGAAGGTGAACTCGGTGAGTCCGCGGGCACTGGCAGGCTCGAGATTCAGGTGTTCGATGATATGGATTCCATTCTCTACCAGCAGAATTCGGTGGACGGGCAGCACGCTGTGGCCCTGGCCGGGTGGGATGTGTTCGAAGGCGGTGGTATCCGCACCCGCGGCGACCACCCCGGCCGCGGCGAGCCACTCGGCCGCACTCTCATCGGCGCCGGGGACCCCGTCCTGTTGGCCGAGGTAGCGCTGCGCATCGTCGAAATGGCGAGCCCAGCCGGTACGGATGAGGACGACGTCCCCGCGCCGCGGTGTCACCCCGGCGGCGTCGGCGGCGTCACGCAGATCCTGCTCGGTGACGGCCTGACCGGCCTCGAGCGCCTCGACACCGCGCACCCGCGGTACATCGAGCAGCAGTCCACGGCACAGCATGAACGGGATGTTCTCCGCGCCGAGCTCGGTGAATCGGCCGCCGCGTTGCGCTTGCTCGGCATCGATATCGCCGTGCAGTTTGCCGCAGTGGCTGACGTGCGACAGGGCGTCCACGTGGGTGCCCACGTGCCCGCCCGTCACGATGATCTCGTTGGCGGCCGAACCGCCGTCCGGGCGGACCATATCGCCGTGCCGACGGATGAGGGTCATCCGGAAACCGGGGTGGTTGGGGGAACACGGCATACCCGTCGTATACGGATGTCCGAGCTCGACCACGTCGAGTGCGCCGCCTACCACGGCGTTCAACAGCGTGTCGTGGCCCGCGGTAACGGTTTGTCCGGTCATGCTCTCACTCCTCTTGCTGCTGCGGCCTGTGCTCGGTCGAGGACCACGCGGGCGTTCGCGACCACGGCGGGGTCGATGAATTTGCCGCTCTCGTCGAGAACCGCGGATTCGCCCGCGGCCATGGACGCGGCCGCGCGGTCGATGATCCGGCACGCTCGGTCGTGTTCCTCCGCCGTCGGCGTATAGGCCGTATTGACGATGTCGATCTGATCGGGGTGGATGACGGATCGGCCGAAGAACCCCTGGGCGCGCCCGGCCCTCGAGGTCTCGGCCAGCGCCGCCGGATCGTCCACAGCCGTCCACACGCTCTGGACCGGCGAGGACAGCCCGGCGGCGCGCGCCGCGGTGACGATCCAGCCACGCGCCCAAGTCAATCCCGACGGCTCGACGCGCAGATCGGCGGCGAGATCCGCCTCGCCGAGCGCGATCCCGGTGACCCGCGGATGGCACCGCGCGATCTGCGGGGCCACCAGCAGGCCCGCGGCGGATTCGATGATGGCGTGCACCGGGCAGTCGAGGCGTTGCGCTGTGGCCGCCACCGATTCGGGATCGTCGGATTTCGGCAACCGGGCCCCGGCCGGTGTGGGCCCGGTTGCCAGCGCGGCGAGTTCGGCTTCGAGCCACGGCGACCCGATGGCATTGAGCCGCAACCAGATATCGCGGTCCGGTGGCGCGGCGCGCAGCGCGTCGATGGCATTGTCGAGGGCCCGGTCTTTCGCGCCTACGGGTACGGCGTCCTCGAGGTCGATGACCACGGCGTCGGCCCTGCTGTCGATCGCCTTACCGATGCGGTCCGCGCGATGTCCCGGCACGTACAGCCAACTACGCGGGATCATTTCGCCGTCACCGCCGACCGGTGGCCGAGGGCGCGCGAAACCCGCTTGGCCGCTTCGACGAGCGCGCTCTCGTGCCGGTCGCAGGCTTCCGCTGTCATCCGGTAGCTCGGCCCGCACACGGACACCGAGCCGATCACCGTGCCGTCGGCGCCGAACACCGGCGCCGCGATCGAACCGGCGCCCTCCTGCCGTTCACCGGTCGACCGGCACACTCCGCGTTCGCGGGCTTCCCGCAGGGCGGCGCGGAGCGCGTCCGGATCGACGATGGTGGTGGCGGTGAGCCGCGGCAGCGCGCCGGACAGCACGTCCTCCTGCTCCTCCTTCGAAAGGTGGGCCAGGATGATGCGACCCGACGAGCCGCTGTGCAGTTCGAACCGACGGCCGAGCTCCACGGTCATCTTGATCTCCTGGGTGCTCTCGACCTGGTCGAGGTAGACGCGCCCGCCCGGCAGGCGGCCGGTCACCGTCGCGGTCTCGCCGGTGGCGCGTTGGAGATCCACCAGCGCCTCGCGAGCCATCCGGCGCAGCGGGGAGATGTCCATGGCCCGTGCGCCCAGCGTCGCGGCGGCCGGGCCGAGCAGGTAGCGGCGGGTATCGGGCTCGTAGAGCAGCAGGCCGCAGTCCACGAAGGTGGTGAGGATGCGGTGGGCGACGGCCTTGGACATACCGGTCGAGCGGGCGATCTCCGAGACGCCGAGCGCGCTCGGCCTGCGACCGAACTCGAGCAGTACCTCCGCTGCCCGCGCGGCGGATGTGGTGCCGCCACTCGAGGGCTCCATCGTGGCTCCGTTCTCTGGGGGGATTCGTGTTCCGCCAACCACCGTCACACGCGACGAGATCGACCAAACGCTAAACAAGTTGTACCGCTTAGCGAAACGATTGTCCAGGCGCATTTTGATGACTCGATGCCTGTTTCGCTAGATAGATCCTTGTGCAGGCACTTGTGCGCGAACCATCCAACGTGCATAGTGCAAGGGGTCACATTCTAGTGTTCCGCTAGACGGAACGATTTGGAGGAAGCGTGGACAGTCCGGATTTCGATCTCGTCGTCGCCGGTGCGGGCGGCGGACTGGTCGCCGCGCTGCGCGCGGCCGAACTGGGCGCGAACGTCCTGGTGGTCGACGCCGACGAGCACTTCCAGCGCGGCAACAACACCTCGATGTGCACCGCGATGATCCCCGCCGCGGGCACCCGCTGGCAGGAAGCCGCGGGCGTGCAGGACAGCCCGGACCAGTTCCTCGACGATATCGCCCGCAAAACCTCAGCTACCGCCGACCGGCGGGTGGCGCGTGCGCTGGCCGAATCGAGCGCGTCGCTGGTCACCTGGCTGGCCGACAATCAGGGCCTCGAACTCGAACTGGTCACCGATTTCCGCTACCCCGGCCACACCGCCGACCGCTGCCACAGCATTCCCGGACGGCACGGCTCCCGGCTGCTGCGTCACCTGGTTCAGCGCGCGCAGGCGCATCCGCGGATCGAATTGATCGCGCCGATGAGCCTGTGTCAGGTGCGCGCCGCCGACGGCCGGGTCACCGGGGTCGAGATCGCCACCCCCGACGGCAACAGCGAGCACCTGACCACGTCGGCCGTCCTGCTGGCGACGAACGGGTTCGGCGCCGATCGCGACCTCGTCCGCCGGCATATGCCGGAGATCGCCGACGCCCACTACCACGGCGGCCGGTTCAGTCGCGGTGACGCGCTGCGGATCGGCCGTGAGCTGGGTGCCGACAGTGCCTTTCTCGATGCGTACCAGGGGCACGCAGCGCTGTCCGCGCGCAGCCAGACACTCATCGGCTGGGCCACCGTCGTGCACGGCGGTGTGATCGTCGACAGCACGGGTCGCCGCTTCGCGCCGGAAACCACCGGCTACTCCGAGTTCGCCGCCATTCTCGCCGGTCGGCCGGGCGCGGCTGGCTGGATCGTCATCGACGAGCACATCGCCGAGTTGTGCTCGGTGTTCGACGATTTCCGCACCGTGGCCGAGAGCGGATCGCTGGTCCGGGCCGCTACCGCGGCCGGGCTGGCCGACAGTATCGGAGTGCCCGCCGCGGCGTTCGAGGACGAGCTCGACGCCGCCCGGCGGGCCGCCGCGGGGAAAGAGCCCGACCGGCAGGGTCGCACCGACACCCGCCGCCCGCTGGCCGCGCCCTACATCGCGATTGCCATCACCCCTGCCCTGTTCCATACCCAGGGCGGTCTCGTCGTCGACGAACACGCCCGAGTACTCGCCGGCGAAACACCGATACCCGGCCTGTACGCCTCCGGTGGCGCCGCCATCGGTATATCCGGCCACGGTGCCGGCGGCTACCTCGCGGGCAATGGCCTGATCACCGCCCTCGGCCTGGCCTTCCTCGCCGCCGAGCATGTGGGCAGCGCCGTCACCGCCTGACAAACAGCACGAACATCCAGATATTCGCCAGGAGAAGAAATGACCACCTACCTGATCAAGAACGGCACCGTCGTCCGCACCGACGACGCGGCTCCCGCCGAGGGTGAAACCGCCGACATCCTCATCGTCGACGGCAAGATCGCGGCCATCGGGCCCGATCTGAGTGCCGAAGGCGCCGAAATCGTCGACGCGACAGACAAACTGGTCTTCCCCGGTGTTGTCGACGCGCACCAGCACTGGGGTATCTACAACCCGCTGTCCGAGGACACGCAGACCGAATCCCGCGCCAGCGCGCAGGGCGGTGTCACCACCGCACTCACCTACATGCGCACCGGCCAGTACTACCTGAACAAGGGCGGCGCCTACGCCGACTTCTTCCCAGAGGTGCTCGACGCCTCGGCAGGCCGCAGCTACATCGACTACGCCTTCCACCTCGCGCCGATGTCGAAGGAACATATCGGCGAGATTCCCGACCTGGCCGCGGATCAGGGCGTGACCTCGTTCAAGATCTTCATGTTCTACGGCAGCCACGGGCTGCACGGGCGCTCCACCTCGCAGAGCGATTTCCTGATGATTCCCGAGGACGAGCGCTACGACATCGCACATTTCGAGTTCGTGATGCGCGGGGTCCAGCAGGCCCGCGAGCGGCATCCCGAACTCGCCCCGCACATCTCGCTCTCGCTGCACTGTGAGACGGCCGAGATCATGAGCGCCTACACCAAGCTCGTCGAGCAGGAAGGCACGCTCAGCGGCCTCGCCGCCTACAGCGCCTCCCGCCCGCAGCACTCCGAGGGCCTGGCCGTGACCATCGCGGCCTTCCTCGCGGACGAAACCGGCCTGCCGAATATCAACCTGCTGCATCTGAGTTCGGCCAAGGCGCTGAAGGCGGCCATGAAGATGGCCGAGGCGTTCCCGCATGTGAACTTCCGCCGCGAGGTCACCATCGGCCATCTGCTCACCGATATCGACAACGCGAACGGCCTCGGCGCCAAGGTGAATCCGCCGATCCGCCCGCGCGAGGACGTCGAGGCGCTGTGGGAGCACCTGCTCGCGGGCAATATCGACTGGGTCGTCTCCGACCACGCCTGCTGCAAGGACGAGGTGAAATTCGGCGAGGACCGCGACGATGTGTTCGCCGCGAAGTCCGGATTCGGTGGCACCGAGTACCTGCTGCCCGGTCTGGTCACCGAAGGACGCAAGCGCGGGCTGTCGCTGCGCCGGATCGCCCAGCTGACAGCCTCGAACCCGGCCGACCGCTACGGCCTGCCCGGCAAGGGCCGCCTCGCCGAAGGCGTCGACGCCGATATCGCGATCGTCGACCCGGGCCGCACCTGGACCGTGCATGCCGCGGACTCCGAATCCACCCAGGAATACACACCTTTCGAGGGATTCGAGCTCTCCGCCGCCGTCACCGACACCTTCGTGCGCGGCAATCGCGTGCTGGCCGACGGTGTGGTCACCGGCGAGCCCGAGGGCCGCTACATCTCCCGGCCGTACTGAGGAGTGCGGACTTGACGGACGAAGCGAACGTGAACCAGTCGACCGGCCCGCTGCGAGGCATCAAGGTCCTCGATGCCTCCACCATCCTCGCCGGACCGCTCACCGCGCAGATCCTGGGTGATTTCGGTGCCGAGGTCATCAAGATCGAGCACCCGGAGAAACCGGACGGGATGCGCGGCCACGGCCTCGACAAGGACGGAATTCCACTGTGGTGGAAGATGGTCAGCCGTAACAAGCAGACCGTCACGCTCAATCTCGGTACCGAGGACGGGCAGGCGATCTTCCGGGATCTGGCCGCCGAGGCCGATATCGTGGTCGAGAACTTCCGGCCCGGCACCTTCGAACGCTGGGGCCTTTCCTACCCCGCGCTCTCCGAACACAATCCGGGCCTGATCATGTTGCGGGTCACCGGGTTCGGCCAGCACGGCCCGTATGCCAAACGCCCGGCGTTCGGCACCCTGGTCGAATCGATGAGCGGTTTCGCCCATCTCACCGGCCAGCCCGACGGGCCGCCCACCCTGCCCGCCTTCGGGCTCGCCGATTCCATTGCGGGCGTAGCCGGTTCGTCGGCGGTTTCGATGGCGCTGTTCGAGCGAGAACGCAACGGCGGTACCGGCCAGGTGATCGACCTGGATCTGCTCAGCCCGATCATGACCGCGGTCGGTCCCGGCGTGATCTACGCCGACCAGCTCGGGATCGACCAGCAGCGCACCGGCAACAGGTCACAGAACAACGCCCCGCGCAACCTGTACCGCACCGCCGACGAGCACTGGCTGGCGATCTCCACCAGCGCCCAGGCCATCGCCGAGAAGGTGATGCGGATCGTCGGTCATCCCGAGGTGATCGACGAGGACTGGTTCGCCACCGGTCGCACCCGCGCCGAACACGCCGACCTCCTCGACGAGTACGTGGGTGGCTGGATCGCGGCACGCACCAGCGACGAGGTCACCAGCGTTTTCGAAGCAGCCGGCGCCGCGGTGGCGCCGGTCTACCGGCCGAGCGATCTACTCAAAGATCCCCAGGTCGTCGCCACCGACATGATCACCACTGTCGACGACGACGAACTCGGCCCCATGCGCATGCAGAACGTCATGTGGCGCATGACCCGATCCCCCGGTGCGATCCGACACACCGGCCGACCCGTCGGTGCCGATACCGACAAGGTCCTCACCCAGCTCGGGCGCAGCCCCGAGGCTATCGACGACCTGCGGGCCCGCAGGGTCATCTGACCCCGCGACTTTGCTTCATCCGAGGAGTTCGCTATGAAATCGCGTTGGTGGATGATCACCATCATTCTGGGCCTGGTAGTGGTCAACTATATCGATCGCAGTGCCATCTCGTACGCGGCAACCGATCTGAAGGCCGAATTCGGGATCACACCCGGGCAGTACGGCATCATCAGTTCCGCATTCTCGATCGGCTACATGCTGTTCGCCCTGCTCTCGGGACCGCTGGTCGACCGGTACGGTTCCCGGAAAGTGCTCATGGTCGGCATGTTCATCTGGGCCGCCGCCACCGCGCTCACCCCGTTCGCGGGTGGGTTCATCGGGCTCATCCTGCTGCGCATTCTCCTCGGCGCCGGTGAAGCACCCTGCTTCCCGGCGGCGACCCGGCTCGCGAGCCGGTGGCTACCGGCGCACGAACGAGGTAAGGCGCTGGCGCTCATCGGCGGTGTCGCGGTATCGGGCAGCCTCCTCGTCGGTGGCCCGATCCTCACTCAGCTGATCGCGCTGACCGGCTGGAAGGGCATGTTCTGGGTACTCGCGGTCGCCGGCCTCGTCTGGGTTGTGGTCGCCTACCCGTTCCTGAAGAACTCGCCGAGCGAGTCCGCGTTCGTCTCGAAGGAAGAACTGGACTACATCCGGTCCGGGCAGACCGAGGGCGAGGACAGCGGCCACGAGTCGACCACCGACTGGGGCGAGATCCTGCACAACCGCAACCTGTGGCTCGTCGGCGTGGGCTACTTCGCGTGGGGCTTCATGTTCTGGGCGTTCATGTACTGGCTACCGCAGTACCTGGAACACGAATTCGGTCTCTCCATCAAGGAGGTCGGCGGATTCTCGGTGGCGCCGTGGGCGGCAGGCGTGGTCGGCGCGTTCGCCGGTGGCGTCCTGGTGGACCGGGTGTACAAGCGCACCCAGAGCATCCGGTCACGCTTCCTCATCATCGGCGCGGCACTGCTGCTCGCGGGCACCTCGATCATCCCGATCCTGTTCTTCCCCGGCAATCTGACCGTCGCGTTGATCTGCATCTCGGCCGGTGTCGGCTTCGGCTTCATCACCGGCGGCATCTGGTGGGTCGCCTCGATCGATGCCGCCCCCACCCAGCCCGGTACGGCCGCCGGTTTCGCGGACGCCTGCTTCGCGCTGTCCGGCATCATCGCCCCCTCGGCGATGGGCTTCATCGTGGGTCGCACCGGCACCTACAACGGCGGGTTCATCGTGATGACGGTCCTGTGCCTGATCGGCGCGGCGGCGATGATCTTCTTCACCGAGGAGCCCGAACGCCCACCGCTCGCGGCCGAGCCGGAAGACGCGCTCGCCCCCGTCGAGTGATCCGGGCGGTGGGGTGCCACCGCCTGCCGAACGACGTGCCGCGTAACCCGATGAGGGGTTACGCGGCACGGTCGTCTGGTTGTCGCCCTCGGTCATTCGGCGACCTCGGGTAGGCGCGGGACCGAGGCTACGAGCTGGCGGGTGTATTCGTGTCGGGGGGAGCGCAGGACAGTGTCGGCCTCGCCGGATTCGACGATCTGGCCGTTCTTCATCACGAGGACGCGGTCGGCGAGGTGGTGCACTACGCCGAGGTCGTGGGAGATGAGGAGCAGGGCGGTGCCGAATTCGGATCGGAGTTCGGCGAGCAGATCGAGGATCTGGGCTTGGACGGAGACATCGAGGGCGGAGAGGGGTTCGTCGGCTACCAGGAGGGCGGGGTTGGGGGCAAGGGCGCGGGCGATCGCCACGCGTTGGCGTTGGCCGCCGGAGAGGGTGCGGGGGTGGCGGGGGAGCAGATCGCGGGCAAGGCCGACCGCGTCGAGAATTTCGCGGACGCGCTGGGTGCGGGCCTTTCCGCGCAGGCCGACCGTGTCGAGGCTCTCGCCGATCACGCGCTCCACGGTGTAGCGGGGGTCGAAGGAGCTGAGTGGGTCCTGGGCGATCAGCTGCGCCGCGCCACGGAGGGGGCGTAATGCCCTGTCGGAGAGCTCGCTCCACGGTTCGCCGTCGACGACCACCCGCCCCGACGACGGTGCGATGAGCCGCAGTGCGAGACGAGCCGTGGTGGTCTTGCCCGAACCCGATTCGCCCACGATGCCGAGGGTTTCGCCGCCGAACAGGTCGAAGTCGACGTTGTCGACCACGGTGCGGGCGGCCGATCCGGAGCCGTAGGTCTTGCGCAGGTTGCGGACCGAGAGCACGACCCTGGTGTTGTCCACCGAGCGCGGCGGCAGCGGTGAGCGCTCGGACACCGACAGTTTCGACCCGCGTGAGGCCGCCGACGGCACGGCCGCGAGCAGCTTCTCGGTGTACGGATGCGTCGGACGGGTCAGCACGTCGTGCGTGCTGCCCTCCTCGACAACCTCCCCGTCGCGCATGACCAGCACCCGGTCGGCCACCTCGGCCACCACTGCCAGGTCGTGGCTGATCAGCAGCAGAGCCGTGCCCTCGGCTTTGCGTGCGCGAAGCAGGTCCAGGATCTGTTGCTGCACAGTCACATCGAGCGCGGTGGTCGGCTCGTCGGCGATGATGAGACGCGGATCGCCCGCGAGTGCCGTCGCGATCAAGACGCGCTGGCGCAGTCCGCCCGACAGCTCGTGCGGATATTGGCGCAGTCGTAGTTCGGGTTCGGGGACACCGACGTCGGTGAGCAGCCGCACGCTACGTGCGGTGAGCGCCTGCCCGCGCAGCTCGGTCAGCGCGCGTTGCGCTTCGGCGAGCTGGCTGCCGATCGAGTACAGCGGATCGAGGGAAACCAAGGCGTCTTGCAGTACGAAGCCGACGTCGGAGCCCCTGATCCGCCGCCATTGCCGCTCGCGATGTCCACGCGCGTCCTGGCCGAAGAGCTCGAGCCGATCGGCGCGCACGGCAGCACCTGGTCCCGCGAGGCCGACCAGCGTGCGTGCCGTCACCGACTTGCCCGACCCGGACTCGCCGACGAGGGCGACGGCCTCACCCGGCTCGATCCGCAGATCGATGCCGCGCACTACCTCCTTCGCCGCGAACCCGACCCGCAGATTCTCGACCGCGATCAGACTCATACCGATGGCCTTCCGTCGTAGTGCCGCTGCCAGCGCCGGCCGAGCGAGCTCACCGCGATGACCGTGGCGGTGACGGCCACACCGGGCAGCACGCCGATCCACCAGGCATTACGCAGGTAATTGCGTCCTTCGGCGAGCATCGCGCCCCATTCCGGTTCCGGCGGTTGCGGACCCATCCCCAGGAAGCTCAGCCCCGCCGCGCCGAGAATGGCGGTGCCCAGGCCGATGGTGGCCAGAATCGGGACTTGCGCGACGGCGTGTGGCAGGACATGCCGCCGCACCAGCGTCGTCCTGGTGAGTCCGAAAGTTCGTGCCTGCTCGACATATCCGGACTCCTGCACCACGAGGGTCTGCGCCCGCACCACCCGGGCGAATCGGGGGATCGAGGCGACACCGAGCGCGAAGATCAAATTCGTAGTGCCTGGCCCGGTGAACGAGATCAGGACCAGCGCGAGCAGTAGATCGGGGAACGACGAGACGACGTCGAGGAACCGGGTGATCAGCTCGTCGAGCGGCCCACGCGCCAACCCGGACAGCAGGCCGAGCGCCGTGCCAGCCACCACCGCGATCGCGACGGCGGTGACGCCGATGAGCAGCGAGTAGCGCGCGCCGTGGACGACGCGGGTGAAGACGTCACGCCCCAGGTGGTCCGTGCCGAACCAATGCCGCGCGCTCGGTGGCAGTTGGGCGGCAAGGGGATCGGCGGCGAGCGGATCGGCACCGGTCAGCAGGGCGGGGGCAACCACCGCGATGGCGACCAGCCCCACTGTCAGCGCTGCGATGGCAACGCCCGGCGTCACCGCGAAACCCTTCGCACGCAGGCTGATTCGGTCGACGGTCGTGCGCGGAAGATCTGCGATCGTCATAGCGCCGCTCCACATCGGCAGTCGGGCAGTGCGCGTGAAGATGTTGTGTGCAGGGCGATTCGGCCCCTTCGACGCATTCCGCCGGCAGTCATCGTTGCCCTCCATTGCGTGAATCGCGGCGCAGCCGTGGGTCCAGCCACAGGTAGAGCAGATCGACCAGCGTGCTGATCACGACGTAGACGAACGCCGAGAGAATCGCCACCGCCACCACCACGGGAAGATCCTGTGCGAGAACAGCTTCGACAGTCACCCGGCCGAGTCCCGGCCTGCCGAAGACCTCTTCGATGATCACCGCCCCACCGAGCAATCCGCCGACCAACCAGCCGGTCAAGGTCACCGCGGGCAGGGCCGCGTGGCGCAATCCGTGCCGCAGCCGCAACGCGCTCTCGCGCACCGACCACGACCGCACCGTCACCGCGAACGGTTCGTCGAGCGCCCGCTCCAGCCCGTCACGCAGCACCTGGGAGATCACCGCGCCCAGCGAAAGGCCGAGCGCGAGCGCGGGCAGGACCAAGGCCGCCAGTCCCTTGTTCGCCGCCACCGGAAAGATCTTCAGCTGGAAGCTGAATACCGACAGCAACACGATGCCGAGCCAGAACGCTGGCGTCGAAACAAGAGCCAGCTCAACAGCATTCGCGATAGCACGCGATCGCCGCCGCTGCGCTGTGGTCGTCGCGACGACCACCGCGAACACCAGCGCTACCAGCAACGCGGCGCCGGTCAGCGCCAAGGTGGGCCCGGCCTGCGAGCCGATCACTTCCGACACCGGCCGTTGCAGCACATAGGAACGCCCGAAATCCCCCTGCACCACATTCCACAGGTAGCGGGCGTACTGGACAACGGCCGGACTGTCGAGTCCCCATTCGGCGCGGATGGCCGCCTCAACCTCCGGGGTGCGCGGCTGTTCGCCGAGCAACACGTCGACCGTGTCGCCCGGCGCCAGCCGCACACCGAGGAACGACAGCGTGGTCGCACCCCACAGCACTCCGATCCCCGTGATCACCCGCAGCACAACTGTTTTGGTGATCCCAGAGCGCCCGCCACGCTCGCTGTCCGCGATCGGCGCCGCTGTTTCCGGGGCGACAACCTTCGCCGTCACGGTCGCAGGACCGATCCGGTACACCAGCGATCCACCGGAGCTGAGCCGACCGCCGACTGCCGGGCCGAACCTCCTGGCCTACCCTGATCGCCCCGGCGGACGGCCACGACAGACCGCCGACGCGACCTACACGCGCCGCCGCGCACAGCGGGCCGACCCCCGCGCCCGCCGCGGGTCCCGCTATCCACGATCGACCCAGATGTCGTACGCGTTCTCCGGAAGCTGCTTGTACGGCCGGTATCCCGCGCCGTACACGTGGGCGCCCGTCGCGATCTGGTTCTCGGGGATGTAGAGCGGCAGCCCGTAGGCCTTGTCGACGAGCGCGAACCGCTGCAACTGCGCGTACTGCTTCGCCCGCTCGGTGGTGTCGGTGGTCGAGGCGGCGGCCCGCAGCCAGCTGGACAGTTCGGGATCGGTGGCGCGGCTGTAGTTCAGCGTGCCCAGCGGCGTCGGCGGGTACCAGTGGTTCTCGATGTCGATGCCGCCGGTGATGGTGTCGGAGTTCGCGATCGACCCGAAAGCGTTCTTCTTGCGGAGCTCGCCGTAGGTGCCCAGGTCGACGTAGGACAGCTTCAGATCGATGCCCGCGTTCTGCTTGGCCTGCGCCTGCACCGCCTGCAACAGCACCTCACGCTGGTCGCGGACCGTCGACTGGGCCTGCACCAGTTCGATGGTCAGCCGCTGGCCGTCCTTGGTCCGGAAGCCGTCGGAATCCTTTGCTGTCCAACCGGCTTCGTCGAGCAGCCGGTTCGCGGCGGACTTGTCGGCACCGTAGGTACCTTCGATGCTCTTGTCGTAGAACAGCGTGTCGACGCTGGAGGCGATACCCCAGCCGCGGGTGCGCTCGCCGCGATAGATCGACTGCAGCACCGCGTTGACATCGACGGAGTTGTTGAGCGCCTTGCGGACTCGCGCATCGGTGGCCGGGCCGAAGGTCGAGTTCCAATACAGCGTGTACGGGCTGCCGTTGTTCAGCCCGGTCGAATAGGTGAAGTCGGGGTTGTCCCGGAACAGGTCGGCGTCGTTACCCGAGACGCCCTCGATGAGGTCGACCTGACCGGAGGTGAGCGCCCCGGTGCGTACCGACGACTCGGGCAGGAAACGGTAGGTGACCTCGTCGAGGTAGGCCGGACCCTGATGCTTCGCGCTCTGCGGCGCCCAGTTGTAGTCGGGGTTCTTGCGGAAGTGCAGTTCCTGACCCTTCACGTAGCGGTCGAGGACGAACGGACCGGTACCCGCGATCTCCGGCCCACCGGCCTTGAGCTGCGGCTTGTCCCACGCGGCCGGGGAGATGATGGGGAATCCGGCGGCGAAGTCGAGGAACGGCGCGTACGGGTCCTTCAGGGTGAACACCACGGTGCGCTCGTCGCGGGCGGTCACCGCGGCCAGGTGTGAGAGCGGGCCTGCGGACCAGCCGCCGGAATAGGACACATCCTGCATCGTGGTGAAGTTGCGGGCCACGGCGGTCGCGGTGAGCGGGTTGCCGTCGGTGAACTTCACGCCCTCGCGCAGCGGGAAGGTGTAGGTGAGCCCGTCGGGCGAGATCTCGTGGCCGGTGGCCAGCCACGGGACGAAACCGCCCTCGGTGGTGCGCGCCAGCAGCGACTCGAAGATGTTGCGCAACATCAGGTGCGTGTTGCTCTGCCCGTTGAGGTGCGGATTCAGCGTGGTCGGCTCGGTCTCCACTCCCCACGTCACCGAGCCGCCGCTGACCGGTTGCGCCGATTCGCGTGCCGCGGTGTCCGTTCCACCACACGCGGTCGCCAGCACGGCCACCGCCGATACCAGAGCTGTGGCAAGTAGTCGCCGATGTCGCATCACAGCGCGGCGCCCCTCTCTTCGATGAGAAACAGTGATTGAGCGGTGGTGACGACGGCGCCTTCGGCCGCGGTCACGGTGACGATCCCCGCATGGGTGGCGGTGAGTTCGTGTTCGAGCTTCATGGCCTCGACCACGCCGAGCAGCTGTCCTTTCTCGACCGGGTTGCCCGATTCGACGTGGAGCTGCACGAGAGTGCCCGGCATGGGCGAGCGGATCTCGGGATCCGTCGCGGTGGTGCCGAGCGAGCGGTATTCGGCGTAGCGCACCTGCCGGGAAACCCCGGCTACCTGGCAGATCCAGCCCTCGCCTACGCGTCGTAGGACACACGGGATGGAGCCGACCGTGATCGTGTCGCCGACGGTTCGCAGGGCTGCGACCCCCACCTCGATATGCGCGGGTCCGGTGATGGTCTGCTGGGCGCCTACTTGCGCACCGGTGGTTGGTCGCGGGCCGATACCCGGCCGCGCGATGGATTGCGGAGCAGCCACTTCCGGGCTGGTCGGGATGGAGGCTGGGTCGGTGGCGTCTGCGCGGACCAGCACCGCGTCGCCGTCATAGCCGCTGACCCACACCGTGAACGCGCGTCCGTCGACCGACAGGTCCAGGCTGCCGAGATCGCGATCAGCGGGATCGAGCCAGGCCCGATCGCCACCGGGAGCGCCGGTAGACCATGGCGTCGTCCGGTCGGGTGCGGTGAGCGCGGCGGCTACCGCGAGGGCACTCAGCTCGTCGGGATCGGCGAACTCGACGACCGGATCGATCCGGTCCAGATAGGCCGTGTCGTGCTGGGCCGCCGCGACGATCGGAGCGGCCAGGACACGCGCCACATAACCGAGGTTGGTCGAAATGCCTTGCCAGCGAAGGTCTTCGCATGCCCGCCGCGCCGCAGCGAGCGCGTCCTCTCGGGTGGCGCCGGTGGCGACGAGTTTGGCGATCATCGGATCGAACCCGCCGGTGACATCGAGACGGCGGTCGAAGGCGCGTTCGACGCGAACCTCCGGCCAGTGGGTCACCTCGAGCTCGCCCGGGCACGGCAGGAACGACCGGAACGGATCCTCGGCATACATCCGCACCTGTACCGAAGCGCCCGTGTACGCGATCTCGGCCTGGTCGGCGGGCAGTGGTTCGCCCGAAGCGACCCGCAACTGCCACTCCACCAGATCTACGCCGGTGATCTCCTCGGTGACGGTGTGCTCCACCTGCAACCGCGTGTTCATCTCGATGAAGAAGAACTCGGCACCCACCAGCAGGAACTCGAAGGTGCCCGCGCCCACGTACTGCAAAGCCTTCGTGCCCTGCACCGCGGCGTCGAACATCGCCGCGCGCACCGCATCGGGAATCCGTGGGGCAGGCGCTTCCTCGATCACCTTCTGATGCCGCCGCTGCAGCGAGCAGTCCCGATCGAAAAGGTGTACCGCGTGGCCGAATTCGTCGCCGAACACCTGAACCTCGATGTGCCGCGCGCGCTCGGCATACCGCTCCAGATGCAGTCGCCCATCAGCGAAAGCCGCTGTCGCGGTGCGGGAAGCCGACGCCAGGGCCTCGCGCAGCCCGGCGGCCGAGCGCACCACCGACATGCCCTTGCCGCCACCGCCGCCGGCGGGCTTGACGATCAGCGGATACCCGATATCGGCGGCCACACCGACCAGCGCATCGAGATCCTCGCTCGCCCGCGCCGTGCCCGGTAGCACTGGCACTCCCGCCTCGGCCATCACCTGACGCGCGGAGGACTTGTCGGCCATGGTCTCGATCACCCGCGAGCTCGGGCCGACGAACACCAGCCCGGCGGCACGCACCGCACGCGCGAAATCGGCGTTCTCGGAGAGGAATCCGTACCCGGGATGCACGGCGTCGCACCCGGTTTCGACGGCGGCACGCACCAGCGCGACCGCGTCCAGGTAACCGGGGGGTCGCGATCGGTGCGCACCGCGTGCTGTGTCAGTGGGTGCGGTGCCGGTGTTCACCGGGCCCGGATGGCCAGTGGCCACGGCGTTGTCGTGTGCGGGGTCGACGAGGTTCACCGTCGCCACCGCGGCCGCGTGGTAGGTGAGCGCGCGGTCCTCGTCGACGCTCACCGTCACGTACTCGATGCCGAGCCGATCGCAGGTGCGGGCGATCCGGGCCGCGATCTCGCCCCGGTTCGCGATGAGCAAGCGTGAGATCACAGCCGGAACACCCCGAAATTCGAACCGGCGGGTTGCGGCCGATCCCACCGCTCGTGCGCCAGCGACAAGCACCGCGCCAACCACGACCGGGTGTCCTCCGGTTCGACCACGGCGTCGATCCACATCCGCGCCGCGATATAGGTCGGCAGCGATTGCCGCTCGAAACTGTCGATGATCGGTTGCTTGATGGCCGCTTCCTCAGCAGCGCTGAGCTCCTTGCCTTCTCGGCGCAACCGGTCACGCTTGAGGATCGCCATCACCGCCGCGGCCTGCTCGCCACCGACACCGGTGGAGCGGGCGTTCGGCCACATCGCCATGAACTGGCCGCCCATCGACCGCCCCGACATCGCGAAGTTGGCGGCGCCGAAACTCCCGCCGATGACAAGGGAGATCTTCGGCACGGTGGCGCACGAGACCGCGTTCACCATCTTCGCGCCGTGTTTGGCGATCCCGGCCCGCTCGTACTCCTCGCCGACCATGAACCCACTCACGTTGTGCACGAACAACAGTGGAATGCGCCGCTGCTCGCAGATCTGGATGAAGTTGGTGGCTTTGAGCGCGCTGTCGGGGAAGATCACGCCCTGATTCGCGATGATCCCGACCTCGTAACCCGCGATCCGCGCGGTCGCGCACACGATCGTGATGCCGTAGTCCTTGCGATACTCGACCCACGAGGTGGCATCGACCACGCAGCGCAGGATCGCGCGGACGTCCATCTCCTTCTTGGTGGTCGCCGGAATCAGATCCGGCAGCCGCGCCGGATCGTCGGCGGGCTCGAGCGCCGCGAACGCGGGAGGACGCACGCGGTCACCGGGCGTGCGTGACACGATGTCGCGCACGATCGCCAGCGCTTCCAGCTCGTTCGCCGCGAGATGGTCGGCCACCGCGGTTTCGCGCACGTGCAGCTCGGCGCCGCCGAGTGTTTGCGCGTCGACCACCACGCCCGTGGCGGCTTCCACCAGCTGCGGCCCGCCGAGGAACACGGTGCTGAGATCGCGCACCATCACCGTCTCGTCGCTCATCGCGGGGATGTAGGCGCCACCCGCCGTGCAGATGCCGAGCACCGCCGAGATCTGCGGCAGACCCAGCGCCGACATCTCCGCGATGTTGCGGAACATCTTTCCGAGGTGTTCCTCGTCGGGGAAGATCTCCTCCTGCAACGGCAGGTAGATGCCGCCCGAGTCCGCCAGGTACACGCACGGTAAGCGGTACTCCCTGGCCAGCTTCTGCCCGCGCAGGTGCTTCTTGATCGTGAGCGGATAGAAGGTTCCGCCCTTGACGTGCGGATCGTTGGCGAACACCATGCAGGGCCTGCCGTGGATGGTGCCGATGCCGACGATCAGCGCGGCGGCGGGCAGGTCGGTGTCGTAGACCTCGTGCGCGGCGAGCCTGCCGATCTCCAGGAACGGCGTGCCCGGGTCCAGGATGCGGTTGACCCGTTCGCGCACAGGCAGTTTCGTGTCCCCGTGGCGCCGGCGCGGCGCCACGATCCCGGCGGTGTGATCGCGCAGCAGGCTGCGCTGGGCTTCGAACCCGATGGTGTTCTCGATGACTGCGGTCATGCCGGCTGTTCCTCCCGGTCCTGATGCGCGGCGAGGCGGGCGCTCAGGGTGTCGGCGAAGCGACGGATCGTGTCGGGCTCGAGGTCGGCCCGCAGCATCAGCCGCAGGCCCGCGCTGCCGCGGCGGATGATCGGGAAGAACACCGGCGAGGTGTAGAACCCGGCGTCGAGCATGTCGCGTGCTACGGCGACCGTGACGTCCTCCTGGCCGATGCTCACGAACCGGATCGGCAGTCCGTCACCGGCGAGGTCGGTGTCGACCAGGGAGTCGAACAGGCGGATCCGCTCCTGGAGCGCGACCTGCAGTCGATCGACGGTGCCGTCGTCGTGCAGCTCGCACGAGGCGATGATCGCGCCGAGTCCGGCCGTGTTGACGCGCTGCGACCACATCAGCGGGCCACTCGTGCGCAGCAGGGTGGGTAGCCGGGAGGCATCGCCCGCCGCGCCGAAGAAGATCACGCCACCACTGGCGCCGAAACCCTTGTTGAGCGAGGCGATCACGAGCGTCCGCTCGCGCCAGCCGCCGTAGGCGCCGAGGACGAATCCGCGGCCACCGCTACCCAGCGTCGAAATACCGTGTGCCTCATCGAAATACAGGAACAAGCCGTATCGGTCCTGGAGCCGGTGCAGCTCGGCGAGCGGTGCGCCGCCACCTGTGCTGTAGACCCCGTCGGCGACATAGGCCACGTGGGAATGCTTGCGGCACAGCTCTTCCAAGGCGGCGATGTCGTTGTGCTCGATCGTCACCAGTTCGGTCTCGTCCGCGACCAGCGGCTTCATCGCGTTCAGGCAGAAGTGCGCGTTCTTGTCGAAGACCACCAGCGGCGGGTGCCCGTCGGTGAGCTCACCGGAGGCCAGCAGCGGCAATGTCGCCCAGGCGGCGGCCGCGCACGACGACACCGTCACCGCTTGGGCGTCGAAGGTCCGGGTCAGGCGGTGCTCGGCCGCTTCCAACAGACCGAGCCGGATGCGCATTCGGGAGATGGAGGAATTGATTGTCGCGGTTTCGTCGAGTCCGCGATGAGCGCCCTCGATGATTCGCGGATCGCTGTCGAGGCCCAGGTAGGAATAGGACGAGAAGTTGACGATCGTCCGGCCGTCGCGCGAGTTGACTATTCCCTCGCGCATATCATCGGCGATGATGTCGACCAGGCCGTGGGCGGTGCTGTCATTCCAAAATGTATTGCTCAGTTGTAACTGTCTGCGGATATTGGCGAATTGGTGTCGGGCCATTTCGTTCATTCCTTTGCAACGACGAGCACGTTTACAGCGGCGAGCACAGTGATGGCGATGGACCAGGCCAGAAGCCCGGATAAGGTGGGGCCTGCCAGCGAGGCGATGCCCGCGAGGCCCTGCTGGACGAGTGCGCACCACGAGACGGCGATGGCGGCCCCGGTGGCCAGGTGACTGACGGCGTGCGCGGCGCTGTTGGGGAACAGCGTCGCCTGGCCGAAGGTCGTCGTGACATACCCGGCGAGGAAGACCGGCAACGCGATCGCCCGTGGCAGCTCGGCGGCCCACACGACGGTGATGAGCGCGCAGCCCGCGAACATGATCCAGGCGCCCTGGCGCATCATGGCGCGCGCGCCCACCTGCCGCACGCGCCGGCGCACGTAGGTCGCGCCGCCGAGATAGGCCGCACCGTAGAGGACGCCGAACAGCCCGAACACCCAGGGCGAGAGCGCGAATCGGTCGGTGAAGATGAACGCGGACTTCTGCTGGATCATCACGATGACGGCGAATCCGATACCGCCCGCGACCGCGCTGACGACGAAGACCCGGTCGGTGAAAAGGCGCCTGGCTGTGCCTTTGTCCTTCGGACCGGATTCGCGCCGGGGGAGCGCGATGCGCAGGGCGAAGGCCACCGGCACCGCGGCGAGCACCGCGAGCACGACGAATCCGTACCGCCACCCGACCGTCGAGGTGACGATGCCGCCGATCACCTGACCGCCGCCGAGCGCGACGACGAACGCCATCGACAACAGCGCGAGTTGGCGCGCGAGCTCCGCGCCGGTGAACAGGTCCTTGATCATCATCCGGCCGACGACCGCGATACCGCCCGCACCGATGGCCTGGACGACGCGCAAGCCGAGCAGTTCCGGCGCGTTGGTGATCAGCGCCAAGCCCGCGCTGGCCAGGACGAACAACAGCCCGGCCGCGACGAAGGCGGGCACCCGCCCGAACCGCTGCGCCGCCCTGCCCCACGCGACCACCGGAAGCGCGGCGAACACCACGAACACGGCCACCGACAACTGCAGAACGCTGTCACTGGCACCGATATCGGGACCGAGCGCGGGCATGCTCGGCAGATAGATGGTGGTCGCCATTTGCGCGACCGCGACCGCGACACATGCCGTTGCGACAACTGCTCGGCGTGTTGCCGCGGAAGCCGGAGTCTCGCCGGTTTCCGCTTGCACAAACAATGCACTCCCCTATGGCCGAGCGAATCGCGCGGACGCTTGATCCGGCTACTTAGATATACGGACCGGGGAAGCGGCCGAACACCGTTGTGATCGTGGTGATTTCAGCCGCAAAGACGGTGTTCGAGCATGGATTCGCGGCGAACCGGCGGCGCCGCGCGCCGGGGGCCGAGGAATTGGCACTGGCGTCGGATCGAACGCAACGGGCGTCACACACCGGGGCCGCGGGTCTGCGCGCGGCAGGTGTGGCAGGGTGGAACTGTGAACCGATTGGCCGGTGCGACCTCGCCCTATCTGCGTCAACACGCCGACAACCCCGTCCACTGGCGGGAGTGGGATGCCGACGCGCTAGCCGAGGCCGCCGAGCGGAATGTGCCGATCCTGCTGTCGATCGGGTACGCGAGTTGCCACTGGTGCCATGTGATGGCCCACGAGTCCTTCGAGGACCTCGCGACCGCCGCGCAGATGAACGCCGACTTCGTGTGCGTGAAGGTCGATCGGGAGGAGCGTCCAGATCTGGACGCGGTGTACATGAACGCCACCGTGGCCATGACCGGGCAGGGTGGTTGGCCGATGACGTGCTTCCTCACGCCCGACGGTGCGCCGTTCTACTGCGGCACCTACTACCCGAAGGCCCCGCGGTCCGGCATGCCGTCGTTCACGCAGCTGCTCAGCGCGGTGACCGAGACCTGGGTCAACCGACGCGACGACGTGGACAAGGCCGCGCGTCAGGTGACCGAGGCACTGCAGGAGCAGGCCTCGGGGCTGCCCGACGCCGAATTCACTGTTGTCCCTGAGCTTCTCGACCAGGCTGTGCTGGCGATCGCCGCTGATGAAGACGCCACGCACGGCGGATTCGGTGGGGCGCCGAAGTTTCCGCCGTCCGCGCTGCTGGAGGGACTGCTGCGGCACTGGGAGCGCACCGGCGACCAGGCGGTGTTCGACCTGGTCGAGCGCACGGCCGAGGCGATGGCGCGGGGTGGGATCTATGACCAGTTGCGCGGTGGTTTCGCGCGCTACTCGGTCGACGCGGGGTGGCTCGTACCGCACTTCGAGAAGATGCTCTACGACAATGCCGTGCTGCTGCGCGCCTACGCCCACCTGGCCCGCCGGGCTCCGGAGACTCCGCTGGAGTCGTTGCCGCACAGGGTGACTCGCGAGACGGTCGAATTCCTGCTCGGTGATCTCGGGACAGCCGAGGGTGGTTTCGCCTCGGCACTCGATGCCGACACCCACCTCGAACCGGGCGGTCCCGGTGTCGAGGGCGCTACCTACGTATGGACGCCCGCCGAGCTGATCGGCGAACTCGGCCCGCTCGATGGCATGTGGGCCGCCGATGCTTTCGGCGTCACCACCGCGGGCAATTTCGAACAGGGCACCTCGGTGCTCACCCGGCACAGCGACCCCGTCGACGTCGAGCAGTCGTCGCGCTTCGATCGACTGCGTGCCCAGCTGTTCGAGGCCCGCACGAAACGCCCACAGCCCGCCCGTGACGACAAGGTGGTCACCGCCTGGAACGGCATGGCCATCACCGCGCTCGCGGAATCCGGTGCGGCACTGGAAGAACCGTCGTGGATCGCCGCCGCGGTGCGCTGCGCCCGCTATCTGCTCGACGTCCATCTGGTCGACGGCAGGCTGCGGCGCGCCTCCCTCGACGGTGTCGCGGGGTCCCCGCCCGGCGTCCTCGAGGACTACGCCTGGTTCGTCACCGGCCTGCTCGCCCTCTACCAGGCCACCGGCGAACCGGACTGGCTCGCCGCCGCGCAGTTGTTGCTGGACAACACGATCGACCACTTCGCCGACCCCGACCGGGCCGGCAGCTGGTTCGACACCGCCGACGACGCCGAAACTCTGGTCGCCCGCCCGCGCGACCCCGTCGACGGCGCCACCCCGGCCGGCGCCTCCGCCCTGGCCGAGGCCCTCCTCACCGCCTCGGCAGTCGCCGACCCCGACCGTGCCGTCCGCTACCGCGAACTCGCCGACCACACCCTCACCCGCGGCGCGATCCTGCTGGCTCGCGCGCCCCGCACCGCGGGCAACTGGCTCTCCGTCGCCGAAGCCTCGGTCCGTGGCCCCTACCAGGTCGCGATCGCCGCCACCGAAAAGTCCTCCACCGCAATGGAACTCCTCGCTGCCGCCCGCGCCTACGCCCCTGGCGGCTCGATCATCCTCGCGGCGCCGCCGAACACCGCCCCCCTCCTCGCCGATCGCCCCCTCGTCGACGGAGCTCCCGCGGCCTACGTCTGCCGAGGATCGGTCTGCGATCTCCCGGTCACCGATCCCGTCGCCCTGACGGCCTCGCTCAGGCGGTAGGTAGCCCCGGCGTTCGCCTCACTTGCCCGGCGAGATGTCTGTCCAGGTTCGGGTTCGGCCGGGGATGCCGCGCAGCCGTAAGTCCTTGTAGCGCTTCCACTTGGCTCGCTCGGCCGGGGTAGCGGCCTGCCAGATCGCATCGCTCACCAGCACCCGCCGCGGGGCTTCCTTCGCTACCGCGGTGAGCCGGGCGGCTTCGTTCACCGCGTCGCCGATGACCGTGAACTCGAGGCGGGTGTCGGCGCCGACGTCGCCGGCGAAGACCTGGCCACGAGCCACACCGATGCCGACATCGAGTTCGCCGGTGGCCACCACCTCGTCGCGGATACGGCGGGCGGCGCGCAGGGCCGGGGTGGCGTTGTCCTGCAGGGCCGATGGGGCGCCGAAGATGCACAGGGCGGCGTCGCCCGCGAATTTGTTCACCAGGCCGCCGTTGTCCTCGGTGGCCGCGACGACCGTGGCGAGCAGGCGGTTGAGCTTGTGCACGAAGTCCTCCGGCGCCATCTCCGCCGAGAGCTGCACCGAGCCGGTGACATCGACGAACAGAGCGGAGACCATGCGCACATCGCCGGTGAGGTCGGTGCTGCCCGACAGTGCGCGCTCGGCGACCGTGGAGCCGACGTGCCTGCCGAAGACGTCCTCGGTGTGCAGCTGGTCGCGCAGGGTGGCGGCGAGTTCGTTGACGGAGTGTTCGAGCCGCCCGATCTCGCTCGCGCTGCCGACCGGCACCCGCACATCGAGTTCACCGCGGGTGATCCGGTCCAGCGCCCGGTACATCGTGCGCATCGGCGTGGCCACCGAGCGAGCGAGCAGCGCGGTGGCGAGAGCGCCGACAGCGAGCGCGACGATCGAGAACAGCCAGGCCGCGCGCACCCGGTCGGAGGCCGGCGTGGTTCGGTCGCTGAGGACCACGATGATGATCAGCCCCGGCAGTGCTCCGGATACCGCCCAGGTCACGAGTAGACGCACCAGCACGGTCGAGCTGGGGTGCACGATAGGCCCGAGCACGGCGGCGATGATAGGCACGGCAGGCCGGATCAGCCGGTCCAGGATCAGATAGATCGCGCCGGCGGCCTCCAGTCCGCCGAGGGTGAATCCGGCCAGCAGCACGGTGAGGTTGTGATATTCGGTGAAGCGGTCGACGAGGAACGCGGTCAGGATGACGCCCGGTGTCCACAGGATGATCCCGCGCACGGTGATCGCGGCGGGCAGCCGGATCAGGACCCGGGCTTCCTCCGGCGTCGGTTTGCGGTTCTCGTCGAGCCAGCGCATATACCGGCGCCGATCGTAGAGCGCGATTCCGACGCCGACGAGCAAGGCGAAAGCCGGATAGATCAGGATCAGCGGCGCTGCTTCATGCCAATCGGCGCCGACTCGCCTCGACACCCCGCCCGCCCAGCTGATCAGGAAGACGGCCGCGACGCCGACCATATTGGCGGTGATGACCACCAGCGCGAGTCCCCAATAGGACTGCAGCGCCCACCGGACCAGCCGGTTCACCACGCACGTCCGAACCCGGCGCCCGAGGACGCCCGGGCATCACGAGCTGCGCTGACGGGTGACACAACTGTCGAGCATAGAAGGCGCGCGGGTCCACGCCGCGCGCACGCGCCGTTCAGCCGAGCACGACCAGCCAGATCGCGATGTAGTGACACAGCGCAGCCACGACCGTCATGGCGTGGAAGAACTCGTGATGCCCGAAGTCTGGCCAGGGGTTCGGCCACTTGGTGGCGTACAGCACGGCCCCCACGCTGTAGATCACCCCGCCCACCGCGAGGAGCACCAGCGGCGCGACGCCCACATTGCGCAACAGCTCGGGAATCACGGGCACGATCGCCCACCCCAGCAACAGATACAGCGGCACCCCCACCCACGCGGGCGCGGTGGGCCACAACAACTTCAACGCGACCCCGGCAATGGCCCCCGCCCACACCACGATCAGCAAGACCTGCCCGGTCCGCCCAGGCAACCCGAGCAGCGCGAACGGCGTGTAACTGCCCGCGATGAACAGAAAGATCATCGAATGATCGGCCCGCTTCATCCGTACCCGAGTCCGCACACTCGCCCAGGTAACCCGGTGATACACCGCGCTCACCCCGAACAGTGCACACACCGAGACCCCATAGAGCAGCGTCGACCACCCCGCGGTCAACGACGTGAGAAACCCGAACACCACGAGCACGGTCACCGCGACAGCGGCAACCCCTACCGCCCAGGTATGAATCCAGCCGCGAAAGCGCGGCTTGATCACCGCGGCGACCTCAGTCAGAACCGTCTCCACGAAACCTCCCAAGACGAAACCTACGGTACCGTAAGTTAGCTCAAACCGTACGGCAATCCCCACCTCAACACCACAAACGTGCCCACAACCACACCCACTGATCTCGCACGAACATGGGTAACTCACCGGGCACGGGCTAACCCACCCCGCCGCGAAAGCTTGCCGCGTCGCCAACCCGCCCCGCGCCTGAGTCTGGCCAAAAATACGCGGAGAGGCGGGGGAGTAGTGTGCGAGCGTGGAGTTTCTTGGTCGGGTGCGTGGATTGCCGTACCGCATCTACGAAGCCAGGCTGTCGCAGCAGCTGGCGGACAAGCAGCACCCTCGCCACGTCGCCGTCATGTGCGACGGCAATCGCCGCTGGGCGCGCGAGAACGGGTTCACCGATGTGAGCCACGGTCATCGCGTCGGCGCGCTGAAGATCGCCGAGCTCGTCGGCTGGTGTTCGGATCAGGGCATCGAGATGGTCACCGTCTATCTGCTCTCCACCGAGAACCTGCGCCGCGATCCCGAAGAGCTGGAGACGCTGTTCGAGGTCATCACCGATGTCGTCGAGGAACTGTCCGCGCCGGAGCAGAACTGGAGCGTGCGGATCGTCGGGTCGCTCGAGGGTTTCCCCGAGCTGATCGCCAAGCGTCTTCGGGTGGCCGCCGAGCGCACGAGCGGGCGCGACGGCGTGCACGTGAATGTCGCGGTGGGGTACGGCGGACGCCAGGAGATCACCGACGCGGTGCGCTCGCTGGTGCGCCAGGAGATCGCCTCGGGCGAGTCGGGTGAGGATCTGGTGCAGTCGATTACGGTCGACGCGATCGGTAAGCACCTCTACACCTCCGGCCAGCCCGACCCGGATCTGGTGATCAGAACCTCTGGTGAGCAGCGGCTTTCGGGTTTCCTGCTGTGGCAGAGCGCCTATTCGGAGATCTGGTTCACCGAGGCCTACTGGCCGGAGTTCCGGCGCGTCGACTTCCTGCGTGCGCTAAGGGATTACGCCGCGCGCCACCGTCGTTTCGGCGTGTGATGTCGTAACGGTCGCGTACTCTGCGGTCAGTGGAACCCGAACAGCCTTCCTACATCAGCTATGAGGAATTCGGCAGGCGTTTCCTGGAATACGCCGTTTCCGAGCAGCGCATCGCCGACGCGTTCGGCCAACTCACCGGAGCTGCTTTCGATTTCGGCCCGATCGGGGTGGGGCCGGGTCGCCTTGCCAAGGTCACCGCGCAGGTGGAGCTGGGGCAGCCGCGGATTCTGCGCTTCATCGACGCCTTCATCTCGTTCGAACTGACCATTCCGCTGCATGTGGATCTGGTCCTCGATCTGGCGGTCGACCGGTCGCGTTTCCGGGTCGACGGCACGGTGCATCTGCACCTCACCGCGCGTACCGCCGATCCGTTGCGGGTGGTCATCGATATCGCCGAGCCACGTCCAGGCGATGTGCGGGTCAATGTCGCCAGCAGCTCCAAGCGCGGGGAGTTGCTGCGGGTGCTGGCCAGTGTCGACCACGAGATCCGGCGGTTCGTCGCCCGGTATGTCGCGCTGGAGATCCGCAAGCCCGAGATCGCGGCGGTCCGCAATATCGACGTGGCGACCAGGCTCGACGCGGCCTGGAAGTTGTAGCCGAGTACGCCCACCTTCGCCGGCGGCCGCGCGCGTTTTCGGGCGGCTGCGCCGACTGCGTCCGTTAGGCTCTGCGCGGGACCGGCCCGACGACACAATTGCAGGCAGGCAGGGGTGTGAGCTGTGAGAGTTGCGACGAAGGCGAGCGGGTGGCGTGCGCGGATCGCGGTGCTCGGTACGGTGCTGGCCGTCGCGGGGTGCGGTGAAGTCGATCAGCCCGCGCTGCCGCGACTGACACCGGCGGAGGAAGAAGCCGCGACGGGCTCCGTGTTCGCCTACCGCACCGATGCCGAGCTGGCGGTGGTGCGTGGCACCGAAACCGTCCGTGCGCCGGGCAGTTTCGGCTATTCGTCGGCACCGGTCACGTTCACCAGGGACGGGCAGTACGCGTTCGCCGTGGAGACCAGCAGCAAGACCCTCGTCGCGCTGGGTGTCCGGGACCGTTCGGTGACGCGCATTCCGTGTGACTGCGCCGATGCGGTGTCGTTGCGTGGCTCGGTGGTCGCCTGGTGGCGCGAACCAGGGCAGATCATGAGCATGGACCTGGCCGGTGACGAGCCGCCCGCGGCCGAACGCGAGATCGTCCTCCCGGATTCGCCGAGCCCGCTGACGGGTGGCGCGTGGGACGGCGCGAAGCTGGTCGCGGCCACCGACGAATTCGTGCTGCTGGCCAGGGTCGAATCGCGCGGCCTGTGGTGGGAGAAAAGCCACCTCTACGCCATCGGCGCCGACGCCATCCTGCCGCTCGGCCGCGTTCCCGGCATCGACGCCGGACTCTCGGCCGCCGCCGGACCCGACGGGCACACCTTCGTCCTGGCGGGGGCGACCGCGCGCAGCGCGACCTGTGGCAGCGGCAACGTGGCGACCATCGACGCCAACACCAACGGTGTCCGCTCGCTGCCGACGCTGCCGGGCGAGTGCTCGGCGGTCTACAACCCGCGGTGGAGCGCCGACGGCTCGATCACCATCGCCACCCGCAAATGGGCCGACCTCGCCGGCGCGCCGAGCATGGTCGACCGGCTGCAGTCGGCCGCGCAGGGGTGGGCGCCGATCGGGGAGTACCCGGTGGTCGACATGCTCCCGCGGGAACAGGAGTCGATCCAGGTGGTCGCCGGTGAGCCCACCGACGCGCGCGGCACACCGCACGGGGTGCTGGTAGTGCAGAAGGGCGACGCCCGTGCGGAACTCGCGCAGCGGGTCGTCTCGCTGGGTGCGCCGACGGCCGGCTGACGCGAATTCGCTGCCGCGCGAGTAGCTCAGAGCTTGCGCAGCCGCAACCTGTTGATCGTGTGGTCGGAGTCCTTGCGCAGCACCAGGGTTGCGCGCGGACGCGTCGGCAGGATGTTCTCCACCAGGTTGGGCCGGTTCGTGGAATGCCAGATATCGCGCGCGGCCGCGGTGGCCTGCTCGTCGCTGAACGCCGCGTAGTGGTGGAAGTGCGCGTCGGGGTCGGCGAAGCCGGTCTTGCGCAACGCGAGAAAGCGCTGCACATACCAGTTTTCGATATCCTCGATGCGGGCGTCGACATAGATGGAGAAGTCGAACAGGTCCGACACCATCAGTCGCGGACCGGTCTGCAGCACATTCAGTCCCTCGACGATGAGAATGTCGGGCTGACGAACACAGTGCTTCTCGTCGGGCACGATGTCGTAGGACTTGTGCGAATACACCGGCGCGCACACCTCTTCGGCGCCCGACTTCACCTCGGTGACGAACCGTAACAGCTTGCGCCGGTCGTAACTCTCGGGAAAACCCTTCCGGTGCATGATCCCGCGACGGGTGAGTTCGGCGGTGGGATAAAGGAATCCGTCGGTCGTCACGAGATCGACCCGCGGATGGTGATCCCAGCGCGCCAGCAGCGCCTGTAGCACGCGCGCGGTGGTCGACTTGCCGACCGCGACACTGCCCGCGACACCGATCACGAACGGCACCTGCTTGTCGGGATGTTTCTCCCCGAGGAAGGTGGCCGTGGCGGCGAACAATCGCTGTCGCGCCGCGACCTGCAGATGAATCAACCTGGCCAGCGGTAGGTAGACCTCGGCGACCTCCTCGAGGTCGATCTGCTCGCCGAGACCGCGCAGGCCGGTCAGTTCGTCCTCGGTCAGTACCAGCGGAGTCGACTTGCGCAGGGTGCGCCACTGGCTTCGATCGAACTCCACATAGGGGCTCGGTTCACTCATCCGTGCCACCTACCCGACCCTCCGTCCGGGCGCATCCGCACAGCTTGGCTGCCCGTCTGGTGAGATCCGGGATAACTCTGACCGCATAGCGAGATTGTGCTCCGTGCTCGCCGACCGCGCGCAACAGGGGGTTTGGCTACCGGTAGGTAACTAGCAACAATGCCGAGGTAAGGCGCGGTTTTCTGATCGACCCCGTAATGTCGCAAAGATGGGGTCACATCCACTTGTCACTGAATACCTGCGGCTCGGACTGGCTTTCGATCGGCTCGAGGAAGGGTTCGTCGACGCCTACACCGGCGATCCGCAGCTGCGTCGCGATGTCGAGAACGCGCCCGTGCCGGAGCCCGCCGAGCTGGCCCGGCGCGCTGTCGACCTGCGCGCCGCACTGCCCGATGCCGGGCTCTCGGCTCAGCGCACCGAATTCCTCGATGCCCACCTGGTGGCGATGGAGTGCTCGGCGCGCAAGTTCGCCGGCGAGGAGATCGGTTTCGTCGACGAGGTCCGCGCCTACTTCGATGTCGACATCGCGCCCGGCGACCCCGACGACTACCGCGAAGCGCACCGGCAGATGGACGAGGTGCTCGGCGGCGACGGACCGCTGGCCGAGCGTGCCGCCGCCTTCCGCCGCGGTGACGAGATCCCGCCGGACAAGCTCGCCCTCTGCGTCGAAGCGTTCTCGAGTGCGCTGCGCGAGCGGGTGCGCGACCGGTACCCGCTGCCCGATCACGAGCACGTCACCTACGAGGTCGTCGGCGACAAGCCGTGGTCCGGCTTCAACTACTACCTCGGCAATTTCGCCTCGACGGTCGCGATCAACTCCGACCTCAAACAGCACATGGGCAACCTGCCCGCGCTGATCGCGCACGAGGCCTACCCCGGCCATCACACCGAGCACTGCCGCAAGGAAGCCGGGCTGGTCGCGGCGGGCGAGGACGAGCAGACGCTGTTCCTGGTCAACACCCCGCAGTGCCTGATGGCCGAGGGCCTCGCCGACCTGGCCCTGCAGTCGATCGTCGGACCGGGCTGGGGTGTGTGGGCGCAGGAGATCTACGCCGATCTGGGGCTTCGTTTCGACGGTGAGCGGGCCGAACGCTTCTCGATCGCGTCGGCGAAACTGCTGAATGTGCGTCAGGACGCGGCGCTGCTGCTGCACGATCAGCATCGCAGCGAAGACGAGGTGGCGCTGTTTCTGCAGCGGTGGATTCTGGCGACGCCGGAGCGGGCCCGGCAGTCGTTGCGTTTTCTGTCCTCGCCGCTGTGGCGGGCCTACATCAGCACCTATGTCGAGGGTTACCGGCTACTCGGCGGCTGGCTCGACGGTGCGGCAGGCCCGCAGGATCGGGTGGAGCGGTTCGGGCGCCTGCTCGACGAACCGCTCACGCCGGGGGCGATCCGGCGGATGAGTGTGGTTACTGGATGACGACGCAGCCGCCGGGGTTGAACAGCGAGCAGAGCAAGTAGTTGATCTGCAGCAGCAGTGCCTCGATCGGGTTGGACGGTGCGATGGCCGGGGTCACGGGCAGTGCGTTCATGGCAGGTCCTTCGGTCGGGTCTAGGTGTAGATGACGCAGTTCTGGCCGCCGGACATGGTGCAGATCAGCTGCTGGATCGCCATCAGGAACGCCTCGAACGGGCCAACGGGTGCGAAGTTCATACCTGTGTCATCGGTCACCGCCGGACGGGTCGTTACGCCGAGTCCGGCTGTTCGACGGCTATCGAACCTGGTCAGACACGCTGTGACCCTGGTCTCTCCGGTGGCGGCCTCGGCGGTGTTGCGGTATCCCCGTGCTCGGCGCGTACACGGTCGGCAATAGACTCGACGGCGTGACGCAGACGACCGCTTCGGTGAATACCCAGTCTCTCGGTGAGCTCGATCCCGAGTTGGCCGCCGCGATGGCGGGCGAGCTCGCCCGCGAACGCGACACCCTCGAGATGATCGCCTCGGAGAACTTCGTGCCGCGCGCGGTCCTGCAGGCGCAGGGCTCCGTCCTCACGAACAAGTACGCCGAGGGTTACCCGGGCCGCCGCTACTACGGTGGCTGCGAGGCCGTCGACGTGGTGGAGACACTGGCTCGCGACCGTGCCAAGGAGCTGTTCGGCGCCGAATTCGCCAATGTGCAGCCGCATTCCGGCGCGCAGGCCAACGCCGCGGTGCTGATGGCGCTGATGAACCCGGGCGAGACCCTGCTCGGCCTCGACCTCGCGCACGGCGGTCACCTCACCCACGGCATGCGCCTGAACTTCTCGGGCAAGCTCTACGACGTGCACTCCTATGGTGTGTCGAAGGAAGACCACCGCATCGACATGGACGAGGTGCGCGACATCGCACTGAAGGCCAAGCCGAAGGTGATCGTCGCGGGCTGGTCGGCCTACCCGCGCCACCAGGACTTCGCGCGCTTCCGCGAGATCGCCGACGAGGTCGGTGCCTACCTGTGGGTCGACATGGCGCACTTCGCCGGCCTGGTCGCCGCCGGGCTGCACCCCTCGCCCGTGCCCTACGCCGACGTCGTCTCCTCCACCGTGCACAAGACCCTCGGCGGCCCCCGCTCCGGCCTGATCCTGGCCAAGCAGGAGTTCGCCAAGAAGCTCAACTCCGCGGTCTTCCCCGGCCAGCAGGGCGGCCCGCTCATGCACGTGATCGCCGCCAAGGCCGCCGCGTTCAAGATCGCCGCCACCGAGGAGTTCGCCGACCGTCAGGTGCGCACCCTCTCGGGTTCGCGCATCCTCGCCGAGCGTCTCACCGGCGCCGACGTGAAGGACAAGGGCATCTCGGTCCTCACCGGCGGCACCGACGTGCACCTGGTCCTGGTCGACCTGCGCAATTCCGAGATCGACGGCCAGCAGGGCGAAGACCTCCTCCACGAGGTCGGCATCACCGTCAACCGCAACGCCGTCCCGTTCGACCCGCGCCCCCCGATGGTCACCTCGGGCCTGCGCATCGGCACCGCCGCCCTGGCCACCCGCGGCTTCGGCGACACCGAATTCACCGAGGTTGCCGACATCATCGCCGCTACCCTCGCGGGCACTTCGGACACCGAAACCCTGCGCGGCCGGGTGTCCCGGCTGGCCCAGAGCGTCCCGCTCTATCAGGGTCTCGAGGACTGGCGCCTGCTCGGCTGAGGCTGTTCGGACTCGCGAATCGCCCTGGTCGACCGGCAACTCGGTCAGCCAGGGCGATTCGCCATTTCGCTAGGAGCCGCTGCCGGACAGCAGTTCTGGCAGCGTGATCAGCAGCAACTCCGCCAACGGCGAACTGCAACCCGCGGCGTTGCACCCTTCGTCGGTGGACCCGAGGACGGGGCCGTCGATCGGGGTCGCCACGCTGAGAGCAGCGGAAGCTGTTGTCGCGGTGGCGAAATGGGCAGGAGCGAGTACCGCGGCGGTGAAAGCTACGGCGGCGATGGTGCGTTTCATCTGATCCTCACTGAACGGCGGTCCCCGACCACATCGGTGTGAACGCTAACAGCGCGGAACGCGGCGGATAAGACCCCGATCATCGGGGCGCGGCGGTCCCGTCCCGGTCAGCGTGGCGCGACGACAGGGGACGTGGAGTGCGATTGTCGGAACACACAAAGTTCGCGGGAATGGTATACGGGGCTACTGAAATACGGCATGGTCAGTCCGTATGGGATATCGACGTGAGCTTGCGCGCGAGGTCGGCGGGGAGGTGCATGCGTTCGAGTTGCTGTCCGAGGCCGAGGCCAAGGAGGTGATCGAACTGTTCCGGGCCGCGCGGGCCAATGAGGTGCGGGCGCTGCGCCGGGCCATCGATGCCGCGCTCACCGCGATGCCGGGGCCGTTGCGCAAGGTTACTCGCAAGATCATCTTCGGCAGCTGATGATCGAGACCGAGCTGGAAGCTCAGACACAACTCGTGGTGCTCGCGCGCACGCTGCAGGTGCCGCCGCAGCATCTCGCGCCACTGGCTCGCCTCGGTGCCGTGCACCTTTCGGCGATGCAGCAGCAGATTCTGCGCGCGTTGCACGCCGAACACGCCGACACGTTCCGGCGGATCGCGCCGGTCGTGCCGATCTTTCCGGTCGGGCTCGGGGTCGCGCTGTTCGAGCGGGTGGTGCCGCCCGTGCTCGCGGCCAGATTTCTCGGGGCGGTCGGGGTCAAGCATCCCGTGAAGTGCGCGCAGGCGCTGTGCGCGGTCGATGCCGTCTACGCGGCCGACGGCGCACCGTTCCTCGACCCGAATGTCTTCGAGCAGCTGATGCGATACGGCAAGCCGGAGCCGATCACCCGCATCATCAACGAGCTACTGCGCAGGCGCGACTACGTGACGGCGGCGCGATTCCTCTCGGTGGTGGACGAACCGCTGATCGCGGCATTGGAACAGACCGTCCTCGACGACGCGGGCCTGGTCTTCACCGCCGCCTACGCCTATCCGGCGCACACCCTGAGCCGGATCGTCCGGCAATTGCTGGCGGGCCCGCGCCAGCGGGTGCCGGGCATGCTCCAGACGGTCCTGGCCGGACCGCCCGCCCTGCATCACGCGATGCTCGCGTTGTTCTGCAAGGTCGCCCCCGACATCGCGGGCACTCTCGGTGACATCTTCTTCGGTCGCGGGACCGTGCACGAGGTGGGCCGATTCCTGCTCACGGCCGTCAACCGCAACGCGTCGCCCGCTCTGCTCACCGTCATCGGCCGACTCGATCCCGTTGCCCTGTGGGCACTTTCGACCAACCCGCAATTCGCCGACACCGACGTGCTCGGCGCCCTGGTGCGCTCGCTGGACGGCAAGGACGAAGCCGACCCGTGGCGCGGCCTGTTCGCCCTCTCCGCTCGCCTGAGCGAACCGGCCCGCCGTCACATCGCCGCCACTCTCGCCGAACTCGACGAAACCTCGGTCGCCGCCCTCCCCGCGCACGCCACCGACGCCACCTACTGGCCCGCCCTCCTGCAACTCCTCGCCGAATCCGAACCGGCCGCCCAGTCCCGCGTCGCCACGATCTGGTCGCACCTGCCGCCCGAATCGCAAGCGGGCATCGAACGCCACATCCACGAAAACCGCTACGACACGCGCCTGAGCCGCATCACCGACGCCCTCACCACCGTCACCGCCGAAGAAGTCTTCTTCCGCCGCCGCAGGCAGATCCGCCAACGAGGAGAAGACCACTTCGCGTCCTGGTGAGCTGAGGCCTCAGAGCCGGTGTGGCCGGCGCTGCACGAGCGGGCGCAAGGTGCGCCCGACCTGGTCGATGACGCCGGGTTCGTGACCGTTGGCGATCAGGTTGACGATGACGCCGTCGATGCCGTAGTCGAGGACACGGGCTTGGATCTGTTCGGCGACCTCGTCCGGGGTGCCGACGAACTGCCGGTCGGCGACGCTGGCCCGGCGTTCGGCTTCGGTCATGGTCGACAGGTCGACGCCGAGACGGGACAGCATGTCGGACTGGGTCTTCCGGGCGCGGTCGCCGTCTTCGTCGACGATGGTCAGCGCGAGGAAGCTGGTTTCGAGGGTGGCGGGGTCGCGACCCGCTTCGGCGCAACGCTGGTGCAGTGCATCGAGTTTGCGGGGGAGTTCGGAGGCGTTGCAGATGATGTTGAGGTGATCGGCGAAGCGGGCTGCCATGCCGAAGGTCTTCTTCTCGCCGCCACCGCCGAGCAGAATCGGCAGGTCGTCGCGGATGCGAGGCTCGTTCATCGCGTTCTCGGTGTGGTACCACTTGCCGTCGAGGGTGGAGCGCTGCCCGCGCAGCATCGGCGTGATGATCTGCAACGCCTCGTCGAGCCGCTCGAATCGTTCGGTGAACGTGCCGAATTCGAACCCGTACTGCTGGTGCTCCAGCTCGAACCACCCCGCCCCGATCCCGAGCACCGCTCGACCACCACTCACCACATCGAGCGTGGTGACAGTCTTGGCGAGCAGCGCCGGGTTCCGATACGTATTGCCGGTGACCAAGGCCGACAACTGAATTCGCTCGGTCGCGGTAGCCAGACCCGAGAGCGCCGAGTAAGCCTCGAGCATCGGCTCCTCGGGCTCACCGATCAACGGCAACTGGTAGAAGTGATCCATCACGAAAGCCGCATCGAACCCCGCCCCCTCCGCCTCCCTGGCCTGCGCGATCACCGCGGGAAACAGCTCGCGCACCGAGGACGTGTTGCTGAAGTTGGGCATCTGATAACCGAGTCGAATGCTCATGTCATCGACGTTAGAGCTTGGAGTGCACTCCAAGTCAAGAGGTCGAGAATTACCAGCCGAGATTGCGCGCGCATGCAGCTATCGCATCGACGGGGCGGGCTACGAACGCCTGGCCCGCGGTGTCTGTCGTTGCGTTATGTCGAAGGGCCGATGATGCCATCCCCGACGGCATGTCGCACCCTCGCGGCGTTCGATTGCTCAGATTCGGGACCCGAGGGGTTCGTGGTTGTGGCGGTGGGCGGATTCTCGCCAGGCCGCACATCGCGACGGCGGACCGCGGGGAGCATGTACCGTTCGGGGCGTTCCGGGCCGATGCCGCCGAGTTCGATGAGTGCGAACGGAAGCTGAATCGCCAGGAGGCCGCTGACCAGCCAGGAGGCAAGCAACCACCGAAAACGTGGATAGCGGCCGGTGTCGCGGTCGATGATCACCAGGCCGAACACGGCCTTTCCGATGGTCGTGTGTGTCATCGCCTGGAGAACCACGCGGTCGATGAACGAGGCGAGCAGCGAGAAACCGATCACCGCGACCCAATTGATTTGCAGCGTAGTCCATTCCTGGTGCATCACCGCGAATTGAGTGTCCGGCGAGCTGACAAAATACATCCCGAGGCCGATCGCCACGTGGGCGACGATGTCGAGCAGGTAGGCGAGCGTTCGCCGAAGTTTGCGTGGGGAGGGGAATCGGTCGTCGTCGAGTCCACCGTGCAGAGGACCCTTCGGATGTCCCCTCGGCGGTCGCATGGTTGTGTGATCGCCGTTCTGTTCGAGGGCGAATTCGCTTGGCGCCGTGCTCGGCCGGGGCTTGGACAGCATGGCTGGCTCCGCAGTGCGCGGCGTGATCGCACTGCCGAACGGAGGGGCTACGTAGAAGAGCGATCGGTAGGCGAGTCGGGTCCGCGCGCCCCCGGGCTTCGCGATCAGGCCGGCCTTGTTCGGGTGGCCGGCGAACCAGACGATCTGATCTTCGCGCTCGAAAGTGCGAGACGTCCACTTCCGTAACACGAAGGTGGCGGTAATGGTTCCCTGATCATTGATCAGGTGAACCCATTCCTGGATTTGTGGACGATGAGTTTCGATACGCCATTCCTGCCAGCGATGCCGCGCCGCCCACCAGCGACGAATAGACGTGCGCACCATGACAATCCCGGCAATGGTGAGTGGAAAGAAGGCAAAGAAGAAGAATACCGATGCACCGTCACCGGAATCATTCTGTGCCGCAGCGTAAGTCGAATCGGACAGACCGGCCGACTGATACCAGGCGGGCACACAGGCAACCCCACAGGCTAGAACCGCCAGCGATCGCAACGTGGTCCACGTCAGCGTCCACAGGGTTCTCGGGGTGCGCCACGCTCTCGGTAGCATCACAGGTTCAAGCTCGATGTCACCTGCGGACCGAATTTCACCGATCGTGCCATATCGGAAATCATTTTGCGACAGGCAGTTCCGCGTTCAGAATCCGGCGTGGAGAATTCGATCGCGACGAGTGAATTCCCGTCCTGCGAAGGAACAACGGCTTGGAGTTGGTACACGGCGGGAGCCTGGCTTCCCGGGGACTGATTCGGTAACGCTGAGCCTACTTTCTCGGTGAACAGTACCGGGTGGGTGTCGGTTTCGACCAGTGCGGACAACCCGAGAGTGCCGTCGGCGCTTCTGGATCGAACGAGGTCCGACAACACCAGGCGTGGATTCCGTGGGCCGCCGACAGTATCGACCACTGTGACGGTCAGGCAGGAGTACAACGGATTGCCGTCGGGGAGGAGGTGAGCGCCGATCCCGCAATACCTGGTGCCGTTCACGACCAAGGATTCCACCAGTGTCGTGATCGCGGACAGAAAGGACACACGGTCGGTCCGCGCGCCCGCACCTATCGCGTGGGTGACGTCGCTGTGGGTGACTACGTCATGCAGCGGGATCGCGTTGTAGCCGTCGGGAATCGCGACGCTGATCGGCTGATCAGTCATTGCCGTACCACCCGCCGATCAGGTCGCCAGCCACGGTCATCCCGTAACCGGCCTTGGCTGCTCTCGACAGTAGTTCGACGCCGCCGACAGTTGTGCCCGCGCTGGCCGCGTGCGTGCTCGCCTGGCTGAAGTCCTGGAACATACCCGCGGTCTGAACGCCAAAGGAACCAGAGGGAATCTTCGACCCCACCCCATCCAATATCTTGGTCGCGATGCCGGGGCTCTGCGCGCCGTCGCCGAAGGCAGTCATGACCTGACTGAACTTCGACGCAGAGGAAGCGGAGTCGGTCACGGCATTCGCGGCGGCGACTGCGGTGTCAGCCTCTGCGAAGAACACTTTGGACCCTTTGATGACCCCACCTACGCCGGGCAGAACGGACAGGGTGTCGGTACCGACGGTTGTGCCCAGCGTGGTGAGAGCTTCCTTGTTGAAGTCGAGGTCCGCGACGTCGCCGAGCGCATCCCGGACCTCGGGGTTCAGCGCGTTCATTCCCAGTGCGCCGAGACCGCTGGCCAGCGCGACAGCGCCGAAGACAATGCTGACAGGCGGTGGTGTGACCAGCGCCAGCAGCCCGGTGATCGCGGATGTCGCCGCCAACGTGTCGTGGATGGCCTCCTGGTTGTCTTTGAACCAATCCGCGATCGAGTCCCAGATGCTCTTGTCCGGCTCGCTCGGCGAGAAGTTGGCGGCGGCGTCGAGTTCGGTGGCGATGGCTTTGGCCTTCGCGGTGTGGTTGGTCTGCAGGCTGGTCGCGCGGGCGATGATCGCGTCGATGGCGCTCTGGCAGTTGTTGACCGTCGTCACCGCAGAACTCAGCTTGGTTCCAGCCGCGTCGAGGCGGGCTTGTGCAGCAGCCAATTGCCCGGAGTCAGTGAAGGTTTGGTTAGCGAGGCCGAGATCCGGGTCGGCCTTGGCCTGTTGGAGTGCGGCGACGGCTCGGGAGTGGTCGGCGCGGGCGGCGGCGGCTTCGGTCTCCAAGCCTTTGGCTGCATCTTGAAAGCCGATGAGGTCCGCGTTCCAGGTGGTGATCAGGTCGGTTGCCTGCTGAAGAGCAGACTGGGCGCGACCGAGGTCTTGCGAGAGGGTCGCGTCATAATTGTCGCGAAATGCTTGGCCCGCATCGCCTTTCCAGACGTCGTCGTTGTTGTCGCGGAGGCGGTTGAGCAGGGTGTTGGTCTCGGTGACCGCGTCGGCGGCAGCTTTGACCTTGATGCCGAGGGCGGCGACTTGGGCCGCGTCGCCTGGAGCGGGGTCGAAGCCGAGGTTCGGGTACGGGTTAGCTGTCATTTTCCGGTCACCGTCGGCACGGGTGATGATGCGTCGAGTTGGTCACCGGCTGAGCCGAGGACCACGGCCATCGTGTTGTCGAGTTCCTGGTATGCGGTGCTGCATTTCGCTACACCGTCTGCGGTGACGGTAGCGGACTCGCAGATTCGTTCGATCCCGTATTCCCACCGGCGCTGGAAGTTGTCGGCGGACTCGTTGAGCGTAGTGGTGCCGATGTCGGCGTTGCCGTCCTTCGACATGGCCTTCATGGCGTCGGTGAGTACCTGTTCCGAACCGCGTAGTGATTGGACGGTTTGGTTGAGTAGGTCGATGTCGGCCTTGAAGATCCCTGCCATGTTCCCTCCCCTTCTCTGTCTGCTACTTCGTTGGTAGAGCGGCTTCGACGGTGCGGGCGGCTTCGTCGATGTGGTCGCATCCGACCCAGTCGGTGAGGGCGTAGATGCTGGATACTCGTACTTCGACTGTTGCGTCGGGGCCCGGCATCGCGATGTAACAGGATTCGGCCGCGCGGGTCCTGTGGAACAGGGCTTCTGCGCTGTTCACACTGGTCGGTCGAGCATCTTCGTAGTTGCGGGCACGCATTTCGTCGAGCGTCACGTTTGTTGATGAGATGCCCAACGTGCCGACCTCCAATTGCTGGCCGCGAACGTTGTCCAAGCGCCGGAACTCACAACCGATGAACGCGTAGTCGTCGAAGACGAAATCGACTCGTTTCCTGGTCGATGGGGCGAAGCCCAACGAGGTGGGGACGGCGTCATCGATTCGGGCGCAGGGGTCGTACTCGACTGATTGACGTTTACTCGGTGGTTGTGTGGGCGCGGGTGCTACCGGTGCGGCTATCGCAACGCTCGGGGCGGTGTTCGTGGAAGCCGGAGCTTGTTCTGGCGTCGTTGTCGATGAGCACGCGGTGAGTGCTAGCGCGCCGGCAATGAGCGTCGTGACCAGTCCTCGCATCCGCTATGCCTGCCCGCCGACTTCGCGTTCCAAAGCCGCGATACGTCGTCTGCTGAGGTCGTCGGCCTCTGTTACCTTGTTCGCGGCGCAGAGAAGACCCTCTTGCATCTGCATCGCTGCGTCGATCAATTGCACAAGCACGTTTATGCCGTCGGTCGCCTTTGTCGCGAACCCTTGCTGCAACTGTTGTGCTGATGGAAATCCGCCGAAACCGCTGACATTCTGGGCATTGTCGAAGTCATCGCGGAGCGCGTACAGGTCTTGAATCATCCTGTCGTACAACGAAACAGCTGACATCGCAGCAGCCTCATCGAAAGCGAACTCGCCGGCCCGCGCGGATTGGGTGAACGCGGAGATCTGGGCTTGGCCATAGTTGATGTCGATGGTCATCAGTCGTCCTGTCGTTTCGGCGTGGTGTGGAAGTAGCCGCGTTTGCTGATCTCGCGGGCAACGATCGCGGGGGAGGCGGGGGTGACGGTGGTGTCGTTGTCGTTGACCTCGATGAGGTAGCGGCCGCTGGCGAATTGGCCTGGGGGGATGTCGATCCAGCTCAGGTATTGGGTGGGGCGGTGGGAGCCGGGGGTGCGGTTGATGACGAAATAGCCTTCGGCGCTGCGGCGCAGGTGCATCAGTCTGCGGATGCGTTCGTCGGCGGGGAGGCGGCCGGCGGCGTCTCGGGTCCAGCTGGAGGCTTGTTCCTCGCCGCGCACGCGGGGTGTGTAGGCGACCATCGGGCCCGCTGCGCCGGGTTCGGCGGTGGGCAGGATCGCGGTGAGGTGCGTGGGCACAGTTGCTCGGGAGACCAGGGCGAGGCGGACGGGGCCATTGCGTTCGGTGGGCGAGAGGCGTTGGGCAACAATGACACCAAGGCCATCGAGGGCGGCGCCGTGGCAGCGGATTTCGCTGTCGTCGACCGTGCCGACGGCGGCTACCCGCGTGTCGGCGTTGGCCAGGATGGCGAATACCGCGGAGAGGCCGCGGTCTCCACCTCGGGGGAACCGTTCGCGCAGGATTGTTCGTAGTCGATCGGCTTCCGGTTCGGTGGTCGGTGTGGTGCGGACCGCGATCGGGTCGGGGTGGTCGTATTCGTCGAAACGAGTCTCTTGGCGCCACACCCAGGTGAATTCGTCACCGGTCAGGGTCCAGGTCGGGGGATGCGTCATCGACTGGTGCGCTCGCTTTCTGCGGCGGGCGCTGGGGTTTGTGGCGGTTCCTGCGTGCCGTGTTCGGCGAGCAAGGCTGCGATTTCGGGTGGCAGTGTCGGTGTGGTCAGCTCGATCGCTGACCGGGCGGACGCGGATGCTGTTGTGGTGTCCACTGTTTCGGCCTCGACCGGACGGCCAGTTGGACGGTTGGCAACCGATGCCGTTGTGGTAGAGGGTGATTCGAAATGTGTGTCGAGAATGGACGGCACCGGTGCCGGGATGGTCCGAGATGGGTCGGTGTGGCCTGCCGAGTCCGGCGCACCGACCGAATCGTCGCCCAGGTCGCCTGCCGGATATTCGCCGATCGCGCCTGTAAGCGCGGGAGTGGTCACCAGTAACTCGGGCTGAATGCCGCGCAGGTAGTCCGGGGACCGATGCTCGTCGTCACCCTCGGACTTGCGGCCCGCCCCAGCGCCGGCGCCGGGCATCATGCCCATGCCTGTTCCGGCACCGACACGCGGTCCAGCAGCGCTTCCCGATGCGAGTGTGCCACCGGCACTGGGCGATTGGAGTACGCCTGGCATCGCCTGACCTGGGCTCGGGGAACCGAGACCACCGGGCGAACCTGTGTTGCCGAGCGGTGATCCCGCTGATCCGCCACTGAGCGGCGAACCGGTACCGGTCGGCGTGAGGCCTGCCGGGGCGGTCGATGCCGGAGTCGTGCCCGCCGGAGAGGTGCTGCCGGGATCGGTCGGCGATGCTGTGCTGCTTGGGCTGTCCGAGGACGCCGACTCGTCGGTCGGGCTGGTCGACGACGGCGTAGTCGGTTCTTCTGTCGTCGGTGATTGCGGCTGTGTCGGCGTTTCGGCGGTCGGACTTCCTGCGGTGGGGGAACCCGCGTTCGGCGACCCGGTGGACGGCGAGCCACCACCGGAACTGGTCGGATCGCCACCCGAATTCGCTCCGGCGGGAACCACCGAGTAGGACGGCACACCAAAAAAAAAAAAAAAAAAAAAAAAAAAAAAAAAAAAAAAAAAAAAAAAAAAAAAAAAAAAAAAAAAAAAAAAAAAAAAAAAAAAAAAAAAAAAAAAAAAAAAAAAAAAAAAAAAAAAAAAAAAAAAAAAAAAAAAAAAAAAAAAAAAAAAAAAAAAAAAAAAAAAAAAAAAAAAAAAAAAAAAAAAAAAAAAAAAAAAAAAAAAAAAAAAAAAAAAAAAAAAAAAAAAAAAAAAAAAAAAAAAAAAAAAAAAAAAAAAAAAAAAAAAAAAAAAAAAAAAAAAAAAAAAAAAAAAAAAAAAAAAAAAAAAAAAAAAAAAAAAAAAAAAAAAAAAAAAAAAAAAAAAAAAAAAAAAAAAAAAAAAAAAAAAAAAAAAAAAAAAAAAAAAAAAAAAAAAAAAAAAAAAAAAAAAAAAAAAAAAAAAAAAAAAAAAAAAAAAAAAAAAAAAAAAAAAAAAAAAAAAAAAAAAAAAAAAAAAAAAAAAAAAAAAAAAAAAAAAAAGGAGCCCGTCGGTGGGATCGTCGGGGTATAGATGCGGTTCATCGTCGCCTGCGCGTCCAGCTCCGCTTGGCGCTGGGCTTGCCGGTCGATCGTCGCGGTCGCGGGGTTGATCAGGCCGGGGATGAGCGAGGTGTGGGTGTCGTCGGGGTTGAGTACGGTCAGCTGGGCGGTCGGCGGAGGTACTGCCGCGCGGACCGCCTCCGCGGCGGGGCCAACGATGTCGAGCCGGTTCTTCATGGCCTCGCACACCTGCGCCATCTGCAGAACCGAATTGTTGAGCGCGCTGATCCCCGCCCGCACGGCATCACCGCTGGCACCGGCCCACTCGCCGAATCCCAGCAGGGCGTTGGCGCTGGTCTGGTGGGTGGTCGCGATCCTGGTGAGTTCGGTTTCGACGGTCTTCCAGGTGTCGCGCAGGGTGGTGATGGTGGCGATGTTCATGCCACCTGTGCCACTCGTGCCGTGCACGCCGTCGTAGATCGCCTGGTGGCTGTAGCCGCTGAAGTCGTCGAGGGTCTTCACATAGTCCGGGTCGGTACCCGCGAGCTTGTCGCGCAACGCCTGATCGACGGCCTGGGTGCGCGAAACAGCATCGGCGACAGCCGGATTCGAACTCAATACCCGGATCAGCGCAGCCGGATCGAGGTTGTTGAACGGAAACAGCGGGTTGGCAATCGGCTCGGTCATCGTGGTCCCTCCCCAGGAATATGCTGCCCTCAGCCGTCGGCGAGCTCGATCAACTCAGCCATCGCGCGTTCCCGACGAAAGGCCACCTGTAGATGGCCTGATCCGGACTGCGCACATAATGCCATCTATAGATGGTCGACGCGAGAGCGCTGCCTCGGAAACCTCATTGAGATGTCCGAATCCGCCGTTGAGAAGCAGCTCATGGCGATTTTGGGACAGCACCTGGCCGCCCTGCGCGAGTCCAGAGGCCTCACTCAGGAGGCAGTGGCGAACGCTGCGGGCATCAGCCGCAACTACTACCAACTGCTCGAAAACGGGTGGGGTGTCCGTAAGACGAAGGCGCCTGCGAACCCGAGGCTGTCAACATTGATCGGGCTGAGCGAAGCGCTCGACACGACGGTGCCCGATCTCGTCGACGTGATGTTCGGTCGAAGCGCGAGCTGACGACGAGTGCGTCACCCCACATGGGTGCAGTTCTTGGCTGCGGTGAGCAGACAGAGTATGCGGCAGGTGCCGATTCAGGCAGGTTGGTCGGGTTCGGGATTGGGCGGGCCGACCAGTTCGACGCCGTGGATTCGGGCCGCTTCTTTCATACCGTCATCCAGCGTCATCAGTGGAAACTCGCGGCGCTTGGCTATCGCGATGTACCAAGCGTCGGCGTAGGTGGCGTTGTCGAGGATCCTGATGGCCTCGACCGCGTCGACTGGCTCGCGGACGCGGTCGACCGGATGGGCGCTGAATGCGGTGATCAGGGCTTCGGCTTGACCGGGTTCGAGATCTCCGCGCCGCTCGAGTCGGATCAGCGCCGATCCGACCTCGAAATCGACATTTGGTGCTGATACGCACCCCGCGATCGCGATGCGGTCGCTGTAACCGGATGGGAGGGTTCCTCGCAATAGGTCCACCCAGATGGTGGCGTCTACAACGATCACTCGCTGCCCCGGTCGTAGCCATCCCGGATTTCGCGGACGACGTCGGCACTCGACACGGTGGAGCGGACGGGGATCCCGAGCTTCTGCTGTGTCTGCTTCAGATCGGCATTCCATTGAGCGATGGCACGGCGCTGCAGCTCCCGCTGGACATCCGCCGCCATGAGATCCCGAAGATAGGCCGACACCGACTTGTGCTCAGCGTTGGCCTTTTCGGCGATGATGGCAGCGACATCATCGGGAACGTCGCGAACCTGGACAGTTGCCATGGGGGCCTCCCGTCGACCTAGGGTGCATGCACAGGTTAGCATGCAGGTGAGGTCACTGATAGCTGACGCGGAGGGCCTGCGGTGGATCTACAGCACGAGGTCGGTCAGCTGGTCCCAATCGACGTTGATTCGGATGGGTAGTTCGACGGCGAACGCGGTGCCGGGCTTCAGGATTCGAGCGAGGCGGTAGTGGCCTACGCCGTGGTCGAGGGCGTAGGTCTCGATGGAGCTGACGCGGGTGTCGGTGATGCTCACCAGCCAGTACCAGGGGATGCCTGCGGCTGCGTATTCGCTCATCTTCGTGAGTCGGTCGGTCTTTACGTGGCTCGGTGAGATGACCTCGGCGGCGATTTTCAGATGGCGGGCGGGCATCGGTCGAATCTCGGACGGTACGCACTCGAACAGGGCGATGTCGGGGCGACGGATCGTGGCGCGGGGCAGTTCCCAGAGCACCACATCGATGTCGTGGCCGGCATCGAGGCGAGTCGATGGATCGTCGACCATCTGCCGTTTGGCCGCTGCCTCGAACATGGTGAGCAGTCGATGGACGGCCTTCTGATGCACCGGAGCCGGTGATACGCAGCGCACGGCGTCACCGTTGGCGATCTCCACCAAGCGGCAGAACTCTTCGGTGAGTTCGCGCCAGATGTCGAGCGTGATGGGCTCGGGCTGGATGTTGTCCGGCCGCGCCCAGTCGAAGATCGCTGACATGGTGCGGAGCCTATCGAGTCGCGTCAGTCGGTCGGGTGCGGGAGTGTTCTGTACTGCCCTTTCACTCCTCTGTCCATGTCGTCCAACTGTCGGTAGTGAGGGTGAGGTGAAAAGGGGCGGGTAGTTCGATCTGGTCGCCGAATTTCCACTGGCGGTGGTTGTCGTAAGTGCCTGCTGGGCGATCGGGGGACCAGAACAGGGTCGCGCAGCCGGCATGGGGATCGCGGTCGATCAGAAGGTAGAAGGGGACGCCCGAGGCGGCGTAGCCGTTCCATTTGGTGCGGCGGCGGCGTGGGCGCAAGCCGGGAGGGCGGTCGTCGGCGGCGTTGGACGGGGATGTCACCTCCACTGCCAGTGCGAGCTGGGCGGGGTATACCCGGGGTGAGTCGGCGGCGAGGAGGGCGGCGTGCGTGTCGCGGTCGAGTAGGAACAGGTCGGGGACGTAGCCGTCCTGGATCTCGACCAGGCTGAGGTCGACGTTCGTGCCCAGTCGCCACCGGAACTGATCGTCTGCGGCCTTCGCGCGGTAGATGGTCTCGGTGATGGACTGGACCACGTGCCCGTGGCCGAATCTTGGACAAGGTGACACAACGACTTCCCCCCCGATGATTTCGACGCGACTGCCATCCGGGACATGCAGATACTCGTCGAGCTCACCGCGCTCCCACATCGCGAAGGCTGAATCGGGCATCTTCATGGGTCCACGAACCTGTGCGGTGGTCATTGCGGCCAACCTCCTCCTAGGTTGTCCCCAGAATATCGGGTCCCGGCATCGTCGGCGGTCGTGAACTGGGGTTCTGTGGATAACTCCGCGATTGTGGACAACGCTCAGTTCACGTGGGTGCGGTCTCGACCAGCGCTGGGTAGTCGATCAGGTCGATGTCGTTGGCGGCCTTGTCGCCGTATTTCATCATCAGGGTGAAGAGGCGGGAGCCGAGGAACCAGTTGCGGGCCTTGATTCCGAGGGCGGTTTTCGGGGCGAGGAAGGGGCCCGCATTACTGTTGCCCGCGATTTTGGCGTAGCGCTTCATAATTCGGCCGTAGTTGTCGAAGGCGGTGACGTGATCGCCTGCGGCAGAGACAAGTTCGCCCGCGAGAACGTAGGCGCCGACGATGGCGAGGCCGGTGCCGAAGCCTGCCAGGGTGTTTCCGTAGGCGGCGTCGCCGATCAGGGCTACGCGGCCGCGGGTGTAGGTGCCGTTCATGCGGACCTGGCTGATCGAGTCGAGGTAGATGTCGTCGAAGTCGGCCAGGTCGGTGAGCATGCGGGGGGCGTGCCACCCCATGTCGGCGAAGGTTTCGGCGATGATGCGGCGCTGGGCGGTGGTATCGCCACGGGGGTAGTCGAGTTCGGGGGCGGCGAACATGTACATCTGCTGGGCTTTGGGGCCGCCGTCGATGGCGAGTTTGCCGGGGGTGTTGTGGGCGTAGCCGGCCGCCTTGTCGCGGGGGGTGGTCGTGTCGCTCCAGCGGCTCGCGCCTGCCACGCAGTAGTAGTAGCCGAGGTGCCGCACGTAGTCGGCTTCGGGGCCGAAGGCCAATTTCCTTACCCGCGAATGGATTCCGTCGGCACCGAGCACGAGGTCGAAGGTGCGCGGCGCGCTGTTCGCGAATTTCACAGCTACGCCGTCGCCGGTGTCGTGCAGGTCGGTGATGGTCTCGCCGAAGAGGTATTCGACGGTGTCGGCGGTCTTGTCGTACATGATCTCGGCCAGGTCGCCGCGCAGGATCTCCAGGTCGCCGCCGGTGAATTCGCCCGACATCACGCCGAGTTCGCGTCCGTCGTCGTCGACGAAAACCACGTCGGTGGTGCCCGTGCGCCGGGCGCGAACCTCGTCGAGGATGCCCATCCGTTCGAGCACGGTGAGGTGGGTCTTGCCTTTGAAATCCACCGCCTGACCGCCTGCGCGCAGGGCGGGGGCGCGCTCGGCGACGGTGACGGAGAAGCCGTAGCGGTGCAGCCAGTAGGCCAGGGCGGGGCCGGCGACGCTGGCGCCGGAGATGAGAACAGTGCGCATGACAACTCCCGATAATCTGTGTCCGATGGAATCTGTATCCGGGGGATGCAGATAAGAGTATGGTAGACACAGTTTCACGTCAAGACGATTTTCGAGAGGATGAACAGATGCCGCCGCCGACCACCGTCGAGCTGCTGTGGGGGACCACGCAGCGCCCCAAACGCGGGCCCAAACCCGCGCTCACCCTCGACGGGATCGTCGCCGAGGCCATCGCGCTGGTCGACGCCGAAGGGTTGTCCGCGTTGTCGATGCAGCGGCTGGCCGAACGGCTCGGCTTCACCAAGATGTCGCTGTACCGGTACGTCCCCGGCAAAGAGCAACTGACCGCGTTGATGCTCGACGCGGCGATGGGCGAACCGCCGAATGCCGCGGGCGTGCACCAGGACTGGCGAGCCGGCCTGCGGAACTGGGGCGAAGCGCTCTTCGCTCGCTACCGAGCCCACCCGTGGGCGATCGAGCTCACCATCGGCGTGCGCCCCATGGGCCCGAACGAGATGGGCTGGACCGAAGCCGCCCTCACCGCACTGGCGGGCACCGGCTTGACCGGCTCGGAGAAGCTCGACACGATCGTCCTGCTCAACGGCCACGCCCGCAGCCTCGCCCAGCAGGTCTCCTCGATGGGCGAGAACGGGGAGCTGCAGTTCACCGAGCAGTTCACCGCGATGATGACCGCTGCGGCGGACCGCTACCCCGAGGTGCGCGCGGCCTTCGCCGAGGAAGCCGCCACCCCGGCGGGCAAGAGTGGGCCGAGCGATGCCCTGCGTTTCGGCGTCGAGCGCATCCTCGACGGACTCGCCGTCCTGATCGGCCGGCGAAACTGACCCTGGTCCCGCCGCGATCCGGGCCCTAGGCTCAGACCCATGACCGACCAGCCGGAACTGCCGGAGCCCGCCGTCACCATCGTCCGTGAATTCTTCGGCGCGCTCGAACTCGGCGTGATCGACGAGGCGCTCGATCTCCTCGATCCCGAGATCGTCTGGAAGAACGCCTCGCTGCCGACCGTGCGCGGCAAGAATCGGGTCGCCACACTGTTGCGTGGCCTGGATCGTCCGAAGCTCGGGTTCTCCGCCGACATGCACCACATCGCCGCCGACGGCGACATCGTGCTCACCGACCGCACCGACTACCTACACGTCGGGCCGGTGCGCATCGGCTTCTGGGTGAGCGGCACCTTCGAACTGCGCGACGGCCGAATCGTGCTGTGGGACGACCACTTCAGCAAGGGCAATGTCCTGCGTGGCACCGTCGTCGGCGTGGTGAAGGCGATCACCGGGCGCTGATCACTCGTGCTTGCGTAAGTAGGCCAGGTAGGTGGGTCGCAGCACGTCGGCCAGCTTGCCGTCGCCTGCGTGGATGTAGTCGTCGATCATCGGCACCACGTATTTGATGTCGGCCGAGCTCTCGCCGAGATCGCCCGCCTCGGCCTGGGCCGCCGGAATCGACTTGAGCAGTTCCCACAGGAACTTCACATCACCGTGGCGCACGGCCGCCTTCACCGCGCGATCGTGCAGTTCCTTCGACGACAGCTTCTCCAGATCCTGGTCATCGGCCATGCCATCGACTCTAGCGCTCGGCGGCGCACACGTGCCGGATCCGGCGCGACAGTGCGGGTTAACGACAAATTCACGGACACGTGTGCCGGTCCAGCAGCGCGGCCACGAATTCGGCGGTAGCGTCGTTGATGCGAGTCGCGTCGGTGTGATTCGTACGGGAGGTCCTGACCGTGACTGAGCTACTCAGTGCGAGAGGGCCGGCACCTGGCCCTCGGGGCGGTTGACTCAGCGTCGAACGCCCACAAGGACGGACCGGTCCAGCGAGATCGTTCGCGCGGGTGCCGTGCGAACACATAAGGAGCCCACCGTGACTGCTGCACGCTCCGTTTCCGCTTCCGCGAAGCACACGGCCCCGGCCTCGGCCTCGAAGAAAGGGGCTCGCCCCTCACGTTCCGGTCGCAAGACTTTTGTCGTCGACACCTCTGTACTCCTGTCGGATCCCTGGGCTGTCACCCGGTTCGGGGAACACAGTGTGGTCCTACCCCTGGTCGTGATCAGTGAGTTGGAGGCGAAACGGCACCACCACGAGCTCGGCTGGTTCGCTCGCGAAGCTCTGCGCATGCTCGATGACCTGCGGGTACAGCACGGCAGGCTCGACCAGGCGCTGCCCATCGGCACCGAAGGCGGCACCCTGCAGGTAGAGCTCAACCACACCGATTCGTCGGTGCTGCCCGCCGGATTCCGTTCCGACACCAACGATTCCCGCATCCTGGCGTGCGCGCTGAACTTCTCAGCAGAGGGCGCGGACGTGGTGCTGGTGTCGAAGGACATCCCGCTGCGCGTCAAGGCCAGCGCGGTCGGGTTGTCGGCCGACGAGTACCACGCGCAGGATGTGGTGACCTCCGGCTGGAGCGGGATGGTGGAACTCGATGTCGCGGGTTCGCAGATCGATCAGCTCTACACCGATTCGGTGATCGACCTCGACGATGCGCGAGAGTTGCCGTGCCACACCGGTGTTCGGTTGCTGGGCAGCAGTTCGAGCGCGCTGGGCCGGGTGACCGCGGACAAGCGGATCCAGCTGGTCAGGGAGCGGGAGGCCTTCGGCCTGCACGGGCGTTCGGCCGAACAGCGCATCGCACTCGACCTGCTGCTCGACGAGAGCATCGGGATCGTGTCGATGGGTGGGCGCGCGGGCACCGGCAAGTCGGCGCTGGCGCTGACCGCCGGGCTCGAGGCGGTGCTGGAGCGGCGGACCCAGCGCAAGGTGGTCGTGTTCCGGCCGCTGTACGCCGTGGGCGGGCAGGAACTGGGCTATCTGCCCGGTTCGGAGAGCGAGAAGATGGGCCCGTGGGCTCAGGCCGTCTTCGACACGCTCGACGGGCTGGCCAGCCGCGAGGTGCTCGAGGAGGTGCTCAGTCGCGACATGCTCGAAGTGCTGCCGCTGACCCACATTCGGGGTCGGTCGCTGCACGATTCGTTCGTGATCGTCGACGAGGCGCAGTCGCTCGAGCGCAATGTGCTGCTCACGGTGTTGAGCCGCCTTGGCACGGGTTCGCGGGTGGTGCTCACCCACGATGTCGCCCAGCGCGACAATCTGCGGGTCGGCAGGCACGACGGGGTGGCCGCGGTGATCGAAAAGCTCAAGGGTCACCCGCTTTTCGCGCACATCACGCTCACCCGCAGCGAGCGCTCGCCGATCGCGGCGCTGGTGACCGAGATGCTCGAGGAGTACGGACCGAACGCGTAATCGTCGGCAATCGGGCCGCGTCACGGCCCGAATCCGTTTGATTACCGCAAACGGTGGGTAATATCCGCGAGGACACCATTCCAGCAACGGCTCGGCGAACGCTGTTCCGCCGGGCCGTTGCGGATGTCGGCCAGGCTCCATCCGAGGGCGTGCCCTCCAGGGAGCCACTCGCGAGAGGATGGATATGAACCACTTCGCTCGACGTACTGCTGCCGGAAGCGCCGCGGTCCTGGCCGCGGCGGGTCTACTGCTCGCCGCGGGCTGCGGCGACGACGACAAGGACAAGGCCAAGGACGCCGTCGCCTCGGTGACCTCCGCGGTCGGCGCCCCGGGCGGGGCGACCACCACCGAGCACGACATGGACGCGATGACCACCACGCCCGGTTCGGAAACCACCTCCGGCTCCGAGACCACCTCGGGCGCGGCCACCGGCGGGGCGGCAGGCGAGTCGACCACCATCTCCACCCCGAACGGTGACATCACCGTCTCCGGCGAGGTGTACAAGAAGTACGTGGCGGCCGGCGGCGCGAACAGCCCGCTCGGCGCACCGGAAGAAGCCCAGGAAGCCGGCCCCAACGGTGGCGAGTACCAGGACTTCACCGGCGGCACCGTCTACTGGAGCAAGGATTCCGGCGCCCACATCGTGTGGGGCGATATCCGCGAGGCGTGGGAGGAGAACGGCGGCGCCAACGGCACGCTGGGCTACCCGACCAGCGACGAGAAGGACATCACCGGCGGCAAGCAGAGCGACTTCACCGGTGGCACCATCACCTGGGTCAACGGCGAGACCACGGTGACCCCGAAGTAATACCAGCTCAGCGTTGCCTTCCGCTCAGCGCGGGGACCCGGGTTCACCCCGTAGGTCCCCGCGCTCGCGGAGGAGGTACTAGGTTGTCGGGGTGCAGAAAACTTTGACCGATCGCGAGCTGCTGGATTCGCTCGCGGACGAGGTGGAACTGAACCTGCGTCGCCACATCGACCTGGCCGACGGCTGGCAGCCGCACGAGCAAGTGCCGTGGGCGGACGGGCGCAACTTCGCCTTCCTCGGCGGCGAGGACTGGACTCCGGAACAGTCCGAGCTCAGCGATACCGCGCGGCTCGCACTGACCGTGAGCGTCCTGGTGGCCGACAATCTGCCGTCCTACCACCGTGAGCTCGGCAAGCACCTGCGCACCGGTCCCTGGTGGCGCTGGGTCGGCCGGTGGACGGCGGAGGAGAACCGCCACGAGATCATGATCCGCAACTACCTCATGCTCACCCGCGCGGTGGACCCGGTCGCGCTCGAGCGGGCCCGGATGCAGCACATGACCGACGGTTTCAACCGGCCCCCGATGCACCTGATCGACGTGCTGGCCACCTGTGCGTTCGAAGAGGTCGCCGCCGCGATCCGGCATCGCAACACCGCCGCGCTCGGCGAGAACCCGATCGTCACCGCGATGGCCGAGAAGCTGGCCGCCGACGACGAACTGCAGGCCGAGTTCTTCGCCGTGCTCGTCGCCGCCGCCCTGGATCTGGTTCCCGATCAGGCCGTGCGCGCGATCGCCGACCGGGTCGCCGATTTCCGGGTGCCGCACGTGGATCTGCCCGGTGGTGGTTCGAGTGACGAGGCGCTGGCCGAGGCGGGGATCTACGATCCCGCGAAGGAGGGCGAGCTGGTGTTCAAGCCGCTGCTGAAGCGCTGGAACATCTTCTCCCGCACCGATTTCAGCGAAGAGGGCGAAAAGGCCCGCGCGGAACTCGCTCTGTATCAATAGCGGCTGGCGCCGCGGCACCTGACCGGCGACCCGGCCGCGAACGCCCTCCTCGAGGTCGGGGGTGCGTGGCCAGGTTCCGTTCTATTGAGCCCGGTCGACGTCGGCCATTGCCAGTACGTCGAGCTTGCGGTCGAGCTCTTCGAGTGAGAGCTTGTCCGGGACGAGGCCGCGGTCGATGACGGTCTGGCGGATCGTCTTCTTCTCGCGCAGTGCCTGTTTGGCGACGGCGGCCGCTTCCTCGTAACCGATGGCCGAGTTGAGCGGGGTGACGATCGACGGCGACGACTCGGCGAGGGTGCGCAGGTGCTCCTCGTTGGCGACCAGGCCGCTCACGCACTTGTCGGCGAACAGGCGAGATACGTTGGCCAGCAGGCGAATCGACTCGAGCAGGTTGCGGGCCATCACGGGGATGTAGACATTGAGCTCGAACGCCCCACTCGCCCCGCCGAACGCGATCGCCGCGTCGTTGCCGACCACCTGCACCGCGACCTGCGTAACCGCCTCGGGCAGAACGGGATTCACCTTGCCGGGCATGATCGAACTGCCGGGCTGCAAGTCCGGCAGCTGCAATTCGCCGAGCCCGGTCAGCGGGCCCGAACCCATCCAGCGGATGTCGTTGGCGATCTTGGTCAGGCTGACCGCGATGGTGCGCAGCGCGCCGGAGGCCTCGACCAGTCCGTCGCGCGCGGCCTGAGCCTCGAAGTGGTCGTGTGCTTCGCGCAGCGCGTCGATCCCGGTGGTACGCACCAGTTCCGCGACAACCTTCGCGCCGAATCCGGCGGGCGCGTTGAGCCCGGTGCCCACCGCGGTGCCGCCGATCGGCAGCTCGCCGAGGCGCGGCAGGGTCGCCATCGCGCGTTCGATGCCAGCGGCGATCTGGCGGGTGTAGCCGCCGAACTCCTGGCCGAGGGTCACCGGCACCGCGTCCATCAGGTGGGTGCGGCCCGACTTCACCACGGTGCGCCACTGCTGCGACTTGTCGAGCAGGGCAAGGCGCAGATGTTCCAGTGCGGGAACGAGATCGGTGATCACGGCCTCGGTGGCGGCCAGGTGCGTGGCGGTGGGGAAAGTGTCGTTGGAGGACTGCGACATGTTCACGTCGTCGTTGGGGTGCACGGTCATGCCGTCGCGCGCGGCGATCGAGGCGATCACCTCGTTGGCGTTCATGTTCGAGCTGGTGCCCGAACCGGTCTGGAACACGTCGATCGGGAATTGGTCATCGTGCTCGCCGTTCGCGATCTCGCCCGCCGCCGCGATGATCGCGTCGGCCTTGACCGGATCGAGCAGACCCAGATCCTTGTTGACCTGCGCGCACGCGGCTTTCAGCAGACCGAGCGCCCGGATCTGGGCACGCTCGAGCCCGCGCCCGCTGATCGGGAAGTTCTCGACCGCCCGCTGGGTCTGCGCCCGCCAGAGCGCATCGACGGGGACGCGAACCTCCCCCATAGTGTCGTGTTCGATCCGGTACTGCCCGTCGTCGTCAGCCATAGTTCGACACTAGGACGAGAACGTCGCGAATGGTGGCCCCACACCAGCGGCGATTCCCACACCGCCCGCGGGAATACATCGAAGGGCAACCACAGCGGAGACCACCACAGGCGAGTCTTACGAGCCCTCGGGGCCGCGAACCCGCGGCCCCGGCCGCCTGTGTCAGGGCAGCGGCGGGTTCGCGCTGTCGTCGCCGTCGAAGTCGACCGAGGAGAACTCGCGCAACTTCGTCAGGCGGTGGTAGGCGTCGACCATGCGGACGGTGCCCGACTTGGACCGCATCACGATGGACTGGGTCGAGGCGCCGCCGGGGAAGTAGCGGACGCCGCGCAGCAGGTCACCGTCGGTGACGCCGGTCGCGCAGAAGAACACGTTCTCGCCGGAGACCAGGTCGGTGGTCGAGAGCACCCGGTCCAGGTCGTGGCCCGCGTCGATGGCCTTCTGTCGCTCTTCATCGTCCTTCGGGGCGAGCTTGCCCTGCATCTCACCGCCGAGACAACGCAGCGCGGCGGCGGCGATGATGCCCTCGGGGGTGCCGCCGATGCCGACCAGGATGTCGACGCCGGACTCGGGACGCGCCGCGGCGATCGCGCCTGCGACGTCACCGTCGGAGATGAGCCGGATGCGCGCACCCGCGTCGCGGACCTGCTGGATGGTTTCCGCGTGGCGGGGACGGTCCAGGATGCACACCGTCAGGTCGGAGACCGACAGGTGCTTGGCCTTGGCGACGTTGCGGATGTTGTCGCCGATCGGGGCGTTGATGTCGATCGAACCCGCGGCGTCGGGGCCGACGGCGATCTTGTGCATGTAGAACACCGCGGACGGGTCGAACATGGCGCCGCGCTCGGCGACCGCCAGCACGGAGATGGCGCCGGGGGAGCCCTTCGACATCAGGGTGGTGCCGTCGACCGGGTCGACCGCGAAGTCGACCTCGGGGCCGGTGCCGTCGCCGACGAGCTCACCGTTGTAGAGCATCGGCGCTTCGTCCTTCTCGCCTTCGCCGATGACGACGATGCCCTTCATCGAGACCGAGCTGACGAGCTGACGCATGGCGTCGACGGCCGCGCCGTCGCCACCTTCCTTGTCGCCGCGGCCGACCCAACGGCCGCTCGCCATCGCGCCTGCCTCGGTGACGCGGACCAGCTCGAGTGCGAGGTTGCGATCAGGTGCCTCGCGGCGGCTGGGGGCGGGCGAGGTGGGCGTCATTGCGGAGTGCCTCCTTGGCGTTGGTGTTACGGGGGCATTGTCGCATTTCGAAACGGCACGCTCGTGCACGACCTCCTGCGATGACCCCTGAGCGGCCTGGTCATGGCCCGAGTGGATACTGGTAGGCGTGGCACAGACCAAGCACCGCATTTTCAACGACTACCGCGATCTGTTCTGGTCGTTGATCCCGTTGGTGCTGGCCGCGGTGGTCTTGGCCGGGGTCGCGAGCCAGTGCTCGGTGGCGACCAACGGCCCGACGCAGGGTCAGATCCCGCATTTCGACGCCGACGCCGCGCTGACATCCGACGCGAAAACGCTGTCGTTCCCGATCCGCAACCCGACCCTGCCCGCGGGCTGGGTGTCGAACTCGGGCAGCCGCGACACCATCGCCGCCGCGGGTGGCGCCGCGGTGAGCACGGTCGGCTACATCACGCCGCAGGGCACCTACATGCGGTATTCGCAGACCGATGCCGCCGAGGAGGCCCTGTCGCGCCAGGAGCTCGGCTCGCGGTATCCGACCGGGACGCAGGACGTGGCCGGGCAGAAGTGGGTCGTCTATTCCGAACCGACCGAGGAAACCGGCTGGATCGCCGACCTCGGAGGGGTGCGGATCCTGATCACCGGCGCGGGTAACGAAGCCGCCTTCACCACTCTCGCGACGGCGATCACGACGGCTCCACCACTGGCGAAGTAGCTCAGCTGAGTCGGTAGGACCAGCCGCTGTTGGGGAGCGCGGTCGAGGTGGTGATCGCGTCCTCGGCGTCGTCGGACTTGCCCTGCGCCAGCAGGGCGTACGGGTCGAATTCGCGTTTGGCGGCGGCTTCCTTCGCGCCCCACGGCTTCATTCCGCCCGCACCGAGGACGGGTGTGTGCGAGTTCGCGATGAACAATCCCGCGCGCTGCAATCGCTCGGTGGTGGCCGCCAAGTGCTCCTGGCTCTCGAAGGCGAAGACCGGTGAGCCCTGACACGACAGGCCGCCGTCGATCCGCTTCATCTCCACATGCAGCGGCCCCAACTCGGCGAATTCCCGGTGGATGCCGACGATCGACTCGTACAGATCCCGCTGTGGGAACAGTGCCATCAGCCCGGTGAGCTTGTCGTTGTGACGCTGGTAGCGCAGCATCGAATGGCCCCAGGTGAACTCGTAGAGCGGCGCACCGTAGCTGCCCTTGCCCTCGAGGCAGCGGTAGCGGATCCGGCCGCCGTTGTCCTGCACCAGATCCTCCACGTTCGGCACCGACTGGACGGCGGCCATCAGCAGCACCATCGACTCGCCGCCGGGAATCAGCCCGGCGAGTTCGGGGAAGTACTGCGGGAGCGGATGCGCTTGGGGCGAAACGACTTTCGTGAGAATGCCGTCGCTGCGGGAGATGTCGACCGCGAAGCGGGCCGCCTGTTCGAACGCCGGGAACGAGACGACCAGCTCGTGCCATTCCCAGGCGGGGGCGACCGGCAGCTCGACCTCGGTGATGATGCCGTTCGCGCCGTACGCGTGGTGCACGGTGTTCACATCGCGCCCGCGCAACTCGATCAGCCGTGGGTGTTCCTCGACCGTCATCACCTCCAGCGCGGTGATGTTGCCGGTGTCGCGCAGGATGCCCCAGCGGCAGCTGCCGATACCCGCGTGCCCGCCCGCGATGTAGCCGCCGACGGTGGCCTGATGCGCGGTCGACGGGTGCATCCGCAGCTCCCAGCCGGACGGGCGGATCGCGGCGTCGATATCGGCGACGACAGTGCCGGTGAGCGCGCGAACGCTGGTTGGCAGGCGTCTGCCGGGTTCGCCGTGCCAGCCGAGGACGCCGGCGACAGCGGTGACATCGATCACCGCGCCACCGCGCAGCGGCACACCCTGACCGAACTGCCCGGAACCGGCCCCGCGCACGGTGATCGGGATGCGATGACGCGCGCAGGCGGCCACCGCGGTGCGCAGCTCTTCCTTGGTACGTGGCGCGATGAAGATCTCGGCATTGCGCCCGCGCAACAGGTCTCGCAGGACCGGGCTCTGGGCGAACCGGTCCCGGCTCTTGGTGCGCAGCTTGCGGGTGTCGGTGGAGAACGTGATGGGACCCAGGTCGGCGCGCAGGCTCGTCAGCGAATCGGTGGGTGCCATCGGCCGTACTCCGTCATTCGAACTTTCCGTGCGCCGCGCGCAGGGCGATCCTCGCCGGACCGACCGTGCAACAGCGTGCCCGGCCGGTGTTTCGCGGCGGTAAAAGCGGAATGTCGGTCCGCGTACTCAGTCGGCGGTGTCGAGGTCGGCGCGGGACAGGGCGTCCTCCACCCGGCGGCGCGCCCCGGCGAGATGCTGTTCGCAGCGGGTGGCCAGTGCTTCGCCGCGTTCCCACAGGACCAGGGAGTCGTCCAGGTCGAGGCCGCCCTGCTCGAGCATCTTCACCACGTTGATGAGCTCGTCGCGGGCGCGTTCGTAGCCGAAGGCCGCGATCTCGGCCAGGGTGTCGGCAGCGGTGTTCTCGGAACCGGCGTCGGCCACGGTCACTTCCTCTTCTCGTCGGTGGTCTCTGGCGTCAGTCGTTTGGCACCGAGTGCCGCGGCGGTGACGGCTCCGTCGGCGACCCTGATGCGGAGCTGGCTTCCCGCGGGGGAGTCGTCGATCGAACGAACGACATGGCGTTCGGGACCGGCGACGCGCTGCACGACAGCGTAGCCACGGGCCAGCGTGGCGGCCGGACCCACCGCGGTGAGCTTCTCGCGCAGATGCAGGGTGGTCGTCGACTCGCCGCGCAGGAGTTGTTCGACGGTGCGTCGCGCGGCGGTGCGCAATCGTTCCAGCTCGTCGTGGCGGTGGGTCAGTTCGCGCAGGGGATCGGCGAGGACGGGGCGCGATCGCAGCTGCGCGATGATGTGCTCTTCGCGCTGGACCCAGCCGCGCAGCGCGGCCGCCGAGCGTGCGCGCATCTCACGGACCCCGGCCAGTTCGGCGGCGGCGTCGGGGACGATGCGCTTGGCGGCGTCGGTGGGGGTGGCCGCGCGCAGGTCGGCGACCAGGTCGAGCAGGGGATTGTCGGGTTCGTGGCCGATGGCGCTGACGATCGGGGTGCGCGCGGCGGCGACCGCGCGGCAGAGGGCTTCGTCGGAGAAGGCAAGCAGATCTTCGACGCTGCCGCCGCCGCGCGCCAGCACGATCACCTCGACCTCGGGGTCGCGATCGAGTTCGGCCAGGGCCTCGAGCATCTGTGGCACCGCGGTCGGACCCTGCACCGCGGTATTACGGATGACGAATCGGACTGCGGGCCAACGGTTCTGGGCCACGGACAAGACATCTCGTTCGGCCGCGCTTGCCCGTCCGGTGATCAGCCCGATCGTCGCGGGCAGGAACGGCAGCGGCCGCTTGAGCCGAGCGTCGAACAGCCCCTCGGCCGTCAACAGGGCTTTGAGCCGTTCGATCCGCGCCAGGAGCTCACCGATGCCGACGGCGCGAATCTCGGTGACCCGCAACGACACCGTGCCGCGCCCGGTGAAGAACTGCAGCTTGCCGTAGACGACCACCCGGCTGCCCTCGGTCAACGGCACCGGCAGCCTGCGCAACAGGTCGGGATCGCAGGTCAGCGACAGCGACATGTCCACCGAGGCATCGCGCAGCACCAGGAACGCGGTGCGGGTGCCCGGGCGCGCGTTGATCTGGGTGACCTGCCCCTCCACCCAGATGCTGCCGAGCCGCTCGATCCACTGGGCGACCTTCACCGCGACCGAGCGCACCGGATACGGCTGCTCCGCCGAATTGGCCGGAGCGCCGGTCTGCGCGACGCCGTCCTGAGTCATGAGTCAGTTCTACGCGCGGCCACCGACACAACCAAAAAGACGGCCGCGATCCGATGTGTCGGATCGCGGCCGCCTCGACGGAAGTCCGGTTACTTCGCCTGCACCGTGGCGATGCGGTTGGTGAGCATCGTGACGAAGGGGGCGCGGGCGCGGGTCTGCTGTTCGAAGGCCAGCAGCTGGCCGAGCTCTTCGAGGGTGAGCATGCGCAGGCGGGCGCGCAGCTGGGCCAGGGTCATCGCGGGGTAGTCGTAGCGGATCGCGACCTCGGGGGCGACGACCTCCTCCGCGGCGGGCTCCTCGGCCGGCTCGATGACCTCGTCCTCGGTCTCGAGCAGCAGCAGCGAGGCGGGCACGGCCTTGCCGTTGGTCTGCGGGGCCTCTTCGAACAGGTCGAAGCGGCTGGCGTGGCCGTTGGTGGCGGGCGCGGGCGCGATGTCCTCGTCGAAGGTGGCCCACTCGGGCTGCTCGGCAGGCGCCGAACCCAGCCGTTCGAACACACCGTCACCCTTGAGCGCGAGGCTGGTCACGAACTGCTGCACATGCATGGTGGTCTGCAGCACGCGACTGAGCGCGGTGATCGGGAAATTGACCGCGGCGACGGGCAGTCGCCGGGTCTCTTCTAAGGCATACACGGCGGCGCCGGCGGCCACCCTGGCCAGGAACGGAGGTCGAAACATGCCCCCAGCCTGCCCCAAACCGGGTGTGATGCAAAGGTCCACACCCCGGTTGTGTGACTTTCGCCCCTTGATCCGACCTGATCCGGCCCGTCGCGCGCACGTAAGCTGTGGGATATGACCTCGGCAATTCCCTTGAACGTCGGTATCACGCGCTCCGCGGGCGCGAAGGCTGCCGGTGGCAAGCGCGTGCTGCTTGCCGAGCCGCGCGGCTACTGCGCAGGCGTCGACCGCGCCGTCGAGACCGTGGAGAAGGCGCTGGAGAAACACGGCGCCCCCGTCTATGTGCGCAAGGAGATCGTGCACAACCGCCACGTGGTGGAAACGCTGCGTGAGCAGGGCGTGATCTTCGTCGACGAGACAGACGAGGTGCCCGAGGGCGCGCTGGTCGTGTTCTCCGCGCACGGTGTCGCGCCGATCGTGCACGAGACCGCCGCCGAACGAAACCTGCGCACCATCGACGCCACCTGCCCGCTGGTCACCAAGGTGCACCAGGAAGCCAAGCGCTTCGCCCGCGACGACTACGACATCCTGCTGATCGGCCACGAGGGCCACGAGGAAGTCGAGGGCACCGCCGGTGAGGCGCCCGAACACGTGCAGCTGGTCGACGGGCCCGACTCGGTGGACAAGGTGACCGTGCGCGACCCGTCGAAGGTGATCTGGCTGTCGCAGACCACGCTGTCGGTGGACGAGACCATGCAGACCGTCGAGCGGCTGCGCGAACGGTTCCCCACGCTGCAGGACCCGCCGAGCGACGACATCTGCTACGCGACCTCCAACCGCCAGACCGCGGTCAAGGCGATGGCGCCCGAATGCGATCTGGTGATCGTGGTCGGTTCGCGCAACTCGTCCAACTCGGTGCGACTGGTCGAGGTGGCACTCGGTGCCGGTGCGAAGGCGTCGTACCTGGTCGACTACGCCCGCGAGGTCGACCTGGCCTGGCTCGAAGGTGTGCAGACGATCGGCATCACCTCCGGTGCCTCGGTGCCGGAGATCCTGGTGACCGGGGTACTCGACCTGCTGGCCGAACACGGCTTCGGCGAGGTACAGCCGGTGACCACAGCCAACGAAACGCTGGTCTTCTCCCTGCCCCGCGAACTCCGTGCCGCGCGCAGGGACACCGCCCAGAGCTGAGACCTGCTCACTCACCGGGTATGGGCTGACCGAGCCACATCCATCGCCTGGCCAACGCAAATCTCCCCGCAACTCGGTCTGACCTCGAGTCGCGGGGAGGCGGGCGAGCCTCAGACGTTGTCCGGGCGGCGGCGTTCTGTGCGGGCTGAGTCGGCGCGGTCGCGGTAGCGCACGTTCGGCTGCGGGTGCGGGGGTGCTTCGCCGCGGCGGCGCGGGACGCGGGCCGGTTCGGGTTCGCGGGGGGCGGCGGCAGCGCGGGCGGGGCGGGGTTCACCGCGTGCGGCTCTGGGTTCGCGTGGCCTGGCCGCTGCGGGGGCGCGTTTCGGTTCGGCGGGCCGGGCTGGTCGGCGGGCCGGGCTTGCCATGTCGACCTCGGTGTCGGGCTCGTCCAGGACCGCGGTGCCGCGGCGTGGTCGCTTGCGGGCGGCGGTGGCGAGGTCGGGGGTCGATTCGGGGCGACGGCGTTTGGCCGGCTGGCGTTCGGTCTTGGGTTTGCCGCGACGCTCCGACGCACCGGGTCGGGCCGCCTGGGGCGTGCGCTTGGCGATCGCGATCCTGGCTCCACCGATCGCCAGGACCAGCACGGTCGCCAGCGCCATCGTCGGGAAGCGCTCCACCAGCGGGATGATCAGGTTGATCAGGACTTCTTTGATCGAGAAGGTGGCGCGCCCACCCAGCAGCTGGCAGGCCACCGGCACCGCGACGAACAGCAGCAGTGGCGGCATCACCATGGTCGAGAACAGGCCGCGAAAGCGCACCGCGCAGACGGCGAGCACACAGCCGAGCACATACAGCGCCGAGAACGTGCCGGTCGGCAGGGTTTCACCGCCGAACGCGTCGATCAGGAACCCGACGCCCGTCGCACCGACGGCGACCAGAATCGCGGCCCAGGCGGGGATGCCGGGTACCGAGGGCACGATCGAACGTTGCGGCGCGGGCACCCGGGGTCGCGCACGTTGGGAAGCAGCCACACTATGACACTAACTGCACATCGGCCCCGTAGGCGCCACGGCACGGGGATCTCAGATGCGATCCTCAGCGTCCGCTAAGGCCACCACCCGCGGTCGGGACTCCGTGAGCCGGATTGCCGGGAGCTCCTGATCGGCGATCCCGAGATCGTGCATCCGGCGCGCGGTGACCATCACGCGTGACTCCACCGAGCCCACTGTCGCGTTGAAAGCAGCTACGGCCTTACCGAGATTCACGCCCAGATTGTCCAGATGTTCGGCGACCTTGCCCACCCTGGTGTAGAGCTCCTTGCCCAGTTGCTGCACCGTTGCCATATCGCGCGAGAGCGCTTCCTGTCGCCAGCTGAACGCCACAGTGCGGAGCAGCGCGATCAAGGTAGTGGGGGTTGCCAGGATCACGTTCCGCCCGAACGCGTACTCCAGCAGCTCGGCATCGGTGGTGAGCGCGGCATCGAGGAACGGGTCGCCGGGCACGAACAGCACGACGAATTCCGGCGCCGGGTCGAATGCCGCCCAGTACGCCTTGTCGGCCAATTGGTCGACGTGGGCGCGCAGGTGCTTGGCGTGGCGGGCCAATAATTGGGTGCGCGCGCTGGGGTCGTCGGTGGTCGCCGCCTCCAGATACGCCGAGAACGGCACCTTGGCGTCGACGACGATGTGGCGGCCACCGGCCAGCCGCACCACCATGTCGGGCCGGACCACGCCGCGATCGTCGCCGCCGGACCTGGATACCTGGGTGTCGAAATCGCAGTGCCGGGTCATCCCGGCGAGTTCGACCACCCGCTCCAGCTGGATCTCACCCCACCGGCCGCGCACCTGCGGCGCACGCAACGCGGCGACCAGCTGACCGGTCTGATCGGAGAGTCGATGCGAGGTGCGCTGCATGCCTGCGACCTGCTCGCGCAAGCCCGAATACGCATCGATCCGGTGGTGCTCGACCTGCCTGATCTGCTGTTCCAATGCCCCGACCGCGTCGCGCAGCGGATCGACCATCGCGCCGATCGCGGCCGAATGCCTGCGCGCCGCATCCTCGTTGGCCGAGTGCAGCGACTGCTGCAGCAACCGTTGATTGTCCCCGGCCGCCGCGAGCCGAGCCTCCGCGGTGGCGGCGCGTTGCCCACCACGGGCGGAGTGGCCCAACCAGCCGAGACCGAAGCCTGCGGCGAATACCAGGACGAGCGCGACGAGCATCGAAGCGGTCATGGCGGCGATACTGCCCGAGGCCACCGACAAGTTCGCAATTCCCCGGCAAACCGGGCAATTCCGCGGCGGATGCACCACGGACGGGTGCGCACTATCCGCCGCAGGCCGAACATTCGGCCGGTGTGTGCGCCACGCCGGTGAATTACACGCGTGTGGTGCGTCGATTGAATTCTGTCGGGGGTGTGCCCTACGGTTCGCGACATGCGGATCCTGCACACCTCCGACTGGCACATCGGGCGCACCTTTCACGGTGTCGACCTGCTGGCCGATCAGGCGCGCGTGCTCACCGCGATCGCGGAACTGGTCGTGCGCGAATCCGTGGACGTGGTGGTGGTGCCCGGCGACATCTACGACCGCTCCATCCCCAATGCCGATGCCATCGGGGTCTGCAATCGCGGATTCGAGGCGATCCGGGCGGCGGGCGCGACGATCATCGCCACCTCGGGCAATCACGATTCGCCCGCTCGACTCGGTGCGGGCGCCAGCTTCGCCGCGGCCGGTGGGCTGCACCTGTGCACGAGAGTCGCCGATGCGGACCGCCCGATCGTGCTGGCCGATACCCACGGTGACGTGGCGTTCTACGCGATCCCCTATCTCGAACCGGAGATCACCCGCACCGAACTCGGTGTGCCACAGGCGCATTCGCACGCGGAGATCCTCGATGCCGCGATGGAGCGGATTCGTGCCGATCTCGCCGCCAGGTCCGGCACGCGCACGGTGGTGCTGGCGCACGCGTTCGTGATCGGCGGCGAGGCCACGGGTTCGGAGCGGTCGATCTCGGTGGGCGGCGTGGAGACAGTGTCGATGTCAGCCTTCGACGGCATCGACTATGTTGCGCTCGGCCACCTGCATTCACCGCAGACGCTGTCGGAGTCGGTGCGCTACAGCGGATCCCCGTTGCCGTATTCGTTCGGGGAAGCCTCGCATCGAAAAGCCGTGTGGATCGTCGACCTCGATGCCTCGGGACTGGCCGCGGTGCGCCGCCAGGAGCTGCCGCTGGTGCGCGGGCTGAGCAGGCTCACCGGCACCATCGAATCCCTGCTCGGCGACGCCGAATACGCGGCGGCCGAAGAGCATTACGTGTCGGCCACGCTCACCGACACCACCCGCCCGGTGGACCCGATGCGTAAGCTGCGCGAGCGATTCCCGCACGCGGTGCACGTGGAATGGGCTCGGCCCGAAGGTAGCCCGGAATTGCGCTATCGCGAGCGGGTACACGGCCGCCGCGATGCCGAGGTCGCGGCGAGTTTTCTGACCGACGTACGTGGCACACCGAGCGAGGGGGAGATGGCATGGGTGGAGCGGGCGCTCGAGGCGGCGGTCCGCGACACCGATCCGGTCCGCGAATCCGGCACCGGGGAGTCGGTCGACGCCGCGGACGCTGTCGCTTGAATCCGGCGAGTGCCGTCCGCGCACGCATGTCCGGGGAACCGGGCGTCGAGGCCCGCCGCCGGGCCGACATCGGCGGTGGCGCATGAGGCTGCATCGGCTCGAGATGGTGGCGTTCGGTCCGTTCGCCGAGCCCACCGTCGTCGATTTCGACGCGCTCGGTACCGACGGGCTGTTCCTGCTGCACGGGCACACGGGCGCGGGCAAGACGACCGTCCTCGATGCCATCGCGTTCGCCTTGTACGGGCGCGTGCCGGGAGCGCGGGGGGAGAGCAAGCGCCTGCACTCCGACCACGCCGACGTACAGACCCAGCCCCTGGTCACCCTCGAAGCCACCCTCGGTGGCCGGCGCCTGCGGCTCACCCGTAGCCCGGCGTTCGAACGGCCGAGCAGCCGCGACAGCACCAAGGTCCGCGAGATTCAGGCCAAGGGCACCCTCGAGTGGCTCGACGGCTCGGGCGAGAACCTGTCCCGGCTCACCGACATCGGTGACGAGGTGATGCGCCTGCTCGGCATGAGCGCCGACCAGTTCTTCCAGGTGGTGCTGCTCCCGCAGGGCGATTTCGCCAGATTCCTGCGCGCCGAGAACGAAGACCGCGAGAAGCTGCTCGAAAAGCTCTTCGACACCCAGCGTTTCGGCACGGCCGAGAAATGGTTGTCGGATCGGCGCCGCGCGGCCGAAGCCGATCTGGCCACGCGTCGGCAGGGCATCGATCGCCTGATCACCAAGGTCGGCATGGCGGCGGGTTACGGCGGCGCGGAATCGATCGGGATCCTCGACGCGGTGACCTGGTCCCAGGAACTGCTGGCCACCGCACGCACTGCCCTCGCCGAGGCGACCACGAATGCCGAACTGCGGCACAAGGAATCGGGCGAGGCCCGCACCGAAGCCGAAGCGCAACGCCGCATCACCGAGCTGCGCGCCCGGATGGCGGCGGCCCGCGCGGAGCTGGCCGCGTACGCCGCCTCGGCCCCCCGCCGCGCCGAACTCCAACACGAACTCGACCAGGCCCGCCGCGCCGAACCCGTTGTCCAAGCCATCGACGAAGCCCGCTCGACAGTCCGCACCTTGCGCCGCGCCGAAGCCGCAACCCGAAGCGCCGCAACCACATTGGCAGACCAGCTCAGAGCCCCTGCCGCCGCCGACATCGCGGGCGTAGACCTGCTGACCGTTGTGATGGACGACCCGATCGGCCCGTCTGCCGGCGTTCTCGGTTCGGGCGCGGGCGTTGTCGATATCCGCGGTGATCTCGATGCGGGCATCAGTCAGTGGAACGCGCTGCTCGGTGTGCTCGGTGAGGTGCGCGCCGATGCGGTGACCGCGCGTCAGCTCACCGGCGATCTCGCCGCCCACGAGAGCGAAGCCGCTCGGCTGACCCAGCGCGCGGGCGACCTGGGCAAGCGGCGCCTCGAACTGCCGACGGCGATCGCCTCGGTGCAGGAACAGTTACGCGAGGCGACCGATGCGGCGGCCGCGCTGCCCGGAGTGCGCAACGAGCTGGCCAAGTGGCAGGACGCTGCGGCAGCGGCGGTCGGAATAGCCCGGCAGCGGCCGGCTTTGGACAAGGCGCAGGCCGAACTCGATACCGCTCGCCGTGCCCATCTCGATGCCAGGGAGCGCGTGCTCGACCTGCGCGCACGCCGCCTCGCGGGGATGGCCGCCGAGCTCGCGGGCGCGCTCACCGACGGTGCGCCGTGCACGGTCTGCGGTTCGGCCGACCATCCCGAACCGGCGCGGCCCACCGATGACGCGGTGTCCAAAGCCGCCGAGGACAGCGCACACGCGGCCGAACAGGTCGCCGAGGCCGCGCGGGAGCGCATCGCCGAACGCATCGGCGCCATCGAGCGCGAGATCGAGGCGCTGATCGCGCGCGGTGGCGACGCCGATCCGGTCACCCTCGCCGACGCGGTCCGCACCGCCACCCACCGCTTCGACGACACCGCCGAAGCCGCCGACCGCGCCCCCGCCCTGACCACCCGGCTCGAGGCCCTTCGCGCCGAGGAGACCGCACTCCACGACCGATCCCGCGACCTCGACGCCCGCCTCGGCACCGTCACCGCCAACATCGCCACCACCCGCACCCGCCTCGACGAACTCACCGCCCGCCTGCGCACCGCCGCGGGTGCCGACGACACCGTCGACGCCCGCACCGCCCGCCTCGAGTCCCTCATCACCGTCGCCGCAACCCTGCGCACCGCTCGCACCGAGGAATCCGCCGCCCGCAACGCTGTGCAAACCATCGCCGATCGCGTGGAAAACCTCGCCCGCGCAGCAGGTCTCGTGCCCGAGGGGTACGGGGCCGCCGTCGTCGCCGAACCGAATACCGCCGACGCCGTGGTGACCGCGGATGTCGCTCCCAACGCCGACACGGCCATGGCGGATGGTTCCATGGCAGCCAACGCCACTGACGTCGCCGCGGGAGCGGGCAACGCTTCGCCGGCCGACGCAGACGGGGCAGCCGACCTCGCAAAGACGGTGGATGGCGCCGCGAAACGCCCGACCGAGCACGCCAGAAGTGCACGTGAATCCCGTGCCGTGCGCGCCGACCCCGAAATGCCGAGCCTGTTCGACCTTTTCGAGGAAGATCCGATCGACGAGGAACCGGCAGACGAAGTCTCCGAGATCGAGCCGGCAACGCCCCGCGACGACATCGCACAGCTCACCGCCTACGCGCAGGTCGTCACCGCCGTCGCGCGGACCGCGCAGCAGCAGGCCACGATCGAACACGAACTCACCGCCGCGGACCGCGCCCGTGCGCATGCCGAGGCGGTGCTGGCCGAACCACAGATCCGCGCTGTCGCCGAGCAGACCCCGGGCGACCTGAACGCGCTGGAACGCCGGTTCAGCGAAGCGCAGGGCGCGCTCACCGCGGCGGTGGCGGCACAGTCGGCGGCCACCGAGCGCGTCGCCCAGCTCGAGCAGCTGGGCACGCAGCTGTGGGGCGAGGTCGAGCGGATCGCGCCTAAACAGCGTGATTTCGACGAGTTGGCGGCCGTGGCGGAAGTAGTCGCGGGCCGTGGCGAGAACAACCGGCGAATGTCGTTGCGCTCCTATGTCCTTGCGGCTCGGCTGGAAGAGGTCGCCGTCGCGGGCTCGCTGCGGCTGCGCCGAATGTCGGGCGGCCGTTATGAATTCGTTCACTCGGACAAGGCGGGCCCGCGCGGCAGGCGCGGCGGCCTCGGGCTCGATGTCCGCGACGACTACACCGGCGCCATCCGGTCGGCGAAGACCCTCTCCGGCGGCGAAACCTTCATGGCCTCACTGGCCTTGGCCCTCGGCCTCGCCGACGTGGTCGCCGCCGAATCCGGCGGCCTGGTCCTGGACACCCTGTTCATCGACGAAGGTTTCGGCAGCCTCGACGCCGACACCCTCGACGCGGTCATGGGCGTGCTCGACGAACTCCGCGCGAACGGCCGCGTGGTCGGCGTCGTCAGCCACGTCGATGAAATGCGTCAACGCATCCCCACCCGCCTGCACGTCCTGCGCGGCCGCGCAGGCTCTCACCTCGAAGCCACCGTCGCGTAATCGACGCCGTCGTGGCGTCGACGGCAGCCGCGCGCGATGACAAGACGGCGATTACGCCGGCGCCTTGTCGAGTGCCGACCGCGAACGGCTAGGAGTAGGCGCGAACCCGGGGAGCTTGCCGTCGACGAGCGGGATCATCAGCTGGACCAGCGGTCCGATCCCGAAGGCGTAGACCAGCGTGCCGATCCCCACACTGCCGCCGAGGAACCACCCGGTGGCCAGCACCGACACCTCGATACCGGTACGAACGGACCAGACCGGCCATCCGGTGCGAGCGACCAGTCCAGTCATCAGTCCATCGCGTGGTCCCGGACCCATGCCCGCGCCGATATAGAGCACTGTCGCCGCGGCGTTCACCACCACCGCGGCCAGCATGGCCAGAATCCGCAACCACAGCCCGTCCACCGCCGGGATCAGCCACAATCCGGCGTCGACCGCGATCGCGATCACCACCACATTGCTGACGGTCCCGAGCCCCGGCCGCTGCCGCAGCGGAATCCAGGCGAGCAGCACGGCGATCCCGGTCAGCGCGGTCACCACGCCGAAACTCAACGGCACATGCGCGGCGACCCCCTGGTGGAACACATCCCACGGGTCGAGCCCGAGCCCCGCCCGGATCATCACTGCCATCGATGTCCCGTACAACCACAAACCGACATACAGCGCGACCAGGCGACGAGTGAGCATAGCTAACAGAATCCGGCCTACTGGACCTGAAAAAAAGAGCCAATCGACGATCACTGGACTGGACTTCCGCCGAATCGTCACGCGGCGCTCCCTGCACCCACCTAGTGGGCTGAACCGGGGCGTGCGGCGATGGCCGCCGCCCCGGCGCATGCTCAGCTCTCGTGCGCGAGCAACCAGGCCTTGGCCTCCAGCCCCCACCGGAACCCGCCGAGCGCTCCGCCGATCCGCAGCACGCGATGACACGGCACGAACAGCGCCGCGGAGTTGCGAGCGCAGGCGTTGGCCGCGGCCCTGGTGGCCGCCGGACGCCCGGAGAGTCCGGCGAACTCCGTATAGGTCACCGGTTCGCCGGCCGGTACCTTGCGCAGGACTTCCCAGGCGTGGACCAGGAATTCGCCGGACTGCTGCCGCACCGGAATCGCGTCGATCGCGGTGAGATCACCTGCGTGATAGTCGATGACCGCCTTGGTCACCGCACCGAGCGAATCCCGTTGCCGCAGTTCGGCCGGGCGCAATGTGCTGTGGACGAGGCCGGTCAGCGTGGTCGGGTCGCCGGTCCAGCCCGAGGCGAGTACGGCGCCGTCGGCATCGACGATGGTGGTGAACGGGCCGATCGGCGTGCTGACGGTCGCGACATCGGCGAGACGAAGAGCAGTGTCAGTCATGGGTTTTCGCTTCCTGGAGAGCGGGTTCACGGACAAGCGCGCCACGATGTTCGAGCGCGGTCTTCCACAAGTGCATGGACAGATAGGAGCGCCACGGCGCCCAGCGGGTGGTGTTGGCGAGGTCGATTCCGGCCCGTGCGGCGCCCTGCCGGACCACCAGGTCGGTGTCGAGCAGAATGTCGGGATCGGCCAGGGATCGCATGGTGACGTAATCGGCGGTCCAGGGCCCGACGCCGTCGAGCGCGAGCAGGTCGCGCCGCAGGTCATCGGCGGTGCGGCCGGAATGCAGGACCAGTTCGCCGTCGGCGATCGCGCGTGCCGCGGACACGATGGCGGCCACCCTGCGCGCCGGGCCGGTCAACACTTCGGCACCGTGCTCGGCGATGGCCGCGGCCGTCGGGAACAGCCGCGGCACCGGCCCTTCGATCCGCTCACCCAGCGCGTCCACCAGCCGCGCGAGATGCGTGCCGGCCGCCCGCACCGAGATCTGTTGCCCGATCATGGTGCACAGCAACAATTCTGAGCCCTCCAGGCACCCCGGCACCCGGATTCCCGGCGTGAACCCGTCGGTGCCGCTGATCCCCAGCGCATCGTCGATCCCCATCGGATCCGCATCCAGATCGAGCAGATGCCGCACTCGTGCCACGGTCGGCGCCAGATCGCGCATATCCCGCAATGCCAGCTCGGCCCGCACATGGCCGGGCTGAAACGACAGCCGAACAGTCGCGTGCCCGTGCGGAGTACGCAGGCTGCGCGTGTAGACGTCGTCGTCCCACAGTTCCGTCCCAGCCACCGCGTGTGCCGAGAGGAACCAGCTCAGCCAGCCGGTATCGAGCGGTTCGCGGTACGGCAGCCGCAAAGTCAGCAGACCGGGCGTGCCCGGCGCGACCACATCGGCGCGCGGCGATCGGCGCAACTCGGCCCGCATCGTCGTCGGACTCACCGCGAACACCTCGCGCACCGTGTCGTTGAACTGCCGAATGCTGGCGAATCCCGCCGCGAACGCGATGTCCGACATCGGCATCTCGGTGGTCTGGATGAGCAGCCGCGCGGTGTGCGCACGATGCGCCCTGGCCAGCGCGAGCGGCCCCGCCCCGAGTTCGGTGGTGAGCACCCGCGTGAGCTGACGTTGCGAATAGCCAAGGGTGGCAGCCAATCCCGGCACCCCACCCCGCTCGATCACCCCGTCACCGATCAACCGCATGGCACGCGCGGCCAGGTCGGCCCGCACATTCCACAGCGGCGAGCCGGGCGCGGCATCGGGCAGGCACCGACGGCAGGCGCGATAACCGGCCTGCTGGGCCGCCGCCGCGGTGGGCAGGAACGACACATTGACCCGCTTGGGCGTGATCGCCGGACACGACGGCCGACAGTAGATGCCAGTCGTGCGCACCGCGGTGAAGAACTGCCCGTCGAAGCGGGAGTCACGGGTGGAGACCGCCCGGTAGCAGCCCTCGAAGTCCAAAGCACTGATGGTCACGAGTTCCACAATGGCACCCACTCGGTCGGGGTGCTAGCGGAAATCGGCCATCTACCCGACCCCGGCGGGCCCTGCTCGGTGCCCCGGTGGCGCAGTCTCGAGCGAGACGGTCACCCGAGCGCGAGCTGGCCTTTCGTCAGCTCAGCGACAGATCGTGTCGTCTGGCGTAGGTGTCGCGGCAGCCGATGGCACAGAATCCGATCGTCTTGCCGTCGTGGTCCAGCGTGATCGCACTCTTACCCGCGGTGACCGTCATGCCGCAGATCGGGTCGAGAAGTTTGCCCTCGGGGACGGTGTATTCCCCGGACGCGAGCAGGGCCTGGAACTCCGCGGTGAGTTCGGCCATCACGCCGTCGCTGTCGGTGGCCTTGCCGTTCATGCCGATCCGGCGGTTGGCGATGCCGACGACATTGATCCACAGATCGCCGACGTCGCGGGTCCAGCCGCGGGCACGGTCGACGCGGCCGATGGCGGCGCGGACGGTGCCCATCATGTGGGCGCCCGATTCGTCGCACCAGTCCTCGGGCAGGGTGATGGTGGCGATCACCGGTGGCGCGCCCGATCCCGCGATCGGGCCGTCGCCGGTGTGCCAGTCGCGCAATTCCCGGAACGCGACATGAGTCATCCGCCGCGCGCGCCGCATGGTCGCCTCCGGTGCGTCGTCGGCGCTGGTCATCGTCGCGACGAGGGCGGTGGCGATGGTGTGGTGGTCGTCGGCGGTATAGGTGCCTGCCGGGTGGGCGATCTCGATGAGGAACATGAGTCCATGATGGTTTCGCGCGGGGTCGGCAGTCGATTACGCGGGAGGTAAAGGCGACGGCGTCCTAGAGTGGCGCCTATGGGTGATCAGCCGACGGTGGGATCGTTACTGCGGCAGTGGCGCCAGCGGCGGCGGCGCACCCAGCTCGAGCTGTCCTTGGCCGCCGGTCTTTCGGCGCGTCATCTCAGCTTCGTCGAGACCGGACGGGCCGTGCCGAGCCGGGAGATGATCGAGCGGCTCTGTGACGAACTAGAGGTGCCGTTGCGGGCCCGCAATCATCTGCACCTGTGCGCGGGATACGCGCCGGTGCACACCGAACGACCCCTGCGCGATCTGGGCAGGGTCAGGGTCGCCGTCGAGGCCGTCCTCGCCGGCCATGAGCCGAATCCGGCGGTGGTGGTCGACGCACGCTGGAATCTGTTGTCCGCCAACCGCACCATGACCGGGTTTCTGGCCGCAGTCCCCGCGCACCTGCGCGAGCCGCACACCAACATGCTGCGCGCCACCTTGCATCCGGACGGTCTCGCCGGACAGATCCGCAACCACGGGCAGTGGCGGGAGCACACGCTGCGCCGGGTGCGCCGCCAGCTCGACCGCATCGCGGACCCGGCGTTGGCCGACCTGCTCGCCGAGCTCGAGAGCTACCCGGTCGCAACGGATTCCGGTGAAATCGCCGGTCGCCTCGACGCCGACGTGTGCACGCCGATGCTGCTCGACACCGAGGCGGGTCCGCTGTCGCTGCTCTACGCCGTCACGGTCTTCGGCTCGCCGCGCGATGTGACGCTGGACGAGATCGCCGTCGAGATGTTCTTCCCCGCCGACGACAACACCCGACGGGTACTGGCCGCGATGTCGGCCTCGTCCGGTGTGCTCGTCGGTGGCAACGGTTGAGGTCAGCAGCAGCGGTTGGTGGGATTGCGTTCGGCCTCGGCATAGCGCTCGCGCCAGTAGTCGCGCACCGACGGTACCGGCGCCCCCGGATGGGTGCGGCGCAGGTGGTCGACGTAGCGCTGGTAGTCCTGGCCGCCGTTGATCGCGCTGTACCAGCGCGCGATTCCACGCGCGGCGGCCCAGACTCGCTGGAGGATCGCTCGCGGCCCGGCGACCGCGGTGGTGCTGTCGAGCGGGCCGGCCGCAGCGGTGCGGACGGTCGGTTCGATGAACCGGCCGTCCGCACCGCGGGTGATATTCACACCGGTCATATCAGGAAACGTGCGCCGATCCGGGCGCGCTCACCTTGCCCTCGGCGATCAGCACGTCCCATTCCTTCTGCACGTCCTTCTCCGCGGCGGTGGCGACAAAACCACTGGGGGCGAAGATCTTCGACGGCTGCTCCTCGGATTCGGTGCTGGTCACCGTGCCCGTCCGGATCGCCTTCACGCACACCAGCACACCGACGACGGTGACGATCAGCACCAGCACGGCGAACACGATCGACAGCGTGCCCTGGATGAAGGTGTTGCGGATCGCGATGTCGACCTGCTCGGGCGTCTTGGCCGTCAGGCAGGCCTTACCCGCGTCCTTGGCGGCCTGGCACAGGCTGTGCTGCTTCCAGTAACCGAGCTTGGGATCGTCGGAGAAGATCTTCTGCCAGGACGCGGTCATCGTGACCACCAGATCCCAGGCCAGTGGGATGCCGGGAATCCACGCCCACTTCCACTGCCCGCGCTTGACGATGATCGTGAGTACCACGATCAGCGCGATCGCGGCGAGTAGCTGGTTGGCGATGCCGAATAGCGGATACAGCGCGTTGATGCCACCGAACGGATCGTTGACGCCCATCAGCAGCACCCCGCCCCAGCCCGCGACCACGATCAGCGAGCACAGCCAGGCACCGATCCGCCACGACGGATCACGGAACTTCTTGAACCCACCACCGAAGTTGCCGAGCGCGTCCGAGACCAGGAAGCGCGCCACCCGAGTGCCCGCGTCGATGGTGGTGAGGATGAACAGCGCTTCGAACATGATCGCGAAGTGGTACCAGAACGCCTTCATCGTCGAGCCGCCGAGGAATTGGGAGAAGACCTCGGAGATGCCGACGGCCAGGGTCGGGGCGCCACCGGTGCGCGAGACGACCGAATTCTCGCCCACATCGGCGGCCGCGTCGGAGAACAATTCCGGCGTCGCGGGCGGGCCGGACAGGCCGAGCGAATTCGTGAACTTGGCGGCACCTTCGGCCGTGCCACCGGTGAGTCCGGCCGAGGCGTTCATGCCGAAGTACAGGTGCTGGTCGATGATCGAGGCGGTGATGATCGCCATGACCGCGACGAACGACTCCATCAGCATGCCGCCGTAGCCGATCATCCTGGCATTGGATTCCTTGGCCAGCAGTTTCGGCGTGGTACCCGAGGAGACGAGCGCGTGGAAACCCGAGAGCGCACCGCAGGCGATGGTGATGAAGAGGAACGGGAACAGACTGCCTGCGAACGCGGGTCCGGCACCGGTGTGCGCGAACTCGGAGACAGCGGGCGCCTTCAGCACGGGCATCGTGATCAGGATGCCGACGGCCAGCAGCACGATCGTGCCGACCTTCATGAACGTCGACAGGTAGTCGCGCGGGGCGAGCAGCAGCCACACCGGCAGCACCGAGGCGATGAAGCCGTAGACGATCAGGGCCCAGGCAATGGTGGTGCGCGAGAGTGTGAACCAGTCCGCGCCCCACTCGGTTTCGGATACCCAGCCGCCGCCGATGATCGCGGCGAGCAACAGCACGATGCCGATCGCGGACACCTCGCCGACCGCACCCGGTCGCAGATACCGCAGGTAAACACCCATGAACAGCGCGATCGGGACGGTCATCGCGATGGAGAACACGCCCCACGGGCTCTCGCCGAGTGCGTTCACCACGACCAACGCCAGCACCGCGAGCAGGATCGTCATGATCACCAGAATCGCCACGATCGCCGCGACACCACCGACAGTGCCGAGTTCGTCGCGCGCCATCTGGCCGAGGCTGCGGCCACGTCGACGGGTCGAGGCCCACAGCACCAGGTAGTCCTGCACCGCGCCGGCGAACACCACGCCGACGATGATCCAGATGGTGCCGGGCAGATAACCCATCTGCGCGGCCAGCACCGGACCGACCAGCGGACCGGCACCCGCGATGGCGGCGAAGTGATGCCCGTAGAGCACCCGCCGGTCCATCGGCATGAAGTCTTTGCCGTTGTCGTAGATCTCGGCGGGCGTGGCCACGTCGTCACGCGGCTTGGTGATCTTCCATTCGATGAACCGCGCGTAGAAGCGGTAGGCGATGATGTAGGTACAGACCGCCGCGATCACGATCCATACCGCGTTCACGGACTCGCCGCGCACGAACGCGATGATCGTCCACGCGATGGCGCCGAGCACCGCGATCCCCGCGAACACAGCCTTCTTCGCGGGCGTGATCGGGGTGCGATCGACGACACCGACCGGAGGCAAATCCGGATCGGTCCGCAGATATTCGATGGTCGCCATTGACAACTCTCCTGTATAACGCGCAGAGCCTCGGGTGAAGCATCGACAACGTAGCCGATCCCGGAACTGCGTCGGAGAGATTCGCACACGATCGTGCGCAGAATGAAATTTTGTTCAGCTGGTCATTCGCCGCGGTAGGTGCCGAAGCTCCAGAGGTTGCCTTCCGGGTCGGCGGCGCTGAAGCCGCGGGAGCCGTAGTCCTCGTCGCGGAGTTCGCGGATGATGGTCGCGCCCGCGGCCTCGGCGCGGGTGTAGAGGGCGTCGGGGTCGTCGGTGACCAGGTAGAGGTTCGCGACGCCGGGTGGGCGGGTGCCGAACGGGGTGTCGTTGCGGCCGGTGGAACCGAACATGATGCCGCCGCCCGCGGGCCAGCGCAGTTCGCCGTGCTCGACGATCGAGGCGTCGTTGTCTCGTGCGTAGACCGCGGTGGCTTCGAAACCGAAGGCGGTGGTGAGGAAATCGACCATGGCGCGGGCGTCGTCGAAGGCGAGGCAGGGCCAAATGGTGGTTGTGGTGTTCGTTGAAGTAGCCATGTGTTCAGCCTCGCGCTTCGGCGGCGCTCGGGTCTTGGACGGATGGAATCTCCTCGGCGAGCCACACCGTGGGGGCCACGCCTGCCAGCTCGGCGAAGTCGCGGTTCATATGGGCCTGGTCGTAGTAGCCGCAGGTGGTCGCGATCTGGGCGATGGAGATATAGGACGGCGTGCCGGCGAGCATGCGCCTGGCGCGCTCGAACCGGATGATCCGCGCGGCCAGTTTCGGGCTCGCGCCGAATTCGGCGGTGAACTTGCGGGTCAGGTGCTGGCGGGTCCAGCCGATTCGATCGGCGAGCGGGTTGATCGGGCAGGTGCCGCCGGTTTTGACGAGCGCGCGCCAGGCCATCGACAGTTCGGGCCCCGCGAGAGTGTCGGTTCGCGCCGCCGCGGTCAGGGCGCGATCGCACGCGGCGAACCGGCTCGGCCAATCCTGGTGCGATTGCACAGCATCGGCGAGTTGATCGCCCAGAATCCTTTGCGCTTGGGAACATTCGATCGAGGTGTCCCACAGTTCGCTCGCGGGCATCCCGAACAGCACCCGGCAACCCAGCGGGGTCAGCTCGATCGCCACGCCCTCCTGGAAACCGGTGTGCGCGATCATCGCTGGGCTCGCCTGCAGTCCGCTCAACACACAGCGGTAACTGCCGGGGGCTTGGTGTGGATCGGTCTGCTCGATGACATCGATGGTCGGGCCGACGGCGACGATGAACGTCATGTGCCGGGAGGGCAGGCCGCGGTGCAGGCCCGGCTCGAAACCCACGAGCCGATAGCCCACGTACCGGTCGATGAACGCTGCCAGCACCGGGGCGGGGGCCGCTGTCACCACCTCGGTGGTCGCCTCCATGTTCGCCACGCTACGCCGAGAACACCGGTGGCGACCAGGTCAGACGTCTGCCCGTCTCGGGCGCACTCGCGGCAAGCCCGCGGGAAACCGGCCGCGGTGTGGCATTGCCCACGCGTCCCAGCCTCCGAGGTGGGGTACCCAGCATCCGAAGGTGCTCTCCGCAACGCGGGGGCGGCGGTGAGATTTCGCACTCGCGGGCGCACGGTCTGTGAAAACGCGAGGTCAGCCGGTTAATCTTGCGCCTTCGCTCAATTCTGTAGGAGGTGTCATGCGGCGGGTTCGATACGAACGCAGCGGTGGTTCGGAGATGCTCGAAGTCGTCGCGGCCGAGGTGCCGGTGCCCGGTGCCGGTGAGCTGCTGGTGCGGGTCGAGGCGATCGGGGTGACCCTGTCGGCGATTCGGCGGATCAGCGGCGAGGCCGAGCAGGTGCGCGCCGAGGTGGCCGGTGAGGTCGTCGCGGTCGGTGACGGGATCGACGGCTACAGCGCCGGGTATCGCGTCGTCGGGCTGTGTACCGCTGACGCCTACGCCGAGTACGTCGTCCTCGCGATCGACCAGGTCTCGGCGATCCCGGACGGCGCTTCGGCGGTCGACGCCGTCGCGTTGATGCGCAGCGGTCTCGTCGCCCTCGGCGCCCTCGACACCGCCGCACCGCGCGACGGCGAAACCGCCCTGGTCACAGCCGCCGCGGGTGGTGTCGGCCACCTCGCGGTGCAGCTGGCCCGCGTGCGCGGCGCGAGCTGGGTGGTCGGCGCGGTGTCCGACGAGTCGAAGGTCGACTTCGTGCGCGAACTCGGCGCCGACGAGGTGTTCACCTACGACCAGCTGCACTGCGGCAAGCAGGCCGATTACGCCCTCGACGGCGTCGGCGGCACCGGTCTCGGCGGCACACTCGCCGGTCTCGCCGAGGGTGGCCGCGCGGTCACCTACGGCACCGGCGGCGGCCTCATCGACACCGAAGACCTCCTCGCGGGCGGTAAAACCCTCACCGGTTTCCGGATCGGGCGTCTCGCTCAGCGCGACCCGGCTCGCTACGAGGACCTGCGCCAAGAGGTCTGGCAGTACTACGCCTCCGGTCTGCTGCACCCGGTCGTGCACGCCGAGTTCGCCCTCGACGATGCCGCCGCCGCGCACGCTGTCATCGAGCAGCGCGCCAACCTGGGCAAGGTCGTCCTCGTTCCCTGATCAACGCCCACCGTGCCGTTCGCGGCTCGGCCAGCTGGTCAGGCGCCTGACCAGCTGGCCACAAGGGGGCCGCGAACCCGCCGCGCCGCAGGTGCGGCAAGATAAACACAGTGAGCCTCACCCTCGGAATCGTCGGCCTGCCCAATGTCGGAAAGTCGACGCTGTTCAACGCGCTGACCAAGAACGACGTGCTGGCCGCGAACTACCCGTTCGCGACCATCGAGCCCAACGTCGGCGTGGTCCCGCTGCCCGACCCGCGCCTGAACAAGCTCGCCGAGATCTTCGGTTCCGAGAAGATCGTGCCCGCCGTGGTGTCGTTCGTCGACATCGCCGGCATCGTGAAGGGCGCCTCCGAAGGCGCGGGCCTCGGCAACAAGTTCCTCGCCAACATCCGTGAGGCCGACGCGATCTGCCAGGTCGTGCGCGTGTTCGCCGACGACGACGTGATCCACGTCGACGGCCGGGTCGACGCCGCCGCCGACATCGAGGTCATCGAAACCGAGCTCATCCTCGCCGACCTGCAGACCCTCGAGAAGGCCATCCCGCGCCTCGAGAAGGAAGCCCGGGTCAAGAAGGATCGCAAGCCCCTGCTCGACGCGGCCAAGGTCGCCGAGGGGTTCCTCAACGAGGGCACCACGCTGTTCGCCGCGGGCAAGAAGATCGACGCCGACCTGCTGCGTGAGCTCTCCCTGCTCACCATCAAGCCGTTCCTCTACGTCTTCAACGCCGATGAGTCCGTTCTCACCGACGAGGCGAAGATCGCCGAGCTGAAGGCTTCCGTCGCCCCCGCCGACGCCGTCTTCCTCGACGCCAAGGTCGAAGCCGAACTCCTCGAACTCGACGACGAATCCGCCCTGGAACTCCTGGAATCCATCGGCCAAACCGAACCCGGCCTGCACGCCCTCGCCCGCGCCGGCTTCCACACCCTCGGCCTGCAGACCTACCTCACCGCAGGCCCCAAGGAATCCCGAGCCTGGACCATCCACCAGGGCGACACCGCCCCCAAGGCCGCAGGCGTCATCCACACCGACTTCGAACGCGGCTTCATCAAGGCCGAGATCGTCGCCTTCAACGACTTGGTCGATGCCGGTTCCATGGCAGCTGCCAAGGCCGCGGGCAAGGTCCGCATGGAAGGCAAGGACTACATCATGGTCGACGGCGACGTAGTAGAGTTCCGCTTCAACGTCTAGCGCGAGTTAGCTCGATCGAGCCCGAGCGTGCTGTGTCGCCCCGAGAAAAGCTAGTTCGCGGGAGTCATCTGTGTCTGCTGCATAGGGGTGGGATTCGCGCAGCCCTGTGCAGCTGACTCGCGGCACACCGTCTTTCGGCACCGGTCCGCGCGGGCATTAGCGTTTGATTACCGAGCGCCGAAGCGGCACATCACTTCACGTTTGCCGACGGGGCGAAGCGACTGCGAGAAGCGACGTTCTCGGCATGGATGGTGCTGTCATCTTGCGAGTAGGTTGTTCAGCGCCCGCACTGCCCTGTGCGCCGCGGCGCGGTCGGGATGTGTCCTTGACTGATGCCGTGCGAAGTGATGGGCGAGTAGGTCTCGATCCGTTCGGTCCCATGCTGCTGAGAGCTCAGCTAGTCGCACGGGGCCGAGAAGGTCTGCGACCTCCTCGCCGAGGAAATGCAGTGATGCGAGATCGACATCCAGTTCGGCTCTGATCAGCAGATCGGTGCGAATTTCGTAGAGTGAAGCCGTGATATCGGCGTCTCCCTGGTACCAGGCACAAATCGTCGCGATGTCCTCGGCGTCCTTGTATTCGCCGTTGGCGGATCGATCGCACCATGCCTTCAGCTTCAGCGCGGTGTAGCCCGCTGGCGTCGGAATCCGTACCTGGTAACCGCTCGGAAGTCGCAATTCGATCGAATGTGCGAAGACCTCGCGGAAGCCGAAAACATCAATGGCTTCTTTTCTGCCTGCTAGGGAGGTCGTCCCGACAGGATCTTCGATGTCGCCGAACGGCACCACATCGACCGCCATTCCCGCGATCGAAAACCGGATGTCAGTGGTTCCCGACCTCGGGTGCGCCGCGATGATGCGGCGGTAGGCGGCGTCACCGTCGACGGCGATCGCTACATCGAGGTCGTAGGTGGAGCGAAGTAGGTCGATGCGGCCGAATCCGGTGTGCAGCAAGTCGCGACACTGCGCACCGATGATCATGATCGCCGCGTCGTTGGTCTCGGCGCCCGAGATCAATGCGACCACCACGCTATCGATCAGATCCACTGACCGCTGATCGATCCGGCTGAGGTCAAACAAGATGGTCCTTCCTCAAGCTTTTTGCCACTTCGGATTGCCGCGGCTCCTTCGAAGCCAGGAGATCCGCGTAAACCAACAATGGGGGCGCCGCGGACCTGACGAATTGGCTGTGTTCATCGGACGGAGGAGCCCAGTCAGGTGCTTTCCAGAATTTCTGGCGAACCTCGATGTTCGGATCATCCGACTTCTGCCAGCGGTTGCGGACGGCCTCCGCGAGGTCGAAGTTCTCGGCATAAATTGTGAGTGTCTGTGGCTGCCTGATCATTTCGACAGAAGACTCCCCGCTCACGAGGCATCCTGCGGGCGCACTCCAGCGGTCGATATTTCCGCGAAAGGAGAGGTTCCGGATCTTCGGAAGTAGTGCGCCCCTGAAAGCGGCGGCCCACAGATCGATCAGTTCATCGCGGCGGTGGAGCGATCTGCCGATCAGATAGTCGGCTTCTTTCATGATCTCGAGCGTCGACTGCGTGATCCCTACCGATGTTCCGGCAGCTTCAGCGATTCGCCGGACCGGCATCTCCGCCATGTTCGACCAGGTGAGCAGCACGAAGAGGACCTGCATCCGTCGGCCGCTGAACAGGTTTGCCTCCGCGGCCAGTGGGCTCGATGCCGTGGCGGGACCAGAGCGCCCGCGGATATCGACGAGGACTGGTCCGAAGTTCAGGTGGATATTGCCCGCGTAGTCGATGTAATCGATGTCCGCGGCAACCAGAGCGTCAGCGGTGCGACCGGTGACCCGTGGTCCGGTCACCAGCAGGCGATGCATGTGATCTTGCTGGTCGATTCGTGCCAGCTCGGACAGGGTTGCGCGCGGTAACCAAGCCATCCGATAGGTCGTCTCGAAGCCCTGTCGGCGCACGTCGACAATCGCAGTCTGCTCTGACGTCCAGCGCCGCACGGAGAGGTCGATCGAGTACTCCGCAAGTCTCCGTGCCAGCGATTGTTCGATGTCATCAAGCCGCGTTCGGTCCGACATGTTGTTCATTTTAACTGAACAACATGAAATATTGAACAACGCATCGCTGTAAACCCAAGGAATTCCGAGCCGCTTCCTCTGACCTCTCAGTCCAGCGGTAAGTGACACCTAGGTGGTGTTCTGGGCACCCTCGGGGGTGCGGGCTCAGTACTCGGGGCCCTGATGGTGGGGGGCGGTTCGGCGGAGAGTTGGTGTTGTCACCGCACGCGAACCGGAGGTTCCGATGTCGAACATCAGCACAATCGCCCGCTCGGCCGAGCGTCGTGTTTCGGTGTCGACCGGTGATGGGGTGGAGCTCGCGGTTCGGGAGTACGGCCGGCGAAACGCGGACCTGACGGTTGTTCTCATTCATGGGCATTGCCTGCGGACCGAGTCGTGGACGGATGTGCGGGACGCGCTGTTGCGCGAGCATTCCGGTGCGAAGGTGATCTGCTACGACCATCGCGGGCACGGTGACTCCGCCGCGGCATCGAGGCAGACCTACAACATCGAGCAGCTCGGTCATGATCTGCACGAGGTGCTCGACGTGGTCGCGCCGACCGGGCCGGTCGTGCTGGTCGGGCATTCGATGGGTGGGATGACCGTGCTGACCTACGTCGACCAGTATCGGCACGAGGTCGGGACGCGCATCGTGGGCGTCGGCCTCGTCGCCACCGCCGCGAGCGGGCTCGCCGACGCGGGTTTCGGCCGACTGCTGCACAACCCGATCGTCCCTGTTTTCCAGGCCGCGGTGCGGCGGGCACCGCGCCTGATGCAGCAGGTGAAGGTGCTGGCCTGCAAGGTCTTCGCCCCGGTTGTGCGCGCCGCCGAGTTCGGCGATCGAAAGGTCAGCGCGCGCGTGCTGGCGCTGGCCGAGGCGATGCACAACGCGACCTCGATCGTCACCATGGCCACCTTCCTGAGCGCCTTCAAAACCTTCGACCGCACCGCCGCCCTGGCCACCCTCTCGACCATCCCCACCCTGATCCTGTGCGGCTCCGCCGACCTGATGACACCCCCGTCGCATTCCGTCGCCATGGCCACCGCCGTCGACTACGCCGACCTCGTCCAGATCGACGGCGCGGGCCATTCGGTCATCCTCGAACAGCCCACCCAGGTCGCCGCGGCCATCACCCGCCTGGTCGCCCGCGCAGTTCAGACCGACCGTCCCGTGCGCGCCCAGCTGGCACTCGTCGCCTGAGCAACCAGCGCCTGCTCCAGTACCTCGAGCCCTATGCGGAGGCCGCTCGCACCTGGCTGCACAGCGAGGCCGAGGTTGTCGACACCACCGACCTCACGCCGGCTGAAGCCGCCAAGCGGATCGCGGACGCCGTCATCGGCTGAAGGTCGATCGAACTCACGACTTGGCGACGGCCAGCGCACCGTGCGGGCGGACCTCGCCTGCGGCGGGGTGGTGTAGGCGGGCGAGTTCGATGAAACCGGCCTTGTGGAGGGTTTCGGCGAGGTGGTCGGCGGGCCAGCGGTAGGCGGTGGTCACCTTGTGGGGGAAGGGTTCGACGGTGTCGGCGGACTCGAAGAAGCCGACGACCAGGCGCCCGCCGGGGGTGAGGACGCGGTGGAATTCCGCCAGCACGCTGGGGAGTTCGGTGGGGTCGAGGTGGATCAGGGAGAACCACGCGAGGATGGCGGGGACGGATGCGGTGGGGGCGTCGAGGGTGCGCAGGGAGCCGAGTTCGAAGCCGATGCCGGGGTAGGTGGTTCGGGCGTGGGTGATGAATTCGGGGACGATGTCGATGCCGGTGGCGGGGATGCCGGCGTCGGTTAGGAATTTGGTGAAGTGGCCGGGGCCGCAGCCGAGGTCGAGGACCGGGCCGGGGGCCAGGTGAGTGCGGGCGAAGGCGGTGTCTTCGGGGGGCAGGTCGGTGGGGGAGCCGAAGAGGTCGATGTAGAGGTCGTGGATGGCTGTGTAAGCGGCTTGAACGGTGTTGTCGGGCACCCGGCCGACACTAGCCACTGGACAGGGCATGCCCCGTTTCGTCCATCGTTTGTGTCCGCAAGACCCGGGTAGTCGAATGTAGGGAGCCGTTTTCCCAGTCGTAGACACGAAGGGATCGACGATGCCGATCAAGCCTGTTCGACGCATTGCTCGCGCGCTGCTGGGGACCACATTCGTGGCCGCCGGAGTGAACGGGTTGATGAATCAGAAGCCCCGCGCCGACGCCGCGAACGCGCTGGCCGCGAAGGGCAGGACCGGTCTGCCCGACGCACTGGCCGCGCGGGTGCCCGACGATCCGAGTCAATTCGTGCGAGTCAACTCCGCGGCGCAGGTGGTCGGTGGGTTGTTGCTGGCCAGCGGACGGGCACCGCGGCCCGCGGCACTCGTGCTCGCCGCGACTGTGGTGCCGGGGACCGTCACCGAACAGGACTTCTGGGCCGAGAACGACCCCGACCGCAAAGCAGCGAAGCGGGTGGGTTTCCTGAAGGATCTCGGGTTGCTCGGCGGATTGATGATCGCGGCGGCCGACACCGAGGGCAAGCCGTCGCTGGGCTGGCGGGCACGGCGGGCATTCTCGCGTGAGGAGCCGCGCATCGCGGCCGAGGGCGCTGCCATCGCGGCCGCGGCCAAGGTTCGTGGCGCGCAGCTCGCCGATGTCGCCCACGAGCAGGGCACGCACCTGGCGGAGGTCGCGAACGAGCGCGGTTCGCAGCTGGCCGAGATCGCCCGTGAGCGTGGGCCGCAGCTGGCCGACGCGGTGCGCAATCGCAGTGCACACCTGGTCGAGGTGGCCAAGGACCGTGGCCCCGAGGTGGCCGAAGCCGTACGGACCCGTGGTACCCACCTCGTCGAGGTGGCCAGAGATCGCGGTCCCGAGGTAGCTGAGGCGGCCCGCACCCGCGGTGCCCACATGGCCGAAGTCGCCAAGGAAAAGGGGCCTGAGCTGGCCGAAGCCGCGCGCGAGCGAGGCACCTACCTGGTTGATACGGCCCGCGAACGCGGCTCGGAACTGGCCGCCGCGGCGCGCGAGCGCGAGGAAATCGCAGCGCCTGCCCGTCGGTGGTCGAGGCGATAGGTTCCACCCGGCGAATCCCGTAGGCACTGCGAACTCGGCAGCACCGCCCGCGCGGCCGTCACGGGCGAACCGGCCGGTCAGTACGTGGATGCCCCGACAATCGTGGTCTGGTGCCCCGATGTGGTTGTGGCGCACCATAGATCCGGGGTCGGGCACACCGGCGAACTCACCGCGCAAACCGATAAACCGGGATAATCCGGCGAAACAGGTTTGGCGGTGAGTTCTGGTGTGAATACTGGGCATTCGCAATGCATTTCGACAGAGTGGGATCTATCTGATGTTTTCCGGCCGTGAAACGTCCAAGCCGTACGCCGCTCGGGTCGCAGTGGTGGGAGCGGCGGTGCTGATCGGACTGCTCGGTTCGGCGGGAACCGCTGCGGCACTTCCGGGTTCGGGGTCGGCATCGGGTTCGGCCAGCGGGTCCGCGGACCTGGCATCCGGCTCGGCGTCCGGTTCGGCGGCGGCAGGCCCGGCCGGTGCCTACCTCACCTGGCAGTCGGCGCAGTTCATCCACAACACCTTGCGCATGCTGCTGTCGGTCCCGATGCGCAACGGCTAGTCCCAGGCCTTCTCCCAGCGCTCGGCAGCCCAGTCGCGCACCTCGCCACTGACCAGAATCGCGGGCAGTAGCAGCGCGAAGCCGATCAGCAGGATCGCCAGCCGCACCCAGACGCTGAGTTCGCCGAGGGCGCGGAGCAGCGCGGGCAGGACGCAGAGCGCGGCGAGCGCGACGAGGACGATCGCCGCGAGATTGTATCCGGGGCCGGCGATCAGCGCGGCGCAGGTACCGAAGCAGAGTCCGAGGACAAGACCGCCGACGCCGACGAAGTAGTTGTCCCAGGAAAGCCAGCTCGGGCGGGTAGACCGGTGAGTGACCACGCCGCGCAGCTTAACGCGATCAGCTGTCGCTGTGCGGCGGTCTCGGCCACGGGTTTCGTTCCAGCTGTTCGACCGACTGGTTGAACTTGCGCATCAGTCTGCCGAGTTCGGTGACATCCTCGGCGTCCCAGTCGGCGACGACCTTGCTGAGGTCGCTGCTGCGGTGGCGCCGATCCGCCGCGAGCGCCGCCTTGCCGTCGGCGGTGGCCTCGATCTTGCGCGCGACGCCGCCGTCGGGATCGGGAACTCGTTGTACCAGATCGTGTTTCAGCATCGCGCCGACCTGGCGGTTGATGGTGGAGATGTCGAGCTGGAACGACTCCGACAGCTCGCGCAAGCTCAGTGGTTCGCCGAGATCGAGGCGGGTCAGGATGAGGAACGCCGACCGGTCGAGGAGGAAGCCGGGGCGCCTGCGGGTGGTCGTGGGGAAGTGCCGCGAGATCAGGTTCATCTCGAACACCAGGCGGGTGAACGGGGTGTCGTCGGCGGCGCCGGAATCGGACATGTGCCAACTATGTCGGGTGGGTCACCGCTGAATCAAATTGTGTACTATGCACATGCTGTGTAACGTGCATATTTGTGTCTGTCACCGATGCCGATGTTTCGCCGGCCCCACCCGAAATCCGCCGCCGCCCGGCCCCGGCTGTGCTCATCGCGGTGCTCAGCACGGTCGGCATCGTTGTCTCGCTCATGCAGACGCTGGTCATCCCGATCATCCCGACGCTGCCGACGCTGCTGAACACCTCGGCGTCCAACGCCTCCTGGGTGGTCACCGCCACTTTGCTGGCCGGCGCGGTTTCGACGCCGATCGCCGGACGGCTCGGCGACATGTTCGGCAAGCGGCTGATCCTCGTCAGCAATCTCGGCTTCATGATCGTCGGCTCGGTGATCTGCGCGATGGCGAATTCGCTGCTGCCCGAGGTGGTCGGCCGCTCGCTGCAGGGCATCGCGGTGGGCGCGATCCCGCTGGGTATCAGCATCATGCGCGACGAGCTCCCGCCCGAGAAGGTCGGCGGCGCGATGGCCGTGATGAGCGCGACCCTCGGCGTCGGTGGCGCCGTCGGCCTGCCGTTCGCGGCCCTGATCGCGCAGAACGCGGACTGGCACATGCTGTTCTGGACGGCCGCCGGGATGGGCGTGCTGTGCGCGGTGCTGGTTTTCGTTTTCGTGCCGGAGTCGCCGGTGCGCACGCCGTCGCGCTTCGATTTCGGTGGTGCGATCGGGCTGTCGATCGCCCTGCTCACGCTGCTGATCGGCATCACCAAGGGCGCCGACTGGGGCTGGGGCAGCGGCTCGATCCTCGCGCTGTTCGGTCTGTCGCTGGTGAGTTTCCTCGGCTGGGGCGCCTATGAACTACACCAAGGCGCGCCATTGGTCGACCTGCGCGTGTCGGCCCGTCCGCGCGTGCTGTTCACCAATATGGCGTCGATCGCGGTCGGCTTCGCGCTCTACGGCATGTCGCTGACGTTCCCGCAGCTGCTCATGGCCCCCGAGGCGACCGGCTATGGATTCGGTCTGTCGATGGTGGTCGCGGGCCTGGCGATGGCGCCGACCGGTCTGGTGATGATGCTGCTCTCGCCGGTATCGGCGCGCCTGTCGGCGAAGAAGGGCCCGAAGTTCACGCTGGCGCTCGGCTCGGCCGTGATCGCTGTCGGCTACCTGTGCGCGGTCGTGATGATGGACACCGTGTGGCAGATCGTGCTGTCGGCGGTCATCGTCGCCGGCGGCGTCGGCCTGGCGTACGCGGCCATGCCCGCGCTGATCATGGGTGCGGTGCCGCTGAGCGAGACCGGCGCCGCCAACGGCCTCAATTCGCTGATGCGCTCCATCGGCACCTCGACCTCGGCGGCGGTGATGGGCGTGGTGCTCGCGCACATGACGATGCAACTCGGCCCGCACATGGTGCCGACTCGTTCGGCGTTCCACACCGCGTTCTTCATCTCGATGGCGGGCGCGATCGCCGCGATCGCCTTGACCGTATTCATCCCCATGGGGAAGAAGAAGGTCGGCTGAGTCAGTCCGCGACCGGCGAGTACACCACCAGCGACCAGTCGCGGCGCGGCACCAGGGCGGCGCCGAGGGAGTGCACCGCCATCGCGACCGTCGCACCGGTGTGCGGGTCGCGGAAATGGACTACCGGACCGTCGGGGCCGTGCGCGGTCAGGGGTTCGGTGGTCCAGAACTTCTCCCATTCGGGAGCCCGCGAACACGCTCCGACGATGTCGGCGATCTGCGCCCGCGACGCCAATCCCGGCCCCATGACGCGAAACCCGTAGACGCACATGTGAACCTGGTGTTCCCAATCGACCATGGCGGTCTTGGCGCGAGGGTCGAGCAGCATCCACTCGAGCATCGACACCCCCGCTTCGAGTCCGGGAAAGAGCAGCCGCCACGCGGCATTGGTGGCGAGGACCTCGAAGACCGGATGCAGTTGCAGGCTGGCCGGATGGGTGATCCCGTCGAGCAGCACCTGGTCGGCGGGGCGGACCAGCGACGGTGTCGAGTCGTAGCGCTGAGCGACCGACAGCGCGACGAGGTGGTCGCGAAACATCTCGGGCACCTCGAGCGCGTCGGTGAGCGCGGTGAGCGCCTCCAATGTCGGTGCGCGCGTACCCTGTTCGATCTTCTGGATGAGAGCGGGGGAGATGCCCGCCACCTCGCCGAGTGCCGCCCTGGTCAGGCCCGACGATTCGCGGCGTTCGCGGAGGTATCGCGAGATCGACACGTTCGGGTCTTCCACAATGCGCTCCTGTTTCGGTCACCGGTACAAATTGGGACAGTCGTCTAGCTTGACCGAGGGTAAAGGTTTCGCAAAAATCATGTCAGCCGAGCGGGTGATCGCATGGCTGTCCGGCCGCCGCGCCCAGGCCCATTGTCGGCCTTTGTGCTGGTCGGGCCAGTGTGTTCCGGAGCGGAAAGTGTTCGACACCACCCCCTGCGCGGACGAATGTCGCCGGAGGGGACGGCGTGCGCTCGCTGTGTGCGCGCCGAGAGCGATTGCCGGGTGAAACCCGGGTGGCGCAGGGGTCCATCCGGTGGTCGCCCGTCCGCTTCGGAAAACACGCGTGAGCGGGAACCGAAAGCCCTCGCGATTCGTCCAATAGGGCAGATGGATGAACGAGAGTGGGGGGCGATGACGCAAGTACAGCAACGACCGGGACGCCGCACGTCCTGGATCGCCGGAATCTCCGGCGTGTTGGCGGCGGCGACGGTAGTAGTCGTCGGACTGGTGTGGTGGCAGCACGACTGGGGCGATCAGTTCCCCGCGCTCGACAGTGAGCAGCTCGACGAGCAGCAGATCGTGCTCGTCGACGTCTTGCGTCGTGAGTACGAGCAGCCCGGCGACGGGCCGAAGTACGCCGAGGGTGTCCGCGAGGCCTGGTGCGCCGACTTCGTCAGCTGGACGATGCGCGAGGCGGGCAGGCCGCTGGCGAATCCGAACTCCGGTTCCTGGCGCATTCCCGGCGTGTACACCTTGCAGGAGTACTACCAGCAGGTCGGCCGATTCACCCGCGCCGATGTCGGCTACCGCCCGCGCACCGGTGACGTGGTGCTCTACGGCCCCGGCAGTCCGCTCGGTCAGCACACCAATATCGTGCTGAAGGCCGAGGGCGAGGAGATCACCACCATCGGCGGCAACGAGATGGGCACGGTTCGGGTTCGCACTATCACCCCGTCCGAGACCGCCGATCTGGTCGGTTACGGGCGATTCTGAAATCGATTGGCGCTCAAGACAACTGCGACGATCCTGGACGGCGGTACCACGCTGATACCCGTACCATGGAGCTCGCGGCGCCCGGCAGCGCCGTCGCCAGCTCCTCCGTCCTGCTTCCCCCTCATCGGCAGGACGGGGGAGTTGTGCCACCAGCTGGGGGTTTACCGCCATCCCGTACGGTGTCCGATGTGCGTGTGAAGGTGGACGAAAAGCCACGTCGTGACCCGATGTGGATCGAGTACGCCGATTTCGGCGAACGGTTCGTCACCTACGCGGTGACCGAGGAACGCATCGCCGCCGCGGTATCGGGGATGACCGGGCGCGGCGTGCAGATCGGACCGTTCTCGCTCGGTCCCGCCGGACTTGCCGGTTTCGTGGCCGAGGGCACGCTTGGCACCCCCGTGGTCACCCGCACACCCGGCGACGCGCTGAGCTTCGGCGTGAAAATCCCGCTGACCCTGGCCGTGAAGCTGGTTCTCGGTGGCCGCAAGCTGCGCCTGGCCGCCGTGGTGGAGATCGGGCTCACGCTGCACGCCCGGACTGCCGCTCCGCTGCTGGTCGTGATCGATGTCGCCCCGGTGACCGCCAAGGACGTGAGCTTCACGCTGCGCGCCGAGGCCGTCGACGGCGCCTGGGAGATGCTGCTCGATCCGATCGCGGGCCTGGTGCGCAGCGAGGTCGCCAGCCGGGTCAACGCCATCGTCGGCGACCCGAAGGTCCGCTCGGAACGGGTCTTCGACATCGAGGCGATCCTGGACGGCTACCGCTCACCGCATCGCAACGACACCGTGTTCGACTGGATCGATTACCGCGAATTCGGTCTGCGCTTCTTCACCACCATCGTCACCAGAGACCGCGTGCACGGGGTGGTCGGCCAGATGGCGGGTAGCGAGATCGAGGTGGGGCCGCTGGCCGAGGGCCCGCGCGGCGCGGCCACGGTGACCGTGCGCGGCGCGATCGAGCAGCCGCGGGTGATCGATCGTGGCCTCGGCGAGCCGGGTGACCTGCGAATCTTCGATATGACCCTGCCGGTGGGACTCGACATCACCGTCGACGTCCTCAAAGCCAACCACTACCGCGCCGACCTGGAGATTCCCCTCGTCCTCACGGCACGGGCCGCCGAGCCGCTGCAGATCGTGATCGAGGTGCCGCCGCCCGCGCTCGAGGACATCTCGATGGAATTCAAGGCCAAGGGCCTGCGCGCGGCCACCCTGGCCCGGCTGGCGGGTATCAAGAAGCAGATCGTCGCGCAGGTTGTGGCGGTGGTCAGCACCGAGCTGGCCGATCCGGCCGGCCGCACCATCGACGTGGGCGCGGCGATCGACGGCGCCACCTGAGTCCTGTGACTCGTGGGGCGAATGTTGCCCTTGGTTCTGGCGGTTCCCCTGGGGTTGTGGTGCAATGAGTCGCACGTTTCTAGACTCCCGGCGCGCGATTTTCGGGGAAGGCGCGCCGGGTTCGCTTGCCGGTGAAGGTTGCGCGAAGGAGTCCTGCGATGCGTTCTGTTCCGGTGACCCGGCGGAAGTTCTTCGGCCTCGCCGCCGCCGCTGCCACGATCGGTGCCGGTCTCGCCGCCGCGCCTGCCCGCGCCCAATCCTTCGGCACCATGGTCGATTACGCCGCGGGGGTACCCTCCGCCGCCTCGATCGCGGCCGAGGGTCATATCGGCGTGATCCGATATGTCTCCGAGCGCAGGCCCGGCGCGGAGTGGATGGAAGGTAAACCGCTGCTCGCCGCCGAGGTCGAGGATCTGTGGGCGCACGGCCTGTCGATCGTGTCGAACTACCAGTTCGGCAAGGGCCCGACGGCCGACTGGCGCGGCGGCCTCGAAGCGGGCAAGCAACACGCCGAACGCGGCTGGGCGATCCATACCGCCGCGGGCGGACCGGACACCGCGCCGATCTACGCCTCCATCGACGACAACCCCTCGGAAGAGGAGTTCGACGAGATGATCGCGCCCTACATCGAGGGCTGGCAATCGGTGCTCGGCTCCGAACTCGTCGGCATCTACGCCAACGCCCCGACGATCGACCGCGCGCTCGACGCGGGCCTTGGTTCCTGGTTCTGGCAACACAATTGGGGCACCGAGCGCGGTTTCGTGCACGACGCCGCGCACCTGCACCAATTCGAGATCGACAAGCGCGCGATCGACGGTATCGGCGTCGACCTGAACCGGGTACTGGCCGAGGACTACGGCCAGTGGTGACCTAGGTCTGGCAGTGGCAAGTCGCGCCGCAGCGGATATCGGCCTCGTCGTCGGGCACCACACGCAGCGCTGACCGCATCTCGGGCTCCGCCCACACCCCGCGCCACGACATCAGCGACCACCGCGACAGACCCGACAGCGCCGACCCGATGCTGGCGAACGACAGCGACGAGATCGCGGACCCGAACGACCCGATCGAGCCGATGGACAGCACGGATCCGACACTGCCGATCGAGAGCACCGAATAGGCCGAGCCGATCGACAGGATCGACCCCTCGGATCGGTACGACAGGATCGACCGCTGACTCCGGATCGACCGAACATTCCGGGAAGAACCACGCGTGGTCGCCATCGTCTCGGTCTACCACATCGCGGTGCCCGCGGGAACAGCCCAAAACAACTGAGCCCGATCCGTTCTCGAGGAACGAACCGGGCTCAGTGGCGCTGTCTGCTACACGGTGAAGAAGCCGAGGGTCGGCATGAACGTGCACGTGCGTGGTGCGGCGCCCTCGGCGGCGGTGGTGAGTGACCCCGAGATCACCGCGACGACCCGGCCGTGGCCGGTGTTCGCGACGGCCGACAGGGTGGCCGGACCGCCGGGGTTGATCTTGGCCTCGTCGGTCAGCGTCTGAATCGCGGACTGGCGGGTGTCGAGGTTGAGCCACTGCACCGTCATCGGCGGATTCTGCACGCCGGTCGGCGCCTTGGTGCCGAGCGCGGTGAACACGAAACCGGCCTGACCGGCGGCGGGCCCGGGCGGGGGCAGCTGCGCCGGACCGGCGACCGCGAGCGCGGTGCCGACCGAATCGGCGCCGTCACCGATGCAGCCCTTGCCGATGGTCGGGTACAGGAACTGCGCGATGGCCGGGCCGTCCTGCGGGAGCTCGGGACCGCCGCCGCCACTGCCGTCGAGGAAGGTGATGATCCGCTCGAGGGTGGACTTGATGGCGGGCGGCAGATTCAGCGTGGCCAGCAGTGCGCGCGCCTGATCGAGCAGGGCGGTCTGTGGGCTCGCGACGTCGGCCGGACCGGCGACCAGGCCTGCCACGGCGGGGGCGAAGGCGGCCAGCGCGTCGACCGGCACGCCCTCGGGCACCATCGGGACACTGATCGGCGCCGCCTGGGGGGCGGGCGCTGGTGCGGCAATCGATGCAGGCGCGGCGAGCATGGCGCCTGCCGCGATGGCGAGAGCGGTCGTTGCGATCCGCGATCCTCGGCTACGAAGCACTTGTCTAGCCGTCCTTACCTCGATGGTGCGATGGGCGAGGGTTGTCGAGCCCAACATGTCGGGGGTCACTCTAAGGACAACGCCGCCGTGTTGTACAGCCGCCGGGCCCAAGGTGGCGCACCAGCCGAAACGATGTTCATCGACGCTAGCCCCGCATGGAGTTACACCTGGGGATTTTGATGCAAATGTTACCCATGGTGTCGCCGCGGCTGGTGGACGCGGGGGTCGTTGGGCGCCCGGTTAAAGTAGCTGAGCACCCGCGAAATGGCGCCCGGCGCCACCGATGCCGACCGAAAGCCTGGCCTTGAACAGACACCTCCGATGGGCTCTCGCGCTGCTCGGACTGTCCGTGCTCGCCCGGCTGGCCTGGATGCTCTTCGCCCCGAACGGGCTCAACGTCGTCGATCTGCACGTCTATGTGGACGGCTCGGCCGCGCTGCTCACCGACCGGCTCTACGACTTCACCTACTCGGAGGTGACGCCGGACTTCCCGCTGCCGTTCACCTATCCGCCGTTCGCCGCGCTGGTGTTCTTCCCGCTGCACTATCTGCCGTTCACCCTTGTCGCGGTCGGCTGGATGCTGGCCACGGTCGCCGCCCTCTACGGCGTGATCCGGATCAGTTTCGAACTGCTGCTCGGCGCGGAGCAGGCGAAGCGGACGCCGTGGCTCACCGCGGCCGTCGGCTGGACGGCGCTCGGCGTCTGGCTCGAGCCGGTGCGAACCACGATCGACTACGGCCAGGTCAATGTGTTCCTGGTGTTCGGGGCGATGCTGGCCGTGCGCAGCGCGAGCTGGTGGATCTCGGGCAGCCTCGTCGGCGTGATCGCCGGCATCAAGCTGACCCCGGCCATTACCGGCCTGTACTTCGTGGCGCGGCGGCGCTGGGCGACGGTGCTGTGGTCGGCGGCCGCCTTCGGGCTGACCGTCGCTGTGAGCTTCCTCATCAACGCACACGAGGCGAAGCGCTATTTCGGCACCCTGCTCGGTGACGCCGACCGGATCGGCCCGGTGGGTTCGGTCTGGAACCAGTCGCTGCGCGGCGCGCTGAGCCGCATCCTCGGGCACGACGTGCAGTCGGGGCCGTGGTGGATCGTCGCGGTGCTGATCACCGCCGTGCTGGCGTTGCTCGCCTGGCGCACCCTCGGCGCCGACGATCGGCTCGGCACCCTGGTGCTGGTGCAGTTGTTCGGGCTGATGATCTCGCCGATCTCCTGGTCACACCACTGGGTGTGGCTGATCCCGACCGCGTTGTGGCTGCTCTACGGGCCGTTGCGGAACGAGCGTGTCGCGCGGATCATCGCCGGGTTCTGGGTGCTGACGATGCTGGTCGGCGTGCCGTGGGTGCTCTCGTTCGCGCAGCCGACGATCTGGACGATTCCGCGTCCGTGGGCGCTGGCCTGGCTCGGCGCGGTCGATGTGATCGGCGTGTTCGTCCTGCTCGGCTGGATGATCTGGCACGGCCGCGACACGCTGCGCGGACAACTCCCCGGCCGTCGCACGGCCGAGGTGCCCGCGGGCTGAGGCTCAGCCGACGATGTCGTCGATGGTGTGCGCCATCGCCGTATCGAGCGAGGTGAGACCACCCTCCGAGTGCGTACTCAGCGTGAAACGCAGTGTGCGCCAACGGATATCGATGTCCGGATGGTGGTCGGCCGCCTCGGCCGCGACGGCGACCTTGCGCACCGTCTCGATGCCGGCGAGGAAGCTCGCGGCCTTTACCGTGCGGGTGATCGCGTCACCGTCGCGCGACCATTCCGGCAGGGTGGCCAAGGCGATGGTGAGCTCGGGGTCGGAGAGCAGCGGAGCACCCATACTTCGGTTGTACGCCTCATGGGCGCGCCCGCGCAGCGTTCGGCTACTTGGCGCGCGCCAGCTTCAAGGCCTTTTTGAGATCTTTACCGCACGTTCCGGCAGCCTCGGCCTTCTTCATCCGCATGATGACGACGGGGCATTTGAAGCAGCGCGTCTTCTTCCTGCAGCACTTTTTCTTCGGCTTCAGGCTCGAGACCTTCTTCGCCTTCACCTTGCCCATGGGAGTTAGCCTAGCCTAAGTACAAAGCCTGACACGAGGGTGCCCCCGCGCAACCGGTAAGCTGTAACAGGCCGCGATGCCAGATGAATGCGCGCCAAACACCCCAACAGCAGGAGGATCCAGGCGTGTCGTCTTCACGCGATTTTCGCAACGTCGCCATCGTGGCCCACGTCGACCACGGCAAGACGACGCTGGTTGACGCCATGCTTCGTCAGTCCGGTGCATTCGCCGAGCGAGCCGAACTGGTCGACCGAGTCATGGACTCCGGCGATCTCGAGCGCGAGAAGGGCATCACCATTCTCGCGAAGAACACCGCCGTCCATCGCCACAACCCCGACGGTTCTCTCACCGTCATCAATGTGATCGACACCCCGGGCCACGCCGACTTCGGTGGTGAGGTCGAGCGCGGCCTCTCCATGGTCGACGGTGTCGTGCTGCTCGTCGACGCGTCCGAGGGCCCGCTGCCCCAGACCCGCTTCGTGCTGCGCAAGGCCCTCGCGGCCAAGCTGCCGGTCATCCTGGTCGTGAACAAGACCGACCGCCCCGACGCCCGCATCGCCGAGGTCGTCTCCGAGTCGCACGACTTGCTGCTCGACCTGGCGTCGGACCTCGACGACGAGGCCGCCGAAGCCGCCGAGCTCGCACTCGACCTGCCGGTCCTCTACGCCTCGGGCCGTGAGGGCAAGGCGTCGAAGGTGGAGCCGGAAAACGGTTCCGCGCCCGACGCCGAGAACCTCGACGCCCTGTTCGAGGTGCTGATGGACTACATCCCGGCACCGAAGAGCAACAAGGACGCGCCGCTGCAGGCCCACGTCACCAACCTCGACGCCTCGGCGTTCCTCGGTCGCCTGGCCCTGGTCCGCATCTACGCGGGCGAGCTGCGCAAGGGTCAGAACGTCACCTGGATCAACGCCGACGGCGCCAAGACGGTCAAGATCACCGAGCTGCTGCAGACGATCGGTGTCGAGCGTCAGCCCGGCGAGGTCGCCGAGGCCGGTGACATCGTCGCTATCGCCGGTATCCCCGACATCATGATCGGCGACACCCTCGCCGATCCGGAGAACCCGATCGCGCTGCCGCGCATCACCGTCGACGAGCCCGCCATCTCGGTGGTCATCGGCACCAACACCTCGCCGCTGGTCGGCCGGGTGCAGGGCCACAAGCTCACCGCCCGCATGCTCAAGTCGCGCCTGGATTCCGAGCTCATCGGCAACGTGTCGCTGCGCGTGCTCGACATCGGCCGTCCCGACGCCTGGGAGGTGCAGGGTCGTGGTGAGCTGGCGCTGGCCATCCTGGTCGAGCAGATGCGTCGCGAAGGCTTCGAGCTCACCGTCGGCAAGCCGCAGGTGGTCACCCGGCAGGTCGACGGCAAGACCCACGAGCCGTTCGAAGAGCTGACCATCGACTGCCCCGACGAGTACCTGGGCGCGATCACCCAGCTGCTGGCCGCCCGCAAGGGCAAGATGGTGCAGATGAGCAACCACGCCGCCGGCTGGGTGCGCATGGAGTTCATCGTCCCCTCGCGTGGCCTGATCGGCTTCCGCACCGTGTTCCTCACCGAGACCCGCGGCACCGGCATCGCCAACGCCGTCGCCCACGGTTACGCCCCGTGGGCCGGTGAGATCCGCGCTCGCCACACCGGTTCGCTGGTGTCGGACCGCGCGGGCACCGTCACCCCGTTCGCGATGATCCAGCTGGCCGACCGTGGTCAGTTCTTCGTCGAGCCGGGCGCCGACACCTACGAGGGCATGGTCGTGGGCATCAACCCGCGTGCCGAGGATCTCGACATCAACGTGACCCGCGAGAAGAAGCTGACCAACATGCGCAGCGCCAACGCGGACACCTTCGAGACCATGGCCAAGCCGTTGCAGCTCGACCTCGAGCTGGCGATGGAGTTCTGCACCGAGGACGAGTGCGTGGAGGTCACCCCCGAGGTGGTCCGCGTGCGCAAGCTGGTGCTCGGCGCCAACGAGCGGGCCCGCGACCTGTCGCGTCGCAAGGCTCGCGACAAGGCCGCCGCGAACTGAACCAAGGCGTACCAATGATGGGGCGGTGCTTCGGCGCCGCCTCATTTTTGGTTTCGGCCCGCCTCGGTCCGGCCTGAGTGGAGGGTGCGACGAAGGAGCGCCCGGAGGGAGGGAAGACCGAGGTTACGAGGGCCGAAACCCGCGGCGCCAGCCGCTGTTAGATGGAGGTAGAGTGCGCAAGGTGAGTTCGGGGCGGCGCGCGAGGTGGCGTGCGATGGTGCTGGCGATGATTGCCTCGACGGCGGTCGTGGCCGGTTGCACGGCGAATCCGCCACCGCCGATCGAGTCCTCCGATTCGCCCAAGACCACCCAGGCCAAGCCGGGTAAGAACACCGTGGTCGTCGCGATCGACGACATCGGGATCGGGTTCAACCCGCATCTGCGCTCGGATCAGTCGCCGGTGACCAGCGCGGTGAGCTCGATGGTGCTGCCGAGCCCGTTCCGCGCCGCGCCGAGTCCGGTGCATCCCGGTCTGGTCGACTGGGTGCCCGACAGCTCGCTGATCGTGTCGGCCGATGTGACGGCCCAGGAGCCGTTCACCATCACCTACACCCTGCGTGATCAGGCCAATTGGTCCGATGGCGCCCCGATCGCGGCCGAGGACTTCCGGTTCCTGTGGCAGCAGATGATCAGTCAGCCCGGCGTGGTGGATCCGGCCGGCTATCGGCTGATCTCGGATGTGGCGTCGTCGGCGGGCGGCAAGACGGTCACCGTCACCATGGCCCAGCCGTACCCGGCCTGGCGCGAACTGTTCTCGAATCTGCTGCCCTCGCACCTGGTGAAGGATTCGCCGGGCGGGTTCACCAGTGGTCTTGTCGACAAGATCCCGGTCTCGGGCGGCAATTTCACCATCAAGTCGGTCGATCGCGGGCGCGACGAGATCCTGCTCGAACGCAACGACCGCTTCTGGGGCACCCCCGCCTCCCCGGATCAGGTCCAGTTCCGCCGTGGCGGCACGCCCTCGCAGCTGGCCGAATCGCTGCGCACCGGCGACGCGCAGATGGCGCTCGTGCACGGCGGCGTGGCGACCCAGGCGCAACTGGCCGCGATCCCGTCGGTGCGGACCACGATCATGCCGCAGGCTCGCGAACTGCAACTCGCGCTCAACGGCCGATCCGGCGACCTCGCCGATGTGCGGGTCCGCAAGGCGGTGCTCGCGCTGCTCGACCCCGCGCTGCTGGCGACGGTCGGCGCGCAGACCGGCGGCTGGGTGGAACCCGCACGCGCACAAGTGCTTTCGCCGTCGAGCCCCGGCTATGTGCCCACCGCTCCGCCGCGGATGACCGCCGATGAGGCGTTCGCGCTGCTGGCCGAGGCGGGCTTCGGCCGCGCACCGGAGGCGCAGCAGACCGGTTCGCCCACCTCGCCCGCGCCGCGTCCGCGCTCGGTGGCGCGCAACGGCAAGGGGCTGTCGGTGCGGATCGGCGCCGTCACCGACGACGCGTCGGCGCTGGCCGTGGCCAATACCGCCGCCGACCAATTGCGCAGTGCCGGAATCGATGCCACCGTGCGCGGCCTGGCCGCCGACGAGCTGTACGGCAAGGACCTCACCGAATCCTCGATCGACGCCATCGTCGGTTGGGAGCTGGCAGGTGGCGACCCCGCCACCGCGCTGGCCTCACGCTACGGCTGCGCGCCGGTCGAACCGGTCGGTGCCGAAGGTCCCGCGCTGGCCGCGGCCGAGGCGTATCGCCAGGCGCCGAGCAACATCGGCGGAGTGTGCGATCCGACCCTGCAGCCCTCGATCGACGAAGCCCTGCGAGGGTTCGATGTGCCGCGCATCCTTGCCGAATCCGAGCCCAGGCTCTGGGAATTGGCGACGGTGCTGCCGATCGTGCAGGACAACGTCGTCGCGGCGGCCGGTCCGCGCGTCGACGGTGTGTCGCTGTCGGGCGCCATCCAGGTGGGGATCTTCGGCGATACGGCACAGTGGCGGCGGATCCCGTGATCGACGCCCGTCGGTCGGGTCTCGTTGTGGGACAGGAGAACTGGTGGTGGACCCGATGACCGGAACCGGTGGACTGCTCCTCGTCCATGCGCACCCTGATGACGAAACGCTCACCACGGGTGGCACTATCGCGCACTATCGCCGCCGCGGTGTTCCGGTGACCGTGGTGACCTGCACGCTCGGCGAGGAAGGCGAGGTCATCGGCGAACGGTGGTCGCGCCTGATCGCCGCCGAAGCCGATCAGCTCGGCGGTTACCGGATCGGCGAACTCACCGCCGCACTGTCGGCCCTCGACGCGGGCGAGCCGTGGTTCCTCGGTGGCCCCGGCCGATGGCGCGATTCCGGGATGGCGGGTACGCCGTCGGCGGCGAACCCGCGGGCCTTCGTGAACTCCGGTGCCGCCGCTGTGGACGAGCTCGTCGCGGTGATCCTCGAACTGCGGCCGAAGGTGGTCGTCACCTACGACCCGCGCGGCGGTTACGGTCACCCGGACCACATTCGCGCACACGAGATCACCACCGCGGCCGTCGCGGCCGCCGCCGAGCGGGGCTGGGATGTCCCCAAGTTCTACTGGACCGTCACCGACGGCGACCTGCTGCGTCAGCACACCGCCGCGCTCGCGCGCCGCACTGTCGACGAACTGCCCGGCGCGCTGCCCGCGGGCTGGCGCCTGCCGGTCGAGGCCGAACTGGCCGCCATGTCGACGAGCGGGGTGACCACCGTGGTCGACGTCTCCGATGTGGTCTCGGCCAAGCGCGCCGCCATGCGCGCGCACGCCACCCAGGTCACCGTCGCGCCGAGTGGCCGGGAATTCGCGCTGTCGAACAACATCGCGCTGCCGGTGCTGCCGGAGGAACACTTCACCCTGGTGCGCGGCACGCGGGGAAAGGTCGGTGCCGACGGCTTCGAGCACGACCTGTTCGCCGGTCTCGATTGAGCAGCTGACCACCGGATTGCCACAGCGGCGCCGACCGGTCGCGGATAGGTCGGAGCTTCGTCCTGGCGCGCACGGGCACAGCGGCCTGGCTCGGCCGAATAGACTCACGCCCATGGTGACCGATCACGATCAGCCCACCGCCGTGCTGCGGTCCTCGCGCCTCTCCGGCCTGCCGGATCCGCTGATCTCGGGCCTCATCGTCGTGCTGCTGTGCGTCGACGCGCTGATCACCCTCGCCGTCGAGGTGCTGTTCCTGCCCACGTACCTCGGCTCGGTGCCCTTCCCGGTGGTGGCGCTGCTGGCCGCCCCGATCAACGTGGCGCTGGTCTACGGCATGGAATCGGTGACCGACCGGATCGGCTTCACCTTCGCCCCGATCGTGGTGTGGGTGTTCGGGTTCCTGGTGTGCGCCTCGCGCGGACCCGGCGGCGACGTGATGCTCGGCAGCGACGGCCGCACCCTGCTGCTGTTCGCGTGCGGTGTGCTCGCCCCGGCGGGATACCTGTACTACCGCTCGAATGTCAGCCGGTAGTCCCGCTCGATCGTCACCCGCTCGACGAAGGGCCGTGCGGCATGAGCTTGGTCCGCTGAGCTCACGCAGGTGCCGAATCACCGTTGGCCGAGGCGGCCCGGGGTCACCGCCTCGATGAGTTCGGCGGCCTGGTCGATCGGGATGTCGACTACCAGGTACGCCTTCTTGCCCGCCGCGGTGGCCGCGACGACGGTGGCGAGGCCGGCGCGGCGTTGCCAGAAGGTCTGGCGCACTGTCCATCCGATGATGCCGGGCGCTTCGAGGCAGTCGCGGTTGCGGTCGAGGCTGCCGCGGCGGGTGATGAGCCAGGTCGGGCCGGTGGTGCCGCGCAGCACGCGGTGGCCGAGTCCTCGGTAGCGGTCTTCGGCGAGTGCGGCCATGAGCACGGCGAAGAGCACCGGCAATGTCCAGGTCCAGGTTGGTAGATCACCGCCCGCGAGCACGACGGCGAGCATGGCGACGACAACGCCGCCGACCGGCCACGCGGCGCGGGTATAGCGGCGCCTGCGTGCGGCGGGGCCGTGGCGATGTAGGTCGATGGTGCCGAGAGTGGCGCCGGTGATCGGTTGCAGTGCAGTCGAATTCGAGATTCCTGCGTCTGCGGCTTTGGTGAGCGAGGTCGTCGGCAGCTCGCTGCTGCCGGTATTGCCTGCGGAGGGCGTCGATGCCGATTCATCGTGCGCAACCACTGTTGGGGCGCTCGATTCGCCGCGTCGGGCCCACGTCGAGTCCGGCGCAGGAGCGCTCGATTCCGCGCGCTGATCCCAGACCGATTCCGGCGCCGGGTCGGTCGCCGCATCGGGTCGGCGGCGAGTGCGCAGGAGTTCGTCGAGGGTGCGTTCGACGGCGGTGCGCGGGGCCTGGGGGAGGATCTTCTGGCGGGGGTTCTCGCCGGTCATGATCATCTCCAGTTGTGCGGCGCTGGCGGCGCGCAACAGGAGTGGTTCGTTGAGGGTGGCGCCGCGGAAGCGGGCCAGGTCGAGGGTGATCTGGCGGGTGGTGAACAGGCCGTGGCGCAGGTGCAGGGTGGCGCCGTTGTCGAGCACGCGCAGGCCGTACCAGGTGGCGAGGTACTGGGCGCACGCGGCGAGATTCACCAGCAGCAGCGTCAGCAGGGTCAGGCCGGCGATGACGATCGCGACGATGACCGCGGTGTCGTTGTCGAGATCGCGCACGACTGCACTGTTCGAGAGCACATCGATGAGCCCGTACTGCGCGCCGACTCCCGCGATCGGCGCGACGACGGCCAGTCCGGTCAGCGACAACGGCGCGTACCGCACCCACGCCGCCCGCCAGTGCCCGATCTCCACCCCGGACTCGCCGAGTGCGTCGGGCTGCGAAACATGCGGCACGGCAGCGCTATCGACGTGCGACGGCGTGTGTTGCCCTGTGTGCGAGAGTAATTCGGCCCGCAATGCCGGAATCTGACTCGTATCGAGCGCGTCGAGCTTGAATTCCTCGCCCTTGTCGGTCTGCTTGCCGGTGCCGATCGCCAGCACCGCCAACCCCAGAACCCGGTGCAGCAGATCGGCTTCCACGTCCACCGATCGAATCCGTGGCCGCGGCACCGACAATGTCCGGCGGGCCACGATCCCACTGCGCAACTGCACATGATCGGCATCGATCCGGTACGACGTCGTGAACCACCGCGCGACACCGAACGCCGCGACCAGCGCCACCGGGATCAGGCTCCACAGCGGATTGCCACTGGTCGTGCCGACGATGACCGAACCGAGCAGCACCGGAATGTATTTCATGATCTCGGTGACCGGATACACCAGCAGCATGCGCGGGTCGAGACGCTGCCACTCGACGGGCTGGGTCATGTCGCGTCTCCACGGTGCTGCGCGGCGATCGCGGTCAACCGCAGCACCGTCTCCTCGGCCACCGGCAGGTCGAGCGCACTGATCTTCACCGCCCCCGCCGACGACGCGGTGGTCACCGTGACAGTCGCGAGCCCCAGCATCCGTTCCAGCGGCCCGCGCTCGGTATCCACGGTCTGCACCCGCGAGATCGGCGCCACCCGCGACTCCTGATCCAGCCACCCCACCCGCGTGTACACGGCCTCATCGGTGACCTCCCACCGATGCACCGCGTACCGCCACACCGGAACCACCACGACCGCGAGCGCCGCGAGCACCACGATCGCCAGCCCGGCGAGCACCTGCCACCCACGATGGTCCCCGTCGAGCACCGCCCACACCACGAGCGCGATGATCGACACGACCACCCCGATCGTGTTCTCCAACGCCCACAGCAGCTTGGCCTTGGAACTCGGACGCCAGGCCGGTTCGGCCAGAATGGTGGAGCGCGGCAACGACATGCTGCCCATGGTTCCATGCCCGTCCGACGAGTTCATCCGGTCGGGAATATGCGGGGTCACGCCCGAGGTTGTCGTCGAGCAAGGACGACCTCCCCGCGCCCGCCGCGCGCGGCGTGAGCAGCCGACCACACGTCCGGGAGAGAAGTAGCGCATGATCGACGGGGTGACCGATCTTCCGAAGCCGAGCGTTCCGATGCCGCCGCCGAGTCCCGCCGCGATGCGCCGGGCCCTGCGCCGGGCCCGCGACGGTGTCACGTTGAACGTCGACGAGGCCACCGTCCTGCTGCATGCCACCGGCGACGACCTCGTCGACCTGTGCGCCAGCGCGGCCAGGGTGCGTGATGCCGGACTGGAATCGGCGGGCCGCCCACACACCATCAGCTATTCGCGCAATGTGTTCATCCCGCTCACCAAGCTGTGCCGGGACAAGTGTCACTACTGCACGTTCGTCACGGTGCCGGGCAAGCTGCGCGCCGAGGGCAAGGGCATGTTCCTCGAACCCGACGAGGTCCTGGAAATCGCCCGTCAGGGCGCCGCGCTCGGGTGCAAGGAAGCGCTGTTCACCCTCGGCGATCGGCCGGAGGACCGCTGGCCCGAGGCCGCGCAGTGGCTCGACGAACGCGGCTACGACTCCACCCTCGACTACCTGCGCGCCGTCTCTATCCTCGTGCTGGAGGAGACCGGCCTGCTGCCGCATCTGAACCCCGGCGTGATGAGCTGGAACGAGATCTCCCGCCTCAAGCCGGTCGCCCAATCCATGGGCATGATGCTCGAGACCACCGCCACCAGGCTGTTCACCGACAAGGGTGAATGCCATTACGGCAGCCCGGACAAGGACCCGGCGGTCCGGCTGCGTTCGATCACCGACGCGGGCAGGCTCTCGGTGCCCTACACCACCGGCATCCTGGTCGGCATCGGCGAGAATCTCACCGAGCGCGCCGAGTCGATCATGGCGATTCGCAAGCTGCACCGGGAGTTCGGGCACATCCAGGAAGTGATCGTGCAGAACTTCCGTGCCAAGGACGACACCGCCATGCGCGATGTTCCCGACGCGGGCGTCGCGGAGTTCCTGGCGACCGTCGCGGTGACGAGATTGCTGCTCGGCCCGGATGTTCCGGTGCAGGCGCCGCCGAACCTGGTGTCGCACAGTGATTGCCGGGCGCTGATCGACGCGGGCATCGACGACTGGGGCGGGGTGTCGCCGGTGACGGTCGACCACGTCAACCCCGAACGTCCGTGGCCGAACCTCGATACCCTGCGCGAGATCACCGAGGCGGCCGGGTTCACCCTCGTCGAGCGCACCTCCGCGCACCCGAAATACGTTCGCGCCGGCCATCCGTGGATCGATCCGCGGATCGGCGCGCACGTCGACGCGCTCACCGACCCCGCGACCGGGTTGGCCAGGCCCGATGCCATGCCGGTCGGACTGCCATGGCAGGAGCCCGACGAGTCGTGGGATTCGGTCGGCCGCGTCGACCTGAACACCGCCATCGACACCGAGGGCCGCAACACCGACAGCCGCAGCGATTCCGGGCTCGGCCAGGAGGTCGTCGGCGCGTTCGGTGACTGGGAGACAATCCGCGAACACGCTCGCGACCTGGCCGTCGTCGCACCCGAGCGCCTCGATTCCGAGGTGCTCGACGCCCTGCGCGCCGCCGAGAAGGACCCGGCGGGACTCACCGACGATCAGTATCTGGCCCTGGCCACTGCCGACGGCGCCAACATGGAAGCCGTTGCGGCACTGGCTGACTCATTGCGACGCGAGGTCTCCGGCGACGAGGTCACCTACGTGGTGAACCGCAATATCAACTTCACCAATATCTGCTACACCGGCTGCCGCTTCTGCGCGTTCGCCCAGCGCAAGGGCGACGCCGACGCCTTCACCCTCAGCACCGACGAGGTCGCCGACCGCGCGTGGGAAGCCCACGTGGACGGTGCCACCGAGATCTGCATGCAGGGCGGCATCGACCCCGAGCTGCCCGTCACCGGCTACGCCGACCTGGTCCGTGCCATCAAGGCGCGCGTCCCGTCGATGCACGTGCACGCGTTCAGCCCGATGGAGATCGTCAACGGTGCCTCGCGCGGCGGCCAGAGCATCCATGATTGGCTGTCGGCGCTGAAAGAGGCCGGATTGGGCTCGATCCCCGGAACGGCCGCCGAAATCCTCGACGACGAGGTCCGCTGGGTGCTCACCAAGGGCAAGCTCCCCACTTCGGCCTGGATCGAGGTCATCACGACCGCCCACAAACTGGGCATCCCGTCCAGTTCGACGATGATGTACGGCCATGTGGACAACCCGAAGCACTGGGTCGGCCACCTGCGGGTGCTGCGCGGCATCCAGGACGAGACGGGTGGTTTCACCGAGTTCGTCCCGCTGCCGTTCGTCCACCAGAGCGCGCCGCTCTACCTGGCGGGAGCGGCCCGGCCCGGCCCGACCAACCGTGACAACCGCGCGGTCCACGCCCTGGCCCGGATCATGCTGCACGGTCGCATCCACAACATTCAGACGAGCTGGGTGAAACTGGGTACGCTCGGTACCCAGGCCATGCTCACCGGCGGTGCCAACGACCTCGGTGGCACCCTGATGGAGGAAACCATCTCCCGCATGGCGGGCTCCCAACACGGCTCCGCCAAGACCGTCGCGGAGTTGACCGAGATCGCCGCGGGCATCAACCGCCCGGTCCGCGAACGAACCACCGTCTACGGCTCGGTCGAATCGAAAGCGGTCCCATTACCGTTGTCGATCGGGTGATCGTCACTGTGAGTTAGGGCAGGCTGACCTGGGAGTAATGTGGGCGGTCGGGATAGTGTTTCGTGGGCGGAGTTACCCCGCAGGTGAGGACAGACTAGGAGAACGGCAGTGCCGTACATCATCGCTGAACCGTGCGTTGACGTGAAGGACAAGGCGTGCATCGAGGAATGCCCCGTGGATTGCATCTACGAGGGCGGTCGCATGCTCTACATCCAACCCGACGAGTGCGTGGACTGTGGTGCGTGTGAGCCGGTCTGCCCCGTGGAGGCGATCTTCTACGAGGACGACACTCCGGACCAGTGGAGCGGTTACATCAACGCCAACGTCGACTTCTTCAACGAGCTGGGATCCCCCGGTGGCGCGACCAAGGTCGGTGTGGTCGATTTCGACCCCGCCTTCATCAAGGCGCTGCCCCCGATGGCCGAAGAGTGAGCGCAGGGGTGCCGACCCATGGCCGGGTAGGCCGCGTGAGCAGCCTGCTGCCGGATTTTCCCTGGGACACCATCGCCGCGGTCAAGCAGAAGGCGGCCGCGCATCCCGGCGGCCTCGTCGACCTGTCCGTCGGTACGCCGGTGGATCCGGTCGATCCGCTGATCCAGGCGGCCTTGGGTTCGGTGGCGGCTGTCCCCGGATATCCGACCACGCACGGCACCCCTGAGCTGCGCGCCGCCGTCGTCGCCGCGTTGACGCGCCGGTTCGGCGTCACCGGTGTCGAGTCGACGGCCGTGCTGCCGGTGCTCGGGACCAAAGAGCTCATCGCCGGGCTGCCGCGACTGCTCGGCGTCGGCTCCGACGATCTGGTGGTGATCCCCGAGATCGCCTACCCGACCTACGAGGTCGGCGCGCTGCTGGCGGGCGCGAAGCCGTGGCGCGCAGACGGTCTCACCCAGATCGGCCCGCAGAATCCGGCGCTGATCTTCGTGAACTCGCCCTCGAATCCCACCGGCAAGGTGCTGCCCGTCGAGCACCTGCGCAAGGTGGTGGCGTTCGCGCGCGAGCGCGGCGCGGTGGTCGCCTCCGACGAGTGTTACCTGGGTCTGACCTGGGAGGGCGAGGCCGTCTCTATCCTCGACCCCCGCGTGTGCGACGGTGACCACACCGGCCTGCTGGCCATCCACTCGCTGTCGAAGACCTCGAACCTGGCCAGCTACCGCGCCGGCTTCGTCGCCGGTGATCCGGAACTCGTGGCCGAACTGCTCGAGGTGCGCAAGCACTCCGGCATGATCATGCCGCTCCCGATCCAGGCCGCGATGACCGCCGCGCTCAGCGACGACGTGCACGAGGCGCAGCAGCGCGAGCGTTACCGCGCTCGCCGCGACATCCTCCGTAAAGCCTTGCAACAAGCAGGCTTTCGCATCGACTTCTCCGAAGCCGGTCTGTACCTGTGGGCCACCCGCGGCGAACCGTGCCGCGTCACCCTCGACTGGCTCGCCGAACGCGGAATCCTCGCCGCCCCCGGCGATTTCTACGGTCCCCGCTCGCCCGAACATGTGCGCATCGCCCTCACCGCCGCCGACGAGCGCATCGCCGAAGCTGTCGCACGCCTGTCCTGAACGCGGTTTCCGCACGAACCTCTGGGTAGATCGCGCCCAGCGGTGCGCGCTGTCCAGGTTGAGCGATATCGTGTGGAGCACAAGGGGCGATAGCTGTCCTGCGCTGGACCGGTTGGGGTCCGGCCAGTCGGCGCGGACAGGATCGAGAGGCACAACAGATGCACGGGGTGGAGTTCAGCGCCGGCACGGTCTTCGCTGGGTATCGCATCGACCGACTGCTCGGCCGGGGCGGAATGGGCACCGTGTACCTCGCGGCGCATCCACGCCTACCGCGGCAGGTGGCACTGAAACTGCTCAACCGCGAACTGTATTCCGACGACGAGGTGCGCGGCCGGTTCGAACGTGAAGCCGACGTTTCCGCCCATCTCGATCACCCCGGCATCGTGTCGGTGCTCGACCGTGGCGTCGACAACGGGCTCATGTGGATCTCCATGCAGTACGTCGACGGCACCGACGCCTCCGTCTTCCGCCGTGAGCCGATGGATCCGGCCCGCGCGATCGGCATCATCACCCAAACCGCCGAAGCCCTCGACTACGCCCACGATCGCGGCGTCCTGCACCGAGATGTGAAGCCCGCCAACATCTTGCTGGCGCCAGCCCGCGCCGGCGACCGCGCCCTGCTCACCGACTTCGGTATCGCCCGGCTCCGCGGCGACGCCCGCCAGCTCACCCGCACCGGCGCCTTTCTCGCCACCCTCGCCTACGCGTCCCCCGAACAACTCTCGGGGGCCCCGGTCGACCACCGCTGCGACCAGTACTCCCTGGCCTGCACCTTGTTCACCCTGCTCACCGGCGAAAGCCCGTTCCCCGCAGACAATCCCGGCGCGGTAGTCGCCGCTCACCTGACCAAACCGGTGCCCCGCGCCTCCGCGACGATCGCCGACCTGCCGACCGGAATCGACGCGGTCATCGCGAGGGCGATGGCGAAGGAGCCTGCCGAAAGATTCGCCAGCTGTGCGGAATTCGCGCACGCGGCGGCAGCGGCGCTGAACCGCGCCGACCTCGTATCGCCGGGTGCCGGCGACTTCCGGCCGTCGCTCGCTCGCGAAGCCGACCGCGCGGCAAATGGTTCGGTCACGTCGCCCGCGACCCCGCCTGCTTCCGGCCGAGTGGGGTGGTCGGCGGTTCCCGATGCCGACTCGCTGAACCCGACCCTCGTCAGTTCACCGTCGTCGCACTCCGCCGTGCATGCGGCCACGCGTCGAGTCGGAGGTGGGGAATCGGCTGGAGTCGGGCCTGTTCCGCGTGCCGGATACCTGCCGCGAGGCTCCGATGACAGCGGGCCGAGGAATCCGTCGAACGGCCGTGGCGCGACCCGGCAGGCAGTTTCGTCGCGATGGCGGGTGCTCGCGGTGAGCTTGCTCGTACTCGCGATGGTCGCCGGGGTCGGAGCCGTCGGCGTGGGGGCCGTCTACTGGAAGTTCGTGCGCCCGAATCGAGTTCCGCCGCCGCCCACCTGGGGTGCGCACGCGTCAGTGGCCTCGGGATTCACCGACCTGATCCCGCCGGGACCCTCCGGGCGCGGCTGGCGGGAGGCGAGCTGTTCAGCGACCCCGTCGCTGGTGGTGCTGCCGGGCGACCCGGCGCCGCTACAGCAGATCACCTGCACCGACGCCGACGGGCTCATCGCCTGGTACACCGAGTATCCCGCCGCCGCCGATGTCGATGCCTATCTGCTGCGCCACACCACCCAGGACACCACGCGCGAATTGCACCACACCAGCCTCACCGCCTACCGCCCACGCGACCCCGCCGCGCCGTTCACCCTCGCGGCCAGGGAACGAGGCAATGTGTTCAGCGCGAACTCGGTGGTCGAGGTGTCCTGGCCTGGTCACACTTTCGAGGAGACCCGCGACAACTGGTGGCAGCAAGCCCCCTTCTGATTTGGGAGCGTGACAGATCGGGATCCGCGCACCGGATCAGTACGCTCCGGCCAGGCGCAGGATCAGCGCGGGCAGGGCGTCGAGCACATCCGCGGACTGGTCGGCCGGGGTGCCGTAGGTGTGCGCGGCGACCGAGAAGCTGGGTCCGAAAGACGCGGAAGCCACCTCGGGGACACCGGAATCGGACCATCCCCACTTGCTGCCCTGCACCCCGGGGAGCTGGGCGGTGCCCCAATTCTGGGGAGTGCCGTCGGCGGCGGTATTGCTCGCACCCGCCATCCACTCGAAGATCGGCGAACCGGCATCGGTGCGCTGCTTGGCGGCCAGGAAGTCGGTGATGTCGGCGGTGCTGGTGCGCGACCGGCCCCAGTCGGCGGTGCCGTGGGTCTCGCGCAGCCCGTATTCGCTCGCGGTCGCTTCGATCGCCTGCGGGTATTTGCCTGCCAGTTGGGTGGCGGCGCCGTCGTCGGAGTCCCGGATCATCCGTTCCGAGAGTGCGCGGTCCTCCGGCGAGCCGTCGCCGTGGCGTAGCGCGTAGTCGACGATGTAGAGCTTGGACATCGACAGCGCCGACCGCGATTCGTGCTCATTGGCTGTGCCCCAGGCGAATCCGCCTGGCATCCGCAGTGAAATGGCCGTTCGTGACGGCACCGTCGTCGGGTCCTCGTCGGCGTTGGCGGCAGGCGCGGCCGCTATGAGGCCGACAGCAGCCGCCGCCAGACACCATGTCACTGTTCGAATGCTCACTAGCGTCCTCCGATTACGTGCGCCGGCGTTGGGGTCGTGGGAATGAAACCCGAACGTCGCGGGTCGACGTGTGAGGCGCGCGGTAGCCCCGATCAGATCAGTGGCTTGCCCCGGCGGTGGCGGCGGCGCATGTCGGCGAGGGTGGCGTTGAAGGGGAAATTGCGGATGAGGCGGGGCAGGTGGGCCGTCACCGTGCCGGTGGTGCGCATCAGGCGGTTCAGGCGGCGTTCGTCGGCGGGGGTCCAGGTCATGCCGAGTTCGTCGCGGAGGTGTTGAGGGAGCAGGCCGGTGGTGAACCAGCGGTGGAAGCGGGCGAGGAGCAGGCGCAGGGGCGGGCTGACCATTTTCAGGTCGAGCAGCTTGTCGAAGTAGGCCTTGATGGTCGGGTCGACACTGGTGAGCTGCAGATGTTCGGTCCAGTAGGCGTCGAAGGCGGCGCGGTCGGCGGGCCACATCTCGCGCGGCACCTGGAGCGTGGTGCCGAGGTGGTGGGCGTAGCCGTAGAAGGTGTCGGCGATGCTGTCGTCGACGGGGCCGTAGAGGCGATCCATCACGTCGATCGAGCCCCAGTACAGGCACGCCGCCACCCACAGCTGCAGGTTCTTGTCGAAGGCGTTGTATTGCACGGGGCTGTCCGCGGTGGAGTGCACGTGGCGGTGCGCGCCGTTGACCGCGGCGCGGAAGGCCGCACGGTCGGCGTCGGTGCCCATCAGTGCCACCGACAGGTAGGTGAGCGTGGTGCGGGTGCGTTTGATCGGGTGCACCATGATGCTGCCGCTGTGCACCGTCGATTCCGCGACGCCGTAGCCGACGGGGGCCAGGCTGAGCTGCATGATCACATTGGCGGTCGCGCCGTAGAAGGCAGCGGAGCCGTCGATGTAGTCGCGGATGTCGAATTGTTCCGGTTCGGACCGCGAACGCGAGCGCGACAGGATGGTCATCGTTGACCCCGTTTTCATCGAGAGCGTGAGAGAACTATATGAATAATGTCTCATCATGCCGTCGGGGTGTCAACGGACCGGCGGCGGGCGGTGAACCGCGTCGCGTTAGCGTTGACGAATGCCCTATGGTCCGCCGCTGCTGCTCACTTCGCTGAATCCGGCCGCCGTCGCCGCCGGGGATGACATTCCCGACGCCGTCACCATCGATGATGCCACCATGTCGCGCAGTGATCTGCTGGGTTCGGCGACCTCGGTGGCGGAGCGCATCGCCCGCGCCGACCGCGTCGCGGTGCTGGCCGAACCTACGCTGCGCACCGTGATCGCCGTGGTCGGCTGCCTGATCGCGGGGGTGACCGTGGTCCCGGTGCCGCCGGATTCCGGTGCCGCCGAACTCGCGCACATTCTGCGCGATTCGGGCGCGCAGGCCTGGCTCGGCGCAGCGCCCGACGGCACAGAGCTGCCGGTGGTGCCGGTGCGCCTGCACGCCCGGTCATGGCACACCTATCCCGAACCTGACCCCGCGGCAATCGCTTTCATCCTCTACACCTCGGGAACCACCGGCGCACCGAAGGGCGTGATGCTCAGCCGCGCCGCGATCGCCGCCGGGCTGGACGCGCTCGCCGACGCGTGGGCGTGGACGTGGAAAGACACACTGGTGCACGGCCTTCCGCTGTTCCACGTGCACGGTCTGATCCTCGGTCTACTCGGGCCGTTGCGGGTGGGTAGTCCGCTGATCCACACCGGCAAGCCGACACCCGAGGCGTACGCGGCAGCGGGCGGCAGTCTGTACTTCGGCGTACCGACGGTGTGGTCGCGGGTGGTCGAAAAGCCTGAATTGGCCAAGGAACTGGGAAAGGCGCGACTGCTCGTCTCTGGCAGTGCGCCGCTGCCGGTGCCGGTGTTCGACAAGCTCGCCGAGCTCACCGGGCAGGCGCCGGTGGAGCGGTACGGGATGAGCGAAACCATGATCACCTTGTCCACCCGGGCCGACGGCGAGCGCAGGCCCGGCTGGGTCGGCACGCCGGTGCGCGGGGTGGAAACCAGGCTGCGCGACGACGCGGGCGAGCCCGTCCCGCACGACGGTGCGAGCATCGGTGGCCTGCAGGTTCGCGGACCGATGCTGTTCGGCGGGTATCTGAATCGGCCCGACGCCACCGCACAGGACTGGACCGAAGACGGGTGGTTCCGCACCGGTGACGTGGCCGTCATCGACGCCGACGGGTTCCATCGCATCGTCGGGCGCGAATCGATCGACCTCATCAAATCCGGCGGCTACCGGATCGGCGCGGGGGAGATCGAAACCACGCTGCTCGGGCACCGGGCGGTCGCGGAAGTGGCCGTCGTCGGCCTGCCGGATGACGATCTCGGCCAGCGGATCGTGGCCTTCGTCGTCGCGCGCGAGGCGAACTCGGACGCACTGGGTGCTGAGCTGACCGCCTATGTGGGCGAACAGCTTTCGGCTCACAAACGGCCACGCGAGGTGCGCTTCGTCGATGCGCTGCCCCGCAATGCGATGGGCAAGGTGCAGAAGAAGCTGCTGGCCTGACTCGAGACCGCTGTCGGCAGCCGAGTGAGTCTGCACTCGCTCGATCGCCGAATCAGGCTGTCCAACAGCATGATTCACGCGTGCGGTTCGCTGCTTCCCCGAGCGCTCATTCGTCGGATCGGTCCGATCAAGGTGTGGTAGATCGGGCGCACCACGCGTCCGGGCAGATAGCGATGCCGCTCTTCCTCCCACACGCGCGCTCTGCGGTGCGCCGCGAGCGGTGACCACTTGTCCGGGTCGACGGGCTGCGACGTGTGGAATCCGATGCGGCACAGGTGTTTCGTGTTGACGAATCCGTACTGGCTTGGACTCACCAGCCGCACCGGAGCGCCGTGGTCGCTCGTGAGTGGCTGTCCGTCGAGTCGGTCGGCGATGAGCACGTCATCGGCCAGCGCGTCCTCGAGCAACGCGATGGACTGATACCCGTCGAGTCCTTCGAAGACGACATGGCTGATCGAAACACCCGGCGCGAGAACCGGTTCGACGCGCGCGCGATAGAGCGTGGCGAACGGGACGCCCGCCCACCGCAGGTCGGTGGCCGACCAGCCTGCCACGCAGTGGAAGTCGGCCGTCACCTCCACTCGCGGGAGCTGCGCGAGGTCGGTCATGGTGAGGGTGAACTGTTGCGTCAGCTCCCCGCCGACCTCGATCACCGGGCTCGCGGGAATCGGTGGCGGTGGGTGATGCAGGTGCGTGCCGAACCGGGGGAAGCCGTCGATCGCGCGTTGACCAGGGGGAAGTGTCATGTCGAACCTCCTAGTATACGGTTCCGTATAATTGGAAGCTTAGCGTGCGGGCGGTGCGAGGTCGAGAGACGGCTTGCTTCTCGCGGCTGTGGGCTCGCCCACGTCGTCGGTGGCCAACCGCCTGCGCGCCGACCGGGTTGTCGGCCTCATTCCGGAATCTGGACGGAGCTGAGCTTGTCCGGGTTGCGCACGCAGTACAGCGCGGTGATGACACCATCGGTCACCTCGATGGACGTCACCTGGTCGATCACGCCGTCGACGGTCGCCACGACCGCGGGCATCGCGTTGTAGACGCCGAAGTGCACGCCGATCTCGCCCAATTGTCGACCCTTGGTGAGCAGGCCGATGACCAGTCGCGCGACCTTGTCCTGGCCGAGTACCGGTCGCCGTACCGCGTTCACCACGCCGCCGCCGTCGCCGAGGAACACCACGTCCGGAGCGAGTACGTCCATGAGCGCGGCCACATTGCCGGTGGCGGCGGCGATCGAGAACCGCTCGACCACCGACTGAGCCTGTGCGGGGGTGGCGATCGCGGTGTGCCGGTGCGCGTGCACCCGGTCGCGGGCACGCTGATTCAGCTGGCGCACAGCGGCTTCCGACTTGCCCACCGCGGCCGCGATCTCCGAATACTCGAACGCGAACACCTCACGCAACACGAACACCGCACGCTGCAGCGGCGTCAGCTTCTCGAACACGAGCAGCATCGCGGTGGTCACCGCCTCGCCGGTCAGCACGTGCTCGACCCCGCCCTCGGCCTCGGTGGCCAAGGGCTCGGGCAGCCACGGCCCGATGTACTCCTCACGCCTGCGCGCGGTGGACCGCAGCACGCCAAGTGCCTGCCGCGTGACGATCTGGGCGAGGTAGGCGCGCGGATTGTCGATCAGCGTGCGGTCGACCTCGCGCCAGCGCAGGTAGCTGTCGTGCAGGACGTCCTCGGTGTCGACCACCGAGCCGAGGATCTCGTAGGCGATCGAGAACAGCAGCCGCCGGTTCTCGGTGAAGGTGTTCTCGATCGCCGGTTCGTGCGTCACCGCCGCGGACCCCGCAACCACACGGTGTAGCCGGCGCGGGAGGCGTTGGCGGCGAGGCGGCACACGCGTTCTTTGACGAACGCCGCGATCGGCCCGCGGAGGAACAGTCGATAGGGCACATCCGCGCGGTCGGTGATCTGCTGCAACCCGTCGTGCCTGCCCAGACTCATGCCTTGCCCGGCGTAACCCAGCGAAAAGGGCCGTGGCTCCTGTCCTTTGCTCATCCGCACCAGCGTATCGGCGGCATGCGCGCCCTGGGGTGCGGCAGTGGCGCAGGCCATCCGCATGCCGGGCACCGCCGCACAGTCGCCGACCGCGAAGACCCGGGGGTCGGTCGTGCTTCGCAGGGTGGCGTCGACCAGTGCCCTGCCGTCGGCGTCCACGGCCAGTCCGCTGCGGGCGGCGAGGTCGGGTACCGCGGCGAAGATCGCCCAGAGGGTGAGGTCGGAATCGAGTTCGTCGCCCGAGCGCAGCCGCAGGGTTGTCCCGTCGATCTCGATGACTCGACCGGCCACGATCTCCACGGTCAAGCGGTCGAGTGTGCGGCGCACATGCCGCCGCGCACCGACGGACAGCGAGGCCGCGACGGTATCGCTCACCAGACGTACGCGCAGGTCGGGGCGGGCTTCGGCGACCTCGGCCGCGGTCTCGATCCCGGTGAGACCGCCACCGATCACCGTCACGATCCCGCCCGCGGGCAGCGCCGCGAGCGCGGCCCGCGCCTGCTCGGCCCCTTCCCAGGTACCGACCGGGATCGCGCCGGGAATCGGGTCCGCGATGCTGCCCGTCGCGAGAACCGCGTAGTCGAAGTCCAGGTTGCGACCGCTGTCGAGAGTGACGGTCCCGTCGCCGATCTTGTCCACACTCGCGGTCTCGCACGCGATCCCGTCGGCGAGCATCTCGGTGAGGGGGCGGGCCGCGGTGCCGCTGCCCGCGATCTGCTCGTGCAGCCGCACCCGTTCGATGAAGTCATCGCGCGGGTTGACCACGGTGATGTGCGCGTCAGGGGCCCTCTTACGCAACCGATTCGCCGCCAGCGTCCCGGCGTATCCTGCCCCGATCACCACGATGTCCATCAGTGCCTCCTGCCATGGGGTTGTGCGTTCGACCATGGGATGCGGCTCGGGGCCCTGCTGTGACGGTGATGCGCCTCACAGCGGAAAGGCCCCGTACTCCGCAGAAGTACGAGGCCTTTCCTTATCGCGAGGTCAGATCAGGGCTGACCGGTCGCGAACGCGATCACGGCATCCAGGAATTCCTGGCCGCCCATCACGTAGCCGCCGATGACCATGCCGGCCGGGATGGTGATCAGCCACAGGAACGGGAAGAACGCGCCGATGATGCCACCGATGACGATGCCGGGCATGTTCTTGTTGGCCTGCTCCATGAGCCGGTCGTAGGAGCTGATGTCCTTCAGTTCCGCGACATTGCTCAGCTTCGCGGAATCCTCGGGGGTCATGGTCGAGGTCAGCTTGACGGTGCGGCCGTCTTCGCTGATCTGCTGGCCCACGGCGATCGGCAGGCCGGCGACCTCCGAGCGCAGCGGCGCCTGGTCGACGGTCACGCCGTCGGCGGTCTTCAGCAGCACCGAGGCGCCGTCGGCGGCGAGCTCGAACTTGCCGCTGTCGACCGCCCAGGTGACGGTCTTGTCAGCCGGGGAGACCGTGGTCTGGTAGTTGATGCCGTGCGTCACGCCAGAAGTCACGCCCCCCGAAGCCACTACAGCGGGCTGCTCGGTGGCCACCGCGGGCGCACCGTGCGCGGTGGCAGCGGTAATCCCCACCGCAGCGACCGCCATGAAAACAGCAGTAGTGATCTTTCCGAACTTCATTCTTTTGTATCCCTCCGCTTTTTCGCTGTCCTGATCAGAGCAGCGAAACGAAGGTTAGCGTGCGAAATTGCTTGTCGCACATTCGGGTTCGTCGTCATGAAACCGCAATATTTGCTGAATTGTGACTGCGTAGAGAATTGCCGGGCCGGGCGGCCCGGCAATTCGTGACGATCAATCGTTTGCGTGCAATGCGGCATTGAGTTCGACGCCGGTGCCCTTGCGGGCGACGACCTCGACGGCGCCGGTGGTGGAATTGCGGCGGAACAGCAGGTTGTCCTGACCCGACAGGGTCGCGGCCTTGACGACGGCGCCGTCGGGTCCGGTGACCTTGGTACCCGCGGTGACGTAGAGGCCCGCCTCGATCACGCAGTCGTTGCCGAGCGAGATGCCGAGTCCGGAGTTGGCGCCGAGCAGTGAACGCTCGCCGACCGAGATGACCTGGGTGCCGCCACCGGACAGCGTGCCCATGATGGAGGCGCCGCCGCCCACATCGGAGCCGTCGCCGACCACGACACCGGCCGAGATGCGACCTTCGACCATCGAGTTGCCGAGGGTGCCCGCGTTGAAGTTGACGAAGCCCTCGTGCATCACGGTGGTGCCCGCGGCGAGGTGCGCGCCGAGACGGACCCGGTCGGCGTCACCGATGCGTACGCCGGCGGGGACCACGTAGTCGACCAGGCGAGGGAACTTGTCGACGCTGAGCACCGTCACCGGGCCGCGGGCGCGCAGCTTCAGCCGGGTCTGCTCGAAGCCGTCGACCGCGCACGGGCCGTGGTTGGTCCACACCACGTTGCTGAGCAGGCCGAACTGGCCGTCGAGGCTGAGGCCGTGCGGCTGCACGAGGCGGTGCGAGAGCAGGTGCAGGCGCAGGTAGACCTCGTGCGCGTCGACCGGGGCGGCCGACAGGTCCGCGATGGTGGTGCGCACTGCGATCACCTCGACCCCACGCGCGGCGTCCACCCCGAGGAGTTCAGCGAACTCGGGCACCTCGGCGGCGTCGAGGCGCTTCGAGCCGGTCTCGGTGAACTCACCCAGCTCGGGGCTGGGGTACCAGGTATCGAGGACGGTCCCGTCCGAGGTCACGTTGGCGATTCCGACTGCAGTTGCTCCCTGAATACTCACAGCTCCATCTTGCCGCGCGAGCGTCGATGTGTGTTCCGCGACCCCTGTGCGTCCGGCCACGCCGGTCTCGTCGCCGTGTGGGCGGTGTCGGACCCCACCGCCGTACTACTGTCGAGATGTGACTCTCGATTTGCGTGCCGATCCCATCCAGCTGACCGCCGCCCTCGTCGACGTGCCGAGTGTTTCGCGCGACGAGGCCAAGATCGCGGACCTGGTCGAGCAGGCGTTGCGGGAGCAGACCACCGGGTTCGAAGTGCTGCGGCACGGCAACGTCGTGCTGGCGCGGACGCAGCGCGGCCTGCCGACGCGAGTGATTCTGGCGGGCCACCTGGATACCGTGCCGATCGCCGAAAATGTGCCGAGCCGACCCGCTGAAGTCGATGGTGAAGCGGTGCTGTTCGGTTGTGGCACAGTCGATATGAAGTCCGGCGATGCGGTATTCCTGCACCTGGCCGCGACGATCGCCGATCCGGCCCACGATTTGACACTGATCTTCTACGACGGCGAGGAGATCGCCGCGGAGTTCAACGGACTCGGGCATATCGAGCGTGAATTGCCGGAATGGCTCGAAGGCGATCTGGCCATTCTCGGTGAACCCTCCGCGGGTTGGATCGAGGCGGGCTGCCAGGGTACTTTGCGGGTGCGATTGACCACCTCCGGCTTGCGGGCGCATTCGGCACGAGCATGGTTGGGGGAGAACGCGATTCATGGTCTCGCCCCATTGCTGACGCGGCTGTCGGCGTATGTGGCGCGCGAGGTCGATATCGACGGTTGTGTGTATCGCGAGGGTCTGTCCGCCGTGCGTGTCTCGGGTGGGGTCGCGGGCAATGTGGTGCCCGATGTCGCCGAGGTGGATGTGAACTTCCGTTTCGCGCCCGATCGCAGTGTCGAGCAGGCCATCGCGCATGTCCGCGAGGTTGTCGACGGACTCGACGTCGCCTTCGAAGTCACCGACTCCTCACCGGGTGCCCTGCCGGGCCTCACCGCCCCCGCCGCCCGCACCCTGATCGACTCGGTCAACGCCCACGGCGGCGGTGGCGTGCGTGCCAAGTACGGCTGGACCGACGTCTCCCGCTTCGCCGCCCGCGGCATCCCCGCCGTCAACTTCGGCCCCGGCGACCCCAACCTCGCCCACAAACGCGACGAGCACGTCCCGATCAGCCAGATCACCGCCGTCACCGCCATGCTGCGGACCTACCTGACGAAGCCGTAGCTCCCGCCCGTCCCCTTGATCCGACACAGTAGGTTGGGAGCATGTCTACCGATTCCGCTGATGAACAGGTTGGGAAGGCCAAACCGAAGTTCCGTGGGCCGGTGATGTTCCGCCGGGATCGCAAGCCCGGTGCGCGGACCGCCGACCGGAACCTGCTCGATACGCGGCAGGACAGCGAGTGGGTACACACCGATCCGTGGCGGGTGCTGCGGATCCAGGCCGAGTTCGTCGAGGGTTTCGGCGCGCTCGCGGAAATCCCGCCCGCGGTGACGGTGTTCGGATCGGCGCGCACCGGGCCCGACCACCCCGAGTACGTGGCGGGCGAGGCGATCGGCAGCGCGCTCGCCCAGGCCGGTTTCGCGGTGATCACCGGCGGTGGGCCCGGCGCGATGGAAGCGGCCAACCGTGGGTGCTCGGAGGCCGACGGTTACTCGATCGGGCTCGGGATCGAGCTGCCGTTCGAGCAGGGGCTCAACGAGTGGGTCGATCTGGGGATCAACTTCCGGTACTTCTTCGTCCGCAAGACGATGTTCGTGAAGTACTCGCAGGCCTTCGTCTGCCTGCCCGGCGGCTTCGGCACCCTCGACGAACTGTTCGAGGCGCTCACCCTGGTGCAGACCCGCAAGATCACCCGTTTCCCGATCATCCTGTTCGGCACCGAATACTGGTCGGGTCTGGTCGAGTGGATGCGCAGCTCCCTGGCGGGCTCCGGCAAGATCTCGCCCGGGGATCTCGACCTGATCCAGATCACCGACAGTGTCGACGAGGTCGTGCGGATCATCCAGGGTGAAACCGGCGGACACGCCGATATCGAGCGTCTGGGCACCGAGGATCAATGGTGAGCTACTCCGTCTGTGTCTACTGCTCCGCCAGCACCACCGATCCCGATCTGATCAGCCTCGCCGCGCGCGTCGGCACCGAAATCGCCCGGCGCGGTTGGCAATTGGTCTCCGGTGGTGGCCACGTGTCGATGATGGGCGCGGTCGCCACCGCGGCGAGGGCGGGTGGCGCGCACACCATCGGCGTGATCCCGAAACACCTGGTGCACAAGGAAGTCGCCGATGTCGACGCCGACGAACTGCTCGTCACCGACACCATGCGCCAGCGCAAACAGCTGATGGAAGCGCGCGCCGACGCGTTCCTCACCCTGCCGGGCGGCATCGGCACACTCGAGGAACTGTTCGAGACGTGGACCGGCGGCTACCTCGGCGAACACGCCAAACCCGTTGTGCTGCTGAATGCCAACGGCTTCTACGACGGCCTGTTCCACTGGATCGATGAACTGTCCGAGCGCACCATTGTGCCGAGGCGGGCACGCGAGCGCCTCATCGTGGCCGCCGACCTGCCCGCCGCGTTCGCCGCGCTCGCACCGGCCGCACAGTAGGAGATCGACGTGAGCAATGACGCACGCGACACGGTAAGCGTGTTCGACCTGGCCAAAGCCCTACCGGGAATGGCGCTCGACGCACCCGGCATGCTGCGCAACGCGCGCGGAATGCTGGTGGGGCCCAAGGACAAAGCCTCCATCGGCCGGTATTTCCAGCGGGTCGCGCATCGCAGGCCCGACCGGGTGTTCCTGCGTTTCGAGGGTCGGTCCTATACCTACCGCGCCGCCAACAGCGAGGTGAACCGTTACGCCGCGGTGCTTTCCGCGCGCGGGGTGACTCGTGGTGATGTGGTCGGCGTGCTGATGACCAACCGGCCCGAGACCCTGTTCACGGTGCTGGCGGTGCTCAAGCTCGGCGCCACGGTGGGTCTGCTCAACTACAACCAGCGCGATCAGGTGCTCGCCCACAGCATCGGCCTGCTCGGCAGCGTGCTCACTGTCGTCGGCGAGGAGTGCGCGGAGGCGATCGACTCGCTGCCCGAGCCCGCGCAGAACGTGCTCGCGGCCGAGGAGCTGGCCGAATCCGCCCGCACCGCGGCCGATTCCGACCCCGCCGTATGCGAGCAGGTGCGGGCCGGGGAGCGGGCGTTCCTGATCTTCACCTCCGGCACCACCGGCCTGCCGAAGGCCAGTGTGATGACCCATCAACGCTGGACCAAGAGCATGTCGGGGCTCGCCGGGCTCGGCATCCGGTTGCGGGCCGACGATGCCCTGTACTGCTGCCTGCCGCTCTATCACAACAACGCGCTCACGGTCGCGCTGTCGGCGGTGCTCGCGGGCGAATCGACCTATGTGCTCAGCCGCAAGTTCTCGGCCTCCGGCTTCTGGGACGAGATCGCGCGCGAGCGGGCCACGGCGTTCATCTACATCGGCGAGTTGTGCCGGTATCTGGTCAACCAGCCGGTGCGTGCGGCCGAGAAGGGCAACCGGATTCGGCTTGTGGTCGGCAACGGGCTGCGGCCCGAATTGTGGGACGAGTTCCGGCGCCGGTTCGGGATCGCCAGGGTGGTCGAGTTCTACGGGTCGAGCGAGGCGCCGCTGGCGTTCGTCAACGCGTTCGGCGTCGACCGGACCGCGGGTCTGTGCCCGCTGCCGTACGCGGTCGTCGAGTACGACGACGAGACCGGCCACGCCGCGCGCGGTCGCGACGGGAAGCTGCGCCGGGTGCGTTCGGGCGGGGTCGGGCTGCTGCTGGCGAAGGTGAACGACCGTCAGCCGTTCGACGGGTACACCGACAAGAAGGCGTCGGAGTCCAAACTGGTGCGCGACGGCTTCAAGAAGGGCGACTGCTGGTTCGACACCGGCGACCTCGTCCGCGATCAGCACCTCTGGCACATCGCGTTCGTCGACCGCCTCGGCGACACCTTCCGCTGGAAGGGCGAGAACGTGGCCACCACGGAGGTCGAGGGCGCGCTGGGGCACGACGCGAGTGTCGAGCAGGCCGTTGTCTACGGTGTCGATATTCCCGGCACCGACGGAAAGGCGGGCATGGCGGCGATCACCCTGGCCGCCGGCGCCACGTTCGACGGAAAGGCACTGGCCGCGACCGTCTACGGGCGTCTTCCGCTGTACGCGCTTCCGCTCTATGTGCGCGTGGTCGAGGAGCTGGAACAGACTTCGACGTTCAAGAGCCGAAAAGTGGAATTGCGTCAGCTCGGCTACGCACCCGATCCGGACAGTCAGCTGTATGTCCTGTCCGGCCCGACCGATGGCTACATCCCCGCTTACGCCGAATACGCGGCCGACGTTGCCGCCGGTAAGGCGCCGAGGTAGCACCCGTAATGTCGGAATTCGTATGAGTACCTTCTGTGGGCGCGATGTGGCGACGGATCGCGCGTTGGTGATGGCGATCGTGAATCGCACGCCGGACTCGTTCTATGACCGTGGTGCCACGTTCAGCGACGGTGCCGCGATGGAACGTGTGTCGCGTGCGGTCGACGAAGGTGCCGATCTGGTCGACATCGGTGGGGTGAAAGCAGGGCCGGGTGTCACGGTCGACGCGGCCGAGGAAACGCAGCGGGTGGTGCCGTTCGTCGCGGCGATCCGGGCGAAGTATCCGGACCTGTTGATCAGTGTGGATACCTGGCGCGGTGCTGTCGCGCGGGCGGCCGTCGCCGTGGGTGCCGACCTGATCAACGACACCTGGGCCGGGGCCGACCCCGACCTCGTGCACGTCGCCGCCGAGACGGGGGCGGGCATCGTCTGCAGCCACACCGGCGGTGCCGTGCCGCGCACCCGTCCGCACCGGGTTCGGTATGCCGATGTGGTGGCCGAGGTGACCGCCACCGTCGTCGCCGCGGCCGAACATGCCGCCGCCGCGGGGGTGCGCGCCGATGGCATCGTGATCGATCCCACCCATGATTTCGGAAAAAACACCTATCACGGGCTCGAGTTGTTGCGCGGAATCGACGGTCTTGTAAAAACCGGATGGCCAGTACTGATGGCACTGAGTAACAAGGATTTTATCGGGGAGACTCTAGGGGTAGGTCTTACCGAAAGGGTCGAGGGCACACTGGCGGCAACCGCATGGTCGGCAGCCAGAGGCGCTCGGATCTTCCGGGTTCACGAAGTCGCCGAAACCCGGCGGGTCGTGGACATGATCGCCGCGATCCAGGGCATCCGGCCCCCCGCACGAACTCTGCGAGGTCTGGCATGAAAATCCAACACCGCGAGCCCGCCTGGGCCACTACCCACACCTGGGACACCCCTGACTGGACGGTCGGCGAACTCGTCGCCGCCAAGGCAGGCCGCACCGTTTCGGTGGTGCTGCCCGCGCTGAACGAACAGGACACCGTCGCCGACGTCGTGGCCAGTATCCGGCCGCTGCTCGGCACCCTGGTCGACGAACTGATCGTGCTGGACTCCGGGTCCACCGACGCCACCGCCGAACGCGCACGCGCGGCAGGCGCCGAGGTGGTCTCCCGCGAGGAAGCCGTCCCCGAACTCGAGCCGGTCCCCGGCAAGGGCGAGGTGCTGTGGCGTTCGCTGGCGTGCACGACGGGCGACCTGATCGCCTTCGTCGACTCCGACCTGATCGACCCCGACCCCGACTTCGTACCCAAGCTCCTCGGCCCGCTGCTGATGATGGCGGGCACCCACCTGTCCAAGGCCTACTACCGCCGCCCCCTCCGTCAGGGCGAGTCGGTGGACGCCAACGGCGGCGGCCGAGTCACCGAACTCGTCGCCCGCCCCCTGCTGGCCGCCCTTCGCCCGGAACTGGCCCAGGTCCTCCAGCCGCTCGGCGGCGAATACGCGGGCACAAGGGAACTGCTAACCTCGGTCCCCTTCGCCCCCGGCTACGGTGTCGAGATCGGCCTGCTCCTCGACACCTACGACACGATGGGCCTCGACGCCATCACCCAGGTCAACCTCGGCGTCCGCACCCACCGCAACCGCCCCCTCTCCGACCTGGGCGTCATGAGCCGCCAGATCCTCGGCACCGCCCTGCGCCGCACCGGCGTCCCCGACTCCGGCGCCCCCCTCACCCAATTCCCACTGATAGAAGGCGAATTCATCGCCCACACCACCACGGTCTCGTTGGAAGACCGCCCCCCGATGAAAACCCTTCGCCCAGAACAAGTCGCGGCATAGCCGTCCCCTCGGAGCGCCGCTTCGGTCCGAAGCGGCGCCCCTGGCTGATCTCGTTGTGGGCGGCGACCGCCCGTCCATACTTTCGGAGGTGCGTCTAGTTCGGTCGGCGGTGGATGGGGCCGTCTAGGTTCGCCAGGGGTTGGGCTGTGGCGTTCGCTCGGTCGGCGAGGATCTGGGCGAGGACGGAGATGGCTGTTTCCTCGGGGGTGATGGCGGCGAGGTCGAGGCCGAGAGGGCTTCGGACGCGGGCTGTTTCGGCGTCGGTGAGGCCCGCATCGCGTAGGCGGGTGGTGCGGTCGGCGTGGGCTCGGCGGGAACCGAGGGCGCCGATGAAGGCGACGGCCGGCAGGCGCAGGGCCGAAGCCAGCAGGGGGACATCGAATTTGGGGTCGTGGGTGAGGACACAGACGACGGTGCGGGCGTCGATGCGGCCAGCGGCCTGTTCGGCTTCCAGATACCGGTGTGGCCAGTCGACCACCACCTCGTCGGCCGCGGGGAAACGGGCTGGGGTGGTGAAGGTTTCGCGAGCGTCGACGACGGTGACGTGGTAGCCCAGGGTCGCGGCGGTGACCGCGAGCGCGCGGGTGTAGTCGTTGGCGCCGGCCAGGATCATCCGGGCGGGGGTGCGGAAGACCTGGACGAAGGTGCGGGGGCGGTCGGCTTGCGCGGGGGTGCAGTCCTGGGCGCCGATGAGACCGTTGTGGCCTGCGGTCAGCAGCGCTGCGGCGTCGTGGTCGAGGCCGCGCCACGGGTGGGAGTCGCCGGGGTGCAGGAGTCTCCTGTCGGGGGTCGACTCGAGGGTGGTGGCGTAGGCGACCGGACGGTGGGCTTCGAGGGCGCTGTGGAGCGCGCGCAAGGTGGGGACATCCGTGTTGTCGAGGCGTTCGACGAAGACTTCGATCTCGCCACCGCACGGGAGGCCGACGGTGATCTCATCGGCGGCGGCGAAACGCTCGAGACTTGCCCGGCCGTCGAGCAGAACCTGGTGGGCGGTGTGCAGAACAGCCGATTCGATACAGCCGCCGGACAGTGAACCGAGCACCTGCCCGTCGCCGGTCACCACCATCGCGGCGCCGGTCTCGCGCGGCCCCGCACCGGTCCGATCGATGATCCTGGCCAGCGCCACGGCCTGGTCGGGGAGCAGTTCGAGTGTTGTCCCGAGCAGTTCGCGCATCCCGCACCGGCCTTTCCGCGGTCACCGCCGAAAGGCTTGTGACTGTCTGACCAGCCTAGCTATCTTCGAGCATTCTCGCGCGCCGAGCATGCGGCATCGCCGACTCCCGCGCAGCAGGTGAATCGACCGAGCCGGGCGGCTTCGCGCAGGTCAGTCCAGGATCTCGCGCCGCTGCAACCCGATCGGCACCACACCGCTGCGGAAGAAGTCGCGGAAGATCTCCACCGCGCTGTCGGCGGTGAACACCTCTTCGGGGTAGACGTAGGTGTCCTCGTTGCCGTGCGGGAGGTACACCGTCGGTAGGCCGAGCCGGCCGCCGGGTAGTCCGAGGGTGAAGCGCCGGGTGACGTGATCGACCGTCGTGCGCAGCTGCAGCGTCATCGCGTCCGCCGAACCGGCGCAGCCGAGTGCGAGATCGCCGCGCGCCGAACTCACCGTGGTGGTGACCTCGGTGGCGGGCACCGGTTCGGGCAGCACGGTCAGATCGAGCGCGTAGCGCTGATGGCCGTCCATCCGGCGCATCGGGCGCAGAAAGCTGTCCACGTCCTCGTGGGGGCCGATGAAGACCTTCAGGCGGTCGCTGTAGGTCACGCGATGGGTGGTGACGATGACATCGCCGATGGTCGACTCGGCGTCGACAGGCGAAACGGGCCTGGGGTGCCCTGCTGCGTGCACGGGCAGAACCCGGCATGCGCTGGCCTCAGGAGACGAGAACATGTGATGCTCACCTACTCACACTCGGTTACTCGCTAGCAATCTAACCACCGCGGACGACTTGTGATCCATAACAGTACAGTGATGCAGATCACTAAGCGCAACGAGTTTAGATCACGTCACGGACGAACCCGGGTCGTAACCAACTTGGGGTCTGTTTCATGGCGGTATACCGGGGTGAGAAGATCCGCATCAACGGGTTCACCGGTTGCGCGGTCGTACCGTACTGCGATCAGGACCGAGAACAAATGCGTGCTCGCACGTTCGTGCAGGGTCGCCAATCGGGTCGCCAGCAATCGGATCGCACCCAATGAGCCGGGCGGGTGCAGACCGTCGATCAGCATGATGCTGCCACGGCGGTCGGGCCGGGGCAGCCGGGCCAGGTAGGCGATGTCGTGCGGTTCGGTGCCGCCGGGCCGATAGACGCGGCGCGCGGCCCTGTCCTCGATGCCGCGCCGGGTATCGCCCGCCCTGGTGACGGTCCGGCGCAGGCGGGGATCGGCCACGACCAGCTGCCGCAGGCTTGGCGAGAGTTCGGGCCCGCCGAGAATCACCAGCCCGTCTCGATTGAGGTCGATCGGCCTGCCTGGCATGAACGTCTCGACGTTCGCGGCGAAGCCGAGTTGCCGCAGTAGCTCGGCCAGCCGTTGGGCGGCCTGGGGATCGGGCGCGCCGAGTAGCCTGCCGGAGCGGACCTCGGGGGCGAGCACGGTCAGTGTGCCGTGGCCGAAGAACAGTCCTTCGGGAACGGGACCCTGGGTGCTCACCTGGTGGATGCGCGCACGCGACAATCCGGCGGCGGCACCGATCCGGGCGAACGTCCAGCCGTCGGCATGGAGTTCTCGGATCACGGCTCGCCGGATCCTCGTTAGTTCGTTGATGGTCTGCTGTGCAGCCGCCACCCCGTCGGTGGCTGCTTTGAGTCTCTCGACCTTGTCCTCGATCGCGAAAACTCGTGCCACGTCATCGGCCGACATGTGCGAAGTCTAGACAGCTCGACAGCGTTGTGTGTCTATAACTGTTGACATCGAACTGTCTTGGGAGACAACGGCCTCGGAACGGGAATGTCGGCAAATCGCGGACATGCGAGGTCGCCGCCCGCGATGATCGGCCGGCGCGATCTCGTAGCAAATGCCGACCGTGCGGTGTGTTTCCTGGTCTAGGTCGCGTCGTAGTCGACCGGAGGGCGCTCGTTGTGCTCCAGCGACTTCTGCGGCGCGGGGGTCGACGAGGTGCCCGGCATGCCGCTGCTGGTGCCGAACAGCTGCTTCTTGTCGGGCACCGCGCCCTCCAGATCGCGCAGCACCGAATCGTCACCGCCGAGCAGGTGCTTGGTGACCACGGCCCGCGGGCTCATGCCGCGCAGCTCGTTGAGCTCGGCGAGCGGCTTGCGCAGGTCGTCGAACTCCGGTCCGAGCTCCTGCTTCAGCTGGGTGGTGGCGCCGCTGGCGTAGTCGCGCGCCTGCCGGAGCGCACCGGTGGTCCAGCGGACGGCGCCGGGCAGACGCTCCGGACCGAGGATCACGAGGGCGGCGACGAGCAGGATCATCATCTCGCTCCACCCGATGTTGCTGAACACGAATCCAGGTTACCCGGCGCGCACGGTCCCAGCTCAGTCGGATTCGAGGGTGACCGGCACGTCCACCTGCCTGCCATCGCGGATCAACTGCACGTTCACCGTGTCGCCGATCTTGTGCTGCTGCACGGCGACCACCAGTTCGTCGGGCCCGGTGACCTCACGGTCGCCGATGCGCACCACCACGTCGCCCTCGACGATGCCTGCCTTGTCGGCGGGGCTGCCGGGCGCCACGTCGGCGACGGCGGCACCGCTCATCACCTCGTTGGCGACAGTCTTGGTGCGCGCGCTCAGGCCGATCACCGGGTGGTGCATCTGGCCGTCGCGGATCAGCGTCTGGGTGACCGTGGTCATCACGTCGACCGGGATGGCGAAGCCGAGGCCCACCGAACCGCCGGTCTCGCTGCGGATGGCGGTGTTGATGCCGACCACGCGACCTTCCATGTCGACCAGCGCGCCACCGGAGTTACCCGGGTTGATCGCGGCGTCGGTCTGCACGGCGTCGATCACCGCGTTGGTGTCGCTACCCTCGCCCGCCAGCTTCACGGGCCGGTGCAGGGCGCTGACGATGCCGGAGGTGACGGTCTTGCTCAGGCCGAGCGGCGAACCGACGGCCAGGACGTCGTCGCCGACCTGCACATCGGCGGACTTGCCGAGATTGGCGACGGTCAGGTTCTTCGCCTCGACCTTGAGCACCGCGAGGTCGGTCTTGGGATCGCGCCCGACGATCTGCGCGGGCACCCTGGTGCCGTCGGAGAACTGCACCTGGATGGCGGCCCGGTTGGACTTGTCGGTCGCGGCCATCGAGATCACGTGATTGTTGGTGACGACGTAACCGCCGCCGTCGATCACCACGCCGGAACCGGTGGCGCCGTTGTCGCCGACGGTGACCCGGATCGAGACCACCGAGGGCAGAACGGCATTGGCGACCGCGGCGATCTGGCTGTGTGGTGTCTCGGTGCCCGCGCTCTGATCGAGGGTCACCTTGCGCGAGGTGAGGGTGGACGCGGTCTCGGCGGTGACCCGGCCGACCAGCCCGCCGACGACGGCGATACCGAGGGCGAGGACGGCCAGCAGCGCGAGGGCCTTCGGCGCGACGCGCGAACCGAACAACACCTCGCGGGCGCTCAGCTTGGTCGCGACCGGCAGCCGGGCAGGCGGGGGAGTGTCGACGGCCGGTGCGCCGAGCCGGGCGGCGGCGTCGGGATCGCGCCACGGATCCACCGGACCCGCGACGACCGTCTTCGGTTCGCCGGCGCCGGGCTCGCGCTGCAGCAGCTCCGACGAGCCTTCCGGCCGGGCGAACGCCTCGGCGAGCACACCGTCCGGCGGGCGCTGGACGAGTCCTTCGTCGGCGCCGTTGTTCGTGGCGCGCTGTGGGTCGTGCGGGGCGAACGAACCGGCCTGGCCGTTCGGGCGACGGAAGGCACGCGCGGTGTGGCTGTCGATGTGCGGCCGGTAGACCGGGCGCGGACCGAGACTCGGCGCGTCGGACGGGCGCAGCGTGCCCCGCGCGTCATTCGTTGATTCTGCCCCCGAACCCGAGTGCTCGGCCGATCCGGAATTCGTCGATTCGCCAGTCACGTCCGAGACTCTACTTGCGCCGCCACGTTGTCCACCGGGTCGCGGTGAAGGAATCTGTGATGAATCCGAGAAATGCCTCGTTACGGCGCTGCGGTTCGGGTGCGTTGCCGGGCAGATCGGCCAGCGGGATGCGCGAGAGGCTGTCGTGCAGGCTGCGCGGAATCGCGACCTCGGCGGCCCGGCGCAGCGCGATCCGCGCCTGCTGCTGCGCGTCGACCTCGGCCGCGCATTCGGGGCAGACCGAAAGATGCTGGGCGGCACGCAGATAGGCGTTCATCCGCAGCTCGCCGTCGACGAAGGCCGCGACGGCCTCACTGGCCAAATGCTCGGTGGGCTGAAAGCGCGGTGGGCGACCTGCGGCATTGGGGTCCACACTCATGCGGATTTCTTCCTTCCGACCGACATCACCTGAGCCACCAGGCGACGTCGAAACACCCGTCACGCTGTGTGGGCTTCAGCGGAGTACCGCTGCTCACTTCCATTATGCGCAAGGTACTCGCGCAGTGCCTGACGTCCGCGGTGGATCCGGCTTCGCACGGTGCCCAGCTTCACGCCGAGCGTGGCGCCGATCTCCTCGTAGGACAGACCCTCGATGTCACAGAGCACGACCGCGGCGCGGAATTCCGGCGCCAGCGAATCGAGTGCTTTCTGCAGGTCGGGGTCGAGGCGGGAATCGTGGTAGGCGTCTTCGGGGGTGGGGCCTTCGGCGGGCACCCGGTCGTAGTCCTCGGGCAGCGCCTCCATGCGGATGCGGTTGCGGCGGCGGACCATGTCGAGGAACAGGTTGGTGGTGATGCGGTGCAGCCAGCCCTCGAAGGTGCCGGGTTGGTAGTTCTGCAACGAGCGGAAGACCCGGATGAACGTGTCCTGGGTGAGGTCTTCGGCGTCCTGGGCGTCGCCGGACAGGCGGTAGGCCAGGCGGTATACCCGGTCGGCGTGTTCGCGGACCAGTTCGTCCCAGGAGGGCATGGCGGCGCGATCGCCCGTCGCGTCGAAGGCGGCGGTGCCGGTGAGTTCGGCGTCTTCGGCTGCTGCCGCCAGGAGATCAGCGGGCAGAGTCTGGTCGGTGGCGTCTTGACGTGCCGTGTCTACCATCGGGATGGGACACCTCCTACTCGGGACCGCTGGCACGAAACCTGGCTGGTCCGGGTCAGCGAACCTTGCTTATCGACAATCAACCAGCAACTGTGTGCGGTTGTTCCCGAGTCTCGTGCCCGCCGCGATCGGCTGGCCTTGCGTAGGGCAACTATTTCCTGCCCTGATATGGGTCAGGTGTGGAGATCCTGAGTGTGACCTGAGAATTCTGGTCGGACTAGAGCCTAGTCCGGTCGGCAACGGAGAACCAGCAGTTCGGGGCGGGTTGTGACCTATCCGCAAACTTCCGGCAATTGGTCGGGATCTGTGCGACACAGTGCCGGATCGGTCCCTTTGCTGAATACACAGACCCCTTCTGTGACATAGCCTCATAACCGTGGCATCGAACGTGGAGCGGAACCTGGCGTATGTGGAGGAGTCCGTCGTCGAGGACGAGGTCCTGCTGGAAGCGCGCGAGCGGGCCACCGAATTGGGCGCGGCGCCGGTGCCCGCGGCGGTCGGTGCGCTGCTGAGCATGTACGCGCAGATGCTGGGCGCGCGCTCGGTGGTCGAGGTGGGTACGGGGGCGGGCGTCAGCGGGCTGTGGCTGCTCGACGGCATGCGTGAGGACGGGACGCTGACGACGATCGACTCCGAACCCGAGCATCAGCGCGCGGCCAAGGAAGCGTTCCGGACCGCGGAGATCGCGCCGTCACGCACGCGCCTGATCAACGGGCGCGCGCTGGACGTGTTGCCCCGGCTGGCCGATGGGTCCTACGACCTGGTCTTCATCGACGCGGCGCCGATGGAACATCCGAATTACGTCGAACAGGGTGTGCGGTTGCTGCGTGCGGGTGGCGCGTTCATCCTCAACAACGCGCTGCTCGGTGGGCGGGTTCCTGATCAGGCGCAGCGCGACCCTGCCACGCAGGCGGTGCGGGCGGCTACTCGCGCGATCGCGGAGAACCCCGAGCTCACGAGCGTGCTGATTCCCATCGGTGACGGGTTGCTCTGCGCGTCGCGGGGTTGATCCCTGTTCTCGGCGCGCCTCCGCCGATGGACTGACCGAAGGGTGCGACGAAGAAGTGCCCGTAGCGAGGGAAGAGGTGGAGTCGAGCGCCGAGAACCGCGGCGCCGGCCGCCAATGTTTCAGCCGACCCAGATGCCCTTGCCGACGGTGACGACCCCGCCGTTGCTGACAGCGAAACGTTCCCGGTCACGGTCGAGATCGAGGCCGATGATCTCGCCCTCGCCGACCACCACGTTCTTGTCGAGGATCGCGTGGCGCACGACAGCGCCACGCCCGATCCGCACACCGGGCATCAACACACTGCCCTCGACCGTGGCGCCGTCCTCGATCACCACGTTCGAGCTCAGCACCGAGTTGCGGACCGTGGCCGCCGACAGGATCGAGCCCGCCCCGACGATCGACTCCTGGGCGAGCCCGCCCTGGGCGAATTTCGCGGGCGGCAGGTTCTCGGCGGCGCCGCGGATCGGCCAGTGCTTGTTGTAGAGATTGAACACGGGGTGCACCGAGACCAGGTCCATGTGCGCCTCGTAGAAGGCGTCGATGGTGCCGACGTCGCGCCAGTAGCCGCGATCGCGTTCGGTGGCGCCGGGGACGTCGTTGTCGGCGAAGTCGTAGACGGCGGCCTTGCCGTCGGCGACCAGCTTCGGGATGATGTCGCCGCCCATATCGTGGTCGGAGTCGGAGTTCTCCGCGTCGGCGCGGATGGCGTCGACGAGCACGCGGGTGGTGAACACGTAGTTGCCCATCGACGCGAACGTCACGTTCGGGTCGTCGGGGGTGCCCGGTGGGTGCGCGGGCTTCTCCAGGAACTGGGTGATCTTGCCCGACTCGTCGGAGTCGATGCAGCCGAACGCGCTCGCCTCCGCCCTCGGCACCCGGATGCCCGCCACGGTGACGCCGGCGCCCGAGGCGATATGGCTGGCCACCATCTGCTCCGGGTCCATCCGGTACACGTGGTCGGCGCCGAACACCACGATGTAATCGGGGTCCTCGTCGTAGATCAGGTTGAGCGACTGCATGATCGCGTCGGCGCTGCCGGTGTACCAGCGCGGCCCGAGCCGCTGCTGCGCCGGCACCGGAGTGATGTACTCACCGGTGAATCCGGACAGGCGCCAGGTCTGGGAGATATGGCGATCGAGCGAATGCGACTTGTACTGGGTGAGCACGCACAGGCGCAGGTATCCCGCGTTCACGAGGTTGCTCAACACGAAGTCGATCAGCCGGTACGCGCCACCGAACGGAACGGCGGGCTTGGCCCGGTCGGCCGTGAGCGGAAACAGTCGTTTGCCCTCGCCACCGGCGAGCACGATCCCGAGTACGTGCGGCTGGCTCCTCACCCTGCTCAAAGTACAGTGCCAGCGCGGCTACGGTGGCCCATGTCGACCCGAGGGTCTAATTTGAGGCTGTGAGTGATGGTGGCGCTGGCGAGCGGACGCAGGCGGAATCGCTGCGGGTCGCCATGCTGACCCGCGAGTATCCGCCCGAGGTGTACGGCGGTGCGGGAGTTCATGTCACCGAACTCACTTCCCGGTTGCGTGAGCTCTGCGACGTCACCGTGCACTGCATGGGCGCGCCGCGCAACAGTGCCGTGGTGCACCGCCCCGACCCCGAGTTGTATGCCGCCAACGCCGCGTTGCAGATGATGTCGGCGCAGTTGCGGATGGCCGATGCGGCGGGCGGTGTGGACGTGGTGCACTCGCATACCTGGTACGCGGGGTTGGCCGGTCACCTGGCCGCCATGCTGTACGGGATTCCGCATGTGCTCACGGCGCATTCGCTGGAACCGCGCAGGCCGTGGAAGGCCGAGCAGCTCGGCGGGGGGTACCGGCTGTCGTCGTGGTCGGAACGCACGGCGATGGAGCATGCCGATGCGGTGATCGCGGTGAGCGAGGGCATGCGTCACGACGTGCTCGACGCGTACCCCGCGATCGACCCCGATCGAGTCCATGTGGTGCACAACGGGATCGACGCTCAGGTGTGGCATCCCGGCCCGCCGGCCGGGGAGCGGCCGGTGCTCGAACGGCTCGGGGTACGCGCCGATCTGCCGATCGTGTCGTTCGTCGGGCGGATCACGCGACAGAAGGGCGTCGGGCATCTGCTCGCCGCGGCCGCCGCGTTCGACCCGGATATCCAGTTGGTGCTGTGCGCGGGTGCGGCCGATACCAAGGAACTCGAGGTGGAGGTCGCCGAGGCCGTCGACGGATTGCAGCGGCAGCGCGGCAACGTCTTCTGGGTGAAGGAGATGCTGCCCGCCGAACAGGTCCGCCAGATCCTGTCCGCCTCTACGGTCTTCGTGTGCCCGTCGGTCTACGAACCGCTCGGCATCGTGAATCTGGAGGCGATGGCGTGCGCGACCGCGGTCGTGGCTTCCGATGTGGGCGGGATTCCCGAGGTGGTCGACGACGGGGTCACCGGTCGGTTGGTGCACTACGACCCCGAAGCGACGGGCGAGTACGAGCTGGGGCTCGCGGCTGCTGTGAACGAGGTCGCGGGTGATCCGGCGCTGTCGGTGCGCTACGGCGAGGCCGGGCGGGCACGCGCGATCGCGGAGTTCGATTGGGCGCGAATCGCCGAGCGCACGCTCGAGGTGTATCGGAGCGTGCTGCGCTAGTGCTCGGTGCGTACCCGGGGCTGTGTGTGTGGGGTCCTCGCGCGTGCGTCGTCGGGTGCGGTGCTGTCGGCGGGGAAGGATCGCGGGCTGATCGGTGCGAATGCGGTCAGCGGTTCGGCGAGTAGGTCGACACCGTCACCGAGGCCGTTACTTCGGTGATGTCGGGTAGCGCCGCGATGCGCGGGTCGTCGGCGGGGGTGCCGTGGAAGGCCGACGGGCCCATCGCGACGACGTTGGTGATGTCGGTGCGGGACAGCTTCATCGGGAACTCGACGGGGGTGTGGGTGGTACGGGTGAAGGTGTCGGCCAGTGCGTCGGCCAGGCGGCGGTCCTTGTCGGGGTCGACGCGCACCATGCCGAGGGGGCCGATCAGCTCGCCCAGGTGACGAGCGGTGGGCGTGACGACGACGAAGCGTCCGCCGGGTGCGAGGACGCGGGCGACTTCGGCGGGGTTGCGCGGGGCGAAGACGGAGAGGACTCCGGTGAGGGTGCCGTCGCGCAGGGGTAGGCCGCGCCAGGCGTCGGCCAGTACGGACGCCGCTCGGGGGTGTGCGCGGGCGGCTCGGCGGGCGGCGGGCTTGGCCACGTCCAAGGCGATGCCGAAGCGGCTGGGGTACGCGTCGAGGACGTCGGCGAGGTAGTAGCCCGTGCCCGCGCCGATCTCGAGCACCGCGTCGGCGTCGGTAGGCGCATCGAAGGCGTGCGCTATCGCCGCGGCGATCGGGGCGAAATGGCCCGCGCCCTGGAAAGCGGCGCGGGCGTCGAGCATGTCGGCGGTGTCGCCGGTCATTTTCGTCGATGCGCCGGTCAGCAGTCCGACATAACCCTGGCGGGCGATGTCGAAGCTGTGACCGGTACCGCATCGCAGCGCACGATCGTGCGGATGCAGTTCGTCGCCGCACTCCGGACAGGCCAGAAGTGCGGCGACCTCGGTCAGCGCACTCAGCTGGTGACGCTCTTCAGTTCGTCACCGAGCGCCGCAGCCTCGTCCGGTGTGAGTTCGACGACCAGACGCCCGCCACCCTCGAGTGGAACCCGCATGACGATTCCACGACCTTCCTTGGTTGCTTCGAGGGGACCGTCCCCGGTACGGGGCTTCATGGCCGCCATCCTCTGCTCCCTCCAGATCTGCGCGGTGGTTCTGCGCACTGTTTCTCGTCTGCCGGTTGTCGCCAACCAGCGGGCTCGCCGGGTGTTCGGCGGGCCACACCGGTCCTATTCTTCCCTATTGCCGCCGCGGGCGGACACCTGAGTACGAAATGTGACTGCTGAGTCGGTTCCGTTCGGTACCGCTCTCACCCAGCAAACATCCAGGTGATCGTCCACCATGCCGGTTGCCTGCATGAGGGCATACGCCGTCGTCGGGCCCACGAAAGCGAACCCGCGACGCTTCAATTCCTTTGCCAGAGCAATGGATTCGGGTGTGGTGGCGGGCACATTCGCGATCGAGGTCGGCCGTGGGCGTGGCGCGGGTGCGAACGACCACACCAGCTCGTCGAGGCTCACCGGCAGGTCGCGAGCAACCCGGGCGTTGTTGATCACCGCGTCGATCTTGGCGCGGTTACGCACGATGCCCGCGTCGGCCAGCAGCCGCGCGCGGTCGTGATCGTCGAACTCGGCGACCTTCGCGATCTCGAATCCGGCGAACGCGGTGCGAAAGGCGGGCCGCTTGCGAAGGACGGTGATCCACGCCAGGCCGGACTGGAATGCCTCGAGGCAGAGCCGTTCGAACATGGCGTCGTCGCCGTGCAGGGGCTGCCCCCACTCGGTGTCGTGGTAATCGCGGTAGAGCTGGGAGCCGGTCGACCAGTCGCAGCGAACCAGTCCGTCGTCGGCGAGCTCGCTCACCCGCGCTCCTGGCCCGCCGTCGCCTGGGCCTGCCAGTGCCGGGCCTGCGCTAACTCGAACTCCAGCTCATCGATCCGCTCGGCCAGCCTGCCCAGCGCCCAGTCGACCTCGCCGGCCTTGTACCCGCGCACCACCTGCTGGAACCGCAACGCCCGCACATCGGCCCCCGAGACCCCGTCGGCGGGCAGCACGGTAGCGGTGGTCCCCTCGGGCAGCGGCCCGAGTTCCTCGCCCCGCCCGAACACCGCACTCGCGACGAGGAACAGCATCGCCGCGACCAACCCGACGATGAGCACGTAAAGAAGCAGCGTCAGCATCTTCCCAGCCTAGGCAAAGCCACCGACAACCCCCGAATCAGAGATGGCGGGTGGTGTCGATTCCCAGCGACATGCCCGCGAGGCCGCGCTTGCGGACGGCGAGTTTGTCGGCGATGTCGAGCAGGGCGACCGCGGCCGGGCTGGTCGGGTCGGACAGGACGATCGGTGTGCCTTCGTCGCCGCCTTCGCGCAGCGCCTGTTCCAGGGGGACCTGGCCGAGAAGCGGTACGTTCGCGCCGACCGCGCGGGTGAGCCGGTCCGCGACCTCTTGACCGCCTCCGGAGCCGAAGAACTCCATCCGGGAACCGTCAGGTAGGGCGAGCCAGGACATGTTCTCGACTACGCCCGCGATGCGCTGGCGGGTCTGCAGGGCGATCGCGCCCGCACGCTCGGCCACTTCGGCGGCAGCAGGCTGCGGGGTGGTGACGACCAGGATCTCGGCGCCGGGGATGAGCTGGGCGATGGAGATCGCGACGTCGCCGGTGCCGGGTGGCAGGTCGAGCAGCAGCACGTCCAGGTCGCCCCAGAACACGTCGGCGAGGAACTGCTGCAGCGCGCGGTGCAGCATCGGCCCACGCCACACCACGGGGGTGTTGCCCTGGGTGAACTGCGCGATCGAGATCATCTTCACGTCGTGCGCGACCGGCGGCATGATCATCCGCTCGACCTGGGTCGGCTTGGCGTCGGAGCCGAGCATGCGCGGGATGGAGTGGCCGTAGATATCGGCGTCGAGCACGCCGACCGACAGCCCGCGCTGCGCCAACGCGACGGCGAGGTTGGCGGTGACGCTGGACTTGCCGACGCCACCCTTACCGGAAGCCACCGCGTAGACGCGGGTCAGCGAGCCCGGCTGGGCGAACGGAATGATCGGCTCGGCCGAATCCCCACGCAGCGACTTGCGTAGCTCGGTGCGCTGCTCATCGCTCATCACATCGAGATCGACGGTCACCGCCCCCGCACCGTTGACGTCCGCGACGGCCTTGGTGACCCGCTGAATGATCTCGGTCCGCAACGGGCACCCGGAGGTGGTCAGGTAGATCTCGATGTGCACATCACCGCTGTCGGCGATGGCGATGGACTTGACCATCCCCAACTCGGTGATCGGTTTGCGGATCTCCGGGTCGTCGACCTTCGCGAGCGCCGCCCGCACATCCGCTTCCGTAATCACTGACATACCCCGATGTTATGCGTCGACGGCCACCTAGTGGATCTGGGGGAGGTCCTGGGGCTTGGGGGCGAGGCCGCTGGAGTAGGAACCCGACCACGCCATCACGTTGGCGACATAGGCCATCGAGTTGTTGTAACGCAGGATCGCCTTCGACTGCTGCGACAGGTCGCGCATGTTCAGGCCGCCGTCGCACAGGTACCGGCCCGCGGTGAGGGCCGCGTCGAAGAGGTTCTGTGGGTCGGCGACGCCGTCGGCGTTGCCATCGGCCGCGTAGCGGTGCCAGGTCTCGGGCAGGAACTGCATCGGGCCGATGGCGCGGTCGTAGCCGCCGAGGCCGTCGAGCTCGCCGCCGTCGCTGTCGTGGATGACATTGTTGCCGGAAAGGCTGCCGTCGAGAACGGGCCCGTAGACCGCCTTGATCGGATTGCCCTGCGCGTCGGCTTTGCCGTAGGCGTGGGTGGATTCGACGCGGCCGATGCCGGCCAGCAGCGACCAGGACATCCCGCAGTGCGGATTCTCCACGGCCAGTTGCTGTTCGGCGGTCTGGTAGGCCGCCACGGCGATGCCAGGAATACCGAGCGGGCCCGCGGGCATATCGGCGGACACGCGATCATCCGGCAGCGCAACGGTTTTCACGACCGGCGTAGCCGAGGCCGACTGGCGCGCTTCCGCATGGACGATGTCGGCGATGTCGGCCTGTGGCGCCGCGACCAGGTTGGCCGTCGGCTCCGGGTCGGTGCCGGGCAGCAGGTCGTGCTCGACAGCTGCGTTGGTTGCCGTGGTCGCCTCGGTGGCGGCCGCGGTGACGGCTACCAATCCAGCGGGGACCAAACCGGTCAGTGCGATGAGCGAGCTGCGGCGGACTGTCGCAGGTGACTGTTTCCGATGACGACCCACTGTGTGGTGCCCTCCTCAACCGTGTTGGATGAGAAGAGATTACCGCACCCGAGACCTTTTTGTTACCCCTCTGTGATCTGAGTTTCGGTTTGATTTCTACGGGGCTGGTGCGGGGGCGGGCGGCAGCGGGATGACGATGCCGAACGGCAGCGTGATGCCGGGCTGCTGCGTCGGCGCGACCGGCGCGGGCTCGGCGGGTGCGGGTTCCTCGGCAGGCGCGACACCCGGTTCCGGCGTCTTCTCCGGCGTTTCGGGTGCGGGCTCGACCGGTGCGACGGCAGCCTCCGGGGTGCACGCGGCGGGCTCGACGACCGGCTGCTCGGGCGCGGCCGGATCCTTCGGCGCCGCAGCGCCGTAGGTCTGCTCGGCGGGCTTGCCTGCGGGCTTGTCGGGTTCGAGCGGGTTCGGCATGTCGGCGGGCAGCGGCTGGCTCACGCAGTTCTCGGGCGGGGCGACCGGCGCCGGGCAGAAGATGCCACACGGGATCGGCGGCAGACCGGGCAGCGTGATCATCACCTGGGTCGGCGTGGTGGTCTTCGGTGTGGTGGGCGCGGGCTTGGGGGTGGTGGTTGGCGTATCGGTAGACGCCGCCAGCACATTCGGCGCCACCAGCGGTCCACTGCCCGGCGGGATGATCTCGGGCGAGATGGCCACCTGACTCGGCGCGCCGCCGGTCCGATACGCCGCCGACCAGCTCAGTACGTTGGCCGCGTAGGACATGGAGTTGTTGTAGCGCAGCACCGCGCGCAATTCCTGGGCCGCCTCGCGCAGGTTCATGCCACCCGAGCAGAGGTACTTGCCCGCGGCCAGCGCGGCGTCGAAGACATTGTGCGGATCGGAGGCGCCGTCGCCGTTGCCGTCGGCGGCGTAGTGCACCCAGGTGCTCGGCAGGAACTGCATGGGGCCGAGTGCCCGCACGAATCCGCCGTCGGCTTCCTTGATGATCTCGTTGCCGGGCAGCGTGCCGTCCAGCGCGGGCCCGAAGATCGGCGTCGTCGTCGTTCCGGCGGGGTCGGTGCGACCGCTGCTGGCGTGCCCGGATTCGATCCGGCCGATGCCCGCCAGGAGGTTCCAGGTGAGCCCGCAGCCCGGCTGCGCGGATTCCATGGCCAGCTCCGCGTTGCGGTAGGCGGCGAGCACGATCTCCGGGATGCCGAGCGCGCCGCTACCGGTGGGTAGCGAAATGCTCTGCAGTGGAACGGTTCCCGCGAAGGGTGCGGCGGTGTTGGTGTTGAGCGCCCGCAGTCTGCGCGGTGCTTCCTGCGCGACCGGCAACAGGCCGACGATCTCGGACGGATCGGTTTCGGGTGTGTCCTCGGCGGTGCCTGCCGTGGCGGCCAGCAGGGCCTCCGGCGCGGTCGGCGCGGTGCTCGGTTCGCTGGTGTGCACCCCCGACCCCGAGGCGACGAGACCTGCGACGACAAGGGCCGACATCGTTATCGGAGCAGAGATTCGCACGGCCACACCCTTTTCGTCGAAAAGCGGCGGTCCGCAGAGTCCCCCTCCGGCCCGCCCGGAACAACGTGATCCAGGTTACCTACCGGTCAGGTAGTTGTTGAGCATTTCCGGTCATGCATCTGGAGCACCAGGCGAAATCGGGGCGGAAGAGGGCGTTTGACCGGAGGTTTTCTTGCGGACCGCTTTTCGCTTTTTGTCCGTCTTCGGCGCGCCGTCGGGCGTGGTGACCGCGTCGATCCGGTCGAGCACGTCCTTGATTTCCTCCAGCTCACGGCGCAGATAGTCACGGGTGGCGACCTCACCGACCGCCAAGCGCAGGGATGCGAGTTCACGGGCGAGGAACTCGGTATCGGCCTTGGTCTGCGCGGCCCTGGTGCGATCTTCTTCGAGGGAGACCTTGTCTCTGTTGTCCTGGCGGTTCTGCGCCAGCAGGATCAGCGGCGCGGCGTAGGCGGCCTGGGTGGAGAAGGCCAGGTTGAGCAGGATGAACGGGTACGGGTCCCAGCGCAGTGTCACCGCGAAGACATTGAGCAGCACCCACACGATGACGATCACCGTCTGGATCGCCAGATACCGCCCGGTGCCGAGGAACCGCGCCACCCGCTCGCTGCCCTGCGCGAACGCGTCGGAGTCCCAGTCGAAGCGCAAGCGCGACCCGACCGGCGTCTCCAGCCGCTGCCGTGGTTGATTCTTCTCGCTCACGCCGAACTCCCCTTCGCCAGGCTCGCCTCGATCTGGCCGAGTGCCGGTGGCTCTTCCTCGCGCCAGTCCTCTGGCAGCAGATGATCGAGGACATCGTCGACGGTCACCGCGCCGAGCAGGTGATTCTCCGCGTCGACCACCGGCCCGCACACGAGGTTGTACGTGGCGAAATAGCGGGTCACCGCCGAGAGCGGCAGATCGGGTGACAACGGCGCGAGATCACTGTCGACGATCCCGCCCACCAGATGCGCGGGCGGCTCCCGCAGCAACTGCTGAATATGCACACAGCCCAGATAGCGGCCGGTCGGCGTGGCCGTCGGCGGCCGGACGACGAAGGCCATCGAGGCCAGGGCGGGCGTGAGGTCGGGGTCGCGGACCCGGGCCAGCGCCTCGGCGACGGTCGTCGCGGGCCCGAGCACGATCGGTTTCGGCGTCATCAGGCCGCCCGCGGTGTCAGGGGAGTGCGCGAGCAGCCGGCGCACCGGCTCGGATTCCTCGGGATCCATCAGTGCCAGCAGTGATTCGGCTTCGCTCTCGGGCAGCTCGCCGAGCAGGTCGGCGGCGTCGTCGGGGTCCATCGCCTCCAGCACGTCGGCGGCGCGGCGCACCTCGAGGTGGCCGAGCAGGTCGACCTGGTCGTCGTCGGGCAGTTCCTGGACCACGTCGGCGAGGCGCTCGTCGTCGAGCGCGATCGCCACCTCGATGCGACGTTTCTCCGGCAGCTCGCGCAACCGGTGCGCGACATCCGCCGCGCGCAGCCCCTCGAACTGGGTGAGCAGGGTGGTCACGTCCTGGCCGGGCCGGTCCACCTCGGCGGGGGTGAGCCCGTCGACCTGCGACCACTCCACCACGTGCACCGAGCGCCTGCGCCCGATCCGCCGATGCCCGCGCACCGCGACCCGGCTGACGATCCAGTCCCTGGTCCTGGTCTGCTCGATCCCCAGATCGGCGACGAGCACGTCGACCTCGGCCAGATCCGGCAGATCCGGGTCGTTCACGCGCACCGGCGAATCGAGGATCTGCGCCATGGCGAGGCGCTCGCCGGGGCGCTGGGCGAAGCGGCGCAGGCTCACGGTCCCGGTGTTGAGCGTGACCATGCCCGGTTCGATCGCGGTGACCCGCAGCATCGGCACGAAAATCCGGCGCCGGGTGAGCAATTCGACGACGAGCCCGTGCACGCGTGGCGGCTGGCGCCCGTGCCGGACGGCGACGACCACATCGCGGACCCGGCCGATAGACTCCCCGTCCGGACCCAGCACCGTCAGGCCGGCGAGCCGGGCGACATACACCCTGGTGGTTGCCATGACCATCAGGCTATCGGTCGGAACCGGCCGACAGAGTCAGGAGGCGCTCCTCATGAAGCCACGTCGTTCGGTACTCGCGGTGCCGGGTAGCAACCCGAAGATGATCGCGAAAGCGAAGACGCTACCGGTCGACGAGGTGTTCCTCGACCTGGAGGACGCGGTCGCCCCCGGTGCCAAAGCCGCGGCGCGGGCGAACATCGTCGCGGCGCTGAACGAACCCGGCTGGGGCGCGCAGTTGCGGGTGGTGCGCGTCAACGATTGGTCGACCGAGTGGACCTTCGCCGATGTGATCAGCGTGGTCGAGGGCGCGGGCCGCTGGATCGACGCGATCCTGCTCCCCAAGGTCACCGACGCCGGTCAGGTGCGGGCCCTTGACCTGCTGCTGACCCAGCTGGAGAAGGCGAGCGGCCTCGAGGTGGGCCGGATCGGCATCGAACCGCAGCTCGAGAACGCCCTCGGCCTGCGCAATATCGACGCGATCGCCACCGCGAGCCCGCGCGTGCAGGCGCTGGTGTTCGGGCCCGCCGATTTCATGGCCAGCATCAATATGCGCACGCTGGTCGTCGGCGAGCAGCCGGAGGGCTACGACGTCGGCGATGCCTACCACCACATCCTGATGACGATCCTGCTCGCCGCGCGTGCGCACGGCCTGCAGGCGATCGACGGCCCCTACCTGCAGGTTCGCGATGTCGAGGGGTTCCGTCGAGCCGCAGGCCGCACGGCCGCACTGGGTTTCGACGGCAAATGGGTGCTGCATCCCGGCCAGGTCGAGGCGTGCAACGAGATCTTCAGCCCGCGCCAGGCCGACTACGACCACGCCGAGTTGATCTTGGAGACCTACGCCTTCCACACCTCCGAGGCGGGCGGCGCACGTGGCGCTGTCATGTTGGGGGATGAGATGATCGACGAGGCCAGCGCCAAAATGGCACAGGTGGTAGCCGACAAAGGCCGCGCCGCGGGAATGACAAGGACTGCCGGCTGATCGCCGATAGCCGCCGAGCAGCGCGATGGTGCGTTTCACTGCGGCACAGTCGGTCGACGAATAGCAGAATAGGACTATGACGAATCCCTTGGGCAACTCGAATCGCGGGCGGCAGGCGTTGCCGACGCCGCCGTCGGGCTGGCCGGTCGGCTCCTATCCGACCTACGCCGAGGCGCAGCGTGCGGTCGACTACCTGGCCGACGGGCAGTTCCCGGTGCAGGACGTGACCATCGTCGGTGTCGATCTGATGCAGGTCGAGCGGGTGCTCTACCGGCTGACGTGGGGCAAGGTCATCGGCGGCGGCGTGGTGTCGGGCGCGTGGCTCGGCCTGTTCCTCGGTCTGCTGCTGAGCCTGTTCACCACCACCGGCGGTGCGCTCGGACCACTCGTCGTCGGCCTGCTCGGCGGCATCGTGTTCGGCGTGATCACCACCTCGATCCCGTACGCGGCCACGAAGGGCCAGCGCGATTTCGCCTCGACCATGCAGTTGGTCGCGGGGCGCTACGACGTGCTGTGTGACCCGAAGTCGGCCGAACAGGCCCGCGACATGCTGGCCCGATTGGCCCTGTAGCGCGATGGATGTGGAGAACACGGTCCGCGCCGCGGTGCTGGACCACTTCGAAGTCGAACGCGCGCAGGTCGATTCGGCCTCGCTGACCTTCCTCGGGCTCGAACCCGTCGAGATCCTGCGCATCCCCGGCGACGGCGCGGTCCATTACGCGACGCTGGGCGGTTCACGTCATCCGATGGGAGATCCGTCCGATCTCCTGGCCGACCCGGTGCGTGGCCCGCGCGCGGAACTGGTGCTGACACTGTTGATGAGCGCCGATCCGCAGGTCGGGGTGGCCAAGTCCCTCGGCATCCTCGTCGCCTCGCCGTCGGTGGAAGGCGTTGTGCTGCAAGCGGACGCGCTCCTCGATCTCGGCGAACCGCTGTGGCGCAACGCGAAGTTCACCGCGGTCGTGCTCGGTGAGAGTGATATTCCCGCGATCCCGTTGCCCGATCCCGCCGAGCCGGTCCGCTATCTCAGCGTCACCCCGGTGACCGCGACCGAGGCCGCCTGGGTGCGGGTGCGCGGTGCCCAGGCACTGCGCGATGCCTGGGCCGAGGCCGGTATCGACGTGCGTGACCCCGAGCGCGGCGCGGTGACGCTCTAGAGCCACCCGTTGCGGCGGAAACTGCGGAACAGCAGCGCGCACAGCCCCGCCATGACGAGCAGCACCGCGGGGTAGGCCCACACCTGGTGCAGTTCCCACATGTGGTCGAAGTTCATGCCGTAGACGCCGGCGATCATCGTCGGCACCGCGGCCATCGCGGCGTAGGCCGAGATCTTGCGCATATCGGTGTTCTGCTGAACGCTGATCTTGGCCAGCGCCGCGTTGACCAAGCTGCTGAGCGCTTCGTCGAAGTAGCTGATGTGATCGGCGACGGTGACCTGGTGGTCGGCGACGTCGCGCAGATAGCGGCGGATCTCGGTCGGCACCGGCAGGTCGGTGTTGTTCACCAGCCGCTCCAGCGGAACCGCCAACGGCGCCACCGCCCTTCGCAGTTCCACCACTTCGCGTTTGAGCTGGTAGATCGACCCGATGCCGATCTTCGAAGTGGGCGTGAACACCGCCTCCTCCATCTCGTCGATATCACCGCCGACGGATTCGGTGACGTCGACGTAGGTGTCGACCACGTGGTCGGCGACGGCGTGCAAGACCGCGGTCGGCCCGTATCCGAGCTGTTCGGGCTGCGCTTCCAGCTCGTGGCGCACGTTCGACAGATGGGTGTGTTCGCCGTGGCGCACCGTGATCGCGAAGCGTGGTCCGGTGAAGACCATGATGTCGCCGGTCTCGACGATCTCACTGGTCGAGTCGATGTCGTGGTCGATGTAGCAGACCGTACTCAAGACCAGGAACAGCGTGTCGCCGTAGCGCTCGAGCTTGGGTCGCTGACGCCCCTGCACGGCGTCCTCCACCGCCAGCGGGTGCAGGTCGAAGGTCGAGGCGATGTCGTTCATCTGCCGCTCGTCCGGGTCGTGCAGGCCGATCCAGACGAATCCGGAATCGGTGGCGTCGGCCGCTGTCAGTGCCTGCTGTGGCGTGAAATGCCCTGGTTGCCGCTTGCCGTCGACGTAGACCCCGCAGTCGACGATCGCTCGCGCCGTCGGCACGGGGACTTGCGGTCTCGGCGATTTCGTCACGCGATTCGGCCCGTGAAACGACGGCATCGGCGGGAGGGAGGGCACCAGGCGGATCCTACGGGCAGCGACCGGCGACGCGCGGGACCCGAGACCGCACTGTAAGACTGAGGGTGTGCGCATCGACCTGCATACCCATTCCACCGCCTCCGACGGCACCGACACCCCTGCCGAACTGGTGCGGCATGCCGCGGCGGCCGGTCTCGACGTCGTCGCGATCACCGACCACGACACCACCGGCGGCTGGGCCGAGGCCGAGGCGGCCCGCCCCTCGGGGCTCACCCTGGTGCGCGGCATGGAGATGTCGTGCACGGGTATGGGGGAGGACGGCTACCCGGTGCCGGTGCACCTGCTGGCGTATCTGTTCGACCCGGCCGATCGCGGCTTCGCCGACGAGCGCGAGCGGTTGCGCGGCGAGCGGGTGGCCAGGGTGCGCGCGATGGCCGAGAAGATGGCGGCGGACGGACTGCCGATCGATCCCGTCGCGGTGATGGCGAGCGCGGGTCCGGCGGTGGGCAGGCCACATCTGGCGCAGGCGCTGATGGCGGCCGGGGTGGTCGACAGTGTGAACGACGCGTTCATCGATCTGCTCGCCCCGCACGGGCCGTACTACGCCGAGAAGGCCGATACCCCGTTGACCAGGGCCGTGCAGTTGATCGCGGCCGCGGGTGGCGTCAGTGTGATCGCCCATGCTCGCGCGCGTAAGCGGGGCAGGCTGCTGGCGCTCGACGAGATCAGGGAGCTGGCCGGGCTGGGCCTCGGCGGGCTCGAGATCGACCACCCGGATCACAGCGAAGCCGATCGCCTTGTGCTGAGCGGACTTTCGCGGGAATTGGGCCTCGTGCGCACCGGCTCGTCGGACTATCACGGCACCAACAAGACCATCGAGATCGGCGCGTGTGGCACCGATCCCGACCAGTACGAGGCGCTCATCGACAAGGCGAGCGGGACGCCGGTGATCGCCCCGTGACACTGGTGCGCACGGTCAGCGGCGTCGTCGCGGGCGGGGTGCTCGCCCTGTTGTGTGTGGTCATCGGAGCGGCGGTGATCGGCTCGCGTCGCGACTTTCCGGGGCCGGGCGCCGAATCGCTGACGTGGCATTTCGTGGCCGCCGTGGTGGTGGTCGTCGCGCAGGTTTTCGCCGACCGGCGTCGCGGAATGTCCACCTTGTTCGGCTCCGGGACGGTCTTGATCACGGCCGGTGTATTGCTTTGGACACAATGGTGGGGTTGATGGCCGCGTAATGGTTGCGGCCGGGTGAACGGTGCCCGAATATTTCTCTTTGTGGCCAGTATCGAAACCGACGTCCTGATCCTCGGCGGTGGACCCGCCGGGCTCTGGGCCGCCGTCTCGGCCGCGGCGACGGGCGCGCGGGTGATTCTGGTCGACAAGAGCCGCTGCGGTTCCAGCGGTCCCACCGTGTACGGCACCACCGTGCTCTGGGATATCCCGCCCGGTCCCGGGCGGCCCGAGGCGGTCGAGAGGGTGTTCGCCGCCGGTGGCGGGCTCGGTGATCGGGCCTGGCTGCACCGCGTCGTCGACGAGACCCACCGGCAATTGCAGACCTGGTCGGGCGCGCGCCACCGCGTGCCACACCCGAACGGCGACCCGGCCCACCTTCACTTCGACGGCGCGAGCTACCTGCGCAGACTACGTCGCGGCGCGCTAGAGGCGGGCGTGCGGATTCTCGATCACCATCCGGCGCTGCAACTACTCGTCGATCCGGCGGGCACCGTGGCCGGGGCCGCGGGGGTCCAGCGCCACAACAAGTTTCGGCCGTGGGCCATCCGGGCGGGTGCGGTCGTGGTCGCCACCGGTGGCTGTGCCTTCCTGTCCGGCGGTGCGGGAACCGAGGTGAGCACCGGCGAGGGCCTGCTGATGGCGGCCGAGGCCGGTGCCGAACTGTGTGGGATGGAATTCTCCAGCGCCTACGGACTGGCGCCGGTGCTGTCGCGAGTACTTCCGCATCCGGCGGTCGCGCCCGGACTCTCGGTGCATTTCGCGGCCCTCTACGACGAGGCGGGCGCCGAACTGCCCGACCGGTACCCGGCGGCACTCACCGCGATCGCGGACGGTCGGCGGGTCTTCGCCGCACTGAACGAGGTGCCCGACACGGTGCGGCACTGGTTGAGCAGACACGGCGCGATCGATGCCACGGGCCGGGTGCCCGTGCGGGCGGTGCTGGAGGGGACCATTCGCGGTGCGGGTGGGCTGGCCATCGCCGGCACCGATTGCTCGACGACGATCCGCGGCCTGTTCTGCGCGGGCGATGTGACCGGTAGGCAGGTCGTCACCGGAGCGGCGGGCGCCACCGCGGGACTGAATGGCGCGTGGGCGCTGGCCTCGGGCACCTGGGCCGGTCAGGGTGCCGCCGCGTTCGCGCTCGTCAACGAGCGGGCGAGCAGTGCGCGCGCTGTGCCCGGCGCCGGCCTCGGTCCCCATGCTCATATCGACCCGCGCTCGGTGGTCGGTCTGGTGCAGGAACACACGTTGCCGCTGCGGCGCAGCTACCGGCGCAGCGCGGGCAGCCTCGGCGACAGCATCGCCGAACTGGACGCCATGTGGCCCGGCGCCCAGTTCGAACTCGGTGGCCTCGGCGTCGGGCAGCTGCGGGCGCGCCAGGCCGCCGCCTTGCTCGCCGTCGCCCGGTGGGCCGGCTACAGCGCGCTCGTGCGCACCGAGACCCGCGGCATCCACCGGCGCATCGACCACCCGGCCGCCCACGCCGACTGGCGGGTGCGGCTGCGCTGCGGTGGGCTCGACGACGTGTGGGTGCGCCGCGAGGAATGGCCGGAGCCGCTCGGCGGCGAGCTCACCGCGGCCACCCCCGCCACGGTGTGAGAGTTCACCGGATGTTCCCGCTGCACTGCGAGTTTTCGCTTACGCCACGGCAATTCGACGCGGCTACGCTCGACACATGACGCGGTTTGGTAATAGGCGCACCGTGCTGGCAGAATGTTGCGGATTCCCTACCCTTGCCACCGCCGGGTTCGGGGACATTGGAGACCTTCTCCCTGCGACGCACCGTCGCAACGGAGGTCGACCCGTTTTGCTCGCCCGGACACACCCGTCCGGTTCCGCTCGGCGGATCAGTGCCGCGCCACGCGTACCGGTAGCCACCGCGAAACGCGTGCGGTCGCGCACCCGATGAGCGTCCTAGAAATCATTGTTCCGATATACCCGGCGGTAACCGTCCCCCGGTTGAGCCCGACTCGAGCAGGAGTGAAATCGTGTCACCTGTGACTGACGCACCGAATGCCACCGCGGCGCCCAAGGCCGATGACGCAGCGAGCCTCGCCGCGATCACCCAGGAGGAGATCTTCGCGGGTCACCTCGGCGGAAAGCTGTCGGTCGAGCTCAGCGCCCCCCTCGAGACCCAGCGTGATCTTTCGATCGCCTACACCCCCGGTGTCGCCCAGGTCAGCCGCGCGATCGCCGAGGACCCCGCGCTCACCAAGCGCTACACCTGGACCGACCGGCTCGTGGTCGTGGTCAGCGACGGCACCGCCGTGCTCGGCCTCGGTGACATCGGCCCGCGCGCCTCGCTGCCCGTGATGGAGGGCAAGGCCGCGCTGTTCAAGAAGTTCGCGGGTCTGAACTCGATCCCGCTGGTGCTCGACACCACCGATCCCGACGAGATCGTCCAGACACTGATTCACCTGCGCCCGAGCTTCGGCGCGGTGAACCTGGAAGACATCTCCGCCCCCCGCTGCTTCGAGATCGAGCGTCGTGTCATCGAGGCACTCGACTGCCCGGTCATGCACGACGACCAGCACGGCACCGCCATCGTGGTGCTCGCCGCCCTCAAGGGCGCGGCCGCGGTGCAGGGCCGTGACATGTCCGCGCTCAAGGTCGTCGTCTCGGGTGCCGGTGCGGCCGGTGTGGCCTGCGCGAACATCCTGCTCGCCGCCGGTGTCCCCGACGTGGTCGTGCTCGACTCCAAGGGCATCGTCAGCGCCGGTCGCGACGGTCTCAACGGGGTGAAGGCCGACCTGGCCGCACGCTCCAACCCGCGTGGTCTCACCGGTGGTCCGGCCGACGCGCTGGCCGGTGCCGATGTGTTCCTCGGCCTGTCCGCCGGCACCATCCCTGAGGAGCTCATCGCCTCGATGGCCCCCGAGGCGATCGTGTTCGCGATGTCCAACCCGGACCCGGAGATCCACCCCGACGTGGCCGCCAAGTACGTGGCGATCGTGGCGACGGGTCGCAGCGACTTCCCGAACCAGATCAACAATGTCCTCGCCTTCCCCGGTGTGTTCAAGGGTGCGCTCGATGCCGGTGCCCGCCGCATCACCGAGGGCATGAAGGTGGCCGCCGCGGATGCGATCTTCGGTGTCGTCGCCGACGAGCTCGCGGTCGACAAGATCATCCCGAGCCCGCTCGATCCGCGCGTCGCCCCGGCCGTTGCCGAGGCCGTCGCGGAAGCCGCGCGCGCCGAGGGCGTCGCCTGATTTCTGCTGACAAGCGCCCCCGTTCCCACCGGAGCGGGGGCGCTTTCCTGTCGTCTGGGATCATCGAACGATGACCGCGATCACCGTGCAGCTCCCCGACGAGGTCTACGAGCAGTTGGCCGCCGGAGCCGAGGCCGAGGGCGTGTCGGTGAACGTGGCGATGGTGCTGGCCGCGCAGGAGTGGATCCAGGCGCAGGCGCATCGTGCGCGTGAGCGGGCCAGAATGCGGGAGGTCCTGGCGGACGACCCGCACCTGCGCGCATTACTCGGCGACGACTGAGGCTGCGGGTCCGGGGGCAGCGGAGCGCGTGACCCGGCCCGACCCCGGCGCGCTGGCCCAGACCGCCACCGCGAGCAGCCCGTCGAGCACCAGCGCCAACACCGCCACCAGCAGCGCGCCGACCAGCACCAGGTCGTACCGGTAGAGGCCGATCCCGTCGAAGATGTAGCGGCCGAGCCCACCCAGGTTGACGTAGGCGGCGATGGTCGCGGTGGCGACGACTTGCAAAGTGGCGCTACGCAACCCGCCGAGCAGCACCGGCATCGCATTGGGCACCTCGACCCGGAACAGGATCTGGCTCTCCGTCATCCCCATCGCCCGTGAGGCGTCAACGACGTCGGCCTGCACGTTCGCGATGCCCGCGTACGCACCCGCCAGTAGCGGGGGAACGCCGACGGTGATCAGCGCCAGCAGGGGCGGGATCAGCCCGAGGCCCAGTCCGAGTACCAGAAAGGTGAGCAGACCCAGCGTCGGCAGTGCCCGCATGGCATTGGCGAAACCGACCATCACCGCGCTGCCACGGCGGGTGTGCCCGATGAGCAACCCCAGCGGCACCGCGACCACCGCCGACAAGGCCACCGCGAGGAAGCTGTACCACAGGTGTTGCAGCAGGCGATGTTCGATGCCGGTGGGTCCGCCCCAGTTCGCGCCATCGCTCAGATAGTTCCAGGCTTCGACGAAAAGATTCACGAGCGCGCCCCTTTCACGCGCGAATCGGCGCGGGTCCACGGCGTGGCGAGGGTGCCGAGCAGGAAGACCAGCCGGTCGAAGATCAGCGCCAGCACCAGGGTGACGATGATGCCCGCGACGATCTGGTCGGGGTAATCCCGCTGATAGCCCTGCGTGAACAGCTTCCCGAGCCCGCCCACTCCGATCAGCGCACCCACCGACACCATCGCGATATTGGTGACCACCACCACGCGCAGCGAGGCGGTGAAAACCGGGAGCGCCAAAGGCATATCGACCGTGACGGTGCGCCGGAATCGTCCGAACCCGATCGCGTCGGCGGCGTCGATCACGCTGGCAGGCACCGTATCGAGCGCCATCGGCACCGCGATCAGCAGCAGCGCCGCCGAGTACACGGTGAGCGCGATGATCACATTGAGCGGGTCGATCATCGAGATGCCGATCAGCGGCGGGATGATCACGAACAGGGCAAGCGAGGGGATCGTGAACGCCAGGCTCGACGCGGTGGTGACGATTCTTCTGGCCCAGCGGTTTTCGCGGATCAGTGCGCCGACCGGGACCGCGATCACCAGGCCGAGCACCAGGGGCACCAGCGCCAGCACCAGATGTGTGCGGGTGATCGCCATGATGTCGGCGAAATTGTCGATCAGATATCTCACGACGTGCCCTTGGCGAAGAACTCCTGGTTGCGTTCGGCGTCCTCGGCTTCGCGTTGTTCGGCGAGTTGGGTGAGGACATCGGTGGCGAGCAGGCCGCCGAGCACCGTACCCGCGTCGTCGACGGCCACGCCGATACCCGACGGTGACGAGATGGCCGCGTCCAGCGCCTGGCGGAGGTCACCGCCCGGGGTGAACAGCGAACCACCGGCGGAAACGCTGGAGTCCAAGGGTTTTCCGGCGCGTACTCGTTCCACACCGGTCACGTCGATCCAGCCGCCCGGCTTGCCGAGGGCATCGACGAGGAGCGCCCACTCGCCCTGGGCGAGCCGCAGGTCGGCGATCTCGTCCGGTTCGATCGTCCGAATCGGTGCCAGCGCAACAGCTTCGGCGCTGCGGAACGACAGCCCCCGATAGCCACGATCCCGGCCGACGAACCCGGCGACGAAATCCGTTGTGGGCTGGGCCAAGACGTGTTCGGGTGTGTCGAACTGCTGTAGCACCCCGCCGCGCCCGAACACCGCGATCTTGTCGCCGAGGGTGATCGCCTCGTCGATATCGTGGGTGACGAACACGATCGTCTTGTGCAGCTCCGCCTGCAGTCGCTGCATCTCCGACTGCAGTTCCGCCCGCACCACCGGGTCGACGGCGCTGAACGGTTCGTCCATCAGCAGCACCGGAGGGTCGGCGGCCAGCGCCCGCGCCACCCCGACGCGCTGCTGCTGGCCGCCGGACAGTTGCGCCGGATACCGCTCGGCCAGACCGCGATCGAGGCCAACCCGGTCCAGCACGTCCAGCGCGGCCGCGCGGGCGGCCCTGCGCGATTGCCCGAGCAGCATCGGCACGGTCGCCACATTGTCGATCACCTTGCGGTTGGGCAGCAGCCCGCCGCTCTGGATCACATAGCCGATACCGAGGCGCAGTTTCACCGGATCGACCGTCGCGATGTCGCGTCCGTCGACGGTGATGGTGCCCGCGGTGGGGTCGACCATGCGATTGATCATGCGCATCGAGGTGGTCTTGCCGCAGCCCGACGGCCCGACGAAGACGGTGAACGAACCCGAGTCGATGTGCAGGTTCAGGTCGCGTACCGCGTGTGTGCCGTTCGGATAGGTCTTGTCGATGCCGCGAAAGACGATGTCGGACAACGGGGCTCCTAGCCGATGGGGGAGTTCAACCCTTGTGCGGTGATCCAGGCGAGCGCGGCGGCCTTCGGTTCGATCTTGCTGTCACCCGAGACGGCCGTGTTCAGCGAGATCAGTTCGGTGGTGGTCAGTTTGGCCGACACCGCGTCGAGCACCGCGACGGCCTTGTCCGTCTTCTTGGCGGCGTTGAACAGTGGCACCACGTTCTGGGCCGCGAAGTTGTGCTTCGGATCCGCGAGCACCACGAGGTCGTTCTGGGCGATCGCCTGCGAGGTGGTGAAGATATCGGCCGCGTTCACCTGGCCGTCGACCAGCGCGCGCACCGTTGCCGGGCCACCGCCGTCGGCGATCGGCACGAAATTGGCGTCGGTGATGTCGAGTCCGTAGGTCTTCTTCAAACCCGGCAGCCCGCCTGGGCGCTGCGCGAATTCGGCCATCCCGCCGAACTTCACCTCGGCCGAGTGCGGCGCGAGATCCTCGATGGACTTCAGGCCCCACTTGTCGGCCGTCGCGCGGGTGACGACCACCGCGTCGGAGTCCTCGCCGGGCGCGGGCGTCGCGATGGCCAGGTCCTCGCCGAGTGCCTTGGTGAGTGCGGCGTTCACCTCGGGTGCCGCGGTCGCGGTGGCGTCTTTGTCGAGGTATTGCAGCAGGTTGCCGGTGTATTCCGGGATCAGCGAGATCGCGCACTGGCGCAGCGCGGGAATGTAGGCCTCGCGCGAGCCGATGTCGAACTTGGTGTCCACCTTGAAGCCGTTGATCCGCAGCACCTCGGTGTAGATGTTGGCGACGGTCTCGGATTCGGGGAAGTTGGCCGACCCGATGATCAACGCGTCGCTGGTGCAATCGCCCTTGGCGGCAAGCGGATCGCTGTTGCCGCACGCGGCGACGATCATGGCGGCGGCCAGCGCCACCGCGGCAGCCAGCACCCGGCCCGCCCGCACCGCGAGGCGGCGTGCCGGTCGACGTTGTCCTGGTGATGAGGAGGCGAAGGCGGTTTTCACTGGTGTCCTTCCGGCAAAGGCGGGCAGTGCGCTGTGCGTGCGACCCGGGGGCCACAGGTACATTCTGGTAGTTCATACTGCCCGCCGTCGGGCCGAATTGCGCGGGTTGACGGCAAATACAGAAAGTTGGTGTCGCCGGATGCACTCGGTCGCCGTGCGTCGAACCGCCGCCGCGATCCTGGCCGTCACCTGCGCTTTCAGCACCCTTTCCTGCGCTTCCGACGAGGCCGGTCCGGTGATCGCGGTCGGTGCGGATTCGTCGGCGGAATCGGTTCTGCTCGCCGAGATCTATTCCCAAGCCCTTGACCGCGTGGGCGTCGACTCCACCGTCGTCACCGGCTTGACCACCCCCCTCGCCGATCTCGACGCGGCCCGCATCGCCGTCCTGCCCGCCCGCAACGGCGCCCTGCTCGACCGCTGGAACCCGACCTCTCCCGCACGCAAACCGGGCGAGGTCGCCGCCGCGGTCAATGCCGCGCTCCCACCGGGTCTTTCGGTGACCGATGCGGCAGAGGGCACCGACCTGCGCCCCCGCGACGCCCTCCCCGACCCCGACTACACCCTCCGCGCCCAGAACATCCTTGCCCTCTACCGCACCGGCATCTTCGACCGTCAGCAGCTGAAAAAGCTCAACTACGTCGCCGGCGAACTCACCACCGAGGATCTGATCGAGTCGATCAACAAGATCGAAACCGGCACCCACCCCGCCGACGCAGCCCGATCCTGGCTGGACGCCCACGGGCTGTAGCGCGGGACGTCGGACCACTCGGCCTGCGCCGGCCGATCCGCCTCCGAGCGGCTCGGGCTAGGCTGAACCGGCAGAAGGCGTGTGGTGTCGATGCTTGGGGGGAATAGCCTTGCGGACGAGAGTATTTCGGTGCGTTTCGGTTCTCGTGCTACTGATGTTGACCACGGTCGACGTCGTAGCACACGCCGAACCTGAGCCGCCGCACCAGGACCCGGTGCTCGTGACCCTGCCGGAACCATCCGGTGCCGAGCCGATCGGTGTGGTGGATCTGCACATGGTGGATACCTCGCGGCCCGATCCGTACAAGCCGGCCGTGCCGCGCGAATTCATGGCCAGCATCTGGTATCCCGCTGCCGACGTGACCCGAACGCCCGTGCGGCCATGGATGTCTCCCAGCCTCACCCGGATCTATGCCGACAGCATTGCTCAGATCGGGGCAGCATCGACGCAGCGATTGACGTTGGCGCCCAGCCACGGCCACCTCGGCGCGCCCGCGGAGATCTCTCGTGGACCTCGCCCCATCATTGTGTTCTCGCCGGGTATGGGCATGCCGCGTGAGCTGAGTACCGCGCACGTCGAAGACCTTGCCAGCCACGGTTTCATCGTGGTCACCCTGAGTCATACGTACGAGTCGGTTGCGACGGAATTCCCCGACGGGCGGATCGAACCCAGCGTGCTGCCGTCGACCATCGATCCCGGCGAAGTCGAGGCTCAGGGCGCGATCGCGATGGCGGCGCGGGTGGCCGACACACGATTTGTGCTCGACAAGCTCGTCGACATCACCGCGGGGAACAACCCGGACGCCGGTCAGCAGCCGCTGCCCGCGAACCTGGCCCGAGTGCTCGACGTGTCGAAGATCGGGATGTTCGGCCATTCCCTCGGCGGCGCCACCGCGGCCCAGGCGATGCACGACGACCGCCGGATCGCCGCGGCAGTCGATCTCGACGGCCGCCTCTGGGGCTCGGCCGTCACCAACGGGCTGGACCGCCCCTTCATGCTCATCAGCGGCGAAGGTCACGACCGCGACGACGTGCCGAGCTGGGAACAGTTCTGGGCCACCAGCCGCGGACCGAAGCTGCATTTCCAGCTCGGCGACGCACAACATATGTCGTTCTGCGACATCCAGCTGATGGCCGCTCCCCTGATCACCGCGGGCCTCATCCCCGCCGCTGCCGCGGCACAGGCGGTCGGCACCATCGATCCGCTCGCGTCGCTCGATGTGCAACGCGACTATCTGCGCAGCTTCTTCGATACGACGCTGGGCCGATACGCCGATCTCGCCGAGCTGCCGGCCACCCTGCTGCACCCGGACATGGTCCTGGTCCCGTAGGCCGATGACAGCCACGCCCGGCCGAGCGCACACTCCCGCTCGCGGTAGTTCTCGGGCGGCGTGAAGTAGATCCAGCGAGTACGCATTCCCAAGGACGGGGTAAGCGGTCTGTTACGGCCTTGCCAGGCTATGTCCCAATCCGTATATTCCTACTGGAATATTTGGTCTGGAACATGAAGCTGAGTGGAGGTGGCCTGGGTGGGGCAGGTCGGGCGGAATGCGATGACGCCGTTGGCTATCGCGGTGCTCGCGTTGCTGGACGAGCGGCCGATGCATCCGTATGAGATGTATCAACTGCTGATTGCCCGGCGCGAGGATCTGCTGGTCAAGGTGCGGCCGGGCTCGCTGTATCACGTGGTGGCGCGGCTGGCCGATGGTGAGATGGTGGCCGCGGAGGGGATCGGGCGGGCGGGGAATCGGCCCGAGCGGACCACCTATCGGATCACCGATTCCGGGCGTACCGCGCTGCGGGAGCGGATCGCGGAGTTACTGCGCATGCCCGTGCAGGAGTATCCGATCTTCCGGGTGGCGCTGTCCGAGGCGCACACCCTCCCGCAAGAGCAGGTTGTCGCGTTGCTCGATGAGCGCGTGGAGCACCTGAGTCAGTCGCGGACCGAACTGGACGAACTGCTCGGCTGGACGCGCAGCCGTGCGGTCCCGCGTCGCTATTACGTTGTCCTGGAATACATTCGCGCCACCGTCCACGCCGAACTCACCTGGATCCAGGATTTCGCCGCGGAACTCGGCAACGGTGCCGTGCCGTGGGAACAGTTCGACCCCGAGACCGGCGAACGCATCAGTCTGAATCCTTCTCCCGATGGGAACCAATTCGATGACCTCCCAACGTAATCCGTGGCTAGCGCTCTTCGCCCTGGTGGTCGGGTTCTTCATGATCCTGCTGGATATGACGATCGTCGCGGTCGCCAATCCGGCCATCATGACCGAACTCCACACCGACATCTCCAACGTCATCTGGGTCACGAGCGCCTACCTGCTCACCTACGCGGTGCCGCTGCTGGTCACCGGTCGCCTCGGTGACAAGTTCGGGCCGAAGAACATCTATCTGATCGGCCTCGCGATCTTCACCGCCGCCTCGCTCTGGTGCGGTCTGTCGGGCAGCATCGGCATGCTGATCGCCGCCCGCGCGGCCCAGGGCATCGGTGCCGCGCTGATGACGCCGCAGACGATGGCCGTGATCACCCGCACCTTCGCGCCGGACAAGCGGGGCGCCGCGATGGGTCTGTGGGGCGGTGTCGCCGGGCTGGCGACGCTGGTCGGTCCCATCCTCGGCGGTGTGCTGGTCGACAACCTCGGCTGGGAGTGGATCTTCTTCGTCAATGTGCCGGTCGGCATCATCGCGTTCGGGCTGGCCGTGTGGCTGGTGCCCGCGCTGCCGACCAACGACCACAAGTTCGACATCGTCGGGGTGATCCTGAGCGGAATCGGCATGCTGGCACTGGTTTTCGGTATCCAGGAAGGCAATTCGCAGGATTGGTCGTTGCGGATCTGGCTGTTGATCGGCTTCGGTGTGGTGATGCTGGTGGTGTTCGTGATCAACCAGGCGCGCAACACCGGCGAACCGTTGCTGCCGCTGAGTCTGTTCCGCGACCGCAACTTCGCCCTGTCGAACCTGGCGATCGCCGCGATGGGCGCCGCGGTCACCTCGATGATGGTGCCGTCGTACTTCTACCTGCAGTCGGTGCGGGAGATGTCGCCGACCATGTCGGCGCTCGTCTTCGCGCCGATGGCGATCATCACCGGTTTCACCGCGCCGTTCATCGGCAAGGTATCGGACCGCTTGCCACCACGGCTGCTGCCGACCATCGGTTTCGTGCTGTTCGCCGGCTCGGTGGCGTCCTTCGGTGTGCTCATGACCCCGGACTCGTCGATCATCTGGTTCCTGATCGCCGCAGGCGTCGGCGGCCTCGCCAGCTCGTGCATCTGGGCCCCGCTCGCCTCTACCGCCACCCACAACCTGCCGGTCGTTCAGGCAGGCGCGGGCGCAGGCGTCTACAACACCACCCGCCAGGTCGGCGCGGTCCTCGGCAGTGCCGCGATCAGTGCCCTGATCGCCGCCCGCCTCACCGCCAACGGCCTCGGCGGCGGTGGGCCGGTCGGCGAGGGCACGGCCACCGGCCCGCTCCCACCCCAGGTCCTCGACGAATTCAGCACCTCACTGGCCCAGTCGATGATCCTGCCCGCCGCCATCCTCCTGATCGGTGTAGTCGCCTCGGCCCTGTTCGTCGGCCATCGGGAAGTCCGCGGGCAAGGCTCCCACGCTGGAGAAAGCGGACGCCTCGGTCTGATCGTGAAATTTCAATCTGCCAGCGCTAGAACTCGACGATCTGGAGTCTCTTGACGATGTCGGAAACGGTCAGATCGTCGTCATCAGTCCACAATCGCTGGAACAGATCGTTCGCTTCGGTGGCCGTACAGCCGGGGCGTTTGCTATGGCAACTCAGCATCAGGCGAGCGGCGACCCAGGCGGTTCGCTTGTTCCCGCGGAGAAATGGTCGCGTTCGCACAATCGCGTGAATCAGTGCAGCGGCCTTCTCTTCGATGGTGGGGTAGGCCTCGGAACCTGACATAGTCAGATGAGGTCGGTCTGCGGCAGAAGCGACCAAACCAGGATCGCGCACTTCCGCACGCCCATCCAGCACCGTCGCATTGACTCGAAGGAGAACCTCCGGCGTCACTCGTCACCCAACTGCGCGAGCAGGTCGGCGTCCTCGAGCATGATCTGCTGCACCGAGACGCGTGCCCGTGCGCGGTGAACCTGCGCATCGACCCATGCCTGCGCAGCCTGGACGATCGCTGAATTCACCGAGATATGGTCGGCTTCGGCTGCTGCTGTGATCCCCGAGTGTAGTTGGTCCGGGAGTCGCACACTGATCGTCGTCATACCGGAATGATACCAGCGGTGATGGTTTCGGGCCTGACCTTGCGATCAGCTGACCTGGATGGTGAGGGTGGGGTAGCCGGTGGCGCCGTCGGGGACGACGTCCTGGGAGACGGCGGTTTGGGGGCCGGTGGGGTCGAGGGTGCGGGCGCGCAGGGTGTGCTGGCCCGGGGTGGCGTCCCAGTCGTAGGTCCATTGGCGCCAGGTGTCGATGGTGACCTCGGTGGACAGGCGGGCGGGGCGCCAGTCGCCGTTGTCGATCTGGACTTCGACGCCGGTGACGCCGCGATGTTGGGCCCAGGCCACACCGGCGATCACGGTGCGGCCCTGGGGGATTCGGCCGCGGGCGCGTGGAGTGTCGATGCGGGTGCCGGTCTTGATCGGGCCCTGCGCCGACCAGCCGCGGCGGGTCCAATAGGCGGTGGCCCTGTCGAAGCGGGTGACCTCGAGTTCGGTGACCCATTTGGTGGCGGAGACGTAGCCGTAGAGACCGGGGACGACGAGGCGGGCGGGATAGCCGTGCTGCACCGGGAGGGGCTCGCCGTTCATGCCGATGGCGAGCAGCGCGTCGCGACCGTCGGTGAGGACCGACAGCGGCGAGCCCGCGGTCCAGCCGTCCTTGCTGTGCGACAGCACCATATCAGCGTCGGGGAGCGGGCGGGCCTGCGCGAGGAGCTCGTCGAGGCGGTAGCCGAGCCACCGGGCGTTGCCGATGAGGTCGCCGTTGATCGGGTTGGACACACAGGCCAGGGTGACAAGGCGCTCGACCGGCGTCCGGCGAAGCAGATCGTCCCAGGTGAGCGTGATTTCCTGTTCGACCATGCCGTGGATGCGCAGGGACCAGGAGTCTGTGGACACCTGGGGAACGATCAGCGCGGTGTCGATACGGTAGAAATCGCTGTTCGGGGTGATGTAGGAGGTCAGCCCCGGTACGCGCAGATCGGCGTCCGGCGCGAGGCCTGGCAAAGGGGTTGCGGGCCTGGGCAATTCGACCGTCGCCCGCTCGGCGGTCACGTCACTGCGTGCCCCGCCCAGCAATCGCCCTGCCAGCCCGGCGCCGATAGCCGATACCCCGGTGGCCGCGATCCCGCCGAGGACTCGACGGCGCCCGGCCTTCGCGGCGAGGCTCTCGGCAGCAGTCGAACTGCCCTCGATGCCGCGGTCCTGCGCCGGGGTATCGCCGGACGCTGCCGCTGCGGGCTGCTGACCAGAGGCCGCGTCGATCCGGCGCGTGAGCCCTCGCAACGCGAGAATCCCAGCGGCAGTGCCGATCAGCGCGGGGAGTGCCCCGAAGAACCCGCCGATCCGCCCGGCGCCGATGACAGCGGCGATCACGCCGAAAACCGCGAACGTGACCGACCCGATCGGCTGAGTCCTGCGCTCGCACCCTCCAGCGACCCCCGCGACAATCGCCGCGACCACCCCCATGCACGCGAACAGCACGGCCTTGTCATTGGTCCCGAAGGTCGAAATCGCCCATTCCCGAATCCCATCGGGCGTGTGGTCGATAACCGTCGCCCCGAGCGCGTACGCCGGCGCACCACCCGCCCCGGTGAACACCGCGACCAACTCCGCCACACCGAGCACCAGTGCGGCGGCCACGATCCCGGCCACCACCCGCAAGAACGCCATGCACAGAGCGTACGTCGCGGCCGGATCAGCGGCGGTGACCGATTTGTGACGGCCGAACACCTGTCACCGGAGGCCCATGAAAACTACACTGCGTAGTAGAAGTGATCCCGCTCGGCAGGAGAACCCGATGACCGAGACAACACCCGACTCCACACTGCGCGCCACCACGGCGGTCTTCGCCGTCGCACTCCTGGTCCACGGCGCCGACCACCTACGCCGCGGCATGGACGCGACCTCAGCCCTCGTCAACGCCCTCGGCACCCTGCAACTGCTCTTCGCGCTACTCACCGTGTTCCTGGTGTTGCGCCGCCACCAGGAGGCCGCACGCGCCGCGGTGTTCGTCGGCTTCGCCAGCGCCGTCGGCTTCACGATCGTGCACTTGCTCCCGGATTGGTTCGGCCCACTCAGCGACAGCTTCGTCAATGCACCGGCGAGCTCAGGGGTCACCGGATTCTCCTGGTTCGCAGCGTTATTCGAGATCGCCGCCGACCTCGCGATCGCCGTCGCGGGCTTGCGAGTACTGCGATCGAGGCGGGTGAGCGTGGCGTGAAAGCGCAGTGCCGATGCGCGACCGCCGTTTCGGCAGCGGCACAGCAGTGCGGCCTACCTCGGCAATGACGCGCCCACCAGCGGCGCGCCATCGGCACCGAAGGCGTCGGTGAACGGTCGCGGTCGGTAGTCTGCGCGGAATGACAGCACGTTCCTTCTCGCGATTCGTGTCTGCAGTCTTCTTGGCAGCCGCGATTCCCCTGGTATCGCCCACCCATTCCGCTACCGCCGCGCCCTGTTCCGATATCGAGGTGGTGTTCGCTCGCGGGACCGCCGAGCCGGGCGGCGAACTAGGCCTGACCGGTATCTCCTTCGTCGAAGCGCTGCGCGCGAACGCCGGTGGACGCTCGGTCGGCTCCTACGGCGTCGACTACCCGGCCGGCAGCAACTTCGCCGACCGGCTCGCCTTCGCGCACTCCGTCGTGCAGGGCATCAGCGATGCCCAGCGTCGGGTCGAGTACATCGCGGCGAACTGCCCCGGTTCCCGGATCGTCCTCGGCGGGTATTCCCAGGGTGCGGCGCTGGCCGGGTTCGCGACCGGTGTCGGTGTGCCAGAGGGTGTGCCGCCGGAGTACGAGATGTACCTGCCCGAGCCGATGGCGCCCGAGATCGCCGAGCATGTCGCGGCGGTCGCGCTGTTCGGCAAACCCTCGGATCGGTTCATGCGCGACGCGGACGCGCCCGCGATCTCCATCGGCGCGCTCTACAAGAACAAGACCATCGACCTGTGTGTCCCCTCGGACAACATCTGCGACGGTTCCCCCCTCGCCCAACCCAATGCCCTGCACACCCTCTACGGCATCAATGGAATGACCCTCACCGCTGCACAATTCGCGGTGCGACGACTCTGATCGCAGACAGCGCAAGGCCGGTCGCGAAGGCGCGACCGGCCTTGCGCGTTCTCAGGGGTGTTCCTTGTGCCGCTGGTAGTACCGGGCGACCCTGGCTCGGTTGCCGCAGCGGGCGGGAGAGCACCATTGGCGGCGCGGGTGGGTGGCGACGAACAGGAGCACGCAGTCGTCGGCGGCGCATCGGCGGAGTTTGCGCAGTGCCGGATCCGCGAGTAGCTCGGCGGCGGCTTCGGCGAGGGCGGCGGCGGCCCTGGCCCCGGCCGGCCCGGTGCGGTGGCGGACGGTCGTTATCTCGGTACCGGTCCAGGCCGGGCGCAGGATCGCGGGGGCCGCGTTCTGGGCTGCGATAAGTCCGCGCAGGGCGGATTCGGGTGGTCGGCGGCCGTGGCGCAGAGCGTCGATAGCGGCCGCGGTGTGCTCGCGAACGGCGCGGATCGCGCGCAGGTCGGCGGGACTGGGGGCGGCGACGGCCAGGTCGGGGTCGCGGGAGGCCTGGATGGTCAGCCAGTCCTCGAGAAGCGCGGGGCTGGCGAGCAGATCCGCGCCGAGCGGACGGGTGTTGACCAGGTCCACCGCCAGCGGTTCGCCGATAAGCGGAGTCGATGCGGTCATCATGTAATGCTACATCGCCCTGTTGACGCATTAGTCATGGCGCGGTATGACTAATGCATCAACTACGGATGAAAGCATGTGAAGATGAGCGAAGTGCCCCGTATCGAATACCGCACCGTCGACATCGACGGGGTAGACGTCTTCTATCGGCAGTCCGTGCCGACCGCGCCCGACGCTCCGGTTCTGCTTCTGCTGCACGGGTTTCCGACAGCCTCACACCAGTTCCGCACCCTGATGCATACGCTCGGCGACCGCTACCGGCTGATCGCCCCCGACTATCCCGGGTTCGGATACACCAGTGCGCCAGATGATTTCGACTACACCTTCGATGGGCTCGCCGACACGATCGCGGCTTTCGTCGAGCGAATCGGCCTGCGTCGCTTCGCGATGTACCTGTTCGACTTCGGTGGGCCCGTCGGTTTGCGGATCGCCGACCGCATGCCCGACCGGATCACCGGGCTGGTGATACAGAACGCCAACGCCTACGAGGCCGGATTGTCCGACGGCGCACGCGAATTCACCGCCCTGAGCCCGGACGACGAAGGCGCCGAAGACACGATCCGCGGCCTGCTCACGCTGGAAGGCACGCGCAGCCAATACGAGCACGGCGTGCCGGACCCCGCCGTGCTCTCACCCGAGGGCTGGACTCTGGACCAGCACTTCCTCGACCTGCCCGGCCGCAAACAAGCGCAGGTCTCGCTGGCCTTCGACTACAAGTCCAATGTCGAGGCGTACCCGGCCTGGCAGGCATGGTTGCGCAAGTACACACCGCCGGCGCTGATCGTTTGGGGCGCCGACGACCCGTTCTTCCCCGCACCTGGCGCCCACGCCTACCTCGCCGACCTCCCGGCGGCCGAGGTGCACCTGTTCGGCACCGGCCACTTCGCTCTCGAAACCCACCTGCCCGAGATCGCCCCGCTGGTGGCGCACTTCCTCGACCGACTCGAGCCCTGAACAGCCGAAAGGCCGGTTGCGGCAACGCAACCGGCCTTTCGAGGGTGGGGACTAGGAGTAGATCTTGTCTACTTCGCCCGCGTACTGCTTCATGACGACGGCGCGCTTGAGCGACATCTTCGGGGTGAGCTCACCGGTCTCCTGGGTCCAATCGACCGGCAGGATACGGATCTTCTTGATCGCCTCGGCCTTGGAGACCTTCTTGTTGGTCTCGTCGATCGCGGCCTGCACCTCGGCGACCAGCGCCGGGTTCTCGATCAGGGTCTCGATCGCGGTGTCGGCGGCCACGCCGTTGCGATCCTTCCAGCCCGGCAGGGCTTCCGGATCCAGGGTGATCAGCGCGCCGATGAACGGCTGGCCGTCACCGACGACCATGACCTGGCTGATCAGCGGGTGCGCGCGCAGGGAATCCTCGAGGATCGCGGGGGAGACGTTCTTGCCGCCCGCGGTGACCAGGATTTCCTTCTTGCGGCCGGTGATGGTGATGAAGCCGTCAGCGTCGATGGCGCCGAGGTCGCCGGTCTTGAACCAGCCGTCCTCGAACGACTCGCCGGTGGCCTCGGCGTTGCCCCAGTAGCCGTCGAACACGACCGAACCCTTGAGCAGCAGTTCGCCGTCCTCGGCGATCTTGGCGGCATGCCCCTGGATCGGGCGACCGACCGAACCCACCCGGATGTGCTGGGCGGTGTTCACGCTGAACGCGGCGGTGGTCTCGGTCAGGCCGTAGCCCTCGTAGATCGTCACGCCCGCACCACGGAAGAAGTGGCCCAGACGCGCGCCCAGCGGGCCGCCACCGGAGACAGCGGCCAGGCACTGGCCACCGAGGGCCGCGCGCAGCTTGCTGAAGACCAGCTTGTCGAAGACGAAGTGCTTGACCTTGAGCAGCAGGTCGGGGCCGCCGGGGGTCTCGAGCGCCGTGCTGTAGGCGATGGCGGTCTCCGCGGCGGCGTCGAAGATCTTGCCCTTGCCGCCGTCGTGCGCCTTCTGCTTGGCGGAGTTGAACACCTTCTCGAACACGCGCGGCACCGAAAGGATGAAGTCGGGCTTGAAGTCGCCGAACTGCTCGACCAGCGTGGTCCAGTCCGAGCTGTGGCGGATGATCACCTTGGAATCGAAGGCGATCAGCGCCACCGCGCGGGCGAACACGTGCGCCAGCGGCAGGAACAGCAGGGTCTTCTGACCCGGCTTCACGAACGCCGACAGTTCGATGCCGCCCGAGCGCGACTCGGCCCACAGGTTGGCGTGGGTGAGCTGCACGCCCTTGGGCTTGCCGGTGGTGCCCGAGGTGTAGATCAGGGTGGCGGGCGAGGCCGCGCCGACCTGCTTGCGACGCTCGTGCACGGCCTCGTCGCCGAGATCGGCACCGCGCTTGGTGAGCTCGTCGATCGCGCCCTTGTCGATCTGGATCGTCTCGGCGAGCGCGGGCAGCGAACCGGCCTCGATCTCGTCGATCGTGGCGCGGTGCTTGTCGTTCTCGACGACCAGCAGCTTGGTCTCGGAATCCTGCAGGATCCACTTGGCCTGCTCGGCGGCCGAGCTGTCGTAGATCGCGACGGTGACGCCACCGGCGGCCCAGATCGCGAAGTCGAGCAGCGTCCACTCGTAGCGGGTGGCCGCCATGATCGCGACGCGGTCGCCCAGCTCGATGCCTGCGGCGATCAGGCCCTTGGCCACGCCGAGGACGGCCTTCTCGAACTGTGCCGCCGTGACGTCATTCCAGCCGCCGCTGCCGTTCGGGACGTTGAACAAGACCGTGTTCGGCGTCTCCTGCGCGAAGCGGAAGACGTTGTCGGAATTGTTCGCATCGTCCGGGATGGTGTAGGAAGCCGGAACTTCGAACTCTCGCATCTGTGCCCTTCCAGTGGGTTCTACTCGCCAGTAATCTACGACACGTTCGGCCCGGTTGCGATATCGCCGCCCGAATTGCCCGTCACCAGGCTTTATCGTAAATCGTTGATCGATACCGGCTGTATTGCTTCTCGCAGGAATTCTGCGAGTTCGCTGAGTGCCATCGCTGCCTCGGTGACCAGCGCGGCTTGCAGTTGCGCGACGTGCCAGAGGCCGCGGGTTTCGGTGAACCGGACGTGGACGCCCGCTCCACGCAGGGCTGAGACGAGCTTGCAACACTGGTCGTGCAGGAGTTCGCTCACGTCGACCTGCACGTAGGTGGGTGGCAGGCCGATCAGGTCTCCCGAGAGCGGGGCGTAACCCACTTCGGTTGCGGCGGCGTCGCCGAGGTAGTAGGCGGCACACGCCTGTGACCACGCCCGGTTGATCACCAGATCGCGGTCCTTGCTCGGCACCTCGGTGGGATCGACCCACGGGGCGATGAGGCCGAGCGCGGCGGGCGTCATCTGATGCCGTTGGATCAGTCGCTGAGCCAGTGCCATCGCCAGGCCGCCGCCCGCCGAGTCACCGGCCAGGCAGATCTGATCGGGCCGGTAGCCGACGTTGCCGACCAGGTCGAGGAACGCTGCTTCGGCGTCGTCGAGCCCGGCCGGGAACGGGTGCTCCGGCGCCAGTCGGTAGTCCAGCGAGTACACCGCGCACGCGGTCTCGCGCGCGAGACCGGCCACCAGCGAACGGTGTGTGGCGATCGAACCGACCACGTAACCGCCGCCGTGTAGGTACAAGATCGCGCCCGCGGCACGTTCGGGTGGCACCGCCCGGGTACGCGAACCCGGAATGGGGGTTTCGGCGATCACCCGCTCGGCGGGGCGCCCACCCAGCTGCAGGTGCTGCACGACGGAACCGTCGGGCACCAACTGCAGCCGGGAGACGGTGTCGAGCAGCACCCGCTGCACCGCGACCGGTAGCCGCGCGTTCAGCGTCACCCGGAACACCGGGTCGAGCAGCGTGCGGGCGATCGGCAGCGGAATCTTGAACTCGCGCATGGAGTTTCCTGGTCTGTCAGTTCGGCATGAAGCGGCCGTTGACCACGGCCGAGATTCGGTTGTAGCCGGAGGCGAGGAAACGCACGCTCACGTCGAGCAGCTTGGCCTCCCAGCCGATCAGCACGCGCGCCTGGCCCTTGCGCACACCTTCGGTGATGGTCTGCGCGGCCATCTCCGGGCTGTGAATCGCCAGGTACTTGTCGAACAGGGTGGCGGCATTGGCGCCATCCATGCCCTCGGCGTAGGTGGCATTGCGGGCGACCGCGGTCTTGATGCCGCCGGGGTGCACGCAGGTGACCTTGACGGGCGCCTTGGCGACCTTCATCTCCTGGTACAGCGCCTCGGTGAAGCCGCGCACCGCGAACTTGGCCGAGTTGTAGGCCGCCTGGCCGGGCACGGTGACCAGGCCGAACAGGCTGGAGACGTTGATGACGTGGCCGTCGCCGGACTCGATCAGCATCGGCAGGAACGCCTTGGTGCCGTTGACGACGCCCCAGAAGTCCACATCCATGATGCGTTCGATGTCTTTGAACTCGGTCTTGATCACGTCACCGTGGTAGGCGATGCCCGCGTTGTTGTAGATCTGGTGCACGACGCCGAAATGCGCCTTCACCTGATCGGCGTAGAGCAGGAACGACTCGCGCTCGGCCACATTGAGCCGGTCGGACTTGACCTGCGCGCCCAGCTTCTCGCAGGAGGCGACGGTCTGGGCAAGGCCCTCGGCGTCGATGTCGGAGAGCGCGAGCTTGGCGCCACGCGCGGCCAGGTTCTCGGCCAGCGCGCGCCCGATGCCGGAGCCTGCTCCGGTGATCACGCATACCTTGTTCGTGAAGTAAGCATCTTTGCTCACTGTGCTGCCACCACTTCCCTGTCGGCGTCTGCGGTTGTCGTAGTGTAGGCATCGGCATCGAAATACCGTGTGAGCCTACGGAATTCGAAGGTGAAGTCCGGCCACAACGTGGTGTTGTTGCCGTGCTTGTCCAGGTACCAGCTGGCGCAGCCGCCAGTGTTCCAGACGGTCTTGCCCAACTTTTCCTGCAGGTCGGCGTTGTAGGCGTGCTGCACGTCTTCGCGCACCTCGACCGTGCGCAGACCCTGCTTGTCGATCGTCGCCAGCGCGTCGCTGACGTAATTGATCTGCGATTCGATCATGTACACCATCGAGGTGTGGCCGAGGCCGACATTCGGGCCGACCAGGAAGAACATGTTGGGGAAGTTCGCGATGGCCGAGCCCTTGTAGGCCTGCTGGCCGATCTGGTCGAACACCTCGGTCAGCGTGCGCCCGTCGCGCCCGACGATCGAGTTGTAGGTCGGGGAGTCGGTGACGTGGAAGCCGGTGGCCACGATCAGCGCGTCGATCTCGCGCTCGGTGCCGTCCTTGGTCACGATGGAACCCGCCTTCACTTCGGCGATACCGTCGGTGACCACGTCGACATTGTCGCGATCGAGCGCGGGGTAGTAGTCGTTGGAGATCAGCATGCGCTTGCAGCCGATCCGGTAGTTCGGGGTGACCTTCTTGCGCAGCTCGCTGTCGCGGATCTCGATCTGCAGCTTGGCGCGTGAGATGGCCTCGAAGGCCTTCATCAGGGCCGGGAAGCGGGTCAGGCCGACGACCTGGGTCTCGCGCGCGGCGTAGATGGCCGCGCGGGACAGACGCTGCACGACGGGCAGGTGCTTGAACGCCAGCCGTTCGGGCAGCAGATACGGGCGGTCCATGCGCGGCAGCAACCAGGGCGCGGTGCGCTGGTAGACGTCGAGCGTGGCGACCTTGCTCGCGATGGCGGGCACGATCTGGATCGAGGAGGCGCCGGTGCCGATCACCGCGACGCGCTTACCGGTGAGATCGGCGTCGTGGTTCCAGCGGGCGGAGTGGAAGATCTCGCCCTCGAAACCGTTGATGCCCTTGATGTCCGGCAGCGACGGCTCACACAGCGCGCCGACCGCGGAGACCACGGTGTCAGCGGTGAACTCGCCCTTGGTGGTGCGGATGTCCCACTGCGCGGTCGCCTCGTTCCAGCGGACGCTCTGGACGTCGCAGTCGAAGACGTGGCGGTCGAGCACGTCGTAACGCTCGGCGACGCTCTTGATGTAGGACTGGATCTCGCCCTGCTTGGAGAACGACCGGGTCCAGTCCGGGTTCGGGGCGAACGAGTAGGAGTACAGGTGCGAAGGCACGTCGCAGGCGGCACCGGGATAGGTGTTGTCGCGCCAGGTGCCGCCGACTTCGCTGCCGCGCTCGAGCACGAGGAAATCCTCGCGACCCTGCTGACGCAGGCGAATGGCCAGGCCGAGGCCTGCGAACCCGCTGCCGACGATGACCGTCGTGACGTGGCGGGCGCCTGCTCCGGGTTCGACAACTTTGTCTGTAACCTTGCGACTCATGTAATGCAGAATACGGTCTTATTGAGCCGTAGTCAACAGCTATTGAACCGTATTCAGTAGTGGCTAGGATGGCTGATGTGAGTACCAGGAGCGTGGGAGAGACCAAGCGTGTGCGGCTCAGTCCCGAGGAGCGTCGGCTGCAGCTGATCACCCTCGGCGCCGAGATGCTGGTCGACCGATCACTCGAGGAGATCTCGGTCGACGACATCGCCAAGCAGGCGGGCATTTCGCGCGGGCTGCTGTTCCACTACTTCGCGTCCAAGCAGGAGTTCCACGAGGCGATCGCCCGGCATGTGAGCACCGAGTTCTTCGTCGCGATCATGCCCAACCGTGAGTTGTCGCTGTTCGACATGCTGCGCGACTCGATCGAACGCTACGTCGACTACGTCTGTGAACACTCCGCGCCCTACCGCTCGGTGCTGCGCGGGCCCGCTAGCGTCACCCCGGACGTGGCCGGACAGGTCAACGAAACCCGCGGCGCCATCGCCGATCTCATCATCGGCGAACTGCCGCTGCCGCCCGAGGGTGCCGAACTGGCGCGGCTCACCTTGGCCATTCGTGGCTGGATCGCGTTTGTCGAGGAGACCATCCTCACCTGGATCGTCGAGAAGCCGATCAGCCGCGAGCAGTTGGTCGACTTGTTGGTCGAGTCCTTGCCCGCGCTGGCATTGAGTCCGGCGTTGATCGCGGCACTGCAGGGCTGAATTCTCCGAATCGCTTGCCCTTTCCGGCCTATTCGGACTTCGGGCGGGCGCGCAGGTGTGCGCGCTCGCCCTGCTTGCCGAACAGGCTGAGGAATTCGACGGATTGTTCGTCGGCGGCGCCGAACCAGTGCGGGACATGGGTGTCGAATTCGGCGGCCTCGCCGGGGTTCATGATGATGTCGTTGTCACCGAGGATCAGGCGCAGGCGACCGTTGAGCACGTAGAGCCACTCGTAACCCTCGTGCACCTGCGGCGTCTGAGGCCGATCGCGGGCGCCGGGGGCGATGATCATCTTGAAGGCCTGGATGCCGCCCGCGCGTTTGGTGAGCGGGAGCATGGTCATGCCGTGTCGGCTGACCGGGCGCAGGTGGATGCGTGGGTCGCCGGTGGGCGGGGCGTCGACGAGCTCGTCGAGGGTGACGCCGTGCGCCTTGGCCAGGGGGAGCAGGAGTTCCAGGGTGGGTTTGCGGTCGCCGGATTCCAGGCGGGACAGGGTGCTCACCGAGATGCCGGTTTCCTGGGAGAGGTCGGTGAGGGTGGTCTGGCGCTGTTTGCGCAGGGCGCGCAGGCGAGGGCCGACCGAGTCGAGGGTCTGATCGAGGTCGTCCATGCTCTCCAGTTTGCCATGTCGGCAAAGAAGGTTGCCAGTATTCGGCGCTGGAATGCATGGTGGAGCTCGAAGGAGGTCGAGATGACACAGCTGAACGATTCATACGACGTGGTGGTGCTCGGTGGTGGAGCCGCTGGGCTGAACGCGGCACTGATGCTGGCGCGTTCGCGGCGCTCGGTCGCCGTGATCGACGCGGGGGCGCCGCGTAACGCGCCTGCTCAGGGCGTCCACGGACTGCTCGGGCGCGAGGGGATGTCGCCGTTGGAGCTGCTCGAACTCGGCCGCGCCGAGGTGCGTGGGTACGGCGGGCACGTCGTGTCGGGTCAGGTTGTCGCGGTGGGGCGTGCGGCTGATTCATCGGATATCGATGAATTCGCGGTGACCCTCGCCGACGGTCGCACGGTGGCCGCTCAGCGGATTCTCGTGGCCACCGGCCTCGCGGACGAACTCCCCGATGTTCCCGGCCTGCGCGAACACTGGGGTCACGACGTCTTGCATTGCCCCTACTGCCACGGCTGGGAAGTGCGCGATCAGCGCATCGCCGTGCTGGCGAGTGGACCGATGTCGGTGCATCAGGCGTTGCTGTTCAGCCAGCTCAGCGACGATATCGTGTTCCTGACGCACACGGCTGCGCCGCTGAGCGAAGAAGATGCGGAAAAGCTTGTGGCGCGGGGTATTCGGATCATCGAAGGCAAGGTCGTCGAGGTTCTCGGCGCCGACCGCCTGACCGGTGTCCAGCTCGCCGACGGCACGATCATCGAACGCGACGCCCTGGTCGTGGCACCCCGCATGAACACGCGCGCCACCTTCCTTACCGACCTCGGCCTCACGCCCGAGCCGCACCCGTCCGGCGCGGGCGACCACATCCCCGCTGATCCCGTCGGCCGGACCGCGGTGCCCGGCGTCTGGATCGCGGGCAACGCCACCGACCCGTCTGCCCAGGTCGGCGCGGCCGCGGCCGCCGGCGCAATGGCCGGTGCGCAGATCAACGCGGAACTGGTGATGGCCGAAACCGCCGCGGCGGTGGCCGTACGTCGCGCCGATGCCGACCTGGCCGAATCGGCGTCGGCGTAAGCCGATCGACCCTCGGTTCGATCTGGCGCGAAGGGCCCCGCCGAACGTCTCGGCGGGGCCCTTCGCGACGGACTCAGTTATCGGTGGCCGGGCACACCGTGCTGCTGAACGGGCACGGCTTGAACAGCTCCTCGATGAGCATGACCAGGGTGCCACTGCCACTGGTCGCATCGGCGCTGCCGGTCTCGGCGACCGGCGCGGCTGCTGTCGGCGCGGCCATCGCGGTAGCCGGAGCCATGGCCCCCAGCGCCACAATCGCCATACCGGCCATGACAAATTTCCCGATCGACACGCTGTCTCCCAAATCTCGAAAAGTGTTGCCGCAGAGTCGGCGAGAAGAATGATTCCCTGTGAAACGACCGACCGGTAGCCCTGAAAACCGGGGCTGTCGATCAGTTCGGGGTCAGGGTTTCCTCCTGGTCGGCAGTGGGTGCGTCGTCCGCCGGGGGTCGTGGTCGAGTGCGATAGCCTTGCGCGTCATCGATGGCCGTGGTCAGCAGGGCGCGGGCCTTGTCCGGCGAGAGCTGGCCGATGGTGACGTGCAGGGCGAGGCCGTCGAGTAGGGCGAGCAGGGATTCGGCGGCGGCGGTCGGGTCGGGGTGGTCGGGGAGCATGCCTGCGACGTGGTCGCGGAAGCCGAGGCCGTTCATTTTCAGGGTTTCGGCGATCTGGGGGCGGACTGTGGCGAAGGCCAGGTAACCGATCAGGATGCGGGCGTCGGCGGCCGATTCGGGGTCGGTGGGGAGCAGCGTGGTGAGGATCTGGCGCAGATCGGGGTCGGGGCCCGCCGCGGAGATCCGCGTGGCGATCCGGTCGGCGATGGTGGTGGTCGCGAACTCCATCATCGCCTCCTTGCTGGGGAAATAATGCTGCACCTGGCCCGCGGAGACTCCTGCCTCGGCGGCGACGTGGCGCAGGCTGATCGACTCCAGGCCGTCGCGGGCGAGCAGGCGCATCACCGCATCGCTGATCGTCGCGCGTCGAGAACTGTGATCCACCCGCTTCGGCATGGGCCAATCTTTTCACAATGCACTTGTATTGCCGCACTTCGCCCCTTTACAATGCGAGTGTATTGAAAAGGAGGGTCCCATGCGCCCGATCAGCCGGCTCGCACGGTCTTTCGTTCGTCTGGAAACCGACATCTGGGTGAGCCTCGCGCGGGCCGTCAGCCGCAGGCCGGACACCGAAGGCGGCACGCCGATTCGGTACGCGGGCGCGGAGTCGGCTGTCATCTGGGCGTTCATCGTGGTCAGCGCCGTGGAGATCCCGGCGGTTCACCTACTGATTCCGTGGCCCGCGGCGCGGTTTGTCGCGCTGGGACTCGGGGTCTGGGGATTGCTGTGGATGGTTGGCATGCTGGCCGCGCACCACATGTATCCCCATGTGCTCACCGATGAACTCCTGCGGGTCCGCTACCTGCGCCGGGTCGCCCTCGACCTCCCGCTGGCCGGCATCCGCGCCGTCCGCAACGATCTACGCGCCTACGACGGCGCGAAGTCCTTGCAGCTCACCGGCCCCGGCGAGACAACGCTCGCTGTCATCGTCGGCAGCTCGACCAATATCCGCGTCGACTTGATCGAACCGCAGACCTTCCACACCCCGCACGGCGACTTCACGGCGAGCACCGTCGCATTCTGGGCCGATGATCCGAAGGCCGCGGTCGCATCGATCCGCGCCGCATTTTCGCCCGATTCGGGGCTGGCCAGTCAGAAAACTGACTGAGCGGAGACGAAAATGCCGGAGGTTCACGGCCGGTCAGGGAGCGGCGTCCGCCGGAAACTGCGGACGACCTCGATGTAGCCCAGTGGCGGCCAGGTGTTATTCGGGTGTTGCGAAGGATTCGAGGCCGGTTACGCGGAGTAGGTCGAGGGCGGTGGCGGTCGGGGTGTTGGGGGCCGCGGAGTAGATGATGACGGTCTGGTCGGTGTCGGGGACGTGCATGGCGTCGCAGTCGAGGGTGAGGGCGCCGAGGTCGGGGTGGGCGATGGTTTTGGTGAGGCTGTGCATGACGCTGGAGCGGCCCGCCTGCCAGTGCTCCTCGAATTCGGTACTGCCGGTGCGAAGTTCGGTGAGCAGGCGGGTCAGGCCGGGGTCATCGGGGTAGGTGGCTTTGACCGCGCGCAGGCAGCCGACGCAGGCGGCCGCGTTGCTGTCGGCCTCCTCGGGTGTCATGACGATGCGGCCCATACCGCTGCCGAGGAAGCGCTGCCACATGATGTTGCGCTGGGTCACGGGGATCGCGGAGAAATCACCGAGCAGGGCCGCCGACAAGGGATTCCAGGCGAGGACATCGGATTTGGCGGAGAGCACCAGCACGGGCAGATCGGCCAGGCGATCCAGCAGGCGCAGCACGCTGGGGCGGATCAGCATCGGAATCCGCCCGGCCTGCGGTGGTTCCGACCCGGCGAGTCGATAGACGAGATCGCGATCGACATCGGTGAGCCGCAGCGCCCTGGTGAGCGCGCCGAGCACCTGCTCGGACGGTTTGGGTCCGCGACCCTGCTCCAGCCGCACGACGTAGTCGACGCTGACACCGGCCAGGTTCGCCACTTCCTCGCGCCGCAACCCGGGTACCTGCCTGCGTGACCCGCTCGGCAGGCCCGCGTCGGCGGGGGTCAGCCGAGAACGCGCGGTGCGCAAAACCGTCGCCAATTCCGCTCTGTCCACCTCTCCCATGGTGCCGCAGGACCCGAGCGCGGGGGTGGTACCGCCGGTCCTATGCCGAGGCAGCACTGGAGAACGTGGCGCGTCGGCGGGAATCTGGACGCATGACAACAACGATTGCCCTGGTCACCGGGGCCAATAAGGGACTCGGCCGGGAAACGGTGCGCAGATTGGCCGAAGCGGGCTGGCAGGTGTTCCTCGCGGCCCGCGACACCGCCCTCGGCGAGGCGGCCGCCGCCGAATTCACCGCGGCCGGTTTCGACGTTCGATTCGTCCCGCTCGATGTGACCTCCGACGACTCGGTCGCCGCGGCCGCCGACATCGTCAAGGCCACGGCGGGCCGCCTCGACGTGCTCATCAACAACGCCGCCATCGGCGGTCCGCGCACCGCGCCCTCCGAAACCAGGCCCGACGATCTGCGAGAAGTGTTCGAGACCAACGTCTTCGGCCCGATTCGGGTGACGAACGCGTTCGTGGGGCTGCTGCGTGTGTCCGACCACCCCCGCATCGTGATGGTCTCCAGCGGTGTCGGCTCGATCGCGACGATCACCGACCCGAAGTGGCAGGGCCTGCTGCCACCAGCCCTCGGCTACCCGGGCACCAAGGCGGCGCTGAACATGCTCACCGTCATGTACGCGAGCGAACTCGGCGAGATGAAGGTCAACGCGATCGATCCCGGCTACACCGCCACCGACCTCAACGGGCACAGTGGTTTCCAGACCGTCACCGAGGGCACCGACGCCGTCGTCGCCGTGGCGATGGCCGACCCGGACGGCCCGACCGGCGGATTCTTCGACCGAACGGGTACCGCACCGTGGTGAAAGCGGGCGCACTGCTCGTGGCGGTGCTCGCCGGTCTCGGCATCACCGCCTATCTGATGAGAACGGAGAATCCAGTGGCCCAGCCGAACACGGTGCTGTCGATCGGTCTACACCCCAACGCGGTCGACTACTCCCGCTACCCGCAGATGGACGAAGCCACCCTGACCGCCCGCATCGCGGCAGGTGAAACCGCCCTGCGTGCGGCGGGATTCGACATCGTCTCGTGCCAGGTCCCCGCCGATCCCGACGCGGCCGAGGCGACGCTGCGTGAATGCGCGGCGAGCGGGCAGTTCCGGGTGGCCATGATCGGAGCCGGTGTGCGGATGGCCCCCGAGCACACCCTGCTGTTCGAACGCCTGATCAATGTCGCCGGCGAGATCGCTCCGGGAATTCGATTCTGTTTCAACACTTCTCCGGAAACGACCATCGACGCGCTGCGCCGGTGGGTGCAGCCGGAGTGAAGCAGAGACCGGCTGCTACTTGTGGCCGCCGCCGTGGTCATGGCCGCCGCAGGTGTCGGTGCGCCGACCGTCCGCCGAGGCTTGCCCGGCGCCGTGGCCTTCCAGCGCCGCGAACGGACCGCACTCGTGCGGGGCGATCCACACGTGCACCATCGGGTTTCCCGAGCCGGGGTTGATGGAGTTGGGCGGGCAGTTGCCCTGGGCGTCGAGCACACCGGCGACCACGGGGCCGTTGTCGCCGGCTTTCCAGCAGAGGTTGTCGTGGACGTGCCACTGCATCAGGGAACCGCCGAAATCCACCAGGGCCGGGTCGTCGATCTTCTTGCCGTTGGCGATGTACATCGCCGAGACGAGGGTGCGGTCGGTTCCGTCGACCCGGTAGACCAGCGACTCCGGGTGGGCGGGATCGAGGAAGTTGTTGTCGCGGATGTAGCTGGTGTTGATGTAGTGCTCGTACCCGGTGGCCGAGTCGCCGATCGAGCGGAAGCCGAGGGCGCCAACGGAATTCACGTCCGCGAAGGCGGGCAGGCCGTCGAGGGTGCTGCGAACGAGGTCGGTCGCGCGTGCCTGCTGATCCGGCGTCACACCGGCGACACCCGACAGGTCGATCGGCTTCGCCGGATCGAAGGGGCGCGGCCAGTTCGCCTCGGTGCCGTGGTCGTCGCCCGTGCCGTGCGCGTGGTCCCCGCCCGCCGCGTGCGCGTCCTCGCTCCCGTGACTGTGGACGTGTCCGACACCGTTGAGCATCGCCGCCAGCGCGAGCACCCCCACCGCCGCGGCCGCGATCCCCGACCGCAGTGGCGGCAACGTCGCGGTGGGCCTGAGTAGGCCGATTCCCGCGGCAATGGCGGCCAGCGCACCCAACGCGGCGCACACGGTATCCGCTACCTGCGGTGACTCCGCGGTCAACCCGGCGATGAACCCCACATCAGCGAACCGCGTGAACGCCCATACCGCGGCCGCGAAAGCATTCACCGCGAGCATCGACGTCACGACGAGTTTGCGCTCACTCAGCAACACCGCCAGTCCGGTCGCGCACTGGACCGCGGCGAGCACGACCATCAGCCGTGCCAGAGTCGCGTGCTCGGTGTGCATTCCCGCCGCCATGAAATGCACGGCGCCAGCTCCCACCGAGGCGATCCCGCCCAACAGCAGGTACCCGTTACGTCCGTTCGCCATGCCATGCTCCCGTGTTTGTTGGAGCGCTGGCGCGCTCGAGCGGGGCCCTGCGGGCCCCTGATCTTCCCTCCCCCCGGGCACTCCTTCGTCGCACCCTCCGGTCAGTCCAGATCAGGGCGGGCCCCTTAGGTTCTCGGACACTACCGGGACTCATTGAGACGTGGTTGCCGCCTGGATAAGAGAACTCTGTGACCCATCTCTCGCCGCGAAACGGCGAACGCCGGGCGGATCGCGATGATCCACCCGGCGTTCGCCGTTGTGCGAGAAGAAGCTACGTGGTCGG